>OY829846.1:4800000-7080000 GCA_963691875.1 Aureliella sp.
GATGAGCATTGCTCCGATCTCGACTCGTGCGGGCAAACGCTTCCAGCCCTGAACCTTCTCGTGAGGCGAATCACGTTGCTTGCCCAGTCCAATTCGATGAAGTTACATTCGAGCTGTAGTGGTCCAAACTTGCCATTGGTCTCGTGCCCAGACTCCTACTTCGAAAGATCGTCACGTCCTCTAGAAGAAGCGGCCCGATCGATAGCGAGTTTCTTTTCCGAAGATAGTTGTGGAATTCTCCGTCCAGGTCTCCACAAGAACCTCTTTTGTGGAATCTGCTGATGGCAATTCCTTGCATGCTTTGATCGTAAGAGAGGCGTCACTTATTGTAGTATAGAACAATAAGTTGCATTTAGAGTTGTGGTTGGCGATTTCGGGAACAGGGATGCTGTTCCATTTCGTCAGCTCGAAGGAGATTTCCGTTTGAGCTATCTCGTTTTTCTCGGCACGAGAGTTCTTGATAACCACGAACACGTTGGACTTCAGGTCAAGGATCAACGCCGACTCAGTCAGCGTTTTGTTGCCTAGGAAACCACCGCCGATGAATCTTCCAAAAGCTACCTGTATGAAACTAGCCCCACCGCATAACTGATTCTCTTGACGGCCAGCTCCGTTGTTCCGATGCGGAGCGGCATTTCACTCGCTTTGTGATGAGCAGGCACTGCGTTGCCAAACTGGTTGGCGTCGTAAGCGACCTCTTTGTTGTTCGGATCTGTAAGTCGATCGTACTGATACTTAGATGTCAGCAAAGCAAACGGACTGCAGCCAGAATCGCAAAAGAACTGTACGTCGTCCCCTTCTATCTTGCCGGTCGAACATGATTCGATGCCCCTTGAAATCGAGTGGAGCAAAATCTTTCAGCGATTCGAGCTCTTCCAAGCAGCGTTGCGACAGCCGGATTTCCTGCGCCGGAAAGTCGATCTCACTTACTTTCTCGGCTAACAGATCAGCCCCAAAACATCCGATGATGTTGATTGGTTCAGGATCCCATTTGATCGGTGTGTCACGTGGACGGACCCAATCCCGATCAAGCTGGATGCGGTTTCCTGCAACGTCTAATTCAAAACGCTCGACAAGGGCGGTTCCATCATTGTCCACGAGCGAAAGATCGA
Organism: Aureliella sp.; assembly: GCA_963691875.1. Classification (GTDB taxonomy): domain Bacteria; phylum Planctomycetota; class Planctomycetia; order Pirellulales; family Pirellulaceae; genus Aureliella. Next base: position 4,801,113 of record OY829846.1, read on the forward strand.
GCCCGTATTCCTGAAGGGACAGAATAGATCCAGAACGGATGAAAGTACTGGAGCTGCCAGTATCAAACTGCATGTAGAGCTGATTGGGAACTCCGGGTAAGTTGACGGGAATGAGTATCGCTGCGTGTGGTTCATTTGGCTTGCCAGAAACCCACTCATAAGGAATCGTATGCAGCTCGCCCGCGAAGCTAAGTCGATGCGGCATTTCGCGAAAAAACTGCGATTTGAAGTAAAAGAATCCCGCGATCACGCCAACGATACCGAGTAGGAAAAGCCCCCGAAGACCTAGTCAGTTCGCTTGAGGATACTTTTCGTTCGCGGCTTCATTCTAGGCTTTTCACGGGCAGCTTCTTATGGAGCTAGGACCGGAGCAAAGCCAGGTTCCGCCCGGTTTCGTAAGCGACAGAAAGATATTGGCTAGCGGGCGAAATTTTCTAGAAAGCGGATTGCTTCGCTTCTTGAACCTGTTCGCGCTCAGGCATGCTTTTGTAGTGTTCGTCCAGCGGATAGCAGCCGCTTACGATTCCATTACGCGGCGCGGTTGTGCAGTCGCTAAAGGTGCGGCAAATGAGTTTTCGAACCGGTGGCTTGCCAGCCAAGGTATCACGTGGCATCTCCGGATAGGATAAGAACATTCGCCCCAAACCGACGAAATCGACCTGCTGCTCTCTAACCAGAGCTTGTGCCACGCCCGGCAAGAATTCTTGCAAGTAGCTGTACCCGGAGCCAACGATAGGCAGGTGGGGGAAGGCAGTTTTCATCTCTCGGGCATATTGAAAATGCCGGGCCACTCCAACCAACGGATCTTCTGGAGGTAAGTAACCATCACTTGGAGGAAAGATCGCGGGGCGTTGGAAGTGCGGGTTGTAGTAAGGGCTCGCCGCCGTGTAGTTTAGAATCTCTACGCCTTCGTCGATGAGCATCTGCACTAGCTGCTTTGGCTCCGTCAAATCAACCTCTAGCGGATTCTGTGGGTTTGCCCCAAAACCAAAAGAGTATTCGTCCGCTGCGTTCCAATCCCAGGGCTCGCCGACGTTGTCCTCTGAATTGGGCCGATAGGGAAGGGAATCGAATAGGCTCAGTCGAACGCCTACAAACAAATTCGGACACTCACTACGTATGCGTTGTATTATCGTTCGCATTACCAGTGATCGGCCTGACAAGTTGCCACCGAATGGTCCGGGGCGACTGCGAGCGCTTAGGAACTCGTGCAACAGATAGCCATGACAAGCCTTTACATCGACAAACTGAAATCCAAGGCTTTCCGCCAACTTGGCCGACTGCACGTAGTCCTCGATCAGTTGTTCCAGTTCCTCATCGGTCCAAACCACAGAATCGTCACTGGGGTCGATATTGAACTTCGCGTCCAGCAATGGATGGTGATAGGCGATCCGAGGTTCCCAACGCTTGTGGTCATTCGGCTTGCAGAAACGCCCTGAATGCGTGAGTTGCAAGCCGATGCAAAGATCATCGGTACTCATGCCAGATTCTCGGTGACCTTCCAGCAGAGCTTGACGCAGTTGCTCCAGGCCCTTGGTGTTGCTCGGCGTACCGAGTGTCTGATTGGGATTGGCTCGTCCCGTTGGCTGTACTGCAGCAGCTTCGCCACCCCAGATGAGTTTCGCGCCACTTTCACCAAAGCGTCGCCAACGCCGCAACGTCAACTCGCTGGGACTTCCATCTCGATTAGCATCCCAGCCTTCCATTGGGTGAATGCACCATCGATTTCCAATGTTGTGGCCCGCGATCCTCATCGAATTTGCGAGCGGCGAACCCTGTTCGGAAGAGAGCAACTCGTTGTCGCATGGGAAATTCACACCGAGCTCATGCAGATGGGCCTTGAGCTTTTCAACGGTCCGCAGCTGGGCGACTTTGGGGTACTTCGGAGCAGGCATGATCGTTTGTTGAGTTCTAGTGGTTTTCGCAGGGCAGAATGCGATAGAATTTAAGAGTCGGAGTTAAGCAGCGAAACCGCAATCGCCTCGCTGATGTATCGAGTGAGAAGAAAGAGGCGACTAGATTTCAGCTTCACGTATAACTTGCAGATCAACGTGAGAAAGTCGAAAGCTCCTTCTGGAACCGTCACGAGCGAAATGGATCATCACGGAACGCTTCTTACCGTTTCCATGATCAGCGATAATCTCTCCTTCGCCGAGTTTCTCGTGCTCGACAACACAGCCCACTCGAATTCTGACATCTTGTTCGTCATTGGCTGTCATCAAGTCTGCGGCAGACATAAGGTTGCTAAGGCCTTTGGGAATCTTGGGTACCTTGCGCATGTGAGCGGCCAGCTCATCGGGTGGCAGCTGGCAATCGTCGTACTCGACCTGTGTCTCATCTGACGCATCGGAGTGCTGCTCGACTTGGCTATATTCATCCCAATCTGGTGGCCGCTGTGACTGATCCACGTCGTGTCCGTCAAACCCACTATTACCAAAGTTCGAATCGCCCTGACCGTAGTACTGCGTCTTGTCAATAATCTGCAGTTCCGTCTTCGGTAGCTCCATCAAGAATGAACTCGGCACTCCAGACTCTTGTCCCGAGAAACCGCGTCTGACCGCATAGCTAATCTGCAGTTGACTCTCCGCTCGCGTGATGCCGACAAAGAACAGCCGACGTTCTTCTTCGAGTTGCATCGGGTCATCTTTACTGCGTGAGTGCGGCAAGATGTTTTCTTCGACAGCCGTGATGTAAACGTTGGGGAACTCGAGCCCTTTGGCAGCGTGCAGTGTCATCAAGGTGACTTGATCGCCGCCGTTCTTCATGCGATCGGCGTCGGACTGTAAGGCTGCGAACTCCAGAAACTTTTCTAAAGCCGATTGCTCATCCTCGAGTCCATTTTCGCGATCTAGACCTTCGTCGATCTCTTGCGCTTCGGCCAACAGCTCGTCGAGATTAGCGAGTACATCTGAATCACCGTCAGTGTCTGCTTTCGTCTGCTTGGCTAGGTGCTCGCGATAACACGTTAATTCAATTGTCGTTTCTAGTAGATCAACAAGCGGCCCGTGCACAAGTTCGCAGAGTTGATCGTAGATCTTGAGGAAACCTCGCACGGCTGTGACCGCACGTTTGGAAAGCAAAGCATGCTCGCAGCACTGACGGCAGGCAGCCAAGAGCGGCAGACCTTGCTGCGATGCATACTCTTGCATCTTTGCTACGGTTTGCTTGCCGATTCCACGGGCAGGCGAATTGATCGCTCGCTGTAGGGCCACATTGTCTTCTGGATTGTGAACCAACAATAAGTACGCTACGAGGTCCTTAATCTCTTTCCGCATGTAGAAGCGATAGCCTCCGATCAGCTGAAACGGCAGATGCCGCCTCATCAAAGCGTGCTCAAACAGGCGAGAATGTGCATTGGTGCGATAGAGGATCGCAAAGTCACTGAGCGCTGCGCCGCCTTCGTTAAATGTCGCAATTTCTTCCGCGATATCCTCCGCTTCTTGTCTTGCGGAAGGAAAAATTGCCAAGCGAACTGAACGCCCAGACTCTCGAGTTGGAAGTAGTTGCTTCTCTTTGCGATGAGCATTGTGCTGGATCAAGAAGTCGGCGGTAGACAAGATCTCAGGTGTGCTGCGGTAGTTGTCTTCCAGACGCACAACTCGCAACGCGGGATAATCCCGTTCCAGGTTCGAAACGTTTTTTGCGTTCGCTCCGCGCCAGCCGTAAATTGACTGATCCGGGTCTCCGGTGGCGGCCAAGTTCGGCTGGTCGACGCAAAGATGCCGCAGGATGACGTACTGAGCTAAATTCGTATCTTGGTATTCGTCGACCATTACATGAGACAAGCGTTGATCCCACTGCATTCGTAAATCGGGGTTGGATCGCAGTAAGATAGCTGTGTGCATCAGCAGGTCGTCAAAATCAACCGCACCGTTCTTAAGTAGCTCTTGCTGGTAGTAGGGATAGACTTGCCGTACAGCGTGTTCGTCACTCGACAGAGCTTCAGCTTCGAGAATCTCAGGTGTCACCAAGCGATTCTTGAAATAACTGATTCGATTGGCCAGCTTGCCCAATGAGATATGCGTAAGCTCGAAGTTGGAAGTCTTGACCGCAGTCTTCAGCGCAATTTCGGTGTCGCTCGTATCGTAGATGCTGAAGTTTTCCGGGAGTCCAACCAAGCGTGCATAACGCCGAAGCAAGCGAACACAGAAGCCATGAAAAGTGCCCATCCAAAGCAAGTCCGCATCGTCGATCAACCGCCTCAGTCGCGAGTGCATCTCTTGAGCAGCTTTATTGGTGAATGTCAGCGCTAGGATGCTGCGAGGATCGATACCTTGTTCGATCAGGTAAGCAATACGATGCGTCACGACACGCGTTTTGCCACTGCCCGGACCGGCCAAGACCATCAGCGGTCCGTTCACATGCGTGACCGCAGCAACTTGTGAATCGTTCAGTCCTCTTAACAACTCCGTCGAACTCATCGTAATGCTAGCAATTGCTCCATGGAAAACGCGCGGAAAGCCGCAAATGTCGGCGGCGGTGATTGGTGAGTATTCCTATCATGTTATACTCTCGAGCCACGAACTTCGGAACGAGCCGAAGTGAGCGTCCATGGATTCAAGGATTTGGAATAGGAGGGACTCCCGATGGCACGCACTAGGATTCCAATTAGTCAGGCAGAAGAAGAGGCTCGAATCAAACGCGAGCGACTCGAATTGAGCACCGCCGAAATCGGCCTGACCGTGCGAACGACAAATTGCCTTGAGGAAAAAGGCATTTTTACTGTTCGCGATCTTCTTCAGAGTACGCCCAAAGATTTGCTCAGCATTTCTAATTTTGGCGAGAAGACACTTGAAGAGGTTTATGCTGCGCTGGAAAAAATCGGCTATTACCGGCCGAATCGCCAGCAGCCGCGATAGGTTCATCATCGTCGTTGGCCGCGTCCATTTTAATTCTGCCATAGGCCGTAACGAGCGCAGCGTTCTTACGGCTCTTCACACCTAAAGCTGAGCTCGTCAAAGCCATGGGAAGCTAGTGCCGGGGCTTGCGCGGCTGTGCGTAAAACAATCGAACAGAAAGTCTTGACGCCTTAGGTTACGGTCGGACTTGAGATCGCCAGGATGGTTCGTACTCGCGTTGCCACATTGCGTGCTGTTCAGCGTCGTCGAGGATGTGTCCATTGCTTGGGTTGCTATTCACGGTGCGACCTGTGCGATAAGCGATATTGCCGAGGTGACAAAGCAGGGTACTCTTGTGCCCCTCAACGATCGGTTGATTCAAGATTGTCCGATCATTGGCTCTGATCGCGTCGATAAAGTTCTGCAAATGCTCGGCTTGCCCGACTGAGGCGTCTTCGCCTTCTTCTACTAACTTGTCTGAGCGATCAAATCTTCGGAACTTGCCGTCGCTATCAAGCTCGAGAGAGCCTTTGTCGCCGTAGAACGAGCAGGCCAAGCCTGGCCCGTGTTTATTGCATGAAAGTGCATCCCAAGTAATCTGCTTGTTGCCTTCGAATTCGAAGCAAACAGACTGTGTGTCGGGTGTTTCCTGGTCATCATCGAACCAGTACCTGCCTCCCGAGCTGACGACACGCACCGGGTAGTCGACCCTAAGTCCCCAGCGACATAGGTCCAAGCCGTGGACGCCATTGTTGGCGAGTTCACCACCGCCCCAATGCCAGAACCAGTGCCAGTTGTAGTGCACCCAATTTGAGTGAAGCTCGCGATCTGGCGCTGGACCCTGCCAAAGCGGGTAGTTGAGCTCCTCCGGTGGCTGGACCTCTTTGCCTGTACCGATGGGACCACGCTGATTGTGGTAGTAGCAACGCGCTAAATGAATGTTGCCGATCGTTCCCTCATGCATGAGTCGCATGGCAGTTTGCGTTCCCTTTGCACTGCGGCGCTGCGTTCCCATCTGGACGAGCTTGTCGTACTTCTCAGATGCCTCTATCATCCACTCACCTTCTTGTGGATTGTAACTACAAGGCTTCTCGACGTAGACATGTTTTCCAGCTTTGCAGGCCATGATGGTTGCGGGGCCGTGCCAGTGATTGGGAGCAGCACAGACAAGTGCATCAACTTCGGAATCAGCTAAAGCTTCGCGAAAGTCAACCACTTGTTTCGCGGCTTTGCCGGTCTTAGCCTCCAGCTGCTTGGCTGCACTCATCATCCGATTGCTATCCACGTCGCATAGATAAGCGACTTCGACGCCAGCGACTGATGAAAAATCAAGTGCCAATGCTCGTCCGCGGCTGAGTCCCATCACTGCAAGGCGAACTTTCTTAGGCTCTGGTTTGGTGTCGGTTTCTTGGGCGGTGACATGCGAAAGAGCTAGCGAAGCTCCAGCACCTGCCAGAACGAATTGACGGCGAGTAGACATGGTGAATCCAGGAAAGGTTGTTGGAATGATGTATGGAGGAATTCAATAGCATAGCAAGCTTCGCGTCAGATTTCCTTGCCCTTTAGTCGCTAGGCTCCTTCAAGAATCGCTCTGTGCAAATCCACCTAGCGGCGTTTGCGGCCGTTCGCTAAACAGCACTCATGGAACTTGCTGAAATAGGAGTGGTATGGTGAACTTTTTCTCTTGGCTTCGGGATGGCGTCAAACAATCGGTTCTTCTTGGGGTCAGCGATGCGGTGGAGCAACTCGGAGCGCCGAGCGAGGAAGAGCTACATCCCAGCGTGGCTGGCTTTCTCAAGACTGATGGCAGTGCTGCCGCATCGCCGCGACTGACCGGCTCTGGTACGAAAACTACGCGTGGGCGGAAGCGACTCGGCAAGTCCTTGAAGGACATCGATGTCGACAAGAAGAGCTAGGTTAGACCTTGCATAGGCAGACCGCCTGATTACTGTCTACTTGGCTCGGAGGCCCTAATTGCGATGATTGACCTACTCTGATTCCGGTTCAAATCGGAGCCTAATCGTTGTGCCCTGTCCAACCTGCGACTCGACTTGCAACTCGCCCGAGAGCAAGTGAGCGCGATGCTCCATGCCAGACAAGCCGAAGTGCCCGGTTTCGACTGATTCCGCAGAATCAAATCCCGCTCCGTCATCACGGATCTCAACTTCAAAGATTTGCTGATTGATTCTTGGCCGGATCGAAATCGAGCAAGGCCCTGCATGTTGAATCGCGTTGTTGACCGCCTGCTGAACGACTCGTGACAGGTTCCACGCTTGTAGGTCGGTCAATTCCGGCCAGTGGCTGGGATTGGCATCGATCGCTAGCTCATGACCTGTTTTCTGAGCGTCAATTTCGACTAGGGAGATAAATGCGAGCAATCCCTCTAACCAGTGCTTTTTAGCTCTAGCGCCGATCCCAGCGGTGCCTTCCAGAAAGCCAATCAGCCCACGGCCTTCTTTCAGAGCAGAACTGATGACTTTGCCAATGCTCTGAACCTGCTGGAGTTGCTGCGGTTTATCGCTGTGCTCCAGGTCTTTTTCGAGTCGCTCAAGCTGCATGCGCGCACTAAAGACCCACTGCATCAAGCCGTCGTGCAGTTCCATCGCAACCCAAGAGTGGACACGCTCTGCCGGCATAGCCGAAGTAGAGTCAGTTTTTCGCTGGTCAGAAGATTCCGACATTCTTGCTTCCCACTAGCGCTTGGGGTTGATCCTTCGCTACAGATCGAGCGCGTCAAAGTCGTCCACGAGTTGGTCAAGCGACTGAGCCTGGCTGTCACTTACATTCGCTTCGCTTTCAGCTTCTGCCAATTGCTGGACAGGCCGCGCAGCGAGAGAGGATTCTTCCACTGCTTCTGAGTTATTGCCAGTCGCTCGCAACGAACTCGACGTCGGTTGCTCTGCAGGATCCTTCGATTTCGCATTGGTCGCAACAGGCGAAATGCTCAAGGGTACCACCTTGGTCTGGCGAGCGTCGAGCAACTCCTTCAGCTCTGCAACGATCTTCGCAACCTGGCTGGTCTCTGTCATCTGCCAGTGAAGGATCTTCTTGGCCGCGTCTGAACCAGATACAGATTCTTCGTTCTCCAATGCCACCACGTCACCGCCTAGACCGAGACGCTGCCAATGCGCTGCGACAACTTCGGTGTCCAGCCAAGACAGTAGAACGAAACTATAGTTGAAACTGCTGACGCACAAAAAGTCCGTGTCCTCAGGCTGGATGCGCTCAAGTGGTCCGACCATGGTCGCATCCATCCCGGGTGTCATGATCAGTTCTGCCACCAAGGTTTCTTCTAGGTCGGTCATCGAAGGACTGCGATTTGCAGTTTGCGATACCACGACGGTTAAGCGAGCAGCCAAAGTTGTCTTCTCCCGGTTGGGAACGTCGAATTGTGCTAGTTGAGTCAGTGCGTTACCAGCAAGATAATTCTGCATGCCAGTAATCACGACGACAATATTTTAGCTATATGGTGAGAAACGGGTTAGGTGCCGTTTGTCCAGAAACGAGAGTAATACGTCTCGGTCTCTTTAACTTAACAAGAGATCCAGCGTCGACGCCGAAACGGGGCTCGGTGCGGATGGAGCAGCGCCGAATTTCTACCTCACCGCACAGTCGTACAAATCCATCAGGACTTCACGCATGTTTCCTTCGTGCCTAGTAAAGCTATCTTTCAACTGCTGATCGAGCCCAACTGCTGGAGCTTCGTCGTGATTATTCGTCAGTGCCGAAACGACTTGCTCAGCAATGGATAAACTTGCCTCGGTTCGATGCAATTCGGTGAATCCCAAGTGTTGTCGATGCGAGGTCGCCAACACTCGAATATCTGCTCGACGCGCCGCACGCGGCAAAAGCAATCGGGTCCAAGGTCTCAGTTGCTCCAGCCCATCGAGCAGCAGAATGTCCCCGGAATGCCATTGTTGCTGAACCGATTTTAATACAAGCTCAGGATTGGCACTGACTTTGCTCGAAAGGCAGTGGCCGTCCGTGGCCCGCTCACGCCGAACTTGAAGATGAATCAGGTTGGGGTGCTTCGCTTCAAAGGCAGCCTTGACAGGAAGATGCTCCCGCCTGCCAAGTACATCAACTTTTATGCGAACTCTGCCCAAGGATTTCGCCAGATGTAGCAACAGTGTTGATTTGCCCGATCCATGCGGACCGACAAGTAACATAGCGTTAGATTCTGACCTGAGAAAACGGCTAGCTATTTCATCCGGTGAGCAATCACCGATCCACGGGATCTTTCCTGGCGTCACAAAGCGAGTCGCGAAAGGATTTGAAAGCGGCGCTGTTGAGGAAGTGGACACGTGGCAGCAGAACCAGTCGCATTTCGTAACCTAACATCTGCAAAGTCTAAACTTCGACCGTTAAGTTGCCCAAGTAGAATGGCCTCTCTGCCGAAATTTCTCGTCCATCGTTCAAATAAAGTCGCAAGCGAGTACACCAGCGAATGTTCAGCAACCGTCCTTCATAGCTCAGAGGGCTTGCAGGCAGAGTGGTCACAATCGGATGAGGCCGGCCATCAATCACCGGTGCGAGTTCGTCACCAGACAGACTTTGGAAGAAATGGACACCGAAGTCTTCCGTGCCTTTGCCCTCGGTGTACCACATCACCGAGATCTCGAGTCGATCTACTTCTGCAAGTGTAACTCTTTGAACCCGAAATTCGAATTCAAGTAGTTCCTTGGGCTCGAATCGCGGTTGCAGTCCTAGAAAACGCAGGCCTAGTGCCGGCTCCGTGCGTGCTACACGGCGCTTCGCGGATAGACGGCGACTGGGAAACTTCGGCAAAACGCGGGCCACTTGGTGCTCTCTCCCTCAATAACAATCCTCCATACCAGCGCACTGTGCTCGCTGTGGAAGGAATGCATCATATCGACTGGTAAGGAAATCGTGCAATCCAATTCTAACGGTTTTTCTGGCTCTGCGCTCCACCTGACCGGTCCAGACGGCCTTGTTTTTAGCTTCGATCGACCACGTTTTCGTGGGCGACGGTTCTTGCGATCTTGTGACTTGGGCGGTGATTTGGCATTCGGTTTGATATTGGAATCTTCAGCGACCGGTTCTCCAGAACTGTCGGCACTGTGATCGTCGATGGTGTCCGAATTCGAGTCCTGCGACTCAGTTAAAGATCGCTCACGTACAACTTCGTTTGGGGCGCCGGGATCTTTGCCAGTACCGCCCAAGTTTCCTTGGTTCTCAGGAGATTTCTCTTTTAGTTCGGTGTCAGTTTTCGGTTCGGATGGCGTTTGGTCAAGCTCCAACGCAATTCGCGACACCTCAAGCACTTCCGTTCGAACGTCCGTTCCCTGCTGAAAAGTCGTCTCTTCGAAGGCGACGAGAGCAATGCGGAAATCCGTGAAGTCGACTTTGCCGTACTGACAAATGTACAGTCGATATTGATGGCCGGGCAGCAAGGGCAGTGTGCTTATCTCAACCGCTGTTGGGCCGATTCCGGTTCGAATCCGGAAGAGCTGAAAGAACCAACGGGTGGCGAAAACCGAAATGGTCAGGAACGGAAGCAGCAGTAAGGTTAGAAAAACACTACCCCTTGCTTGGCTGGTGAGCTGAAAAATATCCACCACCAGCATGACTGCCACTACTGAATTCCACGCAGTGGCAAACAGTGCACTGAGAATCAATTGGCTGTTTTCACCTCGTTGGCTTGCCAATCGATAGGCCAACTTCACGCCCGGGCTGTCGGTCATGTCGCCCAGGTCGGGCAAATTTGCATGCTCATTGGCAGTGTCAGACCGACGTTGGTGCTCGCTTTTCACTTTCGAGGCGAGTGCCGATCTTCTTTCTGGTGAAGCCAAGGTCTGCGACACTTGGAGCACGAACGCGGTCAGGCCGATCACGGTAAATGCCAAGGAAGCGGAGAACATCAACCAGAAGCCAGAGCCGGGCCGTATAATGTTGGACTCGGGCCAGAAGACTTGCCAAGAAACGACAATCGTCAGGGAAACGATGCCAAGCAAGAAGAGGATTCCAAAGAATGCCGCTTCGCCGACGCTGCCCACGACCCACCAACCGCTCATTCGCGCGCCGCGTTTTTTACCCCAAAGTCTGACCCACTTCGCCACGGAAGATCCCGAACCTGTCGAAACGTCCAAGTCACACCAAACGGCGAATAACCTGAGACTGCAAAGAAACTGATGACTCCAATATCATTCTCGCCATTCCGTCTTGATGCTAGGGGCCTGTGCCTCGCAAGTCTTCTTTTCTGTACGAGTGCGCCCCCGAGCTATGCGGAAGATTGGCCTGAAATCTTAGGGCCCAGTCGCAACGGGCGAACCATCCAGCTTCCGATGAAGCCAGAGAAGTGGCCTGAAACGCTCGAGGCAGTTTGGGAAGTCGATGTTGGCGCGGGCTACGCCGGCCCTGCGATCGTTGAAGACACCGTTTATTTACCACATCGAAAAGGCAACTTAGAAGTACTTACGGCCTACGACCTCGGTAGCGGAAGGAAGGTCTGGCAATCGTCTTGGAAGACGAGCTATCGTGGAAGAATCCATCCGGATGAAGGTCCTCGCTGCGTACCGTGCGTTCAAGGTGACCGAATCCTGTGTTACGGCGCTGGTGGGGACCTTGTTTGCTTCAACCTTCAGAGTGGAGCTGAGCTCTGGAATCGCCCGCTGCGAAAAGAATACGATGCCGATGATGGTTACTTCGGCGCGGGCAGTTCACCGCTGGCTATCGGCGAACTGGCGATCACGTGCGTCGGAGGAAAGAGGGGTGGTGTGGTAGCGGTTGATATAGAGACCGGTGAAACTCGCTGGACAGCCACTAGCTACGAAGCCAGCTATTCTTCTCCAGTCGTTTTCGAAGCCACGGGAGGAAAGCAGCTTTTGCTATGCGTTATGCGACTAAACGTCGTTCTGCTGGACGTCAAGACTGGCGAGGTGCTATCGGATTTGCGGTTTGGTAGCCGTGGCCCGACTGTCAACGCAGCGACACCGATTGCATTGGATGACTTCAACAGGAAGTTTCTGCTCACTGCCAGTTACAACGTCGGAACTCTCGTCACCAGCGTGGATAGCATGGGGATGACCGAAGATTATCGCAATCAACGACTCCTAGCTAGTCAATATAACTCACCGGTGCGGGTTGGTGATCTTATTTTCGGTATCAGTGGCCGCGAAGATATCGGTGACGGCAAATTACGAGCTATCGATCCAGCCAAGCAAGAAGTGCTGTGGGAGATCCCCGACTTTGGAACTGCTCATCTGATTGGATTTGATAAGCAGGTGCTGTCTATGGACTTGGATGGACGCGTCGTTTTATTTGAAGCTTCGGGGGAAAGCTATCAGCAGGTTGCCGAGACAGGACTGCCCACTTCCACTTATCGTTCTCTGCCCGCGCTGTCTGGCCGCTACCTGGTCGTCCGAGGAAGTGACGGAGCGAGCGGTGGTCGTTTGATACGCGTCGACTTGCCCTGAGTTGCATCACGAATCGCAGTCAGCAGTTACTTCGTAAGCTTGCCAACCGTCGCGGATTCGTACTGCCAGTTGTGCTGGTAGTCAGCGCCAATGAACGCTGCCATCTTGAGTTGCTTCGTGTTGCCGCCATCCGGCAGTCTGAATTCCATTTGAGCCTGCCCAGAACCGCGAATTGTCTTCTGTTGCCGTTCCAGCCTTTCGTTCTTAGCGGACTTGAGCGTTACGATTAGAGGAATGGACTTGGTAGTGCCTAGGCGCTCCGATGGCAACTTATAGTTCAGTGTGACGGTCAGCTTCTGTCCTTCGATTTTGGCTGACCAAGTGAAGAAGTCTTCTTCAGGTTTCTTGCTTGGTTTAGGCGTCTGACTTTTCGATTTTCGAACTCGTTTGCGCTCGTCCGCCTCAGCCTGCGCTTCGTCCATGAATTGCTGTAAAGCAAACGAATCATCCCGCTGCGGTAGTAGCGAAGCCAATGGATCGTCCGATCGCTGCATTTCCCTGAGTAATTGCACGCGAAGCTCTTCGGCCACTCGCTGATGCTTCGGAGAATCAATCAAATTGACCATGCAATCGGGATCTGATGCTACATCGTAGAGTTCTTCGACGCTACGGTGCTCCATCACGGCAACCCGAGCCGCAATTGCAGCATCGCCAGAGGCCAGGCTCTTCATGCGTTTCCAAGTCTTGGTTCCGTTTGTTGCCGTCGCCATCATCAATTTTCCGTTGGACCAAGGATTGAATAGGTATAGATACTTCTTGGTTTCAATACCACGCATCGGATTGCGTTTAGAACCCGAGTTCTCGTTGTACTCTTTGATCACGAAAGTACGCTCATGTTGTGGCTCGCCACGCAGTATGCTCGCGAAGGATTGCCCGTCTAGCTTTTCCGGAGGTTCAAATCCCATTACTTCGGACAAAGTGGGAATGAAATCAACTGCCGAAACCATGTGCTCCGAGTCAACTGATCCTGGCTTTGTTATTTCCGGCCAGCGGATCATGAGGGGAGTGCGCGTGCTGTGGTGGTAGAGCTGCGTTTTCGCAAATGGAAGTGGCATGCCATGATCGGAAAGAAACATCACAAAGGTGTCCTTGTTGTGTCCGCTCTCGGCAAGCACTTTCATGACTTCCCCGATGCAGTCATCCGCGCGTCGGACAGAGGAGTAGTACAACGCTAACTCGTCGCGAACCTCTGGGTCGTCGGGCAGAAATCCAGGTACAGGAACTTGCTCGCCCGAGAAAACTAAGCTCGGTAAATGCGGATCCTCACCGTTCTTATAACCCTGTGTGTAGAAGGGTTTGTGAGGATCGGAGACGTTGATCATTAAGCAAAATGGTTTTCCAGCCCTATCGGCAGCAGCAATGGCTTGACGCGCCGAATCGCCATAGCTGGCGGCGTCCTTGACGTGGCGTTTGCTCCCATCGGGTGCGGCTTCCAGGTTCAGATCCCAAGCGTATGGATGGTAAGGCGTCGAGTGCGAGACTTTGTGGCGAATGGCGGTGAAATAACCTGCTTGACGAGCGAGATCACAGAGCACTGGATAGTCAGAATCAGGAACGGGATAGAATCCTTCGACCCGATTATTGTGCGGGTAGCGTCCTGACCACATCACGTTTCGAGAGGGCATACAGTTACCGACTTGGACGTGCGCGTGATCGAAACGCAGCGAGGTCTTGGCCAAAGCATCCATATTCGGCGTCGTGCCAGGCAATGTACATCCATAGGCGCCAACGGAATCGCAACTCATATCATCGACCGTCATGATCAGCACGTTCGGCTGCTTTGCAAAGCAAGCCAGAGATGTCATGAGCAGTAAGGCGCTAGCGAGTACCAGCCGTGATGAGAAGTGATAACGAATCATGTGGTAGGCTTCAGGAAGGAGGATTGGGTGGAACTTAGCATTGTAATCCCACGCGATTCTGAGGTAGTACCCCCGAATAAAGCGAGCTGGCGTTGGCGGCAGGAATCGCAGCGTTCGATTACTTGAAGAACATGATCTCCACATTGCCGCGGAGCACTTGTATGCCGAGGTCAACCGCGCGCGCCTCAGTCCAGCCCATGTCTTGAACGAAGTGCTCGGCGAGGACTTTCGAAAGGCAGCGTTTGAACATCGCAAACTTTGGTAAAGCAAACTCGAGTTTGTACATGTCACTGTAGTAGCCGACGATCTTGTTTCTCGGGACTGCTTCCATTCGTGCCCACAGGTCTTTGGTGATGATGGAAGGTGTGTTGCTATACCACCAGTGACCATTGCAGGTTACGTTGGGGAAAATCCAAGCGTAGCTGACGAGTTCTTGGTTCGTGACGCTTGCCAATACCGAGATCGGAAAAGTGACTTGAGGAAATGCGTTGAAGAGCTCGCGATATTGGATCAAAGAGACGCGGCTGTCGTACAAGTCTTGGCCCTGGAAGACACCTGCTGGGTAGACGCTGCGATTGACGCCAATCATCAGGTCGAAAGGCAGCTGGAATTCGACGCAGTTCTCAGCGAGCTTCCAGAACACCCAGTAGCCGAGTGTGAGTCGTGCATTCTCACTCGCTTTTTCACTTTTGCGAAGTACTTTGGTCAAAGCTCCTTCCGCGTCGGCATCGCTCACAGGTCGCGGGGCAAAGAAGGGCGGTAAGCTGATGGCACACGCTCGAACGCCGTTGCGTGAGAAGTGCTCGAAGCGCTGTTTCAACGCGTTCCCAAGGTCAGCTAAATGCTGCACATCTGTTCCAGAGCAAGTCGCCAAGCGTTCTCGAACGGCTGGCTTGGCGAAGTGGAAGACCAGTTCATCGGTACGCAGGCATGGGATGTATCGCTGTGTATCGAAGCCTTCGAGTGTGTCGTCGAAATCATTGGTTAGAAAAACTGCCTCGAGTTTCGACTTCTTGAGGACCTCCTCTTCCCAGTCTGGCTGATCGAGTTTGGCTTGAGCCGCGTCGTAGAGAGTTTCCCAGTTGGAAGCGTCAAAGCGTTCCATTTCGACGCCGAAAAGTTCCTTGGCCGCTTCAAGTAACCAGCTCAGCTGAACTGTGTTGTCCAGGTGGGAAATGCCTTCGGCTAGACGGCCGACTTTTTCTTTCGGGCTCAGGCTTGGATCTTCGATGGCCTCGCGGCGCATTCCAGCGGAGTGCGCGAGCTCGGTGTAATAATGATAGCCGAGGATGTCCGCCAGGGTCTCGCTTGCCGGGCTGTGCGGATTGATGTGTGTGTGCGGATCAATCAAAACCAGACTGTCTAGTTCCGCAAAGATTTGGTGGGCGAGTTTGGTTGACATGCGTATTTCCCTCAGATGGATGCGTGGACCGCATAGTTTGCCGGATTCGGCCTTACACGAAAAGCAGTGGTCGACGTCAAGAAAGAGTTTGCGAAGCTTTGGATGCCAATTTTTTGCAGTGCAATGCCGCATGCCGCAATTCTTACCCAAGTGGAAGGTTAGCCGTGTTTCGTCTACCCGGACTGATTAGGGGCTTGGGTGGCGGCATTGGTTAGTTTTGCGACTTCTCTCGCTTCATGGCTACCAGAAAGACTACAATTGATCGTTGGCACAAGCGGTTCGTCACGGCTCGGCGAACTCAAGCTCGAGAATTTTTCGAGGCGAGAGACAATGGCTCCAGGGTTTGAAAACGAGAAGCGTTTCGGTGAGAACACCGAAGACTCCGAATCTCTTCAGGCTGATGGGTCTCTTGGAAGTTCTGCCGAGGTGCCAAACATGGAGCTTCGGTTCCCTTTGCCAGTTCAGCCCTCTGACTCAGCTGGGGAGCATTTGATGGATGAGCGAAACCTAGTTAGAGAGTCGGCAGTTGTCGAAGCTGATGAGTCTGCGGAGGCTGAAGCTGAACGGAAGGACGAGTCAGATAAGGACGAGTCAGATAAGGACGAGGCGGAAAGCGAAGCCGAGACGAGCAGAACTTCTGGTTCGCAATCCATGCATCTGGCGACCTCGACTTTCTTAAGTCTGCTGATGGTTCTTGGGCTGTTGCTGCTAGCTCGCTTGATGGTGCCTTCGCTGGTGGAGAGTATTCGCTACGGCTGGTATCGTGGGCAACTCCGGGCTGAGTATGAGCTTAGTGGTGAGCGGCTGAAAAGCGTTTCTTTGGATTCTCTGTCTGAGGTGTCCAAGCTCGTCAGCCAGCGTATGGGACCAAGTGTGGTGCATATTGATGTTCAGAAGCGACTTCGGGCTGGTCAAATTGCAATACCCGGAATGTCACCGCTCGAGGGGCAGGGCAGCGGTTTTGTGATTGAGGATTCAGGATACATCCTGACCAATGATCACGTGCTGCAGGGTGCTGGCGACGTCACGGTGACTTTGAGTGATGGTCGTCGGATGGCTGCCGAAATCATAGGCCAAGATCCACACACGGATCTCGCGGTTCTGAAAATCGAAGCAGCGGGTCTAATGCCAGTAGAATGGGGCGACAGCGATAAGATCGTCGTTGGATCAACAATTTGGGCCGTGGGTAGTCCATTCGGACTCCAGCAGACGGTCACGTTCGGAATCATCAGCGGGAAACATAGAGTAGACTTCAGTGTAGGCGGCGACCGGACAAGCGTTCGCGCGCCTTATGGCGATCTGATGCAAAGCGATGTGGTTTTGCATCCTGGTAACAGTGGTGGACCTTTGGTGAATTCACTCGGGCAGGTTGTGGGAGTCAACGCGGCCATTTTGGGCGAGTCTTTCAAGGGCGTTAGTTTTTCGATCCCGAGTCATGTGGCGCAGAAAGTCGCTGGGCATCTGATCACTGAGGGCTCGGTGCCCAGAGGTTGGTTAGGCGTCGTCCTGGAGGATTTGACTCAAGAGGAAAAGTATCTTGATGATGGGGTGCTTCGAACTGGTGTTCGCATTGCTCGCTTTCCCGCAACATTTGAGTCTCCCGCTAAAAAAGCTGGGCTGAAGATCGGAGATATCGTCGTTAGCTTCGAAGGAATGCAGGTTGAAAGTACCGCAAATCTAATCCGTATGATCGGCGAAACCGAAGCGGGAACCACCGTTACTCTAGAGGTTGAGCGTCCTTTGGAGCAAGTAGATGCTCTTGGGTATGAGAGTTTGCAAGTCAGAGTCCTGCTTGAGCGGCGCGATCCGCGCTTGTAGTCTCCGCTAAGAAGATCAAGGATTGATGAGAGCGTATTCTGAATATTGGCTGGTTCTGTTGTTCCTCGCGATGATCGGTGGAATCTACTACTTTTTCGGATGGCGAGTTGCTTTATTTGCGTTCGTGCTCTCCACGCTTTGGTTTGGCATCATTTTTATTCTCGCGACTCGGCCGCCTGGAATCCCCGAATTTGTGAGTGACGAGGTGGGAAGCGACGAGCAGCATGTGGTGCGTCGCGATGTCTTGCCGACGCTTCCAGTGCTGGACCGTTTGCGTCTGGCGCTTGCTGCTGCTTGCGGATCGAGCTTCTTGCTGTGGATTACCCTGGCGCTTCTTGGGCGGTGAACAAACACATCTAGCCGCTAGTGCTACTTCCGGTTGCAGAGCCCTCAAGAGGTAAATTGGACTCGGCTTTTTTTGTCTTCCTCGCTTTGGCCATACTTGTTCTTTCCTTTGTACTCAACGCTTGGAGTGGTCAACTCCGAGGCCCAGACTAAAATAGAGTGCCAATGGAGACTGCTCGTGACGTTCGGGCTGGTCCAGAGATCAAGCACCCAAAACTCTTTTGAAGAGGTAAAAACCTATGCTTCTGTCTGTGCGTTTTATCCGTTTGCAAAGCTTCCTCGCTAGCTGTGCGATGTTGTTTGCAGTGTGCCTGACCGGCACGCATGCCGCGGAGCCAAACAAAAGCAAGCTGGGAATCTCGGCTGATAGACCCGCCGACGGCCCATCGGTCAAGGTGGAAGGCGGCTACATGGTGCCGTACACCGTGAATGTTCCGGGAAGTGATGTCAAAATTGAAATGGTGCCTGTGCCAGGCGGCAAATTCAAGTTTGGCAGCAGCGAAGATTCGGATGGCCACGTTGAAGATGAAGGTCCGCAAATTGAGCTGGAAGTTG
The DNA here is from genome assembly GCA_963691875.1 of Aureliella sp. Lineage (GTDB taxonomy): Bacteria > Planctomycetota > Planctomycetia > Pirellulales > Pirellulaceae > Aureliella. The sequence goes on from OY829846.1 coordinate 4,819,366, forward strand.
CACCTATGTGGGTCGCGAAGTTTGAAACTACTTGGCATGAGTATAAGTACTACATGTCGATGTACGAAGTGTTCAAGGACCTGCAAGACAAAGGGGTTCGAATGATCTCCGACGAGAATAAGTCCGATGCAGTGACAACGCCTACTCCTCTTTACGATCCAACCTTTACTTATGAGTACGGTCAGGACTTGCGTCTACCTGCTGTGACGATGACTCAGTACTCGGCTAAGCAATACACGAAGTGGTTGAGCAAGCTAACTAGTCAGCAGTTCCGTCTGCCTACCGAAGCGGAATGGGAATACGCCTGCCGTGCAGGCTCGGAAACGGAGTATTACTTCGGCGACGATGAAGATGAGCTAGAAGATTACGCTTGGTTTTACGATAACTCCGACGAGGTGCCGCATTTGGTTGGTGAGAAGAAGCCTAACGCGTTTGGCCTCTACGACATGCATGGAAATGTCATGGAGTGGGTCATCGATGGATACACCGAGGATGGATATGAAGCTGCTGCCGACAAAGAGCCCAAGACGGTAATGGAAGCGATCCAGTGGGCGGAGACGCCAGACAACCGAGTGGTTCGCGGCGGAAGTTTCCAGGACGATCCAGAAATGCTGCGTTCGGCAGCGCGTCGTGGTTCGGAAGACGAGGACTGGAAGGAAGAGGATCCGAACATTCCCCTCAGTCCATTCTGGTACTCTAACGATCCTGCTCGCGGCGTCGGCTTCCGTATCGTTCGTTCCTTCCAGCCACTTGATAATGAGATGATCAAAAAGTTCTGGGAAGTCGACAATGAGGACATCGAATTCGACGTGCAAGAACGCGTCATGAATGGTAAGGCTTCTGCGGTAGCCGTAGATGCCGAGTTGGGCCAAGAGCTAGGTTCTGGTAAATAACTTGAAGTTGGGTGAAGGGGCGAATGTCCCTTCACTTCTTTCACGGACTGAGTTCACAGGCAAGACTCATTTCTTTCATTGAAGCGAGATCGATGACTTTGTTGCGTCCTCTTCTTGGCCGAGTTCTCTTTGTTGCCTGGGTTTGCATTGGCTTTTGCAACGTCAGCTTGCAAGCAGTTGAGCCGGCTAGCACACAGGGGCCTCCGGGTATTTCTGCTGATGGCCTATCCTTCAAAGTAGATGAAGGCTTCGTGGTGCCTTACTCAGTCTCGGTTCCTGGCAGCGATGTCAAAATCGAGATGGTCTCTGTTCTAGGCGGCAAATCCAAGTTTGGCAGCAGCGAAGATTCGGATGGCCACGTTGAAGATGAAGGTCCGCAAATTGAGTTGGAAGTTGCACCTATGTGGGCCGCTAAGTACGAAACGACTTGGCAGGAATATGAATATTTCATGTCAATATGTGAATCGTCTATTTCCATTCAGGAAAAAGAAGGGCGAGCCGTTACCGACGAGTGTAAGGTCGACGCAGTAACCAAACCGACGCCACTGTACGAACCTTCGCACACCTATGCCCTCGGGGAGGAACCTCGGCTGCCGGCGTTGACGATGACTCAATATTCGGGCAAGCAATATACTAAGTGGCACAGTAAATTGACTTGGCAGCAGTCTCGCCTGCCAACCGAAGCGGAGTGGGATTATACCTGCCGTGCTGGTTCTGATTCGGAGTGTTGCTTCTGCGATGATGAGGGGCAACTGGAAGATTATGGCTGGTTTATTGATGACTCAGACGAGTTGCCTCGACTCGTGGGGCAGAAGAAACCCAATCAAGTTGGCTCGTGCGATATGCATGGCAATATGATGGAGTGGGTCATCGATGGTTACTCAGAAGATGGCTTCGAGCGAGTTGCCGAGAGGGAGGCCATCGACACAATAGCTGTCATTCAGTGGCCTGAGGAAGCTGAGAATCGGGAAATTCGAGGAGGTAGCTTCCATGATGATCCTGAGATGCTTCGGTCTGCCGCCCGACATGGTTCGGAGGACGAGGATTGGAAGGAAAAGGATCCTAAACTCCCACTGAGTCCGTTTGGATATGCGAGCGCACAAGGACGAGAACTCGGCTTGCAAAGCCTTCGATCCTGTCAGTCTCTTGAAAATGCCAACATTACAAGATTCTGGGAAGTGGATTACGATTCCATGGCGGCAGACGCTAATGAGCGTCTTGGGAGTGGCAAAGCGAGGCAGGTCGCTGTCGACGCGGAACTTGGCAAAGAATTTGAGGCAGTGAAGTAATAGTCAATCATGTATAAGCCTCAGAATGAAGTATCTCCCCAGACTGAATTAGATGCCCTGCAATGGGGCTCACTTACAGACTGGATGCAACTCGTTCGGCTACCTGCCGTTTTTACGTTGTTCTCAAATGTTCTGGCCGCGACAGTTCTCATAGCAGGCGACTTTGGAACTTGGTCCGCAGTGGTCCCAACAGCTCTGGCCTCGTTGGCGGCTTACTGGGCTGGCATGGTTTTGAATGACGTAGTGGATCTCGAGGAAGATCGCAGGCATCGCTCCAAGCGCCCCTTGGCGGCAGGTCGTATCTCGCCTGTGATAGCTGGGCACGTTGGGACGGCTCTGTTGATGATCTGTCCGATTCTGATTCTGGGTGTAACGGTTTTCCATACAAGTCAGCCGTTGTGGCAAGGAGCTGCTTTTGCGGCTTCGGTAGCACTTTCGATCTGTGTTCGTGCCTACAACTCGGGCCTGAAGCCGACATTGTTCGGACCGCTACTAATGGGCTCCTGTCGTGCGCTGAATATCCTAATGGTCGGATGTACGGTTTTGTGTTTCAGTGAACAGGCCGAGATGCCGCAGCCGCTGTTGTACTTTGCAGCAGCGATCGGAGTTTACATCTTGGGCGTGACCGTATTCGCAGGGAAAGAAGAACTGGAAAACAGCGATTCGGCCGCACTGTTGCTCGGGCTGGTTTTACAAGTGGTCGGGCTAGGTTTGATCGCGTTTCTCACGCGTTGGGAGACTCGGGGAATTGCTTGGCCCGCCAGTCCCAACGGTGCTTTTCCATTGTTGCTAGGTCTGATTTCGATGACTGTCATGCACCGATGCTTGAAAGCGATCATAGAGCCGAAATCCAGTCGTGTGCAGCTCGCTGTTAAGCATTCTTTGCTGACTTTGATTCTGATTGATGCGAGTGTCGTCGTCATGTGGGCAGGTCCGGTCTATGGCTGTATCGTCGTCGCACTGCTGATTCCAGCTCTTTCCAGTGCTCTGCGAGTTCGCACAACCTAGCAGTTGGCAGTTAGCTCCTACTCGAACTCGAAAATCGGATGCTACGGAGTACGAGGAGCCCGCCGCCGAGTCGAATGTTTGCAATCCTGAGGCCGAGAATTCCGACAGCTACTCTGCCTAAGAAACGCCGATTCGAAGGAAATGTCGTGAAAGGGGCTGCGCGGACCGCTATACTCCGGGCTCCTGCGGAGGATCCGATGGATTGCCAAGTTTCCTCACCATTCCTTTTTAACTAGGAACTGCTTCATGAACCTGCGGTCGAAGATTTCTTTGATGGCCTCATTCTGGGTTGCGTTGCTTACCTGCGCAGCATTGTCCAATGGAGCCAATACGACGGACGATGAAAAGAAGCCAAAGCATACGATCAAAGAAGTGATGAAAAACGCTTTGAAGGGCGATCTGCAAAAGAAAGTCTTGTCTGGCAACGCCTCGGATGAAGACAAGAAGAGGCTACTCGATATGTACATAAGTATGGTTGAGAGCAAGCCGCCAAAGGGGGAAATGAACTCATGGCACAATCTGGCTGGTGCAGCTGCACTGGCTGCCGCTAAAGTCGTGGTTGGTCGTGAAGGTGCCGCAGAAGAGCTTAAGATAGCGACGAACTGCAAGGCTTGTCACAGTGAGCACAAGCCCTAGTGCGAGCCTTCTATTCCTGCAGAGTCAATCAAAGCCCGCCGCAATGATGCGTCGGTTTTTTTGCATTCAACCATCGCCTTTCTTTTTCTCTTCTGCAACTTCTTTCAGAAGCATATCAATGTTTGAGACGGCGAGCTGCAGTGATTTATTGGCCATCGCGAAGTTCATGTGTCCAGAGATTTCAGGTTGTATCTCTATGTACAGTTCCATTGCGCGACGGAGCTTGGAGAATTTTTTTTTGGCGAACTTCAAATACCCGGCTTCGTCCCCCGCGTCCAACGAGGGGCCGAGTGCGAGCATGAAGTCGTAAAGATCGCGGTGCACCGAGGCAAGTTCCTCGTCTTCTGCGGCTTCTTCGCTATGTTTCAAGAAGGTGCGTACCATCCAGATGTGAGCCACCTGGGCATCAATGGCACTCATGAAATTTTTGTCGGTCATATGTATTGCAGACCTTCAGGCGTCTGTTGGGAAACAATGGGCCAGAACTTTGTAGCCTAGTTGGCAAGGGAGCGGTGCGTGGCTTGTTTGCAGGGGCTATAGTAAAGACGATATGCAGGGTTGGCAAACCAGCTTCTCTGCCCATTTTCGATATCATTTTAGTAACACTATGCCAGATCTCATTGCTCAAGGCCCAAGACCTCAAGATCGTTGGCGGAGGAGTCTTCAGGATCAAGGTGTCGAAGCGATCCTTGGGCGGACAGCCGAACCGTGGTCCGTGCACTGGGATGACCGCGTCTCACGCAAGCATGCAACGATATGCTGGAATGGCCAGAAGCTTGAAGTGTGCAAGTTGGAGCAGGCACGCAATGCCATCTTTTTTCGTGGTCAGCAGGCGGAACGCTTTGCAGCAAGTGTTGGTGATCACTTTGTCATTGGGCAGACTACTTTTACGGTTTTGGATCAGCAAGTTGGCGGAACGATGCCTGTTGACGAAGCTCCGGCTGCTTTTGCGGAGCAGACGTTTTCCGCTCATTTGCTGCGCCAGAACAAATACAAAGATGCTGACGAACGCATCGAAGTGCTAAGTAAGCTTCCTGAGATTATTTCAGGGGCGAGCACCGACCAGGATTTGTGTCAACGCGTTGTGAGCTTGGTACTTCAAGGAGTGCCAGAGGCTAGCTTTGTCGCCATCCTGCGACTCAAGGAGGACGACGACGATACACAGCCTGAGTTTATGACGAAGATTGACGACGAAGATTCGGCGGTCCAAGCCAGAACGCGGCTAGATCTGCAGTTTAGCAGTGAGCTTGACGTCCTGCATTGGAACAGCAGCATGGGGCGGCAACAATTTGCCCCGAGCACGGGGCTTCTTCGTACAGCTATCGAGCGTCAGGAAAGCGTTCTGCATGTTTGGAATCGCACAGTAGCCAATCCGACTTTTACGCAGAGTGAAAATGTTGACTGGGCCTTTTGTACGCCAGTCACATCGCAGGCCTGCCCAGGTTGGGCGATTTATGTTGCGGGAGCCTTCACCACGGCGACACTGTTGCAATTGGATACTGGTATAAACGAATCGGAATTGTTGCAAGATGATCTCAAGTTCACCGAGTTGACCGCAACAACGTTGGGTGCTCTACGAGAAGTGCGGGCACTCCAGCGGCGACAAGACAGCTTGCGAAACTTCTTCGCACCGGTCGTTATGGACGCTCTCGCAGGCACGGACCCAGAACAAGTGCTCACTCCGCGAGAAACTGACGTATCCGTGTTGTTCTGCGACTTGCGTGGGTTTTCGAAGAAAAGCGAAGACGCGGCTGACCGATTGCTCGAACTTCTCAAGCGAGTCAGCGACGCGTTGGGAGTGATGACCCACCACATTTTGGCCAACGATGGGGTTGTTGGTGATTTTCACGGCGATGCCGCCATGGGATTCTGGGGCTGGCCCGTAGCAACAGGCAATCCGATGCAACAAGTTTGCCAAGCTGCCCTGGCGGTGCGCGAAGAGTTTGAAAAGGCAGCGAGACAAGCGGATCACCCTTTGGCTGATTTTCGTGCTGGATTAGGAATTGCTTCCGGCCAAGCGGTAGCCGGGCGAATTGGCACGACGGACCAAGTCAAAGTCACGGTGTTTGGGCCGGTGGTCAATTTGGCTTCGCGCCTGGAAGGCATGACCAAACAGCTGCAGACCTCGATCCTGGTGGACGAAGCCACCGCGGATTGGGTGCGAGCGAATGTACCGAAAGGTGTTTTGCGAACGCGAAGAGTTGCACGGGTGCTTCCGTATGGTATGAAAACTCCGCTGGTCGTTAGCGAATTGCTTCCACCTGCGGGGGAGGGCGTTCTGCTCGACGAAGACCATGTACAAGCCTATGAGGACGCCTTGAATGAATTCCAGCAAGGCAATTGGACCGAGGCATTTCGCTTGCTTCATGACGTCCCGGCTGAGGATCAAGTCAAAGATTTCCTGACCGTCTACATTGCTCAGCATCGCCGCGAACCCCCACCAGACTGGCAAGGGTTTATTGAGCTGCCTGGGAAGTAGTAGATTTTTAGCCAAGTTTCATGGCTAATCATTTTAGTTCTTTCACCGATTCGCGGCTGCTAATTCCATTTGCGCTTCGAGGTCTGCGGACTAACGCCCGCCGTCAGACAGCTTCCGCGGCTTCGCCGAGAAGGTAGAGGGTCTCACGGCGAAACCGTGGCAGATTCATAGCAACATGCGGCAACCAGTAGACGACGTGCCGAAAGTCAGCAGTAGCGGCGAAGCCCCGTAAGAAGACTTTGTTCTATATTCAGTTAGGGACCTGACAAGATTCAGATCGGCTAAAGCCTAAAATGAGCAATTGTTTCGTGCACTGAATCACATCAGTAGGTCGTGCACGACTTCGCCGTGAACGTCGGTGAGGCGGTAGTCACGGCCTTGGAAGCGATATGTGAGGCGTGTGTGGTCGAAGCCTAGCTGGTGCAAGATTGTGGCTTGGAGATCATGTACGTGAACCGGGTTTTCGGCCACGCCAAATCCGAGCTCGTCAGTCGTGCCGAAGTCGAAGCCGCCTTTTGTTCCGCCGCCTGCCATCCACATTGTAAAACAGTCCGGATAGTGATCACGACCAAGGATCTTACTTTTCGCCGTGCGGCCCTCTCGGAAAGGCGTTCTTCCGAATTCGCCGCCCCAAACGATCAGCGTGTCATCCAGCAAACCGCGTTGTCGTAGATCTCGAATGAGTGCCGCGACTGGCTTGTCCATCGTCGCGCACTTGCCGATCAAACCATCCCCGATTCCGGTTGCAGTAGCGGTCCCGTGGAAGTCCCAGCCCCAATCAAAGAGCTGGACGAAGCGAACGCCTGACTCGACCAGACGGCGTGCCAACAAGCAGTTGTTGGCCAAGCTGCTGCCACCGGGCGTAGCGCCGTAGTCGTCCAAGACGTATTGCGGTTCCTGGGAAATGTTCATGACTTCAGGTACACTGGTTTGCATTCGAAAGGCAAGTTCGTACTGCGAAATACGAGTCTGCGTTTCCGGGTGCCCCATTTCCTGAGCCTGAATCTGATTAAGCTCATTCAAGGCATCGAGCGTGGAACGGCGAAGTTTCTCGCTCATTCCGGGAGGGTTCGAAGCGAAGAGAACGGGATCACCTTTTGAGCGACATTGAACGCCTTGATGCACACTGGGTAAGAAGCCGCTGCCAAAGGAACTCTTGCCGCCGTTGGGTTGAACTCCGCTGGAGATCAGGACAACGAAGGCTGGCAGATTTTCGTTTTCCGAGCCGAGGCCGTAGGTAACCCAAGAGCCCATCGAAGGCCTGCCCGTCCGCGGCGAACCCGTATAAATTAGTAGTTCCGCTGGCGCGTGGTTGAATTGATCTGTGGTCATTGAGTGCACGAAGCACATCTCGTCCGAAACTTTTTTCAAGTTCGGCAGAGCAGCAGACATCCACGATCCAGTTTTGTCGACTTGTTCGAACTTCTGAGGTGTTCCAAGCAGCGTGGGCGTGCCAGACGTGAAGGCAAACTCGCGACCGTCCAGAAAGGATTGTGGGCAATCCTCGCCGTGCCGTTTTATCAATTCGGGTTTGTAGTCGAACAAGTCCAAGTTCGGCGGCGAGCCAGTCATGTGCAAGTAAATGACGCGTTTCGCTTTCGGCGTGAAGTGAGGCTGTCCCAGCGAAAGCGATGCACCTAGTGCTGGGCCTTCGTCCAGCAAGCTAGCGGTAGCGAGTGCACCAAGTCCCATGGCGCTGTCGCGCAGGAAATAGCGTCGCGTTCGATTCTGCAAGTTTTCAGTAAGTGGATTCATGACTTATCGCTTCATCAAGACTTCGTCAAGATTCAGTAGGACATTGCACAAGGCTGTGTAGGCAGAGAGCTCGATCGGATTTGCTTCTTCCGGCAACGGCCCGAGAGGATCTGTGGCCAGTTTCATCGCTGCATCCGGATCAGCAGCCAACTGGGTTTTTGCCTTTTCGAACAACCGCATTAATGCCGAAAGTTCGTTTGTGCCAGGTGGGCGGCTGGTGACGAGTTCAAACATTCTCGACACTTGCTGTGCGTCGGTTTGATCTGCGTTCTCGTGAAGCACTACGCGACGCGCCAAAGCTTGAGCGGCTTCGACAAACCCGGGGTCATTCAGAGTCACGAGAGCTTGTAGTGGCGTGTTGGTCCGGTCTCGTCGGAGGGTACAGACCTCGCGACTTGGCGCGTCGAAGGTAACCATCGATGGGTAGGGACTGGAGCGGCGCCACTGCGTGTAAACTCCGCGGCGATAGCGATCTTCACCTGGGCTTGGCTTCCAATCTGTTGCACCACCGAAAGCGGCTTTGAGTTCTAAGTCGGGTTGCGGTGGGCGAACTGGAGCTCCGAACATCTTCGAAGACAGCAAGCCCGCTGTGGCCAAAGATTGATCGCGAACCATTTCTGCACTCAGACGCACCCGAGGCCCTCGTGCTAGCCAAATGTTGTCTTTGTCACGCGCCAAATTTCCTGGTGTGACTTGCGAAGTTTGTTTGTAAGTCTCGCTCGTCACAAGCAGCCGCAAGATTGCTTTGCGATCCCAGCCTGATTGCATCAATTCCACCGCAAGCCAGTCGAGCAACTGTGGGTGCGTCGGTCGATCTCCTTGTGATCCGAATTCTTCACTGCTGCGAACGATGCCGATTCCGAAAAGGGATTCCCAAAGTCGATTTACCCAAACCCGAGCAGTCAAGGGATTTTCACGATCAACCAGCCACTGTGCCAATGCAAGCCGATCGAGTTTTGGGGTATCTGGCTGTGCATGAAACACCTCTGGAGTTCCAGCATGAACCTCCTGGCCAAGCGACTTGTAGTTGCCGCGGATCTGAACAAAAGTCTTGCGTTGCTTGTCGTTTGGGCGATCTTGCATCACCGGAACAGTCGTTTCCGGCTTTAGTTCCTTTAACCGTTTGGATAGCTGTGCGAGCTGCCGCCGCGTGGGTGCCTTGGATTTTGAAATTTCGCGAGAGTAGAACTCAAGCAACTGCTGCCTTTGCTCAGGCGTTCTCTTTTCTACTGCGAGTTGCTGGATGGCTCGCATTTCGTCGGTGAGTGCGGCCCAAGCTTGCAGCGAGTTGCTGTCCGTTGTGGAAATGCGAATGCGGCCGATGACATGTTTTTCATACTTCGAGTTTTGCTGCAGGGAGATTATTAGGCGGCTTGCTTCGGTGACTCGAAGCGGCTTGGCCAGGGTCAGGGTGAGCGAATGTGATTTTCCGAGGGCACCAGCAACTGCCCAGCCTGATTCAGCGTTGTCGTCGATCGTGTGCTCAGCTGGGAAGCCGCTTTGCGAGAAGTCAGCAAAGGCGGCGGTGAAATTGAGCACGCGAGCCAAGCTGATTTTTGGTGCGTACGAGTTCTTGGCCTTTTCGATCTTTGTCTCGAACAAGACGGTTCTGTCGGCGGCGAGTAGTTGAACTCTGGCACCGACCAGCCGACTTTGCAGGTTGTTGTCCGTCCGGTTCCAGACCCTCAAGGAGTCTACGGGGTGCTCAGCGCCAAGGTCTAGCTCCCACCAAGGATCGTCGCTGATAGAAGTGTGGGTTGTTGACATCGCGCCGTTGTAGTCGCCGTTGGTATTGCCATCGATGGCGAGATTCGCGGGGCCACGAAAATCCGTTGTACTTTGTTTGGCTTTACCGGCGCCCGCAATGTTGCTGCCAGCGGAGAACACTTCTACTTCGGCGAGTGACAAGATCTTGGATTTTCCAGGATGCTCAACGCGCAGAAACTGGGCCGAGGGCAATTGCGCTGCATTAGGAATGAGCGATGCGCTCACGTTGGTTAATACAAAGTTTCCGTTGGCCAGTCCCGGGCCGCTCTGAGGAAAACTTGGATCAGCGAGCACTTCGAGTTTGAGAGCCGATATGGCTCGAGCTTCGGGTGTGACAAGTAGTTCGGTAGCGTATTCGTCTTTTGCCGATGGCTCCTTGCTCTCTGTGAGCCAGGACTGATCTTCTTGCTTTTGAAATGTCACTCCGGACTTTGAGGTGAGCCCGTCGATGGGAAAAACATTCCAAGATGGGGCAGACAGATGTGTTGTCCACTTCTCGAATTCTTCTCGATCGGAGTCCGAAATAGTCGCAAGTTGCTGTTCCAGATCTAGAAGTTGCAACTCCCATTCTTTTTTGTGGAATTTCTGCTTCTGGGTGAAGACTGGCAGCGTAGGGCTTTCATTGCGGCGATCCGCGTCTTCGGACTGATTGAAGATCGCGAAGAGTTGAAAATATTCTTCGTGCGTGAAGGGATCGTATTTGTGGGTGTGGCACTGAGCGCACGCCATCGTAACACCCATCCACACTGCCATTGTCGTGTTGACTCGGTCGACCACGGCAACGTTACGAAATTCTTCGTCGTTAGTACCACCTTCATTGTTGGTCAAAGTGTTGCGGTGGAATGCAGTGGCGATGCGCTGAGCATCCGTTGGATTCTCGAGCAGGTCGCCTGCGAGTTGATCGATGGTGAATTGGTCAATCGTTTGATTGTCATTGATGGCTCGGATGACCCAGTCGCGATAAGCCCAAATGGTGCGAGGCGGATCGTCAGCGTATCCGGCCGAGTCAGCGTAGCGGGCGAGGTCCAGCCACTTGCGGGCCCAGTGTTCGCCGAAGCGCGGCGAGCTCAGAAGGCGTTCAACTTCTTGTTCGTAGGCGAAGGGTGATGTGTTTTGATCAAAGCTTGCTACTTCTTCAGGCGTCGGTGGGAGGCCGGTGAGGTCTAAGCTCAGTCGCCGCAAGAGTTCACTACGTTTTGCTTGAGGCGATGGTGAGAAGTCTTGTTGCAGTTGCTGCCAGCGAACGAATTGATCGACTGGATGGTACTTCCAGCTGTGGTACTGGTCTTCGCTCAGATTCGGGAGACTAGGTTTAGCGGGGGCAACGAAGGACCAGTGCTCGGGGAGTTCGGCACCGTCAGCAATCCATTGACGCACCTTTGCAATCTCCGAGTCTCCCAAACGTCCAGCAAAATCTGGCGGAGGCATTTGTTCGGATGCGTCGAGGCTCTTCAAACGTCGCAGCAGTTCGCTTTGATCGGGTTTGCCGGGCACAACTGGTGGTTCGCCCGAGTCGGCTTCAGCCAAGTAGGATTCGCGCAGGTCGAGCCTAAATCCGCCTTGGCGTTCTTCTTCGTCAGGACCGTGGCAAGCAAAGCAACGATTGGAAAGAATGCTACGAACTTCTTGCGCAAGCTCGTCGGCCCACGTGACGTGCGTGGCGAAGAGGATGCCAAGAAGGCTAACTAAAGGGAGGAGGCGAACACGCATGTAATGGAGTGTCGATGAAATGCACGTAGAAGATCCGGAATAGCGGCCCATGTGACCGCACTCCATGAATTTGAAATTTCCCAAGGTACATGATGACAAGCGACGCTTGCACAGTCATGGTAGAACCCCGCAAAACCTTGTACATTTTAAGCAAAATAGAGCATTTTGCTGAGATTTAGTGCGTGGGGCATCGGACTTGTTGAGGATGGAAAGATGCAGCAGGCTACCGGATTGGGGGGGAATGCCCCTTTCCCATAGTATGCGTCCTCAAACGCAGTGCCGCAACGGTGTTCCGTTGCGGCAAGAAATATGCCCTTGCTTGACTAACCTACAAGAGAGTTTTGCTCTTGGTCTTGTTCGCTTGGCAAGAGTGTTGCGGAATTGGCGTGCTCGATGCCTTCGGCGATTTCGTCTTCGACTTGCTGAATGCTCTCAAGTAGTTGTGATTCTTCGTCGGTCAGCTGGACGTAGCCAAGAGCTCGGACAACCTCGAGGATCTCACTGCAAGTCGGGAACATGCGACCGCTTTCACGCTTGTAGTCGTCCAAGGCACGCATGAACTCGATTTCTTCGCAGTTGTAGTCGCGTTCGCAAGTGGTTGGATCGATTTGTCGGCGTCGCTGCTTCTTGCGACTTGGTTCCGCTTCATCCCCTTCGAGCTCTTCGGATTCACTCTCTAGCTCTTCCTGCTCCAGTTCCTCCTTGTCCTCAGCTCGGCGATCTTGCCAGCGACGATCCATCACAACTTCGTCGTTGCCGATGTTTTCGTTTGTTGGATTGTTTTCGTTAGCTTCTGCCGAAATGTTGGACTTTGGCATCATATTCCCCGCGTGAGATGAAAAGTCTGATCCAGATAAGTGTTGGCATAATTAGCCAAACTTGCCGTTGAGTTGGAAAAACTTACCGCATTCGAGAGGTGATGCTGATTGCTAGTGACCTTTCTCACCAGATAAAGACAGCACTTCAGGCAAAGTCGTTCAATTGTGCTGGCTGTAACGATTAAGGCCATAAAAAAGGGCTAAGAAAGGTGTAAGAGAAGCTGGATGAACCTAGGTGATGTTAAAGATCAGCAGGTTGGCAGCGGTGACCTGTATAGTTCTGCATATTGCAGGGTATTGAATAAAGGCGAATAGATTTCGGCTAGAGTAAGTCTCCTCACGCCTTTCCTGGGCCCTCAGCGCCCAGTTCACAAACTCAAATCCCAGCTACCTTGATCCATGAAACCTCGCTTTGCCCTGAAACCTCGTTTTGTGATTTTTCTTTTTGTAGCTCTCGCTGCAAAAGTGGCTTTAGCGCAGTTGAAGGTGCCTTCGGCTGGCGACGAGGTAGCGAGTTGGCGCCAGGCTCAGCTGGCGCGCCTCAAAGAGCAACTCGAGACAACAAAACCGCTTCGCAAGGAAATGCAGGATGAGCTGGCCAGCCAAAAGACTTGGCTTGAGCTCTGGAAGCCCGGAGGGTTGTCGAGCGAACCAAATTGGAAGCAAGCCGCCAGCACCAAGCCCAAGTTGGTCGAACCGGTGGTCGATCCGAACGGCAAGGCTACGAGACTGAGAAGTCGATTGTTAGGGCCAAAAACGCATCCGACGCTAAATGATACGCAAGCACTGGAAGAGTTGGCACGAGACTACCCTCAGGATGTCGGTGTAATTCATCTGCAATTGCATTGGTTGGACCAGCGCCAATTTCGCAAAGAGTATGCTCCCGACATCTCAGAGCTAGCTGCAAAGCTGGACGGGCAGCTACAGCGATTAATACAGACAGATCAAGTTGTGTCTGCAAGAGCTTTTTGCCTTTACCGACGCGCCAGGGCTCTGGCTTATAGAGAGCTGCCGTCGGTTATCACAAAACATCCGATTGAAGATCGGAAGAGCCACAACGCAGCGTTGCTCGCTGCTTATAGTAAATTGGTTAATTTGGTTGGTGAGGGGAGATCCGAGTTCGTATTGCTAAGGGTTCGTTTGCTGCGTCGCGATGGATGGTATGGGAAAGCGCTTTGCGTCCTTGAGCGGCACGGGCGGATGATCGATCGCCAGTGGTATTTGAAGAAACGGCGTGATCTGCTCAAGGAGTTGGGATGGGAGGCAGTCTATGCCGAATCAGCGGAGATTTACGCCCAAGAGTTTCCCGAGGCGGTCGGGGCCGAGAATAAGGCGTCCTAGGTCCTTATTGTGCTTTAAGGGTTGTTTGTTTCCCATTGTTGTGCTGTTACCACCAGATTGATGGTTTTGACGGTAAAGAATATGCCGTTGTCAGAACCGATCACGCTGGTCATATTTAAGTAACTTTCCCGCTACGAACCCGTCTCGTCGCGGGATTATTTTAGGCCATCGCTTGTGAAAGTTTTCACAAAGTACCTGGGGTAACGTTTTCGCCGGTGGATTTCCGGAGCGTCGGACCTACTACTCGTGATGGTGAAAGGCAGAAGACTCTGTTCGAAGCAGGCTTCATAGGATCGAAATAATGGTGGAACGGTTTGAAATCGGTCGTGGCTTGAGTGTCCCGATCGATGGTGAGCCAGATCAGGCTACACAACCGGAATTCAAAGACGTTGGTCAAGTCGCGCTTGTAGCTGATGATTACATCGGAATGCGACCAACTCTGCTTGTTTCCGAAGGTGACAGCGTTGAGCTAGGCCAGCCAATTTTCTCAGACAAAAAAACTGTAGGCGTCGTGTACACGGCACCGGCCAGCGGAAAAGTCAACTCGATTAACCGCGGTGAGAAGCGTCGGTTCTTGTCGTTGATCATCGATAAAGAGGGCGATCAGGAAGGGCGTGATTTCGGCGCTATCGATCCAGGGCAAGCTGAGGAGCAGACTCGAGAGCAAGTCGTTGCTAAGCTCGTCGCGTCAGGGCTTTGGACCGCATTGCGAGTCCGGCCATTTAGCAAGGTGCCTTCTCCAGAAGCAGAATCACCTCAGGCAATCTTTATTAATGCAATGGATACGAACCCACTCGCACCTTGCCCTGTCAAGGTTGTCGAGGGAGCGGTTGACGAGTTTCGTGTCGGTGTTCAGTTGCTTACGAAGCTAACCGAGGGCGATGTGTTTGTTGTCCGCTCTCCAAACGGCTCGGTCCCTGGTGAGAAGCTTGGCTCGAGTGTTCGAGTGGCAGAATTTGATGGTCCGCATCCAGCCGGTCTCGCTGGGACACATATGCATTTTCTCAAGCCAGCGACGATTGGGCGCTTAAACTGGTACCTGAATTACCAAGATGTCATTGCGATCGGCCGATTATTTGTGACTGGGAGACTTGATCCCACGAGGACGATCTCGTTGGCTGGGCCTGGTGTTAAGAATCCGCGACTGCTGAAGACGCAAGTTGGTGCGAGCTTGAAGCACTTGGTTGATGGTGAGCTGAACGACGGCGAGCAGCGGGTCGTTTCTGGTCCAGTCCTTTGCGGTCGTCAGGCAGAAGATCTGACAGACTATCTTGGGCGCTATCACTTGCAGGTGTCTTGCTTGGAAGAAGGCAGTCATCGTGAGTTCCTGGGGTGGCAGATGCCCGGCTTTGACAAATTCTCTGCGACGCGGGTCTTTGCTGCGGCTTGGCGAGCGGCGAAGAAGTTTCCGATGACAACTAGCACGGGCGGCAGCGAGCGAGCAATGGTGCCGATTGGGACTTACGAGAAAGTGATGCCGCTGGATTTGGTGGCGACTCCGTTATTGAGAGCTTTGATTTCGCGGGATACTGGATCAGCACAAGAGCTAGGTTGCCTTGAGCTCGACGAAGAGGATTTAGGTCTTTGCACTTTCGTCTGCCCCGGAAAGTACGATTACGGGGAAATCCTTCGCGATAACCTGCTGACGATCGAGAAAGAGGGGTAAGAGCACAATGAAATTCTTGCGTGATACGCTCGACAAGCTGCATCCGCTGTTTGCCAAGGGCGGCAAGTTGGAAAGGTTCTATCCGCTCTACGAGGCGGGCGACACCTTCCTATACACGCCCGGCGAGGTGGCGAAGGGTTCGACGCATATACGTGATGCGTTGGATCTAAAACGAATGATGACCATGGTCGTGGTCGCTCTGATTCCCTGTGTATTCATGGCACTTTGGAATACCGGGTACCAGGCTAACCTTGCGATCGAAGCGATGGAGAAGGAAGGTCTTGAGCCATTCTTTGATTGGCACAACACGATTCACACAACGATTGGGTTGGGGCACGATCCAGGGAGCTTCCTCGATAACTTTGTCTATGGCGCGATTTTCTTCCTGCCGGTTTACATCGTATGCATGACTTTCGGTGGTATCTGTGAAGTCATCTTCAGCTGTATTCGTGGCCACGAAGTCAACGAGGGCTTCTTGGTTTCTGGTCTGTTGTTCCCTTTGACTCTTCCACCAGGTATCCCACTTTGGCAAGTCGCCGTTGGGATCATGTTCGGTGTGGTGATTGGGAAGGAGATCTTTGGCGGTACCGGACGCAACTTCTTAAATCCAGCTCTGACGGCTCGTGCGTTTCTTTACTTCGCTCACGCTGGTCAGATCAGTGGTGACAAGGTTTGGACTGCAGTACAAGTTGCGGGGAAGAAGATGATTGACCAGGGCGGCGAGATGGTCGAGAAGGTCGTTCCCGACGGTTACTCAGCTGCGACCGCCTTGGGGCAGATGGCTGCCACGAAAACGCCTGATGCAATGAAGGGTATTACTTCTGACGCGAGTACATTTTGGTCATCTTTCCTAGGCACGATACCTGGCTCGATGGGTGAAACCAGTACCTTGGCGTGCATCCTCGGGGCAGTCATCCTAATCATGTGTGGGATTGGATCCTGGCGGATCATGGCTGGTGTCTGTCTCGGTGCAATGTCGCTCAGTGCGGTGCTCTACATCGTCGGCAGTGAAACAAACCAAATGTTTGGAGTGCCGCCGTGGTGGCACTTTGTGATTGGCGGATTTGCCTTCGGCACAGTTTTTATGGCGACCGACCCAGTTAGTGCGTCGATGACTGAAACCGGCAAATGGATTTATGGCATCTTGATCGGTGTTATGACGATTTTGGTGCGAGCCATCAATCCGGCGTTTCCTGAAGGTATCATGTTGGCGATTCTCTTCGGAAATGTTTTCGCTCCATTGATAGATTACTTCGTTGTTCAGGCGAACATCAAGCGGAGGGCCCTACGTTATGCCACCTAAAGACTCTATCGCCAATACGTTCCTTGTTTCCTTTGTTCTGTGTGTGGTTTGCTCGCTGCTAGTGAGTTCCGCAGCGGTGGTTTTGAAGCCATTGCAGCAGAAGAACAAGGAGTTAGACCAAAGGCGCAACGTGCTGGCCGCGGCGGGACTTACTATAGATCGCAGCGGCGAGGAGGTTGCAGCTGCGGACATGAGCGGCGCGGAAGTTGAAGAAGTGTTCGACACTCGTGTCACTCGACGACTATTAGACATTGAAACCGGCGAATACGTAGCGGATGGCGAGGCCGACGCTCAATTCGATCCCAAGAAAGCTGCTAAGACGTCTGAGCTGAACACGCCGGTTACCGGAGAGTTCAAAATCGGTCCGAGCAATCGCGAAAAGCAGACTTGGGTCTACCTGATTAAAGACGGTGAGAACGTCGAGCAATTCGTCGTTCCAATCTACGGGATGGGACTTTGGTCGACACTTTATGGATTTGTCGCGGTCGACAAGGATCTAGCAACGATTCGCGGTCTGACTTACTATGAGCATGGTGAAACACCGGGGCTCGGCGGTGAAGTCGAGAATCCACTTTGGAAGTCAAAGTGGGTCGGCAAGAAAATCTATGACGAAGCTGTCACCGTGGCGGATGCTACCAACGACGACATCAAGACTGGTGTTGCAAAGGGAGCCCCGACAGCAGAGCTTGCTGCCTATCAGGTCGATGGGATTTCGGGTGCGACTATCACTTGCAATGGTGTAACTGCGATGCTGAAGTACTGGTTTTCGGATCAGGGCTTTGGTCCTTACTTCAAGAAACTGGCCTCTGAGCAAGGAGCTGGGTAATGGCATCTCCTACGGCAAAAGAAGTTTTGCTGAAGCCGATATTCGACAATAACCCCATCGGCTTGCAGATCTTAGGCATCTGTTCTGCATTGGCAGTGACCACACAAATGATGACATCCTTGGTGATGAGCATCGCGGTCATTATCGTGACGGGCTGTGCTAGCGCATCGGTCTCCATGATTCGTCAGCGTATCCCCAGTAGCATTCGAATCATCGTGCAGATGGTGGTCATCGCCTCGCTTGTGATTCTTGTCGATCAAGTCCTGAAAGCCTTCTTGTTCGAGACTAGCAAACGCTTGAGTGTCTTTGTCGGTCTGATCATCACTAACTGTATCGTGATGGGGCGGGCGGAAGGCTTTGCGATGAAGAACGACCCGAAAATGAGCTTTCTAGACGGAGTCGGAAACGGCCTCGGCTACAGCTTTATCTTGCTGGCGGTCGCTTTCTTCCGCGAGCTATTTGGTTCTGGCAAGCTCTTTGGCATCAATGTCATGACGCCGATCACTGAGGAAGGCTGGTACAACCCGAATGGTTTGATGCTTCTCTCGCCAAGTGCCTTTTTTCTGATCGGGATCATCATATGGATCATACGAACGTTCAAACCTGATCAGATTGAGGAGGCTTAGGCGATGGAAAGCTTTGAATTTTATCTGAGTCTGTTTTTGAAGGCCGTTTTTGTTGAGAACCTTGCACTTACATTTTTCCTCGGAATGTGCACGTTCCTTGCGGTATCGAAGAACGTAAAAACGGCTCTTGGCTTGGGCGTCGCGGTAATTGCGGTTCAAACCATTACCGTGCCTGTGAACTGCTTACTGTATCAATATGTTCTCAAGGATGGGGCTCTGGCTCAATTCTTTGATGATCCGTACTATGCAACCGTGGATCTCTCCTTCCTGGGATTAATTACTTACATTGGTGTGATCGCGGCGAGCGTACAGATTCTGGAAATGGTTCTAGACCGGTTCTTCCCGCCGTTGTACAACGCGTTGGGTATCTTCCTGCCGCTAATAACTGTGAATTGCGCGATTCTTGGTGGCTCGTTGTTTATGGAACAACGGGACTATCATATCGATGAAGCTGTTGTCTTTGGCGTGGGTTCTGGCTTTGGCTGGGCACTTGCTGTCGCAGCCTTGGCGGCTGTCCGAGAAAAGATGCGTTACAGTGACATTCCCGCTGGGTTGCGTGGTTTGGGCATTACCTTTATCACCGTCGGTCTGATTGCTTTGGCATTCCTGGCGTTCTCTGGTATTCAACTTTAAGAAGATTCAGTTGCCGTGCCTCTGGCATGCGGAGCAGTGTAACTCATGGATTTTTTCATCGTCTTTGGTGGTGTTGTCGTCTTCACGGTCGTCGTGGTCGCGCTGGTTAGCATTATCCTGATGGCCAAGGCCGCGTTTGTACCATCCGGTGACGTGGAGTTAGAGATCAACGAAACGAAAAAGATCTCCGTCCCGGCCGGCGGCAAGTTGCTCGGGGCACTTTCGGAGGAGGGCATCTTTGTTTCCAGTGCCTGCGGCGGTGGCGGTACCTGTGCTCAATGTGTTGTGAAGGTCCTGGAAGGTGGTGGTGAGATTCTCGAGACCGAGAAATCGCACATTAACAATAAAGAAGCCAAAGAGGGCGTTCGCCTAAGCTGCCAGGTTGCTGTAAAGCAGGACATGAAGATCGAGGTTCCACCCGAAGTCTTCGAAACGAAGAAGTGGGAATGCACCGTCCGCTCGAATCGCAACGTGGCGACTTTTATCAAAGAGCTGGTTCTGGAATTGCCTGAGGGCGAGCAAGTCGACTTCAAGTCAGGCGGTTACATCCAGATCGAATGCCCGCCGCACACCGTGCATTACAAAGATTTTGCCATCGAGGAAGAGTTCCACGAGGACTGGGATACATACAACGTTTGGCGGTATGTCTCCAAAGTGGACGAAGATGTGGTTCGGGCTTACTCGATGGCCAATTATCCAGGGGAAAAAGGCATCATCATGCTGAACGTGCGGGTGGCTTCGCCTCCACCGCGTGCCCCAGAGGATACGCCGCCGGGCAAGATGAGCTCCTACATCTTTGGACTCAAGCCCGGTGACAAAGTCACGATCTCTGGTCCTTACGGTGAGTTCTTCATCAAGGACACGGAAAACGAGATGGTTTACATAGGTGGTGGTGCTGGAATGGCTCCACTGCGAAGTCACATTTTCGAGTTGTTCAAGAACCGCAAGACGGACCGCAAGGTTTCTTACTGGTACGGCGGTAGGAGCTCCCGTGAGCTGTTCTACATTGATCACTTCCGTGGCATCGAAGAAGACTTTCCAAACTTCAAGTTTAATATCGCGCTTTCCGAGCCCAAGGAAGAAGACAACTGGGACGGCTACGTTGGATTCATCCACCAAGTCGTTCTCGACAATTACTTGTCGAAACATCCGGCTCCCGAGGACATTGAGTATTACCTGTGTGGACCGCCAATGATGAACTCGTCGGTATTCAAGATGTTGGATGATCTCGGTGTTGAACCTGAGAATATCGCCTTCGACGACTTCGGCGGCTAAGTATCAAAGCGGCGTAAGCCTACTGCCTGTGGAAGTACCAACAGGTAGCGGAATTCGTCAAGATTTTCAGCCGTGACTGAGTTGAGCATAGGCTCTTACTTGAAAGGGCAGTGAAGTGCGTAGTCACAACCACTTGGAAAAGCACTTTCCGAGCTGTTCGTGCTTTCTCTTCGTTGCCATTTTCTTTGTGTTTCTCGTTAGCTGTAGCAACAAGCCCAGCATCACTAATATCGCTGCTCAGCGGATGGCAAAGGGCTCGACGATGGGCACTGGCTACACGCTACGGTTTTATGCTTCCGACGACTTTAGTGAATCCCAAACGCTGGCGCTTTTCAAGCGAGTCGAAGAAGAACTCGCGTTGGTGAATAGCCAGATGTCGACCTACGACCCTGAATCAGAGCTCTCGCGATTCAATGCTTATGGCAAGTCCGACTGGTTCGAGGTCTCGGGAGATCTAGCTGAAGTGGTCGAGCTGGCGAATAAAGTTTCCACCAAAACCTTGGGTGCCTTTGACGTCACTGTTGGCCCGCTTGTGGATCTTTGGGGATTTGGACCGGATGGTCGTCCGAAAAAAGTCCCTGATGCCGCGGAGGTTCAGTCCGCACTTGAGCTTGTCGGCTACGAAACGTTAGCGAGTCGGTCGTCTCCCGCAGGTTTGCATAAACAGAATCCAAAGACGCGAGTCGACCTTTCGGCGATTGCTAAAGGGCACGGAGTGGATCGGGTCTGCGATTTGTTTGAAGCCGCAGGTATCGAATCGTACTTCGTCGAGATTGGTGGAGAAGTTCGCACGAGAGGCAGCAAGCCGGATGGCGAGCCTTGGCGCGTTGGGATTCAGAATCCGACGGTCGAGAAAGTTGACGCACCGCTGCGAATTCTGGAGCTGAAAGATTTAGCTTTGGCGACAAGCGGCAACTACAGGAATTTCTATTTTCGTGGAGGTAAGTTCTACTCGCACACGATCGACCCCAGCACGGGATATCCCGTCAGGGATCGAATCGTCTCAGCCTCTGTCGTTGCCAGGGAGTGCGCTTTGGCTGATGCAGCCGCCACAGCTATGATGACGCTTGGGGTCCAGCGTGGATTGGAAGTTGCCGAGAAAGAAAGCTGGGCCGTGTTTCTTATTACCCTGAGTGAAAATGGTCAGATGATGCTGGCGGCGTCAAGCGAATTCAAGAAGCACTTCCCTGATTTCGATTTGAGTAGTCCATCGTTGGCTTCAGAATCAGACAAGTCTAAGGTTGAAGCAGCGCTTCATTAGGAACGCTTGAAAGGTAATCCAATGCTTAACACACTGATGATTGTATTTGGCGTGACTTTGGTAGCGTTCTTATTAGTCATTGCTGGCATGTCGATCGGTGTGATCATGGGGCGCCGCGAGATTAGCGGTAGTTGCGGCGGACTTGCCAATCAACAGAATGAAGTTGGCGAAACCTCCTGTTCGCTTTGCTCTAATCCTGATTCTGCCTGCAAAGAGTTGCGTGAACGCATGCAAGGCGGCGCCCGGGAGCAAGCTGAATCTGCTGCCGGTGCCGGCGTCTAGGCTTTGCTGTTGGGGTCTAAGCTTTAGCCGATTTTTGTTTCTTGTGTGACACTGACTTGTTAGTGTTCTTGTGATTAGCAGCTTGCATTTTGTGCGACCGGTAGCCCTACGGTTTAACGAGCTTTGATTTTCGTCGAAATGCAGCGTGCTGTGTTCGAACTTCACTTGCTAGCCTCTATTTCATTCGAGAACTGCAGATTACAGCCTAATGAATTGAAGGACTTCACTCCACCTCGCGATTTGGAGTGTACTTCGATACCTGTGAGATCGCCCCGGGTGCATTCCGATCATTGAGACTTGGGATAGTCTGGAGCGTTGCATCCCAAGTGACTGCAATCTATCACGAGATCAAATGCGTCGAGTGCATCGAAGTCAGTAGAAAGTGGTCGTTTCAAATTCTGAAAAAGGAGGACAGCATGCGTTTTCAATTTCAAAACTCGGGGCGTTTGCCTTTGCGGCGACGTTTGCGATGCCATTTGGGGTGGGCTTCTTGCTCCTTCCCTGCTTATCGATCCTGGTGCTGCCTCCAGTGATTGCGGTAGGAGCTGCGGTAACTCGTGACCGCCAGCAAGCTTTTTCCTAGGTGCGCTAGTCTCTGGAGTGATGCACTATGTGATTTCGGTGTATCAGGGCGTCACAATGGGTATGGTGCTCATATCGGGTGAGGGCGTTAGTGCGTTAACGCAGCTTGAGGGCGAACTTGGTCCAGCCACGTATATGCATTTGATCGGCTATTGCGTCGGCGCTATCGTCGGCGCGATGGGAGCTCTGACGCATTGGTTCTTAGTCCCGGTTGAGAAGGAAGTAGATCCTCGGCCTGAGGAAGTAGAGTCAAATATCGAGATCGACGCAGGCAGCGAGGCTAACGTAAGGCCAGCTTCTGAATGACCGTTTATCTTGCGGGGGAATCTTTCGCAATAAAGGCGGCTGGCGGGGGTTAAACTCTCGTCGCTTCGTTGGGGCTTCTTGAAATCGGGCGACGCAGTGGTGTCGATTAGTCTAAGGGCGGAGCGGGCAGTGAAAATGTGGTGTTTGGATAGGTGGGTGAATCCGTAAGGGCAACTTGAAGGCTCTTAATCGCCGTGTTAGTTTATTTGCCGACATCACCGGAAGACGCTTGGTCACGGCACAAATGCGTTGAGTGATAGGTCGGTCTTGCTTCGAAATTAGCAGAGTTCTGCTGGGTAGGGTTCGAAGCTATGGCCACTTGTTTCTCTTCGATCCTTGGTCGCTTTGGCAGCTTCGTTCGGAGGCGGATTGGAAAGTTCGCTAAGGCGGCAAGTCCTGCGGCGGGAGAAGGATTTTGATTGCTGGCTTATTGCAGCCGAGTGTCTTTTCTGCCAGTTAGTTTTTTGTAAAAGAATGCATCGAATGTCCTCAGATACTAAGTTCAAATTAGAGTACATCTGGCTAGACGGTTACCTACCCGAGCCAAACCTGCGTGGTAAGACCAAGATCGTTAGTGAAGAGCCTAAGTCCATTGATGACTGCCCGGTCTGGGGCTTCGATGGAAGCTCGACCGAGCAAGCCGACGGTAGCAGCTCGGACTGCATGCTGAAGCCTGTTGGCTTGTACCCTGACACCGGTCGCAAGAACGGGTACATCGTGATGTGCGAAGTCATGAACCCAGACATGACTCCACATGCCTCCAATTTCCGAGCGCAAATCGACGACGATCCAGATCTGTGGATCGGTTTTGAGCAAGAATACTTCTTGATGGAAAACGGTCGCCCCTTCGGTTTCCCTGAAGACGGCTACCCAGGTCCTCAAGGCACTTACTACTGTGGCGTTGGTCACGGAGACATGGGCGATATTGCTCGTCAGTGCGTTGAAGAGCACATCGACGCGGTTCTAGACGCGGGCATCAACCACGAAGGCATCAACGCTGAAGTTGCTAAGGGCCAGTGGGAATTCCAGATCTTCTCGCCAGGTGCAAAGAAGGTTTGCGATGATCTATGGGTCGCTCGTTACTTGCTCATGCGTACGGCTGAGAAGTACGGCTTGGGCATCGAGTTCCACTGCAAGCCAGTTTCTGGTGACTGGAATGGTTCTGGCATGCACACGAACTTCTCGACTAAGAAGATGCGTGAAGAAGGTGGCGAAGCCTACTTCAAGAGCCTGATGGATGGCTTTGAGAAGAATCGCGAAGAGCACATCGCTGCTTACGGTCCAGACAACGAATTGCGTTTGACTGGTTTGCACGAAACTCAGTCGATCGACAAGTTCAGCTGGGGTGTTGCTGACCGTGGTGCTTCGATTCGCGTGCCTCACGCATTTGTTAACGATGGCTACAAGGGATACTTGGAAGATCGTCGTCCGAACTCCAAGGCTGACCCATACAAGATCGTGTCTCGCATCTTGAAGACCATTTCTGAAGTCGGTTAAGCCGCCTAGCAGCAATCTGATTCCACGAAAAACCGCGCCCTTTTCTGGGCGCGGTTTTTTTTGTTGCTGTATCGAGCACTCATAGTCGATATGCTTCTTCCGAAGGTTTTCTTCCATTCTGTCAGGGGCAAGTGATAATCTTGCATCGAGCCAGAATCGTGCTCTGCTTTTACGTTGGCTGCCTTGTACTTGTTGCCCGCGAGGCCTCCGCCTAGCACTATGCTCAGACACTTGCACAGGCCTACGTCGAGGCAGACTACATTGTTTTGGCCGAGAGGTATGAAGCCACTGACAGAAAGATGCGTTTCGATTTCGCATATCTGAGGGCCCGAATTGCCAAATGATGTTGCGAAGTCGGCGAAGGATTCTCCGGTGATTGCTCGTTTCGAAGACGTCATTGACGTTGCTGCGAAACTTGGGAGAGCTGGGGAGTGCTGTGTTATTTTTGGAAGTATGGACGAAAAACAGATCACTCAGAGTGAAGCGTGGGGTGTAAAACAAAAGAGTATTTCCGATGTTCGTGATGCAAAGGGTATTTCAATCCAGTGCAGGGAATGGCTTCGTAGCTTCGCACCGTTTCTGAATAACGACGAGCCAATGCTTGCACGAAACACGCGGTTGGAATTTGTGGCTGCCAAAGCTGAGGACTTTGAGCAGCTGGATAGCAGCATTCTGGATTGAACGCGGATTCATACGCAAATCACGAGGTGTCTCAATCGATTCTCGCCGGTGGATTCCCGTCAGAGTTTGAACTCGAGAGTACATTTACAGGTTGAGTGACAGCTGCTCTTTGTCTTGCGTGCGAAATGCGGTAGCGAGGCGGCGGTGATTGGGTTTAGAGACAAATGTTGCAACTCAAAAAGTATGAGGATCAAGGTGTTACATCCGAATGGTCCATTGCTGTCTGCAGCTCAAGGGTTCGCAGTGCCTTCTGTTGGTTGAGCGTGAGTTTCTATCAGCCAACAGCCGTTTTTCGCGTACTCATGCATTAATTCAGGAGCTCCGCTACTTCAGCGTGCAAAAGACAAGTTCCCAAGTGTCTTGGAGGAACCCAAACTTGCGGGTTGGGTAATTCTTGACGTAGCTCGATTGAAAGACTGGGATAGCATTAAAACGTCGGTGACGCTGGCGAACCATGGTCCTCAGGGGAGTTGGTGCCGATTGTCAGTCGTAAATTTTCCACGAATCTGCCGACTGGAAACAGCCGACAAGGAGCTAAAGAGTTTGCTAGAGATGGATTTCAAGGTTTTCAATAGGGCCAGTAACTTCTTTACAGATGCTATGATTGCAAGTGGCGAATGGAAGCAAGTCAAAACTCGGATTCGACAGGAGTTTTCCGTTCGGGATGGATGGGCCTGCTAGTTTTGGGTAGTTTCTTGGCCCGAAGTGGACCATCAGGATTTAGCACTTTGAAGCACGACGGGAAGTGCATAAATCTATGAGCGGAGTTCGGTGCGCGAACTCACTCTCCCACGCGTCGTGCTTGAAATCTGTTCGCAAATGGATTCGTGAGAGAAGCAAAGAATACGCAACGAGCTTTGGTGAAGATTGGCTACGACGGTCGCGTTCACAAGTATTTCCGTGGGCCGAAGGCTGAAGAGCGGTTTGCCAATGAAGTGCTGGTGCTGAGGTACTTGGAGTGTCGTCAGTGTCCGTTTGTGCCTCGACTGCTAGATTCAAATTCAGATGAGCTTTCGATTGTGACTAGCAATGTTGGTTCCATCGTGGAGCGGATCACGGACGAACGGGCTGCAGAGGTCTTTGCTGAGCTCGAGGACTTTGGGGTTCGGCATGATGATCCTTTTGCTCGAAATATTACTTACCGTTCCTCTGATGGTCGCTTTTGTGTCATTGATTTTGAGTTCGCGACAATTCTGGATGAAGAATGGAAAGAGTCTGCGGGGCCCGCGGTGAAAGAATCTGGCGAGCGAGTTGGGCTCATTTGGTCAGGCTGGACGGATCGTGGCAAGTTTAGATCTAACAATGAAGACGCCTATCTGCTTTTGCGTTTAGATGAACGCGGGATTCAGTATCTTGGCAAGAACGGTCAGGCGGGGCTAAGCGATGCGGAATTTATTTTCGCTGTCAGCGACGGCATGGGAGGCGAGAACTCAGGTGAGCTTGCTAGCCGAATTGCACTTGAAAAGATTACGCTGCGTTTGCCACGCGAGTTTCATAGCCCCGGGCCCGACGGAGTGCGAGAGTATGGCCAGCAGCATAGTGAAGAGGTGTTAGCAGAACTGTTTGCCAGCATTCATGAGGCAATGTTGTATCTGGGGCGATATGATGCGAACTGTCGAGACATGGGTGCGACGTTGACTTTGGTATGGTTCCGGCACTCACAGTTGTACTTTGCTCACATTGGCGATAGCCGCTTGTATCAACTGCGTGATGGTGAGCTGCGGCAGATCTCGGAGGATCATACTCACGTCGGATGGCTGCGTCGTTCTGGAAAGGTTAACGAGCGTCAGGCTCGGTCACATCCTAGGAAGAATGCACTCAACCAGGCGCTGGGAGCGGGGCATCAGTTCTTAAAGCCACACATCGGCTGTATTCGTTATCAGAGTGGGGATAAGTTCTTGATGTGTTCGGACGGAGTTACAGAAGCGTTGTGGGATTCGCGAATTGAGCGAGAGCTGGAAGGCACGGAGGCGGGAGCTTCTGCGGAAAGGCTTGTTTCGAAATCCGTTTTGGAGTCTGGCAGAGACAATGCGACAGCGGTGGTCATTGGGCTGTCCGAGGAGTTTCCTTAGTTCCCCAGCCATCCTGCTGGAGGCTAGCTTAGCCACCTTGGAAGCTACAATTGGCACAATCCGAACCACGGGAAAGAAGCCTTGCCGAAGGGGCTCGACGGGAAGGCCGGAATTTGACCGATTTCCTCAATCCATCTATTCTGAGAGAGCAGCACCAACTAATTTGCGCCTGAAAGTATTACCCGATTGGGATGTTCGAACGAGGGCTAGCATCGTGCTGTTTCTTTTCTTTTTACTGCATCGGCTGTGGAATGACAGGCACGCTTGGTAGCGGCGAATCTGGTTCGCAAAGCGATGATACCATCGTTCCTCATTCCGCGCAGCAATCCAGTTCACGCGATCTGTCTTCTGATGCCTCTGAATTGACGGTTTCGTCCGAATCAAGCCCGGATTCTGGGAGCACAAATTCCTTGCCGCCTCTTTCACTGGAAAACGAGGAAGCAACGCATGTGGGTGAATTAGGGAGCGAGATTTCTCAGACAGCCAGCTTCGTTCCAGATCAGGCGGCCGCCAGTTCGGAGCTTGGTCCAAGTGGTGCGACCAAGATCAGTCAGCTGCCAGTGGCAGCACCCGAAGAATACTTCCGTTCTGTGCCGTTGGCTGAACTCGCAAGCATGCTTGAGGGGAAGCGGCTGGATCATTTTGCAGTTGAGCAGATGATCGGCGGCGGAGGAATGGGGGCCGTTTTTCGTGGGCGGGATCTGCGGCTGGACCGAATTGTTGCTATCAAGGTCATCCCGGCAGCCAAGCGAGATCCTGAGACGCTGCGCAGATTTCGGCAGGAGGCGCAAGCGGCAGCAAGGCTCGATCATCCTCACATTGCTCGGGTGTACTACATTGGTGAAGCCGAGCAATGGAACTACATTGTTTTTGAGTTTATCGACGGAGTGAATATTCGTGACCTCGTTGCGATGCACGGCCCGCTGTCGATGGATGACACTGTTTTCTATACTCGGCAAGTTGCTGAAGCCTTGTCGCATGCGCATGAACGCGAGGTGGTTCACCGTGACATCAAGCCCTCGAATATTTTGGTCACCACGGCGGGTGTGATCAAAGTCGTAGACATGGGCTTGGCTCGTAATACTGCGATGGACCAGTCTTCGAATGACGCAACTGCCAGTGGTGTGACGCTCGGGACTTTTGACTACATTTCTCCCGAGCAAGCACGCAACCCTCGTGATGCAGACGTCCGAAGCGATCTTTACTCGCTTGGCTGCTCGATGTTCTTTATGTTGACCGGTAAGCCTCCGTTTTCCGAAGGCACGGTTTTGCAGAAGCTTTTGAAGCATGGTAGCGTCCCGCCGCCAGATCCGCGTGCTTGGCGAACCGACGTGAGTGATCAAGCTCATGCTGTGCTCATGAAGCTGATGGCCAAGCAGCCCATTGGCAGATATCAGAATCCGAAGGACTTGATCAGTGATTTGCTGATGTTGGCTGAGGTGGAGGACTTGCCTCGCAGTCAAATGCCGGGGACTGTGATGTTTACCCCGGCAATTCCTCAGCGATCGTTACTGGAAAGCAACTTGCCTTGGTTGGTAGCTGTGGCGTTTCTCTTGGGCAGCACATTGTGGTTGCAAAGCGTTCAAGCTTTTTCTAGCAGCTTGAAGATGCCAGCGATTGAAGCAAAGGCCGAAACGGTAGGGATGAAGCCTGCAAATGTATCGCCGGATGAACCGGTCGGAGAGTCCGACATTGCGGGGCAGCCAACAGGGACTGGTTCAGCGGTGCAGCCTGGGGGGGCAAGCCTTCCGCCAGCTGTCTCGTTATGGCAACAGAAGTACGTCGTAAGTCCTTTTCGGCCGGCCGATGTACCAGAAGCCAACTGGATCTCGGATTTATCAGTGGCGGTTGAGCAGCTCAAAGATCTAACCGACGTAGAGATCGAGATTCGTGGAATGGTTGAGTTGCGGAGTCTTGTGGACGCGAGCGATTCCAGTTTAAGAATTCGTGGGAACAGTCAAGTACGCTCGGGCTTTGAGGTTTCCGATTCGCTCGTTAGACAGCTCACTGACGATGCTGGGATTTGGATGATCGACAATGGCAACCTCGTGTTGGAAGATCTGTATGTCGAGTTGGATAGTTCCGCAAAGCGAAGCGGCAAGGACTTGTCGTTGTTTCGATCCAATGGAAATACGGATCTCCGGTTGCAGAATGTTGATGTGACTCTGAAAGCAAGTGACTCTACGGCGGGAAGTGATGTATTCGTCGTTCAGATCGAGGAGGCGATTATACTCGCTGATGCAACAGAGGCTGGTTCTAGTGGAAGCGAGTCTGTGTATCAAGAGTTTGACGTTGCATTTGAAGGGTGCGAGATCAGGGGCATTGGAACGCTCATCGATGTTCGGGTTGAGCCCGGCTCGAACATTCCCTTTACGGCCAGCGTGTCGGGATGTTTGGTTGCCCTAAGTGATTGGGTACTTAGCGTTGATGCTCAGGGGAATATCTTGATGCCGCAAGTCGATCGTAATCTACGACTGTTTTGCGACTTGTCGACATTTCATACGGGTCAAGGCTTTGCTCGCCTTGATTATGCGAGCACGATGGAGCCATTCGTCAGCTTAAATCGCCGGGCGGAGAGTTGTGTTTTCTCCTGTTCGGAGGATACGCATTTGTCGGTTGCGGGATTGTCCTACGACGGGACTCTAGCCAGCCTTAACAAATTCTTATTCAAAGGCAGTGACAACGCGTACGACGAGGGCTTGGAGATCTTTTGCAAGTGCTATGATCCTGACAATCTCGAAATCTTCTCGTATGGGTTTCAGTCAGTGTCGCAGGAAGCTTGGTTCTTGGAGCGGGGCAATGCTCGGCGCGTCAGGTGGAAGGTGCCCAGGGAAGGTAAAATGGACTTAACCACAGTGACGCCAGTAGATTTCGAGTTGGACGAAGACCGCTTCGCCCCTGGATTTCGGACTGATTGAACCGGTGCCGTGACTAACTGAATTAATGGGATTTTGGCCAATCACTTGATTTTCCCCTCACATCGGTGCAAACTTTCACTGAGCCAAGTGCCGATCCTGATTCAGACTCTGCCCACATTGCTGTGCTAAGAACCCGCCTCGGACTCTCTGGTCGTCAAAGGTGGAATTGTCTGAGGAATGCTTCTGCTCTGGTTCTCACGGTCGGAGCAAGCGATACAGTAATGCTACTTGGTAGATTGAAAGGGGTCGAAGAGGTTTCGGCTCTTACATCCTGAGGAGAGATTTGGAATGAAAAAGTATCTTTTAGCGGTGGCAGTCCTGTGTGTCGCCACAAACTTTGCGACACCCGCCTTCGCGTTTAAGCAACTCGCGGACCAATTTAAGGCGAAGTACGCTGGCGAGAAGGCCAACGCAGACTTCAAGAAGTTGGTCACAGATGCGAAGTGCTACGTCTGTCACGTCAAGGGGGAAAGCAAGAAGAAGCGGAATCCTTACGGAGATGCCCTTCACGAGCTGATTGAAGACACGAAGTTTCCCATCAAGGACTACAAGAAGGACTCCAAGAACGAGAAGTACATTGCTCAGCTCAAGGAAATCTTCAAGAAGCTTGAGGGGATGGAAAGCGGCGACAAAGAGCACAAGACCTTTGCGGACCGCATGAAGGCAGATCTGCTTCCCGGTGGTGACAAGGAAGGCAAGTAATAAGCCCTTCTGATCAGGCTGAGTCCTTTAAATGTGGACTGATAGCCACCTGTAAAACGCGATATGGATTAAAATTAAGGCCAAGTGTTGCTACAGCACTTGGCCTTTTTTGTTTTTGCCTGCCTGTTTCACGTCTTGCCTTTTCGCGCGGTGAGTGCCGCTTCTGAGCACCTACACTCCTCAAAGGTCAGCTATGAAGGGAATGTTTCTAATGAGTCGTGTGATTCAATATTCGGTTGTTGTTCTTCTTTTTGTCCAGGCTTCTGCCCTAGCGGATGATGGTTGGACCAAGATGTTCAATGGCAAGGATCTCTCTGGGTGGAAAGTAACGACTGAGAATCCCCAGAGCTGGAAGGTCAAGGATGGTATGCTGATGTGCGCCGGACCGAGAGCGCACCTGTTTTATGTCGGCCAAGACAAGCCCTTTAAGAACTTCCATTTTAAAGCCGAAGTGAAGACGACCAAGGGCAGCAACTCAGGAATCTACTTCCACACCAAGTACCAGGAGTCTGGTTGGCCCAAAGCGGGGTTCGAGTGCCAAGTCAACGTGACTCACAAAGACAAGAAGAAGTCGAGTGGTCTGTACGCAGTTAGCGATGTTGCTGATCCGGGAATCAAGGACGACAAGTGGTACACTCAGGAGATTATCGTTCGCGGAAAGAATATTCAGCTCAAAATCAACGGCAAGACGATGGTGGATTACACCGAAAAGGATGGTCAAAAGCCTTACGACAAGAACTTTGAGCGACTTCTTGGCGAAGGGACTTTTGCTCTTCAAGCCCACGATCCGGAAAGCGTGGTTTATTTCAAGAATCTCGTGGTGAAGCGTCTACCGTAATCCGGTAAAGCGACGAAAAGATCTTCAAAATTCACTTTGTCAGTGGTCGTTCTAATCGCCAACAACGTATAAGCAGAGGCTACCGTCACTCCCTGCGGCAAACGCATTGGGAGTCTCTCGTCCTTCCCAATTTCGATAAAACCGGTGGTGATCGCTTGGAGGCTAAGCCAATTTCTAAAGTCGACGAGCTGTTGTCGTCACCACTTCGCAATTTCTCGAGTTGGGCTCTCTGGTCCAGCGGTTTGTCGCTGTGTTTAGTTCTGCTCCTGAGCGGTAATTTCCTGCAGGCTCAGCCTCCCGATCGCTCGGCAGCTGAGCAGGAAGAGCCTGCTTTGGAAGTGCAGGCAGGATTTGCAGGCTACTGGAAACTTGGGCACATCTGTCCTTTACGAGTCCGGTTGTCGGGACAGCTCGTCAATGATGCGAAAATGATTCGCGTTGTGTCCTTGGATGGTGACGGTGTCGAAGTAGCCTACACGAAAACTCAAGAGTTGTTGGAACGCGAGATTTGGATGCCCATCCGAGTGGGGAGAGAAGATTTTGCGGTGACGGTCGAGGTGTTGGGGGCTGCAGAAAATGTACTGCAGACTGCGACGGTGAGTACTGACGATGGGAAAGTTCTGGACTCCGATCAACCCTTAGTGCTCGCCCTTGGTGCATCGATGGGTTTAGAGCAGCTGAGCCGCAAGAATGCAGAAGGGGCAGGCGCCAATTTTTCCTGTATTACGATTGAAGATGCGTCTGACCTGCCACCGGAAGGCTTCTATTACGAGTCCTGTGACCTAATCATTGTATCCACTGCCGATATCGGTTTTCTGAAGGAAGTCGAGCCGAAGTGGAATGCGATTGACGGATATTTGCGTCGGGGCGGAGGCTGTATTCTTTCGGCAGCTGCGACTGCTAGCGAGTATCTTCAGTCGCTTGACTCCGGTGGTCTTGCAGAGATTTTGCCAGGAGAGGTCGGCGGTGTCGGGAGGGTCGACGACCCAAGAGTAGTTGAGTCGTTGATTTCTCCGGAGGATCCCCTGGGTGAATTTGATGTTCTGCTCATTGAAAACACCGAGCATACTCAGCTGACACTAAACGATCGGCTTAATCGGTCGACGGCTTGGTGGACACGTTTTACCCGAGGGCATGGCACTGTTAGCGTCATTGCTGCGGATTTGGACTCTGAAGCCTTTGCAAGCTGGTCAGATCGGCGGGTTTTGTGGCAGTTGTTAGTGGCTCCCTATTTAAGTCAAGAGGTTCTGGAGAATCGAGAAGCAGAGTCTGACTCGGGCGATCATTCCTACCTCGGCTACAACGATTTGGTTGGCCAACTGCGAGCAACGCTAGATGTATTTCAAGGAGTCGAAGCAGTTTCGTTTAGCCAGATCGCAGCGATCCTGATTGGTGTTTTGATCTTGATTGGCCCGGTTGACTACCTTTTGAGCGTGCGTTGGCTGCGTCGGCCCGCTTTCAGTTGGTATTTTACGATTGTAAGTCTTTGTATCGTGTCAGCCGCGCTGTCCTATTACTGTCTCCAGTCACGGCCTGGCGGCGTGTTGGTGAATTCGGTTCAGATTGTCGATCTGGACTATGAGACAGGGGCGACGAGTGGCTATCAATGGGCACATGTGTATAGCGGCAATGCACAGACATTGGATATCTCGTCCGCTGATGAAGAGCTGCCAGTGCGATTGGATTGGCAGGGCCTACCTGGGAATGGTCTTGGGGCGCTCAGTTCGCAGCTGACTACCGGGCGAGGCATGCCGCTGTACCGGATTGATCAAACTGCTCTTGGCGGGACGGCACTAAAGAACGTTGGGGTGGGAGCCGGCGGAACAAAGTGCCTCTTTGGTGAATGGCAAGGCAAGATGGATAGCCAAGAATCGGCACTCAGTGAAATTGCTGGAGTGGATCAGCTTGCTGGTGACTTTCGAAATCCGTTTGGGGAAGAGATTCGCGATGGTGTGCTGTTTTACCATAATTGGTATTACCGTCTGAATAGTCGAATCCCAGTTGGCGCGAGCGTCCGGATATCCTCAGAGACGATCCCAAAGGATATTGCACGTAAGCTCAATGAGCGAAAGTCGTTCGATCAGAAATCGACCAGTACGAAATGGGATCCGGCTAGCCGGGATTCATTGGATCGCTTGATGGAACTGATGATGTTTCATGAGGCGGCAACAGGGCAGAATTACACATCTCTCAAGCATCGCTACCAGGGGTTCCTGGATCAAAGCAACCTACTTGATTCCGACAAGGCAATTTTGATCGGTAAGTTGAGTAAGCCTGTGTCACAATTACAGGTCGCTGCTTCTGGTGACAAGCAAGTCGATGTGAAGCAGGAATTGGATCAGGTGTGGTGTCGAGTGATCATCCCTGTGTCGAAGTTCAACAAACGCAAGTAATACGTCGCGCCGAAGAGTAATTGGATTTTGTCGAGTGATCAAGACAACTAATTTGACCAAGAAATACGGGGATATGTATGCCATCCGTGGCATCGATCTCGAATTGGAGGAGGGAGACCTCTTCGGCTTTATCGGCCCCAATGGTGCAGGGAAGACAACGACGATGCGGATCATCGCGACGTTGCTCGCTCCGACCTATGGTGAAGCTTACGTATGTGAGAATTCGATCTACACCGACCCTCAAGAGATTCGAAGGCTAGTTGGCTACATGCCTGACTTCTTCGGTGTGTACGACGATATGACGGTCATTGAGTACTTGGAGTTTTTTGCAGCCGCTTATCGTATTCAGGGCCCTGCGCGACGCAAACGCTGCGATGAAATGCTCGAAGTTGTCGATCTTAACTTTAAGCGTGATGCCTACGCTAACACCTTGTCTCGCGGGCAAACACAACGCCTAGGCTTGGCTCGGGTGCTTTTGCATGATCCGCAAGTCTTGCTTCTCGACGAGCCACTTTCTGGCTTGGATCCTCGCGCGAGGATTGAGATGCGGAACTTGCTCCGCAAGCTCGGGAAGTTGGGCAAGACGATCGTTGTGAGCAGTCACATCTTGCCTGAGCTGGCAGATATTTGTAACAAGGTTGGGATCATCAATCGCGGCGAAATGGGGTTCAACTCAACGATTGAGGATTTACTTAAAGAAGTGCGTCCGAACACCATTCTAGAGATTGAGATTGCAAATTCTGAGCGGCACCTAGAGGCTGGCAAGTTTCTGGAAAGCCACGCTTCGGTCAGTGCTGTTACGGAAGAGAAGGGGGTGTTTGAAGTGACTCTCGGAGATTCCTTGGAAGACTACAGCCAACTCTCGACAGCTTTGGTTGAAGGCGGTTTCGCATTCAAGCGATTCGCCGAAAAAGAAACCAACCTCGAGTCAGCCTTCATGGCGCTGACGAAGGGGTCGGGCGATAAGATCTAGCGCGGTCGACTTGGCTTTCTTCACAAGGAGTGGTGTAGGAATCCAGCCTGTGATCACCACACTGCAAAGGTGAGTCGAGTAAACAGGCTCCCGGCGTTGGAAGCCTAAGCCGCTTTGGGCGGCAAGTTTTCAGACTTAACCTCGAACGAGTCCCTTTAAGATTTCAATGCCCTTTTCAATCGTTGCATCGGGGGCGGCGTAGGAAATACGAACGTGCGAGTCCTGCGAGCTAAAAATGCTGCCCGGAATAATCAGCAAGTCTTTCTCAATCGCCTTAGTGACGAAATCAGTACCAGTGCCCGACGGAACGCTAGGGAATAGGTAGAAGGCTCCACCGGGCTCCGTGAACTCAAAATCATCTTTGAGTCCCGCGACCAACATGTCACGCTTTCGACGGTAGTCTGCTTGATACTTGGTCATCTCGACGTCGAGGGCTGCTAGGCCAGCCCACTGAGCAGGCTGGGGTGCGCAGACAAAGGAATACTGCTGTAGCTTGATCATCGTCTGGATCACTTCGGACGGGCCGTGAACCCAGCCGACGCGCCAGCCAGTCATCGCGTGACTTTTGGAGAAGCCATCGATTACGATTGTGTTTGGATTGAAGTCCGCCGGAGTATGCGCCTGATCGTCATAGACGAACCGGCTGTAGATCTCGTCAGATAGCAAGGCAATGTTCTTGTCCGCCGCAAGCTGAGCGAGACCTTGCACTTCTTCTTTGCTGGCAGCGATACCCGTTGGGTTGCCAGGGGAGTTGAAGAGAATCAGTTTCGTCTTGTCCGTGAGTACTGATTCGACTTTGTCCAAGTCGATACGAAAGTCTGGATAAGTGTCAACCAATACCGGGGCACCGCCAACGAGTTGGACCAGAGGGACGTACATGACAAAGTACGGGTCGAAGATGACGACTTCATCGCCAGGGTTTACCAGGCTCAGTACGGTTAGGACCAATCCGCCACTTGTGCCAGAACTGACGAAGACCTCGCGGTCCTCATGTCCGAAGCGTTTATCGACTCGTGCTTGAAGCTCACTGCGTAGCGAACCGATTCCTTGCGAGGGAGAGTAGGCGTTCTTGCCCTCTTGGATGGCTTCGACGCAAGCTTGCTTGACGGAATCTGGGACATCAAAGTCAGGTTGACCGATGCTGAGGTTGACAGGATTCTCGAGCTTCGCCGCCAAGTCGAATACTTTGCGAATTCCGCTACTATCAAAGCATTGGCTACGCTTTGAAATCCATGCTGCCGGGTCGGACATTGCTTTCCTCTGTCTGGGGAACGAACAATTTTGGTGGATCTGGGGGCGGCTACTGCGAATCAAAGGTAACAGCCAATGTGACGTAGGGGTAGGGCCGATGGAAACGTCCACGTGCTCTTTCACGCTAAGCAGTTGATTGACTTGAGGATGCGAGTGTCTCATACTCAGGCCGACGACTGAAATGATGACCGCGTTGTTTGAAAGTGACTGATGAAAGGGCTAGTGTGGATTGCGAATTGGTTGCTGCGCCTGCCAGCTATCATGTTGATCGGGCTAGTTCGTTTCTACCAAAAGTTCATTTCGCCGATGCTTCCACCAACCTGTCGTTTCCAGCCGACCTGCAGCGAATACATGATTCAAAGCATTCGTAAGCACGGCTTCTTGGTTGGAGCTTGCCGCGGAACTTGGCGTCTTCTCCGCTGTCATCCTTTCAGCAAGGGAGGCAATGACCCACCTTAACTCTCCAAGCCAGCGGGCCACTAACTTAGTCCTTCAAGAGACGCAACCATGTTGAATCGACGTAGCCTATTCACCGGTGCCGCTGCAGCAGCTCTAACGCCTATTTGGGCAAGGTCTGTGAGAGCCGCAAATCCGCCGCGAAAGAATCCTGTCGTCATTTTTGCCAAGCACGTCCAGGAGATGGACTTTGCCGAACTTGGGCGAAGGCTGAAGGCGATATCGGCAGATGGTATCGAAGCGACTTTGCGAAAAGGCGGTCAGATCGATCCAGAACACCTGAGTGATCAACTCGGAACTCTTGTGGACGCGCTCGCCGAGTCGGACCAACGCGTCACCATTGCGGCAAGCAACGTGAACGCGGTCAATGTGGCCAGCGAGAGATACATCGCCGAGCTGGCCAAGTCGCAAGTGCCATACCTTCGGATGGCCTATTATAAGTATGATATTTCGAAGCCATTGCTGCCCCAGCTTGATGGATTTGCCAAACAAGCAGCTGAGCTGTCTAGACTCTGCGCTTCACACGGAGTGACCGCCTTATATCAAAACCATGCTGGTCGGACCTATGTTGGCGCCGCGCTGTGGGATCTACATCAAGCACTCAAGCAAGTGGACGGGGATGGCCTGAAGGTTGCCGTTGACATTCGTCACACAACCTTGGAGCTGACTCAAAGCTACGAAGCTGGCTACAAGTCGATTCGTCCCATGCAGGGTGCGACCTACGTAAAGGACTACGATTGGGTGAATGGTAAGCCCCAAAATGTTCCGCTAGGTAACGGACGTGCCAAGCCGCTGTTTGATATCATTCAACGAGATGGTTTTATCGGGCCGCTATCGCTGCACATGGAGTACACGGATCATCGAGATCCCACCAAGCTAGAAGAAAGTTGGCGAGCAATTTCAGCGGATATGAACACCCTGCGTCGTTGGTTGGGGGAGGATTCGTGATGAGTGATGAGTTAGTTGCACCTGAATCTGTCGGCGAAGTTTCCTATCGCCCCGACTTGCCGGACTGGGGATGCTATCTCAGCTGGCCTGGCAAGGATGAAGAATGGATCTTTGTCGACGATCGCCACACAGCCCAGCAGCTTATTCCAAGTCGCCGAGTGTTTCGTCGTGAGCGTTGGGATGGGAATTACTATTGGCTCTACTATGGACTCCGATCGGTGCGCGTACAGCCGACGATGTGGGTTCCCTGCCCTAATTGTGATCTGGAAGTAGGAGAGCAGGTGGAACTGTTGCAGGTGAGAGGCGAAAACGACGCTGGTATCTACCACATCAGAGAGATCACCTTGTCCAAAACCGGAGATGCTTGCGATTTCTGGTTGCGACGCGGAGAGATGCCGATCGAAAAGTCTTTTCCTCGATCGCATTTGAGGCCGCTGATGCAAAAATATCGACTCAAAGTGGGCTTCTTCGAGCATGCCGCACCGATGGCATCCCTACCTGAGGATTGTGAGATGCTCGATGTCGGCAACTTGCTCGGCAACGATTCCTAAGTTGACTTTTCTACTTTTGTCGGCTTGTGAGCGTTGGTGCTCTGCTGGGCATCGCGCATCCACAGGAACAGGAACACCGGTGCGACGAGCAAGGCAAAACACTGATACCAAGTCAGATCTAGCCCCATCTTTAGCTCGGGACGTAGGAATTCTGTGGCGAAGCGATACAGCAAGTAGCTCAGGATATAGAGTTTGACGATCTGCCCCTTCCAAACTCCTTGGGCAATTAAAAAGTAGCACAGCCCCGCCATGCTGAAGTGAAAGAGAGATTCATAAATCTGTGTGGGGTGTCGGAGTAGATCATCTGTTGCGGCGCATCGCATTGCCCAAGGAAGATTTGTCTCGACACCGAAGCAGCAGCCGGCTTGAAGGCAGCCTAGCCTTCCGATCGCAACTGTGACTGCCACTGGGACGGCGAAGGAATCGCCAGTCTTTGTTTTGATATTCAGTGTCCACTTGGTGGCTTCTACCGCGAAGTAGGCGCCTACCATGCCACACATGATCGTTTTGCCGTTGGTAAACCATGTGGTTCCAGCAAGCAGGCCTTCCCAGTCCATTAACGCAAAGGGCAGCTTTGCTCCTAGCATTGCCCCGCAGAAAGCAGAGATGCCAACTGCAACTCTTTGTTCTGTATCCAGGCTAAGTGAAGACTGCGAACGGCGGAGCAAGAGCCCGCCACAGAGGATAGCGCTCAGCATGATGAGAGGAAAGAGATAGTCAACGTCCGCCTGCATCACACCTGTGGACCACCCGCCAATCTGGAGAGTAGGGTTAGGCACATCACGAACTGTAGGATAATGCCAGCGGCGATCAGAACCATGAATATTCCAGTCGTCAACGCAAAGGAAGTAAGGAGGCTAACAGGTAGTGAACAGCCGCTAGTCGTTCCGTCGCGGCGAAACTGCCAAAGTGCGCGGACTCCGGTGATCAAGAAGGCCGGTAGTACGAGAATTCCGAAGCCCGGTAGGGCTCCCGGATCTTGTACCGCCATGCCGATTCCAATCAACATTACCACGATCAAATAGATCTCGAGAAGCACTCGAAAGAGCCGTTGCAGTTTTGATTTTGATTTCGCTGGCTGGGTTAATTCTTGCACTAGGGCAGGAAACGCATACGGATTGGACTGCGGGTTCTGTTCACACATCCAGCACTGCTGGGCATTCTTCGCTCCGACTGCACCATGAATGCTGTAGGCGATTGCCACGATAGGCAGCTCAGAGATGTTTTTGAGTTCAGGTTGCTCATTCATCCTCGGATGCTCCTTGCGGAACTTGCCAGGCATCCAGGCGTTCGGCATACATGTTGGCCGCATGGCGGAACAAACGGACAATCAGTCCCGCAACGACTCCAATTGAAGCGAGTGTTGCTACAGCTGCAAGCGCGAAGATTGGAGGAGTTGCATGGTCGGCGTTAAACCAAGTTCTGTCGAATAAGGCAAATAGCCCCACGTAGTACAGGCATGCGGCAATGGTGATGAACAAAACCAAAGGCAAGTTTGCCTGCAATGCACTCATCGCAATCAGCAGTCCGCAGCAAAGTATCAATGGGCTTGTGGGCCGATTCCCAAAGCCGCAGCCAGCGTACGCAAAAGTAAGTCGCAGCTCGTTGCGCAATATTTAAGCCAGCTCGGGAAAAACTGTCAACGTAAGGTAATGAGCACTGCCAGAGACATCAGTGACCAGCCAATGCAGAGGAAGGTGATATTCCGATGAAAGGCAATGTCGGTCTCTGTGCCTTCGGTGAATATGAAATAGTTGAACCACTGCACAGAATAGAAAATTGCGATCAAGATTGCACGCAGAATGGCCGAGCGAACTTCTCTTTCGTAGGACTGCCACCGCTGAGTGACGTGCCAGCCCAAGTCTTCTTTGGTGAGAATGGAATCAGACTTCGACACGAATAAGAACCATAAATTGAACCGTAGATTGCTGCAAGAACCTGGACGACCGACTCGAATTGTATCAGCTTTCACCGGCCCTTCTTTGCTACTTGCCATGAGTCAGCTGCTCAAGGAGCCACGCTTCATATTCAGGGCCAGCATCGGCAACTTCGACGACCAGAATTTCCGGGACGTCATAGGGATGACTCTTTTGAATCGCAGCGACCAGCTTGGACTGCATTGGCTTGCTGGATTTCATGGTGCAGCGAACCTCTTCACTCTCGCAGACCTCGCCCTGCCAGCGATAGATGCTTTGGATCGGGGCTAGCTGGATGCAAGCGGCAAGATGGAGTTCGAGCACTTTTTTCGCCAAGGATTGTGCTTGCTCTCGCGTTTGAACAGTCGTGGTTAGCTCTACAATGTTGCTCATGATCGACGAGGCATTCAGGAGTGAGAAATAAGATGTGTGGGCGGTACACTTTGAAGACAGAGCCAGATTCGTGGGGGCAACTATTGCTTCCCATTGTTGAGGCGAGCGGGCAAGACGCAAGCTCATCTAAACCAAAGTCTGAGAAACTGTCTACTGAATGGAAGGCCGAATGGCAGCCAAGATTCAATATTGCGCCGACGCAAAATGTTTTTGCTGTACGGAACGATCGTGAAGGCGAAATGCTCTTAGATTACTTTCGCTGGGGCTTGGTGCCGAGTTGGGCAAAGGAGTTGTCGATTGGTAGCCGAATGATCAACGCTCGTGCAGAAACATTGCCTGAAAAGAAATCCTTCTCTGGTCCGCTGAAGTCTCGGAGGTGCTTGGTTGTCGCCGATGGATACTACGAATGGCAGAGGTTGGATGATGGCGGTAAGCAAGCCTGTTGGATTTCACCGGCCGAAGGAGGCGTGATGTGTTTGGCTGGGCTGTGGGAAGCCAATAGCAAGGCAACCGGCGAGCCAGTGCAGACCTGCACGATCATCACGACGGCTGCAAACCAGAGCTTGGGCGAGATACACGACCGAATGCCGGTTGTGATAGACGGGCAGGCCTTGGAGCAATGGATGTCACCGAAAACGAGCGGAGAAGTCGCTCACGAATTGCTGGGCAGTGCTGACGAAGATTATTTCCGAGTCACACGAGTGAGCAATTTCGTCAATCGCGTCCGGAACGATTCGCCCGAGTGCATTGAGCCCCAAGAAGAAAGTAAGTAGGAGCAACAGTGTCTTCTCCCATTGTAGTCATAGGCGCGGGCTTGGCTGGCCTGAGTTGTGCAAAACGTCTCAGCAAGGTTGCGACGCGCGACGTGCTCTTGCTAGAAGCAAGCGATCGAGTTGGCGGGCGAGTAACCTCGGATGTTATCGATGGTTTCATCCTAGACCGTGGTTTCCAGGTGCTGCAGACAGCCTATCCCGAGGCCAGGGAGCTACTCGATTATGACGCATTGGATTTGGTGGAGCTGGAGCCGGGGGCAGTCGTTTGGAAGTCTGGCAAATGGAACCGCATGGCAGATCCATTGCGAAGACCTTCGCAAGTCCTGGCCACGATGTTCAACGATGTCGGCAGCGTGCCTGATCGTTGGCGTCTCTTGAAGATGAAGAACAAGATACTGTCTCAGAAGAAGAACCCGTTTGAAATTGAGCAGCACGCATCGCCCGAGCAGGATCTCTCGACGGCAGAGTACTTAGAGAGCTTCGGTTTTAGTTCGGATTTCACCGAGAGCTTTTTACGACCATGGATTTCCGGCATGTTCTTGGAACGAGAACTCAATACCTCCGCAGAGTATTTCAAGTTCGTGTTTCGGATGCTGAGTACCGATAGCGTTACACTGCCAGCTGGTGGCATGAAGGCCATACCAGAGCAGCTGGCAAGTGGGATTCAAGGTGAATTGCGATTGAATGCACCGGTTGACTCGGTGGTAGATCGTCGCGTGCATCTGAAAGACGGCAGCAAAGTCGATGCCGCAGCAGTTGTCTTTGCGACAGACCAAAGGACCGCTTTCAAAATTCTTGATCAGGATTTCGATGCAGAAGACTCAAAGTCCACAACTTGCATTTACTTTGCCGCCGATAAGCCGCCGACGGATGAACGCGCCTTGATGCTCAACGGCGAATCAGGACTTGTGAATCATGTATACGTGCCGACGAATTCCGTGCCTGCTTATTCGAAGTCAGGTCGAGCGCTGATTAGTGTGAATCTTGTGGATTCTACGTCTCAGGAATTTCAAATGTCGTCAGTTAAGGCAGAGCTCCAGGAGTGGTTCCGCTACCTGGTGGCAGACTGGAAGCACCTGAAGACATACCGGATTGAGCACGCATTACCTGCACAGCCCGCTGGGTTCTTTGCAGGTTCGACAAGAAAGCTTTCTGCCGGGCAGTTTCTGTGCGGTGACTACTGTGAGTCGGGATCGATACAAGGTGCCATGCTGAGTGGGCGGAAGGCCTCGGGAAATGTGCTGCGGTTCCTGCAAGAAGTTCCTAGCTAGTTAAAAGACAGCGTAGGGCTTCGCCGTTCCGAGTGAAGATTGTCGCGGCACTACAGTTACCAGACAGAAAAGATCAAGGTACGAAAAACGGGGTGTCATCAATGATTGCTTTTCTGAAGCATCTTGCTGAGCAGTGGCAGAATTGGATCGGCGATCGCGATCTAGAAATGGCCCTGCGGCGGCATCTGGAGAAAGAAGAGTTCTACGGCGACTCAGCCCAGTTTCGCAATATGAAACTGGCGGCAATACAGCGTCCTGGCTGGCT
Source organism: Aureliella sp. (assembly GCA_963691875.1). Lineage (GTDB taxonomy): Bacteria > Planctomycetota > Planctomycetia > Pirellulales > Pirellulaceae > Aureliella. The sequence goes on from OY829846.1 coordinate 4,861,720, forward strand.
GCAAGTATTTCTGTTTGAAGTGACGGCGAAATCTCGAATCGGTGAAAACCGCGTCGAACTGTTTGGGATCGTAAGACAGGATGAACGCTTCAAGAAAACTGAGATCAAGACATTTTCTCGGAAGTTCGACCGCTCAGAGATTTTCCAGCAGTGGAGCGAAGGCCTTATCAAGACACGTCGGTCGAGATAGCGGGTTGCTGCCAGAGACCTCGGCTCCATAGTTTACCGCCCATTCGCAGGCTCGAGAGACACTGGGTCGTTTACTTGCTTCTTCTCGCTAGGGTGCCCAGCGTCGTAACAGCGCTGTGATTGTTAACGGCTTACTTGAATACTGAGCCGAGTGAACACGCTTGCCTCGTGGAAGTTCAGCGTTAGGATGCGTTCAGCTCTATCATGCTGAAATATTCAGGAAGAATTGCTCTTCGTCGGCTAGCAAACGCCCTTGCGTCAAACGCTAGAGTTGCTAGCACAGGAATCTTGTCGGAGAGAAGCAGGGACGGTAAGAGCACCACGTCTGGTGTTTCCTTGAACATACTCATTGTTCAAGCCTTAGGAGGGGTCCCATGGTTTCTGTCTTGAATTCGTTCGTTTGCCAAAAGTACTTTGCCTGGACACTTGGAGCGATTTACTTATTGGGGCATTCGGTTGTGAGTCCTCCGTTGCTCGCAAGCGAGGGCATTGTCTTCGATATGCCCGGCACTGCCATCGCTCAGCCAGTCGACTACTCGCAGGCTGCATTCCCGCAAGGTGGCGGCAAGCTGGTACGGATTCAAATTCCAATTTCACTGATTGCAGATTTAGAATCACGCGAGCAAGTGTCTGGCTTTTCTCTTCGGATTTCCAGCCCGCATCAATCCTTTTGTGTGATTGATTCATGGCCACGATACGAAGCCTACTCTGATGTGTTAGGCGACGTCTCCGTAGAACAGTCGAACCAGCAATCAAACGGCTTGGAAGCGAAGCTATCAGGTGGTTGGCAAGCTATCCTCGATGCTGGACTAATGGGAAAGGCTCAGAATCAAAAGAGCACGAAAGAGAAATTTCAGCGTCGCGCTTTGGTGCAAACAGTCGCAAGGAGCGGGACTTTTGGTCGTGGATATGGAGTCTTGTTTCAGTTCCAGAAGGCTCGCAACGTCGACCTTTTCCAGAAGCGAGAAATTGCTGTGCTGGCGGAAGTGCCACAGCAGTGGCGAGCGGATTTACTAAAGGTGCAATTCTCGGCTCAAGGGAAGAGCACGTCGCGAAGTGAGAGTAAATCGATCCAGAATCAGCAACTTTGGTTAACTGTCTACCAGGAAGGGGATGCGGCAGCCGCGGCGCAGACGCGAGAGTTTCAGACCCAGGAACGCTCGCTCCGTGCCTTGGCCGCCTCCCGGGTAGCGGAGGTCAAGAAGAAGTCGATACCAACCGTCTTTCATCGGATCGGCGTTGCGCTCGAAATTTCTGATCCAAGAATTCCAAAGGATTACTTAGAGCAAATGATCTTTGGACCAGAGAAACAATATCTGGTAGGTCACTCGCACCGTCTGCCGATTGACATTCGTGTTGCGATTCTAGATTTCTGGGAGGCCAGAGAAGGCTTGGTGGACCTGTCGTTCGGCAAGCGTACATTTCTCGGGCCAGCCGGCTATCAGGTCGCGAAGTCGGGTCGATGAGCTTAGGCTCTCGGCCGCAGAGCGTTCGCCCCCGCCGGCTGATCAGTGCGGTTCGGAGACGGTTTGATTTGCACTCAACAAGCTAGATTGGAGTCGGGAAGAACCTTCTAAGCTCGAGCACGGGCAAGTCAGCGTCATAACTTGGAGTAAAACCCTCTTCGGCCCGATAGCCTGACCCTCCTCGAGAACTTGCTGCGCAGGAAGAGGGTAACGCTAGCATTGTGAGTTCGAGAATCTCACGATACTTCCTCGAACGATTCGATCGACTGAAACGTCACCTCTGGAGGCACCGATTTGTTGCCAGGTCGGATGCTCAACCGGGTTTGCAGGCCAGCTTCCGTAGCGGCGGTGAGTTCTTCCGGCACATCGCTAAGAAACAGGATTTCCGAAGGGATCACGCCCCAATCCTCACAGATCTGAGTGTAACTCTCGCGTTCTTTCTTGCCGCCAATAGTTGTGTCGTAGTGACCTGAAAAGAGATGAAGACAATCGCCAGGGCCGTCTAGATTGCCAAAGAACATTTTTTGGGCCGCGATACTACCGGAGGAGTAAATTCGGACGTCCGCTCCGGCGGCTCGCCAAGCTTCAATAGCTGGGATGACATCCGGATAGATATGGGCTTTTAGTGCACCGGAGTCGAATCCGCCTTTCCAGATCAGGCCTTGAAGAGCCTTCAAACCCGTTGCCTTGACGTCGTCTGCCATCAGGCGGCGAACCTCGGCGATGACCAAGTCCTTGTCTGCCGTGTCTGTTGCTTCGCTCCAGCTCTGCAAGCTTTTTTGTTCGGCGTCAGATGCGATCTGTTCGCAGGCAGATTGCGTATCGGCAGCGTCCCAGTGATCTGCAAGGAATTGTTCTAGATTGTTCAAGGCGAATGGGAACATTACATCATGCACGAATGAGATGCTCGATGTGGTGCCTTCGATATCAAGCAAGAAACAATTGGCCGGGAGAGAAGTCAACGCGGGGCTCCAAAAAAGAGAACCACTGACGTTGGCCAGCGGTTGATGCGAGTTTATTGGACGAGGTTACGAACTCTAGAAGCTGGATCGGGTTATGCCGGATGACTCGTGACCTTGTCCCCTACCGAATGCGAATTCGTTACCTCATCCGCAACGAAGAGAGCTTAGATGTCGATGACTGGTTGACCCGCTTCTTCGTTCTCGACATAGCGAGGACCGAAACAGAGCGGCTGATAGTCGACATGCACGCCTTCTTCGATGTACTCAGGTGTCCATCCAGATGGGTCTTCGAAAAGGCGAATGCAGCGGATGGCACGATCATCGCACAGGTTGAACCAGTGTTTCGTGCCTTCTGGAACGTTGATCAAATCACCTGATTCCACTTCGACGGCGAAAACAGGTCCATTCTCGGGGTGGATGTGAAATAACCCACGGCCAGCGACGGTAAATCGCACTTCGTCTTCCGAGTGCGTGTGCTCCTTGTCGAATTTAGCAAGCATCGCGTCGAGGTTGGGGGTTTCCGAGTTGACGTTGATCACGTCTGCGGTCACGAAGCCACCACGCTGCTTGAGCGATTCGATCTCAGGGGCGAATTCTTCCAAGATTTCTTCGTTGGTCGCGTCTGCGGAAAGTCGCTCTTCGACAGGCCAGTTCTCGTACCAAATGCCGAAAGGCTCTAGGAAAGATCGGATCCCATCAATGTCTGTGATCGTCTTGTTTTCGTCTTGAACAATGACTTTGGCCATGGTTCTCTCCGTCAGTGGGTTGGGGGAAGTCAGGTGGCTTCAACTGCTGCCTGCATCCGCTTCGCCAGGACAATAAAAAATTCCTAAGCTAACACGTCGGCGGCGACGAGTCGGTTTGTCCGAATGAGCAATCAAATTAAACTGCTAATCTCTTTCGGGCAACCGACGCGGCGCTTGAAAATGCCTATTCCGGGAGGCATTATCAGTCAGCTGAAAGCTTTTGACGGCCATTCCGCAAAATCCATCCCATTGTGAAAACAGGCAATCCATGATCTCCAGATTCTCCGCTCTTGTACTTTGCCTTCTCCTCAGTTCTCTGGTTGTAGAGGCGGGGCAGCCGATCCGCCTAGCTGAGGATCCAAGCATCACACCGAACGGCAAGCAGCTTGTCTTTAGCTGGATTGGTGAGATTTGGATCGCCAAGATTGATGGTAGTGGGCTCCGGCGCTTGACAATCAACGACGCTAACGACTCCCAGCCCTTGGTTTCGCCCGACGGCAAGCGGGTTGCCTTCGTCAGCGACCGCACGGGTTCGAGTCAGATATTTGTCATGAAACTAGACGGCTCTGGCTTAAACCAACTGACATTTCACTCCGAAGGTTACGAGCTCAGTGATTGGTTTCCGGATGGCAAGCATTTGCTGGCTTTGGGGAGCCGCGATCACTACCACCGCGACTCGACGCGACTGCTGAAAGTCAGTGCCAGCGAGCGAAAGAAGGAACAGGTAATTGCCGATGCTATGGCCGAGGATGCCAAGATCTCTCCAAACGGCAAGAAGATCTTGTTTACACGCGAAGGTGAGCGTTGGTGGCGGAAAGGTTACGAAGGTGAACGTTCGGCCCAAGTCTGGGTTTACGACTTGGAGAAGAAGAAGTTTGACGAGCTACTGCACGAAGGCGTCGAGTGCATGTGGCCGATCTGGATGCCGGACAGCAAAGGTTTCTACTTCACCAAGGGAACGCTTAAGGGGTTCGAGCTATGGCGTTACCGCTTCGGTACAGACGATAAGCCTGGCCAGCAAACCAAGGTTTATGGATTCGAAGATGACTCCATCGTCTTTCCATCGATTGCTCGAAACGGAAGTACGATCCTTTTCCGGCATTTGTTTGATCTCTACACGATCCAGCCCAAGCCCGATGCACAGCCTAAAAAAGTTGACTTGACGGTAGGCAAAGGTGTGGATTTGCCGAAGGACGAAATGCGGCGTGAGTTCTCTTCTGCCGACGAAGCGGCCTTCACGAACGATGGACTGGAAGTCGCTTTTATCGCTGGCGGCGATGTATGGGTCATGGATACGAAACTCCGTGAACCAAAGCGGGTGACGAGAACGGCTGGCTACGAAGAAGATGTGCTGTTTTCTCGCGATGGCAATGAGATATGGTTCACTTCCACGACGGATGGGCAAGTCGACATATGGAAGGCAACGAGAAAAGACGCCGAAAAATATTGGTGGCAGAACGATGAATTCCAGCTTAAGCAGGTGACTTCCGATGCCCATGTAGAAGGCGGTATGGAGTTCACCCAAGATGGCAAGCAGTTGGTGTTTCAGCAAGGTCGTGGCGACTTGGTTGTCTTTGATGTTGCGAAGTCCGAGAAGCGGAAGCTCATCAGCGGCTTCAGTGGAATTGAGTTCGATATCTCTTCTGACGGTCATTGGCTCGCTTACTCTCAGCAGGACAACAACTTTAATCGCGAGATCTGGCTGCGCAGACTTGATGGCTCGGATGAGCCTGTGAATGTGTCGCGTCACCCCGACAACGAAGGCAATCCACGGTTCTCGCCTGATGGCAAGATTCTGGCTTTCACCGGCCGACGAATCGATCGCGAAGTGGACATTTATTATGTTTACTTGCAGGAGGAAGTCGGCGAAGAAACTTCTCGGCAACGCACGATGCAGGAAGCTATCGAGCTGATGAAGAAGAAACGCAAGTCACCACCTAAGGAAGAAGTGAAGGCGAAGCTCGATCCTGCAGAAGAAAAGAAATCAGAGGAAAAGAGTTCGGATGACGAAAAGCCTGATGCCAAGGGCGAAATGCAAGCCAAGGAAGAGGAATCTAAAGGAGAGATGAAGGAAGAAGCTAAGCCTGAGAAAAAGTCTGGATTCACGTTTGATCTCGACGGAATTCACAATCGACTACGTCGGATCTCGATTCCTGACAGCTTCGAGTCGGGTTTACTGTTCTCCCCTGACGGCAACAAGCTTGCTTTCAGTGCTTCCATTCGTGGACAGCGTGGCTGGTATACGGTTGAATTCCCGGACAAGCTGACTCCGAAGCTGCTGACGAGCTCGACTGGCTCGAGTCCCGTTTGGAGTAAAGCGGCAGGCGGGATTCTCTGTCTTCGCAGTGGAACGCCGGCCAAGATTGATCTTAGCGGCAAGGTTGAGTCCTACTCGTTCGAAGTTGCTCAGATCAGCTCACGATCGGGTTGGCTACAAGCTGGCTTTGACAAGGCTTGGCTGACGATGCGCGAGGTTTGGTACGACTCACGTTATGCCAATCACAATTGGGACGAGATCCGTCGCAAGTATGCTCCGGTAGCGGGGGAGATGCATGACACTGCTGGAATGGCAGGAGTCATATACTTGATGCTCGGGGAATTGAATGGTTCTCACCTTGGGTTCTACCCGAGCGGTTCTCGCCCTTCGGCTGGTGTTGAAGGTTGGAGGGATACCACGGCACATTTGGGAGTTCGTTATGACTCTTCCTTCACCGGCCCCGGACTGCTAGTTCGTGATGTGATCAAGAACGGTCCAGCGGATCTCGAGGTGAGCAAGCTGCAGGCGGGCGACGTGATTCTGTCAATTGACGGGACAGCAGTCGATCCTGGCTTAGATCTGACCACGGTTCTGAACGGTCGGCTTGATCGAGACATCGACTTGCTGATTCGACGCGGCGACGATGATGCAGAGGAGAGTTCTGTAACACTGCGGCCAACGACTTATGGACGCGCCCGGTCGTTACTGTACGAGCACTGGCTAGAGCGGAATCGTGAAGCCGTGGAAGAGCAGAGCGATGGAAAGCTCGGCTACTTGCATATTCGCCTGATGGACATGACGAGCTTCTACGAATTCGAGCGACAGCTTTACAATGTCGGCTACGGCAAGGAAGGCTTGGTTATTGACGTTCGAGACAATGGCGGTGGATCGACGACAGATATTCTTTTGACGGCGCTGACTCAGCCTCGTCATGCGATCACCGTTCCTCGTGGAGGAGGGCAGGGGTATCCGCAGGATCGAGCGATCTTTGCGTCATGGTCCAAGCCGGTCATCGTGCTTTGTAACCAAAACAGCTATAGCAACGCGGAGATTTTCTCACACGCGATCAAGACCCTTGGTCGTGGGAAAGTCGTCGGAGTGCAAACTGCCGGTGGCGTGGTGAGTACTGGCTCGGCAACGATCAATGACGTTGGTCGGATTCGTGTTCCGTTTCGAGGCTGGTTCTTGATCAATGACGGCCAAGATATGGAACGGAATGGTTGTAAGCCTCATGTGACTGTTTGGCCCGCGCCAGGTGAACTCCCCAGTGGAGTTGATAAGCAACTTGCGAAGGCAGTTTCGATGTTGCTCAAGGACGTTGGCGAAGGCAGTAAGGACAAAGAGCTGATCTACGCAGCTGAACGAGATCTGAAAGCCAAAGAGTAGAATCAAGAAATATGGCGACTCTGTGTGTGTGTGGCGCTGGCAAGCTAGTGCCACACCTAGGGATTCTTAGCCCGTTGGCTGGCTAGCCCATAGTGGCTGTGCGACCGATGCATTCGAATAAGAATTCTAGCACTTCGATGTGTCGGAAGGCTTCGTCGAGGTCTTTGCCCCATGTGTAGATGCCGTGTTTGCGAATGATGTAGCAGTGGGAGATGGGGCGATCAGACTGCTGGGATTCGCGAACTTTTTGCGCAAGGGAAGGAATGTTCTGCGTGTTGTCAAAGATTGGAATCCATTCAGCATGTTCGTGTGTCGTGACGCCTGAAAGGCCTTTTAGCATCTCATAGCCTTCGATCAAAATACCGCCCTGGGGGGCAAAGCGATCAGAAAGCACTGTAGACCAGATGCTGTGCGTGTGAAGAACTGCCCCTACTTCAGGGTCTTCAGCCGCGACGCAGTGTAGCAGAGTTTCGGCCGATGATTTGGGTTGTCCTTCGCAGATTGGCTGTCCTTCCGTATCAACCAGCACAAAGTCGGACCGCGTCAGCTTGCCTTTGTCTTTCCCGCTAGCCGTGATAAGAATCTGCGTTGGATCACGACCCACGATCGCGCTGCAGTTGCTGCTCGTGCCGCGGCTCCAGCCACGCTCCCAGAAGTTTGCCGCGACGCGTCTCAGACCATCGACTTGTTCTTTATAAGGCTGGAGGTGGTCGGGAATCTGGTCGTCGCTCATGGTGCTTGTGGGAATGAGAGTAGGGAGATTAGGCTATACGGGACTTTTTAGCTGTGCATCCGCGGTAGTGGGTTACCGCGTCCGATGATCTCGGCTTCGAGGCTGGCGAGTTCTTGAAGTCTTGTTTTTACCGTTTTATCATCGGCAAAAGTCTTGGCGAGACGCACGTAAGTGGTGTGATGTCGTGCCTCAGACTCAAAAAGCGACCGATAGAAATTGGCTAATTCTTGATCCTCGACGTGGTCAGCGAGTAAGTTGAATCGCTCACAGCTACGGGCTTCGATTAGACTGCCAACGAGCAGGCGATCAACAGCACGATCCGGCTCGCTGGGACGGACGAGTGCTTTGAGTTCTTTGCCGTAGTGTCCAGGTTGTTGGCGGCGAAATTCGATTCCGCGTGACTCCAGCAACTTGATCACCATATGAAAGTGCTCGAGTTCTTCTTCGACGATCCGCGTCATCTCGACGCACAGATCTTGATTGTCGATGTAAGCGCCCATCAAGCTCATTGCCGTCGCCGCAGCTTTGTGTTCGCAATGCGCGTGATCGATCAGGACTTCTTCGAGCGATTCGTCGACTTGGCGTAGCCAAGCTTCGGTGGAAGTACTTTGGAGATTGAGCATGGAGCTGGAGTATAGTGAGCAAGATTTCCCACTCTTCTTCTGGGAGAGTCGCGGGGACAACGAGCAGAGAGACCCTGCCCTTCTTTAAGGCTAATATACTACCTTCCGGAAGTTTATCTGGACGACGGGAAATTCGGTGAGAGGTTTGAAAGGTCACTGTCCTGCGCGCCTTCGAGCTCATGCAAAACAGAAGCGGAATAGTAGACCCAGAAAACTACCTCAGTGTAAGGCTTAAACGGCGGGTAGACCTTCGAAGGATGGCGGCCAGAGCGTAGAATCAGGACTCCAAGATCAGCCTCGATTCCGCGTTTCGATATTTTCTCCATGGTCCTGCTGTCTGCCTCAGGAATTTCCAAGACTTTCGGTGACAAGGAAGTACTGCGTCAGGTCGCTCTGGAGCTTCATTCCGGTGACCACGTTGCACTCGTCGGGCCAAACGGAGCAGGCAAGTCAACGCTGATCAAGATTTTGACCGACGAGCAGCCAGCTGACGCAGGTGATGTCGAGTTGCCAACAAAGGGAACGATCGGCTACCTCCAGCAACATCCGACTTTCAATGCTGGAACTAAAGTCTGGGACATCGCGTGCAAGGCAGTTGGCGATCTGTCTAAGCTTACGGAGAAAGCGGAAAGCATTGCTCAAGCTTTAGCGGAGACGACCGAAGACGTCGAACATGCGGATCTGATGGAGGAGCTGGATCGCATTCAGACGAAGCTACAACATCAGGATGCGTACAATTGGGAGCATCGCGTCGAGCGTATCTTGCAAGGCCTGGGCTTCACTAAGCAATGGCATCAGCGTGAGGCAAATAGCCTGAGTGGCGGGCAGCAAAACCGGTTGATGTTGGCCTGCTTGCTGCTGCAGCAACCCGACTTGATGATTCTGGACGAGCCGAACAACCACTTGGACATTGAGTCCACGGAATGGCTTGAGTCAACGCTCGCTGATTGGCCTGGTGCATTTCTGCTGGTCAGCCACGATCGCTACTTTCTGGATCGAACTTCCAATGTGGTCTTGGAATTGGTCGACGGAAAGCTCGATCGATTCAAAGGCAATTACTCCGCCTATGTGAAGCAAAAGGCCGAGAGGTTGGGAGTGCAGCGTCGGACCTATGAGAAGAATCGGGAAGAGATCGAGAAACTTGAGGACTTCATTCGCAAGCATCACCACGGGATGAAAAGTGCTCAGGCCGAGGATCGCCGCAAAAAGCTGGCTCGAATTGAATTGGTTGAGCCGCCTAGGGAGATCCAGGTGCCAAAGTTTCACTTCCCGAAGGCTTCTCGGACTGGCGACATTATTCTGCGGGCCGAAGGTCTCAAGAAAACCTACGACAAGCTGCTATTTGAAAAATTATCGCTTCAAGTGGAACGCGGAGAACGTTGGGCCGTGTTGGGCTCGAATGGGGCTGGCAAATCGACGTTAGTGAAATGCTTACTTGGTGAAATCGAGGCCGATGAAGGTACGGTTGAGCTTGGGCATAATCTACGAATCGGTTACTTCGATCAGCTACTATCGAGCTTGCCGAAGGAAACAACGGCAGCCGAGGCGATTCGTGTTCCACATCGCGATTTAGATGATCGTGCTCGGCGGGACATTCTTGGTGCATTCGGTGTATCGGGGGATCTGGCCACCAAGCCTCTGCGTATGCTTAGTGGTGGTGAGCGAAATCGCGTGATGTTGGCTTGGCTAAATGCGATGGAAGCCAATGTACTGGTGCTTGACGAACCAACTAACCACTTGGATTTATGGTCGCGTGAGGCGCTGGAGTCGGCTATCAAAGCCTTTGATGGCACGGTAATCTTAGTGAGTCACGATCGGTACTTGGTGAATGCTATCGCCGACAATATCTTGGTGTTGAACCAGGGTAAAGCGAGTCAAGTTCGAGGCAACTACGATGCCTACCGTCATTGGATCAAGGAAGGACTAGCTGTTCAGGACCGTGGTAAAGTTGGCGGACTTGCAGGGCAGGGCGTCAAGTCAAACGGAGTGGCACCGAAGAACAAAGAAGAAACTGAGTCGAGTGCGGCCAAGTCAGGCAAGCGGAAACGTAAGTTTCCTTACCGCAAAGTGGCGGATCTGGAACAGGATATTGAGCAGCTTGAGACGAGGATCGAACAAGTGCATCAAGCCATGGCGGAGCCAGAGAATCTTCGCGATGGTCGCAAGATGAAAAAGTTACAAGAGGAACTTGCCGGCAGTGAGGCCAAGCTCTTGAGCGTTTACGAACACTACGAAGAAGCGTGTGAATTGAACTAATGGCGTTTTGGAACAAAAAGAAATCTGACGAAAGTGCTAGCGAAGAGCGAACCAAGAAAGCAGGAGGCGTGTTTGCTGGTGTTCGAGCTGCTCTGGCCAAGACACGTGAAGCGCTAGGCACTGACATTCGTGACGTCTTCAAGAACCAGGGCGAGCTGGTTGATGACGAGTTCCTGCAAAAGCTATTCGCCGTCCTAGCTAAGAGCGATATGGGCGGTGAGATGGCCCGGCAGATCCGCGATAAGATTGGCAAGGAATATCGCGCTCGCAAAGTTAACTTCGAGGAGATTCTGCAGACGATTGCCGGCGAGATTCGCGAGACGCTAGAGCAGGGAGGAACCGAGATCAAAATGGCTGATGCAGGGCCGACGGTGATTCTTGTGGTTGGTGTGAATGGTTCAGGCAAGACGACTTCGATCGCCAAACTGGCCAATCGTTTCACCAAGCAAGGAAAAAGAGTCCTGCTGGGAGCTGGTGATACGTTTCGAGCTGCAGCTGTCGAACAGTTGACGATTTGGTCGGAGCGCATTGGCTGCGACATCGTCACCGGTAAGCAAGGCGTCGACCCTGGAGTTGTTGCCTTTCAAGCTAGCAAGCAGGCAGCGGAGGAAAACTATGATGTGTGCATCATTGACACGGCTGGGCGTTTGCAGACCCAAACAAGCTTGATGCAAGAGCTGGAGAAAATCCGCCGTGTGATTGGCAAGCACGTTGAGGAAGGTCCGCACGAAGTCCTCTTAGTACTAGATGCAACCGCTGGTCAAAACGCCGTGAGTCAAGCTCGTGGTTTCTCCGACGCGGCCGGGTGTACTGGGATTGTCTTGGCCAAGATTGACGGTTCGGCCAAAGGTGGGGTGATTGTACCCATTCGTCAGCAATTTGAATTGCCAGTCAAACTGGTGGGACTCGGCGAAGGAATCGATGACATGGCTGAGTTCGATCCTGAGTCCTTCACACGTGGCTTGCTCGATCCTGGGGACGAATAGCTTCTACTGCCAAACGCCCCTGCAAATGTGGGGTTGAAGGGTACTGAAAGAGTGCAGGCTCTCCGGTTTCGTACGAGTAGTGCTAGCAATTCCGAACCCAGCGAGCCCGGCTAAAGTCTGCCTGACCGTTAAGGTTTAACAAATTGGCATCATTGGCACCACGGGCTCATTCGATCATTTGGATTTCGCATCAACTGAGGCGATCTTCTCACCGATACGAAGAGTGGAAACGCGTTCATAGGCGGTACACAGAGTCATAGCAGTGATGCATGGTGGCTCAATAGCAGGCGTTGCTGTTTTGTGGCTTTCCCGTCTTCGACCCAACCAGGATGAGGTAGTGGTCGTTCTAGGATTCCGAAATCAAGGAAGAACAAATGAAGATTACCAGATGGGCACTGTCCGTAGCTATTGCTGCGTCTTGCCTTGGTGGGTCGGTTCTCGCTCAAGAGCCAGCCGACTCAGAGTTCAGCGACTACTACGCAGATTCTCCTGCTCCAGTAGTCAGCCAAGCTAGCTTGGAAGAGTATAGCTCGGTCGTTCCAGCTTCTTGCGGGTGCTCGGATGCACCGATCAGCGAGTGCTGCGATACGGGATGCGACGTATCCTGTGACACGGGTTGCGACAGCGGTTGTGATGGTCTTGGCCTTGGCGGGGGCGGACTGCTGAGCGACATCGACGTTGGCGGTTGGTTGTCTTTAGGTTACCACAGCTACAACAATACTCTCTTCAATGCTCACGAAGACAGCATTCGTTTACACCAAGCTTGGTTGTACGCGGAGAAAGTAGCTGACGGAAGCTGTGGGCTTGGCTTTGGTGGTCGTATTGACTATCTCTACGGCGTTGACGCTCAAGACACCCAAGCCTTCGGCATCGACAACAGCCACTGGGACAACAATTGGGATCACGGCATTTACGGTCATGCGATCCCTCAGTTGTACGGTGAAGTTGCTTTCGGTGACGTTTCGGTCATCGCTGGTCACTTCTACACCTTGATTGGTTACGAGGTGGTTGGAGCTCCTGGGAACTTCTTCTACTCGCACAGCTACACCATGTACAACAGTGAGCCCTTCACTCACACTGGTGTCCTGGCTACTTACTCGTATAACGATGCCACCACACTGTATGGCGGTTGGGTAATGGGTTGGGATAGCGGTTTCGAAGACAACGGTGACGCTTTCCTCGGCGGGTATTCGTTTGACTTGAATGATTGCTTCAACGTCACCAATCAGTATGTTGTTGGTCGGTTCGGCGAAGGCGCAGCAAACGAAGTTGGTTTCATGACCAGTTCAATCTTCACTTCGAAGCTTACTGACAACATGACACACATCTTCTGGGTCGACTACTTGGACACCGATACTGGTGCTAACCGAGCGGTTGAGCGTGAGACATTAGACGTCAACAACTACTTATTGGTCACTCTGAGCGATACCCTGACATGGGGTAACCGCCTTGAGTGGTACAACATCGACGACCAAGCTGGCGGACACAACGACGTCTACCAGTTCACCACTGGTCTGAACGTTGGCTTGACCGACAACTTGCTATTCCGACCAGAAGTTCGCTGGGACTGGGATAAAGACGGCGTTATCGGTAACGCACTCGGCCAAAGCCAAACCACCTTTGGTGGCGACGTGGTTCTGACCTTCTAAGAATCGTCAGATCATCTTATCAATCAAAAGCGGCTGGTGAAGCAATTCATCAGCCGTTTTTTCGTATGGCCGGCACCATCAGGGCAAACAATAGGGTTCAAAACGCTTGCGTCTCGCCCTAAGAACGGACAATTGGATCTGTAATCCCGTGAGCCAGCAAAGCTCGGCCCATCCTTGCGGAACGGCGACTAAAGTCCAGCGAATTTGATATCGGACCACAACCTGCTTTCCATTCCGCTGCAATGACATCGTGATCAGATCGATGGACTTCTTGTTCGAAATTAAGTGTTTCCAGAATATCGGATTCCCTCTCAAACTCGCGGTGTTAGTTGACTGAGATGATGGCACCTCCTTTCTTGACTTCGGTACGATTGGCTTCGCCGAAAGTCACCGATGTTCCAACGGACTGGAGCGTCAATTGCTTTGGCGGTTCGACCGACCTGCCGTCCGTAAGTTTCATCCGGCCCTAGAATGAGCGACGCAAAGTCCGGGGTCCAGGGTGACTCTCCGGCTCGATCATCCTAGCGTGGCTGCTTAGAAACTAGGCGGGTGCGCGTTGGGTAGGCGTTCTGGGAGCAGCCTGTAGGGTGCGGCAAAAAAAATTGCTGCGTTTTTGACCAACGAAACAGCAGTCAAACCGCAATTTCCAAGCTGTGCGGGGCCTATTGTCTGACTCGGTTGGCACGATGCATGCATTAGCATGGACGAATCGCATTTGCGCAGTCGTTTTCGGTTTGTTGGCCCGGGCAGAGCAGTGCGACAGCAAATAGTGGATCGGTGGCGTGAACCGGTGCACATATCCTTGGCATTCCTGCTGTTGTTTTAGAAAGGCGGATTCTTAGATGAACTCAATGTTTATGTGGCGCCCGGTGCGCTTGTCAGTACTCCTTGTGGGGTTGTTGGGGTTGTGTCTTTCACTTGGGTCTGTGGCAGTTGCCCAGGACGAGTCTGGCGACTCGACTGCGGAAGTTGCTGCTGACCCAGGTGAGGGCACTGAAGAAGCAGCCGTAGAAGAAACGGCTTCTGAAGACGAAGATCTTGGCGTTGGCTATGCTCTTGACAATGCCTTCTTATTCATCGCTGCGGTGATGGTATTCTTCATGCAGGCTGGTTTCGCGATGGTCGAATCGGGCTTCAATGCTCAAAAGAATGCCGTCAATGTCCTATTTAAGAATGCGATGGATATTTGTGTCGGCATTCTTCTGTTCTTCCTTGTCGGTTTCGCGATTATGTATCCTGGGTCCTATGAAGGTTCTGCCATCCCTGATAATGCGTCGCTCGGAATGAGCACGATCTTTGGTTTTGGTGGATTAGGTCTCGGTGGTTACGCAGCTGCATCCGATCGGACTTTCTCACCTGAGGTTGACTGGTTGTTCCAAGCCGTGTTTGCTGCGACTGCAGCAACGATTGTTTCGGGTGCTGTAGCTGGACGTATGAAAGTAGGCGGCTACCTACTCTATAGCGCCGTTCTGACAGCGTTCATCTATCCAATTAGTGGTTTTTGGAAGTGGGGTGGCGGATGGCTGACCCGGTTCGGCGAGTTTGATGCTGATGGAGGTTGGACCATGGCCTTTCAGGATTTCGCTGGTTCTGCGGTAGTCCACGGTGTCGGTGGATTTGCTGGTCTTGCCGGTGCATTGATTCTTGGACCTCGAATCGGTCGTTTTGTGAATGGCAAGAGTATGCCAATGCCTGGTCACAGCCTGCCAATCGCTGCTCTTGGTGTCTTCATCCTGTGGTTCGGTTGGTACGGTTTTAACCCAGGTAGCCAATTGGCCTTCCAAGGCACAGGCGATATCGACGCTACCATGCATATCGCTGTAACAACTTCCTTGTCAGCTGCTATGGGGGGACTTGTCGCGACTTTGCTTAGTTGGGCAATGTTCAGCAAGCCAGACCTATCGATGGGGCTGAATGGTATTCTCGGTGGTCTTGTCGGTATTACCGCGTGCTGTGACTGCATGGATCACTGGATGGCACTCGTTGTCGGTGCTGTCTCGGGTGCTTTGATCATTGGCGGTGTGATGCTGCTCGATAAACTGCAGATTGACGATCCCGTTGGTGCTTTTCCTGTCCACGGATTATGTGGTGTTTGGGGCTGCATGGCGATCGGCATTCTGCCCAACACGCATCTTGCTGGTGGTTCGACCTCATTCATGATTCAGTTGATCGGGACAGTTGCCATCTGCGGTTGGGCCTTTATAACGATGCTTGGATTGTTCGCGGCTCTCAAGGCTGCTGGCATCTTGCGAGTGAGTCCAGAAGAAGAGCAAACAGGCTTGGATATCTCTGAGCACGGAATGCACGCTTATCCAGCTGACTCGCTGCCGAAGGCTAGCTAGTCGCTTTCAGGCCGAGTCACTACTCAGGCCTGCGTTTAACGAACCCTACCCAAGTTGCCTGAGGTGTCCGAACTCGGTACCTCAGGTGACTTTTTAGAAACAGCTTCGCTAGGCGTAATTCCTCTTAGGGCGAGAGACTACAGACGGCTTCGGCTCAGCCTGGGCCTGAAGGTACCCCGCTATGGCTCGCGACGAGTGTCCGCCTCACGCGTCCGGGCCGGGGTATTTTCTTTTTTTGAGCAACTCGCTTGTCCAGCCATCATCCTATGATGGTCTAGTCGACAGTGGCGTTTTTGCTCGGTACATTGCCCCTCCTACCCATTTGTCAGATGGCGATCCTCGGGATGGTGATCTACGAATTGGTCGAATCCAATTTGGATCAGACAGCTCTTCGGAGCAAGAAGGCGGAAGACAGTGAAACTCATCATCGCGATTGTGCAGCCCAGTCGACTCGAGGCAGTAAAGCAGGCTTTGACTGAAGTCGAAGTGTTCCGACTAACCGTAGTCGATTGCCAAGGTTTTGGTCGGCAGAAGGGCCAGCTTGCCTCCTCGCGAGCACCGGACACCGGCGTCAATCTGTTGCGGAAGATCCAATTGCAAATCGCTGTCAACGACGACTTCGTCGAGCCTACGATCGAAGCGGTTCTTTCCGCCGCTAAATCCGGAGACAAAGGGCAGATTGGCGACGGTAAGGTCTTTGTCTTGCCCATGGACGATTGCATTCGAATCAGAACCGGTGAACGTGGCCCAGAGGCCATCTAGGGCAGTTCAGCCCAACCTTTATTTGCACGACACCGTCAAGACTTTTGGCTCTCGAATGCCCATGGTCTGTTGTGGTCTGGGACAGGTAAATAGGTCGAAGCACGAGCATGGTCAGAAGATTTTTGCGGGTCCTATCTGTCTTTTTGACCGGAGATTCTTCCGCCGTTGCTCAGAGCGCCCCATCCCTGATGGTTGCTGGGGTTATGCACAATTGCCTTGTTTTTCGAATGTTCGATTGAAAAACGTGCCGTTTCCAAGTGAGGAGACCAGCACAGAAAGTTCTTGTTCAATGAAGGCGTCGTCTTGAGTTGAAGCCGCGAGCTTATGCCTAGCAACAGTTACATCGCAATTGTGACGGGGCGGTGTGTGCAAGTGGTCGCGTTGTCACGAAGCATTCTTTGCAACTCAGATTATCTATCTGCAATTGCTTATCTCAGGATGGAGATGCCAAAGTGAAGCTGCGGTAGCCGAATGCATGTGCCCGAGAGGGTTCGGCTGCCTAGAAGCGGAATAAAGCAACGGCTGTAAGGAATTCCAAAACCATAAATCCAATAGAGCCTAAAAAATGATAGTTGGTATAAGCGTGAAAACTGACAACTCAGGACAAAAGAATACGATTCAGGCTAGCTGGAAAACGAGGCATTCTTGTGCGCTTGCGAGTCTCAGAAGTAAATTCACGTTCGTTTCGCTGCTGCCAGAGTTTATCCGTGTTGCGCGGTGATGAGGAAGCTTACTCGTATTACCCGTGTATGAGGGCATCGGCGTTGACTAACTGCCTCATGTTATCCACTCCTAAATCCGAGGTGAGCAGACCTTCACTAGCTGCGAACTGTAACGCAGAGGTCATTCGATTGGTTCTGGGGTGCAACTTCCTGTCTTTGAGCTGTTAGGGCTAACCGTAGTCTTACAGTCCAAATTGTGATCGCCAACATGTTAGCTCGATATTTTGAGAGTCCGAAGATGCGATGTGAGCCATGATTAAAGCGAAACCGAAATTCGCTTTCTTTTGTACCTGTTTCACTCTTCGGGGCTGGATTGACAACGGGAGGTTCGACCTTCGTGATATCTAGCGAGGATAGCGGACTTCAGTGAAGCATCACAATTGAGTGCAATCGTTCGGCTTGGCCCCAGGTATCGGCCTGGCAATTAGGTCGCGCGGAGTCAGATCACGCGAAGTCGCAGAGAAGCGATTAAGGTTTTCGGATCTGTGATCGAGCGGCAGGGCGAAACAAAAGAGAGCTATCCGTTGGGTAGCTCTCTTTGATATTCAGATTGTCAGCCGAGTGACTTAGTAGTCCCAACCTTCTTGTTCGAAGATGGAATCAATGGCTGCTAAGTAATTGTTTGCGGTGTAAGGCGGTGCTTGGAGGTTAACTTGCTCGAAGCTAAAGTCGCTTTCACTACCGAGTACACGGATGAAGTTGACTCCGGCGTCGTCTGTTATCTTAACGAAGTCACCACGGCCTAGTTTCGAAGTGAAGACATTGCCGCTTTGGTCGACGTAGGATAGCAAGACGCTTCCATCTGCTGCTACGACGGCTTCAGCAAAGGCGGCCGAGTCAAAACCGTCAAGCTTTGCACTCCACATCAAACTGTTGTCAGCACCTACCGCGAAATATGCTCCGTTATAGGCCAGTGATGGGTTCGTGACGAAGTAACGCGAGGCTAACTGATCGAGTGTGCCTCCGATTGTCGGGCTCAAGCCTTCAACAGCGAAGTTGTAGTCGGCAGCATCGAATCCACCGGGTTGATCGATCTCAATTGTGAATTGGTTTTCGACATTGTCGCTGTCACCCAAGAGTCCAGCTACGTCGTAGCCGTCCGTGAAGTGCTCAGGCACAGCGTAAGAAACGGTGTAAGTACCAGGCGCGAGATTGTCGAAGGAGTACGAGCCATCTGAAAGTGTCAGGACTGACATTGCAACCGACTCGCCAAGTGCAGTGCCGGATAGAGAAACCATGACGTTGGCAACTCTTCGTTCGGCCGCATCGACGATTCCATCGTTTGTCTCGTCGACCCAAACCGTTCCAGAAACATCACTTGGTTGGAACTCGCGAATGGTCAGAAAGACCGTCGCGGTGTCGGAAGCTCCATCGCTGTCCTCAACGGTGTAGTCGAAAGATGCTTCGCCTGAGAACGTTTCGTTTGCGATGTAGGTGATCGTTCCGTCATTGTTCAGCGTTACTGTACCGTTAATGTCCGCGTTTGGACTAACCGATGTGATAGTCAGTGTTTGGTCTTCATTTGCCGGACCAGCACTGTCGTTAGCAGTTAGGTCCGTGACAGGAATGACCAGAGGAATCGCATTGAATCCGGTCAAAGTGTCGTCGGCAGCGACTGGTCCGTCATTTGCGGGAGCGACATTGACCGTTACGGTGCCAACTGAAGTCAGATTGCCATCACTCAAGGTGTACGTGAATGTGTCAACTCCAAAGAAGTTGGCCGCTGGAGTGTAGCTAATTGAGCTACCATCCAGAGTTACTGTTCCACCAGCTGAAGTAGAACCACTAACACCGACGATGCTCAGTGTTTGCCCCGATTCGTTGCCTGGACCTGGCGAGTCATTGGCCAGCAAGGTAGCGACTTCGATTGTCAAAGTCTGATCTTCTATCCCCGCTACAGTGTCGGCTCCAGCGATCGGAGCGTCGTTAACCGGTGCTATCGAAACGATGACCGTGGCTGTTCCAGACAGCGGAGGTGTGCCGTTGTCTTCAGCCGTATAGGTGAATGCAAAATCGCCGTAAAAGTTGGGTGCAGGAGTGTAGATCACATTCTCGCCGGAAATCACGACCGATCCCTGACTGGAGTCTACGGCTTCGACAGATATAAGAGTCAGCGATTGAGGCATCTGAGAAGAAGCTCCTTCGCCAGCACCCGGTGAGTCATTGCTGAGTAGTGTCGAAATCGCGATGGTAACTGGGGTGTCTTCCGTACCTTCGGCGGTATCATCCATCAGCTCAGGTGGATCGTTGACATTGGTTACGGTAACAGTGACCGTGCCTGTCGAATCTTCACCCAACCCTGAGGTATCGTTCATCACATAGGTGAATGTATCCGTGCCGAAGAAGTTTGGATCGTTCGGTGTGTAGGTAACTGTTTTGTCTTCGTTGATCGTTACTGTTCCGAAGGCGCCATCTGCGACACTTATCAATGTCGGTGTAGATCCGTCGTTAATGAGGTCGTTGCTCAAGACATCGATGACGACAGAGTTGCCTTCCTCAACCGTGGTACGATCTGTACGGCCGCTTGGCAAAGCCGCAGGTACTACGTTGACAGTGACGGTCGCGGTGTCACTCAGTCCACCTTGGTCTTCCACCGTGTAGCTGAAGGTGTCGGTGCCCAGGAAGCCAGACGCTGGTGTGTAATCCAAAGAGCTGCCGTCAGCCGCTATGGTGACGGATCCACCGTTGCTGGCTGGCCCGACACTTGTGATTGTTAAGATGTCACCGGATTCGTTGGCAGGTCCGCCGAGGTCATTGGCGAGAACTGTTAGCGTCTCAGTCGTTTCCTCAATAACGTCAAAGCTATCGTCTACTGCAGTTGGTCCGTCGTTGACTGGGGTCACGTTGATGGTGATCGTCGCTTCATTCGAAGTCAGGTCAGCACTGTCTCGGATGGTGTAGACCAGCGTGTCTGTACCGAAGAAGTCGGCAGGCGGCGTGTAGACATTTCCGTTGAGGCTACCGACTGTAGTGCCAGGAATCGTAGATAGCGTGTCGATCGAGGCGGTACGGCCTTCGAAGATCGTGTCATTCGCAGTCACGTTTCCGTTCAGAGTAAGGGAGTTGTCCTCCTCGAGGCTGAGAGTATCGTTGACTGCAACGGGTGCTGTCGGATCACTTACGACCGTCAACGAGATCTGACCAAAATCAATCATGCTAGGTGGCACAGGGGTGATACCAGTGACCACGTCAAAGAGCGGCGAATTCGCACTTTCTCCACCAGTAAACGTGACCTGGCCTGGTGCTGTTGCAGTCATTGGAACGGTGAAGACATACTTGAGTTCGCTTGGTCCCGGGAAGCCACCGAAGGGCGCGGCCGATGCACCGGTATCATCAAAACGATCGGGATCAGTTGCCTCTGAGAAGGTTCGGAAGAAATCATAGAGCTCGCTGTATTCAACTGCCCCATTCGTGTCGAAGGCAGCTACATTGTCAAATCCAATATCTAGATAAGCAGCAGCCACACCTTCTGCTAGCGAGCCGCGAGTATCCTGAGTAAAGGTGCGCATTCCAAACTGCTGGCCTACCGTAACTTGATTGCTCGTGATGGGGGCGCCAGAGCTGTCAACGAAATCGTACGAGAATACGACCGTTGGCTGCGTTTCACCTTCTCCTGCATTCAGTCGACTAATGATCATGAAGGCGTCGACTGGAGAAACAACCCCGTCGTTGTTCACGTCCGGCGCGAAAGCAGAGATGTCCCCCGACTCGACATCCGGTAGTTCACCACCATCATTGTTGAGTTTGTTGATAACCAGCAGGGCATCCATCGGCGTGAAATAGCCGTCGCGGTTCGTATCCTCCGCAGCATGCAATAGTGTGTTGTGATGCGGATGGAGAGCATCGAAGCCCAGGTCAGCAGCCAAGAGCTGACGTCCTTCCAGATTTTCAAGCTCCAGCTTTCGCTGACGGTTTTCGCGAGCGCGTCGTTCATTCTGTTGACGTTGGAAGAGTTTTCCGAGTTGCTTTTTCATCTTTGCGCCTAGAGACGTGCAGAAGGACGGGAAGTAGTGAGAAAACCCAGTTTGCTGTCTGATCCGGTACGAACTTTCACCGCAACAGCTCTGGAAATCGACAAGGGGAGTCAAAGACTCCGTCTGGGCTTTCAGTTCAGGTTAGTCAAGCAGCAGCCTTTTTCAATTCTGGTAATCTGGGAGGAATGCGAAAAGACCCAATCCTGTCCGGTTGTATGAATTGCAAGGCCAGCTAGATATTAGAGCGTGCGGCGCGAACAAAGTTCCCTTGCAACCAGAATGAAACTCAAGCTATGCCAAACCACCCAATTGGGGTGATCCGGTAGGCTCGGCCAGAACACCCTCGTTTTTATCGGCCTTTGAAGCCGTATTGCTTGCTTGAGGAGCGTGATTCCAGAAAGCCAAGTTGCTTTCACGTGTAGGTTCTATCGTTAATGGCTGAGAACCTGCTTCACCTTCACCACCTTGCCCAAATTCCTCAAAGAACTGGTCAAAGTCGTAATGTGATAATCCAGGCGATTCACGCAACTCTTCAGGGAGTTCGAACCCCGCGAATAAAGGCATCGCAAAGAACTCGCCTGATCCATTGGCTTCATTGTTGAGGAAGTTGATGACAGCAAGGGCGTCAATCGGAGAAACGAAACTGTCGCCGTTGGTATCGATGAATGGCGGAGGAACGAATTCGGTAAGAAGTCGTGCTCCGTTCGTGTTGAGATCATTAATGATGGTCAAAACATCGATTGGAGTGACATGAGAATCGTCGTTGACATCATTCTCATTGTTTGGGTTTTGCCATTCACTTGTCGTTGGACGGAAGCCAAAGTCGGCGTCGGAAATCGCAGTATTTGGTGAAACCGTTACAGTTTGCCGACCGTTGACGGGATCAAATGGCAGGAAGCTCCCTACGGGGGTGACTTGGACGGTGTACTCTCCAGGGCTGAGATTCGGAAAAGCAAACTCGCCATGGCTTCCCGTTGTCATTTGTGCTTGAGGGCCATATCGCAGAAAATCCAGCTTGATAGACGTCTGCATATGCCCAGCAACGATGACGTAGGCAATGTCGGAAGAAGCACGCGAGACAGTAAGTGTTTCCACTTGGCCAGAGCCCAGGAAGGCGGTGGTGTCACGAGCAACTAATTGGCCCGCCGTATTGTAAGCCTCGATTCGACCGATCGATGTACTGCTGGCTCCAATCACGTCGATCGAAACTTCGCTGGTAGGGTTCGAAAAGTCTACTTGGAGTCTTCGAGACGACGAGTTCCAATTTGAGAGGTAGGAGCGAGCTCCGCTAGAATACACGTGAAAGATTTTGTCGCCGGTACTGGCCTGTGCATCCGGGAAAACACCGACGCGTCCGTCCGTGTCGATTCCCAGGGAGCGTATAGTTACACCAGCTAGCTGTCCGCTGGTGAGTTGGCCGTTTGCATAGTCATCGGGTTCAATCGTCTTCCGTGAATCGATGATATCACCCGCAGCGTCGACAAGTTGTACATCCCAGAACGCTTGTCCATCTTCCCCAATGTCTCGCAAGCCATTCTGATTTTGATCAATCCAGGCAAAGCCGTTGATTCCGGCAACTTGGGTCGCGTCAGCGCGGCCCATTCGGCCCTGGAAAACATTACTCACAACAGTGGTTTGGGAGTCTCGAGCACGAATTTCAATTTCTTGTGCTCCGTCAGGAACTGGAATAGAAAGGTCCAGGTCTGCCTCGTAGGCGTCTGGCTGGGAGTGGATCTGCCAAGGTCCTTGGTCGAAACGGTACTCGATTTCACGGATTCGGTTCAACGTGATGTCGTTGCGGTTGCCGAAGGAGTTGATGTTCGGCAGGGTTTGGACTTTCGCTTGACCGATGAAACGGTACCTGGAGGTGGTTGTATCCAAGTAACCAGTTCCGGTCAGCGAGTGAGGTACGTCAAGGACATCGAAAATCCCATCACCGTCGGAATCTTGCCATCCAAGTTGAGCCAGAGTCGAGGGTGCAGAAGTATTCTGAGCGAAAGCTGTGGTTAGCAAGCTACCAGCGGCCATGATGCTTGGCTGCTGCTGGAAGCCAGGCTCCGGATTGTCGTGGGCATTCAGGTTCTGTGTGTTGTAATAGCCGCGGCGCTGTAGGTAATTGCCTCCACCTGGGTATTCGTCTCGCGCCCAGAAGATATGCCCCAGTTCATGGGAGTATGTCGAAGCAGGGCGGGTCGAAGGTACGACCATGAACAATCCGCCCGCAAAAGCAAAAGCACGGCGAAAGCTACCGTTGGGTGGGAATTGGCCGTCCGCATCGTTAAAAGATGGGACTACCATGATCGTGAACGCCCAGTTAGCATCATGCTTCTCGCGCTGCGCATGATTGAAGGCACGCATATTGGCTTCGAGGCTAAATCCGTTGTAGCCCTGAGAGCTCAAAAACTCCTGGACATACAGTGTGTAATCATTCGAGCGTCGATTGATGCCTTCGTATTGAGTATCAACAGGAGTTGTAGCAAAGGCAGTATCGATAGTGAAGTTGAGGCTGTGTACGCTGTTTTGATTTGCGAGCGTATTTTCCCACCACTGCATCCCCACATCGATGTCATTCAGGACACTTTGTATCTTGAGGCTGTTCCAATCTTCAGTGCTCGGGTCGAGTTGCCCGTTGCTCTCGAGGAAAACGGGAGTCACAGCCACATCCCCGAGCAGGAACTCGCCCAAGTCAAATTCGGTAGCACCGTAAGGAATGCTGGTCAAAACACGCCTTGTTTCCAACTGCTCCAGGCGAAGGGGTCTCGACTGTTTTCGGCGGCGACTAGAAGAATTTCGATGACTGTAATTCATGGATGGCTCTGAACTGCCGTTGATTTTGATCTGGCTGGCGAGGGAGTGCCCCAAGCAATTTGCGCAGGAGTCCCATTCTTCAAAGGGAAGAAACCAGTTGCTGCATGCCACTAGTTTTGACTCTAAATCACGCAACTTGTTCCCTCAACGCGGCACAAGGCATTGGAGTGCGGAGCTGTTCACAATTGCAAGACCAATGCTGTAGGCTCGTTAGAATCAACACAATTACCATGAAAAAAAGGCTGCCAGAAAATCTGACAGCCTTTCGAGTTGATTGAATTGGCCTCGCCGAGGCCATTCGGATCTGAGTGAATCCGTTTCTAAAGTAGCTCGTCTGCCAAGTCACCGTAGAGATCCTCGTCTCCCTCTTCTTCCTCCGCTTCGGACCAATTTAGCCCACTCGCAAAGCTCAAGTCCGCATCGGAATCCATGAGTGCTGAATCGACAATCGACTGCTCCGTTGAGCGGTGCGAACGTCGTTCGACGACTAGATGCTCAAGCCCGCCTGCCCAATCGCTGGCCAGAACCGTGTGCTCGGAACCAAAGTCTAGCTGAATGTCGGCACTTCCAAGAGCACCAGCAAACTCGCCTTCACCATTGCCTCCAAGGTTGTTGAGGTAGTCAATGACCTCGAATCCATCCTTTGGAGTGAGGAAGCCGTTGCCGTCGACATCATAGTATGGAGGAGCGTTTGGAGCAGGAAGGAATAGCTGTCCGCCTCCATTCAGATCCAACTCACGGATGACTTGAAGTGCATCGATCGGCGAGACGAAACCGTCTCCATTGACATCAAATCTATTCAATGGACTCGTGAATGGATTGGTGCCAATCGTGATGACATAGTCTTCCACCTCACCGTCGACTGCATCACCGATTGGTGAAGCAACTGCGGCCTGGTCAGAGCTCAATCGAATTCGAGCACCGGTTTCACCCGTCATGGCGTCCGAAGGAACGAGGAAGGAGACCGTGGTCGATGCATTCACTGCGTTGGGTCCATAGACTCGTTCGGTATCTTCGAACACTCCGTCACCATCGAAGTCGACCCAGATAGAAGCGAAGGCCGAGTTTCCAGTGGTGTTCGTGACATTCAAGGTCACGTCGCCTTGGAAGGCTGCGAACAGGTCTGAGAAGACAACTCCGTCATCCAAATCGGCGTCAACCAACTTAGCGTCAGCGTCTACGGTGACTGTGTCGCCGAGGCTCAGACCTGTTACAACTGTGTGTCGCGGTCCACCTTGAGCGGCGGTCGATGCATAAGGATTGCCCAGGTCACCATAGTCGAATCCTTCGCCTATGAAGATCGACAGAAGAGTAGTTCCGTCATCTTGGTTTGGCTTCAAGGAATTACCGGCCATATCGCGGATAGGACCGATAGGATTTGCACCGGTTCCAGAGATCCCTTGGATATTTCCAACCACCAAGCGTGCACCGAATTGAGTTACCGTAACACCCGGCAAGTTCTGGCCTTCAATAGCGGCCTTCAGGATGCTAGCGACTTCGATTGAGGAGGCACCCACTGGGATTTCAACAGGGACAGAAGCCAATTCGCCTGGAACACCCGTCTGAGTCAAGACTGTGTTGGAAAGGGTAAGTCCGGTGTTGCGATCACCGCCGAGTCGAACCAATCCGCCACCGTCATAACTCGGGCTCAAGCCGATGTTAGCACCATCGATTGCTGTGACAAGTGCTGCTCCGATCTGGTCCGCAGTTGAATTGACGCTGAATTGAACCGGCACATTGCCCGCCAGCACGGAGCCGTTTGTATCCAGCTCGAATGTCACAGGAGCACCACTGCGATCAATCGTAAAGGTCTGCCCGTCGACCACGCCTTCTGGAACGCCAGCCGTCAACGGAATTTGCAGACCGAAGACAGTTTGAACGCCTGTCGCACCTGAAATGAGTAGACCGGTATCGTCGTCTGTGATGGTCAGCGGTGTAGAGCTTTGAACCTGAACTCGGTTGTTCGACAATGTTGCGTCATAGCCCGCGGCAAGCAAGGCTTGCGAAATGCCCAGTGCGGCACTCGCAGTCGATGGCGTTCCACCGATGGAGACCGCAACGTTGCCAGGCGTCGTTGCACCATTGGTGTCAAGCTCGAAGGTCAGCACACGGAAACCGTCGTCAAGTTGGAACGTGGTTCCATCTACGAGTTCTGCAGTCGTTCCATCCACTGTTGGGATGTCGATCAAGTAGCCGAGTTCCGCTTCGAAAGTGGTTTGGCTGCCAGTGATATCCAGGATTCTGAATTGCTCACCATCGGTGTAGCCAGATCCTGCGGAAGCAACGATAGAGGACTCCGTCGAGTTGACGAAACGAATCGTGTAAACGCTTTCTTCTTGCCACACACCCGCCAGTGGAGTCAAGCGAATGATGCCGTTGGTCGAATCATAACCGAAGTTGTAGTCCAGACCTTCTACAAGCGGCACATCGTTGCGGAACAGTAGAACTGTCGCAGAGGTGACACTGCGATGGTCGATGCCAGTTCCAGGCGTTGGATCGCTAGGAGCGATTCCATCGATCAGACGAAGGTCAAAGTAATTGAGCGAAATGTTGGTGAGTTCAACAATTGTCGTGTCTGGATTTGCATCCAAGCCAGCATTGTCGTTGTCCAATGGATTCTGAAGGACCACGGATGGTCCGACAAAGTCGCCACGATCGTGAGATCCACGATCCTTAAATACGTTTCCGCCGAGGCCAGCAGGTGCTTCAACCGATGGATCGTTGATTCGCAATTGGCCATTGATGTCGAATGTTGGAGCCAGGATCGGCGACCCCGGGATTCCCAGAGGCTGTTTCACGGCGAACAGTGAGGGGCGATCAGCCAACGTATCAATCGAAGCGTCGATCAGCGGCGAGCTTGGAGATGGATAGAAATTTCCACTTCCTGGGCTGACGAAGATCGGGATGTTCGGCTCAAGGTCGGCAGGGAATTGACCCAGCGTTGCACTGCCAGCCACATTGGCTTGGTTGTTCTGGAACACCGTGCCACCAATCACCGTATCGTCACTGCTAACATCGACACTGATACCGGTAGCAGTGTTGACAACAACGTTGTTTAGCAATGTCGCAGTAGCGTTGTTGGACAAGACGATACCTTGGCCGCCAGGCGTCAAGACATCCGCTGCCACGGAAGAAATTGCTCCAACCGCGTCGATATCCGCACCGACCGAATCACCACTCTGAGCACCTTGATTGGCTAGGTCAGTCAGTCGCACGAATGGAATCCGCGAGATAGTCGAGAATCCAAAGGCATCGATGTCGATCGTTGGAGACGCAGCAGATGCGCGTCCTACGTCGATGTACGTTACGCCATCGACACTCAGTTCAACGGCAACTTCCTCTGAGTCACCTACTTCGAAGATCATCAGGTCCGGATCGGCATTGCCCGATCCAGTTAGAAAGTTGTTCGTGAATTCGAGAACCAATTCGCCACCACGGCCCAAGCTGACCACATTTTCATTGATCTGAGGTTCGCCAGTTCCGGTGTAATTCGGCGCACCCGTTGCTTGGATTGGATCGTCCAAGCCCGGTATTGGAGGAACACCACCACCAATTGGGTTGTAAGACACAACATTATCAGCAAAGGCCAGGAAGCCAGTGTCAAAGACCTGTCCACCCTCCACTGTTGGCTCTAGTCCAGTCACCTCATTGATCGTTCCGCCGACGATGGTGTTGTTCACCAAGCGAACAAAGGCGGTTGCGGCTGGTGGGACAGTGCCATCCTGAGTCGGTCCAGTGATGGTGATGCCACCATCAGTATTGGAGATCAACTCCGAGTTCATGATCACTGCACCTGGAACCAAGCTCTCTGCATTGAGCGTGATCAGGTTACGCGGCGAGGATGGACTGGTTGCACCGGTAAGTACATCGTTCGGTGCCGGGGTAATCGACACACCGAATCCAAGCGAGTTGGAGATTCGGCTAGCGTTGATCACGACTTGGCCTTGAGCTCGGTCACGGTTGTCACCGCCCTTGAGCTCGGATGCGATGACCTCACCGATGGTTGGAGGAACAACAGCAGCTGAATTGCCAATCAGTGCAACCGTTGGGGACGTCGAGCCAACACGGTCGTTGTTTAGCAAGTTCGCTGAGATGTTCAGAATTTCTTGGACAGCTGCCGAGTTGATAATGTCTCTGAAGCGAGCAGCAATGGCTTCTGCAGGCTCTGAGAAAGTAGACCCGGTGATTGGGTCTTGAACCAGAGTGCTAAATGGCAGAGCCATATTGCCTGGTTGAACATCGATGTTATCGTTCACATCGTCCATCTCAAAGGTGATGCTGCGTGTGCCATCACCGACGACAAAGGTTTCGCCGGCGACCATGTTGCCCGCATCGTTGAAGCGAATCGAAGTGGATTCAGCCATGCGAGCGTCGAACCGGAATGAGCGATCCAACGCGATCCCCGTTAAATTAGGAATACCGTAATCTTCCCCTCCGCGAACTTCCAATTGGTATTCGCCGAGCGCGATTTCACCGATCCCGTTACCGAATGGATCTTCGATGAAGTCCGTGTTGGAGGTAGAGTTCATAACCACCTCACCGCGGCCAGCCATGCCAATGATGAAATCGTCGAGGTACGCTCCTGCGAAGTCATTACGCTGTCCACCCAAGAATCCTGGGAAGAATGAAGTCGTGGAACCGTCGAAGGTCGTGCTTGTGTTGAACGCTCCTCGCGCATCTCCAGAGAAGTTGGTTGTCGCGTTAAAGGGGCCTGGATTTAAGTCTGTGAGAGATGGAGCAGGCAAGCCAGTGTCTAGATCGAATGAGGAGTAGTCCACTAAACCAGTCAAGTCGACGGCATTTCGGTTCACCGGGTAAACATCACGTTCGCCGCCGGCGAAGGAGTCTGCCACGCTAGCTTGAAGCGCTAATGCGACTTCTTCCTTGCTCATGTCTAGCGTCACAAAGATAGGCGTTCCGGTACTTCCAAACTGCCCCTGAAGTACAAGGGGAGAGCCGTCTGGCAGCGAGGCCGAAGCTGCACCTTCAATTTGGACTCGATTTCCAGCAACAACTGGATTCAGCAGTTTATCAACCGAGATGGTCAAATTATAGGAACCGGTGCTAGCAGGCAAGGCTGTGTTTTCGACCGTCGCCAAGTAAGCTTGGTTGCCGGCACCACTGACGCCGATGTAATAGGTGCCAGTCTCAGGCACTGTGAAGGTCAGCGAGCTGTCGGAAGAGCCACCGGAGTTGTTGTTCTGGATCGGCTGTCCAGCAGCATTCAATAGCGGACTGCCAAAGCCATCGAAGACTCGCAGGAAGCTATCGAGCGAGCTTCCGATCGAGGCGGCCGCCACATCAATCGTGACTGCTGCGCCACGCTGCAGGCTGACTCTAACCAAGTCAACGTCGGTCGCCGGGTCGGCTAGTCCAGCGTTGTCGCCAATCTCACCAGAGCCGGAGACGACAATGGACTGTGCACCGGTAATGTCCGTGAACTCAGCTGTCGAAATCGTATCGTTTGTTTCATTGTCAAACGCGTTGCCAGACACAGACCTTGGCGGTATCGAGGCGGTTGCAATTGCGTTTTGCAATGCGATTGCCATATCATTCGCACCGAGTCCAGCGGTGTATGGGACAGGGATGTCTGGAGCGACAACTGGCAAATTGCCGTCCGTAAAGACGTAGCGAATACCTTCGACTACGACATAGTCACCATTGGTGATCGCGGAGGAGCCAGGTACCGAAAGAGTTGGCCCAATCTCGATTTCAAAAGTTCGACCGTTGATCACAAGCTGCTGACCGTCAGCTAGTACATCACCCGCAACCGTGCGAATCTCTGGACCCTGACCACCACGAAGACCGAAGCCAAATCCACCATGAGACGAGAACTCGATGCGAAGTGTAACTTCCTCTTCGCCAGCAAATCCGTCCAATGGAATGCGAGCTTGACGCCACGCTCCGTTGTTGTCGAACAGAACTTGACCGCCTTCACCACCATTGTTGGCGGCAAGTAATTCGAACTGGCCATCGGCACCTGCAGCGTAAACTCGCAAAGAGTCAGTCAAGAAGTCTGTACCATTGGGACCTTCGTTCTCTAATAAGTACGAGAAGTACAGCGTTGGCAGGTCTGTAGCGGAAACACCAGCCAAGCTAAACGGAGCGCTTTCAATCGCACCAGCAGCACCGCCTGGGAAATTGTAGGTATCTGCCAGGCCGGTTGAGTTGGGCCCAGTCAGGTCTGGAACACCATTGGTAAACGGATCGTTGAATCCGAAGTACAGGCTCTGACCTCCGCCAAGGGTAACACGTGAGTCATTTGGCGTTGCCGGCAAGCCGTGACCAGGATCGTTGAATCTCTGGCCGTCGACGTGCCACAGGTTAAAGTCCAAGGAGGACATCGTGATACCACTAGCACCGCTCAGACCAGTTGCAACACTTGTGGCACCATTAGCAAAGATCGGCTGTAAACGCCCAGCTGTGTCGAAGGCGTGGATTCGTCCGCCTGCATCGATACCGAAAAGGACTCTACTTAATTCGTCATCTCGAACATGGGTTGGCCCCTCTACTAGTCCGGTGAAGTTAATGCCAATTAGGTCGACCGCCGTTTCAACAAATCGACCAACGTTGCCTTCCGTCAAGGTCGTTGGGTTGTCGACCCGGAATAGACCACCGGTGTTACTGACTGCAAAGAGCACTTCGTCGACGATGGCGGCACCGCGGATCAAACCACCCGGAGCGATACCCAATAGAGCAAGTGGTCCGGCATCAAAGGCTTCTGCACCGGCAAATCTTACTTCTGTCCCGTTAAACGTTGCCGTCAGGATTGGCAGGCCGGCCCCGTTCACCGCTTGAGCAACTCGAGCTGCAACCGTTTCTGCTGAGTCGCTAGCCAGGACTCGAACCTGAATCGCCCCGGTAGAAACCGTGCCGTCGGTGCCAAGATCGGTGAAGATTCCTGCTTGTTCCAGGCCGGTGAAGCTACCGATGGTGGCACCACTGAAGTTCATGCGGCCAGCTTCAAAGCCAACGGTGACACCGTTGGTGACACTGCGTGATAACGCGAAGAGAAACTCGTTGAGCGAGGCAGCTTCGGAAACAGGGATGCGAATCGCACCTGGTGAGACCCCGACGCTACCGTCAAGCGAAATTCCCGAACCTGTGACTTCAACTGGAGTAGACAGCGAAGCACCAAGCAAAGAGATGCGGTTAGTGTTCGGATTCGACTGGGCTATTACTCCGAAGCCAGCGCCGTTGATCGCATCGATAAGGGCTTTTACTATCGTCAGCTGAGTTGAGGCTGTCGTGAATGGAATACCTACATTGCCAGCCCCTACCACCTGATTGTTGCTGTCAAACTCGAAGATCCGGAAGTCTCCCGCTTCGTTTTCGATTCGAACAGTCGAGCCGTCGGCAAGTTGAGTCCCGTCTAGGGCATTAATAATGATGACAGAACCAGTGTCGAACTCGTAAGCCTGTCCATCCAAGCTGAACTGCATGCCGTCAGTGACATTGCGTCCCTGCAAGGGATCGTAGCTAACAAGGACTTGCGGACCGAGGTCAAACTCGAGAATTGTGGTTGAGAACGAGCCGTCGATCAGTCGAACTTGGTCACCATCTTGAATGATGAAGTTTGCACCTGAAGCAAGTGTGCCAGTGGTGACCTCACGAGCTTGGATACGAGCCGATTGAGATTCGATGTTGCCAAAAGGGTCACGTGTGAAGGTCTCGATTCGACCACGTTCGCGGATTGCGGTGCCTGCTCCGGTCGGAATTGCCACTCCTTCTTTGTCAGCCACTGGAGCACTGATAGCAGCGCCTGTGTTCTCATCTATCTCGTAGATGATGTTCGTGAAGTTGCTAACCCCGGGGCGTGCGAACCCTGTTGGTGGATCCCCGGCTGCAATAAAGCGAGCGCTCTGGAAGTAAGGAAGCTCTGTTTCCGTGATTAGAGTCGGACGGTTGGCGACAACTAGCCCTCGTTCGTTGCCAAGGATCTCACCAAAGGCTAAGGCCTCGACACTGACACCGTCGTCTGCGTCCGCCGGATTGCCTTCGGTATCAGCGTAAGTCGTCTCTAATCCCAAGTCGCCGTCAGCAACGAACTGACCTGTTCCGGGATCAATATTGATATAGTTCGCGAATTCATCTGCGTCACCATCGCCCACATTGGCTTCGATGGTTCGGTTGAAGCCGCGAAGTTCACCGTTAGGCCGGAAATCAAAGCCATGAACGTCAAACTCACCCCGACCAACTTGGTTCCTCACTTCACCGGTGAACGGATTTACGTGGTAAACGTTTGTGCGCTCAGTACCCACGTCACGAGAAACATAAAGCGAGATGTCAGACAGGTCGAAGTCAACGATCGAGTCGTTATCGCTGGTGTAGAACGTGGTTCCGTCGAAGTCACCCGGAGTTGGGAACAGAATTGGTGTTCTCGGAGGTAGTGCGGTGGACCCGCCTCGAATATCGATATGATCTTCCGCAATCAGCTCCATACTCTCCACCGGTTGGAGACGCATGGTGGTGTCCGGGAAGTCTGGATCGGTGAAGGCGGCCATCACTGCAGGAGCTTGGCTACTGTTGGTGATAGCAACAAAGTAGCGGCCAGATGGCAATTCGAATGGCCCGATGTATGGGTCCAATCCGCCGAAGGAGCCGCGGCTTAGATCGGCTGCACCATCTGGTCCGGTGACAGCTCCCGATTGGTCGTCTATCAACGTGGATTCAAGTCCAGCCAAGATGAGTTGGCCAGCCGCGTTGAAGACGTAAATCGAAGTGTCCGGGCGACCGATTCCATCAGAGTAGTCGATGTCCAGGACAGTCGAGAAGTAATCGCGGAGTGCATTCGGAGTGATTTGGCTGTACTGCAGGTCGAATGAGAACCAATCCACATCGGTGCGGTCATCGATCGATCCAGAGACCGAGATGGCTTGCCGATTGGTCTCCAGCAAATTGCCGAGAGCTTGAGCACTCGTGACGTCGTCATTGCGAGCGCCACCAATGGCCTCGACTTCACCGTTTTCACCCAGCAATGGCGAGTTGTAAGGAACGCCAACAAGCTCGAGACCGTTCGACGCAAAGCGAATGTCTGCGTAGTTCACGCTGGAACCTGGGACTTCGTCCACTTCGCTGAGTCGCAATTGCAGTTGGTAGCTGCCCTTGGTGATACCCTGAGTCAGGTCACCGTTCAGCAGGTTCGATGCGGGATCGCCATCCTGCAAATTGCTACTACGGACTCGCACGTGGTACAAGTTATTGCTGCCCGGTTCGCCTGGAAGGCGGACACGCATACCTGGGTCGTCCGCATTGGTACTGTGGATGTCCTTCGGTACGCCTTGAGCACTCTCGAAGTAGAACTCGGGTGCACTTTGGCGAAGCGGATTGACCGACTGAGGAGGCATGTCGCTAGCTGCGAACAGCAAGCTTGGGTCGGCTTCTTCCGAGAGTGAGCTGTCTGATAATGCCAGCGTGCGACCGTTAGCGTCTACCAATTCGATGACGCCGTCAAAGGCGCTGTTGGTATCGTCGATATCGAGCCAGACTTCGGTGCCTGCATCGGCATGGAAGGAGTAAACATCCACGTCAGACGGACGCGAAATGACACCTTCAAGATGAATGCCTAAACGGCGATTTTCATCACCTGAAACTTGATTAGGTGCCAACTCTCCCAAGTACTGGGACTGACTTGGAGTTTCATTGGCCAATGTTGAATTGCTGAGTTGCGATTCAGTTTCAGTCACGATCGAAACATTACGATCGTTACTGTTTGGATCCAGCAAAACGCTACGCCAGTCACCACGAGCGACTGCAGATGCAGGGTTTCGTGGCACCAACTCAAGGAAGCTGGTTACAACTGCTTCATTTGCATTCGGATCAACTCGCCATGAGAAGGCGGTCGTGACATCGTTCAGGCCGTTGATCGGCCCCAACTCAGGATCGTTGATGGGGGGCAGGTCAGTGAGGTCGATATTGCCTGGAATCGTGAAGGTAGTTCCGGCACCAGTGATTGCATTCTGCAGTTCATTGAACTGGTCAGCCGCCCAACCCTCGTAGGTAGCGTTTTCTAACTGGTTTGGCGTTGGGAAGTAAATACCACCCTGGCTAAATCCGATTCTCTCTGGGCCATCCAGAGTGAAGGCTCGGAAATCTGCTTCACCTGGAGTCCCTGTTTGATATAGCAAGTCGTCACTGACGCCCTGAACATCTTCATCCAAGTAGTTGATAACTTGCAGGTTACCCAAGTTGTTTGCACTGCTTAGGCGAATCGTGTTGAAGACGATGGTTTCGCCAGAGGGCATGCTTGACTCTACTCGCCAGTTGACCACGCCGTTTTCACCTTGGAAGTTACCTTCACTTGCAACGAAGTCAGGCGAGATCAGGGTAGGCGGTAAGGTGATGGTGGTGTTCTGCAGATCGAGAGCGTTACCGTTTCCGCCAACATCGATGAAGTTAAGGTATTCAAAGATCACATCCAGGTTGACGAATAGTTGGGTTCGACCTTGGGCGGTGATTCCACCGCCACCGAATCCACCGATGCCACTTGCACCACCAGGACCAACGTTGAACGCAAATTGACCAGGGATCCCTGGTTCCACGTCGTTGTCAATCAGCGTGCCGTTGTTGACTTCACCAATGGTCGGAAGCAGTCCGAGGAG
The DNA here is from genome assembly GCA_963691875.1 of Aureliella sp. Classification (GTDB taxonomy): domain Bacteria; phylum Planctomycetota; class Planctomycetia; order Pirellulales; family Pirellulaceae; genus Aureliella. The sequence goes on from OY829846.1 coordinate 4,896,182, forward strand.
ACTGGTGTCGACGGTGTTATTCTGAACTTGACCGTCAACGGTAAATCCAGCCCCGACTGTGTTGTCATTGATGCTCGTCAGGACAACTGGGTAGTTTGGCTGACCAATCAGCTGAATCGATCCACCGATTCGGTTGACGTTGTCTAGCGGCGTACCGGTGGCCGTAAAACCAGCTGTCTCACCGGTCAGCTTTACGACTAGGCTCTGATCAGGAGCACTTGCTAAACGCAAGCCACCAAAGTGCTGGTGGTCAGGAATCTGGATTTCATCACGCACGATGTGGACGATGTCAGTGTCGTCCCACCAACCTTCGGTGTTCAACTGACCACCACGTACAAGCAAGCCGTTGAACTCGTTGTCGCTCAAGCGGTTGCCGATTACCAAGGGGCCACGGTTAATCACCTTATCTTGTTTGAATTCGCCTAAGCCAGTGGATCGACCGTAATCGACCAACTCTTCCGAATTCAGCGAACCAACGTTGGCGCTGATTACAGGGCCTTGGTTCTGGATGAATATGTTGTCAACCAAGACTGGCTGAGCGCCCAAGACGAAAATGGAACCTACGTCGTTGATGCCACGACCAGCTCGTGTTGGGTGCGTTGAAGAATCTGAGCCGTTCGCGTTGTTTTCGATGCGCGAGTTTGTGATTCGCAGATCGCCTTGGTGAACTTCAACCGGATTGAAGTCAGCAAATCCACCTTCGATACGAGTCGTACCACCACCGTAAGCCAAGACAACGTTATCCAAGCTAGCGGATGACGTGTGGCCGACGTACAACCCGCCCCAATCACCAGCGACTGCGTTGCGACCAGCGTTGTTCGCTGTCATGAACGTGCTGCCAGCACCATATCGGTTGTCAGCGATCGAAGTAAACACAACAGGATTACCTGGTACACCTTCGGCTATCAACTGACCACCGAGATCCACATCAATTCGAGATCCGTTGAACTTCAAGACAACGCCAGGATCAATCGCTAGGCGAGCGTCGAGCCGTGCTGCGTTGATTGCAAGATCAGCCGCCAAAGGGGTTCCGAGTGTGGAACCCGAGTCGACAAAGGTCGTCGAGTTGCTGTTCAGTGAAGCAATCAGTTCGAAAGGACCTTCACCGATCGCCGTACTGCGATAGATGCGGTTGATACCAATCGGGAGATTCGAAAGTAGAACGGATGCGTTCGGACCGCCAACGATTACTGCACTTGTTGGCTCGGAAGGAGCACTTTCGACGCCATTGCTATCTACAGAAGTGAAGACGTAGGTGTAAGTTCCTGCTGGCAAAGTACCTAGAGGTTGTGCTTCAGAAGTGACAGCACTACTGGCTGGTGCTTCATTGGCCAAGAACGCACCACCGGGTGTTCCCATGATGGTGAGGTTTTCTGGCAAGTAGTGAACTATGTCCGCGTCATCGAAACGACCAGGCACCGTCAGTGCTACTTCTGTATTACCTGGCTGCCGTACAAGGATTTGCATCCCGTTAATGGCATTGTTCAAAATCGTGTTGCCCGTGACTTTCGGTCCTACTCGATCGTAATCCACGGTGAAGGATGAGCCGCCTTGCTCGGCTGGCGAGTGGAAGTTCGACTCAAGGAAGCTGTCCGGAGTAGCCGATATCGCTGCCCCCGAACCGTCGGTAATCATGTTACCGACAAGCGTAGGGCGAGCGTCAATCGACTGAATTGATGTGACTGCCTGCGAAACGCCATTGATAACGACTTGTCCACCACCAAAACGAATGTCGGCGTGGCTGACCCAGTTCAGGAACTGCCCCTGACGCTCGTCGCTAACTCGATTTGGCTCAGCATGGTCGATCCGTGCACGGAAGTCGATACCGCCCCAATCACCAGTTTGAGCCGGAACTCCACCAATGGTGCTGCTGCTAGAAACTGTGCCAACCGAATTGTCATTGATACTCGTGACATAGACGCTACCTGGCACAATGCCCGCTGCGTCTTCTAGTGGATTGCCAGCTGCGTCGAGAAGCATCGGTGTACCCAAAACGAGCAGGCTACCACCGCTGCGGTCAACACTAACAGTTGTACTACCTATCCCAACGCGTGAGCGGCGCATTTTCAGGATCGCACCGGCATCAATCATTACGGAGACGCCTTGTGGGACATCCAGTGTCGCACCGTCTTCTAGTGGACGGCCAAGGATATCAAATCCGATTTCGTAGGAAACATTGTCGTCAACTGTTTCCATCAAGCCATCTTGTCCTCCATTACCAACGATACGAACTACTTCGCCAGGCTGTGCTGCGTTCAGTGCAACTTGGATGTTGTTGAATGGAGCCGCTAAAGAACCACTGCCGCCATCGCTGGCAGTCTTATCGACGAATTTTGTATTCGATGCACCCGAGGGCCGGAACCAGAAATCAAATACACCTTCAGGTGTTCCGTCGGCATTACCGTCAATGGCTACGCCCGTTCCATCACGAAGTAGCCCTTGAGCTGGCGGACGGAAGTCCATTCGCAGTTGGTAGTCACCTTCGGAACGACCACCGAGACCTGAATCAGAAATATTTGGATCGTAAGTTGAATTGCCGCTGGCGCTCACACCGACGATGTAATTGCCTTGAGCCAAGTCCAACTCAAGGAAGGAGTCGGAGCTGTAGTAGTCGTCGTTGGACGCGATCTCATCCCAGCCGCCCAAGTCATTCTGCTGGTACAGTCTAATCTGCGAATCCAGCAGACTGGACTCGGTCATCCGCTCAGCAAATGCCTCTATAGACATGGTTCCATCAACTGGCAGAGCAAACTGATAGAGGTCGATGTCTTTGCTATCTGGGCGATACAGGTACTGTCCGTGAACAATATCAACATCGCCAGGCAGGATGATTTCGGTGCCAACGCCAGGTGCGAAGGCTGAATCAAATGCTTGAATCGTGATGTCGCCGGATTCATCTGCCAATCCAAGCCCGAGCAATCGGCCAATGGCTTGCATTGCAGCACGCTGAAATGGACCACCAAAGTCGCTGAGATCCGAACGACTGAAGTCCTGAAGGTCGAGTACGGTACCAGGTTGCCCGTTGGAGATCAGCGCACCAGCTTCATAGTAAGTGCCACCAGGAGCATTCAGCTCTACAGCGCCCGGCTGGCCGCTTCCCAGGATCTCTTCGAAGGGCACAATCGCTCGCATGTCGCCAACGGCGATGGTCAGACCAAAAGCCTCAGATTCAACAAAACGTACTCCCATGAAGTCTTCGTAGACCGAGAAGATTTCACGTACACGCAGCTTCTGTTGCTCTGTGATTGCATTCACCAAGTTGGTGTTGCTGAAAACACCCAAGTTGTCTTGGAAGTTGTAGAAAATCACACTCGTGCCATCAATTATGTCAGCTTGCAAACGCAAGTTGTCCTGATAGCGGTTGGAGCGGTTGCCTGGCTCGTCGCTTCCACCTGGGAAGTCGAGCAGCAATGGCGAGGTGTTGTCGATACGTGAATCAATGACGATCGACTGCGTGCCACCTGCGCCAGGAGTCCAGTTCAAGTTCAGGTCCGTCGCAGCATCGAACGTATCTGCTGGGTCGACGGTGTTCGCATCCAAAGTCGTTGGTGGAAGCGCCACGTCTTCGTTGCTTCCGACACGCAAACGCAAATCTGAGACCGCCAGCGGTGCGGCAGTGTTTGGATCAACCAATTGATCCAAGTTGCGATTGAAGGTAAGCGTAACGCGGTCCGTTGACGGGTAATAGCGAATCGCATTAGGTAAAATACGGATGTCATCCGTGTTGTCTAGCGTCTCTGAAGTGTGGAACAGCTGGTAGAAGTTGACGTCGAGAACGGAAGTGTCCGTACCACCAACGATCGTATCTGTTTGGTCGAAGTACAGAGGCTGACGAAGATCGCGAAGCTGGCCGATGGTCAGTCCGTTCACGGATGTGATGGAGTTCACATCAATCAAATCATCATCATTGAAGTAGATGTCGATGCGGTTGCCTTGCTGCTGCAAAACACCATTGGCATTCCTGGTGACCGGCTGAGGAACAACCGACTCGACACGTGCGCCAAGATTCAACTCGAAGCCGACCGAGATCGAGTCTCCGGAGTTGAATGCTTCACCATCAACGTTGCGCAGTGTTCTAGTACCTTGGCCGATAATCTCGATACGGTACTGATCGTCAGGAAGGGTTTCTGCGAATCGTAGAACGACTTCACGGTCGGTATCGCCCAGACCAATGAAGGCCGGCACAATTTCGATGTCCGAAACACCAGTCAAAACGATCGGTGAATAGGTGATCGGAGCACTGCCCAAGCGAGTTGCTCCAATGCCGCTAACCAGTTGAGCTTCTAACAACGAGGACGAGAGCGAGTCACTGGCATTCAGGGCATCAATGAATTCTTGAACCGTCGTTGCGAAACGAGCATTGCTGTTGATTTCAATGTCGATCCGCTTTCCAACTACGGAAACGGTCGGGAATCCCGCGCCACCACGATCACGCGCGGTCACATTGATCGTCACACCTAGTCCATCGTTTCCGGCATCACGCGCGACGAAACGGACTTCTAGATCGTTGCTAATACCAAAGTTTGTCGAAGCTTTCGCTGCATTGGCACCGCTTAATGTCAGTGTTCGAGGGGCACCAGTACGTGCGATGGGAGCGATCTGTGATCCTCGCAGCCGAAGTGCGTAAACCAAATCCGTCTGCGCACTTCGGACGTTCTGGTCGAAGGCCTGCAAGATGTCCTCAACCCGGGTCTCTTGCACAGGGTTGGCGTTCAATTCGATATTGATTGTCCGTCCGTCGACGTTGACAATCGGAGCTCGGCCATCGTTTCGCGAGCGGGATGTGAATACTAGATCGATGCCATTTCCAGCTTCGCCGGGTTGCTGAGCAAAGAACTCGACCAGGGTCTGCCCACCAGTCCCGAAGTCAGTCGCAACCGAAGCTCGCTCGAATACTTGGTCCGCACCCGAACGGATAACCCGAATTCCGTTCAGCGTGTTTTCGTCAATTGCGGAGTTCGCATCGAAACGGACCGTCAGCTCCTTCGGCGAGACATTCAGCACGTCGCCGTTCTCGATCAGGTCACCCATGTTGGGCTGGATGCTAAGCAACTGGGGCCCTACGGCTAGAAGCTGCCTCGCTTCTAGATGCTCTAGCAGAGCCTTGCGGACAGTGTCGCGTTGCTGCAAACGCTTACGAGCCAACAGGTTACGCGATTTGGGGAAACCACTTGTGGCCATGAAAAACCTCTCAACGGAGTGCTGGAAAACCAGCTCTAGGTAACCGGTACCGAACCTAAACCCAACTTTCAGATGAGAAAATCAGGGTGCAAGATGCACCTCAACTACCGTCTCGCGAGATCTCGGCAGTCAAAATTGGGTGTTTAGGAGTTATAGGAAAATAAAAAGTATCAACGTGGATTGTAATTGGCATATACGCGAATTCAACGGATCTACTCAGCCGGGATGCCCCCAAAGGACCGTGACTGAATCTTTGCCGTCAAAATCTGTAGATTCCAAAACGCCCTCTCAATAGAGAGCGGCGAGCTTTGGAGGGGCTAGCGGGCCTAAAAGTTCCCCTCCGTCCTGAAGACCTTGCTCAACACTGTCGACTTTACGTTCTCGCTAGGCGTGTACCTCTCGAATTCCTCTACTTTGGCGCATCGATCCGGCCGCAAAACCGTTGGAGGGGGCAAAATTTGACGCGAAGGCAACAAGGCGTGTTTTCGCTAGAGGCATCAGAAACGCGTTAGGACTTCGCTGCTCCCACAGAAATCCACGTCGATCACGGTTCCGCGATTGCCTAAACTGCCCGCCTCAGCTGCCCGAATCAGAGTTCTGCCGGATTCAGGGTTGCGATCCTGGCCCGCGCTGCTTATTACAGGATGCTGAAATTTCTACAGCGATCGGCTCCGGCGCGGGATAGACAAAGGGGATTGCATGGACAGGGAGGCACTACGGACTTGGCTGGTGACCGGCGGGGCCGGTTTAATTGGCAGTTGCTGGGTCAGGCTCGCTCTAGAAGCTGGCGAGAGCGTGGTAATTTTAGAGAAGCAAACTTATGCGAGCGACCGAAATTCTCTACCCAGCCACAGTCGTTTGCAGTTCTTCCAGGGGGACATCTGCGACGCGGAACTCGTCTCTGAACTTTTGGAGCGATTCCAAACCGAAGGGATTCTTCACTTTGCCGCCGAATCTCATGGCGATCGCTCGATCGAAGGGCCGGGTCCTTTCGTGCAATCTAAAGTCGTTGGAACCTGCACTCTCTTGGATCGCAGTCTGCGATACTGGGAAACACTTTCGCAGAATCAAAAAAAAGCTTTTCGATTTCTGCACGTTTCGACGGATGAAGTTTAAGGATCACTCGAAGCCACGGGAAAATTTGATGAGCACTGCAAGATCGAGCCCAATTCGCCCTCGAAAGCTGCTGCCGACCATTTTGTGCGGGCTTACCATCAGACTTTTGGACTGCCAGTTCTATCTACTCACTGCTGCAACAATTTTGGGCCATTTCAGAATCCAGAAAAACTAAATCCAGAGAATGATCATGCAGGCCATGCGTGGTGAGCACCTACCCGTCTTTGGAGATGGGCAGAACGTTCGAGATTGGCTGTATGTGGAAGAACACTGCATGGCTTTGAATGCCGTCGTCGAATCCGGTGTGATCGGTGAAACTTATTGTGTCGGAGCAGAGGAAGAGCAAAAGCACTTGGAGCTGGTCCACATGGTCTGCGAGCTGCTGGACGAACTCGCTGCGGATCTTCCTCAAGGACCTTGTGCGGAGTTGATCGAGTTCGTAGCCCACCGGTTGGGCCACGATTGTCGTTACGCCATTGATCCAGGCAAGATAATGGGTCAGCTCGGTTGGCGACCTCAGGAAGATTTTCGTACGGCCCTTCGTAAGACCGTCCAGTGGTATCTCGCAAATCAAGATTGGGTGAACAGAATGGAAACGCGGGCAGTGGAGCTGAAGGGCTAGACAATGAGCAATCAATGCAACAAAGGAATCATTCTAGCGGGAGGAACTGGCTCGCGTTTGCAACCTGCTACATCGGTTGTGAACAAGCAGTTGATACCGGTTTACGACAAGCCGATGATCTACTACCCACTTTCGACTTTGTTGCTCGCTGGGCTGCGTGACATCTTGCTTATCTCGACGCCCGAAGACATGCCCGTATTCGAGCGTTTGCTTGGTGACGGATCTCGACTTGGGATCTCCATTCGATATGCGGTGTAAGAAAAGCCTCGGGGCATCGGTGAAGCATTTCTAGTAGGAAAGATGTACATCGGCAATGACCATGTCGCCCTTCACTTAGGTGACAATGTCTTTTAAGGCCATGGATTCACGCAATTCTTGCCGAGGCAGCAAGTAATATTCAGGGTGCCAAAGTTTCTCCATATCGGGTCCAAGCCGCGAGTTCTTTCGCTGTTGTAGATCTGGATTCAAGAATCGGGTTATCCGTTTGGAAGAAAAACCCGCTAAGCCCAAGACTAACCTGGCAGTGGTGCGTCTCTATTGTCCACGACAATCAGGTGGTAGATGTTGCCTCAGCGGTGAAGCCCTGGGCACGCGGCGAGTTAGAAATCACGGACGTGAACCTCGCTTGCCTTGAGCATAAGCAACTACATTGCATTCGCATGGGCCATGGATTTGCATGGCTGGATACCGGTAGCCATCAGTCTTTGAATCAAGCCGCCAACTTCGTTGAAACGCTTGAGAGCCGCCAAGGGCTCAAGTTGGCTTGTATCGAGGAGATCGCGTGCTTGAAGGGATTTATTTCGACAGCACAGATTAATGCGGTGGGCGAATAGATCAATAACGATTACGGCCAGTATTTATGCATCCGGGCCGCCAAAATCGAAGCGGGATATCGATAGTAAGTCGAAGTGAGTTACTTGCCGCTTCGAAACTGCCACGGCCTAGCGTAGCTCAAGTTTTTGCCAAAACACGTGCATTCGGTCTCCGCGCGTTCGTGCGTCTTCTAGCATGACGCCCACATCAGGTGCAACGTCGAAGGTTGGCGAGCGGCCCGACATACGCACACTGATCGGACGACTGAAGTCCACCATGTCTGGTGTCAGCCAAACGGTGGCTTGACGTCTGACTGAAGGAATCTTGCTGATGGAGAGCCCATTAAAGTTTGGCCCGAGCAGCGATGCTGAAAAAGTTCCTCGTTTGGATGCATCTTTGGCATCGAACTGAAATGCGTTGCCGGAGAGTTGAGGCAACAGCTGCGGCGCCTCAAGCCAATAGAAGAAGCGGTCGCCGTTTCGCATGGTGACATTGGACAATTTTTGTGGCGTTCGGATGCGACGGTGTGTGCTGAGTGACATCCATTCGAAGATCCGATCTAGCTCATCCATGAACAAACCGCTTCCACGACCTCGATACTCAACTGCCATCGCGTCAGTCTTTGGGAACTTCAAGTAGTTTGTTAAGACACTACCGACCTTGGACGCGGCGCGAGTGCCGTCTAGTTCGCCGTAGACTATGTACATCCCCAGAGGCGCGGTCTGGCGTGATTCTGATTTCAGGTTCTCGTGATACTGAACAATGTACTTATCAGCACTTGGCGAAACCATGATGGCTCCCGCCCACAAGTCGGGGTGAGAGGAAGCCAGATCCCAAGCAGCGGTCGCACCGGCAAAGTGCCCAGCAATGAACACGCGGTCCGAGTCGATACTGTATTTGCGCAAAGCATCGCGCATGCATCGCAAGATACGATCGTGTTCCCCTTCGGTGTAGTTGTACTCCATTTGGTCTTCAAGCATCCACTTGGGGGATACCACGATATAACCATTTCGCGTCGCTTGCCCGGTGCGAGCTTTCGTTACGGCGAGCTCGCGTACGGGACCGCACCATACATTGATTTCAAGATCTGGAAGATCTCCTCTGCCAGGAAGCGCCAAGATGCACGGGTATTTTCGATTGGGATCGTACTCTGGTGGGACCTGCACCACATAATCGACATTCGCACTATGAGAGCTTTTCACTGAATCGCGGAACATTCCCTGTGGGTCGCCACTTTGGGGAGTTGGTGGCGAAAGAGGAGGCTGCATCGTCTCTAGGATTTGATCCACCAACTTGGGCTGAGCTCCTTCCTCCTTACCAAGCTGATTCAATATGGCTTGTCGCCTTGGTTGATTCGCGTCTCGCAAGTACTCACGCACAAGACCTCGCACCTTGATCACTGACTTGACGACGGCGAAGTTGTCGAGTCCAGCATTGGGGCCTAGCAGCCAGCCCGAAAAAGCTAAAGCAACTTTGTTTTCGTTGGGAATGGAGTCATCGCCGCGCAGTCGCTGGAAATCCGCGAATCGGTCGATCGTGTTGGGAGAGATCTCGGCAACGATTTCATCGAGAAGAGGTGCAACGGATTGTTGTTCTGTCGCTGGGAGTTGGCTAACGCGTTTTTTAAGTGCTTCGATGATATTGGCAATGAGAGTGATTTGATTCCTGGCAGCGTTCAGTTCATCTTTCAGCTTTATCTGTGACTCCACTGGCAAGACTTCCGTTGGGAATGCATTCAGGTACTTCACGGCTAGAGCATGCTGCCCTGCCTCTCGCCGAAGTTTGATTTCCGCAAACTTGTCGTTCGCATAGAACTGGTCCAACTGGTCAACGATGGCCATGCGCCCGGCAAGGGCAGAGGGGAATTTTTGTAGACCCTCGATCATTGTGTCACGCGCCAAGTTAAATCGTTCGGCCTGAGTGTAAAACCGAACAATTTGCAACCAGTCTCCGGAGGCTTCCATTCCCAAGGCGTGTTTTAGAATCGCGTCGAGTTCTTCATTGGGGATCGCAGAGGTAGAGATCCGTGTATCCCAAACGAATCGTGCTCCGGCGTCCGTGTTGAGGACTTCAACCTTGGTATAGTGAGGAGTCAGCAGCGTGATTCCTTGCAGAACATCCACTTCGCCCCGCGGAGTGAGTATTTGAAACTCACGGCGTCCAAACTTGTTGAATGGCGTGACTCGCAAGACAGCTTGAATTGCAGGTGCGGCACCTGAGCTGGCGACTTCTGAGGCAGCGACCGTAACGATTTCTTCTAACGCAGCCCGAGTTGATTCCTCAGCAGAAAAGTTGATCGGGCTGATATTGAAGTAAGTCTTTCTTAGGCCGTCGTCGACGATTCCGATGGATCTTGGACCAGTGCTACCGCCTCCCTTTTGAAATCCGTTGGTGCTAAGCGTATCGATTTCGCTGAACAAACCTGGGCCCAAGATCATTCCATTGGTGAGTCGAACAATGTACTTTTCTTGGCCGCTTGTTGGCTCAACAAAGATAGCGAAAGTCGCAAGGAGAACGAGTGTCAGGTTGAATGGACGAGTCATAGCGTTGCCAATGGTATTGCTTGAGCGAAGCCAGCCTGCACGGGGACAGTGGCTGCGGGTGGTAAACAAGCGAGATCGAGATGATGAGATGAACGGAACGCAGAGAAGATGCAATAAATCTACCGCACAATCTATGCCGCGTCGACAAAATCAATACGTCAGCATGGGAAACCAGATCGATGCCTGGATCTGTCAAAGATCTTGGCGAGGTTCTTGTTTGTTTCTTGCCTCTGGCTGATGTCGGAGTGATAACCAAAGGTTCAAAGTGACGAAACAAAAAAAGCCCACCGAGAGGGCGGGCTTTGTTGTTTTCTTCTTTTCTTAGCGACCACCGCTGAAGAATTTCCTGAGGGTTTCCTGAGCTGCGTCTTTCGAGTTCCCTTGAGCTTGTTTTTTGGGAACAGGCGGGAGTTTGCCTGGCTTGCCCTTCTTCTTAATCGTCGACTCTCCTGCCTGAGTATCAGCAATGGCCTCTTCGTCCATCACAGTTTCTCCTGAGATCTCGGTTGACTCAGGCAACTCGAATTGTCGTGTCACGGTTTCGGAGTTGGTGCTCTGGCTCTGGTTCGGTTCGTCTAACCAGCTGCTAACGTCGACCTCTTCGAAGCGACTGTCGCTGACGTTGTTCGCGGAACGCTCAGCTGCCTCTTTGATGTCCTTCACCTCCGACTTCTTAACCGACTTGACGCCAGCTTCCATCACTACGGTGAATTCCAGTTTGCCGATCTTCAAATGATCGTCGTTTTTGAGCACTTTGGCTCGAGCTGGATCTAGTTTCTTGCCATTCAGCTCAGTTCCATTCCGGCTCTTCAGATCGAGTAGAAGAATTTTTCCTTGCTTGTGGACGATGGCACAGTGCCGCCTGCTGATAGATTCGCTTTTGGGACGAAGGTGACAATCGTCACTCCTACCGATCAAGAACTTATCGTGCTTGACTTGAATGAATTTGCCCTCTTGGGCACCATTTGCAACTCGAAGTTGAACCTGCATATTCACCTCGTGTACGTCGGAAGGTTGCAAAGGACTAGAACGATGGGTTATCGGATGAGAGAGTTACAGTCCGAAAGACCAGCACCGCAGGAAATACAGCTGTTTTCCTTTGTCACCTCACAGAATAATGAGTACAGACTACTTATTATCTTGAAAGAGTAAATAACTTAGCAAGGGTTAGATGTGCCGATTCGCGTCAATTACTTAGAAAATTCACGTGATGCTGATGTTAGTGGGGGTAACGAGACCGTTAGGCTAGCGTTTAAGTTCCCAACTGTTTTTTCCAAAACCGCCCTGTTCCTCGTCTGCTATCCATTCCGTGAAGCCGCCTACCGTCTGCAAACTTAGTCCCAAGCGTCCTGTCAGTGATTCTGCGATAGCATTGGCAAAATCTGAAGGCGCATCTCCAGCAGCATATGCAGAACCGTTAACATCGGAAGAATCGTTTGTCTCCGATTCTGTGAGAAGCTCTCTAAGCCCTCGCAAAGTCGGAGCATGTTGGCTCCGTCTGAGCAATAAGCTGCCGTGCTGTAGCACAGCACCTTTGTAGCGGCGCTGCGCGCTACCCATCACTTTTGACTCGCCAACGACGACATCGCCAAGACTGCGGCGTTCGAAGCACAGAAAGCTACAGGAATCTCCGCGACAAGTTGGCTCGCTCCATTTGCTAGAGGCGAAATTTCGATCGGTTAACCACCCAACCACAGCGTCATGAATGCAGTCATATACGTGTTGGGCCGCTCCAAGCTGAGAATCAAGCAGTTTCGGAGGCAAAGCGAGCGAATAGGTCCAATCGTGATGGTGAACAATAGCCCCTCCACCTGTCGCTCGGCGGACGCAGTCTAAACTGCTGCTCTCGCTGTGCTCCTTGCGGTCCGCCGATTTCTGAAAGTACCCGAGTGTGAGAGTTGGTGCACTCCATTGATACACTCGAAGCAAGACCCGATCACTCGATGCTGCATGACACAGCATCTGCTGATCGGTTTGCATATTTTCAATGCCACTTCGCGGCTTGTCGACTAAGAGGAAACAGTCCATTTCATCACTGGATTACGAGCTGCTTTCACTTCATCAGGGCGACGAATGACCGTCGATTTTGGAGCTTCATGGAGTAACTCTGGAGACTCTTTTACGACTTGTTCTACCGCTTCCACAAAAGCATCCAAAGTTTCTTTGCTTTCAGTTTCCGTCGGCTCAATCATGATTGCCTCCGGAACAGTGAGCGGGAAGTAAACGGTTGGAGCATGGAAACCAAAGTCGAGCAGTCGCTTGGCCATGTCCATCGCCGTGATGCCTACTTCTTTCTTGAGATTCGCTGCTGAGGCAACGAACTCGTGCATGCAACGATCGCCGTGAGGAACTTCTAGAGTGCCTTTGAGCTTGGCAAGCAAGTAGTTGGCATTCAGAACAGCGTTTTCGCTGACTTCTTTCAAACCTGCTCCGCCATAGGCTCGGATGTAACAGTAGGCGCGAACCAACACTCCGACGTTACCGATGAAGCCGCGGACACGTCCAATGCTCAAAGGATAATTGGAATTCAAGCGGTATTTAACTTCGCCATTAACTTCTTCCCGCACGACACGTGGTTTCGGCAGGAAGGGATCGAGGAAGTCACGAACACATATTGGCCCCGCGCCAGGCCCGCCGCCGCCGTGAGGTCCGCTGAAGGTCTTGTGCGGATTATAGTGCATCATGTCCGCACCGAAGTCTCCCGGGCGGGCTATGCCTAGGATGGCGTTCATGTTCGCACCATCCAAGTAAATCAGTCCGCCTGCTTTGTGGACCAAGTCAGCGATTTCGCGAATCTTGTTCTCGAACAGACCAAGAGTGCTTGGGTTGGTGATCATGAAGACTGCAGTCTTGCCGTCAACTTTGCTCTTTAAGTCGTCCATGTCTACTGAGCCATCAGGCAGCGACTTGATCATGATCGACTTGAAGCCAACCATTTTCGCGCTTGCTGGATTGGTGCCGTGGGCGCTGTCTGGAACGAGAACGTTGGTTCGCTCTTCTCCACGCTCCTGGAAGTACTTCGAAGCACACATCAGTGCTGTCAGCTCGCCATGAGCTCCAGCAGCAGGCTGAATGGAAACAGACGGAAGGCCGGAGATCTCGGCGAAGTACTGTTGGACTTCGTACAATATTTCAAGCATCCCTTGCACCGTTGCATCGGCTTGCAATGGGTGCAAATCGACGATGCCAGGTAAACTGGCCAGACGCTCGTTCCGCTTCGGGTTGTACTTCATTGTACATGAGCCCAAGGGGTAGAAATGCGTGTCGACTGACATGTTGAGAGTCGATAAATTGGTGAAGTGACGAACTACGTCGCCTTCGCTCAGTTCTGGCAGAGCCGGGGGCTCCGGTCGTAGGGTTGCGTCCGGCAGCAACTCCGAGCAATCTGCCTGTGGCACGTCGCATTCGGGCAGCCGGTTTGCGCGGCGACCAGGTTTTGCAAGTTCGAAAAGTAATTGGGTAGATTGGACATTACGCATGAGTCAACTCCTTGGTGCTGGCTTGAGTCAGGATGTTCACGAAGTTGTCGAGTTGAGTCTTCGTGCGTTTTTCAGTGACAGCGATCATGAGGCAATCACCGAGCTCTGGATACCAAGAGCCGAGGGCTAGGCCGCCCAGATAACCTGCTTCACGAGCCGCTTCAAGAATGCCGGCGACATCGTCTTCGCGATCGCGAATAACAAACTCTCTCCAGTTTCCGGAGCCAGCAAATCGAAGTTCAAAGCGTTCCGATTGGCAAAGCTGCTCAGCGAGGTAGTGTGACTTCCATGCACAATGCTGTGCTGTTTCCTTGATGCCTTCAGGGCCTTGCAGCGACAAGTAAATTGCTGCTCGCAGAGCAAAGAGGCCCTGGTTCGTGCAAATGTTACTGGTCGCCTTCTCGCGACGTATATGCTGTTCACGAGTCTGAAGAGTCAACACCCAGCAACGCTGACCGGTCTGATCTTCCGTCTGGCCAGCAATTCGCCCAGGCATTCGTCGAACGAAGGAATCTCGACAAGCCATTACGCCTAGATAGGGGCCACCGTACTGCAGCGGATTGCCTAGGGGTTGGCCTTCGCCGACAACGATATCGGCGCCCCACTCGCCAGGAGCTTGAAGTATGCCAAGGCTGATGAAGTCGACGACGGCGATTACGGTCGCACCCTTTTCCTCGGCCGCCGCGGCGGCAGGTGCCAAGTCTTCAACGACACCAAAGAAGTTAGGCTGGCTCAAGACGACGCAACCCGTGTTCTCGTCAATTGCCTCTTTCCAAGCTTGACTTGGGATTGTTCCTTCGGGGCAATTGATTGTTTGCAGCTCGTAGTCAGTAAACTTCAGGTAGGTCTCGAGGACTTGGCGATACTCTGGGTGCAAGCTATCGGGAACGACGACTTTCTTGCGTTTTGGTTGAGCGGCCATGGCAAGCAAGACGGCTTCGATCGTCGAGCTTGCTCCGTCGTACAGGCTGGCGTTGGAAACATCCATGCCGGTCAGTTGGCAAATCAATGTTTCATACTCGAACATTACTTGAAGGTTGCCTTGGCTCACTTCTGGTTGGTATGGAGTGTACGAAGTGTAAAATTCGCCGCGACTTGCCAAGTGATCGACCACAGCGGGAATGAAGTGATCGTAAGCTCCTCCTCCGAGCATGCATATTGCAGAAGACGCCCCGTTATTCTTAGCCGCGAGCTCTTCCATTCGTTGTGTCAGCTCAAGCTCAGTGAGAGCTGGCGGAATGTCGAGCGCTTTATTGAATCGGACGTCTGCCGGGATATGCGAGAAGAGCTCGTCAACTGACTTTGCGCCGATGGTGGCGAGCATTTCTTTGCGATCGTCGTCCGTGTTAAATAAATATGCCATTGAAGGATCCAAAACAAATGCGACCACCTAAACCGATCGAAGAGCAAGGAAAAACCCTCGAGGTTTGGAGATCCAGTTCACTTTTAAAAGATCGAGTCACCCGGTAATGGTCGGGTGGTGAGTTTGTTTAGGCAGCCACACTCAGGGCAGCTGTTTCAACGAATTAATCGGGCTGAATCTATCAAGCTTGCAGTTTCGCGCTTCTCGGCACGCTACTTAGCGCATTGTGACTTGTAGGCCGCATGGTCAAGTAAGTCATCGAGTCCTGTGCCGTCAGCCAATTTGACTTTGATCATCCAACCGTGACCGAATGGATCTTTACCTAGGCCTTCCATGTCGTCGACTAGTTCGCTGTGAACTTCGGCGATCTCCCCCGAGACCGGGCTATATAGAGGGCTAACCGCTTTCACAGATTCAACTTCACCAAATTCTTCGCCTTTGGTCACGGCAGCCCCTACTTCGGGCAGTGCCATGTAGACCAGGTCAGTAAGTTGTTCGATGGCAAAGTCGGTAATTCCGATGACAGCAAGTTCTCCGTCCATTCCGACCCACTCGTGGGATTCGTTGTATTTGAGATCTTCTGGTTGCATTCGTTATTTCCTTTGGCGATTCCAGTTGCCGTTAGATGAGATTCGTGGGCAATCGAGCTGTGTTTCCTTGAGGTTACTTTTTTTCTCTCATATAGAAAGGCATTTTTACGATTTCCGCGTTGGCTTTCGAGCCACGAATATCAATTTCTACGGGGTTGCCTTCGACGGCAAGCTCACGATTGATGTAACCCATCGCGATCGGGTACTGCAGGCTCGGGGAGAATGTGCCGCTAGTGATCGAGCCGACAGCACGATTGTCTCGATCGACGATTTTTGCTCCTTCGCGTGCAGGACGGCGTCCTTCCACGCGAAGTCCTATACGCACACTGTCCGACGGATTGGCTTTGCACTTCGCTAAGGCTTCCGAGCTAACGAAGTTACGGTCTTTCAAGTTGACAGCAAATCCGAGTCCAGCAGTGTAGGGATCGAGCGATTCGGATAGTTCGTGTCCATAAAGTGGCATCGCAGCTTCGAGTCGCAGTGTGTCACGTGCTCCCAACCCTACCGGCTCGATTCCAACACCGCGCCCTGCGAGCATCAGGTTTTCCCATACTCTTGGTGCATCTTCATTGCGTACGATTAACTCAAAACCGTCTTCGCCAGTGTAGCCTGTTCGGCTGATGATGCACGGCTTGCTCATCTGATCGGTGACGAGCGAGCGATAATATTTCAACTGACCGGCGTTGCCATTGAACAGCTTGTTCACGATGTCTTCTGATGCAGGACCTTGCACCGAGATCATTGAGGTCATGTCGGTCACGTCGAAGCACCCGACATCGGGATAGTCTGCTAGGTGAGGCTGCAGCCAATCAATGATCTTGGCTCGGTTACTTGCATTGACGACGAGCAAGAAGAACTGACGGCTGCTGGGACTTTCCAGTCGCGAGATCAGCACGTCGTCCAAAATACCGCCTTCAGCGTTGCAAACGAGCGAGTATTTTACTTGTCCAATCTGCAAGTCGCTTACGCGGCGAGTCAGAATGTGATCGAGAAGTTCGTGAGCTAGGTTGCCTTCAAATCGTAGGCGTCCCATGTGCGAAATGTCAAAGAGTCCGGCGGCTTCGCGCGTTGCGGCATGCTCGGTGACAATGGAAGAATACTGAATAGGCATTCGGTAGCCAGCGAAGTCTACCATGCGTGCACCGCGATCAACGTGCCAAGAAGTCAGTGCGGTTGTTTGTACTTGGTCTGTATCCACTTGCTAATCTACTACTTAGGAGGAGATTTCGTTGAAGAACCGACGCCGCACTGCACCAGGGGCTTAGGTCGCAGGATCCATTCACGACTTGGTGTTTGGTCAATCCGCTTCACTGGTATCTGTACTCAGTAGTAGCAGGTTTCGACAACGATTTTACGAAAGGCCTAGACTTATGGAGAAAGCCAGGGCCAGTCAAGGAAATGCCTAATTGCCAACGAACGGAATGTTCCTGACGGAACGAACCTGATTGTAGCCAATCGGCTAGGTCTTAGAAGGTCTTTTTGACCGAGCAATCCAAGGATATCAGAAGCTTGGTTGGAGCAGACGCAAGTCAGTCTAGGGCTGTAGGGTCTTCAGGTAAGTTTGGTCGTCAGTGCTGAGCTTGCTTTTGGGCACGTTGACGATGCTGCCGTCCTTCTTTTGGAGTACCACTTTCTGAGGGTCTTGTCCCAGAAGCTTTGCCTCGACTTGGTAGTTACCTGAACTGTCCTGCCATGTTCGAAAGCCCATTGAAGGAGCGATTTTAGCTTCTACCGCACTGCGAAGCTGATCCTCAGTGACTTCCTGCAGGACAGTAACTGCCGTGGGAAGGCCGTCTCTAGTCATGATGGATACGGTGCCAGCCACAAAGGTTGGGCCAGACAAGATCTCACCGCCGGAAATGCCCGCTGTAGAGTCTAGCCAAAGCAAGTAGGGATTGCCGTCGTAGCTCGCCAAAGCTTCGTGTTCATTGAAGGCACGAATGACAAACAGATCCGTGATGAAACCGACTGACTTGTTCTTGCGAACATCAACCGGCGGGCCGTAGTTCCAAAGTAACTCGAACATCGAGTCGGCGTCTTCGTTGGAACGAAGAGAGGTATTCAGACGCGTGTAGTTTTTGATTCGCTGCTGTTGCACGCGCACAGCCTCATCCTTGACCGACTGACTGGAAAAGAACCATTTTGGATCGCGCTGTCCGGGCACAGCTACTTTGACCGCCGAAGTGTCGCGGCTCTGAACACTGGGGGGAAGGCGCGGAGTTCCCTTACGCATTCCCTTGAGGTCCGCACTCAGACGAGCAGACTCCATGCGCAAGCCGCGCACCAGTTCTCTGTAACCGGCTTGTCCTTCTTCGATATAGGCTGTGATTGCAGAGAAAGGAATCGATTTGCCGCCAACCCCAGGGCCGCCTCCACTTCCTGGGCCACCATCACCGCTCGAGGAGTCCATTCGGACTTTCGCGATTCCGTCTTGCAATGACTGCAGCGAAGCGTTTGATGCCTTGTCGATGGAATCTTGGATATCTTTTGCGCTGATACCGAAGTTAAGATTTTGTGCGACGCCCTGTGAGGCGAGCGTGCACATCGCTACCACTTCGCCGTTTCGGTTGATGAGTGGTCCGCCGCTATTGCCGGGTGAAATAGCAGCATCGACTTGCACCCAAGTACCCTTGATGTTGCCGCGTCCGAGGTCGCGAGCCATTTCAGCCGCAGGCCGAATGGCCGATACAATTCCGTTGGTGGCTGTAAAGGATAGTCCCACGGGAGAGCCGAGTGCCGTGACGGTTTCTCCTTTTCGAGGCAGGCCAGTGTTTAGGCTGATGGCAGGAGCGCTCGAAACGCTTATTTTGGCAACTGCGATGTCACGATTCGGATCGATCAGAAGCGTCCCACGCACGATTCCTCGCGTGCCGTTGGGAAAGTGAGCGGTGGCAGAGGTAGCGCCAGCGAGCACATGGCAATTCGTAATCATCGTGCCTGCGTTATCAATGATGAAACCGCTGCCAAGACTTTCGCCTTCGTTTCCAGCGACCTCGATTCGAACGACGCTCTTCTCTGCTTGTTCGATGATGTCTGCCAGATTTTGTGCGATTGCAGGCGAGCTACAAAGAAGAGCCCAGAGGAAAATGGCAGGCAGAATTGCCAGGGCGGTCAGTATTTTGGACACGGCTATTCTTAGCATGGCATTCTTTGTTTTGCCGGTAGAACCTCGTAACAATCTCAACCGCCAAAAAACTGGTGTGTCAATTTTTACGCTCCTGGGCGAGTGTGTGACCGCCAGGGATTGACGGATTTTTGGCAACAAAACCCAAAAAGAGCAACATAGTCGCCAATGGCAATCCTCTCTTCGATCAAGCAGTCGTTTGTTGGCTGTGAGTGGAGTGAGGCTCCTAGTTCATAGGGGGGTATGCACGGGCTATTTGGCATCTTCGAATTGCAGAACCATCGACCTCTAATCCGTGGATTTGGAAAGACGAGTTAGATTTTGGGAAAGACTTCGAGGGTTAATACGAGTAGTCTTCCAGAGAACTGTATCTATTCGATGTTAAATTGGTTTGGTCAGGTATTCCATGACGATTGGGGGATGCGCAGTACCGCAGAAAATCCTGAATTCTTCCCGCCAAACAGCGGAAGCGGTACACTAAACCGAAATCGCTTTTTCTCGCTTATTGCAAGCTGTGTCTTTTCGTTAGACCGCCCGCTAAGACCGACAAGTTGGAAAAGCAAAACCCGCAAGATGCTGCGTACGCGAACATACGGGTAGCTTGCGAAACAGCCATGAGTTGAGGGAGAGTGGATGTCTAAGAGGCTTGTTTATTGCGTTGCATGCATTTGTTTGTGCGTTTTCAGTGGCACCTCGCTGGCGCAAGAGTCCAAGTCGGATTCCAAGGCGCTGGCAATTTTTGCGGATGCTGCCGGCTATCAGAACAATGGAGCCTTTGAGCTAGCGATCGAAGAGTGGCAGAAGCTGCTAGAACGCTATCCTAGTGATCCCTTGGCTTCGAAAGCTTCGCACTACTTAGGTGTTTCCTATATTCAATCGCAAGCTTACGCGAAGGCAGTGCAAGCGTTTCAAGCGGCATTGGAAGATCGCAAGCTAGACGTACGCGAGGAAACATTGGTCAATTTGGGCTGGTGCCAGTTCACTTTGGCACGCTCAGAACAGCCCGAGTCTGCCACCCAAAAACGCGGGTTTGCACAAGCCAAGCAGACCTTAGAAGCATTCTCCAAGGACTATCCTCGTAGCGATTTCTTGGATCAGTCGTTCTTTTATCTTGGTGAGATCGAGTACACGCTTGGTAACCCTGGGGAGGCGATCGGATTCTATCGCCGTTTGTTAGAAGACCGCAAGTATCGCAAGTCACCGTTGCGAGCTGATGCCCAGTACGCCTTGGCGGTAGCCTACGAAGAGCAAAAAGATGCTCGTAACGCGCTCGCGAACTTCCAAGCGTTTCTGAATGAGTATCCTGATCATCGGCTGGCTGGCGAAGTCAGTGTGCGGCAAGCAGATTTGATGCTGGCCTCCGGGCAAACGGATGAAGCCGTGGCGTTGCTAGGCAAGATAGCAGGGCAGGGCGAGTTGGCTGATTACACCCTATTGCGTCTTGGCTACGCCTATTCAAAACAAGAGAAGACCGCGGAAGCGAAACAGAAGTACATGGACTTGTTGATGCGATTCCCCAAGTCGCCCCATGCACCAACGGCGGCGATTTCCGTCGGTCAATTCCTGTATCGCGAAGGCGAATACAAGGAGGCCGAGGAGCAGTTTCGCAAAGCGATTAGTGGTAAGGATGCCATCGCGGAAGACGCCGTACACTGGCTCGCGGTTACGCTGAATCAGCAAAATAGGTTTGCGGATGCAAAGCAAGTCGTCGAGGAGGCACTGACTTGGGCTGGTGGCAGCGTGATTTTGAAGATGGACTATGCAGATGCACTGTACAACTCGCCGGACGACATGGGAAAAGCGCGGGCTGCCTACGAGCTAATCGCTAAGAATCACTCCCAGGATCCTCTTGCCGCTCGCGCGGCTTACAACGCTGCTTTCGCATCACTGCAAATGCGTGACTTTGAGAAGGCTCGCGAGTGGTCTCAATGGTTCTTGCAGCGTTTCCCGCAAGATACTTTACGAAATGATGTCGCTTATGTTGCCGCCGAAACTCTGCTGCAAGAGGGTGAGTATGCGTCAGCTGCCACTGCCTACGATCAACTGCGTCGAGCCGACCCGGAAAACGAATCGGCCGCGCTTTGGACGATGCGACAGGCTATGGCCCAGTACTTGGGCGGCAAATATCAAGGAGCGATTTCATTGATTCGCCAGTCGCTGAATCGTTTTGCTGAGGCTAAGCAGAAGGCTGAGGCTATGTTCATCCTTGGTGCTTCGCTGCACTACGAAGAGCAGTATCGAGATGCGATTACACAATTTCAGGCGAGCCGCAAGGCGAGCGAGCGTTGGGAGTCCGCCGATGAGGTGCTGCTGCTGATGGCCGAAGCCCAGCAGCGAGTTGGTGAGGAGGAAGCTTCGAGTCGTTCGCTGCAAGAGCTGCTGAAGTCCTATCCTCAGAGTCGATTAAAACCGCAAGCTCAATATAGACTTGGGCAAGTGTCTGCAGCGGCGGGTAGCTATGACGCTGCGGTGAAGCAGTATGAAGCCATTCTGCAGAATGAAGCTGGGAAGCAGTATCACAGCTTTGCGCAATATGGAATCGCCTGGTGTCTGATGCAGCAGGATGATTATGCAAGTGCTCTCAAGCAACTCGAGAATGCATTGCCACTCTTGGACGATGAAGCTCTCTCGAAGGAAGCACAGTTGGCCAAGGGGATCTGCCTTCGCAAGCTTGGACGTGTTGATCAGGCGATCGACGAGCTGCAGGGGTTTCTGGATTCGTCGCCGAAAGGTGTATCGCTTGGCAACGGTTTATACGAAATCGGCTTGGCCTACACGGTCAAGAAGAAGTTCAAGCAGGCAAATCGCTATTTGACGACCTTGTTAAAGGAAGTGCCGAATTATCCATCTGCCGAGAATGTGCTCTACGAACTCGCGTGGAATTTCCAAGACGCTGGAGACGCTGGTTCCGCGGTCCAGTATTTTGCCAAGCTTGCTAAGGATTATCCAGACGGTGAGTTTGCTGGTGAAGCTTCGTATATGACGGGCCAGCGTTTGTACGATCAGAAGAAGTATGCTGAGGCGGCCAGAGTGTATTCGGGTGTTATCGATAGTACTGGGGATAAGCAGCTTCAGGAAAAGGCGCTTTACAAGTTGGGTTGGAGTTATTTTCAGCAAGAAGATTATGACCGAGCTCAAAGGTATTTCGCCCAGCAGGCAAAGGCCTATTCTGGCGGAAGTCTGAGCGTCGATGCTTTGTTTATGAGTGCTGAATGTCTTTTCAAACAGGATAAGCTCAAAGAGGCGTTGCCAGGGTATCGCGATGCACGTGAGAAACTGGAGAGTGCTGGGAGCAAGAACGAGGCGAGTGCTCAGGTGCGTGAGTTGATCTACTTACATGGCGGCCAATGCCTACGAGAAGCCAAGCAATGGCCGGAATGCGAACGCTGGCTCACCGTCGTTGTCCAGCGATTTCCAAAGTCTAGCTACTTATCGACCGCACTCTACGAGTTGGCATATTGCAAGCAGCAGCAAAATCAAACCGATCTTGCTATGGAGTTGTATGAGAATGTGGCGGACAACTATCGGACCGAAGTTGGAGCGCGGGCTCGCTTCATGATGGGTGAGATTTACTTCAGTAAACGGGATTACGCGAAGGCGATTCCAGAGTTTCAGCGAGTCATGTTTGGCTTTGGCGGAGATCGCGCTTCTGGCAAGATCAAGAATTGGCAGGTGAAGAGTGCTTTCGAGGCGGCACGCTGCAGCGAGATTTTGATTGATTCTTTGTCTGGCGATGCTAGAAAGAAAGTTATTGAAACGGCTGAGGAGTTCTATTCCTTTATCGTTGAGAAACATTCTGGGCATGATCTAGCAACCCGGGCCAAGACGCGTTTGGGTGATCTAAAGAAGCTGAAGTTGCGTTAGAAAAACTCGGCTTGGTTCGTTGTCGCCAAACGCGTTAGTTCGGGTTTGGAGAGGGCTGTTTGATTTGGTTCACGAGGAAAGATTCTCTGGCGGGGCTCGGGAGTTTGTTTTGCGAAATATTATCTGTGTAGGCTTGTTCGTTTGCTGCATCGCGTT
Organism: Aureliella sp.; assembly: GCA_963691875.1. Classification (GTDB taxonomy): domain Bacteria; phylum Planctomycetota; class Planctomycetia; order Pirellulales; family Pirellulaceae; genus Aureliella. The sequence continues at coordinate 4,919,033 of OY829846.1, forward strand.
GCTATCCTGGGGACCACTTCGCTCCTCAGCCTTTGCGCAGGATCCGCAGAGCGGTATCAGCAACGAAGAACTTCAGGGATTGGCAGAGGAAGCAGCGCGAAATCAGGCGGGTAACACACCTGAAGAAGAAACTGAGGGCCAGCCAGCTAGCATCAACCTGAGTGACCTATTGATTCGCGGTGGCGCTCTCATGGTTCCGATCGCCTTGATGAGTCTGCTTGTGGTGACGGTTACGATCGAACGTGGCATTGGCTTGCGTATCGCAAAGATCTATCCCGGGTCCATTCGACGAGAGGTCCTTGCGGGAGTCGATGATACAGCGGCAGGGACACCGCAAAGTCTTTTCGAAGTGGCGCAGGCGAATCCTTCCGCTGCATCAAGAGTGATGGAAGACGTGTTGCAGCGAATTGGTCGTCCGATTCCTGAGATCGATGCCGCGATTAGTGAAGGGGCGCAGCGTGAATCCGAAGCTCTCTATGGCAATGTGCGATGGTTGACCTTAGCTGCCGCCATTACTCCGCTAATTGGTTTGCTGGGTACAGTCTGGGGAATGATTATAGCTTTCTACAACACGACAACGATTGGGGCGAGCGGCAACAAGGCGGAACAACTGGCCGAGGGAATTTACCTCGCCCTGGTGACGACGCTTGGAGGGTTAGCCGTGGCCATTCCAGCTGCGATCTTCGCGCACTACTTTGAAGGCAAGATCACTCGGATGCTGGCGAAAATTGAAAACGACTTTCGGAAGCTCAGTCCTCGATTCGAATCCTTCGAAGGTAAGACTCGCTATGACCTTACCTCCCGAGGGCTTGCTCGTCGAGTATTGCCCGATTTGAAAGGGCGTCGCAAGAATGCGCCGGAGTCGAGTGCTCCTAGCCCGCCACCAGTCCGGCCGCCTGCCGGTAAAGCCTAAGTGGTTGGTCCTGCTAGCAGAGTTCTGGTCTGGTAATGAAGTAAGTCGAGTGAGAGTATGGCAGTCAAAGTAAATCGAGGGCGAGTCCTGGGGGTGTTAAGTATGACACCGCTCATCGACGTCGTGTTCTTGCTGCTGATTTTCTTCCTGGTCGCGACGCGTCTTAGTCGAGAAGATCAAGAGTTGGATATTCCCATTCCTTCAGCGGCCAACGCTCAACCCATGACAGTCGAGCCACAAGAGTTAATCGTCAACATTGATCAAGACGGCTCCTTTTTTGTAAACGGTGAATTCCTAAGCGAAAGCGAGTTGGAGGATGTGATGCGGCAGTCGATGGTGAACAATCCTATTGGCCAGTCCGTGACGATTCGGACGCATCAACGTGTTGAGACCCAGTATTTGTTCGATGTGATCGACATCTGCAACAAATATGGTGCGGCATATTCAGCTTCGACGGCAGAAGAGGAAGGCTAGTGATGGCTGGCTTGGACAAAACGCAGAAACTCAAACTGGATAACTATGATTCCTTCGAGGATGAGTTTGCGTTTTGGCCGCTGAACTTGGTGTTGATCATCCTTGGCGCATGCGTATTGGTGGTGTCCTTTCGTTACTTGGACATGCGAGACGAGCGGATTCTCTACAACCCTTGGACCTACGGGATCGTCACGCCCATAGCTCTCTTAGCTTTGGGTGTGTTGTTGCGTACACTCGTCAGTCGCATCATTCAAAAGTCGATGCAGATGGCGTTCTTGTTAAGTCTGCTTGTTCACTTGTTTCTTCTGGTTGGGGCGATGAATGTCGCCCTTTCGCGACTCTGGCCCGACTTCTTGGATAAATTGGCCAAGGAGCGGCATGCATTGAAACGCGAGTCCTTGCAGGCTCCCCAATACCATCGCGTCACTTCGACTAAGCAAAAAGGTGCGAGACCCGATCATTTGAGGCATCTGCCAACGCAGCACGAAGCAACAGAGGTCGAATCGCAGAAGCTGGCGATGAATTTGGCTGAGTCAGCGTTGAACAATTTGGTGTCACCGCTGCCTAAGGTGGAGCGTTCGGCTAATCCGCATGTGATCGAGCAAAATCGACCGTCACCGGCGATGCCATCGGCGAGCGAATCGGCTGCTTCCCTTTCTCGTAGCGAGCTGCAGAATTCGCTCCAGACGAACAGCCCGCAGCAAATGGAAGTCCCGCGTAGCGAGCCAGCACCCCAGTTGTCTGCCTCTAGTGCCAGTGCTAATCGTTCGCGAAGCGAGAGTAGAACGCAGTCTGCCCAGGTGAACGCACAGTACGAGTGGTCGTCTTCTAGCAGTAGTTCACTAACTCGCAATGAATTGCGAGAGCTGTCTTCTCCGCGTACTCAGAGATCTTCCCAACTACAAAAATCTCTGAGCCAATCGGCAAGCAATCGGACATCACAAGTTCCTGTGCCAAGGCAGCGACAGCAGAAAAGTAGGACTGCGATGCAACCTTCTGCAGTCGCTAGCCGCACGAGCCGGACTTCAGCAAACGCGTCTTCGCAGAATATGCTGACTCGCTCGCAGCCGCAGCAAAACAATCAGCCTCGGCTCACATCGCCCAATATTCCTCGCAGGAGCGATCAACGGATGGTCCCACAAGCGACCGTTGGGCAGTTTGCGAATGCTTTCGAGCGTGACACTGCGGGAGGACAGGCCGGTCCACCGGCGCCGAGTTCCTTGCCTGTGCAAGGTGCTGAATCGTTCGCTGGCGAGCAAGTCGGTCCTGCGGAACTGCAGGCTTCGACCGCACAGTCTTCTCGGCAAGGAACCTCGGGGCGATCTTCTAGTTCCAACGCAACGGTCGGATTGCCTAAAGCTCCCAGCTGGTCAGGCTCGCCGAGTATGGCAGGAGGGGTCTCAGGAAGAAGTCCTTCGCAAGTTGCAGCCGACGCAACCGGTGGTGATGCAGCTGGAAGTGATGTCGCTGGGATGGCGGGTTCCGGCAAGACAGTGCGGCGTTCGCAAACTGGCCTTCAAGGAATTGTCGGGCCGATGAGTGCTCCCAATGCACCGGAAGGAATAATGACTTCGGGCGAGACGACAGGTTCCTCTGGAAGTTCACTGGCGAGTAATTCGGCTGCCATAGGAACAATGCGTGGGAGTCGCGGACAGGGCGCAGATCTTTCGGTTCAGAGTTTCGGTTCTGCAGATTCCGGAGGGCAGTCTGGTCCCCGCTCTGATGTTGGAAGTGCCCTTGGTGCGATGGCAAGAAATGAGCGGGTTGCGGCAGGCGGAAGCGGCCAGGAAAGTGAGGCCAACGCAAGTGGTTTATCGCCAATGCAAAGGAGTTCTACTTCTGGCGGTGCGCCAACGCTTGGTCCGATCTCCATTCCAGGTTTTGGCCGGTTGGCTGAATCGGGTGGTGACGCGATGTCTGGTGATGCAGTGCGTCAGGCGGCGAGTTCTCGCGAGTCTCGCAGGCAGGGTGGCTCGACTTCGAACCTGCTGGTTATCAACGAACCAGTGGGCGCCGGCGGCATTGCAAAGACTGGGCTTCGAGGGGGTGAGTTGTTGCCACGCCGAAACGATTTTGCGAGGGGTACGCGATTGACGGACATGGAGATGCAACGCTTTGCAAAACGCGACGTTGGCGGGCCTTTGGCAGCCGGTCGGATTTCGATTCCGAAGCCGGCTTTCCAGCAACGTGTCGAGCGCCTGAAAGAGCGAGAGGCGAACGAAGAAACTTCAGCAGAGCCGCAAACGGAACTTGCGATTGAACGAGGCCTGGCCTTTTTGGCAAGGCACCAGCGTGAAGATGGCTCGTGGCGTCTCCAGGACTTCGAAACAGAGGTTCTTATGACGAGCGATACGGCGGCAACCGGTTTAGCCTTGCTCGCTTTCCAAGGTGCTGGCTACACCCATAAAGATTTCAAGTACGCCGAAGTCTGCGAAAATGCTATTCAGTTCTTGCGGGAGCGACAGAAGACGAACGGGGATTTGTACATTCCGCAAAACCCCGCCTCAGATCAAAACGCGTGGCTATATTCCCACGGCATTGCCGCGATCGCTATGTGTGAAGCCTATGGGATGACTCAGGATTCGGAACTGCGCGACCCAGCGCAACGCGCCGTCGACTTTATTGCGACTAGTCAGGACAAGCGACGAGGGGGCTGGCGTTACTCACCTGGTGTTGGTTCGGACACGAGCGTTTCGGGCTGGTTCATGATGGCACTGATGAGTGCGAAGTTAGCTGGGCTGCAGGTAGATGAATCTGTACTGGTGCGTCTACGAGGCTATCTGGAATTGAGTCAGGATCCAGCCGGCAATGAACACTTATACCGCTACAATCCCTTTGCGGCCAACAACGAAGTGCAAGGTCATGGCCTGCGGCCTACTTCTGTGATGACAAGTGTCGGTATGCTGATGCGTTTGTACACCGGCTGGGGAAGAGATGAACCCGCGATGCAAGATGGGGCAAAATACTTGCTGCAGAACTTGCCTGCCGAAGGTACGGTGAAGCAATCGAAACGTGACACCTACTATTGGTACTACGCGACCCAAGTTATGTTTCACATGGGAGGTGAAACTTGGGATACTTGGCATGACGAGCTTTATCCGATGTTGATTAACAACCAAGTCATTCAAGGGCAGTACGAAGGCAGCTGGAACCCTGTTTCACCTACGCCTGACTTGTGGGCTCGGTACGGTGGCAGACTTTACGTCACCACCATGAATCTTTTATCGCTAGAGGTTAGCTACCGGCACTTGCCGCTCTACGAGGCGACCGGGTTTTCAGAGCAATAGCTGTTGCTTCTAGTCAAACGGCGTTAGCTCTGTTCGTAGCGGAAGTCGTCAAGACTTTCAGCGTCACCGATGCGACGGTCTCGTACCTCTCGTGCGCGGACAGGAGGATCGGCTAACGCACTCCAATCTCTTTTCGCTGGCCGACATTCATATATCTAAAGCTGACTATGCTCCAGCAGATGAGGTCCTACTTCTTTTGGCACTTCGGGCAATAGAAGGTGGAACGCTGTGCCTGGACGATTCGGCGAATGGTGCCTGAGGAGCAGCTGGGACATGGCTCATTAGCACGATCGTAGACCAAATGTTGATTCTGGTAGCTTCCAGGATTATTTAAAGCATTGCGATACGTTCCGTCGGAGAGTGTTGAGCCTTCGTGCGCGATCGCATCAAGGAGGACTCTTTGCATTACTTCGTAAAGCAGCCTTTTCTTGAGTTTCGTTAGTTTGTTGCATGGTTTTTCTGGGTGGATCTTCGAGACGTGTAACATCTCGGAAGCATAGAGGTTTCCGACGCCCGCCAGGAGTTTTTGATCGAGCAACGCAACTTTGATGGCTCGACTCGTTGCGAAGAGTTTTTCACTGAAGATGTCAAATGTGATTGTCAAGGCATCGGGTCCCAACTTGCCATTGATAATGCGTTCCTCGATGGCATCTTCGTGTAGTAACTCGACGGTTCCCAACCCACGTCGATCCCAAAACAAGAGTTGGAGTTTCGGCCATCCCTTGAAGTCAATTTGCAATCGGTTGTGATCGAGGTCGGGCGGATCTTCGAGCGAGACCATGCCAGTCATCTTCGGCTGAAGGATCAAAGCATGATCGGCTGCATGGATCAAAACGCGTTTTCCCAAACGCGAGACCCGCTCAACCTTGGATCCAGCAAGCTTTTTGTTGATGGTCGTTACCGAAGGCGTTATCGAAATGGGGCGATATTCACAGGCTGGCTTGCTGACGCGAGCGATTCGTCGCCCGACGATCCACTCGATGCCGCGGCACATCGTTTCTACTTCTGGCAATTCAGGCATAGTTGCGGACTTTCTGGCGAGTAAAAGCTTTGCCTCTCGAATAGATGAACGAGCAAATTAGGGAATCGAAGACACTCTTGGCGAAGGTAGGCCATTAGTCCACCTCGTCGTCAGGTTTGTTAGGGGAGGGGGCTTCTTTACCTTCCGGTTTCGGTGAGGGCTCTGCTTTTTCGTTGGAGCTTTTATTTTCAGTCTCTTGTTTCTCAGCCCCGGTATCCACATCGCCTTTACTTGACACCGTTGCGGACAAGCCTTGCGTTGAAAGCACGAGATTCTGCTTGTCAAAGTGAGTGAGTTCTCGTTGAAGAATGCTGAGCAGCGTCTGCAGCATAGCGACGACCATAGGGCCGACCACAATTCCGATTGGTCCGAGTGCTTGAACACCACCTAGCACGCTGAGAAGTGCGAGTAATGGGTGAAGCTGAGATTGTCCATGCAGCACAAAGGCTTTGACAAAGTTGTCTATCGTCCCAACCACCAAGACGCCCCACACGCCAAGTAGAATTGCGGCGGTGTATCGTTCTTCATAGATTCCGATGTAGAGGCAGACTGGAACCCAGATAACCGCAGGTCCCACGAAAGGCACCATGGCGAAGACTGTGGTAAGCATGATCAGCAAAGCTAGAACATCCATCCCGGCGAAGAAGTAGCCAATCCCGGCCGTCAGTCCTTGCGCTACCGCCGAAAGCAATGTGGCTACTACTACGGCTCTACTAATGCGATCAAACTCAAGAAGCAGTTCTTGCTCGTAAGCATCGTCCAGAGGACTGAGCCGCATGACAGTTTTGACCATCGAAGGGCCGTCGAACAGGAAGAAGAATGTAGCGACAACCAGGATGACGAATCCGAAAATGAGTTTGACGATAAATGTTCCGGTCGCGCCTGTGATCGACAGCAGTCGAGGCCGCACATAGTTGATGACGTTTTGTGTCCATTGCTGGCGATCTTCAGCTGTCGGGTTGGCTGTGCGTCTTAACAGCGCCATGAATTGCCCACCGAGCAATTCTGTTTTAAGGTTGGAGAATCGTGTTCTGATTTCGATTGGGCGCACAACGTGATCATCACCGTCTTCGAGAGGCTTGCCGAGTTCAGACAGTTTTTCAGTTAGACTTGCAAATTGCTGACGCAGGCTTGAGGTCTCACGATTGTTGTCATCTTCCCAAGCTTCGAAACCGTAATTCGCGATCAGGCTCTGCTGCATGGTGATCAGTGAGTTTTGGGTTGCGTCACTCCGTTGAACGAGCTTTACGTCTTCTTGGGTATGGTCGGTTGCAGAAAGCTGTTCAAAAACAAGCTGCAAGCTCTCTTCAGTTTCGACGATGTTTCGGTAGTAGGGCGGATATTCGAGGCCCAGCGAACTCCGGATCTTATTGAGCCTTGCCTCTAGAACGTACTGATTGTCATTGACATCGATCAGTCGCAGGCCCTGGGTAGCAGCGGCAGTTCCGACCACCAAGAGTGGCAAAATCAGGCACATCATGATTAGCAGAGTGGTCAAAACTGCTGCGAGCTGATCTCGATGCCCTGTTCGCTCAAGAACCCAACGATGCAGCGGACGAAAAACCACGACCAAAACTGAGGCCAAGAAGACAGGGATGAAGAACCCAATTAAGACTTTGTAGAACAGCAGTCCGATGAAAATGATGCTGGCGATCAGAACTGCAAATGAAATCAAGCGGGACATAGGATTCTGCTGTGAATGAATAGATTGGGCTTGTGTTTACGATAAGTTTTAGGAACGAGCCATTTCGTTAGCTCGCCCGCAATGAAAACGGCGACGATAGCGATAAAGGAATGCTGGCACTCAAGCTAGTGGATTCCAGCAATTTGTGCGAAAATTGACTGTTTGAAAAGGCTGGTTCGCCTCGGGCTGTGAATCCCACTTGCCGGTTTGGGACACAAGAATTGACTGTGCGACCCAGATTGTACCGTCCCGCCGATGGCAGATGCTTCACAAGGAAATGGATTGAACGAAGAACAACGCCCGAGAGCCTTCAACGTTTGGGTAAAAAGTGGCATTCGGTTGGGCGCGCTGGTTCTGGTCGTCTTTGGGATAGGTCACTTTCTTCACAACTCGACCGATGAACTGGCTCAACAGCAGGAGAAATTGGAACGGCAAGCAAGCGAGTTGCTCAGAAAGGCGGATAGGACCGAGGATGCAACGGAAGCCGAGCGACTGCGAAGTCGGGCAAGAACGCTGCTGAGTCAGGCTCAGGCATTTTGGTGTCCGAGTTGGAGTGGTTTGTGTTCAGCTTGTTGCTTTGCCATGGGGGCCATGTTGCCTGCCGGGGTATTCTGGCGGAGGTGCCTTGTCGAGATGGATCAAGTGCACCATGTCTGGGACACGCTGTGGGCCTATTTCTATGGCAATCTTGGCCGCTACGTCCCAGGCAAGGCACTGGTGTTGGTCTTGAGAATTGCGAGTCTTGCAAACCATCAAGTCAAGAAGACAGTCGTTGTAATGACCATCTTTGTGGAAACACTCACCAATATGGCGGTTGGCTGTGCCATGGCGGCAGCTTGCCTGATTTGGTTGGATATTGATTGGCGGCTGTCAGTCTTGGCAGCTGTGATGGTGCTGGTCACTTGGATTCCAGTTTCGCCGCCGCTGCTTCAATTTTTGCTCCCCAGGCTGCAAAAGGGGGTGGCATCGGAAGAGTTGGAGAGATGGACAAGCCGGATTCGTTGGCCACTTTTTTTCCGCGGCTGGGTCATGCTGAGTCTGGGGTGGTTGTTGTATGGGTTAAGCTTGTTGTGGGTGTTGCAGAGTTTGCCCGCTGTCGAGCTTGAATCATCGGATTGGATGCTGGTCATGGCAAGCGCGATGGCGGCCAGTGCCCTGGCTATCGTGCTCGGATTCCTGTCGCTGATTCCTGCAGGTGCCGGGGTTCGAGAATTGATTATTTCTGCGGTGCTTAGTCCTGTTGTTGGGCCGGTGGCCGCGGTTTGTGCTGCCTTTTGGTGGCGTATAGTGTGTTTAGTCGGCGAATTGGTTTGGCTCGTCATACTGTTTTTGATTCGTCGCGCTGGAGCGACACACCCAGCGCAGGGTTACGCCCTCGGACCGCCGTCTGAGGCTAAAGATTTTGAGAGTTCAAAGAGCTGAAGATACATGTGGTCGATCGTCGTACCGGTTTACAACGAAGAAGAAAGCTTGCCGAAGCTGTATCGCCGTATTGCCTCAGTGGCGGAAGAGCAGGGCAGTGACTTTGAAGTCATCATGATCGACGACGGGTCGTCGGATAAATCTTGGTCTGTGATCCAATCGCTTTTCAACGAGAATCTGCAAGTACATGGCATCAAGTTGCGGCGCAACTTCGGAAAAGCGGCTGCACTATCCGCTGGCTTTGAGGCGGCTTGTGGCGATCTCGTCTTCACCATGGATGCGGACTTGCAAGATGATCCTGCTGAGATCCCGAATTTGATCGCGAAGTTGGATGAAGGTTTTGATGTTATTTCTGGCTGGAAAAAGATTCGACATGATCCGTGGCACAAAGTCGGACCAAGTCGCGTGTTTAACTGGTTGATTAGCAAGTTGACCAAGGTTGAGTTGCATGACCACAACTGCGGGTTGAAAGCCTATCGGAGTGAGGTCTTAAAGGAAGTCTACCTGTACGGTGAGATGCATCGTTTTGTGCCCGTGCTAGCGGCGGCTCGAGGCTTCAAAGTCTCTGAGGTCGTGATCCAGCATCAACCTCGCGTCCATGGTGTCTCGAAGTATGGTTTCGAGAGATTCGTAAAGGGCTTTTTGGATCTGCTGACCGTTTATTTCTTGACTGGCTACGGTAACCGTCCGCAGCACCTGCTAGGCACGATCGGACTGTCGATATTTCTTCTCGGTACGGGTGGTCTGGCTCTGCTAAGCATGTGTTGGGTCATGACGCGTCTGTTGTTCCAAGCAGAAAATTGGATTCATCTGCATGATCGTGCAATCTTCTATTTCTGTATTTTGGCTTCTCTTTTCGGAGCGCAGTTGATTTCCATCGGCTTTATTGCAGAGTTGATCACTGCTCAGAATCGCCCTGGGCGAGAACCTTATTCCATTGAGACCGATACGCATGACGACCTCGTCCAAGAACAAAGCTGAAGTTCCTGCAGGCAGTGGTGGGAACGAGACAGGCAAGGTCGCCTCGGCTGGTAAGGGCCGGTGGTTCATTTACATCGTGATTTTCCTAGCGGCGATGATGCAGTTGGTTCGTATTTATCAAGTGCGATCCAAGAATGGTGACGTCCCTTTTCATAGCGCGAACGACCGTAGCCGCTGGTGCACCATCGAGAGCTTGGCGACAACTGGTGGCTATGAGATAGATTATCTGCTTTTCACGGATGAAACGCAGGGGAAAAGGACTCCTTGGGCCTCGATCGATATGGTCCGACACCGCGGTCGTGATGGCAAGTTGCACTATTACAGTAGCAAGCCACCACTACTTCCTACTCTCTACGCGGGTGTGTATTGGTGTTTTAAAAAAGTGACCGGCATGGACTTGATCCGCGACACTTTTGATGTCGCCAGGATCATGCTGGTGCTGGTCAATTGGATCCCGCTCTTGATGTTCTGGATTTTCTGGCTTCGGAGTTTCGCTGGCGATGGTCAGAGCAGCTGGTCGGCTCTGGTGCTGAGTATCTTGCTCGGGTTTGGGACTTTTCTCTCGACCTTTGCGTCAACTTTGAACAACCACTTGCCTGCCGCGATTGCCGTGGGGATCTCGGTGTGGTGCTTGAACAAGATCCTAGTCACTGGTGATGCGAGGTTGCGATGGTTTGCGTTGGCTGGACTGTGTACGAGTTTCGGAGCGGCGAATGAGCTGCCAGCACTGAGTTGGGTAGCTGCGGCCGGAGCAATGTTGCTAGTCGTCGCGCCATTGAAATTTGTTTTAGGGTACTTGCCGGCGTTGTTGCCAGTTTTGATTAGCTTCTTTGGCTTCAATTATCTGGCTCATGACGAACTCTCTCCAGCCTACGCACATCGCGATGTGGGCAAAGAGTTATTCTCAGTAGACATTCAGGCTGGGACGAATCATTTATCTACCGGCTCGCTGATCAGAATGACGCGAGCTAACGGCATCGAGTGTTCAGCGAATTGTTCCGTTCGTGAAGCGAGGAGGCCGAGAACGTATGAGCTGTTAGACAATGAGAATCAGCGGCAGTTCGCCCTGAGGCTTTCTGAGGATGAGACAAAGCTGACGGCCTATGAGTGGGGCGACTGGTACGATTATCCAAAGAGCTACTGGCTACCGGGAAAGAAGCAAGGTGTCGACAAAGGAGAACCAGACCGTGGAACCTACATCTTCCATTGCTTGATCGGTCATCACGGAATTTTCAGCCTCACGCCGTTCTGGCTCATCAGTTTGTTCGGCTTAGCTTGTGTGTTTCGCGAGCGTTCGAGCATCAACTTCTTCCGTGATCATCGCTGGATGCTTTGCCTAGCGATATTTGTTACATCGGTCGTCGTCATCGGCTTCTACCTGAGTCGCAGTTTAGAAGATCGCAACTATGGCGGCGTGACGAGTGGTTTTCGCTGGACGTTTTGGATGATCCCGCTGTGGCTGTGGCTTGCCCAGGCAGCCTTGGCTAACTTCGAGTCAGCCTTCTGGCGGCGATTCACCGAGTTGCTTGTTCTGTTGAGCATATTTTCGGCCAGTTATCCCTGGGCAAATCCTTGGACCACGCCTTGGCCCATGCAGCTCGCCGAGTATTGGGGCTGGATCCGTCCGTCATAGCGTCCCACGCTTGGCGAGACGCTGGTGCAACAATGACTGGCCGCGAGAGATTGCTCTAGGAGCGAATTCCTCTATTTCTTGGTACTACTTCGAGCTGCAGTGCGTTTGGACTGAAGTTCTTCGGTGAAGCGGCCGTCGTAGTTGAGAGAAGTGTCCGCGCCACGGAATCCTACGACTTCTTCTTGCCAATCGAGATTCTTGCTGATCAAACGACCACGATCGATGTCGAACTTGATTTTGCCTTGGCTAAGTTGTTGGATCAGCTGAGCTCGAACCGCTTGTTCTTTCACCGGAGTGAGTACTTCGGTTCGAATCAGCAGTGTTGCCACGCCAGTTGCTACTTTGTCTAGTGTATACACCTCACGGACCTTGATGCGTTTCTGCTTTCCGCTCTCCAGCTTGACTCGGATCTCTCGCGGTACACTCCAGCGTTCGCCAACGGCAATTGGATCTTTGGGCAACGGTAGAGTCAGCTCGCCCATTCCCAGCTGAGGAGTTTTCAGCTCTTTGTCGCGACTGATGACTTGTCCGTGTGAGTTGATCGTAATCGTCGCCAAAGTCTTGCCGACCGTTTCTGCAACGGGTTCGAACATCTCCGGGACCTCGCTCCCCGCTGAGCTGTCGTATTCGATGCTTTCACCTTCACCAACCGATTGCGTCAATTTTACCGAGTTGATCCGGTATTCAAATGTCATCTCGCCCTTTGCGTTGACTTCGGTGACTTCCCAGACCTTCTCGCTGGTGGTGGTTGATGAGCTGACCTCGTCTACATTTTGCATTCGAGTTCGGGTTTCAGCGCGGTGCACAACTTTTGAGACAAGTTGTTCTCCTTGGGAGAGTTTGTACTGCAAGTGATACTTCTCACTCTTTTCCTGCCCTAGTGAATTCGCAGAAAAGACCGCCATGCTGAGAAACGCGAGAGTGTAGGCGGGTGCAATAGATTCGAAACTTCGCAACATCATGGCCTCCTTGCCTAGATCCTGTGGTTTTTAGAATTGTTCTATGATTTGCGGACTCGCGGGTTGCTTCCCCAGCCGAGTTTGTCACGCAGAGTTCGGTATTCGTTGTTGGATGGAAATCTCACCATTTTGAAGGAGAGCGGTGCCTGCGAGATGCGAAAACTGTCTCCTTCTCCCAGCGTGCCTAGCACACGTCCATCGACGACGGCTGAGACCGATTCGTGGCCTTGCCGAACGAACATCTCGAAGACTCGATCTGCTCGATCCACAACTGGCCGCATTGTCAAAGTGTGTGGACTGATGGGGCTGATTACGACGGCTTGCAATCGTCTATGGAGAATGGGACCTCCAGCCGACAAATTGTGAGCCGTGGACCCAATGGGAGTACTCACGATCAGCCCATCGCAGTGGTAAGTAGATGCCAATTGCCCATCCACGTAAAGATCGATCTCTAGGATCGAAAATGGCGCGCCGCCCAAAATGGAGGCTTCGTTAAGAGCAAGCTGGGTCATCGGCTCAGGCGATACCGGCTTGCCGTCACGCAGCAGCTCGCACTGCAACATCACGTGATCGTCGACTGGGTATTCACCGCGACAAATCTCTGGCCAGTACTCTTGCAGCTCTTCTGCGCCCAATGCCGCCAAAAATCCTAGCCTGCCCAGGTTGACTCCTACAACAGGCAGTTGCTTGGATCTCATCCGCCGGGCGGCAGACAAAATGGAGCCATCACCACCAAGGACGACTACCAAATCGATGTCCGAGTTCTCGAACTGATACTCCTCGTTCCGATCCACCAAGACAGATTCCGCGGAGCTTGCGAGTATGGACTCAATGTGGTCCACTGCCTCAACGACTCGCGGCCGGTTCACTGATGCGAGAACCAACACACGGGGGCGACGTCCTTCAGCGATCCATGGAGCGGTGTTTGTCATTCTTGGGTTCCGCAAAGTTATGGAGCGCTCGGCTTGGTTTGCCTTGGCAGGTGAGGTTAGCACTGGGAGCCCTATGCTACCACTTCCCTGATGTTGGAAACAGTGAATGGAGGCAATGGTTGTCTAGGTTGCTCTATCTTTCTTCTCAAGAAATTCTCATTTCGAATCGCGAGCCAAAGACAACTGGGCTGGCAAGGAAGCGTTGGCTCTTCACCCTATCAACTGCCCGACAATAGACCATGGCGTCACAGATCAGGAATTCTACTTTGATACCTCTTCAACTTTTCTAACTGCTTTATTGCTTTTCGTGTCGGCTGGTACTTTTGCCGGTCAATCCGTCAAGGAAATAGGTGAGCTCGATTTTCTGTTGGTTACATTCCAAGGACAACGCCTGCTTACGCTGGAAGAACTTGACCTGGGAGATCCTGGCACTGAATTTACGGTTACAGAGACATTCAATTGGGCAATCAGCAAAACAGCGTTTCTTGGTTAGATGTCGATTGAAGTAAACGGCAAAAAAGGTCGATACGGAGTTGACGATCATCTCTCGCGATGGTCTGAATGGTACGATCGTTTCTAGAGATTCCTTCAGCATAGTGCCGAATTCAGGTTGCAAATTTATCGAGTTGCAAAGGGAAAATACGTGGCGAACACAGTGATGGAGACTCCCAAAAAAGATGGACGGACATCGACGATGCAATATGCGTTTGAGATAGTTGGTCCCAACGTGCGTTTTACTCAGCTAGCTCATATCTACACCGCGGCGAAAGGATAACTGATGCAGCGCCGGTTGTATTGAGACGCGTAAAACAAAAGTAGTCCGCTACAGCTCTAATGCAGTATACGAGAGACGGCGTCTGGTGAAAGGATGTGATTTCTAAGTCTCAGAATCGGATCGCTGGTAAGCAGTTCCTGCATTTTTGCCTGGTTCTCTTCGTGATCAAACTCCAGCCCGATCAGAGCACGTCCGACTCGTTCACCCGTGTAGAGATAGTTGAAATAGCAGACGTTGGCGAGATGCTTGATGCGTTCTAGGAACTCGTGCAGTGCTCCTGCACGTTCGGGGAATTCGTAACGCAGCATCATTGGCAAATGGAACAGAGCTGGATTGTATTGAACCACTCGGAAATGGATGTCTTCGCCACTCGAGACGTCCTCCACCGTGATGCCGGCTTCGATGCACTTTACACTGACATGTTTTAGAACGGCTGCAGGAGCGTCGAGACCAATGACAGGGCAGGCACGATCTACGTGCGATTTGCCGTACAGAAACTCGACGATATTGCAGTCCGCTAACGCATCCCGCAGCAGCCACAGCATGGCTCCAGGCTTCTCGGGAATCTCAAATCGCAAGTGCCTGCGAAACTCGCCGCCAATTCCTGCTTCTGCTGCGATAACGGCGAGCTGCGAGAAGTCCATGTTAGCGCCGCAAGTTATGGCCAGCACTCGTTTGACATCCAGTCGCTCTTTATGCGCCAAAAGTCCTGCGAGTCCAAGTGCTCCAGCAGGCTCGACAATCCGCCTTCTCCAATTCCAGAAACTGCGGATAGCATTGCAGACTTCTTGATTGTTGACCGAAATGAATTCGTCGATCAATTCTTTACATAGCGGGTAGGTAAGCAAGCCTGCTTGTTGGACAGCGGTTCCGTCGCAGAAAATATCGAGCTCATCCAGCTGAGTTGGGTTTCCGGCTTTGACGGCGGCTTGCATCGAAGCTTGGCCTTCGGCCTCCACTCCGACGATATGTATGTCGGGCATGTAGTGCTTGAGCCAACAAGCCACGGCTGCAGCCATGCCGCCTCCACCGATTTGCAAGTAAGCGACGTCAAAAGGGCCTTTGCCTGACATGACGACCTCATCGGCCAGTGTTCCCTGCCCGCCCATGGTGGCGAGGTCGTCGTAGGGATGAACAAAGGTCTGGTTGTTTTCCTCGCAAAATTCTTTGGCAGCAGTGAAGGCTTGATCGAAAGTATCGCCGACTAGGTGAATAGTGGCCCTGTCTCCGCCATGCAACTTCACGGCTTCCTGCTTCATCATTGGCGTGGGACGCGGCATGAAAATAGTCGCGGAACACCCGAGTAGAGCAGCGGATAATGCAACGCCTTGGGCATGATTTCCGGCTGAGGCACAGACGACACCAGCTGCTCGTTGCTTGGTCGATAACTTCGCCATGCAGTTAAAAGCGCCGCGCCACTTGTAAGCGTGAATGGGCGGTTGGTCTTCGCGTTTGACCCAAACTTCAGCCGAAGTGCCAATGTCTAGCTTCTCCAGCGGCGTTGGTTCGCGCACTGCATAGACGCGTTGTCGCGCGAGCAGGATTTCATTGAAAAGTTGATCGCGAAGCGAAGTTGCATTCACCGCTTAGAGCCAGTTGCTAGGAGTTTTGAACACTCGCAACTGTAGCTTGATAGGCCAGAAACATGCAAGCGTCATTCGTAGCGGGCGAGGTGGAACGGTACCAAGTAAAGCAACGTACGGAGCAATTGTCTTACCGGCTTCCCCTACAGCAGCAGTGGGTTGCCGTAACGGCGCTTCGCCCGATAGCGGCCTACGTGTCCAGATTCTAAGAACGCATTACAGCTAGACTTGAACGCTGCTGTTCTCGGCAAGCTCTTGGCAGAGCTCGAAGATGCGGTCGGGAGACATGCCGAAGTCGGCAAGCAGTTCCTTGCGATCACCGTGCTCTGCAAATTCGTCTGGAATTCCAAGCCGTCGCATGCCGCGGGTGTTCCAGCCTTGGTCACACGCGAGCTCGAGGACCGCACTGCCGAAGCCGCCCGCGAGGGCGCCTTCTTCCATCGACACCACGAAGCGGCACTCGTTGAATACTTTTTCAAGCAACTGGGTGTCGAGTGGCTTGATGAAACGTGGATTGATTACTGCGACTTCGATACCGATCTCGGAGAGCTTGTCAGCGGCTTCCAATGCCATCTCAAGCATGGGGCCGAGACCGAGTAGGGCGCCGTCCGTACCCCAGCGAACAATCTGCGACTTGCCAAGTTCAATCGGCTGGTCGGACAAATCGATCTCTGCAGCGGACGCTTTCGGATATCGAATCGCGACCGGTTTGTCACAGTCGAGTGCGAAGTCGAGCATGGCCTTTAGTTCGGCCCCGCTTCCCGGCGCCATCGAGATCATGTTCGGGAAGATGCGGTTGTAGCCGATGTCGAATACGCCATGGTGCGTCGCACCATCAGGGCCAGCTAGACCGGCTCGGTCCATCATCAGCACCACTGGCAAGTTCTGCAGAGCGACTTCCTGGAAAATCTGATCGTAGCTCCGCTGCAAGAAAGTGCTGTATATGGTGACGATGGGCTTGAGGCCGGTTTTAGCTTGTCCTGCAGCAAAAGCAACGGCGTGCGACTCGCAGATGCCAACGTCAAAGAATCGCTTGGGAAATTCTTCTCGCACCGGCTCGAGTTTATTGCCTTGGCACATGGCCGCCGTCATCACGGTGACCTTTTCATCTCGTCGCATGGCGTCGCCGATGGCATCACGAGCAAAATTGGTGTAGGCAGGTGCACTCTTGCTCGGCAGGATCTGAGCTGTTCCACTCTCGTCTTTGAATGCAGGTGGTGTGTGGAAGAACACAGGATCTTGCTCGGCTGGCTCGTACCCGTGGCCCTTGTCGGTCACCACATGCAAAAGTACCGGGCCTTCCTTGTCCTTGACCATCTGCAAGTACTTTTTCAGCAAGCCGATGTCGTGACCGTCGATTGGGCCGACATAGTGGATGCCGAGTTCTTCAAAAAGCATGCCGCCATGCAGACCAGCTTTAACACCTTCTTTCATTTGGGCAAGCAGTTTTTCTGCTGGATCGCCGAAGACGGGTAGATGACTGAGGACCTTTACAACTTCGTTTTTCAGACCCGTGTAGAACGGATTGGCCCGGAGGCGGTCTAAATAGTTTGCCACTGAGCCAACCCGCGGACAAATACTCATCCGATTGTCATTCAGGATGATCAACGCTTTGCTATTGAGCTCACCAGCGTTGTTGAGGGCTTCGAAAACGATACCGGATGGAAAAGCTCCATCACCTATTACCGCTACACTGTGTCGTTCAGGGTGACCCCCCAGATCATCGCCACTTTGCAGGCCGAGTGCGGTTGAGACAGAGCAGCCAGCATGGCCGGTCATGAACAAGTCATAGTCGCTTTCAGCCGGATTGGGATATCCCATCAATCCGCCGCGTGTTCGTATGCCAGGGAAATCTTTGAATCGCCCGGTCACCAACTTGTGCGGATAGATTTGGTGCCCCGTGTCCCAGATCAGCCGATCTTCGAGAAAGTCAAAAGTGCTATGGAGAGCGAGGCAGAGTTCCACGACTCCGAGGTTCGACGCGAAATGCGCGGTGCGAACATTCAGTAGACCGCATAAGACTTCGCGGATTTCCTTTGCGACTTGCGTGAGTTGCTGATTGCTCATCGAATGCAGGTCTTTGGCTGATTCGATGCCCTCAAGTAACTTGGTCATGCGCTTCAAGATCTCCTCTCGGCGACGAACTTCGCGAGTTCGACGAGGCTTTGGCCCTGGCTTTCAAAAACGGAAACGGATCGAATCGCATCCGAGATCAATTTGTCCGCAAATTGCTTGGACTCTTCGAGCCCCAACAAGTTGGGGTACGTCAGCTTCCCGTGGTTCTCGTCCTTGCGAGTCATTTTGCCCATTTTCTCAGGCGTGGACTCGATGTCTAGACAGTCGTCGACAATCTGAAAAGCGAGTCCGATCGAGCGACCGTAGTTGCCAAGCGTTGCGATCTCCGACTCGCTGGCACCACCCATCACTCCTCCTAATTGTAAACTTGCGACAATCAGAGCGCCGGTTTTTCGCAAGTGGATCTGCTGTAAGAAATCCGCACTGCGATGATCCGAACTCTCCCCAAATCTTCCTTCGGCAGCCAAATCGTCGGCCTGCCCCCCCACTAAGTGACTGCGACCCGCATATTTTGCCAACAGCCGGCAGCAACGAAAAGCTCGGTTTTCTGGCAAGTTCTCGCAAAGTACTTCAAAAGCGAGCATTTGAAGGCTGTCGCCGGCCAGAATTGCGGTTGCCTCGTCGAACTGGCGATGACATGTGGGCTTGCCACGCCGTAGCTCATCGTTGTCCATGGCCGGTAAATCGTCATGAATAAGAGAGTAAACGTGAATGAACTCGACCGCACACGCGGCTGGAAGTGCGGCTTCCCAGTCGCCACCCACGGCCTCACAAGCGAGCAACACCAGCAGGGGCCGCATTCGCTTGCCGGGAGTCAGCGTGCTATAGCGAATCGCATCGGCCAGCCTTGCAGGGCAACCCGATTCGGGTTGGGTAAAGCGTTCCAAACTTTCTTCGATGGCTGCACGCTGCTTCGAATAATCCGTCGTGAAACTCACGCTCATAGTGGGGGATCTCGGGCAATTGGCTAAGTGTTTTCAGGCTCGAATTCTGTTTTGCCTCTAGAAGAGACCAACAGAGTCGTCGTCAGATTTGGCTGTTCGTTTCGCGGAGCGGCTCGTTCTTTTCTTTTCCAGCGACTCCTCCGATTCTTCCATCTTCTCGGATATCGGATTTCCTTCGCGATCGACGCCGCTTAGGATTTCCACGCGTCGCTCGACGCCTTCCAGTTTCTGATGGCAGGCTTTCATCAAGCCGATGGCTCGGGCGTAGTCTTCGAGGGCTTCTTCCAACGCCCCGCCGCCTTGCTCGAGTCGCCTTACGATGGCTTCCAGTTCTTGCATGGCATCTTCAAAAGCCGGCTCATCGGCTAAAGCAGGATCTGCTTTCTTCTTTTTTGCCATCAGATGACTCGCCTTTCTCGGGGCAGGGACTGGAAAAATCCGATTATCGCTACAGTCCGCAATTAGCCTAGTGCCTCTTCACCCTACAGGCTCAGTTGTAGCGGGCGACTTTGACGCTTCCCGAAGTGGGATCTAAGAATCTCTGGTTAGACAGATTCCCATCCGAGGCTGCGTGGATGACGCCCCCAGATTGCACTGAAGAAATTGAAGGAAATGACGAGCTTCGTGACTGGGCTGAGTCCCTGCGGGATCAAGTCAGCCGAATATCAGGTCGGAAGATTCCTGGTTTTAGCGCTGAGCTAAAGGGCGATCTGCTGGATGCTATCGACATCTTGGTGGAACAGGCATCCGGTGAGGCTGCAACCAATCCGCTCGATTCTGCCCTGGAAAAAATTCAGGGGCAAATCGGCGAAGCGACACAACAGCAGTCAGAAGAGCTTCAGGCTACTACTGAGAGCCTGATGGCCAAGCTCTCGACTACCTTGGTCGAAGGGAGCTTCGAATCCAAGCTCTCCGAGCTGACTGATCGCTGGCAGCATACCGAAGAAGTGCTTCAGCGGCTCGATGAAGAGAACGTCGACAAGGAGGATCAACTCACCGCAATCGCAGATCAGTTTTGTGAAGCCCAAGCACAACAAGCAGCTTGGCAGCAAACGCAGACCGAGGAGTTCTTCGAACTGAAAGCTCTCGTTCAGCGTCTTTCCGAAGGAAGTCAGAAGCGTGCAACAGATTCGTCCCCTCCAAGCAGCGAACAGCTTGAGATACTCCAGAAACGTCAGGCAGAGCTAGAAGCAACGCTTACTGATACGAAGGCTCAAAGATGTCAGCTTGAGAGTGAGAAACAGGAACTCGCCAATCGCTTGGTCGGCATGCAGCAGCATTGCAACGATTTGCAGCATCATGTTCTGGAAGGCAATACTAGCTTGCGTGAGCTTGCAGGCGCAAATCGCGAGCTTAGCGCTCAGCTCGAAGCCTGGAAACATAAGCGTGCTGAGGCAGTGGAGCAATTCGAGAAGTTGCGAACCCAAAGAGCAGAGCTTCGAGCGAAACTGGACCAGGCGGAAACTGATCTACGCGCTAAAACGGAATCGCTCGATGAACTGGAAGGGCAGCAGATTGAGCTTTTCGCACGCGTCGAACGATTGCAAGGTGAGAACCAAAATCTGGTTGACGAGCGAGCAAAGCAAACCACGGATGATTCGCTGTCCATTGCGAAAGCAACTCTGGAAACACAACTGCAGCAGCTCGAACAGAAGATGGAGGCTTTGCAACAAGAGAACCAAAATCTGAATGAACGGCTCAGCCGAGCCGACCAAAATTCCACTGATGATGTGCGGGCTCAGTCTTTGGATTCGGAAGAAAGAAAGGAACTCGAGTCGCAGCTTGATCAATTGAAGAAGCAGGTTGATGAACTTGAGTCTGAAAAAGCAGGCTTGCAAGAAGCAGCTTGCGCTGACAATTTAAGTGCGGAGGAAAGGGAAGCGATCGTACATGAGAATAAGCAGCTCCAAAATAGGCTGGCTGAACTTGAGGTTCAGCTGGAGTCGGCTGGTTCAACGAGATCTGACAACGAATCTGAGCGGATTCGAGATCTAAAAGAGTTGCTAACAGCTGCTAGGCATGAGATCGAATCGCTTCAGGCTACCAATGAAAAGCTCAATGCTGAGATTGATGAGCAGCGCCAGGAAGAGGGCGAGCACGTCAATCCAGAGGACCTTAGCTGGGAGGACCGCAAGCGACTCATCTTGCGACAGTTCGAAGACGCAGAGGATGATTCGCGTGAGCAGAGGATGGAAGTCGATGACATTATCGCTGCGACGGAACAGGCTCTGGAAACGAAGGACAAAGTCATCCAAGAACTGCAACAGCGACTTCAGTCGAAGCAGGCTGAAGCTCCGAATCCAGTAGAATTGGAAGAAGCAATTCAGCAAGAACGCGAGAAATTGCAAAAGATACAAGCGGAGTGGCAGGACAAGATCCGCCAAGCTGAAATCGATCTTTCAGCAGAACGCGCTAGGCTTGCACGTGAACGCACGCAGCTAGAGGGCAAACAAAGTCAGGCGAAACCAGAAGCTGAATCGAAAACAGGCGGTCGAACTCGGAAGTGGCTTGATCACCTTGGATTGCGAGATCAAAAGAAACAATAGTCGCATGGTTGCACCTGCAGCAGTTCAGTAGGCTCTGATCGAGTCGTGGTGGGCGTCACGGAACACGGGGCAGTGTGGCTTCGGAGCAATTCCTGATATCGCCCCCTTTCGCCAGCATACCTGGCGTGGGAAACTTGCAGTAAGGGTAAACATGCGGTCATTGTTGACTATCCTCGGCCAATGCATGCATCGAGAACCTGTTTCTGTCTCCTGCTTCTCCTGATGACGCGCCGCACGCATCTGAAATGAAAATCAGCTCCATACCTCAGCTCTATCGCAATCTGCGTCGTTGGCAGGAGATCATTGCGATTCTTCGTCGATATGGACTAGCGGATTGGCTGAGTCAGCTCAAATTCGACTTTATCCGTGACTGGATCAAAGACGATCAAGGCGTGCCGCTAGCTAGCTACTCTCGAGAAAAGCGAATCCGCCTGGCCCTGACCGACCTGGGACCTACATTCATCAAACTTGGCCAAGTGCTCAGCATGCGTCCCGATCTGATTGGGCCGGAACTGGCTGATGAATTGGCTTCGCTGCAATCAGATGTTCCTGCGGATCCGCCAGAGAGCGTAAGGGAAATCGTCGAGAAGGAACTCGGCTCGCCCGTCGAAGAAGTATTTGCTGAATTCAGCGAAGCCGCCATCGCTTCAGCATCGATCGGGCAGGTCCATCCAGCAAAGTTGAAGGATGGTACGAGTGTTGTTGTGAAAGTTCAGCACACTGGAATTCAGGACACAGTCAACGAAGATTTGGAAGTCATGGCTGGTCTCGCCATGTTGGCTTCGCACATCCCGGAGCTTGAGGTTTGGAAGCCAACGGTTTTGGTGGAGCAACTTTCTCGTTCTTTGCGCCGAGAGTTGGATTTCAATCGCGAGCTGAACAACCTACAGTTGTTCCGTCGGCTTTTCGAACACGTTCCAGGTTTGATTGTCCCTGAGCCTTATCCAGAACGCTCCAGCTCGCGCGTTTTGACGATGGAGCGGATTGATGGTGTTTCGGTTCGCAGCCTAGCAGAAGACGAAGTTGAGACAGATTCTTCAGAGGAATCTCGACAACGGCTGGCGAAGCTCGCTGCTGAAGTTTACGTTGAGATGATCTTTATGCAGGGCGTGTACCATGCAGATCCACATCCAGGCAATGTGTTGGTGGTGGGCGGTGATCAGCTGGGCTTGCTTGATTTTGGCATGGTGGGGCGAATTGACGATCGATTACGCGAAGCCATCCAAGAAATGTTGCTTGCCGTCGCATCTCGTGATGCATCGCTACTGACGACCCTGATTAAACGAGTCGGAAAGACTCCGCCTCGCTTGGACGAAAGTATTTTATCGATCGACGTCGCAGATCTTGTGGCTACTTATGGCTCCCAGCCGTTAGAGAGTTTCGATTTGAGTGGTGCGTTAAGAGATGTGACGGACATCATGCATCGTCATCAGATCTCGCTGCCGCCACAAACATCCTTGTTAATTAAAATGATGATTAACTTGGAAGGAACGCTGCACGAACTCTCGCCACAGTTCAGCTTGCTGGAAGTCATGACGCCTTTCTTTCGCAAGATGTGGCTGAAGAGTATGTCGCCGAGACGACAGGCCAAACGCTTGCGGCGCATCTACTTGGAAATGGAAAGCTTGGTTGAGACGCTACCCAGTCAGATTACTGGTGTGATGCAGTTGATCCAGGAAGGCCGATTGGATGTGCATCTAGCGCATCGCGGATTGGGACCATCGGTCAACCGGCTAGTGCTAGGTATGTTGATCAGCAGCGTTTTTCTTGGTTCTTCTTTGTTGCTGGCATATCAGGTTCCGCCCGTTTTATTCTTGGAGCCCTGGTGGCTGGGAATGGAAAAGCTCAGCCTGTTCGGATTGATTGGCTACGCAATCAGTTCTCTCGCCTTGTTGAGGCTGATTCGAGCCATCAATCGTTCTGGGCATCTAGATCGGACTGATCTGGATTAACCGATTGCAGCCCTTTGTATGCTTGGGCCTTACTCAAGAAAGCGATCCGCTCATTAGGGGCCGATGCATCAACGATGAAGGGTGCGGTTGCAGGACTTTATATTGTTGCCTAAGGTATGCACCGGAAGTGGTTTTGTCCGGGAGCTGTGTCGTGAACGAGTTTGATAGTAGCCAGGAGAATCCTTACGCCTCGCCCGCGATGGCCGCTGAGCCTCTCATGGTGCATTCGGACGCATCTGGTTGCTGGAGGCAAGGCAATTTGATGGTCGTCCGCGTTGGCTCAAGTCCACCACCCATCTGCGTCAAAACAGGAACTCTGGTAGCCAAAAGGGGAATCAAGCGGACCTACCTGTGGCTCCATCCTGCCTGGGCCTTGACGTTTCTTTGCGGCGGTCTCCTCTACATCCTGATCTACGTGCTCTTGCGTAAGTCGATCAAAATATTCGTGCCGCTCTCACCCGAGGGGCGGGCACAACGCAGAAGAAAGATTCGCAACGCCTGGCTACTTGGTCTAGCCGGGCTTGTCCTCATGATTGCCGGACTTGGACTCGCCATTGAAAGGTCCACAGCCGGTTTAGGAGTCATGATGTTTATCACTTCGATGGTTGTGATCATTGTGGCCGCAATTTACGGGCAAAACGCGGCAAACATCGTCGCTCCAGTCAAGATCGACCGTAATTTCGCCTGGTTCAAAGGAGTCCACCCCGCGACTTTAGAACAACTGCCTTATTTCGAATGACTCATTCGCTAGTTGCGTGGCGAACTGGGAATACCCGTTGCTGAACTCGCAGCTTGGCGTCATTCTAAAGACTTGGGTCCTGCGTTCGAAATCCTGCGTAGGTTGACGACTTTGAGGCGGGGAATAGGTACAAGGGATGAGTGAGAAAAGGCCAGCAGTAGTCCTTCTTAGCGGAGGCCTTGATTCAACAACTGTGCTAGCAATCGCGCAGAGCGAAGGATTTTCTGTTCACGCGATCAGTTTCAACTACGGTCAGCGACATCAGTTCGAACTGCAGCGTGCCAGAGAAATTGCTGCGAGCGCGAAAGTTGTTGAGCACGTAGTAGTTAATATGAACTTGGCTCAGTTTGGCGGTTCAGCTCTCACGGCTGAAATCGATGTACCCAAGCATGACTCTGCAGATGAAATCAGCGACGAGATTCCCGTTACCTACGTGCCCGCACGCAATACGGTGTTCTTGTCGCTCGCACTGGCCTTTGCCGAAACTCGAGGTGCCAAAGATATCTGGCTGGGAGTCAACGCGCTCGACTATAGCGGTTACCCAGATTGTCGCCCCGAGTACATACAGGCTTACGAGGCGATGGCGAACTTGGCGACCAAGGCCGGAGTAGAAGCACCAGGTCGAGCTTTAAAGCTGCATACACCACTGATAGATTTGACTAAGGCGCAAATCATCGCTAGAGGATTGGAACTGGGGGTGGACTACTCGAAGACAATTAGTTGTTATGACCCTGGTCCAAATGGTGAACCTTGTGGGCGATGCGATGCCTGTTTGTTGAGGATGCGGGGATTCGAACAAAACGGATTGAGTGATCCTACGATAGCTTCGGCGAGTTGATTGCATGCGATTCGGCTCCCATGTTGATCCGCCCAACCGCTTCGAGAAGCTGCATGTTGAAGCAGACTACGAACATTTGGAAGATGGGTGTGCGGAGTCCGATTCAAACAATTCACGGCGCCAAGTCGAGTACCTCTCAGATGACTCACAGTCGATTGTGACCGAGAATCGTTCGCCCGACATTCCATTCCGTTACAGCATCAACCCTTATCGCGGCTGTGCCCACGGATGTTCGTACTGCTATGCTCGAGTCGGTCATCAGTATCTTGGAATGAGCGCTGGGTTGGACTTTGAGACGAAAATCGTTGTCAAGGAAAAGGCTCCAAAGCTGTTCCGCGGTTTTTTGGCGAAGCGAAGCTGGCAACCTGAGCCGATTGTGTTCTCGGGTGTCACAGATTGCTATCAGCCGGTCGAACGGAAGTTTAAACTGACGCGGCAGTGTTTGGAAGTCGCGTTAGAGTGTCGGCAGCCCGTGAGCGTCATCACGAAGAATGCTCTTGTGGCTCGTGACTTGGATCTACTGCTACAGCTGGCCGAACTGGGACTAGTGCATGCATATCTGTCGATCACTACACTTGATGCGCGATTGGCGCGCGAAATGGAGCCGAGAACGAGTACTCCTGTTGCTCGATTGAGAGCGTTACGGGAATTGTCTGAGGCCGGGATCCCAACCGGAGTGATGATGGCTCCAATAGTTCCAGGTTTGACGGATAGCGAAATTCCCAGTTTGCTGGACGCGGCATCCAAGGCGGGGGCCAAGTGTGCGAACTACATCATGTTGCGTTTGCCGCAAGAAGTGGAACCCGTGTTTTTGGAATGGCTTCAGCGTGTACGACCGGAGCAGACGGATCGCGTACTGGAGCGTGTCCGCCAGGTGCGCGACGGGAAACTCAACGACTCTGCCTGGGGACAGCGTATGTTGGGATCGGGTGTTATGGCGACCCAAATCAAAGATACTTTCCGTGTTTTCTGCAATCGCGCCAATCTGCAACGGGAGCTGCCACGCCATTGCTGCGACTTGTTTAACGCACCAGGCAATGAAAAAACTTCCGGCCAGTTGAAACTGTTTTAGCGGCATTTAGAAGCGGCTTGCGGGCTTTGGATCGAACTGGTCCCCGCTTGTTGCTAGCAAAATGGTTGGAATTGCAAGTTCAAGATCGCTTGCGTTCGCTTTGCAGCTTCTTTTAAAGTGCCCGTCCTAACTGTTTTTGTTCGCCACGCAATCCATGGAAGGAATGCTATGCGCTCTTCGAATACTTTGCAATGGATGACATCATCACGAGTTGTGATGCAGCTTGCTGGCTTGGTCACATGCTGCACCTTGTTTGTGGGATGCCGAACGCCATGGCAAATCAATACGAAGAAGGGCAGGGGGCTGAACTCGTTGCTTGCCCATGAAGAGGTTGGGAAAGCGAACGAGAGGACAGACGTCGACGAAGAGATGCAACGCAAGCCCAAAGGTCTGCCCGCTAAAGCGGGCCCGCGGCGCGGGACTCCCTCGCCGACGACGCGAAAGACATCGCAGAATCGCCAGACAGCCAAGCGTAAATCGCCCAAGTCAGTGATCGAAGAAGCTCTCGGAGATTCTGGGTTGCTGAGTAGACTAAAGGGGTACAGGACTGAAAAGACAGAACGGGTTTCCGAGGCAGAGTTGGCGGAACGAAAACGCGACGCCCAACAGCGTATTCGACAAGAGATCGAGCGTCGCAAGGAACTACAAGCGAGGTTGGCCGAGGAAAAAGCAGCCACCGAAGCCGTTCACTTTAGTATGAGCGATCTTGCTGATGAACCCGAGCTTGCGGCAGGATCAGCAGCTGCAGCCGGTGCGGTGGTGTCAGCACTGAGAAGCGTGCCACCGGCGAGCCCGAAGATGCCGGCAGGAGGCATCGTTGTCGCGGAAACGCCATTTGATACCTATCAGACAGCACGTCCTTCCGGTGAAGAATCAAAAGTCAACCAGCTTCGAAGCGTGTCTGGCACCGCGAGTAACGCTCTACGCCCGAAGGAGAAGAAGCTGCAGATTGAAGAGCTTGGCAATGAGTTGATCGAGCGGCTCGAAGAGGCGGAGGCTACTGCAGTCGATCCAGATTCCAAGGTAGATATCTCGAAAAAGCAGCGGTTTTTGCATTTAGCGCTCGGTGACCTGGAATCTGCCAAAAAGCCAATCGAAGGACTGGATTCGGGCGCACAAGAATACGTTAGTCAGACTCTCCAGGGACTTCACGATGCGACCGATCCAAAAGGGCATCCATCGGTAGGGCACAAGTTGTCCAAAGCGCTAAAGAGCCATCGTGACGCAACTCAAAAGCTGGCCTCGGTTGCGAGTTTGGAACTGATGAATCTGGCTTTCTGCACGGAGATCGATGGCTTTGGGGAGATTAAGAAGTTTCGCGCCAGCCGCTTTCGCGGAGACCAGCAAGTTTTGTTGTACTGCGAGCTGGAAAACTTCGTTAGTACTAAAGTCTCAGCTGGCTTCCAAACTCGCTTGCAGGGTACCTACGAAATCGTGGACGAGGATGGCAAGCGAGTGATGGAGCAATTGTTGCCCGAGGACACCGATACTTGTGCCAAGCAGCGGCGAGATTTCTACATCGCCTACCGATTCCATCTACCAAAGCGAATTGCCCCAGGCAGCTATCGCTTGCGTCTGGTGATCGAAGACATGCAGGGACATAAGTTTGGTAAGTCTGAAATCGACTTTGAAATTGTCGAGTGAGACAAACTATCGCAACTACAGGCACGAGCCGGAAGAGAAAATCTTGAGTCCTGACCTAGCAAGCCGGCGCCCGGGTTAGACGATTGCAGCGTTGATTCGTTTCGGCGATCCCTCCGAAACATCACTGCTACCGTTAGCGGCCTGCATGAATCCGCTGATCATTTATTCGTAGCCGATTTTTTCAAGCAGTTTACGCAGCAGTGGTATGGGCAAGCCAACGACGTTGTCTGCGTTGCCGCTAACGAGTTCCAGCCAGGGATGTCCGTCCTGGTATCCGAAGGCTCCCGACTTGCCAACCCAGTCATCGCTCTCGAGGTACTGCTCAATCTGCTCATCTGTCAGTTCCTTCATGAACAAATCGCTGCGTTCGACTTGAATCTGTGGATCGCCACCGGGCAGTCGCTGGACGCATAAGCCGCTGTAGACGGAGTGCTTGCGTCCGGAGAGCATGCGGATCATTTCTTCTGCGTGTTCACGATCTTGAGGCTTGCCAAGTACTCTTCCTTGGATGTCGGCGACGGTGTCACATGTAACGATAATCGCCGAACCTTCTACACGAGGGGCAACATCTTTCGCCTTCTGAAAGGCGAGACGGGCTACCAACTCGGGAGTGGATTCTCCCGCGCAGACACCACACTCGGCGTTCGGACCAGGAAGTATGGTTTCGAAATCGAAGCCAGCTTCCTGCAGCAGCTGATGACGCCTAGGCGATTGACTGGCGAGGACGAGACGCATGTTTTCCCTTTGGTCCAATTCTTCTCGAGCTAGTTGAGTTTTTTGTCCCTGAGGCCTGAGTGCCAGAGGTGGTTACGCGATGGGCCCACCGTCGAAATCATTGGGTGGATTGCTAGGTGGCTGCGGAGGATTGGGAGGCATTCCGTTTTGTGGTAACCTGACGCGAAGTTGCTCCCAAGTTCCACGTAGGCTGTCGAACAAGCGCGGGATTTGCCCTGCGGCTAGGAACACGCGTGAACTTACGCTGGAATGAGGATAAAAGTTGGTGATGAAGTCAAAACTAAACTCGTGTGCCCCGTGTCCGATCATAACAGCGTTGGCATAGCTACCACTCAGAAGGTCATCACGAATTTTGAGTTCATCGTAAATATCTTGTGCAGTTGCTTTTCTCGCTGCCGGGTCGTTGGGAGAATGAGCAGCCGCCTGGCTGGGCTCATAGGGAGTACGTGAGTTGCTGCCGGGCGATGAAGCTTCTTGCTGTACCGGGGCATTAGGTCCTGGAACGCTACTGCCGCCGGGTGCTTCTGTTAAGGGGCCAGCTTGTCCACCAGGAGTGTCATGCTGCTCGGGAGTCGGCTCAGAATGAAACGCACCCGCGATCGCATCGGATGTTGCAAGCGGATTACCTGGTGTGGCAATTGGACTGCCGGGCGATACGACTTGAGTATCATTCCAGGTCTGCGACGTTGCGCTTGGGATTCCAGGATTGGGTAACTCACCCCAGCGACTACGGTACAAATCCATATTTCTTTGTAACGCATCTACTAGCTGCGGCAAAACGTAATGCGGCAATACCACTCGGGCGACAATCTGATAGGGGCGTCCGAGATTCTGCACGAAGTCCAAAATGACTTCCGTGTTGGCGGTCATCACAATCACGCCAGTGCTGAAAGCACCGCCTGCCACATGATCGGGAACACGAGCACGTATTGGCTGTTCTTGATCTGATTCTTGCGGGAAATTTTGAGACATGCGATTCCTTTTGCATACTTCCAACGCAAAGCGAGAAGCGGTTGGCTGAAAAAGCCTCGAATGAGGTAGCTTGAGATGAGGTTAATTGACTTTAGGCTTCCGTCGAAAACGGACCGGTTGTGGCATCCTGCGGGGCTGACGCGTTTTTAAGGAGCAATTTTTATGAAGGTGACTTGATGCAGCAGTACATCGCTTTAACAACAATAGATTCAATCCGAAAAATGTCCCGGCGCACAGGTGCCTCGCGGAATACTAGCCGCTTTCTTGGCTTCTAGAGCGGAAAGAAAGATCGGGCACGCACTCAATGGTTTTCGCATCCATGCGAGTGCTTCAAAGTATCGAACCGCAAGTTGCTGACATGTTCGCCGGTTTCCGTGTAAAGTAAACAGCTAACAATTCTGGCGACTTTCCAATGAGAAATCAAATTGCATCCCTTAAAACGAGGACCGCGGCAGATGAAATATATTCCCGGGAACGGCGGAATTGGTTTTGGGGCTTCTTTCTGCATTCTTGGAGTGATTCAGCAATGCCTCCTGGCGACTACTTGGGCTCAGGAAAACCGCGCTGAGATGATCCAAGTATCGGATAAAGCCAAGCAGGTGCACCGGCAAAGTTATGTGTTTGATGGCCACAATGATTTGCCTTGGGTGATCCGCAGCGACGGTTCACGATCCTTCGAGGTTATTGACATCTCCAAAGACCAACCCGAGATGCACACCGATATCTCTCGACTGCGGGCAGGTGGAGTTGGCGCGCAGTATTGGTCCGTATACGTGCCGGCGAATACTGCGGCTTCTGGCAAGTCGCATCAGATGACGATTGAGCAGATTGAGATCGTGCAGGCAATGTGCGAGAAGTATCCTGACGTTTTTCGTCTGTGTTTGAACTACGAAGACATCCTCAAAGCCAGAGCAGAACAAAAGATTGCCTCCCTAATCGGCGTTGAAGGCGGCCATTCGATTGAGAACTCGCTGGAAAAGCTTCGGCGACTGTTCAACATGGGAGCCCGCTACATGACTTTGACACATTCTGAGACTCTGGACTGGGCTGATTCTTGCAGCGATGAATCGAAGAGTGACGGTCTCAGCGAATTTGGCAAAGAAGTCGTACGTGAAATGAATCGTCTGGGCATGCTAGTCGACATCTCGCACGTCTCGCCTGAAACCATGCAAGCTGCTTTGGATATTAGTGAAGCGCCGGTGATTTTTTCGCATTCGTCCGCGCGGAGCGTAGCGGATCATCCGAGAAACGTGCCCGATGAGATCTTGAAGCAAATGCCCGAGAATGGTGGCGTTGTGATGGTCAATTTTTTCTCTGGATTCGTCGTTGCGGAATCTGCCGAAAACACCAAAGACATGTTTGAGCGTGGGCGTGCATTGAGAGAAAAGTACGGTGACGACGAGGAAGCGATTCGCAAAGAGATGGCGGCGTTTCGAGCGAAGAAGCCGATCTTGCCAGGTACGATTCACGATCTTGTCGATCACATTGATCACATCGCCAAAGTTGCTGGGGTCGATCACGTTGGTATTGGAAGCGACTACGACGGTGTGAGTGTACTGCCGAAAGGACTGGAGGACGTGTCAACTTATCCAGCCATCACTCAAATCTTATTGGATAGAGGCTACAGCGAGGCAGACATCCACAAAATCATGAACGGAAATATCCTTCGTGTGATTCGCGAGTCGGAAACTGTCGCAAAAAGGTTGCAGGCGAAGTAGAAACGGTGTGCTATCGCTTTGCCGCCGGGGCTTCTTTTGTTATCCCGCATTTATGCGGACTGGCTGGCACCGCATACAAGTGAAACGCCTGACGTCACATTTACTTTAATTTGCGAAGGTAATCGGGCAGCGGTCGAACTTTTCCTGTTCGGTCCACACAGGCGATGGTGCTGTAGCCTTCTACAATTCGCCCGCTTTTCATTTCCTGCTTCTTGGGATTGCTCGTGTCCGAATCGGCAGGCTCCGGGAGCTTTTCAATCTCATATCGATGCCGGATACGCACTCCGCGAACTTCGCTAACCGTCGTAGTGAGCTTGAGCTGGTCGTCGAAAACAGCCGCACCGAGGTAGTTCAGGTGCATCTCGGAGACGACAAGGAAAAGTCCAGATGCTTCAAACTCGCGATAGCTAAAGCCCATACTTCTCAGTAATTCGACTCGGCCGCGCTCGAAGTAATTCAAATACTGACCGTGATGAACTCTGCCTTGGCCATCTGTTTCGTGGTAGTGAACTCGAAACTGGATGCTAAACGACGGTTGCGGGGAATCGACGGACACTTTGCCTCCTGCGGCGTTTGAGTCGAAGTAAAGGGTAGATTCAGCCGGAGAATTAGAATCCACTTGGGAATTGGCCAAATCTACCCCTTCTCATGACTTTTTGGCAATTCTCGGAAGACAAATATGTCGGATAAAAGAAGTGAAAGGGTTGGCAACCAACTTGGCTCCTAGGCCGTTCCGCCTCGTTTGTGGCCCAATCTGAGTTCAACGACCTTCAGGATTTGGCTAATATCTGGTTTAGCAGGTCAGAGCACGAGGCTCTTGGCTGCTGTTCAAACAGAGTCGTCTTTGCAGGCTGGAAAACAATCACGAAGGAAACTTTGGAAGATGAGTGCAGGATCGGATGAAGGTGCCGTCGCTGACTTCATGACAGCGCGAGGTCGTGATTATCCAACGATTCGACAGTTCACGGTTTTCTTGGAAAACCGGGTTGGCCAATTGCTTGAGGTCGTTCGACGCTTTGAAGGCACTGGCATTCGTGTTGTCGCTTTATCAATCAATGATTCGGCCGAATGTGCATTCGTGCGATTTCTCGTCAGCCATCCCGAGCGGGGCCGCGAGATTCTGGAGCGAGCCGGGTTGGCCATCATCGAGAGCGATCTAATCGGAATTGAGCTCCCCGACACTCCACAGCCATTCCTGCAAGTCTGTTCTGCCTTGCTGCAGGCCGAAGTCAATATCGCGCAGGCATACCCACTTCTGATGCCAGAAGATGCACTGCCAGCCGTCGGCGTGATGGTGGATAACACCGATTTAGCTCTCGAGGTTTTAGGAAAGAAAGGCTTCCGGATGCTGACCGAAGACGACCTTCTGCACTCGGCGGATTAGTTCTGGAGTTACAGGCATTCTCTACAGGGAACTTGAGCCCGACCCGATGCATCCCAGCAAAGGCTGAAACTAGGTGTTGAAAAGGGCAAACTATTCGGGCGGCGAAAAAGAAATTTAAGTTCTGTGGCGCCCGTGAGTAGGATTCTGTCTACTTAATATCGATCCTTACCAATGCTGTCAAACAGCGGCAGCAGCGCGCCTGCCTGGATGGCGAATTGCGCGTTTCCGCTGGAATTTGGACGCAATTCTGCCGACCAAGCGAATACGTAGTACTCTATTTTGCCCGAATTACTGTCTCAGGTGATTCTTGGAGCAACTGTCAAGCGTATTGGCCCCACTGCTCAGTATGTTTTGACGTTGGATGCCGCAACGGAAGATCGATGTATTCAGAGCGTCCAACTCAGAGTTAGACAAGTAGAAAGCACTTCGAGACCCGCCATGACTTTGCGACAAAAACGACGCCGACTGACCCAGTGGTTGCGTAGCATTTTTTCTGGGAGACGTGCTACTGAGGCAAACAAGCGCAGGATTAGCATAGAGCCGTTGGAGCAGCGACAGTTGCTTGCCAGTGATGCCTTTATGGCTTTGCTCGGTTCATCGTTTGAAAATCGTATCGAAGAAACAAGTCCTGCACCGTTCGTAGCGCAAACTCAGGTCGTCGTGAGCCCGGAAGTTCCAACGGCAGTTATTTCTGAGTCGGCAGCCAGCACGAACGAATTAAGCGTCGAAGCTGAAGGGGAGCTAAACGGAGAAGGTGAGCCACAGCAAGATTTGGTAGCCTTCGCTCAGGCAATTCGAGATTCCGGCTCTCGCTTTTTTGGTGCAGGTTGGTGTTCGGCATGTACCGAGCAAAAAGAACTCTTTGAAGACGGCGGTAAATTCCTTCCGTTTGAGGAAGTCACCAATCCTGATCGCAGTTTGAATCAACTTGGGATTGATGAAAACATCAACGTATTCCCTACTTGGCAGTTCCCTGACAATACTCGGGCAGAAGGTGTATTGACCCTCCAGGAATTGGCTACCCGCACAGGCGTAGCGATCACGCTAACGGAGACTCCGACGTTTGATACCTTGCCAGACGTGCAGGTAGAACAACGTGCTCCGTTGCATGTCCCGGTCGACGCCTATGATCCAGATGGCGACCCACTCACGATCACTGTCACCTCGAGTGATCCCTCTTTGATACAAGCCGATGTATTGCAGGGCAATCGTAGTGTACGGTTTGATGTTCAGGGTTACGGAGACATGGTCTTCGAACTCTTCGAGCAACGAGCCCCTCGACCATCGGGCCGAGTCATCGAGCTTGCGCAGGACGGATTTTACGATGGGATCATTTTCCACCGAGTCATCGACGGCTTCGTGATTCAAGGAGGTGATCCACTTGGCACTGGAACCGGCGGCTCAAGCCTAGGCGACTTTGATGATCAGTTCCACCTGGATCTGCAGCATAACAGCACCGGGATTTTGTCTTACGCTAAGAGCACGGACGACACCAACGACTCGCAGTTCTTTATCACTGAAGGTCAGCAACGCCATCTGGATTTCAATCACTCTGTGTTCGGTGTTCTGATTGAAGGGGAGGATAATCGCGAGGCGATCAGCGGCACGGAGACTGCATCGGGCGGACGGCCGACCAACACGGTTACTATTAACTCGGCCACCATCTTCAACGATACGGAGAATGGCACCATCGTATTGCGGCCCACTGGCACTGGAACTGGTATCGCTACGATTACAGTGGTTGTTACAGACTCCGATGGCAACAGTTCGTCTCAGCAATTCCAAGCTGGTGTGATTACCGACACGACAAACGGAGCTCCATTCCTGGATGACATTGCCATTTTGGAAACCCAGGCCAACACGCCTGTTGAGTTTGATCTGACTTCGCAAGACAAAGAAGGCGATACCGTCCTCTATCAAGTGAGCCCGATCAACGGTCAGCTAAGCTTTGGCCTGCAAGTCGCTCAAAATACGGGCCGAGTCACCGTAACGCCACCGCAAGACTTTACAGGGCAGTTGCAATTCTCCGCTTCGGTACGCCAGACCAACGCAGCCACGACGTCGAGTCCGGATGATAACCAGGTTGTGACGCTGAATGTCGTGCAAGGAAACGCTGCACCCACTGCGATAGACTTGCAGGCTGCAAGCGACTCAGGTGTGAACACCACCGACAACATTACCAACCTAGCCGGATTGGTCTTTGATGTCACAGGCACCGTCAGTGGTGCAACTGTGGAGATTGTTGTTGGAGGAAATGTTGTGGGCAGCGCAACCGCGGCTGGGGCCACGACAGCGGTCACTGTGACCAATGCCGTTGCCTTGGGAGAAGGAACCATTGCATTTGCGGCTCGGCAAACACAAGGCACTAGCGTGAGTGAATTGTCACCGACGCTCAATGTAGTGTTGGATCGAACCGGGCCGAGCGAAATTGGCACTGGAGTTATTCCTGTTTCCGGCGTGGCAGATCGCCCGATTTCCGTCAATATCGAAGGCTCGGAAGAAGGGCAAGGACTGACTTATCAGCTTTCCGGTGCACCCGATGGGATGACACTTAATGCGACAACAGGTCAGCTAGACTGGACTCCGACCGCGGCTCAGGTTGGTGATCAGTCCTTCTCCGTTATCATGCAGGATGCTGCGGGGAACTCCACCAACCAGCAATTCACAGTAAACGTTGTCATCGATCCGATTGTTGCGATCGATCTACAAGTTGTGGATGCCGGCGGTAATCCTTTGACGACGGTGGATGTCGGAACGGAGTTTCGAGTTCTAATTACAGTTCAGGATTTGCGCGGAGTAACCGCTTCCGGTCTCTTTGCTGCCTTTGCTGACTTGCAATACAACTCATCGGTGATCGAGCCCATCGGAACAAACCCCATTACCGGCATCGCGCCTTTTGAGAACGGGGTTCGAGGCGACATTACTACGGCAGGAGTGATTGATGAACTCGGAGCCTTTACGACTTCAACCCAACCTTCCGATGGCAGTATCCAAGGGCTCGTTGAGGTTGCATTTCGGGCCATCGCAATCGGCAATGCTGGATTGGAGCTCAATCCAGCTGACGAAACGCCTCAGTCTGATACTCTGACCTTTGACTCCAATCCAACTGTCCCTTTGGATCGTATCGAGTTCGGTAGTTCGGCCTTCTCGGTGGGAGCCGACTTCGCGCCCGCAGATGACATTTTCAACTTTGATGAAGACGCTGCGCAGCAGACTTTGGCGGTGCAGAGTAATGATGACGTCGGCAATTCGACCCTGAATATCGTCGAGCTCTCGACGCCGACTGGTGGCGGAGCGGTTTCGATTTCGAGCGATAGTCAATCCGTGCTTTACACTCCGGCTGCCAATTTCAACGGCGCGGAAATCTTCACCTACACCGTAGAGAATCAAGCTGGTATTCAAGGTGAGGCGACGGTGACAATTCAGATCACTGCCGTAAATGATCCGCCGGTTGCGATCGGTGATTCCTTCAATGTTTCTGAGAACAGCTCGCTAAATATCTTTGATGTGCTCGCCAACGATAACTCGGGTGTAGACTCCAGCCAAGAAACGCTCACCGTTTCGGCTGTTGGAACCGGCTCGGCAGGCGGAACCATCCTGATTGGCTCTTCTGGATCGAACGTTAGCTACACTCCACGTCCTGATTTCCGAGGCACGGAAACGTTTACTTACACCATCAGTGACGGCAATGGTGGAACGGCAACGGCAACGGTGAATGCGAACGTCGAAGTGGCAAATCCGCCACCGATCGCGATGAACGACAGCTTTACAGTCGAAGAAGATGCATTTGCTGCAACCTTCGACTTACTGTCGAATGACACCACTGATGACCCAACTGAGACCTTGTCTATCTCGGCCGTTGGTACTTCGCAGAATGGAAGTGTCTTCCAGGTTTCTGGCGGTGGAACGAATGTCACCTACCAGCCAGCCCAGAACTTTAGCGGCTTGGAGATCCTGACTTACACTATTCGAGATAGCGGAGGTGCGGAAGCTACTGGATTGGTCACTTTCTCGGTGAATCCGGTGAACGATGCTCCTATGGCTGTCGCGGACACTTCTACGGTGATTTCGAGTCAAGCTTCCAGCAATATCGCTGTGCTAGCTAATGATTCAGATCCGGATACGGATGATAGTTTAACGATCACCAGCGTCACTCAGCCGTCTAGCGGTACGGTCGCCATTGCCAGCGACAACCAAAGCATCGATTTCTCGCCGCCATCCAGTGACTTCGAAGGAATAGTCACCTTCGATTACACAGTGAGTGATGGAACGTTGACTTCTATTGCGACCGTTACGGTCACTGTTGCTAACTTCGTGCCGCGGGCGATTAGCGGACAGGTAGAGAATTCGCAACTGGATAGTCTTGCATTCTCTCGTTTTGCAGTATCGCTAACTGGCACCGATGATTTGGGGGAAAGCATCAATCGCACTGAAGTAGTTTCTCACACCGGGGGCTACAGTTTTGATTCTCTTGCACCCGGACAATACCAGCTACGGCGCGATCCACTGCCATTTCTGGATGATGCGGGGCAGACGATTGATATCAATTCAGCGGCAACAGATGGCGACGCAGTGCAAAACCTGCAAGTCAACGCGTCACTGCGTCCTCAGTTTTTTGGTATTCGCGATTTCCTCGGATCCACGATCGTCGATGTTCTGACTGTGGCTGTGGCCGATGATGGCACGCCAGCTTGGGTGTCTGCTCGTGGCGCTTGGTCAGAACTGACAACTCTGGATGTCAATCTGGCGGATGACACACTGAGTATTACCGGAGTAGATGCTGGCAGCAACAATCTGCAGGGCAGTCTCAACTTGGCGGACGCATCAACGAGGGCCTACGAGGCGGGCCGCGAGTCCGATTTCCGCTTGCTGCGTATTCCAGGGACGCCGACAGACGCTGGAGTAGCGGCAACTGGTGGCGCTTCGGGCGAAGGTGAAGCTCCCGCCTCACTCAAGTCGACGATTCAGCCGGAAGCTCAAGCGGACACGACGCCGACCGATGCGGCTCGTCGTATGCGACGCCCCTTGGCCAGCTCGTAACTCCAGTGGTGACTCGGAATTTCAAGCTCCTTTTCGCCCGATTCAAAGCCATCCAAATCCGCGTTTGGGCAGTCAAAACACGGGTCAAATGCACTGCCGCAAGCCTTGATGCAACGCAAAAACGGCTTGTTTTTGGCCAAATTTGCTCAAAACCAAGGAAAATAAGCTCTTTTGCATTGATTACCTGTTGAAATTTGCGACCTAGGGTCTTTAAATCGTCTGCGACAGGCGAACGGCGGCTTGGATCTTACCTGCCCGCTTATCGCCTTAGGCGACAGTATGTGGCGGGAACAAACTTGCCTTTGGTGAGAGCCTTCTGCCGCTCGTCTAAGGTTTACCTCCCCCACCCGTTTTTCATTTTGAAAGGGATTGCGAGAATGGCGAAAGCCGCTGCGAAAAAGAAGCCTGCTACGAAGACTGAGATCTTCAATAGCATGGCCGAACGAACTGGATTGACCAAGAAGCAAGTAGCCGAGTTCTTTGATGCATTGAGCGACGAAATTGCGGCAAACATTGGCAAA
This sequence comes from Aureliella sp., assembly GCA_963691875.1. Lineage (GTDB taxonomy): Bacteria > Planctomycetota > Planctomycetia > Pirellulales > Pirellulaceae > Aureliella. Next base: position 4,956,878 of record OY829846.1, read on the forward strand.
CGCGGTCCTGGTGTCTTCCAAATTCCCAATCTTTGTAAGATCGTGGCTGTCGACAAGCCCGCTCAACCAAAGCGACAAGTCCGAAATCCTGCGACCGGCGAAATGATTTGGGCTGCTCCCAAGCCAGCGTCGATTCAGGTCAAAGTACGACCTCTGAAGAAGCTTAAGGACATGGTCTAAGCACTTCAGTTTTCGGCTTGCTAACCTGAGCCGGGAAACAGAGCAAAGCAAGAAGCGAGGCCTATTCAGGCCTCGCTTTTTTTCTGGAACACGCCCCAAGCGAACCATGGCAACTGTCGTAGGCTCGATTCCGGAAAGCGTCTAGCGCGCAGGAATTTTCAGCCTGCAAAGCTTGGGTGAGCGGGGGAAAAGCAAAACGCTAGTTTTTGGCGGTGCATCCTTGGACAGAGGGCCAAATATAGGGAAACATTCATTGACTTCCGCGACGCTACCTCCCCAAAATAGTATTCTCCTACTCAGTGAAAAACGCATCTTTTGTCCGGTTTTCCTGACGCGAGCCTAATCACGGTTGGGCGAATGAGAATACCCCTTGGAGAACACAGCCTTGGAGTATCCCCGGGCCGACCCGTTTCGAGCCAAAAAAAAACGGCGGCCACGCCTAGGGCAACCAACTGCATTTGCGAGTTGCATGCCTGAGCCAACTGGATTCGGTCACCTGAGGCACAATCAAACGAACTCGTCCTTTGAAAGGAATAAGCATGGAATTTGGAAATACGTATTCTTCCACTGATGTGCGCGTTGCAGCACTGGCAGATCAATCGGAACGGTCTGCGTTCATCCAACGCACCTACGCTCACCTGGGCGGAGCCGTTATTGCTTTCGTCGTGTTGGAGGCAATTCTGCTTTCCTTGTTCCCGGCTGAAAAACTTCTTCCGATGATCGGCGGCATGCTTGGTGGTTGGGGATGGCTGCTCTTCCTAGGTGGCTTTATGGTCGTGAGCAGCATCGCTCGCTATTGGGCCAGTAGCTCTGCCAGTCAAGGCATGCAATACGCAGGTTTGGGACTCTACGTCGTGGCTGAAGCCGTCATCTTTCTTCCGCTGATGGCATTTGCGACCCGCGTCGATCCGAGCATTCCGATGAATGCGGGCATCATCACTGGTATTGTCTTTGCCGGTTTGACCGCAATCTGCTTCATCACTGGAACCGATTTTTCCGGCCTGGGTAAATTCCTCTGGCTGGGAGGTCTGCTGGCGCTCGGGGCGATCGTGGCTTCCATGATCATGGGCTTTAGTCTAGGCATCTGGTTTGCTGCGGCTATGGTTCTACTGGCAGCTGGCTACATCTTGTATGACACCTCGAACGTCATGCGTCACTACTCCACTAACCAGCATGTGGCAGCTTCCTTGGCTCTGTTTGCCTCGCTCGCTCTGATGCTGTGGTATGTGATTCAGATTCTCATCTCGCTGCAAGACGACTAGGTATAGGCGAGTTCAGCGAAAAAAGAAAAGCCGTGGCTGTTAGCCCGGCTTTTTTTATGTACCGAACTAGCAAGAAGTCGCCAGCGTGATTTCGCCTCCAGGGGCAGCCCCTCTAGCTCATAGTCGAATCTAGCAACTGTTTGATTCTCGGGTCCTTGAGTGTGTTGGCAACGAATTGGCAGCCACTAAAGTCATGCGAATCGCTGTGTTCGCTGGGGACGCCAATCGTACAAGCACCCGACGCAATTCCAGCTCGTGAGCCATGTTGGCTGTCTTCCAGGACGAGCATCTCGCGCGAGTGAACTCCTAGACGCTCAGCAGCAAGCAAGTAGATGTCCGGTGCTGGTTTGCCATTGTCAACGTCTTCCGAGGTCAGCACGAAATCAAAACGCGTTCCAAGGCTCATTCGTTCAAGCACTTCAGCAGCAAATTCATGGGTGCTACTCGTTGCCACGCAGCGTGGCATTTTTCGCTCATCGAGAAGTTCCAGTAACGCAGGTACTCCCGGCATTAGCTCGAGCCGCTCGGGTAGTAACTTTTGAAACACCTCGATCGTCTCAGCCTGCAGAGTTTCGATACTTTCGTTCAAGCCGGTATGATCAAGCATTACCTGATAGGCTTGGCCCGCGGGCAATCCCATCATTTTGTCCTTGAGTTCAGCGGTGAACCGGTGTCCACGACGTTGCAGGATCGCGTCGCCTGCTTCGGAGTAAAGCGTCTCGGTGTTGACTAGCAGCCCATCCATGTCAAAGGCGACGGCTCGAATTGGATGCGCCCAGTTTGAGCTAGCCTGTTGCCCTTTATTCTGCTCCATTTCCGTTTTATCCTGAGGGTGACATTGTATGGTGGGTGCAGATGCGGAAGGCGAGTCGGAATTTAACAGCCTTGGTCAGATGCGAAGCAGCATTTCTTGGGTAAGTAGGTTCTTTGTTGGCAAAGGCTCTTCTGCCGTTCGCCTAAATCTGCCTACTTATTCAGTAGACCCCAAATCAATTTGAGTTCAATACATGCTGCATCTGGATGGAAATACGAGTCTCGTACAACCGGAAGGTTCGCGAGAGAATTTTCTACCAATGCACACCTGCGACGTGGTGGAATACCTGTTGCTGCATCCCGCAATCGGCGAAGAGCATCAGGAGCACTTCCGGCAGCTATCAACACTCGTACTGTCCTTGTTACATCATCGTTATCGCTACAAGCACGAGCGAACTACCTTTACTTACGCAGCACTTGATCCCGATCGCGACCGGCTGCTGAGAAGCGTTCCCTTCGGAGCCGAACGAAATCGCCAGGTCGATATTCTACTAGAAGACACTCGTGATGCATTGGAGCGTGCAAACTATCACAAGCTAAGTCCAAGGGACATCCAAGAGGCACTGAAAGCCGCCAGCAATTGGGGCGTGCGGATGCGTGTTCGTTTCAGTAGCTTACGTAAGCTCGAGGTATATGGCCGAGGGCTCGTCGTCAGCAAACGAGCCTATAGAAACTGGCGAAAGTTCTTTCGACTCGAGGATGTCAAAGTACCGCTCTACCAGCGACTTGTTGTCGTATTTCGCGTGATAGATGAGGCCAAGAGCAGCGAGTTTGATCCTCAGCGCGTCTACCTTCGGATGTTCAAGAATGTGCCCAGGCAAGATATCGATATGATGTTGCCTGCAACCGGAATCAAAATGACTTGGCTTGATCATTCCAAGATTGTCGTGCCCAGTATCTATGCATTCGCTGTAACCTTCTGGCGATTCATTCGGAACGTCATGTTGCTCGCATTGTTCGGGGTCTTCAAATCTCTGGCACTGATCGTATTTGCCGTCTTTGCCATCGGTTTCGGACTCAAGTCAATGTTTACTTATCGTAGTGCGACGCAGCAAAAGTACATGTTGAACATGACGCAGAGTCTCTACTACCAGAACTTGGACAACAACCTTGGCGTGCTTTTGCGTCTGCTTGAAGAGGGTGAGCAGCAGGAAGCCGGCGAAGCGATTTTAGCTTACTTTGTGGCGGTTTTTGTTCTCAGGGGCGAACCAGCGAGTTTGGAAACAATCGACATAGAGTGTGAGAAAATCTTGCATGAGGTTAGTGGCCTGGACATCGATTTCGATGTGCCTCGCACCGCGCGCACTTTGGCGGAGCTGGGGATTTTGGAACTGGATCACCGAGGCTGGGCTGCGCTGGAAATGGACGAAGCGCTCGCAAAACTAAACCTGCACTGGGATTCACGTTTTGAGCACGAGACCGAGACGAATTCTTGAACTCGGGCAGATCTTTTGATGTGCACTGCCCCCGCGCCCCCACGATGAATCCGCAGTTAGATGCCCGCGTCTCACGCGATGTGGCTTATAAAACCAACAGATCGCGGGAACGCTCGACGTATTAATAGCGCAAGAATGAAGGTGACCAATGGTCAGCAGACCACAAGTCACCATCATTTTGGAGCGGAACGTCAACGTGTCGGTCTGGCTTCCTTACCGCCGCCACGTGAGTTTTTCTGCTTAGTTTCGTGCTTCGGCCTGCGCCTTGGCCAGAGCGGCGGTCTCGTTAGAGATCTTGTTCTCTGGTCCGACAGGGAAGTACTGTACGTCGTCGTACAAGTAGTACCCACTTGGCAAGGTTTGGCCAGCGATGGAGGTTTGGCAACCAATGGATGGTGCAATAGCTCCAGCTAGCAGAAGTCCTAGAAAGGCATACCGCTTAGCTTGCGATTGCTTCTTTTTCATTGGTTCTCTCCTGGTCGTCATGAGTACAGACGCAACCTCAGCGGGTTCCCTCCCGCAATAAGCTGTACTGGTTCTATCGGTATTGCTATGTCGAAGATCCAATGGATTTGGAGCATTTTTGCCTCCAATCCTGATCCATTCCTACTAGAAAATCAGTAAAAATGCTGGCTAAAGGTTTAAACTAGCTCTGTGAGCTGGAGTTTGGAAGCGCAGGTGAAGGCTTCGTTTAGTGGTGGGAGTAAGCGTTTTCATTCGACTACTCGGATCACCATCCCTCGCCAGCATGCTTCTCCAAGAGACATAGACGAGGTTTGGACTCATGGGCGTACACCGATCAGTAGCCTGTCTTTCTGCATACGCGATGACGATGGTCAAGCGATCGATCTTCTTGTTGCCGCGCTTTATTGTGCTAGCAGTGACGTTGCCAACCAGCGTTCTTTTTGCCCAGGCCTTTAGTGAACTTCCTCGCGCCGAGTACTACGTTGCCAAGGAGCTTTACGGAGCAGGTCGACTCAACGAGGCTGCCGAAGGATTCCGCGTCGCAGTTCAGCGTGCTCGTAAGGTTGGTGAGCAGCGTTGGGTTGATAGTGTTCCGCCTCTGGTCATGCTTGGCGAGTGCCTCTACCAGCAAGGGTACTTGCCCGCTGCACTGGAACAGTACGATGCAGCCTTGATGCTCGTCTTGAACAACCAAAACTGGGTGAACGAGCTTGACTATGGTGTTGAGCAGTTGCCATTTTTGGAAGGACAAGCGAAAGGCATCGATTGGTTTACTCGCTCGCGACCGTCGAGATCTGTTACCGTTCCTGAAGCCATTCAGATTGCCATTGATCCGACTCGCGCCGAGCCGATACCTGGCGGTAATGGTGCATCTGTTGCACCGGTAAGTCTTGTGTCTCGCCTCGATGCTACTGAAGTCATGCGAACGATTGGCGTCGCAATGTTACGCCGTTGGGAGATCTTTGGGCCGCTTGCTCAACACTCCCCCTTGGCTGAGCCCCTGGTCCAGTACTTCCAGCAGGTGCCTCGCACTCCGGCTCCTTGGGTGCATTCCGCATGGACAGTTCTGTCCGGCATCAGTCAGCTTTCTTCCGCTGCGAACGCCGATGCACCACTGCGACTACGCCAAGGTGTTCTGATCGCGGACCAGTTTGATTACTTCATGTCGCCTCTTGCTCTCATAGCACTTTCAGAACTGCAAGCCAAAGAAGGTAACTACCAGAATGCAATTCAAGCTCTGCAGGACGCTACTCTTTTCTCAGCCTTCTTTGAGCAGCATGCGGAATTGGCAATTTCCTTGGAACGGCTCGCCTCGCTTGCTTGTGCTACTCGGCAAGCTCAGATGTTGCACTCATTGCAACGGGCGAGCGTTTGGTGCAACAAGCGTAGTTTGCTGGCGTTTGTCACTGGATATGCTGGCGCATCAGAGCTAGCTCTATACGCTAAGAATCCTAGCTTGTCGGATCAACTGTCAGGTCAGGCAGCAAATGCGATGCGTCCGCGCGATGTCATCCTGCCGCGAGTTCAAGCTCAGCTCGCCTACAACAGCGCTCTCGCTGCATTCTCGCAAGATCGATCTGCAGCAGGATTCCAAAGTCTCGAACAAGCGTTGGCACTGATGCGGGGAGATGCTCAGTCAGGTTCAGCCGTTGAAGCAGTCTTTCAGATTCAAATGACTTTAGGGCTACTGGCAGATAATAAACTTACAACGATCGCTGCCGAAGATCTGCTGACGAAACTGCTCGCCGAGCCAGGGCCTGAGCAGTGGTTAAATCAGCCGCTAAAGACTTTGGCGGGGACTACCACGGCGAGCATTCCAGCCTTTGAACGACATCTGGAGATGGCTCAGCTTCGAGGAGACGAACCCGAAATGCTGCTTCGGATGGATCGCTTGCAGCGTCAGCGACTGTATGAAGCACTGCCGCTTGGCGGCCGTCTGCTCGCGTGGCGTGAAGCATTTGAGACCCCGCCTGCCGTGCTGGGGCAACAGATGACGCCTTTGTTGCAGCGTGCGACGCAAGAGTTTCCGAATCTGCTAGCGGTTCGAGATCGAATACGGGCCCTGAAGCGTTCGCTGAAGGCAGGTCCACTGCCTCTGGACGAACGGAAGCTACCTGCGAATGCGAAAAAACAATATGCTGAGCTAGAGAGGGCTTCGCAAGCATTCGAGAGTGCCCTCGCGCAGCAAGCTTTATGGCGGCGCGCCATGCCGCGTATCTCACCCGGCATACCGAGCTTGACCGACCTGCGAGAGACCCTTGATCATAGTGAAATGGTTTTGTCTTTCGTGCCAACCAGCCAAGCCATCTTTGCGGTGGCACTCAAAAAAAACGAAGTCGCCTTCTGGCAGCTTGCCAATGTAGCGGGCGTGACGAAGATTCTCGGGCAGGTTTTGACAGATATTGGGCTGCATGGCTCTCCCAAAGTCCTTCCGTCGGAGGTAATCGCAGCAACCGCTAAGTGGCAGCAATCGACTCGGCAGTTGCGTGATGTTTTGCAGCTCAACCAAATTCCTCAGATGATAGCCGGAACAAAACGCTTGATCATCGTGCCTTGCGATCGGTTCTGGTACCTACCCTTTGAGCTGTTGCCCGATGCGACCGGTCAGCCTTGGATTGCTAATCGTTCGATCTGCTATGTTCCTACACTTGGCTCTATGTCAATGTCGCGTACTCCCTTTGAAAAGCCAGAAGCGACCTTTGGAGTGCAAGGCAAGATTTTTTCTAAGCAGACGGAAGACAACAAAGAGATCGCCGCAAGAGTGCTTGGCGTGTTACCAAACTCATATGGTGTGAATCTGAGCGAAAAAGTTACAGTGCCATCTTCAGCTTGGCTTCGTTTGAGCGCAGACCAAGTCTGGGTCGCAGCCAACCCGACTGTCGCTCCTACCGTTTGGGATCGATCGATGATTGCGTTTCCAAAGTCAAAGCAATCTACACTGGGAAGTTGGTTACGCACCCCGCAGGCAACACCACGTTCTTTCATCGCGCCAGCGATGACCACAAGTGTTGGCAGCTCGCAGCTCGGGAACGGCAATGATCTGTTTCTGCCTGCCTGTGCGGCGATGTTGGGTGGCACGAAATCAGCGGTGCTGAGTCGTTGGTCGGTGGGCGGCAAGAGCACTGCGAATCTGCTGATGCGTTATTTAGTAGAGCGCGAGCTGTCCGATAGCTCGACAGCCTGGCGTAGAGCCACGTTAGCTCTCTGGCCGAAGGACTTTCTTGTCTCTGACGAACCTGCTCTTATGCCAGCTGGCCGCGAAGCGGATCAACTCACCACAGGCCGACACCCGCTACTCTGGGCTGGGTATATGTGCATCGGAGATGAGCTGCAGAACTAACAGGTAGCAGTTAGCGAGTGGCTGCTGCACTCGAGGTGACGCGATGTGGTACCATTGATTCTGTTGGATCGAACACGAATCAGGTATCTAAACCATGCGCTTATTCTTGTTGCTTTATACATCGCTTCTCACGCATCCATTAATTGTAAACGCCCAAGAAAAGCCTGCTCCTATCGGCCGGCTTGATCCGGAGATGGCAGAACGGGCTAAAGCAGCCGATGGTTTGTTATGGTTCGATGTAACGCTGGGCGAGGTGGAAGGTAGAATCCTGCCAGATCAGGCCCGCGAGAGATGGTTTGATCGCTTTCCGGCGAGCGCTCAAAAGACAGTAACAAGCAATGTGTGGAATCTGAGCCGTCACGCGGCCGGCATGATGGTTCGGTTTGAGACCGATTCGACGGAAATTCATGTCGACTACGAGTTGCTTAGCCGGAATCTGGCGATGTCCCACATGCCTGCGACGGGTGTCAGTGGAATTGACCTTTACGCTCGAGACGGTGAAGGTAGATGGAGGTGGGTTCAAGTCACTCGGCCGACCACGCAGCAAGTCAAAACCAAAGTTGTCGGTGGCCTGGCACCTGGTTCGCGTGAGTACGCAGCATATTTGCCGCTCTACAACGGAGTCCAAAGACTCAGTATCGGAGTCAAACCGGGCTCGAAATTTAAGCAGTTTGAGCCGCGTCCTAAAACAATCGTGTTTTACGGGACGAGCATCACACACGGTGCTTGCGCCAGTCGGCCTGGTATGGTGCACACTGCGATTCTTGGCCGAAGGTTTGATATGCACGTGGTGAACCTTGGCTTTTCCGGCAACGGCAAGATGGACGCAGCCGTGGGTGACTTCCTCACTGAGTTAGACGCAGCGGTGTTTGTCATCGATTGCCTGCCAAATATGAATGCTGAGATGGTTCGCAAGAAATGCGTACCGTTGGTCAAACAGATGCGGGAAAAGAAGCCTCGTACTCCCATCGTGTTGGTTGAAGATCGTCGTAACACCAACAGCTGGATTTTACCCAAGCGCGACAAGCATCATGATGCCAATCATGCTGCATTGCGAGAAGCCTACGAAAGACTTTTGGCAGCAGGATTCAATGACTTGTACTACATCGAGGGTGATATGCTCTATGGAGATGACGGTGATGGAGCTACGGATGGTTCGCACGCCAGTGACCTAGGCTTCATGCGGCAAGCCGATGCGTTTGAGCCGGTGCTCCGCAAGGCAATGGGGCTAAAGTAGGCTTTGCAATCAGCCGAGTTTTGGAGCGGTTGTAAGAAGTATCTAGGGCAATATGATGCAGGTGCGGTTTTCAGTTCTCTTGATCTTGCTCTCAATAGTGCTGCCAGTAAATGGCAGAGCCGATGATGCGAGAAAGCCCAACATAGTTTTTATTTTGGCTGATGATTTGGGCTGGGCTGACGTTGAGTTTCATGATGGCAATGCTAAGACGCCTCAATTGAACGTGATCGCTGAGCGGTCGCTCGAGCTCACGCAGCATTACGTAGCACCGGTATGTAGTCCAACACGTGCTGGTTTGCTGACAGGGCGATATTGGAGTCGCTTTGGGGTGACGACCCCAGTCAATACGCCGGCGCTACCTCCCGATACGTTGACGCTGCCCCGCGCGCTGAAGTCGGTGGGCTACGATACCTGTTTAGTCGGAAAATGGCATCTCGGCTCGCTTCCCAAGTGGGGCCCTAATCACTTTGGATTCGATCACAGCTATGGAGCACTCGCGGGCGGTATCAGCCCTTGGCTTCATCGTTACAAGAAGGGTTCCTACAGCCACACTTGGCATCGAAACCGACCTCTGCTTGAAGAGCAAGGGCATGTGACTGATCTGCTCACCGAAGAGGCTATCGCTTGGCTCAAGTCTCGTAATGATGCACCTTTCTTTTTGTACTTGCCTTACACGGCCGTTCACTTGCCGCTCAAGGAGCCAGAGGAATGGCTCGAGCGTGTACCTGAAAATATTGAAGGTGAAGTCGCGAGGCATTATGCGGCGTCTGTAATGCACTTGGATCATAGCGTTGCTCGAATTCTCGATACGTTGAAAGAGATCGGGGAGTATGAAAAAACGCTTGTTGTCTTCACGAGTGACAACGGTAGCAGTACGGCAGAAAACAACGACTTGAAGTATCCCGACGACAATTGTCCCAGCGGCAGACCGACGGGTAACAACCTTCCTTTGCGAGGTCAGAAGGGTAGCGTGTACGAAGGTGGGACTCGTGTTCCAACGCTCGTTTCCTGGCCAGGACGAATTAAAGCTGGGAAGATAGGGGCTCCGGTGCACATTACCGATTGGATGCCGACTTTCTGTGCACTTGCAGGTTTTGCGTCAAGCGAGGATCTCAAATGGGATGGAATGGATGTTCGAGGTTTATTGCTGGAGGGGCAGTCGATTGCACCGCGGCCCATCTATACTGCTGGTCCGATCTGGCGTTCTCGAGCTTTACGATTCGGCGACTGGAAACTGGTCGTTCATGGCAGAGGAAAGGACGAGAAGCAGGAATTATTCAACCTCTCCGAAGACCCAAACGAAAGCAACAGCCTAGCAAAGAAGCGACTCCAGCAATTGGAGAAACTTCGGGGCTTGCTTGCCGAGGTTGCGGCAGCGGATGATAGAGACAACGTGAAGGAATTTGCAACAAGTTCGGCCGTCCCGGGTTCCTTGATCGCTGCCATCACCAAACAATTGCTCTGGGAGAATCGCGACGGCAAGAGTCGTACTTGGTTTCACCCTCGTGCTTGTGCGATGCCTGACCGAGACGGCAAGCCTATGGTGCTAATGAATCTTCAAGAGATCGGAGGCTCGGACTACTTTGGGCAAGTACACTGGGCTATTACGAAGGATCTAGGGAGAACGTGGTCGGAGCCGGAGCCGATCGCTGCACTCGGACGCGATCCGATGCCGGGACACGCAGGTTTAAAAGCCGCTGTTTGCGATGTGACACCGCAGTATCATCCTCAAAGCGATTCAGTCATCGCGCTCGGGCATGTTGTCTTCTACAAAGGCGACTATTTCGCTCGCAAAGAGCAATTGCCTCGCTATCCGGTGTATGTCATTCGGGGTGCGGACGGAATTTGGTCGGGGCGCAAGACGCTTGAGTGGAATGACCCTCGCGGTTCCTTCATCTACTCCAACAACTGCGGTCAGCGTTATGTGCTTCCCAGCGGCGACGTGCAAATGTCTTTCACCTTCGGGCCAGCGGCTGAGAATCGCATGGCGGCAGGGGTGCGATGCAGTTTTGATGGATCGGAATTACGCATCAAAGAGGTTGGTCCCGCGCTACACAATAAGGTGGGTCGGGGGCTCTTGGAGCCAAGCGTGGTCAAGCACGGCGATCAGTTTTGGATGACGCTGCGAGCCGAGGATAATCGCGGTTATGTGACCGTCAGCAAGGATGGCTTGAACTGGGAGCCAAAGAAGGCATGGTGCTGGGAGGACGGGACTCCGCTCGATATGTCGACAACGCAACAACATTGGCTGCAACACAGCGAAGGGCTCTACTTAGTTTACACTCGCAAAGACCAGTCAAACCCAAACGTAATCCGTTGGCGTTCACCGCTCTGGTTGGCAAAAGTGGACTTGAAAAAGTGGTGTTTGATCAAGTCAACGGAACAAGTCGTATTACCGCTGGTAGGCGACGGGAACAAAGCGCCTAATGAAGTGGCACTCATGGGTAATTTTGATGTTACTAACGTCAGCCCTGACGAGTCGTGGATAACAGTTGGCGAGTGGATGCCACGATCTGGCTATCGAGGGGACGTATTGCTCGCTCGCGTTTATTGGTCAAAGCCGAATAGGTTGCCGCAGTGGTAATTTGCTGGATTTCGACCCTGTTCGGTGAGCCTTCAACAGATGCATTGATTCGACTGAATGTGTGGCACTGGCTTGCCAGTGTTCTCCTTGTTTTGCAGCTTGTAGTTACACGGCGAATCAGTCTCGCAATCATCGATGTACTTCGGCGACCATCATACCAGCTGATGCGATCGGGGCTGTGGTTGGCCTTTGATGCAGATCGAAGAATTTGAGACAAAAGCGAGTGATCACTACAACAAGTTCTTGTCTGCTTGCAAACGGGCCTGCGGGGGCAAGGCAGAGAAGACCCTCGAAATAAAATCGAGGCCCCTTTAGATTTTCCTCCTGCATCGGCTTGGCCGAATACAGAAGAGAGCCGAATGGCCAAAGACTTTTTTCGGTCATTTTGATGGATCTATCGGAGTGATGGTGGCTGGTGAAATCTTAGCTGCAGATGGCTCTCGTCCTGTCTCGGTTCAGTTCTTCCGAATAAATAATTCTATGCTTCTAGGAGAGAGCAGGGATCGATCGTCGCCTGTAAAGTACGGTCCATGTCCAGGGTGCTGCGGTTTGTTCAAGGATGTATTTGCGGTCTTTCAGGCAGGAGATGCTCCTTATCAAACCGTAAGAGCTCAGGTCCGAAGCAAAGCCCCTGACTGCAAGCCGCTCGTCGTTCAATTCCTCGACGAGGTTCGAGTTGCGCATTACGCTTGATCGGAAGTAAGGATGAGCTCAAGCGTCCGGGGACGCGCGATCGCTCGGCAACCGCAATAATGATGATTAGTCACAAAGCGTATGTTTCTCATGGCTTCAGCGAACACTCCGTGGTCGAAACCGCGAAAACTATTTGGTCAAGGTTAAGTATGTGGGACATGACTGACAACTGCTGCTGAAAAATGGAGAGCGTGTACGTCGTGCTGCTACAATACTGTGACCTATGCTAGGAGAGAATTCTTGTCAAATCAAATACAACGCCGCAGGGCTATCCAGGTCTCGACAGTAGCACTGGCGACTTCGTCGCTTTCCATTCGTTCTGCTTCGGCTAGCACAGCCAATTCGAAGCTTCAAGTTGGAGTCATCGGACTTGGCGGCCGTGGCATGTACTTGCTCGATGATCTCCTAAAACGCAAAGACGTACAAGTCACCGCAGTTTGTGATGTCCAAGATTTGCACTATCGTGACAACCCTTGGGGAACGGGCAGGGCGATGGGGCGGCAAGGAGCCGTGGACACGATCAAGAAAGCTTATGGTTCCGCTGATGGGGTCTTTGTCTGCGAGGACTATCGTGAATTCTGTGCGAGATCGGATGTCGATGCTGTAGTGGTAGCGACGCCGGATCACTGGCATGCCTTGTGCGCGATCGAAGCGATGGATAGCGGCAAGGATGTTTACTGTGAAAAGCCAGTGGCTCATAGCTTTACTGAAGGTCTTAAGATTTGCGAGGCTGTGGAGCGGAATAAAGCTGTTTTTCAAACCGGTTCACAGCAGAGATCGGATCGATTATTTCGTCAAGCTACAGAGGTTGTCCGCAATGGATTGTTGGGCCAAATCCAGAGGATAGAAGTGGGCTTGCCCCCGGGGTATGCCAAGCCAATGGGGGATTCTAAGATCGAGAAAACTCCGGATGGCTCGGACGATGATATCTGGTGCGGTCCCGCCAAGAAGTTGCCTTATATGCGAGCCAGACATCACCGTTGGTGGCGTGGTTCAAGAGTCTTTGGCGGAGGCGTGCTGATGGATTGGATCGGCCACCATAACGACATTGCGCAGTGGTCCATCGGTGAAGACGCATCGGGGCCGCGGACGGTCGAAGCTGTCAATTGGCGGTTCCCGGAAACGGAAGTCTATGACACTCCGCATCAGTATGAAATCCGCTGTACGCATGCTCGCAGTATCGAATCGGTCATTTCGTCGCAGAGCAAGGTAGGTACGAAGTGGATTGGCGAAGATGGATGGCTGCATGTGACTCGAGGACGAATCACAGCTTCAAATCCTGAGTGGAAGAGGCGAGGTTTCGATGCCGGACCGGAGAACGTCTATGTTTCCAATGATCACATGCAGAACTTCTTGGACTGCATTCGCTCGCGAAACAGATGTGTTTCGCCTCCTGACGTTACGCTGCGATCCATCACTCCGGGATTGCTTGGTTATGTATCTCAGCAGCTCAGGCGAGAGATTTTCTGGGACGGTAAGAAACAGCAAATCGTAGGTGACGACGAGGCAAGCCAGCTGCTTCTCGCCGTTGAGATGCGCGAGCCGTATAGGCTAGGTTGAACAGGTAGAACATTGCTATCCTCGTTTGAGGAATATGTCAAAGAGGTCGCAGCGTTACAAATGATCAATCGTTTGGTATGCGGAAGTGCCCTCGGGCTAATGCTTGTTTTGGGAACTTCACTCTCCTACTTTGCGACTAGGCTCGGCGCCAATCGGACTTCGATTCGGCTAGTTGCAACGGCAATTCTAGTAGGTGGACTGGCGATGACCGCAGCCGCTCTAGTAAGTGATTTCATTGTTCTGGGTTGTTTTGAAGGTCTAGAGCTAGATTCGGTTGCGGTAGTGGTTCGGGGCAAAGATACCCCTCGATCTATATGGGAGATATATCGGTGCTAAGAGTTGTCGTGTGTGATTGTTTGTCATCACGCGTGTTTCCGTGCGGAATTGCAGGACTGCTTCGCCGGCCATAACCATGGGGAGTCGGGTTTGTTGGCCTGGTAGATGTAATAGTGGGAATAACAGGAGTCTTTGTAGGATACACGCAGGCAAATGTGACAGGAATAATTGTGTTTTGCCGGTTGTTTGCTTCGTGCTTGATTCTTGCGGGGGCAAGCTTGATTCGGGGATTCGGAGAAACTTAGAGTCAATAACCGAGTCTGACACTGACGCGTTAATTGCTCTGTCTTCCTTTTCCTTCCACCAATTCTGTCAATTGATTGACCTCAGCCGAAAAAGTTTCCTGCAAACCGCTGGGCCAAGTAACTTGAATGGAGTCGACTCGGGTGGCGGCTCCGAGGCCAAAAGTGAGAGCGGCTTCGCACTGACTGATATAACTTCGTGTTGAAGCGACTATGCGGCGCTGCGTTGTCTTGCCAGTGGTGACTTCGACGATTGCTCCAATCGCATCACGGTTGGACTTGGTGCCTTGGATAGACAGACGTAACCAGTTGTTTTTTAAATCTTGGTCGTTTCTCAAGATGCGAGGCGCACTACTGTTGCCGACAAAGACTAGATCCAAGTCGCCATCGCCATCGAGGTCCCCGTAGGCTAATCCTCGTCCGACCATCATTGCAAAGGCATCCATACCAAGTTGTTCTGACTTCCAAGCGACTAGCTCGCTGGAGCCTGATAAGCCAGCATTCCATAAGAATTGAGGAGGCTGTTCGTACTGTTGTGTGGATTGAATTTTAGAGATTTCCTCTTCGAGGTGTCCATTGGCGGCCACCATGTCTTGCCGCGAGTCGAGATCCAAGTCGGCAAAGCAAATTCCGAAGGTCAGATTCAATCGACTCAATGGGCCCAATCCAGTTACGAGAGATTGGTCATTGAAGGGTGCGCCATCACCACGGCTCATGTACATCGAAGACTGCTCGTTGGCAAAGTTACCGATGGCAATCGCAAGCGTTTCATTGTTGCGGAAGTAACTGCAATCGACGCCCATTGCTCCAGTGGCAATACTGTCTCGGTCGAAGGCAACGCCTTGTAGCACACCGGCTTCGACAAACCCCTGGCCTTGCATGTTCATAAACAGGAAGTTCTGAACGGTGTCGTTGGCGACCAAGATTTCCTGCCAGCCATCTCCATCGATGTCGATCGCGGCGACACCAAGTCCTTTGCCCATAGGCACTTGGGTGTTTGGGTTTTCGACTTTGATACCCATCTTGTCGGTGACTTCGCGGAATTCTCCATTGCCTTCGTTGTGAAACAGGTGCGAGTTCGTGCCACTGAAAGCCGTAGGCTGTCCGTAGGCGCGGCCAGACCCCGTCAAGCTAAAGCCTAGCGACAAGTCCAAGTCGCGATTCCAGATAACGTAGTCACAGACGAACAAGTCCAATAAGCCGTCTCTGTCATAGTCGAACCAGACAGCGCCGCTACTCCAAGCATCCTTGGAACCTGCTAGGCCACCAGCGTCATCTACGCGAGTAAACTTGCCTTTTTCGTTTCGATAGAGCCGGTTTTCTCCCACGGCTGTGACAAACAAATCTGGCCAGCCGTCGTTGTCGATGTCGCCGATAGCTGGGGCCATGCCGTAGAAGCTCGCTTTGAGACCTGCAGGCTCGGTGACGTCAGTGAATTTGCCTGTTCCATCATTGGAGAAAAGGCACAAAGAACGGGGGGTCGAGTTCGGAGCTTCGGACCATTCCCAGGTGTTGCCTCCGACGAAGAGTAGATCTTCGTCGCCGTCTTGGTCGTAATCGAGGATTGCAATGCCACCACCCATGGTTTCCGGCAGCAGTTTTTCGCCTTCCATCCCGCTTACGTGGATCCAGTCCACACCGCATTCTTTCGTGATATCAACGAAAGGCATCGAGGGGATTTCCTGGACAACTTCTCGTTCTTCAGGCAGAGTGATTTGCGTCTCTTGCTCGACGATTTCTTCGGCCACATAAAACGATCGAACGAGGAACCCGGTACCGACCAAGATGGCGATCGCAACAAGTACTATGACAGAGTACTTCAGTGCTGAGGCAATGATTTCGTCATTTTGCTCGTCTTGGTCTTCAGGGTTTTCTGGAGCGTTCATGAGTAAGCGTTGTTGAACTGAGATGTCTGAAGTTGAGTAGAACACAGGGGATGCGGTAACGCCCTCCCCGGCCCTGATTGGCCGACCCTCCCGCAAGCGGGAGGGAAGATTTGCTGGTCGCTACTCTCGCGGAACAGTAACGCTTGTCTCGTCTTGCACTGCCTCTGGCGGCAAACCCGGGGCTCCTTCTCGATGCAGCCAGTAGATCACGAGCGATTCCGCGGCGTGATCTGCAGCAGGATAACGACGTCTCGCTGCGGGGCGAGCGACATCTGCAGCGTTGTCATCGGGTTTGTAACGAAGCTGCATTTCGCGATGGTAATCCGCCTTCTCCACGTTTTCATTCCGAGAGTAGATCCGAGCCAGGTTGCCGTGGGCGGCCAAATTCTCGGAGTCCGTTTCGAGTACGCGCAAGAATTCCTTCTCAGCCTCGCCCCACAAGCGATCGCCTTCTTCCGTCTGCTCGCGGTCATAGGCGACGTCCGCCAAGTCAACCAGGGTGCGGCCAAGTGCATTGCGGATGCGGTAGTCCAGACTAAAGTCAAAACCACGTTCGCGGCGTTCGGCGGTTTGATCCTCAAGCACGCTGCGGAAGCTAGCTTCGGCATCCTTTAAGTAACCTTGCTGCCGACTCACCTCACCACTGAGCCAAGCCAAGGTCCAGGCCGGTGGTGGCGGCGTCATTTTGGCGGCTCGTTTCAGCGACTCTGTTGCTCCATCCAAATCGCCTTCAGAGAACTGAACTCGAGCCAAGTTGACTGGTCCGTCAGCGCGATCCAACTGTTCGACTTGTCGAAACGCGTCGGCCGCTTGTCGCAGTTGCGATTTGCCAGCGAGCAATAGGCCGATGCCGTAGTCGTTCCATCGCTGCCAAAGTACGGGTGTTTCCCGTTGCTCACGTTGGGCCGAGGCTATTTCGCCATTGGACATGAGTACATCAAAAACGACTCTATCCTCTGCCATTGTGGTGATTGGCAGTTCATTGGACGAACCGACGGGACCACGGCCAATAAAGTCATGATCGCCTTCGCGATAGGCTTTGTTCATGAAGTCGATGTAGCCCTTATCAAACTTGCGATACTTGAGCTTCAAAGTGACTTCGACTGGCTGCTTTAGATCATCTGGTAACCGTAGCCCGTAGTGAACGGTTTGTCCTGCTCCCGGAGGAATCTGGTGGTTATAGAGTGGAGTGAAGATATCTTCGGCATTGCGGGTCGCGACGCGTTCGCCGTTGCGGTCAAGCATGAAGACGTTGACGAAGTGTGACCACTCGTCGACTTTGCCATCTTCCAGCATGCCGCCACTGATTCCGAGGACACGGTCACCGGACTTGGCGACAATCTCGAGCCAAAGCTCGTTCGAATCGACCGTGCCTTGCGTGAGATGGTGTCCGAGTTTCGTGGTGCGGATGACGGTTTCAAGTAGGTAGTCTTCTCCGACTTTGAGCACCGGATATTCGGGGCCCAGAGGTGCGATCAACTCACCGTCGATCTTACCGCCCTCTCGGATACCGAAGATGTCAACTCGCGTTACGTCTTTCAGCAACTTGCGGGCGTACTCTACCCATTCGTCTTCACCACGCCAGTAAGGTAGAGCCGTGTTGGCACCGGGAAAAAAGTGATCGTGAACGGCGAGTTGGCCATCCAACTTGGCGGATTCTTTCGCTCCAAAGTCCGACGAGAGGACTTCGGGCATGTGGCAACCGTTGCAATTCGTCTGAGCGTGATCAGGATAGTAGAAGCTCTTCGCTCCGTGGCCGGAAACGCCGCTAACAAGATAGCTGTCGTAGTGATTTTGTCCGCGCAGGAAATCCTTGTAGGCGGTGAGTTCTTTCGGTAAGTGGACTTTGTGACAAGTGCTGCAAAACTCGGCCGACTTGTGCAGTGGCTTAAGAAAAGTCTTCTTGTGGAAACCGGGCTTGGCTTTCACAAGCAGCTCGTTGACCTTTTGCAAGAAAGTGTTATCGCTGAACGTAAACGGATACTGAATCGGTTCTTCAATGACGTAGTCCGCATTGCCTTTATTGCTGTTTACGTGCGTGATCGCGTGGCAGACAGTACACGTGATTCCTGCTTGGCTGGTCGGGTGATTGACGTCGTCGTAATCTTCTTGATCAAACGCACCAGAGAAGAAAGGGACAGGATCGTGGCAGCCAGCACACCATCGCGAAGGTTGAATAGTGCCTTCACGCTCTAACATTTTGCGGCGTGTTTCGCGGACCGAGTAGAGATAAGCTGGATTGTTGAAGGAACTGAAGTGGTGAGCACTATGAAACCAGTTGTTATGGATGTCGGAGTGGCATCGCATACAGTACTGGTCATTCTGCAAGGATTCGGCAGGAATGAAGTTGCCGGTCGACGTTCGTGCTAGTGAAGGTTCAAAGTACTTAGCGCCCTCCTTCGGTCCAGCTTGATTCCAATCGCGTGGATCTTGCAATTGTACGAACACCATCAAGCCAACGAGTGCGGCGGTGGCGATGCCGATACGCTGAGCTACATACCACTTGATGCGCGGACCGACCAAGCGGTGCAGCCAGTAGAGCCAAATCGCTGCTATCGGGCCTAGGATGTGTGCCCAGTAAACAAGGCTTCGCATTGCAGGTTGTTTCAGGTCGAACCCGAAGCTGCGGGTGAGGAGAACTCCTGAGATCAAGATCACCAAAGCCACGGCAAAAAGAGCGTAGCCTATCTTTACCGCTCGACGATTGCGCCGGTTCCAAGCTGCGACCATGTGGAAACCGCCGAAGAAAACGACTGGCAGTATCAGCAGCAATCCAAGAACGAGATGCCCCAAGAACATGAACTGATAGAAAAGGTCCTCGTAGACGGCGCCGGTGAAGTACTGTATCCAAGTGATGGCAGACAAATAGACTCCATTTGCCATCAAGAGCGAGAATAAGCCGAGGACGGTGATCAGCAGGATGCGGAGGCGATTGCTGATGACGCGTTTTGGTTTTTTTCTAGGTTGGGCCGCTGGTGAATTGGTTGTAGTCGACGAACTCATATGTTCTTGCTTAGATCGCGTTCTGAAGGGTACAGCGATGCTTGTAGTACCTGCCACTGTTCTGAGGGAGTGGCTTTCCGCTTAGCGGCGGGACTACACGCTATTTTTGTTCTGGCATGTGTTGGATTACTCGAGAGTTACTATCGCAAGCGTCAACACAACTCGAAATTAAGAACGCGGTGGCCGGAGAATGCCATCCAAAGAAGGGCAGGGCGGGACGAGTTCGGCCGCGAGCTTGCGACCCGCAGTACTTCGCTGAAGATAGATTATCTCTTCGCTCAGAGGCACACAGTCGGCAAGACGTGGGATTGCACCACGACTCGTGGTAGTGAGCGAATTGTCGCTTTTCGGTGCCCCGCAATGTGGACCGTTGCAGGGAACTTCGTTGCCGGGAACCGCAAAGTAGCGGAACTGGCCGTCCTCATATACGCGGCGTACTTTCCCATGCGTCCACAAGCCGTTCTCGACAAAATGCCCCTCGGTAGGCGCTTGGAATACGAACTGACGAGGTCCATCGCTGTAATGGCATCCACCCCACGCACCTGAGCAGCAACAAACTACACCGACGCAAGACAGCATTAGTTGCTGCCACAGGCGAGGTAATCTTGCTGTAAAAGGTAACTTCACGTGGTAGTCCAAAACAAAGAAGATCTGCGCTTGATCGTAACTCTGAGCAAAATCCAGGTCGAATGATCTAACTACAACTCTGCCGCTGATTGGAAAATCTGACGTTCCCGTGTCAGGTTATCCGCATTTTTCCGCCAAACTTCACTCGATTCTTTTTCCTGGTCAAGCCCGGCAGGGTAGCTCTTCTGGGCCATAAAAGGCAGTGGAAGTGAGCCCTGGCCGGCGATCGTATTCAGATCTGCGTCTTTATCCCAACCCGTGCAATGCAATACGAAGTTTCGCTCCCATCCGTTCGGCAGCTTTTGGGAGGGGACTTTGAAACGCAGAACAACTTCATCTCCTGAAGTCATGACGATCATCGAGTCGTCGTCGGCTTGAAGTTGTTCGAGCACTGAACCGAAACGGGTGAATGGGCCTTCCAGTTCCGGCCACTTGGCTTGGCGGCTGACATCTTCATAGTTATACCAATGTGGTTGGTGAATCGTTCGTGGCATCAGCTGACTGAAGCCGCGAAAACGTAACTCGGCGGATTCCAACTCAAGACTCTGGCTTGTCGATTCGACTTGCTCAGAATCGACCGCGATGAAAGCTTGATCCCAGTAGAGTTGTTGGCTGGAGCCGATGCGTATCCGCCGATCTTTGCTTTGGAAGACGTCGTTCAGGTCCACCACGATTGACTTGGGCTTGCCACCTGGGAATCCCATGAAAGGCTGGGCACACACCCAATTCCCTTCCTCATCAACGACCCAAAGCGATGGTGGCTCAGGGGCGCCGAGCTCCGGATTCTGCGACAGACCAATGTTCAAAGACGTGTCGGTCGGATGCATCCAGCCCGTCAGGAGAAGTCGCAAATCTGTGCCTTCCGAATCAGCTGGAATCTTCGAGCCAAAATCGAGTTCGACAAAATGCGGCATTGCCAGGCCTTGGAGAAGTAGCTCGTCGAAGGCCTGCACGTAATCCTTGTCCAAGTCAAGCAATTTTTCTGTGACATCGCGACCTGCCTGATCGCGAACTTGCACTGGAAAGATCTTGTCTTGAGGCAAGAAGATCTTGGGTTCAGCGATCATCGACGGCCCGACTTTTTCGTTCGTATAGAGTTCGTGGCCTGCCGGATGGTCGACTGCGATCAACTCGATTTGATCAAAGTAGGCGACTTCCCAGAGTTCTTCTGTCACGCGAAGTTCGTAGTAGCCGTCTTTTTCCCGCATCAGTCTCCGTGGCATCGCCAAGTGTTCCCAGCGGCGATCCGGTAACGTTTGGCCCCGAGCGATCTGCAACCCAAGCGGTGCGTTCCACAGCAAGTCCGTGATGAGTTCAAATCGTTCACCATTCCAGCCGTAGACGAAGGGACAGGAGCCCTTCAGTTCCTGCACTTCTTGGACAAGAGTATTTGACGTTGGCTTCTCTAAGTTCTGTGTTAGCCCATTGGGAAAGATGATTCGCATATTTTGAGCATCGTTTGCTCCGAGTCCGAAGTGAGTAACGGGCGTCTGAACGATTCGGCGCATCTGTCTGCCCTCGCTCCATAATTCCAGGGTTGTGCCGTAGGAGAAGTGATTGACCCTTCCTCCGCCATTCTCATCGAAGATTCCGCGCACACGCGCGTTCAAGTGCTGCTGGGAAGTAGGCTGATTGGTCAGCACCAGCACGGAACCGTCGGAAATCGTCACCAAGTCTAGCGAACCGTCGTTGTTATGGTCGGCAACAGCAAATTGTTGCGGCGCGGCAACGGAATCTGATAACGCTTTTTTTGCAGCAAATCCCTCTGCGGAGCCAGTGCAGATCTCGAGGCTGGACCCAGCAGAAACGATATCCACCCAGCCATCATTGTTGAAGTCATGGACTGCAGTTTGCAGGCTTTTCGGTGCGTCGATTGTAAGCGAGCTTGTTGCTTGGATTTGTCCCATCCCAAGCGATCTAGTCTTCGTGAGTTGAACTGAATCACTTCCACCCAGGACCAAGTCCCATGAAGCGTTTTGGTCTACTTCAGCGACCGCTATGGAGTTCGGACTAGCCGCTTGCGGCCAGTGTTCAGCATCTAGAACACGAGTGCGGAACTGGCTGTGCAAGATATTCTCTACAAAAACAACTCGGTCGCCGCGCGGGCTGCAGAACAGAATGTCTTGATCCAAGTCCTCGTCGAAATCGCAGCTGAGCAACTTGGCGCCTTCAAAGTCTTCCGGAAGATCGACAAAAGAGCTGAACTCAGAGATGTTCTGGAAAGTTCGATTGCCGTTGTTCTGCCATACTTGGGCTCCGCTACCGGCGAGCAGGAAGATGTCCAAATCACCGTCCGACTCCAGGTCCAGGATGGTGGCTGCATATACGTCTTTCACTTCTTCCAGATTTGTGGCGGAATCCAGTTTCTCAAGTTGATGTTTTCCGTCCGTCGAGATGAGCAGGACTTCAAGACCTTCTTTTCCCCAAACCAGTATTTCCTGAAGAGTGTCGTGTCGATTAGCAACTTCGAGTTGCTCCCGAGTTAGCACTTTTTCTCTCTTTTCATCCGATGCTTGCTTCTTCGGCATGACTTGCTGCATTAACTCAGCAACGGTGGCTGACTTTCTTCGGCCCGGAGAATCGGAACGGAAGAACTCGCCAATTAACGCCCCGCGGATGGGCCAGCCTACGTCTACCATGCTGATCGGAGCATCAGAGAAGCCTTCCTCTAAGTGCTCGATGAGTTGGAGTTTCTCGCCTTGGATCAAGATAAGGTCTGAGTCCAGATCGATATCGACGTCAAACCAGAGGGCATGTTCAGCCTTCTGCTTGAGATTTGAAACTGTGAAATTCGGAGGTGTGCTCGGTGGTGGAGGTGGCAGCTGCAGTTCTTTCGCCAATCGGTTAAGGAAGCCGGCGTCAAGCAAGGCTAAGATGTCCGGTTGCATCGCTTTGCGATCTGGCTGGAAAGCAGACTGCATGCCTCTGATGACATTCTCCCACGGGATCATTCGACGAAGATTGGCGTCTTTCCAGTTTCCTTCTCGGATCGCCTTGATCGCCTTGGGCACGACCTGCTCGGGCTTGAGGATCGGGATCATACGAGCGACTGTTGGCTCACTCCAAGTAGACTTCGTGAATTGAAGTGACGCCGAGAGCACTTCTGCGAGACGCTCGTCCTCCGCCTTTGAAAGCAAGGAAATGCATCGAGTAATAAGGTAGTAGCTGCGTTGATTCGCTTGCCAACACGCATACATGCCTTCGCGAAGTTCAGGCAGCAAGTCGGCTATCTTTTCTTCTGGATTCAGTCCCCCCAAAACGGTAAGCACGTCATCCAGTTCATTGACCAGAAGCGGTTGAGCAGGATTCGCCTTGAGAGACTCAATTAACATCTTGGCCGCGACTCTGCGAACCTTATCGTCGTCTGGTGAATTAAGCCGGCTAGCCTGTTTCTTCAGTAAGGCAGCCTTCAAGAGAATTGCTTTGGAGCTATCCGAGTCGGCTGCCTGGAGGGCCTCGACTGCCTTTTCTGCAAAGGGATACGCGGTTTCAAGTTCTTTCTCAAACCTCGCAATCTCATCGGGATCTTTGATTTGACCACCGCTGAGAATGCTTTCCGTCTCATCAATCCACTTTAGAACAACCACGCCTTGATTGATTCGAAAAGGATCTTCCTCGGGGTATTCCTCGGCCAGTTCCGTCCAGAGCAAGCGAGCTCGGTCGAAGTCCAGGTCTTCTCCTGCTGCCAACGCTTCGACT
This sequence comes from Aureliella sp., assembly GCA_963691875.1. Classification (GTDB taxonomy): domain Bacteria; phylum Planctomycetota; class Planctomycetia; order Pirellulales; family Pirellulaceae; genus Aureliella. Next base: position 4,980,241 of record OY829846.1, read on the forward strand.
GCCTTGTTGAAAGCCTCGCGAGTGATCTTGGGAGAGCTGGCATTGCTTTGCTTATCGCTTTGACCGTCGATTCCATTTTGAAGGTTTTGGGGCGCAACCTTTGGGTTTCCTCCAGCAGCCAAATCGTTTGGATCGACAGGTTTCGGGACAGTATCTGGCTGAAACAGAAAGTAAGCTGCCGCTATGCCAAGTGTCAGGAAAGTAACCAAAAGAAGGGCAAGATAAGGACGTTTGGACTGAGACATTACATTCCTTGCCTAACCGCAGTCAGCAACAAGTGGTCTAGGACTTAGCGAGCATGAATACGGCCGTCGTGATGACGCGACCGAGTTTGGCGATAAACAGCTGTGGAGCGACTTGATTGTATCTAGGGTACGAATCGCATGGAATCTCGGGTTCGCTCTGACTCAGGCTTGGGAACACGTAATGGGATTCACCACAACTCCTCTACATTGTCGGCCGCGCGTATGGCAAAGCGATGGAATGACGCTGTTTCAAAATAGGTGGTTTGGGATGTGTTTGTCGCATGGGAAGAAAGTTCTGCAAAGTCGGGTGCTGACGGTTCGATCAGTTATGCGGGCAACTAACGGATGCGGGTCCGATTGCCCCTACGCCCGAAGACTCAAGGTCTTTGCCAGGTCTACTACTGGACTAGTTGAGTATTCGGGAGCATGTGTATATCGACGCAAGTCACCCCAACCGTGAAAAGGAATGGAGCGGGACGAGATGAGATCAAAAGTTTATGCCCTAATGATCTTGGGGAGCTGGCTTACAGCCCTGGGGTCTTCAACATTGGCCTGCGAAACCTGTAAGAGTGGTCACAAGAAAAAAGGCCTCTTGGATGGCGTCAACATTTTGGCTGCCTTGCACATGACGTGTGATACGTGCGATCGCGGTCCGACCTGTGGTTGTGGGCAGGAACCTGTTTGTGGTTGCGAGCTCAAACCGGAGTGTGGTTGCGAGGTTCAGTCAAGTTGTTACTGCGATCAGTCCTGCGACTCGGGAACCTCAGGCGGGTTGCTGGACCGGCTGTTTAAGAAAAAATATGCCAGCTGCGATGTGGCGCCGGAGTGCGGGTGCGATGATGTTCCGCCAAGCTGCGGCTGTGAGACAGATTCCTGCGACGGAGCGTCTTGCGGCGGCGGAATCTTCAAGGGCGGCTTACTCGGCAAACTTTTCGAAAAGAAGAGCTGCGAGTCCTTTGCGGTATGTGACTGCGATGCACCAGCGTCCTGCGATGATGGTTGCGATTCCGGTCGCTCAAGCGTGGGGCTACTGAACAAGCTGTTAGAGAAGTCTTCTTGCCGCACATGCGACACTGGATGTAATATTCCTGCTCCAGCCTCCGGTTGTACATCGGAACCGGAGTGCGGCTGCGAAACAGTTCCATCTTGCGGCTGCGAATCAGGCTGCGATACCGCATGTAGCTCGAACTCGGGTGGGTTGCTGAACCGATTGATGAGCAAGCTACACGGTTCGAGTGCGTGTGGATGCAGCGAAATTCCTAGTTGCGGCTGCGAGTCGACGCCCTCTTGTGGTTGCGAATCAGCTTGTGCGACACAAGCGGTTCCCATGCCTATCAAGCTCATCGAGTCCGATGAGCCTCCGCCACTCCCCACGGCTGCAGGCAACTCTGCGGACGCAGTAAATATGGATCCGATGCCAGCTCCACCACCACCGAACAAGGTGCCAGACGCTGAGCAGAATCCTTTTCAGGATGACAATGTGAATCGTTTGCACAAAGTTCCTGCGAAGACGATTCCACATCAGAAGCCCGGCAGCTATGGACGTGATTACGACCCTCAGGCTCGAAGCGGAGTTCGTGTGAAGTTCAGTGACTTGGTTCAGAAGCCCGTTGAATCGGAGGTAAAGCCCGCTTCTTTCTATGAGCCAGCAAGACTACCCGCTGCACCAACTGTAAAACGTCTGAAACGCGCTCCACAACAGCCTTAAATTCAAGCATTGCTAGCTGCCCCGAGAAGTCATGGAGCCCGCGTAAGTGCGAAACGAAAGTTGCGTACTCCTGCGGCGAACAGGCTGAGCCACCACTGTTTTCCCGCTACATGTCGGAGGGATTCCCGCGCCCTCCGGCGTTTTTTTTCGCGCACTCCGCGGAGAGGAAGGCGTCAAGACTTTCTGCGCTGAGGTAGGCCGTCAACGAACGCAGCGCTGTTGCGGCAAGGGCCGCTCAAGAAGGTTAGCTACCAAAAATCAAAATAAGACGGCGGTTGCGGATGGGCGTCAGACGAACATGTGGGTACTATTCGTTACGCTGAGATGGTAATTGGTTGCCGTAAAATCGCTGCGTTCGTTAGCGGCCTACTTTGGCAACTAGCCGGACTTGGCGACTTCGTTCTGCCACTGCTCGAGCATCTGTAAGGCTTGAACTGGAGTCATCTGAGAGACATCCAGATCTCGTATTTTGTCGATAACGGGGTGATCCGCAAAGTCGAATAAGGTCAGCTGAATCGGCGCGTCTTCACGGCGACGGGGTGGAGTAATCTTCGAATCGCCACGGTGGTTGATATGGTCAGCTTCCAACTGATTTAGGATGTCTTTGGCGCGTTCATTCACATGGAATGGAATGCCCGCCAAACGAGCCACATGAATTCCGTAGCTTTTGTCCGCACCGCCCGGAACGATGCGATGCAAGAAAACGATATTTTCATCCCACTCTTTCACGGCAACATTGAAATTGCGAACGCCGCAGAGCGACTTTTCTAGCTGAGTGAGTTCATGGTAGTGCGTTGCAAACAGTGTGCGAGCCGAAAGGTGGTCATGCAAGTGCTCGACGATCGCCCATGCCAAACTAAGTCCATCGTAAGTGCTCGTTCCCCGGCCGATTTCGTCCAGGATCACCAAGCTCTGCTCGGTTGCCGTGTTGAGGATTCGAGCTGTCTCTACCATCTCGACCATAAACGTCGACTGGCCACGCGACAGTTCATCACTGGCTCCTACGCGAGCGAAGATACGATCCGCCACACCAACCCGAGCTCGCGATGCAGGAACAAAACTGCCCAGCTGAGCCATGAGTGTGATCAAGGCAACCTGGCGAATGTAAGTACTCTTACCTGCCATGTTTGGACCAGTGATCAACATCACTGTGCCTTGTTCGCCACCTAACCTGCAATCGTTGGGGACGAATGTTCCCTGAGCGGTCATATGATCGAGTACCGGATGCCTACCTTCAATAATCTCTAGTTCGCTGCCTTCGGACATCTCAGGGCAAATGTAGTTTTGCTTATTGGCCAATTCAGCAAGGCCCGCCAAAACGTCAAGCTCGGAAAGTAAGACAGCGATGTTGTGCAGTTGTACAAGCGCGTCAGCTACCAATTGCCGAAGTTCGTAGAAGAGATTCAGCTCTAGAGTAAGTGCTTGTTCGTCCGCCGAGATGACTTTGGTCTCGTACTGCTTCAGCTCGTCAGTGATGTAACGCTCGGCGTTCTTCAATGTTTGCTTGCGGACGAAGTGGTCGGGGACTTTGTCTTTGTGAGCGTTTGTGACTTCTAGGTAGTAGCCGAAGACTTTGTTATAGCCAACCTTCAGGCTTGGAATGCCAGTTTCTTCACTTTGTCTCGCTTGGTACTCAGCTATCCATTGTTTGCCGCCTCGAGCCAAAGTGCGCAGTTCGTCAAGCTTTTGGTTGTAGCCATCTCGCAAGAATCCACCGTCGCGAAGATGCAACGGACACTCTTCGTTGAAGGCGGCGATGAGTTGATCTCGTAGGTCTTCGCACAGCTCTAGCCGTTCTTCGATACTTTGAATTCGAGGACTGTGTCGCTGGTTGAGCAAGTTCTTGACGTCAGGCAGATGTGCCAATGTGTTGCCAACTTGTTTGAGGTCACGCGGACTGGCACGGCCCGTGGCCACACGCCCCAGTAGACGCTCCAAATCGTAGATGCCGTCCAAGGCCTTGCGAGTTTTGCCTCGGAATTTATTGTCACCCAAGAACTCACCAACAGCTTCGTGGCGAGAGCGGATGGCACCGATGTGCAGCAAAGGTGCGGCCAGCCAGTTGGCCAACAGTCGCGAGCCCATCGAAGTGCAGGTTTGGTCGAGCACTTCGAGCAGCGAGCCTTTGCGGTCGCGATCTCGGATCGTGTGTGTTAATTCCAAGCTGCGGCGTGTCGCAGCATCAATCTCGAGTGTTTCGCCTTGTCGGAAAGGGAGCACTTGACGCAAGTGGCCGAGTGAAGTTTTTTGCGTTTCTTGCAAGTACGTTAGGACCGCGCCAGCGGCACCAATCGCAGCTTGATCTGCTGCGTGATCCCAACCCATGCCTTCGAGGTTTTTCACGCCGAAGTGCTGGCAAAGCTGTCGGATCGCTTCATCGGGCGCGAACTGCCAGCTGGGGCGGAGAGCCAAAGGCCAATCACATTCACCTGGGGAAAGGATGCCATCATCCTCGCGCAAGATGACTTCCGAAGGTTCGAGTCTCGCCAGCTCATCCAACACTTGGTTGCGAGCAAAAATACCAGCTTCGAATCGCCCGGTCGAGAGTTCCGTCCATGCAAGGCCCACTGGTGCATCACTTTTGCCTGGGTTGGTCGAGTAAAGTGAAACAAGCAGATTTGCCTGGAGCGGATCGAGCAGAGCTTCGTCTGTCAACGTGCCAGCCGTGACGATACGCGTAACTTCGCGTTTGACGATTCCTTTGGCTTCTTTCGGATCTTCAACTTGATCGCAAACAGCCACGCGGTGACCGTGGCGGATCAACTTCGCCAAATAACCTTCTAGCTGGTGGTGCGGAAACCCAGCCATCGGGATTGGGTTGGTATTCTTGTCGCGGCTGGTCAGAGTCAGCCCAAGGACCTTGGCGCAGATCTTTGCGTCTTCGTGAAACAGCTCGTAAAAATCCCCCATGCGGAACAGGAGCAGGGCATCGCCGCAGGCAGCTTTGGCCTCGTCGTATTGACGCATCATTGGGGAAGTAGACATGAGCATTGGCCGGGATGAGGAGCAGAACCAGAAAGACCTCAAAGTATCCAGCTCTCGATCCCAAGATCAACCGGTCGACGTCTACCGGCCGTTCTTACCGGGCCAATCGGCGGTTTCTGTGACTAGCGAACGGGCATATTCGGCAAAGTTGCTTGTTTCGGGCAGAATGAGCCAGCGGTCTTGGCTTGGCAATTTGGAACGGGAGCTGCCCAAGTTTGGAGCTTGTAATTCATCGTCGGCAGTGCGAAGAAGAGGCGGTGGTTGGGAAGGGGCGAAGGCAAGCCGGATGCTCATCCGCTTTGGTTACCAAGGAATTCGACAGATGCCCCACTGGCCGTTGTTTTCGTCAACGCCGATTTCGAGCGTCTCGATGGCGTCGCCGACTGACGGCTTCATTGCGGCACGAAGTTCGTGAGCAATCCACCAAGCAATTTCCTCGGCGGTTGTGTTTACGATCGGTAAGATGATGCAATCCTCCAGCGGGAAGATCCAGCGTTTGTCTTCAAAGGTCGTCAGGACCTCCTTTTCACCGACTTCCACCGCAATGGTGGCGTGATTCTTAGGAAGCAGCATGTGATGGTCGAGCCGGCGGATGATTTTTTCCAAGTTGTCGCGAAAGGCGATGAAGTCAACGACATATCGGTTCTCGTCGAGAGGCCCTTCTACGATCGCTTTCACCCCGTAGTTGTGCCCATGTAGTCGTTCGCAAATGTTGCCAGCAAAAGTTATAAAGTGAGCCGAGCTAAAAACGAGCTGTTCTTTTTGAAGCTCGACGCGAAATTGTCCCTGAGAAGATTCCAAGGTTGGTTCCTTTGTAACGAATACGTAGCGGCAAAGTGTTGGAGTGAGGGCTGAAAGGTTCGATTCTATGAATCAATTCTACTGCGACGGCAAGATTCTCGCACAAGCTGCCAGGCTTTCTCGTAGGCCGTAACTGCGCTGCGTTTGATACGGCCGACAGGGCATGCTTGGTAGGAGCTCTCAAATACTCGCTGCGCCTATAATGATTACGTTCGCAACCTTTGGTAGGTACGATTCATTTCAAACATGCACGGGACAAGTGTCATTTCTGAAGCAAGCCGAGAGACCGAGATTAGTGAAGCTGCATTGTCAGACGAAGCGGAAAGCAATGTTTCGGAGGACGTCGTGAGCAGTGCGAATGCGGGGGGAACTAAACCCGCGCATTCGGGAGTCGAAGAGAGGAATGAAGTTTCTACCTCGGCGGAGGCAACTCCATTGCCCCTGGAAGAGCCAGCCGATGAGCCAACTGACGAGCTATTGGATGAAAGCGAGGAGCTGGCCGCAGCAGACCTTGAGGTCGAGCAACCGATGCTGCCGCTCGCGACGCAGAATGTGACCTTTGAACAGCGTGTTGGTTACGTCGTGGCAGTGGTCGTCCTCGGCGGTACGATCGCCGTTTCAGCAACTATTTTATTTGTCGTTCCAAGTCTTTGGCGTTTCGCAGTGATTCCCGGCTGGCTTGCGCTGGCTGGGCTCATGACCTTCTCGTCGCATTTCTGGCCGCAAATAAAACACCGACATTATCGCTGGCGCTCAAGCGGTGCCGGCATGGTGATTCATCGCGGCGTTCTATGGAAGCATCGAATTGCAATTCCGGTTTTACGTGTGCAACATGTCGATGTTTCCCAAGGTCCGGTGCAACGCCTGTTTAAGCTTGGTTCCCTCACGATTCACACTGCGGGCACCAAGAATGCTTCGGTCATGATTGAGGGGCTGGAATACGAAACCGCACTGCAGCTGCGCGACGAGTTGTTGGCTCAGAAGGAAACGCTCGATGCAAGCAAGTGAATTCGAGGGCGAGCTTCAGGAGCAGCTGGCTGATAGTACGCCTTACGTGTCAAAAGAGCCTCTAGGCCTGTTACGGGAGTCGGCGAACTCTAATTGGGATGAACCGAGGCGATTACACCCTTCGTCGGTAATCTTCGAAGCCATTAGCAAAGTTCGCGAGTATATATTTCCGGCTATCGTTGGTTTGTTCAGTGCTACTCAAGGCGGTTGGGGGATCTGGATTGCGGGAGTCGTTTTCGGCGGGTCGATCCTAGCGACTCTCCTCCGCTATTTTACGCTGCGATATCGTATACAAGACGGCGAGTTCGTTATCAAGGAAGGCTTGCTCTTTCGCCGGACTCGCTCGGTACCAATTTGCAAAATTCAGAACGTGGACTTGGTGCAGAATGTTCTTCACCGAGTGTTCGGGGTGGCAGAGGTGAAAGTGGAGACGGCTTCTGGCACTGAGGCGGAAGCAACGCTGCGAGTTCTTACTAAGTCGCAGATCGAAGAACTGCGCGCTGCTGTCCTCGAAGTGTATGCAGATGAGGTTGCACCAGACGAGCGACTTTCGGGCGAAGGCACGCTTCCTGAAGTTTCGAGTGCCACAAGTCAGTCAGGTCGCTCTCGGCTGCTGCACACGATTTCGACGAAGAATTTGATTCAAGTTGGTGTTTGTAGTAATCGAGGCGCAGTTTTCATTGGCATCGTCTTCGGTTTCTTTTTTCAAGGACAGTTCGGGGAAGGCTGGCAGCCTGGAGCAGGACGTCACTTCTGGCGGGAGTACATTCCATCGACCAGCTGGTTGCCGGACTGGATCGACACGAGCTGGCTCAGTGGCTGGGCGGGAATAACCCTGTTGTGTGTCGTCTTGTTCTTCCTGCTGCGATTGCTCGGGATGATCTGGTACGTGCACCGGTTTTTTGGATACCGGTTGGAGCAAGTCGGCAATGACTTTCGGATTTCCTGCGGCTTACTGACGCGGGTAAGTGCCACTGTGCCTCGCAATCGGATTCAATTCATCAGCGTCCATCGCCCGCTGCTCTTGCGGTGGATGGGGCTCGCCAGCATTCGTATTGAGACGGCTGGCGGAGCAGGTGTCGAGAGTGAGAACGCTTCGAATACTGTTTCGCGTCGCTGGTTTGTGCCAGTGCTACGGGAAGAAGAAGTTGATGAATTGCTTGCCAAGCTGCGGCCGGGGATGAACTGGCTGGAAAGCAAGCCAGAAATGGTGTGGCACGGCGTATCGCCACTGACGGAGAGAAGACTTCGACGCAAGGCGATCATGTTTGGCGTCATCGCAACGGCGGCAGGGCTGGCGATTACGCGGCCTTGGGGCTGGATTGCTGGGCCACTTCTGGTTCCGATCCTGCTGTGGCTAGCTTACAAGAAGTCGCGTGCTAAGCGATTTGGTAGAACCGACTGGGGCGTGGTCTATCAGTCTGGATTCTTGATGCGCAAGATGAGCTTTGCGTTCTTTGACCGCGTTCAAGGAGTCAGCATACAGCAAAGTCCTTTTGATCGACGTTGGAATATGGCGACGCTCCAAGTCGACACAGCTGCGGCTGGGCCTGCTGAGCACACCATTGATATTGCTTATCTCGATCAAGAATTCGCCATCCAGCAATTCGGTGAACTCCAACGTGATGCGGCCAAACAACGTCCCAGCTGGGCCTAGCTTTCCGTAGTGGTCGAGATATCCAAAACGCTGAACAGCGCAGAAACTACTTTGTTGTGTTCTTCAACAAGATCGTCCGCAAGATTCCTCGAATCGCAAGCGTCTCTTGTCGGGTGCTTTCTGTTGATCTTATGAGGTCCTTGAGCAGAGAATCAGTTCTGATGGTGGCGATTTACACGCCAGATGATCGAAGATAGCCCATTGTGCATTCGGATAATCCGTCAAGCAATGAATTGTCGGAAGCAATTGAGAGTGTCTGTACGTACTGAGCGGCGGCAAGATGCTAGTTCGATGAAAGTTGCTTAAACTAGGAGCTTGGTAATTTTCACGCTCGCTAATCAAAAGACTTATGAATTCTGACTCCGATATACCAGTTTCCGACTCAACCTCCGCAGCTGATCCGAGCGTGGTAGATGCGGAGTTGGTGGATGAATCGGTGTTGGCCGATGTGGGGCCGCCTTGTCCTACTTGTGGCGCGCCGCGAGAAGGGAATTCAAAGTTTTGTACCGCTTGTGGTTCGCCTCTAGAGACGCGAGCGGAGCCCGTCAGTGTGCTAGGTGATAGTGGTGGAACTGGCGTAGCTTTGCCAGATCATTACTTCGAGTGCGATAGCTGCGGTAGCCAGGTTGCCACGAGTGTTGACCAGAGAAGCTACGTTTGTCCGTTTTGCGATTCGACCTACGTCAAAGAGATCTCAGTCCAGGAATCGGGCAGGCAACGGCCTGAATTTATCATCGGATTTGGGATCACCGCAGAGCAAGCAAAACAGAAATACTTCGAGTGGCTGGGTGAGAACTCTTGGTTTCGCCCGGGCGACTTGGCGCGAAAAGCAGTGGCGAATAAGCAGAAGGGAGTCTATCTACCCTTCTGGCACTTTTCCATGCATGCGGCCAGTCACTGGGATGCACAGATCGGTGAGTATTGGTACCGCACAGAGACTTATACGACGCGTGATTCGAACGGAAAAACCGTCACTCGGACTCGGCGAGTTCGCGAGACGGAGTGGTTTCCACTTCAAGGCGAGCACAAACGCTACTACCACGGCTACCTGGTGCCCGCAACGCGCAGCATCACTGGCAAGGAAGCTAAGTCGATTCAGCCCTATCAGCTTTCTTCTTTGTCGCGGTATCGGCCGTTCTATCTCGCTGGCTGGATGGCCGAAGAGTATTCAATGGACATGGCGTCCGCGATCGAGCAAACGAAGGCCGAGTTCCAGCGACGGCAACAGCAGCAAGTACAGAATTTTTTGCCAGGTGACACCTGTCGTAACGTCCAAGTGCAAACCCAATTTGAGGTGAACGGCAGTGATTTGGTCTTGTTGCCAGTTCACGTCCTGAGTTATCGATATCGCGACAAGGTCTATCGATTCTTGGTGAACGGCCAGACCGGCAAGGTGGTCGGTGAAAAACCTGTGTCCGGGAAGCGAATCACTCTATTTGTGCTCTTCATCGTCTTGATCATCGCCGCTATCGTATTGGCCTTTGTCTTTCTCAACCAGTAAGTCTGTTGACGCGTCCAATTCGGGGCAGTGCGCGGACGACTAGGACCAGAAGATGGCGCGCCGCCGCAGAATCATACAAGTTCGACTCCGCAAGGATTTGCTCCGCGACATCAAACGCGGTCATGCTTGGCTGTACAACCATGCCATCGATTCCTTTTCGGCCCCGGCTGGGGCGGTAGTTGAGATTTGGGACCGCAAAGGGGAAAAGTGCATTGCGACTGGGATAGCTGATCCTGAGCACCCGATTCCCGTTCGCGTCTGTCGCACGGACGAGCCTTATACGCTGGACAAGGCTTGGTTAACGAGGCAGCTAGCTAAGGCAACAAGTCTGAGGAAGCAGACTTTTTCATCGGAGACTACCGGCTACCGTCTGATTGCCGGTGAAGGCGATGGACTGCCTGGTTTGATCGTGGATCGCTATTCTGACACGGCGGTGATGAAAGTCGACGGAGGAGCCCCAGAAGCTTTTTACGACACGCAGTGGTTGGCAGAGTGGCTGGTCGAGAACACGAATATTGAGAATGTGGTCTTGCGATCGCGTGAGCGAGGCAAGGAAGGGGAGCTACTGGCTGGCGATCTGCAAGTTGAATCGGAAGGCGGTGGCGACATTGAGTTCCTAGAGAACGGCATGACGTTTTCGGCAGATGTCCTGCGTGGGCAGAAGACTGGTTTCTTCCTCGATCAGCGAGATAATCGTGATTTCATTCGCGGATTGAGTCGTGGTCGCAGCGTGCTGAATCTGTTTTCCTTCAACGGCGGGTTTTCCATTGCGGCTGGATTAGGCGGGGCGACAAAGGTCACCTCGGTCGACTTGGCAGGGCCCGCGATTGAAGTAGCGAAAGCCCACTGGAAGTCAAATGGGCTGGACGAAGAGAAGCATGAAGCGGTGGCAGGCGATTGCTTTGAGTTTTTAGAGGAGGCGAATCGACAGAAGCTGCGGTGGGATATCGTCATCTGTGACCCCCCCTCTTTTGCCCCTAGCGAACGGGCTCGCCCACAGGCGATTACCGCCTACACGCGGTTAACGCAGCTCGCAAGTCGAGTAACGGCCGAAGGTGGTTTTTTGGCTCCGGCGTCCTGCTCGAGTCATATTGATCCTGCAAGCTTTCGGCAAATCCAATGGGAGGCACTAGGCAAGTCGCGGCGAAAGGCTACCTTGTTAGCCGAGAAAGGCTTGCCCATCGACCATCCGACGCCGTTGGCAATGCCCGAACTGCGATATCTCAAATTCATGCTCTTGCAATTGGACTGATCCGTGGACTGGGATCCTGAAATTGACACGCCTGCGACGATCCTGATCGTTGGCGGTAACGCGATCGGAATCGAAGCAGCGCTTTACGCCCGCTTTCTTGGCTACTCCGTGATTGTTGCCGCTGCGGCACGAGTTGGAAACAAGTTGTTGGCAGCGGGAGACATTCCCATGCCCGGCACTTGGGGCGAACTCACCACGCCGCTTGGTCTAGCTGCATTGGAGACGCAAAATGCCGGAACGACTGAGGCGATGCGCGGTGAAGCCGCGGGAAATGTGCCAACTCACAGAGAGTACGTCGAGCAATATTTGATTCCGGTTGCCAAGACCGATCTCATCTATGAATCCGTTGAGATCAACTCACCCGTGCAATCTGTCAGTCGTTCTGAAGTTTCGGTGGCGAGCAAGCTAAGTAGGGAAGAATTGGCGGATTGTGAGTTTCGTGTTTTGATCGATTCGGCGAAGCGCGGTGCACATTCGCAGGTTGTGGATATCGTGCTTGATTGCGTGGGGCTACCGGCAACGCATGGCTCAGCCATGGGTGGAGGCCTTGCTTGTGGCGAGGCGGAGATTCTCGGCATGGATTGTGAGGAACAAACGGCCAAGGGCTTTTTCACTTCCGGAAGCTTGGGAGCGTTGAGATCTGAGGCTGGTAAGTCGATCATGCTCTACGGTGATAGCGGAGCGGTGATTGAGTCCGTCCGGCGTCTGCACGGAGAGATGGAGGATGCTACCGGTGCACGTTTGCTCTGGCTAGTGCCAATGGGAACTTCCGCTCTACAGGATGAGGAGACGAAGAAACTGTCCGAGGCTTTCGTCCCGGGCTTTTCGACGATTCCTATCTGGGGAGTCGAAAACATCACCGAGAAGGAAGATGGCGGTTGGCAGTTAAGGGTGCAGTCTTCGCTGGATGAGATGCTGGATCTTGAGTGTGATGCATTCGCGAGCTGTGTATCGCCGGCGGAAAATGCGGATCGAGTTGCTCGAGGGCTGTTGCCGGAGAGCAAAGTAGCGACGGCGGACCCGCATTATTATCTGCTAAAGGATCAGATTGACGATGCGGAGGCCAATCGAAATCAAGTTCGTGAAGTATTCGCCTTGATTGGCGGACGGGCCGATTTAGATCTCTACAACACGGTACAAGTGCCGGAGTAGCCGGCCGGAAGTTCTATGCCACGAAACATGCGGACTTGGTTTCGCTCGCTTGTGCCGTGATTTTATTGTGCAGGTAACGCTCAATCTTTTGCGAGCGTGTCCTCCTTGAAGGATTCGATTGGCTTTAGCTTGTCGCCGTGGCCAGCGAGGCGAAGGAGCCGTTGTGACTCCTTCAAAGCAAAGTCAACGTCCATGAATGGCTCGTAGCTGATGTCTTGCCAGAGAACTCGACCATCGGGAGCGATCAAGAACGTGCCGTGGAGTGGTTGTTGCTCGAAGTCATCAAAGCAGCGATAAGCCTTGAATGCCTTCTGCTCAGGATCGGCGTGCAACGGAATGTCCAGTGGCTTGCTGTAATCTGCCAACGCTTCTTTGAGCGATTCCATCTTCTCCGAGCTAATCGCCACTAAGTCGATTCCGACTTCGCGAAATTCATCAGCTCGCGGCGAGAACTCGTGCAGCTGCTCGACGCAGTGCAGGCAACCAAAGCCGAGGTAGAAGATTACCAAGGTTGGCTTGCCCTTGAGGTCTTTCAGACGTAATTGCTCGCCATCTGAAGCCTGGGCTTGAAAGTCCGGAGCCAAGTACGGGTGCCAGCGGAACGGTCCGAGGGAATCCAAGTCCGGGCGGTCGCCAAGATCATCCGCCAGCTCGTACTCAGCACGCCAGTCTTCTGCTAGTCCCAATTCAAGAGCGAGTGGGGTGAGGCGAGCTAGAAGCGGAGTTTCGATGTCTGCCTGTGAAGCGAGTAATTGGAGTTTTTCAAAGTCCTCACGAACGTCTTCCGGTGACTCAGGGTTGAAGCTTAAGAAAATCTTCGTCGCCAAGGGTAGAATTTGCTCGGGCTTAGATTTGATTTCTTTCTCGACTGTTTCCAGTGCTTCTTTTTGATTCCCGGCTTTGGCCTGCCATTCCGCTAAGAGCAAGTTGTCCTTTAGGTCCGCTTTCTTCCAGTCCTTCAAAGCCGATTCCCAGTCTTTATTGGCAGCGACTAGTGCAATTTCGATTGACTTCGCGGCCTTCTCGAGTTGCGGGTTCAGGCGTTTGAGTTCTTTCGTTGACTCTTCGCGTTCTTTCTTCCGACGCTCACGATTGGCAGCAGCCTTCTTCGAATCTCCCCCGTCAACATCCTTTTTAGCAGCAGCCTCGTCTGCCTCCTTTTGCTCTTCCATTCCTTTCAAAGAAGCTTTGTTGTCTAAGACCTTTTGGAGGAGTTGTCCCTGAATCGCCTTTGCCTCGTTGGCTTTTCCTGTCATTGCATAAGCAACGCCGAGGTACTTGAGGCGTTCCGCTTCAAGCTTCTTGTCTTCAGTCGACTCGAGGTACATCGTCTCCGAGAGCTTGATCAACTCGTCCCATAGTCTGTAGCTGGACAGGACGAGCAATAGCCGCTCACGACCATACTTGCTGCTGCCGCGTCGCTCCAAGCTGTTGTACTTGGGGTGTCGTGGAAGCTCGAGCATGTTCTTGGCTAGCGAGAGACCATCTTCAACTCGGCCAATCTTGATCAAATTGCGAATGAGCCACTCGTTGTTGTGCGCGAAGTTGTGGATTTGATCTGGCATGACGCGATCACGCATCATGTGAGCGTGGTCGACGCGCGCTGAGGCTTCTTGCTGCCAGACGGCGTCTTGGTAGCGATGCAGTTTGTCGTAAATGTGGCCAGGCATGTGCCACATGTGAGCCACACCTGGAAGACTAGGGCCGCAATTCGCAGCGCTATGAAGTGCTCGCTTGGCTTTGTGGCGGTCCCAAAGGTGGATCCGGTAATGGTGAGCGGGGTGCATTGGGTTTTCATCGAAGACGTCACCGATGATTGAGTTGACGGCAACGTAGCTGACGATGGGCAGGCCAGCTCGCGAGTTCTGCCAAAGTTGTAGAGCTAAAAGTGCTTTGGCATCAATATCTTCAGGATATTCCTCGACGATCTCTTCCAAGGCACGGGTGTACTTTTGTGCTCGATCCTTCCGCTCGATCTTCTTACCTTTGTCGTCTTCCTCTTTTAGGAACTGCTCGTAACCGCGAATGAACATCTTTTCACGCTCTGTGGTGCCTTCGATCCGCTCTACTGCTTCAGCGATGAAGTCACGCGCTCGCTCTCGATTTCCGGTGTTTGCTTGTGCCATTCCCCAGTATGCAATGGCACAATCGGGGTCGTGCACGGCGGCTTGGCGGAAGGAACGCTCGGCTTCGTAATACCAGAAGCCATGCAGCTGGGCGACGCCTTGGTTGATGAACTTCTTCGTGAGTTCGTTCTCTGTCGAAGCCGCGAACTGAATGTTGCTCATTCCTGGCATCAGATATGCTGCTTGACGTGGGCCGTCGTTAAACGCGTCGCCGTGCGTGGAGTGCCCAGCCAGAACGCCTTCTTCAGGATCTGCAGTGAAGCCAAGATCGACGAATTGGAGGATGCAGATGGTTGCGATGAAGAAAGGCAGGTTGGTTCGAAGCATGAGTCGCAATCTGGTGACGTGGGAGAAAGCAAGATTCCTGGACGTTGCCGCCCAGGAATCAATCTATATTCACCTAACGATTGCAAATTGGCAATTCGCAGCTTTCAAACTTGTCACGTATTCTGGCGATTTGGTTCAGGGAACCCGGAAGTTCTTTCTCAGCCTTGCCAATCGGACTACTCCTGAATCGATTCCAAAGCTTCTTGATGAGGATGGTTGGTAATCACTGGCGTTCCGCCGCCAACGCCGGTATCCGTTGGCGAGAACCGTCCGCGGCTGACCGGATTCGGTATGCCGACCGCACCAGGATTGTTGCGAGGAGTGAAGAATCGGCCCCGTTCGCGAGCGTCTTGATAGGCAGCTCCTGGCCATCCGCCTTCGCTGAGGGCAACTTGGTTGTAGTTCAGTAAGGAGCCTTTTTGAATGTGGAAATCGCGTAGGGCGATTTGGTAGTCAACCAGTGAACGATAGTAGGCTACTTGACTCTGAGCCAATGCTTGCTGAGCTTGAAGCAGGAAGTTGATGTTGTCCAAACCGCTTTCGTACCGAGCTTGCAATGCTTCAACTCGATCGAAATCGGACGCTTCCCGATTATAGTTGGCTTGCATCAGAGCGTGTGCTCGGGTGACGTTTCGCGAAGCGTTGCTCAAGTCGTGTGAGATGCGAAGCTCTTGTTCGCAGAGAATGGCTTTAGACTTTGCCAAGTTCCAGCGAGCGTTCGCAATCGCGGCGCCAGCCTGTCGCATGCCAACGGGATATCCCAGCTCGAAGCCAGCTTGCCACTCTTGGTAGTCTCCTTCAAAGATATTTTGATAAACCGATTCAAACGAGTTGTTCGGATCGCGGCTGCCGATCAAGTGGTCACCGAGTCCTCGATAGCGATACTGCCCGACGAAATCGAGTGTCGGTCGCTTGTTGAGTTTGGCGGCGAACAACTCGAGTTCGCGTTGCTTGACGGTCCACTTCTGACGGCGGATTTCGACTCGCTTTGTCATGGCATCGGAAAGTGCTGCGTGCCAGTCGTAGATGACTTCGCCTTCCATCGGCTTGGTAACGGGTTTGATCAAGGACCCATCGGTGGCTTGCATCCCGAGCAAGTAGCGCAAACGTTGTTCTTGCGTATACAAGCCAGTTGGACCAGTCAACGAGTCCTTCACGAGTACATCGAAGTTGTAATACTGTGAACGAGCTTGTGCCTCGGCAGCAGCATCGCCACCGCGAGCACCTACCTTTTGCAGCTCTTTGATTCGTTGCCACGTCAACAAGGAGCTGTTACGACCTGCAACTTGAGCTTCCAAATTGTGATAGGCAAAGTACAAATCCCAGTATGCAGTTTCGACGTCCCGTACAAAGTTGATGACTGAAGACTCGAAATCTGCCAGCGAAATGTCAGTGCGAATTCGAGCGATCAAAACACCATTGTACGAACCGACTGGCGAACCTGGGCCAGCAATGCGGTTGAAGTCCAAGCCGGCACCTTGCATCAACGGTTGGCGATACTGGGCTTCGAAGAAGCCTGTAAAATCACTTGCGAAGAATCGAGCTGGACTATTGTTTCGGTTGTAGATCATCGAGTGGCGGGCGGTCCAGGTCGCACCTGTCGCGGTGGTCTTCGACAGGGCGTAGTTGAAGTTGCCCAGAGTTTGCTCGCTGGCGATCGGTTGGAACACTAAGAACGTGGTGTTGTTTGGCTGATTGTTCTTTTGCCAGAAAAGCTGACTGGAGACTTGTGCATCGAAGCGAGACAAAGCAGCTTCAACGCCCCCGCTTCCCGATTCGATCAGAGCCGGATCATAAGTGGAAGCAGTTCCGCCTGCTGCAGCGACGACACTGCCGCCAAGGGATCTCATGATCTCGCCATTGCCAAGTGCCATCTGAATGGCATCATTGAGTTCCATGGGGATCGACGGCAAGTCGGAAGGATTCTCAAGCGAGTGTGGCATCGGTGTGTGCTCGGCCTGTGGATGGAGGCAGGAGCACTCGTTGGGGTATTCGATCTTGGTTTGAACCGAACTGTGGTAACTCGGTGCATCGGACCAGTCGTTGCTTAGGCGAAAGTCCCGGATGTTCTTGCTGCAGCCGCCGCTTAAAAGTAAACCGAAGAGACATGCCCAGGTCGTCGCGATTTGAGTTCGACGGTTTGTGAACGCAACTTGCATTTCCAATTCCCCAGATGCAGCGCCAATGCCTGCAAAACGGGAGTTGCAGGCATATTTGCTGTGGAAGCAAAATCAGGATCAACGAGTGGATCCGCTACATCGCTTATCGGAAGCAAAAATGATGCTACTCGAACATTCGATGCTCTATGAGCATGAAGAAGTAACGCTAGCACATCACTTTTTGCTACAACCCACTCGGCCCGAACAACCCTCAGACTTTGCCAAAGCGGAGAGAATGCAGTGCACAGTCTCTTGAGAGAGCGCATCGCCGAGAGATGTCGGGCCCGTCTGTGTTAGAAAGTCGCATTGCCGTGAGGCTTCGAGCCTTCAGCGTTCTTCGAGTAGACGCTTGCAGCAAGCGGCCGCAAAAGCGCTTCGCTCGTTGTAGGCCTACGGGCAGAGCATGGATGGCGTAGAGTCGCTTAGCCGAATACGTTGATTAGTGGCCTTCGAATCCGGTGAGCAACCACGGTTGTTTCTGGCAGCAGCGATCAGCGAGGCCACCGCAGGCCTCGGCCAAGTCGATTTCGGCAAGCTTGGCTTCTAATCGGCGGCGAATTTCTTCTGCGTGAGCTTTGAGAAGTTCACTGCGTGCCGTGGCGAGCTCAACGGCGGCGGATTGACCAGAGCTTTCGAGGGCTTCGAGTTGTTCGACGCGGCGCTCCCAGCTTTCAATGACTCTCTGAGCAAGTTCCATGCGTTGGTACGCAACTTTCAATGACTCGCAGTTCTCAGAAACCGCATGCTCAATCCAGCGTCGATTGATTTCAATCGTGAGACTAATTTCTCGTCGGAGGTTGGCGACCAAGCAAGTGTAATCCGGCTTGCAGAAAACGGCTTTGAGCGCGGCAACCTTGGGCAGGGGGAGTCCCCAGCCACCAATGATGGTGGAAAGCATCTGAGCGAAGATTGGAGCCGATTCTTCATTGACGTGACTACCGAGGTGCTGCCACGCTTGGAGATCTTGGCGAAGCACGAGGGCGTGTTGTTTGAGCTGCTCGCAGTCCAGGCTGACGGAGTGGACTTGTAGGAACTCTTGGCACACTTGCTCGGACTCATAGTCGACACCGGTCAGCTGCACTAGCAAACTGCGGAGTTGTCGGTCCTTGGATTCGATCTGGAGCCGATTGTCTTCAGATTCCAGTTTGAGTCGCTCGAAGCTACTGAGGTCCGCTGTTGCCGGAAGACCTTGTCGTTGGGCCGCGACCTGCTTGTTTTCCTCCTCGTTGATGTACTCAAGCGAAAGAGCATTGAGCCGTGATTGTTCGGCGATGGCAATTCGAGAATAGTAAGCTCGCAGGGCGGAAGCTGCTCCGAGGTTTTCTTGATATTTGGCTTGCATGTTTAGAAATACAGCCAGCGTTTGAGCTGCGGCTCGCTGGCAATCGTCTTCCTTGCAGAACGATTTCACTAAAGTGCATCCGCGCTGGCGGAGCAAATCAGCGGGAACCCATTGGTTCGCGGCGAGGCAACCGATCTCGTGATCATCCAAGGTCATGCACGGCTTGGTGCTGACCGGTGCGGTTTTCACTGGAAGCGGTTCCAGCTGCGCCGGCTGACCGGATGGCGAAGGTGTATCCAGTTGTAGGTTGTCACGATCTCGAACGAAGCCCGTTTGAAGCAGTGGGACTTCTGGTCGCGATCGGTCGGAAGACTTTTTCACGCTGACTGCCTGGTACGCGGAATTCCTTGACGGTGGATCGTTCGGTGTCGGACTCGAATGCGTCGTCTTTCGGACTCGCGAGATGGGACGCGTGAACAGTGAGCTTGGACCCGTCGATCGCTTGCGTCGAGTATTCAAGTCCAGTTCGTCAGCCAGCGTGAAGTCTTGCATTGTCGCCTCACGCGCGGGTTTTTGTGACTGAGCCCGTTCGCTTCGAGCTTCCGCCGCTTCGCCCTGAGGCCGAGCGTGTTGGAACTCCGGCTGGGAGGAAGTTCCCGAAGACTGAGGCGAGGGCTGTGAGGTGGCTGGCGAAACGGATTCGGAAGCGGCTCTTGCTTGTCCTTTTCGTTGATCAGCATCACGTTTTGCGGCTTTGCGTTTTTCTCTAGCAAGCCAAACTTTTTCTGCGGCTCCAACATAGCCCAGAGCTGGGTCGCGGATGGCGCTTTGCAACGCCGATCTCGGCTCGCGTGAGGATTCCTGTGCGAGGACCGGATGAGCCACGAGACAATGCAGTAGAACGGCGAGAAAGCTAAGAGTGCGAATGAAGCCGCGCGAGCGATGAGAAGAATCCTTCGGCTGGCTGTTTATTGCAACCGTCATACTGGTGGTCCAATTGTGGATTCGGTTTCGTTAGCGCGTTTTGTACCATTCTTACCTAGTCAAACGATTAAATCGAAACAATCGGTTTAAGACTTCATGAGCAAGGGCCGAAGCAGGCTTGGCGCGATTGAGACAGCTTCCCCACCTAGTGAAAGCTGAACGGTTAGGATGAGTTTGTGTCGCCCGGGACGGCAGAAAACGGCGCACGAAAAAAGCTCCCGGATTGCGTGAACGAGTCCTAGGGGGGCGGAGGACTACGCGAACTATCCGGGAGCCATGTGCTCAAAGCTTTTTTGCCAGCGGTTGTAAACCACTTGAAGGGGACCTTACGAGTTTCCAATCAGTAGGGTCAAGAGCGTTTTCCTAGGCGACTGATTATTTCCGGGGCGAGCCAATGCTAGCTCTTTAACGCGCGTTTCCATGCATAGCTGAAGGGTCCAAGACAATAGGCTGATAGTTGCCGAGGCCACGAATCCGGAGGCGAGTTGCCTTCGATCAATCCAAAGCAAGGCGGCGCCCCTATCTAGCAGCTGATCCGCGTCAATGCGTGTCCACTTCCAATACCAGCAATCTACCGATTTCGTTTTGTTCGGCTGGCTTATATTGACTAGTCCGTTTCGTTCGCAATACTAGACATCCTACGACGTACTTCACGGAGTTGGTTTGACGTTAGTGAGAGACCGGTGACCCTCTCAAATTCTTCCACTTTCCCACTGGATGGGACGATCCAATGATCGATTCTGTTGCTCGCGATGTGACCGGTCGGGTGCGCACATTGCTTTCCGAAAGCCCTATTTCTGATATTCGCCACGTTCGTGTGGAGCGAAAAGGAGATCGGATTCTACTGCATGGTCGTGTTAAGACTTACTACGCCAAGCAGATGGCGCAAGAAACAGTACGTCACGCCGTCGGCGATTTGCATCTTGTGAATTCGGTGAACGTCGACTGAGTCTGTTCTCGTGTAACACTGACTTGTTGGCGTTTTCGGAAGAGATCAGCTTGCATTTTCCACAACATTAGAATCAGTTCTTACGATACTTATCCGGCTAACTCAACTCTTCAGAGAGTGGAAGAGGTAGTTTCGAGAGCATCTTGCGGAGCAGCTGCTGATCTTCCTGAGAAAGTTGAAGCTGGATGCTGAGAGCGATTAGATCTTTTCCCGCGAGCTGACTGGTTTGGACTTTGACCCAGTCTTTTACGGTGCAAATGACTACCTCGGCATCTGAGTGTTCTTGCACCCACTGTGCGAGAGCCTGAATGTCGTCGGCTTCGTACGCATGGTGGTCTGGCCAAACGCGGGTGTCGACAAGCTCGACGCCGAGCGCTTTTAGAGTCTGAAAGAAAGCACCGGGATTGCCGATTCCGCAGAATGCGAGCACTTTCTTGCCCCGCAAGGTCGAATCGCCAGCCGAGTCAAAAATGCTTTGTGCTCCCCTGCCAACCTGCTGCAACTCTTGCGGTCCATGCTTGGCATGTAGGATTGGAGCTTCGCAGTGTCGCGCAATTTTCTTTTGCCAACGCTTCAACGCTTCGTCGGAGACTTGATCGGATCGCGTGAGCAGAACCAAATCAGCGCGTGCAAGTGACGAGAGCGGCTCGCGATAAAGGCCGCGAGGCAGAACGGATTGCGCGGCTGGTGGGTCGGTGGCATCAACGAGTACGATGTCGATATGCCGTTCGATTCGGCGGTGTTGGAAGGCGTCGTCTAGAACGATAGCTTGCATCTCTAGTTCTTCAGCGGCGAGCTCCGCAGCCTGGCAGCGGTCTGGATTCTGCAAGTGTGGCACGTCGGGCAGAGCTAGCTCAAGTTCCAGCGCCTCGTCGTTTCGTCCGTCGTCCAACTGTCCATAGCCGCGACTGAGAATGGCGACTCGCAGCCCTTGCTGGCGGAGCTCTCGAGCTATCCACGCGACCACGGGACTCTTGCCAGTACCGCCGACCGATAAATTTCCGACGGAGATCGTGGGAAGAGGGGTCGGATGGGCTGTCTTCCAGCCGCGATCGTAAGCGACGTTCTTCAGCTTGGCGGCTATCCAATACAGCGGGCAGAGGAGTCGCAGCAGCCCACGTAAACCGAACTCCGTCGGGTTCGGTTTGGGCGTGGTGATGAGCTTGCGAAAGTCGATGGGCATGGCGTCTGGGTGATCTCCTGCAGTAGTTGTGATCGCCACGGCAGCTTCCTGCAAGGCGGCTCAAGCAGTAGCAGAGCTGATTCTGCATTGTCGTAGGCCGCGAACGAGCAAAGCGGCGCAACGCCGTTCAGGGATGGAACTCGGTTTTGGGCCGTCGTTGAGAACCCGTTGCCGAGGCTCTTGACGAGCTCCGCTACCAACCGGGCTACGAAAGTTGGCGATCTGGCCCTAAAATCTGTGCTCGCTCCTTCTCAATTCACTCCATCCAACCCAGCGACAGATTCCAAT
Source organism: Aureliella sp. (assembly GCA_963691875.1). Classification (GTDB taxonomy): domain Bacteria; phylum Planctomycetota; class Planctomycetia; order Pirellulales; family Pirellulaceae; genus Aureliella. The sequence goes on from OY829846.1 coordinate 5,001,848, forward strand.
GGGCAACGATACGACCATCATCTACACCGAAACCGATGAAGCTCCCGCACTTGCGACTCGCAGCTGGTTTCCGATCGTACAGGCCTACGCGAAGACCTGCGGCGTCGAGCTTGAGATGGCCGATATTTCTTTGGCGGGTCGGATTCTGGCGAACTTTCCGGAATCATTGACCGAAGAGCAACAAATTCCGGATGCCTTGAGTGAGCTTGGGGAGCTGGCCAAGACTCCTGCGGCCAACATTATCAAACTCCCCAACATCAGCGCCAGTATTCCTCAGCTGACTGGTGCAATCGCGGAACTTCAAGCCGCTGGGTTCGCAGTACCTGACTTTTCCTCTGATCCGCAGACTGACGAAGAAAAGGAAACGCGAGCTCGATACGCGAAAGTACTTGGCAGTGCCGTCAATCCGGTCCTGCGTGAAGGCAATTCGGATCGCCGCGTGGCTGCCCCCGTGAAAGAGTTCGCGAGGCAAAATCCGCACTCGATGGGAGAGTGGTCGAGTGATTCCAAATCGCATGTTGCCTCGATGAGCGAAGGTGATTTCTTTGGTAGCGAACAATCTCACGTACTCAACCAAGCCTCTACAGCTACAATCCAGCTCAAGACGGCTGGCGGCGAAACCAAGGTCATGAAAGCAGGCCTGGCACTTCAAGAAGGCGAAGTTGTCGATTCTTCGGCGATGAGCAAATCCATGCTGCGTGCTTTCTTGGCGGAGCAGATTGCTGATGCGAAGCGGCAAGGCATCTTGTTCTCGCTGCACATGAAAGCCACGATGATGAAGGTGTCGGACCCGATCATCTTCGGGCACGCGGTCAGTGCCTATTACGCAGAGGTATTCGAGCAGTTCGGTGAAGCACTAGACGGCATCGGAGTGAATCCGAACAACGGCGTTGGCGACCTGACGGCTCGGCTCGATAACTTGCTAGAAGAGGAGAGGGCCGAGATTCAAGCTGCTATCGATGCAGTTTATGAAGCTCAACCGCCGATGGCGATGGTCGACTCGGATCGCGGCATCACGAACTTGCACGTGCCAAGTGATATTATCATCGACGCTTCGATGCCTGCTGCTATTCGCAGCTCAGGACAAATGTGGGGCCCTGACGGCAAGCTGCAAGATACAAAGTTTGTGATTCCAGATCGATCTTATGCACCGATCTACCAAGCGACCGTGGACTTCTGCAAAGAAAATGGTGCCTTCGATGTCACTACGATGGGCAACGTTTCCAACGTAGGCTTGATGGCTCAGAAAGCAGAAGAGTACGGCTCGCACGACAAGACATTCGAAATTCCCGAAGCTGGCACCATGCAAGTCGTCCTGTCTGACGGCAGCGTTGTCATGGAGCACACGGTGGAAGAAGGTGACATCTGGCGGATGTGTCAGACTAAGGATGAGCCGATTCGCGACTGGGTACGTCTGGCAGTTTCACGAGCCCGTGCCACCGGAGCCGCAGCGGTCTTCTGGCTCAACAAAGAGCGAGCTCATGACGCGAACTTGATCGCCAAAGTCAACGAGTATCTCAAAGAACACGACACTGAAGGGTTGGAAATTCAGATCCTTCCGCCGGAAGCGGCTTGCAAGCAAGCATGTCAACGGGCAAAAGATGGCTTGGATTCTATTTCGGTGACTGGCAACGTACTGCGAGATTACTTAACGGACTTGTTCCCGATCCTAGAGCTTGGCACCAGCGCCAAGATGCTTTCCATTGTTCCGTTGCTTAAGGGCGGTGGTTTGTACGAAACGGGTGCCGGTGGCTCGGCTCCGAAGCATGTGCAGCAGTTCGTCGAGGAGGGACACTTGCGATGGGATTCTCTCGGTGAATTCCTGGCTCTGGCTGTTTCGTTGGAAGACATGGCGGAGAAGACTAGCAATACGAAGGCCGGTGTGTTAGCGAAGGCTCTCAACGAGGCGACAGCCAAGTTTTTGAATGAGAATAAGTCACCATCGAGAAAAGTCGGTGAAATTGACACTCGAGGCAGCCATTTCTACTTGGCTATGTACTGGGCCCAGGCTTTGGCAGAGCAAAGTGATGATGCGGAATTGTCAGCTACTTTCGAGCAGATCGCGGACCAGATGAGCGGTTCCGAATCAGAGATTAACGAGGAGCTGCTCGCTGCTCAGGGTTCCGCAGTTGACATTGGCGGTTACTTCCAGCCGGATCCTGGCAAGGCGGATCAAGCCATGCGCCCCAGTGCAACATTGAACGCAATTGTGGATTCGCTATAGCGATCTTTTTCTTTCGCTGCGCGGAAATACACCCTGTAAACAGTAACAGCAGTGCATGCCTTCGATAACATATGCACTTGCCAAGAATGTCAGGATATCTGCGATTGGGCCCTGGGCTGATCACTTTGGCGGCTTTAGATACCCTATCTGAGGATTCGCCAGGGATTCATCCCTGGGAATACGATTCACTAGTTTGAGTTTTGTTGCTTTAACTAGCAGTTTGTTGATTTCGGCCTTACGGGGTGGTGACAGATCCTTCATCGGGACTTCCTGTTTGTCGACTTGCAGGATTCGCAGTGATTTAAGCTTCTGGACTCTCCCCATGTCCGAGTCTGGCAGAGCGGTTATTCCAAGGTGTTCGAGTTGTTTACCACCCTCCAACCTAGCAAGAAGGTTAGCCGCGGCGCTAGGGGCGTTTTCGTCTGGCGTGCCTGCGAGTAGCCCCACTAGGTTTTCGTGCTTTGAGGTGTTCAGACGCTGCCGGGCAATCTTAAGAAATCTGCGTTCGAGAATGCTTGTAACATGATTCTGGCTGACGGTGTATTGGAATCAGACGGGAAAGAGTTCAATAATAGCCTCACCAAAAGCTCTGATGTGCATCGGGGTCAGCCAGGGTAATAACCAGCGTGATGGTCATCAAGAACAATGGCTCGGGCAGCAGGCTGGTGTTGTGAGTTGCAGTCTTATTCTCGAAGAGATCTGATAGTTTTTGCAGCGATCTTCTTATCAAGGTTTACGCATTTCCCTTTTGATGATGTTTTTGACGGCGCAGACGAGTCTCTAGCTGGCGGACGCCCGTTCAGCCTACACGCAGGTTTTGCCAAAGTTCTGCTTTCCGCTTCGGTCTGCGACGGTCACGCAGGAGAGCACGGTACTGTCGAGCGAGAGGAAAAGGGAGTCATCGACGACTTGCAAGTCAAGTTGGCGATTGACGATAAACGTGCTAAGACGACCGTGCAAGGCATGGTTTAGGAGAACCACGGCTAGGGAAGAGGAGTCAGCGGCTAGCTGGACCTTCAGTCGTTGCCCGTGGACACGGCCTCTGGCGAAGGTGGAACCGGGCGGACGAAAAGAAGATCGCCTGCGCCGTGACAAGCGGGAAGCTCCACCTTGGCTAATCTCACTTTAGAGTACGGGGCCTACTAGCCAGGGGACGAATTCTTCGTCCCCGATGCCCAGTTTTTCGCTGCAAGTTTCTTTACCACTGGCGGTATCTAGGAGCTCGCGAAATAGCTCTTCGCCGACTTCTTGCAGTGTTCGGCCCTCTAGGACTTGGCCTGCGTTGAAGTCCATATCTTCAGGCAGTCGCTGGTACAAATTGCTGTTCGAGGCAATTTTGAAACTAGGAGCTGGTTTGAAGCCAAAGCAGCTCCCGCGCCCTGTGGTGAATGCGACCAAGTTGGCTCCTCCAGCGACCATGCCCGTGACACTCGCCGGATCAAAGCCTGGCGAATCCATGACGACAAACCCTTTTTTGTCGACAGGCTTAGCATAGTCGTAGACCGCCTCCAGTGCAGTCGAACCTGCTTTGCTCACCGCGCCGAGAGATTTTTCGGTAATCGTCGTCAGGCCGCCAGCTTTGTTGCCAACGGATGGATTACTGTCGAATTCCTCGCCATAGTTGCTGCAGTACCAACGCCACCATTCAAGGCGTTCCAACAGTTTTTCCGCGACCTCGCGACTACGAGCTCGTCGTGTGAGTAAGTGTTCCGCTCCATAGATCTCAGCCGTCTCGGAGAGAATCGCGGTGCCGCCCGAGGCAACCAGCATGTCGGCTGCGATGCCAAGTACAGGGTTGGCTGTAATACCGGAGTAGCCGTCAGAACCACCGCACTCCAGTGCGAGAGTTAGCTCGGAGGCTGGCACTTCACTGCGCTGCGCGGCGTTGACTCTCGGCAGCATCTCTTCCACGACCGCCACGCCGCGTTCAACTGTCTGCCGCGTCCCTCCGATGCTTTGGATGGAAAGCGTTGGTACTTGATTGTCGCAAGTGGAAGAAGTCTGAGGTAGCTGGATTTGGTGAAGGCCTTGAGAAGAAACTAAGTGATCCAAAGTTGCCTGCTCGCAGCCGAGCCCGACCAGAAGATAGCCGCCGATATTCACGTGTTTGGCCATCCCGCCCAGCACATCGGCTAGCATCCGGTGGCGAATCCCATCCCAGGCCATAGCGCAGCCATGTTCGTGGCGGAAGGAGATGACGCCGTGAACGTTGGGATACTTGGCAAGTTGCTTGGCATCGAATTGATCGGCGATCATGCGGGCAACTGAAGCAGAGCAATTGACATTGGAGATCACTGCGATGAAGTTTCGCGTCCCGACCTTTCCATTTTCTCGTCGGTATCCTTGAAAGGTGTAAGATTCGGTCAAAGTCGGCGTCGCTGGAACTTCTGTAGATATTGCTTCAAGGTCGATCTTGTGATCTGTTTGCAGGTTATGGCTGTGCACGTGTTCGCCGGGTTCGATTGTTCTAGTTGCCACTCCGATGGGCCACCCAAACTTCGTGATCGGCTGCCCCTGAGAGATTGCAGAAAGAGCCAGTTTGTGGCCCGGCGCAATATCCTGTTTGGCCGTCAAACGCAGCGAACCGACCTGAACGCTATCGCCCGCGGTGATATTCTTGAGCAGCACGACCACATTGTCGCTGGAGTGCAGGTGGACGAAATCGGACTTGTCGGTCGCTGGCTTTGCGTCGGAAGGTGCGGGCATGGGAAGTGACCTGGAGGGAGAGCAGTTATGCCGATCCTACGGCAATTCGGGCTTTTTCCAAGGAAAATAGACAAGCCACCGAGTCAATTTGACTCCACTTGCGCAGAATGTGAAACGCCCGAAGATAGGAAAGCGTCTATACTACTGTGAGCCTGAAGAATAATCGACGCAGGTTCTTATCAGTGGCTGGTCGCTCCCGAGGCGGTCCTGTCAAATTCAGCGCCTTATCACGGCAAAACGTCATGAGCACTGTTCCCAACGCGCCATCGGGTCCTGCGGTAAAAGGTGCTGCCACCGAGGCAGCCAAAGAAGCCCTTCACGATCATCTGCGTAAAACTGCCAGTTTTATCAAAATTCTGGATCTCCTGGTGGCGATGTTCAGCTGGATCTGCGGTGGATTACTACTGTGGTTTGTCGCCTGCCTGATTGATCACTGGATCTACCCGTTGCCGCCGCTCGGTCGCTGGTTTTTCTGGTTAGTTGGTGTTGGGGTTACCGCCTGGTGGACGTCGTCCCGGGTTTTGCCTCTAGCTCTCCGACGCATTAATCTGATTTATGCGGCCCAGCGGATCGAAAACCTTGTTCCGGAATTCAAGAACGGACTGATCTCGTGGCTAGAACTCGAAGAGTTGCCGCAGCATGGTGTGCCGAAGGGCGTGATGGCTGCTTTGACTTATCGTGCGAAGCGTTACATCGGTGGTCAGGATCCGTCAGCGACGGTGGATACCAGTCTGTTGATTAAACTGCTTGGATGCATGTTATTACTTACTGTTGGGATGGTGATGTATTCCATGGCGTCACCAAAGAGTGTGGCGACAACAGGCAAGCGGATTCTGTTTCCGTGGACGACGCTGACAGCGCCTGCGCGGGTAGAGATCCTCAAAGTCGAACCCGGGTCAACCGAGATCACGCATGGAAAACCGTTGCAGGTCGAAGCAGAGCTAAAGGGCCTGAAGCCCGGAGAGCCAGTAATGCTTCGCTTCAGCACATTGGATGGGCAAGTCCGGGATCGCGAGCTAGAGTTCGAGCCAATTACCGAAGGCTTCCGCTACGGGATCACTCTGATCACCAGCGAGCGGGGCGTCGAGCAGGAGCTTGATTATTGGGTCGAAGCAGGTGATGCATTGGCAGGTCCTTATCGTGTCTCGCTAAATCCGCTGCCAACCGTGGTGCTCGACTCTGTGCAGCTTGAGTACCCGGCCTACACTGGACTCAAGCCTCGTACCATTTTGGCTGGGGGCGAAGTTGAGGCAGTCGAAGGAACGAAAGCGACCGTGATTGCGAATTCCAATCTAGAACTGCATAGCGGAAAAATTGAATTCAATCCTGAGTTTGATGAAGAACAAAAATACGTTGGAAGCCAGTCATCGGATGAAATGCAAGTTGAAGGAAAGCAGCTTTCCTACAATATGTTGCTAAGGTTAAATCAGGCGAAGGAGAACCCAACCGCCGTTCGCTATCGCTTGCGTGGATTTAACGAAAGCTTCGAAGGCAATCTTGATCCTTTGGTGCACCAAGTTGATGTGCTGGCGGACCTACCGCCGGAAGTGTCCGTGGCGTCTAAGGAAAAGGGGCCTGAAGTCCGATTGCTGCGAGTTTCGCCTGTGTCGCTGGTTGAGCTGGAGGTACGAGCCAATGATCCCGATTTTGGATTGTCGCTGCTGCAGCTTCAGCTAATGCAGGATGGGGTAAAACGCGGTGAGACTGAGTTGTTCAAGGAACTACAAGGTGTTCGCGGGGCGCAAGTAAAGACCTCGAGACTGGATCTGTCAAAACTTAAGTTGCAACCTGGTGCTCGATTGCAAGTCGTTGCGACTGCTTCTGACAATAGGCACGATCCAGAGTCGGGCAAGTGGGCGCCAAATAAAGTCCTTTCAGAGGCGTTAACGCTGGAAGTCGTTGGACCGAAGGAAAAGATGGATATTCCGCCTCCTCCTCCGAAAGAGCAGGAGCGGAAGAAGCCTGAGCAAAATCAAACACAGGACGGTTCAGAGCAGAATCCAGCTGAGAAAAACAGCTCAGGCGATGAGCAAAAAGACTCAGAAGGGACTGGTTCTGGTTCAAACAGTCAGGAAGGCGGAGAGTCAGGATCGCAGGATAATCAAACCGGATCGGAAGGAGAAGGGACTTCGGAAAGTGGAACTGGCGACTCTTCGGAGGGCCCTGAGAACACGGGAGGAAGTTCGACGGAATCAGGAAGTAAAACGCAGTCTTCCAATGATGATCCCTCCAACCAAGGCGACTCAAGCAACACGCGCAATGAGAGGACAAGTGCATCGAACCTCGAATCGACTAGCACGGGTAATGAGAGTACTACGGGAGAGGATTCGAAATCGCTCGACGCTTCAACGCAGGACCCTGCAGAAGCTGGCTCGCGTCCGCAAGATCCGAACGATGCATCTAATTCAAATCGCGATTCAAGCGATGCGCAGGGTACTCGAAGCCGCGAAGGTGTGAACGCAGAGTCCGGTGCAAGCCGTGGAAAACCGCAAAGCGACAAAGAAGCGATGGATCGGATTCGCGATCATATGGAAAAGAAGCGGCAAGAGAATCCTGGCTCATCAGAGAATAACTCCAGTGAAAAGAATTCGCCTGACGGTCAGCCAGGGGAAAAGTCGCAGGAGGAAGACGCAAAACAACCTGGGAATGATTCTGCTGCCTCCGAAGGCAATCCCAAGCAGGGAAATGATCCTGGTGGCGAAAAGAGCGGTGAGTCTCAACCGGGGGAGAATCCTGAGCAAGGAAAAGATCCGACCGCTGTTGAAGAGAAATCGGGTAGCCAAGACGGGCAGCAGAGAACAGATCCCGATTCCGGCACTGAGAACGAACAACGGCCTGGAAACCAACAGGATCCTAAGTCAACTGACCCGAACGAAGGAAATCCACAACAACCTGGAGAACAGCAACCTGGTAAGCAGGAGCTCGGGGAGAATAGCGGCGGCAACGGGGAACAAGGATCGAAGAGCGGACAGAGCCCGGGAGAGCAGTCAGGAGAACAGTCAGGAGAGCAGTCAGGAGAGCAGTCAGGAGAGCAGTCAGGAGAGCAGTCAGGAGAGCAGTCAGGAGAGCAGTCAGGAGAGCAGTCAGGAGAACAGTCAGGAGAACAGTCAGGAGAGCAGTCAGGAGAGCAGTCAGGAGAACAGTCAGGTAGCTCGGGTGAGTCCGGCAGTGAATCCGGTAGTGAGGGAGGTGAGTCCGGCAGCGAAGGCAGTGAATCCGGTGGAGCCGGAGAGAAATCCGGTGAAAAGTCTGGCAAGGGGGGAGGCAAGGAAGAGGCTGGTGACAACCAGGAAAGCAAAGCTTCGGACAACGAAAACACTAGCCAAGGAAGCGACCAGCCAGAGTCCAGCAGTTCTAGCTCCAGTAGTCAAAGTGGCTCGAAGTCGCAGAACGCGGGGCAAGCCAAGAGCGGAAGTTCGTCGTCTAGCGGCCCACCTGGCAGCCAGGGCGGTTCTTCAAGCGGTGGAGGCGAAGGGGGTGGCAGCGGGACTCCAGATGAAGTCAACGAGGACTACGCCAAGAGAACGGCTGACATGGTGCTCGACGAGCTGAATCGTCAAAAGGATCAACCTGATCCTGAACTGCTGAAGGACCTGGACTGGACCGAAGACGATCTGCGTGAGTTTGCAGATCGCTGGAATAAAGCTCGCGACCTTGGTGTTAATGGAACAGAGCAAGATCGGAAGGAATGGGAAGAGAAGCTGGATCGCCTCGGTTTGAATCCCAAGAGCTCTGGGCCACGCCAAGCAAGCAAGATCAAGGACAATTTCCGAAAGATGCTCGATGCTGGTGCTCGTCCAATTCCACCCGAGCGTATTCGCCGACCCTTCGATGACTTTCTGAAAGCAATGAGAGCTAAACAGTCGGGTGCAACGGAGTAGTTGGTCCTAACGAGTACGATCGATTTGCTCGTATGGAACATTGCACCCACGGCGTCCTATCGCAATATGACGCACTTCAGCTCTAAAATAGATTACATCTCTAGCGGTCCGGCAGTTCCCGATTGGGGGATGGTCCACCACTTTCGTCTGTGGAGCATTGTTGTTTGATGGCTTTGTCGCGGTTCCAGAGCCTACCGCGATAGGACTTGTCGCCCTGCTTGGCGGAACGGGCTTTCTCAGGCATCGATGTTGTGTGAGCTAGATGGCTCAGTTTCATTTTTTGCTTTTGCTCGAGTTCTAGCTATCGACATCGCAGCATTTGCTCCGCGGAACTCGGCATATCGCCTTGTGTCCGACATCTATTTTTCCGTCGCCGCCCAACACACGGAGCGTTTGATCTGTTAACGCTGGGTGTAGGAAGCGGCAAAGATGGAGTTTTGCGAACCCTAGCGTCTGGATGCCGCTTACTTCAACTGCGAAAATGCAATCCTCTTGGTCTGTGAGACACAGGTAAGTGTCCTTGTCTTCTGCTATTGCTCTTGAAGCATCTTTTTGTCTCACTTGTAGCACTGCATCCTCGGGACGAAAACCCAGGAACCTGCTGCTAGCAGCGATTCCGTGTTTTGCTGCCTCGAGCAAATCCAGATCAATCCAGTTCATCCCGAAAGGGCTGAGTAGAGAGCCGCCGATACGCGACCTGGGTCTTTGGTAGAGACGATCCGGAACGCCTTCATCGAGCAACTCACCTTTATGCAAAACAGCAAGCGTATCGCTCATACGCATTGCATCGAGTGGATCGTGAGTGACCATGACTGTAGTTGGTTGATATTCGCTTTGTACCATGTTGAGCAAGTCCACAGCGGCTTCTTTGGTTTGACCGTCGAGTTGGCTAAGCGGTTCGTCAAGCAACAGGATCTTTGGTTGAGAGATCAACGCTTTGGCGAGTGCGGCACGTTGCATCTCGCCGCCAGAAATCTCACTTGGTAGTTTGTTCCGCAACTCGGTAATGGAAAACTGTTCCAGCATCTGTCGTACTTGACGATCAAGTACGGCACGCTCCAGCTTGAGCTTCTTCGTACTGCTTGCAACGTTTTGTTCTACCGTCTGTTGCGGATAGAGTGCCACATCTTGCGACAAAAGCGAAAGTCCGCGTTGTGCTGGTTTCAAGCGTGAAGCATCGTGACCCTTCAGTTTTACTGTTCCGCTATCGGCTGTTTCCAACCCAGCGATGATTCGAAGCAAAGTCGACTTGCCAGCACCACTGCACCCGAACATGACGCACCGTGAACCTGACGGGATGTTGAGCGTAACGTCTCGCAGTGCCAGCGTTTTTTGAGACTGGGAGCCGAAGCTCTTGGAGATTTCAATGACTTCGATGTTTGACATAGGTAGATCTCGGATTGAGGCATCCGGGGGCTCGAGGTGGCAAGATTTAACGGTGGCAGGGGAAATGATAATCGGCCTGCTGCCAGTGTTGTGAGTGGTAAATGTGGAAGAGTCGGGCGGACCGTCAGAGTTGGCTTACCCAACCGTAACAAACCCACTCAGATGTGCTGCTCGCTCTATGTGGTCTGCCTGTAGCGGTTATGAGACGAAGCCCCTGTGCGCTGAAGCTACCAAGGATGCGGAACCGAACTTTTCTTGCGAACAGTCCACTTCTTGGGCTACTGCCAAAACTAGGTTTACAAGCTTGGAGAGCCAAGGATGGCTATGAAAAATACTCTTGCCGTCGTGTCCCTATGGTCTTGCCTCGCGTTAGTCGGGCTCTTACCAGCTGTTGGCTCTGCACAGGAACTTAAATTCGGCGACGAAGGATCGGAGCCAGCGATCAGGCTTAGCTTGCGCCGACCAGTCGAGCCTATCTTTATTCAGGAAGTCCCTCCAACAGAGGAATCCTCCGTTCTCGAACAGGATCCCTCGAAGGAGGCACTTGGGCCAATTCAGACACGCGAGCTGTCCACAGAAATTCGAGTTGTAAGTACGGACATTAGCGGTGTTGGAATGTCCTTCAAGCCGGAAGGCGAGACCTCCGCAGCGATGGCTACAGAGTCAATGTTGCCGGACGGCACCGCACGAGGAGCAACCTATAAGCAGGTCAACTGGAAACCAAGTATGGTCTTCCACCATCCGCTTTATTTCGAGGAAGCGATGCTGGAGCGTCACGGCCATGACCGGTTTGGCTTGTTGCAACCGTTGGCTTCGGGAGCTCGCTTTTACACAACCATCGCCTTGTACCCGTACCTGCAGAGTCTGCGCAAGCCTTCTGAGTGTGTATATGCCTTGGGCAACCACCGACCGGGAACATGCGTGCCCAAGCTGCGAGACAGCTTGCCATGGGATAAGAAGGCAGCGGCGACTCAACTCATAGCAACTGGCGGTCTTTTCTGGGCCGCCCCTCTGTAGGTCGCTATCTGTAGCTTTCGCAGGCTAAAAGGCGGCGAACGCAACCAAGGCACACCAAGTCACACATGCCCCGAGGATGAACGATTCCTCGGGGCTTTTTTCATCGGGCTATCAAGGGACAAAATCCCCAGGATTCTATTTTGCTGGGCCGAGTTCAGCAGAAACGCCTTGATCGAAAGCCTACAGTGCGATAGCTTTTGAAGCACTTCCATCCTTCACGTTTCTATCAAGACTTGATTTATGTCTCAGAATCGATCCTCCAAGGCAGATATCGTGCCAGTTGTAGTGGGCTTTTTTCTGATTGCCGTCGCAATGCGATTGGTGCCGCACGAGTACAACTTCACTGCTATTGGGGCTTTGGGCTTATTCGTGGGATATTATTGGTCCGCCGGGATAGGTGTCTTGGTTTCCTTGGCTGCGATGAGTGTGAGTGACTTAGTCGGGCAATGGTTTGGCATTCCAAGCATGGGAGCCTACAGTGTTGCATTGATGCTAACCGTCTACGTCGCGATGGCTCTTTCAGCCTTGGTAGGTAAGGTGATAACAGCAGAACGCCTGCGACTTATCCCTCTGTTCTGCAAAGTTCCAGGTGGAGCGTTAATTGCCACCGTGATCTTTTTCTTGGTGACGAACTTTGCATCTTGGCTCGATCCTCAGATGGGCTACGAAATGAGCCTCTTGGGGCTGCTGCAGAGTTATTGGTTAGCTCTGCCTTTCGCGACTAATAACCTTGTTGGCAATCTGTTCTTTTCAGTCGCGTTTTTTGCCACTTACGAAGGAATTCTTGCCCCCCAGTTGAACACGGCAAAGCAAACGATCGAGTCTTAGGTAGCACGCTTCCCAAGCTAGCCGAAGCCGCAGAGGGCTCATCGATTTAAGCGTGGGATAAGCATCTTGCTTGTCATCCGAACTGAGTGAGAGATCCGGTTTATCGAGTTCGGCAGAGCTAACAGATTAGAAGCTTATTGAAAGCCCGAACAAATCGACAGACCGTCAAGGCATTCAGGCTTCTGAATTGTGCTTTGAACGCACCGGGCGAAGTTGCTCAAGCCCTAGTGATTTCAGCCATTCAACTGGCCAACTCGATTGCACGATCAATTCGAGCAAGACAACGTTCCTTCCCCAACAAAGCAAGCGTGTCGAACATGCCAAAGCCTACGGCGCGGCCCGTCGTCGATACTCGCAACGCATGAATGATGGCGTTGATCTTGATTTCCTCGGATTCGACGAATTGCTTGAGACACTGTTCCGTGGACTCGACCGAAAACTCCTCTAATGCCTCTAGTTGCCCGCGGAACTTTTGCAAGCGTCCAATGGCTTCTTCGTCCTTGACAAGCCGTTTTTGAATCACAGTTTCGTTGAACTTTAAGTCGGAGTCTGCGGTGAAAAAGTCGTCAAAGTTGAGCGCGTCGCCGCCCATTTTGATGCGGTCATCAGCAGCAGACAGTACGCGAGTAGCGTAAGCAATCTCGTCTTCGCTGGCGGCCACTGACACAAATCCAGCCTTTTGCATGAAGGGCAAGCACGAAGCCAACTTCTCGTCGTCCGACAGCTTTGCCATCCAACGAGCCTGAAAGGCGACGAGCTTCTGCGGATCAAAACTGGCTGGGGCTTTGTTCACACGTCCCAGACTGAAATGCTCCAGCATCGCTTCGCGGTGAAAGTCTTCCGTGCTGTCGTCTAGGGACCAGCCCAGCAGTAGCAAGTAATTTAATACTGCATCGGGTAAGAATCCGATCTCACGATAAAAGTCCACGATGACTGGATTGAAAGTCGCTAAGTTGTTTTCCTCGGCGGATGGCAGCCCAGCTTTAGCGGCGATTTCGTTTCCAGCATTGCAAAGCGAGGCAAAGTCTTTGTTCTTGAGGTACTTCTCGAGCTTTCGCTTGCTGAGTTTTGCTGTTCCTCCTGGTTCGGCTACGAATGGAACGTGAGCATAAGTAGGCAAGTCATAGCCCAACGACAGCGCGATGAATATCTGCCGTGGAGTGTTGGGTAGATGCTCGATAGCGCGGACGACATGGGTGATCTGCATCTCATGATCGTCAACGACGTTGGCCAGATGATAGAGACAGGAACCGTCAGCGCGTTGAATGACGTGGTCTGCTTCTTCGCCCCAGGCAAATTCTAGGTCGCCACGAATCTCATCAGTGAACTCGCATTTACCCTCGCGAGGCATCTTAAGTCGCACGACGGCGCTGCGGCCTTCGGCTTCAAACGCAGCAGCTTGTTCGTCCGTCTCCGCCATCCAGCGGCGGTCATACACAAACTTCTCGCCTGCTTTCTCGGCAGCGGTGCGGAGCTCTTGCAGCTCTTCAGGTTTGGCGTAGTCACGATAGGCGTGACCTGACTCAAGCAATTTCGCTGCAGCGGCTTTGTACAAGTCGCCTCGCTGTGACTGAAAGTACGGACCATGCGGACCGACAGACTCCGTGCCATCAGCGCTTGGACCTTCATCCCAATCCATGCCCAGCCATTTGAATCCGTTGAGAATCGGCAGCAAGGCTTCCTCGACATTTCGTCCCGCGTCTGTATCGTCGATTCGCAAGATAAACTGCCCACCTGCCTGCTTCGCCAGCAGCCAGTTGAATAGAGCTGTGCGGACGCCACCGATGTGAAGGTATCCAGTTGGGCTGGGAGCGAAGCGAGTGCGAACGGTCATGATTACTCAGTTTGAAAATTGGCTGTATCCGAAGGCCGACATGTTCTTCGAAAACGTGAAAAGCTTCAACCGCTGTGGATGAACCTCATAGGACCGTATCTAGGATCGCAGCTAGTGGAGCTCGTCGGGCAGATTGAACAGCAAAGGAAGCAATGGCTAGCCTTCATTTCCAATGCTGTACTTAGGCGGCGCGATTCTTTTGCTGGCGTCGCAATCGTTTGCGTTTTGCCTTAGAAAGAGGGCGATTAGGCCGATCGTGTTCATCGAAACTTGAATTGATGACGGATTGAGTCGCGGTGGAGTCCTCTTGGGGCTGGAAGTCTGGCGTGCTTTCTGCTGCATGGGACGCTTCCTCGCTGGCAGCGCCTTCCTCTGGTGGCTGCAGCGTAAATCGCGAAAAGAAACCTTTCTTTCGCGGCTTTACGGTTCCCGAATCGTTTTCTGCTTGATTACTTTCGGGCTGATCCTGAGCATCTTCCAGTGAGGCAGACTTTCTGAGACCGAACCAACTTCTTGGCTTTTTCCGAGTTTCCTCAGCTTCTTCTGTGGATTCATCGCTTTTGGCATTTTTCGCTTTGCGACCCTGGCCACGAGGAACCTTGTGATACTCTTCAGCATCTTCGCTAACTTTCGGGGCTCTAATCCAAGACGTCCACTTGCTCCGTTTCTTCTCTCCGTCGCCCTTGGTGCTAGAGTCTTCAGCCGTGCTCGAACGCGACTCAGCTACCTCTGCTTTTGCGTCTTCCTCGGATTCAGAAGATCGCTTTCGCCCGGTTCCTCCGGGGATCAACTTGCGACACCCGCTGCGAATTGACTCAGCTTCTTGTTCTGCGCCCTTTTCCGCGTCTCCGGAATCGACGGGGTACGATGCAGTCCTTTGAAGTCGAGCCTTCTTCTCGATTGCAGCTTGTCGTTCGTGGACTTTTTCTTCCTTCTCGAGTTTTCGAAGCTCGGCTAGTTCCTCACGCTCGCGCTTTCGCTTCTCCCGAGCGGTCTCTTGCGAGGATGACTCAGAGTTTTGGTCCGCTTCGTCATCTATGTCGTCAGAACCTGCCGCATCACGGCGGAAGGAAGGTAGTGATGCTTTGACTCGTTCGCGGAAGGATAAATTGGATTTTTGGGCAAGCTTGCGGCGAGTCAAGAAACGATGTTGGGCTTCGATGTAAACACTTCGCAAGTATGTTACGGCTGATAGCCAGATCGCTGTCAGGCCTCCAAGCCAAAGCGACACTTTGAGCCAGATACGAAGTTGTAGGCTGATTTCGAGCCGCAATTCTTCTTGGGCCAAGGCTGCGCTGCCTGCCCATGAAATAAGTCCAAGCAGCCAGAAAACTAAGCTGGTTGGCACGGTCTTCAATTCGGTACACAGCCGCAAACCAAGCAAACCAACTAATGTTGCGAGCGTAGCGGTGACAACTGCCGGCCCACTCCAGCCGAGAGACTGTTGGCTCCAACTATTGAGTGCGAGTCCAAGCAGCTCAGTAAATCGAGTGGTCGCATCCATGCTGGCAAGCACGCATGTTAGCACCATCCAGAACCAAAGGCGGTATTCGCCGTCGTAGTCATCGAGTTTGTGTTTGCGTAGCTGAAAAGTTAGCAGTGTAACCCCGAGGCAGAGTAGCCAGATATTGCTGCCAAGCCATGCCGCTACACTACGCGGATGTGATGCGTCGAGCATCGTGGCAAGTGGATGGCCGTACCAAACCAGGGAACCGCTCACGTAGATCATGTAATGCGCCAGCAGCAAAACGCTAGGAATTAGCAAACTGACAAAGACCAAAGCCGTGTAGCTGCTCTTGCGAACGGGAATCATTTGAACAAGTCGTGTACCGCAGGCACGGCGGACTTCTTGGCTATAGCCAGCGCTGCGTCTGGCGAGCTTCTCATCCGACTCAGCTGGTTCTTCACTCTGGTGGGTCTTTCGCCCCTTTCGCTGAGTCGACGTCTCCTCGGCTTGGTCACGCAAGACCCGACGGCGGCGGTTGTTTCTAGCATCACGAGCAATAGGCATGACGATAGGTGGAAAAATGAAGGCACGGAAGGCAGGCATTTTGCCTTTAATGATTCTCGCGGAGAGTCCCAAATACGTGGGCCGATTGCAAGGTGGACTGGGGAGCAGATGGGCCGACAAAGCGGATTGTAGGGTCGAAAAGAGTGTGAGCAGGTTGCGGAAACGATAGTCAAGGCTGCAGTTTTTGACAGCAAAGGATTCCAGTACTAGCTTTTGGCATCAACTGCTACAGGGCAAAAGCCCTTGCGCCGACTCTTGCGAGCGACACCGAACCCATGAATTCTTCCTCTGCATCCAACAATGGTTTTACGCAGAACGCCGAGTCTATGCAGAACGCCGAGTCTATTGTCCCAACCGTAAAGCCGCCCTCGGGGCTCGCTTTGACGCAAGAGGGTGACCTGGATCAACGCATGGCAAGGTCCAGGCTTGGAATCCACGTCAGCCTGTTCCAAGCTCTGAAAGCCAAGCATCCACCCACGGCGTCGCATAGTCTGCGAGTGGCACTGGTCTGCTCAAAATGGGCTTGTTGGCGGAAGTTGGACCACCAGCAGTGGGACTGGCTCGAAGTCGCGGCGTTGCTGCACGATATTGGGAAGATTGCAGTTCCCGAAGATGTTCTTCACACACCACTGGAGCTCAATCAGGACCAGAAGATCGCCATGGACGCTCAGCGTTCTCTGGCGGATCAATTGCTGGCAAGTGCCGGAGCGGAATCAGGGATGATTCAGATTGTTCAGGCGGCAAGATTGTCCTTTGCTGAAGCTGAGCAGAAAGGACTTAGCAATCCATTGGGGAGCATGCTGGCGATCGCAGACGCATTTGACTCAATGACGACTGAGCAAGTTTTTCGTAGGGCTCTGAGTCATGAGGTTGCATTACAGGAGTTGTGTCGCAACGCAGGGACACAGTTCGATACGGAGCTCGTACAAGACTTTGCCAGCATGAACAGCCAGCCGCGAGTCGAAATTGAACAGCAAATCGCGGGGCGATGGCTGTCTAGACTTTCGGCTCCTTTGGCGCCTGGGTTTAGTCAGCAGGCTGAGCCTCAACTGAACGATTCTGCCTCTCATGACTTTGGTCTCGAACGTGTTTTCCATCTGCGAATGGTAGAGGCGAGCAAAGAGGGTGTCATCTACTTGGACCGAAATGGCCAGATTCTGCATTTCAATAGCGCAGCAGAAGAGCTGACAGGACGCCATGGGGGAACATTGATGCACCGCCGCTGGAGTGCACGTTCCATTGGATTGCTCAATCTAGATGGAAGTGAACTCGAGCCCGAAGAGTGTCCTTTGAAATCGATGCGGGCGACGAATACTCCTTTCTTGGGGGAGTTTCTTCTGCGGGCCCAGACCGGGCAAGACTTGCCAGTACAGTTGCGAGTCATTCCGGTGTTCTCGGAAGGTCGCGAGAATTGCGGGAGTATTCTGATCTTGAAAGATGAGTCACAGCAAGTCAAGCTGGAGCGTCAAGTTGCTACTTTGCACAAGGTTGCAACGAGCGATCCGCTGACCAAAGTAGCCAATCGCGCTGAACTCAACAGCCGATTACCGACTTTTATGGAATCGCATTTGCAGTCAGGGCATCCAGGCAGCATGATCATCTGCGATATTGACTTCTTTAAACGCATCAACGACAACTTTGGCCACCAGGCTGGCGACGAAGCTCTTGTGACTTTCGCAAGCTTGCTGGCCGATTCCGCCCGAGAGCACGACTTGGTTGCTCGCTATGGAGGCGAGGAATTCGTTATCCTTTGCGAAGGCTGCGACAACGCGACCGCTACCAATCGTGCTGAAGAAATGCGAAAGCGTGTAGATTCGACGCCGGTTCCATCGCTGAACAATCGGAATTTGACCAGTAGCTTTGGCGTCACTGAGTTGCAGCGGGGCGATACCATCGAGAGCTTCGTGGCTCGCGCAGATCGCGCGCTCATGATGGCTAAGGAGAACGGCCGGAACCGCGTGATGCAACTTGGTGCAGGGCAGGACGTTGAGATTGCTGCCGAAGCAGGCTTTCCCGAGGAGCAGCCCATTGAGGCTCGCCGCAATGGCTGGCTGAGTTGGTTTACCAATAGCCGACGGCCCTTGGTCGAACGTGATTTTCTCGCTTCGCTGCCGCGCGATCTAGTGGTGCAGAAGCTGGATGGCTTCATTCACGATCATGGCGGGCAAGTCGAATCCGTGAAAGACAACTTGGTTGTCGTTCGCCTAAAGTGCGACTCGAAAGAGGTCCGCAAAGGAGATCGCATCACGAATATGCTGATGCGAATTGATATCAAGGAAGTGCAATTCGACTGCGGAGCGCGAGGCCGCACCTCATATCAGAATCGGACCTTGCTTGAAGTCATTGTTCTTCCGCATCGCGCAAGGGATCGTCGCGAGGGCTCACTAAGGAACCAGGCAGTGCAGCTATTGATTAGTTTCCAAGCTTATCTCGCCGCCGAAGCCATCGATCAAGACCTTCGCAGCAAGATCATCATGCCACGTTAGAGCGTGGGGTAAAAATCCTATTTGCTATTCTGCAAGTCGGCCTTTGGCGTCCGTGTCGACGAAACCCTATGCTACGAGAAACCAAAAATTGCGGTTTCTGTACTGCGGGTGCAATTGCAAGTTCTCCATCGCACTAAACCGACAGCCGCGGGTTCAGCCCGACGCAACCGCGTTCTACTTACTTCACTAATTTGAAGCAATGACCGGTCTAGTTCGGAGGGGAGGCCCGGTTGCGAATTCTTGACTTTGCCCCTATCGTGCAAGCAAACACACAGCTGATTTGCTGCTCGGCAAGCCGCTTTGACTGGATGCTGCCGCAGCTTGCGCGTCATTTATCGGACTCAAAGTCTACTACGGAGACAAACCATGGGTTATGAACTGCCTGCTCTGCCTTACGCCTACGATGCTCTAGAGCCTCATTTTGATGCTCAGACCATGGAAATCCACCATACCAAGCACCATCAGGCCTACATCACGAAGGTCAACGCAGCGATCGATGGCACCGATCACGCCAGTAAGTTGATTGAAGACTTGATCTCGGATCTTGCATCGGTTCCGGCCGACAAGCAAGGTGCCGTTCGCAACAACGGTGGTGGCCACGCCAATCACAGCTTGTTCTGGAGCGTACTTGGACCAGGCAAGGGCGGGGCACCCAGTGGTGATTTGGCTGCAGCAATCGACGCGGCTTGCGGTTCCTTCGACGCTTTCAAAGAGGCATTTGCCAACGCGGGAGCGACTCGTTTTGGCAGCGGTTGGGCTTGGCTATACGTCGTTGATGGAGCTCTTCACGTTGGTTCCACTGCCAACCAAGACAGCCCGCTGATGGGAGCCGATGTGGCAGGCATTGCTGGGACGCCCATTCTCGGATTGGATGTTTGGGAGCACGCTTACTATTTGAAGTACCAAAACCGTCGCCCTGATTACATCGCTGCATTCTGGAATGTCGTCGACTGGGACGCAGTTGCTGCCCGCTTCGACGCAGCAAAATAAAAGCGGTATCGTCTTCCAGTCTGTGATTGATCGTGGGATGAGCTTCGAGCTCTGCTACCTACAAAGCTTGTCCCACCATTTGAGCCTCAGGGCAAACGCATTGGGCAGTTTTGCCATCTCTTTGCATGCAAAAGCCTGGGCGAGAAATCGCCCAGCTTCACTCGACGCGACGTCGAGCTTTCTTTAGCGTTCTCCGGGGATCTCTGGTGAGAGCTTTGTCCGGCATAAGCTGACGCACAGATTACGGCGCGTTGAAAACTCCGAACAAGCGAAACTTGCCTGCGTGAGGAAGTGTTCTAGGATTCTCAAGGTGGCCATGCTCCACCGCCACGCGTTTCAAAGTCTGATCGTCAATCTTGGAGGACGAATAGATGCCACTTGCGACTGTCACCAAAGCAATTCTCGGTCTCAGTACTTTGGGATTTGGCGCCGCATCGATGAGCTATCTACCGCAAATGCTCGCTGCCAATCCAGGTACTGAAGCAGCGGTTGAGCAAGCAATTGATCAAGCTGCCGTGCGTCAAGTGAATTATCAGTCGACGAGCTTTTCCGATCTCGCCCCGCCCTCCGGTGCAATATCAGAATCGCTTTCCGACGCCGGGGCAGCAGCTCCTTTGCCTGCTCTGCAAGAGTACAATGTGACAGCTCCCGCTGCGTTACCGCCCGCATCGGGTTTGCCGCCAGTGTCCGGTTTACCGGCCGCGCCAATCGTTGACGGAAGTTCTTCTCGAAACATCGCAGACTCGCAGCCGACTCTGCCAGCAGCTCCGCAAGATCGTACATTACCGGCAGCCCCCAGCTCTGGGGCTGCCTTGCCAAATGCTCGATCTTCCGCTCAACCCAACGCACTTCGCAGCGCTCAGCCCACCTCGCCCGTGGTAACAGCAAGCGATGCCGTTTATCCTCCGCAGAATCCAGTTCTGCCCTCTGGCAGTCTGCCCAACAACACCCGGGTGCAACCTGATCACGGAGCTGTATTGCCACCTTCCAGACCTAATAACAATGCCATGCCAAGGCCTTCTGCCCCGCAGTCTCCTCCAGGTGGTTTTCGGGACATCGACCCACGTTCGAACGTGAATCCTGGACCAAGACAGAATGCTCCGGTGAATAATGTCGGATTACCAAACGCGGTGAACAACGGGCAAGGTTTCACCACTGGATCGCCGCTTGTTTCCGCTCCGCCCCGAAGTCGTTATTTCACCACGCCTTACAATCACGCCGTTTTCCAAACAGCGGCATTTCAAAGGCAGTATGCACGGCAAGGCGGTGCTACGGCAGGTGGAGTGCCAGCAACTTTGACTAGTGCCCAAGTTGGTGCAGCACCCGCCGCTCCCCAGGCTGGAGCTGCCAAGACAGCATACGCTGCTTTACCACAGTATGCTCCAGTGGTTGGTGCTTACCCCACTTCCTACCAATGTGGCCCAGTTGTATCAGGGACAGCGCCGTACTTGCCTCAGGCTGGAGCAGTGCCAGGTACTGGCACGCCAGGAACAATCACACCGAATCTTGCGCCGAACTACTACTCCTATGACAACGGTGGATACTCACCGCTTCTTTCACTAGGACAAGAAGGCTACAACGTCCAAGTCGGTCGTGGCATCGTCGGACAACCCACAGTCTATGTTCCTGGACAACCTGTTCGTAATTTCTTGCGCTATCTCTTTCCCTAGTTCACTCAAATCGTGTTGCACTGGCCTGCCAGATTAAGGAAGTCTTTTTAACTCGCAATGTCAACGCAAAAAATCGAGCGAAGTATTGGCACGAGTGCAGCGCGCTCCATTAGTCGATTGGTAACAGGGAGTGGTCTATTGCTCCAAGTGCAAGCTGCAAGCCTTGGAAAAACACTGGCGGTACCAGTGCCCAAATAGACCTTATCACCGCTGTTGTGCTCAACGAGTGTGGTTCTTATTCGCACAATCACGCTTTGTGATGCAAAAAATTTTGAACCAGTAGGTTCTAAGAGTCGTGTAAGATCCGCGAGACTAGCTCTAATTCTCCTGTGCCAGCCGTGCCTTAGCCCTCATGTTGAGAGCGCGCATCGCGTCATGATCTGGCTGGGTAGAGGTGCCCGACGGCGCTGTTCTCTTCTCTTACCTTGCTGGCATATTTTGTAAGTGACTTGTGCGCGGTGGTTTATCTCGAAGGAGACTACGTGCGGTTTAGCGCAAGGCTCAACTCTGGATTGCCAATTTCTTCCCCAGTCGGTCCGATTCTCACAAGATCAAGCGACGACTTCTGTTGGAGCTTCGCGAGAACCGGCACCTTCTCGCCGCCGACGTGTTGCCTTCGCTGGACGTGCAAGAGCCACCGGCTCTGGATGCAGGTCGATGATGACTTAGTCGATGATGATAATCCAGAAGGAGATCCGCCCGGCATCGGTTCAGGCGACCAGGCATCGATGGAGGACAAGCCGACTTGGTGCATGGCTACCTGAGCTCAGGTGGCAATCGGCTTCATAACACGATGATGCCAACGGATGTCAATGAGGATCAATTTACCACCGCAATGGATGCTCTGCTGATCATCAACTTGCTGAACTCACAAGGGCAGTTTGGCGACACGCCTTTCGCAGGTCTGATGGCCGACGTTAGCCAAGACGGTAGCCTTTTACACTTCGACGCCCTCATGGTGATCCAAGAGCTGAATCACATCGCGTCGAGTGATGAATCGGATAACGTTGCACAGCAAGCCTCCGCCGCCGTTGGTTTTGTCATTGCATCGGGATTGGATAATGAGGAAGAAGAGAGGGTGCTTGAGGAGTAGATCTACTACTCGAGTACATGCGTTTGGAGTCCAGGCTTCAGCCGGTCAAACTAAACGAAGCCCAGTTTTATGCATGTTGAGCCTCGTTGTTCGTTAAGTCGCAGCGGCGACGCGGGATTGGCGGCGGCGGTCGGATTCACGGAGACTCATCTTGCGAAGACGAATGCTTTCCGGGGTAATCTCCACGAGCTCATCGTCTTCGATGTACTCGAGCGCGGCTTCTAAGTGCAAAATCCGCGGAGGCTTGAGGATCACATTTTCATCCGAGCCGGCTGCACGAATATTGGTAAGCTTCTTTTCGCGGCAAGGATTGACTGTCATGTCATTGTCGCGAGCATTCTCTCCTACGATCTGCCCTTCGTATACTTCGTCGCTCGGACCAACAAACAGTTCGCTACGATCTTGCAGTCCGAACAACGCAAATGGAACTGCTTTACCAGTCACCATCGAAACGAGCACTCCGTTGCCACGTGATGGCACATCGCCTTCGCGCTGGCGATAACCACAAAATCGATGGTGGATAATTGCGGTGCCTTGAGTGGCATTGAGAAGTTTGGTTCGCAAGCCAATCAGGCCACGAGCCGGAATTTCAAACTTGAGCAAACAGTAAGAGCCACGCGGAGTCATCTCATCCAGGTTGCCGCGACGGAATCCAACTAATTCCATAACAGGACCGACTTTGTCCTCAGGGACTTCGACGTTCAAAGTTTCAAATGGTTCATGCAATTCCTTGCCGACTTGCTTGGTAATCACGCGAGGCTTGCCGACCGAAAGTTCAAAGCCTTCACGACGCATCGTTTCGATCAAGACCGCCAAGTGCAAAACGCCTCGGCCGCGGACCGCGTAAGCTTCGGCACCTTCGACTGGAGTCATTCGGAGCGCGACATTACGCTCAAGTTCTTTTTCTAGGCGGCCGCGAAGTTGTCGGTTCGTGACGAACTTGCCTTCCTTACCCACAAAGGGCGAGCTGTTAATGCTGAAGACCATTTCCAGCGTCGGTTCATCGACGGTTAAACGCGGAAGCGGGCGAAGTTCTCCGCGAGCACAAATCGAGTCACCGATGTCAACGTTTTCTAGTCCCACTACGGCTACGATGTCGCCGGCGGAGGCTTCTTCGACTTCGACACGTCCAAGTTTGTCAAAGGTGGATACCGTTCCAATCGAATCTTGAAGGGTACCGTCTATCTTGGCCAAGTCGATGTCTTGTCCGCTCTTGATCGTACCTTCCTGGACGCGGCCCACCGCGATGCGTCCGACGTATTCGGACCAGTCCAGGTTGGTAACAAGCATCTGCAATGGAGCTTCAGCCTCGACGTCTGGGCCAGGGATCTTTTCGAGGACTAGATCCAGCAGCGGTTGCATCGAATCACCGGGTACATCGGGATCAAAAGTGGCGTAGCCTTCTTTGGCCGATGTGAAGATATGCGTGAAATCGTCGAGGTATTGTTCGCCGCCAAGATCGACAAGCAGTTCGAGTGCTTCGTCGACCACTTCGTGGGCACGCGAGTCCGGACGATCAATCTTATTGATAACGATGATCGGCTTCACGCCCACTTCGAGAGCCTTCGAAAGCACGAAGCGGGTTTGCGGCATGGGGCCTTCGGCTGCGTCCATCAGGACCAATGCTCCATCGGCCATCCGAACGACGCGCTCCACTTCGCCTCCGAAGTCGGCGTGGCCTGGAGTGTCGATAATGTTGATCTTCACGCCCTCATACGGGAGCGAAATATTCTTGCTAAGGATTGTGATTCCGCGTTCTCGTTCAATATCGTTACTGTCCAAGATCTGCGTACCTTGGAGCTGGGAATCACGGAATTGCCCACTTTGTTTGAGGAGGCAATCCACCAAGGAGGTCTTGCCGTGGTCAACGTGAGCGATGATGACGATATTTCGCAAGTCGTTGCGACGCATGCGTTTACTACTTTTCTAATGCTAAATCTGCGTAGGTGAGGGCCCTCTCGGGCCTGGATGGGCCAAATCTCCGAATGGGAGTTTGCTGTCGGGCCAGTATGAGTCGGCTTCCGTTTGCCCAACTATTTTGCTTCTCTTGCCCAAATCGGCGAGGGCTAATTGTGCAGTGGGGCCGATAGCAAGACTTTTAGCCCTTGTTGTATACGGTCTGTTTTCAGATAATCCTCGGCTCTTAATCGCAAAACTGGCTCAACAGACGCGCTGAAGCGAGTTTTCTACTCGAAAACTTCACGAAGCGGCATTACTCTGGGCAGCAAAAGCGAGGAATTAAATTGGATCAACCCACCCGTTTCAAGTGGATCGGATACCTGGGATTGGTCCCGTCAGCCAAAGTTGAAACTTGGCATTGGACGAAAGGTAGCGTAGTAGGTTTTTTGTTGGAGAATCTGTAGTTATGGCACGTTATACCGGCCCCAAAGCACGCATCAATCGCCGTCTAAGCATGCTCGTTTACGAGAATGCAGGAGCTGAAAAAGCAGCAGGCAGACGTGAAACCCCTCCTGGAATGCACCCTAGAGGACGTCGCACGAGTAACTACGGAACCGCGTTGGCGGAAAAGCAAAAAATCAAGCACTACTACGGTCTCGGCGAGCGTCAACTGCGCCGTTACTTCGATCGAGCCACCGCTGCCAAAGGGAACACCGCAGAGAATCTGCTGCTGACTTGCGAGCGTCGATTGGATAATATCGTCCGTCGAGCGGGCTTCACCAAGACGCGTCCACAAGCTCGTCAAGGTATCGTTCATGGTCACTTCCGTGTAAACGGTGTCAAGGTCAACAAGCCTGGATACATCCTGCGTGCTGGCGATGTGATTGAACTACGTGCTCGCGAGAACCTCAAGGATTTGTACCGAGGTGTCATCGCTAACAATCCGCCTCAGCCACTCGATTGGCTGACCTTTGATTCTGAAGGTTTCAAGGCAACGGTTCTGAGCCTCCCAACCGCGACCGACATCAGCTTGCCAGTAGATGGCAACATCGTGGTCGAATTCTTGTCTCGATAAGTTCTGGGAAGCTTGCTGCGAGCCGATTTTCGCACGGAAACTGAGCTATTATTCAAAGAGCACTTCAGGCCTCGTTGTGCTGAAGTGCTTTTTCCATGCGCCTCCGTTCGCGTTTGATTTCGGTGGGCAGTAATTTCTGCGGGAGACTTTGGTGACTAGGGTGCTCGATTATCTCGTCGAGAAGCTTGAGCCCAAAACGTTGAACAAGCAAGCTTCAGTGTCTCGCGAGGAGTTTGAAAGAGAGTGGCTCTCGCCTCATCGTCCAGTCGTTCTAACGGAGCAGCTCGCTGATTGGGAATCGCTTAGCTGGACCCCAGAGTACTTATCCGAGTCTTTTGGGGATCGTTTAGTCGAGGTTGAGCACTACCCAGGGGGGGCCAGGCACGAGGCGTTTTGTTACGAAAAGATGAGTCTTGCCGGCTACATTGCAGCAGTGCGCGATGATGAAAGTAATCGTCGAAGCTACTATCTTGCCGAGAAGCCAGTGGCAGAAGTTTTGGGGGATGTTGCCAAGCAGTGTCCTGTCCCCGGTTTCGTCTCGAAGGAAGGAAGTCCCAAGACGGTATTGTTTGCAGGGTGGGACACCTTTTCAACTGCGCACTACCACCGATATCGTACGCAAGCTCTGCTCGCGCAGCTCTGCGGCCCAAAACGCGTTTTGCTTTTTCCTCCCTCTGCCTCTCGTTTCTTGTACCTATCACCCTGGTACTCCGTTAGGTCTAACCACAGTCGCGTGCCCTTCGATCGTCAACATGTAGGTAATTTGCTCGACGACTATCCGGACCTTTCTCGAGCAAGTTGTTTCTTGGCGACGCTAGAGCCAGGACAATGTCTCTTTATCCCTGATCATTGGGTTCACTTGGTGGAAGGTGAGGGGGAATCACTCTCTTTGACCATTTTCTGGAACGCCGCATTCCGCTTCTCAAACCGCATGGGTTTCCTTCGCGACGGGGTTTCAGCCGGCTTCAAAAAGTCGCTGGCTTTGGGAGCTCAAGTCGCTCTCAAGCTGAGGGTCGAACGTCCGCTTCTCGATGCTGCGTCGAAGCTAGGTATTATTGAGCCGTCAGATCGAGGGGCCATCATGCAGTACCTTGGACGATTTGGCGCGAAACGGCCCGTGGAGCGAAATTCTTCCTCTACGCCTGCCTGAGAATATGCCGCCGAAGCCAAGCAGCCGTTTCGTTTTGCCATTTGGATTTGACATAGCAAAACAGCTGATTCTGCCAGTCGGCTAGTCGTTTGGGCATCCGACGACTAAAGTTGTTTGCGGAGTCGAGCGTTCTGACTCCAGTTTGCGAAACAAAAAGGTGACAAATGCACACTGATCTAGTAGTACTGGGCGGCGGTCCAGGCGGATATGCAGCAGCTTTTCTTGCAGCAGACGAAGGTATGCAAGTGACGATTGTCGAAGCCGATCCACGGCTTGGAGGCACTTGTCTGCTTCGCGGTTGTATTCCGTCCAAAGCACTTTTGCATGTCGCCAAACTTATCTCGGAAGTCGACGAGATGCGCGAAGATTGGGGCGTCGAGTATTCGCAGCCCAATATCGACATCGACAAAGTCAGGGCTCGCAAAGAAAAAGTGATTTCGAACCTGAGTGGCGGACTTAGCAATCTCGCTAAGCGTCGCAACGTTACAGTCATCAACGCTAAAGGTGTTTTTGAAAATAGTACAACCTTGCGTCTTGAAGGCGATCACGAATCGATTCCCGAGGGCGGCAAGCTTACCTTTAGTCATTGTATTCTGGCTACTGGTAGCGTTCCTGCCATGCCGCCCGGATTCAAGATTGGCACAGATCGCGTCATGGATTCCACTGGTGCCTTGGAACTGAAGGATGTGCCGGAGACAATGCTGGTCGTTGGTGGTGGTTACATCGGCCTCGAAATGGGATCGGTCTACGCCAACTTGGGCAGCAAGGTCAGCGTTGTGGAGTTGATGGATGGCCTGCTGATGGGGGCAGATCGCGATTTGGTCCGACCACTGCAAAAGCGCATGGAAGGTTTATTTGAGAAGCGAATCTACTTGAACACAAAGGTTGGTTCGATGGCCGAAGTGGACAACCAGATCGAAGTCACCTTTGAAGGCCCCGGAAAGTACGGTCATGAGCGATTCGATCGCGTCTTGGTCAGCGTTGGACGTCGACCGGTCAGCCGTGATATCGGCCTGGAAAACACGCAAGTGCAACTGGATCAACGTGGATTCGCAATTGTCGACAAGCAGCAGCGGACGGCCGATCCACACATCTTGGCTATTGGCGACGTGGCTGGCGAGCCGATGTTGGCTCACAAGGCGTCTCACGAAGGTCGATTGGCCGTTGAAGTATTGCTTGGCGAGCCAGTGCAGTTTGAGAAAGCTGCGATTCCGGCGGTTGTATTCACCGATCCGGAGATCGCCTGGGCTGGCCTGACGCAAGAAGAAGCCAAGGCCGAGGGACGTAATGTCGAAGTGGAAACTTATCCTTGGGCCGCCAGTGGTCGTGCTCAAGCGCTGGGACGCACCGAAGGTCTGACCAAGTGGATCGTTGATCCCGAGACTCATCGCGTGCTTGGCTGCGGCATTGTGGGAGTAGGAGCTGGCGAGTTGATCGCTGAGGCCGTATTGGCTATTGAAATGGGCTGCGAAGTGCGAGACATTACCGAGTCCATTCACCCGCACCCGACCTTGAGTGAAACGTTAATGTTCGCTGGTGAAGTACACTTCGGCACCGCAACCGAGATCTACAAGCCCAAGCGACATTAGACCCAAACAAAAGCCCTGCGGCTGATAGAGAGCTACCTGAGGACTTGATCTATGAAAGCTATGTTGTTGAGCGAGTATAAAAAGCTCGACATAGTTGATATGCCGACCCCGGAGTTCGCTGAAAACGAGTTGTTGATTCGCGTGGGCGCGTGTGGGATTTGCGGTAGTGACATTCATGGCTGGGATGGTTCGTCCGGTCGCCGCAAGCCACCCTTGGTGATGGGACACGAAGCAGCAGGAACGATCGAAGCTGTCGGATCAGCGGTGACAAGGTTTTCAGAAGGCGAGCGCGTAACCTTCGATTCTATGATTTCATGCGGCAAGTGCCCGGCATGCAAGCGAGGCCAACATCACTTGTGTGAGAACCGCCAAGTCATGGGAGTGTCCTGTGATGAATTCCGCAGGCATGGTGCTTTTGCTGAGTACGTGGTCGTTCCCGAGCATATTGCCTTCCGCTTTCCTGAGTCGCTCAATTTTGAGCATGCGGCGATGGTCGAGCCAGTATCTATAGCGGTTCATGCTGCTAATATTACTCCGATTCGACTTGGTGATACGGCCATTGTGGTCGGAAGTGGCATGATCGGTCTACTTGTCGTTCAAGCGGCGCGACTTGCAGGGTGCTCAACGGTCATCGCTGTGGACTTGGATGATGCCAAGCTGGAACTTGCCAAGTCACTGGGAGCAGATGCAACTTTCAATGCTGAGACGGACGATATCGTTGCCGAAGTGATGAAACTTACTGGCGATTACGGAGCAGATGTTTCCTTTGAAGTTGTCGGCGCCACTCCGACTGTCAAGTCCGCGATCGAGTGCACCCGCAAAGGTGGAGCGATCACGCTGGTAGGAAATTTGGCGCCAACTGTTGAGTTTCCTTTGCAATCGGTCGTGACGCGCGAACTGAGGGTCCAAGGAAGTTGTGCGTCAAACGGTGAGTACCCTCAGTGCATCGATTATCTGTCTCGCGGAGAAATGAAGGTCGAGCCTCTTATCACCGCGATGGCTGATCTTGAAGAAGGTCCAGAGTGGTTCGCACGTCTCTATGGAGGTGAACCTGGCGCGATGAAAGTGCTGCTGAAGCCTGGCGCGTAGAATCGCCCGCGGCGTGCGGGCACCGGGCTGCCCATGTTTTCAATGGTTAGCAGCTTTCATATTGGTAATAACCCATTGCTATAAGAGCAATGTGCTGGTGCAACTCGCTTAGTTTCGATGAGGACGATTCGTGGGGCTGGCAGCAAGCTGGCAACAGGCATCTACACTGGCGGTGGCAGTGCCAAGCCAGCAGGCGCCTGCGGCTTGATGTAAAACGAAAGGATTGTGCACGTCAGATTCTAAGGAGGCAATTGTGGACAATTGGCCTCGCTTTTGAGCCCGGTAAACTCTTCAGCCTGGGGCAACTTTTCTTGATCGAGGTAGATTGTGCTCTGGGGGTACTGGACAAATGTTCATGCTATTCGGCCGCACACTCGATGGCAGGCAGAGCTTTTTGCAGCATCCACACCCAACCTTCACAAAGAAGACTTGGACATCCGGGCCGTTTAGTTCAGAATCTCGGTGCTACTTCTGCCTTGGGAAACGTAGCCAAGTCACGAGTTCGCGAGTCTTTTGACTCGATTGAGATCCAGACTGTGCCGATCGGTGCAAGTATCGGAACCTTTGGAGCTCGTAGTGCTCATTCGGTCCAAACCCCCGTTTCTCTCTCCATGATGGAGAGCGACCGAGTGATGCAACCTGTAGCGGTCCATTGAAGGATGTCGCTTGCAGCAAATTCCCCTGAATTGAGAATCAATATGTCAGATGTTCTTAGCAAAGCTGAGGAGGCTGTTTTGTCCGCGGGTCAAATTCCAGATTTAGTCGATGGAGATCCTGGCGAAACTGCTGAGTGGCTCAGCTCGCTGGACTATGTGCTTCAAAGCAAAGGCGCCGATCGCGTCAAGTATTTGCTAAAAGCCCTCGATACACATGCGCGCAGCGAAGGCGTTGACGTTCCATTGGAAGTCAACACGCCTTACATCAACACGATTCCCGTCCACAAGCAGCCTCAGTATCCCGGCAATCGGGAAATCGAGCGACGTATCAAGAGCATCATTCGCTGGAACGCGATGGCAATGGTACAGCGTGCGAACAAGAAGAACGAAGGCATTGGCGGCCACATTAGCACCTTTGCTTCGAGTGCCACTTTGTACGAAGTTGGTTTCAACCACTTCTTCCGCGGTCGTGGAGCTGACGGTTACGAAGGCGACATCATCTACTTCCAGGGCCACGCCTCGCCGGGCATGTACTCGCGAGCCTTCATGGAAGGACGCTTGGGAGTTGAGAACCTAGAGAACTTCCGTCGTGAGCTGCAAGATGTACCAGGGCTGTCTAGCTATCCGCACCCTTGGTTGATGCCGGAGTTTTGGGAGTTCCCAACGGTCTCAATGGGCCTCGGCCCGATCATGGCCATCTACCAAGCTCGCTTCAACGAGTATCTTCGCGACCGCGGCATAAAGGACACGGCCGATCAGCGCGTTTGGGCCTTCCTCGGCGACGGCGAGTGTGACGAGCCTGAAACGTTGGGTGCACTGCACTTGGCGGCTCGCGAGCGTTTGGACAATCTGACCTTTGTCGTAAACTGCAACTTGCAGCGACTCGACGGGCCTGTCCGCGGTAACAGCAAAGTCATCCAAGAACTAGAGGCTGTCTTCCGTGGCTCGGGCTGGAACGTCATCAAAGTTGTTTGGGGCGGAGATTACGATCCGTTGCTCGAGAAAGATGAGACCGGCAACCTCGTCAAACGCATGAATGAAGTGGTCGACGGACAGTACCAGAAGTACACCGGCATGCCTGGCAGCTATATCCGCGAGCATTTCTTTGGCAAGTATCCGGAGTTGCTTGAGCTCGTAGCTCAGCACTCGGACGAGAAGCTTGAGAAACTCCGTCGCGGTGGCCACGATCCAGAGAAGGTTTACGCGGCTTACAAGGCTGCCGTAGAGCACAAAGGCCAACCGACTGTAATCCTTGCCAAGACGATCAAGGGTTACGGGCTTGGCGAAGCTGGTGAAGGCCGCAATGTTGCGCACAACCAGAAGAAGCTGAACGAAGCTGAATTGCTCGAATTTCGAAGTCGTTTTGGAATTCCGATCAGCGACGAAGAAGTTGCAAACGCCCCCTTTTACAAGCCGCCAGAATCCAGTCAAGAAATGACCTACCTTCGCGAGCGGCGTGAAGAGCTCGGTGGTCCTGTTCCATCACGGCCAGCCAAGTCGCCGGTGATGGAGGTGCCAGCGCTGGAAGACTACAAAGCGTTCACTGAAGATAGTAAAGGCAAAGACGTGAGCACGACAATGGGCTTCGTGCGTCTGTTGTCCAAACTTTGCAAAGACAAGAAAATCGGCAAGCAAGTCGTGCCGATCGTGCCTGACGAGTCACGTACATTCGGTATGGAAGGGATGTTTGCCGAGGTCGGCATATACGCTCACGGAGGCCAGCTTTACGATCCAGTGGATCGCAAAGACGGCAACTTGATGTACTACAAGGAAGCTCGCGACGGACAAATTCTTGAGGAAGGCATCACCGAAGCTGGTTCAATGGCCAGCTTTAACGCAGCAGGGACAGCGTACGCCACGCATGGCGTCAATATGATTCCGTTCTACATCTACTACTCAATGTTCGGGTTCCAGCGAGTTGGCGATTTGATTTGGGCCGCTTCCGACATGCGAGCCAAGGGCTTCCTGCTCGGTGGAACCTCGGGGCGGACCACGCTTAATGGTGAAGGCCTGCAACACCAAGATGGTCATAGCCACTTGAATGCCATCGCGTTCCCGTTGGTTCGAGCTTACGATCCGGCCTACGCCTACGAGACGACCGTCATCATTATGGACGGTCTTCAGAAGATGTATGTCGAGGGCGAAACTGCGATTTACTACATCTCGGTTGAGAACGAAAACTACGAAATGCCAGCCATGCCCAAAGGCGCGGAAGAAGGCATTGTGAAAGGCATCTACAAGCTTTCCAGCAAGAAAGTCACTCGTACGCCGAAAGGCAAAGTACAGCTGTTCGGTACGGGGCCAATCTTACGTTCGACCCTGGCGGCTCAAAAGCTCTTGGCTGACAAATTCAAGATCTCCAGCGATGTGTGGAGTGTGACGAGTTACACTCAGTTGCGTCGTGATGCCCAGGAGTGCGATCGCTGGAATATGCTGCACCCGACGGAGAAGCCGAAGAAGAGTTACATCGAAGAGACGCTGGAGGGCGTTGAGGGGCCATTCATTGCTGCGAGCGATCACGTTCGAGCGTTGCCAGAGCAGCTTCAGCGCTACATCCCTGGCGACTACTTCGTTCTTGGCACCGATGGCATGGGGCGTAGTGAGACACGAGCGGCGTTACGACGTCACTTCGAAGTTGACGCAGAGACTATCGCGATAGCAGCTCTCTATCGCTTGGCGAAAGAGGGTTCGCTCAAGATGGCCGACGTAGGCAAAGCGATAAAGGAACTGGATTACGATCCAGAGAAAATCAGCCCGATGTTTGCCTAGATGGCGGCGACCTCGGCAGGAGAGGGTCGCGGGAATGTGCGGCCGAATAACAAATTACTCAGTGTGTGAAATCATAGGCAAACAATGGCTGCAGACGTAAAGCTTCCTGGATTGGGCGAAGGCGTAGAGTCAGGCGACGTGCTTGAGATCTTTGTCAGCGAAGGCGAGACCGTTACCAAAGACCAAAACCTGATGGAGTTGGAAACGGACAAAGCAACTGTGGTAGTACCCGCACCCGAGGCTGGTACTATCGCCAAGGTTTCAGTGGCAGTCGGTCAAACGGTGAACGTCGGCGACGTCATTGCACAGCTCGAGGGCGGCGTGGCGCCGGCTGCAGCCCCAGAGCCAACACCGGAACCGGATGCTGCTCCACCGCCAGCACCGGAGCAGAAGCCAGAGCCAGTTTCGGAGGCTCCAGCCCCTTCTGCACCAGCGGCAACACCACCTCCTGCTGCTCCAGCACCGGTTGTCCCTGCGGCTCCAGCACCGGTTGTCCCTGCGGCTCCAGCACCGGTAGTCCCTGCGGCTCCGGCGCCAGTTGCGACAGCTCCGGCTTCTTCCGGCAGCGATGATCCTATTCCCGCTGGTCCTTCGGTAAAGCGTTTTGCTCGTGAGGTGGGCGTTGACTTAAGTACGGTGACCGGGACTGCGGAGGGCGGTCGCATCACCCGAGAGGATGTCCTGGCCGCCGTTCGTGCATCGAGCGCCAAACCCGCAGCACCGAGCGTTCCTTCGACAACAGCATCTACAACTGTTCTAACTCCAGCAAACGTTCCTGTTCCATCGCCGGTGGGTGGCAACACACCGATGACACTTCCTGGCGATCCAGGCCAAGACGAGTATGGTCCGGTTCGCGTCGAGCGCTTGAGTAAGATTCGCAAGACCATTGCAAATCAAATGCACGCTTCTTGGTCGACCGTACCGCGTGTCACCAACTTTGATGATGCCGATGTCACCGATCTGGAAACATTCCGGCGTTCGAGCAAGGATGATTACGCGGCCCAAGGTATCAAACTCACCACGATGCCATTCTTGATTAAGGCGGTTGCAACGGCCCTGCGTTTGCATCCAGCCATGAACGCGGTCATCGATATGGATAACGATCAAGTTACCTATCGCGACTACGTGAATATGGGCATCGCGATCGATAGTGAGCGTGGTTTGGTCGTTCCCAACCTTCGCCATGTCGATTCGCTGGGCATTCCAGAGATCGCCAAGGGCCTTGCAGACTTGGCCACACGAGTTCGTAACAACAACTTTGGCGTCGACGAACTACGTGGTGGGACTTTTACGATCAGCAATTTGGGGGCGATTGGTGGAACGTACAGTACACCGATTGTCAATGTGCCAGAGGTAGCTATTTTGCTTGTGGGACGCACCCGTAAGTTGCCGGTCGTAATGGAAGACGATTCCATCCAAGCTCGTCAGATGATGCCTCTCAGTCTCTCTTACGATCACCGGTTGGTCGACGGCGCTACGGCTGCTCGTTTCTTGAATCATGTGATCGCCCTGCTGGAAGCACCGAGCCGACTGTTGCTGGCCATCAACTAAAGTGTCGCAGGCTATTGCCCATGGGCTTTCCAGGCGGAGCAGGCGAGTTGTTTTGGCCGTATCGCATCACACCAATGTACGCTCAGATGACCAAATTGGTTGCCAATCTCTTCCCGACTGGTAACCTAGTTGCGTCTCCTTCCGCGTTGCGACGTGGAAACGACTAGTTCAAGCCAATCGTCTGGGGTTTGCTAGGCACAATCCATGCGTTCATCAAACAATCGTGGTGCATTCACGCTAGTTGAGTTGCTAGTTGTGATTGCGATAATCGCTATCCTCATCGCATTACTTCTGCCAGCGGTTCAAGCCGCTCGCGAAGCAGCTAGACGAGTGCAGTGCTCCAATAACTTGCACCAGATGGGAATCGCTCTGCACAACTATCATGGCGTCATGCGATCCTTTCCGTCAGGAATCATTGACCCGAACCATACTTTTTGGACGGGCAGCCTGTTGCCTCATCTTGAACAACGCAATCTGTTCAATAGCCTTGATTTCTCTGCTGAATGGAGTGATTCCAATCCGGCGAATAGCCAAGCCTGCGCGACTCTATTATCGGTTTATCGCTGCCCCAGTGGAAATGCTCGGGAGCAATTGAATGCTCAGGGTGTTACTGGTCGAGTGCCTTGTAACTATCTTTGCGTCGGTAGCGGAACCGACACGCGGGAGTCTGGCGACGTGCCCGATCATCTCGGTTTGCCCTTGCGCAATGGCTTGATGTACGTGAACAGCGACACTCGTATGGCGAGTATCACCGACGGTACGTCTAATTCTCTCGCAATTGGCGAAGCTCTATTTCGATTTGAAGTGCGGGGGCCGGATCTCGATGCAGTGGTGAATCAAGTCGTCGATCATTGGTACATTGGTAGCGATGGGGTCGCACAGTGGCCAACTGGCATGCGCGAAGTTTCCGAGGCTATAGGCTCGACCGGCGTCCCTATGAATGCCGTGTTTGAGGATATTTGGATCGATGCAAAAGAGATTTGCTTTTCCAGCCTCCACACCGGCGGCTGTCAGTTTGTCTTCGCTGATGGGCACGTGCAGTTTTTATCGGAAAACATAGATGCACGCGTTTACTCGCAGGTCGGGACGATTGGCAGTGGGGAAGTAGCGATTGTTGAGTAGCCAAGTGGCATAACTTTTCCAGTTTCGTTTTCTTAGAACAGTTTTATGAGTAGAAATTCCTCGCAGCGAACTCATAAGCAGATGTCGACCCGAATGGCCATCGGCTTGCTGATCATGCTGATTGGTTATGCACTGATGCAGCCCTATTTGAACACACGCTTTGGCCTAGACCTACCGACTTTGCCAGGACTGGCAGGCGAAGCAGGGCAGGGGGGCGAAGAGCAGGCGCAGGTAGGCGAAGAAGGCCAGGAGGATTTGGAAGATCTCGCAAGCCGCCCCAATTCCGACTCGTATAGGTCTGGTAGTTCGACTTCGCAGGCTGAGTCGATTCCACCAAAGAAAGCAGAGCTTGGCAAGACCAGCCAGAGCGAGCGTGGTCCGCCCTCTGGTAAGAATTTGCGTTATGGAGTGCTCAAGTCACTCGGTGGCGAAAACTACCAGTCACCCGCCGGTCTTTTATACGTCAGTCGTGGTAGCTCGGAACACCGACTCGAGCACGTCGCACGACACTTGAAGGATATCCCTGATCGTCGAGGCCCTCACGGAGTTTTTGATGCCGATATGGAGCAAGTCCTCCGTTGGCTCGACGAAACCTACCGGCGTGCTGAGTCCGGAAAGAGTGGGGCGAAGATCTTGCCCCAGGGGAACCGTACCGTTTACGAAGCCACGTTCGACAAAAAGGTTGGATATGTCGGTGGAAGCGTGGGCAAACGCGATGGCAATCCCGCTGCCTTCAAGATCAAACTCGTTCTCGAAGGCAAAAACGTGATCACCGCGTATCCTCTCTAAGCCTGCATTGGTCCTAATCGCCATAGGGCCGCGGATCGAATCGGAATCTTCATCCTGAGTTTCCCCACCCGTCACTCAGGCTCTGAAGCAGTCAGAAATCATCGATACCCCGATGCGCTTGGGCCCGCTCAAATAGGAAGTGTGACTTTGTGGCGTGCTCTACGCGGGTTGCATGTTTTCCATGCGGCGCCAAGTGCTGAGCTGTCCTAGGTGCGTTGCAACATGACCAGTCATGTAGAAATTCAGTAAGCCCCCAAGCGTCGGGCAGATTTCTTTCATCGGTGAGTCGACGGGGTTGGGTGCAGCAAGTTGCTCATCTGTTGCGTCGCGAAGAGCGACTATCGCAGCAGCGTAGGTCTTGCGAAATGTCTCTGTCAATTCATTCTGAGTCGGATATTTCTCACCGCTGAGGTCGTCCTCGCAAGTTGCAGTCTTGGAGAAAAGTGATTCGTAGTTCTCTGGTACTGCGGTTGGAGATGTATCTTGCCCCAATAATTCCAAGACCTTTGACGGATACAGGCACAAGTGACCGAAAATGAAAGCCGGGTGGTTGGCTAAGATCTGCTGGCCTCCAGGCTCGGAGAATCGGCCGAATCGATCGTCGGGAATGTCCTTCAGTAATCGATTTGCGTACTTCATGCATACGCCAGCCGCATCCGCAATCATGGATCCACTTTTCATTGGTGTAAGTCCTTGTTTTTTGATTTTATTTGACTTGTTAAAAATCGTGCGCGTTACCAAGAGTCAGCTTTTCCACCAGGCAAGAGCGCGCGAAACTGGCGTTCGCTAAGCAGTCGCACGCCTTGTACAGGCGAGTTCGACTCGTAGGATTCCGGTTGTTCTGCCACAGCTTGGCACACGATCTGACCGGCTGCTTCCAAAGTGGTGCCGCAAGCGACTACGTAGTGTGTGCTTGGCTGGATATCGGTTTGCAAACAGCCTCCCAGTTGTTCAATGAGCTGATTTGTGTCTGCTACATCGAGCCCACGAAGCGGTCCGAGCATCACGATGTTCTTGCCCGCAAGCGGAGCGTTGCCTGCTGACGCCTGAACAATGGCTGAAGAATCGACGCTGCCGATTTTGGCCGCAGCATTTGATGGGAATCCCCATTTGTCCGTCGATTGCCGGCCACCGTGCGTAGTTCCTTTACGGCGGCGGAGGTTGACTGGGCTTGTGATTTGGCCCTGATGAATTTTGCCGCGGCGGAGCTGAAGCTGCTTTTCCATCGCGGGCAAATCTAGGCACTTAGCGCTTCTTGCCGCAGCCAATGCGACTTCGGCACAAGCTCGAGCATCTTCGAGTGCATCATGATGCTTGAACTGGATCTGCAGCCAATCGGCCAGTGGCTTCAAGCCGTATCGTGATTTACCTGGCCAAGCCGCTTGAGCCAGCAAACGCGTGCAGGAGAAATCGAGATTAGGACAAGATAAATCGTAGGCGGCCAAACTTGCTACCAGCACGCCCATGTCGAAGCGGGCATTGTGAGCGATTAGCACTTTCTCGTCGACCAATTCCGCTAGTTCATTTTTCCAGAGACTCGCCATCGAGGGAGCATCCGCAACTTGACGCGGGCGAATGCCGTGAACTGCAATGTTGCGTGGCGCGAAGTACAGTCGCTGAGGGCGAATCAGCCAGCAGTACTCTTCGACGATTTCAGAATCACGGACGACGACCACACCCAGCTGGCAGGCGCTACTGGCGTTGTTGTTGGCCGTTTCGAAATCGAGTGCGACGAAGTCCATTTCTCGTTGCGGTCAGCTTGCCCTCGTAGAGGTCTGAAAAAGTGCCTAAGTTAGTCTATCAGGCGGAACTGCGAATGACTTTGTCGAGCGTCCTATTTTGACGAATCTGGATCGCTTGCGATTTCCGCAGGTTTGGAGTCGCTGGTGGAACTAGCGGCCCCGTCGTCCGAAGGTAACTGATCTTCAGCGGCAGCGGACTCAGAGTAGTTATTCGCCCCTGTTCCATCTCCGCTGGATTCGTCCTCACTGGTCTCATCTGTCGTGGCCTCGGCAACTTTATCATTGTCTGGAGCAGTCTCTTCCGCACCTTCTGCGGATGGAAAGAGCAGCTCATATTCTTTGGCATAGTGGTCTTCGCCGTAAGTCAGCTCGCCGCCTTGATAGCCGGTGATGGAAACACCCAGCATCAAGCCGAAGCTACAAACCAGCCATATCATTCGGTCGGTTAACTTTCCTTGTTTTCGTACCCTTCTTCCAAGTGGAACCAAAACCAGTGCACCGACGGCCATCGCGATTCCCAACCATCGATGACGATTGATGCCACTTCCGACATTAAAGCTCGATCCAGCGTAGCCTTCGTGAGGCGCGTAGGCCCAACCCATGACGCAGGCTCCGACGGCACCAAGAGCTCCCATCCACAAACAATGGAATGCAACTGGTTCGAAGGAATCACGGTTGAAAAAGGAGAGGAGCAGACAAACTGCGGATACGGTCAGCAGGGCGATCGGAAAGTGTACCGATGCGGGATGGAACAGGCCCTGGAATCGCCAATACTTGGCAATCGTCGACATTTCGCTGAGGTCTTCTGTTTCCTCTTTTGGTGGTGCTTCTTCCGCGGCTGCCTCAGGAGCGACACCCCACGTAGCGCCTTCTTCAATCCATAGTTTGATCGTTGCCAGCTCTACGCCAGACAACTGAGGATGTCCATTGGGTGGCATATGCAGATCTTCGTCGTCGGTGACTAGGTAGTCAGCCCACAGGGAACTGTTTTCAAGATCGCCGGCTTCGACGTAGCCCAGCATGTTCTCTTCTTCGTCCACGCGATAGTCATTCTTCGCGTCCTCTGGGCCATGGCATTCCAGGCACTTTGCATCCAAGATCGGTTTCACGTCTCGCACGAAGTCAATGAGTTTTCCATCCTGGGCACTCGTTGTTTGCGGCGACAACGCAAGCGCCAGAACGGTGCAGCAGGCTATGAAATGTCGACAGAGGCGATGAAGTGAAGTCATCGTATGATCCTAAGCAAGTTGTAGAAGCCGGGATTCCCGCGTTGCGTTAGGGGAGGGCAGGGAACGCAAAAGGTGGGTGCAGGGATGTTCATGGAGCGTCCCGAGCAAATCTCAGGACACCGTTAGATCACTATTATGCCGAACTATTGTTCGATGAAAACCAGCTTGGCTCTTTGTTGGGTCATTGCAGGAGGGGGTTGCCCTGAGTCGCTCTTTGCGGAAGCGGTTCGAAAGCTATCTGAAGATTGCCTGTTTGAAATCATCGACCGCGCGGGAAATTTTAGACTGCCGGCAGGTTCCAATTTAGCGGCGGCATTCAGAAAGGTCTGGGATTTTTCCTCGTTACCGCACATCGCCAGCCATGTCGCAATAGTGCGAAGTGCAACAGGATCTTTGGTGTTGCCCAACGCGTGCTTGGCTAAGGCCTCCGTGGCAGATTCCAGAACCAAGGTTGATTGCACCATCGTTGGCAAACCGCCGTTGCCAAGGCTTCCACCACTCAACTGCTGGTTTTCAAGCTCCGCTAACTGCAACACGACCTCAGCTTGCATGAATTGGCGATTCAGAATTTGGGAAATGAATCTGCGCTCCAGCAACTCTTGGCTGGAGCCGAATCGAAGTGTCAACTGTGCGTAAGCCTTGGCTGCCTCTGAGTAGCCGCCTGCCGTGAGGATTGCGTCTGCTGCATCTAGTAAATCTCGAGGTGGCGTTTGTGTCTGTGGCTGGGTTCCGACTAGATTCCAGTTGGACTGAGCGGTGTTCGAAACTGGGACTGCCGTTGGTAGGCTTGTCTTTTGAACCAGTGTTGGCAAGCTTGCCGCGACTTTCAAATTCGTAGTTCCGATCGAGCAAGATGGAAATGCTGGAACGAAAGTTTGAATCGGATAGTAGACCGGGTATGTGTATGTTGGATAGTAGTAAACGGATGGGAACGCGTAGCGATAAGTGATTGGTCGGTAGGAGTAATAGCTTGGGTAGCCGACGCTATAGCTGAAGCTCGAGTATCCGGGGTAGAAGCCACGACCGCGGATTCGAGTGGTCGCAGAGAATCCGACGTTACCATAACCGCCCCAGCCGTAACAAAACGAAGGTCGTGAGCGGACAACAGTTCGTGTTCGAACTGAGGCTGTTACGCCTGATCCATAGACCCAGGCCCCGAAAGGCGGAAAGCCATGGGCGGCAGCTGGGCGAGCTTCCGTCACTAAAAGGACAACCGCTAGAGAAAGGGCGAGCAGGGATTTCGAGAGTTTCACGGTTCGAGTCCTAGGAGAATTCGACTTCGGATAAGCGCGGCCGCTGTGTGTAAACGGGCCTCACTCAATTATCACTCATGATTCGACCCGAGCAAGCAATTCGAAGAAACACTCATCTAGGAATTAAGAAAATACTTAACCATTCAGTTGACTGTCTGTTTGGAGTTGTGCCATGCTGGACCAGATGGCTGAGTTTAAGCAGTGCAGCCTAGATCAAGTCTTCTATGCTCTCGCTGATCCTAAGCGACGTGATATGTTGGATAGCTCGGCCGCAAGCGAGGAGGCTGTTTCGGCTCTCGCCGAACCTTTTGAGATGTCATTGGCCGTCGCTTCAAAGCACGCGCAAGTACTAGTGGATGTCGGCCTGGTGCATTGCCGGAATCCAGGTCGTTCGCAACTCTTCTCAATCAACCAGCGAGCACTCATGGACGCTTATGGTTGATAGCAGTGTTACTCCGAGTTCTAGAATCAGCATCTGGCTCAAGTCTTGGCAGGGGAAAAAAGACGCTGAGTGAGCAGGCAAGCAATTCTGATGTGGCAA
The DNA here is from genome assembly GCA_963691875.1 of Aureliella sp. GTDB lineage: Bacteria > Planctomycetota > Planctomycetia > Pirellulales > Pirellulaceae > Aureliella. Next base: position 5,042,428 of record OY829846.1, read on the forward strand.
GAGTTAGCGGAACCAATTTGGTAATCAGTCGAGTGTTGCCCGCGAGTTCTGAGCGAGTCTGGGAGTACTGGGTGAATCCCGAATTGCTAAAGAAGTGGCTCTGCGGGTGCGAAACCGGATTGGCGCAGGGTGAATCGTTCGTCACGGATTTCGATCACACTCGGATTTCGGATTCTGCTCCTCCAGAAGATATCGAGTGCGGCAACGAGAGCATTCAAATCCGCGGCGAGATTGTCGAATTCGATCCGGCCAACAAGCTGGTCAACGATTGGCCCCACGACAAAGGCCCGGACACGGTTATCACCGTAAAGCTCATTGCAATGGATTCAGGTACTCTTCTCAAGCTTACTCATGCTCGACTCACCAGCGAAGAGTTCCGCAAAGGCGCATCCGCTGGCTGGCACGCTCACTTGGACTTGCTCCTCGACCTTAGGAGCCAGCAACCCGCTCCTGACTTCTGGCTGCACTATGCGGGCCTCAAGGCTGAGTACTATAAGTCATAGGAAGAGTCTCGCGTTTTACAGCTAAAACATTTGGAACTGGCTTTGCCAGTGCTCTTCAAAAGGTAAGCAGCTTGCACTTTGCCTGGATACCGATCGTCTATTCTGTGGGCGGCTGCGAGATAGGGGCCAACACTTCGATAGTTGCTTACGCTGGCAAGCCAGTGCCGCCCATTATGTTGGGACTACGCTAGCTAGAATGGCTTGAAGATTAGTTTTATGCCAGTGAGAACCATCACGATGACGAGAAAGGCGAAGATCCACTTGCTACCTTTGGCGATGGCGAGTTTGGCACCGACGATGCCGCCAACGATGTTCCCGGATGCAATGACGAGTCCTGGAATCCAGTCGACGAGTCCGTTGTACACGAAGACGAGTGTCGCTGCGAGTGTGACCACAAAACCAATGAGGTTTTTGATGGCGTTCGAGGCGACGAGATCGCCCGTGTCGAGCAGACTCATTCCAAGTAAGAGTAGGATTCCCATGCCAGCTTGGATAAAGCCTACGTAGACGCCAATCCCAAAGAATGCGATCGCGGCTAGCCAAATCTTTTCCTGCTCTGGCTTCTGTCGTTCGGTTAATCGTTTTGGATTGAGCAGCAGAAACACAGACATCAATAGGAAGATTCCGCCGAAGACGGGTTCAAAGGTCTCTGACGGAAGCTTCACCGCCAGAATCGCGCCAGCTAGCACACCAATCAAAGTGGGCGCGATCAACCTAGCTGCCAATTGTGAGTCAAGCTTGTCGTGCTTGCGGAATGTGAGCGTGGCCGCCAACGACGAAAAAAGAATTGCAACTCGATTGGTTCCGTTGGCAAGTCTTGGATCAAGGCCGCAGATAAACATCAAGGCGGGAAGCGTCAGGAAGGATCCGCCGCCCGCAATAGTGTTCACGATCCCCGCCAAGAAGCCAGCGAGAATAAGTAGCACGTACCAGTACCATTCAAGCATGCTGTCGACTTCTTGTTATTCGAGAAAGGCAATACATCACGGCTTGAGCTGCAGGCACAAGGAGCACTGAAAAAAAGAGTGGATTCGTCCGTCCACCTGAATACCGCACCGGCAATCTCCATGGTGCCGGGACGGAACGGCCTCGGCGAAACAGACCGCAAACCGTCACGGTAGTAGAGCAGTGATTCGTAAAGTATTCTTCATTTCGGCAATAGTGGTAGCTTTGGCGGCAACAAAATCTTCAATGGCACAGTCGCGATTTACAGCTGCTGATCGTAGCGACGGTAACGCAGAGTCTAGGTCATCGAAGACAGGACAGCTCGCACGCGTGCCGATTGTTCAATTTGTTCGCTCTGGACCAGATGGTGGGCCAAAATTTAAAACCGGAGGGCCGATTCTAAACTTTGATCGCTTCGAAGAGGAGCTCCGAAATCGTCTCGACGGCAATTGCGCGGGATATTCATTCGCTTTCAACCTGAACGGAAACCTTTAGCGGAGCGGGGCTTGGGGATGCGCCAGAATGTGACAGACTCTCCAAACGGCGATCCACTACCGCAATCGGTGTTCGAGCGAATGCATATCGCAAGCGTCGCGAAGAACATCACTGCTTCCGCTGTGATTCGGCTACTTGTGATGTCCGGCGTTTCACTTAATGAGTCCATTGCGGACTACATGCCTACTCTATGGGACGTGAATGATGACTTTCAGGAAGTGAAGTTTTATCACTTACTAATTCATAGGAGCGGCTTCAGTACTTTCGGGGCCTCGACTACCTATGCGTCACTGCAAAACTCTGTCGCCAATGGCACTGACACTGGTGTGGCCAACACGGGGACCTACGACAACCGCAACTTCGGTTCGCTTCGCATCGCCTTACCCTATGCTGTTTGTTCACAAATAATGATGCAGCATGAAATCGATGGTTTCTTCTCAAACAGTTACGACGACACTGTCGATGACAAAACTAGCGAGCTCTTTGTCTGGTTTTGCAACGAGTATGTTCTCGAACCGGCGGGGATCCTTGGAGCCGAGTGCAGAGCGGACTCATCGGATGACTGGAGAACCATGTTCTACGACGGATTCGGTGACACCAATCCTGGCCAAGACGGCGGAGATTGGACCAATCGCAGCGGCGGAGCAGGCTGGGCGCTCTCTGCAGTGGAACTGGCGCAATACATGGCTTTTCGCCGGTACAGCAATGTTATCTTGAGTGACGGCCAACGTGACATGATGGACATGGAAGGCTACAGATGGCAAACGAATGTCGGCGATCATGGGACTTACCTTCGCCACGGCGGAGCGTTTGATGCAAGCTACCCGCCTCGAGCCCTGATCATGCAATTTCCAAACTGCAATGTCGAAGCCGTTCTGCTGGTCAACTCTCACCTCCAAGGCACTACGATCACCGCCGCGTTGCGAGGCGCCTTCGATGCGGCTTGGGAATAGTTATCGAGTGGGATGCAACTTTGGAGAACGAAAGCTTGAATCCGTGTGAGCTGGAAAGCAATAATGACTTCCCGTGGGGTATTATCACTGCGGAAGGTTGTTATCGATTCGATTCTGCATGAATGCGGAACTGCGAACGTCGTTGTAAGGATTCGCACTCACCTACTTGTCGAACTTGTACTCAACCCAAGCCGACATGGTTTTTCTGGGCGGACAGATCTGCAAGTGAGCTTCACGTTCCTTTCCGGATGCGTGTAAGTTGTGTGCATCGGTGCTGCAAGTCTGACTCTCTATGCCAAAGTAATTTCGCTCGGGCGTCCAGACGACGAGATGTGTGAAGTTCTCGGATGTGGAGATCTGGATCTTCCTTTTCACATCGCGGAACTCGATTGTCGTGGGTTTTGTAGAGTCCATTCCCCAGAAGACATCGTCAAAGTTCTTGCCTTCCAGTGTCATCGGCCTGCCAAGTGTTAAATCGAGCTCATTTATTCCGATCAGTTTTCCTGTTGGCATCCGGTCTTCTGACTCCATCATGTGAGTTGCCGGGATGGTCAAAAAAGTCTCTGATCGCTCGCCTTGATAGGTGATGTAGGGATGCAGAGCGAAGCCGAAGGGAACCGGCTTGTTCCCTTGATTGTTTACCATGTACGACCATTTGACGCTTCCTTCACGCACCTCGATAGTCAACACCAGTTGATGGGCAAACGGGAAGAGCTTGTGTAACTCGGTACCTTCGGAGAAGTCGGCGAAACAAGTTACTGAAGCCACATCGTCGCTCTGTTCCGACTTGAGCAGCTTCCAGGGATGACGATTCAACAATCCGTGAATGTGCCAGCGTTGGTTTTTGCGAATAGGAAACTCTACGGTTTCGCCAGCGAAGGTGAACTTGCCGTCTCGGACGCGATTGGGCGTAGGATAGAGAATTGGAATACCACAAGAGACTCCAGGTAACCGTTCCGCGGATTCAGGCTGGTGCAAGAATTCGACATCATCGATGCGAATCGAGTAAACATTGGCTCCAGCCGCCGACGCAAGTTTCACCACCGTATTTCCCACACGCAGTTCATGCACTTGTTGCCCGAACTCTTCTATAATTTGAACAGATTGCCCATTGGCGATTGCAGAGAGAATGACTGCTAGGATGAGATTGGCAAAGAAGCATGATCGCATGGATGTGCACGTGGTGATGGAGATAAAGTGGGATTTCGAGCGACTTAGTATAGCGTTGCTTGTAGTAGCATCTTAGGGCTTTTGAGATTGTCGCAGTCTGTTCCGCTAGTCGTACCGTCCTTTAAATGTTAAGCAGGAATAGCGATTCGATCGTTAGCGGCCTAAGAATGAGTCGGACGTGGTGTGCCGCGAAGGATGACTTGTTCGAGTTCGAGCGCATCGTTCAGGATCAACAGGTCTGCATCTTTGCCGACTTCGATACTGCCTTTTCGATCTGCGATTTCGGAACGCGTGGCAGGTGTGAGGCTGGCCATGCGAATGATATCTTGCAGCGGCGCTGAGGTCTGAGCGTGCATGGTGCGGACCATGTGATCCATGCCTTTCACGGAGCTTGCTAGGCTGCCTCCATCGAGAGCCCAGCCGACTTGCTCATCGCTCTTGAACCAGCTTCCATCCTGTTTGTTGCCAAAGCGATATTCTCCCGCTGGCATGTCCAGGGCACGATTGCAATCAGTCACCAGGCAAAGTCGCTCTGGGCCGATCATGCGGTAAGCAAACTCTAGTAGCTCCTTTGAAAGGTGATATCCGTCCGCGATGACTTCGGTGCTCATCTCTGTTTGCATCAAGACGAACTCGGCCATGCTCGCTTGCATTGGTGTTCCGAAACGGGAACGAAGCGAAGGAATGCTACTCATTGCACACCAGAAGTGATCGACATGGCGTACTCCGCAATCAAAGGCAGCTTGCATTTCTGGCCAGCTTGCGTTGGAGTGGCCGCAGGTCACTAAGCAATTGTGTTCTCGTGCGAGTTGGTAGAACTCCGCAGCGCCGTCGAGTTCTGCCGCGCAAGTCGCAATACGGACGATGCCTGAGTCAAAATATGTTTCGTACTCTGCCGCCGTCGGACTTCTGCGGCCAGCTTTGGAATGACAACCCACCTTGTCTTCTGCAAAGAAAGGGCCGTAGAGGTGGACTCCGCCGATTTCCGGTAGGTCAGTCTTACCATGTGCTCTGCTACAAGCGTCCAGCATGGCATGCATTTGTTCCGGGCTGCCTGTCGTAGTGGTCGGGAAAATGGTAGTTGTGCCGTGTTTGAGATGGGCTCGGCACGTTTGCTCGACCGCTTCTGGTGTTCCGTCCATGAAGTCCGCGTTGGCCCCGCCGTGAACGTGCAGGTCGATCCAGCCCGGTGTGATGGTTTTTCCATCGACATCCATTACCGTCACTTGGTCATGGCAATCAAGAGAAGGACCAACAGCCGCGATGTGGCCAGCCTTGACTAAGACGTCACATCCATTCTCGACGCTGTCGGGTAGGACGACGCGTCCTCCGGCCAGAAGCACATCCGTCATTGTTTCGCCCAAGCGTGAAATTCGCTGCACGGAGTGTTCAAATCCAGTGCCTTCTCTTTTGCTTGTTCACGATAGAACACAATCCGGTCGACTTTGACATTCCGCGAACCTGGGGCGATTTCAAAGTAGTTGCTGCGTTCGTTCAAATGGAACTGTCCAACATCGCACCACTGCCAGGTTCCCACGTCAGTACCGGCTTTGCATTGAATGGAAATCCAAGATGGAGAGTCGATGTGCCGAAAACGAACCGTCGGATTCGCTTCTGAGGTACTGTCGCTTCGCAAGCGAATTGCGGTGTGGAACATGCCTGAGTTCTCCACACTGAGCAGAACTTGGCTGGCACCATGGTTATCACGCGGATCGGACGTTTGTTCGCGGATGCAACGCAGGTAGCCATTTCCGGTGTAGTTTTTTGCATAGCGTTCGGCCTGCCAGCTCTCGTCACGCGGAATGGGAAGTTGTTCGGCTTCGACAATGGCAAAGTTGCCCGCGTCTTGTGTTTGGAAAGCATGTTTGGCGAACGCGGCATTGGGATCGGGCCGTGGGACTTCGGCTGGATTGAAGTTCTGATAGTTTGCATGTTCTGCAAAAAACTTTTCAAGTGCGTGCCGTCCAGCACGTGAGGCACCAACGTCCGTCGCGGGCCAGATGGGATGTTGTTCGAAGAAATCATCATTCAGATCGAACAGGCGGCCGTCTTCGTAGAGTTTAAAACGTTCTCCGATAGCAACGCGTTCAAGGCCAAAGCGATCTTTGTCCCATCCTGGACGCGGGTCTTGATGAATGAGTATGTTCTCGCGAAGTGCTGGTTTTTTGCCGCGCGGTCGTTTCTCACCGAGTAGCAAGTGAGCGAAGCTACTTCCATCCAGTTTGTCACGCGGTTTCTTGAAGGCTTCGGCGACTTCCAGCAGCGTTGGTAGGAAATCGACCGAGTCGATCAATGCTTCGGTGACTTGTCCAGGTTTGATTGTTTCGGGCCAGAGCGCCATCATTGGAACTCGGCAACCGAGCTCAGTGGCTTTGCCTTTTTCACCTCCGACTTCCCGACCACGGAACTTGGAGCGAACCCGCAAGTTCGTACCGTTGTCGCTAACGAATAGGATCAAGGTTTTCTCGGACAACCCGAGCTCTTTGACTTGTCTACGAATTTTGCCGACCATCTTGTCCGTGTACTCGGTCATATCCTTGGCGAAAAGTGTGATGTCCTTTTGCCGCATTTTCGGGTCTTTCCACTCGGGACTGTCCGGGGTGGGGTTCATAGGATTGTGTGGCAGGGCCATGGAATAGTAGACGAAGAAGGGCTCGTCTCGATGTTCCCTCATGAATTCGCCGATGAAGTCGGTCCACAGATCGGGGCCATATTTGCCTTTCGTATCGGTTCGCAGCTTTCCGTTTTCGTTGATGACGGGATCGGCGTAGCGTGGGCCCTTTTCTTCGGTATGGCCTGTATGCCAAAGCGAGTATGCGTCGAAGCCCGCATCGGCGACTTTCATGCCGGTGTCCCGTCGCTTTTCTGCGCCTGGGTAGTCAGGTGGATCGTAGCTAGTTAGTTGCCACTTGCCAGCCATGCAGGTCTTGTAACCCTCGCGCCGAAGCAAGTGAGCGAATGTCTCGGCGTTCGGATCAAGAATTCCAAAGGAAGTCCAATTGCGATAGTTGTAGATCCCTGTCATCAGTTGGATGCGGGTGTTGGTGCAGAGCGGCATGGCGTAAGCTCGGTCAAAGCGGATGCCGTCTTCTGCGAGTTTGTCCAGGTTGGGCGTCGAGTAGGATTGGCCTCCGTAGCACCCCACTGTTTCGTAGCCAAGGTCGTCCGCCAGGATCAAAACAATGTTGGGCTGATCGGCTCTTACCAAAGTGGCTAGCAGTGCCCACATTGAAATGGAGAACAGAATGCGTAGCATGGATGTTTCTCAATGAAATGAATACTCAGAAGGAGACTCCCTTCGCCGCTTATCGAAAGTATTTTAGCACTCATTCAGCGGCGGCAGAGCAGGGGAGAAAAAGATGAATCAAACAGATATGAATCCGAGTTCCGCGCCGAGCGTGTTAGTTTTGACCGGGGCGGGAATCTCGGCGGAGTCAGGTATTCCGACCTTTCGCGGTGTCGATGGGCTATGGGAGGGTTATCGAGCGGAGGATGTCGCTTCGCCACATGCCTTCGATCGTGATCCAGAGCTTGTGCAGCGTTTCTACAATATGCGCCGGAGCAAACTGTTGAGACCTGAGATTCAGCCCAATGCGGCTCATGAGGCACTCGCCAAGTTTGAAGTGACCTGGCCCGGAGAATTCTTCTTAGTCACACAGAATATCGACGATCTTCACTATCGTGCTGGCAGTTGTAATGTGTTGTCGATGCATGGCGAGTTACTAAAAGCTCGTTGTACGCGAACGGGTGAGATTTTCGATTGGCGAGAAGATCTCGGATTGGGGACTCCGCATCCAGAGGATCCTGACCGGTTTGGCTGCTTGAGGCCGCATGTGGTTTGGTTTGGCGAAATGCCGCTTGGAATGGAGGAGATTGAAGCCGCTGCGTCGAAGGCGGACATCTTTATTGCAATCGGGACCTCGGCCTTGGTATTTCCTGCGGCGGCGATCGTCGAGTGGACAGGGTCTGAGTGTCGAAAGATTGAGATTAACTTGGTCGACACGCCGAAGTCAAAGAACTTCGATGAAACGATTCGCGGTAAAGCGAGCGAAGAGGTACCACGTTTGTTGGAGGCGTTGAGTAATGCAGCTTAAGGATTTGACTTGGCCCGAGGTGGATGCGTTGTCTCGCGACATGCCTGTGATCGCCCCGATTGCCGCTGTGGAGCAGCACGGGTATCACTTGCCGCTGTACACTGACAGTTATTTACTGGGCGAGATCGTATCGCGGGCCGAACGGCAGTTTTTGGACCTGGGCTTGGTGTTGCCGTTGCAGTGGTACGGCAACTCGCATCATCATATGGATTTCGCAGGAACACTGTCGGTGGAGCCGCGATGTTACCTAGATATGGTCGGTTCCTTAGTGGATAACTTGGTGCACCATGGCTTCAAGCGGATACTTGTCGTGAATGGTCATGGTGGTAATGACGTTCCTGGCAAGCAAGCTATGTTCGAGAAACGACAGCAGTATCGCGAGCGTGACGATTTACTTTTGTTATTCGCGACATATTGGGGCTTGGCGGGAAGTCCGCAGGAGTCGGTACCGCGACTTGAGCAATCCGATATGGCTCACGCCTGCGAGTGGGAGACTTCGATGATGTTGGCAATTGATCCCAGTTTGGTCGGAGATTTTTCAAGTCAGGAAGATGTGTCGCCGGGCAATCCCTTTCGCCCTGCTTCACGTGCTTGGATCACGAAGGATCGTTCTTCGACTGGTCACATTGGTCAGCCTGCTGCCGCGACGGCCGAGAAAGGTGAGGCATTGCTGGAACATTTCGCTTCCGGCTTGGTCGGGATGGTTGAGCGTTGTGCTTGCTGGGATGGCGTGTCTTGGGACGGATAATTTTCGGCTGTTAGGGGTTGGATTTGTAGTAGATGAGGATACGAAGCTTTCCGCAGCCGGATATCCAGGGCTTTGCGACAGAGGGTAGTTCCTCTGAGCGAATTAGCCACCAGGAATATAAAGAGTGTCTAGGCTTCTATCCTGTGGTCAGTCGAGTGAACAGGTTCAAGGCCTTTCCGCTTTTGTGAATGGCATTCAGGCTCGAGTAGCGCCGCCTCATGCCTTCCGGCGCGGTTGGCCAGTCGTGACTTTATTCAGCGGTTGCACTCTGCCGTAAAAGCGCTTCGCTCGTTAGCGGCCTACGGCAGGTAGTGTTTGCTAGAATGGAGCTTCCCTCCGCATAAGCTCTTCCTACCTCTGGAGCAATTCTATGAGTCGATCAATCATCACACGACGTGGTTTCGCTGCTTCTGTTGCCGCCGCTGGGTTTCTGACTGCAACGGTCAAGGCTTCGCCAAACAAGAGGCCGAAGATTGCTTTTCTTGGCACCGACGTATATCAACACTCGCACGCTCAGCATTTTCTCGATCGATTTACGATTGGTTACGCCATGAATGGTACGTGGCGCGAGCCTCTGGTAGAAAATGCTGGAGTTTACATCGACCAGTTCAATCAAAGGGATATCGGCAAGCAACGCATCGAGAAGTACGGCCTAAAGCAATTTGATTCGATTGCTGAAGCACTATGCCTTGGTGGCGACAATCTCGCCGTGGATGGTGTCATTCTTATTGGAGAACACGGAGACTACCCGAGGAACGAGAAAGGGCAGAAACTCTATCCTCGCTACAAGTGGTTCAATGAAGTGGTGAAAGTATTTGAAGATAGTGGTCGGGCCGTGCCGGTCTTCAATGACAAGCACTTGTCGACGAACTGGGGCGAGTGCCAAGAGATGGTAGCAGATTCGAAACGGATGGGCTTTGCTTTATACGCTGGCTCTTCGCTACCAGTGACATGGCGGCTTCCCGGATACGACTTGCCTTACGGTACACCGATGCGAGAAAGTGTTTGTGTCGCCTATGGCGGTGTCGACAGCTACGACTTTCATGCTTTGGAGACGGCTCAGTGTATGTCTGAGCGTCGGCGAGGCGGCGAGGTCGGCATCTCGTCCGTACACGCAGTTCGTGGTGAAAAGTTGTGGAAGATGTTACGTGAGAGAGAGGATACAGCTCGGCTTTTTGTATCGGCTCTATGTCGCAGTCATAGTTTGCCGGTCGAAACTGGCTATCCGACAGAGAAGGTAACCCTGGATTGGGCGCAGCGAACTTTGGGAGCGACAACGGGTTACTTCGTCGAGCACTTGGATGGATTCAAGACTTCAATTTTCCTGACCGGGATCAGAGATTTCAATTACGCGGGAATGACGGCAGAAGGAAAGCTAGTCGGGTGCCAGATGATGCTGCCGATGCCTGGGCGGAACTCGACCACGGCTGACTTTTTCAATCCTCTTTCCCGGCACGTTGAAGAAATGGTGGTAAGCGGCAAGACGATTTACCCGATTGAGCGCACGTTGTTGACCAGTGGCATGGTGATCGGTGGTGTGGAGTCGTTGTTTGCTGGTGAGACTCGCTGGGAAACGAAAGAGATGGCCGTCAAATACAAAGGGCCAGAACAATCGATGTTCTGGCCCGGTGCTTAGTGCCGCATTGAGCTTGCGCTGTGCGATGACAAGCTAGAAGCTCACCCACGATTGTTGGACGCCCTACCTCAAACGCCAGTCTTGACGACTTCAGCTACGAAGTAGTTTGGGCTCTCACTACAGGTAGCGGTTGACTAGGTTCTCGAGCATCTCTTGGCGGCCGCTGTTGTTGGGAGCGGCTTCGCCTTTCTGCAGCATGTAGGCTTCAAGTTCGGCCAAGCTGCTCTGACCGCTTTCGATCTTCTGGCCTAGTTCACCGTCCCAGCTGCTGTATCGCTCTTTGACGAAGTTATCGAGTTCGCCGTCAGCGCGGATCTCAGCAGCGATCTTCAGGCCGCGAGCGAACGCGTCCATGCCCCCTATATGAGCATGGAATAGATCGATCGGTTCAAAACTTTCGCGACGAACCTTGGCGTCAAAGTTCACACCGCCTGTGTTGAGCCCGCCGTGTTTTAGGATTGCCAGCATGCATTGTGTGGTCAGGTAGAAGTCCGTTGGGAATTGGTCGGTGTCCCAACCGAGTAACAAGTCACCTGTGTTGGCATCGATCGAACCGAGGGCACCTTGGTGTCCTGCATAGTCCAGCTCGTGCATCATTGTGTGGCCAGCCAAGGTGGCGTGGTTGGTTTCGATATTGAGCTTAAAGTGCTCTAGCAAGTCGTAAGACCGCAGGAAGTTCAGGCATGCCGCTGCATCAGAATCGTACTGGTGTTTGGTCGGCTCCTTTGGCTTGGGCTCGATCAGGAACGGGCCATCGAAGCCAATCTCTTTGGCGTAGTCCACGGCCATATGAAAGAAACGAGCCAAGTGATCGAGCTCGCGTTTCATATCCGTGTTGTAGAGATTTTGGTAGCCCTCGCGTCCGCCCCAGAAGACATAGTTCTCGCCGCCGAGCATCTTGGTGACTTCCAGGCACTTCTTCACTTGCGATGCAGCGTAGGCGTAGACGTCTACATTGCAAGTTGTGGCCGCACCGTGCATATAGCGAGGATTACTGAACATGTTGGCTGTGCCCCAGAGCAGTTTGATACCAGTCTTGTCCTGGTGCTCTTTGAGGCTTTGGGCGATGCGATCGAAGTTGGCGTGCGATTCGGCTAGCGTAGCTCCTTCTGGTGCAACATCGCGATCATGGAAAGCGTAGTAGGGGGCTTGTAGCTTCTCGAAGATCTCAAAAGCGACTTCAACACGGCGAAGTGCGTTATCGACGCTGTCAGTACCATCTTCCCAAGGGCGAATTGCGGTGCCTGCACCGAATGGGTCGACTCCGGTGCCACGCATGGTGTGCCAGTACACGACGCTGAACCGAAGGTGGTCTTTCATCGTCTTGCCTTCGATCACTTCTTCTGGGTTGTACCAGCGGAATGCAAGCGGATTCTTGCTCTCAGGACCTTCATATTCGATGCGGTTGATTTCAGGAAAAGCTGTCATGGATTCGTTTCTTTGGGGGTCTAACTATTTTCTTTGCCCAGGGCTAAGGCGACTTAGGCGGAAAACCAATGAACATTCACTCGCTCCGTTGCTCAACTGCTCCCCATTGGAATTGGTTTAACAGAGCCGTGCGGAACAGTTCGACTAAAACTCAAGATTGCGAGCACGAAGCTGGTGCGCGCGTTGATGTGAGAGACTCACTCTATCGCTTGAGCGCTTGCTTGTGTTGGAGCCAAGGGAATCGAGCCGCCAAATGCAGGTTCAGCAACTTTGTTTAACGCCATCAAAAGTTGTACCTTTACTGCCAGCTTAGCTCTAGGTCTGACCGCTTGGGGCATGCAAAATCGTCTGTTTTCTAGGCAGATGGGGCGCAGATAAGTCCTATCGAGTTGGGCCGCTTGGGATGTGCTCGCTAGCTAGTCCGGCTCTTCAGGATCCGCTCTGCTAGGCTGGGCCAGAGGGCGGTCAGAATGTGAAGTAAGCGAGCGTGGCGCGGACGGACGACGGTTTTCTTCTTTTGGGCAGCCGCAGTCAGGATATCAGAGACAAGAGGCTCTGGGGCTAAGCCAGAGAGTTTCACGCCTCCTCCGGGTTTCAAGGCTTCTGGTGGAGTCGAGCTATTTTCAGATGTGTAGCGAGCCCCTGCGTCTTCTCGCTGTATGGGGCCCGGACAAGCGAGCAAGACGTGAACGCCTTCAGGGCCGAGCTCTAAACGGGCTTGCTGTGCCAGTGCAGCGACGCCGTGTTTCGCGATCGCATAGCCCCCCAGAAAACGTGGGGCAAAAAGACTGGCGAGTGAGCCGATCAATACCAAAGTGCCGTTTCGTTTCCTGAGGTGCGCCGCAAAGGTCTGAGCTGCATGAAGGGCCGAGCAAACATTGACTCGAACGAGCAATTCAAGCTCGGTAGAGGAAAGGTCGGTGAGTGCACCTCGGTCGCTTTTTCCTACGGCATTAACGACTAGGTCGAGTTCGCCCAAGGACTGCGCAACCTCTTCACTAAGGCTGGTCAGTCGCTCTGCGTCTGTTAAGTCTGCGTGAAAAACAAAGACCTGAACTTCGGGATAACTTGCTTCCATTTCCTGACGTAAGTTGCCAAGTGCATCAGCCTGACGCGCCAGAATGCCTAGCTTTTCCACTTTTTGAGCTGCAAGACTTAGTGCGAACTGTCGCCCCAGTCCAGCACTTGCTCCGCAGATGAGAGCATTTTTTGCTTGCCAATGTGCGATCGACATAAAAAAGAAAAGGTTCTTAGAGTTCGCTGACCCGAGTTGTTGGGCAGCCAGGTAGTTTATGAGCCGAAACGTAGTGGGCCAGCTCGTTAGAGTCTGCCAATTAGCCGTATTTCATCAAAAAACTGTACTTCCATCGGAAAGTCAGAAGAATGATCCAGACTTGTAAGAATTTAATCGAATCGGATACAACGATCTGCGTCCCCGCAAACCAAAATCGACAAAACAAGAAGAATTGCATGGTCCAGATTCGTCCCAGACTGACCGAAGCTCGCTCTAAGATCGTTGCCACAGTTGGACCGGCATGTAGTGATGTTGAGTCATTGACGACGCTAGTCAACGAGGGCGTCGACGTTTTCCGCATCAACACGGCTCATGGAAAAATTGAGGATTTCGAGCGCATTCAGGCTAACATCAAGCAAGCGAGAGAGAACACAGGCTTTCCGGTCGCGATTCTGCTCGATCTAGCAGGCCCCAAAATTCGCTTGGGGCAGTTGCTCGAAGATCCGCTCGAAGTTGAACCCGGCGACGAATTGGAGATCGTACGCGCGGGAGCTGTCGAGAAGCCCAATCAGCTCTGCAGCACCTACGAGACGCTTGTCGACGATGTAGAAGTTGGCGACAAGATCATGCTGGCCGACGGCACGATCACTATAAAAGTCAAAGAATCAAACAAGGATAGCTGCGTTTGCGAGGTATGCACGGCTGGCACGATTCGTAGCCGCCAGGGGATCAACTTGCCAGGTGTCAAGCTTAGCGTCTCCGCGATGCGTCCCGAAGATATCGACAATGCATTGTGGGCCGCCAAGAACGATATCGATTTTGTGAGCCTGAGTTTTGTTCGAAGTGCGCAGGACGTTCATTCTTTGAAGGACCTGATTGGCTCGCTCGGATCAACGGCTCTAGTGATCGCGAAAATCGAGAAGCGAGAAGCGCTGGAGTGTTTGGAAGAAGTTGTGGAAGCTGCTGATGGCATCATGGTCGCTCGAGGTGATCTTGGCGTTGAAATCGATGTGGCTCGGACTCCCGTCGAGCAAAAACGTATTATTCGAGTTTGTCGTGAGAAGTTGAAGCCAGTTATCGTCGCGACACAGATGTTGGAGAGCATGCACAACAACAGTCGGCCGACTCGGGCTGAAGCCAGTGATGTCGCCAACGCGATTCTTGACGGTGCAGACGCCTGTATGTTGAGTGGTGAGACTGCGATCGGTAAGTATCCAGTGGAGGCAGTGCGAACGATGGATAGCATCATGGTTCACACGGAGCAGATGCTGAAAGAGAAGCCTGGTAAACTGCTGCCGATCGGACATAGCCAAGTGGATCACACAACCGCTGCAGTGACCCAGTGTGCGGCAGACGTAGCTCAGTCGATCAGGTCAAAGCTAGTTGTCGTCGTCAGTCAGAGTGGTGGAACAGCTTGGGTGAAATCCAAGCAACGCAACTTCATCCACACGCTCGGTGTCAGCAACCGTCAAGACACCCTGCGCCGCATGTGTCTGTTCTGGGGGATCATGCCGCACTACATCGAAAGTTTCGATGACACTCAGTCGCTCTATGAGCAAGTCGCTGACTGGGGGAAGGAACGTGGGATGTTAGCGAAGGGAGACAGTATCGTCCTGGTAACCGGAACTGGTATTATCGACAACACTCACAACCAAGTTGTTGTGCATGAGATTCCGGGCTAATGTGGGCAGCACCCCTCCACCGCTTGGGTGACTTCTCGTGTTTGTTCAGCCGCAGCAGACTGGGTTGCTGAAAGTCTTGACAACTCGTGCTACGGTGTTACTCGGCAATTCGCGCTGTCTTTGCCAAGTCCTTGCGTTTGTTCTTGACCAGGTGTAATAGTTTGGCTTCATGCTGAGCCCACCAGACGAGTGAGTCTTCGCGACTCCAACGATATTCTTTACCGAGTTCATCCAGATCCCGAACAAGCGAAAGCATGCTGGATGGACGCGCGGCGGGCTCCACTGCCATGCAGAGACTAAGAATTTCGCCGAAGGCGACGACGTCTGCTGGCAAGTCAAGAGTTTCGACTTGTGTGTGCGTGTGCAAGCCATCGTCCATCGTCACCAGGGGCGGAAGCTGTGCGGTTAGCAGATAATAGGCGAGTGCTCCAACCGAGTACACGTCCACTCGAGGGTCGGCTAGCCACGGAGAATTGAGTCGTTCGGGCGCCATAAACCTCGGAGTGCCAACCACAACACGAGTCTGTGCCGAGTTTTCGGAGACTCCCGGGGCAAAGGATTTGACGAGTCCGTAGTCGAACAGTTTCACGAAGTCTGGTTCGCCGCCTCGATTGCAAACCATGATGTTCTGCGGTTTGATGTCTCGGTGGACAACTCCGGCTTGGTGCGCTTCTTGCAGAGCGTTGCATAGTTGACGCAGGATGTAGATACATCGTCCTGGTGGAATGGGGCCTATGTAGTCCACAAGCTGACCTAAGTGCGCGCCATTGATGTATTCCATTGCATAGTAAAAAAGTCCGTCGCGATTGCGGCCAAAGTCAAAAATCGAAATCGTGTTTGGGTGAGTAAGTTGGCTCGCTAGCTGGACTTCGCGCTCGAAGCGGCCAATCACACTGAGGTCTTCGGCTCGATGCGTCAGGACTTTCACGGCGGATTGTCGGCAGAGCAGGGCGTGCTCGGCCAAGAAGACTTTGCCCATGCCACCTTCGCCGAGTAACTCTTGAACTTGGTAGGGACCGACTTCGCTCAAGTCGCGAAGTTGTTTACTGCGACTATTGGCCCAGTAAACGGATAGCGAGGTGCCGAGCATTGCAAATGCAAAGCACCCGATAGCGAAACTGTAAACGCTAAATCGCACAAGAACGGCAACTCGAAATGCATCCTGGTGCTCTTGCTCAACAGCCAAGCCTAATTCGTATTCAGGCATCCAACGCCAAGCTCCCACGACGCGACGTCCAACGTAGTTTCGGTAGCCGGTCGTATTTACCTCGTTGTTGCCAGAAGTCACGCGATTGGCCATGAGCGTTCGAGGCCAAGTCGTTGCATCGGTGGCGGGCTCTTCGCCTGCCAATAAGTCCGCCCCAGGGTCGAGGATCATAAAGCTCTTGCTCCGAGGCATGGCTTTTATGGGACTTTCGGCCATTTCCGCCGCGTAACGGCTTTTCGAGAGCAGAGCTCCACGCTGATCGATCAGATAGACGTCGAGCGTGCCGCTGCTTGACCAGCTTTCGATGATGGATTGATATTCGGTCTCGAGACCATAGTCTTTCAAAAGTAAAGCGGCTATGACTGTACCATTTTCATCTTGAACCGGGACAATGACCAAGATCCCTTCTGCGGACGACTCTGAGCCATCGGACTGCAACGACACCGTATTGGGAAGGATCACTTTGGGTACACCACCGAGCACTTTGCTGAGGTGCATTGGATTCACTGATTCAACTTTGAGTGACGCCACAGGACTTGAGTCTTCTGTCTCGACACGGTTTGCTTGGCTTGAGTCGAATAGCTGGACCATCCGTTGGTCCCAGATCGCTAGCTGCATGCTGTCCTGCTCAGCAAGTGTTTTCAGAGACTCGTGGAGCTGCTGGGTCTGCTGCTGATACTCCGCGTCCTTCCAGTCGCCTGAATGAATGGCCTGTCCCTTGGCTTTTTCCACTAACGCTTCGATGTGACGAATCATCTGAGGAGTGTGAGCCCAGAATTGAGCCTGTTGCAACCGTCGTTGTTCCCAGCGCACAAACTGATCGCGGTGCCGGTCGGCTGCTGCGCTCATCTGCTCGGAGAGAGAGAATTCCACGGCGCTGTGGACTTGCATGTCAATCCACAGCGCGAGCAGCAAACCAACTAAGAGGAGCGGGAGCGAAACGGCAAGCGCGATACTTATTCCACGGAAGCGAGCCCAAGCAGTCGAGCGGTAGGTGGTGGAGAGAGTCGATCGAGTTCGTATCCGTGGAGTTGGAGACTCGAGCACGAGAGACTGCTGCGTGTGGTAGTCAAGCAGCGAACGAACTTCTTGAGCAAGTTTAGGGAATTCTTGCTCAAGACGATCGAGCTCTTTTTTTTGTACTGTCGCAGATTCGTCGACCAGTTGGCCGAAGACAGCCTTGGCACGCTGGTAGTTCTCGTTGCTCAACTTCGCTCCCCAACCTCGCAGAAGCTAGGTTATCTTGATCAATCGTGTGCGGCATAGCGCTGGGGTCGGGTACCGAAGCAAGGCTTTGGAAGAACTGACGGCCAGCACTCTGTCACTCAATCGGTCCTAATTGTTCGGCATGACTCAGTCTGCGTCAAACCATCGCCGGAGCCAAGCCTTGGCCATGGTCCAATCCGATTCGACTGTTCTCTTGCTTACATTGAGGTGTTCTGCGACTTCCGCCACGTTCATTCCTCCGAAGAATCGCATTTCCACAATTTGTGCTTGGCGTTGGTCTAGTCGCCCTAGTTCTGTGATGGCTTCGTCTACTGCCAGAACATGGTCTGCGTTGTTGGGACTTATTGCTTCCCAATCTGTCAGCTCCCTTCGTGCAAATTCGCTGCCCCGTTTTTTGCGGTTTCGGAATCGAGCTTGATCAACCAACGCGCGACGCATGGTTCGCGAAGCGAGTGCGAAGAAGTGCGTTCTTGAAAGCTCTTCATGCTTCTCTCCCGGCAATCGCAGGTAAAGTTCATGGATCAGCACAGTCGGCGAAAGTGACACCGTATTCTTCTCGTTGTGCATGTACGAAGAAGCCATTCTGTGCAAGTCATCGTACATGTCTTCGATCCAGCGACTGGAACTTGACGATTGACTAGCGTCGTTTTCTGTTTTCATGGCTGAACCGTCGACCGCAGAATAGAAGTGGCTGAGGCTTTGGAGATTCCTGCATCGGATAAGCTTGGTGAAGACCCAAGAACCTTCCCCTATTGTCGCTGCCTAGCTCCCGTTGGGTAGCCCGAGTTCCGTATCACCCCACAGGGGTGTTAGGATCATCCGATTTTCTGGCCCGAACAAGAGTTTGATTTACTCGAATCGTCGGTTTCTGGGCAATATGTCACATCTAGGCGGCTTTTTACAAAATTTTGCTTACATGGGGATAGCAGGACGCGCTAGTACCAAGTCGGGAGTCGGCAAGTTTTCCGTCAAGAAAAGAGCTCCCACATAGCACGAATTGTTTTTTAGGAACCTCATTCAAAGTGGACATTGTTATCTATGAGCACGAAGTAGAGGTTTGTTTATTCTGGCGAAACTTGGCAGAGGCTCTTCTACTCTCTGTAGAAGTAGAAGAACGATGGCCCGGAATTGATAGACTGCCTCATTGTCCGATTGTCGTTGTGGACGCAGGAATCATTCCCGATCGATTTGTAACAGAAGTCGTCGCCATCCATAGGCCCCATCAAGTTCTAATCGCGACAGCAAAGGAGCTGACGGTCGGGGAAGCGGTAAGCTTAATGCGCTCAGGCGTTGATTTCGTGTTCGAAAAGCCATTTTCGAAGACAGTTGTCAGCGACAGAGTGCCAAGCGTTCTCGATTCTGTCGATCGCAAGCGGTCACGAAAAACGGAATTTGACGCTCTGAAGACACTTTTCAATGATTTGACAGTCAAAGAGAAGGATGTCCTGGACTTTGTTCTGAAAGGTGTTCCAAACAAGAAGGCGGCTGAAGCGCTGGGTGTGAGTGTTCGGACGATCGAGGCGCGAAGGGCAAGGGTTTATTTGAAGACTCAGTCGACCTGTGTCCCCGAGTTAGTGCGGAAATTCGACCGACTGGCAAACCTGTCTGAGTTGTTCGAACCGAAGGCAAATGTGCCTCCCGCTGGTACATCAATTCCATCGATGCATCGCAGCCCCATCTTTAGGGATGGGATGCACCAATTGCCGAGTAACTCTCAGCCCTACTTCCGCAGCCCACCCAACGAAACGAGCTTCCACCGACGCGTCTCGGTGTAGTAAGCAGCAATGGCGGGCAGCAATGGCGGGCCGCAATCCCAGCAGAGAACTCTGAAGGGAATACTGGCGATTCCCGCTTCACGAACGTTTTTTCGAAGGATCTTCGATTGAGCGGAGATACCGATTAATGGGTGTAAGGAGAATCCACAGAATATCGAGCTGATTCGGCTTGACCATTTCGGCCGCCAAGTTTAGCGTGATACGTATGAACTATGTGGCAGCCCTAGAACTCAACCTCCTACTCACCGCTCTCCTTCTAAGCGAGCGTTAGGGGCTGTTGTACTTACTCAAGAATTCACACCCCGGTGCTCATCAGGCTCCGGGGTTTTTTTGTTTTCGATTAGCGTACGACGCGCAGATTCACACTGAACGACGCCAGCACTCATGACTAAGTATCAACCTTTTCCGATGATCGATCTTCCGGATCGTACTTGGCCTTCGAATACTTTGGACCGTCCTCCAATCTGGTGTTCGGTGGACCTGCGGGATGGCAATCAAGCTCTCATTAACCCTATGGGAACGGCCAAGAAGCTCAAGATGTTCCAGGCGCTGGTGGAAATTGGCTTCAAGGAAATTGAAGTCGGCTTTCCGGCGGCATCCGAGACGGATTTCAGCTTTCTGCGGCAACTGATTGACGAGAATCTGATCCCAGATGACGTCGTCATCCAAGTACTGACTCAGGCTCGGCAGCCATTGATCGAGCGCACGTTTGAAGCCATCCAGGGTGCGAAGCAAAGTATTGTTCACTTGTACAACTCGACTTCGACCCTGCAAAGACGCGTCGTTTTTCGGGCCGAAAAACCCGAGATAACTAAAATTGCGGTGGAGGGCGCTCAGATCATCAAGGACCTGGCCGTTCAAGTGCAAGATTCCGTGGTTCGCTACCAGTATTCGCCTGAGAGCTTTACCGGGACCGAGCTCAACTACGCAGTCGAGATCTGCGAAGCGGTTTGCGAAGTCTGGGAGCCCACAAAAGAAAACAAGACCATCATCAATTTACCTTCGACTGTCGAGCTTGCCCCGCCCAATGTCTACGCGGATCAAATCGAGCTTTTCTGTCGCAAGTTTCGGCATCGTGACGAGTGCATCATCTCCTTGCACACTCACAACGATCGTGGAACTGGCCTCGCCTCTTCGGAGCTTGGCATGATGGCTGGGGCAGATCGTGTTGAAGGAACATTGTTCGGCAACGGTGAGCGAACGGGTAATCTTGACATCGTGACGATGGCGCTAAATTACTTCACGCAAGGTATCGATTCTGGCCTGGATTTCTCTAATATCAAAGAGATTCGTCAAATGGCCGAGTACTGCACAGAACTCAAAGTGCCTGAACGTCAACCCTATTCGGGGGACCTCGTCTTCACTGCTTTCTCTGGCTCGCACCAGGATGCGATCAAGAAAGGCTTCGAGGCGATGAAGACGACTGGTCAGGAACTCTTCGAAGTTCCTTATCTGACCGTCGATCCGGCGGACATAGGTCGCCAGTACGATCCCGTGATTCGAGTGAATTCTCAGTCTGGAAAAGGTGGTGTTGCATTCTTGGTCGAGAGTGAACTTGGCTTTCGACTTCCACGACAGCTGCAGATTTCATTCAGCAAATTGGTGCAAGAAGTTACGGACAAAAGCGGTAAGGAGATGTCTGCCGTGGAAATCGCCAATTTCTTCACGAATACGTATCTGGAGCCGCAGGAGACTTTAGCATACTTGTCCCACACACCTGTTGCTGGCGCTGGCCATAGCAGCCTTGAGCGATTTGAATTTGCCGTGCGATGGGAATCCAAGAGTGAGATCATCTTAGGTGAAGGCACTGGACCACTCGATGCTTTTGTCAATGCAATCGGTGAAAAGTTTGAGATCGCCTGCGATGTCAAGGACTACTCCGAGCATTCGATGGAGTCGGGTAGTGATAGCTATGCAGCGGCTTATGTGCTGATCAGTTCCGAAGGCAACGAAGTGTACGGAGTTGGCAAGCACCAATCTATTGTCAAGGCATCAATCGGCGGCGTTGTTTCTGCCATCAATCGCAGCATGGCCAAAGTAGCCGAAGGGCAGGGCGGGTAACTAAGTCCTGTGTGAACTAGCCGCACAGTGGTTTACGAGAGTTAGCGACCCGCACTCTCTCGTAAAAAGCACTCTGCTATGCACAGGTTGGCGATTGAAATGCCATGCTGGCACAATGAGACGCGAGTGTACCAAGGCAAGCAGATGCATTGAGCGAGGCGTTAAACGAATTGTTGTATTCAGATTGACGGCTCAGAGCCAAAAAGGGTTTTCCATTCAGGCTGCTAGCTGTCATCCTCTTCGAGCATTTGCTTGAGGTCGCCGAGCTGGTTCTTGAGGCTGTCTTCTTGGGCTCGAAGATCGCGTTCCCAGTCTTCGAATTCGTAGTTTAGGGAAAGGTCCGAGCTGGGGACTTCGCCCAGAACCCACCCTAGTGCCAGCAGCTTACCGACTTGCATACCAAACTTAAAAGTGTCAGCACGTTCGGCTGCTGTATTGACGTTGTCGAGAAGTTCAAAAATGCGGCGGATGTCTTCCGCCGATCGTAGTTGTTCGCTCATGAATCTGGTCGCGAAGACGAGTAGAAAAGGGAGTTGCTTAATTCAGATAGTTAGCCGGACGAATTATATTATTCGCTCTCAGCGAACACTTTGGCAACAATTTCAGAGTTGAAATCGAGATTCGTCGACACCTTTTGGACGTCGTCGTGGTCTTCCAGGGCTTCTAGCAGCTTGAGGACTGTACGAACTGCTGATTCCTCGACGTCGACAGTTGTTTGCGGAAGGCGGATGACTTCGTTGACGGTCATCTTCACTTGTGCCGATTCGAAGGCCTGGGTGACATCGGTCAATTGCTCCGGAGTGGTAAAGATCTCAACGCGATCGTCATAGGATTGGACATCCTGAGCTTCTGCCTCCATGGCGATTTCGACGGCTCGCTCTTCTTCGCAATCTTCCAAGGCGATGGCGATGAGGCCTTTGCGTTCAAAGTTGTAGGCGACGCAACCCGTGCTGCCCAGGCTCCCTTTATGCACATCGAAGATCTTGCGAATCTCAGGCGCGGTCCGATTGCGATTATCAGTCATAATCTCGCACATGACTGCTACGCCTTCGGGGCCGTAGCCTTCATAGAGGATTTCTTCGACGTTGCCGCCGTCGATTTCGCCAGTGCCCTTTTTGATTGCCCGCTCGATGTTGTCTTTGGGCAGACTGACAGCTTTAGCTTCTTGGATCGCGGCTCGCAAGCGAATGTTTGCATCGGGATCGCCACCGCCCATCTTAGCAGCGACGATGATGGCCTTGGAGAGCTTAGACCACAGCTTGCTGCGCTTCGCATCGACAGCAGCTTTTTTGTGTTTGATGCCGGCCCAGTGGGAATGCCCCGCCATCTCTTTCTCTCCGAGAGATTTTGTCAGATCAATGTGAAGAAGGCTATCGTGGCTTCTTCTTGGTAGCTGACTTCTTCGAAGTAGCCTTTTTCGCTGCTGGTTTCTTGGCAGCCTTTTTGGGAGCAGCCTTTTTGGGAGCAGCCTTTTTGGGAGCAGCCTTTTGGGGAGCAGCCTTTTGGGGAGCAGCCTTTTGGGGAGCAGCCTTTTTGGGAGCAGCCTTTTTGGGAGCAGCCTTTTTGGGAGCAGCCTTTTTGGGAGCAGCCTTTTTGGGAGCAGCCTTTTTCGCTGGAGCTTTTTTGGCAGGAGCTTTTTTGGGTGCCGTGGCCTTCTTGGTAGCGGCCTTCTTGGGCTCTGCTTTTTTAGCTGCAGGTTTTTCCGCAGTTTCCTTTTTCTTTGCGGCCTTCTTAACTGGCTTTGGCTTCGGCTCAGGCTTCTTCTCTACGGCTCCCGCTTCCTTCATGATCGCCTTCGTCTGCTTCGCATCTGGCGATTCGGCATGGGCGATCGCTAACTGATGAAGGCATGAACCGAAGGCGGGACCTTTCGTTTTCGCCACCGTGCGCTCCAGGCCTGGTGCCAATCCTTTGGCGGCTTCCGCTTCCGAAACAATCTCGCAAGCCAGCAGGACTTGCATGACCGAGGAGCTAACAGGAATGGAGTGACCGCCGAGCGCGTTTTGAACGATGTAGCTGAGTACAAACTTTGTCATGCCTTTGAGCTTCTCAAGCTCTTGCAAGGCTTTGCCCTGGTTCATCTTGGTCATATCGTCGATCTCGAAGCTGTATCGACTTTCGAACAAGGACTGCAGGTTTTGCTTCACACGCACTGCCGCCGCAAGCGGATCCGGCAGGCTTTGCAGCGACTCGCCAAGTTCCGTGACGGTGGTGACACGGATTTCGTTCCAGTCGAAAAAGGACTCACGCAAGCGATGAAATGCTTCGTCAGCCTGTTCGTACTTGGCGTCTTCCAGGCAGCATGCGTAGACCAAGTGCTCCAGAACATTGCGGTCTTCGGAAGCTGAAACCGGCGTAAAGTGCTTGGTCACCACTTTATGTAAGAGCTGGATGCGATCGCCGCGATTTTTAGTGCTCATTATCGATTGGGTCTGTTCTTAAGTTTGTACTAGCTGTAATTCAAGGTTGTGCGTCCGGGAGTGTTACGTAGAGTCGGAAGGAGTTGGCGCATCTCTACGAGCTTTCTTCCGCGTCGGACTGGGCATTGGTAGCTGCTTCGGCATTTTCAATACTGTCTGCCTGGGCAGCTAGCTCTGCTTCGCGTTGTTTTCTTTCATTGGCGATGTCTTGCAAGATCTTGCCAACCTCTAGGCTCTTTTTGACACCATCATCGATTTCGAAAGTCAAGCGAGGTGTGTAGCGTGTCTCAATTCGCTTGGCGACCTTGGACTGCAGGAAGCCCGCGGAGTTTTGCAGGCCGCGTAAGCAGAGATTTTGTCGTCCTTCGTCGCCCATGATGGAAACGAACACGGTCGCCGTGCGCATGTCCGGCGCGACTTCGACGCTGGTTACTGTGACGTTTTCTACTCGCGGGTCGCGAATTTCAGTCAGGATGGCCATGCTGACGACTTCGCGAATCGCTTCCGCCGCCTTGAGCATTCTTCGGCTTGCCATGGGGTTTCTCTCGGAAGGCGTGAATCTAGTCCAGCGTTCGGGCGATTTCTTCGATGCGATACGCTTCCAAGACGTCGTCCTGCTTCAAGTCATTGAAGCCAGCTAGTTTGATACCGCATTCCATGCCCCGTGGCACTTCCTTGACATCTTCCTTGTGACGCTTGAGCGAGTCCAATCCGTAGTCGCCGATGGTGCGACCGTCACGGTTGACTCGAATTCGGCAACCACGTTCGATCTGACCTTGAGCAACGTAACAACCGGCTACAGCACCCACTCGGGTAATGTTGAAGACTGTCTTGACCAAGGCCCGGCCGAGCTCGACCACGCGCTCTTCTGGTCGCAAGCGACCCTCAACAATGGCTTTGATGTCCTCGGCCAGCTTGTAGATGATGTCGTATCGCCGGATCTCGACAGACTTATCATCAGCCAAGGAGCGTGCGTTTTCATCCGGGATGACATTGAAGCCAACGATGACGGCGCCAGAGGCGCTGGCCAAAGTTACGTCAGCAACAGTGATACCACCGACACTTTTTTGTAGAGCTCGAATTTCGACTTCGGGGTGATCCAGCTTACCAAGTTCTTTCTCGATCGCTTCAAGACTCCCGCGGGCGTCGGCACGAATGATCAAGTTCAACTCGACCTTCTCTTCGACCTTACCTAGCGTGCCGTCTTGCAGTTGCTGTTGGAAGTCTATGAAGGAGACCTTAGGCGAACTTCCAGATAGTGACTCGGCGCGACTGACATCCGAACGCGACTCGGCAAGTTCTCGAGCTTGAGCTATGTCTTCGAGCACGTAGAACCTGTCGCCCGCACCGGGTGCCGTGTCGAGACCCGTGATGTTCACTGGCATCGAAGGCCCAGCTTCTTGCAATTGTCTGTTTGCATCGAGCGTGTCATAGATGGCTTTCACGCGTCCATAACTTGTACCGCAAAGAACGACGTCGCCGACCTTGAGTACACCAGTTTGCACGACGACTTTAGCAATGACACCTCGGTTGGACGCTTGTTCCGACTCGAGGCAGACACCGACGCCGGCTCGATTGGAATTTGCTTGGTACTCGTGCAGCTCAGCAACGGTCAGAAGCGTCTCGAGCAAGTCGTCCATGCCTTCGCCGGTGATGGCACTGGTTTTGACGACTTCGACGTCGCCACCCCACTCACTAGGCGTGAGTTCGTGCTCGGTCATCTGGGTCAGGACACGGTTGGCGTCGACGCCAGGGACATCAATCTTGTTGAGGGCCACAACGATCGGGACTCCGGCCGCTTTGGCATGGCTGATCGCTTCCTCTGTTTGAGGCATGATGCCGTCGTCTGCAGCGATAACCAAAACTGCGATGTCGGTGACGTTTGCACCACGAGCTCGCATTTCAGTAAAGGCTTCGTGACCGGGTGTGTCGACGAAAGAGATGATCTGATCATTCTTCTCGACTTGGTAAGCCCGGATATGCTGAGTGATACCACCTGCTTCACCAGTGACCACTCGTGTTCCGATCAAGTAATCGAGCAGTGAGGTCTTACCGTGGTCAACGTGGCCCAGGAAAGTCACGATCGGTGGTCGAGAAGTCAGGTCGTCCGCAGGGTCCTCAAAATTCTCGATTGCATCGATGACGCCTTCTTCCAGGGACTCTGGCTCGCGGAATTCGAGTTCGACTCCGAGTTCAATCGCAATCGTCTCAGCGAGTTCGGTCTCGAGGGCAGAGTTGATCGTCACGCCGTGGCCGAGTTGCATCAAGGTGCCAACTACGCGGCCTGCAGGCACACCGGCGGCCTCGGAGAAGCTACGAACGGTGCAGGGTAGTTCGAGGACGGCTTTGTCTTTTCGCGGAGCAGCAGTGTTAGTTCCTTTACGAACCAACCTCCGTGCGGAGCGGTGTGGACGATCGTCATCGCCGGGATGCATTCCTCTTCCGCCGCGACGTCGGCGTTCAGCTCGAGCGGCTTGAATGCCCGAGCCCTTTTTGCGCCCTTTGCCGTCTTCGTCTTCTCCACCTTCGCCACGACGACCTTTAGCTCGATCAGCAGCATCTTTGAAGTTTTTAAGTCCGCCGGCACCCGCACCAGTGCGGCCCCCCAGACGCCCTCGATTCTCAGTTTCGGCGGCTTGTTGCTGCTCCATCTGCTGTTGCACCGGAGCTTTCATCCCTTGTTTTTGCCCGGAGATATCGTTTTTCGTAAAACGGATTTCTGGACGCTGCGGGGCAGGACCGTTTTGCTTTGGCTTCGATACTGGCTGATCCGCCTTGGGCATATTCCCCAGCTTGATAACGGGTTTTCGCGGAGCAGGTCGCCTCTTTTCTTCCTTAGGAGCGTCGCCGTTGCCACCGCCTCTAGCATCAAGACTGCGTACGCGGCGCTGACCAGGGCCGATGTAATCACCTCTAGCTAGAGGTGCCGGCTTTTGTTCTTGTGGCGGAGTATCTGGGGCTGCCGGTTCGGAAGCTGCTGTGGGCTCGGGGCTAGAGATGACCTCTGGTGCCGGTGCAGCATCTTCTGCCGCTACCTCGGGAACAGAGATTTCAGCTGGTTCTTCTGCGGCATCTTCCTCGGAGGCCTTGGCCTTAAGTGTCGGCGTATCCAAAACACGAGGTTTGTCGCGCAGAGAGGAAGTGGAACGAATGGGAGCTTCCACTCGTTGTGGAGCTGCCGGTGGCTCTTCCGGCTTACTGGCTCCAGAAAGATGCTTTTCAAGCTTCTCGACCTCATCGTCTTCTAAGCTCGCAAGCGCGGAACCCTTGTTGGGGATTCCGATTTTGGTGCAAAGATCTACAAGCTCTTTGCTGTCCATCGCTAGCTCTTTGGCTAACGCGTAGATGCGTTTCGGCACGGTGTGGTGGTTCCTAAAACAGGATCAATATTTGGTCGCTTGTCTGCACAGGTCCGCTGGGAGTAGAACTCCATACACGACCCACCACGCACGTGGAGTGTCATCTACATGGACGAACCTCCTGCGATAGAAGGTCTCGTCAACCCGGACAACGATCTGGCCCAATGGCCATCTCGCCTACTATTTCCGACCAGAGGTTTATTTCCGATCGGTAACATTACATCTGTCCATGGTTTCCTCTGGAGCACTAACTTGAACAGGCAAGGCCCGTCCAACCATGTGAACTTGATTCTTGTATTGCTTGCGAAACCGCAGGGCGGTTTCTTATTTCTTTTCGCAAGCCTGCCCCGAGGGGCGTGGGCTTACAGATTGTCTTATTCTGTTTCCAGCTAGGTGAGCTCGGTCCCAAAATCTGCCGCTCTTCTAGCCATTTTCTGGTGCTGATTCCGCATCAGAATTTTCATTATTGTCAGCCGCATCGCCATCTTCTGCAACAGCATCCGTGTCAGAAGCAGCTTCAGAATCCGAATTGGTTGCTTCTTCGGTAATTTCTGCAGGGGCCTCCTCTGTCGCAGGAGCCTCTGCTGCTGGTACTGGAGCCTGTGGAGCAGCGGGGGCAGCCTGCTTTTCAAGCTGCTCTTGTTCCTTTTTGAGACGCTTTTGTTCCTCGGCGACTCTTTCTGCTTCCAGGGCACGTTCGTCAGCTTGATCCACAATGGCATCAACTTGCTCGCGTGTCATGCCCCCCATTTCCATCAGGGCATCTGGCTCAATGTAAGCCACGTCGTCATAGGACAAGTAGCCTTGCTCTACTAATGCCTGGGCCAGCTCATCGGTCATTCCTTCTAGTTCCATGAAGGAACCGATAGCCCGGTCAATCTGCTCTTCTAGTTCGCCAGCGGTCATGATCTCGATGTCCCAGCCAACCAACTTGCTGCCGAGACGGACGTTTTGGCCAAATTTTCCGATTGCCTGCGAAAGCTGATCGTCTTTCACCAAAACGATAGCTCGCCCAATCATATCGCAAAGTAGCACCTGCTCTACTTCAGCCGGCTGTAAAGCGCTAGGAATCAGGACTTCCGGGTCATCGCTCCAGCGGACGATATCTATCCGTTCGCCCGCGAGTTCACTGGTGATGTTTTTGATTCGATTCCCACGAACTCCAACGCAGGCACCCACACAGTCCACTCTCTGGTCCGAACTTGTTACTGCGACCTTGCTACGATGGCCTGGTTCACGGCTGATCGCCTTGATTTCGATTACACCTTCAGAGATTTCAGGAATCTCTTGCTCGAATAGGCGCTGGACCAATTGTGGCTTGGTGCGACTCAGGATGACCTTAACGCGGTTGCCCGCCGCTTTGACTTCGTAGACGACGACGCGAATTCGATCACCATTGTGATACGATTCGCCGGAAATTTGTTCGCCTCGAGGCAAAATTGCTTCCATATTGCCCAGTTGTACGGTCGTCACGCCGCGTTCACTACGCTGGACGGTCCCAGTAACAAGTTGGGCAACTTGGTCCTGCCATTCGTCGAGTTGCGAGTCGCGTTCAGCTTCCTTGATCTTCTGAATGATGACTTGTTTAGCAGTCTGAGCGCCGATGCGTCCTACAATTTCGGCTTGGTCCATCGACTCGCCATCCACAACGGCAGTTAGCTCGCCGGTGCCTCGGTCAATGGTCATTTCGATTTCGGCTTCTTCGCCACGGAACTTGCGCACAGCAGTCACCAACGCTGCTTCGATGGCGGTGAACACGATTTCGCTATCGATATTCTTCTCACGATGAAGCGAATCGGCGATCCGTAGGATTTCAGATGGATTCATGCGGCAATCGTTGAAGTAAGGACTTCGGAGAGGCTCCTACGGCCGGATGTTCCAGACCGATAGGGCTCAAGTTGAGAGAGAGCACCAATTAGGTGGATTTGATGGCACCAGGTTAAGCAAGAAGACCAAAAATTGGCTGAACTCAGCGGACCTGATACTCTCATTCGGCCGACAAAACCATCTCGCGTTATGGATTTATCAGTAGTCGGCCAATCGTATCGCTGCCCATAGGGCCTGTCAACGTTAGGTTGCCGGCTGAGTCGACATTCGCGAAGTTCTAGGCTTTGCCGATCAGGACGCTGCAAGCTTGGCCTTGCTGCGTGAAGCTCGTATGCAAAACAGCGTTGCCCGCGGCGGAGTCTGCAGTGGACGGCTGCCAGATGATGCCTTCGATTGGTTGTGCCAGGTTCAGCAACGGAAAGAGCTTGCCATTTTCCATCGCAAGTAAGCTTGCGATGAGTTCTATTGCGGCGCTGCCCGCGCCAAGGTTACCGAAAAAGCTCTTGGCGGCAGCTACTGGAGCAGATCTTTCCGCAAGGACTTCGTTAAGTGCAATTGCCTCGGCCTGATCAGATTTTGGCGAGCCCATGCCTTGAGCGTGAACATGCCATTGCTCCGGCAATTTTTGGTCGTCCAGGGCCTTTGTCATCGCAGTGGCGACAGCTTGGCTGAGGTACTGTTTTCCAGCGGACTTGCCGATCATGACCGAAGCTCCCGATAGCACTTCGCCCCAGATCCTAGCACCACGAGCCGCTGCATGTTCGGCCGATTCCAACATGATCGTTCCGGCACCTTCACCCAAGGCAGAGCCTTGACTCGACTGATCAAAGGGCCGGGACATTTTGCTGGGAGGATCGCAGTCTGGGGCAACTTCATCGCTTAAGTAAGTCTGCTGGGTTCTCAGCGGGTGAAGCCGAGTTCCGGTAGCACCGACAAGCATTACATCTGCGGCCCCACGCTGGATGATCGAAGTTGCTTCCAGGATCGAGAGGTTCATGCTCGCTTCACGATCAGTGATCGAATTGTTCGGTCCACGGAAGTCGTTGTAGATCGAAACGTGGCTGTTGGGCATGTTCGGCAAGTATTTGAGCAACCAAAGCGGGTTGACTTTGGGTAAACCGTGAACAGGCCAGTCGCCGATCTCAAACTGGCCGCCGGCTTCGTTTCGGCAGTTATGGAGACCTGCCATGTATTCGTCCGGCTGCGTCAGGATGTAGTCGCAACCGAAGATACAGCCACATCGCGTCGGGTCTCGATCATCCCCGAGGCCAGAATGCGCCAAGGCTCGCTGTGAGGCCGCGACACCCATTTCAATCTCGCGGCACATGACTTTCATGTTCTTTTTGATCGGCCGAGCGAGTTTCTTATCCAGTTCTCCGTAATCGTCGATCTTGCCCGTAAAGCTCTTCGCCTCGCCGCCCGCAGAGAAGGGCAGTGAGGAGCAGTCCATGCTTTCGATTTTCGAGATACCCGATCGTCCGGCTTGCAGCGCATCCCAAACCTCGTCCAAATCGCAGCCAAGCGGGCTGACGAGCCCCATTCCGGTGATAACGACAGATTTTTGTGTGGACAATTTTTGAGTGGACATAGAAGCCAAGGAAAGAAAATCGCGAACTTCGAAGCTGGAGCTATACATGCTCAGGCACAGCAACGGACCTTAAGTTTGGCGGAACAGCCCAAATCCGGCAAGCTGGAGTGGATAGCGATTCTTGACGTGGGCAGAAATTTGAGTTCAGTCAATCAAGTTGATTTCCGGACCTCAGTCCAACAACAAGTTAACAGGAGAAGCAATGATGGTCTTACTTACGGGGTTATTAGAGGGTGATTGGTGAAACCAGATTCTTCAGCAGGTGACGTCGCGAATCCTGGTTCGACCGGCGATGGATTACTGGAGGGGCTCCGTGCACGGGCCGAAAAAGCTCGGGAACAGTTCGTCGACCGCCATACGCCCCTGATCTATGTTTGGTGCCTTCAACGAACCAGGTCTGATACAACTCGTCGAAAGTAAGAACCTGGCTTCGATTTCGCTAAACGGAACAAGAGTGACGAAAGCCGGAGTCTCAAAATTCAAGGAATTGAGTCCGAAGTGCAAGGTGTCTGAACTGTCGGTCGAGTGAGGAGCTCATTGGGGCAAGGTCGCTAGCTGGCTGCCCAATCTCGAGTGTCGCACGTGCATGGAAGAGGCAGTGCCGGGCCTAATACCGACCGCGACTGAGAGGACTAGTGGCGCGAGCAGTACGCGCCGCGGCGTTGGCTCCGTCGACGCGTTCATTGGCGCGGCCGCGGTATTCGATCATGAGAAGAGCGTCGGCGCGCTGGCCATTCCCCGCAAAGATTCGGTCCAAGCCAAGGAAGCTTGATCCACCACCAAGTAAACTTGGCGTGGTGTTGCTGTCGGGGGCCGCGACGACACCGCAGCTAAGGAGTAGCACTTGATCACTGGGCCAGCGAAATCGCTCGTGCAATCGCCAGCTAGCAACTTGAGGTACATGAATCTGCGCGGCATACGTTTGGCCGCCGACCAGTGGGAGATCTAAATTTACATTCGAGAGCTTTTCAACTTGGTCGATGTTGCACTTCACGACGAGGTCGACTTCGCGTCGATCCAGGCTTAGTAGCGGACTGAGTTGTAGGCGGTAGCCCTCCTGTAGTTCGCCGGTCTCGGGCATGTAAGGCGGAAAGGCACCTTGAACCGGCTTGTAGTCAGCAACGTAATTCTGTCCGCGAACTCTTTCTAGCACCTGGGATTGGCCGTTGTGCACGACCATGTCAACAGCACTTAACTCTCGGAAGTCACTGCGGCTTCGAAGAGTAGCCATGAGTAGAGCAGCGTTTTCTTTCGACAGTAGGTAAGCGTGAACGCCTGGGGATTGAGCTTGGACGCTACGCATTAGGGCTTGTGTACGAGTTCGCCAGTTTGGATTGCCGACCGCCATCACTCGCAGCCCATAAAGTTGGGTTTCAGTAGTACCGTTGACGAAGCGTTCGTGGATGCGGCTGACGATTTCTTGCATCTGCTTGTTGTGGTAGACTCGCAAGGTGTTTCGGTCAGCGTTGAGGATTCCGAAGGGATCCGTGAACCACACATCCGTTCCGGTTTCTCTCAGAACCCAATCCACGATGGCTTGTTGTGGTCGGTCGACTGTTTTGAGTTCCTTGGTGTATGGCCGTAGGTCGTAGGTCTTCCAGTACTGTCCAGCGTCGTTGGGTAGGCTCGGCGCAGCACCACCACCTTGAGCAGCCGCCGCCTCGAGGCTAGGAACAGCTGGCTGAGCATTGGCAACGCCAGGCGTGAGCGAAACAGCCAAAACGCCTAGGAGCGAAGCAAGGAGCAGGAAGATGCGAGCTTTGGCAGTGGGCGAGAGAGTCATGAGACTCCACCTTTTCGTTGGTTTTCGAAGCGGGGGTTCGACTTCAGGCTTATAGAAAATGCTCTGAAACGAGGCCAAGGCCAATCATTGCAAGCATTTGCTTGACGCAGGTAATCCTTTGCTTGAAACTAGGGTTCCTTCGCAACGCATCGAATTGCAGAATCCACGCCTGAATGTCCGCAGATTCACAAGAAAAGCCAACTCAGCAGCCCTCCGGTATGCGACCCGAGGATGGAAAAGATCCTTGGCAGCAATGGCTTCCGCATGCGCGCAGAAGACTGCAGGCGAGGGCGGAACGCTTGCGTGCCGATGCCAAGCACTCGGTGCCAAGTTCCAAAATCAATCGGTCGCCAAGTGAATCAAAGGGTGAAAAAGAAACGGCTGAAGACATTCAAGCCAATGAGGAGTCCCAAAAACAACGAGAGCAACTAGTGCTTGCTCTACAAAATGCGGCTGCCCGGGAAGAGCAGGGCGGTGTGCCTACAATTTCGCAATCGCGGCTCCGTGGAGTCATTGGCAGTGTCGTAGTTCACGTCGCTCTTGTTGTCATTCTCGCTTTAGTTACCTTGAAGACTCCTGGTCCGCCCGCAGGGATGTCCTTTGCTTCTGCCTTCGAGATGCCTGCGGAAGAAGTTGTGCAATTGCAGCAGCCCATGGAAGCCAATGAGCCAGCGGAGATGGAAGAACGCCAATCGCTGGAGTCTGAGCTGTCGGACCCAAGCGAGCAGTTCTCTGAATTGTCTACTTCGCCCCTCGATACAGACGCTATCGGGGATATGCAAGCTGCCAGTGAAAGTGTTCCTTCCAGCTCAGCTATGTCGGCCGTTGCCAGTGCGGTAGCGAGCGTTAGTGATGCAACCTTCTTCGGAGCGGCGGCAGGCGGAAACAACTTTTGCTATGTCATCGACGGCTCAGGCAGCATGCGTGGCGGGCCCTGGACGGCGGCTCGCACTGAACTCCTAAAGTCACTAGCTAGCCTCAAGCCTGAGCAACGCTTTTACATTATCATTTTTACGCGCGATCTAGAGCTGATTACGGAGCCGGGTTTGCGTGAACCGGCGAGCAATTCACTTTACGCAACGGAAGAGAACTTAGAGCACGCCCGACGCTGGTTGATGGGAGTGAAGATTGGCAACAGCGGTGGCCCTCCGAAGAAGGCCATTGAGCTGGCAATCGAAAAAGAGCCTGACGCGATCTATCTACTCACCGACGGCGTCACAAGTGTGAAGGACGTGGCCGAAACGATTCTCGCTACGAATACGGTAAGCGACTTAATTATGGGCGACCAGATTCGCGTCCCTATCCACACTATCGCCTACTACAGTCTCAAAGGCCAACAGCTTTTGCGGCAAATTGCGTCTGAGAACAAAGGTCAGTTTATCTACGTCCCTGATCCCAGCAAGTAAAGCCATTGTCAGCAAACGCTGAAGTCTAGGCTTCAGCCGATTCTTTCTCCTTCATGTGTTTTCCATTCTCGATTAGCGGCGACCACACTGGATGCCAATGAGGTATTCCTTGTTCGATCCTCTGATAGCGATTATCACCGTAGCGGTTTTCGCAGCACTGACTCCAGCTTGGTTCCGGCCAGTAATTGGAGACTCATTGATCCAAGATGCGGCGTTTGCAGGTCCAGCCTTTGAGCTTCGGCGTGAAAAGTGAATACCAGCCTGGGCTACCTTCCTTTCATTGCTGTATGCTGCCTCCGCCTGCGGTTGTTGGCTCTCACTCCGGATCGACCAGAAGGAGCCGTCTTGGCTGATCGCTTTTGGTTTTTTCATTCCCATTTTGAGTGCCCCCTGATGCCGATGATTCCGGCCTTTGGGATTCCAGGATTCCTGTTGTCATATTGATGTTTGGAATCAGCGTAGTCGCACTTTGCATGAAGCGAGTTGCACTGGGGGGCGGCTTTTCGGGTTACCTCTTTCTACTTTTTGTGGTTGGAAGGCTTTATAGCCATGGATGGAACCGGCTGATTCTTGGCTAGCACTTGAGCAGACTTTCAGCGGCTAAGAACATCTTCTTGAGTGGAAGGTATGAAGGCATGCTGCAGAACGCACGTGCCAGCGTGCATTCCATGCGATCCTGGACATCCTCGGGAGGAGGAGAAACTTGGGATTTCTATCTCCAAGAATTTGGAGGTGAAAATGGTGTGAAGAGCATCCCTGATGCACATTAGACATTCATCGACAATGGGAAGCCGTACTTCGAGACTGAGACACACATCTTTATTCACACCTCTAATCGATGCAGAGCTAGAAATGAGTGATCAATTTGACGATAAGCTGTTCTGGTGAGAATACGAGTCTATTGGGCCGCATGTTTCCGGCAACTAAGAAATCTGCGGCCATAGCTCGCAAAAAGATGGAGTACCAAAGTTGAACGCAAATGCCACTTGCATTGATACTTGAACCTGCGGTTTCGGTTGGCTGACCTGTTTGAACGTTGGGACGGGGCAATACTCTTAGGCGAATCAATCTTGCGCGGCGCGCACGGATTGTTTACATCGGGACTAGGTTCCGGATAAGGATCGAGAAGCCGCAACAGCACTTCGTTGGTTAAGCGGCCTATTTGAGCAGGTGCCGTCACCAAAGCGAACTTTAGGAGGACGTTCGCTGTCTGGACCATTGAAATCCTCCTTCTACTGCAGCGCATCGCTCCACAGCTAGCGTTCGACTGGATCTTGCTCGCTAACTTTGGAGCGGCCTAGAGGATGGCGCCGGATGTTTCTGGGGTTGGGATCTTGGCGTTAGCATCGCTCTATGGGAAATTCTGTTCCTCAAGGAGCGTGGCAAAGCGATGGGTGAGTCAAAGGCGAATGGTTCTTCCGTGAAAATAGCTGGGTTCGTAGAATGATGCCTCCCAAAACGACGTGAGTCGGCAGACTAGTCCCCGGTTTGACTGGCTCGAAATCTTCTCAACCTTGGAATGTAGAAATTTATGAGCGCCTCGGCTACAGAACAGCGGCTAGCCAATTTTTCGGCTGGTCCTGCCGTCCTTCCCGTTCCCGTACTGGAACGAATCCGCGACGAAATACTTTGCCTGCCAGGTGCTGGCGCTTCGGTGATGGAGCTCTCCCACCGCAGCAAGCCCTACATCGCCGTTCAAGAAGGTGCCAAGCAGCGAATTCACCGTCTGCTTGGATTGGATGATAGTTTCGAAGTGCTATTTCTTCAGGGCGGATCGCGAATTCAGTTTTCGATGGTTCCCATGAATTTATTGGGTGGTGTATCCGGGCCGGGCCAATACATCCTCACTGGATCCTGGGGGAAAAACGCTGTTGGCGAAGCGAAGAAAGTCGGCGATACCGAAGTCATTTTCGATGCGAAGGAGACGAACTACGATCGCTTACCACAGGCCGACGAGCTGTCGATCGATCCGAGTGCGGCTTACCTGCATCTTACGAGCAATGAGACGATTCAAGGCGTTCAGTTTCAGAGCGACTTTGATGCTGGGTCGGTGCCTCTTGTCTGTGACGCCTCGAGCGATTTTATGCATCGGCCTTACGATATGAGCAAGTACGATCTGATCTACGCTTGTGCCCAAAAGAATGCAGGACCGGCCGGTGTAACTGTCGTAGTGATCAAGAAGGAATTACTCGAACGATCCCAAGATTCCTTGCCGGGGTATATGAACTACAAGAATCACGCGGGAGCGGATTCGATGTGGAACACGCCTCCAACATTCGCGGTCTACGTTCTCGGGCTCGTAGCGGAATGGCTGGAGGACACGATCGGTGGCTTGGCCGCGATGCACGAAGTCAACAAGCAGAAGGCAGAGCTGCTTTACGACGTGCTCGATGCTTATCCCGAGTTCTATCTCGGCCACGCTCAGAAGTCGGATCGTTCGCTGATGAATGTCACGTTTCGCTTCGGCAACGATGAGTCGCAAGAGAAATTTTTGGCTCGAGCAGCTGACAGTGGCATGATCACGCTGAAAGGCCACCGCAGTGTCGGCGGCATTCGAGCCAGCATCTACAATGCGATGCCTGTCGAAAATGTGCAGCAACTTGCCAGCTTTATGAGCGACTTCGCAGCCAGTAACGCCTAGGTTTCGATTTTCTAGCCGAACCGCCCAACTCCTCTACTCCATTGATTGAAATAAGGTTTCCGATTCATGCCCAAGTTCCGAATAGGCGTTCTAGACAATATTGCTGCAGAAGGAATTGAGCTTCTCGAGTCCGAGGCGGATTGCGAATATGAGGTGCGAACAGGACTGAGGGGCGAGGAACTGCGTTCGGCACTCAATGAGTTTGATGGAGTCATCATTCGCAGCGGGGTCAAAATCACGGCGGAATCGCTGGAAGGGAACAAGGGGCTACGAGCCATCGTACGAGCCGGTGTTGGCACCGACAACATCGATAAAGAAACCTCGACACGACTTGGCATCGTGGTGATGAACACACCTTCAGGAAACACGGTTTCCACTGCCGAGCAAGCTTGGGCCTTGATGCTCGCCCTTTCTCGCAATGTGGCACCAGCCTATCAGTCGCTTTGCGAAGGTCGCTGGGACCGCAAGCTCTATATGGGAACGCAGCTTGCCGATAAGACGCTCGGAGTGGTTGGTCTCGGACGAATCGGACGCGAAGTCTCTACACGAGCCCAAGCATTTGGCATGCGGGTTGTGGCCTTTGATCCATTCTTGAGCGATGAAGCAGCTCGTAAGTTAGAAGTTGAAAAAGTCGAGGCGGTGGCGGATATGTTGCCACGCGTGGACTATCTGACTGTCCACACTCCATTGACACCTGAGACAAAAGGTTTGATCAACAAAGACAATCTGAGCAATTTGAAAAAAGGCATCCGCCTTATCAACTGTGCTCGTGGTGGAATCTACGACGAGGAAGCGTTGGTCGAGGGACTGAACAATGGGCAGATCGGCGGTGTGGCATTGGACGTGTTCGCAGGGGAGCCTTGTACAGATAGTCCACTATTTGGCATGCCTGGAGTTGTCTGCACGCCGCACTTGGGGGCGAGCACAGAAGAAGCACAGACGCAAGTTGCTGTTGAAGGCATTGAGCTGCTATTTAACTTTTTCAAGACCGGTGAAATCCGCCATGCGGTGAATGTAGCGGCGCTCGATCCCAAGACACTAGAAGACTTGCGGAGCTACCTCAACGTGGCTTATCGGCTGGGTATTTTCCTTAGTCAGTGGCATGGCGGGGCGGTTTCCACATGCTCGCTCAACTATCGTGGGGAAGTTGCCTCACGCGACACCAAATTGCTGACCAACGCATTTTGCGCCGGGCTGATGGAGCGTGCTTTGCCTGAAGACGTAAATATCATTAACGCGGAAATGCTGCTCAGGGAGCGAGGGATCGAGCTCAACGAGAATCGCAACAACGAGCTCGGAGCGTTTAGCTCTTCGATCACAGCGGAAGTTTCCGGCGGCGAACGATCGGTGAAAGCGGCTGGAACAGTCTTTGGCCACAATATGCCGCGTTTGGTTTCCTTGGGCGACTACCGTTTGGAAGCCTACATGGACGGTAAGATGCTGGTCTTCACGCATCAAGACGTGCCTGGGATTATTGGAAAAGTGGGCACCGCATTCGGAGAACACGAAGTCAATATCGCTCAGATGTCCGTTGGCCGAGCTGAGCAGAAACCAGGAGGGAACGCTGTCGGTGTCTTGAATCTGGATAGTGAGCCGACCTCGGAAGCTTCGGCGGCGATGCTTGAGATCGAAGAAGTCGACAAGATCCAGTTCATCGAGCTTCCTGGCGCCGACGAACTGCCAAGCTGGCTGCAATAGGGGAATTCGTCCTCCTGCCTTAAGCCCCTGATGTTCTGCTTTCGTGTGGCACTGACGTGTGAGCTTTCTTACTGCTATCGGATCCGGCTACGATTGGAAAAAGGTCGCTTACATCGCCAATGTTCACGGGCAAGGTTGCGTTGGACCATTCGCATCAACTCAGTGCAAACCCGTAAGGTTTATACCCCTGGTCTTGTTAGCACCACGCCAGAGGGCTTTCGTTTAGGGAAGCGTCTCGTGGTATCATGTTGGCTTGCATCTTAGCGAACGAATCTGTCCTTTCTTGCTTTCCCCGGTGCTCTATGTTTCGACTTGTTTTTTCAGCCCTTCTGGTGTGTGTCGCCTTTGCGAAAAGCGGTAACGCTCAGACCGTCGCGGCGGATGGCGCCAAGGTGCATTTGATCTCAGATGGCTTCAAGTTCACCGAGGGCCCGGCAGTCGATGCGAAAGGAAACGTTTATTTCACGGATCAACCGAACGACCGCATCCTGCGTTACTCGAAGTCAGAAGGTCTCGAGACATGGCTCAAGCCCGCTGGGCGCAGCAATGGTTTGTTCTTCGATGGCGAGGATATTGTGGCTTGCGCTGACGGGAAGAACGAACTTTGGTTGATTCGTCCGGATAAAACGCACGAAGTATTGTTGACTGGCTTCGACGGCAGGCTCTTCAACGGACCGAACGACATCTGGGTTGCCGGTGATGGCTCTTACTACTTCACCGATCCCTTCTATCTACGCAAGTACTGGAAGCGAAAGTCTTCCGAGCCCGAGCTTCCGAGACGGGTGTATCGTTTTGTGCCCGAGACAGGAAAAGTCACGGTGGTTGCAGATGGCTTCAAGCAACCGAATGGCATTGTTGGTGACGCAAGTCGCGGCGTACTCTTCGTGGCGGATATTGGTGACAACAAGACTTATCAGTTCGAGATTGGTGCCAGTGGCGAATTAAGGAATCGCGAGCTCTTTTGCGAACAGGGATCTGACGGCATGACGCTAGATGAGGATGGCAATCTGTATCTAACGGGTAAGGGAGTCATGGTTTATCGCAAGACTGGTGAATTGCGAGAGAAGATTGCTGTGCCGGAAGGTTGGACAGCGAATGTTTGCATTGGCGGCGAAGATCGCGACGTTCTATTCATCACGGCCAGCGATAGCTTGTATACTTTGAAGCTCAAGACGCGTGGTTTGAAGTAAGTAGTGACGGCGAGCGGGCGCCTATGGCTGGGCGACGCGAGAGAGACAGCACCTAGGCTGGCTGTTAAGCGGCGTCAGACGAAATCATCTCAAGGGCATCTTGTGACACTTGAATTGACACAGCGCTGCGGAGTATGCCGTTGTTATACAGATCAGGAAGATCTATTCTGCGCGAACTGTGGGACGGAAAACCCTGAGGCCGACACCAAGGCAAAGAAACTGGCTCACGCGGCTACGCATTACAGCTTTGATTGTGACGGCTGCGGTGCTTCGATGAGTTACGATGCCAGCGCTCAAGCTCTGCGCTGCCCTTTTTGCGGTAGCACCCAGATGACCAAACGCAAGGTGTCTCGCTCTATTTTGCCGAGCTCGGTTCTCCAGTTTTCGCTGGACCGTGACCGGGCAGAAAAAGTGCTTCGTGAATGGCTGAGTACAGGCTTCTGGCGTCCGGATGACGCGGCCCGAGCTTCAACAATCGGAAAAATCACATCGATCTACGTACCTTACTGGGTGTTTGATGCTTCGACCGATACGCAATGGACGGCGGATTCGTCCCCAGCTCCCTATGGTTGTCGAGGCGATTGGTATCCCGTTAGTGGTAAGCACGGCCAGACTTATCGCGGCGTCTTGGTCGCTGGCAGCAGTGTGCTGACGATGCAAGAGACTCAGTCCATCTCGCCTTTCAATATACGGACCGCCGTGGATCCTTCTCAAATGGATCTGAAGAATGTGACTTACGAGGAGTTCCGCGTGCCTCGCAAGTTGGCTCGTCCGCAAGCGCGTGGGGCGATCGAACAGTTGGAGCGGCAGAGTTGTGCCCAGCTCGTACCCAATAGGCACCGGAATGTGCGAGTCAACGTGCGGATCGCAGACATGCAAGGCTCTCCGATGCTTCTGCCCGTATGGATTCTGGCTTACCGCTACAAGGACAAGGTATTTCGAGTTCTGATCAATGGCCAGAGTGGCAAGATTGCGGGGACGGCTCCTTTCTCATACGCTAAGTTAGGTGTCATTATGTTGGTTGTCGCGACAGTCTTGATCACGATTGGCGTCATTGCTGGGCTGGTGGCCATGCAGTAGTTCCCCTCGGCTTCGCGATGCTGCCGCAGTGCGTTATGATTTTGTGAGGATGTGGAGCCTCATGCAAGCACGACGCAAGCGAGTGTGTTGCCGACTTGCCTGATAGCAGACCTACTGGCTCGCGCCACGTGCGTGTAAACCAAGAGAAGGATATTCATGGGCCGCGAGTCCATCATAGGAACACCCCCGCCAGACGATGGTGGAAATAATTCTGGAGGAACACTGCCGCCTCCTGGGGATGACAACGATTCTGCGCTGAGGCCGACTCGGATTGCCGACATGGTGGGCCAACGCGAAGTCATCGCAGTCCTCGAGATCGCCATCGATGCGGCACGAAAACGTGACGAGCCGCTGGGGCACATTCTCTTTGATGGACCACCAGGGCTTGGGAAAACCACATTCGCGACATGCATTCCTCACGAAATGGGTGTACCAGTTCAGATGGCGAGTGGTCCGGCACTCAAGGCGCCGAAAGACATCATTCCTTATCTGACCAATCTCGAGGACCGCTCCGTGCTATTTGTGGATGAGATTCACCGAATGCCAAAGGCGGTGGAAGAGTACTTGTACACGGCTATGGAGGACTTCCGCATTGACATCGTGCTTGGTGAAGGTGTCAGCGCTCGGACGCTCAATCTGCAGCTCAAACCCTTTACTTTGATTGGCGCCACCACGCGAGCTGGGATGCTCAGCGGCCCGCTTCGCGATCGTTTCCAGATTCGCGAACACCTAGGGTTCTACACTTTCGGTGAGTTGACCAAGATCGTCGAGGTTAACTCGGGCAAGTTAGGCGTTGAAATCGATCGTCAGGCAGCGACTGAGATCGCTCGTCGCAGCCGCGGGACACCACGCGTCGCGAACAATCGATTACTCTGGGTTCGTGATTACGCGATGAGCAAGTCGGATGGCAAGATCGACATAGACGTAGTCATCAAAGCCATGGAGATGACCGGCATCGATCCCCTGGGGTTGGATCGGCAGGATCGACGTTACTTGGAGACTCTCATCGGGGTGCTACAAGGTGGACCGGCGGGCATTGAGTCAATTGCCCACACGATGAATGTTCCTTCGGATACGCTAGAGGACGAAGTAGAGCCTTTCCTTCTTCGGACGGAATTAATTGTTCGCACGTCTCGAGGGAGATGTGTGACGGCGAAGGCATACCAGCATTTATCTATGAAGCCGCCGAAGAACGCTCACGAGGGTGACCCAGATCTTCCTCTGTTTCCTGATGGCAACTAAGATTCTCCGCACGAGGTGTCATATGACGCGAGTTTCCGAAACAGATCAATCCTCAAAACATAATGCCTCTGGATTCTCAGTTGAACGGCGCTGGCTAGTCGCTGGAGGGGCAGCCTTGCTGGGTGCTGCCGCGATCTCTGGCAATGCTCACGCTCAAGACGATAGGCGAACTATAAAAGGCAAAATTCGTCAGTCTGTCATGGGTTGGTGCTTCAAACCCATGCCTCCAATCGAACTCGCCAAATTCGGAAAAGAAGTTGGTTTGGTGGCGATCGAGGGAATCGATTCCAAGTTCTATCCCGAGGTCAAGAAGCTTGGCCTGGAGATATCTTTGGTTGGAAGTCACGGCTTTGCGAAAGGGCCCTTGAATCCCGACAATCACGCCGAAGTGGAAGCCAAACTCAAGAAGTCGATTGATACGGCCGTTGAGTCCAAGTCGCCGAGT
This sequence comes from Aureliella sp., assembly GCA_963691875.1. GTDB lineage: Bacteria > Planctomycetota > Planctomycetia > Pirellulales > Pirellulaceae > Aureliella. The sequence goes on from OY829846.1 coordinate 5,084,265, forward strand.
GTCATCACTTTCACTGGTATGAGCAAGGAAGGTATCAGCGACGAGCAGGCCATGGCCAATTGCTTGGCCTGCTGGAAGCGTGTCATCGGCTATGCTGAAGAGAAGGAAATTACGCTGGTCCTGGAGCATCTGAACAGTCGTGATGACAGCCATCCGATGAAGGGCCATCCAGGTTACTTTGGCGACGATGTTGAAGTTTGTTTGGATTTGGTCAAGCAAATGGATTCGCCGAACTTCAAATTGCTATTCGACATATACCACGTACAGGTCATGAATGGTGATGTGATTCGGAGAATCAAAGAAATGCATCCGTGGATTGGCCACTACCATACGGCTGGAAATCCCGGTCGCTGTGAGCTGGATGACAATCAAGAGATCAACTACCCGCCGATCATGAAGGCCATCTTGGAAACTGGCTACACAGGCTATGTCGCCCAGGAGTTTATCCCAACTTGGGATAACCCCAAGGAATCCCTCGAACACGCCATTCGAGTCTGCGACGTCTAGGCCAAGTTTAATCTTAGCTGTTAGACTTTTGGGAGATATTTCTTGTATGCCCAGAGTCGCCGACCGCACCGCCGTTCGAAGCGTGCCTTTCTGGTTGGCACTGCCAAGTCGTTCGTCACCTTTGTCTGTAATCCGAGCCGCAGAGTTTGTGGGGCGGGATGAATACCGGGCTCTAATGAGTGCCGTCTGTAAAAGGCGGGGTTTCGGTTCTCCTACCGAGCCTCAACACTAGAGCATCAGTTTTCGCAACATCGCTGCGCTAGCTATCGGCTACGGTGAGCAATGCTGTTCCACCTTGTGAAAGTGTTTTCAAGAGCTTGCAGCTTCTTTACGCTAAAAACTCCAAAGAAGCGGAAACAACTCGAACTGGGCGGAAACTTAGGTGTCTATAGGGTGAAGGGCATCCGAACAATGACTTGCTGGTCGAAAGCTAAGCAATTTTTCACTTGCTGTGGATCTACACTTCTAAAGATTGGATGTTCTCGGCTACTGGTAGCCGTATGTTTCAAGTTTCACAGGAAAAAACTCGATTAGGCACCCAATAATTTCAGATTACGCCGAAGTAACGTAGTGCGGTCCGTGATGCCGAAACTTCTTTGCCGAAAGCGAATTTAAAACTTGAAGTGGATCTGCCACAAACCGTAATGCACAGAAACTAAAAAACGCAAGAAAGGATGAGTCGGTCAGGCGACGACCCGCAACTCAGGAAGAAAGATGGTTCGGTCAGCAATAGAATTAGGATATCGCGGCGTTAAGAAGCCAAAGCTGATTGCGGACTCGTTGGGCTATGACTTCGCAGTGTTGGGGCTTAAAGCTCACGAATCACGCATCCATGTCATTCGCAAGGCCGCCATCGAGACTGCACATCGGATTCAAGACGAATCGGACTGTGAGAGCGAGCAAGGCGAAATGCTATCTCAACTGGCGGCGAGCACGTATCGCTTGCTTGATCCACGTCGACGACCATCCACATCGGAACGCGTTCAGTTGTGCTTACATTCCGAGGAGGACTTAGAGTTACAAAAGCAGTCGCGACGCACGTTGATCCCGAGCCGAATCTAGTCGCCAAGATGGAAAGAAATCCTTGCCACGAGCCGTCTTCCCTTTGAAGGCGGCTTTTTTTGTCGTTAGCAAGCCAAGTTCACAGGTCGCCGAATTCACACATGTGCAAGCGTAGTGGAAGTTGTCAAACGTCCGGCTGTATTGGACGAGTTAACGAAGTTAGACCTCCGTACCAACGCTGCGTTCGTTAACGCGTCCAAGAATCCTGACTATCGACTGATCGGTATAATAAGAGAGTTGCGTCATGAATGAGCAGAAGCAAGCTGAGTCCCCATGAATCAAAGTAAAACACTTGCCGAGCTAAGACAAAGCGGCTGGCAATCCAAGACCGTCAAGCATGAGATTCTAGACAACTTCACGAAAAAGCTGGCTGGTGACGAAGATCTGTTTCCAGGCATTGTTGGCTACTCGGACACGGTCATCCCGGAAATCAACATCGCTTTGCTCTCCGGCCACGACATGCTCTTCCTAGGAGAGAAAGGACAAGCCAAAAGTCGCTTGATGCGTGCTTTGGTGCAGTTTCTTGACGATTATGTTCCGTATCTGGATATTCCCGGAGTCTCGATCCATGAAGATCCGCTCAATCCAATCACGACCGTTGCCAAGCGATTTTTGGCTGAGCACTCCGACGAAGAAGTTCCTGTCTCTTGGTGGCATCGCGACGATCGCTATGCTGAACGGCTAAGTCCAGGAACGAAGTTTGCAGATATCATTGGTGAGATCGATCCCTCGAAACTCACGGGCGGTATCAGTATGAGTGCCGAGGAGGCATTGCACTTCGGACTCATTCCTCGCATGCACCGCGGCATCTTTGCGATGAATGAATTGCCAGAGTTGGACGAATTGGTGCAAGTTGGACTGTTCAACATCCTCGAAGAACGTGATGTGCAGATTCGGGGATATCCGATTCGATTCGATCTGGACATCTTCATCTTGTTCTCGGCGAACCCGAGTACTTACAACAGAAGCGGTAAAGTCATCCCGCAGTTGAAAGACCGCATTGGTTCGATCATTCAAACGCACTACCCGCGTGAGCGCGAGCTTGGCATCGAAATATTGCAGCAAGAAGCCGGTGTGGATTTGGAAGGCGAGTATCCTGTTCAGGTTCCTTACTTCATGGCGGAGATCATCGAGGAAATCACTTTGCAGGCTCGCAAGAGCAAGTTTATCGACCAGGACTCCGGTGTTTCGGCGCGTTTCAGTCTAGCCAATTATCGTGCGATGATTGGCAGTGCAAGGCAGCGTTCGATTGTGCTGGATGAAAAGCCAGCGGTGCCACGTATCAGCGACCTGGGGCACTTGTATTCCTCCTCACTTGGCAAGTTGGAGCTGGACATGATGGGCAGCCACCAAATGTCGGAAGCTCAAGTGCTCGACGCTTTGACGGCTGGCGCGATCAAGACTGTCTTCGAGCAGTATGTCGAAGAATATGGACTTGGGGAAATCGGCGAGATCTTCCGCGCTGGTGTACGAATCGAAGTGGGGGACATGTTGCCGAGCGAAGTCTATGCCGAGCGATTGCAGGCAGTTCCTCCAGCATGGGATAAGGCATTTGAAGTCAACGCAAGTGAGAATTCTGCCGTGCGTGCTTCGTGCGTTGAGTTTGTGCTAGCGGGACTTTACTCGATAGAGCAAATTAGTCGTGCTCAGAAGCACGGGAAAGTTCACTACGATATCTAGGTGCGTTGATGGCTACGCGAAAATCGAACCTCGGCGGAGTGGTTCATACTTACCAGAAATACGATCCCGTTAAGTTTCCTAGTCCAACCGAACCGCCAACGGATTTTGTTTCGCAGGCTTTCGAGCATGCGTTGATGTACGGGAGCCATCGGCAACTGACTGAGGAAGAGCTCGCACGTGCCGTTGAGTTAGATCCAAGTCAGATCGCGGGACTTGGGCCGAGTATCGATCATTTGCGGATGATGTTGGAGGAACGCAAACGCAAGATTCTGGAAACCTACGAAACGCATTCGGTAGAGAAGAAGTCCAACAAGGTCTACGACAAAAACTCGAAGCGTGCACAACCGCCGAAGCGTCTAAAAGGTGTTTACGATCAGGCGGTCAAGCATCATCAGATCTATTTGTTGGAACGTATCTATTACCAAATCGATGATGATACGGATGGTTTTGCTCGACAGCTCGTACACGTCATCGATAGCTTGAGCAATAAGTATCAGATCGATGAGCTTGCTTCTAACTACCTGTTCACCGGCAACGAGCGGATGACGATTCCTGAGGCGTTGGAGATCAAGGAGGAGCTAGAATCGATCGACGAATTGCTCAAGCAGCTTGAGGAGGCGGCCGAGACAGCCCAGATCGGCATTATCGACATGGAGAAGCTGGCTGAGTTCGCGCAGCCTGAGGATATGAGTACCCTCGAGGAGATGCGAAATCAAGTCGAGAACATGGTGCGAGAGATGGCCGAGCGGCAGGGGCTAGATCGTGATGCCGCCACAGGTGCCTTTAGACTGACTCCTGCGGCCTACAAAGTGTTCCAGGGGAAACTGCTAGACCGGATATTCTCGCATTTGCAGCCAGGCCGAAGCGGGCGTCACAGTGGCCGAATCGAGGGAGAGGGAAGCGTCGAACTGCCTCAGACGAGGGCCTACGAATTTGGCGATAGCCTCGCCAACATGGACACCACGCAGACAGTTATCAATGCACTTCTGCGAGATCCCGATGCCAGTCCGGTTCAACTTCGTAGCGATGATATCGAAGTGCATCGCACGCGGAATTCGCCGAAATGTGCCACCGTTGTCGTCATGGATATGAGCGGCTCGATGCGCTATGACGGCCAGTATATGAACGTCAAACGTATGGCTTTGGCGCTTCAGGGCCTGATCTCCAATGAGTATCCTGGTGACTTCCTGCGATTCATTGAGATGTATACGTTTGCCAAGTTGCGGAATGCGAGTGAGATTATCGAATTGTTGCCCAAACCGGTCACAATCCATGATCCGGTAGTTCAGCTACGAGCTGATATGAGTCGCCAGGATATCAGCGAGACGCAGATTCCTCCGCACTTCACCAATATCCAGCATTCCTTGCGACTCGCACGTCAAAATCTGGCTACGATTGACACTCCCAACAAGCAAGTCATCCTGATCACGGATGGATTGCCGACGGCTCACTTTGACGAGTCGATGCTGTTGATGCTTTATCCGCCTGATCCGCGGACTGAGAAGGCCACGATGCGCGAAGGCAGCTTGTGTCAGCGAGACGGCATCCGGATCAACATCTTTTTGGTGCCGAGTTGGTCTCAATCCGAAGAGGACATTCGGTTTGCCTATCGTCTGGCGGAGAACACTCAAGGCCGCGTCTTTTTCACCGCCGGTAAAGACTTGGATCGCTATGTCGTGTGGGATTACGTAGATCGCAAGAGAGAGATTTTGGGGTAGTGGTAGTCATCAACGCTTTCGGCGTTGAACGTTGGCCGTGAACGAGCGTCGCGCGGTCTCGACACTTGGCCCTACGAGCGTAATGTTCCAATTCAGCCGCAGAGCGTTGGCTCCCGTTTCAGCATCAGATGAGTCCGCGTGTGGGTGACTTTGGGCAAAAAAGATTTTTGTACGGCCCGTCTTGAATGCAACCGTTCGCGCTGTCGAGTTTGCGCTGTCGACTAGCCAGCGGCCTAGAATCTCAGCTGACGCTGAAACGGTTACAGGGCAGGAAATGGAGAAGAGGCGGCCAAAGCCTAGCCTCCAACAAAAGCGCTGTAACAGCGCTGCGTTTCTCAACGGCCTACAAGAACGGCCATCAAGGAGCATTTAAGCCAGCATCTCTTTGATTGGCGAGCCTTCGGAGATTTTGATAGGTCTTAAATCCTCGGACATGTTCTCCGTCTCAGGATCGACCCCGACGGCGCTGCAGATTGTGGCTAGTAAATCCGGTGCGGTAACAAGGCGGTCGGCGACTTCCATTCCGTCCTCTGTGGTCCTGCCGATGACGGCTCCGCCTTGGATGCCAGCTCCACCGAGGACGCGCTTTCGGCCAGCTGCATAGCTCGGCGATATACAGTGTCATGCGTCGAGGCAGCACCTCCACGCTGGCGAGCACCGTAGCTTTTTTGCAGCAGATTCCAGAATTGCTTTCGACGCTGGATGCGATTCATGTCCAGGTCATCTGGGGGCAACAAATTGTCTACTCGAAGCTTGACTGGTTGGTCATCTGAGGGAGCATCTTCTTTAGCGGCAAGATCTTCAGGAGAGTAGTCAGCGGTTCCAGCAACGGTTAGCGGCTCGCGTGAGGCACCTAGGAAGCCGGCACTGAAGGCAGGCGGATTAATGAAGGAGTTGGGTAGGATACTGACGTAGCCCGGAACGGCAGATGCGTCGTCAACCAGTTCTTTGGCGATGGATGCGGGTAGAGCAGGGTAGCGAAACGGCTGTCCTGGACGTTGGCCCGTTCTGACCAAGAAAGTACCACGGCTGTGGTCGCCTTCTTTTGTTTCCATGCTGCGAACGATAGAAAGGTGCTCGCCGAGTTTGCTTAGCTCCGGTAGGTGTTCGCTGATTTTCATCCCTGGAACAGAGGTAGCGATTTCTTGGAAAGGCCCACCGTTGGCATGTCCTGGCTTGAGGTCCCAAGTATCCATTTGCGAAGGACCGCCAGGCATCCACAGCACAATCAACTTCCGCGACCCCCGAGCCCGCATGCCTGCTGCAAGATGATTGGCCCAACTGGTTCCGAGGCCTGCAGTGGCGCCTAGAGCGACTATTGTTTTCAGGCAGTTGCGTCGACTGGTTAGCATTGGTTCTTCCTGGGTAAGGACAAATCACTTTGCTGTAGCGGAACTCGTGAGGACTTGCTGCCCGATTGTATGTTTGAGTGTGTAGGAGGTTATGCCGTCGCCCATAGCCGACTCCTTCGGGCCACACTACTAGTCTGGATGAGCTCGAGGCTCACGTTTGCCTAACTTTCCTGCCATTCGATTGTCGAATCCTCATCGATTTTAGCGGGCTCCACGGCGAATTTTCAATTTGTTTTATCGGGCGGCACCGCAATTCGCCAAAAGGCTGCGGGACAATGCAGGAAAAACGCGATATGTGGCATTTCGCTTTGCTGATGGCGCACCAGAACCCGTCTTTCGGCATCTTAGAAAAGCAGGCAGAATGTGCGAGCACGTAAGCTGATTCTTGGAAAGCCGTCTAAGAGGCCGTCTCAGCCGTTTCGTTCGCAGCTTGAAAGTAATCTCGGGAGCATGAAGGCTGGTTTAAATGACAACAGAAAAGGACTCCTCGCCGACGCAGGACGCAGAAACGTCGGACTCCAGCTCAGCTCCAGCGTCCAACTTACTGACCGATCGCTCATTTCTCGGCATGATCAGCACCCAGTTCTTAGGAGCCTTCAATGACAACTTATACAAGCAGTTGATGCTCCTGATGGCATTGCCGGCTGTAGTTGCAGGGGCCAATGTGGCACAAGAAGCGGCGGTGGGGCAGTCTGGTGGTGACCTTCAAGGCTGGGCCTCGCTGGTGTTCTCACTGCCTTTTGTTTTGTTTAGTGGCTACGCTGGATATCTTTCGGATCGATTTAGTAAGACCCCAATCATCAACGCCTGCAAAATTGCCGAAATCGTCGTGATGTTGCTAGGTCTGATGGCTTTTTATTTCTACGACATGCTGGGACTTGCTGGGACCTGGATTGTGCTCTTCTTGATGGGGACGCAGAGTTCCTTTTTTGGACCTGGGAAATACGGGATTCTGCCTGAGCTATTTCGCGAAGAAGATTTGCCACGAGCGAATGGTCTCATCCTGATGACCACATTCTTGGCGATCATTTTTGGAACGGTTTCGGCAGGCCGCATCAAAGATTCGTTGGTCACAGACGACGGCGGTGCTGGGAACTTGTGGATTGGAATGATCGTGGCTGTTGGCATTGCTGTGGTTGGGACGGCAACGTCATTTATGGTTCGGAAGGTACCTACGGCCCATCCGAATATGAAGTTGACACCAGACAGCTTTGCTGTGAGCAAGGATGTTTGGAAATTTTTGCGGCAAGACAAGCCGCTATTGGTTGCTTTGCTAGTGTCTAGTGTTTTCTGGCTAGTCAGCGGTATTGCTGTTCCGGTAATTAATCGACTGGGGCGATGGTTCGAAGTTAGTGAATTTCAAACGAGTTTGCTGACGGCGTCAATTGGCGTCGGAATCATGATTGGCGCCTTGGCCGCGAGCTGGCTTTGTCGCAAGGGATTTGGAGATCGCTGTGTTACGCTCGGACTGTTTGGATTGTTCGGGTGCTTAGGGGTGCTCGGTGTCTGGGTGGGCGAAGATCATTTGCTAGGTTACGGTGGAAGTAGCGTAGCTCTGATCATGCTGGGCGTATTCGCCGCGATTTTTGCGATACCAATTCAAGTATTCATTCAAGCTCGTCCGCCAGGAAGTCTAAAAGGCCGGATGATCGCAACGATGAATCAAGCGAACTTCACGGGGATTTTGATCGCTGGGCCTTTGTATCAGTTGTTCGAGGCGGCCGCTTCCGGATTGGGTTGGCCGATTAGCAGCGTATTTTGGATGATGGGACTTCTCGTGTTGCCTCTCGCTGCTATTTACCGCTTAGATTCGAAAGCACCTCTGGTGCGCGAGTAGATGCATTTACTTGAATCTCTAGCCGTGATTGTAGAACCACCGGGGATGCCTATGTCACGAGGAAATGGCGGAGCCACTTAACTCCAGCGATCCATGACGCCGGGCAAGGGATAATCTTCGACGGTGAGGTCTTTGCGGCGGAGTTGTAATTGTTGAATCCGCTCGTAGCCTGACGTGACGAGTTCAACTCGCTCGCGAACAAATCGTCGGTCGAGCTGCCGGCGATCGAAATCTCCCTCGACAAACATCGGTGCAAAGGACTCGTGATCGATGAATTGCGACAGAGAGGGTAGGCAGCGCAAGTGACATTCGCGGCGCGTGTGAAGCGTCTCGGGATCGATCCAGCCGATGACGTATTGCAAGTAAAGTGCGCTGTCGCCGAGTTGCTCAACGGGCTTGCCGCAGACTTCACATAAATAGCCTTCGTCGCACTTGGCCATTGGACTCGCTTGTCGTTGCTGGAGTTTAGGCTCTAGCCGATTCTTATTGATTGTTCATGCCGTAATAGCGCTCCGCTCGTTACGGCCTATGGGAGAATCTAATGAAGCCCTAGCACATCAAACATATTGTAGATACCTGGTGATTTTCCGATTAGAAACTTCGCGGCGACCAATGCTCCTTGGGCGTAGCAATCGCGATTGGAGGCCGCGACGCGTAGTTCAATGGTTTCGCCGAGCATGCCGAAAACGATGGTGTGCTGGCCAGGATCGTCGCCGGTGCGAATCGCATGGTAGCCAATTTCGTCCCGCCCACGCGCTCCGCAGATTCCTTCGCGGCCATGGACGTGTTTGTCGAGTCCCATTGCATGGGCAATGATTTCACCGAACTTGAGAGCAGTTCCGCTAGGAGAGTCTTCTTTGTAGCGGTGGTGCCGTTCCATGATCTCCACATCTGCACCTTGCGGGATGTCTTTTAGCGCTGTAGCAGCTTGTTCTGCCATCTTCATCGTCAAATTGACGGCGAGAGACATATTGGGAGCCCAGCAGATCGGAATTGTCTTGGCTGCTGCGTGAATATCCGCGACTTGCGATTCATTCAATCCTGTTGTCGCAACGACAAGCGGGATGCCCGCCGACTCGCAATGTTGCAGGGCACGCATGCAAGCTTCGGGAACTGAGAAGTCGATTACCGTTTCGATGCCTTTCGGCCACTGGTCGGTCAAGTCGACGCCAATCGCATCCACGCCAGCAACGACGCCCGCGTCACTGCCAAGCTGGCTGCAATGAGCTGACTCTACGGCCGCGGTCAATTGCAGATCTGGATCTTGGCTACCCAGTGCGATCAATCGTTTTCCCATTCGGCCTGCGGCCCCGTGTATTGCCAAGTTGGCCATGTAGATATCTCCAGCTATGGGGTGGTCTTCGTGTGAATCGTCTTTGCGGAAGCCAGACGCCCCGGCTATGGTACATGTTGGGCTTTCGCAAGCCTAGCTGCGAGCCTGGTTCTGCCAGATATCGAGTAGTGTAACCGCATGTTCAATGGTCCAAGTCATCTCGGTGATGGAAGCAAACTCAAGCACACTATGGATGTTGTGCTGGCCAACGGATAGGTTGGGAGTTGCCAGCCCCATCTCGCTGAATTGTGCTCCATCCGTTCCGCCGCGAATGGACCCGAGTTCGCAGGAGCGATCTAGTTTCTCGAATGCCTCTTGAGCAAACCGCACCACTTGAGGGGACTTTGCGATGAAGTCGGCCATGTTTCGGTACTGTCGGGAACGTTCGATCAGGAACTTGGTGCCAGGAAATTTGGCTTCCGTGTCTTGAGCGGTGGAGCGAATTAACGTCTCGTACACGTCGAGTTTTGCTGTGTCGAAGTCTCGCAGCAGGATCTTGCAGTGCGCTTCACCGACTCCGCCGACCAAGTCGTAAGGATGAAGGAAACCCTGTTTTCCGTCCGTAGTTTCAGGGGAGAGTTCAGCAGTCGGCAACGCTGCGATGAAGGCGGAAAGAGCTCGCAGTGCATTCTTCATCCGATCTTTGGCGATGGCAGGATGGATGTTGTAGCCGATGGCGCGGACTACAATCTGATCTGCCGAGAAGTTTTCTGCTTCAAGCTCTCCGTGGCCAGCTCCGTCGAGTGTGTAGCCTGCGTCGGCGCCAGCCTTGTCTAAATCCATGTGCTTGGCGCCCAAGCCGATTTCTTCATCGCAAGTGAACAAAATACGCACCGGACCATGAGGTATGGTTGGGTTTTCGAGCAAGTAGTTGGCCAGTTCCATGATGGCAGCCACACCGGCTTTGTCATCGCCTCCCAAAAGAGTGCTTCCGTCTGTGGTGACCAGACAGTGTCCCTCCAGGTCGGCCAGCTCTGGACAGTCCGCTACACGAATCACTCGGCCGTCTTTAGCGAGCGGGATATCTCCTCCTGCATAGGATTCGATGACATGCGGCGCGACGTTGTCACCAGGAGCTTCAGGTGAGGTGTCAACGTGTGAATTGAAAAGTACGGTCGGGACGTCGGCATCGACTGTTGCTGGAATTGTTGCCCAGACCAAGCCATGTACATCCTGCTCAGCATCTTGGGCTCCCATCGCTTTCAACTCCTCGGTCAAGATCTTTCCAAGTTCGAGCTGGCCAGGAGAGCTTGGGTAATCATTGCAGCTCGGATCTGCCGCAGTCCCAACTTTCACGTAACGCAAGAATCGTTCGAGGAGCCGGTCGGTTCGAATTGGAGAAGGATGTGTCATGGGCATTCCAGCGTGACGTATGGGAGAGGCAAACTTTCTGAAGCGTCTGCGGCTTTAGCGGCAATTGGTCTATAATGCCGCGTGTGCAACGTGGCTTCCTACTTGTTGTGTCTAAGCGGTTGCTTCTTGGCCGTTCTTTTCGGTGATTTATAGGGAAATGATTTCGTGGGTCAGGACGTTCGGTATCTGCTCTTTGATGTAGAGAGTGTGCCTGATGGTGAGCTGATTGCCAAGACGCGATATGGTTCTCGCAATTTGAACGCCGAGGAGGCAATTGGGCGTTTTCGGCAAGAATTGCTGCTCAAGAGTGGTCGTGACTTCATTCCTTACACCTTTCACATCCCCGTCGCCGTTGTCGTGGCGAAAGTTCGCGCCGACTTTGAGCTATTGGACATCGTTTCTTTGGATGTGCCGCAGCATCGTTCGCACGTCATCACCCAGCATTTTTGGGCAGGGTGGGAGATGTACGAACAGCCAACTTGGGTGACCTTCAACGGACGGACCTTCGATCTGCCATTGATGGAGCATGCAGCATATCGCTATGGGATTTCCGTGCCAAAGTGGTTCAATGTGGCGGACAAGAGCTTCGAGCAAAAGCGGAATAGATACAACTTACATTCGCACATCGACCTCCAAGAAATTCTGACCAACTTCGGTGCAACCTGGTTCCGTGGCGGATTGAATCTGGCGGCTACTCTAGTCGGCAAGCCTGGGAAGATGGATGTCCAAGGCGACATGGTATACGAGATGTATCGCCAAAATCGACTTTCGGAGATCAACGAGTACTGTCGCTGCGATGTATTGGATACTTATTTCGTGTTTTTACGCACGATGCTGATGATGGGGCGCTTGACGATCGACGAGGAAAAACAGCGTGTTGCGTCTGTGAAGGAAATGCTCGAATCGAAGTCGGCTGATCATCCTGCTTATCAGCAGTACCTGGAGCAGTGGGGCGACTGGGAGAATCCTTGGCCCCCGGGAGAGGATGATCTCGAATCCGAGTCAGCGAGTTGAGATCTCCTGAGTATAGCGGAAGTCGCTCACGGAAGAATCGTTTAATTCCTAACGCGAAGGTACTGACTTACTTTCGTTGCTCCGCGAGCTCAGCCGAAAAACGCCTTACGGCGAAGTCTCGTTATGTGAGAAGAAGGCTCTTGTTTCCGGCCCGGCGAGCTTTGAGACGTACGTACGGTGGTATGTAACTGCAGCGATGATGAAACGAGCCGTTGGGCGAATCTGGCTTGGCGTGCAAGGGCTCGGTTAAATCCTCAATCACGAAACCGCTTCGACAAATTCCACCAAGAATCGCCTCCCAACTATGAGCAAACTCTCGTGTGTCAGGTTCACGAAGTTTTGAAGGCGCTCGTGCGGCGGGAACGGGTGATGTGTCGTAGTACGGGTGCTCGATGACGTAATTGCCAGTGCGAGTTTCCAGCGAGGCTTGCAAGTTCGTCGGTTGTTTGTGTTGACTGATGTAAAGTCCTCCAGGACGAGTTACTCTCGCTACTTCTGGAAACAGTTTTGCAAGATTGGGCAGGTAGCATGTGCTTACCGGATGAATGACGAGATCGAATTCGTCAGCCTGGAGCGCCGGCAGCTCGTCCATGGAGGTTTCCAAGGTTCGAATGTTCAGCCTGCGCTCGGAGGCAACTTGGCGGTCTAGCTCAAGCATGGCGGGGCTGAGATCGACGACTGTGACGTTAGCTCCGGCTGCCGCGTAAAGTGGTCCGTGGCGTCCACCGCCGGCTGCAAGACAGAGCACATTCAAGCCTTGAATGTTGCCGCCCAGCCAGCCCCCACCATCTACGACGCGGAGCGGATCTGCCAGCTCGTCGTCGAGTGCTGGTTGGGCCAGTACATGCCCTTCGCCCGCGATGCGATCCCAAGCACCCCGATTGTGTTGCAGATCGTTTCGGCGGTCGCGTGAGTTGCCTGAGGGAAACCCTTTATTCATATTCCATCATATCCAAGCTTGGGCGAATTCCGCTTCCGAGCATTTTGTCATTTCCGGCAGCAACAGGATTTCGATAGGCTCAACTCTACTTTGGTCCTCAACTCGCAGGCATTTCAATACAGATTGCCAGACTTGCAAGGGGAATTCTCCCTGAACCTCAGCGTACTGCAAGTGGCTGTGAGAGCCTGAATCGTCCCTTAGCATTCTGTCGTAGAGCATTCCCCAAAGCTTCCAACCCTTGTCCGGATCGGTCCAAAAGAACGAGCCGTCACCTTCAAAATACAGTCGCGGAAGTTTTTCGAGCTGTTGAACAATTTCTTCGAAGCCGGATTCGAAGCAATGGGTAGTTGCTTGTTGCTCAGAGGGCAGGGCAGGGTGGACTTGGAAGTGAAACTTGCGAAGAGTCTCGTTGGCCATGACGTCGTACCGGGTGTTCAATGTGAGAGAGCTTTGGCTGGCCTAAAATGTCCGAAGGGCGTGACTCTGGCGATTGCCGCCGGTCTTTGGGGCGCCAGCTCGGCATTAAACGAAGATTTGTTTTCGGCTGTCGATAGGAGGTTTACTGAGCGACAATGTATCCAATGATTGCACCAGCGAGCATGGCTGGAGGTAGCACGAGGGCGATCGTGACCGCGACGAGCATGCTGCGGCTGATTCGCTTCTTTTCGAAGCGGCGAATTGGCTGATACTCTTTGGGCTCTTCGTCCTGTGAAACCGGTTCCGGTGCAATGCCTTCCATGGGGTGAGGTGGTACTGCTTCCGGTGATCCGTCGAAGGGACGTGGAGGAGCCGGAGTGGAGCCTTGCGTCATGCCATGAGAGTGGCCATGCGTACTCTGGTGACCTTGATCAATCGAGCTTTCTCGAGATGGTTGCTCCTCTTCCCATCCGCCGACGCGTCGATCTTCAATATGCGAAGGCGGCGGAGGGGCCATCCAAGGAGACTTGGCCATGCTAATGGAGGGTACCATTGCGTCTATGGCCCAAGGTTCCAAACGCGCTGCGACTTCGGCCGCATTGGTGATGCGTTTGGAAATATTCTTTTCCATCATGTCCACGATGATATCAACAAAGTCTTCGGTAATGTCGGGCGCAAAGTTACGAGGGTGCAGGGGGAATTCTTCTAAGTGGCGTTTCAGCTTCGACTCTGTATCACCACCAGGAAATGGAACTTTGCCGCAGACAGCGTAGTACAAGGTGCATCCAAGTGAGTAGATGTCCGACGCGGGCTGGATGTCCAGTGGGGTACGGATTTGCTCGGGCGAAAGGTAGTCAGGAGTTCCAACGATCTTTCCCGCACGTGGATCAAGAAAGAACTCTTTAGTAAATCCAGCAAGCCCGACGTCGGAAACTTTCGCATCGCCATCGGGCGTGACCAGAATGTTGCCTGGCTTTACGTCTCGGTGCACCAAGCCCTGTTCGTGGGCATACTCCAGGCCCAAAGCGGCTTGCATGATAATTTTCGCCGCTTGTTGAATCGGCAACGCACCTTGTGATTTGACCAAGCGTCGCAAGTCCATGCCAGGTACATATTCGGTGACCAGAAAGTGCACCGCACCGTCTTTGCCAGCATCAAAGGCTCGCACCAAGTAAGGACAGTCTAATTTGGCTTGCATGCGGATCTCACGCGCAAAGCTATCCTGGGCTTCTTGGGTGGAGCGGGATGACGGAAGGACTTTCACCGCGCATTCGCGGCCCATCACTTCGTGCACTCCTTTAAAGACCTGGCCCATCCCACCTTGGCCGATCCAGTCGGTGATAATATATAACCCTAGATCGAACTTGGTGCGGCCCGCAATGATCTGGTCGGCTTGGTACTTGGTGAGCACCTCTTGCTCGACCAGAATCTCCGCTAGCAACTCGTTGGGGATTCCCTGTTCGGCATTGTGCCCTTGCTGGGACAGTCGATGGCGAGAAACGCGCAAGGCGTAGTCCATTTGCTCTTGGCTTACTAATCCGCTGGCTTCCGCAGCTGATTGAAAATCCAACTTTGACACCGACCCATCCTGAAGCTAAAAGTCCTAGGTTGTCTAAACTGGGTAAAATGCAGAGTAACTGCTCTGCATATCCGATTTGTGGATACCCACAGAGAACAAAATAACCGTGTCACCTTACTATCTTACAATACCCCATGACTTCACGACTGATTGCAATTGGTGATATCCATGGGTGTGCAAACACCTTAGATATCTTACTGGGGATGATCTCACCACAAACGGGCGATCGAATCGTCACTTTGGGGGACTACGTTGATCGAGGGCCTGATTCCAAGGGAGTGATTGATCGATTGATAGCACTTCGTGGGACTTGCGAGGTCATAGCGATTCAGGGCAATCATGAAGAGATGATGCTAGAGGTCGTACTTGGGGACACACCCCATGATCGCTGGGTCCAATTTGGGGGCGTGGCGACCCTGGATTCCTACGGATTCATAGGGAATCGAGATATCTTGCCCCGTGAACACGTCGAGTTCTTCGATTCGATGGTGGATTACTACGAGTCCGATGAGCACTTCTTTGTACATGCAAACTACGATCCTGCGAGGTTGCTCGAAGACCAAGAAATCTATCAGCTACGCTGGCAAAAGCTTACCGAGGTGGTTCCACCGCCACATCCAAACGGCAAGAAAGCGGTCGTAGGGCATACGCATGACCCCGAATTCGAGATTTTTGATGTAGGGCATCTAATCTGCCTCGATACCTATTGTTACGGCGGAGGTTGGTTGTCGGCACTTGATGTCAATTCTGGCCGGATATGGCAAGCTGATATGGAGGGAGAGCAACGAATCCTTGAGGCTGCTTCCTCTTGATAGCCAAGCAGCGGCCAGTAAACTCGGCTTAACCGGGAAAGTTTACCAAGTTTGCTTGATCTGCCTGGCCGGAGTGGCCGAACAACACGGTAGTGGAGCCTGCGTACGTGCAGTGCTATGCAACCACCTCAGTCGAAGAAGGTTTACCGGGCATGGAAGGTTCAGCGGCTAGAAATTTAGATCTCAACCGGTTTCGTATCTGCGCGATGTTGATCGTCGTTGTATTGACGCCAAGTCTGGCGATGGCACAGCTGCGAACAGGTAGAGGTTCGCGGACACTTTACCAGCAGAGCATCGAGGAGCTCAGTGATCCTGACTCGAGCGATGCAGTCGTGAGGTTTGCTAGCTTTCAAGATGAAGTGGAGGAGCCGGCACAACCCGTTCCTATGCCAGGGAATGAAGTCGTCGTTGGTCCACACCACGATGAAGCATCTCACAACTCAGACTCGAGCTATGTTGGAGTTTCCAGCTGCGATGGCTGCGGTGAGCTCGCATGTGGCTCATGCGATGCGGGATTCGGGATCGCACCTACGGCCTACGGAGTCTGTCCTCCAGGATGCGGACCTCTTCTTTCGCTTTGGTATCGCATGAGCGTTCGAGCAGAGGTGCCAATGTATTGGCGTCGCGATCAAGGGCCTCCCGCACTTGTCACGACCAGCCCTGCTGGCACTGCTGCCTCGGTTGCAGGTGAGTTGGGGCAAGCAACAACAGACGTAGTTCTCGGCCAAGGAACTTTGCAGGATGATCCCACCGCTGGGGTGCGACTGACTTTCAGTACTTGGTTAGGCCCACAAAAATGCTGGGGCGTGATGCTACGGTACTGGGATGCCGGCGACCAAGACTTGAACTTTAACTTCAATTCCACCACACATCCGATTTTAGCTCGCCCCTTCTTCAACACGACGACGGCCGGTAGCGAAGCACAGGATACTCAGCTTGTTTCTTTTCCCGGTGAGAGCGATGGTTCTCTCACAGTCACTACCTCAAACTCGGTAGGTGGCATCGACTTGATGCTCCGTCGCGAAATTTATGCTGACCGATTCAACCGAATGCAATGGCTGTGGGGATATCAAAACGTGCAGCTTGACGAGGGGCTCAGCATCATGAGCAATACAACTGTGACAGGTACCGGACCTCTCCAGGGTACCAGTATTGCTGTTTCCGACGTCTTCCGCACAGAGAACGAGTTTCATGGCATGAGCTATGGGATCATGAACACTCGGCGAGTTGCTTCGTTAAAAATCGAAACGATGTTTCGACTTGGTGCAGGTAACTTGCAGCGGCGCGTAAATATTGCCGGTTCGACGACGACGACCTCAGGCGGGGTAAGCAACACTGAAAATCAAGGCTTACTCGCCAGAAACACGAACAGCCAGCAATTCGTGGATGATACATTTATTGTGATACCTGAGTTGGCAGTAAACCTAGGATATCGAATTCGCCCCGGTCTAGATTTCACGTTGGGCTATAACTACATGGTGATTCCCAAGGTGGCGCAAGCGGCGCAGCAGCTCGACAATGACCTGGCTGTGAACCTGAGCGATCCACTTACTGGAGCGTTGGATCCGGCTTTAGATTTCGACGAACGTAAGTTTTGGCTGCATTCGCTTGGTTTCGGTCTCCAGCTCCGCTACTAAGAGAGCGTTAGGATGACGGATGAAGCTGCTGGCATGAGTGACATTTTTGGTTGGGCTCCTATAAGTCAATTGATCGGTCTCGAAGTCCAGCCAGGTGAAAGTGGTTCTGCTACCGTCTATTTAAACGTTGACGGTAAGATGCATAATCCGATGGGCTTTGTGCATGGTGGTGTGATTGCTCTGTTGGCCGACGCGGCAACTGGGATTGCGTTTGGTCGTACGCTCGAGGACCAGCAGAGTTTCGCCACGGTGGAGATGAAAACGACCTACATTCGCCCTGTCAAGCAAGGGCGACTGTGCGCCACGGCAGGGTTGCTGCAACGTGGCCTTCGAATTGGATTCGTAGAATGTACAATCGTTGATCAACGTCAGAAGTTAATCGCTAGAGCGAGTTGTACTTGTACAGTCAATTCTCTTTCCAACGACTGACGACGAGGCCAAGCTCCTTCAAACGAACGTGGTTCCGTATTCCCAGTCTCGAATGCTTCCGATCAATGGCTCGACTTCTCCGTACTTTGGACGAATTTCCGGACGATCTACGAGGCGGCGCAATTGCAATCGGGAATTTCGATGGGGTGCACCAAGGGCACGCTGGCTTGGTCGAGCAATTAAAGGGATTGGCGCGGTGCTTTGATGGGCCCGCAGTTGTTCTGACCTTTGATCCCCCGCCGGTGGCGATTCTTGTCCCCGATCGATTACCTACTGCGCCACTTACATCGATGGCGCGTCGTGCTGAGCTGTTGGGACGACTTGGTGTGGATGCGATGGTTGCGTATCCCACCGATCGGAACTTGCTGAATCTGAGTCCGGTGGAATTCTTCCAACAGAAGATTGTTAGAGGTCTCGGTGCTCATGCGATGGTCGAAGGTCCTAATTTCCGCTTCGGGAAAGACCGGGCAGGTGACACGGAGTTGCTTCGGAGTCTGTGTGAAGCGTCCTCAGTTACTTTGGAGATTGCCAAGGCGAAGCAGGATGAATCAGGAGTGATGATTTCCAGTTCACGAATTCGAGAAGCCTTAGCTGAGGGTGACTTGGAATCTGTCAACACGATGTTGACGCAGCCTTATCAGATCACTGGAATCGTTGCTAAAGGGGCGCAGCGCGGTCGGGAGCTAGGATTTCCAACTGCCAATTTAGAAGACATCGCAAACTTGATTCCTGCCTTTGGCGTTTATGCTGGCCAAGTCGAACTTGAAGGCTCCATGCATGCTGCTGCCGTGAACATCGGTCCGAATCCTACATTCGGTGAGCAGCGGTCGAAGGTGGAGGTTCACATCTTGGATTGGAAAGGGACCATCTACGGTGAACGGTTAGAGGTGACTTTGTTGAAGCGCATTCGGGAGGTGAGAAAATTCGACTCCGTCGATTCACTCACCCAGCAACTGCAACAAGATATTCAGGCCTGCAGGGACAGCTTCTCGGCCGCTCGGGGCAAGGGATGATCTTCGGAATCAAGAATTCTTTGGGATTCTCGATTGAATTTGGCCGATTCTCTTGCAGCCAACTTGTCGATCTCACGGCAAGTCGGGACTATAGTCACTCTCTGGTAAATCACGCGGATCGGGCATCGTCTCTCGATAGCCCTCGGATTCGCAAGTTTGAAAAATTGATCGGATATCACATGTCAGTCGACTGGGCTCGGTTAGCCGAACGTATCAACGGTTGTCAAAGTTTTGTCCTTTGCAGCCATATTCGCCCCGACTGTGATGCTTTGGGTAGTGAACTTGGGCTCGCGGGAATCTTAGAAGCCCTCGGCAAGGATGTGAAGATCATAAACGGGCATCCAACACCTGAGAGCTTGGCCTTTATTGATCCAAGTCAGACGATTCACGTTGTTGGCAATACGATTCAGCCCGAGGAGATTTCGGCGGACTGTTTCATTGTGCTCGACACAAGTGCCTGGGCTCAGCTTGGACCAATGGGCGATGTGCTGCGAGCGTTTCCGGGTAAGAAACTTTGCATTGACCATCATATGGGCGAGGACGATCTCGGCACGGAGTTTTTTAAAGACACGAGTGCGGAGGCTACAGGGCACTTGGTGGCCAAGCTTGCGAATCACTTGTCTGTCCCAATCTCGAAGCCGATGGCGACTGCCCTCTACGCGGCGATCGCTACCGACACGGGTTGGTTTCGCTTTGGCTCGACGACTCCGGAAACTTACCGAGTCGTCGCGCAGCTGCTGGAATGTGGAGCAGTTCCTGCAGACATCTATGGTGACTTATACGAACGCGATACGATCGGCCGAGTTCGTCTTCGCGGTCGAATTCTTAGCCGTACGACCGACGAACTAGACGGCAGTTTGGTCTACACTCACGTACTAAAAGAGGATTTCGAGGAGACCGGTGCCGTGGCTTCAGACACTGAAGATGCAATCAACTTGACCCTTGCCATAAGCGGCACCAAGGTCGCCGTGATCTTTGTTGAGCAGCTCAAGGGGGGATTCAAACTTAGTTTCCGAAGTCGCTGCCATGTTGATTGCAGCACGCTGGCAGCAAGTTTCGGTGGCGGTGGCCACAAAGCTGCAGCAGGTGCTTTCGTTGAAGGTAGCTTGAAGGACGTGCAGGACAGAGTCTTGCCAGCCGTACGTGAGGCAATGGCGGTGGGCTAGGATTACTCGCTGATGCACGCGAATCAGGCGGTGCAGTGCGATTTCGGGTTTGGGTAGTGCTTGAAGGTGCGCAGGCATTCGGCGTATGCCCAAACGCTCGTGTCCTCAACATTACCAAGTCAATTGCTTAGAGAATCTCCAAGTGTCGTCAAAGAAGCCGCAGGCTTTCACTGTGCCAGCTGCTTCTGTGTTAGGTGAAGTTTCTAGGGATAACACAACCCAATCAGGCAGCTTCGGATTCTGCAAAGAATTGGTGCGATCATGTGCTGGCCGGAAGGTCGGCCCTGAGTTCAGGACGACGTAGCGCTCGGGATTCTCAGGGTTGGGATAAATCATCTGCAACAAATGGTTTCCGGAGTCATGTTCGTCGCCGTCGAAATCGATTGTCGACGCATTCCAGCTACAACTCAATCGAGTTCGTATTTCCTGGTTTTGCAGTGCTTCCAGCACGAGCGAGTTGCTTTCCGGAGTTCCCCAGAGCAAGAGGTGGAATCGTTGCTTGTCCTCTTCGGTGACTTCGGTGTCTTGCTTCTCCCGCAACTCACCTCGAAACAAACTTCGCCAGCGTGCCCTAAGGAACTTGAGCTCATCACGCATCCACTTCTCCACTTTGGGGCTCGAAGACTTGCCGGAGGGCAGGACTATCAGGAATGGGTCGATAAAGGCATCGTCAATCGGGCCGGAAACTCCTGGTCGCTTGCGAAAGGGAGCGACGGCATCAGCTAGTGCCCACGAGTTGTCCTTTTCCTTCACTAAGTAGTTCTGTTGCTTTGGTTTGATGACAATGGGGATACCGTTGATAGCGACCTGATGCTGAGGACTTTGAGGAACGGTGCTGTCGACGCAAAGTCGTGTCACGTTTTTCGGCCTCAGATCCCAGTAACCAGCATCATCGATCTCAGCTTTGACAAAGGTGTCGCCGTATTGCTGTTCGACTCCGTCTACTGTTAGCCAACCACGTCTTGCGTAGCGAAGATGCGGAGACTGGATGTAGAAACGCTGAGGATTTCGTGGCAAGCCATCGATAACCGCCTCTTGCATGCGTTCCAAGATTTCCTTGAGCGAATCGGGATGGTATTTGTGCCCCATACCTGGACCGATGATATGCGGTAACTTGCGGCCAACCGAGGCGTAGGCTTCTTCCATCACTCGCGCGGCTTGAATTTGTTTATCCTTCTCTCCACTGTAAACCACGACGGGCAAGTTGAACAAGTTATGAACGTAGCTAGGAACGTCGTAGGTTTTCCAGAGCATCTGTTCGTATTCTGGGGGGAAGTCTTCTGGTTTAAGACGGTTGTAATTGGCGGTTTCGGCAAAGCCCGCGCCAGGGCTGGCCGCAACAAAACGTTCTTCATAGTGAGCGGCCAAATGCCAAACACCTGCTCCGCCCATCGAGAATCCCATCAATACAATGCGGCGGCGATCGACGGGATAGTTGTCACAGACAAAGTCAATTGCTTCCATGACGTCTGTTTCGCCTGCTGACTTGTAGCCGATGCATTGGCGTCCAAAAGGATGCAGGACGATTGCCCCCGGAGGTTGAATCTGCCCCACTCGTCTCAGTCGGTCGTAAATGAAGTGCAAGTCCGTGGTCTTGTCTCCACGCCCGTGAAGCCAAACGTACAGCGGATAGCCCGACTTTTTAGGGGGGGTCGTTGGGTAGACCAAACCAATTGGCTGTGCAGAGTCATCGACTTCGGATCGAAACCCGCGAACTTGCAAGCCTTCAATTCCGGTCCAATCTGTTTTGCCGCTGGACAGTGACTCGATCCTCGTTTTGGCCAGTTCGAGTAGCTGATCGACTTTACCGAAGTCAGTCTTCTTGTAGAACTCTCGGTGTAGAATCGCAAAACGGCAAGCCTTCAAGAGCACTTCGATGTCAGGTTTGAGCGACGCATGTTTTGGATTCAGAGATTCGAGTTTCGTTTCCAAATCATGAATACTTGCTTCCCACCTCGTGAGCTGTTCGGAGGCTGGCTGGAGACCTAAGGGAGGAATGCGACGAGGAATGTTGCCGTCGCTTCCGTGTTGCGCCGATGATGGTGTAGCAAGCGAGGCGAAGCATAAGGCTAAGCCCAATAGCAAGACGATTTTGATTTGCGGTATCATACACTCGTATCAGTATTGCAATAATTTGTGAGTTGTAGTTGTGGTCAAGCACGCGCTCGCATGTGCTTTCGCGTTGGAATTGGTATTCACTCGCGTGTGATGCTTGTAGTTTGGGATCGCTAACTTGTGCCGTATCATCCGAATTTGGATTGCTAAGTGTTACTTTCGCCTTTTCGCCTGAGTCCCAACATTCATTGCTTGCCGGTCGTCAACGGCAGTGGCGATTGTGCGTTGGCAGTTCGTCGGTGGCTTCTGGGGCACCAGTGTGATTGTCTGGCCGTGGCATTACCAGGCTCATTTCGGTCTGCAGTATTGGATGGCGTCGAGCAATTGCCCTCGCCGTCTATTGTACTGCAGCAGCCGAGCGTGAGTTACGATCAGCAATGGACGCCAGAATCAGATATCGAAGACGACGAAGAAGATGTGGAGCTCGAGAGCCAGGAAGCCTGGAGTTACGTTCCGGTCGATCCTTGCCAGCCAATGATCATGGCCTTGCGGGTTGCATTGGGTGAGCATTGGCCGATCAAGTTTTGCGACTTGGAGACCAATTACTACCAGCCGTGGGCAACGGTGATGCCCGATCCGTTCGCACTGCGCAACGTATCGCTTGAGAAGTTCGCAGCTGCTTTGTTACCAAGCATGACTCGTCCGATTCAGGAGCAGGTTATGCAACGTCTCGAGCATATGGCCTGGCGACTGAAGCAGCTGGAGGAGAGGTACGAGAACATCGTATTCGTTTGTTCGATTCTGGAGTGGCCTTGGCTGCACGAGATTTATCAGGATCGATATGGAGGCACGAAAGCGTCTGTCGCAAGCGAATGGTCGAAGGATGAGAACGAAGCTGAACTACCTTTGCACGATTCGGTGGAAACACCTAAACGTTATGCCGTCAGCGAGAACTCGCTTATCTTCCTGTTTGGTGAACTTCCCTTTATCACGGGGCTATTCGAGCGAGCGAGAGCGGAGCTTGAAGATGACGAGAATCTGGCAATCGACGGAGTAAAGCAACTGCTGATGTCCGCCCGCAGCAGTTACCGACAAGATCTCGGAAAGCGAGCTCGCAAGATTACACCTTTGTTGCTCACGCAGTGTCTCAAGTACATTCGCAATCAGTCGCTGATTGAGCATCGAATGACGCCGGATCTATACACAATTGCAGTTTCGGCCCAGCAGATCCTGGGGGATCAGTACTCGATTCATTTGGTTGATACAGCTCGGAACTATCCGTATGTCGAGGCCTGCGGATTGTCTGAGGCAGTTTTAGGCATTGATCAAGTTCGTCTGCCTGAGCCGGAAGGCGGCGACACAGTAAGCGTGGTCAGCCGCTTGCCAGGTCAGCCGACGTCTTGGCGTTCGCTGGAGCTCAAGAGGAAGCCAGCCAAGCAAGAACTGGACCAGTGGAAGCAACAATGGAATCCTCATTCGCAGTGTTCATGGCCCCCTGAGGATAACGTGATCGAGAGCTTCAGGGCTCGTGTGTTCGATCGGGCAAAAGCTCTTATTGGAGCTGATCTAGCGCGAAGCGAAAAGTTTTCGACGAGTATTAAGGACGGGATCGATATTCGAGAGACTTTGCGTCATTGGTACGACAATGAGATTTATGTCAAAGTTATGCCGCCAAGTGTCGGAGCAATGGATTGCGCGGTGATGTTGTTTGAGCAGAATGCGGAACCTCGTGAGTTTCCGTGGCGGACAACTTGGTTTGCAGAGCATAAAAATGAATCAACGCTTGCTTTTTATGCGACCAATTTTGCGGAAGAGATGATTGGCCCTGGAATCGCTCTGGCGACATATGGGGGAGCGATGTTCCTTTTTCCACCGGTACCGATTCCAGATATCTGGCATGACCCGAGGCTTCACTTCGCGGAATCTCTCGAAGAAAAATTGGTTGGTGCCGCTTGTCTGCATGCTCGTGAGTCGCAGATCGCGCTGCTGAGTCCAGCCGCTCCCAGCGCAGCGTTGCGAAAGATCGCCCGACGCTATCGAAAACGCTTGGTGCACATTCCCTTGAGTTCCTTCAATGACGCGACGGTACAACAGCTCAGGATGGTGCACGTCCTTAACGGCAGCGAGGTTCGCTCGTACGCCGAGCACTTTATTCGGAAGGCCTAGATATGTGTGAACTTCCGCAAATTCTCCTGGGGGGCTCGGTCTAGGTTGACGAGTCAGAGAAACCGGTTGAGAATTTGTTACTTCGCATTCCTTTCTGGCACTAGGAGCCTCCCTGTGGAGCAACTCGATCATCTCAAAAATTTGGTCATTATGGCGGCGGCTGACGGTACGCTTACCGAACAGGAAATTGCCTTGCTAGTGGACCGAGCTTCCGCTTTAGGACTCGATGAAGAGGATCTCGAGAAAGCAATTGCCTACGCTCTGGGCGGCGAGGCGAAGCTGAAGTTTCCAATCGATCGCAAGGAGCAGAATGAAATGTTGGCGGATCTCATGAAAATGATGGCCGCTGATGGTGAGCTTCAGGAAATCGAGAAGCGGCTATTTGCTCTGGCTGCAGCCAAAATGGGAATCGCGAAGGATGACTTGGAGAAGCTGATTGACGAACTAGTCGATCGTCCCAAGTAAGCCGCTCAGCGGCTGGCTCCCTCTGATGATGACCGATTTCTAGATCCAAATCGCGCTTAGGAAACAGATGCAAGCGATGGTTCCGCATGCGGCTTTGCCGACGGTTCCAAGAATTCGCCCCCAGAAAGCGGCTCCGCCGATCTGAAGCGAATCGTCCCACTCTTTTCCAGCCCAACGTTCTCCCGCAACTGCTCCACCAAAGGCGCCGATAGCACCTAATACGACCGATCCAATGAGATTACCAACGATTGGAATCGGGATTGCGGTGCCAAAGAAAAGTCCAGCGATCGCTCCAACGATGGAGCCAGCAATGGCTAAAGCGGCTCCTCGCTTACTGCCTCCGAGTCTACTCGTACCCATTGCGCTCGCAGCAAACTCAAGGATTTCGCCGAGCACAGCAATGACGATGATCGCAACCAGGACAGCCAAGCCTAAATGACTTCGCGAAGTTTCTGGAATCAACCACAGACTCAGCCCAGACATGATGACCATGGCCCAATTGCCGGGTAGTCCCAGAACGTTGGCTGCCCAAGCGAGGATGCCGAGCAGTGTGAGTAATAAGATGAGTCCTATTTCCAGCCAGCCGTCCATTCGTGATTGCCTAAGGCCCTTGGTGGTTGACGTTCGTCATTGTCGGAGTCGTAGTACGTAGCAACGAGTTCTTATTCGTCGGGCTAAGAACAATCTTGGCAGCTATTCTGCTCGCTTTTGCTGAACCAATGACGGAAGCTGCTCTGCGATGCGGCTGAGTACTTCATCCCACTGTCCGATCTCGCTTTGGCGGAAGAGCTTGACGCTTGGGTACCAGGGCGAGTCTTCTCGATCCAGCAACCATCGCCAGTCAGGTACGTAGCCGAGTGCGATCCAAGTTGGGATGTTGAGTGCTCCGGCAAGGTGTGCGATGGCTGTATCACTGGTGATTACCAGGTCGAGCTGGTGCAGGATTGCGGCTGTGTCCATGAAGGCACCGCTCGATTTGTCAATGTTGTCTCCAAGAGTTTCAATCGGATTTTTTCCTCGCCACGACCTGAGTTGTTCAGTTCCATAACCGGCCTGCAAGCTAATGAGCTGGACTTCTTCGGTCTCGGCTAACACTTCGAAGCATTGTAGCGGGACGCTTCGGAATATATCGGCCTGGTGATCTGGGTTTCCTTGCCAGTTGATTCCGACGCGAAGCTTTCGCTCGGCATTCGGCAAGCGCGGTTTCCAGTAGGATACTAAGCCCGGGTTGGCTTGCAGGTACGGCGAGTCACCTGGGATCGATTCGAGATCCGTCTTGAGCAGATCGGCGACGTCGAGCAATGACGCTTGAAAATCAAATTGCCGATCTAGCTGCAAACTGTTCGGATAAACAGAACCCACCTCGGGCGACGATTGCAGTAATGCCATTAGAGGCGTCTGGCAGTACATCGTCGTCTGCGCGCCTAGTTCGCGGAGCAACTTGGTGTATCGCACGAAGTTGAGAGTGTCGCCGAGTCCTTGTTCGGCAGTCAGCACGATGGACTTGCCACGTAAATCGCTGCCATCCCAAACTGGAACATGCGTAAGCGGGCGGTGCAGATCGCCAACCTTCCAACGCCAGCGGTACTCTCTCCAGCCTTCTTCAAAGCGACCTTGGAGCAAGTAGATGACTCCCAAATTGCGGTGCAGCTCCGCCTCGTTGGGATTTATCTTGAGTGCTTGCTCGTAGTAGGCTAGGCCTTTTTCGATGCCACCTGTCCAAACATGCAGTGTGCCTCGGTTCTTGTAGGCGTTTAGATAGTTTGGATTAAGGTCGATCGCTTTTTGGAAGCAACTGTCTGCTTCTTCGTATTCGCCCGTGTATCGCAGACTGTTGCCCATGTTATTCAGGGCGATGGGGAACTTGGGCTGAAGCTTAAGGGAGTTGCGATACGCAGTTACGGCTTCTGGGAATTTCTTTTGGTCGTGCAGGGCGATACCGAGATAACACCAAGCACTAGCGTGATTCGGATTCTGACTTAAAACAGACCGGTAGACAGACTCCGCTTGAGCATAGTTCTTTTGCTGATGGATCTGCCATGCTTGGGCAAGTTGTTGTTCAGCAGTCGCCATCGTTTGTCCTCTGTCCTAGTGTGGCATAGGCTTCCAGCCTGTGGGCCAAAGCAAGCCGACGCCTGCGCTGGGCATTAAGTGACTTCATCGGTCCACGAAAAAACCTCAAGCCAAACTTGTTGACTTGAGGCTGATTGTAACGATTTGCGTTTGTTGTCTGGAGAGTGAACTAGTCTAAGAAGCCAACCAAGTCTTGGCTGCGGCTCGGCTGCTGAAGTTTGCGAACAGCCTTGGCTTCGATCTGACGAATACGCTCCCGAGTCACTTTAAAGATGTGACCAACCTCTTCCAGGGTGTAGCTATATCCATCACCCAAACCATAACGGAGCTTGATAATCTCTCGCTCGCGATAGCTCAGCGTCTTCAACACGTGGTTGATGCGATCTCTAAGCATCTCTTGTCCGGCACCGATCGCAGGGCTTTCGGCTGTGCCGTCTGGCAACAAATCACCGAACTGACTGTCCTCGCTGTTTCCGACGGGACGATCCAAGCTAATTGGATAGCGGCTCATCGCCAGCACACGGCGGGCTTCTTCCACGGTGGTTTCGGCGCGACGTGCGGTTTCTTCGAGGGTCGGCTCTCGGCCAAGTTCTTGAAGAAGCTGTCGTGACACATTTCGAACTCGCGACATAGTTTCTACCATGTGGACTGGAATTCGAATCGTACGGCTCTGGTCTGCAACAGCTCGGGTGATCGCTTGGCGAATCCACCAGGTGGCATAAGTGCAAAACTTGAACCCACGGCGGTATTCGAACTTGTCGACCGCTCGCATCAAGCCAGCGTTACCTTCTTGGATTAGATCCAGAAAGCTCAGTCCACGGTTGCGGTACTTCTTGGCGATCGAAACTACCAATCGCAAGTTACCTTCCGAGAGAGCCTTCTTCGCCTTTTGATACTCGATGAAGACATCGCGAACCATCTTAACGCGATTACGAAGACTCGTTGGTGTTTCTTGTGTCGCGACCAAAAGTTCACGGTACTCGCGTAGTAGCTCTGCACGTTGAGCAGCAGAAGCACGATCACCTTGGAGGCTGTCGATTTCCCTACGAAGCTCATCGATGCGACGGCTAAACTTCATCAAGTCCAGGATTCTGGGCTCGAGACGCTGGGTTCGCAGGCCGAGTTCTTCGATCAGGCGAACAGCCTTGCGGCGGCGTTTGGCGAGAGATGCCCAGGCCTTTTTTCGCGCAGTTTTCGTTTCAGAACGACTTAGCGCGATACGATAATCGCGAGCGTTGCGTTTCAGAAGAACGTCAAGTGTCCTCAAATTATGAGGCAGACGACCCAAGATTTGTTCTTTTTCCAATCGATCCGTCACGGAAACTTGAACCGTACGGTCAAAGGGAAGTTCGCTGGTGTGGACGCGCTTCAGAATCTTGAAGGCGTACTGCATGACATAGTCACACTCCAGCAGCTTCGTGCGGAAGCGACGGCGCGTCACTTCGATGGCTTTGGCGAGGCGAATTTCTTCGTCACGTGTTAGCAATGGAATCTCACCCATTTGAGTGAGGTACATGCGGACCGGGTCGTCGGACCAAGTTTCCGCTTCTTCCTCGGCAGCAGCCAGCAGCTCTTCGTCAGAGTCAAGCTGAACCTCACCTTCGGCAGCTAGTCCATCATCCTCTGGCATTCTATCGGCGCCAGAGCTCTCCCCTTCCTCATCGATTGGCAACTTCTGAAAACGCTCGTGGTCGTCGTCGGGCGCGCGTTGACTGTCGTCATCAAACTCGTCGAGCAATGTGTCGAACAAGGCGATACTCCTAATGTTGCCGTATGGTCGTAATGTCTAGGGTGAGGAAGCTGCGGGGATTCCCAAGCACAAGGAAGTCTACCACCTTCTCACGCCCTCTCAGGCTCACGACGTTAAATTGTAAAAGGTTGCGGTTAGGTAAAATGACTTGCCAAACACCAGCAACTTGAAGGCCTGGTCAAAAAAAATTAATAACTGAGTGCAATTCATTTCACCGGATTTGGTGTCCATTCCTGCACTTGAGGCGTCTCAGTCTGCACGGTGATCACATGTGAAATGGTGGCGGCAAAGACTTATCAAGCACCGCTTCGAAGTTGGGGCGGCATCATCACCAAAACGCTCCCTAAGGAGTGAATTGGCCGCTTCGATCCTTTTGCCAACTTGAAACGTATTGCTGACAATCAGCGATATGGCAACACAGTGTGAGACCAACTCGTGATGTCAGATCGGAGTGGTGTGATTCGAATCCGAGAGTAGAGTGCTAGTCGCAAATGCACACTGCACAATCCTAAACATGAATCCAAAATACGACGTTACTGAAGACAGACTCCTGGGAACAGCTAAGTATGAAGCAGGCTCATTTGCCCAGTTCAGATTCCCAACGTCACTTCCTAAGGATAAAGGGCTGCCGTAGTGAAATTATCACCCTGCCGTCATGCTTGCATGACAGGTCTTTGCCGTGGCTCGCTCAATTGTCCCCGCGTCACAAACTTGAACTCAACAACTTTGCGCTGAATCGTTCAAATCCACCGAACCAGACCGCTAGTTTCCTTTCAGGCGGAGGGTTCAGAATTGACAAAGAAAAAAACTGGTTCACAGTTGCTCCTGTGTTTCAGTCGAATCCTGTCAACCCGATAGTATAATTTTAACTGGAGCCTTTGTCGGGTCCAGTCGCCAGAGCATAATTCTTTCCCATTGCTGGGCTTAGAAAGATAATTTGATGGAATACCTCGTAAGCTGTTCTTGCGGTAGGGAAATTGCCGTTGCGCGTAGCCAGGCGGGCCAGTCGGTCCCTTGCGCCTGCGGGCAATCCGTACAAGTCCCCACACTTCGTGGATTTGCCTACTTAAAAATAGCGGAATCTGGCCGAGCGAACGATCAACTCGCGGAAAAACCGAATGTCTGGAAAGGATGGCGCGGTCCCGTCTTCGCAACTTTTGCTTTCCTATTCATCGCGGCGGGGCTCTACTCGCTGTATCACGTCCGAGATTCCTACCTCTACGATCAGGGCTACACCGTTCAGGACTTCATAGATGCCCAATCGGAAGAGCTTGGCTACTACGGTCCAGATGAATTAGTGCTGCTTTGGGAGAACTACCGAGACATAGGTCTTAAGGAGCAGCATCCGCCTCAATTCCACAAGTTAAATACCTTCGCGGAAGAACAATCGACCGTCGCCATGGTCTCAGGAATCCTAGCCGGGCTCTTCGCGGTTTGCATGGTCGGCGTTTGGTTTACCACCTTGGGGGGGCAGAAGAACTAGCCGTCCTGCAGCAGTTCAGCCGCTTTCTAACCCGACTGTTTTTTCGGTCTTCCGCTTTTGCCGAGCATTCTGCCAGCTGCGGACTTTCCACATTGTCGGAAACATCAAGCCCAGGCCGAAGCCCAGCAACAGGGTAAGAATAAGAAGGGCGGCCAGCGGTAATTCAACCGTGGTCACCACTAATTCTAGATTGGTCGATTCCAAATTGCGAAAAACGACAATCGTGAATAAGACAGCCAACGAAATGACCACGATCCAGCGAATCTGCCTCATCAGAACATTCCTCTTTTGAATCAAACCTTACGCTGGTCAAACAAACTTCCTATCGGATTGGCTCAAGCCCCAGAGCCCGCCTGAGCGAGCCGATCTGTCCAGCGTGCAAGCCCTCGTGGATCGGACAGAACATCAGCGCCCCCAACTTGATGGGATAGGCAGCATAAGGCATTTCGGTGGCTTCTGCCAAAATCTCAGGCGTTAAATCTTGTATTTCCGCCAAGGCTTGCTGGTGAATCTTCTCTAACCGCTCCAGCAATTCTAATCGAGCGGGGGACTTCTCGGTTCGAGCTCCCGGTTGGGTACCTCGACCAAACTGTTTTCTCAGCCAGCCTGGCATGATCTCCAGATCGCCCGGGCTTCGTCCGCGCTGACGAAAGAGCATCAAGCCATATTGAGAAACTGCCAAGTGCCCAACTTGCCAAGCGACATGCGTCGGCAGCCCTTCCGGCATCTCGAACCAACGATCCTCAGGAATGGATTCGATGAGTTGGAGGGAATATTGGCGAGTCCATTTCATTTGAGCAATGACGTGATCTCGACCTGCAACAAGTTCCTCGGTGCTCAAGTCGGCAGAGGAGATTTCAAAAGATTCCATCGATTTTCTGCTACTCGCGGCTTGTGAAATGGCCCTTCGTCCAGAATCCGGCTACTTGACGTTCCAGTAAGAAGAGCCGACCATGCTGCCCATGAAAATCACCAAAGCCAGCATTTACGACTACCCCACATACTACGATCTCGTCTTCGGCAGCGATACCGCCTCAGAGCTCCGCTTCTTGGACGCTTGCTTCGATCGGTTTGTGGATCGCAAAGTCAAAAGAGCTTTCGAACCAGCCTGCGGCACCGGACGACTGATGTACCGTCTTGGGCAAAAAGGCTTCGAAGTCAGCGGCATTGACCTTAATGAGAAAGCGGTTGACTACTGCAACGCTCGGCTTGAGCGGCTTGATCTGAAGGGTCGTGCGATCGCTGGAGACATGTGCGATTTCAAAACTAAGAAACAGTACGACGCTGCCTTCAATACGATCAACAGCTTCCGGCACTTGCAAAGTGACGAGGCTGCAAAAGCCCACCTCGAGTGCCTGGCCGAGGTGGTTCGTCCGGGCGGCATCTACGTGCTTGGTCTCCATCTAACTCCAACTCGTGGGGAGCCAACCGATGAGGAAAGTTGGTCCGCGCGGCGTGGACAGTTGTCTATCAATACCTACATGTGGCCGATCGACAAAGATAAACGAAAGAGGTTGGAGCTCTTCGGAATCCGTTTCGACGTCTATAAACCGACTGAGTCTTTTCGCATCTCGGACGTGCTCGAACTCCGGTCCTATACGGCAAAGCAGTTCACCAACTTCTTAGATTCCGTCTCTGACCTGTGGAACCTGGAAGAGTTCTATGATTTCGGCTATGAAATCAACAAGCCGCTGAAGCTCGATGCTGAAACCGAAGATGTCGTCGCCATTCTCAAACGCCGCTGATCTATAAGGGCGTTAAACGCAGATAAGCTTCTAGCTTGTCGGCTCGCCCTAGGCCTCTACTAGCGGGACCTGCCAGGTTTCGCGGATGGCATGCATGATGCCTTATCCCACGCTCAACTTCACGCCGCCTTGAGAGGATCGGCGTTCTTTAAATCCTAGGTTTGGGGATCTCTCCAGCTCAGTCAGATGATGGTTGCTCGTCGAGCGGGGAAAGTTCGGCTACAATTTTTGTGGCCGAAGCGGCCGAGTGGCCGGCATTGGTTTCAGAGGTGATGAGAAACTCGCACAGACAATTAATAGGATCAAGTAATGCAGGCGTCGCTGATTGAAGTAGCTCAAAAGGCTTGGGGAGAAGGAATCGTTAACATCGGGAAAGTGTTCCAAGATGGTGGCGACTACGCCGCCGCCGCAAAAGAGCACATTGACAAGTTCTACAACTATGAAGCGGGCGAGGTGTTGTTCAAGCCTACGTTGACATCGCAGAAGCAGTTTCGCACTGACTTTGAAGGAGCGCTTTCTTATTTTGTTGGTGGCAACGACAATTATCCTGAAGACGGCGGTTTTGCCATCAAGCCTTGGTCAGACGTCCGCTGGGAAAATATCGGTACGAAGATCATCGGCAACATGGGCGTTGCGATGGGCAATTACTACTTCACTGCCGTCGCAGATGGCTCCGTGACGAAAGTCGAGTACTCATTTGCCTATACGATTAATGACGCCGGAGAGCTCAAGATCGTTTTGCACGACTCGCACTTACCCTACACTCCCGCGTCTGTGTAAGAATCTGACTCGAAGCAACCATCAAAGCTCGCCTCATGAGTGAGCTTTGATGGGACACCAGAGATAATCACGGTTTGATTCTAGGTAAATCGTTGGCAAAACAACTTACTCTCCCTGTTCGAGTTCAGCGAGACATACTGGGAGTGTTGGAGCCCTAACTACGGGGAGGGAGCCCCTCTCGTCTGAAATCTTGATTTGCCGTGGATGTGACAAATTATTCGTTGTTCAGGGCCTTGACTATTGATACCTTGGCTGCCAGCACAGACGGGGCGCAGCCAGCCAATAATCCGATCGCTAGTGAGACGACTGCACCGGTGGTCGCCAGACTGAGCGAGGGGCGAAATGCAATGGTCGCTCCTTCGGCGCCGATGGCAAATCCTCCGGTAGCAAGGACACCAATCGCTATGGCAGTGCCTGTAAGTCCACCAAGCACGCAAAGTATAGTGCTTTCGGCCAATACCATACGCATCGCTCCACCAGGACGAACGCCAATCGTTTGCAACACCGCGTATTCCTTAATGCGATCTTGAACGCTCATGACAGTTGTTGTAGCAACTAGCGACAGCACTAACCCAACGCAAGCATAGCCCAGCCAGTGGGCGAAGCTAATCATATCGACTAGATCCGAAAGAGTGCTTGCCTGAAAAGCACCTTTGCGGCGCGTTGTCGTGGCGACTGGACCTGCTCGCAATGCTTGATCGATTCTCGATGCAACGCGATCCGGATCGGCGTCTTGAGTCAGGTGTACTTCATGTTGAGTCACCAGGCCAGCTGCATCGACGCCCTGCGTCAGTTGTAGAAACTGCAAGCTCGTATAGATCAGGTTTTCCTCGGAGGGCACGGCTGACGTAAAGATACCGACCACATGTACCGATAGGTCACCGATCGAGAACTGGTCGCCAACAGCCAGATTCCGACGTAAAGCGACATTCCGACCGACAATGGCCGCGTCCTGTCGAGCGCGAAAATCCGTCCAGCTCCCGCTCGCCAATGTCAGCGGACGCATGTCCTGAATCTGTTCTGGAGCCGCCCCGTTAAAAACGACGATATCGAGGCTGGCACGACAATTGTTGGTCCATACCTGAATCGGCATCACGTCGCTCACCCCATCCATCTCCCGAATCTGTCGAGAGTAATCTTCAGGTAGCCGGCTGCTGGTTGGACAGAAGCGATTCTCTTGAAACACGATCAGGCTTCGCTCCGAATCAGCGCTAGAAGTGAGACGCTGAAGGCCCTCCTGAATCGAGCCCACCATGCAGAATACCGACATTGCAACCGCCGTCCCGGAAACAGTGAGAAGACTGCGTGTACGATGCCGCCAGAGTGTCTTGAGAATGTAGCTCAGCACGCTTGCACCTCTTGCAGTTTGCCGCGGTCGAGAGCGATTTTCCGCGATGCGATCTCGGCGACCTCGCTATCGTGGGTGACCATTAGTAGCGTGATATCCAACTCCTTGTTCAGACGTTGTAGAAGCAATTGGATTTGTTCACTCGTTTCAGTGTCTAGGCTGCCAGTAGGTTCGTCGGCAACGACAACTTTGGGGTGCGAGACGATTGCCCGAGCGATGCCAACGCGTTGTTCTTGGCCGCCTGACAATTGTCGCGGGTAATGGCCTGCTCGATCCGAAAGTCCCACTGCGGTCAAAGCTAGTTCGACTCGCTTGCGTCGCTCCACAGAGGACAACTTCAGTAATAGCGCTGGTAGCTCGACGTTCTCGTAGGCGGTTAGAACTGGAATGAGGTTGTGGGTTTGAAAGATGTAACCCAAGTTCGCTGCTCGCCAGTCAGCCAAGCGACTTCGTGAAAGTCGGGTGACTTCAGTTCCATCGACGATGATCCGACCCGAGTCTGGTCGATCAATTCCGCTCACTACATTTAGCAGGGTGCTTTTGCCAGTGCCGCTCGGTCCCATCAGCGAAACGAATTCACCCGCTTGGATTTCCAGGCTGACATCATCCAACGGGGTGATCGTTTCCTCGCCCTTGGTAAAGCTCTTCGTTACGTTTTCCAGTTCGACCAATGCCATGACTTAAGGAACTCCGATGGATGTGTCTTCACCAACGATCACAACTGTTCCTTCACTGGTCAAAATGGAAGTATTAGAGGTGATCAATTTATCTGTAGCATTCAAGCCGGATACGACTTCTATCAATCCAGTACCTTCTGCTTCTCCAAGCTTGACCCGCGTCTTTTTCGCGTGACTCTTGGAGTCGACAATCCAGACGTATGCACCGCCGCTTTCTGTCACAGACGCAAGCTGTTTGGGGATGAAGATGCGCTGCTTCGAGAAGGGACTTTTGATGTTGGGTTCGGCAGCAGCAGAAACAAAAGCTGCGTTGATCAGCATGTCAGGCCGAATCGCTGACGGTGGGTCCAGCAGCTCCACCTTTACCTCGAGCGTGTTTTTTTGAATGTTGGCCACGCTGGTGGGACGCAGAACACGCCCAGCCAGCATTGTCGAGGAAGAGGCCGTCCTGATCTGAACGGGTGCTCCAGGCATGACTTGCGGAACATTCTCCAAACGCACATCTACCCGAACCTGAAGTCTGGCGGGATCATACATCTCCGCCACCGTGCTGGAGCTTTGGCCAGCAAAGTGCTCAAGCCCCATCACGCGAGTGCCAGGCGTGGCGACTACACTTAGAATACGTCCGTCCATCGGAGCAAGGACTGTCATGCGTTCAAGATCCAGCTGGGCTTGTTCTACCCGCAATAGGGCTTGGTCTCGTTGCGCCTTCGCCGCGACTACTTTCCCTTCCGCTTCGGCGACGCGGCCGTGATCTTCAAGTTGCAACTTGATCTGCTGTTCTAGTACTTTGACCTTCTCTTTCAATGAATCGATCTCTCGTTGAAGATTCGGGACACGTGAGTTCAACTCTTCAAGTTCGGCCTTGGCCGCCGCAAAGTCGCCTTCGGCCTCAAGCAGTGCTGATTCTGCCACTGCACTGCCAGCGTCGCGTTTACTTTCGAAATTGCCCTTCGCAACTCTCATTTGCGCTTCGGCCGCCTTAATCAAAAATGGCAGCTTGTGGCTTTCAGTCTGAGCTTTGGCCAGCAAAGCTTGCGCCTCGGCTAGTGGCAGCTCGAGGTGCAAAGGCGTAGCGAGTAGCGACTTGGCGACGGCGAGATTCGCTTGTGCATGTTGCAGTTCCCCTTCGCAGCGCGATAACTCTGCTTTCGCTCGCCGAACTGAGATCTCCGCGTCTGTAGTGATTAGTTTGGCGATTGGCTCGCCGCGCTGTACTTCCTGCCCTTCGACAATCAGCAACTGCTCAACGACGCCAGCTGCAAGTGCTGGAATTACAACCGAAGTGGGGCGCGGTTCGATCCAACCAGCTGCTTGGAAAAGCACTGTTCCGGCAACCCGCGCACTTGCCTTTTTCACGATGACCGGAACCACTCTGACTTTCGGGGCTGGCAGTAAGTGTTGACTGGCTGAGTACAGAATCAAGCAAAGGAAACCGACCACCACAGAAATTGGCAGAACATAGCGTGAGAACCACTTTATTGGGCTCGAAGCATTCTGCCCTCGGCGGTCTGAAACGTGGTCTAGAACTAGCTCTTGTAGATCTATTTGTGTCGAACTCATGGAATCCTGTGCCTTTCGCAAACCAGAGTAGATAGCTACCGCTACTAGCCCTTATTGGGTCGAACAAATACTTGCTTGGTAGATACAGACAAGTTGCCCTCTTCATCGCGAGTCACTTGGCCCTGAATGACTACCATCGAAAGTTCCTTTACGCCAAGCAGCTGGCGCGCGTCACTTGAAACCGGGCTGCCCGATTCATCGACCACTTTGATGGTTGCGATGTTTACTTTTACTTGGTCTTGCTTGCAGCAGTAGTCCCAAGGTTTGGGACAGCCTTCGTCATCGGAGCAATAAGGGACGCTTTCATCCACGATGGTGAACGCTGCTATGCCTTCAACAAAAGGTTCGTGCGAGCCCCCGATGCGACCGACTAGCGTAATTTGTTCCCCGGATTCAGCGGATTGTCTTGCAGCCCCCACGCCGATGGCGTCGGCTGGTTCAATGTCAACAAGGAACTGTGAGCGGTTCTCGGAAGTCGAAGATGTCGAATCAGGCGGTGTCGCCGAGTCACTGCACCCTAGGGCCGAAGCAATAATGATGCAGGCGGTAATCCAATATTGAGTTTTCATATCCGAAATCCCTTCTTAACTGGCTTTCAATGAAACAGCCACCTGTGCACGAAGGGCTTTGAGCGCAGGTGGCAGTGCGCCCAAAACTCCAAGTAAAATGCCGACGCCTGCGCCAATCAAAATGGCAAGACTGTCGATCCTTAGCGCGAACGCTCCCATCGTGAAGCGAACGTCTATTCCGTTCAGTAATGTTGTGGCAAGCAAGCTTGCGATGAGTGATGCAGCTGCAGCTAGCAAAACACCTTCTTGAATCAAGCTCAATAAGATCGCTCGTCGGCGATATCCAATCGCTTGCAGCGTTGCGATTTCGCGGACGCGACCAGCAACAGCACCATACATCATGTTCAGCCCGGCGAACAAGCCAGCCGTCGCAATCAATACGACAACCAGCCACGCGAGCATGCGAACGGGCCGGTAATGCTGTTGCAGCAATCCGTAATAGTCCGACTCCTTGCTGGCTCTCAGCTCCAAGTCTGTCCGTTCTTTACAAAACAGCTTGAGCTCGGATGCATTCTTAGTGGGATCCATTAGCAAAGCGGTCAAGCTAAGGTCCTGACGCTTGGTGGCCATCTGAAGGTCTGACAGCAAGCACCAGATCTCCGATTCGAACGCTGCACCGCCGGCTTCGAACCTTCCCATTATTTTCCAAGTTCGACCTTCAAACTCGAGCACTTGGCCGATAGCCAGTTGTTCTTCTCGCATTCCGAGTTTGGCCGCAGCTAGCTTGCCCACCATGATTTCACCTGTCTCAGGCCAATTTCCTTCGGCCAAGCGAACGATGCGCCGTGCGAGCGGAGCAGTGGAGGTGACTCCGCGAACTAGCCCCAAGCCATTACTGTCTTCGCATGTGACACGAGTGCCGAGGTACATCTCCGGCGAGATATGTGCGACATTAAAGCGATTCCAAACACCGGAAACGCTCGCTTCGATTAAGTTGGGGACGTGGGCTTCGATGGCCGAGTTCTCAATGTTTTCTTCCGAGTTAACGGAATATACCAACACGACATCGGGATCACCGCTGACGACCAATGACTGCTCTAAACCGCGAATGAATCCGACGACCACAAAGACCAGCATGACAACGATCGACAGTGCAAGCAGCGTTAGCGCTGTGCGTGCAGGTCGCCGCGCGAGATTGCGCACGGCATACTCCCAAGGTAGAAGCATGTGAGTGCATCTGGATGGTTTGGGGAAGTTGTTCGTACGGTTAGCGATCAACCTCGGCGTGCTGTACAGTAATCCGCGGTTTCAAAGCGCATCTTGCAACGCAACTAAGGATGATTTCGTACACAAAGAAGATTGGACCACGGTTAGAAACCCTGGTCGTAGCAGGATCAGAGACGCCAAACTTGTAGAGTGGCGCAGACCGAGAGTGGTCCGCTTGGACCAGCTGAGTCAGAGTCAAGCGAGAAGTGGAAGCCTTCGTCATCATGCGATTGCACGACGGAATCGAGGGCATCCAATAACGGTTTCGAACACCCGTGCTTTATGTTCGTGTCCTCCACCGCTTTTACGATTCCGGCATCTATCTGACAAGTGAAACAGGAACAGGGAGAGTCTGAGCTATCGCCGGAGTGCTCGCTTTCTCCTTGTTCTTTCTTGTCACCGCCTTCTTCGCAAGACTGCCCCTTGGAGCAGCAGCACTTGGTAGGAACACAATTTGAGTCGGCATCCAAGCTTTGTTCCGAGCAAGAGGTTCCGACTGCGCAGAGAGCCCCACAACGTGCTTGGCATGGTAGCAGCTGAATGAAAATCGCGAAGATGACGAGAAGCGGTCGCATATTGGTAGGTTACCCAACACAAAATCGGAAGGCAAGTTCGGAATCCGTAAACTCAATCGCATCGATGGAATGGAACCCGCACTCTGGCTAGGATTCTTCATCTCACTTTGTATGCTTGTCGGACTCTGATAGTTTCATGGAACCACAGATGGGTGCCTAGGCGGCGACTGGTTCAAATGCATGTTGGCTCGAGTGAGCGAATCACGAGTTGAGCGAAACACAATTCCGAGCTTGGCGATGATCGAGATTGAGAAGCTATGTGTGCGGTTCGGCAAGTTTGTCGCGGTGGACAATCTTTCTGTCCGAGTTAACGCAGGGAAGATCTTTGGATTCCTCGGCCCTAACGGCGCAGGGAAAACGACTACAGTGCGTGTGTTGACAGGAGTTCTACCACCCACCTCAGGCAAAGTCACAATTGACTGTCTTCGCATTCCGCAGCACCTGGGAGACGTGAAGGCAATTTGCGGCTTCGTTCCCGATACGGAGGATCACTTTGATGAGCTCAGTGGACGGGCCAATCTTGAGACTTTCGCCGCGTTGTACGGAGTCACGAAGAAACGCGTAGACGAAGTGCTCAGCCGACTTGAGCTATCGGAAGCGGCTCGGCTGCCTGTCTCTCGTTACTCGAAAGGCATGCGGAAGAAACTCATGATAGCGCGGGAGATTCTTCATCGGCCCAAAGTTCTCTTTTGTGATGAGCCAACCGCGAACCTAGACGCCCACTCGACGGCTCTGGTGCGTCGCCTGCTCATGGAGCTACGTGAAGACGGAGCAACAGTTTTCCTAACGACACATAATATGGCGGAGGTGGAAGAAATCTGCGATCAAGTCGCCATCCTTTCACGAGGAAGACTTGTGGACTGTGATACGCCTAGTGCTTTCATGACGCGTCATGCGGAACGAAAAGTGCGTGTGGAGCAAGATGTTGAGGGCGAGCAAGTTCGCCAGATCTTCGATTTAGAGGATCCTCAGGCTCGAGCAGAACTCGCCAGTCTGGTGGCCGAGTGTTCTGATCTTCAGATTCACTCGCTTGACTTCAGGTTTGAAGACGTGTTTCGCAAGCTGACAGGGGAGACTTACAAATGAAGTTACGGCCCTACGTTATCCTTGCTCTCGCGCGGAAAGATTTGGCGCGACTGATTCGGAATGGACCCGCGCTAATGCTACTCGGTCTGTTCGTCATCGTGGCTATCTTGCTCGCATCCAGTGGCCTCGTGGAAGAAACGCCGCAGCCGCAGGTCCCGCAGCAAGAGCAGACCAATTCAAAGGAAACTCGCGAAGCAGCTTGGATCGTCTATGAGCAAGACGACGACAAAGGCTGGATAAACCTTCTCAAGCGGCGAGCACCGAAGGAACTTGGGATTCGGTTCGTAGAGCGAGAGCAAATCACCGAAGAGGACATTCCACCTGACCTGTGTGTCATTCAGATCCGCAAGCCAATGTATTTCAAGGACAGAGATGCAATGCGACGGCTGATTCAATATCGCCACCCTGGTTCGGATCCGAACGTGCTTTGGCCAGTATCGCGTTGGTTTCTCTCGGTCTCCTTGGAGCACTTCGGCAAGATGCCTCAGTTCTTCGAAACGATCGAGTCGGTCCAGCTGCCTGCCCAAGAAGGAGGCTCGCGAGCGGCCTTGGAGAATGTATCTTTAGCCGACATGCTCAAAATCTCGCTAATCGGAACTGTACTTCTTACATCGATTCAATTTTTCGCGGCCTGCGGACTGCTTGTTTCACTGGCTGCTCAAGAACGTGAGAAAGGCTCGCTGCGGGCGCTGTTACTTACACCGGCGACTTACTTCGAGTTTGTTGCATCCAAAGCTCTGGTCCATGGTGGGTTAGCTATTGGGACTTCAGTACTTGTCGTCTTGGCGATAAACCTAAGTGTCCTGGCGTCGTTGCTTTTCTGGACGACTATTTTTCTAGCGACCATGGGTTACTTTGCCTTGGGGCTGCTAATTACTTCCTTTGCCAAGAACCAAACTGCACCGAACTTGCTCTCGTTTACGTACCTGCTTGCCATCGGAACTCTGAACTTGCTGTCTATGCGGTTCGAGGTGTTTCAGTTGCTCAGTGCATTGACCTTTGAACGCTATGGCCTCGTATTTACCTATCTGAGTTTGAATTCCGGGGGAGTGGGGCTAGAGGCTAGCTTGGCCGTCATGAGGCTTCCTGGTTTCCTGATAATGGCCACCTTGTGCTTGGGTCTCTTCCTTCTTGCCACTGCGATTGGAGCAAGACGACTGCGTGTTTAGATCGGGCAGCAAGGTCCGAAGTGCTCTGCTATTGCCGGGACAAAACAGAACCCAAACGACGCTAGTATGCGCTGGCTGTGAGACAGTTCGCACTGTTTCAGAGGACGAAGATGCTGCTCATCGCTGCTAAAAACGAATGGCTTGACAAACTATCGGGTCTGATTCATCGTAATACCTCAAACAACTCCTACCTCGTAGCTCAAAGTTCAACTCAATGGCCCTCTTCATACGACACTTCCTTGTCTGCATGCTGAGCGTTGTGCTCTCAGCTGGTCAGATACCTGCGTGGATTCACGTGGCGGAATGTCATGGGGTCAGCTCTGCGGAAGTGCATGTAGTTTCGCCATGTTCTCATGGCTGCCAGCATCATCAATCGTCCGAGCCAGAGTCTACGGACTCCAAGGACTCGGGTGATCCGAACGAGCATGATTCAGATTCTTGCGCGATCTGTCAGTCTCTTGCACTGGCGCCTGATCTACTGCCCGAACTCGAATTCGAAGGCGTCATACAGCCATTAACCGAAAACGCGTGCGTACCGTCTTTAGAGGTGCGTTGCATTGAATCTTTCCCAGTTCCTCAACCTAGAGGACCGCCAAGGCAGGTTTCTTAAGCCCTGCCGAGCTGTTGCAAAACTTGGTTCAAGTCTTTGATCAAGTTGATGAAGCATTTGTCCAACATGCCCTGCCGTGTGCGGTGCAGTTGGTTGATGGTCCGACCAAACCCGATCGGCTGTATCGGCGCGGTTTGGGCACCTTTTTCTCCGGGATAGACCTGATCTAGGTTTCTCTCCAAGAGAGCATAGGGAACGAATACACAACTGAATGGATTTCAGTTGAGTGAAAATCTCGAAGGCAAGCTGTGATGCAAATGGGCCAGCCCTTGGTCAAGTTGTGTCCAGAAATATCCTGACTGCTTTCGACTCTGCACGGTTTGCAAGCCGTTGCCGCGCGGAGTAAAGGTCAGGCGGCTAGAACACTTTTTAACTCTTTTTTCCACAAGGGAAACAACATGCGTAAGTTGCTTCGCAACAAAAAGGGACAAGGTCTCGTTGAGTACGGAATTCTTGTCGGTGGTGTAGCTTTGGTTGCTTTGGCCGCCGTTGCTATCTTGGGTCACAAAACGACCGACCTGATCGGTGTTGTAGCTACCGTTCTTCCAGGTGCTCATGCCGAAGATGCTGCCCCCATGGTGAGCGGTCAGATCGTTTCGACTACCGTTGGCACTGACGGCGGTATCGTCTTAGACACCACCGCGCCTGGTGACATGGCTTCAAATTTGGGTATCTCCGATTTTGACGGTATTATCATCCACCTTGATGACTAATCCACGAGCCTTCTGATTAGACCCGAACCCGTATTCGGACTATCCGGTGCGGGTTCTTGTTTTGTGGCGTGCTTACGGAAAGCGAGAAGTTCATCCCATCATTGATCTAATTCCCGTTATCATTTGCGGTATCGCAGTCGCATGGGATCTTCGAACGCGAGAGATACCGGATGCTCTTTCGGTGATACTGTTGGCTGGGGCTCTGATAGTTGCAGTGGTTGGTGATTGGGATAGCTGGTGGCGTCACGCGCTCGGAGGCTTGGTGGGATTGCTGGCTGCGGCTTTAGCGAGCCAGGGGGATCGATTTGGCGGAGGCGATGTGAAGTTGTTTGCGAGCCTTTGTGCCTGGTTCGGCATCTTCTCGGTTGTGCCGTTGGCACTGTGGATTGCGATTGCCGGTCTGCCTTTGTCGGTCATAGCGGCGCTACGAAAGCAGACAGACTTAGCCTACGCTCCAGCAATCTTTATTGGTGTATGTGTGCACGTCTTGCACCCCGATCTTTTCCTGCGAATCGCAGGCCTTTAAGTGCAACTCGATTGCATCTGAATTATAATTTCAACTTCTTTTTTCTTACACTTTCAGCGACAACCAAAGCTTCCTTCGGTCTGAAATACCTTCACTATTGCAATGGCTCGACAACGGCGACAAGCGAAACTTTCTTCTTCTTTGCCTCTTGCCTTAATCGGTCTGACGTCATTGGGCTTGGTGGCATTTCTTGCTCTCGGTATCGCCTGGATGGTTGGTGCCTTTGATGACGCAGAGCCCGAACCCATTGACCGTACCGGTCAGCTCGCCTACCCAGCCCTTGCAGTGGATGTGAAAGCGTATGAAAAATTGGATCGTGAGCACTTTATCGACGCTCGGACGCAACAGCTCGAAATTGCTTGGGCATCTGAGTCTTTAGCTGAATCAGGTGTCGCGTCAAGAAGCATGAAGGACCTCATTGGTCGTGTCATGAGTCGCGAAGCAAAAGCAGGACAAATTCTCTCTAAGTACGATTTACTCGACAGAGGAACTCGTCCTGGTCTGGTCGCTGGCATTCCAGTCGGTAAGTTTGCGCTTTCCATTCCCGCTGATGGAGTACCTAGCTTGGAACAGCTTCGCCGGGGCGATCGATTTGATTTACTAGTTTCCCTTCCGATGAGTGAATCGAAGGATCCCGTTAGCAACAGCGAACCGGCCGCACT
The DNA here is from genome assembly GCA_963691875.1 of Aureliella sp. Lineage (GTDB taxonomy): Bacteria > Planctomycetota > Planctomycetia > Pirellulales > Pirellulaceae > Aureliella. The sequence continues at coordinate 5,127,335 of OY829846.1, forward strand.
TTTTGGTGGAGTGAAGCCGCCATCGCTTCGCGTTGGGCAGCTCTCACGTCAACATGGTGTTAAAAACCTCGTTACGAACGGTGAGTTGATTCAGTTGTACGAGAGAGAATCCAGATCCACTGCAGGACCGACAGGCCCTGTCGTCAAGCCAAATTCAAGATCAAAGGACACCGTATCGAAAGTCACTTTTGCTGAGATTGCTGTGGATGGAGAGGAAGTTGGCGCTTTGACAGAGGCCATCTCGCTCGGCAAAAAAATGACTTGCGTTCTTCGCAGTGGAAAACCAGGCGAAGTAGCCGAGGAATTTTTCTCGACTGAAGGACTGGTGCCGGTAATCACAACGGCAAAGGTAGTCCCAGCTTACTCGGCTTTGACTGAAGAAAATCTCGTTGATGAAGCAACCGGGAAACTGCATCTGTATTACTTCCCGCCTGAGAAAGTCGCAGAGGGTTGGCTCACCGATGCAACCGAGTTGTATGGAAGAGTGATCGCACGAAGCCTGAGGCGTGGTGCGATCCTTACCGAGAGCGATCTGTTGCCTCCTGGAACACGAGCAGGGATTTCCGCTGGTTTGGAACCTGGTATGGCTGCAATGTCGATAGCGAAAGCCAATGTGCAAGGCTTTGAGAAGCTCACTGTGGGAGATTCGTTTTCCATACTTACCAAAGTCCCGGGAAGTGTTGCTGCTGCGGCTCCGACAGTCAGTTGGGCTACACTCCAAGGCGGTCGGCTGTCGGAGGAGGATGACCGCATCGCTTCGATGGTGAGAACTGGCATCCGCGAGGTTGTTCGGGATGCGACGTATCTTTCCGACTCTGATGAAGAAAGCGTGGTCATCGGAGTCCCTGAAACGGATGTTGCAAAACTCGCACAACTACTTCGAGACAAGGCAGAGGTGTTTGCTGTTGCCCGCTCTTCACAGGCACGTGACTCGCAGCAGAAGAATGAGGTGACGTATTCGAAACCTGATGTATCGGTCATGGGCGATGTTCGTTTCGTCGCCCAGTTCGCCAATTTGGATGACCACTCGGACTCCATGGCAGTCCCAATCTTGGTGCGTGATGTGCCCGCATTCGAAGCACTTTCCATTGACGACTTTGTCGACCCGGCAACAGGGCGAATCCAGAACCTTTATTTCGACGAAAAGGATGTCCGCGAAGAGTGGGTGCGCGACATTCGACAATTGATAGATCGCACCCCGGTTCGACCACTCAAGTCCGGTCGGCCAGTTACGCAATCTGACCTAGCACCCCCCGGAACTCCACCGGGAATTGCGGTCGGGCTTCGCGCCGGTGAGCGAGCGATCACTGTCAATTCAGCACAGCTCATCGGTTTGGAAGGGTTAACCACAGGTGCATTGGTCGATATCGCTTCCGCGAGCGGTGTCCAGGTCAACCAGCTAGGTAACACTGTTCGGCAAGTGTTGAGTTCCAGCGATGCAGTTCGTGAAGCCGGGAAACTGCCAGCGGGACGAGTATCGGTGTCCCGAGTGGTCGCTGAGGATGTCAGGATGCTGGCGCACTTAGGGGAATCGACTTTTACATTTACCATTCCAGCTGTACCGAGCGAGCAACAGACTCAGACACGACTCTTGGAAGATGGCACTGTTTCTACTGAAACCGTTCGGGTGACTCCGCCCACCACGGAGACCCGAGTCGTTCAGCGTTATGTGGTTGCCGTTCGAGAAGAACAGGTGGGAGGTGTAGTTGGTTTGTTGGACGCAACCTCTCCGCTCATCGCTGCTGTTCGCCCATTGTCGGGAGCGTCGACGGAAGCGAAATTGCATCAGGCTCGCAAGCCCGCTATTCCACCGGTGCGAGCGGTCATCCGAGAGCACATCAGCGGTACGGACGTTAGCACGGAAGTCTTTCTCACAGACCAGCCAGTACTGCCGACCGCACAACCTGGGACCCAAGTTCCTCAAGACGCGGGTAGCAAGTAATGGCGACTGTAGATGCAGCCTTTCCGATGCTGTTATTTGTTTCGCATGATTCGGTTGCTAGTGAAATCCGTGAGGCAATTCGCGAGACTGTCGACACGCCGGTGAATGCTTTTGCGACCACAGAGCTGACTGCTGCGATTGATTTGGCGCGTGATCGCGATCCGCGAGCAGCTTTGATCGAGCTTTCTGGAGACTTGGCGTCTGATCAAGCTAGGATTGAGGAGCTGCGGTCGATTCGGCCAGACATGCGGTTGGCGGGTGTTTATAGCGGAGAGTCCGCCTCTTCGTCTCTAACTTCGAGCGATATGGTGTCCCTCGTTCGTAGTGGAGTTGGCGACTTTATCCGTCGCCCGATCGCAGCTGGAGAATTGAACGGACTCTTTAGTCGTTTGATGCCCAGCGAGGAACCAACCGGACCGTCTAGAACGGGTACTTGTATCGCGATGATCAGCAATAAAGGCGGCGTTGGTAAGTCGACGATGGCGGTCAACCTTGCTGTTTCGCTCGCCAAGCGATACCCAGATGAAGTCCTGCTGATCGATACTTCATTGCAAATGGGCGTCTGTGCACCGATGCTCGACTTGGCTCCACAGACATCACTGCTAGATGCATTTGAACAGCGCCAGCGATTGGATAGTACTTTGATTCGCCAGTTGGCGGAACCTCATGAATCCGGTCTCCTTCTGCTGGCTGCGCCTACTGACCCAGTCGCTGCGGCTGATATTGATGATCAAGCGATTGCACAGGTGCTCAATCTCGCTCGGCGAACATTTCGGTTTGTCATTGTCGACACTTTTCCGTTATTCGATCAAACGATCATGAGCGTGCTGGATGTGGCCAAACGCGCCTACATAGTGCTGGACAATGTAGTACCTGCGGTTCTAAGTGCCGTTCAGCTACTTGGGCTGCTCGACAAACTGCAATACCCAAGAGATCGGGTGGGTGTCATCGTCAATCGTTACCAGCAGCTAGCCGGTAATCCGATGCTTGACGATGTTTCCCGTTCCTTGCGGATGGAAGTCGATCACGTCGTGCCCTACGACAAGCGAGTCATCACTGCGGCTAACGTTGGGCGACCATCAACGATGAATTTCGTGAAGTGGTCGAAGTTTCACCGCTCGATCAATGAGTTGGTAGATGAAGTGGATGCTCTTAGTGCTCCGGTCGCTGAGGTGACCTCATGAACGAATCAGAGGATTCACCGGAGCTTGCCAGTCGGCTTGCCAGACTTCGGATGTCGCGTGTTCGGTTTCAAGTTCCAAAAGACCGTGCCCAAAAACGAGAAACAAGCAAGAACGCATTTAGTCTAAATTCTGAAGCAGGGCAAACGGCGAAGAATGCGGACTACGTCACGGTCAAATCCTCGCTACACCAACGCCTATTAGACCTCTTGAACGAGAGTCAGTTTGTCGGTGCAAACGACGAGGTTCTCGAAGAGGCGGTTCGTGACTTTGTCGAGGGAGTTCTCGACAACGAAGACTTGCCGCTCAATGCCGCCGAACAAGAGCGGCTGGCGGACGATTTGCGTGAAGAAACGCTCGGTGTCGGCCCGCTCGCCCCGTTGCTTGGTGATCCCGCTGTTACGGATATCTTGGTCAATCGCTTTGATCAGATCTACGTTGAGCGATTCGGAAAGCTGGAGAAAGTCGATGTTCGCTTTCGCGATAGTGACCACCTTGTTCGAATCATCCAGCGAATCGCAGCACGTGTTGGCCGCAGAATCGATGAGAGCTCGCCGATGGTGGACGCGCGGCTTGCTGACGGTAGTCGGGTCAACGCGACACTTCCTCCGGTGACGATTGATGGTCCGACTTTGTCAATTCGTCGATTCGGCAAACGACGCCTTCGCGAGGACGATCTCGCGAGGCTTGGGATGTTCACCTCGCCGATGCAGCAATTTATGCAGTGGATGGTTGCGTCACGCAGCAACGTGATTGTTTCCGGTGGTACCGGAGCCGGTAAGTCCACGTTTTTAGGTGCAATATGTGAGGCAATTCCCAGCTTGGAACGGATTGTCACCATCGAAGACGCGGCGGAGTTACAACTCGATCAAACTCACGTTGTCAGAATGGAAACTCGTCCGACCAACTTGGAGGGAACTGGTCGGATTGCTGCTCGCGACTTGGTCATAAACGCTCTGCGTATGCGTCCGGATCGCATCATTGTCGGCGAAGTGCGAGGAGGAGAAGCCCTCGACATGCTGCAAGCTATGAACACCGGGCACGACGGAAGTCTTACCACTGTCCACGCCAATAACCCGCGCGATGCAGTGGCTAGGCTGGAGACGATGGTGTTGATGGCTGGTGTGGATCTGCCTTCTCGTGCCATCCGAGAGCAGATCTCCTCCGCTGTTGACTTGATCATCCAAGTGCGACGCTACGATGATGGTGTCCGTCGGGTCGAGTCGATTTCCGAATTGACGGGTATGGAAGAGCTAACACCGCAGCTGCAGGATATTTTCGTCTTCAAGCAGCACGGTCGGGCTGACAGGAAAATTCTTGGGAGTCATGTGGCAACCGGTATCGTGCCGCGGCGAGTTCATGCATTGCGCGAGCGTGGTTTTGATATTCCTCTCGAGTTGTTTCGCCAAGTAAGTGAGGGCTGATTTTGGCGGGCTTGCTTTTTACGCTGACCGGATGCCTCTTGGTGGCCGGGGTTTTTGCGATGGCGATTGCGTTGCGCCGCAGTCAGTTGGCCGCCGAGGCGAACCAGCGGCTAATGGAAGCCTCCGCCCGGATGTCAGGTGGAGAGGCTGGAGATTCCGTTGAATCAGTTGTTAGTATCCGTCGCAGCCCAGTACTTCGGCGACTCTGGTGGGCGGGAATTCCTGTTGCGATCGTCGTTGTCGCACTGTCGGCTACGTTACTGCCGATACCTTGGCCTTACCTGGCGGCGTTTTATGTCATGATCCTGCTTTGTGCCGCGCAGATCGATACGATCCTCCTGCAGCGCCGTATTGCAAAACTAGAGCAACAGCTGGCCGACTCGATCGACATGATGGTGGCGGCCGTTAAATCCGGAGCGGGGCTGCAAACGGCATTGGAATCAAGTATCGCCGAAGCTCGTGGAGCGTGGCCTCGCGAAGCGCAGCAACTGGTGCGAGCGATACGCTACGGTGAGGATCCTGTTGAGGCGCTTGGCAACCTAACCGAAAGACTGCCACTCGAGAGCGTCATATTGTTTGCGCAAACGTTGGCGGTCAACTGGCGCGTGGGAGGTCGACTCGCCGTGACACTTGCCAACGTCGGCCGCACGGTTCGTGATCGAATCGAACTATCGCGTCGAATGAACGCGATGACCACCCAAGCACGACTCTCTGTGGTCAGTGTCATTCTGACGACTTACTTTATCGCGGCATTGATTTGGCGGAATGATCCGGAACGCATGGGCGGATTTTTGACGAGCTTTGTCGGCCAGGTGATGGTAAGTATTGGAATGCTACTTCAGGCCGTGGGAACGCTCTGGATTAGCTGGATGAGCAAGCCGAAGTTTTAGTCGCGTTGGTGGGCCACTGTTATGACATTACCACAGCTTGTGATCTTCCTGCTCATGTTGGCAATCGTACCCCTTGCACTCTGGTGGATGCAATGGTTGTGGACCCTGACGCAGAGCAAGCAAAGGCTTGCTTCGAACGTTCAGTCCTATGCCTTGAACGAAGAGGCTGGCTCAGAAGCAAGTCGTTCTCGACTAGGCTGGTGGCTTTTTCAGTCTGGGTATCGAAGCCCTAATGCCACTAAGTGGTTCTCGTTAGCAAGTCTTGGCTGCGCATTACTCGCCGGAGTGGCTGCATACGCCATTTCACAAAGTGAAGTTCTTCCGCTTTTAGAGTCTCTCCTCTACCAGATTCCAGGAGCCGTCGGTGAGGTGTTCCTGCCAATCGTTTGGCTCATGCCGTACGCCGCGGTGTTGACATTAGGGGCGATGCCAGCCGCCATCGTTCGGGCCAAACGGAGAAAGAGGGTAACCCAAATTGAGCAAGACCTACCCTTGGCTCTGGACCTGCTCGCGACACTTGCGGAAGCCGGACTCAGCTTCGACGCAGCGCTCGACCGGGTGCTGGAGAATCAGCGTCGCGAGCGTCCACTTGCTCAAGATTTTCGTCTGTTTCGACTGGAAATTCTTACCGGACGTCCGCGCATCGAATCACTCAGGCGTCTGAATCGGCATGTGAATGTTCCATGGTTCTCCATCTTTATCTCGGCTCTGATTCACGCAGAGCAAGTCGGTGCGGGACTGGCAGCAACGCTTCGTGCGCAGGCTGACGATTTGCGTAGCAGGCGCCGTGAGCGAGCCCTTGCCATGGCCATGGCTGTTCCAGTGAAATTACTTTTTCCACTCATCGTCTGCTTTTTGCCCGGCATCATGATTGCGGCTCTGGGACCGATCCTTTACGAGATTGTCCAGGCTCTCGATAGCGTGATTGGACGGGGGTTTGGGTTTTGAGATTTGAAAATGAGATTTCCAAGGATTGGTCGTTGGGTTGCTACGGAAAACGATTCCTTGTTGCTCGCCGACGTTCACGAGGCGAATGGGTTTTGGCAGCGATTCGTCGGATTGCAGTTTGTCACAAGTATGCCAGGGAAGACTGGAGTCTTGTTGCGAAACTGTAGTTCGATCCACACTTTTTGGATGCGTTTTCCAATCGACGTCTTTTTTCTGGATAAGGATTTTCGCGTTGTCGAAGTTCGCGAAGCAGTTCGTCCCTGGCGAGTCGCCATTCCAAAAGTGAAAGCAGTAAGTCACATCGTGGAAGCAAACGTAGGTGTGAGCAAAATAATTGAGGTAGGAATATTAACGCGTATAGAGTGAGTCTAGTTTGGAGCTGTTGAACCATACGGAAAGTGAGCGGCTTTGTCGTAGCGGATTGTTGGTTTAGTCGACTCGCTGACCCGCTGCCAGAGTTCGTGAGCGAGGGACTCGTTTGTGCCTGTAACGGCAGTTGATCTCTCGCTGACGCCTCGGGTTTCCATTGAAAAAGCCGCTAGCCGCCGGTTCTTCAGTCCTCGTCCACTGCTGACGCTCGTATCGTTATAAGTCGACCAAACATTCCGACCCGCTCATTGTCCGCGATAATGTGTCTTTCATGCAATTGTATTGCAAGTATAGTCGAGTTAATTACCCGCGTAAGCCGTGACGAAAGATCGATTTAGCGATTCGACGCCTAAAGCCAGTAGTATGTCATCCACCGATAGCGCGCCCAACATAGAATGCGATGCTTCCCTTGAAAGCAAATCGGGTATCCCTCTGATACTTGGAGTTACTCTGTGTGCCTCGGCAATTTGGCTCATTGTCTGGAAAGGCTCGCTGGATGGTGTGTTCCACTTTGATGACTACGGCAATATTGTTGATAACGAACGGATAAGGTCTTTGTGGCCGCCAACGACTTTCTTTAGCAATAATCGGCCTGTCGGACTCTACTCGTTTGCCCTCAACTGGCACTTCTCGCGGAACGACCCATTCGCCTATCACGTTGTCAACCTCGCAATCCATGTTACGAACGGGTTGCTTCTTTTCTGCGGTATTCTGCTGACGGCGCTTCTGTTCAGGAAACATTGGCAAGCAGCTTCTAATCCTAGTCTGCGGAATTCAGATCTAGTACTGGGAGCATTCATCTCAACGGCATGGGTGATTCACCCGCTTACGACCCAAGCGGTCACCAATATCGTCCAACGCTACGAGTCGTTGGCTAGCCTGGGCTACTTGGGAGTATGGGTAGGAATGCTTCTGTATATCCAAGGTCGGCGCGTGCTGGGGTGTATCGCGATCGGCCTGTTAGCGTGGATCGGGCTTCTTTCTAAAGAGATCTTTGCAACTGCTCCGCTGGCCGTCCTTCTGTTTGATCGTTTGGTTACAAGAGAGAAGTGGCTGGACGTTCTCAAGCTCCGGTGGCTTGCCTACTTGCTGATGGCGTTGCCGTTCCTTTGGTTCATTCCTACGGTCAGCCGATTTTTCGATCCGGTGAAAACAGCTGGCGGTGCGATGGGATTCGGCATGAAAGGCCCCTCATCGTGGGAGTATCTTCGAACTCAGCCCGAGATCATTTGGCACTACATTGGTCTGGTCTTTTGGCCACGTGACCTTTGTTTCGATTACGTTTGGCGCGTTCAATCGAATCCTTGGATCTACTTCAGCCTCGGTGGAGTCATTGTTACGATCATTTCAGCCGCTCTCTTTGGCTATTACCGAAGTATCGCCACAACGAAATCTTCTTCGACATCTCCTGCGGAAGCGGCGACTGCCGAGTCCTCGGGTTATGCGATTGGGCTAGCAAGCTGGATGACGCTAACTTTCTTTTTTATCCTGGCACCGACGTCAAGTATTGTTCCGATCAGAGACTTGGCTTTTGAGCACAGAATGTATTTGCCGTCGGCGTTTGTTGTTGCTGCGGTTATACTAATTTCTTGGTCGCTGATGAGACGGATGCTTGAGTCGAGTAAGCAGCCGAACGTTTTGCGACTGGGAATTGGAACCATGACGATTGCCGTATTGCTCATGCTTGGCTTTCGGACCCACCTCCGAAACTTGGACTATCAAAGTGGCCAACGTCTCTGGCAATCCGCCGTCGAGGCATCGCCCGTGAATCCTCGTGCTTGGTACAGCCTCGGCCAGGTTCTCTACAAGCGGGGCGACAAAGAAGCGGCCTTGGAGCCAATGATCAAAGCCGTCGGCTACTCCAATGAGCCTGTAGCCATTTACGATGCTGGACTTGCTGGTTGCCTCCTGCACATTGGTCGATTGGATGACGCCATCAAGCTGTATAAGCGAGCTATTGAGAATAAGGCCGACTACAGTCAGGCCTTCAACGATCTCGGTGTTATCTACTTGAAACGCAAAGAGTTTGATGAGGCTCGTAGCTATTTCACCCAAGCCTGTGAGCTTGGAAATGCCGAGGCTTTCTACAATCTAGGGTGGATTGAGAGGAAACAGGGAGCGTTTGACGATGCCGAGCGCAACTTTCGAGAATCGCTCATGTTGCAACCAAGTCTTGGCTCAGCTGCACGTCAGGTCGCTTGGCTCACGGCGACAAGAGCCTCGGTTACGGAACAAGAACTAATCGCTGCGCAAGAGTTGCTCGAGCAACACTACGACCTGAAACTCACCAGATCTTCTGGTGCACTCGATACAGCAGCTACCATTGCTGCTGGCCAAGGAAAGCTTGATGCTGCCGTCGAGTATTCGAAACAGGCACTTGCAGCCGCCCAAGCCAATGACCAGCCAGATGAGGATTGGGTTGCTGAACTGAAAGAAAGACTGGCTTCTCATGAGTCGGGCGAGACTTGGTTGCGGAGTTCGTCGCAATGAGTGTAGATAGCAGTCTCAAAGATGATGAAGAACGTCGTCATGCCATCTGGATTATCGTTGCCGCATACAACGAGGCGGCTCGGATTAAGACGACCTTGGGCGGGCTTACGTCGTTGGGCTACAATATCGTAGTCGTGGATGACGGCTCGAGCGATGCGACGGCTGAGGTAGCCAAGACATTGCCAGTGTGGGTGTTGCGACATCCGATCAATTGCGGCCAGGGAGCGGCATTGCAGACCGGTATCGACTTTGCGCTTTCTCGAGGTGCTGAGGCGATCGGCACCTTCGATGGCGACGGGCAACACGATCCAGCTGACTTGCAGCAGATGTTAAAACCGGTGTTGGATGAAGAAGTCGATATTGCTTTGGGTTCACGATTCCTTGGCCGTGCGGAGAGCATTCCCTTGGCTAGAAGAGCTTTATTGCGAGCCGCCATTTTGTTCACGCGTCTGACTTCGGGGCTTAAGCTGACGGATACACACAACGGCTTTCGTGTCTTCTCGCGAAAGGCTGCCCAAACGATTCGGATTCGGCAGCCCAGGATGGCACATGCCTCCGAGATTCTCGATCAGATTGCAGCCCGCGGTCTGAGCTACGTGGAAGTTCCTGTAACGATTCGGTACACCAAAGAGACACTCGCCAAGGGGCAGTCGACTTGGGATGCAGTGCGAATTAGTGGCCAGTTGCTTGCCGGGAGGTTTTGGAAATGACACCGTTTCAGTGGTTAGCCATTCCAATTCTGGGGCTTCTGGCGGCATTGGAAGTTCGAGCCTATTTCAAGAATCACCAACCGATTCATATCTTACGTGAATTCGTGTGGTTGCTTGGCATCACGCTCATTCTGTTTCCTCGCCTTACCACAGTCTTGGCTTTGCTGCTGGGGATCGGCCGTGGAACAGATCTCGTTTTCTACTCCTTCATGCTGCTCAGTACCGGCGGAATGTTTTATCTATACGGACGCAATTATCTGCTGAAGCGAGATGTGATTGAACTGATTCGCCGAGACGCTTTGCGAAACGCAACGGCGGGCGCAGGCCTTGATATTCAGGCGGATGAGCGCGTTCGTCATTCTCAGGGTCAACAAGGCGAATCGTGAGTACTCAGTCCGAAGCGGAACCAAACCCTGACGCCGTTAGCGCAGGAACTTCCCAGGTGACACTGGTCATCCCGGGACGCAATTGTGCGTCGACTCTTGAGCGTTGTCTCGATTCGGTCGTTCCATTGAAAGAGAGCGGGCAGCTGCGCGAGATCATCTTCGTCAATGATGGCTCGACGGATGAAACGGCTGAGATCGCAGCTAGATATCCTGTGCAAGTCATCCAAGGGGCAGGGCAGGGGCCTGGCGCCGCCCGCAACCTAGGTTGGAAATCCGCCGAGTCGGACTTGATCTGGTTCATCGACAGCGACTGCGTCGCTGAGCCTGACGCGCTGGAGATTCTGATTCCTCGGATGAAGGAGCCAGAGATCACTGGTGTAGGCGGAAGTTATGCGAATCTCTTTCCTGATTCGCTGGTTGCTTCGCTCATCCACGAAGAAATCGTGGCTCGGCATCGCCGCATGAAATCCGAAGTCGATTTTCTCGCAACCTTTAACGTCCTGTATCGTCGGAGGGCACTCGAGGAAACCGGCGGCTTTAATGAAGAGCTCAAATTGGCTCAGGACGCTGAGTTAGCATACCGCATGCGCGCCGCCGGCCATCGTATGGGCTTCGAAATAGAGTCATGCGTTGGTCACCACCACCCTCGCAACTTCTGGCGATATCTGCGAACGCAAGCTCGCCAAGGTTACTATCGCGTCCAACTCTATCGCCAGCACGCCACCAAGATGAGCGGCGATTCCTACGCTGGAATCTTGGATTACTTGCAGCCGCCGCTCGGAGTCTTGGCTTGTGCTTCACTCGTTGCGACACCTTGGGCAGTTGGCCGCATGGCTGCGCTCGCCCTTGTTGTGCTCTTGCTCGTACTGCAGCTACCAATGACATGCAAATTGGTCGCGCACAAGAACATGCAGATGTTCCATTTCGTCTGGTTCGGATTCATTCGAGCCATTGCCCGCGGTCTCGGCCTCACGCGTGGAGCGAGGAAACTAGCCTTCGAGGTTTTGCTTCTTAAACGAAAGCATAGTGCTGCGGCTCCTGCTTCCGCCTCTGCGACTGAACGAGGGCTTCACCAATGACCAAGGGAGAGCTTCTTGCTGAATCGAACCATGAAGCGAAAAGTGAAGATCGATTGAGGAGCGGTGACGTTGGGCGAGAACACTCGGTCAAGTGCGTCTGGTATGTGACGATGGCGTTCCCTGTCCCCTCAGAAGCATTCGCATCTGTCGAGATAGCTGAGCTTCGCCGGCAGGGAATCGATTTGTCAGTCTGCACGATTCGAACAAAACGGAGCGACCATGAACAAGTAACCGAACAGCAACAAGTCGAATCCATTCCGGCCAAGCATGCTGATTGGATGTCACCAGTACGTGGTTTGATACGCGCAGCTATGCAGCCGACACTCGCCTTTCGGCTGTGGTGGCGACTGATTCGGGATCTGGCAAGTCGCCCAATTGAGCTTCTCGCCTGTCTGTTTTGGTCTCTTCGTTGCTTTGAGTTAATGGAAGAAGTTCGCAGAGCGAAGCCCAATATGGTTCATCTGTATTGGGGGCATGTCCCGTCGATGCTGGGATGGCTCTTGGCGGAATCGCAGCCAGATCAGGCATTTACGATTGGCCTGAGTGCCTACGACCTCGAGATGGCTCTTCCCATGAGCTTCCAGATCGCAAAAAATGGCGCACTAGGTGTCCGCAGCTGGGCATCGGCGAATAATGCAGCGATTTGTTCTCGTGGCGTTGAAGCGAGCAGAGTGAAGGTCGTTCACCAGGGAGTTTCTCTCAGCAAGTTCTCGCGAGATTTGGAAAGCGGCAAATCTACCGTTTCGAAGCGTCTGTTGTTTGCCGGAAGGCTTATTCCCGAGAAGGGTGTCGAGCTTACGCTTGAGCTGACACGAAAGCTTCGAACTAGATATCCAGATATCGAATTGGTCATTGTTGGTTCAGGGCCGCTGCAAGAAGTGCTGAGCCGGCGAATCCAAGAGTGGAAGCTCGAGGGAAGCGTTTTTCTACTTGGGCACGTCTCCCACTCAGAGTTCGCGGAAGAGTTGGCTAAAGCGAGCATTTTCCTACTTCCGTCGAGTCATGCTGCGGAACGACTTCCGAACGTGGTGAAAGAAGCTGCCGCTGCGGGATGTTGTTGCTTAACGACAGATACACCGGGAATCAAAGAGCTGATTCGTGATGGCGAGTCAGGAAGAATATTACCAGCGGACAATGTTGATGTCTGGGGTGAGGCTGTAACGGGGTTGATGGAGGAGCCACGGCGATTAAACGAAATGGCGAAAGAAGCCAAGCGTCTTGTTCACAAGCACTTCGACGTTGAACTGACAGCTGCTGAATTGATCCGTTGGTGGGAGAAACTGCTGACGCCTCCGAATCTCGAGGGGGCATCATGACTCAGCATGTCTGTATCGTGAGCAACACTCTGGCGGATGGAGGTGCTGAGCGTTGGGCGAGCAATACTTGTTTGTTCCTAGCGGAGGCTGGCCTGCGTGTTTCGCTCGTGCTGTTTCAGGATATCAGGACATATCCGTGTCCAGATTCGGTTTCGGTCACGGCCTTGCATCACCGGCATTTTGGCCATGCATTCCGCACCGTCAGGCGACTCAGAAAACTTCTCATTGAAGAGAGAGTGGATACCGTGATTTCCAACGGCTCCTTTACTGGGCAGTTTGTCGGTGAGGCAGTTCGCGGAACAAGCTCGCGTTGGATCGCGCGCATCTCAGGCAATATCGCAAAAGGACAGGAGAGCTTCCTACAGCGATGGGGATGGCGATGGCTGGATCGCAATATCGCAAGTGCTTCGGCGATCGTCGCCAATAGCGCCAATCTTCAAAGCGAGGTGCAGGCACGCTGGCCAAGTCTATCAAACCGCGCCGCAATGATTCCAAACGGAGTTGATGTTCAGAAGCTGATTGATGCATCAAAGCAAAAGACGGATCTGCCAGAAATGGCCAATTCGGAAACGTTCAAGATTGTTGCAGCTGGACGACTTCATCCACAAAAACGTCCAGACGTTTTCCTTGAGATGGTGCAGGCGCTTATTCGCGACGGGCACGAAGTGAAGGCATATTGGTGTGGTGATGGTCCCATTCGTGATGCTGTGGAGCAGCAAATTGAGGAGCTGCGGCTTAACAAGCATGTGACTATTTTGGGATTTCGGCGCGACTTGCCTAGTTGGATTGGAATGGCGGATTGCTTCGTCATGACCAGCGATCATGAGGGCTCACCCAATGTCATTGCAGAGGCGATGGCGTTGGGTGTGCCAGTCGTCAGCACAGACTGCGACTTTGGCCCCCGCGAACTGTTGGCAGAAGGTCGAGGCTGGCTCGCCCCCGTCGGCGATTCAGAGCAACTCGCCGCATCGGTACGAGAGGTGTTTTCGGAAAGCGAGACAAGCAAGAGTCGAGCAAGTCGTGCGAAAGTTTGGATTCAGGAAAACTTGGATTTGCACTCGATCGGAGCTTGCTGGGAAGAACTGATTGAAGAATCCGTGGCTCCGCCAGAGGGTAGTGTTGCTACTGGGAGTCTTGTGTGATGTGTGGCTTCGTTGGAGGAACACTTGTAACGGATCGATATCCTCAAGCCGCGGAGCGTCTAAGGCACAGGGGGCCCGACGCAGGTGGATTCTGGAGCAACGATAAAGTCAATCTTGCGTTCCGACGCTTGTCTGTGATCGATCTCGACGAGCGATCTAACCAGCCTATGGCTAGCCAAGACGGACAAGTTGTTCTGATGTTCAACGGAGAAATATACGGATTCAAAAATGTGCGATCGTCACTCGAATCGCATGGTTTCCGGTTCGAAACTGAATCTGACACGGAAGTCCTGTTGAACGCCTATTTGCATTGGGGCGAGCGTTTCGTCGATCACGTGGATGGAATGTTTGCAATCGTCATCTACGATCAGCGTTCACAGCGGATTTTGCTTTGGAGAGATCGAGTTGGAATCAAACCTCTCTATTATTTCTGGGACCAGAATCACTTTGTTTTTGCATCAGAAATTAAGGCCATTCAAGAGTTGTTTGAAGGCCAGCTGCAACCAAATCCCGAAGCCTACTATGATTTTCTGACTTATCATGCAATCCCAGCGCCCAAGACAGGTTTAAAGAACGTTGCGCTTCTCCGCCCGGCACACAGCATCCAGCTTGAGGTAGAAAGCAAGCGACTTTCGGCTCCAAGTTGCTATTGGGAACTGAGCTATACACCAGACGAAATATTGACTTTTGATGGGGCACAAGAACAACTCCGGGAGTTGTTGGGACGCTCTGTAAGCGACCAGTTGGTTTCGGACGTCCCAGTCGGATGTTTCCTGTCAGGCGGCGTGGACTCAAGTGTTTTGGCTTACGAAGGTGCAAGAGCGACATCAAAACTCAACACGTTTTCCATGGGGTTTGAAGGTGAAGCGAGCGAGTTGCCATTTGCTCGTGAAGTGGCAGAATATCTTGGAACGGAGCATTTCGAGGCTGAACTACCAGCGACTGCGATCGACTTTGAGAAGCTGGCTGATTGGTTCGATGATCCTTTCGCAGATACGTCCGCCTTTCCGACGCACGCGGTAGCGAAAGAGGCGCGGCGGCACGTGACCGTCGCCTTATCGGGCGACGGAGGAGACGAATTGTTTGGAGGCTACGCAAGATACCAACAGGTTACGGATAGAAGTCGTGTTTCGGTAAGGCTCTTCGACTGGTGGGAGTCTACGAAACAAAGGTTTACACATGGGCGGTTGCCGCGGAAAGCGATGAATTACTTGGCGCTGCACCTAGCGCCGACTCTCAATCTTTACCTGAAGCGAATGGCAGGGTTATCGCGTGGTGAGAAACGCCCCTATGCCCGAGAGTTTGGCTTGTCCGACGAGTACGATGATCTTTGGGCATGGCGCGAATATTGGAGGCCGGAACTACCGATGCGCACGCGACTTCAGTATTTGGATTTCCATCGGTACCTGCCTGACATTTTGCTACCCAAGGTCGACCGCACTTCGATGGCAGTTTCTCTTGAGGTGCGGGTTCCGTTTTTGGCAAAAGAGGTCGTTGAGTTCGCCTTTCGCATCCCAGAGGGAATTCGTTTCACCACCGGGCCGAAAGGTGTTTTGCGAGCAGCTTATCAAAATGACTTACCCACGAGCATACTGGATCGAGTAAAGAGCGGATTTGGGATGCCTAGGAGTTTCAGAAAGGTTGGGGCTCAATACTGGCCGATGCTCGCACTTAAGAGAAGCTACGGTATTCATTTTCCACCAGGGCTTACCCCTGCAAGCTTAGATGGCAAAGCAGAGGTCACGTGAAAATAGCATATCTCTCAGGCAGCTATTTGCCCTCACGTCAGGCGAACAGCATTCACGTGATGCGAATGACTTCAGCTATGGCTGAGCTTGGTCATGACGTTGTTCTGTATGGCTATGTGGGAGATAGTACGGTTCCAGATCAACAATTGGCGGACTACTACGGAGTTGATCAGCGAGTACGCATTCAGAGACTCGTTCCGAGACGAACCAGAATAGGCCGCGAACTGAAGTACGCGTGGCAGCTTCGCTCGCTTGTTGCGTCGCAGGGTCCGGATCTTGTCTACGGTAGGCACTTGCTGAGCTTACTAAGTTGTGCTCGCAACGCACCAACTATTTACGAGACGCATGCTGCGCGCGATGGTGTAAACAGTTTTCTTGAGGCTCGTTTGCTGCAGCACAAGAATCTGAAAGCTGTCATTGCGATTACACATGCCCTCGCAGATGCAGTTCAATCTAAACGAGCATTGGGGGTCCCGATAAGCGTTGAACCAGATGCAGTGAGCCCAATTAACTATGCATCTGTTGAGCCAGTGTCGCTCGATGGTGATGGGCGATTAAAGGTTGGCTATTGTGGCCATTTGTATCCTGGCCGTGGCGCCGAGCAGTTGATCGAAATTGCGTGCCTACGCCCACAATATGACTTCCATATTGTGGGCGGGGAGCCATCAGATCTGAATCGTGTGAGCGCGTTGGCTACGAATGTTCGGAATATAAAGTTTCACGGATTTGTTCCTCCTCATCAAGTGCCAAGCTACCTTGCCGCTTTTGATGTTCTGGTTGCTCCCTACCAAAGAAGAATCTCACCTTACGGGGGAGGTGATATCGCGCGTTGGATTTCGCCAATGAAGCTGTTCGAGTACATGGATGCTGGAAAAGCAATCGTAATTTCGAACCTGCCAGCAATTGCCGAAGTTATCGAAGACAATCAACACGTGCTACTAGTGGATCCGGAATCAGTAAAGGCTTGGTGTCACGCCTTGGATCGGCTTGATTCCCCCAACTTGCGTCGACATCTTGGGAGCAATGCTTCGAATCTGGTTCATAATAAGTACACCTGGAAGAAACGTGCGAAACGTATTCTTGATCAATTCGCATCTCGTGAGGATTCTATTCAGTGAATTCCGGTGCGAACATTTCCCAACCGCAAAGGGCATGGTCTAGAAGGCACCCTGTCGTTGCCGCCTCTGGCCAGTTGGGCGTCGCGAATCTAGTTGATGGTCTCGCCATGCTTGCTCAGGTCACGCTAATGGCACGTTTCCTAAGCAAGGAAGAGTTCGGTTTGCTAGGAATGGCGCTCGGGTGGACATTCGTTGCGTCGGCCTTTCTGGATTTTCGAGTTTGGGAGGTGATGACGATCGTTCTTCCAAAGCTCAAAGCAAAAGGAAGGATGAATCAAGCAAGTGCGCTTGTAGGTGGGTGCTTCCTACTAGAGCTTTTCGGTGGGCTCCTGACGTCTTTGATTCTGGTGGGGGCAGCGTGGCCTGCAGCGGCGTACTATGCAAGGACACCAGAATCAATAGTCCTATTCCTAATCCTTGCGGCTCAACCTTTGTTGATGTCCGCAGATGAACCTTCAAGAACTGTACTGAAGCTCGCGGGAAAGTTTCGCACTCTCGCTGTCTGGCGAGGAATTTCAGCTGTTCTACAGCTCGCCATAGTAGTCGGAGTCTTGGTTTCCATTCCTTCAGCCTCGACCGTCGCAATGGCAATCATCTTTTCATGGGTGGTTAAACTAGTAGCCATGGTCGCATTGCTTCGTGATGCATTCATTTCTCTTGGTATCAGCTTTCGCTACCCAAGAGTCCGCCGACTGATCTTTCCAACTCTGCTTTGCCAGCGCGCACTTCTGACAACAACCATGCTTTCTTCGATTGCTGGTCGCCTCAACAACAGGTTGGATGTTGTCATACTCGGATCCTTGTCGCTCCCTGAAACAGTTGCGTCTTACGATCTAGCCCGTCGCTTGACGTCTCAGATTAGCCTCTTAATTGGACCGGTGGAGCAGGTGATGTTTCCCAGGCTTTCCCATATGATCGCTTCGAAAGACGAACAGACGAGTCGTTTTCTCCGGAACGTCACAATTGCTTTGGCTGCTGCCGTAATTCCTGGAATTATCCTGGCGGTCATAGTATGTCCGTATATCATTCCGTGGGCGTTTGACGACAAATTCGCTTCCGCCGTTATACCCACGCAGATTCTGATTCTGGCCTACCTGCCGACACCACTATTGTGGATGCGCTCTTTGCTTGCGGCGCGGATGGACAACCGTTTTCTAATGGTTGCTAGTTACTGTTCGCTTCTTCTACAAGTCTTTGTTGGGTTAGCATTTGTCCCCACATACGGGGTTTTTGCTTCCGCGCTATCAATAGTCGCCGCGCAGGGATTGTGGTGGTGCTTGTTGGCATGGCGTACTTCCAGCAGGGCAATTAAGTACACCTAAAAACGAATCATTAAAACTGAAATCCAAACCGTGTTTAAGCTATTCCTTTCCGCAATTTTTTCATCCGGTCACAACCGAGCGAAGGCGCGATACGAGATTCTCGATGGACTCGCTCGACGCTGGGGATTTCGCTTGTATAACGGCTATCTTGATTGGTGCGAGAACGAGGATGTGTACCTGAAGCGGTTCAAGGAGTATGATTCGGCAGAATGGCGTCTTCACGAGCGGCGATTTGTGATGTCCAGTATTGCCGCCGCTACTGCAACTCTACCGGGTGATACTGCCGAGTGCGGCGTATTTGAGGGAGCCACAAGTTTTCAGATTTGCAGAACGCGTGAAAAGAAAAAAGATTTTCTGCATCACTGCTTCGATTCTTTCGAGGGGCTCTCCGATCCAACTGTGGACGACGAGGTTACCGATGATCGAGCCTATACCTGGAAGAAAAGCGATCTAACTTGCAGCCTTCCTCGAACGAAGAAGAAACTCGAGCGTTTTGAATCGATTGTTCAGTATCACCCAGGCTGGATACCAGAGCGGTTTCCTGAAGTTGAGGGGCGTCAGTTCTCATTGGTGCATATAGACGTTGACTTGTATGAGCCCACATTGGCGAGCCTTGAGTTCTTCTATCCTCGCTTAGTACCTGGAGGAATGATCGTATGCGATGATTACGGCTCAACATGGTGCCCCGGAGCTAAGAAGGCATGTGATGAATTCTGTGCAAGCACTCCTCAGAAAACAATCATTCACCTGACAACCGGGCAGGGCATTCTGATGAAACGAATGAATGATGTCTGATCTTTGTAGCGAGGCACAGCCGCGTCTCAGTCCCCCCCGACTTTTGCAAGTCTGGGTGCTTGCAAAAGACTTTTCGCGGCTACTTATATTTACAGTTTTGCTCGTCGTCTATGCGCTCGTCTTTCGCAACAGTCGAATGATAACCAGTGAGACTTGTCTGTCACCTTGGATGTTCGCTACCGCCGCGCGAAGTACTTGGGGAATTCTCATGCTGTCTCAGTCTGTTTTGACTGCAGTTCTTCTTTGGCGTGTCAATTGGAGATGTGGTTATCGCCCTGGGTTTCCGGATTTAAGAGTCATTGTGATCCCTACGATTTTCGTTCTTGCGTGGCCATTTTCTGTCTACGAGTACAACTATTTCGTAAATCAGAGCCATCTTGCTGATCGTGCTGGGATTGTAGTGCTTGCTCTTCTTTCAGCCTGGCGTCCGATGTTCTTGGGCTTTTTCCTCACGCAGCTAGGAATTGTGATCGGGCATCTTAATTATCCTTTGTCCTTTTCGTGGACAGATAAATCGCCATTAATCGACGTCTTGCTTCTGGCCCAAATTTATGTTTTCGGTGCTCGCTTTTCCTTGTGGCGTTCCAATCACTTCCTCTGGGGAAGTATTTGGGTCTTGGCCATGCACTACTTGCGTCCAGCAATTGGCAAACTTGAGATTGGATGGCTTCAGCACAACGAGATTGAGAATCTCGTTCAAGGAGCTATTCATCAGAATAGCTGGCTTTGCTTTGGGGTTCCTGAGGATGTTCGCACCAACATCGTAATGTGCGTTTCAGTTGCTGGCTCCGTGCTTATGCTATTTGCTTTGCTTGTTGAGCTTGTTCCCCTGATGTATTTTTCAAGCCGGCTGCTCATGGTGACTGCACTTGCCAGTGCAGCTGGAATGCACATCGCGATCTTCGCGTCTAGCGGAATATTCTTTTGGAAGTGGATCGTGTTGGATGTCGTCATGATCATTGCGGTTTTGCAGATTCCTCGTTACGCAACAAAAAAGCTATTCCGTCTCAAGCACCACGCAGTCTTCGTTCTCTTCCTTGTGACAGGCTGCCTATTAAACCCTGTAGTTCCAACGCTGGCATGGTTCGATGCGCCAGTTTGTCAGCGTTTCCAAATCGAGATTGTGGGCGAGAGTGGGCGAGTCTATCAGGCTGTGCCAAGCCAGATGGCCCCATTCGATCTTCAGTTTGCACAAGGACGCCTTTTCTTTGCAGATCCCGACCCGATGGTCGTGGATTGTTTTGGCTCCTGCACTAGCGTCGATATTCTAAGTCGAACAAAAACGCTGACTTCGGAAGACGGACTAACGCAGCTTCAAGCTGAGTTTGGAGAAAGAAGATTCGATACTCGGCAATCCCATTTGTTCCAATCACTTCTCATGAAGTTCGTTCTGAAGGATCCATCGAATCGTTCATTGCCAGTATTTGATGCGATTCTCGATCCGCCCCAACATATCTGGACGTTTCCTGCCGCAAACAGTGCGCTGGAAGTCTGGAATTGGCAGGAGCCTGCACAAGAAATTGTTCTTCGCAAAGTTACCGCGAAGCATCGGAGCGGCCAGCAGAAAGAAATCCAGGACAAGGTAATTATGCGGCTGCCGACGAAAGGTTCTTGACAGCGGTGCAAAAGATTGGGGAGCCAATTGGATCTCTAATGTGTTCGATAGAAAACCCTTCACTGGTAATGATATTGCGGAATGTTCTACTTGACATCGGCTTGTCGTACTTGGGGGTTAATGCGTCAAACGTAATCAGTTTTTCAAGCTCTACAATGCGTTTGGTGTCTCCGGCTTGCTTTACGTGATAGAAAGGTATGAAACCGTACGCGAGCGCGTTAATCCCGGGTATGCGGTACAGAAGTTGGTTTATGCGGTGAAGGCTAAAGCCGAATTTCTGAACGTAGAAATACACCCACTTTTGCGGAATTCTCTTGGTGAACCAGCGATATTTGTAACGCCACTCCCAGAGGTGAACAACCGAAGCCTTATACGAGTGTGCAAACAGGATACCACCAGGTTTCACTTTTTTGCAGATTGCCCTCAGGGCTGTAACAGGATCCGGTGTGTGTTGTAGAACGCGATGGCAGAACACAAAATCGAACGATTCGTCCTTATAGGGAATCGAAAAGATCGAACTTTGCGAGATCGTGAGTCGCGGGTCCGTAAGGTGTTTCGCCGCACGATGCACTGATCTACTTAGGTCAAAGGAGTGAATTTCCTTGAATGGGAACTCTAGAAGAACTTCGGTGTCATCGCCACCGCCCATACCACATTCGAGTATGGTTTTGCCTCGGGTCTCGTAGAGTTCGAATTTGGTTCGGTCTCGGAGGGTTTTGTTGATGGGTAGCTGTGAACCTCTTTTCTCGCTTAATTCGTTCTCCCATGTGTTCCACTGGAATCCGAAGTTCTCAGCGTAGTCATCGTCTGCATCTACAAAGCGTGGTATACCATCCACGACGTGCGCAACAGGCATGTTTGTCTTTGGGTTTAGCCAAGCGTCGCCATGGAGTCTTAGTTCCTCATTATCGGCAGGGTCGACAAAAGTACAGGCCGCTGCCGTGTCACTCGACTTCATCTTCTTTCGTGTCTTTCTCTTTTTTCATCACCGATCGCATTGTCAGTGCTAAATGCGGCACTTGTCAGTGCGAAGCTTAGGTTGCGGTTTGGTTCATGGGTTAGATAGGCGAACTTCCAGTTTTGTTCGACGCAGAAGCGGTTGACGGCTTCGATGACTCCGTAGCGATGGTAGCTGGGCCAGGAGCCGATGGTGTAGTCATGGCCGCAGATGTAACCACTTGCTTTTACCTTTTGCGCGGCGAGCTTTAGTTCGGATTGTGTCGTGGAGTAGCTGTGGTCGGTGTCGATATAAATCCAATCTAGACTTCCGTCCTCGCAGGCCTCCAAGGCTTCGACGGAGGTTTGACGCTCAATTTGCACTTGTCCCGATTCGATTTGACTCGACAGATCAGACCGAATCTTCATGAGTTTATCTGTGTTGAATCTTCGATCTCCCCACAGGTCGACAAGAAGCAATTTGTGCGGCTTGGTGATCTCAAGGATTTGGCGTGAGAAGAGTCCTTCGTCGACTCCGCATTCCATCACCGTGCCGCCGACAGGCAGCTCACGCAAGAGGGCTTCCCGATTCACCAGTAGCTGCGCGCCTTCGATATGCTCAGCCTGAAGCGGAGGAGGCGTTTCAGGTATCCGCTGGATCGAGAATAAGGCCCGGATGAGCCGCGAGTGGATGAATCTGAGCATAGGTAGCAAGGCGAATCTTTTGTCGCAAAAACAAATCTCAGCATTCGGACTGACTTCTGCTAATCCTGAACACGTTCGAAGGTCAACCAGTTATTTTCTGGAGTGCCAGTCAAATGAACCTCATAGAGGTCAGTTGCACTTGCTGGGCGGCTAGTGAATACCCTGACTTGTAATATTTCTCCTTCCACAGCGTCGGTTAGAACATCACCTTGCAGAACTACTCTCCGCTCAGCATCCGCCGGATCAAACAGATCGTCTGTGACCACTTGTCTGGTGATGAGTCTTTCGAATGCTCCATTTTTATAAAGCCGAAGTTCGAGCTCATGAGGCTCAGCCCAATCATATGCATCGTCGCTTGAGATTAACGGGTCGTCGAAGATCTGGAACTCTGCTGAAACACTCACGCGCCAGACGCCGTCATCATTGGGAAGTAGCCAAAGCACGTTCTCGACAAAGTCGTTGTCCGCGGATGCTGGCGGATCGATCGTGATTCCGGTTTCGAAGAATCGCTTTAAATCTGTACCATTCCTGTCTATGACTTGCTGGTCAAAATTCAAGACTTGATCCCCCCGATTCTCATAAGCAGCTGGATTGACGAATGGATCGACGGCGACATCCGTTGTGTGGTTCGTGAAAGCTACGTCTTCATTTTCCAGAGTAGGAAACGGAATAGTCGTTTCGTCTGCTTCATACTTGACGAGGATCGGGTTGAGCTGCGCACCCATTCTGAATACCGAGCTGGTTTCGAATACGGCTCGGAAGGGGCGGACTGTTTTCACGAAGGCGTAGGACTCACCAAGTCCGTATTCGCCACGTGAAGAGGATGCACCGAAAGCTGGATTGTTGCTGGCAGCTGGCGACATCGTGTAATCAGTAGGTGGCAATCCAATTGAGTTTCCGACCGCATTATCGTCTGCCTCAACGGGTGCCTGGCTAACTATGTCTCCTTGAGCATCGCGTACGATGTTCATGTTTATCGTAGAAGCTGGTTGGGAGGGATGAAACATGTTCACCCGAAAGCCACTTCCATCTGCTGTCCGGCCAATAGTGACTGGCGCGACCCAATCTTGGCTCACGGGGTAAAAGTCGTTGCTGTTCGTTGACGTTATATGAAACGTCCGATCAATGCCGGTGCTTCCAGGTCCTGGAAGAATGGGGACCAAAACAGTTTGCTGATTCGCAGCATTTCGAACCACGGCGCCAGGGAACCGATAAGCGCCTTGTTCCGTTTCCTCGTCCGGAATCAGATCAGGATCGAAAATATATTGGCCGAGTAGGGATAGATTGATCTCCGGAACATTCAGTGGATTGTCGTCGTCGTCGCGACTTGTGAAATACTCGGTCGGTGTCATTACCAGCCAAGTCTCGTCGTAGAGAACTCTTCCGTCAGCATCAATCGGATACTCGTTGAGGAACCGGTACACCTGCCGTGCGGTGATATTCTCAAAATCCTGAGCTGGATCGAAGTAGTCAGGATCAATTGGATCGCTGAAGTGATTGCGAAAATTCTGTTCGATTAGAACTGCATTCCCGTCAAGAATCCTACCTGCATTCTCGGATGCAATGTTGTTTTGGAAGGAGCCCAGCCCAAGGACGAGAATTCCTAGCAAGCCAGCAAGAATGGCAGACAAGACAAAGGAGATGATGGCGAACTCAATTAGAGCCTGACCGCGTCGAGCTTTCATTCTTTGGCACCTTTAGAAAGTAAAGCACCAGTATAACTGCTGCCTGAAAACAGGCTAACGTCTGCTTCCCGCGCGGGGGAAAATCGGAAGCAAGTTACGTCCCCCCCAAAAAAGAATGAAAGGGGAGGTTTTGCATGCGAGCTGCACGCATTGACCACAGCTGTCAGACCAAAGCAAGCCGGCGACTGCGGCTGGGCGTTGAAAGATGGAGTGCGTTCGTTTGAAGCAGAGAAAGGTGCCTTAGTGCGGGCAGCGGAGTGAATTGCGCGGGCTGATGAGGAGATTCCAGGTGGTGGCGGAGATGATGGTCCAAATCGGAACGCCCACGACGAACGCGGCAAGGAGCAGCATCTGGAGCGTTCTAGGTGGGATGAGCGAAATCCGCTTGGGGTCAGTAACGGCTTCTTGCATCGTGGTCTTCTTAGTGCCTGAGTGCGACTGGTGGGATGCTAGAGCTACTAAAGGAAGCCTCGCACTCGCGAGGGGCGAGCGACGAAATCCTCCCAGGCTCGTATAGGCCGAAGCTCCCAAGAATCCTCGATGCCTCGTCGTGGCCTGGAAACAGTCAGGATCTCGGCAGAACCTGCAAATTGCGTAGCATCGGGATAATTGCTTCAACTTCACTATCGCTGGTTCCGATACCTGTCAAAGGTGTTGGGGTTGGTCGCCCGACTTCTAGGGAAGAAATGCGCTTAGTGAAGATGATGCATGACTGGCCAACGCCGAATGCGAAACTCCGTCCTGGCTATGATGCTGTTGGGCATCCAGGGCTGGATGTTGACGCAATTGCTCGCTATCGCATCGGCACAGGATGCCAATGCTGGCATTCCTCAAGTCGAAGCCGTTGTGAGATCAAGTCCATCCATCCGGCGAGCACCGGGCTCGGACGCGACGAGTCTCCAACTCCGTGATGAAACGCTTGCCAAAGAGCAACGCTACCTCATCGAACGAGTCGATCCGCAACAAACGTTGGATGTCACGATGGGCAGGCCGACGGTGATGCGATTTCGTCAAGCTCCGTTTCGGGATCAGATTGGTGATCCTGAGATTGTTGATGTTCTGAACATTACCGAAACAGAAATCAGTCTGACTGGCAAGACAGTTGGATCTACGGTCCTAAATCTCTGGTTCAATCGCCCGGATCGCCCCAACGAACCCGAGGTTTTGAGCTACCTAGTGCGAGTCGCGGAGGATCCTGAGCAATCGCGACAATACGATATTCTGCTGGAGAACCTCGAACGCGATATCAATCGTGGCTTTCCCAATAGCGTCGTGGATCTGAGCTATGTAGGTGCCCAAGTTGTAGTTCGCGGCAAGGCGAAGGACATCGAAGAAGCGACGAACATCGTCCGCATTGTGTCGCAGAGTCTGCCGACCGAGGAGCAAACTGATCAGTCGGCAACAATGGTGCCAGCCGCAGCACAGAATCGGGCGGGGAACAACCTATTCCAGCCCGGCGCCGTTCAATCGAGTTCATTCCAGTCGGTGGAAGGGTTCTCGATCGACGAAGTGGTGAATGCTGGCGGATTGGACAACATCTTTTCAGGTAATAACGTAACGGGTAACAACGCGAATAACATCAATCGCCGCATCGTCAATATGTTGGAGATCGCTGGAGTCCATCAAGTGATGTTGAAAGTGACTTTGGCAGAGGTGGTTCGTGACTCCGGTCGGAGTCTGATCTCGACGGCTCGTTTTGGTGATGACAGTGACACCATGGATGATATTACTTTCAGCCAGTCCACTGGGGTCGGACAGCTGACTTTTCAAACGAATCAGTTCTTCTTGCAGTTTGATGCACTCAAGCGTTTAGGGTTGGCGAGATCGCTTTCCGAGCCAAATCTGACGACTTTGAGCGGACAACAAGCTAACTTCTTGGTTGGTGGTCAGTTTCCGATTCTGGAATCCACTTCTACCGTCGCAGCCGTGAACCAGACGATTCGTTTCGTTCCGTTTGGAATTCAGTTGGCGGTGATGCCCACAGTCACCGATGGAGACCGAATCAGGTTGCAGCTTCAATCCACGATTTCAGAAACTTCCAATGGCGGCGGAGCGGCCGGTGGAATCGGCGGTGTTGGTGGCGGAGCAGGGGCAGGCGGTGGAGCTGCGGCGAATGATCCCAGTCAGCCACCGAGCCTTTCTACTCGCAGTTTTACTTCGACAGTCGAGTTGCGAGACGGCGAGTCGATGGCACTTGCTGGATTGATTCGGAGCTCGATGGTGAACAGCTCAGCAAAACTTCCGTTTCTAGGTGATATGCCGTTGATCGGAAATATCTTTGCCAACAACGAAACCAGCTACCAAGAGCAGGAGCTCTTGGTGGTCGTGACTCCTTACCTTGTCTCACCACTTGGTGCAGGCGCGACGCTGCCAGTACCTGGAAGTGATGTCTTCCAACCGGATGACCTCGACTTCTACCTTCGAGGCGCTATTGAAGGAAGAATTGCAGAAGACTATCGAACTCCGGTGCGAGGTAATCCACAACGCATGAAGGCCTTTCGCCGCTCTGAGCAAAAGTACATTATCGGCATGCCTGGCCACAGTAGTGGTCGACCATTGCCAGTCTTAGAATCTCCCGCTTACGTGACTCCCAGAATGATGACTAGCGAGGTGGGGCGATGAAGAAGTTTCATTTAGTGCAAACAATCAGCCGCTTCGCCATGAATGCGTCTGGGCAGCTTCTATGCCTCGCAGCTTTGGTGTTGCTTGTAGGGTGTGCTGCGAACAAGGTGTGTCGTACGAGTCCTGATTATTGTCCAGACTATGGTGCAGTAAGCTGCTTACCAAGTACAGCTGGAGCGGCGACCCCTGGAGCGACGCTCGCGAATTGGCAGCGTTGTGCGGAAGAAATGCCCGCCGAAGCAGTGCCGGCTCCGCCCGGTGCATACGTGACCGCTTGGCGTGAGTCCCAGTGGGCAGGTGCCAAGCAGAGCGAGTGGGTAATACCGCGCAATGAATGGTTCTCTAGTGGCGATCAGCTCGGTCCTGACGGGATCAATCACGTCGATCGTCTCACAGGCGTGATGTTGCAAGATCCGAACTGGATCGTGTTGGAGGCAGAGCCAGTCGCATTAAAGCAGGGCGAGAGCTATGAAGAAGCTCTTCAGCGAACTGCAGATCTGCAGGCCAATCGTCGCGACTTGGTCGTCCGACATCTGATGGCTGGTGGAGTGACTGATGCTGCTGACTGGGTGATCTTTGCCGAGGATAGGAGTGTTGGTGTTCGAGGAATTGAAGCACCGATCATCTTCAATCGTCAGTTCCAAGGCTTTGGCCAAGGCAATCGTGGCGGCGGACGTCGCGGCCGTGGACAAGGTGGATTCGGTGGTGGCCTGGGCGGAGGTTTCGGAGGCGGAGGTTTCGGAGGCGGAGGTTTCGGAGGCGGCGGAATCTTCTAGCCAATTGACGTTCTAACAGAAGAAACGGCTTTCTAATAGGGACTTCCTCATCGTACAGCTCCATCACACTCTTGGTTTTGTTTTGACCCTAATCGTGGCAGGCTCGTGCGGATGTGCATCGGTCACATCTGGATTGAAAAGTGTTCCGCAGATGCTAACTTCCGCTGAGCCCGCAGAAGCATCTGCATCACAGAGGCCCGCGTTAGCAAACCCAGAGAATCAGGAGTTAGAAATCGCACTAGCGACTGCGCAGTTGGCTGAAGAGCGTGCGATGGATGCCGAAGCAATTGCGGCCTACGAGAAAGTCAGGCAGTTAAACCCGAATCAACCCGGAGTCGCGCATTCCTTGGCGGTACTCTATGACCGACGTGAGATGACCGACGCGGCGCAGCGGGAATATGCCGCAGCCTTGGCGGAGTCGCCACAGAACGTAAATGTACTTTGCGACTACGGCTACTTCCTCTATTCCGCGGGGCGACTCCCTGAAGCAGAGCAGGCGTTGCGTGAAGCGGTAAGCGTTGATCCAGCACATCGCACTAGCTCAGTCAACCTAGCAGTCGTGCTTGCAACGCAAGGACAATATGGTGAGGCTAGGCCCTTGTTCGAGAAAGCCATCGGTCCCGCCGCAGCACTTCACAATATTGGCATATTCAAGCTGCGTCAGGGGCAGACCGCAGAAGGCCAAGGGATGATCGCGGAAGCTCTGCAAATGGATCCCAGCCTGAAGCAATCGATGGCGGTGCTGGATAATTTGACTGCAGCGAATTAGTCGTCTCAGTTTGTTGCAGGTGTACCAGGACGGTGAAGCTCTTGATCGTAGTGGAAGTCGTAAAGAATTTCGGATCTCCCTCTCTGAGAGATTCGCAGGTGTGCATTGAAAAGCTCGAAGCTTATTCCACGTGCAAAATCGTTTAACAACGAGCCTCCGGCGATTGCCTGCTCAGGTTGGGCACTTACCTCGCTCCTCAAGTGCCTGAACTTCTTCCGAGTGTAGCTAGAGGGCGGTCTACTTAGAACGGTCCTTGGATCATCCTGTCGACCCATTCGTGAGCTGGAGCCCAGAAAGTTAGTAGTAGCACGGCAGCGCCAAAAACAAATAGAGCTGGAGGCCACCTTCCAGATGACCGTTTTTCGGCCAGAAGAACTTGCGAAGCCAATTTGTAGAGCAGATAGTGAACGATGGTCAGGATAAAGATCATTGCAACTGCCTTGAATCCCATCGCGGCTCCCACCAGAGCCAGGCTGGCAGAAACGCTGCCCGTTGTTGCTTGATCTTCGGAGAACGCACCATATGCCACTTTCCGTTCTTCTGCTGGATCCTCTAGGGACTCATCCATTAGAGTCTGCTCAGGGGTAGATTCTGCGACTTCAGTCGTTTCCGCAACTTCCGCATCTGTTTTCGTTAGCGCTGGCGTAACCGGTTCTGGAACTCGATCTAACGAAATCCCTTCTGGTTCAAGCTCGGCTGATTCTGCTAGGGTGTCGCTGTTCGCTTCTTTTGTAATTGGCGCCAGTGGCAGAAGGTGATCCATGATAGCGCCCAACGCCAGGCCTCCGATGCAACCGACTAGCGTTGCGGACACGCTTGGCGGAATAGCTGGGAGCACTTCTGCCCACACCACGCGCGAAGGATTGAGGTGGGGGAAGGCCATAGCGAGTCCTAACACCACCACACAGCTGATCAAAGCTCTCGATCGTGGCACGCGAAAGCGATCGTAGTTGATCATGCCCCAGCCAAGGAGCACGGTTAGTACGAACGAATGGAAGACGAACAGCGATAACAGATCCCACTTGGTGTAGAAAAGGATCCACACGATTCCGTTGTAATAGTTTGGTATGCGTTCCGGAAGGTTTTGCCCGCCAGACAAAAGTTCGCGGTAGAAGAAGAGCACCACCACCGCTGCAACAACTGCCTCAATGATCGGGTATCGCGCAGATAATTTTGTTCCGCAGTATCGACAGTGTCCGCTGAGCTGAAGCCACCCAAAAATGGGTGTGTTATCTTTCAGGCTTAACTTAGTTCCGCAATTGGTACAGGCCGACGGCGGCCAGAGTAACGGTTTGAAACGGGGCATCCGGAAAATAAGCACATTCAAAAAGCTACCAACACTCGCGCCGATTGCCATGAAGATGCACATGATCACTCCAGATACGGTGTGCAATCGCACCCATTCGGTGAGTGACATGTCCTCAAGTGTGCCGCTCTTGGCTGGCGTAAACCAATCAATCACCATTCCGATTGTTGGAACGACGATCATGTAAACGACAAAGCCAGCGCCAAGCAAGATCCAGATGGCCTTGCGTCCAGAAACTATTGCTGAAGCTGTAGCTGTTGCGGAATCATCTACAAGGTCTGAAGAGAATTCCTGCGCTTCCGCCGACGTGGCATTATCAGGAACTTGCTCTTCCTCGCCAGATTGCTCGTCGCCGTAACCTATCGTCTGACCAAGTAGCAAGAAGCCAACTGCGTAGACAAGCGACACCCCGACGAAGTAGAGATAGTGGGCTTCACCCAGTTGTGTCGAAGCGAAATGGAGACCGAATGGCAAGTTACTTTTCCTGTTCCTGTTTGTTGGTTGAACAGGGCTTTCTACTACTCTAAAGCCAAGAGTCAAGATGTCTTACAGGTCAATCGTTTGCCGGCCAGCGCTTCGATCGCTCAAACGCAAAGAAAAACCAACTACTCCTCCCACCGTGGGATCCAGCAGCTACTCAGTGAACCAGTGTATTTTCGAATGTTGGAGAAGAACAGTTTTTCATGTGAATGAAAGGAAATTTAGTTCCTAATGCAGTAAAGACGCGTGCCTGTTCGAATCACGATGTTCCGGTCTGAGGCAGCAATGCCGTAAACGATTGGATCGGCTGCGCCCCGCCCGGCACCTGCTCGTTTTTAAGCAAACTCTTGCTCATTGCTTCGAGATCTTTCGCGTCGAGCTTTCCATCCTTGTTCTTGTCAGCGCGCGAGCATCGGCTGAAAGTCCCTCGAGATTTCGTCGCCTTCCAGGAGTCCATCGCCGTTCGCATCTCGGCGCATGAGTGCGGCAATCATTCAGACTTCAGTACCTGCTGTCCGGCACTGAGCGACAACTTCGGATCATCCGGAAAGTGGTATTGATCGGCCGCTAGCCGACAAGTGGATTAAGCCGTTCCTGCGATTCGAGAATAGGATTCTCAAGGAAGCACGACCCTGAGAGTACTTTGGTCAAGAACTGGACCCGATCAAGGCAATCACGGGCGCTGAAGGCAAATTTACTTTGCAAGGAGTTTCCTACGACATCAAGATGGCGTTTCGTGCTGAGAAGCTAAATATCGACCCAAGCGCGAATTCGATCGACGCGCGAAGTGATGAATCGCACTACCTTGGCGAACGGTTTCTTGTACGTGGAGAGAAACGGCTGCCAGAAGTGATTCAGCTGCGAGAAAAATCATCGGCCAATGAGATGCTACTGGAGCAGTGTTTGGTAGTCGATTGCGTAAATTGTAAGCTGATGCGAACCCGGATATCACTGATCGTGAGTAACCACGATGAATTGTCTATTGAGCTGGTTCGCAAGGTGTTCTATGCCACCGATAGTCATCCTAGTCTCTTAGATTATCTTGTGTTTTGGGCCGGCGTGGGGGCAGATGCCAAGCCAGTGAACAAGGCGTTTGTCAAGAATCATGACTGGTCGTTGCCAAGTGAGGAGATCGTCCTGGCAGTAGCTCGAAGTCGCCTTTTTTGCGCTCGACGAGCCTGAAAAATTCGTCGCGGAAGTTCGAAGTTAACTGCCTGAAGAAGCGACGGCAATTGTCGTCGGCTAAGCCAATCGATCGGCAGCGACGTGATACTGTGGATCTTCTGATACATTGATCTCGCAGAACTCACCAGCGCGATCCAACAACTGCCGGCACTCGGCGCTCAAGTGCGTCAGATGCACGCGTTTGCCCAAAGCGTCATATTTCTCTGCCAGGTTGTTGATGGCTTCGAGCCCGGACTGGTCATAGACACGCGTGTAGTAGAAGTCGATGACGACGTCAGCCGGATCGTCGGCCGGATTGAACATTTCCTTGAAGGAGCTAACGGAGGCGAAGAATAGCGGCCCATGTAGCTGGTAAATCTTGCTACCAAATTCGTTGTACTTTTCGTCGACCCCAATATGGGTTGCATGTTTCCAAGCAAACGCTAGCGCAGAGACGATGACGCCCAAGATGACAGCCGATGCCAGATCATGCATCACGACTGTGTAACCCGTCACGAGAACCATCACGAAAACATCGGTCTTAGGCATACGACGGAACATTTTCAGCGATGCCCACTCGAAGGTGCCGATGACAACCATCAGCATCACGCCAACCAATGCCGCCATCGGGATCTGCTCGATCCACGGTGCCAAGAATAGTACGAACAACAACAAGCATACTGCAGCAACGATTCCAGAGAGCCGCCCACGTCCGCCCGAGTTGACGTTGATCAAGGACTGGCCGATCATCGCACAGCCGCCCATTCCGCCAAACAAACCGCAAAGGATATTCGCGGAGCCTTGGCCAATGCATTCTCGATTGCCGCGTCCCCGCGTCTCAGTGATTTCGTCGATCAGAGTCATCGTCATAAGAGACTCGATGAGGCCGACACCGCAGAGGACGGTTGCAAAAGGCAAGATGATCAGCAGCGTCCCAAGGTTCATCGGAATCATCGCATGCGTCCAGAAGAATGGCTGAGGTAGGCCGCCCTCGATGCTGGCGTCAACGTTCTCGACAGCCGCTTGGACATCTGCTTTTGCAGCAGACGAGTCCAGCTTGGCTATATCGCTCGAGGCACTTACCAATGTCAGATCCGACTTGCCGCCATGTCCTGAAGATTCTCCGCGAGCTTCGGCGATCCATTTTGCTCGGGCGTTTGTGCGAAGCATGTCTCCGACTGTTGCCAGCACGTTTTCGCCTGAGTCCGTCTTTTGAGACTGATTGATCGCAACGGAAAACGCAGTCACCGCCAGAATAGCTACCAAGGATGCCGGCACGGCGGATGTGAGTTTGGGCAAGCCCCAGATGATGCCCATCGTCAGAGCAACGAGCGCCAGCATGATTACTAAAGGTATTCCTTGGAGATAGACAAGGCTACCGGTTTCCGAAAGTGTTTTGAAGCTGCCTAGCTGGGCCAGGCCGATGACGATCGCGAGGCCGTTGACGAAGCCCAGCATGACCGAGTGCGGCACCATGCGGATCAGTTTTCCGAGTCGGAAGAGTCCGACAGAGATCTGAAGCAAGCCGCAGAGGATTACAGTGGGAAACAAGTACTCGACGCCATGTAGGGCGACCAAGGACACGACGACCACAGCCATCGCCCCGGTCGCTCCGGAAATCATTCCCGGCCGCCCGCCGAAGCAGGCGGTGATGAGGCCAATGAAGAACGCAGAGTAGAGCCCGATCAAAGGCGAAACGCCCGCGACAAAGGCAAAGGCGATTGCTTCGGGTACCAGGGCCAAAGCAACGGTCAATCCAGAGAGTACATCGTCCTTAATGTTTCCGGATTGACTACGGAAGAAATTCAACATGTTGTAACAATCGAGGGGGCATCTGACGCTAGTCAGCAAATTCATGGCGGGATGCTATGGGACGCCGCGCGAGCCCTGCGAGGCAGCTTTAGAAGCTGGAATATAGTTCGCACCGAGTTGCGGTCAACGGCGGATTTTTTTCCAAAGTGAACTGCATGTTCCCCTTTTCCCTAGGAAACAGATCCTCCTGCTGCAGTCGCGGGAGATAAGCTGCCCTTAGCGTTTCTTCGCGTTGGTTATTCGCGCCTTTGGTGCGGGGAGCACGAAGCCGAAACGACGGAATCGCAATAAATAGATTTTTGAAGTTCTTGTTACGCTCTAAGAGGATCTGACTTGGTAAAGATATTGAGCAGTCTGGGCCGCACTCCTATACTTAGTCTCCCTGTGATTAGAGCAAAACGTTTGTCCGCCCAAGGCGGCATCAGAAAAGGTTGACGATGAATCGAGCGGAAAGGCACGAACTGGACAAGAATGAATTGGCTGATCGTCTAGAGTCTGGAATCTCTTCGATACAGCCTATCTTGCCAGTCATTTTGGGCGTCATCGCTGTCGTTGTTGTTGGTGCTCTGGGATTCGGCATTTACTCGGCTAATGCGTATAGTGGGCAAGCCGAGGCGTGGAGTGAGTACTACTTGCGGCTGACGGGTGCGGACTCGGAAACATTTCTAGAGGTTGCCGACGTATATCCCGACAGCAAGATGGCTGACTGGGCTCGTTTGAATGCTGCAGATAGCTACCTGCAGTCAGGACTCGACGCTCTTTATCAGAATCGCAAGGAGGCTGAGGAGACGATCGGCCTAGCTATTTCGAACTACGAGCAAGTATTGGATTCAGCTGATTCTGAAGAGCTGACCATGAAAGTGCTGCTGGGACTAGGCAGAGCGCACGAGTCTTTGGGCGAGTTAGACAAAGCGATCGGCTACTACGAGCAGTTCTCCAGTTCAGCAGCTCCGCCGCAGATGATTGAAAACGTCAATGCTCAACTTGCCTTTTTGAACAGCGACAACGGTAAGTCGTTCTACGAGTGGTTTACCAAGTTGGAGCCAAGCCCAGATGCGCCGATTACACTGCCAGAAAACATGAACCTACCTCCTGCTGATCCGAACTTGGATTTTGGTCCAGGCTCCAATCCTAAGCCGCTTGATCCCACCGGTTTGCCGCTGCCGAATGTAGAGGGTGGAGCTGAAGGTACCGTTGAATCCGTCGGCGAGTTGAAATTACCGGACCAGGATGAGACCGCGGCGCCCGTCGAAGGAACAACCGCTGAGCCAGCCGAGAATACGGAGACGGATGCAGGAACAAGTGGTGAAGGCGATGCTCCCGAGGGTGATTCAGAGTAGCGAACAAGCTGGTGAACAAAGAAGAAGCATCCCACACGCTTTTCCAACATACGGTAATCGAGCAAGAGCAAGGGCAGCGAATTGACGCGGTTCTTGCTCTTTTACTTGATAGCTACAGTCGTGTATTCCTGCGCAGAGTCGTCCAAGACGGAGGCGTCACGGTCAACGGGATTGT
Organism: Aureliella sp.; assembly: GCA_963691875.1. Classification (GTDB taxonomy): domain Bacteria; phylum Planctomycetota; class Planctomycetia; order Pirellulales; family Pirellulaceae; genus Aureliella. The sequence goes on from OY829846.1 coordinate 5,161,580, forward strand.
AGTAAAACCAAGCTTTAAAGTTCGGCCGGGCCAAGCGATCGAGGCAAAAGTACCTCCCCCTCCGGAAGACGGGCCCCAGCCCGAGGATATTCCGCTCAACGTCTTGTACGAGGACGAGGGCATGCTGGCGATCGATAAGCCGGCTGGAATGGTTGTCCATCCCGCCAAAGGGAACTGGAAAGGTACTTTGGCCAGCGCGCTCGCCTTTCGCTTTCAGCAGCTCAGCGATGTCGGCGGAGTAACGCGTCCCGGAATCATTCATCGTTTGGACCGAGACACCACTGGTGTCATTCTTATTGCAAAAACCAATTCTGTGCATCTGAAACTGTCCGAACAGTTTGAGCAACGTACGGTGCAGAAGGAGTATTTCGCGCTGGCGATTGGCAAGATTGAGTTGGATCGAGATGTCATTCAGTTGCCGATTGGCCCGCACCCTTATCAGCGCGATAAAATGGCGATCCGCAAAGATCATCCACAGAGCAAGGAAGCGGAAACGCGGTATGAAGTTGTCGAGAGATTTGGCGGAATCAGCGCGGTACAGCTTCAGCCCAAGACCGGCCGAACCCATCAGATTCGAGTCCACATGAGTCATGTAGGTGCACCCGTACTATGTGATCGACTTTACGCGGGGCACGCCCATATCTCACGCGGTGAATTGCTGCGACGGATTGCACGGAAACAACCGAGTACTCCTCAGGATCAAGACGTCCTGCTAAACCGACAAGCACTGCATGCTCGCCGAATCGAGTTTACACATCCTCTGACGGGCGAGCCGATGAAAATTGAAAGCCCCGTCCCGGCGGACATGCAGGCGGTGATGCAGGTTCTCCGCAAAGACTGAAGACGCAAAGCTTGGGACTGAGGGTGAGCGATTACTTTTGGTTTAGCGAGTCTTTAGCACCAACGGTTTGAATTACCTCAGGTAGAATTGGTCGCATCCAACCAATTACTTCGGCATCTGGGTCGGCTCATGAATCTTGCAAATCGCGTCATTCCACGCTTGTTGTGTACGCTGTCAATCTGTGCTTTTACTTGTTTTTCTTCTCTCGCGATGGGACAGGAGCCTGCTGAAGGCGATGCGATGTTCGCGATCGTCATTCACGGTGGAGCTGGTGGTAATCCAGCTGAATGGTCGGAGGAATACAGAGAGGCTCGGCGCGCGGGAATGGGTAAGGCATTAGACCGTGGAGTGAAGATGCTACAGTCTGGTGCGTTAGCTCTAGATGTGGTGGAAGAAGTTGTTCGGATCATGGAAGACGATCCTGTGTTCAATGCAGCGCGCGGAGCGGTACTGAATGAACAGGGAGAGCATGAGCTGGACGCCTCGATCATGGACGGGAAGACGCTGGCATGCGGCGCGGTAGCGAGCGTGCGCAGCTTCAAGCATCCGATTTCTCTAGCCCGCAAAGTGATGACCGAAACGCGGCACGTTTTGCTGATAGGCGACGGAGCGGAGAAGTTCGGCAAGACACAAGGGCTCGAGACGGCCGACCCGAGTTACTTCCGAACGGAGAGGAGAGTCGAACAGTGGAGGCGTTGGAAGTCGAAGCAATCGACTTCGATGCGTGAGCAGAATAAACCTGAAAGCTACTTTGGAACTGTTGGCTGTGTCGTTTGTGATGCGCAAGGAAACCTGGCTGCTGCGACGAGCACAGGTGGCCTGATGGGCAAACGCTGGGGAAGGGTAGGGGACTCGCCGATCGTCGGTGCGGGCAACTACGCTGACAATGGTACTTGCGCGGTTTCAGGGACTGGGATCGGTGAGGAGTTTATTCGGCGCAACATAGCCGCAGATATTGCTGCAAGGATGCGTTATGGTCGCACACTGCTTTCAGATTCAGCTAAGCAGTCGGTGGGCATGCTACCGGAGAATGCCGGAGGAGTGATTGCGGTGGACTCAAAGGGAAACATGGTGGTCGAATGCAACACGGTCGGCATGTCACATGGTTTCGCGGATTCTAGCGGGACCCGTGCTGTGAGGTTGACACGCGAGAAATGATACCTGACGAGCGGCCGGGTCTGACTTTGGCTCGCATTCTGGTTCCAAAACTTCTTATCGACCTTGGGTGTTGTCCAGATCGATGATGTCATCCGAGCTAAGCTCAAGACTATCAGGCGATGCATTTAGATCGCCAAACGCGTTATTATTGGTTGTGACTCTAGGTTCGGGTGCAAGTTCTGGAACGGAGGTCAGCTCCTCCGTGGCTTACAGGATATCAGGCTCGACGATCACTTCGGGCTCGGGAAGTGCGGTAGCGTGCGGAGTAGGGTGAGTATTGGGAATGACTAGCAACTGCTGGCAGTATGGACACGCTGTCTGTTGTCCGGCCGCGTCGGCCGGCACTTCCATAACACCATTGCAGCTTGGGCAAGCAATTTGAATGTTGGCGGCGGGCTGGGCTAATGTTTTGTTTTGCTTCGTTTTCGTCTTCTTGCGGCTGGCGGACGGCTGTGGTGCGGTGGCTTTCTTGAGGTGAATGCGAAAGACTTCACCGCAGGCATGGCATTTACCATTGCGCCCACGCATTTCCTCGTTGCCTTCGAACAACTGATCGCAGCTCGGGCAATTGAAAATCCACTCTGAATCAACAGAACGCTGGACTGAAGGGTCTTCGGAAATCGTGAAAATGGAACCGCAGTTCTTGCATTGGCCCTTGGTCCCGAGCAGTTCACGCTCACAGGCCAACATGAAATTGCATTGCGGACACGGAATTTCCAGCAGGGCCTTAGGCTCAAGCGGTGGTGGAGCACCTTGGTCCGGAATGACAAGTAGAGCGTTGCATGATGGGCACTCGCACTGGCTGCCACCGCTTCCATCTGGGACTCGAAGGAGACGAGAGCAGGATTCACAAGCAAATTCGATGGGCATGTGAGTTCAGCGAGCGAGTAGCAGAATCAGGCATGAGAAGGAGCCTGCAGAATATTCAGGCTTACCACCGGCAAGTAGAAATTTAGGCTACTTACTACCAAGCAATTGTGCAACAAACCTGCTGGAGGCATCAAGGTCTAGCTGGCAACTTGGTGAGCGATCAAGCCTGCCACGTATCCCCCCTTAAATCCAGCGTCTATATTTACGGCCGTGACTCCCGCCGCACAACTGCTCATCATGCTAAGGAGTGTAGTAATGCCTTCAAAATTAGCGCCGTAGCCGACGCTTGTCGGAACTGCGATGACGGGGCATGGTACTAAGCCCCCAACGACGCTGGCTAGGGCTCCCTCCATGCCGGCGGCGACAACGACGCAATTAGCCTTGCGAAGCCGTTCTAGATGAGCGAGCAATCGATACGGGCCGGCAACGCCCACATCCGCAATCCATTCAGCGTCGACGCCCATCCAGCGTAAGGTTTCTAGTGCTTCTTCCGCGACGGGAGCGTCCGTGGAGCCAGCCGTAAGTACGAAGGTCGGTGTGAGTCGTTCCGGGGCAGGGCAGGGGACCGTGCGTACTTCTGAGATCGGATTTTCCGAAAGGCGTAGTGTCCGACCTGTAGGGCTGTGGCGGTGCTGAGCAAACTCGCGTGCGATCGTCTGAGCAGCTCCGGATTCCAAGCGTGTGATGAGTACTTCATCAGAATCGGAGCCTTTCAGCAGATCTTGAGCGATGGCGATACAAGTTTCAGGGGACTTGCCGCTCCCAAAGATGACTTCGCCAAAACCGCATCTCCGACCTCGATCGAAGTCAGGTCGATCGGGTGCGTCGGTCTGGTACTGGAGCCTGAGGATACGTTCGCCGAGCTCGGTCCAGCTTAGCCGGCCTTCCTGAGCCTGCTTGACCCAGTTTTGAACTTCCGTTTCGTCGGGTTGCTCTTTTGTCATCTGCCGCGTTCTTTGGAGCTTGTCATCAAGAAAAATCGCGGTGACAATTTTGACAACTCGCGACCGAAGTGTGCCGCAGTATTTTGACGATTTTTAGGACAGAAGGCTATGACTGTTTGCGTTCTCGCTTACTCGGGCGGATTGGATACCTCTTGCATGTTGGCGTGGTTGATCGACCGAGGCTACGAAGTGCATGCCGTCTACGTGGACCTTGGGCAGCCAGGAGAAGATCGTCAGGAGATGGAAGACAAAGCAAAGAATATCGGTGCCAAGAGTGTGCACATGATTGATGCTCGCGAAGAACTGTGCCGCGATTTTGCTTTTCCCTGCTTGATGTGGCAAGCCAAATACGAGGGGCCTTACCTTATGGGCACCAGTATCGCGCGGCCGCTGATCTCGAAAAAAATCTTAGAAGTTGCTGATCAAGTCGGCGCGACAGTTTACGTTCACGGGGCGACCGGAAAAGGCAACGACCAGTGCCGATTCCAGCTGGCGGCCGAGGCGTTGCGTCCTGACATTCAAGTCTACGCACCTTGGCGTACTCCAGAATGGCGGGAGTCGTTTCCTGGACGTACCGAGATGATCGATTTTTGTCAGAGTAAAGGGATTCCCGTCAAGGCGACGGCGAAGAAGCCTTACAGCTCCGACGAAAACGTCTTGCATATCAGCTATGAGGCTGGAGAACTGGAGAAGTTGGACGTCTGTGGCGTAGATCTTGTTGACTTTGAAATGATGTGCAGTCCGCAAGATGCTCCTGAAGCGGGCGAAGAAGTAACGGTCGGATTTGAGAAGGGTGTGCCTGTTTCGGTTAAGGGCAAGGCATGCTCGGCTCTCGAGATTGTCGAGAGCTTGAACGATATCGCCGGCCGAAACGGGATTGGTCGCATCGATGTGATTGAGAATCGCTTTGTCGGTATGAAGAGCAGGGGGGTGTACGAAGCGCCAGGAATGACCTTGCTTTACGAAGCAGCATCACACATCGAGCAGCTTACTCTTGATCGAGATCTGACGCACTTGCGTGATACGCTTGCACCGGTCGTTGCAGAATTGGTTTATTACGGATACTGGTACGCCGCCAAGCTAGACGCACTGATGGCATTTATTCGCAAGTCGCATGAGGTCGTGACGGGCGAAGTAAAACTTCGGCTCTACAAGGGCAACATGGATGTGCTCGAGCGAAGCAGCCCGAACAGTCTTTACGACGAGGGCATCGCGACCATGGAAGCTGGTGGAACTTACAATCAGGATGACGCTGAGGGCTTTATTCGCATTCAGGGCTTACCGTATCGGGTGCAAGGCATGTTCCGTAAGTTCGGCGAGTAGAGATTGACAGCTGCGCTGGAGATGAAAGAATCAATTGTCCCCGAAACGAAAGTCCTTCGGGTCGATTGGTTCCTGGCCATTGGGTGTGACGAGAGCGTCTAGCAGTTCCGGAGTGATTTCTGCCGGCAGCCATACGTCACTACCATCAGCGAAAACAGCGGTTGCACCCCCATCGTGATTCCCGCCAATCACGTGCTTGCCAGTGCCTCCAATCCTTCGGTCTAGCTGCGTAAAGTCGACGTCTCCTGGCTTTGTCCATTCGTGCAAGTCATTGCGGACTTCGACAACCAATAGAGTCTGGTCAGCGCCGTCAGAAATGTTTCCTGGGCCAAGTGGCCCGGAACTTGGAAATAAAGTTCCGTTGCCGGTGAGCAGCGAATAGTGGCTCTCTGAATCTGACGGAATAGCAATCGCTGGGCTCTTGAAAATGGAAGGACACTTCGGGATCAACAACGCGTTTTGCTGCGAGTCCCAGGCCTGGTCAAGATTGAATTCGCTTCGTAATTCTTCTTCGCCCAAGTATTGCAAGATGAGAATGCGCCAACTGTACATCGGCTTGCCTTTGCTGTCGCAAACCACTGCAGGGGGATACGAACCGTAGTCCGCAGCATATTCGTTCAAGGCATTCGCGATGCGCTGCATGTTGGTGATACAAGCAACTGCATTCCGCTGCTGCCGCATTCGCCCAAATAGTGGCCAGGTTACGAACAGTGCGATGCACATGAGAAGGCCGGTCGCTGCGATTCCGCCAGCTATTCGAAGGGCCAAGCCTGAATTGGGTGTGGTCCTCGATCTTCCGGGAGCGATAGCGGACACGCTGGCAGTTTGATTGGGTGCTGCGGGTTGAGTTAGTTCTTCACCCGGGATGGTGACTCGCTGCCCACAGCCCGAGCAGGGACCTGTCTGGCCCGCCATATCATCAGCGACCGTGGTTTTCTTGTAGCAGTACGGACAAGTGAATTCGAAGGGCATATTGCTCTACCGCTCAGCGAACAAGTATTTATGCCCAGATATCAGACGTTCTGAGCAAGTGATATTATACGATCGATTTTTGAGTTGTCCCAGCAAGACCTGGATAGCAGCATTGCAGTTGGAGAAGGAATAGAAGCGTTGAGAGCAGTCGTTCAAAGAGTGACCGAAGCGTCCGTCAGTGTCGACGAAAATGTCGTTGGGAGTATTCAGCGAGGCCTCGTCGTTTTGCTTGGCGTCGAAGAAGGTGATGGTGCCAAGGATGTTCAGTACATCGCCAATAAAACCGTCGGTCTTCGCGTATTCGAAGACGAAAAAGGACTCATGAACCTCGACGTGCATTCCGTTGGTGCGCAAGTTCTAGCGATCAGTCAGTTCACTCTGCTCGGTGATGTTCGCAAGGGCAAGCGACCTAGCTTCATCTCAGCCGCCAAACCCGAGCCAGCCAACGAACTCTATGAGCAATACTGTGCTGAGCTTCGGATGCAGGGGCTGAAAGTAGAGCAGGGGGTGTTTCAAGCCGACATGCAAGTCTCGCTCGTCAACGATGGCCCCGTCACTATCATGCTCGACAGTAAGAAGCTGTTCTGAGATCCCAAGAAATGCGTTCAACGCCCAACCTCAGACGCCGGCCTGCTTGTTCTCGTCACCACGATCACGCTATCGAAGAAAAGTACTGATAAACTCCATCGCCGTCCGCGTCGTCTCTTGCTGCTCGAACCCAAAATGCGTCATCAGTGCTTCGTCTTCGTAAACCAAGAAGCACACGATCGCAAGCTTGGCATAGGTCGTGTAGTTAGCCCAGGGGTGAATGCCCCAAAGCTTGATTGCTGTTCCGAACGATTTTTTGAACCGAAACTTTCCGCCGCGAAAATCGATTGCCCAGATCTCGTCCAAAATCAAGTGGCTCATGAAGCCTAACACCACGCCACTGGTCTTGAATAAACGCGCGTTGAAGTCTTCGCAGGAAATCACCAAAAATGCCACCATCCCGACTGTGACTGCAGCGGGAATCGAGTGCCACATTCCTCGGTGCACCGTGTAGCGCCTAAAGATTTCCGCCAGGATGAATCGTACGAAGATGTAGACACCACCCGCGACAACCACCATCCACTCGTGGGATAGATTGAATCGCTGTAGCCGGTCGACCATCAGCATTGGAACCAAGGCTGCAAGTAGTGTTGTCGCTTCGCGCAGCGGACGCCCGGAGTCACTGTCCAAGTCCGGCAGCATGCCGCTGACACTGCAAAGACCACCTGCGATCAGGCAAGTTTCGATCGGCATGCCGTATTGGGCTCCGGCTACACCAAGAGCCACTCCGGAAAGTGTGCTGACGGTCATGTGCGAGCGAAAGTCGGCCATGTCTTTGCTATCGTTCTCAGCTTCCTTCAAAATCTACTCTGGAGAGTGAAGCAGGATGAAGCTCCAGAAGCAGCCATGACGAACTGAGAAGGTACCGAAAACCACCTTCCAGGCGCAAGTGCATTTTCGGTAACGGAAATCTCGCTTTGAATATGATTGCTAGCAATGTCCGGTTGCGGTCTAAAACTCGTTCACGAAGGCCGGCTATCGGCGAGCTGTTCGTTTTTGATATAGCCGTGATTAGCATGCGCTGAAGTCTAGGCTTTCGCCGACCGCATTCGTTATGAGTGGCGCCGGCTCTGCCAGACGAAGAACGGAGAGCAAACTAGACGCAGGGAGAAACTGATCTCACTGCATAGTGCAAGCATCAAGAAATCGAAACACGCGCGGGGTCCGTGCCACACTTAGCAGGAAAAGGAATCAACCTGTGCAAGCCTACGACTTGGTCATGCTTATCGTGCTATCGATGGCCACGATCTTTGGAGCCATCAAGGGCTTTGCATGGCAGGTCGCTTCCATCGCCTCCGTCATCGTTAGCTACTTGGTCGCATACAACTTTCGCCATCAAGTCGCCGATATGATCCAAGCCACACCACCGTGGAATCTATTCCTGGCGATGTTGTTGCTGTACGTCGGCACTTCGTTCGCGATTTGGGTTGGCTTCCGCATATTCAGCAGCATGATCGATCGTGTTCGCTTAAAAGAATTCGACCGCCATCTTGGAGCAGGATTCGGATTCGTTAAAGGCTTGGTTTACTGCTTACTGATCACGATGTTTGCGATGAGTCTGCTCGGCCCAAACCTGCAACGAACGATCTGCCAGTCCAAGTCTGGTTTCTTCATAGCTTCGGCCTTGGATAGAGGCGTCGGGATCTTGCCCAAGGAGGTGCATGATATCGTCGGTCCGTACTTAGCCGAGCTCGACAACAAGCTTCAGCAAGGGCAGGGTGGCCCAACCGATAGGCGGCCGCAAGATTCTGATACCGGATTCGCTGTGGATTCAGTTCCGAGCCTGAACGCTACCATCGGTGAGTTCATTCCATCTTCGCCAAATGCTCAGCAGCCAGCAGGCAACCAGCCTGGTTATCAAGGCAACGCGGAACCAGGGAATCCCGTCTACGGCCCGCAAGCTGGATACGCGCAGCCCGTGTCTGGAACAGCTGTTTCATCTGGCTACCCGCCACCAAGTGTCTACCCTGCAAGTCCACCAGTTGGGCTCCCCAATGGTTCGGGTTTTGCGAACAATCCAGCGAATACGACTGTTTACCCTGGCAACAACCAGCCTGTTAACCCACCCCCGGCAAACTACCAGAATCCGCCTGCATATCCCGCAGGCTACCCAGCGACTGGAGGCTATCCCCAGCAGCCCGTCCAGCAAGCTCAGCAACCGAGCTATGCGATTCCGCGGTAAAACGCTCGAGTTTGAAAGCTAGCCTATTCACCAAAGTGGCATAGGGCTTCCAGCCTGTGGACTCGTCTGAACACAGGCTATAAGCCAATGCCACCGATCAGCCCCGATACGGTTCAGAACTCGCATTTCGCGCAGCAGGTATCTTCAGCCCTGCCGAGTTTTCTTGAAAATACCTTCTGACAAAAGCATCGTAGGCCCAAGCATCATCTTCTACGAATTTATCGTCCGCATTTCCATCACCAGTCAGGATGGAAAGTCCGTGAAGGACAGCTCCGCTCAGTCGCAGCATATCGTTGTCTTCTGGGACAACTGTTTGAGACAGCTAACGATCTGATGGGTGTGCTCAGAAATCCATACGCCTTTTGCTGAAGTTCATCCTGGATTTTGATGAAGATTGTCGACGCGACCAAATAACTCCTCTTGCGGCGACGTTGCACCTAGCGAGCAACATCGCCGCCACGCTGAAATTGATCACAAGGCTGATATGGTCGAAGTACGATTCGTAGGATTAAGCGGCAAGGAGGAATGCTGAATACGCTTCAGCATCGCAGCGCTAAGCTCTAGATCGGAGTGACGCCGGGGCGTGAAGTTGGATGTCAGATGTGTTGATGTTTCCAGCTGGTTTTCAGCCAGCAGGTCGGTGCGGATTGGGCAGGAATAGTGTTCCAATTTTCGGAGGTGAGAGAACACTAATCCACTGATATGCCCACTGATCAGCACTGACGGCGGGGTGGATGTGGTGTTTGCAAGATTTGCTTGTTTCCAAGGGAAAAAGGCACATCAAACCGAACATAAGAAACATTATCGGACGTTGCGTACCGGCTGTGGAATGGCTTGATTCTCGCGCGGATTGGTTCGCTGCTCGAAGTTCTTTGAGAGCTCTGCTCTCACTGCGGGAACAGCTGAAAGCGCATGAAAAAACCGCGGCGTTCGAAAGCTGCGGTTGGTGGCTTTCTTTGGTCGTCGGAGCGACTAATTTGGGCACGGTTTAGGTCGTGGCTTTCTCTAGGAAGACGCCCATCTGCCGGAACTTTTCGTAGCGGTTCTGAAGCAAGGTTTCCTCGGGTTCGTCGGTGAGTTTTGCGAGTGTCTTCACGAGATAACTTTTCATCCTCGCCGCCATCTTGTGATGGTCTCGATGGGCACCTCCGAGCGGCTCTTTGATGACGTCATCTACAACACCAAGTTCGGTCAAATGCTTCGAGGTAAATCGCAACGCGTCAGCCGCCTTGGGAGCGTGCTGATGACTCTTCCACAGGATGCCTGCACATCCTTCAGGACTGATTACTGAGTAGTAGGCGTACTGCAAAATAGCGACGCGGTCCCCTACCCCGATTCCAAGTGCTCCGCCCGATCCGCCTTCGCCAATGACGACGCAAATGATCGGTGTTTTGAGCTGACTCATTTGAAACATACTTTCCGCAATCACCTGCGCCTGGCCGCGTTCCTCGGCGCCGACTCCTGGATAAGCTCCCGGAGTGTCAATGAAGCAGATGATTGGCATGCCGTACTTCTCGGCGAGCCTCATTTTGCTCATCGCTTTGCGGTAGCCCTCAGGGTGAGCACAGCCGAAATTGCACTTGGCTCTTTGCTTGTACGTGCGTCCCTTTTGGTGCCCGACCACCATGACTTTGAATTGGTCGATTTGTGCGAAACCGGTCAGCATCGCTCGGTCGTCGCCGAAGTGCTTGTCGCCATGCAGTTCAACGAACTCGTCGAACGCCAAGTTGAGATAGTCCCGCGTGTAGGGCCGTTCTTGGTGACGAGAGACCTGCACGATCTGCCAAGGGCTCAAGTCCGAGTAGATCTCTTCGGTCAGTCGATTCCACTCGCGGCGAAGGCCGATAATCTGGTCTTCGAGTGCTTGAGGATCGGCGCCGTTCTCCCGGTTGGACTGTTCCAGCTTGGCTTGTAGGGATTCTATCTGGGTCTCGATCTCGAGCATGGGTTGTTCGAATTCGGGACCGGTTGGTTTCTTGGCCATCTAACTTGTAGCTTTCGACAAAGGGATGTCGGCAGGGAAATGGAGTGCAGGGGGCTCCAGCTGGAGTGGCTCATCGCAAGCGGATTCAGCAGCAGAAATTTTCGTCGAGCCAGGGCTGTTCCGCAAGCCAAAGTGCAGGAGTTTGAGGGACTGGCGATCGGGAATACAAGACTAAGCGTCAGCGGGTGAGTCCTGTTTGCCAGCACTAGTGCAAATTGAGCCAGAGCGATGTCCCTTCAACGAGAATCCGGAAGGCCTCACCGCTAAGGGCTAATCGGACTGAAAAAAAAGAAAGCTCACTCGCTGCCGAATCGGGCTTGACTGAAGATTACACACTACTGCTGCTTCATGATTCGCCCGGAAGTGGGGAAATCGTCGAAGATACTTGTCTCGGGAATACGTGGCTGCTTCTTGTAAATCCTAGTGACTCGCAGAGTTTTGAGCAGTTCCCAGGCGGTTTCCGGGCGATCTTCGGGGCGTTTCTCCATCATCGATTTGATGATGGCTGAGAACTCAGGAGTCACATTCTCGTTGTAGACCAAGGGAGAGGGAATGTTGGCCGACAAGTGCTTATGCAGCAAATCGTTTGGGCTCTCACCGGTAAATGGGAGTTTACCAGTCACCGTTTCGAAGAAGACACAGCCGAGCGAGTAGATGTCCGTGCGTTCGTCGAGCACTTGGCCGCGAATCTGTTCCGGCGCCATGTAGCTTCGGGTGCCTTGGATATTCTTTGTTTTGCGACTGATTAGCTTGGTGAAGCCCTTCTTGATCTTCCGCGAGATCGTGAAGTCAATCAGCTTGGTTTCGCCCTCGCGGCTGACCAAAAAATTATCAGGCTTGAGATCACAATGCACGTAGCCTTTGCTGTGCATGTGGTAGAGGCCTTCGGTGGCTTGCGCGAGTATTTTCTCGAGCATGAAAGCAATACAGTCTGGCCCGCGCCTAAGGGCCTGCTTCATGTTTAGCTCGCTGAAAAGCTCGAGGACCAGAAATGGCGAACTGCCGTGAAGCATCAAGTCATGCATGTGGATCACATTGGGGTGATCCATGTCTTTCGCGATCTCAAACTCACTCTTCAGAAAGGAGACTTCTTGCTTGTTCTCACGAAAGTCAGGACGCAAAACTTTCAGTGCGTAGCGGTCACCAGTATCGGTTTCGATGGCTTCCCAGACTTGGCATGTTGATCCCATTCGAATCAAGCGAGACAAGCGATAGGGGCCGAGGAAGTCGCGTACTTTGGTCATGCTAGGCGATTACCGATCAAGCGTTCAGTGCCGAGGAACCAGAATGGCTATATCAATAATAGGTGAAAAACGACAAAAGAGAATAACGACGAAACGGCGATTTCGGCCATGAAGCGGCGGAATTCCCAATGCGGCTAGCTGCCAGATTAAGAATTTGACCTATTTCCGGCTCAGGTTCACAAACTTCAAATACAGCTCACGAATTCTCTCGGTCATGAACTGGTGGCGAAACTGCTCCGTGAAACGCTCTGCTCCGGTGTTGCCCATTCGATTTCGAAGGTCAGAATCGGTGGCGAGGTTCAAGATTGCCTCGCTCAGTTTTTCCACACTTTTCGGCGGCAGCAAGAAGCCGGTTTCGTCGGTGATGACTACTTCTCGTGCTCCATCGACGTCGTAGCTGATGGCTGGCTTCCGAGCGATCAAGGCTTGCGGTAGCGTTCTCGCGAGTCCTTCGCGTAACGAAGTATGCACCAGAGCGTCCATGGCACTCAAATAGAATGGTACCCGCTCAGGCGGTACTAATCCTGTCAGCACAAATCGATCGGTCATTCCCAATTCGGCAATGCGCTGCTCGAACTTCTCTCGCAGAATTCCGTCGCCGACGAGCAAGAACTTGACTCGCGGATTCTGTTCTGCCACTTTCTTCGCAGCTTCGATCAAATACTCGTGGCCCTTTAAGTTGAACAGCCTTGCGATCTTTCCAAACACAATGTCGTCAGGACGAAAACCGAGTTCGCGCCTCGCTTCTTCGCGATGTTGATCGCAATTTGCAAATGGCACGACATCCATTCCGGAGTAAATGGTGGTAAATTGATCGCGTGGAGCTACCTTTGCATCTACCATCAAGTCCGTCATCGCATCGGCGACCGAGATCATATGATGACAACGCTTCGCAGCCCAACGCTCCAAGCGGATAAACGCGTTGCGAGCTAGGGCTGATTGATACGGATGGAAGGGAGCGCCATGAACGGAATGAATCACTACTGGGACACCGAGCTTCCAGGCGGCTGCGCGACCTAGGAAACCACCTTTCGCGCTGTGCGTGTGGACGACATCTGGTTTGAAGTCACCGATGGCTTTGAGCAACTCGTGATAGCCTCGCCAATCACGAATTGGGTGGATAGCTCGACGTAGATTGTCCAGTGTTTGCACTGGTAGCCCCCCTGCCCTGCCGGCTTCCAGCAATTTCCCTTCTGGCCCAAGCGTCGGACCGGTGATGAGGATCACTTTATCGCCATGCTCTTCCAGTAGGTCAAGGCAATTGAAGAGCGTGTTTTCTTGGGCTCCCCCGATAATCATTCGTGTTATGACGTGAGCAATACGCATTGATGGGGGCAGAAGTTCTTGTGCTATTCGGTCGGGTTGTTTTGAGGGGGGTCGGTTTTTCTTCGCGGCGAATACCGCTGGTCGTTGGTCACTTTTGGGTTGGAGTTCGGATCCATGAAGGCGGGATTCATGAAGACTTCCATCAAGCATAATCCTTGCGGCGGCGCGGTCGCTCCGGCGATGCGTCGATCATAGGCTTTGAGTACTTTGGGAATCCAGTCCGGCTTGTCCCGCCCTACCCCGACTTGAATCAAGGTGCCGGCGATATTTCGCACCATATTGTAGAGAAAGCCATTCGCCTCGATATGGATAGTGTACAGCACTCCATCCATGTGCTCGCGACTCTCAATTTCCAAGCGCCTCACGGTACGAACCGTCGTCGATCGCGGACTACCGGTCGTTTGGAAACTCATGAAGTCATGCTCGCCGACCAAGTGTTTGGCTGCCTCCCGCATCGAATCCACGTTGACGCGGCGACGGACCCACCAATGCGTGCGAGCGTTGATGGGATCTTCTTTCCGTGAGCGATAGATCTGGTAGCGATAACGCTTCCACTGGCTGTGCCGTAGAGGGTGCATGGCTAAGTTAACTTCGACGGCGTCACGAGCCACGATGTCGAGAGGTAATTTAGTGTTCAAGGCGAAGGGGAGTTTTTCCGCTTCCGCATTCCAGTGTTCGGTCTTTACCACAACTGCTTGACCAATGGCATGCACGCCGGTGTCGGTGCGGCTACTGGCGAATGCTCGAATGCCAGTTTCGCCAGTGACCTCTGCTAGAGCTTCTTCCATCCGTTGCTGGATGGAGATTTCGCGAGGTTGTCGCTGCCAACCAAAATAGTCCGTGCCGTCATAGGCGACGGTTAGCAAGAAAGCACGCTTGGTCATCCAGCCGATACATCACTTTGTTCTGCAAGCAACTTGCCGATCTGAACAGCGTTCGTTGCAGCTCCCTTGCGCAGGTTGTCGCTTACACACCAAAAGTTGACACCGCAAGGATTGTCTAAGTCTTTGCGAACGCGGCCGACAAATACGTCTGGCTTGCCTTCACAGTCAGCGGGCATCGGATAACTTTTGCTGCCTAGATCGTCGATCAAGGTAACGCCTGAAGCGTTTCGGAACAGCTCCAGTACTCGTTGCAGCTCGAGTGGTTCTTTCGTCTCGCAGTAGATCGATTCGCTGTGACCCACAAGAACTGGAACTCGGATGCAAGTCGCATTCACTGAGATTGTGTTATCGCCAAAGATCTTATGGGTCTCGCGGACCATTTTGATTTCTTCAGAGGTGAAGCCGTCTTGCTTTTCCGATCCGATTTGTGGGATCAGGTTCAAAGCGATGTCGTGCTGGAACATCTTCGCCGAAGCTGGGCTACCGTTGAGTTTCGACTTCGTGTTTCGCAGCAGTTCTTCTTGGGCGGCCAGCCCTGCCCCGCTGACAGCTTGGTAAGTGCTAACGACGACTTTCGAAAGTCCTGCAGCGTCCAGCAATGGTTTCAAAGCTACGACCATCTGCGTGGTGCTGCAGTTCGGGCTGGCGATGATGCCTTTGTGCCCGAATGCTGCGTCTGGATTGACTTCAGGGATGACCAGCGGTACATCTTCTTGCATGCGATAGAAAGCG
Source organism: Aureliella sp. (assembly GCA_963691875.1). Classification (GTDB taxonomy): domain Bacteria; phylum Planctomycetota; class Planctomycetia; order Pirellulales; family Pirellulaceae; genus Aureliella. The sequence goes on from OY829846.1 coordinate 5,176,628, forward strand.
CTCTCATCGACGACGACGGCTCCGGCTTCGACGGCCCAAGGCACGCACTCCGCGGCGACTTCATCGGGCGTGCTCGCGATCACTAGGTCGATGCCGTCAAAGGCGCCAGGCTCAAGTAGCTCGACGGTGAGTTCTTGGTCGCCGACTTTGACTTTCTTGCCAGCGGAGCGCTCGGAAGCCAAGAGTTTCAGTTCGTCGTAGGCCAGTTTCTGGTGCTGGATTTCTTCCAGTACGATCTGACCAACAGCTCCGGTTGCTCCCACGACAGCCAGTTTGCGAACCACGACTTGCTCACTTTCTTAGACACGATACCAAACGAAATGCATTCAACACGCTGGAGACAGGAGAATCTTCGCCAACGTTCATTTTCTCGGATAAGAAGTCTAATTCACCTTTCAAAAATCGGCTAGCGGTACTTTAATCCACGGGGTCCTCCGTAGTGGGAGTCGCCAGAATGCCTGTCCATGCGTTGCTGCAAGAGAGGGAAGATTGAAATGAATAAGGCGAAAGCAACTCGATCGTCGCCGATCGAAGCGTGAAAGGACCCGAACCAGCCGGTGTCTACGGCTGGGCGTTAAACGAAGTATCCATCAAGTAGGTGCCGGCAGGTAAGTGAGAAATCTGTACTCCGCTGGCGGCTGCGGAGCCTAGGAGTAGGACTGCGAATCTAACACAGCTATTGCACCGGAGGAAGATAGAGCTCGGTTTCTTCGTCGAAGGGATCGATGGTCGAGGTGACAAGGAAATGTTCTTCAGTTAATTGATCGTTAGTAAGCGCCTTGGGGTCCGCCCACTCGATGGTCAGTCGCATTTCGGGCTGGTCGTTGAGTGGCGTGGTCTGATCGGCGAAGCGATGGAATTCGACTCGGTAGAGCCAGTATGGCAACTTGGAACCTGACGTAGGCTTCGCAATCGTCACTTCGGCCTCGGTTGGTTGAAGGCCGCTTAAGTTGGGTTCGAAGATTATGTCGTCGATCATCGCGGTTGGACGTCGCTCTGGTGCTTCTGATCGAATTGTCCCGGAGAGCACCCAAACCTCTTGCCCATCGTGCTTTTCCTCACGCAAGCTGTGCCAGCGATATAGCTGCGTTAGCTTGCGAAGCGATTCTGCGGGGCCGCCAATGGCGAGATACATAGAGGCGATACGGTCTTGGTAGGTGCGCTTGCGGCTGAGCCGCTTTTGTACCTTGAGCAAATCGACGATAGTACGGCGTCGCTGTTCGCCGAGCTGTTCGATTGTTTGCAAGCGTGTTCCATCGCTGATTTGTAGAAGTTCGTTCGTCTTGTCTTCCGCGGCAGACATCTCGATGCTGAGATTCAGTTTGCCGGTCCCCTGCCCTCCCCGGATGAATTTTCCGGCGCCGCTGAACTGTTGCTGGTGAACGCGAATCTGTTGACGGACTTGGCACCAAGCCGGTGGTCCCCACACGGCTGAGTGAGTGGCATATTCCATGATCATCGTCGCGGCGGCTTCTTGCGAGATTTTCTCATCGCTGCCACCTCGCCCGATCGAGCCGTTGGGAGCGCTGACTGGCTGAGCCGAAATCTGCGGCGAGCCGAGTCCTGTCAGCGGGAAAACCAGCGCGCTGGCAATGCTAGCCAAGAGCAGAGTGGTTATGAACCTGGGATGCCGAAGCCTTCCGAAAGTGTTTTTGACCTCTGATTTGCTTTCATTGGAAGAGCTCAAAAACCACCACATGTTCAGGTTGTACCGATTTTGTCAAAGAAACGAGTCTAAACAGGCCGAACTAAGAGCCACAGAGACATTCGAGTGCCACTGTTGCGCTGGAACTGTTGGTTGTGTGGATGTTGCCACTCCACTTGCTCTCTTCGAGAGCAAGGCTTCACATCTCGGCCCGCCGGGATAATAGAAGCCAGCGATGGCTCAAGTCCAGGCGAATCAACGAGTCAAAGTCTCCGTGAAACAAACTCACTCAGGATCGTTTTGAAAGACGGCCGACGTGCCTTGAGTACGTCGAGCTCAAACAGGGGGTAAGGCATGAAAATGCGTGTTTTCCTAACGCTAGCCTTGGCAGTATCCAGCTGCCTCGTAGGCTGCACAACGGTCAGGCACAATACGCCACCAGCGGGCCAATTAATGGGCCCTGGACCTGGCGTAGGTGGACCTGGACCAGGAGTTATGGCTCCGGACATCGGTGGTCCTATGATGGCTCCACCAGTTGTAGGTGCTCAGTACTGTGAACCAGGCGGAGCCATGGACGGCGGTGTGATTATGGCAGGTGGCGTTGGCAGCAGCGTTCAAGTGCTGTTCAATCGCCCGGAAGGCATGGAGATTCACTACGACGTCGTCGGTGACGGCAGCTTCGGAAGCGAAGGCTTGTTCGTTCCCGGTCGTTTGGAATTCCCAGCTGGCGGCATCTACCGTATGAAGCTGACCAATATCCAAGATCGGGAAGGCGTTGAGCTGTACCCAACCTTGGAGATCGCTGGTGAAAGCCCACGCACTGCAGCTTACCTAGCTCACAATGCGATTCCAATTCAATTCACGCCAGATGACTTCGAGCAAGTCCTCACTGGCAACTTTGTGACCAAGGTCATCTACCTGCCTGATCCTGAATTCCAAGGTGACGCATTGGTAGGTGTCGACGTTCTTGTCAGCAACCGACTGGATCCAGGCTTGGATCCAATCGTTGAGGCAGACCGTCGCGGTACCATCTTGGCAATCATTCGCATCGGTAACAAGGACGTTGAACTGTCTGGTGTTAGCGCTGCTGGAAGTGTTGCTGGCATGGGAGCCCCGATGATGGGCGGCCCTGCTATGCTGCCAGGTCACGTCGCTGGAGTTACTGCTCCTCAGTATGGCATGACTTCTTCTGGAACCCCGATCGGCTTGGTGGGACCTCCACACATTCCTTTAGGACACCCAGCCGGCCTAAAGAGTCACACCATCAAAAACTCGACGAGGGTCAACCTACCAGATCCTGTGTCGCATATGCGAGTGAACGTTCGCCAAACTCCAGGGCAAAGCTACCCTGCTCCGGTTCGTCGCGTGCGAATTCACGAGCAGAATGTTCACCCAGGTGTTCCAACTGGCATCCCTGGCGGGCTGCGAGGAAGCCAGTCGGTAACTGGTGCTAGTGGCGAATACTGCCCACCGCAATAAGCTTGGAACTACAAACTATTGTGGAGAACTCCACGATAGTTTTTGACGGCGAGAATGAGTGGGGCGGTCGAGAGTCATTCAAAACTCTCGATCGCTTTTTCCCAATCTCTCGCAGGGCTTAAGAAATGGCAGGAAGCCGATGACAACGAGATGCAACACACTTTTCAGTTTGGCTCTCACGGGCCTGTTCATCACATCCGCTTCGGTGGCGATGGGTCAAATCAGTCGCACCCCGCCTAAAGTCAACTACTTGCTCAACGCAAGTCAGCCACCTGGCTATGTGGCCAGTGCTCAGGCGGCGCGAGCAGACTCACCGCTGGGTACGTTTCAGGCTGTCTCCGTTCGCGGACCCGAGGGCCTGCAGGTCGCACTGGCTAAAGATGGTGCTTTCCTTTCGACTTTGGAAGCACCCGTTAATACAGCGATGATGGTCGGAGGCGTTTATCGTCTTCGCGTTACAAACATACCGCTGCGTCCCGGTGCAGAGATCTATCCGACGATTGAGGTCATCGATCGGCTTTACTCACCGCCAGGCACAGAACATCGCTTTCCGATACCGGTAGACTTGACAATCGAAGACATTCGCTCCGCATTAGCTGGCGGTATGGTGACTCGAGTCATTTACTTAGAGGACAGCGAGAACGCTTTTCCCATGGCATTGAAGCCTGGGCAGCAGCGTACTACCGAAGTTCAGCCTACGGACAACGCGCTCAAGGTTGCCGACCAGATGGGACGCCCCGTAGCGATCCTGCGAATTGGTTCGCGAGTTCCATTCAACCTGCAAGGCGATTTGTCTAGCTTCTTGTACGGTTGCCCACCTTGGCTGCCGCTACCCGTCACGCCTAATCGCGAGAGGTTGATCGAAAGTGGTGGTTGGCCGGCTGGGGAAGTCAAGCCCAGCAACGGACAAAACTACTCGGAACGACCCAAGCAAGACTTTCCGAGAACTCCAGGACTTTAAAGTCTGGGCAGGATACCAAAGCAGTTCTCTGCAAGCGGATTTGAACATGAAAAAACATCGCAAGTACGCAACCAAGCTCGGCCTATTCAGCATGTCCGCCCTGGCGACTGCATTCTCCGGTTGCTCTTTGCTGCAAGAGCAGCGTTCTGTTTTCATCGGAAAAGAGCCGCAGGTTCCTGCGGTAGCTTTGGTTTCGGCGGAACTAGCGAAGTCTACTAGCAAGAATGCAGTTGTTGCAGCCGTTCACCAAGAAACAGCTGGTGCGGACGCACAATCAGCGATTCAGAGCGTTGCTTATGTCGAACCTGCTCCCGTAGATGACAATCTGGACTGCAATCACTGCCAGAATACGACCACCTTGGGCTATCCATTGCCTTGCCCTCCAGCAGCGCCGACGCAAGACACCCGGAAGCTGAGTGTGCAAGAGTATATCTTTGATGGCGGCGACTTGAACGAACAAGTCATCGTACGACGTGATTGGTCCTCTGCAGGTGTGAATCCAACCGATACGGTTGCTTACTATGAAACCGAGTCCGGCGAAGTATGCGTGCGTCCAACGAACCGCGTGCCAATCTATGCTCCGCGATTCGGGACAGTTCGCAAGGTCACTGGCCTGTTCTCTGCGACTAAAACCATTGCGACGCAACGTGTTCACACACCCGTTGGCCCAGGCGGATTTGCTGATACCGACGTAGCCGGAGCAGTCGCAGCACCACTTGCAGCACAGGGCCAAGAGCAGATTCACAAGTTGGATTCACTCCAAGAAAACCTCGCCGGCTCATTGATCGACGGAGTCATTCCTCCACAGCGAATGAGCGATGCATTTGTTCCTCACGAGGGTATCGAAGTCACCGGACTTGGCCGTATCACGGATGAAGAGATTGCGGTGCTGGGCGAGTACATTCAAAACGCACATGCTTGGTTTGCTCCTGAGTCGCTCGGAATCATGGTCGATGGCAAGCGTGCGGCTCGCATGTCAAGCGTTACCGGAACTCAGAATGTCTATACGTATGAGATCAAAGATGGTTGCGCACTGCGGATTTGCAAGACGGCCTCGCACACCATCGCCAACTCGGGTGACAAGATTCGATTTACTCTGAGATTTGATAATTCAGGGACCAAGCCGATTCAAAATGTAGTACTCTTGGACAATCTTTCTCCACGGCTGGAGTACATTGAAGGCAGTGAGCATGGAAGCGTAGCGACCGAGTTCACCGCCGAGCCCAATGAAGTCGGCTCACAAGTTCTTCGCTGGCAATTCGAGAAACCACTGCCTGCTGGCGAAGGTGGAGCAATCAGCTTCGACTGCTTGGTGCGATAGTCGTTCGCAGAAACATAGCTTGAGCGAGAACGCCTTTGCGATCATTCCGTCAGGCTGATCTTCTCGGGGAGTAGAACTGATTCTCGAGACAGTGCAAGCACGGCCATTGCTGTGCCAAAAGCCTCGGAACGATCGAAGACACGGTCGTTCCAAGTTTTGTCAAGATCTTTCGTTCCCAATAGCACTGGCAGAACTTTTCAAATTCCGCTTGCTGCTCTGTTGGGGGTAACATTCTTATTGCTTGAGCCGCATAGCGATGGCCATAGTAAAAATATTACGGCGCGATCACGTGTGGGCGTCAGTGCGTTCCGGTTTTCTGTCAACGCTTTTCGAGCTTATACCAGTTTTCATGGAAGGATGCGATCGTTGCTTTGATCCTAGCCGTGTTGCCTCCTCCGAGCATCAGTAAAGTGGATTCCGATATCGGGGCACGCGCGGTAGAGCCTGTTTGAGTACCGCCGCGACTGGAAGTATCTGATTAAGGAAACACGACCTCGCGCTGACAACTCGCAGTTAGAACTGCAGCTGAACGCTGTAGCACCTCTAGTGGTACATCCTCACCTATTTGTCTAGCCAGTATTAAGGACTGAACTGCCGGAGCGGTTACAAAGCAACAATGGCTACGCTTGTTTGCGTAGTTCCAACCACCACCGCGGATTTCTTGGAAAACTACAGCATCGATCATCTCTTTGATCTAAGGTGCGATTCTCTGATTGAGTTCATCATAGCCATCTGAACACTTCAGTCGACAAAAGAAATCTAAGGCATAGATGTGTCCCTAGATTCGCACATCATACTGCTGCGTGCGACTCGGTTTCATCAGAGGATTTCTCAACTCCTTCATGATCAGCTCCGCCCCTCTCTCCACAGCTGCTTGAATTTTTGGATCGCCGTCGGGATTTGCTGCAATCAAAGCAGGACAAACAATTGCCGTGCCGCCAACTCTGTAACCTACGGGAATCTGACGCCGCACACGTTAAACCCCTTCGTAGGGCCAGGCACCGTCAGAAGAATGCAGCTCAACGAGTCGATCTACCGCAATCTGGATGACATTCCTCAGGTCAATGTCTCTGTTTTCATTTGTAGCCTAAGCCGATATGAATTCACTTGCTTGGCTGAGAGAGCGAGAGTGCAACCACCGATGCGCACAAGATTCTGAAGGGCATTCCGGGGCTCATGCAAAAGAGCTTCTAGCGATGCCAAATAAAGGAAATCAATTCACAAAGAAGCAGTCTGCATGTTCCAAGATCAAGGTTCTAGCCCATTCCGGAGTGAGCTTTCGGTCTCGTCAGCTTTTGCTCCACTGAAAGTCCGTATTCTCCAATTAGGTGGCATGCAAAGAGGACGAATCGGTTAAGACTCGTCCTGTCGTTGGCATTTCCCGGTTTGTGATTCAATTGAATCACTTCACTCGCTTCGTGAGCACGTTTGCTCTGCCTATCGCATCGGCGGATTGGCTTCGCGAACGACGGCCCCGAGTTTCTCGTCTAAAACAAGGATTGCAAAGCGTCCCGTTGTATTCAAGTCACTGGTGCTAAGCGTTGCATAGTCGAAGCGTCCTCGCAAGTCGGTGTATCCGTCCTTGAAGAACTTCACGCCGCCGTCGCGATGGCGAGCATAAACCTTCACGTAAGCTCCTTCGACTGGCGCCCTGCCCTGTTGAGATAGTACTTGGATCTGGCCAAACGGTTCAGCTACGTCTACCGTGAGCGAGTTTGCTGTGATGACGCTGCTGCGAACGATGCCTTCGGAAATGACTTCTACCAAGACATTCTTGTTCTTATGTTCGGCGGGCAGTTCGATTTGATGTTTGCCTTGCGAGTCATCCAAATCAATCGTCTGAGTCTGATTTGGCTTGATCACAGGTGAACCACCTTGGTCCTGACTGACAAAAGGCTTGCGGCTGAATAGCAGTTCGATGTCCATCTGGTAGTAGTTGACCTGAACTGACTGCAAGTTCGTGTACTCAATGGTGATCTCATCGTTCTGAGTCTGCAGGCTGAGAGTTGGGGTCTTCTTGGCTTCCTCCGTTTGTGATTCCATTCGTCCATCAGTGAGGAGTTGTTGATTTTGATCTCCATCTTTCTGTTGCGAAACCAGTGTCTCCACATTGAGTCTTTCGATCATCGCGACGCGTGCGTCGACCTGTGAAGCGATTTGTGTGAAGAGGTCTCGCCAACGTGGTATAGGGTACTCAAGGTAGGTGCTCGCCAATTCTGCTGCGTGCTCGTAATCGCCACGGAAGAAGTCGAGATATGCATTTAAATAGTCGTATTGGATTTGCGTTTGCAGTTTCGAGTCTTCAATTGAGCCGAACCAAGCAAGTGCTTCTTCGATGCGATTCTGAAGGATCAAGTAGTAGCAAAGTTGCATGCGTTGGTCATTGTTGATCTCAGGCTGGTGAGCGATCACGTCGAGCAAGCGATTGTATTGGCGATACAAGCTTGGGTTGAGGATTTTGCGTGAGGCGCCAAGTTGGTGAACTCGGGCGACGACCAGCGGCTTGTAGTCCAAGTGTTCGTAGCTCATTTGCTCGGAAGACTTAATTTGCACCAGCGGAGCATCCAATCCAGAACCAACGCGTTGGAGAACGTCATTGCGGTTCTGCAGCAGTTGCTCCATGCCTTCTCGATCACGATGGCGGAAAGAGTATGCCCAGAGCGAAGCATCGTATCGTCCTGACTCGGCCAACATTCCAATCGTAGACTCGTAGAACGACTTGTCAGCCATTCGGAAGGCGATTCGGCCAAGATTGATTTGCTGGAGATTTGCATGCTTCAAGTAGTCGAGAACTTGCTCAGAAGTTCCCCAGTCGGCAATGTAGGTCCAATTTTGTTTGTCGACTTCTTCTGGCTCGGCCAACACTCGCAGCTTTTCAGAATCGGTATGAGCGACATGGGTTCCATCGCTGGAAATCTGTGCACCGTAGTGTTCAAACTCACCTGGCGATGGGAAGTAGAACTGATATTGAACTTGCTTGGTGCTGTAAGGTCCGATTTCGGTTGGGCTGCTCTTGGTGACTTTACTACCCGCCAGTGGAATGGCACCTTGAGGCAGCTGAGTTAACACTTGTACTCTTTGCAACTGATTCGTTGGGTTCGTTACCACAACGTTGGCGCGATAGGGCGTATTGATCAACAGAGGCTGTGACTGGACTGGACGATTCGACTTCTGAGTAGAGTTCGGTTGAGCCAAATAGATGTCCTGTCCAACCAGTAAGGAACCGTCTTCGACTTTCTCACAGTTCTCGATGCTTTCTAGGAAAAGAATTGCCGGAGTCTCAGATTCGACAAACAGCTCACCTTCTTCCACCGTGACCTTTGGGCGATCCGTTTCAAAGGGAAGATCAATAACTGCAAGAGCAAGCAGAGCTTCGTTCAGGTTACGAACAGGGGCGTCCAATTTCTCTGGCAGGAAGGTGTCCTTGTCCTGTGATAAAAACTGCTGCCAGAAGCTATTGGGGGCAATCAGGTTCGATTTTTGGTTGTTGAGGCGAATCCGATAGAACTGCGTTTCCGCCCATTCCTTGGTGGTGTCTAGGCTGCGAAAACTTCGCATTCGACGCCCGAGACTTGACTGAAGACGTTCACGCTCGTAGAAGGCTCCGCTGTTGAATTTCTTGTCGAGTTCAAGCGATTCGATTGCCGATTCAGCCATGCCTTCGGCTTCACTCTTGGGTTCCATCATCTGACGCATGCGGCGCGCGGTGGCAGGTGCGTTTTCGGCAAGCTTGGCACCTCCGCCGCGGCGACCACCCAAACCACCGCCACCGCCGGCCATGCCGAAGAAGTCGACGCCGTTGCTGGCGCGGCCACGAGAGAGACCGGCGACGACCGAAGCGTCCTTTTCTGAAAAGTCTAAGGAAGATCGGCTCAGGGCAAATCTAAATCGATTTCTGGTTAGTTCGGGGGAAACAGGATTGGCTTCGGTGTATTCATTAAGCCATCGCATGGTTCCGGTGCGCACCGCGTCCTGCTGACGAGCCAACAACACTCGCTCGACAGCATTGAGGCGTTGCATCCGCCACAGTTCACTGTAGGCGTCGATCCCATTGCCCAGGAGCCATTCATCTAAGAGCTGTCGATCGAGCTTCTGACGAATTTGCGGTTCAACCACACGATCAAAGAATTTACGGTCCTTCAAGTAAAGGAAGAAGTTTAGTTCGTGACAAGCCATGTCGTTGTAGCGAGCTTCTTGTTCTTTGGGCTCTAGATTCGGCCAGTTGCACAGGAAGCGGAACTTCTCCCACTCGCCGTTACCAAGCATGGTGCCGTAGAGTTGAAAAACTTCTCCGAGATTTGCGTAGGTTTCCAGACGTCGAGTGCGTGGGTCGCCCAAGTTCTTCCTCTCTCCAGCTGGCAGAAATTTAACTTTCTGTGCCTGTGCCAAGTGCTTATCGGCTTCAAAGGCAGTGCCCAAACGCATGTCACGTAATTCGAGGTCCGAGGCTGGTAGAGCAAGACGGCGTGAGTCACTGGAGCCTGGGTGTACAGCGACGAGTGTGATCGACGAATAGCCTGAGAGATCTTCCAAAGGAACGGATACCTTGCCGTCTTCGAGTCCGACGTTGGCCAGCATCTGTCCGCCGTGGAAAAGGAAGTCAAAACTTTTCCAGTTGGTTGAGGCAGCTCGTTGCTTGGGGCGTCTTGCACCACCCATTGCAGCGGAATCGGGGGCATCCATGGCTGCCGCCCCCATGTCCTCGCCACTGCGGGCCTCATTCCGGTTGTTTTCGGTGGTCGATATTTCCCATGGATGGATTAGCATCGAAGGCTGAGGGAGTAGGTTGCCCGGATACTTCTTGCTGTTTTTGCGATTTAGGATGTAACTGTATTCTTCATCCAATCGAAGTGAATCGAGGTAATAACTTTGGATCGGCTGACGCGATCTGGACATTAGCGGCGCTTTAGGCAAGTGCAGTTGATCACCAGGGTGCGAACCGGGGTAGAACGAATCTACAATGATGTGCAAGCGTGTCGCTGGATCTGCATTCTCCAGCTCAACATCCAACTTGCCGCCTTTCAATGCAACTCGGCGAATCGAAACGGGCTGTGCATTACCGGTCTGAAGCACACGGCTGCTACCAATCACATGCTTGTTAAGTACAACGCCATTTTCGACGTGAATGGAAACCGTTTTTCCCACTTCATGGTCGGTCAAAATGTAATCGCCAGCTTCTAGACCTTGTAGAGTCAACAGACCAGGCTGCATCTTGATCGCATCTTGGTGCTCGGCGTAGTGGCGATTGTTACGGAATTCGACAAGCGTGAATTCGCTTGGGTCGGACTTTTGCTTGCCCAATGCGAATCGCACACTTTCTCCTTCGCGAGCAAACTGGACCGATGGCCAGGAGCGATGAAACTGCGCGGGAACGAACTGAGTCTGGTTAATGCCTTGCGCACTAGTCGTGAAACGTTCAACATTGGCGAGTTCTCCAAGTGCAATGATGCCCTGTCTGTTGGTTGCTAGTGTGTACGTCTGCTCAGAACGGAAGTGACGATCTTTCAGTCGTACCGAGACTGGCAAACGCGCAATGGGCTCGCCGTTGCGGCCCAAAGCCATTAGGCGAAATCCTTGCTGCGTGTTCTGCAAGTAGAAGTCGCCGATCTGCGAGGAACCTTGGATTTGGTTGCAAGCGACCGAGTGCCCAACCGCGACGGTTTGGTGAAGGTCTTTGCTCTGATTGTAAATCTTTCCAGTTAGCTGTAGTTGCAAAGATCGGAGCCGTTGTGGCACCAAGAACTTGTGTACCAGCTCGTCTCCATCCTCAAGATCCAAGCCGCCAATGGATTGCGAAGTCTGAATCCCATCAGCGTCTGTTGCGGTGATCGAAAGCGAGGGCTCTTCTAGCAGCTGGATACTAATGGGCGTGCCATTGCATGTCAGCTGCGAGTGAATCGCAACTTGCGCCTGGTTACCTGCCACCAGAGATTGACGGTCGAGCAGAAAACCTGCTCGTAGGGAATAGTTTTCGGCGCGATGAGTCAGCGAATGTTGGCTTGCGTATTCGCCGTCGACCAACAGCACCTTTCGTGTCATGTTCTTCTCGGCAAACGGAATCAAGATTTTGCCATCGACGGCTTCGTACTTCCGGCCACCCAGCTCAATGTGAGCATTCGGGACCGGGGAACCCAACTCGTCGAGAATACGAAGCACATGGCCCGCATCACCAAGGCGTTCCACGGCGATCAACTCGCCTTTTCGGATCATGGCTCGACTGCGCCGTCCACCGCCCAGCAAATCCACAACCCAGACTCCCCTACCCTGCATCTCAGGAAACTCGAGCATTTCGATGTGACGCAGTTCAGCCGGTTGACTGAATTTCAAAATACGCTGAGCATTAGCAACCAGACCGTCCAAGTCGACATCCGTGTTGATGGCTCGTGAGTTGGATCGAAGGTAGGAGGCCGTGTTGATTTCGTAGATGCGAACGATCAACTCGTCGACGTTCTTCACTTCGACTTGCAGACTTACGTCGTCGTCTGACTCGAAGTGAGTTGGATTGTGTGGTGCGAATCGGATTTCAATACGTTCGCGCAGTGCTCGTTGCTCGGTGGGCGACAGTTTGGCGTACCAAGTACCCTTGTCGCCGACACCATTGAGAATCTTTGTTTCAGCAAGGACGCGATCTAAATAGTCACGATCTAAATACCTGGCAAAAGTGTCAACGTTTTCAGCCGACTCCAGGAAGTGCTCCAAGTAACGCTGAACGAGCTGCGTGTCATTACTCATGGGAGGCAATGCGACATCTGGGTTCATCGAAAAATTGAGTTGCGAGAGATGCGTTCGGTTCCGAAGAAGCTCTTGGTTGTAGTAAGGAGCTGAACGCGGCAGAGCTAGGTATTCCAAGAAGAGCTGTAAATCGAACTTGCCAGCCGATAGATCTAATCGCAGCAAGTTGCCAAGCACAAGTGCCTTGAAACTATTCTGGGAGGCAGGAAGCTTTGCCGACCAATTCCGCAATCTACCAAGGTAGCTGCGGAGCTCGATGCGGTTTGTGAGAGAAGCACCCGCCCGTGGTGAGAGGCGAGCGGAGTAGGCTCGTGCGAACTTCGAGTTCTCAATCAAATTAGGACGTAGCTTGAGCAGTTCTTGGAGTTGCTTCAATGTGAGATGGCTGTGAACTCCAGCCCAGCCAAAGCCCTTCGAGTCCTTCAACGACAGTTCTTCCGCAATTCGCTTCACGAGGCTCTCGTGATCGCTTCTTTGCAGTCGTCCGAGCAGAGCACGTAGTTGTTTCAATGAAAGCTTGCGATTTAGCAGGCTAGGTAGCGTGCGGTCTTCGATTTGCGAAAGAGTGGCGTCGCGAGCAAGGATGCCGCGAATCCGGTTTTCGACATCTAGCTGCTCGTTGTCCAAGGAAGTCTTGAGCTGTGCTGCTCGGTCCCTGGATGGCGGTGCATGTGAAAAATTGAGGTTGAGTCGATTTCGGAGAAAGTCGATCGAGCGATCAGGATTGGCGTCGTAGCCTAGGAGCATCTGACGCATCAGCATGCGCTGCACAAGATCTGTATCTCCAAACTTGTTGCGCCAAGCCGTTAAAATCGCCTCCGCTTCGGCGAGCTGCTTTTGGTTCTGGTGGTGCAAGCAATGGTAGTAGAAGTAATCGTTGGTGTCGGGAATCAGATCCTGTAGCACATCACGACGATCCTCAGCCAAGGCGAATTGTTCGATGTAGCCAATCTCTTGCTGAGCTCGGGCACCGCCTATCAAAGAGACGAAAAACAAAAGAGCCAGAGCGGGACGAGTATGCGACATGGCAGTTTCCTCGGAAGCCTTTTATTGACAAGAAAGGGCTGGAATATGAAGTGTAAAATCCAAACGAAGTTTGACAGATGGAACGTCAAATTGTCGCTGCAGGAGCTAGGTCCCTCCGCCGCCGGTTTTCAGAATGAGCGTTCTGACAAGGGAATGACCCAAGTCAGTTTAGGTCAGTCGCAGGGGGACGAGTGCCCGAGTGGCGAATTGCCAACATGAAAACGCTTCGCGAGGAGGCAAATAGAAACGAAATGAGGCAGCGCAAACCACTGACGGCGGGGGAGAAGACGCTTGATTTTGGAGTGAGTTCCGAAAAAAGGTGAATTTCGTTACGGGGGTGTTCTGTGGTCTCAATCTTGGCGATCACGATCGCGCGGTGTTGCGGCATTGAAACATGGCTTGTACTACCTCCGCTTATACTCGCAGGTACTCATACGCAGCCAACGTAACCGTACCGCGTTTGCTAACCGTTTCCAAATGGTTGTAATTTCGCCAGCACATCGGCGTGGATCTTGCCGTTACTGCCAACGCCGTCACCACCGAAGACGTGAGGCTCGCCATTCCAGCTGGTGAACTTCCCTCCGGCCTCTTCCACCACAATCTGCACGGCGGCCAAGTCCCAGGCATTTGCGATTGGATCAATCATGAGCTCGGCGCGGCCGGTGGCGATCAGCAAGTAGCCGTATCCATCGCCCCAGGAACGGGTTACGTAAGCCTGCTTTTCGAGGTCGCGATATGCCTGCTGCGCATTGCGTTCTTCGAAGGTATCAACTTGCGAAACTACGAAAAGACCGTCTTCCAGTGAGCGATCGGAAACCTTAACGCGTTTAGGCGCCGAGCCAGCCTTGCTGTGCCAAGTGCCACAACCTTTGGCGGCGAAAACGATTTCATTCAGAGCTGGAATGAGGATGACGCCCGCCAAACATTCCTTATCACTGACCACCCCGACCAGGGTCGAGTAGAGCGGTACCCCGGAAATAAAGCTCTTGGTGCCATCGATCGGATCAACGATCCATTGGTATTCCGACGTTCCAGATTGTTCACCAAATTCTTCGCCCAGGATCGCGTCACCGGGGAAGGACTCGGCAAGCATCTCCCGAATCTTCTTTTCTGCCCCTTTGTCAGCAATGGTGACCGGGGAGTCGTCGCCTTTGCGCTCCACCTGTACGGAAGGTTGCTGGAACAAGTCCAAGGTGACTTGCCCGCCTGCGTACGCAAGTTCCACTGCTTTCGAGACACGTCCATCGAGGCTGTTTGCAATGGATTCAGGGAGTTCCAGATGCATTATGTCTTCTCAAAATCACAAAAGACGCGTTGGTTTGCAAAACGGCAAAGCTTTGCATGGGAAGGGCTGAGAGGTTCGACTGCTTTAGTCGGTCGTATGTTACGAAGTCTTGCTCGCCTTGTCTTTCGACTCGGCAGACTCTTCCTCGGTTTCGGCTACGAAAATCGAGTGCACGGCTAGCATGATGGCGCCGCAAACGAGAAGGCTATCAGCAATATTGAAATTTGGCCAAGTGTACTCGCCGTAACGAAACAGTATCCAGTCTCTTACGCCACTCGACCATTCCGGTACATTCTCCGGCGGATTCCAAAGGCCAAGCCGATCATAGAGATTACCGAAAATGCCACCCGTTACAAAGCCGAGTGACGTGACCAACCAGCGTGATTCAATCGCTCGAAAACGAAAAAGCCAAACGATAACCGCAATGGCGGCTAGGACGGAAAGTGCGGCGAAACCGAGCCCCCAGCCAGCTCCCATACCAAAGAGTGCACCCGGATTGACGGCAGTTTCGATACCAAAATAGGGTTCAACGATCCACCATTCTGGCATCTGGCCAGGCAAGCCCCGCCACTGGAAAATCCACTGCTTCGTTAGCAAGTCGACTGCGGTACCACCGACAGCGATGAGTGCAAATGCGAGCCAACGAATCTTAGTAGAATGATTCGTCTTCTCGCCAGACGCTGACACTTTAACTTTCCAATCTCGAGGCACATTCCACGCAGTAGGGCGTTTCAGGAATGTACTCCAATCGCCCTTTGCGGATTCGCGATCCGCATTCCTCACAGAGACCGTAGGTTCCCGCTGCGATCTTTTCAAGTGCAGCTTCGATGAGTTCCAATCGGTTCCCGCCTTGAGTCATCCGCTTCAGGGTAAATTCTTGCTCGAAACTGTGTGTGCCAACCTCTGCTGGGTGCAGTGGCGCTGGATTGTCGGTGACGCCGTTGGCACCGAGTGCTTCTTGGGACATCGAGTGTACATCGCCACGGAGCTGGGCACGACGTTCAAGCAGAAGTGCTTTGAACTTGTCCGTGTCTACCAAGGGGGACTTTGATTTAGCCAGCTTTCGCGCAGCAGGGGTCGCTGGGGACTCGATCGACTGCAGGCTCTTTGCCGCCGTTTTCTTTACGACCCTTTTAGGAGCAGCTTTCGGTGGTGCTGCCTTCCGCACTGCCTTGGTAGGCTTCTTTGTCACAGCTTTCTTGGGTGTGTTGGCTGTCTTTTTGACTGCGGCCTTCTTTGTTGCCGTTTTTTTGACGGCTTTCTTCGCTACCTTCTTCGGCGTTGTTTTGTTGCTAGCCCTCCTCGCAGCCGCTTTCTTGGCAGCCGCCCTTTTTGCAGGCTTCTGTGCGGCGGACTTTTTAAGGGTCTTCTTGGCCGCAACCTTCTTTGCTGGCGCCTTCTTCGCTAACGTCTTCTTCGCTGCCTTTTTGGCTTTGGCTGACTTCTTGTTGCTAGCTTTCTTCGTAGAAGTCTTGCCCTTAGAAGTCGTAGCCTTCTTTTTGGTCGCCTTTGCGGGCTTCTTCGCACTCTTCTTCGCAGCCGACTTTTTTGCGACTGGCTTTTTCTTCGGACTCAAGGAAAGTCATCCCTTCGATTAGGGGGCGGGGTGGCAGTGTCGGTGGGCAAATCAACAGAATCCGTCAACTTGACGGAACGGCGCGGTATGCTGGCTAGCAATACTTTAGGAAAATCAGCATCCCATCATAGGTACCTTCTCCGATATAACCGCAAGATGAAGTCGAATCTCATTAAAAAACAGCTCGTTTGGGGAACGAAATGGTACAGCTGCCAGAGCAACCAGCAAGCGCCACGATGATTATTCAAAGCGGAGTTGCGTTCCAGAAATGTCTCAATCCCCTCTGTGGTGGTGGTTTCGATGTGGCTGAGGTGAAGACTGCTTGCGATCATTGCGGTGATCTACTTGATGTGGAGTACGATTGGTCGCGGATCCCAGTTCCCACACGATTGAGTGATTTTGAACAAATGTGGTCGCAGCGGCATGAGCAGCTGCGATTCAGCGGTGTTTGGCGTTTTCACGAGCTTCTCTCGTTTGCTCCGCCTGAAAAAGTTGTGACAGTCGGCGAAGGGCAAACGTTGCTGCAGCAGGCCGATCGGGTTGGTTCTTTTGTCGGGATGGACAGCGGCAAGCTGCATCTTCAGTACGAAGGAATGAACCCATCAGGCAGCTTCAAGGACAACGGCATGTGTGCAGCCTTCTCGCATGCTCATTTGACTGGAGCCAAACGAGCAGCTTGCGCTTCCACCGGCAACACAAGTGCTTCCCTGGCGATGTATAGTTCTGTCACCAACTTGATGAAAGCAATAATCTTTATCGGAAGTGGCAAGATCTCTTACGGTAAGCTCTCTCAGGCGCTGGAGTATGGAGCCCTTACCATTCAACTCGCGGGCGATTTTGATGACGCCATGGTTCGTGTGCGCGAAGTCACCAAAGATCTTGGCATTTATTTGGTCAATAGCATTAACCCCTTTCGGCTCGAAGGTCAAAAAACGGTCATGTTTCGAGTGCTGGAAGCTCTGCGTTGGGAGGTGCCAGATTGGGTCGTTGTGCCAGGCGGAAACCTTGGAAATTCAAGCGCCTTTGGCAAGGCCTTTAAAGAATTACTTCACCTGGGACTAATCGATCGAGTTCCTCGCTTGGCAGTGATCAATGCCGCTGGTGCGGATACTTTGTTCCAACTGTACGAGCGGCGAAATCTCCGTTGGAATGATGGCAGGCCCGATATGTCTATCGTCTCGGATTACTATGGAGATCTGGACAAGCGAAATGCCAAGGCAGACACAATCGCCAGTGCGATTGAAATCAATCGCCCTGTCAATCTGACGAAATGCTTGCGGGCACTCGAAGTCTGCGATGGCGTGGTCCGCAAGGTTTCGGATCAAGAGATCCTGGACGCTAAGGCGCAGGTCGGTGCTGGTGGAATCGGCTGCGAGCCAGCGAGTGCGGCCAGTGTCGCGGGTGCCAGACTCTTACGCGAAGAAGGAATTATTGCACCATCTGATCGAGTCGTCTGTGTCCTGACTGGTCACCAGCTCAAGGATCCAACAGCCACGGTTGCCTATCACACCGATGACCAAGACAGGTTCAACGATGTGCTCGGTAGTCGAGGTGTCAGTCGCGCTTCATTTGCCAATCGCGCGGTAGCGGTACCCAACGATCTCGATCAGATCATTCGAGCGATCCAGCTATACAGCTAACTGCCTGCGGGGCTTGAGCTGTTGGATAAATCGCCAGGAAACAACTCTTGTTTCGCCTGGTCACTGAGGCTTCCAGCGTATTCTGACAGTTCGTAGAGTTCGACTTTCGGCGGCGAGGAGAGATTCAAGCCAGTCAGTTCTTCCTCAAAGAATGTTGCTCGCTGGGCGTGTAGTTGTTCAAAGCGTCCTGCCAACCACTTTCTCCTAGGCTCTTTGCCTTCCGGTACCTCGTCAAGCACTTTGTCGTGGTAGGCGAGCCAATCGAAGAACTGAGATTCATGGCATGCGGCCATTGTGACCAGCCCGTGAAACTCCTCCGCTACGCCGAGCACGATATCGGCACGAAGTCGATTGGGCCGCGAAAACATATCACACATGTAGGCTACGACGGGATCGGATCGTAACGCCGAGACTTTCGGGCACACGCTGGGTACAGTGACCAGATAAGAGGCATCCTGAACGGCAGTGCCAACTGCTCGGTGATCAGGATGATAGTCGTTGGGACGATGCGTCAGCACCAAGTCTGGCTGAAAGCCGCGGATCTCTTCAACGATGGCTTCTCGCACATCAATGGTGGGCTGGAGATAGCCATCGCGAAAGTCCCATGTCACATACTCCGCACCAACGGTCGCTCCAGCTGCGGCTGCTTCGCTGCGTCGAATCTGCTTGAGCCGTTCAGGGGACAAACTTTGGTGACCGCTGCTGCCGTCCGTGACCGAGACAATCTTGACTTGTGCTCCAAGTCGACACTGGCGGACGAGCAAGCCTCCCGCGTAAACTTCTGCGTCATCTGGGTGAGCGCCGAGGACTAAAATTCGGGTCAACTTGGGGTCTCACTGATGCCTGAGAAAAAGCGAGCTTATGCGGGGAAGCGGTGCAAAGGTATGAACTCTACTGCTTTTCTTCATAGACTACGATGAGCAAAACATCGGAAGCGCTAAAACTACCCATCGTCACCGCACCTTCAGATTGAGGTGCGATGTTGCCGGTGACCGAAATAAGCTCATTGCCCGTTTCGTCAAGCCAAGTGTTGACTTCTTCTTCGAGCGGATAGAGTTCGCTCTCAATACCTTTGAAAATCTTGATTTTGCGCACTGTTTATCCTCGTATCTGAGCCAGCGAGAGGGGCGTGAGAAAAGTGTGAATCGATCTCATCATCGACGCCCCCATTCTACATGAGCAGGCCCTCTCGTTCCTAGTAGTCCAGGACTTGGTGCGTTCATGGCCATTGGGCCAATCGGCGGCCATAGAATCGGTGGCTGCTGTGAACATTCGACGTTGAGTAACGCGGGCAGACACCGGGCAGCAAATCGGTCTTCGGAGCCCTAGCGAGATGCGTAGTGGAACTCGGTTTTATGTTGGGCGCTAAGGGCGATGCCAAGGTCTCTCCTTGTATCGGGTACGCGTCGGCTGAGTTTCGAGAATTACTTGTCTTTTCGGAGGGAGCTTGCTCGCCCTCTGATCCTATGCTTTGAACCTGCGCCAGCCAGTGATTGACGAGCGCTATGAATTTCTCTGGAATAGCTATCGCGAAAAGTCCGACAAGCGACACGAGTTCAATAAAGAGTCCCGAAAACCAAGTCACTCGTTTCTTTCGTTTCCTGCTCATGATAATCCTCCCTGATTCATGCAAGCGAATGAGCCCGCCTTAAGTGCGAGTGCAAGACGAACAGCCAACAGGTTGATGGGTAAGACAGTCAGCAAAACAAATGCCAAATCGCCAAAGTATTGGACCCCCTGCCCTAACCCTCTTCTTGTAAAGGGTTTAGACTAAGCCGGACTTCAGTAACAGCGCGTAGATTTGCAAATTTTACAGAGCGATTCCAGTTTTTTCCGATGTCAGCCGAATCTCAGCCGAAAGATGTGAAGCAGGAGATGCGTGACGAAATTGCAACGGAATACTTTGCTGCACTGCCCTTCACGCCTTATCCGGTTCAAGAGGAAGCTCTGCTCGCTTGGTATACCAGTCAACAAGGCGTTTTGGTTTGCGCGCCGACTGGCACAGGCAAGACTTTGATTGCTGAAGCAGCGATCTATGAAGCTCTGAAAACTGGCCAGCGAGCCTACTACACAACGCCGCTCATTGCTCTGACAGATCAAAAACTCGATGAGCTCAGGCAATCGGCCGTTCGTTGGGGCTTCAAGGAGTCGGACGTCGGACTGGTGACAGGGAATCGCAAGGTCAACGCCGAAGCACCGATTCTTGTTGTGGTTGCGGAGATTTTGCTCAATCGCTTGCTGCAACCCGAGGACTTTGATTTTTCGGAGGTCTCGGCAGTAGTGATGGACGAGTTCCATAGCTTTAATGATCCTGAGCGAGGCATTGTTTGGGAGCTCTCATTGTCGATGTTGCCACCGCATGTTCGCACTCTGCTCCTGAGTGCGACAGTTGGCAATAGCTATGAATTTACGAGTTGGCTTGGCGGGAGCTGCGGTCGTAAATTGCAACTCGTCGAAGGGCACGAGCGAAAAGTACCACTCAGCCATCAGTGGGTCGACGATCACACACTCGATGAGTGGGTTGAAAAAATGGTGGCTGGCGACGAGGAAACTCGTCGGACTCCAGCGCTGATCTTTTGCTTCAATCGCGATGAGTGTTGGCAAGTGGGCGAGTTGCTGAAAGGCAAACGGGTTGTCAATAAAGAGCAAAAAGAAGCATTGAATGGAGAGCTTGAGCAGTACGATTGGTCTGAAGGCGTCGGTCCAAAACTAAAGCTGCTCTTGCAGCGCGGCGTTGGCGTTCACCACGCGGGGATCTTGCCGAAGTATCGCCGAGTTGTAGAAGAGCTCTTTCAAAAGAAATTGCTTAGCGTTGCTGTCTGCACGGAAACGCTCTCTGCAGGTATCAACTTGCCAGCCCGTAGCGTGGTCTTGCCCACGATTCTCAAAGGCCCCAAGACGAAACGCAAAGTCATCGAGACTGCGAGTGCCCAGCAGATCTTTGGTCGCGCGGGACGTCCACAATTTGACAAAGAAGGGTATGTCTATGCTCTAGCTCACGAGGATGATGTCAAACTGCTGCGATGGCGTGAGAAGTACAATCAGATTCCGGAAGATACTAAGGATGCGGGGCTGCTCAAAGCCAAAAAGGCATTGAAGAAAAAGATGCCCAAACGCCGCCAAGGGGAGACTTACTGGACGGAAGAGCAATTCGAGAAGTTGCGAACCGGAGAAGCCGCGAACCTGGTCAGCAAGGGCAACCTGCCTTGGCGATTGCTGGCTTATATGTTGCTGCAAGATCCTGATCTGCAGAAGCTCCGTGAGATGATCGGGCGCCGATTGTTGGATTCGGGGCAGATCGAGCGAGCTCAGGTGCAATTGAATCAAATGCTCGTCACACTGTGGACGGCGGGCTACATAGAGTTAGAGCCGAGGCCTCGCCCAAAAGCTGCTGCCCCGTTGAAGCCAGGAGAACCCAAGTCTTCAGAGCCAGCTGCGCCGCAAGGATTACTTGCCGCAGCAGGTTTGGGCGATCTGGTCGAGAAGGCAAAACAGGCTGAGGGACAAGAGGCAAACAAGTCGGAGGAGCCAAAGCCCTTCGAAGAAGATGCGGCTAGTCGAGGCTATGAGCTGAAGGACTATAAGCCAGATTTCGCACATCCTACCGATCGACTTGAGTTACTTGTGCGAATTCGGAGTATCAATCCACTCTACGCTGTTTTTCTTGCGGGCCATCTTGCCATCGCGGACGACACCGAACGGTTGCTTGCTCTAGAGAGTGCTTTGGATTTGTCAGGGACTGTTGCTCGTTCTGTGAGGCCGCCAAAAATCGAGGACTTGCCACCCGGGCTGTTGGCGACCGAGCGGTTAGATCATCAACTTCTGGAACTAGGGCTGGCCAGTCAAGAAGAGCTGGTTGGCAAGCAAAAATCAGAAGAGGAAGAAGAGCGTAGGCCAAGGCGAGGCGGCGGTGTGTTTGAGGAAGAGCCGGTGTTCGTGCTAAGCATCGGTGAAAAACTTCGTCGGCTGTTCAACTACGACTTTCCCAAGGTGCATGATGTCCGTACGACGGCAGTTCATGTCGCTGGCGAGGTGCTGGAATTTGAAGGTGACTTCAACAAGTACATCATCGCGAAGAAGTTGCAGAAGCAGGAAGGAATCGTTTTTCGTCACCTTCTGCGGTTAATTCTGCTCCTCGATGAGATGGCATCTATACCTCCGCCAGAGTGCCCTGAAGAAGAGTGGGAGGATCGCATCGATCAACAGATCCAGCAACTGACCGAATGTTGTCGGCAGGTAGACCCAGAAAGTACCGATGAAGCCTTGGAGCAAGGGAGAGGCGGTGATGAACTCACGAAGAACCTTGCTGTTACGCGGAAGGCGTAGTTGATTTCGCCTGCGCCAGGAATCTCTGTCAGGTCGTTTGGAGAAGGAAATCTGGTGAATCCCACTACGGATTAGATTTCGACGTCGGTGACGCCAGCCACTTCGTCGAAGTGCCCGATCTTCAGCAACTGCCCCTTTGCGTCCGGCATCTCGGCGACAAAAGCAGGATCGCACACCACAAGTGGAGCTCCGACAGGAACGCTTAGTGAAGCAAGGAAGTACGTGTTTAATCCCAGAGCAACGAACCAAGGTATGGTTCCAGCTGCGGTCTTGAGTAGACGTCTGCGAGCTGCTGCTGAGAGTTCTTTTTCGGCCGCGTATTGCGCGAATGCATCCGTTTGTTCTGGCTCGTTGGTCAGGCCCAGCATGTCGTCAAACGTGCAGCCATCTGTACGAATCTTGCGATGCAAGTTTGTAGCTCGCAGAGCTGTCTTTCGCCGCTTAAATTCCAGCTTGGCATGGTAAGCCTCCATAGCCTCTTGCCTGCGAGCAATTAACATTCTCGTCAATGCACGCGGAACTGCCGTCACTACTCTTAATGCATCGTGCAGGACGATCTGCGGTCTGCGAAGTAGGTGGTTGCGGCGATATTCGGAGAATACTTCCGACTTGATCTTCTCAATCGCTTCAACAATGTCTGCGTGTTGAGTGAAAATGAGTTTGTTTTCGACTTCGATGCAAACTGGTTTCAAGTAATAGACTTTTACGCCAGGTTGTCTTCCCTTTCCGCCAAGGAATTCTTCGAGACGGGTTTGCACTGAGGCAGGAACCAGATCTTCAATTTCGTCGAAGCGATCTTTATCGAGCACCGTCATGTATACCTTGCCTTTCGGCAGCCGAATCGATGCCTGGGTTAAGTCAAGCAGTCGCACCTGCGTGAAATTCTCTCGATGCTCTCAACGACTGAATTCCAGCAGGCTTGTTTCGAAGACAAGCAGCCGAATCTACCGATCATGGAATCAGCCAGTTGGCTGGCAAAGTTCTTTGGTGGAACCCAAATCGTTTCACTCGCCCAACATCCGAACAGCTAAAGCTCCTGTTCGAAGCTAAACTGCTGTTGCCGAAGATCGACTTTTGAGGGACGGACCGTGCCGCGGGAGACGCTCTGAGATGCGGCTGGATCGTGCTTGAGCTGCTGTGGAGGTTGCATTACCGCTGGCATGATCGACTCTTGAATCAGAAGGGATGTGAATTCGGCTCCAAAGCAAAGTCAGCATTGCTGACGAGTGCTAGCACGCATTCTCGCCAGGTGGGCTTCAAAGAAGGCTAATGGAGTTGGCCCGAAGCTGGGGCTGACTCGTCGCCTAAGTTGCCATATTCAGAAGGCTTCTACCGGCGGAAATTGATTTAGTGATTTTCCAAACCCACCAGATTGGGCTCGCAACTCCGAAAGACTCCAAAGCCAGAAGGACAAGACAAGCGGGCTAACCGAATTCTAAGGGCGTCCAAGTGCGAATCGTTCCAGATTCTCGTGGTAGTGTTGCTCGCGCGGGTTGATCCGGACGCACTCTTCCATCGCCGCAATAGCTGCATCGATGCGTCCGCTTCGGTAATGCACTTCGGCTAGGGTATCCAGGTAAGTCGCGGACCCTTGGGCGATCGAAACTGCCTTCTGAGCTAGCTCCAACGCCTCTTCAAGGTTTTGGTCGCAGCGAGCGTACATCCAAGCAAGATTATTGAGAGTCATCGCGTCGTTTGGCCATTGCTTCAGCTGATTCTTCATCGTTCGTTCATAGGTAAGAAACAGCTCCTCAGCATACTTGGTTCGGTGAGCCGCAATCAGTCTCGGATAGCACACCACAACCATCTCAATATCTTGTGGTTGAATTCTCTGGCCAATCTTGATGTGCTGCTCAGCAGCGGCGAAGTCTCGATTCTCGATGCAACTGGCTGCTCGGTAGATTCTTTCGTTCTTGGCTGCGTACCGCAGAGAATGCATTCCTCGTCGTGCACGTTGGTACTCCAGGGCTGGCGCCTGAGGTTTCAAACATTCGATAATACCAGCTCGTAGAGCGTCCGCACCAGCAAGGTAGTCTTTCTGTTCTTCTCTGACCTTGGCGATCTCAGATGCGGCCCAATAGAAGTCAATGCTGGACGTTTCTGCGTGCTGGAAACCGATATCGAAGTACGCCGCCGCAGCTTCATATTCGCCTGCATCGATCAGCGCCATGGCTGGTTGCCAATAGAGCATACCTTGGTAGTAACGGTTTACCTTGGGAGGGCTCATCTGCCGCATTTGGTCGAGCTGTACCGCATCGTTGAAACGCCCCGCAAGCAGTAACGCTTTCGACTCTTGCATGAGTAGCGTTTGGTCCACATTGATGCCGGTACGGGATCGAATATCCTTCAGGATAGAGGCAGCTCGTTCGGCTTTCCCCTGTTCCATCAGAATTTCAGCTGCGACCACACGCTGTAATGGAAATTCACGTCCCATGCCAGGGACTTGCATCAAGGCAAGCTCCAATGCCAAATCGGAGAATCCGCAGCCTTTGGCAAGTTTTGCCAACTCTTGGAGCGGTACAGATATTTGTTCTTGTCGTCGTGCTTTCTCGACTAGGATCTCTGAAATCTCTCGCAGCCATTTTTCTACAGAAACGCCCTGCGACTCGAAGTAATGAGTGTCCCAGGCGTACAGTTTTTCCAATGTCCGCATCGGGGGAGGCGTGTTGTAGATATCGCTGTCAAACTTGGGCAGATTCTTGACAAGCACTGACGCTAAGCTTCCAAACTCAGGAAAGAAAGATTGCAAGATCTCGCTGCGGGTTCGGCTAGTCGCTCCCAGAAAGTGCTTCTCGATGATTGGCAATGCTACACGCCGCGGGTCAGCTCGACTAAGCCACGGAATGATTGCTCGCCAAACTTCCATGTTGGTTTTTGCCGCTTCACAGAGGATCTCTAGGTAGCGTTCCGCCTCTGCTTGATATCCCAAGCCAATAAGCAGGCCACAGCAGTTGCCGGCCTGCTTGAAGTTGTCGAGATTTGCACGTGAGCCACGGATCGCCTGAGAATTAATCTTTTGTTCTTGAAGAGTAAGCCAATTCTCAAAATTGCTCAGATCGGCATCTAAACCCAATAGGTTGAAAGCAGATGCATAGTCATGTTCGCTTGTGTAGAAGGAGAATGCCGCATCTGGCTCAGAGGACTTAAGAAACTCAGGAATTGCGTCTCCCAGACCTGCAGCAAGCAGTGCTAAGATCAACTGGTTGCGTTCAATTCCAGGGACTTGTGCGAGTAAATCGAGAACAGCTAGTTTTTCCTCCGAAGTTGTTTGGGAGGACTCTCGCACTGTTGTTTCTCCGCCGGGTTCAAGGCCCAAGAGCTTCGACCAGAGTTCATCGGCCGCCCGGAAATTTCCCGCGTATTCCAGCATTAAAGCTTCGGCGGCGTTTCTTCCGATGCCTCGACGATTCTGCAGGTAAACATTCCGAACCTCAGGAGATTTGAAGGCCTCCCATCTCGCGAAACGTGTGTAGAAACGCAGCTTCAAGAACTCCGACATTGGGAATTGTTCGGCTTCATCGATCTTGCCGGCATAAAGTAGCTTCAGTGCAGCCTGGTCAGGCAGTGGGTTCTCTTCATTGAGTTCGAGTCCGAGTTTCGTGCCCAGCCAGATGGCTTGGTCCGAGCCTTGATATTCTTCAAGACGAGGCGATTTGAGATTTCGAACGATTGGCCAGGACTTGAGTGGATCTCCTTGCTTTGCAGCAATTGTGGCAAGTTCTGCTAATAGAGGTGTCGCACCAATGTGCAGAGTTTGACGCAATGTGTTGTCATCAGCGATCAGCTTTTCAGCTAAGACCCAGTATCCTTTTCTGCATAGGGACACGATCTTCGTTTGGTTCGGTTCGAGGATCAGTTCATAAACGTCCGATGAAGGATCAACTCCTTCGAGGCTCAGCAGGGGTAGCAAGGCACGAGCGGCTTGGGCTATCTGCAGCTGCTCAGAATTCTGAGCCACTTGCAGCGCGGTCTTAGCAGGTGAGCCAAGCTTCCAAATGCGAAGGAAAGCTTCACGGCGTCGTTCGAAAAGTGGGTGCCCTAGCTCCTGGATAAGTTCCTCCACGTTGGAGGTTGGTTGCTCGTTCGACTTGGCCTTGGTTTTTTCTCCATCCGTATCTGCGTACCCGTAGTGCAATATCGAGTCGCTGAAACAGACGCAGATTAAGCCAATCGTTGCAGTAATAGTCGAACGCAAACTTCTATTCCTAGGGAAGACAGGAGAGTAGCGGTGGCTGAAGTCTTCGGTATGGAGAAGAGTACCGAAAAACGCCTTCTATGATTCTTCACCCATTCTAGCCCATTAGCGGACTAGTGCGAATCAGCAAAAACCCGGATGGTTCAGCGGCAAGCTGGATTTTCGCTTGCATTTCGCCACGGCTCGCTTGGAAACCAGCTGTTGTGCCGACTGCTAAAACTCTTTTCTTCCGACGTAGATGCAGCTAAGTGTGAGTATTACGACTATGAAGGCGCTGTTGGAAAGCAACGGCCCCCAAATTGAGAGTTTTACAGTAGGGCCAGCATTGTTGCCGCCCGCATTTACTGATTGTGCTTCCTTGCCACTCAGGAGGTATGTCATCACTTCATCCATGGCAGATGGCTTAGGAAGTACTTGATAGACTGGATCAACACCCCAGTAGTATGCCAATTGCCATGACGAAAGGGCTGGATTGTACGATTCCGCTACAGCCCCCGATTCCAAATTTATCTTGTAGACACTCTGTTTTCCGGAGCCGATCCATGCATCTGTAGGGCTCGCCCAATCGATGCTGGTGACATCGCCAGATATGCCCAAGTTGTAGTTTCCGCGACTCATGGTGTTGCAATCTACAAAGAACAGTTCTCCTGTCTGGTAGAGGATAGCAATTCGATTCGAATTTGGCTGCCACTCTATCTGGCGTATTTCTTTGCTTTCATCCAGCTCGACACTACCCTTTAGCTTGAGCTGCGCGTCATAAATCTGCAGAGGTCTGCCCTTCTGGGCCAAAACACAGAAGTTATCGTTGGCACGTGCTCTGCCAGGAATGGGGCCTTCGCCGTCATCGCTATCCACTTCCAGGGATTGCACGATCTCAAACTTCTTATCTACCTGACGCAAGATTTCAATTTGGCCGGGTGTGTAGACAACAAGACCAGGCTGTCCCGAAGTTGGGTGTGGTGATGCGCGATCCGAAATGATAAACGAGTCTTCAGATACCTTCTCAAAAGCATCATTACCGAGGATAGGACTCAGTTGCTTCAGCAATCCAAAAAGTGCCTTTTCTGTTGCTTCGATGGAATCCAGTTTTTCAAGGTTGAGTCGGTAGAGACCGCTTCGGCAGATGGCATAATATTGATTGTCCATCAACTTAAGACCGAAGCAATCGCGAGGAATCTCAGCCCCTCCGTCATACACCCAGCGGGCTTTCTTCCTAACCTCTGCAGCCGAAGTTGGAATGCGGGAGTCGCTTTCAGTTTCATCTAGGTCCGCACCCGAGTCTGAGTCGGTCTCGTCGTCTAGCACGCTGGCGGGCTCTGGTTGGGTTTCAGCCAGCGAATTGTCTTCGCTATTGAGGTCGATAATGCCGATCGCTCGAGAGCTATCCACGATACGATCAAAGGGATCACGCGTGAAAGACTTGAAATAAATTTTCTTCCGTTCAGAGTCGAATATTGGACCGAATGTGGTAGCTCCCCTTTCTCCTCCAGCAATGGCAGGTTGCCACACCGAGAATTCCTTGTTCCATACTGATATTCGTCCTTTCTGATCGACGATCGCTAGGTCTTCGCCAAGTGGGCTTACGCGAGCAATCTGGCCTTCCAGTTCGACAAACACACGCATTACTCCTTGCGCACCGCCGAGGCTGAGGCAAGCGAGCCAAAAGAGCATGCAGCTGACGACACAGACGATGGAGTTGCCCCAAATCAGTCCAGCAAGGCCAGAGATACTGTAGAAGATGACGAATACAAAAATCAGCAGTGGAATGCAGTACAGAAGCCCTGCGTTCCAGATGTCGAATCTCAATCCAGCAATGAGAAAAACGCCAGTAATGAAGTAGGCAATATTCACTGTAACGAATACCGTACCGCCAAAAAACTTAGACAGGTACAGAAGCACGCGTGAGATGGGTTTGCTCAGCAATAGGTGTAGCGAGCCAGAGCGGAAGGTGTCAGGGATGATGGGGCTGGTCACGATCACTGCCACGAAAATAGCGATTACGCCCATTCCCAACTTTATGATCCAGAATAAGGCGAGTGGCTCAACGATTTCTCGCGCAGCCCGTCGCGAAAAGCGAAGCGGTGTGCCAATCTTGACACCAGCGTAACCGAAGTAAAGGCGTTCACCGGAGTTGTCGCGTATGGCAAGCGGGAATGCGAGTTGAATGAGTTTTCGGTTGAGTTCTTCGTTGTCTGCTTCTGTTCGCCCATCTGGGCCTTTCTCGATGAGTGGCTTTAGCTTCTCGCGGCGTGCAGCCGTCGGGAATGCCTCTTCGGAATACAGCTCAGGACTTGTGAGGACTTTGTTCAAATTCTTCGCTGCGACACTTGACCGAACACGAATATCATCGTTGTCGAGACTTTTCTGTACCTCGCGAACAAAAGCCGGGTCCATCTGCGCAACAACGGCTTGCGCAGATCCCCTGCCCTTACCTTTTGCTGCATCATCAATTCTCTCGTAGAGTTGCTTCTGATTACTAATGTCACTGGAAAGCACTTGTAGACTACGTTCGGTGACGTAGCCAAAAGGGGCAACACACAACAAGATCAGCGTCCAGCAGATCAGGAGAGCCCAAAGGATACGATTGCTGACAGCTTCCCAGAAGGAGTCGATCAAGATGCCGATATAAGGTTTCATTGGAGGGCCGTTTTTCTCGCTTAAGATAGGCGGAGGATTCCTGCTATTCGTCTTCCGCCTGCACGGCCGAGAGAAAGACTTCTTCCAGAGTGAGTGAAGAGCGTTCAAGCTTGTGGATACTCATGTCGAGTCCGCGGATGCAATCGACGAGTTTGTCGACGTCATCTTGGCCATCGGTTCCTGAGGTAAGTTGCTGCAAGTTTTCTTCTGGTAGATCTATAAGCTCAACGGCGGACTTTTTCTGCAGCTGTGAAAATTGCTCGGGTGTTCCGGAGAGTTCTATACGAACTCGCGTGTTTTGGTTTTGGAAGAATTGAGCCGTTAATTCTGCGGGGGTTCCCACTCCGATGAGTTTTCCTTTCGCAAGAATCGCAACGCGATCACAAACCAGTTCTACTTCTTGCAAAATGTGACTGTTCAGGAAGACGGTTTTACCTCGTTCCCGAAGGTAGGAAATGAGTTGCCGGATTTGGGAACGGCCCAAAGGATCAAGCCCATCGGTCGGTTCGTCCATGATCAGCAATTCAGGATCGTGTAGCAGTGCTTGGGCAAGCCCCAATCGCTGACGCATGCCCTTGCTGTATTTTCGGACGTATTCCTTCTCACGCCCGGCCAGACCGACTAGCTCGAGTAGTTCGGCTGACTTCGTTTTAATCTGTGCATCGGCAACATGACTTAGACGCCCATAAAGATTGAGAGCTCTGGTGGCGGTGTGGTGCGCTGGGAAATTCAAATTCTCAGGAAGATAGCCGATCTTGCGTCGGGCCTTCTTGGACCCAGCGGCATCTCCCAGCATTCGAGCTTTTCCACCAGTGCTTCTCACGATACCCAGTAGGATTTTGATCAGCGTCGTCTTGCCTGCGCCATTAGGACCCAGCAGGCCAAATACCTCGCCCCGATTAACCTGAAGATTGATACCTTTTAGAGCTCGAAATCGTTTCCTCGCTATCCAGCCATCACGGTATTCCTTCTTGAGATCTGCAACGTCGATTGCAGGAGAATCAATCATATCGATTTACTTCTTATGAACCTTGAAGAGCATCAGGCGAACCGAATTTACTAGGATAGTGGAAACTGGTTTGCTGAGGAGATGGCAGTAACACACCGCGCGGATATTGACGGCGAGTAAAAGTTAGCCGAAGTGCTCCGGATCTTGGACGGATTTCCTGGACGTCATACGCGTCACGTTTCTAATCATTCGGCTGCTGCCGACCGCAATTGGGATTCGCAGATGGAAATTAACTCGACACGAGAAGTTGCGAGAAGAGAATTTGCGCCCAGCACCCAACTCTGTAGGACCCGCCATTGAGCAATTCGCACTGGACTTAACGGAACAGTAACTTCGTGAAGTTCAGCGGATTTAGCAGGCACTTTGCTCAGCTACTCGCTCATGAGCCAAGCGGCAAGGCCGAGTAGCCAAATGGAAGAGAGAATGATCACGGAGGCAAGGGTGAGTCGGACCCAAACTTTGGTGGACGGCGCCGCCCAAACCTTGCTCTCAGTGGGACGCACGACGGATTGCAAGAATCTTTGCCGATGATTGGGCTCATTCATCAACATTGCGCGAGTTGGCTCTAGCAGGCCGTACTGGACCGAAAAGTCTAGTGCACCATAAAGACGATGCCTTCTTCCTATTGGATCGACACCAGCGGCCTCGAAGAACCAAATCTGGCGACCATAATCAGCCTCCATTTCCTCGTCCAGGTGCACACATCTGATTGCTTCAATCCGTGACTCTTCTGCACAGAACTCTTTGCGTAGGAGCGCACTCATTGCCTGGTCATTGACAGTTTGCCAGACTTCTTTCGAGAATTGATTAGGGGTAGTTTCCGGGTTCACTATACAGCCCTGCACAAGTCCGTGAATCTAAAGTGCAAATTTAAACGCTGTCGTTATGGGGCGTTGTTGTAGATCAACTTCGCTAGGTGAAGAACGAGTCATGGATTCGTATTCGCAGAATCTACCCCTAGTATAGCGCGCTAACAACCCACTTGTCATCAGCAGAGATGGCCGAATTTCTATTAGATTCGGTTAGTGTTGGCATGCCTTCCCTTGACGGCGGTGCCACGCAATTTTGTAGGGATTTACCGCCGAATATGGAGTCTCGCTCATGTTTGCCGAAATGGCATGCTTCGGAATCAAGCAATCTTCATCGTTACGCCCTCTTCTTAGTGGACTGCCGCAGGGAAGCCAGCCAGAGAGTGAAACTAGGCGTTTCTTGGTGCTGCAGGCAGTCTAGAGGGGTGGGATTTTTGTGCCGTAGATTCTACTCCCTGTCCAAATCTACTCGCCTACCTCAAATCGAACCGGGTGGTCAACCTCGCATCATTGTCGATCAAAGAGGCTTGTGCGAATCTCCGTTTCAAAGCTCGCCTGTTCGGCGATAGCTTTCTCGAACTGTTCCTTGCTGAGCGAGTAGAGAACGGTTTCTTCCAAAGTATCAATGCTGGCGTTTCTTGGTTCGCCAGTCAGCAAGGCCATCTCCCCGAAGAAGTCACCTTCACCCAACGTAGCGACTTGCTCTTCGTCCTTGCCACGCATTACTGCCACCCTGCCCTTTCGTATCAGATAGAACTTGTCCCCCGAATCGCCTTCACGAATCACTCGTTGCTCAGCTTCAAATGATTCGCTCTGAAGGTTGTCGGCCATTTGTGCCAATCCGCGTGGAGTCAGATGTTTGAATACGTCGCAGCGCATCAACATCTGGCTAACGATAGCAGCTTCTTGGACCAAGACGTCAGAACGAATGCTTCCATCTACAAGATTGACGATGCGGTCTGCGACATCCAGAATTCGATTGTCGTGAGTGACGATAATGATCGTGGCGCCATCTTCTTTGGCTCTCTTGCGGAGCAATTCCACCACTGTCCGTCCACTTTTTTCATCGAGTGCAGCTGTGGGTTCATCGGCTAAAACAAGCCGCGGTTCATGCACCAAGCCGCGTGCGATAGCGACGCGTTGTTTCTGACCACCAGAAAGCTGCTTGGGCTTGTGCCCTGTGCGCTCGCCCAGTCCAACCACGTTGAGCATTTCTTTGGAACGATTCGTTTGCTCAGAGCGATTACCATTCGGCTCAGCTAGCTCCAGGGCCATCCGCACATTTTGAGTTGCTGTGAGCGAGTCGAAGAGATTGTGCGCCTGAAAGATAAAGCCAATCTCGCGACGCAATTCTCGAAGGTCTGCACTCGTTGCTTCATGTAGCGAGCGATCGAGCACATAGAGTTCGCCTTCCTGAGCACGACGCAAAGTACCAATCAAAGTGAGCAAAGTGGTTTTGCCAGAGCCACTGGGGCCCGTCATGATGATGATTTCGCCTGGGTATATCTCCAAGTGATTGTCGAACAGGACTTGCTTGCGAAGATCTCCGCTGCCGTAGTAGTGCTGTAGGCCGACAGCGGCGATGGCTGGCTTTTGACCTTCTGCGATGCGTTTTCTGGTCGTTGGGTCGTACCGAACCGCAGAAGAGGTGATGTTGGATTCAGCCATGGGGTACTAATTTGGGGCCGAGGGCCGTAGCATCTGGGCCAAAGGGCAACTTCTATTTCTGATCGTCGCAGGCAAAGGTGCTATGTTGCATACGACCGGAACATGCTCGTAAGTAGTAGTTCCGACAAACTTAGCTTAGCATCAAAGTAGTGGAAATCGCACTTAGGCAAAACTAAGTATTATGGATTCTACTGCCATCCGGGTGGATTTTCCTGGCTCGCAAAGCCTTCCCCTCTGCGCCAACTACTTGTGAAAACCATGACGACTCGTCACCTGACATCACTTCTTGCTAACTGTACTTTCTACAGCTGTATGCTTTTTGTGGTCATCCTTTGCGCCTCGCTGACAGGTTGTACCAGCGGTAGATCGAAGACTCTTCCACCTGCTGCCCGAAAGGATCATGTGCTTGCACAGGGACAGGTGATGCCTGCGGGCGGAGTCGTGCGTTTGTCTGGTGCGCCAGGCGATATCGTCGCGGCAGTTGAAGTCAAAGTCGGCCAGGATGTCGAAGCAGATCAAGAACTCGTGCAAATGCGGTCTTCTTCTCTTCGCAGCAAGCAACTGCTTGCTCTCCATGCACAAAAGAAAGCCGCCCAACAACAAGCTCAGCAAAAGACTGCGCAGGCTTCGCAGCAAGTCCGAATTGCAACGGCAAAGCTGGAGAACGTTCGCGCGATCGAGGATTCTTTGCCAAGAAAAGAAAAGTTGATCACCATCGCCAAGGCACAGCTTACTGATGCAAAGGAAGTGCTGGCCAAGCTCAAGGGAATTTCCAAGAACAAACTTACGAAGGAGTTCGTCGGTGACTTGGAGGTCGACAAGCAGGCAATGGTCGTTCGCGACGCCGAACTCAAGCTTGGGCAGCAGCAAGAGACTTATGACCAAGCCGTTCAGGATGTGGAGCTTGCCAAGAAAGCTGCGTCGATCGAGTTGGAAGTAGCAGAAGAGTTGCTCATGGCTGCTAAGGAATTCTCTCCTGTCGAAGTTATCGATGCTCAAATCGCCACGCTCCAGGAAGAAATGGCGGCAGCCAAAATTCTTGCTCCTGTTGGCGGCCGGGTCCTGGCCGTCAACGCTCGACGCGGCGAAGCTAGCGTGCCTCAGGTTCCTTTGGTTGAGATGGCAGATCTGAGCGAGATTGTTGTGGAAGCGGAAATCAACGAACGTGACGCAGCCCAAGTTAAGGTTGGCCAGTCGGCGACGATTAGCAGCAGGGCCTTTAAGCCAATCAGCGGTAAAGTACTTCGTGTGGATGCTTTGGTCGGCAAGCCACAGCTCAAGCCGCTCGATCCCTTGGCTCGCAAAGACTACCGAAGCAAAGTAGTGACAATCGAGCTTGATGATACGAACGCCGCAAAGGAATGGTTGCAGCTGCAGGTGGAAGTCAAAATTGAAACTCCAATTGATAGCTCAAAGGCCAGCGAGTAGTTTCTGTTGTAGTACGAATCGAAGCGGAGACACGAATCGTCAGCCATGAAGACACCTATTGCACTATTCAACTTGTGGCATCAAGGGGCCAAGACTTTGGTCTCGATCGGAGGCGTTGCCTTTGCTCTGCTACTGGTGTTTATGCAGCTCGGTTTCATGGGTGCGGTTTCTCATACCGCGACCAACGTCTTTCAGAAGCTCGACTTTGATATCCTCCTGCGCCCCGCAGACTACCTGCATCTCTACGAATCAAGCACTTTCGAGCGAAGCTGGCTTGAAGTGGCAGGTAATACAGACGGCGTTGCATCCGCGCATCCGTTCTGGATCATCATCCAAAACTGGCGGAAACTACCTAGTGAATCTGAGTTTACAAAGGCAGCGGGTTTTGAGAGCCAGTATCTGCCGATTGCCGTCATGGGATTTGAGCCATATCGGCCGGTCTTTAGAACCGGTGTCATTGAAGCCATCGATATTGGTTGGGAACAGCTAGCCCGAGAAGATGTCCTATTGCTCGATGATTCGACCAAGTCAGACTACGGGCCTTGGAACGGTAAGCGATTCACTGATATTGATATCAAGCTGTCTGCTGACAAAGATTTTCCAGAGCGAGCTCCAGAGATCGGCGGAAACGAGTTTCAAATTGCAGGGCTGTTCGAACTGGGGACAGGCCTAGCGGCCAACGGTGCGGCAATCATGGGCCAAAAGGCTTTTGCCAAAATCTTTCCATGGAACACCGATGATTCGGTGTCTTTGGGGCTCATCAAGTTGGAAGAGGGCCAGGATGCGCGAGCTGTGATCGCGGAGTTGAAATCGCGATTTCAGGTCTCTGAGCCGGCGAATGTTGAAGTAGATGGTTTTCTGGCGTACCTTGGCAGCAAGTCTCAATCAGGATCTGCGGTTTCCGTTTTGAGCTACGAAGAGGCATTGAAGGCCGAGCAAGAGCGTTGGCTTTGGAAGACGCCGATTGGCTTAATCTTCCAAATGGGTGTCGTCATTTCTTTGTTGGTTGGCGCCGCGATTGTCTACATGGTTCTATCCACCGACGTCGCAAATCGACTGCCTGAATATGCCACGCTCTTGGCGATGGGGTACTCACGCAGCTATCTCGTCGGCATAGTGATGACTCAAGCCATGGTGCTGTGCGCCCTTGGTTTTGTAACGTCATGGGCACTCGCCGAAGGACTCTACCGAGTCACAAGTGTGTTCTCTGGGATCCCACTTATCATGACTGGCGGAACGATCGTGCTTGTTGCGGTGCTCGGAGTTTTGATGTGCGTTGTAAGTGCAATCTTGGCACTGCGAAAACTTTGGAAGGCGGAGCCTGCAAGCCTTTTCTAGTCCTAAACCTTTTGCTCTAAGCTACGAAGATCAAATAACAAATCATGAAAACCCCATTAGCCTGGAAAAACCTGACGAGCAGTGTGAGCAAATGTGCTCTTGCCGCTACCGGTGTCGGTTTCGCCGTCGTGCTAATGTTCATGCAGCTTGGGTTTCAGAAGGCGTTGATCGACAACAACGTCCAAGTGCTGATGCTATTCGATTCCCGAGTTGCTAACTTGGCAGTTGTCAGCCGAGCGCGTTACAACGTATCGACGGAACAACGATTTTCACGTCGGCAGCTTGAATACGTGGAATCTTGGCCTGGGATTTCTGGTAGTTGCGCGGTCAGCATCGAACGCGGTGCCTCCAGAGTTCAAGTTGCAGGATACGCGGCCAAGCCAATTCGCGTTATCGCAATTGAATTGGGGGCACCAGAGTTCTTCGCCAGGCCTGGGCTACATGCCCAATTGCTCGAAGCTGATAGCAGAGATTCTGCCATTGTGGATACTCGCAGTAAGAGTTTTTATCGCTTTGGCAGGAGTGCGGACCAGTTGCAGCAGCAGTGGATTGAGTTGAACGAACGGGTGATTCCAGTCCAAGATACTTTTCGCCTTGGCACAGATTTTGGCAATGACGGCACGTTGCTGATGAGCGAGCGAGTTCACGCTAATTACTTTCCGTATCGCAATCCCTTCGGCAAAGCCAACGATGTTGTCGACATCGGCTTTTTGCACGCTGATACCGATGATCTAAGTGAGCTGCGGGGGCTTGCTAAGCAGATTGAGACTTCTTCTTCGAAAGTCATCAAAGTTATCCCGACGGTGGACTTGATTCAGGAAGAGAAGGATTTTTGGGCGAAACAAACGCCTGTGGGAAAGATCTTCTTGATCGGACTTGTGATGGGACTCTTTGTGGGTGCGATTATTTGCTATCAGATTCAATTTACTGACATCACCGATCACATGCCCGAGTTTGCGACGCTGAAAGCGATGGGATACGGTCCTTGGTATTTCTGGAGCTTGATTCTTTGGCAGTCCTTCTATCTCGCGTGTCTTGGCTTTGTGCCTGGTATTGCCCTGGCTCAAGGCCTTTACCTTGTTCTAGGCCAAGTCAGCGGTTTGATCATGGAGATGGATCTGTGGCAAGTGCTTCAGGTGTTTTCGCTCACCTTGATTATGTGTGCCTTCAGCGGTGCTCTCGCTATTCGCAAGTTGTTTAACGCGGATCCAGCGAATTTGTTTTAGACCTGGGTAGCAGAATTCGTCAAGAATTTCGGCCGGGAATGGATGACATCCAGTCCTGGAGTAATGCTCTAGGATCGTCGGACCAAAGTAAGACGCCGATTGCGGCTGGCCGTTGAGCGGTCGAGCAGCTGAGCGAGAAGCTGTTTGGGAAAGAACCTTTTTCGGCCTAATAGCCCGACCCTCCGCAAGCAGAGGGAGAGGAAGTTGAGTCTAAACAAAAAAGGCTGCCGAGCATTTGCTCGGCAGCCTTGATGTTTGGAGTTTTTACGAATGCGATGCTTACGCGCTCTTCTTTTCTGTGGGTGCAACGTTGAAGGCTTTGAGTTCGCCTTGCTCGTTGCGGTCGATGGTGAAGACCGTGCCCTTGGCTTGGTCGGGCAAGTCGAACATGACGTCGAGCATCACGCTTTCAACGATGCCTCGTAAACCGCGAGCTCCAACGGATTTGTCGAGTGCTTTTTGGGCAATGGCGTGCAAGGCGTCATCGGTAAAGTGCAGCTCGCAGTCCTCCATACCAAACAACGCTTGGAATTGCTTGACTAAAGCATTCTTAGGTTCGGTGAGAACTTGGATCAAACCGTCTTCGTCCAGCGGTGCCAGGGCAGAGACAACCGGCAAGCGGCCGACGAACTCAGGAATCATGCCAAATTCAAGCACGTCGTCGGACGTGACTTGAGGCATCAAGTCTGCGGCGTTCAGGTCTGATGCATGCGTTTGTCCAGCTGATCCAAAGCCGAGTGTTCGCTTGCCAAGTCGCTTGCGAACGATCTCTTCGACACCAACGAACGTGCCGCCACATATGAACAGAATGTTAGAAGTGTCCATCTGGATGTACTGCTGCTCAGGATGTTTTCGTCCGCCTTGAGGGGGGACATTGGCCACAGTGCCTTCGAGCATCTTCAGCAAAGATTGCTGAACACCTTCTCCGGAAACATCCCGCGTGATGCTTACGTTGTGGCTGGTTTTTCCAACCTTGTCCACTTCGTCGATATACAAAATGCCTCGCTGAGCTGCTTCGACATCGAAATCGGCCGCATGCAACAACTTGAGCAGCAAGTTCTCTACGTCTTCGCCGACATAGCCAGCTTCGGTCAACGTCGTTGCGTCGCCAATGGCAAACGGAACATTGAGCATCTTGGCTAGCGTGCGAGCCAAAAGAGTTTTGCCGCTACCGGTCGGCCCAACCATCAGAATGTTCGACTTCTCGATCTCAACGTTGCTGCCATCCCACTCGCTTGACAAGCGTTTGTAGTGGTTGTGCACCGCGACTGCTAGAACACGCTTCGCAGCGTTCTGGCCGATCACGTACTCATCCAGATGCTCGACGATTTGACGCGGAGCAGGGATCTCACTGAAGATATTGTCATCGGAACCGCGACGCTTGTTTTCTTGGTCGAGGATCGATTGGCATAGCTCGATACACTCACCGCAGATGTAAACGTCTCCTGGTCCTTCAACCAGCGGTCCAACGTCGCGGTAGCTCTTGCGACAGAAAGAACAAAAAGCGTTCTTTTTGTTCGATCCGCTACCGCCGCGACGGCCGGAAACAACATCCTTACCAGAAGGCATAACGACTCCTTTACTCGATACTTTGTGGACTTCGAGAAGCTCGAAGCCCCAATCTGGGACACATTTGTTTGCTCGAGGGATCTAAGCCTATCGCTGTACGAAAGCCGCAGCGATTCAGATCCAGGCATCCATGTCCTAGTTCCGAGCAATGGAAATCAATGGAATTACCAGTCTCCCAGACTGGAAACGAGGAACAGCGAGATGAGAAAAACCTAATCTGTTCAACCAGATTAATCGTTACTCGTTCTTTGCTGCTGTTTCCCCAGTACCGTCTTTATCTGTCGGAGTTCTCCTTCGTTGATGTCACCCTGAAGCTTCATTTCCTCGAAGTTTGCCATCGCATCTGCTGGGTTCGTGTCGGCTTTACTGGTCGAAGGGCGTAGACGCATTACGACTTGGTAGCCAACAAAACTTACAACCATTACCGCCGCCACAGCCAGAACAGCCTGCACTTTAGGAT
The DNA here is from genome assembly GCA_963691875.1 of Aureliella sp. GTDB lineage: Bacteria > Planctomycetota > Planctomycetia > Pirellulales > Pirellulaceae > Aureliella. The sequence continues at coordinate 5,214,958 of OY829846.1, forward strand.
TCGATAGCAACTCAAACAAAACTCTACGTCCTCCTGCCCCAGGGGTGCACTGGAATCGGGCGGCGATCTACGCCACCCAGGTAGGGATTCCTCAGACGACTCCATATTACGCAATGTCGAGCTCAGAAGTCCAGAAAGACCTTTCGTGAATTGTAAGATTCACAGGAACGGCAAATTACCTGAATCTTACCGGTCCCAGATCTACTGACGGAGCAAACGCAACCGATGATTCTCCGAATCTCCGACCAGCAGGTCGCCACTTGGCAGCAGACAGACGCCGTGGGGGCGAGCGAGCTTGCGTGCTTCAACTGCGTCCCCGTCGCCATCGAAGCCGCGTTTGCCGGTCTTGCCCATTACCGTGGAAACAAAACCAGTCTTCAAGTCAATGCGACGAATGGCGTGGTTCTCCGTATCGGCGACGAAAAGCGCCGTTCCGGGATCCACCGCAATTCCCTTCGGACCCTTGAATGTTGCGTCTCGAGCCGGACCACCGTCGCCGGTGAAGCCCTTCTTACCGGTGCCAGCGACATGGTGGATTGTTGCCGTTTGGCGATCGATCCTCCACACACTGTTGCCTTCGCGTAGGACGACCCACAAGTTGTCTGTGTCTACCGCAAGTGAGCGGGGCCCCGCGAGCGGTTGCTCCAACGCGTTTTGGCCATCGCTGGGCATCCCCTTTTGGCCTGTGCCGCAAACCGTGTCGATCGTTCCCAGTTTGAGGTCGACTTTGCGGATACGGTGATTCTTCAAGTCCGCGACGAATAATTCATTGCCATCGATAGCGATACTGTACGCTTGATTGAGTTTTGCTTCGACAGCGTTTCCTGCATCACCTGCAAATCCGACTTCGCCCGTCCCGGCTACAGGCTCCCAACGGCCAGTCGCGGCACTGATCTTTCCGACACGATGATTGCTCGTATCGGCCACAAAGATGTTGCCCTGTGGATCGACTTGGATCTCATGCGGCGCGTTGAACATGATCTTGCGAGGGAAATCGCCTGACCGCCCCGACAGGCCTTTCTTGCCGCTACCCGCAATCAGCTCCAAGCGGCGATAGTTCGCATCCAAGCGAAATAGGACATGCTGATCAAAGGAAGCGATGATCAAGCTGCCGTCAGCCTCGGGCTGTACGCCAAAAGGATTCGAAAGCGGCACTTCCAATGCCTGGCCTCGCTCTCTGGGCGGACCTGACCGTCCGTTTCCGGCGATGGTGATCACCGAGCGAAAATAGGGCCGGCCGAGCTCTGATTCCTGGGCTGCGAGAGGTGACAAACTTGATAGCAGCGGTAATGTAAACGCACAGCCAAACGCAATAATCATTTGGCAGAATGCTTTGGGATGTGGGGCTTTCACGGATCTTCCTCCGGTTGAGTGTTAGGTTGGCCCATTTTAGTAACTCCAAAACTGGCCGGTACTCAATCCAGCTACCTTAAACTTTTCCGATTGGGAAAGTTCTGAATCTGCCTACACTCATATTCTCAACTCTTGACCTCATGTTTTGCGAGGGAGCAGCAAAATACGGGGGCAAACCAACTCAGGCTCGTTGAAACTCAATGGACATCAAGTTACCCTAGCGGCATTTGCAATAGCGGCAAAAGCTTCGGAATTTGAGTTTTTACCTTCTCAAGCCATTGAGGCGAGCTCGATCCCACCCACAACTAACCCCCAATCTTTCAACATCCTGCGAGAGTTCTTATGAGCAATACTTCGGATTCAACCGCGCTCAACTACGAGGCAGCGCCAAACGCTCAGCGCCTCCTCTGGGCCGGCTTTGTAGCCATCTTAGCCGCGGGCGTCGGTTTCTCGGTTCGAGGAGCAAGCGTTCTTGGTGCTTGGTCTGATTCCTTTGGTTTCACCCAGACGGAACTCGGTGGTATTACTGGTGGTGGTCTCATTGGCTTTGGCATCGTCATCATCATTTCGAGCTTTCTTGCCGAAGCAGTTGGCTACGCTCGACTGATGTATTTGGCCTTTGCTGTGCACTTCTTGTCAGCCGTTGTCACGTTGGCCGCCCCAGCCGTTTTTGATGCTGCAGGTAAAGACGCGACATTCTGGACTCTGTTTATTGGCATGTTCTTGTTTGCGATCGGTAATGGTATTTGTGAAGCGGTGGTCAATCCGCTAACCGCAACCTTGTTCCCGAACAACAAAACTCACTACTTAAATATCCTGCACGCCGGATGGCCTGCAGGTCTAATTCTGGGTGGTGTCGCCGCGATCTTCATGGCCGATAGCGTGTCTTGGCAGGTTCAAATTAGTTTGTTCCTCGTACCAGTCATCATTTACGGCATCATGATTTTTGGTCAGGAAATGCCGAAGACCGACGCGGCAGCAGCGGGTGTCTCAGTTGGCGAAATTGTGGCTCAACTGGCAGCTCCACTGTTGCTCTTCCTGCTGATCGTTCACGCGATGGTTGGCTACGTCGAACTGGGAACGGACTCGTGGATCTCACGAATCACCGGTTCGATTCTGGATGAAACCACTGGACGTTGGTTATTCGTTTATACCTCGGCCCTGATGTTTATTTTACGATTTGTCGCAGGTCCAATCGTTCACAAAATTTCTCCGCTGGGCCTCCTCCTGACCAGTGCGATCCTGGCGACCGTGGGGCTGTACACCTTGGGTGGTGTGGGAACCACGACGGCAGCTATTGTGGCTCTGACGATCTATGGCCTTGGAAAAACCTTCTTTTGGCCAACGATGCTTGCCGTTGTTTCGGAGCGATTCCCCAAGGGCGGTGCAGTCACACTCGGCATGGTAGGCGGCGTCGGTATGCTTTCCGCCGGTTTCCTCGGAGGTCCTGGCATCGGATTCAAGCAAGACAAGTATGCGTCTGCGAAGCTTGAAGAGCTTTCAACCGAAACCTTTGATCGCTACAAGGCTGGAAAAGAAAACTCCTTCCTCATCTTTAAGACCAACGGCCTCGATGGTGCCAAGGTGGGTGTTCTCGAGGATGGCGGCGAGAAGCTTACCAAGGAGCTGGAGATTCTTGCAGAGAACGATGGCACTGATGAAAACCTGTCTAAGTTGAGTGCTTGGTGGAGTGAAGCTCAGGTAAGCGCAGATTCCGACAAGGAGCCAGTGAACGAAGCGACACTATATGGAAGTCGAATGGCTCTCAAGTTGACGGCGATCGTGCCGGCAGTGATGGCAGTCTGCTACTTGTTGCTCATGCTGTACTTTAAGTCAATTGGCGGGTACAAGGCCTTGACCGTCGAAGAGCAAGAGGCAGCGGCTTCGAGCTAGCCGAAGCAAACTGATCACCTTGGAGAAAAGGGGCGTGCGATTGTTTGTACGTCCCTTTTTTCATGGAATCACTAGAATATTCCAAGAATCATGAATCGCATGCGAATACGCGGTGTCTGCTTACCAAATTAGAGCTAAGGGGGAAGAGCTAATGCCAAGTCTGCTTGTCGTTTTGGTCGTGACGGCCATCGTATTTGGACTGGGGCTACTGGCCTTGATGGTTGGATTCTTTATCTGGAGGTCGATACGCGGCTAGTGTCGACGTGCTGCGAAGTAATTTAACTTCATCCTTAGCGAGTGAGGCAGCTATCAACTTGGTAGCTGATTGGCTGGGTGGAGTGAGTGGACTACTTAAAGGGGGAAGAAGTAATGGCGTTTGGTTGGTTGGAATTGATGATTATTGCGATAGTCGGATTAGCTGCTAAGGCAGGCTTGGCTGCTGTTGTTTTCGCGGTCTGGTTCTTTCTTGCTCAGAAGTAGATTCTTTGCGTAGCGTGGGTCCCTGTCCCCTCCTTCCTTAAGCCCGCTGGCATTCTGACGCTCCCCAAAAACATTCGCGAAGAGCAATACGGCCTTGCTCTAGCGCAGGCAATTCGCTTCTGCGAAGTAGTCATTTGATGGCACAAGATGTCCTCGCGACTATTCACGAGGAACTCGCGAGCTGTTAGCCATCTTCAAGCGCTGACATGCCTGATTACTTTCGCCCTGATAACGCAGCTGCAGTGCGAATCATCTCAAGGCATTCTTGTCTGTCAGCATCAGGTGTAATACCTGCTGCTGAACTGGCTTGTTCGATCAAGCCGCTCCAATTCGACGAGCCACGGTAGTGACTGTCGCGAAGTAACATTCCGAACTCGACCATCGAAGCGGCCCAGCGAAAGTCGCGGTCTGCATCGGAGAAGCGAGCTGCTTCGTCCTTCAGTGGGTAAACGAGTTCCGTGGCTTCGTCTTCGTCAGGCTGCTTGTATCGAAGCATCACGGCCAGCCACTCGTTGGACAGCGAGTTTTCGATGTCGGCTTCTTCCGAAGGCCCTGCTTCTTTTGCCTTGTCTGCTGGCTCGGCACTTGTCGTTGGCTTGTTTTCTCTTGCCCGCTTGTTGCCGTAACGCAGCTTGCGTTTTGGTGGCTCGAGCTTCTCAGCTCCAGCTGGAACGATTTCGTAAAGTGCTGTCACTCGGTGCCCTGCTCCGATTTCACCCGCGTCCTTCTTGTCGTTGCGGAAATTCTGGGCGGCCATCTTGCGATTTTCATAGCCGAGTAATCGGTAGGAGCTCACCTTCTCAGGGTTGAACTCAACCTGAATCTTCACGTCTTTAGCGACCGTCATGAGATTGCCACTTAGTTGCTTGACCATCTGGCGATAGGCTTCACGCTTGTTATCGACAAAGCCGTAAACGCCGTTGCCGCGATTGGAGATCCGCTCCATCATCTCGTCGTTTGTATTGCCCATGCCATAGCCGAGAACGGTCAAGAAAATATTGCCCTTCGCATTCTCTTCGACAATGTTTACCAACGCATCAGTGCTGGTGACGCCGACGTTGAAATCGCCATCGGTGCATAGCACTACCCGGTTGACTCCGCCTTCGATGAAACCATCACGAGCCAGTTGATAAGCCAACTGAATACCGTCAGCACCGTTGGTGGATCCGCCAGCTTCTAGTTCGTCCAGTGCTCGCAAGATCTTCTTCTGCTTGTCCCCACTAGTACCTTCCAAGACGCACCCAGCTGCACCTGCGTATACAACCATCGCAACACGATCGTTCTCGCCAAGTTGCTCGACAAGCATCTGTAGTGTTTCTTTGACCAGTGGAAGCTTGTTCGGCTCGTCCATCGATCCAGAAACATCCAGCAAGAATACGATGTTCGCTTTGGGACGCTTGTTCAGGTCCAGCTTTTCCGCTTGCAGCGCAATACGCACCAACTTGTTTTGGGCATTCCATGGGCAATCGGCAATTGTCAAGTGTGTGCCGAAGGGAGTCTCGTTACCATTCTTGGGCCCCGAGTACTCGTAGTCAAAGTAGTTAACGAACTCTTCGATGCGGACTGCGTTGGCCGGCGGCAGTCGACGCGTCTCCAGCAGCAATTGCCGTGACTTGGCGTAGGACGCAGTGTCGACATCGATGGAGAAAGTACTGAGTGGAGCACTTTCGACTCGCTCGAATTCGTTCTCGTAAATCTCTTCGTAGCGATCGCCGTAGGCCGGAGTACGTGGGCGATTGTGGTACCGTTCTTCCAGCTCATTTCGCAGCGGGGCTCTTTCTGAGCTCGAGTCGCCACGGGCGCGACCACCACCAGCGGCTACGCTAGCCTTGTCTGCCGCCGAGGTGACGAGAGGGAGGTTGGATGGATGGGGCTCGATACTACCGCTTCCGCCGTCGGGAGTCCAAGAATCAGGTTTAACTCCCTGTTCGGTTAAGTCCTGGATGTCGTTGAAATCCTCTGTTGCTTTTCCACCTCTTCCTGGCGCAAATGGGTGCGGTTGTCCGAGGACTTGCCGCTCCGCATCTAGCTCAACAGAAGGTTCTTCACTGCTTGCGGGCGAAGTCGCTTGCCTCTTTTCCTTGTTGGTCAAAGCGCTACCATCGAACCCTTCGACGCCATAGCCGCCCATTCCTCCGGCACCGGAGCCTCCTTGTTCCGTGCTGGCCGCCAAGCTATCTGCTCGATCAGATGGATAGGAGGACCGTTTTGCGTTACCTGGTCCGCCAAATGGATCTGCATCGCCAAAAGGGGCTCCTCCGTCAAAGGGATCACTCAATCCGCCCGGTTGCTCAGATTTCATGTGCCCGACTTTGTTCCCGAGAGGTTGTGACAATTCGCTGATCGAAACATCTAAGTTTCGTGGTGCATAGCGTGGACCCTGAGCATCTTTGGATAGCTCAAGCGGAGCTGCACTGCCTTGCGAAGCAGCCTTCTCAGTTCCCTCGTTCGCTGAGTCCAGTAAGCTGGATGGCAAAGCTTGTGTCTTGCCGGATACACTCACTTCATCGGAGGCCTCCTCGGAGCTCATTGCTCCCGCGTCAGTTTCATTAGCAAGACCAGCATTGTTTGCCGCATTCCAGTCTTCTGGTGCAGCTGCAACAGAGCCGTCATCTTGATTCCACCAGCCTGAGATGGCTGGATAGCTGAGCCCCGCGAGGAGCAGCACACAAGCGACAGAAGCAAGCGCTGGAGCCCATGCCAAGGCAGCGGAACGCGGCTCGGTCGCAGAGACGGGTTCCACTAGGGCTGCAGCTGAGGAAGAACTCGCCGCCTCACCGAAGATTCGGTTCAACCGCTTCTGTCGCTCGCTGCTCGACGCCTCGGCAGGCACAGGTTCCGCAGCAAAGACACTCTTCACTTGACTCAAAGTGCGACGAATCTCTTTGATCTCGGCCGTCAGCTCTGGATCGAGACGAGCGGCTTGCTTCAGCTCTGCGGTCGTTTGCTCATCGAGCTCGCCCAGCACAAAAGAGGTGAGCTGCCATTGCGGCCAGCCATCGTTTTCGGCGGATGCTTCTGTAGAAAAATCGTTGGACTGGTGGGAATCATGGTCACTCATCGGAGTGCTCCTTGGGTTTGCCTCGCGCCTTGGGAGCAGGCATTTTCACGTTTGGGCTTGGTTTGGATGATTTGTTTATTGGGCGAGGGCATTTGTCGACTTCTACTCGACTTGCAATTTTCCTCGCAGGCCCGAAACAGCTTGATGCAGTAAGTAGCCGACATTGGTTGCCGTCAGGCCCGTGACCTCGGCGATTTGCTTGTAGCTCAAGCCTTCTTGCAGCCTAAGCCGCAGAATCTCCTGCTGCCGCTGGGGCAACTCGTTGATCTGCTCTCGGACTTGGTCGATCTGCTCATCTCGTGTCGCACTGTCCTCGGCGGGGCGAGATTTGCGATCGTAAAGTGTTGATACGTCGGCGTCCGTTTGTACCGCGTGCATGCGTCCTTCCCTTCTGGCAATATCAATCACTCGATTACGGCAAGTCTTATACAGCCAAGCCTTGGTGTGTTCGCCAATCTCAGGCCAGGGCTGCTGGCAGAGTTTGACGAACGCTTCCTGAACCACGTCTTGGGCCGTTTCTGGATTTCGCACACGCCGTGAAACGTATGCGAGCAATAGGGGCTCAAGCTCTTCAAAGGTCTCTGCGACCCACTGGCGTGGGGCGGTAGTCCTTGTTCCGGGCTTTCCGTTCTTTTCGCTCATGGTGACTCACGAGTAGCGGTCGCATCGGGCGAGAAGGATGCCCCGGCAGCAGTGGCTCCGTTGGAGAGAAGCCACCCTGCTACTTACAACGCTGGACGTTTTACTTTCTTAGGCTCATTTCTGGGATTTGCGTTGAGACGCCGCGTTTCTTTGAGGAGATTGCTCGAGTTGGTGATTAGACTTGGGAGGCATATTGCGGAAATCCACTGGCAGTGAAGCTGTTTATTTGGGGCCGAGATTGCTTGCATAGCGAAACTAATCTTGAGAGATAATCCTCAATTTTACTAAAGTTTGCCCGTTCGACGGCCGGCCGCCCGCTTGGTCGAACTGACGACGCTCGTGAGACTCATTGCCCCGCTTTATTCAAGTGATTAAGAAAGTAGTTTCACTAGCGTGGCCAGATTTCATTCTGCCCCAATTTTTTTGTGCTTGTGCAAGGATGCTTGATGCGCAACTCACATGCCCGATTTACTGCATGCCCAATTAGGGCTGGATTTCTAATCGTCCTGACGATGCTTGCGAGCACTGTGACTGGCTGTCGCTGGACAAGCACCGGACAAAATACCGTCGGGGTCCGCATGTTTCAGCAACAGCGCTATAGTGAGGCCTTGCAACAGTTTCAGCAAGCATTGCGCTCCGATCCGAGCAATCCAGATACGTATTACAACCTAGCTTCGACCTATCACCGCATTGCGCTGAGTTCGAAGCAAAAAGATGAGCGGCTCATCCATCAGGCCGAATCGTGGTACCACCAATGTCTTGATCTGCAGCCGAATCATGTCGACTGCCACCGCGGGCTGGCCGTTTTGCTAGCCGAGTCGGGACGGCCTGATTCGGGGATGCGGCTCCTAAAGGATTGGGCTGCAAAAAACCCGCAGGCCTCAGCGCCTCGAGTAGAGCTAGCTCGCCTTTATCAAGAATACGGTGATGCCAGCTTGGCAGAACGCTATTTGGACGAAGCGATCACTCTGAATACAAATGATTTCCGCGCTTGGGCTGCAAAAGGCCAAATGCGAGAGAAAAACGGTGATCTGCAGCAAGCGAAGAGAGACTACGAATACAGTTTGGCACTGAACAGTCAGCAGCCAGAACTATATCAGCGCGTCGCCTCCGTGAACGCTCAACTTATGCGAAACGCAGCAACGCAGATTGCCAATGCTTCATCTCAGCCCGTACAGCCCGATACCTACGACGGAATGCGACGATAGTGGAGTTTCGTTAGAATTCTTCTGCTGATGGCCGACGCAATCGCCCGTCGAAGCGTCAGTCGTCAAGACATTCGTCTCTCTGAAATCGCCTGGACTCGCGTATTGGTAACGAACCTGCCCTAAGCTCTTGACGAGCTCAGCTGCCGGAATCGTAGAAGCCAAGCGCCCCTCGAAGGCCTATTGGTGCTCCTTGGGCGCGAATTGCTCCCAGTGCGGACGTGTTTTTCAAATCGGTGAGGCATTTCGCCGGAACAGCCCATTCTCTCGCAAATCCCAACTCTGAGCCGATAATTTGACCAAATAAGGAAACTGTTTTTCTTTAAGTGGGTTCACCTCTATAATTAGACCTGAGGGGAAGTGACGCGTCTGCGGCAATTCCTTCTTGAACGTGCATTCTCTTCTCTGGGCTCGGCGTTGGCGATTTCACGGTATCGATTCAACTGAATCGATCCAGATTTTGCCTTGGTTGGAGTTTCGCACCAATAAGTAATCGCATGTCGATCTCGGAACCGCCAGAACAGATTAACGCACCAGTTATTGCGCCGGCCTTCACTCCACAGCTAGAGTCTCCATCCGGTAACGACCGTCGAACCGGCAATGCAATCGCATTCTTCGCAAGCATGGTGTTTCATATCGCCATGCTTCTCGTACTTGCACTCGTCGCTTTTACAAGCGGCAAGGATAGCAATGGAATTTTAATCAATGCAGAAGTCGGCCAGTCGATTGAGACGACGCTTGAAGAGCTTCAGACGTTCGATGTCTCGGTGAATGAATCGCTTGAACCGAACATCGAGTCTGATCCTGAGTTCAAGATGGATGTGGAGGTGGAAACTCCTGTTGATCTTGGTGTTGGCGAGAAAATGATGCTCACATCGGCCACCGTTGATCAAGTCATTGAGAACTTGAAACCGATGGGAAATGGCCGTGGAGCCAACTTTTTTGGTGCTTATGCAGAGGGCAACCAGTTCATCTATGTCTTGGACAGCTCGCGAAGCATGAAGGGAGAACGCTGGACCTACGCCTGCCAAAAACTGCTCGATAGTCTGAATGGCTTAAAAGAAGAGCAAGAGTTCTACGTGATCTGTTTCGACTTGGGAACGACCTTTCTTTTCAACCAGGAGCCAAAGAGAGCCAAGTACTACAAGCCGACAGATGAGAATATCAGGCGGGTCAAAAACTGGCTGCGTTCGCGAACTCTAGGTGCGGCGACGATGCCCGCCGAGGGGCTGCACTATGCTTTGGAGTTCAATCCTGATGCGATATTCATGCTCTCTGACGGAGAACTGCAAGACAACTCACTCCAAATGCTTCGGCAGATCAACTCGGTCGATTCCGACTTGCGACAAATCCCAATTCACACGGTGCATTTGATGAGCGAATTTGGGAGAGAAACTCTTGAGATTATCGCCAAAGAAAACCAGGGCACTTTCACGCCCATCGAAGGTAACAAGCCATTCGGCCGCTTTCGACGGCGGTAATGCCCTAGGTTTGGACTATGCGGGGCCACTCTGTAGGGTGGTTGGGAGTATAGCGATATAGAATGTCCTTTATTGCGACAGCTTGCTGAGCTACTCCCCCTCAGCGGAGAGGGGTTAAGCGAGGCAGGTGGAAGACTTTTCTGGTTTGCTGTCAATTTTCGGGGAATCCGCCCCGATAGAGTTAACGGTTTGCCATTGAGAAAACGTTGGTCTGCGGCTAATATTTTTCCTCTCCGCAACGGACTTGCGCAGTAAATTGACATGGCTTAGGTCATTCGACCTTATAAAACTGACGTTTTCAAAGCTTTTTAGACCCCGGACTCGACCGGCAAGAAGAGAATCATGAAGGCTGATATCCACCCGAATTACCAAGAAACAACCGTTACCTGCGGTTGTGGTGAGTCCTTTGTCACCCGCAGCACGCGACCAGAAATGAAGGTTGATATCTGCTATGCTTGCCATCCGTTCTACACCGGCAAGTTGAAGTTTGTGGATACTGCAGGTCGAATCGACAAGTTCCAGAAAAAGTTTGCAGCAGGTTCCTACGCGAGTCTTCAGAAGCCTAAGAAGAAGAAAAAATAGCTACGCCAGTTGTAGTGCCAGAGCCTAGACACTCGCCAAGCGAGATCCCGTCCAGTTGGCTGGCAGTTCAACTGCGCTTTATCAGCGGGCTGCGCAGTCGGCCTTGAGGCCCATCAGAACGGCCGTTCCCCAAACAACCTTGCCCGTCGTGATTGCACGTCGGGCTTTTTTTATGAAGTCATAATCCTGTGAATGTTCGCGAAGATCTAGAATCCAAACTCAACCGCTTCCTTGAACTCGAAGCAGCGATGAGCGAGCCGGAAGTCATGTCCGACTCGAACAAGATGGCTGCCTACGCACGAGAACACGGTTCGCTGGCCAAGACAGCCAATAAGTATCGGACTTACAAAAAGATGAGTTCCGAAATCGACGAGTTGGTCGAAATGGCCGAGAGCGGCGATCCAGACGAAAAGGAAATGGCTCAGGAAGAGATGGCCGATCTCCGCAGCCAGCGCGAAAAGCTGTGGGATGAGCTGCTGGAGCTGACCATCGGTGGTGAAGACGCCAACCGAGCTCGCTGCGTGATGGAAATCCGAGCTGGAACTGGCGGTGACGAAGCCGCACTCTTTGCACGTGACTTGTATGAAATGTACAAGCGTCACGCCGAAGCCAAGGGCTGGAAGACGGAAGTCATGGAGATGAACGCCACCGAGCGCGGTGGTTTCAAAGAAATTGTGCTAGGGCTGGAAGGCGAAGGCGTCTTCCGCGAGCTGCAATTCGAAAGTGGCGGTCACCGAGTCCAACGCGTTCCAGAGACGGAAACCCAAGGTCGAGTTCACACGTCGGCAGCCACCGTGGCAGTGATGCCAGAGCCAGAAGACGTCGAAATCGAGCTGAACAAGGACGATTATCGCGTCGACAAGTTCGGGGCTAGTGGGCCGGGTGGTCAGCACGTCAATAAGACGGAGTCTGCGATTCGCTTGACCCACTTCGAGACCGGCATCGTAGTTCAATGTCAGGACGAAAAGAGCCAAATCAAGAACTTATCCAAGGCATTACGAGTCTTGAAAAGCCGAATTTACGACTTCCGGCAGCAAGAAGAGATGAAGAAGCGGGCCGCCGACCGGAAATCCTTGATCGGTTCCGGTGACCGCAGCCAACGGATACGAACTTACAACTTCCCGCAGAACCGGATTTCAGATCATCGGATCAATTTAACGCTCTACAAGCTGGATCATGTAATTGCAGGCGATCTTTCCCCCGTTACCGATGCCTTGCTAGAGTATGAGAGAGATCAACTTCGCGGCGATATGGAGGGCGGGGAATGACAGTGACGGAAACTTGGACCGTGGGGCGTTTGCTGACCTGGACCACGGAGTACCTGCAAAAAAACGGATCGCAGTCTGCACGGCTCGATGCCGAAGTGCTGCTTTCGCACGCACTGGAGTGCCAGCGTATCGAGTTGTACACGACTTTCGATACCGAGCCATCGGAGGAAGGCAAAGCAGCTTTTCGTGAGATGGTTCGACGTCGTGCGGAAGGCACGCCGGTTGCTTACTTGGTCGGCTACAAAGAGTTTTACTCGGAGACCTTCGAGGTCAATCCAGATGTGCTCATCCCGCGTCCCGAAACCGAGCACTTGGTGGTCGAAGCTCTGGACCGGGCGAAGGAGTTGGTCGCAGCGCGACAGCAAGCAGAAGCATCCAGTGATGGGAAGCTAAGCATTTGTGATGTCGGTACAGGAAGCGGGATCATCGCGATCACTTTGGCGACTCAGTTTTCCGAATGTAATGTTTTGGCGATCGACAAGTCTGCCGCCGCTTTGGAGCTGGCTGAGCTAAATGCGACGAAGATCGAAGTGCCACATGAGCAGATTCAGTTTTTGCAATCGGATCTACTTAGCGAGTGCGAACCAGGTGAGAAGTTTGACTTGATCGTGAGCAATCCGCCTTATGTCTCCGAAGCCGAATATCGAGAGCTGGATAAGTCTGTGCGTGAGTTTGAACCCGAGCTAGCTCTGGTTTCTGGGCCAGATGGCAGCGAGTTGCTGGTCGAGTTGATGCAACAAGCAGCAAACTTTCTCGCTCCAGATGGTTTCTTGATGGTCGAAGCCTCGCCGATGCTATTCGATCGCCTGAGCGATTGGCAGCCACCCGGCTTGGTTTGCGAAAAGATCACAAAGGATCTTGCCGGCCTCGGTCGTGTCGGAACCTTTCGTTTGGCCTAGCTAAATACAAGCACGACGCGCCAGCGAGAGAGTCTGCACTAGCCAAACGGAAATATTAATTCTCCCTCTGGGAGAGTCGCGAGGGGCACTAGCGGAGAGGGCTCCTTTTTTATGGCGAGAATATAGATCTCCATCCCTTTCACCCCGTGCCCCAGATTTGCCAACTCGAAGCGTCAGCGAGGCTACGTGTTCTGAGGTTTTCGCTTACGCTTCGGGTTGCGAAAAGAACAAGAGATAGCAACTGTAGTCCCAACAGAATTTGTAGGTTTATCATGGAAATGGAAAAGCTGGTTTCGCTCTGCAAGCGACGTGGATACTTGTTTCAGTCGAGCGAAATTTATGGTGGACTCAACGGCTTCTGGGACTACGGTCCGCTGGGCGTCGAGCTAAAACGCAACGTCAAGGAAGCGTGGTGGCGCGATATGGTCAGCGGTCACGACGACATGTCTGTGATGAACGGTGCGCCGGCAACTTACGAAATGACGGGCCTCGACTGTACGATCATCATGCATCCACAAGTCTGGAAGTGCTCGGGGCACTACGACTTGTTCCATGATTTCATGGTCGATTGTCGAGAGACTGGCAAACGCTACCGCCATGATCAAGTGCGTGGTCACTGGGCGGAAGCCAAGGGGCAAAAGGTCTTTGTCACCACGATGGTGGAAGCTAGCCAAGAAGTCGAAGCGGTCACCAACAAGGCGATGAAGTTCTTCAAGCTCCGAGCCAAAGATGCAGACAAGTTGAGCTTGCTTGGTGAGTTCCAATGCCTTACCGAGATCGAAGATATGGACCAAGTGCTCGCGCCCGATGCGAAGAAGCTCGGAACGCTCACCGCGCCGCGCGAGTTTAACCTGATGTTCAAGACCTTTGTCGGGGCACTCAGCGGCGAAGAAGGTGCGGCCTTCCTGCGGCCTGAAACGGCTCAGGGCATCTTCGTGAACTTCAAGAACGTCGTCGATAGCTCGCGCGTAAAAGTACCCTTCGGAATAGCTCAAGTCGGCAAGAGCTTCCGCAATGAGATTACTCCGCGCAACTTCACCTTCCGTTCGCGCGAGTTTGAACAGATGGAGATTGAGTTCTTCTGCCATCCTGATTCGTCCCAAGATTGGTACCGCTACTGGCGCGATCGCCGCATGCAGTGGTACCAAGACCTTGGCTTATCAGGTGAGCGTTTGCAGCTTCGCGAGCACGATCACGATGAGCTCAGTCACTATTCCACTGGCACGGCGGATATCGAGTACGCATTCCCGTTCTTGCCTGCCGGTGAGTACGGCGAATTGGAAGGTATCGCGCACCGTGGAGACTTTGACCTGCGAAGCCACATGGAGGGCAAATTAGATGAAAAGTCGAATCCTCTACAGGTGCAACTGAACGACAAGGGTAAACCAAAATATCGTGGCTCCGGTAAAGATTTGACTTATCGCGACGAAGTCACCAATGAACGCTTCACGCCGCACGTAATCGAGCCGTCTGCTGGTGCGGATCGTGCTACTCTGGCGTTCTTGTGCGAAGCCTACAAGGAAGATCAGGCGCCTGATGAGAAGGGCGAAATGCAGACGCGGACAGTGCTGAGTTTGCATCCTCGTATCGCGCCTCTCAAGGCAGCTGTGTTCCCGTTGGTGAAAAAGGATGGCATGCCGGAGATCGCGAAGGATATCTACCGAGAGCTCAAGAAGGAATGCAACGTCTTTTACGATGAAAAGGGAGCCGTTGGCCGCCGCTACCGTCGTCAAGACGAGGCTGGAACACCCTATTGCATTACTGTCGATGGCGATTCCTTAAACGACAAAACGGTCACCATCCGTGACCGCGACTCGCTGGAGCAAACTCGCGTCAAGATCGATGATGTTGTCTCAGAGATTCAGCGGCGCCTGCGCTAGGATCCGTAGTGGACGAGGTAACAAGTCCGGGAGCAAGTCCTGGCTGTGGTTCCCCCCAAAAGCCGCCTTTAGCTGTGCGATAAACGATTTTTTTCGATGTCTTCCGTTGCCCACGGAGATCGCGGTGGTCAGTTAAGACGATTTGACCCGCTTTCCGCGCGGTGACCAAACTCTCTTTGCTGCCATAAACTGAGATGAGTAGTGAAAAATCAGCGGAGAAACAGAAGTTAGACGCAGCCGTCGCAACAGTTCGCGGGGGTGACGCAGACGCATTTGAAGCGGTTGTGCGGCAATGTGAGCAATCTTTACGGGCTTGGCTGGCAATTCAGTGTCCACCAGGTGTGGACGTCGACGAGATAGCTCAGCGCAGTTTTGTAGCCGCTTTCACGCGACTTGACGATTATCAGCTAGGTACTGACTTTGCCGCTTGGTTGTTCACCATCGCGCGGTATCAACTCAGGACCGAGACCACACGCCTGCGGCGGCTGACGGACTATCACGCCCGGTATGCCCCAGATCTCCTTCAGAAAGAACTGAATCGCAGGGCGGAGGAGCCGACAGAGCTCCAGCAGTCGAGACTCGATCAGTTGAAGACTTGCTTAGAAGGGCTCGGAGATCACTTGCGTCGCTATATCGATTGGCGCTACGACGAACAAATACCTTTGGAGGAGATGGCCAACCGAACGGGGCGCTCTGTTCCAGCGATCAAAAAGCAACTGTGGCAGTTGCGCAGGAAGCTGCACACTTGCATTGAAGAGAAGTTGGCAGCTGAAGACGCTTCAGTGACAAACCGCGCCGCAACGAATTCGGGGAACTAGCTAGTGAATGCATCAGAAGAAACGAGATTCGCCGAACTCTGTAATGACTTCTTGGAAGGTGAGTTGTCCGAGGGCGGAATGCTGGAACTGCGTGAGCTGCTTGAGTCTGACGAGCGATTTTTGAAGCTTGCCGCGGATAGCTATCAAGTGCATCGCTTGCTTGGTTTTCAGGCGAGCGAAAGCACCGAAGCGGCGAAGCAGCATCGCGAAGTCTTCGTCCACGAGACAATGAAAAGATTGCCCGCATCAGCGGAAGACTTCGTTGAGGATGTGATGCAAGGTCTGGTGAGAGCCTCGCCTCGCAACGATGTGTCTGAGAGCACGTCTCGCCGTAGTGACCTCAGTTGGGCTCCACTAGCAGCTTCTTTGCTGCTAGCCGTATCTGCTGGATTCTTTTGGCTCAACACACCCAAGGAACAGACCATCGCTGAGATCACTGGTATGAGTGGTGAGATGCAGTGGACCGGCGATGGGGGGCGTGTGATATCCAATCTGGACGTTGGTGCTAAGATTGGCGGTGGGACACTAGAGGGTCTTGCCCCCAGTTCTTGGGTCGAGTTGACTTTTGAGGATGGTTCGCAGATTACGTTGTCTGGCAACTCGATGCTGACATTCTCAGATTTGGGGCAAAAGCAACTCTATCTACGCCAAGGCAATCTGACTGCAAACGTGGCGAAGCAGCCAAAGGGCCGGGCAATGTTGATTCATACACGATCGGCATTGCTCGAAGTGCTCGGAACGCAATTCAATGTTGAAGCTGGCCTCTCGGAAACGGTGCTAGACGTTAGCGAAGGCGAGGTTCAGCTGACCCGGAAGATTGATAAAGAGTCGGTGCATGTTACTGCCCAGCAACGAGCGGTTGCGTCAGTTGAGCATGTCTTGGAACCGAAGCAGTCGCCAAACTTTGTAGAGAACTGGACGAGTCAACTGGAACTCGGACCGGAAGAAACTTTTGGGAAATGGATGCCGGCGGACAAAGAGAATGCAGCGAGACTGAAGGCGATTCCTTTTGTGGTCGAAGCGGAGGATTCAGACGAGTCGCTGACGATTTTCTTGGCCGCTACGGCGGTTTCTCGAGGAGACAGCCCGCCCGTTTTGTTGCAGCCCAATTCTAGTTTTGAAGTTCACGGCAATTTGAAATCCGGTAAAGACTTGTTCTTCGGTTTTCAAATTCATCGCCCCAACGGTGACTTTGCTGGAAAATTTTTGGCGGTGAGCAAGCCAACCTGGGAAGATCCGCGCGATCCGAGCAGTTTTTCGGCGACCTTTGAAACTGCAGAATTTAGACTGGATCCCACACTCCAGCGATATGCTTCAAGGTTGCCGAAGTCGCCAGCAGGATTCATCGTAACTAGTTGCTGGTGTTTTACTTTTGGTCAAGATGGCTTGGAACTCGAGCAAGCCGAGATCATCCCCTCGCCCTGAGCTTCCTCAGCAAACTTTTTTACTTACCAAGCGGTGGGCCTAGACACCCACTAGCATCAAAGTCGATATGAATTCGAAAAATTCTGTAAAACCCAACTGGGTCCGCCGCGGCACCATCGCACTGGTGGTTATCGGTACTATCGCCGCCGGAGCTGCAGCTCTGAGCACCACGATGCAGTCGCAGACTCAGACAGAGCTGCTCACTCATCGTGTTGCCAAAGGCAGTTTGAGTGTCACGGTGACTGAGCAGGGCACCTTGGAGAGTTCCAGCAATATTGAAATTAAGAGTAAGGTCAAAGGTGGTTCCACCGTCCTTTACGTTATCGAGACTGGCACTTTGGTCAAGGAAGGTGATTTGCTCGTAGAGCTAGACACTTCCACGATCGAAGACAATGTCACGCAGAAGAAGATTAGCTATGAAACTGCGATGGCAAATAAGATCATTAGTGAGAGTAATGTTGCTGTTGCCGAAAAAAGCATCACAGAATACCTCGAAGGGACCTTTAAAGAAGAAAAGGCGACGATCGAGAAAGAAATCTTTGATGCCGAACAAGCAGTTCGCACGGCACGATTGAAGCGTGATTCGGCGCAACGACTTGCTGCCAAGGGCATGGTCGGTAACTTGCAGTTGGAAAGTGAAAGCTTCGCGGTCGAGTCGGCGAAAAAAGAACTCGAGCTCAAGAAAGCGCGTCTCTCGTCGCTTGAAAAGTACACCAAGGAAAAGATGCTCCAAGAGCTGACAAGTACGCTTGATGCGGCGAAGGCTAGATTGGCGGCAGACGAATCGGCATTGGAACTCGAGAAGCAAAGACTTGAACGTGAGAAAGAGCAGCTGAAGAACTGTCGCATCGAGTCTCCAGGAGAAGGAATGGTGATTTTTCCTTCAGCCGCTGCTTGGCGTGAGACGCCTGATATTGAAGAAGGAGCGACGGTCCGTGAGCAGCAAACCTTGCTGATGATTCCTGACTTGAACAAGATGCAAGTCAAGCTCGGAATTCACGAGTCCAAAGTGGACCGTCTCAATCTCGGTATGTACGCCAAAGTTGAGTTGCAAGGATTTGATCTCGAAGGCGAAGTGTCCGAGATCGCAGAAGTTACCAAACCGGCAGGCTGGTGGACTGGGAATTTGGTCAAGTACGATACGATCATCAAGCTGCCTCCGCACCCAGGCCTAAAACCTGGCATGAGTGCCATTGTCGATGTCGTACTCGCTCAGTACGACGATGTCTTAACCGTGCCGGTCGCAGCCATTCTAGAGACGCCTGATGGATTTTTGTGCTGGGTCAAGCAAGAAACCGGCTTGCCCGAAAAGCGTGTAATCAAAGTCGGCGACACGAACGACGAGTTCACAGTCGTCACGGATGGTCTCAATGAAGGTGACGAAGTGGTGCTGAATCCACTGGCCTTCATCGATGAAGCTCAGCTGCAGGCGATCAAGCTCAACGCAACAGAAGAATCTGCAACCGACCCTGGTGATTCCCAAAGTGGAGGTTCAGAGTCCGCACAGCTCGGCGGCGCACAATCGAATCGTAATGCTAGGAAGTCCGGCGAAGTGGAGGCACGCGGCGACCAATCGGCCGAGAAGAAGCCGGCAAAAACTAACGTAGGTAAGATGATCATTGCTTCTGCGGACAAGAACGGCGACGGTTTCCTGACAGAAGACGAAGTGCCCGAGAAGGATCGCGGAGGATTTCCCGATACGGACAAGAACGGCGATGGCAAGCTTTCGGCTGCGGAGGTTAATGCTGCGGTCGAAGCTGCAAAGGCGGCTGCTGGGCAATGAACGGTTCGTTTGGGCAGACTGTCAGGCTTGGCCTGAAGAGCCTGCTGCTTCAAAAAATGCGGTCGATCTTGGCCGCACTCGGGATCTTTATCGGAACGACCACCGTGATCTGGTTGGTTGCCATGGGCGAAGGCGTCAGCTTTCAAGCCCAACAGCAGATCATGGAGCTTGGTGCTTCGAACATCATCGTGCGCAGTGTAGAGCCCTCCGGCGAAGAGGGCGAACGCGTAAAGCTCTACGGGATTACCCGCGCCGACTATCGCCGCATTCTGTCCAATCTGCCTGATAGTATTCTGGAACAATCCGTTCCGATCCGAGAGCTGCAGCGGCAATTCATGGTCGGCGACCGAATGGTCGATGTGAAGGTGGTTGGTTGCACGGCAGAGTACCTAGAGCTGAATCGGCTCGGCATTGCTCGGGGCCGATGGATCAAGCCGCAGGATGATCGTGAGAACCTGATTGTGCTGGCGGACAAAACCGCTAAGCGATTGTTTCCTTTCGAGAATCCAATCGGCAAGAAAGTTCGCGTTGAAAGCGACGTCTACACTGTAATCGGTCAGACGAAGCCAAGAACGGCTTCTGCGGCGATTGGCGGAAGCCTCGATGCACGTGACTACAGTATGGACGCCTACATTCCGCTAGAAACTTTTCGGCATCGTGTTGGCGACCAGATCATGACACGCACCGGAGAAGGTTTCAACTTCAAGGGGGAGATCGTAGAGCTGACGCAGATCACGCTGACGGTAAGAGATATCAAGGACGTGGATCAGACTTCGGCTATCGTCGAAAACTTGATGAACAAGTACCACGACCAAGAGGACTTTGCGGTGGTCGTGCCCAAGGAGCTACTACAGCAGGCAGCCAGGACTCGAGCCATGTTTAATGCCCTGCTCGTAATCATTGCCGGGATTTCGTTACTCGTCGGCGGGATTGGTATAATGAATATCATGCTAGCCACGGTGACGGAGCGTACGCGGGAGATTGGAATTCGGCGAGCACTCGGGGCCAAACGGTCTGATATCATTCAGCAGTTCTTGACGGAAACACTGGTTCTCACCGGTGGTGGTGGCTTCTTGGGCGTGGCCATTGGGTTACTTTGCGGCCCAATCTTTAAGTCAATTCGCTATGCGTTGAATTACTTCTCGCCGGAACTCTTGCCTCCAATCGTACAGACTCTGGAGCCGCGTATTGCCCTATGGTCCGTTTTGTTGTCCGTGCTCATTTCCTTGTGCGTAGGATTACTCTTCGGACTATACCCGGCTCGAAGGGCTGCTATGATGAATCCGATTGAGGCCCTACGCCACGAGTAGCCTGTCTTCAAAAGTGGGATAGGCCTCTAGCCTTTCAGCTCTCCTCTCCTCATTTTCCGCCCCAAAGGAACCCTACCATGCGATCTCTCACTCTTTGCTGTACCGCTGTAGCAACACTTCTCTCCCCTGTTCTGCTCAGCGCTCAAGAAGTTTACGAGTTGCGAACTTACACGACGAACAAAGGTAAGTTAGACGCCCTCAACGCTCGTTTTCGTGATCATACAGTGAAGCTCTTTGAGAAGCATGGGATGAAGAGCCTGGGTTACTGGGTTCCCACTGACGAGCGATCTGAGAATACCTTGATCTACATCTTGCAGCACCAGAGTCGTGATGCTGCCAAGGCGTCTTGGAAGGCTTTCATGCAAGATCCAGACTGGCAAGCCGCTTACAAAGCTTCGGTTGCAGACGGTCGATTGGTAAATAAAGTCGAATCCGTCTACATGAACGGCACAGATTACAATCCCAAGTTCGCGAGTGGCAAGGGTGATGATGACTCCGTGTTTGAGCTGCGGATTTATACTACGAACGAAGGTAAGTTATCTAATTTAAATGCTCGCTTCCGCGATCACACCACAAAGCTGTTCTCAAAGCACGGGATCACCAACGTGGGGTACTATACGCCTGCTGATGAGCCGACTTCGGAAAATACATTGATTTACATCGTTAAGCATTCGAGCCCCGAAGGTGCGAAGAAGTCCTGGTCGGCCTTCGGAAAAGATCCCGAATGGAAGAAGGTGGCGAAGGAGTCGCAGAAAGATGGAAGGCTGCTCGTCAAAGGTGGCATTAAAAGCACCTATATGAAGGCGACTGACTACTCGCCAATGCAGTAAGATGCTCGCGCAATTCTGTTTCGGTCAGTAGGCTATGCAGGCGCCTGCGGCTGGGCGTCAAGCAAATACTGCCTTGACGTAGGCCGATAACGGGCGCAGCGGCGCAGTGGTGTTACAGCAAATGAAATCGCCCTAGGGCGGGGCATAAAGATCCAAGCTGAACTGGTTTGCCACATATGACTCCCAAGGTCTCTCACACACTGCTGATTTTCATCACCTTCGCCGCATCGGCAAGAGCGCAGCAAGAATACACTACGCTTGAAAATCTGCCGTATCGTTCCGGTGAACCAACGGAATACATGCGTGAGCGTTGCAAGTTGGATCTGTACTATCCGGAAGGCAAGAAAGACTTTGCGACGGTGGTTTGGTTCCATGGTGGCGGGCTGAAGAAAGGAAATAAGAGCGTACCCAAGCAGCTACAAAGCAAAGGCATCGCAGTGGTTGCCGTGAACTACCGCCTTAACCCCCAAGTGAAATCACCGGCTTACATCGAAGATGCGGCGGCAGCCGTCGCCTGGACTTTCAAGAACATTAAGAAGTACGGTGGAACTCAGGAGAAGATCTTTGTCAGTGGGCACTCTGCGGGTGGTTACCTGACCAGCATGATTGGATTGGACAAAAAGTACTTGGCGGAATTCGAGGTTGATGCAGACTCGATCGCCGGTCTAATTCCTTATAGCGGTCATACTATCACGCACTTTACGGTTCGCGACGAACGCGGGATTGATGGCAAGCAGCCGGTCGTGGATGAGATGGCACCGCTTTTTCATGTTCGCAATGACTGTCCTCCGATCTTGTTTATCACTGGCGATCGCGAGCTGGAACTGCTCGGACGCTACGAAGAGAACGCCTATATGTGGCGGATGATGCAAGTCGTGAAACATCCCGACGCTGAGTTGTTTGAACTCGACGGCTTCAACCACGGTCAGATGGCCGAACCCGCCCATCCATTGTTGCTGAGGTTTGTGGAGCGAATATGCAAGGAGCTGGACAGCAGGAGCTAGAGCTGAAGTTCTGTGTTTCCTTGTGAGCCAGTAGCAAACCAGCGTCCGCGCGTTAAACGACGAAACAAGCGGGCTGCTAACTAAGGCTGAAAGTCAAATAAGCGCCGGAAGGGAAAATGCTTGCTTATTTGTAAACTGGAATTGGAAGTGGCCAGCAGTGGCCGGTATTCTGTTATTTCCCGCCAAGTGCCACTCCTGACCGAATGAGAAGAAAATGTTTCGTTTATCAATCGCTTTGTTTTTCGCATTTGCTTGCAGTTTCAACGCTCAGGCACAAGAGGAAGTGTTCTCAGGGCCGCAAGTCGGCGAGAAGCTGCCTGAGTTTACAGCCAAATATCTCAGGGGCAAGAAAGCGGGCGAAGAGTTCAAAGTTCTCAAATCCGCGGGCGACAAGCCTCTCTTTGTGATCTTCTGGCATGGCTTGGACCGTCCAGGTTTTAGCCTCATGCGTACCTTGACGCAGTACACAGCGAGCAAGTCCGAGAAATTGCAAACAATGGTGGTCTGCCTGGATGACGATCCTGAAGCACCTAAGTTCAGCCGAGGACTTGGCTACTTCGATGACAAAACGCATCTTGCTGTTTCGACCGATGGCAGTGAAGGTCCCGGAAGTTATGGTCTGAACCGGAATGTGCGGCTCACCATTCTTGTTGGAAAAGAAGGCAAAGTGACAGGCAACTATGCCTTGATTCAACCTTCGACACAGGCTGACGGTCCGAAGATTCTCAAGTCCATCGCGGCTGCAATCGGGGAAGACGCACCAGACTTGGAGGCTTTGCAGGGAGCCATGACGCAGAGGATGAATGCGCGGCGCGGTGCTCAGGAAAAGATGAAACGCGAAGGAGCGGATCGCGTTCAGTCCGATAGGCCAGCCCGCGGCGGAGATCAAAGGCTCGATGGGATGCTGCGTCGCATTATCAACAAGGATTTGACTGACGAACAGGTTGCGAAAGTCGGCAAAGCAATTTTGGAGTATGTCGAGAGGAACGACAAAGCCAAGCAAGATCTGGCTCGTCGAGCAAAAGGAATTGTCGACTCGGGCAAACTCAGCAACTACGGAACGCAAGCGGCTCAAGAAGTGATCAAAGGCTGGGCGAAGAAGTACGCGGAGAAAGATGGTGATTCCAAGGAGGAATCTTCCGATAAGAAATAGGTTATCTCTTTTGCGTGAGTTTGCTTGACTGCCCGCTCGTTAATCGCATAGCCCTATGGTTAATGCCCCACCGGGGGCAGGCTTGCTCTGGCTTTTTTCCTTTGGCTCAGGAATTATGGCGAATCCCACTACCACGTTGGTGAGACTGCTTCAATAAAAAAGGTGAACACCATGTCAGCCCGAAGATGTGATGGCATTCTAAGACGCGACCTACTTCGAGTCGGAGGCCTGACAGCATTTGGACTCGGGCTTGGAGATTTGTTCCGCTTGCAGCGTCAAGTGACAGGAGCGACCGGTTCGTCTACCAAGACAAAATCTTGCATTCTGGTTTGGCTGGATGGCGGGCCATCGCATCTCGAGACTTTTGATCCCAAAGTCGATGCTCCCAGTGAAGTGCGTGGGCCTTTCGGAACGGCTCAAACCAAGGTCCCAGGTATTCACCTGAGTGAACTGATGGAGCAGACTGCCTCTCACATGCAGGACGTCGCGATCGTCAGGTCAATGACTTCGCCGCTGGGAGAACATAACTTTGGCACGCACTACTTGATGACCGGCTACAAGCCGACACCGGTACTCGAGTATCCGACAGTGGGAGCGACGTTTTCTCATCTGCGCTCCGCGCTAGGAGTGCAAGTGCTGCCCGCCAATGTGGCTGTGCCAAGATTCAATGTGGGTGGCAGCAAATTGTCTGGAAACGGATTCTTGTCGTCAGCCTTCGGTCCTTTTTCAGTCGGAGGTGATCCAGCCAAGAAGGATTTTGAGGTCAAGGATCTTAACTTTTACAAAGGGCTGGATCTGAAGCGTCTGGAAAGACGCAAAGGTTACGTCGGTGCCTTGAATTCTCTTTCGGAGATACCTGGAGTTGGCTTCGGTGAGAAATCAGACCCGGATTTAGAACGTGCCTACCGCTTGCTTGCGTCGGATGAAGCCAAGGCGGCCTTCGATTTGGAAAAAGAGCCCGCTGAGGTTCGTGCACGTTATGGTCCGAAGACTGTCGGGCAAAGCTGTCTTCTTGCTAGGCGTTTGGTCGAACGTGGCGTTTCCTTTGTGACGGTGAATCATCGCGGCTGGGATACGCACGAAGATCTGGTTACGAGACTCAAGAACGGATACGTCGGAGCCAAGACGCCGATTGGATTGATCCCGTCTTTGGATCAGGCTCTCGGAGCACTGCTAACCGACTTGAAAGAGACCGGCATGCTCGACGAGACCTTGGTGATGGTGATGGGCGAATTCGGGAGAACTCCAAAACTCAATACGCGTGGCGGACGTGATCACTGGCCTCGTGTTTTTAGTGTCGCGATGGCCGGTGGTGGTGTTGCCGGCGGGCAAGTTTACGGCAGTAGCGATCGCGTGGGCGAGAGTCCCAAGGACAATCCTGTGACGCCGTCAGATCTCACTGCAACGTTTTACAAACTCTTGGGAATTGATCCCGCAACGGAATTGCAAACGAATGACGGACGTCCTGTTCGTGTCGCCCCGCCTGAAGCGAAAGTTATCGAAGAACTCATCGCTTGATAACCTTTTGTTGGTACCAAGCTTTAGTCGTTCTTTCTTGCAAGGCGGTTGGTCAAGGTTAGAGCTCAGGAAGAAACCTTTCGGCCCGGATGGGCCGACTCTCTGAGAATTCCTCGACTTCCCGCTGTGCGAGGTCCCGCTCGGAAAGGGAGGGTGAAGAAAAATGCATCGCTCTCCCAGCAATCCTCACTAACGCGGGGCTGAGCGCAAGAAGCACGAGGCCTTGCTGCGATGCGTCTCAAGAATTGATCTGCGTTTCACGATAGCGGAAGTCGTCAAGAATTGGGCTATAATGAACCTTCCTTTTCCCTCCATACACTCCCACCTTTATCGATCTGATATGAATCGAACCTTCTTTGCTTGCGCGGGCATCATCTCGGCTGCGTGTAGTTTCTTGTCTTTTTCTGCGGCCGTCGCCCAAGACTTTGAACTCCGCGATGGAGATCGAGTTGTTTTGCTCGGTGACGCTCTAATTGAACAAGAGCATTACTCGGGATGGCTGGAAGTCATGCTGACGACGGCTTTCCCTGATCGGCATGTTACCTTTAGAAACATCGGCTGGAGTGCCGACACACCAGCGGGAGACTCGCGATTTGGTCTGAGTTTACTTCAGGCTGGAAGAGAGCCAACGGACGAAGGTTGGAAGCAGCTGCAAGCACAGCTGCAGCTTACTAAGCCAACGGTTTTGATTCTCGGCTATGGCATGGCCAGCTCGCTGGAAGGCGGATCAGCAGGGGCAAGAGAATTCGAACAGCAGCTCACGAGAGTGGTTCAGTACGCCCAAGAAGTTTCGCCTGAGGTGAGATTCCTTTTTCTTTCCCCGATTAGTCAGCTCGATGCGTCAACTCGCCGTGAAGCCATTCTTGAAGATTACTCACGACGCATTCAAAACGTTGCCAGCTCCGTTGACGCGCCCTATGTCGACCTTTTCCAGGCGGCGTCGGAACGCAGTTTTCGCCGCGATGCAATTCACCTAAACGCGATGGGCTATCAGGAGCTTGCCGAGTACTTGGCTGACAGCCTTGAGCTGCCGAACAATGAGTGGCTCACCAGCAAGCATACGCCTGCGTTGCGGAAAGTGATTGTGCGGAAGAACGAGTGGTGGTTCCACCGTTCCAGGCCAGCCAACATGGCGTATGTCTTCGGATTTAGAAAGCGTGAGCAGGGACAGAACGCGGGGGAGATTCCTCAGTTCGATACCTTGATCAATAAAGAAGAAGAGCTGATTGCAAAGCTGAGATCACTTCAGCCTATTCAGCTTGCCGAAACACAACCGCAACTCAAATCGCAATATGCAGAATTCAAGGAACAGCCGCATCCTGAATTCACGATTGCTGATGGGTGGGAAGTGAACTTGTGGGCCGAGAATCCGTTGCTGAACAAACCCATTCACATGAACTTTGACGCCCGAGGGCGGCTATGGATCGCGAGTAGTGAGGCTTACCCGATGATCGAGGTCGGTCAGTCGGCTCCCGATCGAATCTTGATGCTTGAGGATACCACTGGTGATGGGAAAGCGGATAAGTCGAAGGTGTTTGCAGAAGGCCTGCTAATTCCTACGGGTGTGATTCCCGGAGACGGCGGAGTTTACGTCGCTCAGAGTACAGACTTGCTTTTTTTGAAAGACGAAGACGGCGACGGCGAGGCGGATTCCAAGACTCGCGTGCTAAACGGCTTCGGTACAGAGGATACGCACCACAACTTGCATACTCTGCGTTGGGGGCCAGATGGACGCCTTTACATGAATCAGTCCGTTTACACACGCAGCGACATGGAGACGCCTCAAGGTATTGTGCGTTTGAAAGCGGGTGGCGGTTTTCGTGTGGACACGTCGACACTGCAAACAGAGATCTTCTTCCGAGGCCTTTGGAATTCTTGGGGGCATCAGTTTGATCGCTACGGTCAGTCATTCCTGACAGATGGAGCAGGTTTCGCGGGCGTGGCTTATAGTTTTCCTGGTGCCAGTTTCAATCCTGCTCCCGGTTCAAACCACATCTTGGATTTGATCAGTCCTGGTCGTTGGCCCAAGTTTGCTTCTATGGAAATTGTTGAGGGTGATAGTTATCCGGCAGACTGGCAAGGCTCTATTGTCACCTGTGACTTCCGGGCTAATCGCGTTACGCGTTTCAGTCTGTCGGAGCAAGACGCAGGGTTTGTTACAAAGCAAGAAGCCGATGTGTTACGAACGAGTGCGGCTACTTTTCGTCCGATTGATATCAAGCAAGGCCCCGACGGAGCGTTGTATATCGCGGATTGGTCCAACCCGATCATCAATCACGGTGAAGTCGACTTTCGTGATCCCCGACGCGACAGATGGCACGGCCGCATCTGGCGTTTGGAATGGAAGGCAGGTGCGAAGAGAAAGAAAACGGACCTGACGAAACTTGCCGATGACAAGCTATTGGCCATGCTGTTGGGCGAGCCGGATCAGCACCTTCGGCGGCAGGCCAAGCGAGTGTTGATTGAGCGTGGCGAGGCAACGCATGCGGCGGTAGACGCTTGGGTGGCGGGGCTGGATTCAGATTTTGCAAGATTGGAAGCTCTTTGGTTGTTGCAGGCGCAGAATCGTGTGGACTCTGAGTTGTTGGAGCAACTATTAGCGTTGGGAGATGCGCGGATTCGGGCAGCTGCGGTTCGTTGCTTGGGGCAGATCGCAGATCCGAGTTCTGTGCACTCGACGAGCGTCACCAGCGTCTTGGCACTTCTAGAACAGGCTGTGAGAGACAAGCATCCGCGAGTCAGGCTCGAAGCATTAAGAGCCTTGGGGCGTCAACGCAGCGCTGCCGCGGCTGAGTTGGCGTTAGAAGTTGTGGAACAGCCCATAGATCGATTCCTGCAGCACGCCCTTTCGCTAACCATAGATGAACTAGCTGCGTTTCTTCCGTCTCTCTTGGAAGAAGGAGTTTGGCAGGCAGCAAAGGATGCAAAGAAGCTTGAACTGGTTCTCGGAGCCCTTGAGCCAGCAAAAGCGTCTGAGTTTGTAAGGAAGCGACTGGCCGAGAAGCCGTTGCCCTCCGATGGTAACGGCCCTTGGATTGACCTGGTTGGCAAAGTTGGCGGTGGAGACGAGTTACTTACTCTGCTCAAGCAGGCGGAGTCGGGGGGATTCGATGCGGCAGCTAGTACACGGGTCCTGCAGATGGCCTTGCAGGCAAGTCGCAGTCGTCGTGTCCAGCCAGCGGAAGCCCGGCCAGTAGTTGCCAAGCTCCTGCGGTCGAAGAACCAAGCCGTGGTTATGGCGGCCATGCAGCTTGTCGGGCAATGGAAAATGCGAGGGCAAATCGAGTACTTGGCAACTTTGGTGCCGACTGACTTGCCTGATGCAATTCGTGTTGGGGCGATTCGTTGTCTCGGTGAAGTGGGTGGTCCAGATGCGAAGTCCGCCTTGCAGAAGCTGTCCGCAAAGCCAAACTCAACTGGTATTCGTCGAGAGTCGACAGTCGCTCTCGCTCGAGTGGACCAGAATGCGGCGATGGATGCCTTTCTTGATCTTCAGTCGAATGAGATTTCCGAGCAAGAGTCACTAGGCCTTTGGCGCGGTATGTTGAACATTCGCGGGCTTGGCAAGAAGTTGGCAAGTCGAATGGGTGACGCGAAGCTGGTGGAAACAGCCATTGAAGCTGGTGTCATAGCCACGAAGGATGGCGGTCGCAAGGAGCCCGACTTGGTGGCAGCGCTCACACCTTTGATGAAGATGGAAAAAGTTGTTTTCACCGCGGAATTTATGAAAGGGATAGCGGCTCAGGTGCCAAAGGGTGATCCGGTCAAGGGCGAGCTCGTTTATCGTCGACAGGATCTGCAGTGTGCGACTTGTCATGCAATCGGCGGAGTGGGCGGCAAGGTTGGTCCTGATATGACCAGCCTAGGGGCCAGCGCTCCTGTCGACTACTTGGTGGAATCGATCTTTGATCCGAATGCGAAGATCAAGGAGAACTATCACGCGGTGACCGTGATGACCGAGGACGATCAGATCCTGACTGGGATCGAGCTAGATAGCACCAAGGAAGAGTTAATTCTTCGTGATGTGAAAGACAAAGAGATTCGCATTCCGCAAGTCGAGGTGGTGGCCAAGCGTGAGGCGCAGTCGCTGATGCCACTGGGAGTTGTGGATAAGCTTAGTCGTCAGGAACAAATCGACCTGATCGCGTTCTTGTCCAAGCTTGGCAAGCCAGGCGAGTTCGATGCCAGCCAAGGTGGTGTCGCACGCGAGATGGAGTTGTATGCAGGAACGCATCGACGCGAACAGGATTTTGGTACTGAGAAGATTGTCGGTGGCGAAGTGACTCAAGGCTGGCTTTATCAGACGACTCGTGTGAATGGTGACTTGCCCAAGAGTTGGATCGAAAGAGCAACGCCAACCTCTTTCCACACTTCGTTGGTCAATGTCTACGCTCGAACCCAAGTCGATGTTGCTGCAGAAGTTCAGGTCTGTCTGCAGGTTTCGTGTGCGGCTAAATTGTGGATTGATGGCAAGCTGGTAGACGGCAAGATGGAGGATGGGCAATCGGTGTTCAGCACCAAGCTTGCTGCTGGCCGGCATGTGATCGTCCTGCGAGCGGATGCGAGGGCCTTGCCAGAAGTGTTGCGAGTTACCTCAGATGACGTAGCGTTTGTGGGGGTACGCTGATGCGGGGCCCTTTGTCGCTATCGCCGATTCTGAAGCTGCAAGATCGTCCGCCGCGCGTTCTCGGGTTCGCGATCTGTTTGTGGCTGGCGATTGGCATTCCTTGTCGCCAGTCGTTGCTCGCGCAGGAGGCAAGCGGGGAGTTTGACGGCTCTGATGAAGCGTTGCGGCATTTTGAGCAAGAGATTCGGCCGCTCCTGATTTCAAATTGTATTTCCTGTCACGGCGCATCGAAGCAAGAGGGCGGTTTGAGATTGGATTCTCACGAAGCATTTCTTGCAGGCGGTGAGAGTGGCTCTCTTGTGGGCGAAGCTGGAAACACAGGTGGTAATTTGTTACTCGAGGCGCTTCGGTACGAGAGTTTTGAAATGCCACCCACTGGTCCGCTGCCCGAACGTAGTGTTGCTCAGTTTGAAAAGTGGTTGAAGGCAGGCGCGCCCTGGCCGGAGGAAACCAAGCTGAGAGGCGAATCGGGAGCAATCACTGCTGAAGATCGTCAGTGGTGGGCTTTTCAGCCATTTGCTGGAGCTGTGCCCCCTGCCCTGCCCGACTCTTTGGGAAATCGATTCGTTCACAATCCGATTGATCGGTTTGTAGTCGCGAAGCTGCATCAGAATGAAATGCGACCAGCAGACCAAGCTTCGAAGGAGGTCTTGCTGCGGCGACTGTATTTCGACTTGCTTGGCATGCCTCCTTCACCGAATGAAGTACAAGAGTTCGTTGCGGATGATGCCGCGGATGCTTGGGAGCGTCTAGTACAGCAATTGCTCGATGATCCTCGATATGGCGAGCACTGGGCGAGATTTTGGTTGGATCTTGTCCGCTATGCAGAGTCAGATGGTTGGAATCAAGACGCTTATCGGCCACACATTTGGCGTTATCGAGACTATGTGGTTAACGCGTTCAACGAGGATAAGCCTTATTCGCAATTTGTCCGCGAGCAACTCGCCGGGGATGAGATCGGGGAAGATAATCCGGATCACTGGATTGCGACCGGATTCTTGCGGCTTGGCATCTACGAATACAACCAGCGTGACGCCCGTGGTCACTGGAACGACATCATGAACGAGATGACGGATGTCGCTGGCGATGTGTTTCTTGGCCTGAGCATGGCTTGTGCTCGCTGTCACGATCACAAGTTTGATCCCATTCCGCAGCAGGACTATTTCAAACTGCGTTCCTTCTTCGAGCCAATCAGTTGGCGGGATGATCTCGTGGCTGCGACGCGAGAGCAGAAGCAGGTTTATGAATCAGAGTTAGCTGAGTATCGCGAGGTGACTCGTAAGGTTCAGACCGAGATCGACGCACTCATCGAGCCCTATCATAGGAAGAAGTGGATCTCGACCGTCGATAAGTTTCCGCTCGACATTCAAGCTTGCTTTCATATGCCGGTCGAGCAGCGGACTTCGTGGCAGAACCAAATGGCCTACCTCGTGTTCCGCCAGTTCGAGGAGGAAGGTGGTGGCCCGCTGAAAAGCATGTCCAAGGAAGATAAGGCCAAGCATGCGGAGTTGCTCAAGCAATTGGAAGAGTTCAGCAAGTTCAAACCGAAGCCATTGCCTGCGATGATGGCGGCAACAGACTTCGATGGGCTTAGCTCCACGACGAGCGTGCCCGAAGACGCGTCGCGCAAGGCCGTTGAGCCAGGTTATCTGGAAGTTATGGCAGAGCTTGAGTCTGGCGACGTTCAGAGCCTCTTGCACTTGGAGCGGCACTCCACAGGCCGGCGAACGGCATTGGCCGAATGGATCGGCGATCCCAAAAATCCTTTGACAAATCGTGTGATCGTCAATCGCATTTGGCAGCAGCATTTTGGCAGCGGCTTAGTTGCGACGCCGAGCGATCTCGGCACTCAGGGGCAGTTGCCGACACATCCCGAATTGTTGGATTGGTTGACGCAACAGTTTGTCGATTCAGGTGGGAGCTTCAAGGAGCTGCACAAACTGATTCTCACATCGGCAACTTGGCAGCAGTCGGCCAAGCATTCGAAAGCAGAGAGCTACCAGCAGAAGGATCCAGCAGAGCTGCTCCTTTGGCGAAACCCGGTGCGACGCCTGCGTGCTGAGCAGATCCGAGACGCAATGTTGGCTGCGAGTGGTGAAATGCGTTCGGCAATGGGTGGACCAAGCGTCACGGAAGCTTCACCAAGACGAGCTTTGTATGTGAAGAGTTTTCGGAATCAGAACGAGAACTTCTTGCACGGTTTTGATATGGTCGGTGGCTTGCAAAGTGTGGCAGTCCGAGATCGGACGACTACAGCAAACCAAGCTTTGCTGATGTTCAACGGTGATTATGCTTTGGGCCGAGCCAAGGCCATGGCCAAACGAGTGTTAAAAGAATCAAATAGCAGCCTGGCTGCGATTGAAATGTGCTTCTGGTTGGCTTGGAATCGCGCCCCGACGCCTCAAGAGCTGGCAGGAGCAACACGGTATCTGCGGCTGAGTGCGGGCGAGGAATTGCAAGATCCCTTGGCTGAAGAAGATCTCGCCGACTTCTGCCATGTTTTGTTCAACTCAAGTCAGTTCTTGTACCTGGAGTAGGCTGTTTTCAGCAGGATCTGAGCATGTTGACCCGACGTAATTTTTTGCAGACTAGCGGAGTAGGCTTTGGTGCGGTCGCACTGAACTGCTTAATGCATTCAGACGTGGCCCAAGCTGCTTTGCATCACCGGCCAAGGGCGAAGAGCGTCATTTGGTTGTTTATGGAAGGAGGGCCTAGTCACTTGGATTTGGTGGATCCCAAGCCACTAGTGAATAAACTTGCTGGTCAACCTCTTCCCAGCTCTTTCAAGGAACCAATTACGGCGATGGGCGAAAAGGGATCGCCGCTGTTGGCTTCGCCTCGCAAGTGGCGGCAGTATGGCGAAAGCGGTTTGTGGGCTTCGGATTGGATGCCACACATTGCCGAGCATGTGGATGATCTTGCTGTCATTCGTTCTTGCTGGACTAACGGCATCAATCACTCTGGCGGCGTTTGCCAGATGAATACTTGCATCAACTTTGCTGGCCGCCCTTCGCTGGGTGCGTGGGTGAATTATGGTTTGGGTACGATGAATTCAAATATGCCTTCTTTTGTCGTGATGTGCGACAAGGCTGGAAAGCCCGTCAATGGTCCTCGCAATTGGGGCAGCGGCTTTATGCCTGCGGCTCATCAAGCCGTCAGAATCCGGGGCGAGCAGGACGAGCCGATTGCGAATCTGAGCACACCAAAGGGCCTTTCGCCGCAACGTGTCAAATCCAAACTCGAGTTGTTGCAGAGCTGGAATGCAGACTATGCGACTTTGCATCCACAGCAGACCGAATTGGAAGCTCGAATCAAGAGTTATGAACTTGCTTTCCGAATGCAAGCCGAGGCGCCAGAGGCAGTCGACTTGTCTCATGAGACCGCAACTACTCAAGAGATGTACGGGCTGAACGACAAGGTGACGCAGCCTTTCGGGCGTATTTGTTTGCTATCGCGGCGGCTGGTCGAGCGAGGGGTAAGATTTATTCAGCTGTATAGTGGAACGGGCAGCAAGTGGGATTCACACTCCGCAATTGAGACCAGTCACAGTGCTCGCTGCCAAGAGATGGATAAGCCCGTTGGAGCTTTGCTCAAGGATTTGAAGCAACGAGGTATGCTGGACGAAACCTTGGTTGTCTGGGGGGGCGAGTTTGGAAGGACGCCGATGAGCGAAAAAGGAAACGGTCGCGATCACAATCCTACAGGCTTTTCCATCTGGATGGCTGGTGGCGGTGTCAAAGGTGGTCAAACGATCGGAGCCACAGATGAACTAGGGCTATATGCGGTTGAGGATCGCATGCATGTTCGCGATATTCATGCTTCGATATTGCATCTACTTGGGTTAGATAACATGAAGTTGACTTACGACAACAAGGGGCGCATTGAACGACCGACGATCAATGAAGGTTCCTTCAATTCGAAGTTGATAACAGGATGAGAGAATTGATGACGAGATTGAGCGTTTTTCTATCCGTAGTTTGGCTTTCTTCGTGTTGTCTTGCCCAGCAAGCTGATTCACCTGCACTACCACTCGAGTTTCGAGACTTGTTCAACGGCAAAGATCTGAGCGGTTGGGTGGATGTGAATACTTCTCCTGAGACTTGGTCGGTTCAAGACGGCCTGCTCATTTGCACCGGCAAGCCAATTGGTGTCATGCGCACAGATCGCATGTACGAAAACTTCATCATCGAAGTGGAGTGGCGACATATGGAGCCTGGCGGGAACTCCGGGATGTTTCTTTGGTCCGACGCAAAGCCGAGTGGGAATCGATTGCCGCTTGGTATGGAGGTGCAGATGCTGGAGCTTGATTGGGTCAACCAGCATCGCGGCCGCAACGGTAAGTTACCTCCAATCGCGTATGTTCACGGCGAGTTGTTCGGTGCGGGCGGGATGACAGCGACTCCGGACAATCCACGCGGCAACCGTAGTAAGTCCTTGGAGAATCGCTGCAAAGGCGTTGGCGAGTGGAATCGCTATGTTTTTGTGGCCGTGGACGGCGTAGTAAAACTGTCGGTTAACGGTAAGTTCGTGAACGGCATTCGGAATGCCTCGCTCAAGAAGGGCTATATCTGCCTTGAGTCGGAAGGTAAGGAAATCCATTTTCGCAAGATTCGGATCATGGAATTGCCGCCCGGCCTGGCCAATGCGACAAATACTGCACCTAAAATCAAAGAGGAATCCAAATGACCAGGAAATCCGTATCTGCACTACTCATCGCTCTGTTATTTTGCTCCTATGCCGAAGCGCAGACGGAAAAGAAGGCAAACCAGATAAAGCAGCCGCGGAAAAACCCGGCGATGGAAAAAGTCGTTGACAACCCGAAGTTACCGAGAGTGCTGTTGATTGGCGATTCCATTTCGATTGGCTACACCGTCCCGGTTCGCAAGCTGATGGAAGGCAAGGCAAACGTGCATCGCCCGCTCACCAACTGCGGGCCGACTACGAAGGGAGTTGCCGATTTGGACAAGTGGCTGGGCGACGGCAAATGGGACGTGATTCACTTCAATTTTGGTTTGCACGATCTGAAGTATATGGGCCCGAAGGGTGAGAACCTTGCTGATCCCAGGTTGAAAACCAGCAAACCACAAGTTGCACCAGACGAGTACGAAGCCAACTTGAGGAAAATTGTCGAGCGTCTAAAGAAGACAGGTGCCAAGCTAGTCTGGCGTAATACGACGCCCGTTCCTTCGGGGGCAAAGGGTCGTGTTGTCGGCGATTCGGCAAAGTACAACGAGATCGCGGCTCGTATTATGGCGGAATCTGGAATTCCAACTGATGATCAGTACGGCTTGTGTATGAAGCATCCTGACTTACAGCTCAAAGCCAATGTGCACTTCTCCAAGGAAGGCTCGGAAGCACTGGCCGAGCAAGCGGTTACTGCGATTGCCAAAGCTCTCGGCGATTAGGTGAATCTTCGTTTCTTAGTGAACATCTGAATGCTAGCAGTGGACGAGGTGACGAGTCCAATGGCATCGCCACCCGTTTAGGTTGGCAGGTTTTTCGGAGGAACCGCGAAAGAAGCGAAATACGCGAACGTACTGCTATGCAGTAACCAACGCAAACTGATGACGCCCTCATTTCTATTCTGACAGCCTGTGTGGATCATTTAGACGTAGCATTTCTGATTTCAGTAGCTGCTCCATTTCTGCTAGCTTCGTAGCATGCTCCGGATTGTCAGCCAAGTTGCGCTGCAACTTCGTTGGTTGGACTCCGGTGAGTTTGATGACCGAGGGTGTGCGGTGTTGCTCAAGAAGTTCTAGCGGGTTGTCGGCCAAGTTGAAGAGCTGTATTGTCTTCGAGCCGTCCTTCTCTGATTCGTAGCGGAGCAACTTCCAGTCACCCTTTCGGACGCAGCGAATACCAGGTTTCTCTCCACCGGTGTAAGCACCGTAAAGTACCTCGCGGACGGTATTTGCTTTGCCCAGCAGAACTGGTTCAAAGCTTAGGCCTTCGTTCGTCGCGGGAGTCTCAACGCCGGTGAGATCACAGAGCGTCGAGAGCACGTCCAGCAAATAGACGTTGCCGCTCGCCCGTTTTCCAGCGGGAAGGCCGGGGCCTCTAACGATCATGGGCACACGCCAAGTATGTTCGTAGAGGTTCTGTTTCCCGTGGAGCCCGTGGCGGCCAATGGCCATGCCATGGTCAGAGGTGTAAAAGATGAACGTATTGTCTAGCTCGCCCATCGCCTCGAGTTTTTCCAGCACGCGACCAATCTGAACGTCGATGTTTTCGCTACAAGCGTATTGGCGACCGATTTCATTGCGAATTGTGGCTTCATCGCGATTCCTCCAGACACCGCTCACGTTCACTTCGTCGCGTACATTCAAATGCGTGTTGTTAAAGGGGTGAGCCGAAAGATAATTCTTGGGGAGTGCTGGCTGATCGGGGTGAGCTGAAGGAAGGGATTTCTTGTCCTTGTGGTTCGTCGCTCCGTATTTCGCCAGCAATTCGGGCTTGCCATCGCGTGTGTCGTGCGGATGGGAGAAACCGAAGTAGATCAAGAAGGGATCGGAGTCCTTGCTTGATTGACGTTCATTCAGATAGTTCAAGACTTGCTCCGCGTGCCATGCACTGCCGGTTGCATCGGTATCGCCTCGTCTTGTCGCGTCATGTCGAACCGTGAACTGCGAGTTGGCCGCGCCGTAGCTGTTGCCATTCTTGCAAGTCCGCATCGTGTCGTAGCCAGCGCGATTGAAGACTGAGGGGAGAGTGTTCTCCACCAGCTTCGCAGGTGCGATTGTCGTTGAGGTCTGCGACTTTTTTTTATTGGAATACTTGGGGCGGGCGTGCCATAGCGTTCGGCCCGTCATGATCATATGTCGAGACGCGGTGCAAACGGCGCCTGTCCAGGATCCCATTTGATAAGCTGCATCCAGCACTACGCCTTCGCGGGCCAAACGATCGATGTTCGGCGTTTGCAGTGCCGAGTCTGGCCTGTAGGCCTTGAGGTCGAATGGAGACTGGTCGTCCACGATGATAAAC
Source organism: Aureliella sp. (assembly GCA_963691875.1). Taxonomy (GTDB): domain Bacteria; phylum Planctomycetota; class Planctomycetia; order Pirellulales; family Pirellulaceae; genus Aureliella. The sequence continues at coordinate 5,251,151 of OY829846.1, forward strand.
AAAACGTTGGGGCGTTTTTCTTGGCTGAAGGTCGAGCCGGTCAAGACAGTGAGGCTCAGCAAGAGAGTGAAAGCAAGAGTGCTCGGCATCGATTGAAACGTTTTTCGCAATTTGTTGAACCCGTGTGCAAAGGTCGATTGGTTATTCGCGTTTATTCTAATTAAAGATAGTCTTTGTCGGCTGCTCATGAGCCACCTTGCTGAAAGGCGTTGTGATATGACTTCCAAAGCAACTCGCTTTTCCCGGAGAGCCGCGGTGCAAATGGAGGGAAGTGGATTCTTAGAGCTCAGTTGCCATTCGGGATCCTCCGGCCACGATTCTCATTCCCTCTGCGTGATTCTTCCCCCTTTCCTAGAAGCTGCTTGAGGTAAGTCGAGTGGTTCCAGTTGACCCGGCCTCGCGCGAGAAATGCTTGGATTGGAACGGACTTTCCCAATGTCTCGCAGCTAGGTGTCGTAGTCTGGGACTTCTTCCTCGGGTGGGACTGGCGTTGGAGTTCCTGAGTCGTCGAGCGCGACGAACTTGAAGACTCCTGCGGTGACTCTCTCGCGATCACTCAGTCGGTCGCGGCGGACCCATGCTTCGACATGCACCGTTACTGAGGTGCGACCGACGGTCATGATGTCGGTGTAGACGCAAAGAATGTCACCGACTTTCACCGGGCGAATGAAACTCATGCTTTCCAGCGCCACTGTGACCACCCGTTTCTGAGCTCGTTGCCCGGCGCAGATCGCACCGGCAATATCCATCTGAGAAAGCACCCAGCCACCGAAAATATCTCCCGATGGATTGGTGTCCGCCGGCATCGTCATGGTGCGAGTGGTTAGGGTACCGCGAGGGGCATCAGGGGAGTTCATTGAGGGGCGTCCTGAGTCATTGAGGAATCTCGATGACAGATCTTACCTTATTTGAATCCGGTTTGGTTGGTGAGTGTCCAAGTTGAGGCCCACGAAAAAACCCCTCTATTGCAGGCAACAAAGGGGCTTGGTTCGTTCGACTTTGAGCAACAGCTTCTAGGCTCGACGGCGCCTTGCGACAAGTCCGATGCAACCCAGTGCAGCGAAGATGGTCATGCTGCCTGGTTCTGGAACTACGCCAGTGACTTGTCCTGCATCACCTATGGTTATGTCATCGAACCCGAAGAGGTCATTGTTATTTGTCGTGGTCAACTGGATGCGGTCGTATGCATTGGTATCATCCGTGAAACCCCAGAACATCAATGAACCGTTCGGGCTACCACTGGTGGTAAGATTGATAATCTTATTGTCACCATTGGTAAGGGTCAGAACTAAGTTTCCGCCGAAATCCCCGACATCTGTCCCGAAGAAACCAAATGCGGAAACTGCCGAGCTGAACTCGATCGTAAACCCTCTTGATTCGTCCAGGAAGTTGCTTCCGGACGTCGCAAACCTGCCGTAGGAGGCAAAGTTAGCTACGCGGCCTAGTCCAGTCAGGGTTGCCGTGACTGCCCCGGATGATCCGGGGAAACTCAAGTTGATGGGTGTGGGTGTGCCATTTGCGAAGCCTTCAAAATCTTCCGTTCCGACACCGCCCGATAGGTTGCTAAGAAAGTTGTTGCGAGCTGTGTTCGCGAGACCGCCTGCGGGTACTGTGCCCCCGGGCTATTATCGATCCCAAAGTAGCTCATGAAGCCTCCTTGGGCTGGCATCGATGCTCCCACAAGTAAAGCGAGAAATGCGATGCCTGCAATTGTATTTTTCATTAGTGAATTTCCTGTTTAACTGTTAAGTGAATCTGGTCCGAGAAAAATCACTTCAGGAAATTGGTACTTTTAGAAGGGCCAATGTCTTAATTGCGGTTGGAATTGAACTAGAACGCAGCGTGTGGAATGTTGCTCAGGACCGATTACGAACTGGTTCCGAGCGATGGGGCTAGGTGGGTCCGCAAGCTCTTCGGTGCTCTGTGCGGACTCGGATGTTTCGGTGTGGTAAACGTGAGGATTGCTCGGCAACGCAGTGGACGAAGGCGCTTCTTCCTCGAGCGATGGTGCGCTGCTGATCAGCTTGACACCTGCTTGCGCAACACCAGCGCTGAAAACAGAGAGTGAGTGCTAGCAATGCGAACCGGAACATAGGGCGGCTTTGAAAGCAGTTGCTGTGGGGCTGTCTCAAAGTTTTTTTGTATGTGTCACTTGTTGGGAGGTCAACGAATTCCGCTTGGGTTGGCGTGAAGACGCCATCCCGGGGCAGCTATTGGTGGGTAAGGTCGTGCAAAGATTCCCTGATCCGCAAAGTCGACCTCGTCGATAAGTGCTGTGGGTTTGACGTTTACCGGTAGGCTTCGTGGCGAGTTAGGGAGAGTAGGTGATGTGGGCACGCGTTGCTAGCACGTTGACGAGCGGCCTTTCTTTGGCCCTATGTGGGTTTGTCCTGCTTCCAGTTCACCGAGAAGTCCTCGCGCAAACCACGGTTTCCGAGCCGACTAGGCTTACTTCAGAGCAAGAGCAGCTACAGGCACTAGAGTCGATCGATCGCGACGAAGCGGTTGAGCTTGCTCGACAATGGGCCGAAGTGCTCATTCGTGGTAGGCCTGGAGCTCGAGTCCGGGCGGCGAGGGAGCTGGCCGAGATGGGGGCTGCGGCCGCTCCGGCAATCGACTCACTGCTGCTCGCGCTGACGGATGGCGACGCGACTGTTCGACTGCACGCTGCGCAAGCGATTGGTAGCACCAGTATGTTGCCAGATCGTTGCATTCTGGCTCTGAATGCGATCCTGGACGATGAGGATTCACACGTGCGCTATGCTGCTGAGCACGCCTTGGCGCGGTTCGCAATGCAGCCCGTTAAACTCTCGGATGCAAAGACTCGGCTTCAGCACCTTGCGACTACTAGCAAGGAGTTGAACGCAAGTTGCCAGAGCCTATCGAATCGGTTGGTCGTCGGCGAAGCCGTCGCGCGCTTGCAGCGTCTTTTAGCAACTCACTCGGGTGATGAAGATGAACTTCTCGCACTACCACGGCCGAACTCCCCTGCCCTTGCCTTACAAGCCGGCCGAGGCGATTCGCCAAGAGTCGAACTGATTGCGAGAACAAAAGCGAGTCCAGTGAGAAGAGACGATTGGGAGTCTCGAATCCTTCGCTTCGAATCTGCGGAGCCGATCGAAAGATTGCGAACGATCAATCTGCTGGTTTCGAACTCAGATGCTGAACTGAGCCGCATGGCGCAGATTCGAGCAGACGTGCTGACGAGCGTGCTGAAGCGGAAAGATCTCGCAGAGCTAGACTTGATTTCCGCACGTTGGTCGCAGGCTGGGGAAGAAAGCTTTCGAAAGGTTTTTCAGCGCGCGTCTGCGCAGCAGGTTCAACCTGGATGGCTGGCAAGAGTTCTCCAAGAGGTGCATTGTGAGCAGTATCCCGACTTACTTCGACTCATTCAGATAGTAGAGAACAAGCAGAATCCACTTGCGGTCAGAACAGCAGCCTTGGGGGCCTTGGGAAGAGCATCGATAATGGAAAGCCAGGTTCTCATGGCTTTGCAAAGGTTTGCGTTTAAGAGCGATTTGGGGATTCAGATACGTCTGTCTGCTCTGTCTGCGATTGGGGAGCTTGGCACAAGAATTGACGTGCCCTCGAAGATGGTGCTGCGTCTTTGGAAGGAACTTGAGGATCCTGGGCAGGCCTGGGAGATCCGTATGGCCAGTGCTTGCTGCCTAGCGAAAACTAATATTGAGTCGTCGCGTCTTGAAGAAGCATTCTTCGCGTTGCTGAAGCATCCGCACCGAGATGAAGAAATCGCAGTTGCACTAAAAGTCATTCCCAAACTGGTCGTCGAAAAGCGGCATGCAAGTGTTATGGTGACGGCTTTGTCCCAAGAGCTTCAAGCTTCGGATGAGTCACTAAGGCTATTGGCTATTCGAATTGCTCGGCGCGTTGGTCCGGACGAGGAACTGGTTCAGGCTATGTTGCTGCGTCTAGCTGCCAACGGAGAAACGGCGGCAGTCACCGCAGGAATTCTGCAAACTCTTGTCCAATTCGGCCCTGAATGCCTCAGGAAAGTATCGGAGATCCTGTCAAATCCAAGACTTCGAGAAGCAAGAAAGATCGAATTGCTGGATGGTCTGGCTGGACTTGGCGAACCAGCGTTTCCTTTTCTGAAGGATTGCTGCGAATTGGTGCGGGACCAGCGGCAAGGCTTGCGGGTACGCGCGGCAGCGGCAGTCGTGCTTGGGAAGATTGGCGGGCGAGCGCTCGGCTGCCAAAAGGAGCTCGAGGAGTTCTACGCACAGGTGACTCATCCGTCGGCCAGAGCCATCGTGCAAATTGCCTTGTCAGAAATGACCCGCGGCAATTCCAAGTTGGAGATGGGGCACGGCCCCTCCGCAACGCCTCGATTGTATGCTCGGTTTCTAGAAGGGGACAGAAGCATATGCCCTCTGCTCGTGTCCTTGTTGGGGGGGCCTGACGCTGAATATGCTTCCGAAGCGATCTTGGATCTTGGCGAGCCCGCGGCTGACTCGCTTGAGAATTTGCTCACAGATGAAACCGCCGAATTAGAGACGCGTGCTGTCGCGGCAAAATTGCTGACTAGGCTACCCAATAAATCCTATCGTCGTTTGATCGATCATGTTGACGAACCAGGGATTGGCAAGGTCTGTGAGAGGTACTTGGTGGAGCTTGAGGGCAACGACGAGGAAACGGAATTCGTTCACAACTTTGCGGTGAAGCTTAGCGAAGCAAAGGATTTCTCTCAGCGGCGTGAACTAAAAATGATGGCTCAGGATGTGGTACTGGCGAGTGCTTCTGTGGCAGCGATCGATAACGTCTCCGGATCCAATGCAGGTATGCGATTAGTGGGGCGATTGCGCGAGGATATTGCCCCTAACTTGATTTTAGCTGCCAGTGCTGAGCCAGAGACGACGCTGCATGAACTGGATTCAAGCGGAGAGGGCAATATGACCGCTTCGCCAGCAAGTGTCTTTCCAGCTCTGCCAAGTTTGGCCAAGTGGCCTGCAGCCAGTGATGCAGTAAATGTTGGAGATGGCATGACAGTGAGGAGCAATTCTGCAGATGTTTCAGACGCTCCAAGCATTAGTAAAGGATCTGTGCCCCTGCCGAACCTACCCCTCCCGGCTGACAAGGCCACAGAAAGTTCTTCTTCTGACGCAAGTCTTGGCTCAGCTTTTGAGGAGGTGGATGTGAGACTAGCGGCAGAGCGGGAATCGGAAGTAACGGTATACTATGGAACGAACCGGAAACCATTGGCCGATGACGCTGGTCCAGTTGTCGGAGCTTTACGCTATCTTGTTCTGTTACTGGGAACACTCTGCATCGTCAGTGTCTGGTTCATTGGCATTCTTCGACGCCAGCTTCTGCGATACGGCGCGGTGGGTTTGATCGGCTGTGGAGCTCTGTTGGTCTGGTTTACCAGTCTGCCAGCTCAAGCTCGCAGTACAGATCCGACAGCGATGGTCCACTATGGCGGAGAACTTGGTACAGAGCTTGTGGTGGGCAAATGCAAAGTTAGCATTCCAGGCAATCACCAGCATGGTGAGCTGGAAAGTGCTTCGTTGTTGAAGTTCGAGTTTGCCGAAGATTCTGAAAAACATATCGTGCTGAGGGATACGCAACCGTTGGAGAAGTCCGAGTTCCTTAACGACCTGCGCGGTGCCTTGGGGCAACGCGGCAATAGTCTGCTAGTTTTCATTCATGGCTACAACGTTTCTTTTGAAGACGCTGCCCGCCGCACAGCACAGATGTCTTACGATCTGGAGTTCTCAGGTGCCGCAGCATTTTATAGTTGGCCTTCTCAGGACAATTGGTACAAGTATCAGCTGGATAGTAAGAATATTCAGCTGAGCGTGAAGCTGATTCGGCAGTTCCTGACAGAGCTTGCTAATGAGTCCGGGGCAGAGTCGATTCACTTGGTAGCGCATAGCATGGGGAATGTCGGACTGACGGAGGCTTTGGTAGGTATTGAAACGCAGGCCAAGCCTCTTTTCAACCAGGTGGTGTTAGCTGCTCCAGATATTGATGCTGACATATTCCGGCAGAATATCGCTCCTGAGATTGTGGGAAAGGCTGAGAACATGACACTTTACACCTCACAGTCCGATCTGGCCTTATTGGCCTCGCGATATTTCAATTCTGGGAAGCGAGTTGGCGAGAGTCAGGCTGGCGTACAGTTCGATGGCATTGATATGATCGACGCGAGTGCGGTTGATACTAGTTTGCTTGGTCACAACTACTATGGTGAAAACTCGGTGTTGGCGGATCTTCGTGAACTCCTTCAAGCGAGGCCTCTTGGTGAGCGAACTTATCTGAAAACCCGACTGATCTCTGGTACGATACAACACTTTCTTGAGTCAAGACGCGTTGCTGAACAAGGGCCTCGGACCGACGTGAGATAGGCTTTGTTCCTCCATTCTCACCTCGACTTGTGCTTAGGGGGCAGTTCGCAGACGTTCCCCCTTTTTCATTGTCCTACTCTTCGTGAGTAAGGTTTCAGTTCTGTTCGTCAACAAGATGACGATAAAGCGGTTTGAGGGTCGTGAGAAGCGTTAGGAGAGGTGGAGGAATGCCAGGGACGAGACTGTGATAACTTTTCCGACGAAGTCATCGAGTCTGGTTCAAAGCGTGAGCCAGCGACGCACCCGGACCAAGCGGATGAAAGCAGCTTGGAGAATCCATATCGACCACCGCGCGGCTGATTGGGTTGTGGGTGTGCAGAGGTGCTCGGGCCGATCGAAAAACTAGGCCGCGCGACGTTGTTGAGAGCGGAGTTCCGTGGCGACTTCGACGAGCTTGTTGCTGTTGGTTTGCAAGCTGAATTGTTGCCGTGCGCGGGCGGCGACGAAATCTAAGTCCGCTGCAAGCGTGAGATCTGTGTTCCGATCGTCCAAGGCCTCGAGGGCTTCGATGAGTTTTTCGGCAATGCTCTTTGGTGAGTTGGCTTGAGCAATCCAGCTGGAGGATTGCGGCTGGGTAGCGTCAGCGTCGAGTACCTCTGCTGCTCCGCCAACGGCAGTGGCGACGATTGGCTTTCGCAACATCTGGGCTTGGATCAGAACCAGTGAAAGTCCTTCGAGGCGTGAAGGATGCACGATAAGATCTGCGGCAGCCATCAGACGATGCACGTCATTGCGAAATCCGAGCAAGCGTACTTTGGGACTGAGTTGGCAAGAGTCGATGAGTGATTCCAATTGCTGGCGTTGCGAGCCTTCTCCCGCAATCACTAGTTGGTAGTCGAGGTGCTTGGGGAGCTGCCCAAGGGCGTGGAGTAAATCATCGTGGCCTTTGACTGGTAATAGATTGCCGATGGCGACGATCAACTTTTGATCATGCTGAACTTTGAGTTCTTCCCGTACTTCGCGCTGGATATCATCGATTGGCAACTGGGGTGGCACCGGAATGCCACCGTAGATGACAACTGTGTCGTCGGCAGGCAAGCCGCCGGCAAGAATGGTGTCTCGTGCGGCCTTGGAAACACATACGACTTTGTCAGCTAGCAAGCGGTACTTGAGACGGCTGCGCAGTGGAAAGACTGTATGTTTGTAAGCGAGTCGGACGGGGCATCGCTTGCCAAGACCGACTGTCGCTAGTCCAGCAAGCATGACAGCATGAGTATCGTTCATGATCACGACATCTGGAGCCCAGTCTTGAATGGCTCGACGCGTGCGCAAAACGTCACTTGGATTGCGTCCGCGGCCATTGATAAAATGAAGCGTGGTGCGATCCAACGACTCGAGAGCCTTGGCAACTTCACTTTTTCGCCTCGCGATCCAGCTGACCGTGTGTCCAGCCAAACTCAGTTGGTCCGCGATGGAAGTCAGCAAGACTTCTCCGCCGCCGGAATCGCGTTGAGTTGTGACGAGACAGAAACGCATCGAATGGAGACTAAGTGGAGCGAAGTGGTTTAAATCGTTGTCAGGAGATTTCCTCGGTTTTGAATCGTAGTGCTCAGCTGGGGCTGGCAGCAAGGCAAATCTGCCGCTTGTGTGCTGCTTCGCTTTTATTTTTTCTATAGCTTTGCCCGAGCCGAATAAGCGGAAAACTTTCCAATGCTAGCATTTCCGGAAAGCGATCGAGAAGTTGGAAGTTTCCACCGCAGTGGGACGATAACTTCAGAACTCGCGATCGCAAAGTCTCCCTGCAAACTATGGACAGTTCACGCTTTCGACACGGAAAGCGACGCTTGATGGGCTTGACCCGACTCTTCATCCTGTCCTATAAGATCCTTTGATCCAGACTTCTTAGAGGGGAGAACTATCCCGATGCAAATAAACGGTTTGCAACAAAACCCGGCGATTCAATCCATTCAGTCCACTTCGGCGGCCACGCCAGCGGAGTCAACGCAGGCTGCTGAGTCCGCTGTTTCGACGCCAGCTGATCAGCTTGATTTGTCGCCTGAGGCAATGGCGATTAGCCAAACGGAGGCTGCGGATACTCCAGGTATCCGTATGGACAAGGTGGCTGCCATCCGGCAGGCCATCGCAGAAGGAACTTATGAGACTCCTGAGAAGATGTCCGCCGCATTAGACAAGATGCTTGATTCCTTTGCATAAAGCATTTCTTGCTGACTCTTGCCTCAAGCGCAGTACTTGCTCTCCACGATGTATCGATCGCTGGAGCAAGTGATTGTCATTCTAGCTTGTCCCGCTGGCGACACCAACGAAAGCACACTGCCCGACCACTTTAACCAAAAGTGGTTGGGCATTTTTCGTATGAGCGTGTCTCAGGACGAGCAGTAAGGACAGTTTAGAGTTAGATCTTAGGTGGAACCTCTCTCCGTCCCTGCTAGGCTGACTCTTCGGAGTTCCCCGACTCCCCGCTGCGCTTGGGCCCGCTCGGAAGGGAGAATGACGAAAATTTGTGTCGGACTGCATAGGATGGATCAACCCTGCCAGAGAAGTAAGGGATTTGGCTTTGCGGCGACTGGCACTTAGAATGCTTGTATATTGTTAAAAAACGCGTCGGTACTCGGGTAGAATTGCTGAATCTTGAATTGCCCAACATTCTGAATCCCCATTCCTGCCTCTTTTGTCGAACCGAAGTGTCGAATCAGACTCCCAGCTCTAGTTCTAACCCCGCGGCTGAATCTCCGGGCAAGCAACCACTGGATGCCGTGCCGGTATCCCAGACTCCTGCAGAGCGTTTTTCAGAGTATTTGGTCAGTCGTGGCAAACGTATGACGCCTCAGAAGTCGTTCTTGGTGGAGCAGGTCTTTAGTCGTCATGATCACTTCGATGTCGATCAACTACTTGAGCAGCTGCCTCGTCGTGAGAATGGGAAGAATGTCAGCCGCTCGACGGTGTATCGCGCTTTGGAAGAGTTCGTCAAAGCGGGTTTGCTTCGCGAGTTTGAGCTCAATGGGCGCAGCGTCTATGAACACGACTACGGCTATCCTGAGCATGATCACTTCTATTGCGTGAAGTGTCACGAGTTATCGGAGTTCCAGTCAGATAAGTTGGCCGAGCTGCGTGATGAGATTGCCCGCGAGCATTTGTTTCGGGTGAAGACACACCGTTTGATTATTCAGGGTGTGTGCAACAAATGCAGCAACCGTCGTGGGAAACGACGGTTGCAGGATCGTGTCTGATTTTTGATGCGAAGTCCTCGAAGGCTTCCAGCATCGTTGCTTAGCAGAACTCGATGTCTTCAGGCCCTGGAGATTCGTCACCTTCCATCCCGAGTCGGTTCGTCAGCTTTTGGAATTCGCTATAGAGCTCGTCGCTGCTCGTGTGAACGTGTTCCGCTTCGGTGATGAACCCGATTTCTTCATCGACATACACATCGTGGCTGATCAGTACTCGCTCGAATGATTCTAGTGGCGAACCGTAGGCGATCAGCATTTTGTGCTCGTCGAATTGTATTTCTTGCTGACGTTCCGGATTGAGTACAGCGATTCCCGTACAACCGTCGTTCAGGAGCATGTCCTCGTAATCGTAGAGAATGCTCTTGAGAACAGGCATGTCGATATGATCTCGGTAGAAATCTTCGTGACCGCCAGTGTGGTAATGACTGGTTTCTAGCACTACGTCTACAACGTTCCCAAGTGTATCGATCATGTCGATGAACAGATCGAACAAACGATGCTTGGAGGCCGCCGCCACGATGACGGGAACTTTAGCGCCGGAGGCTGGATCTACATATGTTTCGTGACGGAAGCCCTGCCGCGGAACGACCTTCAAGTCGACTGAAGGGCGAATTGCATCCGTAAGTTCGAATGCGCCGTAGCTGGCGACTTCCAAATGTGCTTCAAGCTGTTCATCCGACAGACTACCAAAGCTGGTCAGTGCGTCAGCTTTCGGATTGTTGGTCTGAGACGTCATCTGCGTCTGAGACCTCTGTTGTGAACCCATTTAACTATCTTTCAAAGGACTCAATCGGGGGGAGCCGAAAAAGACTTTTCCGCCGTTTCTCGGACACAGAAAGTTAGGTCACATAGATTCCCACCGAAGCAGAATCATGGCAGTTGCATGATTTCACTCATGCGAAGAGTTGGCTCGACTGTTAAAGATGGAATAATCTGAATCGAACTGCGCAATGCGTCGCGAATTGACAACACGAGCAATCTACAATGGTTCGAACTTCGCAGTAATTCTTCTGCTTGGATGCAAAAACGCCAATGAAATTGTTTCGTCCAAAAACTATTATCCTTGCGCTCTACGTTCTTCTTCCTCTCGGCTGCGACTTGCCGAAAGTCCGAGAGCTGAAGCCAATACAGGTTGAGAGCGTTAAACAAGAGTCGACGAAATCGGCAGTAGAAGTCGTTTCGCGAATTACTGCAGCTCCCTGGACGGAAGAATCGCAGCTACCAACCCATTGGTGGGAACTTCAGTATCTTGGTGGGACGCGTATCGGATATTTTTACACCGAGATCTCTCAGTCCGGCGGAATGGTTCGAATCCAACGCAAAGGTGTGCTGTCGGTCGGCGCGAAAGATTCAGGGGTGAAGCTATTCGTCGTAGATACCCGTGCCCGCGAGCTTCTGAATGGCGAACTCTACGACTTCGATGAGAAAAATACACTTGATGGTGAGCCGGTCAGCTCGATCGTAGCTGTTCGAGACGATGACAAACTCAAATTAGATTTGGCACAAGGCAAGGACGGCAGCAAGTCAACCCAATTCTTGGATTGGAAGCCTGGCACTTGGGGCATTCTTGGGTTGCAGTCGATGCTGATGCACGACCCAATAGAGCCCGGCGAGCGACGGACTTGCGATATTCTGAACAGCAGCTGGGATGCGATCATCACACTCGAAGTCACCGCCTCCGAGCCGCAAAAGACTCCGCTGGCGGATTCGCAGCGAAGTCTCATACCGATTCAAGTGGTGAGTCGCATTGGCGAGCAAGAGTCTGCTTCACGACACTGGGTTACCGAAGGCGGAATGATTTACAAGACTGTGTCACTTGGGGCTCAGCGACTAAGTAGCTTTCGCGTAAGTGAAGAACTTGGTAGAAGTGTGGCGGACGAAATGTCTGTCGCTGAACAATGGACTGAGAGCGCGGCTTATCGTGGAGTGCTACCCACATTGACGCAGAGAAATGCGACCTTCCAAGTGGAAAGCGATAGGGCAAAAGATCTTCATAAGCAATTTGTTAAGGACTCGAGGCAAAGCCTGCGTTCGATCAGCCCTCAACTGCTGGAGGTTTCGATAGCAGATCCTCGGGGCATAATACCTGGGAGCGTGCCTAAGCAACCAGAGCCAGTGTATCTAGAGTCGACTTTCTGGATGCCGGCAGATCACGAAAGCATTACTGTACTGGCCGGCAATATGAGCTCGGAGATCGAGAGCTTGAATTCCGTGACAGGTGTGCTCGCCTTGGCCAAACGTTTTTCGAAGGCAATGGAAACTGAGGACATGCAGCCTAAGGTGAAAAACGCACTACTCACGGCACGTCACAATCGCGGGGACGAAAAAGATCAAGCCATCTTGTTCGCCACTCTACTCCGTCAGCTCAAGGTGCCAGCTCGGTTGGGCTTTGGAATTGAATTGCAATCGACTGAGCAAAAACTGTTGTTGAAAGTTTGGACTGAAGCCTGGACGGAAAACAGATGGATCCCGATCGACGTTTCAAGCGGGAGCTGGCTTTCCGTGGATTGCATCAAGATGTTCCACACAGCTTTTGCGGAACGAAATCCGTACTTCCATTTTCTACGAGTATTGGAGACGCTGCGGCCAATGACAGTGAGCCTTCAACCGGAACGATAGGATAGCCGCCCAAAGGGGCGACTTATGAAGGCCGTTTAAAGAATTGCTCAGGATGCTTTTCGGCGTGTTCGGCTACGGCTGCCAATAATGGATCGATCGTTTGTTTCTGGATATCCGAGCTTGGCCATGGGAACCAATCGTAGCCCTGATGCTCGGTCGGCTGTATGTCGGGCTTTTCAGCAATGTGCGCCAGAAAGTAGACGACATTTTTCTCATGCTTGCCATGTCTTTTTGAGTCGATTATGTAGCGTATTTCGAATTGAAACACAGGATCGACGCACAGTAATTCTGCAGCGATTCCTGTTTCTTCCTCCGTTTCCCGCAAGGCGGTTTGCAAAAAGGACTCGCCCTGCTCGCAATGCCCCTTGGGTAAATCCCAACGATGCTTATGCTTCATCAATAGAAACTGCGTTGGCTCCCCTTGCAGGAAGATAATAATGCCTGCGGCATTGACCAACGGGATATCTTCAGTCGATTCAGTGCTGCCCAAGTCCTATCTCCTGCTTCGAAACTTCGACCCTAAAAATTGAATCATGAAAATTTACACCAAGACGGGCGATAGCGGGACAACTGGGTTGTTTGCAGGACCGCGTGTAGCCAAAGATCATCCTCGCATCGCCGCGTATGGAACTGTCGATGAACTGAATGCCGTTTTGGGGTTGGTCGGAGCCGAGTTTGCTGAGGCCCGCAACTCGATAGGCCAAGGCAAGAAGGATCTGGCGGCAGTAATCGAACAGATCCAGCATGATCTTTTCTCGATCGGGGCTCAGCTGGCAACGCCTGATGCCAAGAAGCAAGGGATGGTGCTACTTCGCGATTCTAGAGTTGAAGAACTGGAGGAGTTGATGGACGAACTGGATGCAGGTCTGGAACCACTGACCAACTTCATTCTTCCGGGCGGGACCAAACAGGCAGCTCTATTGCATCTGGCTCGCACTGTTTGTAGGCGTGCGGAACGGGACGTTGTCAGTCTGTCGCATCAGGAAGCGAACTGCGAAACGATGGTCGTGTTCCTGAATCGCTTGAGTGATCTGTTCTTTCTACTCGCTCGGCAAGCCAATGCTGATGGAGGTCAGCCCGATGTGATTTGGCAGAAACCTGAATAGGCTTGGGCATCGCAGTCCTGCTGACAGACAAGTTTTCAGTCGAAACGGCCATTCCGACTGGCAATCGTGGCTAGCTGACAGTTTCTCGCGAAGCATCGAATCGAGTCTAAAAAGCGTGATTCCGTGCGGCAATCATCTACGCTAAACTATGGCGGCGAAAAGCGCGCCCAGTATGTTGAGCAGTTTGAACACCTTGGAGATCTCGGGATGAAGAAAATCGAAGCGATCGTACGTCACTTCAAGTTGGAAGACGTAAAGAATGCTTTGACTGGAAAAGGCATCCATGGCATGACCGTCAACGAAGTGCGTGGTTATGGCCGTCAGAAGGGGCATACCGAAATCTATCGCGGAACCGAATACGCCGTAGACTTTGTACCCAAGGTCAAGATCGAAGTAGTGGCGACCGAAGCCAACTTGCAGACCGTTATCGACACGATTCTTGAGACCGCTCAGACTGGTCAGATCGGCGATGGCAAGATTTTCGTCACGAATCTCAGTGACGCAATTCGCATTCGAACTGGCGAGAGCGGCGACGAGGCCATTTAGTTTGGCCAAACAGCTGCTCCCTTTCTGCGGAGCTTTAGCCATGGCAACGGCATCCAAGTTGCCAGCAGCCGTTATCCACGCTCGGGAGCGACTGCTGGACGGCCGGCTTAAGCTCAAAGCCCAGCATGATTCTGGTTCTCCTGGACTCCAGGTATGTGTGCGACAAGCTGACTTGGTGGATTCCGTTGTTCAGGATCTTGCGAGTGCCGCCTTTGAAAGCACCGGGATCGGAGATTCGGGCGAGTTTCTGTACTCGTTGGTAGCTCATGGAGGATACGGTCGTCGCGACTTGGCGCCCTACTCAGACGTCGACTTAATGCTGTTGCATGCACCAGACTGCGCTGAGCAAGCAGCTACTTTTGCGCGCATGTTGAGTCAATGGATCGTGGATGCGGGTTGTCAGCTTGGGTTTTCTCTCCGAACTCCTCAGCAGGCATGGAAGTTGTCTTGGGACGATGCGGCGACTTTTACATCACTCGTCGAGAGTCGTTTGATCTCCGGTAGCGTGGACTTGTTTCGGCAGTTCATGCGTGGGTTGCGACAAGGAGCCAAACGCCGGACAAGTAGGATTATTCAGGCGGTCGAGGCCGCTCGGCGTGATGAGCGACGAAAGTACGGGGAAACCGTCTTCTTGCTTGAGCCAAACGTAAAGCGCTCGCGTGGTAGCTTGCGGGATATTCAGTTGGTGCGTTGGGTCGGTTTCGCACGCTACGGTGAATGTGACCTGGAGAAGCTCGCCCAGCTCGGTCATCTGGGGCAAGATGACTATCAGATTCTCCGCAAAGGCTACAAGTACTTGTTGCGTCTGCGAAATCAGATGCACTTTGAGGCGAGTAAGTCGCAAGACCAGCTGGATCGCGCTTTGCAAATGCGTTTGGCCGAGTGGAGTCACTACGCAGGTGCAGATGGTATTCTGCCGGTCGAGCAATTCATGCAAGAATACTTTGAGCACACGAGTGAGATTCGCTATAGCAGCGCCCACTTCGTGAATGACGCGAAGTGGCAGTCGCCGGTATCGAAAATTATCGAGTCGTCGCTCGCCCTGCCCGTTCGCCGAGACTTTCGCGTTGGATTCCGCAACGTATGGGCGACTCGAAATGGCAAAGAACGAGTCAAACGCGATCCGGCGGCGGTATTGGAGCTGATGGCGATCTCCAGTCGATTTGGGCGCTCGATCGAGCACAATACTTGGCGTGAGATTCGCGCTGCAATGCGTTCGCGGAAGCTCACTGAGATCGACCAAGAAACAATTGACCGATTTATGGAGTTGATGTCTCGCTCGGGGAACCTCGCCGGGCGCCTGCGCCGCTTGCACGAGCTTCGAGTGCTGGAGCAGATCATTCCGGCGATGGCGCATGCTCGGTGCTTGTTGCAGTTCAATCAATATCACAAGTACACCGTCGATGCGCATTCGATTCGTGCTGTGGAGTGCGTCACAGACCTGGCTACCGAGAAATCACCGCTTGGCAACATCTATCGAAGTGTCAAAGACAAGACGATTCTGCACCTCGCCTTGCTTATGCACGACTTGGGCAAAGGGTTTCCGGAAGACCACAGTGAAGTGGGAAGAAGGATTGCCGAGGAGACAGCGGATCGATTGCGGTTGAGCGCACAAGACAAGGAGACTCTGTCCTTCCTCGTGCATCAGCACCTCACGCTGACGCACACCGCGTTTCGTTTTGACCTGAACGACAGCCAAGCAGCCATTAACTTCGCCGCACAAGTTGGCTCGAGTGAAAGGCTCACCTTGCTTCTTCTGCTTTCCTATGCGGACTTGGCGAGTGTTGGTCCTGGCGTCGTGAACCAATGGAAAGTTGATTTACTGCTGCAGCTCTATTATCAGACCGACGCCCATTTCCGAGACGAAGGGTCCGATCGGATTTTCCACAAAGAGGTCGAGGAACGACGCGGTGAATTGCTGCGTGCAATGCCGCGCAATGAAGATGAGGAATGGTGGGAACAACAAGTTCTAGCACTGCCGGTGAATTATCTGTTGAGTGCCCCGATGGCGATGGCCGCAGAGCAAGTTTCGCAGCTGCGCGAGCTGCGGAAAGACCGTTGTCTGGCTTGGGGGAGATATCTGCAGGACCAGCAAGCGATTGAGTACATCGTTGTGACCCATCAGGCAGGCGAGTCGATTGGAACGTTTCATCGCATCACAGGGGCATTGGCAAGTAAGAACAATCAAATCATCGCAGCTGATGTGTATACTCTGCCTGATGAGATCGGATGGGATCGTTTCTTGGTCGAAGATCTTGAATTTGAAGAGGAGCCGCCTGAGTCGCGTATTGCCTACGTCTGTGAGCATATTGGCGAAGCGTTAAATCCCTCGCAAAAGTATGCTCCGGTGTTCCCGAAGAAGTGGGGATCGGCGTCTCGGAAGAATCAAGAAGGCTTGCGGATTCAACCCACTCAAGTACGTTTCGATAATAGCACCTCCGAGAAGTTCACCATCATCACGCTCTTTGCATACGATCGCCGTGGCCTGCTCTTTCAAGTCGCCAAGGTGATGTTTGAGATGCAGTTGGTTTTGCAGGCCGCCAAAGTAAGTACACACCTGGATCAAGTTGTGGATGTGTTCTACTTGTCTGATCAGTCCGGCTGTAAGGTTACCGAGAGTACGCGGCTCTACATGATTCGCCAACGCTTGCTGCAAGCGGCGAGTGAATCCAAGTAGACTCTAATCCTACTCCTTCTCGAACACGCTGGGATCGGAAACCGAGTAAAGCGAGTCGAGTACCGCCTCACTGAGCACCAGCAGCGCTTCGCCGAGCATGAAATCCGCAAAGTTTCGCGCATTGGAAAAGCGAACGTGGCGAGCAATCTTTTTCTGTTCGGTGCAATGGTGCGCTCATGTTTTGATGGCAAGCAAAAAAGAATTCTTTTTGCTTGCACACTTCTAATACGGTGGAATGTTTCATTAGAGCACCAACGATGCCCACTGCGACACCAGCCTCGCAGCTCACAAGAGTCTTAGTCTGACTCTACAGGGAAGTAGTTCGTGGTGCCCTTTCGATGTTAATTAACGCCATGGAATCGGCTTTAGCTCAAGGGGTACCGATATGTCTAGGATCATTCTTTGCGCGTGCGTAGCACTCTTGGCTGTCCTCAATACGCCGCAACTCTTCGCTCAAACAATCAATCCGCAATCTCCGCAAAAAGCCACACCTCAACCGCAAGAGAACCCGTTCGATTTTATCCGCGAGCAGTTGAGCCCTTCCGCCTTCGATCCAAGTCTTGTTGAACGTGTAGAGCGAGATCCGGTTGTACGTCCGAATCCGGTTCCGGCCGAAATCGCGGAAGACCCAGCTTCGATCCCAACTGGGACTCATCATCATCGCAATACGATGGTAGACCGCATGGCTCAACAACAAACCGTCGCTTCCGTTCCTCATGCCTCCAATGCTGTTATTGAGTGGGGCTTGCGGCATCCGCATCCACCCATTTACATCGCGCCGATGATGCTTCGGCAAGACTGCGTTGAAGGACTTTGGTGCGGATACGGTGCCATCCGCGCCGAGGCCTGTGCCAAGCAATGGGAACGCCTGAGTGCTCAGAGGTGCCGAAAGTGCAAGACTGGTGACAGCACTGGTTATCACAATTTTGTGGTAAACCGTTACACGGCAGGTTGCGATTCTGGCGCACAGCCCGCGACAACGGCCGCTAAGCCAGAGGTGGTTCGCACAGGTTCGGTGAAGCGTCCGAATATCAAATGATAGCTTTTGCTGATTATTCAAGTAATAAGTAAGAAATCCCTCACACCGGTGCTGATGGAAGGTCGATAACTCCAGTACCACGGATTGGGAGGGTGGAACAACTTCGGTTGTTCCAGCGACTTATGGTCATGGTATGACGATGGAGCGGCATACCATGACCATTTTTTGTGCGCAAAAAGATAGCTTCTTCATTTCTCAATCTACGCGGCAGATGAAGCACTTCAAATAGTCCGACTCAGGGCAGTTGACGTCGATCGGATGATCAAAGTCGGCTCCGCGGCTCTCGATGACCTGAATCCTCCGGCGAGAACGTTTGGCGACTGAGGAGAGAACGCCCCAGAAATCCTCGCGAAAAACGCGACCGGAACAGCTACATGTAACCAGGGTGCCGCCAGGGCGGAGCAAATTGACGGCGGATAAATTAAGCCGATGGTAGGCTCTGAGCGCAGAGTTGATTTGCGAGCGATGCCCTGCCATGCGAGGCGGGTCGAGGACGATGTTGTCGAAGGTTTGCTTCTCCTGTACCAGTTGCTGCAAGTAATCAAAGCAATCCGCTTTCTTGAATTCGATACCTTCCACTGCATTTCGAGCCGCATGTTGTTCGGCTGCCTCCAAAGCCCGTTGGCTAGAATCAACGGCGACGATTCTCTCGATCTGAGCATGCTTGGCGGCGACAAGCGAGAAGCCAGCTTGGTAGCAGCAAACATCTAGCAAGCTGCCGGGCTGCATTGCTAAAGAAGCTTGCATTCGATTGGTACGCTGATCCAAGTAGTAGCCAGTTTTTTGGGCCACTTTTAAATCGACCGTGAGTTCGACATCATGTTCTCGAAAATTCGCGACGGTACTCCCCTTCCCTTCTTGCTGCCAAATCGAGAACGGCTCAGTACCTTCCTGTTTGGCCGCATTATCATCCATGACACACAGGATATTATCGATCGCAATGTTTTGCTGTAACCAATCTAGGATCTGCTCACGCCACTTCAACATCGCCAAGCTCGTGAACTGTACGACGAGATAATTTGCAAAGCGATCGACAACGAGACCGCTAAGTCCATCACCCTCACTATTGACCATGCGCATCGCTTCGAGCTCCCCTGAAGTGCGCTCTCGAGCTTTACGCAATTGCAGAGCAGAGCTCAGCTGGCTACAAATCCACTCGGCATTAAGTTCTTGTTCCGGTTGCCACTGAAGTAGCCGAAGTCGAACGCGACTGTTTGGGTTATAGACTCCGCGACCAATCCAGCTTCCATTGGGTTGAAGCAGCTCGACGACTTGCCCTGCCTCGACCTCGGTTTTCGGTTCTTGAATGGAATTCGCAAGCACCCAAGGATGCCGGCCATCAAAGTGACGCGATTTCTTACTGTCTAGAACAAGTTGCGGGACGGAGGACATGGGCTGAGATCAAAAAACGAGAACGAATCAGGGTAGCTCGGCAGTCTAGTCGCTTTCCGAAAACTCGAAAGGCTCATTGGGATCACGTTCTGTGACTTCCAGGTGAATGGTCGACGAAGTTCTTCGGTTTAAACAGTTCAGCTGGTAAGCACAGACACCCGCGATCCGTATGGCGATCAAGATAGGTAGGGCGGTGCTACCGGCCACCAAGGTTAGCCACAAGTAGCTACGTGAAAA
The DNA here is from genome assembly GCA_963691875.1 of Aureliella sp. Taxonomy (GTDB): domain Bacteria; phylum Planctomycetota; class Planctomycetia; order Pirellulales; family Pirellulaceae; genus Aureliella. Next base: position 5,270,317 of record OY829846.1, read on the forward strand.
GCAGCAAGACCGGAAGTTTAACCGCAACTCGATTGGATGCTGCCGGTTTAAACGGAGTTGCCTTGAGCTAATTTCGACTCGTTTTGCGCTGGTTCGAGGTCATTCATGTCTGAGTGAAGTGGGAGTCAATGGGAAGATAGTCGTTTGCCGTAAAGTAGAGCTATCCGGAATGGTAGTCTCTGCACGGCAGGTGAGCGTTTTTTCGTTCGGCCCAATGCAAAACAGTTCGGTTCATTCACAGGCCTTGAATCGATTGACTTCCAGCGCTTACGCTGACCTTGGTGGTCCTCCGGTTGGAAAATCCTCGTACAGAGTCGTCACGACGCAGAGAAATCTGAGAGTGGGTGTTTAACACCTTGCAACCGTAATGGTCTGCTTAAGCAGCGATTTGTTCTAGAACCTATAAGGGATAGTAACCAAGCTCACAGTTGCTTAGCCACCAGATTTGTAAAGAACCAAGAAAAAAGGCTACGGTATGCACCGCAGCCTCTTTGGCTGAAGACTTTAGACAAAGCGAAATTAGAAGTTCGCTGGGCCTAGATCTAGCTGAACAATTGTGGAATCACCGAGCCATCTCGGACTAAGGTGATCGGGCGACCCGTGTCGGTATGGTATTCCTTGGTTGGGTCAATGCCCAAGCTTTGGTAGAAGGAGGCGGCGACGTCGTCTGGCTTGATGCCCTCGTGCTTCGGTCCAGAAGCCGTTTCATCGGACTCACCGATGACTTGGCCGCCGCTCATTCCGCCGCCTGCCATGAGCATGAACATGCAGCGTGGGTAGTGGTCGCGACCGCCTTCAGCCGAACGCGTGTTGATTTTCGGGGTTCGCCCAAATTCACCAGTGCACATTACAGATGTGCTATCAAGCAAGCCTTTTTGCTCCAAGCCCGTATAGAGAGCAGAGAGGCCGGCATCGAGTTTGGGAAGTTGTGTTTCACTTAGTTTCGTAAAGTTGTCGCTATGCGTGTCCCAACCACCGAGGGAAAGAGAGACGAAACGCACGCCAGCTTCAACGAGGCGAATGGCCAACAAGCAACTCTGTGAAAAATTCTCAGCGTCGAACTGAGCCGCGAAGGTAGGTGACTCGCGAGAAATGTCAAACGCTTCACGCGCCTTGGGGCTCGTGATCATGTTGAAGGCCTTCTGGTTGAACTTGTTCAGTCCGACCAATAGCTGCTCGTCTTTTTCGATATGCTGGAAGGTCGTATCGAGGTCTTTCAGCAAGCCATGACGTCGCTCGATCTGATCAACCGTCATGCCGTTGCCAATTGTTATGCCGCGCACGTTGAAAGGCTGACCAGCAACTGGAGTGCGACCGGTATTCATGGGCGAATATTGAATTCCCAAGAATCCGGAACGTTGGTTGCCGTTCGGAATCGAGACGAATGGAGGTAGTTCGGGCTCGGTTTCGAATTCCTTCGTCACGACCGCGCCATAACCAGGATACTCCAGGGAAGGTAGCGGCTTGGTTCCGGTGTTCACATACTCGCGACCCAGGCGGTGAGCAGCCAGGGTATGACTTACCCCGCGAAGGATCGCAAACTTGTCCGCGCACTTGGCTAGCTTCGGCAAGTGCTCACTGATTTCAACGCCTGGAACGTTGGTCTTAATTGGCTTGAATTTACCACGATACTTGTCCGATGCATTCGGCTTTAGGTCAAACGTGTCGATGTGCGATGGTCCACCTGGCAAGTCGATGAAAATGGCGGACTTGTTGGATTGGCCTTCAATGGCTCCGGCTTGTTCCATCTGCAAGTAACCAGCCAAGCTAAAGCTGGCAGCTGACAGTGAGCCAACTCGAAGGAAGTCGCGGCGAGAAGCCCCATCGCAAGTTTTGTGTATCGTCATCAGAGTACTCCTGATCGTAAGTTTATACTTTGTGTGCGTTGTGTTTCGTAAATTTAGAACAGAGGTCAGATCGCTCTGCCGAGTTTTCTAGGCTGAAGGCATGGTCCGCCGACATCTAGTGATTGAGAATGAACTCTTTGGTGTTAACGAGACTCCACATGAGGCTGCCAACTGCCGCCGATGGATCCTTCTCTTCTTTCAAGAAGGAAACGACGGTGTTGCGTTCCTGAGAATTAGGTTCTCGACTTAATGTCCGCAAGTAAGCTTGGCCGGTAATCCAGTTTGCCTGTTCGTCATTCATGCTGCTTGGCCTGGCGAGCAGGTCCTCAAGGCTTTGCCCCGCACGAAGCGATTGCCATTGCTCACGAAGGTTGTACTTTTTCGCCATGGCATTGGCTCGTTTCACCATCTCTTCATGACGCTTCTGCATGGGCTTGAGTGCCTTTTTATTGCCAGACTTTTTCAGCTCAGCAATGCGTTTGACATTTGCAACTATCTGAGAGTTCATGCGGTCTAGCTGTTTCAACAGGTTTTGCATCCGTTGTTCTTCCGCGGGTGAAGAAGAAAGCTTCCAGCCGTACTTCTTGCAAACCTCTGCGACCCAACTGGACTTGGGATCATCCAACCATTCGTGCATCGCGTTGTCGTTTGTCAAGAATAGCGTCTGCAAGAGACTCGGCTCGGCCGAACGATCACAGTCACAATTGGATTCGCGGATACTACGCCCGAAGACCTGCAAAGCATAACTTTCGTTGTCTTGGCGATTGTTGCGTGCACTTGCTCCGGCTTTGGTAAGTGCTCGAGGCAATTCCAAACCACGAGCAGAGTCAGCCAATTTGTCGTTCGCCAAAGCCATTCGCACGGCATCGTATGTTGCTTCTGCGGGCAATCGTCGCAAGCGGGCATGACTGAAGTTCGTTTTGTCATCCGCATTCGTTTTGTTAGGCACCCAAGATCGCTGGTACGTATCCGAATTGAGAATCTCTTGATGCAACCACTTCAGGTTGAAATCGTTTTCGCGGAAACCAACTGCCAGGTACTCCAGCAACGCAGCGTTACTCGGTGCGTTTGCCAAGTTCAAATCGTCAGGAGGATTTACGATACCAGCACCAAAGTATTGCGCCCAAACGCGATTCACGATAGCTTTGGAAAAGTAGGGGTTCTGTTCATTACGCAACCAATTCATCAACTCGCCACGAATGTCTTCATCACCCATTTCAACCCAATTACTCCCTAGCAGCTTCGCTTTCGGGAATTGCACAGGTTTGCCCTTCACCCTCCGGACGCGCGGCTTGGCTACGACAAGTTCGGGAATCGGCACTGTCTTGCCCGCTTTCAGCATGTTGCCGAATTCGCGACGCAATTGGTTGCCTTTGAGTTTCTTGTCGACGCCCAGGTCTGCAACCATGGACTGGTATTGCTTCTTCGCATCAGGAGCCATCGTGTTTTGCCGCGCCTGCACGGCGGTGAACAAAGATTCGAAGCGATCAAAATCGTCCTTAGACCACTGGTCGAAAGGATGCTTGTGACATTGGGCGCACTGAATGCGCACTCCGAGGAAGGAATACGCGAAGCCGATGGCTCGGTCTTCAGGGGTTCGGAAGTTGTTTCGCGACCAGTAATAAACCATGCCAGGACGTTCTGCGAAAGATTCCCCGGTTTTGTCGCGGCAAATCTCACTCATCTCCTCGCAATACTCCAGATAGGATTCGTCAGGCTTACGACTGTTCGCCGTCACAATGCCTTCGACAATTTCGTCGTATGGCGTGTTGGCCTCAATTCGAGAATAGATCCATTGGTACCAGTGATTCGATGGGTTCACGCCACCAGGCAGGAAGTTTCTCAGTTGATCGTCATTGTTGCCTGTGATGTCGCATAAGAAGGTAGTCCACTGCGCGGCATAGCCTGGGCGTGCGAGCAATTCGTTGATCTTTCGCTCACGTTTGTCTGGGGCATTGTCCTTGGCGAATGCAAGAACTTCTTCGGGACTTGGAAGCGTTCCCGTTACATCGAGAGACGTGCGACGCAGAAACTCTTCATCCGAGCAAACTTTGGATGGCACGATGCCAAGCTTGCGAAGCTTCTGGATCACTAGCTCGTCGATCTTGGTGGATGCTGCAACTTTGGGATATTTTGCTCCGTAGTTCTTGTTGACCGGTCGCAGCGTTGCGATGGGCACAACTGCGTTATCATAGGACACGACCACATGCGTATCACCAGCTTCCGCAGAAGTGACCACACCTTCATCGTCGATCTTGCTGATTGCGCTATCGTTCGATTTAAATCGGCACAGGCAAGTGACGTCTTCTACTGAACCATCTGCCCAGTGAGCGATGGCCTTTAGCTTTTGCTTTTCACCTGCCTTGGCGAACTTGATTTCCTTCGGAAGCACTTCGAGGCGCTTTAGTTTGTGAATGGAATTCTTTTCAAAAGGAGCACCTTCGTCGATCCATTTTCGTAAGACCCAGTATTCCCAACCGCCATGCTCGTAACGTTTACCGCCGTCATGCATGTCTTCGTCGACGGGTTTCGTTAGGATCAGACTCTCTTGCTTGTCTTTGAGATCGATTCGTGGCCCTTCTTCGTCTAGCAAGGCCTTGTAGTCCTCTTGGAAGTCGTAGCCGAAGAGCGATAGCTGAAAGCCCCCCTGGCCCTGAAACGAGCCGTGGCAGGCTCTGCCATTACAACCCAAGCGGCCAAAGAGAGGCGAGATGTGCTTTTGAAAGTCTGGCGTCTCTTCGAAATTCGGTGAATCTGAGTCGGAGGCAAACCGTTCGTAAATTGGCGCCATTACTTTAGACTTAGCTGCCTTTGACTTTGGCTCCGCAGGCTCGTTGGCCGTAGTGTTTGAAGCCAAGCTCACAAGCAGGCAGGCGAAGGTTAAAGCAGATAGCTTTCCTATCCGAATCAACATTGCGTTCCCTTTCGTTTCCGTTTTCCAGGTCTATTTGGAATCTGTCTTTTTGATGTTTTTGGATTTTGACGAAGCCTTGCGTGGCTTTTGTTTCTCAATGCGGCTCTTCCACAGCTTCAGAGACCGCGCTGTTAATGCTTCTGCGTTCTCTTCTCGTTGCTTGACTAAGTTTTCTAATCGTGCGAGCTGAACGGCGGCACGATCTCGCTGCAGGCGAACCTTCTCAAGCGATTTCCGTTGTTGTTTGGTGACGAGCATTTCAAGCTGCTTTTCTGCAGAGGCCTGATCTTTTTCTTTCTTCAAGGCCGCGATTTCTGCTGCCAGCATCCGCAGTTTGCCTTCGAGTTGCCAAAGTTCCAGCTCGATGCGGTACATGTCTGCGTCGCGTTTCTGTATCGCAGCGAGACGCGTTTGATCGCGGGAGAATTCGCGGATTGCCTGCTCGTATTGCTCTGGCTTGTTCTTTTCTAAGTAGTCGATCATCTTCCGAAGTTCTGGCAAATGTTCGCTCACGAACTTCAGGACTGCTACTGGATTGACTCTGGTCGAATTACGAGCGATTGGCTTCTTGTTGGACGGATTCTTACTAGGCGAAGCTTTGGCGTTGTTGTTGGATGCCAACTCTAGTTCAACCAAACTCTTCGATGGTGAGGTCAGTGATTTGGTCTTCTTGCGATCCTTTTCGCTCTCAGCCGTCGCTGTCAGCGAGGAGCACGCGATGGTGAGGAACAGGAGGCGAACCAAAAGTTGTCGTACTGCGTTCATGCTTAAGTTTATCTGTCCAGGTCAGCATAAAAGTCTGTGGCGGCGTTGAGCATCCAATCTTCGGATTCGTCGTCTGGCTCCGCCGGCAGATCCAATGTCATTCCATCAACCACCAAGTAATCGTTTTCGAGCGATTCTGTGCTGAGGTGTTCCGCCGAGATCTGTTGGTCCGTGGATTCGCCAAATGCGATCCAATTCTCAGCAACGACTGATATCGACTCGTTGCCGGTCGCGAGCTCGGGCTGATCCTGATTGTTAGTGCTGATCCAGATTGCAATCAGTAGAATTGCACTGGTGACAAGCAAAGCGATCGCAGCCCCACTCCAATCCCGAGCCGTCTTTTCGGTAAACGGGGATTTCAAAGCTTGGCGAAGAGCTTGATGCTCGGCTATTGCATCAGCGACTTGCAGAGCCAAGTCGACATCTTCGTGCATACGAGCTTCGAACGCTGCACTGTCAAAATCTGTGCCAGCGGCGTCTCCTAACAAGTAGAGATCAATTTCAAATGGTTTTTCGTCGTTTGCGATCATGGAACTAGCTTTGGTAGCTCTTGTTCTTTCCTATGAGCCCACGGGACTAGCCGCGGGGATTGTTCTGCCTAACGCGAACGAGTTCTGCTCAATTCACCATGCCAAAATTTGATTAGCACTGCAGGCAACTCAACACTATCCTTCTCTTAGTTTTCTCAGCTTAGTTATGGCGAGTCGAAATCTCGAAAGGACAGTTCCCAGTGGTACGTCTAAGTCTTCTGCGATTTCAGCGAAACTTCGCTCCATTCCAAGACGTTGTTCCAAAACAGTCTTTTGCGAGTCGGGCAGTTGTTGAATGTGCTGGCGAAACCAATTTGCAAGTTCGCTGATCTCAAACTGTTCTTCTGCCGAATTGTCGTCGACTAGGCTTTGAGTGTCGGAGCTCGATTGGTGGCGTGTTTTTTTTCGTCTCAAGTTCTGAGCTTGAAACTGCGTTGTCCGAACCAGCCAGCCTCGGCGATTTTCGGTCTCAATCGCGTCCCACTTCTTTTCAAGTAGCAGGAAGGCCTCTTGCACTGCGTCAGCAGCCAAGTCCCAGTCACGGCAGATTGCCCATGCAATCCGACGCAACCTACACGAGAAGTCACGGAAAATCTCTTCCGATGACTCCTCATCATGGGAACCAGCAGAAGGTGTATTCACCAGGAAAACATCCTCTCTTCCGAGTCGGCTAGGCCGTTTCTATTTTGATGTGTCATAACCAAGGCGGTTTATTCACTTGCGAGAGATTTTTGTGGCGGGATCCGGCAGGCCGAAGTGGCGAATGGTGTAAGTCCTTCGCGCTTGGTAGTTTAGGGCGAAGTGTAGGGCTGTCTGCGCTAGGCGATTCTCGGACTCGGAGGGACTGGTGCAGAAAAATCGTTGGTTGGTAGGTTGCGCGCGAACGGGTTGTTTGGGTTATTGGCAAGCAGCGAAAAAGACTTCTAATCTTGCCTTAACTTTCATCAAACCCCATGTTGTTGGGAAGTGCAAGTATCTCGCGGTCCGCGATGTGCGGCTTACGGATCTGCAAGACGTGCTGTTTTATTGCGTTGCAAAGGAATCAGATGTGAGCACGGACGAAGCCAAGAAGTATTGGATCGGTTTTGACCTTGGCGGCACGAAGATGCAGTGCACGCTCTATGACGAGGAGTTGAAGGCTGTTGCGGATCGCCGAAAACGCACCAAAGGAGAGCAAGGTGTGGAAACGGGCTTGCAGAGAATCGAGAGCACGATCAGCAAGTTGCTTCAGGAAACAGAAATCAGTGTGGAGCAGTTGGTTGGCATCGGAATCGGTTGTCCTGGCCCCGTTGAATGGGAAAAAGGAATCGTTCGCGTCGCGGTGAACTTGGGCTGGGAGAATGTGGCAGTTGGCTCCTTCCTGGAAGACCAGTTTCAGTGTCCCGTCGCGGTCTTGAATGATGTCGACGCAGGAGTCTATGGTGAGCATATCGGAGGCGCGGGGTGCGACGCCAGAACGACTTTTGGTCTGTTCCCAGGTACCGGGATTGGCGGCGGATGCGTCTACGACGGGCAGATCCTGCGTGGCAAAGCACTGAGTGCGATGGAGTTTGGTCACATTAAGATCAGTGCGTCGGTACGTGAAGGTGCAACCGGGATGACCGGCACTCTTGAGTCGGAGGCTAGCCGCTTGTCGATAGCTGGAGAGCTTACGAAGCTCTCCTATCGCGGCGAAGCTCCGCACTTGAATTCACTGGTTGGTACTGAGCTAGGTGCCATTCGTAGTAAAGTGATCGCCGAGTCGATCGCTCAAGGCGACAAGGCCGTGAAGCAAGTGGTGGTCAAAGCATGTGAACAACTTGGGTACGCGGTGTCCAATGCCGTGTTGATGCTCTGCCCCGATTGTGTTGTCCTCGGCGGCGGATTGGTAGAGGCCATGCCGGAGTTGTTCGTCGACGAGGTGTCTCGTGTTGCTCGCGAGCATGTGTTTGAATGCTATCGCGATGAGTTCGTGGTAAAAGCCGCCGAGCTTGGCGACGACGCGGCGACACTTGGGGCTGCTGCCTGGATTCAGAAGTTGTGCAATGGGACTGAAGGCTAGGTACTGTCTCGATAGTCCGATTTTGGTAGCGGAACTCGTCAAGAGTTTCGGTTTTCGCTAGTTTTGAGACAAAAGCCTGGACTCCGGCGAGGTTATTTCAATAACTGCTTCTGGCATTCTTCGATGCATTCCAAAGTCGCCTCGTCGCCTGGGAAAAGACGATTGGCTTCTTCGAATGCGACCAGAGCCGATTTCCACTCCTGCTTGTACATGAACAGAGAACCGAGCGTGTAGTGCAAGAATGCGTTCTCGGGCTCAAAGCCTTTGGCGAGTTCCAAGAACTCGAGTGCTTCTTCCGAGCGTTCGAGTTGAAGCAGGAGGTCGCCGAATGGAAGGTAGGCTTTCATGTATTCGGGATAGTCTTCCAGTAGAAGCTGATACTGAAAACATGCATTCTCGATTTGTCCGAGATTCTTGAGGCTGTCTGCCAGAACAAAGCGGCTCTCAGCATCGTTTATAAGTAACTCCAACGCGTCCGAAGCCCGGTTGGCAGACTCTTCAAATTTGCCTGCCCAGTGCAGAACCTTCGCCAAGTTGCGTTGAGCGATGCCCTCTTCCGTTAGGCTTAAGCTGCCTTTTACGCGTTTACTGCATTCGGCGAGTTTGTCTTGGAAGTCTTGACCGCTCAAATCGACCTTGGGCAATGTCTCTGTCTGCATCAGCTGTTCGCAAATCGCTATCGCCAGATCTCGGTGAGCGTCGATGGTTGGATGCACATGGTCCAAGAAGTATTCATCGCCCAGGATGCGATGCCCATACGCTTCTTTGCATTGCTGCTGTAGCAGGGACTTGAAGTTGATTAGCGGTGTACGAGTTTGCTCTGCCACTTTGAGCAGAATCGCTTCGACTTCCGCGGTAGCTCGGAGAGGACAGATGTCTTCGTCTATAGCGTGCTGGAAGGATTCTTCTGCCGCGGCGAAATCTCGAAGCCCGAATTGGCTACGTCCCATCAGAAAATGTGCGTCCGCGTTTTGGCGATCCTGTTCCAGGACTTCTGACAATGTTTTTACCGATTCCTGAAATTTGCCTTCTTGCAACAATTCGCGAGCTGTTGCCAAGTCTACATTGATCCCGGCAGTTTCTTTATTGGAGAGGTCATCGGATGAGAGAGACTTGAAGGGACTCTGGTCCTTTAGATTGCTCGCGGAGTTGACGAACAGAATCCTCGCTCCTGCACTGTCGGCAATTTTGACCATGCGCTGCAAGTTAAATTCGTAGTGACGAAGCACCTTGGCTTCCCACTCTGCATCGCGAAAGTAGTCGACTGGGCCGATGGTATGATTCAAGCGTTCGTCGACTTCGCCGCCAAGCTGCTCCTGCGCTTCGGCGGCATCTGGTTGGGAATCGTCTGCTTCACCCTGCCGCTTGAGCCGACTAAGCAAAGCATAGCTTCTCGTCTGCGCGCCCCATTCTTGTAGATTCTTCCAAGTAGAAGAGGTATTCAAAATACTGTCGTAGGTGCGGTGTTCCAAAAACTCGTTCTGAGCAGAGTAGACGATGAAGAGATCGGGTTCGTGTTCGGCGACTTCACGCATTACGTTTGCGACGCGATAGCTGGCGTAGCTGATCCCGCCCAGATTGTGCACTTCCCAGCTTGTTTCAGGATCGATCTGAGGCAGCAGTTCTCTCAGCCAGCCACAAAAAGATGTGCGGTCAAAATACGGGCGCCCGTAGGTGGTCGAGCCGCCGAGGCAGAAAACCCTTTTGGTACCTGCGGGTTTTTCTTTCTCGTACCACTGACGGTTGAACCAAACGAGTTTGTTGGGGCGGGTGACCATCCGCGTTTGGCCGTCGGAGGCTTCGATTTCCATCATCAGCGGAACGGCGTCGGAGAAGCCTACGAATGGATCCTCTAGGTCCAAGACAGGGCGAATTCCAACAAAAGCGAGAGCTAGCTCCAAAGCCGCGAAGAAGAAGACAGTGGTTACGGCGGAGTAAAGCAGCTTGCGAGCAAGCGAGAGCTCTCTACGTGGGCGAGTGGTTTTTACCTTTGTTTCGACTTCCATGTTTTCCGAGCGGTTCACGAGAGTTGGTTTCCAGCTGAGGCAATTTGTGCGTTGATCAAGTAAACGAGAACCGAAGTGGAAAGCGGTTGATCCTCAGGTATCGCGATGCCCCCTGTCCCGGCTAAGGGGCAAGCCGTGTATCCTTAGGGAGAATGACATCCAATGACTTGGGTGCTCGAAAGACCACATCTTTTTCGTACAAGTTTAGCCGTGAGCCAAGCACACCACACCAAAAACCCTGAGTACTTTATCAATCGGGAGATCAGCTGGCTTGAGTTCAATCAGCGTGTGTTGGATCAAGCCATGGATTCCAGCGTTCGTCTGCTGGAGCGTGTCAAGTTCTTGGCGATTACGTGCAGCAATCTGGACGAATTTTTCATGGTTCGCGTTGGCGGGTTGCAGCTACAGCATGCGATGAGTAGCGTTTCGACTGAACCCTCAGGGATGACGGTAAGCGAGCAACTGGAGGCCATTAGTCATCGCACGGAGGAGATGTTCGAAACCCAATATCAAGTTTACTTAGAAGAGCTTGAGCCAGAGTTGGTTCGGCAGGGGATCGAAAGGATTCGAGTTGAGAATTGCAGTTTGCGGCATAGCGAAGCGGTGCGACGCATTTTCGAAGAAGAAATTTTTGCTGTCCTTTCGCCCATGGGGATTGATCCCGAGGAGCAGTTTCCGTTACTGGTCAGTCGAACATTGCATTTGTGTGTTCAGCTAGATGCGAGCGAGGGCGACGAGCAAAGTCGCTTTGCCATCATCCCGTTGGGCGTCGCCTTGCCGAGAGTTCTGACGATGCCGACGGATCAAGGTTTTTCCTTCGCTTTGCTGGAAGATGTGGTGCACCAGTACATTCCGGATTTTTTCTCCGGTGAGAAAGTGCTCGGAGCGACAGCGTTTCGCATCACGCGGAACGCAGACATTAGCTTGCAGGAAGATGCTGCGCCGGATTTGATGCATGGCATGAAGGAGATTCTTGCTCAGCGGAAGACCGCTCAATGTGTGCGACTTGAGTTGGAGGATACTTCCCCCAAAGCCATTACGGAATTCTTACAAGAACGCTTGAAAGTATCTGAAGAGCAGACCACACGCCTGCCTGCTCCTATCGATTTATCTTTCCTGATGAAGATTTCTGGGCTAGAGGGCTATCAGCATCTTCAGGACGAGCCTTGGCCCGCACAACGCAGCCCTAAAATCGATCCGACGACTTCGATGTTCGAGACGATTGCAGAACGGGATATTCTGCTTTGCCATCCTTTTGAAGGATATGGGCCCGTTGTTCGGCTCATTGAGGAAGCGGCAGACGATCCAGATGTATTGGCGATCAAGCAGACACTTTATCGCACAAGTCGCGATAGCGCCATTGTCTCGGCTTTGAAACGTGCCGCTGAACGTGGCAAATACGTTACCACCATCGTGGAGTTGAAGGCACGCTTTGACGAGGCACGCAACATAGAGTGGGCCCAGGAGCTGGAACACGCTGGTGTGCAGGTGATCTACGGTGTTCGCAATCTCAAGACTCACGCCAAGATTTGCATTATCGTGCGTCGCGAGGCACGTGGCATCATGCGGTACGTACACTTTGGAACTGGAAACTACAATGAGTCGACTGCGAGGCTCTATAGCGATATCAGCTACTTCAGTTGTCGAGATGAGCTCGGGCAGGACTCAAGCTCTTTCTTCAACGCGATAACCGGCTACAGTCAGCCGCAACAATACTCTGCTCTCGAAGCTGCTCCGATCGGGCTGCGTAAGAAGTTGCTGACTCTAATCGAAAGTGAGACCGTTCGCTGCCAGCAAGGGCAGCCTGCTGAGATTGCTGCCAAGCTGAACGCTTTAGTGGATCCAGAGCTGATTGCGGCGCTTTACCGAGCTTCGCAGGCCGGTGTGAAGGTATTGCTCAACGTTCGCGGGATCTGTTGCCTACGCCCGGGTGTGCCGGGGCTTAGTGCGAATATCCGTGTGGTCAGTATTGTTGATCGGTTACTTGAGCATGCTCGGATGGCCTACTTCAAGCATGGTGGGGACGACCTGGCATTTATCAGCAGCGCGGACTGGATGCCAAGAAATCTGGATAAGCGGATTGAGCTATTGGTGCCAATTCTAGATAAAAGTTGCAAGCAGCAATTCATGTCAATATTGAAGAGCTACTTTGAGGACACGACGAACACCTGGGAGTTGGACGCGCAAGGTGCTTACCATCGGCTTGATTCCACCGAGAACCCTAGGCGTTGCCAAGCGATTCTCTATAAGCAAGCGGTTGAGGCCATCAAGTTAGCCGAACAGCAACGCTCTACCATGTTCGAACCGCATCAATCACAGACTCAGCGAGATTTGGATTGAGCTACTGGATCGTCTAACGATGCACCGGCCTGGATAGGTTTTTTTGAAGCGAAACTCGTGAAGACTGTCTGCGTTGCTAAAGTAAGATTCGACAAAAAGCCTACACTCCAGCAAGCTCTTGTTGAAGTCTAAACTCAGCAGCTACTTTCCTAGCTATCCCCCCCAACTCGCAGATTTTCTAGATCTCGCAACTGCCGGTTTCGTTGGACTCGTTGGTCGACTGTCCTGATGTGGCTTCGACTTTGACGCCTTTCCAAAAGGCAACGAATCCTTTCACGTTTGCGGCTTGTTCTTTAGGATCGGCGTAGTACCAAGCTGCATCCGCGTTGGTCTGTCCGTCCACTCGCAGCGAGTAGTAGTTCGCGGTTCCCTTCCAGCCACAAGTTGTCGTGGTGCTTGAAGGTTGGAAGAATTCTTGTTTGATGCTGGCCGGCGGAAAGTAGTGGTTGCCCTCTACCACTTCAGTATGGTCGCTTTCTGCGATGACTTGTCCATTCCACATTGCTCGAGCCATCAGCTATCTCCTTGTCTCGGTTAGGGTGCAGCTTCGACAGGTTGGTTACTTACTTCCTGCTTTTTGAACAACGCTGTTCATGAACGCCTCTGGACAGTATACCGCGTTGTAAATCCTGTGCTCGCTATCCAACTGAGTCACCAGGCTGCGTGGCAATCTGGGAGATTTGCGGGTGTTGACCAGCCTTTGTGAAAAGCGATACTTAAAAGGCCTCCGGGGTGTCCGTTGGGGGCTGAGAGTTTCAGAAAGCAGGATCTGAAACAACCCTTCGAACCTGATTCGAGTGATACCGACGAAGGGAGCGAGACGGCATTTTTTATTCTTTCGGACCTAGCCGTTTCCCTTCTCCGAGTCGTTCCCAATTTTGCAAATAAAGGGAAGAAATGAATTCTCCAAATCTGCCGACTTTGAATGAGTTGCCCGAGGGCAAACAGCGAGGCGATTACTCTGGGCAGTTTACGGACGACGTCGACAACTCCGAAGAGATTCAGGCCATTGAGAACGACCCGACGTTGTTCCCGAATTCTTCCCGCATCTACGTGGAGGGCGAAATCCACAAGGGACTGAAAGTTCCGATGCGTGAGATTCGTGTTTCCGACACCGAGCATCCGAACGGCCAGATCGAAAAGAACGAGCCAGTGCGAGTCTATGACTGCTCTGGCCCTTGGGGCGATCCTGAGTTTCAAGGCGATGTGACTCAAGGGCTTCCCGCGTTGCGGCAGCAGTGGATTTGGAATCGCCTTGATGTCGAAGAGTACACGGGACGCGAGGTTCAACCTGAAGACAATGGCTATCTTTCCGAGGAGCATTCCGAAAAGTACAACCAGCTGAAGAAAGCAAAAAACCGGTTGAAGGAGTATCCTGGTCTCAAGCGTAAGCCATTGCGTGCCAAGGGCTGTTCTTTGGAAAATGTTTCAGCGAATGCGGCGGGCGACGACTGGCATCCGGTGACACAAAAGTGGTATGCCGATCAGGGAATTATCACGCCTGAGATGGAATACGTAGCCATTCGAGAGAACCTCGGACGAAAAAAGGAGTTCGAGGCGATTTCGGATAAATATCCGAGTCCAGAGGATCTGCCACCGGAGGCTTCGGAACGCATTCGTCAATTGTGCACGACGCCCGAAGGCTACGAGATGCCTCGGCCGTCCGAGGTTGATCCGAATCAGCAAGTGCCTCGCAATCGCATCGATCATCAGCATCCAGGGCAATCGTGGGGGGCGATGACTCCTGCTTTCATCACTGCTGAATACGTACGTTCCGAGGTTGCTCGAGGCCGCGCAATCATTCCTGCTAATGTGAATCATCCAGAAAACGAGCCGATGATTATTGGCCGAAATTTCTTGGTGAAGATCAACGCTAATATCGGGAACTCCGCTGTCACGTCCACGATCGACGAAGAAGTTGAGAAGATGCGTTGGGCGACGAAGTGGGGCGCGGACACGGTCATGGATCTTTCTACCGGAAAGAACATTCACGCGACGCGCGAGTGGATCATACGCAATAGTCCGGTTCCGATCGGAACGGTCCCCATCTATCAAGCCTTGGAGAAAACAGGCGGGCAGATTGAAGCTCTAACCTGGGAATTGTTCCGCGACACGTTGATTGAGCAAGCCGAGCAAGGTGTTGATTACTTTACGATTCACGCGGGCGTTCTCAAGGCCTTTGTTCCTCACACGGCCAAACGCATGACCGGAATCGTTTCTCGCGGTGGCTCCATCATGGCGAAGTGGTGCATTCATCATGAAAGAGAGAACTTCCTCTATGAGCATTGGGATGAGATCTGTGACATTTGCGCCGCCTACGATGTGAGTTTCTCGATCGGTGATGGGCTGCGGCCTGGTTCAATTGCGGATGCGAATGACTACGCGCAATTGGCCGAGCTAGAAGTTCAAGGTGAGCTGACGAAGCGGGCTTGGGAGAAGGGTTGCCAAGTGATGAATGAGGGGCCAGGACACGTTCCGATGCACCTGATTCAAGAGAACATGCAGAAGCAAATCGAGTGGTGCCACGAAGCTCCTTTTTACACGCTCGGTCCACTTACTACAGACATCGCACCTGGCTACGATCACTTTACTTCGGGGATCGGTGCCGCGCAGATTGGCTGGTACGGGTGTGCCATGCTCTGCTACGTGACTCCAAAGGAGCACCTCGGGTTGCCAGATCGGAATGATGTTCGCGAAGGTGTCATTACTTATAAGATTGCCGCCCACGCAGCGGATCTAGCGAAGGGCCACCCTGCGGCTCAAGTTCGCGATAACGCTATTTCGAAGGCTCGATTTGAGTTCCGCTGGCGCGACCAGTTTGCGCTCGGGCTCGATCCTGCTCGGGCAATTGAGTATCACGACGAGACATTGCCGGCCGAAGGTGCCAAGACGGCTCACTTCTGTTCGATGTGCGGGCCGACGTTCTGCTCCATGAAGATCACCGCTGACGTTCGCAAGTACGCGGAAGAACAGGGAGTTGGAATTCAAGAAGCTAAGACCGCAAAAGCTGGCAATGCGGGCTAGCACATCGCTGCGACAGCTGATTCTGTACAGGTCCCTGCCCAGAGTAGTCTCGGGATCGGTGGCAAGATGCCCCGGGTATGGTGTCTGACCGCAGGTATCACATAATTGCGGATTCGTAATTCAGTTTTCATTGCTTCGCCTAACTGATTTGCAATAATCTCCCGTGGCGAATTGAGCTACATTAATTGGTCTGGTTCGTCCTGCCCCAACCTTCCCCCACCTCTTATCACTCTGTTTGGAGCATCTATATGTTCTTTTCTTGGACTCGCCCGATTTGGGCCACCGCCTGTGTGCTTGCTTTGTTGCCACCGACCCTCGTTTCGGCTGGGCAGGGACTGCAAACCGGCAATCCGAATCTGAAGCACGCTGGACCACTGGCGTTTGGCCCTGATGGCATTTTGCTCGTCGGAGACTCTTTGAACGCTGCGGTCTACGCAATTGACACGAAGGAAACTACAGATAGCTCGACAGAGCGGGCGCCTGTGAACATTGAGAGTGTCAACAAGAAAATCGCCGCTATGGTCGGTAGCTCACCTACCGAAACAGTCATCAATGACATGGTGGTGAATCCGAAGAGTGGAAGCGTATACTTGTCGATAGCACGAGGCCGCGGCCCCGATTCGATTCCATTGATTTTTAAAGTCGACACCAAAGGCAAGGTGTCTGAGTTTAGCCTGGAGAAAGTCGAGTTTGCTCATGCCAAGTTTGACAACGCTCCAAAGTCTGGCCGCGACCGTCGAGGACGCAATCCTCGCATGAATGCCATTACCGACATTCAATTCAACTCCGGGAAGGTTATCGTGGCCGGCCTATCGAACGAAGAGTTTGCTTCCAAGCTACGTGTGTTTGATTTCCCTTTCGATGGCGCGATGAGTGACACGAGCATCGAGGTCTACCACGGTGCGCACGGCGCCTTGGAAACACGATCACCAGTCCAAACCTTCATCACCTATGAGAACAATGTGCTGGCTGCTTACACTTGCACGCCGTTGGTGCAGATTCCGGTCGGCGACTTGGATGGCGAGAAGACCATGGGCAAGACTATCGCAGAGCTTGGAAATCGCAATAAGCCATTGGACATGATTGTCTACAACAAAGAAGGTCAAGATTACTTGCTGCTTTCGAATTCTTCCCGCGGCGTGATGAAGATGAAGTTGAGCATGAGTGATATCGAAGAAGTAGACGCGATCAAAGCACGAGTTGGCGGAGGCGGAACGGCTGGCTTAAGCTACGAAACGATGAAGCAATTTGAAGGTGTTGTACAACTTGACAAGTTTGATGCTGCACGTGCCGTGATGCTGGTCGCAACGGATTCGGGACTGAATCTCAAAACCGTTGCTCTGCCATAGTTGGCTTGCAATTAGCATCAATAAACTTTGCACTCAATGAGTTCGCCCCGGTCGCCGCGGCGAACTCTGTTTTTTGGTGAAAGTGTTTGGGCCGGGAGATGGTTGTGAGTCGGTTTTCGCAGTTGTTCGCGTTGCAGCTTTGTGTTTCGCTTTTCTGTGTTATGTTTGCTTCCCTGCGAGCGGCGGAGGTTGATGTACAGCTGGTAGAGATTTCCGGCAAACACTACTTTCGGGTCCAGGGCCTGCCAAAAATCAACACGGACCAGCTTTCGAAGTTCTTTGCGGTTTATGTTGGTGATGCCACCGAACCGATGTTGGGAACGTATCAATTGCATGGAGGTGGTGTCGCGTTCGTACCTCGTTTTCCGCTTTCCACTGATCTCGAGTATCAGGTGCGATTTTCTACGAGGTTGAAACGACCTGAAGTGGATGGCAAGCGATTTGCTTTTTCAGTCACGCGGCCCGGAAAAGCGGTTTCTGCCGAGGTGAGTGCAGTTTATCCATCTGCGGACCTACTACCTGAGAACTTGCTCAAGTTCTACATTTACTTTTCGAAGCCGATGAAACGCGGCGAAGCGTACCGGCACATTCAGTTGTTGCAAGGCGAGAGGGTCGTTGAGGATGCTTTTTTGGAACTCGGTGAAGAGCTCTGGGATGGCGAGCAAAAGCGTTTCACGTTATTCGTTCATCCAGGGCGCATCAAACGTGGGGTGAAGCCGAACGAAGATAAGGGGCCAGCGTTGCAGCGAGGAAGAGAATACACTCTGAGAATTGCATCTGATTGGTCAGCAGCGGATGGAGCAGCTCTGGAGAGGCCCGTTGTGAAACGTTTTAGAGTTGCTGATCCTGACCACGAGCAACCACAGCCTCAGCAGTGGAAGATTGTCTCGCCAGCGAAGGGAAGCACGAAGCCTCTGCAGCTAACTTTCGTTGAGCCGCTTGACTATGCTATGCTCAACCGAGTTCTAGTGATCCATAACGGGCTTGGTGAAGAAGTTAAGGGTCGTGTTGAGATTTCGGATAACGAAACGAAATGGAGCTTTACACCCGAGAAGCCATGGTCTGCAGGGTTTCACTCGCTCGACGTAGCCGCAAACCTAGAAGACCGCTGCGGCAACAGTATCGCTCGGCCTTTCGAAGTAAAAATGCAGGAACGTAACGCAGCCAAGCCCTCAACGACCATAGCGATTCAGTTTCGTGTGAAGTAGCTGCTAACTGTCGGTCGGGCTCTTTTTTAGCCCGAAGCCTTAGCGAGTCGATGGGCTGTAGCAAAGTGGCTTGAGCTGGCTGCTCTCGTCAGAAATCTCCCCTTACGACCGCGCCAGAGAGTGTTCCAAAGGATTGAATTGGCTGCGTCCATTCGAAGTCGTAACCCGCCCTTCTAAGCTCTCGCTTCAAATACTCCAGCACTTGTCCGAGCTGCTGTGGCGTGGCGCGGCAGATTAGAAAGCGAGTACGCCCTCCGCTCTTCTCTACTCTTTCTTGTTTCAACCATTGGCTTGGCCAAAGGCTGGCATCAGTAAGCAGAGTTTTCGGTTCGACAAACTGATCGTCTGAAGCCTGAACCTTGTAGGCACCGCGAAACGGAAAGGTGAGGTATTCATCGAGTCGTTCAGAGATCGGCAGACTGAGGTTTTCTCCCTCGATAAGACCTGCTGCACACCAGATTTCATCACCTGCAGCAATGTGGTCTTCGATCCAAGCAGAGGCAGCACGCCAGTTCTCGCCTCGTTGCCAACCGATGAGCTGTCCCGCTTGCCAGACTTGCAGATACCCTTGGCTATAAAACAAGCAACAGAATCCGATTGACACGGCTGCGATCTGTAAGCTTCGCCGCCGAATCTGAGCAACGAGACAAATCCCAAGTGCGACAAGCGGGATTGCGCTGCACAAAATATAGCGACTGTGAAATACCGGCGCGAGTTTTACTGCAGTCACAGCCCAAGCGGTGAGCCATGGACCTGTAAAGGCGACGAGCCAAAACAGTGCTTTGCTCCAAAGCTTGGAAGGTTCTTTTCCTGCTGGGCTTGTTGCTTTTTGTTTGCTTCGAGTGATTTGGTCAAGGTATAGAACCAGAGTAGGGAGTACAAGAAAGCTCAGTAAAGGGAACATTGTGGCCGAATAGTACCAGTCCGTGTTACCCGCAAAGCTTTGCCATTGGTCGCGGCGTTGCCAGACCGGGATGCCTTGCGTAATGGCTGGGAAACAAATGACAGCAGTGCATAGTGCCGTAATGAACAAGCCGATGGTAGCCTTGGCTGCCCCTTTCAATGTGATGACTGTCAGCAGGATGATCCCCTGCCAAAGGATTGCGAGGGCAGCTATAAAGTGAAGGTGCAAGCCGATGGCCGCGCTCAGACCCCAGAGGAAAAGAAATCGCGTCCGCATCTTGCCCGCATTCTTTGGGCAGATGTACTGCCAGGCACACAGCCAGCCAAGAAACTGTACAAATTGAAGTAAGGCATAGGCTCGAGCTTCGGATGCATAGAATAGCTGTGAGCGGTCGAGGCAGAACCAGCAGATTGCAATGGCAGCAGCGAGTCCGTCACAAAATAGCGGATTCGATTCCTGTCGCTTCCGCTCTCTGAGTAGCTTGGAGCTCAACATGAATAGGACCAAGCTGCTGCTTGCGTGGGCCAGCACCGAGGGAATTCGCAGGATCCAGTCCTGACCTCCGCCCGCCATTTGGCTAACTGTCCAATGAAGGCTTGAAATGAGCAGCATGTAGCCTGGAGGCTGATTTCCGGCCTGAGAACGCTTCTGTAAATCCACCCAATTCCCCTCAATACACCAGCTCGTGTGCAATTCGTCGAGCCAAAGCGACTCTCCGGTTAGGCTCCAGGCTGCGGCGGTGGCGGTGGAAAATACGGCAAGAGCCCACCAAAAGGGTAGTTTTGCCTCGTTCAGGGCCGCTTTACTTGACTTCGCCGCGTTCGCGTTGTGCAATGGAGGAACTGGGGAGTAAAATTAATGTTGGCTGTATAGAGACCGGATCGACCTATGTTCAGGGTCGTAGCTCAGGTTTTTTTGTGGTTTGGATTTCTTCTGAACCGTGAACGGAGCTGTGTTTCGTGCAGCTATGGCAAGTTCTTATCTTAGTTTAGCTTGCGCTTGAAGGTGTCTGGGGGCGTTCGTTCCTGAAATGCAGCCTTCAAGCTTAGGATATTCCCGATGATTTCTCACAGGCGAATTACCCCGCGAACGCGGTCTGATCAACGCAACCAGTCTGGATTTACCTTGATCGAAGTCTTGGTGGCAACCGCAGTCACCTTGTTGATGATGATTGCCCTGGCCAGGAGCTTCAAAATCATCGGCGATAGCATGCAGCAGGGACGTGCGAAGCTTGAATTGAACAATCGACTTCGCAACGTTGTTCTTCGTATTCAAAACGACTTGAGCAATTTGGCTCTCGACAAAGAGGTCGGCTACCTCGAATACAACGACGGCGGTCAGACTGATGGGACAGCTAGCTTAGCTCGGCCAGGAAACGCTCCAGTTGTTGGTGCAAGTCGTTATGGGGACACGGATGACACTTTGATGTTTACCTCAAAGGCTGAAGAGGTCTGGTTTACAGGCAAAGTGCCCTTGTTTGTCTTGCGGGGAGCGTTAATACCTAGCGACCCAAGCGATCCGGCCTACCGTGAGAACTTTGAGATGGTAACGGTTGCATCGGAGTACGCTGAGATTGCAGTCTTCGCGCAACCGCTTGTGTCGAATGTAGGTAACGTTTCCTATGACCCTGCACCGTTGGTCGCTGATCCCAGTGCTTATCTTGACGCCAACGTCCACACGCACGCCAACGGAACGGTCACCACTGGTGATTCCTTCCCTGACGATTTTCGTTTGCACTATAAAGTGCTGTTGATCCGTCCTGATCTGAACGTGAATATCGCGGCTGCCCCAGCTGTTGGTTCTGTACTTCCTAGCACACTGGCGACTGGCAGCGATTTTCAGGGGGAACCATGGTTGCGTGCGGCTCCAGGGTTTGGAGTTTTACCCGGCGGAAGTGCTTCGTTTTCATTACCAACGCCGGCTTGCGACATGGCACGAGCACATGCTCAGTGTGATTTATCGATGCGTCGCGTGAGAGCCACTCCAGCACAGGATGGTTTGCCTGCGGCAGCAGATTACTTGGCAGCAAACAGCCTGCAAGATCTCAAGGACCCAGCCAATCGATTTGCTCATGTCGAGTTGCCGGTGGCGGGCGGACGTTCGTTGCCGTTCATCGCTTTGACGGCGCAGGTTGGTGGAGCCTTTTTCGATTTCAATGGTGATGGCAGTAATGATTTGTCTGAGCCCTCGGCAGCCGTTGGTGTCGGTACAGGGTACATTCATCCGGCTTTCACAAGGCACACGGCTTTCGATGCTGCGGATCCTTCGGCAGGCTTGCCCTCACACCAGATTACGGCTGGACGTGTTGGCGAAGATATTTTGGCCAACGATATCCGCGCTTTTGATGTGCAGGGCTATGACCCTGGCGTGCCTGTCATCGCATCGTCAGGGGCGATCTTGCTGCCTTCTGATCCAGGCTATGCTATGGCATCGTATCGGCTGGCCGATGCACCTAATGTAGATGCGACACTGGTCTCATACGGCGGTTATGTCGATCTGGGGTGGGCTCGTAAAGTACTCACTACATTTCCTGCTTATGGGCTAACTTTTCGGACAGGCGGTTCGTTCCCCTCAACCCCGAATTATTGGAGTGCATTGAGTGGTTACGATGCTCGTTTTTGGACCTCCACCGTGAGCCCGCCTTTTACAGATGAGCTTTATCGATCGGGGAAGGTCTTGGCGTCGCCTGACACAGGGACTCCCCTTATTGCGATGCAGTTTACTGCCGATACTTCGAGTTACGACCATTTGGAATCTAATGCAGTGCAGGAAGTGCAGACATCGGGACGACTTGGAACGATTCATCGCGATCTTGCGTCGGGAGCAGCTTTGTTCTCAAGTGCATTTTCTCGGCGTCTGGATGATACATGGCGAGGGGCACTTGTAGATGCTGGTACAGATGGATTGTTCAATGGACGACCGCTACCTCCTGGCGAAGCCGCGTTTGCCGATGATCTTGTTGAAAGGGAATCGTCAACCCCATTCATTCAAGAGCTAAGTGGCGTACAAATCTCGATCCGCATGGAAGACCACGCCACACGCACGGTGGATCAAATGAAGATCAGCCAAGCCTTGCCTTCGGTGCGATAAAATCGATGCACCGCATTCGACTGGCCAAGGCTTGGAAGCAACTGGAAAGTGCTTTGTCTGATTCCCTGTGTTTCTGCCGAAGCTTCAATCTGCCGACTGGACTCGAGCCGAGTCAGAAAGTCTTTCTTGAGATTCGAACGCAAGCTTCGGTCGAACTGTCGCAAATTTCTTTGAATGCGGAGCTGCTTCACACGGCTGGAATAGAGGCACCCTCGGATCAGTGGCTGCGTTTGCCGGTTGTTCTTAGCCACGTTAATAGACTGCATGTCTGCCTCTCAAACTGTGGTTCCGAAACGGAGCCGACCTTCGAAGCTTTTGCCGAGGTTCGTCTGGCAATCGAGGAGTGATCAACTGCAAGCTATGCTAGACTGCTACGTGCCAAGCGAGTTGTTGTTTTTGAATTTCTTTGTCTGGGGTTGAATTGTGTCGCGGCTTATCATCATTTTTATTTGCTCGATGTCGATTCTATCGCCGTTGCACGGCCACAATCCGAAGGCCAACAATGGCGGAGCTCCGGTTGTGGCACCGAAAAAAACGAGCAGCTCGCCAACTTTCAGGCCATCTTCCAGCACCAGGCTAGTTGCGTCTCGGACTGCGGCCACAGGTCCGGCAGACCTCAACAAAGAGGCGATTCTCGCTGCGGCGTTAGGCAAAAAAGAGCTGGAGGTAGGCTGGGTTCGACTATTTGATGGGCAGTCCTTGTTCGGTTGGTTTGCCGCAGGCGAAGCAGACTGGCAAGTCGTCGATGGGATCATCCGAGTGACTCAAGGCGAAAGAAGTTATCTTTGCACCAGTTTCGAACTCCCCGAGTATGAACTAAGGCTCGAGTTTCGTTGTGACGAGAAAACGAACTCGGGAATTTTTCTTAGAACTGAAGCACAGCCTGAAGATGTGGCCAAGAGGAGTTTGGAACTCAATATTGCTCCGCGCGATAATCCATTTCCGACTGGAAGTTTCGTGCAGCGGAAGAAGCTTGAGCCAAGCGATTTGGAAGACAAGCTTGGGCAGGCTTTTGACCCGACTGAGTGGCATACTTACCAAATCCGAGTCTCTGATCGCTTGGTTGCTGTGTCACTTGACGGAAAGCCAGTCATGGAGCTGAAAGATTTTGAAGCAGATGCTTCGGGACACATCAGTCTGCAGCACAACGAAGGGCGGGTAGAGTTTCGGAACATTTTGTTGCGTCCGATCGGTCGGCAAGAACTCAAGGTCGACGAGGACTGGAGTGCGGATTGGATTACAGCACAGAAGCCAGGTGCGAATTTCGAAGTTGGAGCTGTGGAGGATGGGCTCAAGATGCAGGGAGGTCTTGGGCAAGTGCAGTCGAAATTCGACTTCGATGATTTCTTTTTACAGGCCTGCTACTCGCTCAAGAAGCCAGAGGTGAATTCTGGCATTTTCTTCCGCTGTATTCGAGACAACATGCTAGATGGCTATGAGTGCCAAGTGAATCATGCGATTCTTGATGGCGATCCGTTGTCTCCTGCAGATTCTGGCGCTGGGGCCATTTTTCGCCGAGCAAAGGCTCGCATTGTGGTCGGCGACGGAACGGACCACGACCACATCTCAGTCCTCGCGAATGGTTCGCACATCGTAACCTGGGTCAATGGAGTCCAAGTTACAGACTTCACCGACACGCGTCAGCTGGATGAAAATCCTCGAAGAGGTTTGAGGCTCAAGGCAGGGCCGATTTCTCTACAAGGGCATGATCCTGAATCTGAGGTGATTTATCATCAACTTCAGATTGCGCCCTTCTAGCTCGAATCGATAGCTGAGGCGCTATTGAGCCCGATTGTCAACTGGAGCTAAATGCCAAGTTGGCCGCGAATGAGCTTCTCGACCGCGGACACATTGTCTTCGACAACAATGAGATGGTCGCCAGGGTAAACAGCATAGTTGGTCGCCATGCTAGTTGCCTTGCCGTCGGCATCGGTGCTGAGTGGCAAGTGCACTGGTGGGCCGCTGTCAGTTGGTCTCATGATGGAGATGTGCAGAGCACCAATTTTCTTGTGCAATTGCGCTTGCTGCACAAGATCTTGAATGAATACAGCTTTATCCGCCTCAATGGGAATCCGCTCGACGTGCCGCTTCTCATTCGCAAGCCGCACTTCCATTACAACATGCGGCTTTGTCGAATCTCCTTTCGCAACTTCCATTGGCATCCCTCCATGAGGAATCACGTAGCCTTGGGCCTCAAGCAACTTGGTGTCCAAGGTCGGCGAGTCAGAGTGTAGAAAGCTGGTTAGAGAGATGCAGCCAGTTTGACTTGATGCCCAAAGGCACAGCAGACCAAGTGCTAAAGGACGATGATTTGCGAGCAGAGATGACGGCATCGGGATTCCTTCCCCAGTGATCGAGAGATTCTCCTACGACCCTATGTTTCGTCCAGCGAACTTGAGGAATTGAGTCCGAATCGGAATTTTCTGCGTATTCATCCCTGTTTAACGTCTGCCCAGTGATCTGCTGTAGTGGGATTTGCCAGAATTCCTATCGCAGATTCGTCAGCAGAATTGATGCTGGCAGAATTCTGGCGAATCCACGACGGGTGGATACGGCTCAGCGTCCGGTCATGCCCCAACGGTTTCGAAGGAAGGCGGAAACGACGGCGAACATGACGCCAATGGTCCCCAAGCTGAAAGTGAAGTAGTTGAGCACGAGCCACCAGTCTCCGGTTCCACCACTGTCGTTTTGCAGGATGTTTGAATCCAAAGGAACCTGGAAACTAGTCATCAGAGGACTTGCAGCCCCAAACAAATTGAGTCTTTGGACGATATCGTCCGAATAGGCAACGTTCGTCGCGATGTAGAGCGCAGCTACGGGAAGGAAGTAGAGGACGATTAGAATCGCGTAGCTCATGATCATGGCTACAGATGTTTTCTTGCAGATCGCCGAGCACAACAGAGCACTCACTGAATTGAAGACTGCGGCTACAAAGACGATCACGAAAAAAGTGACCACTGCCAACCAGTTCGAGCCGTAGATGGTGATGCCAAGAAGAAAAGCCAGCACCATTGGCCACATCAGGAACATGGTTAATACATATGAGACTCTAAATCCAGCGATCATCTTGCCAGACAGAATTTGCCAGGGCTGCAGAGTTGTAGTGAGCAGCAGTTCAAGCGTCTGGCGTTCTCGTTCACTCGTGAGCGCACCAGCCGAAAAGACTGGGGCCACGAGGATATTGAAGACTAGAACATAGCAGATGTACCAGGCGCAGTACTTTGGGTAGATGAACAAAAAGGCAGCCATCAGTGGAATGGCAAGCAACATACTGATCTGAATGACCAGTCGCAGCATCAACGTTCCTTGGCTGAATAGTTCGGCGTGAATCTCTTTGTCATATACAGGATTGGCATCATCACGCATCAGCGCGGTACGGCGAGGCGGAGCAAAAAGGCGATCGGGGAACTGGTCGCGTTGAATAACCATTCCGATCGCATTCTTGGACTCTTCATCTAGGTCGATGACATCTTGACCTTCGCTACCTACGTCAGGCGGATGTAGAAGCCTGCGTGCTGTCCAGTGGCACAGTAGTGCACTGATGGACAAGTAGATCGGTGGAAGGATTAGGAAGGCGATTTGAAGCCGCAGGTTACCGCTTGTCTCAAGCCCGCGCCAGAAAATGGCACCGATTATCACCAGCGGCAGGATGACTAGGTAGGATACGACTAGTGAGGAGGCGGTTCGGCGGAAACCACAGCTGCAGGCTAGCCCAATAGAACCGAAAAGGATAATTGAGATCGTTAGCCAGAAGTAAGCAGCGAATACTTCCCAAACGCTGACGCCACCTAAAGGAAGTGCGAGCATGATGATCGGCAGACTTGCAAAAATCAGAACGACCAGATGTGTCAACGAGGCGATCATCTTCCCGATGACGATTGCCCATGGACGCAGAGGGCTTGCTAGTAGCATCTCGTAGGTCTTGCGTTCTTTTTCGCCACTAATTGCACCTGAAGCAAACGTCGGTGCCATCAAGCTTGCCAAGATGTACTGGCCGAGAAAGAAGAAGTCGACGAGCTGTCTGGCCGCCGACGAGTCCGTGGAAAGGTCAACCCGTCCACTCGGGTAAGCAACTAGAAGTACTGAGGCGAGCGCCATCTGGTAGACAAGCATTAAGACAAATGCTCGGCTGGCCCGGAGGTTAGTCAGCAATTCTCGCTGGAGAACTGGATTTTCGGTCAGGTACATCAGGCGAATTTGGGCGAAACAGAAGGATTCTCTTGAGGTCTGAAAATATAATTCTCAGCATCCTTGATTTGTTTGAGAATTCCAATCTATCCTGAAATCGCCGCCTGCTCTACACCCCGGTAAATGATCTTAGAGAGGCGTTCGAGCGAAAAGCTTCGTTGGAGCCAAGTCGAACCACTTTTCCGACGGTGGAATGGACCAAGCTTCGTTTGCAAAATGTGCAGCCACTAAGCGTATGCTGTGGACTGCCGGCTACGAATGCGAGTCGGTGGTGCACTTTCAGGGGTTCGAAGAATGTAGCCACTGCCGCGTACGGTGTGGATGACCTGCTGGTCTCCGTCTTGGTTGATCTTGGAACGCAAGCGATTGATGTGAACTTCAATCACGTTCGTCACTCCTTCCCAGTCGGGGTTCCAGAGAAACTCGCATAGCATCCGACGCGTGACAACTCGCCCCTGGTTACGCATCAAGATTTCAAGTATGCGAAATTCCGTCGGCGTCAAAGAAATTTGTCTTTCGCCCCGCTGCACCGTGCGGTTGGTCAAATTCATTCGCAAGTCCGTGTGCTCCAAGCGTGTCTTCGGTTTCGTCCTCGAACGCACTACAGACGCTTCGATTCGAGCTATGAGCTCGGCCATCTGGATGGGCTTCAGGATGAAGTCATCGGCGCCGGCTTCCAGTCCTGCGAGACGTTCTTGTTGGAAGTCGATCGTGGTCATCATGATGACATTCAGGTTTTCATCGGCTTCACGAATGCAACGAAGAATTCCTAACGCAGAACCGTCTGACAACGCTAGGTCGAGCAGAACAACTTTGTAGTTGTTATTTGAAACTGCTTCCATGGCACTGGCGCCGTCCGACTGAATGTCGCAAATGTAACTTAGCTGAGTGAGTTGCTCATGAATCGAATCGGCAAGTAACCGATCATCAGCAATCACAAGTACATTAGTGGGTATTTCAAGCATTTATGGATATCAGGCAGAGATAGAGAAATCTTCGAATGTTTTTCGAAGCACGCGTGGCTGTCAGAACATTTTTCAGAGGGGCACTTCTGGGGCGCGCAGTCACGGGCTTGCTGTTAGTAAACCCGTGACAGGCGCGGACGGATCGGCCACAAGCAAAAATATTTTGCCACTTTTATTCGCTAGCCCTGTCCCCAGCTCGATTAGTTTTCGGACGGGTGTTTTTGCGCAAGAGGCTCTGACTGAATGCTCTCGAGAGAATGCCCAAATTACTTCGCTCTCGTTGCCCGGAATCGAGCTCGAATCTCTTCCAGCCGTTGCGAGATTTGGCCCTCCCAGCCTCGATTGGTGGGATGAAAGAACTCGCGGTCCACACCCAGGTAATCTTGGTCCGCGATGCCATCTTCTTCGTAGTGTGAGTACTGATAGCCCGCTCCATGCCCGAGCTCTTTTGCTCCCTGATAGTGAGCGTCTCGCAAGTGCACGGGAACCGGAATCAACGTGCCGTCTCGTACTTCACTTCTGGCTGAAGATATAGCCGAAGTAGCAGCGTTGCTCTTTTCGGCACAGGCCAAGTAAATGACCGTCTGCGACAGCGTCAACTGGCATTCCGGCAAGCCAACCATCTCGCAGGCCTGAGCAGCAGAGACGGCTATGTTGAGCGCCTGCGGGTCTGCGTTGCCGATGTCCTCGCTTGCAAGAATGATCAAGCGTCGGCAGATGAAGCGAATGTCCTCTCCGGCTTCCAACATGCGGGCGAGCCAATATAGTGCTGCGTCTGGATCAGTGCCACGAATACTCTTGATGAGAGCACTCGATACATCGTAGTGTTCATCACCCGATCCGTCGTACTGAATCGTCTTTTGCTGCATCGACTCTCGCAGTAAGTCCTCCGTTAACTCAATGTGGCCATCGCCGGAGGAAAGAACTGCAATCTCGAGGACGCCTAGCGCCTTGCGTGCGTCGCCCTCGCAGGCTTGGGCCAAGTAACTCAGCGGTTTATCTGAGTAGGTGATGTCGCGACCTCCAAAACCTCTTTGCGAATCAGAGAGTGCGGAATTCAGCAGCTGAAGAAGATCCTTCTCGTCGAGAGGCTGAAACTGAAAGACTTGACTGCGACTGAGCAAAGCTCCATTAACGGCGAAATAGGGATTGCTGGTAGTCGCTCCGATCAAGCTGACGACTCCTGCTTCCACGTCAGGTAGAAGAGCGTCTTGTTGCGAACGATTGAAGCGATGGATCTCATCGACGAACAGGAGTGGCCGCGGGCTACCTGATGCAACCTCGTCCTGAGCCCAGGCTAAAACCTCACGCACGTCTTTCACGCCGCTGGTTACAGCACTGAGCTGTTTGACGGTGCCTCCTGTCTCGGAGGCAAGTAGATGAGCAAGCGTGGTCTTTCCAGTGCCAGGCGGTCCGTAAAAGATGACGGAACTGATACGCCGAGCATCGATCATCCGCCGCAGTAATTTGCCTTCACCCAAAAAGTGCCTCTGGCCACAAAACTCATTTAGGTTGCGGGGCCGCATCCGTGCAGCAAGTGGCAAATGCTTGTTAAGGTTTTCTTCGATCTGTTGGCTAAATAGGTCCATGGGTCGCCTCATGATGTTTCAATCTTGGCATTTTGCTAACGCGCAGAAAGTTCTTTCTGGGCCCAAGGCGCCAACAGCTCCCGAAAGATCTTAGAGTTGTGGCGGATATCGGTCGGCAGCCGCTTCGGAAAGATGAAGATGTTCTGAATCGCCTTGGTGCTTTCGTTCTTCTCCGCAATTTGCATCAACTCGCGAATCAGCTGGTCCTCACCCACTCGGTCTTTGGGGCGCTCTTCCGGCCATGGTTCGGCAATGATAACCGGAGTTTGCGCCCCCGGTTCTCCGACTCCGACCAATGCACAGCGATGGATCTTGGGATGATTGTTGAATAGGGCCTCAATGGGCTCGGTATACAAGTCTTCACTGGCGTCCGCCGAGATGCGAACGCGATGAGACTTCCGGCCGCAGCACCAAAAGCGATTCTGCTCATCCAGGTATCCAACGTCGCCCATGCGGTGCCAGAAGGAATCGCCGTCGCGCACTTTGTGCAGGGCGTTCTGATCCGTCCGAGTGACATACTCACGAGTCACCACCTTGCCTTTGACCATCAACTCGCCGATCTCGCCAACCGGTAACTCTTGGCACTGTGCGATCGACTCGAGTGGTCCATCGGTGACCTCGACGATCCTCCACTCGATGCCTGAAAAACAGCCGCCAACACACGTTCCTTGTCCTTGCTGGCACTTTTCGGCGGTTTCTTCCAATACTTCGCGTGACTCTATCGAAGCGACCGGGAGTGATTCGGTGGCACCGTAAGGCGTAAACATCACTCCATCGGGATGCATCGTATTTCGCATCCATTTGAGAACGTAAGGGGGCACAGGAGCGCCAGCCGAGAAAACCATCTTCAACGAATCGACGCGACGCTCATGCTCATTAGCATAGCGCCCCACGGTCGTCCAAAGTGCTGGTGATCCAAATGCTTGATTAATCTGCCACTGATCCATCGCGTCCATCAACTTGGGAGGTGACACGTCAGCAGGCTTGGTGGGATCCATGTCTGGGATAACGGTTGTGGTTCCCATCACTGCATTGAACAGCCCGAACAAGGGAAAGCCTGAAAGATCCTTGCCGCCGGGTTGGAGGTTGTAATGTTCGACAAGTTGATCGACTTGGTTGTTGAAAGTCTGATGCGTATACATGACGCCCTTGGGCGGCCCGGTGCTCCCTGTGGTGAAGATGATCGCAGCTTCGGATTTCTGTTTGATCTCTGGAGGTTGGAATAGAGAGGATGGCGTGCCAGCAAGTTGACTAAGTGTCGGCTTGGGAAGAAAGCCAAAGCGTGGGCCAACAGTCACGTTTAGCTTCGCGTTGGGGAATCGTTTTGACATAGCAATGCGTATTGCATGAGCAGCCGGGATCGCCACAAAACCATCCGGGTTGGTAGCTTCGAGGCACTTCAGAAGATTCTTGCGTCCCATGCCTGGATCGATTAGGACGACAACAGCTCCGGCTTTGAGCATCGCAAATACTAGTGATATGAAATCGGCTCCGAAGCGAACGAGCATCACAATTCGCTTGCCTGGGCCGATGCCCATTTCTTGAAAGCCAGCTGCGATCGAGGACGTGTGGAGTTCCAGTTCCGCAAAGTTCATCGTGTCATACGGACGATTGGTGCCGTCACGGTGGCTACCTAGCGGAGAAGCCATCGCAATCTGCGCTGGATGTGCATCTGCAATAGGCCGAAGACGCAAGGCGATGTTTTCGGGAGTGTCCGCTGCTGACATATGATTGGTACTGGCGATTCGAAGTAGGGTGTAACTGTTTGTGTATCTGGCTTTTACCGGTGGCTTCCCTTTAAGGTGGACTACGAACTAGGTAAGTTCTTGCTCCAGCCAGCTTGTCAATTCATAAGCAATATCAACGTTCAAAGCTCGGGCTAGGCCTTTCCAGCCAGGAACAGCATTGACTTCCAGTACGTATGTCTTTCCGTTACAAGCTGGCAGCAAGTCGACGCCGAGAAAGCTTCGCTTGGCATCCGTGCTTACGGCTTGAATTGCACGCAAGGCAATGGAATGTTCTAGCTCGCTGAGCTCATGGGGTTCAACTCTGGCTCCTAGTGTGACATTCGTGCGCCAATTGCCCGCAGCAGCGTAACGCTTGACAGCCCAGGTTTTCTCACCGAGGAAAAGAACGCGAATATCGTACCCCGAATGTTCTACGAACTGTTGCAAGTAGAGCACGCTGCCAAGTTGCTGCAAAGTACTGCTGATTCGCCATGCAGAATCTTCATCTTGAACCCTCAAGATGCCCCGCCCTTCCCCGCCGAAGATTGGTTTCACGAGAGCGTCTTCGCCCAGTTGTTGCCAAGCCTCGATCGCTTGGTCTCGGGTCTGACAAGCGATGGTGTCGGGGACGTCTAGATCCGCCTGCTGGAGGCGATGCAGGGCCAGCCACTTGTCGATGGCGATTTCGAGGCAACGTGGCGGATTGAGAATCAGTGTGCCGCGTTCTTGGGCGACATGCAGGCAGTCCATGCGAAAGATGACTTGCTCCAGCGAGCCGAGCGGCATGCTACGTACGATTACAGCATCGAACGCGTCCAAGGTTGCGGAAGCGATTGCAGAGGCAATTCCTAAGTCTGGACTAGATTCGGTAGCTGGTAAGCAACAGGCAATTTGTTGCCAACTGAGGAACTGATGTTTTAGTTGCGATTGGGAAAAGCTCTTCGCAATCTGCTGAACGTAAGGGCTATTCTCCGAGCCCAGGATGGCGACGCGTTTTGTGACAGACGCAGGCATCTAGCTCTCGCAGCCGAAGGACTGCGCGATCAAATCGCGCCGCAAGCCACCGAAGCTCCAACTCTTGC
This sequence comes from Aureliella sp., assembly GCA_963691875.1. GTDB lineage: Bacteria > Planctomycetota > Planctomycetia > Pirellulales > Pirellulaceae > Aureliella. The sequence goes on from OY829846.1 coordinate 5,301,886, forward strand.
CGCTTCTTAGATTCATGATCAGGACTCGTGCGGGGCTGAACAGTCCTGGATCGATCTTGTAGAAGTCGTACGCGTACTGCTTGAAGATCTCGAAGAACGGGCGGCCAAAGTCCGCTGAATTACAGCTCGGCAGTTTTTCTCCAGCCATTCGAACTTGCTCATCGTCGGCATCGATCCAAAGGCTAACGGTTGCACCGTAAAGGATGGCGTCGTTGGTCCGTCCGATACCTTTGGCGAAGTCAGGAATCGGCGGGCAGAGTGGTGCCGTTCCATGAGCTGACTGAACCGCACCCAGTGGAAACTTCAGTTCGTGTAGCTTATGCAGAGCGGTCTCGATACTGCGAGCGACAACTTGTACGCAGCCGGCGACGCTGCTAGTGGGAGCAATCGCCAAGTGTAGATTTTCTAGCTCTACCTCGCACTCGGCAGCCATGTACTCGAGTACTGCTTGCTCTGGGATCTTCTCGCATTCGAGCGTTCCAACCGCAAGCTTGTCGTTGTCTTGGGCATCGAGTGAGGTTAGCAATTCTTCCTTTCCGCGACGGACTCGCATCGGGCCGGAGCCCATGGCAAAGAAGTCTTCGTGCTGGACTGGCCAGCCAGCGTACTGGCCAAGCATACAAGCTTGAGTTGGAGCATCGCTTTGAACCTGAATCCAAGGGCCAGGCCAAACGGCGTCATCGCCGTTTGATAGTTCGACTTGAGCTTTGGCCGCCAAGCAAACTTCGGCAAATGCCATTCCAGCTGCGAGTCCCCCGGGAGAAAGGATACCGCAGTCCAGGATCTTGGCACCTGAAGGATGTGCGATTCTCCCAACGCCGAATTCTTCGTAAGAATTCCAAAGGCGATCGAATGCGGTTTTCGCACTTGCGTTGATTCCAGCCCCACAACTCATCAGCATTTGGCTCCCGACGAAAATTTTTTCTTCTTAAAACTTGGCATTTCGAAAATATTTGCTTCGAGTACTGATATTTTGCAGGTCGGAAGGAGTTGGTAAAAAGTCGCTTCTCACTGACTGAATCGGAATACAAGAGTGTCCGCAATGCGGCCAAAAAATCAATCCGACGATGGGATAGCAAGCCGGCAGTAGGCAGAAAGAATGCCTTGCATTGGCCTACGTAAACAACTCGGAAGATGCTTGTTTTTGTGAAATAGATCAAGCGACTTTGGCGTATTCGACGATGTAGCTTGCTGTCACGGCGAATCGGCCTATGATTTAATCGGGAGGGTTGCCCTTTCGAAAGAATGAAACATCTCCGAAGGTCTGCTTCGGAAGCGATACAAGCTTCTGACCGAATAACCGGCAGAGGGACCAATTTTAGCGTTGGCCTAGATCAAAAGCAGCATGTGCAGAAGCACGCTCGATCTTCGTCAGTCTCGCAGCGGCTCCGTTTTTGCCGCCGAACTGGTCGGAAGCTTCTTTAAACCGTCAAGGACGAGCACTGCAAAGGCTTGCACCTTGGCGGTTTTTCTTGCTGGACAGCTGCGGCAGGGCGCGTGACCGTTTTTCGTCCGAACGCGGCGATATTTGCATCACACGAATCCGCCAATTCACGAAGGCTAACAGGAACTTCTTTGTGGCTTTGTGGAAGCTCGGCCGCAGAGCACTGGATTGCAGATAAGCTGCATATTTCGCTGCATATCGACCAGCTGGAAGCTTCTCCCAGGCTGGACGAACGGCACAAACCGATGATTCACGGGCTGGAGCCCCTGCTACAGCCGTCGTATTACTGACCGCCGTATTTCAATTTTCCGCCGACCCAGACTTGGCGGGTGCGGCCGGTGAGCGGTTGGCCGAGCAAGGGAGTGTTCTGGCTGCGTGAGTGGAGTTCACCTAGCGAAACAGTCCATTGTTGTTTGGGATCAATGAGCACTAAGTCGGCTGGTCGGCCAACGGCAAGACTGCCAGCGTCCAGGCCGAGGACTGTGGCTGGATTCGTCGACATGCACTCGATCGCACGGCTCCAAGAAAGTTTGCCAGGCAGGATGAGGTCGTTGATCAACTGCGAAAGAGCCGTGTCGAGACTCGTCGCGCCAAAGGGGGCAGCGTCGAGTTCCTGCATTTTCTTTTCCATCGATCGCGGCTGATGTCCCGCGCTAATGACGTCGATCGTTCCGTCGTCGACCGCTTCAAGGCAGTTGTCGATGTGTTCTTGACTGCGAAGCGGAGGGTTGACTTTCAGATTGGAATCAAAGCTCAACAGCTTCTCGTCGTTCATGCATAAGTTGGCGACGCGGATGCCGACGCTCACTTGGACACCCCGGGCTTTGTTGCGTCGAACAAGTTCCACGCTGCCTTCGGTCGAAATGCAGCTCAGGTGCAATTTCCCGCCCGTGGTCTCTAGCATCCTCAGGTCGCGCGAAGTGGCTAAGTCTTCTGCTTCGGCCGGAATAGGGGCGAGAGCGAGCTTGAGCTGCGTCATGCCTTCGTGCATCACCCCGCCCCGAGTCAGGCTACGGACTTCTGGATGATCGATGATTGGCTTGTCGAACATCAAGCAGTATTCGAGAGCTCGGCGAAGCAAGGCAGTGTTCGACAGCGGTCGAGGTGCATCGCTCAAGGCAACTGCGCCTGCTTCAACGAGCGAGCCAATCTCCGAGAGCTCGTTTCCTTCCCTGCCTTTGCTGACGCAGCCAATTACGTGGACGCGGCACTTGTCCGCCTTGGCCGCCTTTTGGCGAACGAACTCGACGGCAGCAGCGGTATCGATAGGCGGATCGGTGTAGGCCGAGCAAGCGATCGAAGTGAAACCACCCGCGAGTGCAGCCATGGCTCCGGACAAAATCTCTTCGTCCTCTTCGTAGCCCGGCTCGCCGAGTTCTGCGCCGAGGTCGACGAGACCCGGTGCGACCACACAGTCTCGCGCGTCAATGCGAATGCAGTCAGGCGGCAAGAATCCATCAGTTGGGTCTAAGGCAGCTACGACGCCATCGTGAATCAGGACTCGCATGACGCGGTCGATATTCTGCGAGGGATCGACGACCAATCCGTTTTCGATCAGGTAACTTTCGGCCATTGGTCTCTGATTCTAGGATTGGGCAGTTTGTGAGCGATTCAGAAGCAGCCATAGAGCGGCCATTCGGATGGCCACCCCGTTGCTGACTTGTTGCAAAATCACCGAGTGCGGACCATCGGCGACTTCAGGAGTGATCTCCACTCCACGATTGATCGGGCCGGGAGCCATGATCAGGATGTCTTCCTTGCTACGTTTCATTCGCTCGGCGTTCATCGCGTAGAGCAAGGCGTACTCGCGAACGGACGGGAAGGGCCGAGTGGCTTGTCGTTCGAACTGAATTCGCAGCAAGTTCAGTACATCGCATTTGGGCAGGATTTCGTCCAGGCTATAACTCACCTCGACGCCCAGTTGCTCCCACTTCTTTGAGACTAGCGTGGCAGGGCCGCAAACGATGACGTGAGCTCCGAGTTTCTTAAGGCCCCAGATGTTGGAGCGAGCAGTGCGGCTGTGAGCAATGTCACCTACTAGAGCAACGGTGAGTCCATCGATCGAGCCGCGTTGTTGCCGAATCGTGAGGATGTCGAGCAAGCCTTGAGTCGGATGCTCGTGGGGACCATCGCCAGCGTTGAGAACAGAGCAATCCAAATGCTGAGCAAGCAAATGCGAGGTCCCTGGCGTCGAGTGTCGGGTGACAACCCCATCTATTCCCATGGCTTCGATGGTCTTGGCGGTGTCGATGAAAGTTTCGCCTTTGGCAACGGATGAACCGGAGGATGAGAACTCGATGGTGTCCGCGCCCATACGTTTGGCGGCAAGCGAAAAGCTGTTTTTCGTCCGCGTGCTGTTCTCGAAGAATAAGTTGGCGATCGTCTTACCGCGCAGCAGGCTTAGCTTTCGATCTGATTCGGGTCCGCTGGTGGCTTTGATGATCGTTTCAGCCGTGTCGAGCAACACGGTGATGTCTTCCGCGCTGAGACTTTCTAAGTCTAACAGATGCGGATGATTCCATTTTTCCGCAAGCTGCAAAAGTTCCTCAGTGGAATCTGACATGGGGCTCCAGCAAGTGGCGATAGTAGATGGATTCCGCCTCAGCAGGCGGGTGCGGACAAAACTGAAGAGATGGTAAAGGAGAAGGGAGAGGACTGCGAGAAGTGCAGCGCATTTGTAATTGCAAATCAGTATTGGAATTTTGGAAGAGAACCCACTCCAGGCCGGAACCACGCGTAGTGTGGTGTACCAGACTCGCATGACCAAAGCAAGCTTCGGTGCCCGGAATCCGATGTGCGGGAGCGAATAAGTGAATTATATGTCCATCGGACTTCCGACGAGGGGCAAACTTCTTCTAAGAAAAACTCGACTCGGTGTCTTCGAATTGGCGAAGCGGCTTGGGCAGTGGGAAATGAACTTTTTCAGTTTTGACCACATCTTCGCGGACTGAGGCGCCGTACTTTTCGACCAGCCAATCAACCGTCGATTGAACGACCGATTCCGGAGCGCTGGCGCCAGCAGTGACCAAAACGGTGTCGTCTCCTGAAAACCATGCTGGATCGATGTCGTCAATTCCATCAATCAAATGGGCTTTCGAGACACGTTCTTCACCAAGTTCCCGCAGTCGTTGGCTGTTGCTGCTGTTCTGGCTACCGATGACCAGCACGACGTCCACCTGTTCGCTCAACGCTCGCACCGCCTCTTGGCGATTCTGTGTGGCGTAGCAAATGTCTTCTTTCGGTGGCGACTCAATCCAAGGGAACTTGGCTCGTAAGCAGTCGATGATGCGGTTGGCGTCGTCCACGCTCAGCGTTGTTTGCGTTAGGTAGGCGAGTTTGCTACCCTCTGCGAAATCCAGATTGGCGACATCCTCCTCATCTTCCACGAGGATGATGGCTTCGGGAGCTTCGCCCATCGTGCCGATGACTTCATCATGGCCTTCGTGGCCGATCAGGAAAATTGTGTACCCGCCCTTGGCGTACTTGACCGCCTCCAAATGGACTTTGGTGACCAACGGACAAGTTGCGTCAATGGCGAACAGATTGCGTTCTTGGGCGATGCGTCTAATCTCTGGGGAAACGCCGTGGGCTGAGAAAAGAACGGTCGAGCCAGGCGGGACTTCATCTAGCTCGTTGACGAAAATCGCTCCTTTGCCTTCGAAGGTCTTTACGACGTACTGGTTGTGTACGATCTCGTGATAAACGTAGACTGGAGGATCAAAGTGCTTGAGCGCCAATTCCAGACTGGACACAGCCATGTTGACCCCGGCACAGAATCCTCTGGGAGCGGCTAGAACGATTTCCATAGGTGACTCAAGTATTTCTAAATTGTTTGCCTGCTGTCGGCTTTCTGACCCGGAGCGTCAGCGATACCATGCCTACAGTCAACGCAGTAGGGCAGCGGCCTCGATCGTGCGTCGGGTTGTGAATGGTTTTACGGGCTAGCGCCACAATTATTTTATTATGCGGGAAACGGCCAAAGTGACGAACGGGGAAGCAGCTTTTTTCTTGCAAGAAATCAAACGCTGGCAGCCCTTCGGCGTAGAACCGGCAAAGAATGGGCTGTCCGAAGCCGAGGATTACTGCCGTAGTTGGGCACGCAAGCAATACGAAAACTTCACGGTGGTGAGTTGGCTTTTGCCGCGAAGAGTTAGGCAAGATTTCTTCAATGTTTACGCTTACTGCCGTTGGTCCGATAACTTGGCAGACGAAATCGAGGATCATGCGGAGAGTCTTCAGCTGCTCGACGAATGGCAAGCCGAGCTCATGAAGTGCTGGGAAGGCAAGCCTCGGCATCCGATTCTGATCGCACTAACGTCGACAATCGAGGAGTATGACTTTGAGCCCGAACTGTTTCTCGCCCTTCTGAGTGCTTTTCGGCAGGATCGCGCGGTTTTTCGCTATAAGAATGCGAATGAGTTAGTCGATTACTGTCGACGTTCGGCGAATCCGGTAGGCAGAATTCTACTGCACTTGGCTGGCTGCCATGACCCAGAGGCAATCGCCAGAAGTGATGATGTTTGTACCGGTCTGCAGCTCGCGAATTTCTGCCAGGACATGTCGCGCGACGCCGCGATCGGCAGAATCTATGCTCCGAGTGAACTTTGGGGCGAGCACGAGGTGACGGAGCAGATGATTTTGGACCGGCAGCCTACCTCGCAACTTCAGTCGATGCTCAAGGGCTGGGTTGCCGAGACGAGAAAATATTTTGTTCGAGGTAGTGATCTGATCGGTATGACACCTAGCTGGCTTTCGACGGACGTGAAGTTGTTTATCGGCGGCGGCGAGTCGATACTAAGGGCGATTGAGCAACAAAGCTACGACGTTTGGACTCGTCGCCCCACCGTCTCCAAGTTTCAGAAAGTATGGTTGCTCATGAGAGTACTACTTCTACGCGAGTAGCGTCGCTGAACGCGTCACGAGCTTGGGCATCTTTGCTCAGACGCGTTCCTGAGAGCGGTTCAGGAGTTCCGAAGGTCTTGATCGCTGTTCCATAGAATCTGCGATATTTTTACTGATCATTGATACTTGTCCCGCCTGTGAACAATTCCTCCGAAGTATCGAAGAGCTATGCGTGGTGCCGCGATGTTTGTCGTCGGAGCAAAAGTAATTTCTATGCTTCGTTCCGTTTGCTTGCACCGGATCGTCGCCGTGCGATGGACGCACTCTATGCCTTCGCGCGAATCAGTGATGATTTGGCTGATGCAAACGGCTTTGTAGAAGGGAAACAGCTAGTTCTTGGCGCTTGGAGGCAAAGGCTTGGGCAAATCGAAAGTAGCAAACCGCTTTCTAAATCGTCTGAACAATTGCTTGAGCCATATAGCGAGCTCTGGCCAGGACTGTCTGATGCAGTCTCTCGGTTTCAGATTCCGGTCGGCTTGCTGGACGATATCATCGAAGGCGTTTCAATGGATCTCGCGTCTGAGCGGCGTTTCGAGACCTGGGAAGAGCTTGACCAATACTGCTACTACGTTGCTTCAGCTGTAGGGTTGGCTTGCACGCACATCTGGAGTGTCGATCGAGAAGTCCCCCGTGAAACAGCCGTAGTCTGTGGGCAAGCCTTTCAATTGACCAACATTCTTAGGGATGTTCAGGAAGATGCGGCCTCTAGCCGAATCTATTTGCCTTTGGAGTCGCTCCGTCGCTATGAAGTTAGTGAGGCGAATTGGCTTAGAGGACAGCCCAGTGGCGACTGGATCGGGCTGGTTGATAGCGTTGCCCGAACAGCCTTTGATCGCTACGAGCAAGGATGGGCCACCATTGAGTACTTGACTCCAGACTCGCAGCGAATGTTTTCGCTGATGTGGCGGAGCTACCGTCAATTACTGGAGGAAGTGATTCGCCACAAGGAAGATTTATGGACGGGGAGGAGGATTCGACTGGGGGCATGGCAGAAGACAAGGCTCTTGCTCAGTCATTTTCTACCATTGGTTTCGTTTGCCAAATCACTGCCGGCGCGTCCTGTATCGCTTGAACTTAAGCAGGCGGCTCGATGAGTGAAGGAGGCCTGGGGTATGCGACGGTCGCTGACGCGGAGGAAGTCGTTGATGTAGCGATTGTCGGTGGTGGGCTCGCTGGTATCGCGGCAGCTCTTCGACTTGCGGAGTCCGGCTTGTCGGTGCATCTGATTGAGGCGAAGTCACGGCTTGGAGGAAGGACCGGTTCTTTCAGCGGTCCTGAATCTGGCGGTTCAGAAAAGACCATCGACTATTGCCAGCATGTCGCGATGAAGTGCAACACCGCGATGCAGGAACTTATCGCGGAGCTCGGGCAAGAAGAGGATTGGAGGTCGCAGGAAACCTTGCACTTTTACGGACCAGAAGGCAAGTATGCTCCACTTTCCCAGTTGCCATTGCCTGCACCGCTGCACATCGGCCATTGGCTATGGCGTTGGCCGGGTTTGAGAGTGCACGATCGACTCGCCATCGCACGTGGTATGCTCAAGATCTACCGTCTCGACTTGAGTTCGGCAGAGCTTGATCAAATCTCAGGGTACGACTGGTTGAAGAAAGTTGGGCAAACGCAAAATGCGATTCAGCGTTTTTGGGCCACGATCATAGTGAGTGCTTTGGGCGAAGAGTGCCATCGCGTTTCCTTGGCGGCAGTCGCCAAAGTTTTGCAAGACGGATTTATGAAACGTCGCGATGCATTTCACTTGCTAGTGCCCGAAAGACCTCTCGATGAACTTTTGAATGTCCAGGCCCGCGACAAACTAAATGGTCTCGGAGTCGATTGCCAAATGTCCTCTCCGGTTTCTCGAATTGCTCGAGCGAAAGAGGGGTTTGTGGTTGCTGCAAAAGGCAAAGATGTGCGAGCCCATCAGGTCGTATTGGCTCTGCCGTGGTATCGTTTGACGAAACTGCAATTCGATCTTCCACAAAGCGAACTTGATGTTGTCGAGAAAATCGTTGCGGTAAGTACAAAACTGGAGAGTTCTCCAATCACCGGAATTCACACTTGGTGGGATCGTCCATGGATCGATAAGCCTCATGCCGTAATCGTGGGACGACTTTGCCAGTGGGTTTTTCCTGGGCCGAGTGAAGGAGTGGAGTCCAACGCGGGCGAGTATTACTATCAGATCGTGGTAAGTGCTTCGCGCGATCTCCCCGACGCGAATGAGTTGGCCGGGCAATTGGTCGACGATTTGGTGGCGGTTTTTCCTGCAGTTTCCCATGCTAGGTTGTTGCGGCATCGGGTGGTAACGGATCCCAAAGCTGTTTTTTCGGTGGGGGTCGGAACTCAAGAGTTGCGGCCTGAGGCTAAGACTGGGGTGCAAGGGCTCTGGTTGGCTGGTGACTGGACACAAACCGGTTGGCCAGCGACTATGGAAGGGGCAGCGCGAAGTGGCTTTATGGTGGCGGCATCAATCCGAGGTGAGTCTCAGTAGAATGCCCCAAGGATCCCATCTTCCGTATGTTTCGATGTAGCCAATCGGAGTGTTGGCTGCTGACCGCACGGGGGTTCATCACGGTACATAGTTCTAGGCAAGGTATGAAACTGCACCGCTGGAGCTGTTTAAGGGAAAACTCCTTTGGCTATACTCGCCAAGAAATTCAATTGATGTTAATTTTACGAGGAGCCCCCGTACCTCAGTAAAATTCGACTACTTCGGTACTTCATAATCAAGCGGACAAACAGGTCATGGAAGTCTTCGTCTGGTTTGTAGCATTTGCGGCATCCATCATTGCGCTCGTGCAAGCGTTCCTCTTTTTTAAGTGGATGATGTCTTGCGACGAAGGCAACGAAGAAATGGTCTCCATCGCTGGCGCGGTTCGAGACGGGGCGAACGCCTACTTAAGACAGCAATACATAGTGGTCACCATCGTATTCTTGGTGATTGCGGCTCTTTTGGCGGTAGCCTCCTATGGTTTTGGCTTGCAAAGCAAATTTGTCCCCATTGCGTTTTTAACCGGTGGCTTCTTCTCCGGCCTGAGTGGTTGGCTTGGGATGAAAACCGCTACGCAAGCAAGTGCTAGGACGGCGGCTGCAGCCCAGCAGTCCCTCAATCAAGGCCTTCGAGTCGCTTTCCGCAGCGGCGCCGTGATGGGCCTGACCGTTGTTGGGCTTGGGTTGTCGTACATTACTGTTTGGTTTGCGATCCTGTACTGGGGCTGGCCAACCTTTGTTGGCGAAGAAAACGCACTCTCGCTGGAAGCGATCACCGTAGCAATGCTTTGCTTCGGAATGGGGGCTAGCGCACAAGCTTTGTTCGCTCGAGTCGGCGGAGGCATCTTTACCAAGGCTGCGGACGTTGGCGCCGACTTGGTCGGTAAGGTCGAACAGAGTATGAGTGAGGACTCACCCAAGAATCCAGCCACTATCGCAGACAACGTTGGCGATAACGTTGGCGACGTTGCTGGAATGGGAGCGGATCTTTATGAGTCCTATTGCGGCTCGATCTTGGCGACGGCAGCCCTTGGTGTTGCGGCTTTTGCAAATCCCGACCTGATTCCAGGGCTGGCGGAAGGTGTCAAAGAGCAGAATCAGCTAAGAGCCATTTTGTTGCCAATGAGTATCGCTGGCATTGGGATATTGCTTTCCATTGCCGGTATTTATATGGTGCGAACTACGGAAGACGCGAGCCAAAAGAATTTACTCGCGGCGTTGGGACGCGGAATTAACTTCTCTTCCGTAACCGTATGTGTGGCGACGATTGGGTTGGCCTACTTCCTGATGCCCACCGTTCCCGATGCGATGTTCGGGCCAATCCCGGGTATCGCTTTTAGTGTGATCGTCGGTCTCGCGGCTGGTTGGATCATCGGAAAGTACACTGAATACGCGACCAGCGACGAATTCAAGCCGACCAAGGAATTGGCCAAGCAGGCCGAAACTGGGCCTGCGACGATCATCATCGGAGGAGTTGCTGACGGCATGAGCAGTGTTTGGGCGCCAGTCGTTGTTATCTGCTTTGCCACCCTGCTCTCCTTCGGATTTGCCTGTGGCGGCAACTTGAACGAGCCGCAGTACTTTGCACTTGGGTTATACGGTGTTGGTATCGCCGCAGTTGGAATGCTGAGTACTCTAGGGATCACTTTGGCGACGGATGCATACGGCCCGATCGCTGACAATGCTGGCGGCAATGCTGAAATGGCTGGACTGGAATCCAAGGTGCGTGAGCGAACCGATGCACTGGATTCTCTAGGTAATACGACAGCGGCTACGGGCAAAGGCTTCGCGATTGGCTCAGCCGCGTTGACAGCTCTGGCGCTGCTAGCGGCGTACGTCGAGGAAGTACGCATCAGCTTTGACCGATGGGCGAATGATGTTGTTGCCGAAGTCGTTGATGATGGACTCTACAAAGTTTCGCCGGGCTTCGTGGTTTGGAAGAATGGAGAGGAACGCCACTCGTTTTTGGTGATGCCACATTTGTTGTTGGATGATGAGCGACGGAAGGCTTGGGGCGACATCAGCTTTTCCAATGGTCCAGCTAAGATCGAACCAACATTGATGGAACCTCGCGAAGATGGCGAGAACAGCGCGACGGCATCGTTTGTCGACGGCGGCGAATTGACGAGTTTGCATTCTGCGACTTTGGTCGACTTCACGAACTATTATAACGCGACCGTGATGAATCCTCGCGTTCTGATTGGTTTGTTTATTGGAGCCATGGCCACCTTTGTGTTCTGCGCTTTGACGATGAAAGCCGTCGGCCGCGCGGCGCAAGGAATGGTTGAAGAAGTGCGTCGGCAGCTTAAAGAAACGCCTGGAATTCTGACAGGTGAGACGAAGCCGGATTATCAAAGGCCAGTGGCAATCAGTACCAAGGCGGCTCAGTTGGAGATGGTGCTGCCATCGATTCTTGGGCTGGCCACTCCACTGGTCACTGGAATCTTACTAGGTGTTGGCGGCGTTCTTGGATTACTTGCGGGCTCACTTTCGGCCGGATTCTGTGTCGCGATCTTTATGTCCAATTCGGGTGGAGCATGGGACAATGCTAAGAAGTATATCGAAAGCGGTGAACTTGGAGGCAAAGGTTCGGATGCTCACAAGGCAGCGGTTGTTGGCGACACCGTTGGTGATCCGTTTAAAGACACCAGCGGACCAAGTCTGAACATCTTGCTGAAGCTGATGAGTATGGTGAGCGTCGTCGTAGCTGGACTCGTCGTGAGATTCTCACTGGTCGCCCAAGGCTGGCTGTAGGCACAAATCGCTAATTTTTACTTCTCAAAAGACGCGTCATTGAACGCGTCTTTTTTTATGCGTTCACAGTTTTGTGGGCCGCGAACGAGCGTAGCGCTGTTCCGGCGGCCTAGCGGAAGTCGTAAATGCTTATGAGTTGGCAAGTTGTATTCCCGCCGTAACAGCTCGGCGCCTGTTACAGCCTACTTGCCTCTGCTGTTCGACTAGAATACGAGGATCCCGTGAAGTCAAAATTTCGGAGAAGGTAGATGCTTTTTTCTTGGCTCAGAGGCCGCTTTCTTTTGGCCTTTCTCTTCGTCTCCGTACTATTCGGCGCGTCCGCAGTCGCAGCTGGAGTAGAGAATCGTCCGCCGAATGTAATCTTCATCTTCGTAGATGATCAAGGGTACTACGATCTCGGCTGCTATGGTGCGAGCGAGGTTGAGACTCCCAACATAGATGTGATGGCCAAGGCGGGAACCCGTTTCACCGATTACTATGCTGCAGCACCGATCTGCAGTCCTTCTCGGGCAGGTTTGTTGACCGGATGCTATCCGCGGCGAGTTGGTAATCACATCTGGGTGCATCGCGCTGATTCAGATTCCGGCATCCATCCCAACGAACTGACGATGGCTGAGCTCTTTCAGCAAAACGGTTATGCAACCGCGTGCATTGGCAAGTGGCACTTGGGTTTCAGCGGGCCATTCTTGCCCAAGAATCAAGGCTTCGATCACTACTTTGGCTTGCTGCACAATCTGGATCCCGTCGAAGTGGTTTACTTCGGTGATGAAGGCGTACCACTGATGCGAAACGACGATGTTGTGAAGCAGCCAGCAGATCCAGCCGAGCTGACGAAACTCTATACCGATGAGGCGATTCAATTCATCGAGAAGAATAAGTCGCAGCCCTTTTTCCTCTATTTGCCACACACCATGTTGCACAAACCTTTGGGCGTGAGTGAGGAATTCAAAGGGACGTCGAGGTGGGGTGATTATGGCGATGCAATTCAAGAGATGGATCATCATGTTGGCCGGCTTTTCAAAACTCTAAAAGAGAATGAATTGCAAGATCGTACGGTGGTCGTGTACGCTTCAGACAATGGTCGTGGTCCTGGGCGTACCCCCAATCAGCCAATCCGGGGACGCAAGCTGTCGACTTACGAAGGCGGTATTCGTGTGCCTGCTATTGCTTGGGGTCCGGGAGTCGGCTTGCAGTCAGGTGCCGAGTCATCGGCCGTGATTCGTGCGATGGACTGGTATCCTACATTGGCAACACTGGCCGGGATCAAAGTACCAGATGGCCACGTGATCGATGGCCGAGACATCAGCCCGCTCCTTAAAGGCGAGACAAAATCAGTTCCAACACCAGGATTGAACGAGTCCTTGAATGCTGAAGTTCCGCTTCGCCGTCGCTGGGCTCCACCTGAGGAATGGAAGGCACTTATCAAGAGGCATGAGTACAACGATGCATTTTTCTATCACGGTAGCCAAGGTGCTTTATCGGCCGTCCGCTGGAAAAACTGGAAGCTCTACCTAAACCCGAGTCTCGAACTCTACGATCTATCCAATGATCCAGGCGAAACGATGCTAGTTCGAAACGGAGAGATCTCGCGAAAGTTGCGAGGCATGGCAGTTCTTTTTCAGCAAGAAATGACACTGGATGCTCGCGATGCGGGGCTGCAAGAACGCAGCCAAGATGGTCGCACGGTAATTTCCGATGACGTCAAGAGTTCACTGCATGAGCGACTCGATGTGACATACGCCAGCTACGGGGATCGCAAGTTGGAGATGGATATTTATCGTCCCAGGGCGGCGTGGGGCAAGTTGCCGGCGGTGGTATGCATTCATGGAGGTGGCTGGGCGAAGGGGAATCGCAGGAACCACGCGAATATCGCTCAGGCTCTTGCGGCTCGTGGGTATGTCTCAGCCACCATCTCTTACCGGCTCAGCGGCGAAGCTCCCTTTCCCGCTGCGATTCATGACTGTAAAGCTGCTGTTCGATTCTTGCGTGCAAATGCCGATGAGCTTGGGATTGACGAAGAACATATTGGTGCAATCGGGCTGTCGGCCGGAGGACATCTGACAGCGCTACTGGCGACCTCTGGAGGAGTTCCGGAGCTGGAAGGCAAAGGAGGCAATGTGGAATTCAGCAGTACCATTCAAGCCGCCGTGCCAATGGGCGCTCAGTCACACTTGATGTCCCTTCGCAATCGAGAAGTTTCTGCGAGCCAGGCTCGTGGGGGTATCTGGAAGGATTTCTTGAGTGGTTCCCAGGCCGAGAATCCCGCCGCCTACAAACTCGCTTCTCCTTTGGAGCATTTAGATGCGTCTGATCCGCCTTGCTGGTATATTACCGGGGAAATGGACGATGAGAGTACTCGCGCAGAGGAGTTTCGGCATAAGGCGAAACTGTTGGGGATTTCTGTTGGTATGACCGTTGTTGACAGCGCGCCGCATCCTTTCTTAGGCAAGCAAATCTGGTTTGATCAAATGGTTGAACGCAGCGATCGTTTCTTCCGTGAGCATCTCGTGAAATGAGTTGTGTTCTTTGATCATGATTCCTATTAGTTTAGGGAGATCTGTTACTGGTTAGTGCTACATTGCGCATGCACTGGCCGTTACGCCTTCGATGCGAAAAGTTGACTATTCAATTCATCTCCGTAGCATTCGCAATGCTACAAGAACACTCCGGACTTATGTTCTTGCATTGAAAGCTCAACTCGAGCAGATCTTGACCGAGAACCGCCTCATTGACTTTTCTCCATCGCCATTGGAAACAGTGCTTCGACTACTTTCGAAAAGATTGGGCGAGCTCCAGCAGAGGGAACCTGTTTTGGGGCAAGCCGAAGACGAAAGATTGTTGACCATAGGCAAGCTACAGCTGAGGATCAAGCCAGTACATTCCAGTTTGGTTATTCGTGCGTACTACAGGCTCAGAGGTGTAATTGCTTGTAATTCATAATCGCAGCAATGGACGGATTACGAGCTGACACTTCTCAACTTTGATTATTCATCTCACCGTGGGGGATATCGGCTGACGGCTGTGGTGCGAAACTTGCTTCAGGCTGGTGCTGCAATTTCGGTAGGCGTAATCGCTTCTCTGTAATCGTTGGTCTTGGGGGGGAATTCTTGTGCTCGCCATCGGTTTGCTGGCCCTGGCCTTCGTCTTCAAAGCCTGCGCTCACGCGTGATCCGATAGCCCGGCAGGCCCAGAAGGTAGCTTAAGATTCCTCTGCGTCGAGTGCGTCATCCGTCGTCGTCGCGCGGTTTCCTCCGAGTATTTGTGGGAGGTATCGCGCGATGAGTCCCGTAAGGATTAAGAGACCTCCTGCGAGAGTCCACCACTGTGGAGCGTCGTAGCTGGGATGATTCCGCCAGGCGAGGAAGACCCAAAGCGGCACAAGAATTGGCTCAATTAGAGTCAGAATTGAAGCTTCGGGGCTGGAAGTCGTCTTTAGGCCCCGCGCGAAAAGTACGTAGGGAATCGACATCTGAAACACGCCAAACATGCCAAGTGCGACGTAGCTGCCGACTGAAACAGATTCGGTGTTGCTCAAGACCCAAGGCGAGAGCACCAGCGCTGTGCCGCCATGATTCAGGGTGATAAGAAACGCAGGATCGGCATCCTTCAAGCTGCGAATGCAAGTCACTACACCCGCGAATGTCACTCCAGATAGGATGCCGAGATAGGTTGCATACATCGGTGCACCCGATCGAAGTTCCATTGCCAGAATGAGTACGACACCAGCTAGGCAGAATCCGAACATTCGGAAGTCTGCTGGTGTGACTTTTTCCTTTAGCAGGAACACCCCGGCTATCAAAACCCAGGCAGGGCTGAGGTACTGCAGCCAGATCGTGTTCGCCGCCGGGCCATGCACCATGGCAGTCATAAACGACCAAACCATGGTGGCGAAGCACACTACCATCGGAATCATCTGCCACTGAAAACGTGGCCGACGGATCATGGGTACCAGAATTAAGCATGCAAAAAAACTTCGCCAGAAGGCAAGTAAGAGGCCGCGTGTTTCCGTTGGCCACGCGTCGAACCAGGGAGCTTTGGCAAAGAAGCCACTGGTGCTCCACATCAGCGCGGCAAGCACGATTTGAAAACGCCCCGAGCTCCATAGGTCCGGGACGTTGTCAGATTGAGCCGTGCCTGATGCAGTATCAGACTTCAAAGCTAATTCCTGGCGAGCCGTCACTGTTACTCGGACGCTTTTGCCCGTTGTTTGAACAGTGATGTGATGAACAGAGCGAGCAGAATAAACGCGATATTGAAAATGATGAAACCGAAAGTCGTGTAGTAACTTCCGTTTTCACGGAGCGCTTCGAAAAGATCTTTGTTCAGTGTGGGAGCTGATTCATCCTGCCCCACGGCCGCGCCACCATAAGCATGCAGCCCGATGCCGAGTTGGTTGGTGCCGAAGAAAGACCAGGTAGTGATGGCGTTGCCCATGATCGCCAAAGCAGCGAAGCCGCGCTCGGCCACTTGTTTGTCCCAGCGAGCGTGAAGAAGCAATGCGTTCCACATTACGATCATCATGGCACCATTTTCTTTTGGATCCCAGCCCCAGAAACGCCCCCAGCTATCGTCGGCCCATAGCCCGCCAAGGACCGTTCCAATGAAACTGAAGAAGATGCCAAAACAGACGGCGCCGTAGCACATGCTGTACATGATGCGTTGCAAGGCTTGTGCCTTCTTGGGGCGTTTTTCTTGCGGATAGGAATCGTATTTGGTGAATAGTCGCATGAGCAAAATGCCAAAGCCCAAGAAACCTGCTAGGTAGGTAACACCATAGCCAGCAGTGACGGTAACGACATGGGTGGAGAGCCAGAACTGCGTATCAAGCACAGCTTGAAGTACCGCCATCGTATCGTTGGTGTCTAAGAAGCCTGCGACACTCAGCGTGCATGCACCAATGAGTGCGCCAACCAAGTTGGCAATCCCAATCTTGTAGATGTACTCCATCACCAAACTTACGACCACCGTTACCCAGCCAATGAAGATCGAAGCTGAGTAAAGATTGACAACAGGAGCTTTGCCTGAAATGTAGATTCGGGCGATGATTGCAATCGAGTGAATGACCAGCACACCGACTATCATCCACGAAGTAGTCATTCGTATTGCTGTATTGTTGCGGAGGAGTATTCCTATCAGTCCAAGCGTGATAGCAAAAATGTAGAGTGCAACGCCTTGTACAATTGGGCTGAATCGATTCAGCCACGCTTCCGCTGCGCTACCGCTCATCTGAGTCGCGGCGAGCGGCATGTCCTCAAGTAATCGGACGTGCTTCTTGATCGCTTTGTTGGTCTCGAGCACGTCATCAACTTGATATTTGGCAAGGATCTCAGCCAAAGTATTAACAGCTTCGTTTTCTTCGAAATCGTCGCCTTTGGATATTACTTCAATCCGCTGATCCATGATGGCTGGCCCGTAGGCTTGCCACTTTGCACTCGCTAAATTCTCCTTGGTGGCTTCGCCCGGCGGAGGGATCAACGCGGGAGGGTTGCCTTGTTGCAACTCTTGCGCTTGGAATCGAGCTCTACGGAACGCTTCAGCAAACGCCTGCAATTCCTCAGTGGAATTGAGGTCGTCTGCCGCGAAAGCTGGCATGGGGTCTCGATAACTCTGGCTGATACCGAAGTACAGATTGATCTTTCCATAAACGTCGACGAGCTTCTGATCGCGGAAACTCCATTTCTCCGCAGGGCGCTTCCGTATCTCTTGAATCTCCAGGCTGAGGTCTTCCATCTTGGGGATGATTTCCCGATAGGAATATCGCGAGCTCTCGCGGCTGGGGTCGAGCTCGAGAAAGTTCTTGACAGACTGGTTGTACACTCTGAAAATCTCGGCATCGACGGTCCAAGGTTTCCCGGCAAGGACGCTGAGGAACCATTGGCTAGGAGAGTACTTGTTACCCTCTTTGTCCTTGATCGTTGGAGTCATTCCAAAGATCGGCTCTGCAAAAGTCTTAAGCAAATGGCGGGCAACTGTGTCGAGTGGTTTGATTCGTCCTTTGTCCTGCACCGGTATCGAAGCCACGCGATTCCAGTCAATCTGACTCGACTCATAGCGCTTGGGCATCGCCAGCGAAGCTGCGACGATGACGGGCAGGGCTATGCCGCCGGCTGCGGTTCCGAAGATCAGTGGCAGCGAAGTGGGCTTGATAATTCCCTTTTTCCTAGCAACGCGTTCTTCACGTTCGAGGCGACTCGCGAATCGGAAGAAGGCTTCGCCAAAGTGGGCGGCCATTCCCCAGAGCACCATCATGCAGCAAACATAGGGTATCACCCAGCCCGCATTTTCGACGATTTGCAGGCCTGTGACCTCAACCGTTGAAGTCCTGCTGGTTGGGACTTTGCTGTAGGAACTTTGATAGAAGGTTTCGCCGCGATAGCGAATCGGATTGTTCATCCAAGTCTTGTCTTCTTGGCTGTCTCCCGTTTCGCGGTCGATAATGTCGATCACGGAAGAGTAGTCACGCGGGGTATCTGTGCCTGTGTAATCAATGCGGACCACGTCCTTTAAGAAAATATCGTAGGGCTTGTGCTCTTGGCGATAACGTAATGCAAGTTCGAACTTCTTCCCGTCTATTTCGACTTCTTCAGGACTATTTCCAGTTCCTCCCATGTAAATATGTAATGTGTCGTTGCGTTCTTGGGAGAGGAGGTATGTACCCAATGAAACGCCTTGTTTATCGAGCACTTCAACATAGGCCGAGGCAAGATTGATGGCGTTCATTACGGCCCCACCAACCGGCGTGGCTTCGACAGCGCGATTCTCTACCCCGAATCCAGCTGTTGCAAGGTTCTTACTTCCCTCCAGGGCGGCTTCAATCTTGCTGTTTTTGTAAAAGGCTTTAATGCGTAGCTTGCAGGGAAGAACTTCGTCTTCGATCAGCTTATCGGTACCTGCGACTCGTTTGAAGGTGGAATCAGGAACAACATGCACAACGTCTTCAGCGGGATTGCTAACATCGATAATGGCGATCTCGAGCTTTTCCATGTTGAAGGCGAGGTTGGTGCTCCTACCTTCAATGATCGTCATGCGTTGTTCGATCTGGCGGTCGCCAAAAACAAACTGACCGACCATCAGCAGGCCGACACCAATGTGGATCAATACGTTGCCACCGCGTTTTTTGAAGAGTAGGCACAGCCCCGCAAGTAGTACGAGCGATGCGACTGAGGCTTGGAGAAGCTGCCAAACGATACGGAGTCCGGAATCGTCAAGTTGTAGTGACTTGTCTGTGATAAGGGCAATGGACAGCAATGTGAGAATCACGGCGGCTCCGATGCTAAGGTTTCTCGCCAAAGGCGGGACCTTCGCAAATATCGAATATCCGATCATCGCTGCCGCAAGGGTAGCGCATCCGAACCTCATCAGGTTCCACAGAGTGTCGTATTCTATCGGTGGTTTGCCTTGGAGTCCCGACGTGGCATGTCCGCTCATAATGACCGCCGTCACTAGTCCTGCCCCGATGGCACTAACGATGACGCCAGTAGATAATTGAGCTCCCTTTGCTTGAATGCCGAAACGTGTTGCTTTGGCAGCAATCAAGTTGATGAGTAGCACTAAACCAATGGTTGCACCACCAGGGAAGTAGAAACCACCCCAGTAAGGAGTGTCATGAGGACTAAGGGTGATTGGAAACAATACATCGATATGGATGTATGCAATCCAAGAGGTGAAGTAGGCCTTCTTGACGCCCGTTAAGTCCATCTCGTCCTGAGCTAAGGTGCCGAACAGGATGATCAGGATACCGAGTGCGAACATCGCTACGGTGATCTTGAGCGAGCCGAGTGCCTTTAAGATCGTAAACGGTGAGAAGCTCGGGATACTCTTGCTGTTTTCCGCTTCGAATGTTGCAGTCGCCATTTTTTCTTCCCTCGCGTTGGAGGAGTTGAGTTCGTTAGGAATGTGGCAGGAGGCTACGGGCGGGTTACCAACTCATCGAGCCGATAAAGCTGTCAAACTTAGTGCGTTGTTGCTCGATTAACCTCGAGCTTGCTTTCAGCTTGACGAAAAGTGACTCATTTTTTTTCCAAGGAACTTCAGCGACTAAGATGCAGGTGTTCGATTCCTTTTCCTTGTCGCCGATCCAGTAAATGTTAGCAGTCGTCTTGTTGACATCGATGCGCTGTGCCCCTGAGATGGTCGACTGAATCGCTTCATCGGTCTTGTCTAGTCCCGCTTGTTGAAACCACATGCCCATGTTGGCTGCGATGTCACCACCTGCAACAAGGACCGCAAGCTCGGCAGTTTCGTCACCCGATGTGATAGTGAAAGCCGCTTGCCGCATTCGACTGGCGGAGACATCCTGTTCTTCCCATCCTTCGGGAGCAACGAAATTCAGGCCAGACTTGGGCTTGCGAGCTACTTTGGGAGGCTTGGGTTCAGGACGCGACGTCATGTTTTGGAATGGGCCGCCCATCCCGCCACTGCGTTTGCCGGTAAAACTTACGAAGTAGGCTTTGGACTCTCCTTCGTTCAGTTCTGTGGCTGGTTCGAGCGAGGGCTCGATTTGTTCCCAAGACTGTTTGGGCATGGCATACTGACCACGCCAACGATTTACATTCGTTTGCACCGTCGCGTTCCAGCCGTCTTCGTGTTTGGGCATCAAAGTAACCGTGGCTCGCAAGCCAGCAGACTCGTTGAGGATTTCGGCGTATATGAAGCCGCTTGAACTCAGTCTCGAATTCCAGCCTTCGGCACTGTCCCAGCTTGGTTCATCACCTTGGAATCTGAGGGAAAGAACCATCGATCGGAACTCTGCTTCGAATTGATCCACTAACTCCGGATCGTCACGAAGAAAGAATGCCCAGGCTGATTCGTTGTGAGGAATGATAGCGCCTAAAGCTTTTTCGGTCTTGGCCGGAGCCGGTGGAGGAAAAATACTCTGTGCCCGGTCGGACCTGGCTACGGTGTACTTGCGAATTTTCTCCTGCTCCCCACAGCCTGCGAGAAACAAGAGCGACAAAAGTGCAGCAGCGGTTGTGGATCGCTTAACGTGGTGAAGGGGTTGCATGGGTTACAGCAGCAAAGATTATGGAGGTTCCAGACGGGGCGCAGCATGAAAATTGCAGCCTTCATCTCAGGGGCTCAATTTGGTCGGTCGACAAGAATGCGACCCAAATCATTAAGGAAGGCCGTCTTAATTTTAGGTCGTGGGCCAAGTTGTGTGCACTGCAAAGGGAGGTGGGAACAGCGCAATTGATCCAAACTTAGCCGCTTTAGTTTCGGCTTGTGGTCTTCGACGGCTGGATTTTACGTTCCTGTCACATGGGGAGCGACCGCCTGGACGTCAAAGGGCACAGGAAAATACCCAATTCTCCACGGGCCGCGGTATAAAACCCTGCCCATCTATATTGTTGCTGCTGCTGCCGAGAAATTGCAGGGTGTAGAAGAGATTCTTAATAGAAGCTGTAGTAAGCCAGCGTCAGCGACCGACCCTGCTTTGCCACCGCATTCCAGCATCGTCGGGCGAACCGTAACCGCGACCAAATGACTCACCCAAGCCATTCAGCGTCCCCGTGCCTGAATTCGAGCTACCAAAATTGTAAGGCGTGTTACTTGGGGTTCTTGGAGCGGTGGGGCCATACCGACGCGCGACTAATTTCTCGCTTTGCGCTAACCTGTTTTCCATCTGCTTGAGTGCGAGCTCCGCTTGCTCACGCCTGGTTTTCTCAGCGCGATATTCTGTCATGAGCCGTTGGTTTTCGCTTTGCAACTCTTTGATCTGTCCTCCGCGAATGTTTAGCGAACTGCAGCCGGTAACTGAACCGCAAAGCAGGCCTGCCAAAGTAAGTAGGAGCGGATAGCGGAGACGCGTTGCAATAACGGTTAGAGATTTTGATTGATCTAGCGATGAAGTCATGCTTCGACTCCTTCGAACGGCTGGCAGGTTGAGGCTAAGCTGGAGCCAGAAACGCTACCAAAGTTGGCGTATTGCACGATAGAGCGCTTGGCCTGTGCCCAAAGCGTGCAATGCCAGCAAAACGCCATGAGTCAACAGACGCACGAAAAAAGGCAGCCAATAGGGCTGCCTTCGTTGAACAAGATTCTGTGAACTCGCTAAAGTCCAAATGCACTCAGGACCATGACAGTGAAATCGCTGGTGATGCTGCTTTCACCTGCCTCGTAGGCCCATAGGTTTCGAACAACATCGGTAACAAGGATGCCGGACATGCACATGAGTAGAAGTATCAAAAGCAGCACGCCAACTTGGAATGTACTGTATGGGACTTCGGGGGAAGACATCGCAACCGCAGCACCAGCTGCTGGAGCAGCAGCTCCACCGAGTGCATCCGACTCTTCCAGTCCTCCGCCGCCATCAACGTCAGCAAATGCGTCAAACCCTTCGTCAGCTGGCAACTGAACAGCTGCATCGCCAAAATCAGCCGAGTCCTCAAGTTCGATTACTTGAGAGCCGCTGTCGTCATCCATTTCTAAGCCGCCAGAGGGCGAAAGCTGGAATTCTTCGTCTTGTTGGAAGTCTACAGCAGAACCAGCTCCGGAACCGTTGACGTCCGAGCCCTCGGCTGCCAAATCCAAACCTGAAATACCGCTAGCTGCCAAATCAAGTGGCTCGTCCTCGAGTGAAATTCCACTGTCGGCAGGGCTCATCAAGTTGATACCACTGTCGGTACTAAGCGCCAAGTCACTCCCGCTTCCGATGACTAAGTCGTCGTCGTCGCCCGCGAGTTCAAGGTCACTGCCAAGTGCACCAGAAGCGTCGCTATCACCACTGATCAACCCGCTTTCGGCAAGATTCAGGTCGGAGCCCATGACGTCTGCTTCTCCTCCGAGATCCAAACCGGATACTTCGTCAGAACCACCGGCAGTCGCTAACTCAAGGTCACTGCCCTCGATGACCAAGTCACTTTCTTCGTCCCCTGCTCCCAAGGCGTCATCAGCCACTTTCAGGTCATCAGCGTCATTGGCAACCAATCGAACATCACTGTCGTTCCCATCTGGAACCAAGGAAAGATCGCTGCCAGCTTGTGAGTCGAAGTCACCAACCAGTGAAGACTTCTCGTCTGATGCATCCATGCTCTCCGAAGCAACACGATCAATCTCTTCCGGCTTGAACTTCCAGCTGCTGCCATCTCGGTAGCCAAAAATGTCTCCGCGGGAGAGCATCTCTACAAGCTCTTCAGGAGATTTATTCAGCTTTTTTGCTGCGTCGTCGAGCGAAACGAAATTGGACATTTAGCGAAACTCCTAAGCTATTCGAACAACGTGTTCAAGCCACGGTGTGAACTGCGACAGAAAGTCAGAAAAGGTATGGTTAGGACAAACGCCTACCTAAGTGTAGAACGCATCCCTTCGAATTTACCTATCCTAACCAAAACGCCAAGGAAAACGAAACCTTTTGCCCTATGAATTTGAGCAATCCGGAGCTGCCGGTCATCAGGGTTGTCCCATAATTCCGGCAAAATCTACCTGAGCGTCAGAACCGGAAAGATTTTGTTGGTTCTCTCGCTCTTTGGGTGGTTTCCGCTTTTCCGCAGGGGGGGCGGTTCTCGGAGGATTTTCAGGGCTTCAGACTTCGAAGCTCACTGGGAAGGGGGGACTCCCCGTTGAAGTGTTCCATCTGCAGGTCCCAGTCAATCTGGCGAGAGCTTTTCAGCGAAAGCCGTCCTTGCCGTGGATCGACGTGGTATACCGCGATAGCACGCCGCTCGCTATCCACGATCACGATCTGCTGACTGCCAGTGGCATTTGTTGAAGAAACAACTTGAAGGCTCTGTCCCGGGGGCTGTGGAGAGGGAGCCTGGCTGTGGGCAGGAGCGGGCGTCCAGCTGAGAGCTGAGGCGGTACACAGAGCTAACGTGAAAAGAGCAATTAATTTCCATGAGCTCATTGTTCTCTTCCTTGAATCTGGAATCCCACAAATCTTTGTGAAGCTTGTTCTAGTCGTAGCCTACAAACGCTGTCCAGGGCATTCCAAGGGCGGAACACACCTCAAAAGCAAAGTAGCTCTGAGAGCCACCTAAAAGACCCCGAGGATATCCCCAGGGTCTTTTCTAACTCTATCGTCGCTCTTCAACCTTGGGCGACCCGCAATTCTCGCGAGTCGTGCCAGGCGTTTTGAATAGATGAAACAAGCGAAGCCATGGTTAGGCCATGCGACGTCTCACGCAACCAACGGCGCCGACCATCAGTCCCCAGATGGCGAAACTAGTTGGCTCGGGGACTACGCCAGCGCTCGAACTGGTTCCACCGAATGCAACTTCACCCAACGCAACCGTCGTGTCCGACGTGGATAGACCGCCAGTGCTGCCTGGGCCGAAAAACTCAAAACGTACTTGCGTTATATCTTCAACGGCTGCGAAGTTGTAGACATCTGGACCGTACGGGGATCCTGCCGGATTGTTCGTTGGCGATGCACTGTTGACTATGTTGACGAAAATCGCTCCATCAGAGGATGCTAAGGCGTTGAAAAGTGCAACTCCATCTTGGTCCTCATTCCATAATGCGATGTGAGTCAGATCAATTGCTTCTGGCAAGATGTACGTGATGGTAATCGGTGGAGTCCCAGTAATCTTCAACTCTGCTGAGTCAGGTACTGCTGTGTGAAGAGGGTTTGAGGCGATGTAGCCGGCGAAGGAAGATGTGCCAGAATTATAGGCGGTAACGAGTCCTGATTGGTCAAAAGTGCTCGCAAGGCTACCAGAGATCACCGAGCTTGAGCTTAGCGAGCTTGCTTCCAGCACAGCATTCGAGGCGGAGAAAATTACATTCGCCTCCGCCCGCATGGAGCAGGTTAGAGAGAGTAAGAACGCCGATGCTGCTATCAGCAGATTCGCGCAACGGAAACGAAACTTCATGAGACGAGGCCTTTCGAAGCGGTTTGTCACAGATAATTTTACCTGTGCTTACGACACACCAGTCACTGCTTGGGAAGAGCCCAACAACGCATGAGGTGAGTCAATCAAAGTCAAGATGAGACTGGCGAAGCGACCGTTTAGAAAACAAGCCATCGCCGAGACAAGAACCTGCAGGTTATGTTTTGCCGGAGTTTGCACAAACATTTGGTTGCGCGCTGTATGGGAAAGTTCACAACGGCGTCGTATCTCTGAAGATTGTTCAGGCCTACCCCCATGTTCGAACTGAAAAAGTGTTCTTTTTCCTGAAGCCGTGATTCGAGCCTTTTTGCCTAGCAAGTTTTGAGCGATTCCCAGGAAACCGCTTGCAGGGACGCCACACCGCCGAAGGCCGGCAAGAGTTGCAGTTCGATGTGGGACTTGCTCCTCTGTGTGAAAGCCAGAGCCAGAGAGTGGCTTCTAGAGCCTCTATTCCAGAGCTCACTGGCCCGCGCTTATCGGATCTCGCGCAAGCATTTGGATCGATCTAGACGTGGTCCCCCACGTTCTTCACAATCCGCCACGCTTGGATCTGCTGGGTGCTCGTGCGCGCAGAGGCAAATCGTTAGATCAGGTGCTACAAGGGATGCGGTTGTGAACAAGAGGCGGACGAGTCCAGCGAGCTTCAAGCAGAGTCTGTTACCGATTCTCGTCATCGGCGTTCTGCTTTCACTGCTGTTCTTCGCAGCTATCGTTGCTGGTCCACTGAATAGCGTTCTACTTCGCCGCTACTGTTTAAATCATCCGGTCGCAATTGCTTGTATTGCGCTGTTCTTTGTGGGCTTGGTCACACTTGCCTTCAAATGGCTGAGCAGCTTTGGGCAACAGCAACTCTTTGAGCGCGCATCTTCGGCGCTTCGTAATTTGACCCAAGAAGGCAGAGATGTTGCCGCGCAGGATCGCCCCGGCTGGCTCGACGCCAATTGGAGAGCGTTGCCAGCATCAATTGCCCAGTCTTGGTTTGGTCGGCGGATTCAAACTGTTGTGGGACTGCAAAAGAGCCGAGGCAAACGCCATCAGCTGGAAGCCGATCTAAAGCACTACGCAGAGCAGGAAGAAGACCGCCAGCATGAGAGCTATAGCCTGCTGAGGATTATCAACTGGGCCATGCCCATGCTGGGATTCCTCGGAACGGTACTCGGTATTTCTCAAACACTGGGGCAGCTTGACACAGAACGCCTAGCGACGCAGCAGCAGCAAGCCATGAATGAGCTGACTGCTGGACTCTACGTTGCCTTTGATACCACAGCCACGGCTCTAATCCTGACTGTGGTGTTGATGTTTATCCAATTTGCGATCAGCCGGCTGGAGCAAGGAGTCTTGTCGCAGATCACTGATAGTTGCCAGCAACTTTTGGTGCCGTTTGCAGGTGGTGACTTGAACGACAGCGAAGCATCATTGCTTGCACCCGTTCGAGAAATGACAGAGACCTTGATCTTGGAGCTGCGGCAGCTAACGCTGTCGCAGTCTGAGACTTGGCGTGAGACGATGGAGGAGACGCATCGGCAGTGGACCTTGTGGATGCAACAAATTGCTTCTGAAATAGATACAGCCTTGGGAGCTTCCCTGCACGCCTCACTTGAAACGCACGTAGTCCAGTTGCGAAAACTGCAAGTGGAGGCTGATTCGCAGTTTGGCGCTCGCGTACAACAATGGCAAACCTCAATGTCGCAGCAAACGCGGCAAACCTTGGCTCAGCAGCAAGAAATCTCCTCGCAGTGCCAGACACTCGACGGCCTTATGCAAGGAGTCAACCAACTAACACTTTCCATTCGAAAACTCGCCGGTCTGGATAATTCCGCGTCCGGCACTGGCGAACAGTTGCAAAGGTACACGAAACTCGAGGAGGCAGCCCACTGTGTTGCCCAGTCGATCGATGCTTTGAACCAGGGCCTTGAGACACTACAGCATCAGCAGGTATTGGCTAAGGGGGCCGAAACGACTGATGCTGCTGACGGGATCGCCGGAGCGAATTCTGGAACAGCTAGCAAGGCCATGACAAACACTTCAAGTATCAAGCCTCGGGCAAAACTTGCTGCTCGAAAGGAAGCAAAGACTCCAGCAAATTGCACGGGTTCGAGTTCGAAAAATGCGCCCAAGGGTAAAGCCGCATGAGTGCTGCTCGGAGGAAACGTGAGCAGCTTGCACCCTCTCTGTTCCCCTTTCTGGCAGTGCTGCTATGTACGATGGGAGCCCTCGTTCTGTTGCTGATGCTGATCGTCTCCGACGCTCAAGTCACGGCGAAGGAAGTAGCTCAAGTCGCCAAGCAGCGGAGGGAAGAATTGCAGAGTCTGGCCGCCGCTAAGTTGCGAGCACAGCAAAAGCAACTTGATGATCAGCGCTTCAAGCTTGAACAAAAAAGGCTGATGTTGCAACACTATGAAGAACATATCGACGAGCTGACGGCGGAATTAACGGAGCTCTTTGAGGCGATCCATTTGGCTCAGTCCTCTGTAAAAACTGAGCAAGAGAAGCAAGAACAGCGCGAGAAACTCACCGAACTCGAGAAACAGCTGGCTGATGCAAAAGAGAAACTCGCACAGCAACTTGATAAGCCGGATGGCGACAAGCCAGTGTTTGCAGTTATTCCCTACGAAGGTCCGAATGGTACACACCGGCGCCCTATCTATCTCGAGTGTCGTGCCGATGGATTGCTTGTTCAACCCGAAAGCATTTTGGTAACTTTAGAGAACCTTCAGCCGCCATACGGCCCAGGCAATCCATTAGACGCGGTGTTGCGGACTATTCGAAACGAATACAAGCCTAAGTCCGGTGCCATCACTCGCACTGCCTATCCATTGTTGCTCGTTCGTCCGTCGGGTGTGCGAACCTATGCTCTCGCCCGAGCAGCGCTTTCGAGTTGGGATGACCAGTTTGGATACGAACTGATTGACAATGACCTGGACTTGGTGTTCCCTCAGGGCGAGCCTGGTTTGAAGGAGAAGCTGGCCAGTACCATTGAGCTGGCTCGCCAACGACAGAGTGCTTTGGCGCGGGCTATGCCGAGGCAATACCAACCGCTTCAAGGCGGCTCGGGCCGCACTGGTGGAAGTGGGGGGCGGGGCGATGACGCAATTACGTCACTTCCTGGTGGAACGAGACATTCTTCAGGGAATGTGCGTTCAGGTAATAGCTTGGGACTTTCAGAGAATGGGTCGTTTTTACAAATCGGTGCACCGGATATTGCCGGGGCAGCAAGTCTAGATAGAAGAAGCCCGGGCGGTGAAAATCGCCAAGGCAGCGGCAGTCTGCCCAAAGATCTACTGCACGCTAGCCAAAGTACAGTATGGGGGAACTCAGGCTCGAGCACCGGGCCTAGCTCGTTTTTTGGCGACCCAAGCTCATCGCTCGCAGACTTAAACCTCGGAGCAGGTCAACAAGGTGGGAAAGGAAGTGCCGGCCGCAGTGAGAGTGGGGCGGCAGAAAGCGGAAGCTACGGCAGGGCTGAATCCTATGAGGCGCCTGGCATAGAGCCGGGCGGCACAGGCGATTCAGGCCAAACTCCGAGTCTGGAAAGCTTCGTTGCACAGGGCTCGGGAGCATCGGGAGGATCATCCGAGACTCGTTCAGCGAATAATGCAACTGGAAGCGGTCCAAGTCAAAGCAGCAACTCTGGAGACCCGGGCCAAACGGGAAGTGGAAGCGCCGCGGCTTCGATGATGGGACAATCGATGTCTGGATCTTCCCCAGGCTTCAGCACTTCAAATCCAGATAAAGACCCGGCGTCGGTACCGCAATTGAGTCTGAGCGTCGAATACGACAAATCCAAACAGGCTGACCCCGTCGCGGCACGACGGGGACGAAACTGGGCTTGGCGAGACGGTCCAAGGACGCAAACACCCGTAGTCCGCAAGGTGCACCTTCATTGTTTTGTCGACAGTTGGGTGTTGCTACCAGAGAACGGTGACGTCAACTTGGCTGTCACAATTCCGTTCAGAGGGACGCCGGAGCAACGCGCTGTTGTTTTAGCCAAAGCTATTATTGATCGGGTTGACAGCTGGGGCTTGGCGCTCGCTGGAGGTTACTGGAAGCCAGTTCTAATTGTCGACGTCGCTCCTCAAGCGGCATGGCGATTCGATCAACTCAAGCGTTTGATGGAAGGGAGCGGCCTAGAGATCAAACTGCGGAATGGTACCGCATATCAGACTCGTGCCGCAGCTTCGGACTCCACCTCCAGGAGCACACGATGAGCAAGCGGCGAGAGCAAGACCTGGCTGTTGGCCAGGATTCGTTCTTGGACACTACTGCAAACCTTGTTGGTATTCTGATCATCCTGGTCGTCGTGGTCGGCACTCAAGCTCGGTACGATGCGGTGGAGATTAGCAAGAAAAAGTTGGCTGAAGCTGCAGATGAATCGCAGCCTTTTATGGTGGACGCAGGGAAACAATCTAAGGCCATGACTGAGGCACTTGTTAGGCAAGTCGCGCAGCTGAAAAAATATGAGTATGAAAATGAATACCGTGAGCGCGAGCGGAACAATCTATTGAATCAAGTCTCAAATGCTCGCAAAATACTCGAGGATGAGCTGGCGACGGCGGACGAAAAGCAGAAAGAATTCGTTGAGCAGGCTCAAGAGGTTCAGAAGCTCTCTAGCGAATTGAAGAAAGTCGAACAGCAAGTCGGCGCAGCAGAATCTCGCGAGCGTCCCGAGGTAGTCTTAGAACATTTACCCACTCCAATGGCCCGAACCGTCTTTACTAAAGAGATGCATCTGCAGCTGAAGGGCAAGAGGATAAGCGTGATTCCGTGGGATCGCTTAGTAGGCAGCTTGAAAACAGAAGTGCCGCTCGCCTTGAGTCGTAAATCCGGTCGTCGCCCTGTCGAAGATTCTCTAGGGCCAGTCGGCGGGTTTCTGATGCACTACCGCATGGTGCCTACGTCTCTCGGCTATGAGCTGGACCGGTTTGAGCTGGAGGCAACCGGGAATGAAGCGAGCGAGACATTAGCAGAGGCCTTGGCTTCCAGCGGTCGCTTGAGTCTCGAGATGGCCAGTCGAACTCCAGGCGAAACAGTGGTGACAGTGTGGGTCTACCCTGATTCGTTTGACGAATTCCGTCAGCTGAAGACTTGGATGTTCGACGAGGGCTTTCTTACCGCCGCCCGTCCCCTGCCCTTCGGTGTTCCCATTGGTGCGTCGCCTCAAGGAACGAGAAGCTCGGCTCAGTAGGGATCAACGCCCTAATCTAGGGCCTGTTGTTCAACCAGCTAAGGCCGAAAGTCTTGACGACTTCCACTACGGAAAAATCGTCTAACGCCCAGTCACAGACGTCGGCTTGCTTTGGACCCGCGATGTGCGGCCATTGCCGCAACAGCTGTGCACTGGTTGACGGCCTACATTAGTGGCCGAATGTTTTGGTGAGTTGAGCTAAGCCAAGATCGGTTTTATGATTTCACCAGCGACATCGGTCAAACGGAAGTCACGCCCTTGGAACCGATACGTCAACCTGCGGTGGTCGATGCCGAATAGATGCAACATCGTGGCATGCAGATCATTAACGTGCACGATATTTTCGACAGCCGCATAGCCGAGTTCGTCAGTAGAGCCGTAGCTCATTCCAGGTTGTATTCCGCCGCCAGCCATCCAGGTTGAAAACCCTTTGATGTGGTGGTCGCGACCAGAGCCTTGAGCCATTGGTGTTCGCCCGAACTCTCCGCCCCAGATAACAAGAGTATCGTCGAGCATGCCGCGTTGTTTAAGATCCTTGATCAAAGCTGCGGTGCCTTGGTCGACTAACTTTGCGGTGACAGCGGAACCGTTCTTGATCCCTCCGTGATGGTCCCAGCCACGATGGTAAAGCTGGATGAATCGAACGCCTCGCTCAGCCAGTCGTCGAGCTAGGAGGCAATTGGAGGCGAAGCTACCATCACCGCCTTGAGTGCCGTACATGTCGAGAATGTGCTGCGGCTCGTCCGAAACGTCCATGAGCTCAGGAACGCTAGTTTGCATTCGGAACGCCAGCTCGTATTGAGCAATGCGTGTCGCAATCTCGGGGTCTTGAAAACGTTCGTTGCCGAGCTTGTTCAAGGACTGGATTGTACTGATCAACCTGCGTTGTTGGGCAAGGTTGATGCCACTGGGACTGTTTACGTAGAGCACCGGATCGCCCTTGGAGCGGAATTCAACGCCTTGAAAACGACTCGGAAGAAAGCCACTGTGCCATTGCCGGGATGCGATTGGTTGAGACTGTCCACCGCCGACGGACGTCATCACCACGTAGCCTGGCAGATTGTCAGTTTCGGCGCCGAGACCATATAGCAACCAAGAACCCATTGACGGACGGCCTGGAATGCTGGTTCCAGTATTCATCAGGGTATGAGCCGGATCGTGATTGATCTGGTCAGTGTGCATGGAGTTGATGACGCAGATGTCATCTGCGATGGATCGGATTTTGGGAAGAATGCTACTGATCTTGGTCCCCGACTTGCCTTGTGGAGCGAATGTATGCTGAGGTCCAAGGCACTTTAGTTTGTCGCGCTGACCTTGAAGCTGAGCGATCTGCTGGCCGTCCGTGAAGGACTTGGGCATCGGTTGTCCATCGAGTTCGGCCAACTTGGGCTTGTGATCTAAAGTCTCAAGGTGCGAGGCTCCACCGGCCATGCACAGGTGAATGACACGTTTGCACTTTGCTGGGCGATGTAGTGGTCGCACCACACCTGCCCACTCTGGGATTTCTAGGTCCTCGGTTGGAGCGGCCAAGCTAGCCTTACCGCCAGCCATCACTGAAGCCAGTGCAGCAGCTCCAATTCCAAAGCTACTGTTGCGCAAGAACGAGCGACGAAGCGCATTCGTGTAAGCCTGCTCTAATTGTGTGTTCGTCTCAGAATTCATAGGATTCAGCCGCAGGTCATTGGCCCCGGTTCTTGTGTTTGTTACCGCATTTCGAGAGGGATCACCTTCGCTAGCCAAAACGCTTTGCTGGTTCCGGCCCGCATTGGAGGGCTAATTCCTGGTGATTGTCTCATGTAAGTTCAGGACTGCGCGTGTTACCGAGGTCCAAGCTGCCAACTCGACCGCATCGAGTTCTGCGTTCGCGGTGCTCAATCCAATTTGCAACAGTTGCTTGGCTGCTTCGGGTTCTGTCGCAAACCTTTGCTTCTCGTCTTTAAGCAGTCCGAGCAGGACCTGGCTTTCCTCTGCAGTCGCCTCACGCGACAGAGCTTGTCGCATGATCCACTGGACTCGTGCATCAGTTTCCGATTCCGCCGTTAACGAATTCTCTGCAAACCGCCTAGCAGCTTCAATGTAGGAAGGATCATTCAGCAGTACAAGTGCAGCGAGTGGTGTGTTGGAACGAGCTCGTTCCGCCGTGCACTCTTCGCGGGCCGGGGCATCAAATATTTGCATCGCAGGGTGTAAGAATTGTCGCTGCCAGTGAGTGTAAACCCCCCGACGATACTGATTGTCGCCAGAGTCTTGCTGGTAGGTTCTGCGTGGGAAATTTAAATGTCGAAGCAGTCCCGCAGGCTGGTAAGGTTTGACACTTCGTCCGCCGACTTTCTTAACTAGCAATTCGCTGATCGCCAGAGCGTTGTCACGGATGAGTTCGGCTTCCAGGCGGTAACGCGATTGCCTCGCCAGCATCCGATTGTACGGGTCGAGCGATTCGAGTTCTGGACGCATCAGCGACGATTGACGATAAGTGCTTGACATCACCAACAGTTTGATCAGGTGCTTGACGTCCCAGTCAGATTCCATGAATTCAAGCGCGAGGGCGTCAAGCAATTCCGGGTGGCTTGGCAATTCTCCTTGAGAGCCGACATCATCCAGCATCTTGGCAAGTCCTGAACCAAAGTAAAGTTTCCATAGGCGGT
This sequence comes from Aureliella sp., assembly GCA_963691875.1. Classification (GTDB taxonomy): domain Bacteria; phylum Planctomycetota; class Planctomycetia; order Pirellulales; family Pirellulaceae; genus Aureliella. The sequence goes on from OY829846.1 coordinate 5,334,127, forward strand.
TGACGAAGACTCGAGCGGTAAGCGGATTGTCAGGCGAGACAATCCAGTTTGCTAGGTCCAGCCGCGTGGGGCGTTCGGACTTTTCGATTTGTTCAAGGAAGTGCGGTACTCCTGGAGAAACCACTTCGCCAGACTTGTCCATCCAGTTGCCACGAGCCAGCACACGGATCTCGCGTGGCTTGACCGCTTCAGTGATCAAGGTGCTGCGCGTATGTTGATTACTGACATCCGTTTTTTGCTTCTTAACAGCCGCGAGTTGCTCACGAACAGATGCTAACTCTGCACAAATGCTTCGGAATTTGTCGTCGATGAGCTTCTTTTGGTTTGCAGTGCGTGTCTCAGCCAGCAGAGCCTCTTTTGTCTTTGTGTCGAAGCTGTCCTGTGATTCCGCTCGGACGGGTTTCGCCGCGTTGGTGTACGCGAGCCGGAAGTGTCCAAGTGTGTGTTTGGGATTGGTGTGATTCTGTTCGATGACCACACGATACTTGCCGTTGGCCAGCGGCTGAGCAAACTCGGCGACTAGAACACTTGGCTTGCCCGCGTTGGGCAGAATCGCCCAGCCCCAGGTCGAGCCTTTCACGTCCAAGTCGATTGCGGCCTTTGCAGCCCATTTCTTATAAGGATTGCCCGCTCCAGCCTGAGTTTGCTCAATGCTGGCAGTGGCATTCTCGAGGACTGCGGGTGTATTAGGTTGATCAGATGGGAAAACACGGATTTCGCTGATTACAAAGTTTCCATTCCCGGCACGTCCAGGCCCTTTCTGCGGGAGCGAGTCGTGGGGGAGGACTTCCAGTCGAATGGCGGTGATGCCATCCTCAGCGAGTTCCAGTTCAATTTCGTAGCTATTGGTGTTTGGGCTCTTGCCCGTTGCCAACACGCTATGGTCGGCCTGGACTTCCAGCTGCGTGCCATGCATGGCTTTCGCAGAAACCGGTTGGGCAATAGTCCAGCGATTCAGCTCCGCTATTTGCGCTGACTCCCAAGACTTCTGAGCCGCAGTTAGCTCAGGTGTCGACTCGGAGAGGTCTTTTTCCAAAGCCGCTATTCGCTCGGAGATTGGCTTCAGTAGCTCAGGTAGTTCTTTGTCAGCGACTTTGACGAAGGGCCCCCAGTTGCCGTCACGATTCGCACCGGAGTACAGCCCGCGCTCTTTAATGTCTGCAAAAAATGCCGCGAATCGGTAGAAGTCTTTCGATGTGAAGGGATCAAACTTGTGGTCATGGCACTCAGCGCAGCCGAGCGTGGAGCCCAACCAGACGGTCGAAGCCGTTCGGACTCGGTCAGCAATGTACTTTGCCAAATACTCCTCGGGCTGAACGCCGCCTTCGGCAGACATCATACCTAGCTTGTTATATCCTGATGCGACAAGTTGCTCTTGTGTGGGCTCAGGTAGGAGATCGCCTGCCAACTGCTCGCGAGTAAAGCGGTCAAATGGCATATTGCTATTGAAGGCGTCGATGACATAGTCGCGATAAGGCGAAACGGAAACATCTTGATCACCATGGTAGCCAACAGTGTCGGCGTAGCGAACAAGATCAAGCCAGTACATCGCCAAGCGTTCGCCGAAGTGTGTTGAGTCGAGCAGGCGATCGACCAACGCTTCGTAATTTTCTTCGGAAGCATCTGCAACAAATGCGTCGACTTCTTCGGGCGACGGCGGCAATCCAACAAGGTCAAGGTAAAGGCGACGGACCAGGATTCGGGCTTCTGCAGGCTTGGCGGGGGAAAGTTTCGCTTCGTTTAGCTGCGATGCAATAAACTGGTCGATGAAATTGCGATCCCAACCCTCGAGGGCACGAGGCATATGGGGTGCTGGGACTCTTTTGGCGGATTCGTAGGACCAGTGTTTTTGCCACTTCGCGCCTTGAGTGATCCATTCTCGCAAGATTTTTTTTTCGGATTCCGTCAGTTGTTTCGGGTGATCGGACGGCGGCATCTGCTCATCACGATCAGAACTGAGGATCCGCTGGACGAGCAAACTCTCCTCGGGATCGCCGGGGACGATCGCCGGGCTTCCGTCTCGGTCGGACAACGCTTCAGCCGCAAGATCGAATCTCAGATCAGCTTCCCGCTGCCCCGCATCAGGACCGTGGCAGGCATAGCACTTGTCGGACAAGATTGGTTTGACTTGACTTCGAAAATCAACTTCCGCTGCCGGGAGAAGATTCGGGCAAACGCCCATAATTAGAGCGAGTCCGAGAAAGGATTGAAGAACGCGTTCCGCGACGAGCGTCATATCGGGAAAACCTTGCGGCGGGGGAATAACTCGACGATTTCTGGTGGGATAATACATTTTAATCGCTTGAGAAGTGCGATGAAATGTACCCTTTCTGCAGAATCTTTGAACCGTGTAGGGTAGCGGAAGTCGTCAGGACGTTCGGCAGCACTCTTAGATTGTCGGGCCGGATAGACTCGAGCCGTATCGCTGTGAGATGTCGGTAGTCATGCATGAAACTGTTCGGCCGCTTACGCGATCGCGGCTCATTGAATGTAGGATGTGCTGGGAGGGTAGCTCCGCTTCCATGCCGTAACAGTGCGGCGCTCGTTATCGGCCTACTTTTTGATTGTGACTTCAAATTCGAGTGGTGCTTTGACAGGAATCAAGCAGCGCTGGTCATCGCAGGCTTGATACTCGAGCTGTAGGGAGATTGTCTGCTTACCAGGCTTGGGTGGAGAATTCCAAGAGCATTGGAAGGGCACGTTAACTTCGCCCGAGTAAACGGTGATGACCTTGCCCATGACCGCATCCTTCTTTTGTTTTCCAGCTGGAAATTCCGGAGTGAGTTTCAGGTTTTTGTCGAGCGAAGTGAGAGAGACGGAAAGCGGTTGGAAGCCGTCTTTCCCAAAGGCTTCCTTGGGCTCGGCGGTGTATAGATGAAAGCCGGGTTGGATGCTCAGTTTCAAAGTGCCTTGTAGTTTACCAGTAGATGTAAGCGAATCACTCTTAAGCGTCACTTGTGCCCGCACTGATGTATTTTTGTGGTCAGTAGCAGTGTTCCCTATAGCGTCTTTGTTTTCACTAAGTACCTGATACTCAGCACTGGCCAAAACGAGATGTTCGACTTGCCGCGGTGACTTGAGCATCAGGTCGGAGAAGCTTCGCAGAGCTTTCTCTGCTGTTCGCAAGTATTTGGAGTCATCGGTTAATTCGTGCAGAACCAGCAGCGAGCCAACCGCCACACCGTTTCCAGTCGGAAGATTGCCTCCACCCATCAAGTTTTTAGAACGCATCAACAGCTCTTCATGCTCTTTGCTGGTAAAGAAGAATCCACCATTTCGTTTGTCTTCGAAGAGATCCACCATGGTTTGGCTCAACGTTTCAGCTTTGGTCAGCCATTCGTTCTTTCCGGTACTCAGATGTAATTCGACTAGTCCATCTAAGATGAATGCATAGTCGTTCAGATAGCCAGGCAAGGACGCTTCGCCTTCACGCCAGCTGCGAAGTAGGCGTTCCTCTTTCATCATGTTGTTCATTATGAATTTGGCGGCGGTCTCGGCCGACTCTGTGTACTTGGGTTCGTCTAGTTCGCGTCCTGCGCGAGCTAAGGCGGAAATCATCAAGCCATTCCATGCGGCGAGGATTTTGTCATCCAAGTGCGGATACTCACGCATCTTGCGTTTCTCGCGAAGCTTTTTTCTGGACGTGGCAAGCCTTGGATCGTTGAGCTTGGCCGCAAAGTTTTCTGTTTGGAGAAAGGGAATGTTTGTTCCCGGGCGATGTCTCGTAGCTTCCTCGGTAAAGTTGCCGTCGGCTTCGAAGTTGTAGTGGCTTGCAAAGTAATCAGCCGCTTCCTTGCCAATCGATTCTTCTAATTCTTTGACAGACCAGGTGTAGTACCGTCCTTCTTCGCCGCCTTCGCTTTCGGAATCGATTGCAGAGTAGAACGCTCCGTCAGGATGCGTCATCTCACGCTGCAGCCAGCCAAAAATATCGTCGATGGCCGCTTGATACTTTGGTTGAGGATCAAGCTGGAAAGCGTCCGTGTAGGCGTGAACCAACTGAGCATTGTCGTAGAGCATCTTTTCAAAGTGCGGTAAAAACCAACGCTCATCGGTGGCATAGCGATGAAACCCACCGCCGACGTGGTCGTGCATTCCGCCACAGAACATTGCATCAAGAGTTGCTTCGAGCATGTCTTGCGCGGATGTATTGGTTTGATTCTTGGCCGCGCAAGCCAACAGCCGAAGCATTCCGTGCGGAGGAAATTTGGGAGCCTTGCCGAAGCCACCATGCTGTTTGTCGAAGATCTGATTCATTTCAAGAATCGCACGTTGAAGCGGACGTGCATCGATTGTTGCATCGCTGGCAGGTTGCTCGAGCGCGGAAGCTTGGCGAATGGCATTGGCTAAGTTGTTGGCTTGTTGGTCAACGAGATCGGCTTTCTCGGTCCAAGCTTCGGCCAATTGGTTGAGTACATCAATAAACTGCACCTTTGGGAAGTAGGTCCCTGCCATCCAGGGGCGTCCGTCTGTGGTCAGCCAAACTGAATTTGGCCACCCTCCCCTGCCCGTCATCAGCTGAGTCGCCAGCATCAGTTGTTCGTCAATGTCCGGTCGCTCTTCACGGTCGACTTTGATCGCGATGTACTTCTCGTTAAGGGCTTTTGCGACTTTTTCATTTTCGAAGGACTCGCGTTCCATTACGTGACACCAATAGCAAGTCGAATAGCCAATGGAGACGAAGATGGGTTTGTTTTCCTTTTTTGCTTTGGCGAAGGCCTCGGGGCCCCAAGGCATCCAATTGACGGGATTGTGCGCGTGTTGAAGTAGATAGGGGCTCGTCGAATTGATCAGCGCGTTCGTATACTTGTACTCTGAGGATTTGTGCTCGACATTTTCTGTGGTGGTCTTGGATGGTTTTTCCTGGGCCACGGTGAAACAGCCTGCTGTGAGAGTGAGCAGCATTGCCAGTGAGAGTTGAGGGTTCACGAGTCGCTCGAATCGAAAGAGAGTTGCAATGAGTTCAAAGATCCATATTCGCACCATTATTACGGATTACAACTCGCACGCAGATGAAATTCGACTCATTCGCAAGGAAGTCTTCTTAGTCGAACAAGCGGTCGATCCGGCTGATGAGTACGACGATCGTGATGACGCATGCGTCTGGGCATTGTCATTTGTTGGTGACGAGGCTGTCGGGACGGGACGCTTGGATGTCGAGAAGAACGGCAGGATCGGCCGCGTCGCCGTGCTGGCGGAGCACCGCAGACATGGAGTTGGGCGAAGCATTATGGCGGCATTTGAGGACTACGCTCGTCAGTCGGTTGAGTTGAACAAGGTCTGGTTTCATGCGCAGCGTGGTGCTGTACCGTTTTATCTAGCGTTGGATTACAGCATCCAAAGCGAAGAGTTCATGGAAGCTGATATTCCACATGTCATCATGGAAAAGAAGCTATAGGATTTCCGCAGCGAATTTCGTCAGAAATCCTTGGCCGCGTGCAAAGGCACTGAGACGCAGAGGAAATCCAAGTGCTTTTGTGTTAGTACGCAGAGTAGATTCGTGGTCCGCAATTGACCACCATTGAGCAAATGTCGCGGACAAGACTAATGCAGAGATTGCAATTCGCATCAATGCGGTAGAGCGAACGCAAGCACCGGAAGGAGAAACCGCAGGGGCCGCTCGCTTGCGTGCTATCAGGGACGCCGTAACGGCATTTCGCTCATTAGCGGCCTACAGATACTCTTGGGAAACGAACGGGCGAGCAAACGGGTTGAATACTGACTCAAAAAAATTTGAAGTTCCCAAGTTAAGGGGAGAGACCAAACAGCGGCACCTTCAACTTAGCTTGTTGGAGATGTTTGTCTTTATGACCTGCTCTGCGTTCAGTATTTGGATGTACAACACCGTTCATCCGTTTTTTGCGATGTCGATTGGTGCTGCAATTGTGTTTGTTTTGATCATGCGGATGTTAGGTAAACGCAGTGTAGTGGTCGGAGGGATGTGCGGCTTTGTGGTCGCAATGGTGATGTCAGCAGTACTCTGCTTGACGGGCTTTCTCGATACCGCTTTCGCTGCCACTTTGATGTTGGTGGGCCCTTGCATGGGCTACGTCGTCGGCGGATTGATCACTGAGTTTCGCGACGATAGTTTTTGACTTTCAAGCGGTAGAGGTCGCCAGAAGTTCTGATCGTAGGAGCTGATAATGGGGTGTGGAGGAACTCTGGCGAATCCCGATACGAAGACGAGCGCTCGAAGAAAAGAACTCTGGAGAAGCCGAATGCGCTAAGCGGCGGCATCCGCAAGGGGTTGGGCCTAACGTTGGGTGCCGCAGATGATGCTGGCGTTGTGGCCGCCGAAGCCGAAGCTGTTGTTCATGGCGGTATTGATTTCACGTTCCGCTGGTTTGAGCGGTGTGTAGTTCAAGTCGCAAACTGGATCTTGATTATCCAAGTTTGCTGTCGGCGGCACGATGTTGTTATGAATGGCAAGCATTGTCAGCACCATCTCGATGCCGCCACTCGCCCCGAGTGCGTGCCCTAGGCTACTCTTCGTGCTGGAAACAGCCAAGTCGTAAGAGTGATCGCCGTAAACGGACTTGATGGCTTGGGTTTCGGCTTTGTCGCCCAAGGGCGTGCTGGTTCCGTGGGCGTTGATGTAATCCATTTCCGTTGGATCGATACCTGCGTCGTTGATGGCGTTGGACATCGCTCGAGCAGCACCGCGTCCTTCCGCGTCGGGCTGTGTGATGTGCCCGCCGTCGCCGCTGGCACCATAGCCTAGGATTTCACCGTAGATCTTGGCTCCACGTGCTTTGGCGTGTTCCAGTTCTTCAAAGACAACAATCCCGGCACCTTCGCTTAGCACGAATCCGTCGCGGTCAGTGTCGAAGGGACGCGATGCTTTTTCGGGTTCATCGATTCGCCCGGACAGTGCTTTCATGTTGGCGAAAGCACTCAGTCCCATTGCAGTGATGGCTGCTTCGGTTCCACCTGTGATAACGACATCAGCTTCGTCGTGCTGGATCGTTTTTAGTGCGTCGCCCATGGCGTTGGTGGCACTTGCACAGGCTGTTGCGACGGTGAAGTTGGGGCCGCGGAGTCCGTAGCGGATGGAAAGATTGCCGCCTGCAGCGTTGAGCATCAACTTGGGAATTGTCAGCGGACTGACTCGATCGGGGCCCTTGTAAAGGAGTCGTTCTACCTGGACTTCAATTTCCGAAAGCCCGCCGATTCCAGAACCGAGGATGACGCCGACACGGAATGAATCTTCGTCTTCGAAGTTAAGCCCCGAGTCCTCGATGGCTTTGCCGCCAGCGTACATGGCGAACTGGGTGAAACGATCCAGTCGCTTGCGGTCTTTAGGATCGCAGTATTCGCCTGGTTCGAAATCAGGGATATCACCAGCGATATTGATCTTAAAGCGATCCGCGTCGATCAAACTCAAACGCTTGATACCACTCTTGGCGAGGAGGATATTTTGCCACAAGGTATCGACTTCGTTGCCGAGTGGAGTGACGACTCCGAGGCCTGTTGCTACGACGCGACGCTTCATTGGGATCAGATTTCACTGCGTGGTGTAAAAAATAGAGATCCTTGGATCTCGAATTGTCTTGAGGTGTCATTGGTGCCAAAAACACGGCCAAACGAAGTAGCTACAAAAAAAGCGGAGTGGTGCTAAACCTGCTCCGCTGCATTTCTGTGCTCAGCTCATTTGGCTCGGATCGCAATTCGAGAAATCTCGATCTGGCGTTTGCCCAATGCCGAGTTACCTTGAAGGATGCTGCGGCAAGTCGCAGACGACTAAGAGTCGCCTTGAGCGCCTTCGATGAAGGAAACTGCTTCACCAACCTTTTGGATCTTCTCAGCGGAATCTTCAGGAATGCTGATGTCGAACTCTTCTTCAAGCTCCATGACCAATTCGACAGTGTCGAGCGAGTCAGCGCCCAAGTCATTTACGAAGTGAGTGTCGGAGTTGATCTTGTCTTTCTCAACACCCAGCTGTTCAGCCACGATATCGATTACTCGTTCTTCAACGGATGCCATAAAAGGAAGCTCCCAGGATGCTATTTAGATGTAGTTTGATGCTGTCGGGCTGAGCCTAGTAAATAAGAGGTGAACCTAAATCGCCTCATTCGCCCAGGTCTTCACAGCGGTTTGTTCGTAGGTTGTGGTTGAAAGGTAAAGAATTCTAACAAAGTCGGTCAATACAGGTAGGCTGCTTAGCCCGCTCAGCCGAGGATTTGGGGGCTCAATACCCATCAAGTTGTGCCAAATCGATCGAATTAAGCGATCATCCCCCCATCGACGGTAATAACTTGGCCGGTGATGTAGCTCGCACCTGGGCTTGCCAGGAACAAAACACTGGCGGCGACGTCGTCTGGATTGCCCAGCCTATTCGCAGGAATCTGCTTTTTGACCTGCTTCAGGACGTCGTCTCCGAGTGCCTTGGTCATGTCGCTTTCGATAAAGCCCGGAGCGACAGCGTTGACTGTGATTTTTCGTTTACCGAGCTCTCGCGCTAGGCTCCGAGTAAGGCCGATCATGCCGGCTTTAGAAGCGGAGTAGTTGGTCTGACCCGGGTTGCCCTTGAGACCAGAAACGCTGGCCATATTGATAATCCGCCCGTAGCGTGAGCCCATCATGAGTTTGGAGGCTTCGCGGCAGAATAGGAAGCAGCTGGAAAGATTCGTCGCGATGACATCGTCCCAGGCTTCGTCGCTCATGCGAGGCAGCAAGGTATCCCGAGTGATACCAGCGTTGTTGACGATGATGTCTAGCTTCTCGTGCTTCTCGCTGATGTATTGGAAGACCGATTGAACGCTCTCACGCCTGCCAACGTCGCAGGCTTTGACTTCAGCAGATCCACCGGCAGCCTGGATGTTGGCTACGGTTTCTTGTAGTTTTTCTTCGCTACGAGCAAGGCAGATTGTGTAAGCGCCGGCTTCTGCGAGTCGAATTGCACAAGCTTTACCCAGTCCTTGCGATGCACCGGTGACTAAGGCAACTTGACCACTCAAATCGACTTTTAGGCCCAAGTCTGTTTCACTCATTCGTTCTGATTCCTTGAATTGGTCTGTTGTGTTCTGGAGGTCGCTGAGGCGATGGGTTTTCGGGTACAGCCCGTGCTACCTCGGGGTAGGCTCGTCCTGCGTTGGGCTAGGAGTCGCCGTAGTTGCTGCAGGGGAATTTGCGTTGGACGCGTTTGAGTGTCCCGGCAAGTACTTTGCCGGTTCCCACTTCGATGCATTCTTCGATACCGGTTTCGAGAACGGCCTGTAGCGAGGCTTCCCAAAGAACAGGCGAAACGACCTGTTTCGGCAGCAGAGACTTAAAATCTTCGCCTGCCGAGTGAGGTTTTGCGTCGACATTAGAATAAACGGGGACGCGAAGATCGGAAAATGTGATCTCAGCAAGAGCGGCCTCGAGCTTTTCGACGGCTGGCTGCATGATTGAAGTGTGAAATGCGCCAGCGACTTGAAGGCGAACGATTTTCATCGCACCCGCTTCTATGGCCAACTTTTCAAGTCGCTCGAGCGCGGCTACGTTGCCTGAGACAGCAATGTTGCCGGGGCAGAGCAAGTTGGCGGGCTTTACGAAATCATTGTTGCCCTCGGAAGCTTGAGCACAGACTTCCTCTAGCTTCTGCAAGTCCATTCCGATGACACTGCTCATGCCACTTTCGACAAGATCTGCTGCAGCTTGCATTGCTTGCCCCCGCGCCTGAACTAGGAGAACTCCGTCTTCGAAGCTCATGCCGCCAGCTGCGGCAACCGCCGTGTACTCTCCGAGGCTCAGCCCAGCCACACAGCTAATCTTGTCCCACAGGCTGGCTTGCTCTGATTCGAGTTGCTTCAGCGCTGCATAGCTGTGAACGAAGAGAGCTGGCTGCGAAAACTCTGTTCTTGAGAGCTCCTCGATCGGGCCCTCAAGGCAAAGCTCCAGCAAGTCATAGCCCAGCAATTCGCTGGCTTGCTGAAAATACTCTTTGGCCTGAGAGCTTCGCTCGGTCAGGCCGCTTCCCATCCCAACATCCTGGGCGCCTTGACCAGGGAATAACAAAGCAGAAGTCAACGCGGGGTCCAATCTGGAAAACAAAAAAGGACGGTCAGAAACCGTCCTGGTAAATCATGCGATCCTTGGTTCCAAGTCGCTGAAGTTATCATGCGACCCGTGAAGCTTTTCTAGGATTCGTCTGCCATATCGACTACGGTGCGTCCCATGTAATAACCGCATTTAGGGCACACAGTATGCGTTGGAACGTTCACACTGCACTGTGGGCAGTAACCGGTCTGTTTGGGCTTGGCTTGGTGGTGGGATCGGCGTTTGCCGGACCGTGAGTTGGAATGCTTGCGTTTTGGAACTGCCATTTTACTACTCTTTTTCGACCGAAGTCAGCGAGGTAGATCCCCGACTTTTCGCAGGCTGCGGAGGGCGATAAGTCTATCGCTCCACGCTCCGGCGTGCTGCTTTCTATTAGGCTCAAGAGGGTAAGAAATTATGAGTTGCCCATGCTTTTGTCAACCCAAATTGCAGTCGCTTGACTAACTCTGCTCGCCTCTGCAGTAACCTATTCGACCGCGGCGGTGAGGAACCTGAGTCGAGCCTGGAAAAGGGCTGAATTCCGTTTGCAACGATTAGGCTGCCATTGGCGAAGCTTAGCAGCTCTCGGCGGCAAAATAATTCGGATTTGCCTGGATTTTTGGCCTGAATCGGTGGTCCCAGTTGGGTTGTCTCTCCTAAACTACTAACGGTCTTTTAGGTCTGTCGCCGCTTTGGATAATCGAAAATACAATTTCGGTGACAGTCAGAGGTCTTTCTCTCTTACTCAAGTTACCAGGTTCCCGAGGGCAAAATCATGCACAAATCGCTGTGCCGACGATTCCAAACCTCATTGGTCTTTCTGCTTTGCGTCGTCCTTTCTGCGGGAAATAGCTGGGCTTGCCCGTTCTGCAGTGCTGTCTCGCAGACTCTGCGGCAGGAGATGTCCGCGATGGATACGGTTGCCATCGCAAAAATCATTCCAGGAAGTGAAACGGAATCAACGGCCCAGTTTCGGGTCAGTTCGATTATTAGCGGCGACAAGCTCATCACGACAGAGCAGACGCTCACCATTAATTACTTTGGAAAGCCGAAGGAAGATCAAAACTTCCTAATCATGGGTGTCGATCCTCCGGAGCTGCTCTGGTCTTCACCGTTGCCGGTAAGTGACGTCGCGGTGAAATATGTGGAAGCGATTCAGAAGCTACCCGAAGAGAATGTGAAGCGACTGGAGTTCTTCATCAATTACCTGGAACATCCGGAATCGTTGTTGGCGCGGGATGCGTATGACGAATTCGCCTCTGCTCCCTATTCAGAAATCATCGCATTGAAACCCAGGATGGACCGAAAGCAGCTGCTGGAGTGGGTGCAGGACACGAATCTCCCTCCAGATCGAAAACGACTTTACTTGGTGATGCTCGGGGTTTGTGGTGAGAAGGAAGATACCAAGCTGCTGGAGAAAATGTTGACTAGCGATGATCCAAACCGTCGAGCTGGTTTGGACGCGATGATCGCTTGCTACATCACGCTCATGGGGGATTCAGGTTTGGATCTGATTGACAAGCAATTCTTGAAGAACGAAAAAAGTCAGTATGCAGATACTTATGCGGCAATCATGGCATTGCGTTTTCACGGTACCGACGGCGGGGTCATTAAGAAGGAACGTGTACTCAAGTCGATGCGTCTAATTTTGGATCGCCCTGCTCTAGCAGATTTGGTGATCCCAGATCTTGCACGCTGGGAAGATTGGAGTCAGATTGAAAAACTGACAGGTCTTTTCAAATCGGCCGACGAAAAGTCGAGTTGGGTTCGAGTTCCCGTTATCAATTATTTGCGAGCTTGCCCTTTGCCTGAGGCAGAAAAGGCCATGGCGGAGTTGAAAGAGCTTGATCCAGCTGCCTACAAACGAGCCACGAGATTTTTCCCGATTCCGAAGTCCGATGATTCTTCTAGCGTACCCTCGCCAGAAAAGGCTCGCGGGATCGTGAGCGATTCGTTCGAACCTCTCTTTCCTAGTGAGGAATATGCGGCTGTTGGTTATGCCGACTCGGCCTCTGCTGCGGGCTATTCCATCGCTAGTCGAGGAAGTTTGGGCGAAACCAAGAATTCGCCTACTGAAACTGCCTCGAACCGGCTTTCGGCTATTAGCGTAGTAAGCATGTTTTCCGTAACACTTTGGCTAGCTATGTGGCTATTCCTTGGTGGAGCGGGCAATAGCCCTTGGCTGGCTCTGTTTCGCCGCCGCTAAACGCCTTCTGCGATAGCCATTGCTGGTTTGGGACTAAGGCCGCAAAGCCTGCCTGTGGATCTTTGATTTCCTGCAAACACGCCGCTGATCTTGTGGCTCGTACATGAAGACGCTCCGACCATGACGGAACAAAGTACTTTTTCAGAATCCGAACCTGAGGTTTATCAGAGCGTTTCGCGGGCGGCAGTTGCTTCTGCTTTGCTCGGCTTGTTTGGACTGGGAGCGTTTTTCTTCCCTACGCTAGTGGTTCTTTCTCTTATCGGCGTCGTCTTTGCTGCTCTTGGGCTGTCTGCGATCAGGAAGTTTCCCAACGAAATTCAAGGTGATAGCATTGCATGGGTGGGTGGAATCGTATGCTTGTCGACTCTGATTCTTGCTCCCAGCTATCATGTTTTCGTCTACGTGACGGAAGTTCCCGAGGGATATGAGCGTTTGGATTTCGCTGTGCTTATGTCAGATGAGTCGGCCGCTGATCGCCCTCCCTCCAATGCCCTGGACTTCAACGGCAAGCAGGTTTTCATCAAAGGCTACATTCATCCAACATCTATGACTGGGAGTACCGCGAAGAAATTCGTTTTGGTACCAGACCTTGGGACATGCTGTTTTGGTGGTCAGCCTCCGCTGACACACATGATAGAAGTCAATTTAACTGGCGATCAGTATGCTCGCAAAGGGTTCCGTAAGCAGCGGCTAGCAGGCACGCTACGTGTCAACAACTACAAAAAACCTGTAGACGGACTCGATGGCGTCTTCTACCAGCTTCGAGCGGATATTCTGAAATAGCTTCCCTGCTGTTTCCAACAAGCTTTTAGATTCAAGCATTATCCGGCGGTTCGCCAACGAGACTCAGCGCTGAATCAACCATCGCTCGGCCAAGCCAAACTTGCTTTCTGCCCCGCGAACGGGTTACTCTGTAAGAAGTTGGTCCTTGCCGGAGGCCTCACTTCCGCTCTTACAGACGTGAACTTCGGTCCGAGAGGCTGCTGGCCTGATGCAATGTTGCGATATCTACACAGGGAACCGAATATGAGTCTAGGAGCAATTTCCAACGCCGTTGCTGGATTCGCACTTCTGGGGATCGTTGCTAGTAGCCTCCTGTTCAGTAGCTCTGTAAAGTCATTTGCTCGGGAAGCGGATGACAAGCAAGAGTCGAAGCCTGTAAAGACTACCGAGTCTGGCTCCAGGAATTCCAAGAAGCCAGTAGCCAAGAAGCCGGTCGAGAAAACCAAGGCGGAAGATCGTAGCAGCCGCAACACTGCGAAAAACAAGGGCGATCTCACTTTCGACGATATCAAATTTGATATCGAGAAAGGCGGCAAGTTTCAGCGCAAGATGCTGACGAAGGATATCGAAGGCTTCCATAAAAAGGAAATCAAGATTCGGGGCTATATTTTGCCCGCGAGTGTCTTCAAACAAAGCGGTATCACGGATTTTGTCTTGGTTCGCGACAATATGGAGTGTTGCTTTGGCCCAGGTGCCGCCCTGTATGACTGCATCATGATTCAAATGGCAAAAGGCAAGACCGCAACCTTCACCACAAGGCCAGTAGCGGTGAAAGGGAAATTTGAAATCAAGGAATTCAAATACCCTGACTCAGAAGAGCATTACGCCATCTACCAAATGACTGCGACCGAAGTCAGGTAGGTTGTCCGTCTTTCTGCCCCTCAGTCTTAGGCCATGCAGTTTCCAGGGTGGTTCGTTGGCGAAAGGTGATTTGAAGAGTACTGCCGCCATCTATGCTAAGGGAGCCGCGTTTCTGGGGCTTGGAATTTTTGCAGCGGCGATGCTACTAGCGGAACATTTTAGTTGGCGGAGTTGCCTGCTGCTCTGTATCGTCGTTTGGGGATTTTGTCGGGCGTACTACTTCGCTTTCTACGTCATTGAGCACTATGTCGATTCCAATTATCACTTTGCCGGATTGATCGACTTCGCCCGGTATTTGATTGGACGGCCAAGAGCGTAAGCCTCAGATCAAGGCTTGGAACAACGCATCATGGTCTTCCGATTTGATACACCCGCTGGTAGATTACGTGTCGATCCATTGAAGCGGTTTTTCCGTTCTATGTTCCTTCAGTTTCGTCATGAAGAATGCAGGTGAAGTCATGTGCCGATTGCTTGCAAAACTCGTTCTTATCGCAAGCTTTTGCGTTGTTCTAGCTCCATCGAAACATGTGATTGCCCAAGATTGGGTGAAATCCATGTTCTCTGAGAGCAGTCACGATTTTGGCAACGTGGCTCGTGGCTCCAAGACTTCGTACAGTTTTATTTTTGAAAACAAGTTCGAGGAAGATGTGCACATTCGTGAAGTGCGCACGAGCTGTAAATGCACGATTCCTTCCATCAAGAACAAAGATAAAGGCGGCGATACTCTCAAGACTTATGGTAAGGGTGAGATCGTTTGTGATTTTAACACACAGGCCTTCATCGGTGCTAGGTCGGCAGTAGTGACTGTGGTCTTTGATAAGCCTTATTACGGTGAGATGCAGCTGAATGTGAAGGGTAATATCCGTTCAGACGTGCAAACTGATCCTGGCGAGATCCAGTTCGGTGAAGTCCAGAGGGGGGCAGAGAAGAAGACTTTGGTGAAGGTAACGTATCGAGGAAGCTATCCTTGGAAGATCACCGACGTGCGAAGTGCCAACGAAAATTTGCGAGTGCAGCTGAAGCCGACCACGAACCTTTATGGCAAGACGGACTACGAAATGCTTATCCGTTTGCTGCCCACGGCGCCTGTTGGATCCTTCAATGACCAGATTGTCTTGGTTACCAACGAAAGCAGATTCAATTTGGTGACAGTGCCCGTACGTGGAACCGTCCAGCCGCCTTTGGTGATGGCGGGCTCCGTCGAGCTCGGGACCACGGGTTTCAGCACAACGCTGAAGAAGCGGCTGATTGTTAAGGGCAAAGAACCTTTTGAAATTGCGGGCGTCAGCTGCGAAGACGATCGTTTTTCGTTTGAGATTCCTTCTGGCGAACGGAAGGTTCACTTGATTCCCATGACTTTCCAGTCAGGCGAAAAGAAGGGAGCCTTCAAAATCGAGGTCAAAGTTACCGCCCGTCTTGAAAATGACAACACGGCCTCTACCTTCGTGTCCGGTAACGTGGTGGAAGAATAGGGGCGAATTCCTAGTCTACTGTCCCTCTGGTGCAGGATTGGAATCTCGTGTGAACTTCGGCCAGCTAAGTTGGTTCCAGCCCCATTTGAGCAGTTCTCCGCTCAGCAGCTGTTCGGTCCACGTCTTCTTGTTGATGGAAAAGTTGGACCACACTGCTTCCAGGTATGGCTGGCTGGCGCGTGAAAGAGTCGGCACTAGACCTTCTCGCTCGATTTCTCGTAGGCCATCCCAGTAGTGTGTAATGATGTGCTCGTTGAACATGTTGCCAGCGATTTCCAGACTCACAATAGCACCATGACCTGCTGATTGAATATTTTGCAATGCGACCATAGAAATGGTGGCAGAAACATCCCAGATCGAAGCATCCTGATCTTCAGCTGCAAGTTCCATTTGCGTCCAAAGCTGGTCGATCTCAGATGCAGGCAAGAGCTTAGTGGGGTCGATTTCCGACACGGCCTTTTGTGTTTCAATGAGCGTCTTCTTCAGGCCTTCAATAGAGATTGGTGGTTGATCGAACATGCCCACTGCCGTTCCAGACGCCTGCTCTAGGGCTTCGATGAAATCAGCCGCCCCGTCGATGGTGGTGTCCTTGTCGATGATGCCCTGCTCTTTCAGGCGATTGCTGAGTTTCTCCATGTACACCTTTGACCCATAGGCGACATCACTAAACAGGGCTAACACCGTCACCGGCGACATATGGAAAGTCGCAAAAGCAGTCATGTCGAGCAGGTTGCCAACAGTTTTGCGAGCTAGGTCAACTTCCTGTTCGGTTTGTCCTTCCTTAGTGGAACGTCTGACGCCTCCAACGTCTTTGCAAACAAAGTCCAGCATCTGTTGGACGAAGATGGAGTAGGACTTCGAATTGCGGAACGCAGAGGGAATTAGCCAGTTGGCCGTTTCGTTGACGAGTCCACCTGCGAGTGCAGTGGCGCTTCGCAATGTGCGTTCGGGCAAGCTCGCCGAGTAGTTGAACAGCTTCAGCAGCGAGTTCGTAGCCTCTCCGAGCGTCGACTTATCCATATCAATTTCGTCTGGAACCGTCTCTGCGTCTGACATTTCATTGCTCGCAGATTTCGATTCTTGCCTCGAACCCTGCTTTTTTGCATCAGACATATGAGCTCACCTTTCCTTCAGAAACGAACCACGCCCTTAACTCGGCTGAGAATGGCTGCAAACGAGGCGCGATACTCTAGTAGCCTCAGATGTCTCGGGCTACCGTGATCAGCGATTTAGTACTTGGGTTCTACAAAGAGTAGATGTAGTAGGCCATTAGCTCAGGTTTTTGCGAATCATTGTTTACCTTGCCGAAAATCAGAAGCTCTTGGCCGTCGGTTAACGAGGGGGCAATGCTTCGTGGGATGCGAATCGACTCAAGGGAGAACCCTAACTCTTCACCATTCAGAGAGGACCTCCAGAACTTGCCATCTTCTCTAACGGCACCGAGTTGCACCATTAAGACGACTGAAAATGGACTTCCTTCGTTGTCTTGAATCCAGTCGTCGCTTTGTTCGCTGATTAGGTTCTGACATTGCTCACTTTGCTGTACCGCTTTACCGATTGGCTGCATCTTGTCCCGAACCGCTTTGTAAAACGGCGAACCAGCTGGAAGTTTTGCAAGTTCGTCTGTTAAGCCGACAAGCTGTGTGTAGATGCTTGATGCGAGTTTGTTGTGTGAGTCGACACCGCTGTCTCCGCCTTGCAACCACGCGGTAATATCCGCGTTACAAGTGACAATCTTTGTGTAGACGCTACCCGCGGCTGATGGTGGAGCGGCAGAAAAGGTTGAGTCCTTTTTTTGCTTGCTAAACTGTTCCCCGCGCTCGTCCTCTGGCTGGTTTTCGGTGCCCGGTGTGGCCCTCGATCCCGCGGAATCCACTTCAGCCTTCGGTAAATTTTCCCCAGAGTCTTTGGCGGGGTCTTTTCCTGGCGGATTGTCTCCTTCAGGCATGCCTAGTTCAGGACCGGTGCCGAATCCAATCGGGCCAGCAAGGCCACCGCCGCGTCTTCCGCTGGTTGATCCGCCGCGAGCATCGTCGCCAGATCCGGCTTGGGCGTTGCGTTCAGCCATCTCTTGGGACTGTGAACCTGAGTCTCCAGGGTCTTCGTCGTCATCGCCAGTCATTCCGGCGTTTTCCCATTCTTCCTCGCCGGTGCCGCTAAGTTCTTCATCACTGAACTGGCGAAACCCGCTCTCGCCTGCTTTGGGTGCTTCCTTGTCACCCTCTGCTTCGTCGGGCGGTACATACTCTTCCTCCGTAGGCTCCGGACGAAATTCCTCAGGTACGATCCACGGCACGTACTGTGCAACGAAAGTTGCCGTGCCGCCGATGTCTTTCCCTACCAAGTGCCAAATGAGGATGAGCGAAATCGGAATCGCGGCGACTCCGCCTAGCCCAATCTGAATGGCGGACCAAAGCGGTGATTTAGCTTTTCGCTTCATGCGCTCGAATTGCTCGTGCGTAATCGGTTCGACGGATGTGAACTGCTGCTTGTGTTGTGGTGCGTCTATTGGTTCGCTAATGCGCAGCTCTTCGCTATCGTCTGCCGTCGAGGCGGACCGGCGCGAAGCTCGCTCGGCGGCGAGTTGTTGGGCTGGGGTAAGTGATTTTGGGCGAGGCCGAAAGTCAGGTTCACTGGCAAGTTTCAACTCGGCACCGGGATCTGTGATAACTTTCCAGTAGCCGAAACGCTCAGCAAGCAACTCCTCCAGTACGAATTGTTCTTCGCAACTGGGGCAGCTGATCGTAGCTTTCTCTGAAACGTCCTTCGGAAGGACTAGATTCTTTCCGCATTTGGAGCAGTAGAGGAACTGAATCACGACAAGGGTTCCTAGTTGATGATGGTCTCGAGAGAGCTACAACCTAACCTCTACGGGCCAACTGTGCATGGGATTCACATATTTTCCCAAACTAGCGTGGCAAATACGCGAACATAGAGCCCTGGATTACCCATCCTTGATGGAACGACTTTAGGCATACAGCCCCTGAGGAGGAAGGCGTGCCAGAATTGACCACCCCAAGTTCGCTATCAAGCAGAATTCCCTAACGCATATACGGCCCAAAGGTGGAGGAGGTCCTGCCGGTTGCCTACGGACTGCACTGTAATGGCAGTCGCGTCCAGCATGAGTCAGCATCGAAGCAGTTGCTGCAGCCACCGAAGATTTAGTAGTTACGATTCTTCTTCGGAACTCTCTGGTTGTCTTGTGAGAGCAATGGCGCTCTCAACAAGTTTCTCAATCGGGAATGGTTTACGCAAGTAATCGCTGACGCCAAGCAATTCTGCATACTGCTGATGGCGATTTCCCTCGTTTCCGGTGATCATGATTACTTTGACCGATTCATTACCGTCACGGCGAAGTTGCTCAAGAACTAGAAAACCACTCCGTTTGGGCATCATCATGTCCAGAACTAGCAAGTCGGGCGAGTTTTTCTCAGCCATTGCAAGTCCTTGGTTGCCATCGCGAGCCACCAAGACCTGGAAGCCGTTGGCTTCCAAAGCATAACGCATGGCTTCAATGACTTCGGCATCATCGTCCACCAATAGAACTTTAGGACCGGTATTGGTTGAAGTGTCTTGGGCGGCTTCTGACATTGGGTTGGAACCGATTTCGAGTAAGGTCGGGAGTGAGCAAATGAATGACTCGCCGATGCACAGAGCGTGGCGGCTGACTCATCTGTGAATCTTGATCGAGCGATAATGCACAGCTGAAGCTAACACTACCGCCGCGATTCGATTCCTGTCACACTCTAAATTATAGACCGTAGCTACAACTCGGCACATGCCGTCAATCATTTCCTAGATGATTCTCACCTCTTCTACGCTTTTTCAATTCTTACAATTTGTTGGCTATTCAATAGTGACCTCTGAAACAATTTCACTCGAACAAAAAATCTTAGATTTCGTCTATCACCCGAACTATCAGCCCATGAAACCGAAGGCGATTCACCAGGGGCTGAAGCTCGATACTGAATCGTATCCAGATGTGCGCAAGACTGTGAAGAGGCTGGTGCAGGTTGGAAAACTGGCCTATGGCGGCAACCATCTTGTAGTGGCCCCTGAGCTCATGACTGGCGATCCCAAGTTGACTCGCGGTACCTTTCGTCAGGCCGCAGCAGGATTCGGGTTTGTTCGCCCTGTTCCGACCGGTCGATTAGGTGCCGTGGAAGACATCTTTATCCCTGCCTCGGCGACTGGTTCCGCCATGGACGGAGATTTGGTGCAAGTGCGGGTTCGCTCTTCTAGGCGCCGGCAAGAAGGCGAAATTGTCGAGATTGTTGAACGAGCTCGACGCCAGTTTGCCGGAACTTATGGAATCCAAGATGGACAGTCTGTGGTCTGGCTGGATGGTGTGGCAACTGGCTCACCGATCGAAGTTGGAGATGTTCGTGGCTTGCCTGTAGAAAAGGGTGATAAGGTTGTTGTCGAGCTCGTGAAGTTTCCGGACAGCTTTCGTGTTGGTGAAGGTGTCATACTTGAAGTTCTCGGTTCCAGCAAGAATCCTGCCGTCGACACGCTCGCGGTCATGCGGCAGTTTAGCCTGGAGGAAGAGTTTCCCGCAGAAGTGATCGAAGCCGCTCGGGCTCAAGCTGATGCGTTTGTCGAAGGAGAAATTCCTGCCGATCGACGAGATCTGACTCAAGTGCCCACGCTTACAATCGATCCATTCGATGCACGTGATTTCGATGACGCTATTTCTCTTAGTCGCAACGAAAAAGGTAACTGGGAATTGATGGTGCACATCGCTGATGTTGCTCACTTTGTTCCAGTTGGATCGATCTTGGATGAAGAAGCCCAGAATCGGGCGACCAGCGTCTACTTGCCGGACCGAGTTATCCCAATGCTCCCGGAGTTGATCTCCAATCACTTGGCTAGCTTGCAGCCGGACAAGGTTCGGATGACAAAGACGGTTTTGATGGAGTTGTCCAATAGTGGCACGATGTTGCATCAAGAAGTATTTAACTCTGCCATCCACAACGATCAAAGATTGACCTACGAACAGGTTGATCATTTCTTGAGCGATCGAGAAGCTTGGGAAGAGAAACTAACGCCTGAGATTTTCCAGCTCGTTGGTGACATGCATGAACTGGCAATGGTCTTGCGCCGCAATCGCAATGAAGATGGCGCACTCGAACTTCACATGCCTGAGATTAAGATTGAGTTGGACAAGACTGGCAAGGTAAAAGGGGCGAAGATCGCCGAGCACACAGAAAGTCATCAGGTGATCGAAGAATTCATGCTAGCGGCAAATCAGGCCGTCGCTATCTGGCTTGATGATCTGGAGATTCCGTTCTTACGTCGAGCACATGCTCCTCCGGAGCGACGCAAGATGCAGAAACTTAACGAGTTTATGCGAGATCTTGGAATCAAGTGTGAGAGTCTCGAGAGTCGCTTTGAGATTCAGAAAGTACTGCAGCAAGTCAGAGGAAAGCCCACGGCTTATGCGGTCAACTATGCGATTTTGAAATCGATGAGCAAAGCGGTTTATCAGCCGGAGATGGAAACCCACTACGCGTTGCAGTTTGATCACTATTGCCACTTCACAAGTCCGATTCGGCGCTATCCAGACTTGCAAGTGCACCGAACAATCAATCGTCTCCTTGCCGGCAACAAGACTCCTGGCGATCCGCTACCGGTCTTGATCACGCTTGGCCATCACTGCTCGGATAAGGAGCAGAACGCCGAATGGGCCGAGCGGGAAGTCATTAAGATCAAGCTGTTGCACTTTTTGAACAAGCGGCTCGGTGAGACTATGCCGGCAGTCATCAGCGGTGTGAATCCCGAGGGGTTTTATGTTCGTGGAACACGTTTTCCGGCAGAAGGGTTTGTGTCGGTGAAGGCTTTGCCGAACGATCGCTATCGTTTTGAGAGACGCGGGCAAGTGCTGGAAGGGTTCCGAGGGGGAAATCGATTTCGGCTGGGTGATGAACTCACTGTAAAAATTGAAGAAGTTGATTTGGCGCGACGTGTTCTACTGCTATCCGTAGTAAACAATCACAGTGCTCGTCGCGATATCGGCAACAGTCGAGTCAATAAGAAAGCCACCAAGAGTGGTAAGGCGATCAAGAAAGTTCGCAGCAGTCCCACCGCCCGGTCCAAGTCCAAGCCAGCGGCTCGCAAGAAACGGAGACGATAAGTCTTGGTGAACGCGCCAGGCCAAGACGGCGACTGGTTGTTAAGCGATTGGACGGAAGGTAACGGGAGTCGTCAAGTCTTTCGGCCCGGCGCAGTCTATGCGGCGCGTGGGGCTGCGAGTTCCTTTTGGACGTTCTCAACGACTTCAGCCGTGATGAGATTGCGTTCTTCGGCGTAACCGACCATCATTGTAAGATCGCATAACCTATTGATGCGTCTGGGTATACCCTCGGTCAATAAATGGATGCGATCGAGCGCTGGGTAATCGAAGACCTCAGCTGCATTGGCTCCGCAGGCTCGCAAGCGATGTTCGATGTACGCAGCCGTTTCCTCAGCGACGAAACGATTCAGCATGCATTTGACGCTCATTCGTTCATCCAGCGGCTGATTGCGTTCTACATGCGAGAGTAGAATGGGATGACCCGCTAGAACTAGAGTCCATGCACTCTCGCCTTCAGCTTGATTGGCTCCCACATTCAACAGCAATCGAAGCGGCTCCAACAGTTCGTTTTCTTCGAGCAAGTGAGCCTCATCAACAACGATGACAGCGTGCCGGTTGCTCTCAAGGTTCTGCTGAAGAAAATCCTGAAAGCGTTGTAGGTCGCTTGCTGGCTCGGTGGCAGTATCGGACGGTCCTGTGACACCGTCGACGACGTACCGCACCATTTGCTCCCCATTCATATATGGGAAGACAACGTGGCAAACGGGGTGAAACTCGTCGTTGAGATCACGAGTAAGGGCATCGACGACGAGAGTCTTGCCCATACCACTTTGGCCGCAGAGAACCGCGGCGGAACGGCGATACTCGATCGCGTAACGCAGCTTTAACACGGCGGCTTGGTGTGTTTCCGACGGATAGTAGGACTCATGCTGGAGGCAATTTTCGAATGGTCGACGAGTCAGATTCCAGTGGTTCTCGTACATGCTCGCTGCTCCAGTTGTTGATTATTCGGTGTGGGTGGTCGGCTTCGGTGGGAGATGGTTTTGAATGCACTAGTTTGTTTCCAGCCTGCCGCTCGCTTAAGCTGCAAAATTCTCGACAAGTCCAACGCTGGAGATTCCGCTACGGCGAATTCGTCGCAAGCAGGATTCGATACGCGCACGTGAGGAGATGCGATTGTCGACTACAGTCACGACCGCGTTGATAATCCCCTGCTGCCCCAAGCCAGATACCAGGGACTTTGCGGATTCCATGTGTCCCATGTCCACGATTACTAAGTCAAAGTAATCAGATAGTTCTTGCAGCATGTAGGCGATGCGATTGTCATCGGAAGCGATCTCGGTTTCATGCACTGGTTGAACCAAGGGAACCAACGTCACTTCGTCCTCCACCGAGTGGATCGCAACTTCTTCCACCGGCGTTTGATTGACTATCGCGGTTCGCCAGTCGAAATCAATGTCAAGGTTGGTCTGGCTCGACAAGCTTGGGTTTTCCACATCGCCATCTACGATTGCCACACGCAAGCCATTAGCACCCGCAAGTTTGGCGAGGCAACAAGCTACCGTGGTTCTACCTTCTCCAGCCTGAGGGCTGGTAACCGCCATTACGTGAAGTCCCTCTTCGCTGGCTCGGACCAAGTTTGCTGCAACCTGCTCTAGCCCTGACTCTGTCATCTGCGTTAATTCATTGCAAACCGCTGGCCAGTGAAACTCATCCACTTCCCAAGCGGGATTGAAACGCTGAGTTTGAAGACGGCGCAGCTCTTTTTCCGCTTCGTAGGCCGCCTCATGTCGGGATGCTTGGGCATCACCTGCGATCGTAGGAGGATGCTGAACGATAGAACTCAGCTCCTCGCTTTCTTCTGCCTCGTCCTGAATGGCGGGCTCCTGGTAAGAAGGAGCGTCGAGGCGAAAGATTTCGCCTTTTTCGCTCATCCTGTCGGCATAGTCTTCCACCAAGTTGCGGACTTCGTCTGCAAAAAGAGCTGGAGCAGCTGGTGCTTCCAATTGCATAGGCTCGAAGGAATTGGCATTGCCAGGAGCAATATCTTCAGGATCTGCTCCAGTGTCCTCGAAATCGTCCAAGCTACCATCGTAGGCCGCTACGATCTCAGCCTGGGAGCTCTGCACGCCTGTTGTGTCTGGAATGTGTGCAGCTGGAGCTGGCGTATCGCCCATTTCATCCTGGCGTATCCGATTTACTTCAATCTGTTCGTTTGACGTAGCTGTTTCGCTGATGTGCTCTGGTTCTGGCCGCGACGTCGCAGCCGTAGGATGACCCTCTGGCTCTGCTGTACTTTGGATCTCGAGCGTAGTTGAGTTTGTTGCTTGCTCAGATGCAACATTGGGCGATTTTTCCCAGAATGGCTCGACCAAGAAGACTTGGCTCGAATCGAAGAAGTCGGCAGTCGAAGCACTCGCTTGCATCTGTTGCGCGATCGTGTCGCGAATTGTTGAAGCTGCTTTTCCAGCCTTTGCCTCGATGGTCTGATCAGGAGTCGAGACTGAAACTTCGGCCAGCTGTTTGATAACACAAGGACGTATGAGGCGTGGTTGTGGAATCTCCATGGAAGCAGTGTCTACTCGAATCATGAAGTCGAAGCCATCACCAGTTGTAGCAACTGACGAATCCAGATCCGCTAGTGCTTCGCTCGGAAGTGATGTTTGCTCCGTAATGATCGATTCTGCCTGCTCAACAGCTTGAGACGGATTGGAATCAACTGTGTCGACAGCCCCTAGAGCTAGCGAAGTCGAAACAGCGTGCTCCGGAGCAACGGCTGGGACGGGAGAGGCCTCGCTAGGCGATGGGGTAGCGACAGGCTCTGTTGCAGTCGGGGGATCGTTCGTAGATGGAGTGTTCAGTGTCTCCTCTGCGACTGATGCTGCAGTCCCCGAAGCCTCGGCTTTACCATAGGCTTGGATGAAGGCTTTGTTCAGGCTATGTGCCATGTCCTAGTTCCTGCGCTAATTCTTGCGGATAGTCGTTGGCAAAACGCAAGGTTCCCGACCATTGAGAAAATGGTACGGCCAAGCTGTTTCGTTTGTCTATGTAAGCTTCTGCTTTCTGTCATGCTCAGCGAAGCCAATCATGGCTACTGATATCGATTCGATGAAGGACGAAAAGATTGCCATGCGCGAATGATGGCGTCTTCATTGCCTTCTGCAGTTGCTGTGCGGCGAAGTTCAGGTGTGTTGTTTTGTTGCTTCGGAGAAGCAGTTCTAGTGGTTTGGTTTCCTGTTGGTATTTGGGCTGTTCCCTCCGGCTTCAAACCGGGGGGCGAGGAAGCCGGCGCAAACGAACTTGAAGTTGCTGGGTTGTTCGGTGGAGGGGTGTTGTCGTGCTGTGGTTGAGTAGCCGTCGCGGCGGTGCGATGCCCAGTGATGGAAAACTGTGCATCAGCGGGGCCACCTGAAACCGTCTGGACGTTTCCTGCTGCTGGAACGGATGGAATCGGCAACTTCAGGATTGAGTCGTAAGTTGGGGCCGGCGTCTCCGGAATGGCCGGGAATGTTCTTGGAGTTGCCGAGGCTACCGTTGTGTCAGCAGGTAGCTGTGGCTCAGGCATGGCAGGCTCTAGGTTGGTAAGGTCGACATTCTGGGGCTTGTTGTTATCCACTTCTGCCAGCGGTGGCAAAAGCAGCGAATCCTGCTGGCCGAGTGGAGGAAGTTCCAGACTCAAGCCTTCGCCGGGCTGATTGGAATTTTCTACTGAGTTGGCGTTGAGGCCTGGAACCGATGAGTTGTTCTCTTTCGTCGCGACAGCATCAGCATCTGCTGATGCTGAAGGCAATGCTGGAGTCGGCTCTGAAAATTGTAGGTTTTCGCTCAGGCTCATGCTTGGGGCCGAAGAATCTGGCGTCGTAACTGGCGGCTGATTGGCAAGTTGAGATTCTTTGGAAGCAGCCGGTGCGGCTGGGCTGTTCGGAGTCAGGCCAGGGAGGGTATCACGTAGCAAGTTGGTGTTTTCGCGTGTTTCTTGTTGTGCTGGTTTGCTCGCGAGTTGCGTTGGTAAGGAAAGCGGCGGAACCATCGAAGTTGATATTGCAGCACTGTCTGCATCTTTCGATATATCTGGTGGATCAGCTTGCATCTCGGGGATGACGATCTCCGAAAGACTAAATTCCTGGCTCTTCCCATCTTCGGCCAAGAGGTCGGGCTCGGGCTGTTGGGCATCATTGAAGGCAATGATGCTGGCCGTTACTAAAGCAATGATCAAGAGAATAAGAACCACGCCACTCGACCAATGCTCCCACCAGCTTCCTGGCTTTTCTTCTTCTGCCGAAGCAGAAGTTTTGGTGGTTGCCTCCACCTGAGAGTCTCTGCTTTTCTGGCGCGCAGGTTCAGCGTTGTCTGCGACTGGCAAGTCCAGTTGGGATCGCCTCGGTAACGCAACGAATTCCGACTCGAAATCCTCAGGAGGAGTTTGATAGTCATCCTGGTACTCTTCCGTCGGTTGTAGGTCTTCCGTTGAGCTAGACTCGGGGGCCGGCGGTGGTAGCTCAACCTTTGGCAAACGGAACAATACTGGAGTGCGTTCCAGCTCCGATTCCATCGGCTGAGGCTGGAAGCGTCCGCGACCTGAAGAAACGCTCCGTTTGGAAGTCGATGCCGACCGTGGCATGTTGTCGTCCTTAAATGACCCTTTGGGGGAGGAGCCCCAGGGGCCCCGTTTATTCACCCGAACGGTGGGGATACAGGGAAGCATTCTCTAAGTAGCGGATGTCCTGTTATGGAATCAAGCCGAGCGCATCTGCTTCTTGATGTGCAAGGAGATTGCACGTTGTCGTGAGTATCGGAACTGTTAATTCCGGTCTTGAGTTTTTTGCGTATTGCGAAGACCTTTTCTTTCAGGCAGTCTGCGAAAAACGCGGGAAGACGAACGATAAGGTGGAATTGGCAGCGCAATGCGTAATCCACGCCCTGTCCCAATGCCGAAACTGAGTGGAAAAGTAGGGGATTGCTTGCTTTTTAGCCTCGCACTTGGATGCGTGAACCCTTCCATCCGGATGGACGGATATATAGAATATGGGTGTAACGCGGGGAGTGCAGATCCCCCCACTAAAGGAATTTCCGTCAAGCTCAGGAAAAGCCATGTTGAAAAGATCTAGCAGCTACGATCAGCTCCAAGAACTGATTCGAGAGCGTATTTTGTTGCTCGATGGTGCAATGGGAACGATGATCCAGCGGCTCAAGCTGGACGAGAAGGCTGTGCGCGGCGAGCGTTTTGCAGACCACCACAAAGATTTGAACAACTTTGCGGATATTCTGTGCCTAACGCATCCTGAGAAGATAACTGCCATTCACTCCGAGTACTATGCGGCGGGGTGTGACATTGTCGAAACAAACTCCTTCGGTGCTTCGCCCGTCGGGATGGTTGAGTTTGATCTTCCGGTAGAACTCGTTGATGAGATCAACGCAGCTGCAATTGCGTGTGCGCGAAAAGCTGCGGACGAATGGACCGAGCGAACGCCTGACAAGCCGCGATTTGTGGCTGGGGCGATTGGGCCCACTAGTCAGCAAATGGCGATCAGCGTGGACGTTGATGATGCTGCGGCTAGAAGCATCACATTTCCTGAAATGGTGGGCAGCTACCGTCGACAAGTCGACGGAATGGTCAAAGCCGGGGTCGACATTCTTTTTCCAGAAACAACGATCGACACACTGAACTTGAAGGCCTGCTTGTTTGCCATTCAGGACTTTATGAATGAAACAGGGCTTCACGTACCGGTCATGATTAGCGGCACCTTTGATCAAGGTGGCCGCACCTTTGTCAGCGGTCAGAGCATTGAAGCGTTCGTAGCCGCAACCTCTCATTTCCCTCTGTTTACGATCGGGATGAATTGCGCGCTTGGCCCAGATGTGATGCGGCCTCATATCGAAGAGTTGTCGAAAGTCACTACTACTCCGATTAGCTGCCACCCGAACGCAGGCTTGCCCAACGAGATGGGCGAGTTCGATCTTGGCCCGAAAAGAATGGCTGGAATCGTCGGTGAGTATGCAGACAACGGCTGGGTTAATATTGTTGGCGGCTGCTGTGGAACCTCACCCGACCACATTGCTGCCTTTGCCGAACGACTCCGGGGAATCAAACCCAGGAAAGAACCTGAGTTGCCGATCTACACGCGGCTCTCCGGTCAGCTCCCCATGGTCATGCGACCAGAGATTCCCTTCACGATGGTGGGTGAAAGAACCAACGTGACGGGCAGTCGCAAGTTTGCTCGGCTCATTCGCGAAGAACAATACGAAGAGGCGGTAGAAGTTGCGCGTCAGCAAGTGGAAAACGGCGCGACGATTATCGACGTTAACTTCGACGATGCGTTACTTGATGGCGTCGAAGCAATGACGCGCTTCTTGCGGTTGATCGCCGGTGATAGTATCGCTGCTTCTGTTCCAGTGATGATCGACAGTAGTAAGTGGGAAGTCATCGAAGCCGGCTTGCAGAACTGCCAAGGAAAAGCCGTCGTCAACTCAATTTCTTTGAAGGACGGTGAGGAAGAATTCAAACGCCGCGCGAGGTTAGTTCTACAGTATGGAGCGGCCGCCGTCGTGATGGCCTTCGATGAGGAAGGTCAAGCAGCGGATGAAGCGAACAAAGTTCGCATTTGCAAGCGAGCGTACAACATCCTGGTCAACGAAGTTGGTTTCCCTCCTGAAGATATTGTCTTCGACCCGAACATTTTGACGGTCGCCACCGGCATCGAGGAGCACAATAACTACGCGGTGGACTTTATCAACGCAGTTCGCCGCATCAAGGAAGAATGCCCAGGAGCGAAGACTTCAGGCGGAGTCAGCAATATTAGCTTTAGCTTCCGCGGAAATGATCGCGTGCGAGAAGCGATGCACAGCGCATTCTTGTTTCATGCGGTCAAAGCTGGCCTCGACATGGGTATCGTCAACGCAGGACAGCTGGAAGTCTACGAAGAAATTCCGGCCGAGTTGCTGGAACACGTGGAAGACGTTTTGCTCAATCGTCGCGACGACGCGACAGATCGTTTGCTTGATTTCGCCGAAACAGTCAAGGGAACCGGTAAGAAGCGTGCGACAGAAGATCTCACTTGGCGTGAAGCTCCTGTCGCCGAGCGGATGAAGCACGCTTTGATCAAGGGTATCGATAAGTTCATCGTAGAAGATACCGAGGAGGCACGTCAGCAGTTTGATCGCTGCCTGCAGGTCATAGAAGGGCCGCTGATGGATGGCATGCAAGTCGTCGGCGATCTATTTGGCGAAGGCAAGATGTTTTTACCTCAAGTCGTGAAGTCGGCTCGGGTGATGAAAAAAGCAGTTGCCTACTTAGAACCCTTCATGGAAGAGGAGAAGCGTGCCGCCGGCAACGAAGGCGCCGCTGCGCGAGGCAAGTTCTTGATCGCGACGGTCAAGGGAGACGTTCACGACATCGGTAAGAATATCGTGGGCGTGGTGTTGCAGTGCAACAACTTCGAAGTCATCGACCTCGGCGTCATGGTCGCTACTGACTTGATCTTGGACGAAGCGATCAAGCATGATGTGGACATGATTGGGCTGAGCGGTCTGATTACGCCAAGTCTAGATGAGATGATTACGGTCGCTCGAGAGATGAAGCGGCGCAAGATGGAAATGCCGCTCCTAATCGGCGGTGCAACCACTAGTGCTAAGCACACTGCCGTCAAGATTGCACCGGTTCGTGAAGCTCCAGTCGTACATGTGCTCGATGCAAGCCGAAGCGTCGGAGTCGTCGAAAAACTTATTAGCAAAGAGTCTCGCGAAGGTTTTATATTCAACAATACCGCTGAACAGGCAAGTCTAGTTGCCAGCTATCGTGGGCGTCAGCAAAAACTGGTGCCCTACGCCGAAGCGCTCGAGAAACGCTTTGCTACCGATTGGGATAATGTGCAGATCGACAAGCCTGAGTTCACCGGCGTCCAGACTCTCAAGGACTTCCCTATTGAAGAGATCCGTTCGTACATCGACTGGTCGCCTTTCTTCATGACCTGGGAACTGAAGGGCAAGTATCCGAAGATTTTTGATGATCCGACAGTCGGTGACGTTGCTCGCGAAGTTTACGACAAAGCGAATTCGCTTCTCGATCGTATGATTTCCGAAAAGCTGATCAAGGCCAACGCAGTTTATGCATTCTGGCCGGCTGCCAGCGATGACGATGACATCATCTTGTACGCTGACGAATCTCGTAATGGCGAACTAGCTCGTTTCCATTGCTTGCGACAGCAATGGGAACGAAAAGGTCAGAAGGATTTTCGCTCCTTGGCCGACTACATTGCACCTGCGGCGAGTGGTCGCGAAGACTACATCGGCGGTTTTGCCGTAACGGCGGGCATCGGAGCCGACGAATTGGCGGCTCAGTTCAAGAAGGCTCTTGACGATGAAAGTGCGATCATGGTGCAAGCAGTTGCGGATCGTTTAGCCGAGGCGTTAGCAGAGCTGATGCACGAGAAAGCACGTCAAGCTTGGGGCTTCGGTAAGACCGAAGGTCTAAGCAAAGAAGACTTGATCAAAGAGTCGTATCGTGGAATCCGCCCTGCCGCTGGCTATCCAGCTTGTCCTGATCACACTGAGAAGGAAACACTTTTCCAATTGCTCGATGCAGAGAACAACGCGGGAGTGCAGCTGACAGAGAGTTTTGCCATGACTCCGGCCGCCAGTGTCAGCGGACTGTACTTCGGACATCCGGAAGCTCGGTACTTCGCAGTGGATCGCATTACAAAGGATCAGGTCGAAGACTACGCCAAGCGGAAGGGCATGCCACTTGCGACCGCAGAGCGTTGGTTGTCGCCCAACTTGGCCTACGAACCAACCGGTGAGCCGGAAGCTGTTGCTCTACCTACCGAAAACGGCTGTTGCTGTCGCTGCTAACAATCTTCCATAATTTCAAACGATCATGAAAAGCCGCCAACCGCTCCGCGGTCGCAAAGGTCCAGGGATACGGCAGGGAGCCCCGCGAATGGCAGCGATTGGCAGTTTCGAAAGTGCCCCGCAGTTTCATGCTGTTATAACGATACCACCACTTTTTTCTCATCTTGGTGGAAGCTCATCTCATGAGCAATGCGAATGTAGCATCTGAAGCGAAGTGTCGCAAAAGAGACGACATGGCCGTAAAAGGCGAAGCGTGAAAATCTACTTTGCTGTCCTTCTGTTCGTGTTGGTTGGAACGTTCGTCTACATCAGATACTATCTGGACCGGCCTGTGGGATCCGGGCCAGCTGGTCCTGAGGTTGCCGTAGAGCCCTCTCAGGAAACATGGACGGAACGCAAAGTGCACCTGCCGGGGATTGGCGATAGCATTTCGCGGGGTTGGGAGCCAAGTCGGCAAAATATAGTTACTTTGAACGGCTCATTCGTAATCCTGAAGATGAGTACGTGGACATGGAAGGTAAGTGCCTAAGTGTCGTGTTGCCCAATCTGTCTTCGTAAAATATATCGGTATCCGGTTCCACCTCGCTTCATCATGTCGAGCATATCGACAGTTGCTTGTCACCGTTTCCAGATGATGTGTTTGGTCTAGTCGTCATGACGACCTGTGGTAACGACATCATTCATAACTACGGTTGGACGCCGCCTAGCGAAGGAGCAATGTACAACGCAACGCTGGAGCAAGCGGAATCTTGGATAGAGAATTTCGAAACGCGATTGAATGGAGTGCTCGACAAGATCATTGAGCTATTTTCCGGCGGCTGCGAAGTCTATTTGGCAGACATCTATGACCCGACGGATGGCGTCGGCGATGCGTTAAGTTTCATGCTGAAGCACTGGGAGGACGGATAAGCCATCCATGCGGAATACAATCAAGTGCTCGAAAAAGTAGCAGCGGAACGGGACAGTGTTTTTCCGGTTCCGCTGCACGCTGAGTTCCTTGGGCATGGAGCTCACTGCGCCCAATTTTGGCGTGAGCATTATCACAGCGATGATCCCACCTACTGGTTTTACACCGATGTCGAGGATCCAAACGATCGTGGCTATGATGTGATCCGTCGTGCCTTGTTGAATGCGATTACGAGCTCTACGCAGCTTCGGCATCTGGAGGAGCTGCATGTGAACCTTGACGTTTGGCAGGGTTCTGACAACTTGTCGTGGCTTTTCTGCTTCGAAAGAACGTGAGCCGCGGATATACTGTCACGTCCAAGTGAGGGACATTGCCGATTCTTCCACGCTGGAGTCTAGGCTCCAGCATTACTTGGGTGTTGGAGTATAGGCTTTAGTCGTTTCTACCTTCATTCGCCTTCCAAGCATCTACAAATCGTTCGCTACCATGCAACTACCTGTCCTCGGCGAAGCAGAAGTCGCCGATCACTTCCTGACTAATTTGCCAGCTGAGTGCCAGCCAACTGGGCAGTTGGCGACTCGTGCGTTGCCAATGTCGATGGAGGAAGCTCGCGAACGCGGATGGGATGAAATCGACGTAGTCATTGTTACCGGCGACGCCTACATCGATCACCCGAGCTTCGCGATGAGTATCCTAGGCCGCACGCTTGAGGCAGCTGGATATCGCGTGGGCATCATTTCGCAGCCTGATTGGCACAACTGTGATGACTGGAAAACGTTCGGACGGCCGCGATTGTTCTTTGGTATCAGCGCCGGCAACATGGACTCCATGATCAACCACTACACGGCGAATCGCAAAGTTCGAAATGACGATGCTTACTCGCCTGGTGGTAAGATCGGCCTGCGACCGGATCGTGCAACGCTCAGCTACTGTCAGCGAGCTCGTGAAGCCTACAAAGGTGTACCGGTCATCGCGGGGGGAGTCGAAGCCTCACTTCGACGGCTGGCACATTACGATTTTTGGAGCGATAAAGTCAGACGCAGCATATTGCTTGATGCCAAGGCAGACTTGGTCGTCTTTGGCATGGGTGAGAACGCGATAGTCGAGATTGCTCAGCGACTTGACTACGGTGATACTGTCAAAGATATTCGCGACATGCGCGGCGTCGCTTACGCTATGGGAGCCTCTGAGACACCGCCCGAAGATTGCCTTGAGTTGCCCAGTTTCGAAGAAGTGAAGACGGACAAAGAACGTTTCGCCGAAGCGACTCGCATCATCCACAATGAGACGAATTCTTACAACGCCAAGCGTCTGATCCAATGGCACGATAGTCAGGCGATCGTCGTCAACCCGCCGCAGTTTCCGATTTCAGAAGAAGCTATGGATCGGCTTTATGGCTTGCCTTATACGAGGCGGCCGCATCCGTCTTACACAGAGAAGATACCTGCCTTTCACATGATCAAGGATTCGGTAACGATCATGCGTGGCTGCTTCGGCGGTTGCACGTTTTGTTCGATTACGGCGCATCAAGGCAGGGCGATTCAGTCACGTAGCAAGGAGAGTATCCTCAACGAAATCCAAGCGATTTCGAAAGACAAGCAATTCAAAGGTACGATCTCTGACATCGGTGGCCCGACGGCCAATATGTATCAGATGAAGTGCACGAAGCCTGAAGTCGAAGCCAAGTGCCGGCGTCAGTCTTGTGTTCACCCCAAAATCTGCAAGCTTTTGGGCGTTGACCATCAACCGATCATCGAGCTCATGCGCGAAGCTCGCGAAACAGAAGGAATCAAGAAAGTACTCGTCGCCAGCGGCGTTCGGATGGACCTTGCAAGGCAAAGTCCTGAGTACATCAAGGAATTGACGCGTCATCACGTTGGCGGGCATTTGAAGGTTGCACCTGAGCATGTTGATCCTGGAGTGCTTCATAAGATGAGGAAGCCAGCCAACGATGACTTCGAGTACTTTACGGATGTTTTTAAGGAAGAATCGCAAGCTGCGGATAAGAAGCAATATTTGATTCCCTACTTCATCGCTAGCCATCCTGGCAGTGACCTAGAAGCGATGATCAACCTGGCGGTGTTTTTAAAGCAGAATGGTTACAAGCCCGATCAGGTTCAGGACTTCATTCCTGCTCCACTCGATGTAGCGACCTGCATGTACTACACCGGACTTGATCCGTTTACCAAGAAGCCTGTATTCATCGCCAAGGGGTTGCGTGACCGTAAGACGCAGCGTGCGTTGATGCAGTTCTTCAAGAGTGAAAACTACTTCGAAGTACGCGCGGCCTTGCGGGAGGCTGGCCGTACGGATTTAATCGGTGATGGCTGTGATGCTCTGATACCTTCACGCCCGCCGAAAGAAGCACTTGAGCGCCGGCGACGCGATGCGAATGCTCGTTTTCGAGGTGAATACGTTCACACGATCAAGGGCGATAAAGGTTCGGGTGCAGGTAAGGAATCTGGAAAAGGTTCAGGTAAAGGGAATCGCAAGAAGCAGCGTCGTGATCGCAAGTCCAGCGGTTATCGTCCAGGCCGCAAAGGTGCTCAGTAGTGAATTCGTACGAGGACTTCATGCGCGAGGCGATCGCGCTGGCTCAGAGGAAGGTGCTAGCCGGTCATGGCGGTCCCTTCGGTGCCATTATTGTTCGTGCTTCTGAAATCGTCGGGCGGGGATGGAATCAAGTCACGAGTGCGAACGATCCAACTGCTCACAGCGATTCGCGACGCTTGTTCTCGGATTTAAAGCTTTTCTTTCGCAAGCGGGACTATTTATTGCAGTTGTGAACCCCGCCCGATGTGCCTTGCCGCTACGTATCGGTCGCGTCTCGATTCGATTTACTTCGCCGACAATTCTGCCGATGCTGCGGACGCAGGTTTTGACGACCGGCACATCTATGAGGAATTAAATCTACCTCAGCAAACGCGTTCGCTACCGATGCAACAATGGCACCAATCTCGCGCCCGCGATGTCTTTGCACAGTGGAAGCTGAAAGAAGATCGCATCGATTACTAGGTTCGCTCGAATGACGTCACGAGCCGCCAGTCGGTATTCGGCAAGTGCCAGTTTAAATCTAGCACTCTAGCAAATTGTCCTCGGGATCATGAAAGAACATTGCTTTGGCGTTCATTGCTGGGAATTCTGAGAACCACAAATCTATGCCCTGACGTCTCAGCGGATCCGCATGGTCGTCAAAGCTGTTGGGCGGGATTCCGAATAATAGGTGATTCAAATTTGATTTTGTTGGATCATAATCAACAAATCGATCCTGAGCGAAAGCGTGTCGCCGGAAGTCAATCAGTGCCAGCATTTGAGGATGTCCTCCTCTGCCTAGGGGCAGATTCTTCTTGCTGATCGTGAGAAAAGTAATCGTTGGAACACCATTTGGATTAGGCTCGGCTCGTTCCAATGAAACTTCGCTATGTACTGAAAAGCGAAGGAGTTCTCAATAGAATTCACGCATCCCAGCTAAGTCTGAGACTTTCGGAACTATTTCAGCGACGCCAGTAATCTAAGGCGTTTGCATATTTAAACTTCATCCAATCGGCGAAAGGAGCAACATAAATATTCTACGGAGCTAGCATCGAATCGATTACTTTCAATGCCCGGCAGATCGACTTGTTTTTTTGCCAACGAATGCGGAGGAAAGCTTGTCGTCTCGTCTAAAACTGCTTTCTGGCAAAAATCCGAGCAACTTCGGAGGCAAAATGAGGTTAGACTCATCCTTAGATAGAATTCTCTTCGAATAGAGAAATCAGCGGCGCGAATCTACTTGTTCGCAGTTCAGTTGGGACATTGGACCTACCTTTAGGAAGGCGATGCAATGGTGGAACGGAAACGTGGGATCAGTCGGCGGCAACTCATTAAGACGATTTCGTCCTCAACAGCGATGCTGGCCATGGCCGGCACGGCGAGTGCGAAGGATACGGTGGAGGCTGACTCGCTGCCAATGCAACTCTACAAGAGCCTCTCCGACGAGCAGCGACAAAAGATTTGCTTGCCGGTCAACCACCGTAGCCGCCACTTCATCAGCAACTGGTGGTATGTGCATCGCGAGCATCGCATCAACAATACCTTTAGTTCTGAGCAACAAGATCTGATTCAACAGATCTTCGATTCTTTGCACAATCCTGAGTATCAGAAGTCAGTCAACAAACAAGTCGAAGTCGATCAGTATGGTGCAGAGAAGAATTGTCCTTCGGTCGGATTCTTCGGATCGCCAGAGGATGATGACTTTGAGTTTATCTACACTGGGCACCACGTAACACGTCGCTGCAATGCTCACACTGACGAAGGCCAAGGTTTCGGTGGGGCTCCGATCTTCTATGGGCATTTCCCGACTGATTTTCACGAGGAAGCCAATCACCCCGGAAATCCCTATTGGTATCAAGGCAAGATCTTCAATGAGTTTGTTGAGTGCTTAGATGGCAAGCAACAAGAGCAATCGCTTCGGCATAAGCCGCGCAGTGAGAAATCCAATCTCGTGATTCTCAAGAAGGAAGCGGATTGGCCAGGCCTGCGATGTAGTGATCTGTCATCCGATCAGCAAGAGAAATTCCTATCCACCATGGAAAAGATGTTGGCCATGTTCCGAGGTGACGACGTTAAAGCAACCTTGGAAACAATTCGCGAACGCAAGCTTGTCGATCAACTTCACGTGTCCTATTACGACGGCAAGTACGACATTGGAAACGACAAAGTCTGGGATACTTGGCAGATCGAAGGACCGGAGATGGTTTGGTACTTCCGTGGCGAGCCTCACATTCATAGCTACTTTCACATTAAGTCTGAGAGAGACTGACCCCTCGGTTTTCAGTCGTGTCGTTGTTAGCTGCGGTTTCCCAAGCAAGTGAATTCTGTGGCAACGCCGTAGGGGCAGTGTGGACCTCGGACGTACTACCTGCGCAGCGAATACGTCTTTTGCCTGCTATGGTTTGCTGGCCATCTGAGGTAGGATTAAGACATCAGTTGTCACTTCTACTTCCGGGTGGTTAATCCGATGCAAAAGCATGCACTTCCCCTGCTTTTTTCTCTCGCTCTTCTGCCTGCACTCCACGCCGAGGACTGGCCGCAGTGGCGTGGCCCCACTCGTGATGGAGTTTGGCAAGTGGATGGTGTGCTTGAGCGATTGCCCCAAGGTCAGCTTGAGGCTGAGTGGTCGGTGGATATCGGGCCTGGATATAACGGACCGACTGTGGCTGATGGTCGAGTCTACGTGATGGATCGTATAAAGGAAGATGAATCGGAACGCATCCTTTGTCTGGATTCGAAGTCAGGCAAGGAATTATGGGCTCACAAGTATTCTGCTCCTTACGGTAAGCTCGGCTATAAAGCTGGTCCTAGAGCAAGTGTGACCATCCGCGAGGGTAAAGCCTATGCCGTCGGATCGGTCGGACATTTTCATTGTTTAGATTCGATTTCCGGCGAAGTAATTTGGGAGCATGATCTCAGGTCCAAGTACAAGATCGACATGCCGATCTGGGGGATCACGGCTTCGCCGATGATCTACGAAGAATTAGTCATCCAGCAGGTTGGCGGCGAAGGCGACGCGAACATGGTGGCGTTTGACAAAGGCACTGGCAAAGAAATTTGGCGGGCGATCAACGAGAAGGCTGGTTACTCGTCGCCGGTGATTATTCAGCAACAAGGACAAGATGTACTCGTTTGTTGGACGGGAGAAAGCCTATCAGGTCTGAATCCGAAGACTGGAAAGCTTCTATGGCGGCATGCGATGCGTTCGGTAAACATGCCTATCGGTATTGCCACACCAAGCATCGATGGCGATCAGATTTTCGTCTCGAGCTTCTACGATGGTTCGCTCATGATTCGCAAGTCGAAAGATGCTCTCGAAACAGATTTGGTCTGGCGCGCACGCGGTGAGAGCGAAAAGCGAACGGGCTCGAAGGTCGTCACACGAGCTGACGGAAGAGTTGAGTTCGATGAACGCAACTATGGCATTCACACGATGATTGGTACACCGATTGTTCAGAATGGCTATATCTACGCGGTAGATAGTTACGGTGAATTTCGTTGCCTTGAAGCGGAAACAGGCAAGCGTGTTTGGGAGAACGTGTCCGCAGTGCCTAGAAACCGCTGGGCGACGATTCACATGGTTCGCCAGGCGGATCGCGTTTGGATGTTTAACGAGGCAGGTGAGCTGATGATTGCCAAGCTTTCTCCAAATGGCTTGGAGATTCAGAGCCGTGCGAAGTTGATCGAGCCAACTCGCGTACAGCTGCCTCGCCGCGATGGCGTCTGCTGGTCACATCCAGCTTACGCCGAAAAGAGTATCTTTGTTCGTAATGACAACCGGATCATCCGGGTTTCTCTGGCGAAGTAGTTTGGTCGCTTTTTACGAGCGCGTTTGAGTATCGCAGTTTGATATTATGGCTTGGCACATACTCTGTGATCGTTCCGATCTTCCCGAAAGCGGTGGCAAGGAGTTCGTCATTGAGGGGCAGATCGTCGCTTTGTTCCTCGTAGAGGGCGAGCCGCAGGCCGTCGATGGCATGTGCGCCCATCAAGGCGGACCGATCGCACAGGGAGTATTGCAGGACAAGTGCGTCACTTGCCCGTGGCATGGCTGGCAATATGACGTAGAAACCGGATGCAATCTTTTGACTAAGAAAAAGATGCTCAATGTTTTCACAACCGACTGGCGCGGTGACGAGCTCTGGATCAAGCTCTGAGAGCTTGGGTGATGTGCTTTCGAATTCGAAGGCATGTATAGGCAGGATGCCTTTGCTACCTTCAGCCAAGATGCCCTTGCTAGCCTAAGTCCGCATATTCGATTGGAGTGTAGACGTACCGACCGCGTTCTCGTTCGCTGGACAAGAGGACAAGCTCGTCGACTTCGAAACGAGACTCCATTTTTGGGCTTGCAGCCGAAATCCGCTCGGCGAATTGTTGCCGATCTACTCCGCGTCCGACACGGCCGAGCGTCAAGTGAGGAGTGAACTGGCGATTCTCGGGAGCAAATCCCATCTCGGCAAAAGAGCCTTCAAATGCAGCGTGCAGCTGCCGAAGTTGCACTACTCCATCTTTTACACCGGCCCAGAGTACGCGTGGATCTTTGTCTTTTGGGAAGGATCCGAGGCCACGCACTTCGACGCCAAAGGGCGTTACGGATCGCGCTCCCGTTTTCATTCGGTCAATGATCTCCGGCAATGCGAGGTTGTCTACTTCACCGAGAAATTTTAGTGTTAGATGCAGTTGCTCAGTCTTCGTCCAACGCACTTGATCCACTTGCGATTCAAGGTTGCGAATCATGCGCACTAGCGTAGAACGAGCGGGTTCACCAATCTCGACGGCGATGAAAACTCGCGTTGTATCCAATGAATCACTTTCGAATTATGTTCCGCTTTGGCTCACGCAAGGTCATAAGTGCTTAATGCGAGGAGTAGCATAGTGGCGGGACGCGTAACCTCATCCGCTACGATTGGTTTGGTGCTCTGAGATCGGTTTTTCAGGCTTGAGCGGATTCCCAGAGTGATTTTGCGTCGGCTGCCAGCCGCGCGCCGACTTGCGTTATGACTTTGTGGCACATGAAGTTGGCGTTGCGAGCGGCTTGCTCGGCCGAGTAAC
Source organism: Aureliella sp. (assembly GCA_963691875.1). Lineage (GTDB taxonomy): Bacteria > Planctomycetota > Planctomycetia > Pirellulales > Pirellulaceae > Aureliella. The sequence goes on from OY829846.1 coordinate 5,372,880, forward strand.
CATGATTGATCGCATACAGGAATGATCCGGCGAACATGTCTCCCGCCCCGGTCAGGTCCTTGGGTTCGCATGCGATTGCGGGGACATGAAAAGACTCATCGCCAAATCGAACGAATGCACCGTTGGGTCCGTCAGTCACCACAGCGCTGGGAACCATCCCCTTGAGCTTCTCAAAAGCGGCCTTGGAGTCCTCTGCCTGCGTCAGCGCGACCGACTCGGTGGCGTTGCAGAACAGCAAGTCGCTATCAGCTAGAGCTCCGCGGAAGGCATCGCCGAATACCTCCGGGATAAATCCGTCGGAGCATGTGAGGGCAATCTTGGTTCCATTTTGCTTCGCGACTTGGATCGCCTTTCGAATCGCATGTTGCCCCGTTTCGGGATTGGCAAAAACGTAGCCTTCGATGAAGAGCCACTTGGAATTGGCGATGCAATCTTCATCCACATGAGCTTCAGCCAAGTTGCTGGAGACAGCCAAGCAGGTTCGCATGGTTCGTTCTGCATCTGGCGTGATAAGGGCCAGGCAAGTTCCCGTTGTTTCGTCGGCAAGCGGACGGTTTGGGAAGGCGATTCGCAGCTCTTCAAACTCGTCGGCATAGTGCTGCCCGTAGCGATCGTCTCCGACACAACCGATAAACGATGCGCTGCCGCCCAGTTGGGTGGCTGCGATGATGGAGTTGGCAACGGAGCCGCCGCTGACCAATTGCAGTGTCTGTTCGCTTTCATGAAAGTTGGTGAGCAAGCTTTGTTGTTCATCCTTCTCTACCAAAGTCATCGTTCCGCGTTCGAAGCCCAGCTGTTCAAACTGTGGCTCGTCCAATTCCAGGAAGATATCTACAACGGCATTTCCAAGCCCACAGACATCAAACTTGCTCATAACAATTGTTTTCTCGATAGAGGGAGATTAAAACTTGTTTTTCCTCGATCCGAACGACAGGTTCAGCTAGGGCTTTGGCTCGAATTATCGTGCTCAGGGCTAGTTTTTGAATAGCTATCTGGCTCCGCCGGGGATTTTGACCTCCAATTGACTATTTGTGGCGTCCGTCGCCTTTTCCCATCATGAGTTCACTGCCTTATCGTCCTCATCCCTTGCTCCGAAGTGGGCATCTCCAGACGCTGGCAATTGGCGTCATTCCCGGTGAGCAACCACCCTATCGAGCGAAAACCATCAAAGTGGAGCTAGATGATGGCGACGCCGTGGTGGTTCACGAAGAGGCAGGAGTAGCAGTTGGTTCCAACGCGGATCTTGTCATATTGATCCACGGACTCGGTGGAGATCACAGCAGTCCTTATTTGGGGAGATTGGCTGGAAGACTTGAGTCAGCTGGATTTTTAGTTTGGAGAGTGGATCTTCGGGGCTGCGGCCAAAGCTCTGAGTATTGCTCTCGCCCTGTCAATGCCGGCCGGAGTCATGATCTAGCGTCTGTCGTGAACCATGCTGGGAGTTTGTATCCCAATAGGCCCATTCACGTTGTTGGTTTCTCACTCAGTGGCAACATCGTGCTCAAGATGCTCGGTGAAGCGGGAGGTAACGCAAGTACGCTGGATCTGGCACAAAGTGCTTTGGCTTCTTCGATCGCGGTGGCGCCACCCGTGAGGTTGAAAGCTTGTGCGGACAACATGGAACGCTGGAGTCGTTGGATCTACACGAGCTATTACTTAAAAGTGCTCGACGAGCAGGTCCAGTCTCAGCGCCGGCGCTGGCCCAACTGGCAGCGAGTCCCAGAAGAGCCAAATATCAAATCGATTCGGCAGTTTGACGCGCGGTACACCGCGCCGCTGAGCGGTTACCGTGGTTCCGAGGAGTACTATGCGGCTGCGAGTTCATTGCCTTTGCTATCGCAGATCAAAACGAAGACGGAAATCATCGCAGACAGAAACGATCCGATCGTTCCTTACTCGACCATTGCGGCGGCGAAGTTGTCCGAGTCGACCGAGCTAAAGACCACTCGCAAAGGTGGTCATATGGGCTACTACGGATTGGATGAACAAGGGCGGCTGGTTCGTTGGCTCGAGCACTACCTCGTTGAGCGCCTGAAGGAGAATCGCATAGCTTGCGGATGATTATCCATTCTTTCCCTTGGTGGAAGTCGTCAAGACTTTCGGCTCGCCTTTGTTTTACGATCTCGATCTTTTTCTTTGCCTCAATCTCAGTCTTGCTCGAGAGTTGTCCTGATGCGGCAAGTGCACTTGTAAGTACGGATACCACTGTGCTGAGTAAGAATACCGCTATCGGTGAGTAGGACCGCTGACGCTTGTGGGCGGTGCGACTTCTGGTATTTTGCTAGCAAGTCACTGAGCGTATTTCGTCTTGTGATCTACCACCGCATTTCCCTACTCTTGTCGGGGTGTAAGTACCGAAGGTCCGTTCGATCGATCCAGGTGACGGGCCGAAAGGAAGTTTGCAAGGAATCAAATGGTTCAGGAGGAACCGTCATGAGTTTACGCAGCTTTGTGCTGGCAGTTCTGCTTCTCTCTACCGTCGCAAAAGCTCGGCAGAGCACCGGTCCAGTAGACCCGATCGAGAAATTTCCAAAGATCGTCGCGATCGTCGAAGGTAAGACCATCAGCCGCGAACAGCTTGCTGATGAATGCATCAAGCGTTACGGCAGCGTGGTACTCGACAATCTGCTCAATAAGCAACTGATTCTTCAGGCTTGTAAGGCGAAGAATGTCAACATCACACAGGACGACGTGAACAAAGAAATCGCACGCGTCGCGAACAAAGTAGGCTTGGATACCCCCCGATTTCTTGAGGCAATTCAGCGAGAGCGTGATATCACGCCGGAGCAGTATGCCAGTGAGATCACTTGGCCCATGCTCGCTCTACGTGCTTTGGCGGCCGATCAGATCGAGGTGAAGCCCGGGGAAGTCGAGCAGATCATCCAGAGTGAATACGGACCCAAAGTGCAGGTTCGTATGATTGCGGTGTCGAAGAAGCAAACTGCCGACGAACTTTACAAGGCTGCCGCCGCTGCTCCGGAAACTTTCCGTCGTCTAGCGAAGGAGAAGAGCGAAGATGCGGCCAGCGCCTCCGTCGATGGATTGCTTCCGCCTATCCGTCAGAACAACAATCCTAACGACCCGCTGGAGCGCGTCGCATTTCAACTTCAGCCCAATGAGATCTCTGCTCCATTCTCGATGGGCAATCTACATGTTCTGTTGCAATGCGTGCGGCATCTTCCTGCAACTCCACCTAGCCCCAATCTGATGCCAGAGATTCGCAATCGCATCGCTGAACAGCTTCGTGATCAGCGTCTCGGCGCAGCAGCGGATGGGATCTTCGCTGGACTGAAAGAAAATGCTCAAGTCGTTACGGTGATGGGCAACGCCGAATATGAAAATAAGTATCCAGGTGTTGCCGCTTACATCAACCGTCAGCCATTGCCGTACACCTATCTGGCGGCAGAATGCATGACTCGCCATGGCAAGGAGATTCTTCGCGGTGAGATCAGTCGTCTGCTGTTGACCTTGCAACTTCAGAAGCAGAAGAAAACCGTTGAACAGGCGGACATCGATCGTGAAGTGGCTCGGGCTGCAGATGCAGCTGGCTACTTCCGAGATGGTCAGCCTGATGTTGCGGGGTGGTTGAAGAGTATCCAAAAAGAAGAAGGTGTTTCTGTTCAACTGTATGTTTCAGACGCGGTCTGGCCAAGCGTAGCTCTGGAAAAACTAGTTGAGGATAAGGTGACAATCACCGACGAAGACTTGCAAAAGGGCTATGAAAACAACTTTGGCCCGCGGGCAGAAGTACTCGCCTGCGTCTGTAGTAGCCAGCGAGCTGCGGAGGACGTCTTCCGTGAGGCACGCGGAGCTGGAGAGCAGAAGTTCGGTGAGTTGGCTGCCAAGTACTCGGTCGAGCAAATTTCACGCAGCAACTTTGGCAAGATCCCTGCGATTCGGCGTCATAGCGGCAATCCAACCCTAGAGGAAGCAGCCTTCGCACTCGAACCGGGCAAAGTGTCCGGAATTCTTGTCTGGGGCGACCAGTATGCTGTGCTTTATAAGCAAGGTGAAACGAAGCCGGTCGTTCAAGATTTTGAGGCTGTGAGAGGTGAGCTGACCAATGAAATCCGCACCAAGAAGCTTTATGTTGCGATGAGAAAATACATGAACGACCTCCTCGCGAACTCCAACATCGAGAACTTTATCGAAGCCAAGGTGAGTGGAAATCAAGTGGTTCCTGCGTCAGCTACCGGTGGCAATGGATCTGTCATCGTGCCTCGCTAAGCAGGTATTTCCACAAGACTTCACTTTCAAGTGATTCGATAAACGCAAAGATGCTCGCGACCCTGATTCGCGGGCATTTTTCATTTCGCAGTGAAACATTCTTGTCGGTGAGTGTCGCAGGCGTCAGGGATAGAAGCCCGCTAAAACTCGGACTAGCGATTTGAGCGACTGGCAGGCAAAATAGACTCACTCCCACGAACCAATCGTATTGACTTTTCGCCCCGTATTGTCTCTTGAATTGTCCTAGGTCCCATGACTGAAAAACCATCGCCAGACCTGACGCCCGCTGAGTCCGACCATTCTTTTAAGGTTGGTTACGCGGCTCGTGTGCACCGCTTGCCGCCGTATTTGTTCGGCCGCATCAACAACACGCTCTACGAGAAGCGGCGCGCTGGCAAGGATGTAATCGATCTCGGTATGGGAAACCCGTCTGATCCACCCGAACGCGTCGTTATGGAGAAGCTGGCTGAAGCTACCTACGACGAGCGGAATCACGGTTACAGCAAATCCAATGGTCTGCTGAATCTGCGGCGCGAGCTGACCGGCAAGTACCTCCGCAAGTACGGTGTGCGACTAGATCCAGACTCGGAAGCAATTGTTTGCTTAGGGAGCAAGGAAGGCTTCAGTCATATGTGCTTGGCGCTGATGGGACAAGGCGACACGGCCATGATTCCGGCACCCTATTTTCCCGTGCACATGTATGGTGTGATTCTGGCTGCAGGAAACGTGGTTGCTCTTGAAGTAGCGGACAGTGAAAAGTTCCTGAAGAACATTGAATACACTTGTCAGCACTTTCATCCCACGCCGAAGTTGTTGATCCTCAACTACCCACACAACCCATCAACAGTCACTGTTGAGCAGGATTTCTTCACGGAAGTCGTCAAACTGGCCAAACGCTATGGCTTCATGGTCATCAGTGACTTTGCCTACTCCGATGTGTCTTTTGATGGCTACACTCCGCCGAGCTTTTTGGCTTCGCCAGGTGCAGTGGATGTGGGTGTCGAGTTCACGACCATGAGCAAAGGCTACAACATGGCTGGCTGGCGTGTTGGATTCTGCGCGGGCAATCGAGATATGGTCCGTGGCTTGGCAACGATCAAGGGCTACTACGACTACGGGATGTTTCAGGCGATTCAGATCGCCGCCATTGTAGCTTTGCGAGAAACCGAATCCGCAGTCGAGCAGCAAGCCGAGATCTATCGCAGTCGACGCGATGTGCTAGTCGAAGGTCTGCGCCGCATTGGCTGGGAAGTCGACCCGCCAAAAGCAGGCATGTTCTTGTGGGCCAAAGTGCCAGACAAGTGGTTGCAACGGATGGAAACAATGGACTTTGCGATGATGCTTCTGGAAGATGGCGATGTCGCGGTGAGCCCCGGCAGTGGTTTTGGGCCAGCTGGGGAAGGCCATCTGCGGATGGCTCTGGTCGAGAACGAAAGCCGTTTGCGTCAAGCAGTTCGCCAGATTTCACGATGCCTTGAGAAAAAAGAGCAAGATTACGCTGCCTCCGAGAACCAACCCGTCGAAGCCTCGTAGTCATTCTTCTTAGCGGAAGTCGTCAAGACTATTGGCCCTCGGGAATACTATCGGCCTTATCGTAGTGAACGAAGTCACGAGTCCGAAGACGTAAGCCACCGCGCTGGCTTTGTTCTTGTCGTTTTTTGCAAACCAACGCTCCATCCCGATTCATGAATACCTCTGAGCAGTCACCCCGAGTAATGGCCATTGCCGGAGGATCGGGCAGCGGCAAGTCGACTTTCATTAGGCAGATGGTCGAATGTGTTGGCAACGCTCACGTGGCTGTTGTCGCGATTGATGACTACTACCACGATCTGTCGCACCTCGAACCTACGGAACGAGCCCAGTTCAATTTTGATTCTCTCGCGGCTATCGACTTTTCGCTCGTTGTCGAGCATTTAGATGCACTGCGAAGTAATGAGCCAGTCCCCTGCCCTACCTATGATTTTTCCACTCATTGCCGAGGCGAGGTAACTAGAACGGTCGAACCCGCCGACTGGATATTGGTCGAAGGTATTATGGCTTTGGCTAACACAGAATTGAGAGCACAATACGATTGGTCGATTTTTCTCAAAGTCGATGACGAGACACGTTTCGAGCGTCGCTTGCAGCGCGATATGGCGGAGAGAGGACGCGGCAAAGAGTCTGTTTTCGCGCAATGGGAAGCCACCGTCGCACCTTTTCACAACCAAGTCATCGAGCCGTCATCTAAGTACGCGGACTTGATCGTTCAATGCCAAGATTGGCAGTTCTTGGTCGAAGCACTCGGCCGGCAGATGCTAGAGTCCAGGCTTTAGCCGTTGACACGCAATCGTCGTCCACGATTCCGACCAATTACACCTATGCCTGCTCCAAAATACTCCGCAGCTCTTTGGCTCGCCTCACTCTGGCTCTTGCTCTGCACGGCACCAGCTGTTGTGCTTGCCATGTACTCCAAAGCCTGGCCCAGTTGGCTTGCTTTGATTTTCTCAATCCTCACGCTGCTACTAAGTCTAACGGCCGCAACTCTCTTTTGCGCAGACAAACGCCGAGCACAAGCAGAACAGTCTCGAGTATCCGAAAAGACACTTTTCACTCTATCGGCTCTTGGCGGCTGGCCCGGAGTCGTTATTGCTCAGCAACTACTGCGACACAAGAGCCAAAAAGTTAGCTTTCGCATTACGCTTGGAGTCATCGTTGGCGCCCACCTAGTCGCAACTGCACTTTATCTTTGGTGGCGGTTCCAAGGTTAGCTATTGAGCAAATTCCACAGCGATCAACTCCCGCGTCGTACGAAAATAGATAGTCCCTTCACTCAAGGCTGGCGTTGCAAAGCACGGATTGCCAAGCTCATTCGTCGCGAGAACCTCAAGCTCTGGCCCAGCCGCAATCACATAAGCCCTGCCGTTCTCCGATGCACAGTAGATCTTGCCGTCGCCAGCGACCAGGGAAGCGATGATGCCTGCGGTGCCCGACAGTCGCTCTTCGTACACCTTCTCGCCCGTGAGTGCATGGAAGCAGCGCAGGACTCCGTTACTATTGCCGAGATAAATGTAGTCGCCATAGACCACGGGCGTCGACATATAGCTTCCGCCACGAGAGACAGACCAAAGCACGTCTTTCTTCTTTGCAGCGGTTTCTCGATTGACGTCGAGTGGCGTTCGCTCCTGAGCGGCTTTGACGTCCTCTGTCAAATTTCCACGAGCGGAAGGGTGGATTGTATGGATGGGCGACAAAGGCCCGTGAGCGCTGCAGATGTAAAAATGATCATGAGCCAGAAATGGTGTGGGGACCGGGTTGTCTCCACCGCCTTCGATACGCCAGAGCTCTTGTCCATCTTGGAGATCGTAGGAAATCACATTGGGCCAGCCGTTGACAACGACTTGTGTTGTTCCGGATGTGTCCTTGTGAATTAGCGGGGTGCTCCAATTTCGCTGGCTCAAGTTCTGTCTGGAGACTTTCCAAATTTCATTTCCTGTATCGAGCTGGAATGCAATTATGTAGGCGTTATCGGGATCATCACAAATCAGCACGATGGTGTTCTGATGAACAGCAGGCGAGCTTGCATAGCCCCAGCCGATGCCGTACTTGCTGATATTTACGACGCCCAGATCGCGTTTCCAAAGTAGTTTTCCGTCCAGGTCGTAACAGTAGAGACCTTCTGAGCCAAAGAAGGCTACAAGCCGATTGCCAGAGATGGTGAGCGTCGAGTTTGCGTGCGTTGCCTTGGCGTGACGCGTCGCTTGTGGCGTTCCACGATGAGCTACTTTCTCCCAGAGCTTTTCGCCAGACTTTTTGTCGAAGCAAAAGATCTTCCACTCCTGTTCACCGTTATCCTTGGCGGCCGTCGGCGCTCCGCCACGACCTACTTGCAGCGGAGCATCCCCAGCGTCAGCAACCGCAGTCGCTACAAATAGTCGATCGCCCGAAATCACAGGACTGCTATGGGCCAAACCTGGCAGTGCCACTCGCCAGCGAATGGATGGGTCGGCTTCGGAGGCCTCTAAAGATGCATTCCACGTTGTGGGCAAGGTGAATCCATCCGCGACCCCGCGGGCTTCGGGGCCATGGAACATTGGCCAATCCGTGGTGGTCGGTGTGGATTTCGGCGGAACGACTGATCCCTGCTTGGATGCCGCGATCACCCGAGTTGGTTTTCGCCGTTGGGCAGGCCGGGCCGAGGCAGTCGCAGGCCGATTGAGGAAGACTCGATTTAGTGAACCTGAGTTGGCGACGGCGAGATCCAGATACTGGTCGCCATCCAAATCAGCGAGGCACAATCCGTATGTGGCTGTGGATGTGTCGCCGAAATCCACACTTTGAAACTCAATCCCATCACCCTGGTTAAAGAATACTTCGTTGGCCGCACCAACATTCGCCACAACCAAGTCCAGGTCACCGTCGTTGTCCAAGTCCCCAGCGGTCACGGCGTAGGTCATCTTGCTCGCATCGCCGAAGCGAGCCCCTGTTTCGAACGTGCCATCACCCTTGCCGAACCAGATCTGATTCTCCGCTCCGATGTTTCCTATGGCACAATCTACATATCCGTCGCCATTGAAGTCACCTGTTGCTACGGCACGAGTGTCGTTCTTGCTCGTTCCTAGCTGGGACAGATCAAAAGACCGATCGTGATTCTGCAGCAGAATAGCGTTTGATTGCCTGTCTCGATTGGCCAAAACTAAGTCAGGATGTTTATCGCCGTTGATGTCTGCTGCTGCTACAGAAATGGTCGAGTCGTCGGCAGTTCCAAATGGCTGGGGCGAACCAAACTTGCCACTCCCATCGTTGAGAAAGATCCCGTTGGGACGTTTTCGGCAAGTCACCAACACATCCATATCTTGGTCCGCATCGATATCGGCTAAGGTCATACTGCGGACACTGCTGATCACTTCTAGCTTGCTGTCCGCAGCAAAGTTTGCTTTGCCGTCGTTTAGAAATACGCGACAAGGTGCTTGGGCATTACCAGTGACGATATCAATGTCACCATCGCCATCGAGGTCGGCCAGTTCGCAGGCGTAGCTCGTTATTTTTTCGTTTCCCAGGTTCCTAACTTGCGGAAACTGCCCTCGTCCATCGTTCAGGAAGATCAGATTCTGCTGCGGCCAGTGTCTTCCATTTGCCACCACCAAATCCACATCTCCATCACCATCCAGATCCCCCGCTCGCACCGCCGCCGAATAGTTCTCCTCCGTCCCCAACTGATGCCGGCTACTTGTCACAAAGCGTCGTTGTTGGGCGTTAGTTGGAATTGAAATGGTCGCGAACAGAATAAAGCACGCGAAGACGTATCGTTTGATTCGTGGCATATTGGTTGTCTTCATTCTGAAAGTGTGGCATTAGCTTGACAGTGTAGCTGCTACTTCTCAGCTTGTGTTTTGTGCTGCCTGTGTGGCTCTCGAAGTCGTAGAGGCTGCGCGACGAATTGTCTTACCAGACGGTAAGACGGAGTGTGGTCACTGAGTTTGGGGCTCAGGACTGCAAGCTGCTAATTTTTAGGAAACACTGGCAAAAAAGTGGCAAACAGGTTTTTCTAACCTAATGCGGCGCGTGTTCGTTCGACGAGCTTAGAATCAGAGTGCTTGCTGCCGCGAAGGTTGAAGACTGAGGTGGCGAGGAATTTGTTACGCCAGTTGGGGGAAACGTGATAGTAGTCCTCTAGCACAGCTGAGGCGAACTTGTAGTCGTGGGCATCTCGCCCTTTGAGGAACAATAGCCGCCTTGCTTCGTCAATGAATTGAATCGGATCACCGCCCTGATTCAAGTATCCATAGAGCCCCTGGGCAGCGTTCAGTTTCTGGCTCGTCATGTCGTCGAGGATTTGTGGCAGCTGTAGTTCCGGTTTGTCGTTGGGGTCGTCCAAGCGATTTAGGTTGTATTCCGCCACTTTACCGCGGCCTTTGGCTGATTCACGAAACTGGGGGTTGAATGCGCAGGCTTGAAGCAATACTTGTTTGCGGACAGCTTCATCTTTGGTGGTCTGCCAGATGTAATGCATGGCATTGGCGGTGGTCAAACCGTGAAGTCCAATGATCCCAGGCTGACGCATCAGCAACTCCCCTGCCCCGACAAAGACGCCGTTCCAAACCGATTGAGCCGCTCCGCCTGAGGCGAGAAACTCTGACGCTAGCTCGGCGGCTGACTTAGGAGATTGTTCTCGAAAGCACTTAATGAGTGACTGCGACGCTAAGTCGTCGATTTTGCCACTTGTCCAATTAGCCGGAATATCTGCGAGTAGACCTTGGTTGTCGCGCCAGGATCGGTCCGGGCCAAGATCGCTTTCAGCAGGATTGGGTTCGCCGTTGTGATTCAGCATAGCGAACACCAGACTGCGGATCACGGGTTCAGCGTGTTGCCATCCAATGATCTGCAAAGTCCGCCAGCCGTTGGCCAGGTAAATCGCCTTGTGGCCGATCGAACGATAGTCTCGGGCGGCGTATCGCGCGAGTAATTCGAAAACATGATTGGCTCCCAGACTGCGAACCAAACCCGCGCTGGCAGCATCGGCTTTCTCGACATCCCAGCGATCCATGGCCTCGGTGAAAGCATCGATCGCTTGTTGGCCCATCGGAACCTGCTGGTCATTTTTGAGTGCGGGCATTTGCCAGCCGGAACGATTTTTTTCATCCTTCTGCGAGGACTTGAAGTAGTCGATTGCCCAGAACAGCGGTAGCCACCGATCTTGGTCGGGCCCTGCGAGACTGGCCAAGTGGCAGGAGTTCACAACTAGCACGCTGTGGAACTTGAATCCCACTGATGGACGTGGTTGCACATTTCGAATCGCGGCTAGGAAGAGTGCTGTCAGAACCTCTTGATAGGACTTGCCGCTTCGGATCTTGTCGGCGACTCGTTTTAGCACTTGGTCGCGCGAGGAATCCTCGATGAGCTGCACAAGCGGCTCGATCTCGCTGCGGAATTGGACGTGTGATGGTGTAAGGTTCTGATCCGCTCGGGCAACTTGAGGCAAACTGCCGATACCAAGAACGCTACTGCCAACCAAGGCGCCTGTTCCAGTGCCAATAAAGTTGCGTCGATTGGTGGTCATGGTGGGTCCGCATTGTGTGATTCGAGTGAAGAAGCTTTCATCCAGCTCATTAGTTTAGCGAATTCGGACGGCAACGACGAAGGAAGCCAAAGCAAGCCGGCGCCTGAGGGACCAAAGCAAGCCGGCGCCTGCCGTTGGGCGTTAAACGAAAGAATACGATGGTGTACGACTGGGCGCGGCTGGACATTAACTAATGACGAGATCTGCTAGCTACTGGCTATGCTGAGGGTTGGGGAGACGCCGAAGGTCTTCTGGGCTTGACGAGTTATTCGTGTGATAAGCATGCTGCTTGTCGTCCACGCAACTTGGGAGATCCGGCTAGAAGAGTTTGGGGAACTGACAAGCTAGAAGCTTATCCCACGTTGAAAACTGACGGACTTTTGACGACGTTACAATTTCGCAGCCTTTTCCATCTTCCTCACTACTTTCTAGAGCACTTGCCCTTGGATTCTGAAACGCGACTTAGCCTGCTGGCCCGACTTCGGGATGCGAGTGATGATGCTGCTTGGGCCGAGTTCGCGGAGCTGTATTTGCCAGGCATCAATCGCAGCATGCGAATTTTGGGGATCAGTGAAGCTTGTTCGCGAAGCAAGGTCTTAGGGAGCTGCGAGGCTGAATAGTTGCTCATTACTGCCTGAGGTAGAAGCCTGCTGAGGAATAGCTTGGAGCCTGGAGTGCAAGCTGCTAGTTGTAAGGGAGTTGGGTGCTCAGTTGGGACAATGACCGATTTTACTCGTGGCGGAGGGCTTCGATAGGGTCCATGCGAGCAGCGCGCACGGCTGGGTAGATGCCAAAACAAATTCCTACACCAACTGAGATGGCGAAGGCGAGTGGAATCGACCAAGGGACGACGAGTGGCTCGACGTTTTGAATTGCGGGTGGCAGGTTCTTAAATGCATCGGGCATGGCTTGGCGAAGTGAGTCGAGCCCCCAGCCTAGAAGCCAAGGACATGTTAATCCTCCCACAATACCTGTGATGCCGCCGACGCCTGAAAGGACGATGGTTTCGGCTAAGAACTGACGCGTGATATCGCCTTGCTTGGCTCCGAGTGCGCGGCGAATGCCGATCTCACGAGTCCTTTCTGTTACGGTGGCCAGCATGATGTTCATGATGCCGATGCCACCGACGACGAGTGTTACGGTGGCGATCAAGCCCATGAACACCATGAACATCAACCTCGTCACACGGGCTTGTTCGAGGAGCTCAAGCGGGACGACCACAGCGAAGTCTTCCTTGTCATGCAGCTTGTCCATCGTGCGAGTGATGGCTTCGGCTGTCGCCATGACGTGCGAAGTCTCGTCTACTTGAAATGTAATTTGGCTTATTTCGATCTCTTCACCTGTCCGCGAGCCAGCTTGGCGGAAGAGTACTTGATCGCCGATACGCTGCCAAAAGGTTTCGAGCGGAATGTAAATATCGTTGGTAAAATCTTGGGCGGCCAGCGAGCTACCGATGCCTGCCATGGCACTGCGCGGCTTCATGACTCCGACCACGACGTAAGGTAACTCACGATACGAATGGCTTTGCCCATAGGGTTTTCAGTTGGGAAGAACTGACTCGCCGTTCCTGCGGCGAGCACGCAAACATTCTCGCGATTCTGGACGTCAATGTCGGAAATGAAGCGACCTGACTCCAGCTCCAATTGCATCAGTTCGGCGTATTCAGGCGTACAAGCAACAAGATGGCTGGCTAGAGTGACCGAACCATAGTGGGTTTCACGCGTTGTCTCGCGAACCCGGATGAAGCCTTTCACCGTGGGGATTTCAGCCAGTGCGGGAACGTCTGAGCGTTGGATGCCATAGCGAACATAGAAGGTCTCGTCGTTCATCGAGTCTTCGGCGGGCATGACCGAGCGCAAGATGATGTTGGTCGCGCCCAACTCTTCAATCTGACGCTGAGCTTCGCGACTGATGCCTTCTCCGATCGCGAGCAGCCAAACAACGCTGGCGACGCCAATGAAGATGCCAAGCACCGTCAGCATGGATCGCAGCGGATGCAGAAGCAGGCTCTTGATGCCTAACCGCCAAATTCTTGGATGCAGAATACCCACAGTGACCTCAACGATTCCCTGCGATTGGCTACCGTGAGGAAGACGTGAATTTTTCACGTCCGGCTGGCGCTGCCCTGCCCTGCGGCTTTTTCCTAGGCGTCTCTGGGGCCTCTGGCAAGTCGGAACGTTGGATGAACCGGAACGGCGTCAGCGTTACTTGGTCGCCGACTTCCAGGCCGTCACGAATGACGACATGATGACTGTTACTAGCTCCAATTTCGACTTTGCGTACCTCCCAGTCCGATTTGCCCTGGACGAGACAGTAATGTTCATCGTGGTGAGCTACCACCGCGGCAAGCGGAACTTGTAAGACATCTTCTTCAAACTCGTAAAAGATCTGCACCTTGGCTCGCAGCCCAGGCCGAATGGTCGAAGGCGGATCTACGATCGCAATCTCAACCCCATACTCCAAAGGTGAGCCGTGCCAACGCATCGGAAATGGAAAAGGTGCCACTGTGATGACTTCACCCGCTAGCGGATTTTCCGGGTCGGCGTCCAAGATGATTTTGGCGGGTTGCCCGCGGCGGATGCGATTGATGTGAGACTCATTGATTTTTACATCGACTTGCATTTGGGAGACATCGGGCAAGCGAATGATGATTTGGTTATAGCGAATGATGGTGCCTTCTTCGATCACCATCGGTTCGCCGCGATTGCGTTCGTTTTCGTAAACAACCTGTCCCTTGCCAGGTGCAGTGACGTGGCAATGGTCGATTTGCTGCTGCAATTCTTCTTGGCGGTGTTGGCTTAGCTCGAGAGTGAACTTGGCTGCTTCCACGTTTGCCCTTTGTTTCTCTATCTCAGCCTGAAGTTCGCCAGTGGTCTTTTCCTTTGTGAACTCTTTGTAGACCTTCAACGCGCGTTGTGCAGCGGCGACGTCCTTTTTCGCTTTCTCGACGGCAAAAGTGGTTGCGGAGACTTGAAGCGGTTTCAGCATGCCTTTGGCGGCAAGGCGCTCGGCGGATTGGAGTTCAAGTTCACTCTTGCGGAGCTCTTCCTCCGCAACGAAAACGGCGCTTTCTAGCACATCGCATTCTTGCTGGAAGAGTCCATTGGAGTATTCGCTCAATGTGCGTTCGGCGTTAGAGAGTGCACTTTCGACTTGGATCAGAGCGGCTTTGTCGTTGGCGACGACGATTTTTTGTGCGATCAATTCGTTTTGAAGAAGCGAGTCGTCGAATTGGACAAGAAAATCGCCTTCCTGAACTTGTGTGCCTTCTTCGACGATTTTGACCACGGAGCTGCCTGGAGTGCCTCGTGATTTGACTTGGCAACGAATGTCTATGTTGCTGCTGCTTACCAGGTCGCCAGGTTCCGTCACGAAGGCATTGAAGTTGGAGCGGGCGACCGTGTGGATCAATAGCTCATCGGCTTCGTTATCGGACCTCCGACTGCCGCCGCGGAGCAAGGCGTATCCGACACCGGCGAGTAGGACCAGTAAGATTGCCAGTGGTGCAAAGACTCTAGCAGAGCGGGGGTGGTTTGAGCGGTGGAGTTGAAGCATGGACCGATAGTAGGTTCGGTGAGTCGTGAAAGGTGTGACCATTGTATAAAGCATGTCTCAGTCGAATTCGATTGGTCCTAGAATCTCAGAAAAAAGCGGCCCAAGTTGGCTCTTTCTGGGCGAACTGCAAGCTCGCCGGATTGCTTGGCCCTGCCTGAGTCCTGACTTTCGCCTGCCGCATCGTGCTCTGAGGAAAGATCTCCTTCCTTGGAAAGTGTGTCACTTTCTTCCTACCGTGCGCTATTGAAACCCATGAGAGCCCATATTTTTCTGACACTCTGGTTTCACTTAGATTAAGAAGAGCATGGAACTCACTTAACTCTCTATAGCTTTGTCGTCGTGGGCGCTCGTGGGCTCTGAGCGTCCTTTCCGCCCTCGTCTTACTCGGCGTCCGTAGTTGCTTGCATGCCGGCATTTTGGTCAGCGACTGGCAAACCTCTGGTTATGCTCTTCTCAACATAGACACGAAGCAGGTTCTTGAGTTCCTGGATGTGCCACAGAGTAACAGTCGCTCGGTTGCAGAAGTCGCCGGAGAATGTCACGCGGTTGGAGACTTCGAAGGCTTCCGCTACAAAGGAAGGAGCCGTCGGTATCATCAACAAACTTGGATGTTCATGGTAGTTCAGCAATTGATTCCCCCAATAAACACATCCTTGCGGGCGTTGAACGCGAATGCAGAGGAACTTCCTATTTCGGACTTGATCGACTTTACCGTCTCAAATGCGACCATAAAAGCGGGTGCTACCGACGAACAGTTGGACCTGAATCTAGATCTGTCTTACTTGTCGGCGAGCTAGAAGCTTATCCCACGCTTGCCGCCCTTTCTGGTATCGTTGTTGAACCCAATTCACTCCCTAGCAAAGAGAATTCATGAAAACCATTCGTTGGGGCATCATCGGCGTGGGGGATGTTACCGAAGTTAAAAGTGGACCTGGATTCCGCAAAGCCAGTAACTCATCGCTTGTTGCGGTCATGCGTCGGGACGGGGCGCGAGCCAAGGACTATGCGGAAAGACATGGTGTGCCTAGATGGTATGACGATGCATCGAAGTTAATTGTCGACCCAGAAGTCGATGCGATTTACATCGCCACGCCGCCAAACGTGCACAAAGAATACACCACGATGGCTGCTGAGGCCGGAAAGCCAGTCTACGTCGAAAAGCCCATGGCACTAAGTTTTGCCGAGTGTCAGGACATGATCGCTGCATGCAAAGCCGCCGATGTGAGACTTTGGGTAGCCCACTATCGACGCAAACTAGCTAAGTTCGAGGCCGTCAAAGCATTGATTGATGATGGAAAGTTGGGCCGCATCGATACTGCGACTCGAGAGTGCCAAATGCCGCTGATGGAGACCGGTGCGAGTAAACTACCTTGGCGCGTGATTCCGGAGATTGCTGGCGGCGGAAAGTTCGTGGACCTCGCTTCGCACACTTTCGATCTATTGGATTTTCTCCTTGGCCCGATTGCCCAGGTTCAGGGGGCAGCCACCAACCGCGGTGGAGCCTATCCCGCAGAAGACAACGTAGTCGCTCATTTTCAGTTTGAGTCGGGTGTAACCGGTTGCGGCAATTGGTGTTTCACCGGCAGCCAGCACATCGATCGCCTCGTGATCTCAGGCAACAAGGGGCAAGTCGAGTTCTCCGTATTCGACGATAACTCCATTCAGTTGCGCGATCCATCGGGGGCGATTGAGGAGATTCACCATCCCTTTCCTGAGCACGTTCAGCAGCCAATGATTCAAAGTATCGTGGACGAAATCAACGGAACGGACCGTTGCCCCAGCACTGGAGAAGACGCTAGCAGGACCACTCGTGTGATGGAAACGATTCTAGCGGGCTACTACAGCTGAAACTCTGCGACATAACGCGCCATACAGGCTCCGGCTGCTTGTGCGCACCGGACACCAACGATCGGTAGGGGGCGGAATATGCCGGCAGGCTCTTGAAGTCGTCGACGACGAAGCAGAATGCGGCTGGAAACCAGCTGCATAGAAAGCCAGCAGTCGACTAGTCGATGTTGTCACCGATCAGCCCGTCTTCTTCCTCCTCGCCAACTCGCAACAGTTCTTCTACTGCTTCGAACTCTTGCTCCGAAATGGCATCTGGAGCAAGTGTTGGATCAGACTTCACTTCGAGAATCTTGGAGACGACTTCTTTGTCATCGACAACCAAGGTGATCCGGTAGCTGCCGGTCGGAACCGTCTGAACACGTCCGCGTCCGGAAGACTGAGTCAAGTTCCAGCGAACGGCTTGAAGCCCAGCGTCGGTTCCTCCGCGAAGCACTGCCAGTTCTTTACCGGCAATATCTTGTACTTTGACGCTTGCGCTTTCCGCATTCTTAGGCAGGCTGTACCAAAGTGTGCTAGAGCTGCTCGGGTTGTTGCTGGCAAAGCGACGGTTGGTTCCTCCTCGACGTGAGCTGCGTCGCCAGCGAATCACGTCAGTTGGCTCCAGCATGACCACCTTCTCCTTCGCTTCTGCCGTATTCAGGCTACGGAGTGCAGATACATCGCAGGCCCACAGACTTCGGCCGTGTGTAGCCAAGACGATTTCGTTCACATCGGGATGCTGAGCCACTTCATGAATCGCAACCGAAGGAAGGTCTTGATTGAACTGCGCCCAGGTTTGGCCTGCATCGACGGATACCCAAAAAGCAAACTCGGTTCCGAGGTAAAGGACGTTCTTGTTGGCGACGTCCTCACGAAGACAACGAGAGGATCCACGGGGCAAGTCTTTGCCAAGGTTGGTAAAGCTTTCACCGTAGTCCTTCGAGACGAAAATGTGCGGATCGTCATTATCGGAGCGGTGCCCATCCATGCAGACATATACGGTTGATGCATCGAAACGTGAAGCTTCAATAGTGCTGACCCACATCGGATCCACACCTAAGTTCTCGCTGATATTCTTCCAGTTAGTACCGCCGTCTTGGGTGACCCACAAGGCTCCATCATCCGTGCCTGCGTACAGGACATCAGGATTCAATGGCGATTCAGATAGTGCAGTACCGGAGCCACGCTTAGTTCGGGTGAGTTCTGGCGAGATGGTTTTGAGGTTATCTCCGCGGTTTAGAGAGCGGAAAACGAAGTTCCCCGCACTGTAGAAGACTTTCGAGTTGTGACTGGAAAGAATGAAAGGCGTGTTCCAGTTGAAACGGAACTCCTGCCCTTGCTGCGGACGGGGGCGAATGGAAGCACCAGCACCGGTTCGTAAGTTTCGCCGGCGAATCGATCCATTCTGGCTCTCGCTGTAGATGACATCTGGATCTTCTGGGTCGACTCGGCAGACAAAACCATCGCCGCCTCCAACGGAAATCCAATCTTCGTTTACTACGCTGCCAGCAAGTCCGATGGCTGGTCCGCCCCAGGATCCATTGTCTTGCAGGCCGCCATATACACTGTAAGGTTTGGTCGGTCCGATCGTTGCGTGATAGAACTGTCCTAAGGCAGCCGTGTTGATGTGGTCCCAGTTGCGACCACGATCAAAGCTGACATAGTATCCACCGTCCGTGCCAATGACCATGTGTCGTCCATCGTTTGGATCGATCCATAAGTCGTGGGCATCGGAGTGAACGCCTCGGCCCAAATCTGCCGTGAAAGTTTGCCCACCGTTTTCGGAACGATACTGCGAAACGCCCAGTAAGTAGACGAGCTGGTCATCGCTTGGGTCGACACGAACGACACTGAAGTACATCGGACGAATGTTGATCGAGTTGACTCGAGTCCATGATTCGCCAGCGTCGGTCGACTTGTAGACGCCGCCATATTCGTGGCCCTCGGAACCTTGTTGATCTTGAGCGTTGGGCAGCTGCCCGAAGTACGAATAGGTGTAGGGACGGTCCGATGTGCCAGCGTTTCGGTCACCCAAGACGACGGTCGCTTTCACCGTCTTATCACCACGCTTTACCTCGACAGGCATTTCGTCGCCTGCATTTCGAGCACGAATTTCAGCGATCAAATCGTCATAGGTTTTGATTTCCTTCTTGCCAACTTTCGACACGACGTCGTTTGCCTTCAAACCAGCTTCGGCTGTTGGGCCGCCTTCCGTGACAGAAGTCAGCAATGCTCCGCCGGTGCCATTTTGTCCACGGATTCCCATGTATGCGCTGCTTTGCGGGCCGGTCCCTGGCTTCTTGCCAAGTTTGACGACGATGCTTTCTTCCTTGCCCTCGCGTTCAATCTGGAGAGTCACTTCGTCACCGATCGCTAGAGCTGCCGTTGCCTTGATCCACTCTGCGTAGTTCTTGGGCTCGTTGTCGTTGGCGCTCAGGACGATGTCGCCAACCTTCAAGCCCGCTTTGTCAGCAGGGCCTTTCGAGGTAACGCTTGTCAGAGCAATTCGACCGCCTTGGTCCTCTCCTACGATACCGTAGTAGGGTTCTGCAGCTGCACCTCGTGAACCGGGGCGAACCGCCAGTTTCACCCCGACCTTTACTTCCTCGTCGTCGCGCGAGAGAGTGAGGTGGATGCGTTCACCAGCCGCTTTGCCCCGCAGTACTTCGAGTAGCTCGTCGTACTTGTAAAGCTTCTTGTTATCTGCGGAGAGAAGTCGGTCACCGACCTCCACGCCAGCTTTTTCTGCTGGGCTACCAGGAATGACCTGAGTGATCGTGCCTGCAGCTCCCACATCATTACCGACTAATCCCAGGTAGCATGAGAACGGCTTCGGTCCTTTCCCGATATTCTCGCAGTCGATAATCGCGTAGATCGTGTTCGGGGATTTCTGCTGCCAGTCCAAACCGATCCGGCCGGTCATACTGCTGGGCAGACCGTTTGTCAGCTTGTTCCAGTTCTTGCCACCATCGGTTGTCTTGTACAAACCAGCCTTCGGTCCCCATTTGCGAACCGGATCGTAACCGTCGATTCCATCGGGCTTGGGAACACTGCCTGGCCAACTATCGAATTCGTCGCGAAGTCGATCCCACATGCCGACGATCAGAGTATCGGGATCTTGAGGGTGCATGATCATGTCAATCACGCCAGTGCGTTCGTCCAGGTAGAAGACTTTTTCCCAAGTCTTTCCGCCATCGGCTGTTTTGTAGACTCCGCGTTCTTCGTTTGTTCCATACAGACGTCCCGCTGCGCCAACGTAGACCACATCCGAATTCTTTGGGTGGATTAGGATCTTGCCGATCTGATAGGTGTTTTCTAGCCCCACGTGCTCAAAGGTCTGTCCACCGTCCACGGACTTGTACACGCCGTTGCCGTATGAGACCGAGTTGCGTGGGTTGATCTCGCCAGTACCAACCCAAAGGATTTTCGAGTCCCGAGGGTCACTTGCAATTGCTCCGATGGAAACCGTTGATTCGTGATCGAACTGGTGTGTGACACTGGTGCCTTGGTTCGTCGTTTTCAGCAGGCCTCCGCCGCCCGTTGCAATCCACCAAGTGGAGTTGTCCGCCGTGTTGATCTCAACATCGGTAACTCGTCCCGACATGTTCGCTGGTCCCAGCGAACGCCAATTCATCGCGTCCAACCACTCGGACTTCATCGTGAAAGTCACAGGCTTCTTGGCCTGCGGGGAGCGACGTTGCTGAGCTTGGCGTGGTGATGGTGCTTGGGTAGGCGCGGATTCCTTAGTTGTTTCCTTCTTTGCCGGCTCTGTCTTCGTTTCGAGCAGCTTGGTCACGGCTGAGGAAAGCTTGTCTAACTTGTTCTCGATCGCATTCAGTCGGGATTCAGTCTTGTTCTTCGCGGCTTCGACTGGCTTTGGCTGACTAGAAGGTTTCACCTTGGGCTTCGGAGGTTTCGCTGGGGAGGTTGGCCTAGCAGCCTTTTCTTCTGGTTTGGCCTGAGGTTTCTTTCTCTTCTTGCTTTGTTTGGCGGTCGCTTGAGCGTCTGCTTTCGCCCTTGCTGCTGCGGGCTTGCCTGCCGGTTCTTCTGACTTGGGTTCCTGGGCAACGACGGGTTGTGACAGTATGAGGCCAAAGCTGAGAGCGATGGCAAGTCTTACAGAACCAGAGGCTCGCAGGGAGTTGCTATACGTCATGAGGTAGATCTATGGCGAAATTGTGGAAGAAATCTACAGGAAGGGAACATGATCTTCCCGCTTAAGCACGGTGTTAGAAAGTACGTTTCCACTATAGATGCAGCCCCTGATACTCTCAAGCTTTAGCGGCGTGCAACCTCGAAGGCAGCGATGACTTTTCTGTAAGCGAATCTCGCCGCTTCTGAACAGTATAGGACGCTAGTGCGTTACAAAGAACTTGATTTCGCTGTGCTGGGCTTAACTTGCTGTTAGGTTGCAGATACTCCAGTTGCAAATTTTGAAGACAGGTTGGATCATGTCGCGTCTCGTCGGTGCTCTGGTGGTTTGCGTGTTGTTCACGAACTCGGCAGCTGACTGGCTCATTTTCACCGCGACGCGAATCACGGCCTTGCCAGTAGAGAGTGCTAAGCTTTTTCGAGGCATCAACTCGGATATAGGCCCAGAATCGTTGAGCTGTGATCTCACCGGTTTCGCGCTCACCGGTACGGATCTTGATGTCGTGGTAACAGCCACGCTTGCTTCCTGAAAGGCAATCGCCTTTGGTCCTGGGAATGCATGTAATTGATCTTACTTGGTGCCTGCAGTACTCCGGGGGCTGCGTCGGATTGCGACACGGCTTCTTTTCGCATCGAAATTCGAACCACTACGTCAATGGAACCATGACGCAGAGTATTTGGCTTCACGCATTGAGAAGAATTTAATAGGCCTAAGGAACCTGCCTGCGTTTCTTTAGTGTGCGCCTGCGCGGCGAAGAAACTGCGGGGGCTTGACCAGCATTTTCATTGTGGTGTTATGTCGAGTGAAGCTGCTTTATGTTACACGTGACCTCGACGTGTTGCATTTCGTCAATGAATTCGAACTGGAGTGCCGTCGGTCCTTGATGCTTTCAGGCTCTTGAATATTCTGGGATTGCGACGGTGGGATCTGTACATTGACGGTTGAATCTGCCTTTGCGTTTGAATGCATTGCGATCCCGAAGTACTAACGTTGGCACTTGTCGCAAGCAAAGATCTTGCGGTTGGCCAAGTTCCATTGCTGGATATCCGCCGCGCATCGCGAGCAAGTTTTCTTCTTGTACACGTGCAGCCGCTCGCCCGATTTTAAGCGGCTGAGCGGCTTTTCATTTTCAAGCACCGTGATGATTCGGTTGTAGCGTACTCCGATGCGCAACAGCTCACAGCTCAACTCCCAGATCTGTTCGAATTCGTCACGCGTGATCTTCTTACCAATTCGCTTCGGATCGATCCCTAGCAAGTAAAGTATCTCAGCTCGATAAATGTTGCCAAGGCCTGCAATCACGGACTGATTGAGGAGCAAAGCACCTATTGCAGAACGGCTGCGTGATATCTTCGCCCACGCTCGTTCTGGATCGGCATCGCTTCGGAGAGGATCCGGTCCAAGGCGTTTTTGGATCGCCTGAAGTCCTTGTGTGTCAAGCAGTTCACAGGTGTTAGGTCCGTTCAGGTCAAAGCTTCGCTCTTCACCTAGCATTCGAACTCGCACTGCACCGCGTGGTTCCGGCGGCGCATTTCGATGAACGCGAAATTTGCCGTACAAGCCTAGGTGTACGTGCAAGAACTTGGGCCTCTCTCTTCCGCCAAAGGTGTAGAACAAGTGTTTTCCGAAAGCTTCCGCCCGAAGCAGTTTTTGCCCGCTAAGCTCCGTGGCCTCCTTCTCGAAGCGACCTTGAGGGGAGGTCACGATCATAATCTGACCACTGAACCATTTCGAATGGTCTCGGGCGATGCGGTGTAGTGTATGTCCTTCAGGCATGATTGGGCTATGCGAAGAAGAGTTTGCTAAAGCCACTCACATCGACCGGTATTGTTGCAGTCGCGAGAAGATCTGTTGAAACCAAAGTCGCATTAACAGATGCCAAGTATCCAACCTTCGAGATCAGCTACCTCGCGTTCTTTTGCTGTCAGTGGTGGTTCGAAGTAGTGATCGAGCACCCCGCTCTGTTGTGCCTCGCTCAACCATCGAGCCACGCAGTAGGCGTCTTGCTGATCAGCTGTTCTAGTATCCTTGGGGTAGCGATTGCGAAAGATAGATGGAAAGACCTCAGCAATCACCGACTTGCCCTCGGCAGGCTGCCAGCCATCGAATGGCCAGAAGTGCACCTGAGAACCGACAGTGTCTCGGATTCTCCGCAGCCACGGAAGTCCGGCGTGGGTCGATTTTGCGACAGAACCTTGCACATCGAATAGGAAGACTGATTTGGCTGAGCTGGTCCATTTCTCCGTCAGACGCAGGTCTTTACTTGATCCCACTCGCTTCAGGGGGCCATTTATTTCGTCTCGAATGGAATCTACCGGGGTCTGCTCCTGATCCGTAGGCCAGTGCTCGCAGAAGTCAGCTAAGTAGTGATCCCACGAGCTCAATTTGTAACGCTGGAAATAATCTAACGGAAACGAAAAACCATGGTCGACACCTGCGATGAATCGCAATCCCTGCTGCGCCTGGTCGATAATCCACCCTGCAATCTCTTTACGATTCCAGTTTCGGAAAGTCTTCTGGGAAGATTCAGGCGACACTATGCGACGAGGTTCAGCATCGTCGAATCCGGCATAAATCTGCAAAGCCGGTGTTCGAGTGCTTGCTGTTTGGCGGCCGGAATAGTCAATACCGATAGAAAGATCAAAAGTCACAGGCGAATTTTCAGATCGCAAATCGAAGGCAAACCGAAGAAGAAAAGTCTTTTTCCTTCCTCGACAGAATGAGATTGTCTTTGCGAGTCACTATATGCAGCCGTCTATGTTTAAGCGGCAAGATTAGGAAACGCTATTTCGATCATCTTGAAGATTGAGGTAATTGAGTGTGATCTTCGATCAGCCTCGTTGCATACGCTCCTGCGTCAGCCCGTTTTTTTGCCGAGCTGTGTAAGATCTTGGCAGGCACTTAAGCCGCCATAAGTTTTCGGAGCGAAACGGTTTAGAGCTTGTCTATTCATCCTTGAGATTGAAAGTTTTTGATTTTTTCTGGCTCCCGTGTCAGAAACTGCAATTCGCCGAGTTTAGTCCCTTCAGAGGACACAAAACGATGACTGAATTTCCTGAAACTCGATCCACTTTGCTCGCCCAAGTCCGTTCGCCGGATGAACGGGAGGCCTGGGAGGAGTTCGTGCTGACATATCAGCCTGCGATCTATCGCATGGCACGCCGCCGTGGCATGCAGGACTCGGATGCCCAGGATCTGGTGCAAACGGTTCTGATGCGCGTCGCGGGAGCCATCGAGAGCTGGGAGAAAGAGCCCGGAGTGCGGTTTTGGCATTGGCTCAGGCGGGTGGCAAAGAATGCGATTCTGTCAGCCTTCTCGCGAAAGCCAAATGATCCAGCGCTCGGTGGATCGGGTTTTCAGCAGCTAATGGATGAGCAGCCAGCTGAAGCAACCGAGGTCGAACATGAATTGGCCTTGGAGTCGCAGCGCGAGCAGTTTCTGCGGGCGGCGGTAATGGTGCAGTCAGACGTTAATGCGGAAACGTGGCGAGCGTTTGAGCTGACCGTCATCGATGGTGAGTCATGCGAGTCGGCCGCAAAGATCCTCGAAAAGTCAGTGGGGTCAGTCTACGCGGCTCGAAGTCGGGTCATGCGTAGGCTTCGCAACAAGGTTCAAGGGTTAGTGCAAGGTGAATCATGAACGCTCAGAGAAACGACTGCGACCGTCGCCGAATCGACGCTTTCCTGGAGTCCAATCATGTGACGCTAGAAGATCCACAACTCATAGAGCATTTGGATTCGTGTCCATCCTGCCAAGATTACATTGAATCGCAGGCCGCTGAGGCACGGAGTTGGGCACAGGCTACTGATCTTCTCAAACCGTCTGAGTTTGATAACGCGGGTTCTCTTGCGTGTTCCGCCGCCACTATCGGGCACCAGTCCAGTAAGCAGCCCCTTGCGGTGAGAAACGTGCTGGCGTCGCTCGCACCGACAGATGATCCGAATCGTTTAGGTCGTCTCGGAGGCTACGAAGTGTCTGGTGTTGTAGGCGTGGGCGGGATGGGAATAGTTCTGAAGGCAGTTGATCCAGCTTTGGATCGCGTGGTTGCCATCAAAGTCATGGCGCCGCATCTAGCAAATAACGCAGCGTCTCGGACTCGGTTTTCACGCGAAGCCAAGGCTGCTGCCGCTGTCTTACATCCAAATGTCGTCCCGATTCACTCCGTTTCCAGTGATGGCGACACACCATACCTTGTCATGGCTTATATCCGTGGTGGGTCGCTACAAAAGAGACTGCAGCGTGAAGGACCGCTGGAGACTGTGGAAATTTTGCGGATTGGGGCACAGGTGGCAGCAGGCTTGGCGGCAGCTCATGAACAAGGCTTGGTGCATCGCGATGTGAAGCCGGAGAATATCTTACTTGAGGACAGTGTGGAGCGTGTGACCCTGACCGACTTTGGCTTAGCCCGCGCAGTGGATGATGCTTCAGTCACGCGAGAAGGGACAATCGCTGGAACGCCTCAGTACATGTCTCCCGAGCAGGCGCGAGGAGACTCAGTCGATCAGAGTAGCGATCTTTTCAGTCTTGGTAGTGTCCTTTACGCTTTGTGCACGGGACATCCTCCCTTTCGTGCGGATACCTCCTACGGCGTAATGCGGAAGATTATCGATGAGCAAGCCTCGCCCATTCGAGAGCTCAACCCTGAGATTCCCGAGTGGCTGGAGCAGCTTATTGGAAAGTTAATGGCCAAGGATCGATCCGAGCGTTATGATTCAGCGGAGAAAGTTCGATCCTTAATCGAATCCTGCCTCGGGTACGTCCAGTGGCCAACCCACAATGAGCTTCCAGCATTGCTTCAGGGGCCTTCCTGTTCTCAGCAGAGAGCTGCAGGTGTTTTCCGGTTCCGAGTCGGAGTCATCTCTTGTGCCGTTCTCTTAGCTGCCTGTGTGCTGTTTGGTATGTTCACCCTGAATCCCGTTGCTCCAGATGATCGAGTTCGCTCGGCCTCTTTCTACAGGTTGATGTTCCAGTTGGACGAACGGGGGGTAAAGAGTAGTCTTGCAATGGAAGAGTTGCTTCGCCGAGAAAAGGACGGGCGTCTTAGCAAGGGCCAAGAGGGTGAGCTTGTCGAAGCTGTGCTTGCGCATCAAGCCGATCATTCGCGAGAGTGGACTAAGGAGATGGGGGATGTCATCGAAAAGCGTTGGAAGGCGGGTACGTTGGGGCGAGAAAGTTGGAAGCGGTATACCTCGGAGCTTTTGGTTGACATCTATGAGATGAGTGTTCGACCACGGATTGTCATTGGGTCAGAGGCTGGTTTGCTACTGCGTCTAACGATTCGAGACTTGCGTTGTGGAAGTGGAAAGTATGTCGACTTTCTGCTCAGTGAGAGAGAGCGAGTGACTCGGATCGGCTCCAAAGTTGTTGGGCGTGTGAACATGAGAGGCGTGAGAAATGTGGCCTTCGATAATCACAATTCGTATATGACGAACAAATGCGATTTGGAAGGTTTTTGGGAAGAGATTCGACCAGGAAAACAAAGAGTTTCCTATCAGGCGGAATTGGCGATTCTGGAAGATGGTAGTGAGAAACCGATTGACTCCCGAGAGTTGTTCGCCTCACGAATCGTCAAATATGAGACAGAGACAACTTTTCTCCCGCCAGGTCAAACTACCGTAACCGTCAACACTGATCCAGGGATGAAGTCTGCGGTGGACAATGCTTTTCGGGTAACGCATGTTTCGACCGAGCCCCTCGCAAACCCACGTAACAATGACAGGTACTATGCGAACATTCGGCTCGGCATCGAAAAGCGGCCGATCGATACGGCCTTTAAGATGATCTTAAAGGACGGCGAGATGGAGTATGTAGTCGGGACGGTTGGAGCAGCGGCTGATAAAAAAGCGAGCTTTAGCAGCGGAGCACACGTTCAAGTTGACCTTAGCGGTAAACGAGTTGATTTCATTCTCCGCCCATCTCCTCTTGCTGCGGAAGATTCGATCGATCTCTTCGAAATTTGGGGAGAGGAAATCGTTTTCAAGGATGTGCTAGTCAAGTAGAAATGAAAGTTTTGCATTCTTACAGGTGACGCGAGGGCAGAGATTTCTTTGCCCTACGTGCCTATTCTAAACAGCCCTCGCCGACGAGGATTTGCGGACATACTTTTGCACGGGGATTTTGTCTACTCGCTTGGATTGGACGCCAATAAAGAGGGAATTGCCAGATTCGTAAGGAAAGGCGTGCCTCTGGACGCACTCGACAACAAAGTAGACAAGTCCTTACACATTGTAGTGAAAGGTTTTAGGCCACAATTGCGTCTCGACTTGATTGAAATGGGAGCAAATCCGTTTATCTAGAACAAAGCAGGCCAAGACATTCCTGCGCAGGTTCAGTCAAACTCATAGCGCCTTCAGAGAATACAAACTAAGGCGGCGCAGGAAGATCGATAAAAGCTATTTAGGCTTCAACATGTTATGGCCAAACTGCCCAAGGTTCCTGCGAAAGATACTCTCAACATCTTGTGACTCCGCTTCCGAGCCTTCTGAGCTCTCCACTTCTAACGCACGATCGGCCAGCGACGCAAGTAAGTCGATCTTGGATTCGATTGTTACGCCCACCCATGGAAGTTCGTCGTCCGTATCGAGGTCAAAGAGCTCGATCTGCCTCGAAGAGACATCATCATCCGCGATCGGATTCGCATCGGCTTCCGTGGCGAGTATCGGTGCTCCACCAATGGAAATCGCTCGGGTTGCGTTCGAATTCGTACCGAACTGGGAAACATTGCGTCGAGGGTTTGGGGTTGTCGAGCCAGAGAATCCAGCGGCAGCATAGGCCACCGTCGTTGCAGCATTGACGATACCACTCGCGTCAGAGCCGGTAGCTTGGCGGGTGACTCCTTCTACCAGCAATTCTCTTAGCTCTGCGGGAGAAAGATCTGGGTTCGCTGATAAGGCCAAGGCAGCAACGCCAGCGACATGCGGACTGGCCATGCTGGTTCCGCTCAGCGATCCGAATCGACCGCCAGCGTAAGTGCTAAAGACGCTGACTCCGGGAGCGTCGATCTGTACCGCATTGCTTGCTCCAACATCGTTGCTAAAGCCGGCAATCTGATCTGTTGAATTATGAGCTCCTACCGAAACGACGTTGTTCAGCACCGATCCCAGGCGAGCTGGAAAGCTTAGTTGGCCAGCGCTATCGTTGCCTGCCGCTGCGATGACAATCGCTCCTAGGGAGTTTGCTTAATCGATCGCGGCATACACTGCTTGGCTGAATCCTCCCCCGAGGCTCAAGTTGATCACATCGGCGCCCAGATCCGCAGCGTACCGAATGCCAGCGGCAACACTAAAGTTGCTTCCAGAACCGTTGTCTCGCAGCACCTTCACAGGCAAGATCTTGGCATCGTGCGCGACACCTGTCGCACCTGTACCATTGTTGAGTGCAGCGATCGTACCGGCGACATGCGTGCCATGACCATTTAGATCGTCAACGTACGCGTCGCCGTAGGCAAAGTCATAGCCGCTGATATCATCGATGTATCCATTCTGGTCATCGTCGATACCGTTGCCTGGGATCTCACCCGGATTCACAAATAAGTTGGCTGCTAAGTCCGGGTGGTCCAAGTCCACACCCGTGTCTACAACAGCGACGATGACTCCCTGCCCGGTGTAACCCGCAGCCCAAGCTTCGGGAGCGTTGACGGAATTCAGGTTCCAGTCTCGTTGCGTACCGAAGTAAGGCACTTCAGGAAGTGCTTCGGCACTGCCGCTGAAACCGCCTTCTCCTTCGCTACTTTCTGGCTTGCCAGCATCGGTGTCAGCCGGATCTGCTATCGGATTTGCAGATACTTGCAATTGATAATTCGTTCCCCAGAATGACCGAGCTTGCGAAGCGACGTAGTAGACTCCTGGCTCGAGTTCCGTCTGAATCGACTCGGAGGCTGTGCCAGCGTTTCTTGATGAAGCAATTCCACGACCGTCGGAATCGGCAAGTATAAGATCTGCATTGCCCCACATGCCATCTCTTCCAAGACTCACATTGGAGTCCGTTGTAATATCGAAGCGAAAGGCATCGAGGCGATCGAAATAAGAGAGACTTCCGTTCAATGATTGCGGTGTGCCAATGACTCCAAGATCTCGTGCCGTTAAGCGAGTTGAGCCCGCATCGGAAGTTGGGTTGAAGTTTAGTACTGCGGCTACGCTGTCCGCGTCCTGAGAAAACTCTCCGACTTCTTCAGGGATTGAGTTTAACGACCAGCCAGACTTGCCTTCTTCTAGGAGTTGCTCGTCTGACGACAAGCTGAAGGCGCCGTCTTGCCTTGGATTCCGCTCTGCTTCAGTCATTGTCGGCTGATTAAGCTCTGATGCGCCACCAGCGACCAGTGTTGCAGATCCGCCCAGAGCCATTTCCTCTGGGTATGGCACACAGTCGGCAGCTAGCAGTTGCCGCTTTTCTAGGTGTTCTACAGTCAAATATTTATGGACACATGACCTAAACCCCAGCTTGCAAAGCTTCATTGCAGCACTCTCCGATTGTGAGCAGCTTGCTCAGTAAATGAGAAGCTGTGAACCTGCGTACCCGGGATTGTAACTCCGTTTACGCCCGACAGCAGCAAAGGAAGGTACTCGTGCGAGGATGTCACGCTTTCACGAAATCGTTTTCGTTGATTTGCGCCTGGTCGCGAAGCGATTGATGCGGTAGGAAAAAATCTGGGCTGAAGCCAAGTCTGGAGCATAGAAGCGATTTTGGTATCTCATGTTAAGAATTCCAAAGCAATCTAGGATTCATCGTGGATTGAAAGACCTAGAGGAAAATAGCGGCGTAGACAGATGGCCCTCGACCTAGCATGATAGAACCTGCGATCGATCTTTGTCCTGATGAATCCTTAAGACCCGACTATTGTACGAAACAAATGAATAAACGATTTCAATCTACAGTGCTCTTTGCAGTTGGCCTATTTCTGTCTTTTGGCTT
Source organism: Aureliella sp. (assembly GCA_963691875.1). Classification (GTDB taxonomy): domain Bacteria; phylum Planctomycetota; class Planctomycetia; order Pirellulales; family Pirellulaceae; genus Aureliella. Next base: position 5,402,588 of record OY829846.1, read on the forward strand.
GGCCGCTCCGCTGAGCGCTCAGGATTCCTCAGCGAACAAGGCATCTGATGCTTGGCGCCAGTTTCGTGGCCGACCGGGATGGGAGTCAGCGAGCGGGGGCTCAAGCAGATTGAATTTGACTCTCCGAGATGGCGCACGCCCTTGAAAGGTGTCGGTTGGTCGTCGCCCGTCACCGATGGCGACCGCATTTGGGTGACGGCGGCTGTGACGACGGAGGCGAGCGCTGAAGAGAAACAAAAGAAACTGGCTGGTGTGCAGTTTTCCCAAATGAAAGATGTGGCTGGCAGCGTCGAAGTTCTGGTGCACTCAGTGGACGTTGAAACTGGCGATGTTGTCGTCAGCCGTAGTTTAGGACTGATTGATGATCCGAATCCGATTCATCCTATGAATAGCTATGCTTCGCCGACAGCCGCCATTGCAAGTGGCAAGGTTGTGTGCCATTTCGGCAGCTATGGAACTTGGTGCTTGGACGCTAACACGGGTGAAACCTTGTGGCAACGGAAACTCGTTGTAGACGATAGTGTAGGCCCTGGTAGCAGTCCAACAATTGTCGACGGCATTGTTGTGCTCATATGTGATGGCATCGACCAGCAATTTGTCGCGGGGCTCGACTTGGAAACTGGCGAGACCAAATGGAAGACGAATCGTCCAGCGATGCGGACTTCCAATCCAGAATACAAAAAGGCTTATAGCACCCCACTGCTTATCGAGATCGACGGCAAGAAACAGGTAGTTGCTGTCGGGGCTCAATGGGTTTGTGGTTACGATCCGAAGAGCGGCGAGGAGATCTGGCGTTTCGATCACGGGAGTGGTTTCAGCACCACACCGATGCCGATTTTAGTCGATGGCAGCTTGGTGTTCTCCACTGGCTACATGAGGCCCGAGCTTGTCGCGATCGATCCAAGCGGCCAAGGTGATATCACGAGCACCAATCTGTTATGGCGTTCTAGTCGCGGAATTCCAGCCAAGCCTTCGCCCGTTTCGAATGGCAAATCAGTTTATCTGATCAGCGATGGCGGCGTCGCCTCGTCCCTTTCTTTGAAGGACGGTTCCATTCTTTGGCAGAAACGCCTAGGTGGTAGCTATTCTGCCTCACCGCTGATGTACGGAAGTCAGATTCTGGTTGGTAACCACGAGGGAAGTCTGCACGTTTTTTGTGACGACGAAGGTTATCGCGAAGTGACCAAGTACGACTTTGGCGAGCAAATCATGTCCAGCCCCATCCCATTTGAGGACGGCCTGCTCATTCGCACCAAGTCCGCGATTTATCGCTATTGATTGTTTTGCTGCATCTGAGTCGGTGAACAGTCGCTTCTAAGTCTAGGTGGTAGTAATGAGCCATAATCCCACAGGCTTGGACTTTTGAAGCTTTGATCGGAAGCTACAAGCCTATTTGGGATTGGAGAGGGTACTCTACTGCATGAGCCCTTTGAGTAAATAAATGCTGCAAAGACGCAATGGGAATACGCACCGTCTACTTCGATTTGTCCGGGTAAGATGGAGCGTTTGGCCTCGGACGTGGATCTTCGGTGATCTTCTTCTTTAAATAATCAATCGCAGCGTCGAGCTGGGCATCTTGCCCCTTAAATGTCGCGTGAGGCGGATTGTCGACCTTGATATCTGGCGCAACTCCGGTTCCTTCGATAATCCATGTCCGTTCGGGTGAGAAAACACCAAATTCAGGGCTTCGCGCGAGGCCTCCATCGACGAGGTCGTTGTTGCTGCGAAGCCAGATGCCTCCGCCCCATGTCTTGGTTCCAATCAAAGGTCCCAGGCCTAGCCGTCGGAATCCTTCCGAGAATGCTTCGCCATCAGATATCGTGTAGGGATCAATCAGAACCGCCATGTGACCGTTGAAGGCAAATTGCATGTTCGGATAAGGTTCGCCGGTCCGCGCCTGCCAATACATCCAAGCCTTCCGCATCAAGCGACTTAGAATCCAGCTGTCGATATTGCCGCCGTAATTTTGACGCATGTCGATGATCAGACCCTGCCGATTAAATGCAGGGTAGAATCCCTTCACAAACTCGGCGAAATTTCCGCTGCCCATTGCTCGCATGTGGAAGTAGCCAATGCGGCCCTCGGACTTCTCTTCGGTTTCCAGTCGTCTCGTGTATTCCCACTCGCTGAGCTTGAGGCTGCGAAAGTCCGTGTGGCTTAGCGGCCGAACGATGTAAGATTTCGTATCCGGTTCGCCATCACGCTTGCGCTGGATCCAAACTTGACGATTGGCCTTGTTCAAAAGCATCGAATTGAGATTTTCAACCGAAAGTGTTGGAATCCCGTTCATGGAAGTGATGATATCGCCGACTTGAAAATCTATTCCTGGCTGGGCAAGCGGTGAAAGCTGATTGGGGTAATCGGGATCGTTTCTGTATATATGCTCGACGCGATAACCACCAGCTTTCTGGTCGCGGCTTAGTCTTGCACCTAAGTAGCCGAGGTTGGCTCCCTCGGTGCCTTCACGTTCATCGCCCGCATAGATGTTAGTGTGCATGGCGGAAAGCTCACCTACCATCATAGCGATCAGGTCGTCGAGTTCTTCTCGCGAAGTGATTCTTGGAAGGAGTGTTTCGTGCCTCGCGCGAACTTCAGTCCAATCAACCGCGTGCATCTTCGGGTCGTAGAAGTAGTCGCGATGTAGGCGCCAAGCATCCACAAAAATCTGCCGCCATTCATCAGCAGGTCGGACGCCAATTTCAACACCAGAAACATCAACGCGGGCATCATCCAAGTTGGGTTTGCTTCCCTTGGCTTCGAACACGTGGGGCCGCGAGTTATGGAGCATCACGATGTGCGAACGACTGGCGGATAGTTTGTAGCTGCCAATGTCTGTCGCGATCCGCCTGATTTCCTGGTCGTTTGGATCACGCGTGATGGGAAATGCGTTCAGATGCGTAGAGCGAGTGAGACCAATGGGACGTTGCGTGAAGTAAAGATGGGACTTGGCTACTTCCAGATCGCTGTAGTTGCCTGCTTCGATTGGTACGTGATGCAATCTGCCCGTGAAGTCTTCTAGCTTGTAGTCATTCTTGCTGGCTGGATCGGTTTCGTCCTTGTCCTTCTTTTTCCCTTCTACTTTCTCCTCTTCATCTTCGGCAGCATCTTTTTCTCCGGCTTCCGCTTTCTTTGTGACCGTCGTTAGCTCATCATCTTGTTGGAAGGGCGAACGCTGGCCACCGATGAGATCGAGTACGAAGATGCCAGTGGTTTTGTCGAGCAAAGCTTCCGGCGCGCGAGGGCCCCAAGGTGAACGTTGCACGGTACGGAAGGTGCGATCTGACAGAAAATAGAGCCACTTACCATCGTTTGAAAAACCAGGACTGTAGCTGTCGAGTCGATCCGTTGTTACGACAACTGGATTTGAGTCCTTCTGTTCCGTGTCGAGCAAATAGATACGTTGGATCGCGTTCGAGCCAGCATCTGTGAAGGCAAGCCAGCGGCTGTTTGCCGACCATGCTAAGTCTGGATAATCGAATGCGGAACCATCGGACGATTGAACTACTTGGCGGCTCTTGCCCGATTGCACATTCAGAATCCAAAGAACCTGATCTCGATCCGTATACGCGATCTTGGAGCCGTCAGGCGAAGGCTTGCCACCGTAGCGCAAGACCTGCGCGTCCGAAGTAATACGACGAGACTTGTCTGCGGTACCATTGGCAGGAGCAGACCAGAATTCCGTTTCGCCGGTTTCATCGCTCAAGTAGTAGATCTGATTCGACTTGGGGAGGAACGCCGCGCTGCGATAACGAGTCCCATTCTTCTGCGGCATCGAGACCAACCGTCCTGACTTTGTCGGTGCGATGAAGGCGCGGCCACGCGCTGTTATCGCAACGTGCTTCCCGTCAGTTGAAACGTTGTAGCTCGAAAGATAGCCTATAGGATCATTCAACCAGCGAACGCGTTGCTGATCGAAGTCTGAAGCCAGCCGAATATTAACAATCTTGCTTTTGTCTTTATCGATATCGTAGATGTAGATATCGGCTCCACGTTGAAAGGCGATCTTACCTTTTTGTAAGTTGGGCGACAGTACGTCAAAGTCCTTGAACTTCGTGTGCTGCTGCAAGCCTTTTCCTTTTAGGTCCATCGACCAGAGATTCATCGAGCCATCACGATCCGTGGTGAAATAGAGTCGATCTCTCCAAAGCATCGGAGCTCTGCTAGTGCCTTCGTAGTCGGCTGTCAGTGGTACAGCTTCTTCAGAGCCGATTGCATACTTCCAGAGCTTCTCGATATAGCCACCTCGATATCGTTTCGCGTGGCTAGATTGTCTGGGCAGGCGGGTGAAATAAAAGACTTTACCCTCTGAATCAAAGACTCCATCGCTTGCCTGCTCCAGCTCAATGACAGAGTGAGAAGTGTCCATGGCGTCGAATATGGCGATTTGGAACGGATCTCGCCGCGCGAAGTACCGCGTCGCGTAGAGCAGTTCTGATCCGGATTTCCAACTCGCTGGATACGGAGCGCGAGATCCTGAGTAGCCTTGCCAAGTCACGCGAGTCGGCCGCCCACCGACAATGGGCATCGTATAGATCTCGGTTGGACCTTCGTAGGACGCTGCGAAGGCGATCATCTGCCCGTCGGGCGAAAACTTGGCGTGCTTTTCTACTTCAGGGTGGGAAGTCAGTCTTCGAGCCGTTCCGCCTTTAGTCGGCACGCTCCACAGATCGCCTTCTGCAGTAAAAACCAGCGTTTTTCCGTGGATGGTAGGAAAACGATAGTATCCGTTGCCATCAGCAGACGCTGTGCGTTGGAAGGAACAGACGGTGCCGAAGGAGATGAGGTAAGAAAAGAGAAAGACGAAACACTGACGCATGACGCAACTCGCAGATGAAGAACTTGATCCTTCAATGGTAGCTCGTCACGACGGATTTGCGAGATTGGAGTTTATGCCTGATACGTTTTCAACTACTAATTCTTCGCATCTTCCAGTTCAAATTTCTTTTCTTTGGATGCTTCGGCGCCAATCGACATGCGAAGATGCTTCACATGCTTGGCAACGGCTTTTTCAGCCCCAGACATCTTGAAGAAGTAGTAGTCCTCTTTCTTGTCTTCAAGTTCTTCTACCAGGATCACGTTGATCACTCGACTGTTTGGTGTCGACACCGTCTTGCGGGCGAAAGGTGGACCGTCAGGCTTCTTCCACGTGCCTTGGCAATCCACAACGATATAGGTGCCCGCTTTGCACTTGCCTGTTTTCATCTCTAGCTTCAAATCCTTATCCTCGAACTGGCCGATCCAGCGATCAATATTGGCTTTGATACCTCCCGTCGGCCCACCAAAATAGAAGATGACTAGCTGCACGTCGTCTGGCAAAGCAAACTGCGCCGCTCGCATGTTGGAAGTTGTCTTTTGTTCTTTCCAATCCTCAGGGATCTTAAGCTTCAATGTTCTTGCTTTGACTTCCTTCGTCTCGACCTCGACTTTGCCTCTTTGCGCATTCGTATTCTGCGCGGTGGCTGAAGGCAGTTGTGCTAGACAACACGGTGTGATCAGGAGCAGGCGTAGAAAGATATGGGACGTCAACATCATTGTTTCCTTATCGATAAATCTGTGCTGCCGCGAGGCAGATGAGCGGGCAGTTGCCATCATATCCGTTTCGGATAAATCGACTTTGCCCCCTTGAAGGTGGAAGTACGTGGTCTTGCAAAGCTTACTTTACGTCAACCGCTGTGCTGCCTTTCGGGCTGGGCAGTTGAATCGACTTGCCTCGAGATGGTGATAACTCCAAGCTTTTGAATTGGATTGGGGGAGTTGGCAAGTTGAATCTGACGTGTACCAGGTCTTTCACGCTCGGGATCTTGATTGACAGAGTCTGCCATTCACTCGTCATTTCGACAGGGATCGTGAGTTGATTTTCGCTGGCAAATGTTTTCTCGTTGCGATGACGCCAGTGTAACTTGATCGGCTTGCTACCGGTGGATTTGATCGTCATTTGGACGGTCACCGGGCCACTGAGCTGCATTCCATTTCGAATGAGAGCTGGGCCGTTCTTGGAATCGGGTGTGATCTCCAGGGTGCCTTCGCTTAATCCGATGGTGCCGCTGCGCACTAGCCACGACCCGACTTTGTTGGCCGAGTCGGTCTTTGTTTTTTGTTGTTGCGATGTTTTAGGAGCTTTGGCGGGCTTGCCTTCGAGGTAGAAGTCAAAGTAGTCATTCCACACGGTTGCTTGCGCGGAAGTCGCCAAACCTGGTGGAGAGAGCTCCTGGGACCAGGTTGTTAACTCCCTGCGAAGGCGATCGGCAACGTCTGGATGCTGTTCAGCCAGGTTGTGCTTCTCTTCCAAGTCTGACTTCAGGTTGTACAAGTACTCTCGATCTCCACCTCGTAGCAGTTTCCAGTCACCTTCGCGAATAGCCGATTGCGAAACCCAGCGCCAGGTCAACCGTTTGTGCGGAGCACCTTTTACTTTTCCGGATAGATAGGGAATTAGATTTACTCCATCGAAGTCTCCTGATTCCATTTCGATTCCAGCGAGTTCGGCAGCGGTTGCTGCGACGTCCAAAGCACTGACTGGATGTCGATATTCTTGTCCGCCTGGAATCTTGCCTGGCATCGAGATGACAAAAGGAACATGCATCCCACCTTCGGAGAGCATTCCTTTCTCACCGTTCAGCGGATCGTTCAGTGAGCCATCCCATCCGGGGCCTCCACCAGGTGCATCCAACTTGTGAATTTTCAGCGGTGCTCCGTTGTCGCCGATATAAAAGATGAGGGTGTTGTCTGTTAGACCGTGCTTCGCAAGCGTGTCCATCACCAGGCCGACGCCATCATCGACCGCCGACAACATGGCGAGAGCCTGCCGCCGGCGCTCCGGCATCTTGCCCGGGAAACGTTTGAGGTATTTGTTTGGAGCGTCGAGCGGCACGTGTGGCGCTCGATAGGCAACGTATAGGAAGAAAGGATCCTCTTTGTGGCGAGCGATGATTGAGGCAGCTGCCCGGCTGCAGCCATCAATGTGATAGTGATCAGGTTTCATGCGTCCCATCGGCCGATCCTTGCCGGCTGTCGTGATGTTGGCAGCAAAGGGGGCTTGGCTGTTCTGGTTGTAAACGTAAGCGAATCCGTGTTTGGTGATTTCAGGTCCTGCTCCCAAGTGCCATTTGCCGAACTGCGCTGTCACATAACCGGCATCTTGTAGGCGTTCAGCAATCGTCAACTCGCGATTAAAACCGTCCAGTGGCATTTTGTTGGACTCTACCCCAAACTTCGATTGGAACTTGCCGACCAACAAACCTGCTCGGGAAGGAACGCATTGCGGCGCGGTACTGTAGCCATGCAAGGCTCGAACACCGTTCTTTGCCAAGCGATCGACGTTGGGTGTGCGAATGTCGTCGAAGACTCCCTGGCAAGACAGGTCCGAGTACCCGTGATCGTCGGTGTAGAAAACAATGACATTCGGACGCTCGCCGGCCGATGCAGAAGTAGCAAGTGTTAGGCAGAGCGATGTGAGTAGGTTTCGAAGCATTGGGAAGCGTTCAAGGAAGGAGAGTGGGCGTGAAAGAAACCAAGTTGGCCTCGTGTCGGCGACAGACGGGGCAACCAAAGGTTTAAAAAAGGGGATCAAAAACCAGAAGTTCCCACTACTGGTCATGGCTCGTTATCAAACAATTCGTGTTTGGGATCGCCGCCGCTGATGAGGTAGGCCGTCAAGTCGAGAATTTCGTCCTTGGTCAAGCGTTTCTCGATGTCGCGGATTCCCTGGAAATACTCGTCCAGCTTGTCCTTGTCAGTTTTCGACAAGTCACGTTGTACACTTCTTGCATCGGTGAACACAGCGTCTAGCACGCTGCGATTCTCAGCTATCGCCGCTTGGCGTAGTTCCAGAGGTAAATCGTCGGCGGAAAATAACTTGTGAAATACCTGCACAGGATCGTTGGAACCCGCAACGGGATTTCCGCGTTGGTCCCATGCCAACGAAAGTCCAGGGCCGTGGCCAGACGAGCTTCCATCGGTGCTGTTGAGCTGAATCGAGGAGAAACGGGTGTCCTGGCCAAGCTCTCGTGCCGCCACTTGATCGACAGAGATGCTGTTGGACATGTTTTGGCCAGGGATCGAGAAGCGATCGGCGCCGGTTAGCCAGAATGTGCTTCCCCAGTGAGCTTCATTGCTAAATCGGTTTGAGCATCCTTGCACGACGGTAAAATCTTTTTTGTGCCGCGCGAGTGGCTTGAGGCCTTGCGGTAGGTCGTAGTCGGCTCCCGTTTGTTTTTGGCTCGGAAACCAGGTCTCCCGAGTGACCCCGAACCCGAGACCAAGGAAGACCATCCGCTTCGCTGGCTTCGCCGCACTTGCTTCCGCAGCTGGTGCGAAGCGACGAAAGCCGATCGATTCCAGCCCAGGTAATGCGACTAGCGTTCCTGCGCCGTGAAGGAAATGCCGACGGTCGAATCTTGCCTTCATAATTGGTCCTCGCGGGTTGTTGGGACCGACTCTATTCTACATTCAATTCTGCCGGACTCAGCCCTTTGAAGGTCGGGCGGAGCATTCATCTGGGGCATTTGTCCGACTTCTCGGGAATGCTTGACTTGGCTTTCTGCCGAGCCTTTCTGCGCGTTTCACGCTCGGCCTTCTTACTCGATTTGTTATCTGGCATTGGATCATCAGGCATGCCCAAACTCTGCCGCAACGCCCTTGGAACAGTAATTGTTTTACCTTTGATCTCGAGTTGTTTCACGACTTTGATTTGTTGATCGATTTGGCCGGGTGCAGCGGCGTTCCCACCGGTGATGAACTCCCCGAAGGGACGTCCGATCTCCTCAAGATCCTGTTGCATGAGAGCACGCAGCTCCTGCAAACGAATGCCCTGCCCCTCCTTGTAAGCTAGGTTGTTCATCTCGTGCGGATCACTCTTCAGGTGATAGAGTTGATCTTCTTCAAAGAAACCAGGGCGATCCGCTCCTCGGACGCCGATGCCTAGTCGACCGATGTAGGACATGGTTTTGGGCAAATTTTCTGGTCTTGCTTTCTGGATCGCAGCGATCTGTTCTTGCGTGTGTCGAACAGCGATGTAGGACCAGTCCTTCGTTACCGTTGCTCGAGCAGCTCCCATTTCTAAGTAGAGATGATCACGCCAATCTTTGGCGGTTCCAGTTTGGAGTAGCGGCGTGAGACTTCTGCCATCAATGTGGTAAGACTGTGGTTTTTCTGCTTCGCCAAGGTCGAAGAAGGTAGGGACGAGATCGATGTTTTGCACAAGTTCGTCACAGATTTGTCCAGCGGGGATCCCGGCGGGCCATCGCATGATCATGGGCACTCGGCAACCTCCATGTGAAAATACGGATGCCTTGCCATCGCGTCCGTGATCCGGAGCAAAAATTACCAGTGTGTTTTCATCAATACCCAGCGCCTTGAGCTTCCGAAGAATCGCTCCAACCGAATCATCGATCCACGCTTCGCCTGCAACATGACTGTCAGGATCAAAACCTTCTTCAGCGACGGTCTTGAGCAGCTCTTCACGGGGCGTCATGACTAGTGGAAGACTGCGGATTTTTCCTTCTCCAGTCACAAGTGGGTGATCCATCGACTTTCGCCAAGACTTGTCAGGCCCATGCAATAAAGTGCTGCAAACATGAAGATAGAACGGCCCGTCCTTATGCTCCTCAATGAATTCCAAGGCGGCCGCTGTTGTCCATTCAGCGTTGTGCGACGAATATGGCGAACGCACGTTTTCCGGATAAACATTCTTCGCCCAGGTAAAGCCTAGAGTCTTCAGGTAACGACGCATCCACTGCTCGTTGTGCTGAAACTGCGATGTGGCTTCAGGACCAGGCTTCGCGTTTTTGGGAATGTCGATCCATTTGCTCTTTCCTTTGTAGAACTCGGGGAAATCCAACTTGGAAGTCAGGTGGAACTTCCCAACGAAACCCGTGGTATAGCCAGCTTCTCGCAGGATATTTCCGACATTCATATTGTCGCGTTCGAGCGCCACGTTGAAGTTGGGCAGCCCCTGATTCTCTAGGCCGCCGACTGCATCGGTGTAGAGTTTGCTGTAAGAGTTTCCAGCGAATCGACCGGTCAGAAAGCTGTAGCGAGACGGAGTGCAAACCGAGCTGCTGACATAGGCTCGGGTGAACTTCATTCCTTCTTCAGCCATGCGGTCGAGATTGGGAGTGTAGGTGTCTCCACCAAACGTAGCGATGCTCGACGGATTCTGATCGTCGATCAGGAACATGATGATGTTAGGACGCTCGGCACGAGCGACTGTGGAAAGGCCTGCACAGCAGCAGAGGATCGAAGCGGCGAGAAGGGATTTCATGGTGAGTTTGCCTGGAAATGGCTTGGGTGGGAAATTTCGTCGTAGCGGAAAGCAACATGAGTTTTGGATTTTGCTTTCAGCGAGAATCATGGCCGAAAGGTCATGATGCGTTCCGTTACGAAAACGCTCTGCACGGCGGATTCAATTCGGTGGATGGGGAGCTTCACTTTTCTTCTTAGCTTCGCGTGCCTTGATCCTCGTGGCTTTAGCCTTTTCGCGAGCAGCTTTCTTTTCTTCTTTGGACATCGTCTTCGTTGGTGCAGCGGTTTCGGGCTTCCAACGCTTTGCTTGCTTGCTCAGCGGTTCCGCCATTTCGTCAAGCCAAGCGTAGTATTTGTCTGTGAGTTCTCTCGCGATTTCCGGGTGCTTCGCAGCAAGGTTCCTAGTCTCGCTGATGTCTGTTGCGAGATCGAACAGTTCAATACGCTTTTTCTCGGCAACGAGTTTCCAATTGCCGCTGCGCACCGCCCACTTTCCTTTCTCACCTGCCGAACTCCAGTACAACTCGTCGTGAAGATGATCCGTTTTGCCTTGGAGTGCAGGCAGAATGCTCTTGCCGTCGAGCGGTTTGTCCTTGGGCAGCGGAAGCCCTGCAGCGTCAAGTGCCGTGGCAAGCAGATCGATCGACCACATTGGAACGTCGCACTTATCGCCACCTTCCAGTTGAGCAGGCCAGGAAACGATGAAGGGCACATGAATACCGCCTTCATAGTCCATTTGTTTAAAGCCCCGGAGCGGTGCATTGTTCGCGTGCATGGCGTTAGATCCGCCATTGTCGGTTAGAAAGACCAGCAATGTGTTGTCGAATAAGTCGTGCTGCTTCAACGAACTCACAATCTCTCCGACGCCCATGTCTAGATGCTTGATCATGGCCATCAAAGTGTCCCTTGTTTCGTCACCGGTGATGTCTTTGATGTCGTCTTCTGGGGCCTCCGGTGGAGAGTGCACTGCGTTGTAGGCGACATAGAGAAAGAACGGCTCCTCTTTGTGACGCTCGATAAAGTTAACCGCTTCCTCCGTGATTCGAGTTGTGAGGTATCCTTCTTCTTTGATGGGGTTGAGCCCACGATAAATAGGATGGCTCATGTCGGAATGGTCGAAGTAGGGATGGGCTCCGCGTCCCATGAAGCCGTAGAACTCGTCGAAGCCACGATTGATGGCGTGGTACTCTTCAGTTAGTCCGAGGTGCCATTTACCCAAGGCACCACAGACGTAACCAGCCGGCTTGAGACGCTGAGGAATAAAGACTTCATCCAGCGGAACACCTGAGCCACCCTCCCCTGCTGTGTAGACTCCGAATCTTTGCTGATAGCGACCAGTCATGAGGCCGGCACGAGTCGGCGAACATACATGGCCACTGGTGTAACCCTGCGTGCAGATTACCGAGGAATGTGCGAGTGCGTCGATGTGCGGTGTGCTTACTTCCGGCGGTGAGTGTGGGTTGTAGCTGACATCGGCGTAGCCCTGATCGTCCGTGAGGATGATAATGATGTTCGGCTTCGCGTCGGCCAAGATGACGGCAGGCAATGCGAGAAGGCTGAAGGGCAGCGATTGAAGCAAGTGTTGGAGATTCATGGTTGTTACTACTCGGGCTTGTCTTAGATTGAAAAGCTATTCGAAGAAGGACGCGAGCCGAGAGGCACAGCTGTGCCCTCCCCTGCCTGATAGGCCGAACCTCGCGAAAGCGAGAGGGTGACATAAATTTCAGACGCGCGCGTCTGAAATTTATGTCCCTTTTTTCTTGTTCTCATCTTCTCCTCACCCTGCTCTTGGGGTTTCCCGTGGGTAATGCTGCGAATGTAGGCCGATGATTCACGTGGAGACAGAGTCCCCGATTTGTCGCGGTCAGCTCGTTTGAAAACGTTGTTGACATGGTTCCCACTCGTGCAGATGTGAGCAAACTCTTTGATGGTGAGCTTGTTGTCGCGGTCCGCATCAGCCTCTTGAAACCAAGTTTCTGCAGATTTCCTGGAAAGGGTCCACCAAGATACAGCTTCGAGTGCGTTGAGGAACTCTTTCGAGTCCAAGCCGCCGTCTCTGTCACTGTCAACCTTTCGGAAATGATCAGGCCCGTGTTTTGGTGAGTGGTAGACCGAACGGCTGAACTCGCCGTAGCTAACTCGATCATCTTTGTCGGCATCGACCCGACTGAAGAGTTCTGCTGGTGTCATGGAAAGACGCTCTTGACCCAGCGGCTTGGTTTGGGAAATGGGCGGGGTAAAACTGATCGTTTTGATACGTCCGTCCTTATCGCAGCTAGCTTTGACAGCGTATCCGACAGTCGCTTTCCGAGCGGCTTTGTCGGCAAAACCCACGAAGTAGGCCTTGGATTTTGAATCCGTATGAAGTGTGCGGAGGATATCGCCAGACTGCAGGACATTGAACTCGGTCTCTGTGGCATTGACCTCTTGCAGAATCCCAACGATGACTGAGCTGTTCGCCCCCTTGCTGTTGCTTTGGGCGAGCAAGGTTGGGATTAGGCAGCAAAAACTAATGCCAACGCATGTGAAAGTTTGGATTAAACGGTGACTTCTGAAAACAACTCCAGGATAGGCTTCTCACCGTCACCCACCGTCATGGGGCGACCTGATGGCGAAGTGGCCGGTTCACCGATTTTCATACCAGCGGCATAGGCAATGCTGGCATGAAATGCTCCGACGGAGACAGCATTCTCATCAACGTAGTATCCAGCTTCGTCGCTCTTGCCGTAGACAAAACCAGGCTTCGCCCCGCCGCCAACGAGAGCGGTCGAGAAACAGACTGGGTGGTGACTGCGACCATCACCATCGAAGTTCGGCTTGCGGCCAAACTCCGTTGCCACGACGACCAACGTGGAGTTGAGCATCCCGCGTTGCTCAAGGTCGGTGATCAGTGTCGCAAAGGCTTGGTCGAAGACCGGCGCAATGTCGCTCATTTCGTCAGCCAGAGCCTTGTGATGATCCCAGCCGTCGTGCTTCACCTCGACAAATCGCACTCCGGAAGCGACCAACCTCCGGGCGAGTAGGCAGCCTTGTCCAAATGAGTTATCGCCATAGGCAGCCCGCTGGTCTTCCGATTCATCCGAGAGATCGAAAGCTTTTAATTCCTTGCTCTTCATCAAAGCCAAGGCATCATCATAGAATCCGTTGTAGGCATTGACACCTTTGTCATTGAACTTCTTGCGAAAATCAGAGTCGAGCCTGTTCAGCAGCTGAAGTCGTCTGCTTGCTGCTGACCTGGCGCCGATGGATTTGACGTTATTGATTCCCTGATTGGGATCTCCAATAGCAAGTGGTGCGTAGCTCGCGGGGAAGAATCCGTTCGCTTGATCCGAGCGGCGATTCACACAGACGCTTGATGGCAGCGTTTTGTTACTGCGTCCAAGATAGTGAGATCCCCAGGCCCCTAGATTCGGGTGTACGATAGTGCCTCGGGGTTCATAAGCAGTCCGCATGAAATACTGGGCTGGCTTGTGCACACCAATCTTGGCTTCCATGGAACGAATCAGGCAGACGCGATCCGCTACAGTCGCAAACTTTGGAAAGTATTCGGTGACTTGGAAGTCGGCTGAAGTGTTGATTGCTTTTGCCGGACCTTTGGATTTGCCCAGCTTAGGGTCGAGTGAATCGATGTGGCTCAAGCCGCCGCCCAGCATGAGCCATATGACACTCTTCGCTTTGCCAAAGGCCTTCGATTGTGGAACGCCGGTTCTCTCACCCGCCAAGAGCTTGCTGCCGGGGATAATACTCAGGCCCAATGCCCCGGCCGCACAGCGTTCCGCGAATTGACGACGCGTGTGTGGAGCGAGCGAGTTGAGAAGTTGTTTAGAATCCATAGGGAAATCAATAGTCTCGGGGTTTAGTCATCGGCACTCACGTTCCATCTGGGAAGGTCGCGGGTATTACGAGCGGGTAGAGGTCTTAAAAATAATGATTCCTGATGCATCTTGTATGCGTCAGATAAACTGGTACTCAAGGCTTAAGCCAGCCGCGATGGCTTGGGTGATTGCTTCTGCATCCTGCAGTACGTCCTCGTTGCTGAAGCGTAACATTCTCCATCCTCAGCCTTCCAAGTGTTTTATCGCTCCAAATCTTGTTCCGGCGTGTGATTGTGATATCCGCCGTCTAGCTCGGAGACAAGCTTTTCGCAGCCGCATGTGAAATCCGCGTAGAAGGGATCTAACGGGGGTTGTAGTCGAAACTCCAAGCCGCACAGCTGTTTTCCACGGAGCAAATCCCAAGGGAAGGATTCTGCTTCGGTTTCGTTCTTCTGAAACTCTTTCGCTCTTCCTATCTTCGGACCAACCATTGCCCCACCGGCTCGCATTACTCGCCAACTCCCCACAGGGAGGTCAGTTGAATTTTTGTGGATACGTGTAGAGTCTGTGAGCAAACAGACGCTGCCCTCGTACATGTTCTATTCACTATTGCACAAACATGAACTCGCGAGAGTTCAACAAAGCCCATAAAAGATCGCTTAGGGCGAGACCTTCACGGACTGCGACGAGGCACTGCTGCTTTTGAGTTGTGTTGGGTAGACGGGTCAAGCACGATCTGTAAAGGAATTCAATTTTCGCGTTCTCATTCTTCATTCTCGCAGCTTCCTTGATGAGCCGCGAATCCGTCATTAGGCTCTTTGTGACCTCGCCGTTCATCATCGCCAGTGATTCGGTGATGCCGCCCTCAGTCGATCCATCATCGGCAACCTCGCGAGCGGACTGACCTGCGATCCTCAGGAAGTGCGTTGGCGGCATGGGTTGTGGCAGCTCGGACGCTCGCAGCCATGCGTCATCACCTCGACGCTTGACGCGTCGTTTGCTCGTCCCCATGAACAGACCACGCCCGCCCTCGCCTTTGGATACTTTGCCATTAGGCAACAAGCCCTGTGCAAATTCAATGATCTGCTCGCGATCCTTTGCGATTCCTTTTCGATCGTGCGTGAATTCGAATGGAAATACAAGACGTTCCATCTTGGCTGAGTGATCCGTCTTTAGGCTGTCGATCTCTGGGCCTCGAACAAGCAGAATGATCGAGTCCCAAGTTTGCTCAGCGGACATTCGGCGTAACATCGGTCCTGGGAATCGAAACTCCTCACCTTCAGGAGGTGTGACACTGGCCTGTCGCTGATACGTTCTTGTATTCAAGACAACTCTTTGGAACTCACGCATATCGAATTTGACATCACGCATGAGCTTGGCGAGAAACCTCAGCAGCTCGGGATTTGTAGCTCCTTCCAGCACGTCAAGATCTGTCACTGGTTCTTTCACCGCAACA
The DNA here is from genome assembly GCA_963691875.1 of Aureliella sp. GTDB lineage: Bacteria > Planctomycetota > Planctomycetia > Pirellulales > Pirellulaceae > Aureliella. The sequence goes on from OY829846.1 coordinate 5,418,101, forward strand.
CCAAAGAACTTTTTCCATAACCGATTTGCAATTGCTTCGGCGAAACGCGGATTTTTAGGTGATGTCATCCACCGCGCGAATAGACTCCTCAGATGGCGAGGATCCGTGGTTGTCACGGTCGCGCGTCTAACGCCTTCCCAAGTAATGAACTTTGGAACGACTTTCTCGCCGGGTTGAGCGTCATCGTAGGCATAATCCTCAGGGAACTCGGTTGCGCGACCTTGTTCATAGACGACACGTTCCATGTTCGGCTGCAGCAAGGTAACGAGATTCGCTTTCGAGAATCGTTCATCTCGGAGTGTGATCGCGGGCTTGCGTGTGTCGACGCGTTCAAAGGCCGTCGAGCCGAAGAACGAAGCCATTTCGTAAAAGTCGCGTTGCGTCCATTCGGCGAAAGGGTGATCGTGACATTGTGCACAGGCAACGTTGGCACCGAGAAAAGTGGTCAATGTGTTGGAAAGACTGTCCAGCGGCATGCTCGCGTCGCGCAGCAGGTAGGCCGTAGCCCCATTCTCTCCGAGACGGCCTTCTGCGGTCAGCATCTCGAAAACCATTTCGTCCCAAGGACGGTTCTCGCGAAGCTGCTTCTTCAACCAAGTATGAAAGGTCCAGGTCTTGCCGATGCGGTAGTATTCATCCTTCACGCGAAGCATGTCCCCCAGCCAGTTGAACATATGAGACTCGTGGCCGGGAGAGTTGAGAAGCGTATCGATAAGTCTGGCTCGTCGACCGTCACGTTTGTCGGCGAAAAAGTTCTGAAGTTCCTGGTCGGAAGGAATTCGACCGATCACGTCCAGATACACCCGGCGGACGAACTGAAGATCGCTTGCTGCTGAATTGGCTTGTAGATCGTGCCTCTCAAGGTCAAGTTGAATGATCGCGTCAATACGCCCTGCAGCCTCCATCAGATCGTCAGCGTGCGCGGACGCTATTGCAGACACAAGGAGCAAGAACGGAAGGAAGCATCGGAATCGTTTTAAAGTAGCAGAGTTCGTCAAGAGTGTCGGCATAGTGAACGAAACGAAGTTATCTTCCTTAAAGGGTGGTCTTCGAAAGCCCTGAAGACTTCCGCTGCGTTGCAGATAAGGTTTCACTCTTGATTCTCCGAAACGACGATACGGATTTGATCGACGGCAGAACTTGCGGAAAGGTCCAACGACAGAGTTCTACGGTCACGGCTGAGCGTCACGCTGTCCCGCCCTGAATCAGGTGTGTCATCAGGACGCGATGGCTCAATACCGCGCCGAGGTGCTCCGTAATCGCCTAGTGGATGGCCAAGCAGTTCATCGGTTTCGGTCAATAGCGTCGTCTTACCAATCAGGCCGAGAATTGGACGGTCGAAAGTTATCTGGCCGATTACCCGTGCGTGGTCGACTTCTTGCCGAGTGAACTCTCCGATTGGATTCAGCTGCAGCAAATAACTACGAATTTGCTGGCCTGAAGCAACTGGGTGCTTGTCTCGGCGTCGCACACGCGCGTACTTGCCCGGTTCAGTCACATCGACCTCAAGATCTGACTGGAGTCGCACGTGCGAACGCTCCGGAAATACCAGGATATGGTTACTGTCTTCAAATTTTCCTGGTACGAAGTCGGGGCCAGGCGAGACGCATTTCATCAAGCCAGTTGCTTGCAGCACGCCCGAGGTTACCGGCCATGCATCTTCATAACGGACTGTTGAGTAGTCGACCGAATCGATGGCGTTGGATTCTGCTCGCGAGCGGACTGCGCTGCCTTCGCGGACTAACTGAGGTGTATCGAGGCTCTCGTTGAGACTGACCTCCACTTCGCCCTCAAAAACGCAAACGTTGGTTTCTCCGTCTGCTCCAACCGAAACGCCGAAGGCAGTTCCTAGATCGACAACATCCATGGTTGGCGTCAGGACTTCGAATCCTACAGCAGAGTCGGGTATTGAGGCCGTGAGAATCCCGCTGCTCAGGATTGTTTTATCCGGCGATATAATTTCAAACTCGGCGGGCCCCTGTAGCGTTACTGTGGCCCCATTGCGAAAGTCCAGACGTGCCAGTCCGACCTCTAGGTTCAGTTTACCTTTACCAATCTCATCTCCGAGTATTCGTTCTTCGCTCCATCTTGCGAGGGATGTGTAAGCTAGCCTGGCAATAGTCGGAGCGTTGTTTTCTCTTGGATCTTTCGTACCATTCCAGTTCAAGATCAGAGCAAGCGCAGCGGCGGAAGCAATTCCTGCCAGAACGATTGCTGCTGAGCGCCGCGACAACTGTAGTGACGACCTTACCTTAGGTTGTGATGCAGCTGTGCGAGAATCGAGGACTCCATATTGCGCGAGCAGCACTTCCGAATCGTCTCCCGAAGCGGAAGTCGTCGAGACTTTCGGAAGTGCTTTCCCCGGTTGACCGAAGCTCTGATCCAAATTCGCATTGAAAGCTTTCGTTCGGAGTTCAGCCGCATTCTCCGATTCGACCGCATACCCGTGTTCTCCGATTAGGCCTGCCAAAAGTCGCAGGTCGTTGAATTGCCGAACGCGTTCAGACGAGTTTGCCAGCGCATGATTCAGCAACTCAAGATCGCCAACATCGATTGCGTCTTCGAGATACAAAGTGGTCAAACGCTGAAATTCCTCGTCACTCATGAGATTGCATCTCCAGTATCGGGGGTAGCTAGCTTCTGCTGGATGCACTCGGCGAGGGTGACGTAAGTTCGCTGCAAAGTTTTGTACACTGTTTCAGGTTTGCGACCGAGCTTCTCGGCTACTTGCTTGCCACGCAAACCCTCAAAGTAACGCATGCGGATCGTTTCTCTTGCCTTGTCGCTCAATTCATCGAGGCAACTATGGAGCGCGTCCGCTCGCAGAGCTATATCACCCATGACGCGACACTCAAGCTCCGTATCTACAAGATCTAGGATGGATTCGTCGAGTAACGCGACTTGGTACTTGCGCTGACGAATCAATTCGAAACAACGATTCCGCAATACCTTCCAAGACCAATCACGCAAATGCTGAGGCCCCTCAAATGTGCCTCCATTCTCGAGCACTTTAGCCAGCATGTCCTGATAAGCATCTTCTGAAAGATCCGATTGGCGCAGGATGGACCAAGCCAATGCGATCTGCCTCGTCCGTTCGGGCATCAAGATTCTAAGGATTTCGCTGTGGTCCATACAATCCATCATGTGCGAGAGGAAAAGTGTGGACATGGAATTCCAGAAAAAACTTTTCGTCGAACAACAAGCTTGAAGGAGCCAGCCTCACGGAGCAAGAAGTTTTTGAATCTGTCGCTGCCGAAGCAGAGAAAAGTCAGGGTTTCCAGGCTTTCGCTCGAGACGGAATCTTTTTCTGAGTCAACAATCCGCGAATCTCAGGAAGAAATCCGTCTGATCTCTTCCTTTTAGGTACCTGGAACGCAAAGTCCCGTGTTGTAGATGGTAAAACGATGGACCTCGATGAGCGCGACCGGCGCAATGGCATGAACATACGAACTCGTCAGCAATTATCGAACAAGTTGCTCGAACGGAAAGGGTCGAATAGATGAAACAATTAGGCACAAGCACGCTGCTCCTTATGCTGTGCTGCTTCCTTGCTGATGCACCGATCGCTTCGGCGCAACAGTTGAACGCGCAGCAAAAGGCCCGACTATTGAAGCGATTCCCGCAGATAGACAAGAACGGTGACGGAGAATTGTCCGCCGACGAATTGGAAGCGATCCGTCCGCAACTTGAGAAGGCGATGAAGCGGCGGACAGAAAAGGCAGTCCCATCCCCCTCAAAACCCCAGGGGCCAGCGCCGACGCACGCCGATCTGAAGTATGGTGATCACAAAAACACCGTTATGGATGTATGGCTTGCGGAGTCGAAGAATCCGACTGCCGTGGTAGTTGCAATTCACGGCGGCGGCTTCACGGGCGGCGACAAGTCGAAGTTCCACGGTGGCGAGGAGCTACTCGAGTGTCTTAAGAATGGAGTCTCGTTCGTCTCGATCAACTACAGGTTTCGCAACCAGGATCCACGCGGAATCCGCGCTTGTCTCTACGATAGTGCACGAGCCATTCAGTTTGTTCGCCACCATGCAAAAGAATGGAATATCGACAAAGCACGAATTGCTGCCTTTGGAGGATCGGCAGGCGCTGGCACCTCGCTTTGGCTGGCCTGCCACGACGACTTGGCAGACCCAGACAACAGCGATCCAGTTTTACGTGAGTCCACGCGTCTCGTTGCGGCTGGCTTGAACGGTACTCAAGCGACGTACGATGTGCTGCAATGGCCTGATTTCATTCCGTCTAAAATCAAGTGGTCGGCGGAGCTGGCGAAAGCGCGCGGAGCAGATATGACGAGCGCTTACGGTCTCAAGTCGATGGACGAACTGGAAACTGCTGAGGGAAAGGCGATTCGAAAAGAACTCGATATGCTTGCTTGGATGTCTAAGGATGATCCACCGATTTGGATGAGCAATAACATGCGCGGCGGCCCGACGGATCCTTTGGATATGGGACATGTGAACCATCATCCTGCTCACGTTGAGCGATTGAAGAAGCGGGCAGATGAAGTCGGGATGAAGACGATCGCAATTGCGCGAGCTGTAGGGCTACGGCCCGATCCCGAGGTCCGCTTGATCGACTTTTTCTTCGAGCAGCTCGGTGTGAAGTAGTGTGCTAATTCAATGGGGTTGAGCCTCGGCGTACCGCTCAGAGACTCGACCTGTTTTCCTTTAACACTTGGAGTCGCAATGAAGTTCTTCTTAACAACTGCTTTCGTTTTGTTTTTGTCGCTGCAAACGCTGTCTGCCGACGAGGTAACGAGACCTGAGACGCCAGAGTTGATTACCGGGCGAGTCTGGATGCGGAGCTATGATTTCAAGGGCGCAGACAAGGAAATGGAGTACGGACTCTATCTTCCCAAGAACTACGATGCCAAGAAGTCCTATCCCTTGATGGTTGCCCTCCACGGACTGAACAGCAATCCTCGCCAGATTCTGAATTATCCAGGGTTCACGAAGCTGGCTGAGCAGCACGGATATATTTTGGTCGCGCCTATGGGCTACAACAAGAAAGGCTGGTACGGAGGACGCGGACAAACTTCTCGACGTTGGGAACCAGAGAATCTTGGCGAGCTCAGCGAGAAGGACGTGATGAATGTTCTGGAGATCGTCCGCGAAGAATTCAATGTGGACTCAAAACGCATTTACTTGATGGGCCATTCGATGGGCGGCGGTGGGACTTGGCACATCGGCATCAAGTTCCCTGACATCTGGGCGGGATTGGCACCGATTGCACCCGCCACGTTCCGTTCGCCCGACGGGCTAGAGAAGATCAAGACAACTCCAGTTATTCTTGTTCAGGGTGACAAGGACCGGCTTGTCCCTGTAAGAGGTGCGCGACGCTGGGCAGCCAAAATGAAAGAGCTTGGTATGACCCACAAGTACATTGAGGTTGAGGACGGCAACCACATCCTTCCCGCCATCACCCAACTGCCTGCAATCTTCGATTTCTTTGCAGAGCATGAGAAGAAGAATCCTACAAAAACTGAATCGTCAGATTCAGATCCGTAGCAGTCAGTTGCCTCGCCACCTGAGCAAGTCAGCAACAAGAAACAAAAAACTAGATCTAGGTCGGGAGTGAAACTTCGGCTAGCCTTCCTCAAGTGGCCATGGGTATTTTCGAAGTGTCAGGACGACGATTCCTCGAAAGTGCAGCGTGGCCGGATTTCTGTGATTGGCTTGAATGGTCAACAGCCGGTGTTTGTTTTCAGTGCCCATTTGCCAGATGTCCACTGAAACGTCGCTGTGGGATTCATGAACTCGTCGGTTAGAGGCTTCTCGTCCTTCCCGGCATTTTTAGGGCATCGTCTTTGGTGCTCCTATTGCTCGTGTTGCCATTGAGCCTAATTGTCAACAAACCGACATATGGATTAACGAGAGAACTGGATTCTTGAATATCAAAGCTGACATCTTGCACTGCAAGCCGGCTCTTTGGCTAGTATTGGTTGACGGCTGATGGTCGGGTGCATCAAGGTACACTAGCGTTTTTCCTTGATAGCTCTCCGCCAACTCTCTTACTTTGGCAATCATCAAATCTTTTTCAGATTGTTGCCTTATATTTCCTTCAACCGTATCAACATCGAATCCACTTCCTGCGGGCTCAATTAGGTTTGGTTCTGTTGGGTAGCCAGTGATTACCAGCGCGGCGATTACCAAAAAACTCCGATGATGTTAGGCTTGGCAACCTCCATTTCGAATAGGTGAGGAAACGCTATTGGGTTCGCGCAGGTACAAGATGGCTTCTGGGTTGTGTCCGTCAAGTCGTTGCGCACAAACTCTTAGGCTGCTCCGTGAACTAGCTGTGACGTTTCCAATCCCTCTCTGTGAGTTCCTTCCGTCTCGCCATCGCTCCGGCCTCCGCCCTTCCATTGGCCAAACGCCAACCAAACCTGGAGGCATGGACGATCAGCCCTTTGATGATTCCTCCTAACGGACGCTCTGGCATCGTCGGCCGACGCACGAAGCTAACGATGCGCGAATCGCACAGAATGCAACGGTGTCCCACGCCGAATGCGCGAAGAGCGATTTCTTCTCATTCGCACAGACAGAGGTGCTAAAATCGGACGCAACTAGAATTCAGCCTCCAAAAGCTGCATTAGGGATGCGTCTCTCGTTTTTTGACAGGCGTGCGCTTAACTTAAAGTCCCAGGTCGGTAGAAGTCGTTTCTTCGCAATTTCGGGGTCACGGCTCTCTGAAAACTCTCAAAATCTTGCGTTAAATTCGGTGGAATGCGGAAGCAGAACCAGTGAGGAACAACTATGGCGGCAAACTCCATCCAGCAAACTGACAGTCCTGACCCGCATGAGTCGTTTCTGCGGCTGTGGATGCAGCATGAGCCGGAGTTACGCGCGTTCGTACGTTCTTGCTGCCCGAAGGCTCAGGAGGTGGACGACGTGATGCAGGAGGTGAGCGTTGCGGCCCTTCGTAAGTTCTCGACGCTCGATGACCATGCGGCATTTGGCGCGTGGGCCTGTCTGATTGCGCGATATGAACTGCTTTCGGCTCGACGGCGTTTTGCGCGGGATCGATTGGTGCTGGCGGAGGATATCGTTCAGCTGCTGGCTGACGAGGGGGCGGATGAATTGCCTTTGCGCGAGCGGCAGTTGCGAGCTTTGGATCAGTGCATAAACAAGCTGCCGCGTGAGCGTCGAGAATTGGCTTTAGCGGCCTACTGCAAGGATACAACCATTCGCGAGCTAGCCGCGCAGCTGAATCGAACAGAAGGCTCACTATATCAACTCCTCTCACGTATTCGCAAAGAGCTGTATCGCTGCATGCAAAGTACGCTCCCTGGAGCTGAATCATGAACAACGACGAACTCAACCTGCTGCATCGATATCTGGATGGTGCAATCACTCAGGAAGAGCTGGAGCCCTTGGAGAATCTACTGCGGAACAGCGTGGAAACTCGGGCTACGTTGCGTTCACTCGCGACGATTGATGCAAAGTGGCAACAGCTTGCGGCTGAAGAGGTGTTAGCGACGCCCAGCGACTGCATCACGGTTTCCCGGATGACGGGGCGGGCGATCCCATTGTGGCTGACCTTGAGCGCCATTGCGGCTTCGGTGATTTTCGGAGCATTCGGCTGGTTTCGCACTCTTGACCAGAGCACGAACCAAATTCAGCAGGGCATTGCCAGAGTCATACGAGTCGAAGGCGAAGGCAATGTAGGCTCCGGCCGCATCATCGTTGACGGTGCCGAGTTGTTCGCTGGCGACGAGTTGGCTGTGCCGCAAGGGCTAATCGAATTGGCGTTTCGCGAAACCGGAGTGCACGTCATCGCCACGGCTCCACTGAAGTTGACGCTGGACAATGACCAGCAGGTTTCGCTGCATGAGGGACAAGTCAAGCTGGTCGTCCCTCCACAAGGAGTAGGGTTTGTTGTCGATACGGCTCAGCGAAAGTTTGTTGATCTGGGTACGAGTTTTGTTGTTACAGCAGGTGCTCAGGGCTCTGAAGTATTGGTACTCGATGGGCAAATCTCAGTCGACGATCACGATGGTTCATCCGCAGAGTTGATGCACGAAGGAGAATTTGCCAGATTTGATCGTGATGGCAAGATCAAGAAACGAACGCCGACTCGCCTGTCGCAGGCATTGCCAGAACTGTCGCTTGCGGCGACACAACCTGTTGGTAGTTCATTGCGTGGAGTTGTCCTTGGTTACGACTCGGTTACTAAGGATCGTCTCGCCGATGATGTGATCGGTCGAGAACTGTTGCCGCTCATTCGATCAGGATTCAATGATGGTTCGAACATTGAAGCGTTTAAGCAAGGTGAGTCGCTCAGCTTCCGCGGAATCGCAGGAGCCTTTCACGAGTTCCCTGATAGAACGGGCCTTGTACCATACTCTCGCGAAGGCGGCTGGATGACGTGGTATCACGGACAGGTGACTCCACCTCGTGCGGGACGCTATCGATTCTGGGGCTATGCAGACAATCACCTGCTGGTTGCTATTAACGGAAGGCCTGTCTTTGAAGGATCGCGACGTGATTCCTCGTTCAAGGAGCTCGGCATTCGGCGCACTGACAACCCTGCTCTGCCATGTTTGATTGCACGGGCAGGTTTCGCTTGCGGCGAGTGGGTCGAAATGGGTAATGATCCAGTCCAACTCGACATCCTGTTCGGAGAAGTTGGAGGCAACATCACGTCCGGCCTGCTGCTCGTCGAACGGGAAGGCGATATTTACGAAGAGACATTCTGGGGCCAGCCCAAGTGGCCGATCTTTTTAACCGAAAATCCGAGTGCTAGCGAAGCTGCGGAGTTCACGCGGCTCGTCGATCATCTGGAACAGAAGACGATGGGTTCGTTTTCGGTGTCTAGCGATGCGATCTGGACAGTAGCGAATTAGAGAATATCAGTTTCCGAAACCTGAGGAACTCGCAATGAGAACACATTTTAACCGTCCTTACCGTAACCCCGGAGCCGCGAACTGCGCCATGAGAAATTTGTGTGTGCTCACTTTCGTCCTAGGCCTGGCTGCTACCGCCACTGGCCAGGAAATCGAACAGATCTTTAATGGGAAAGACCTCTCCGGCTGGGCCGGAAAGGCGGAGTTCTGGTCGGTTAAAGACGGGGCGATCTTTGGCCAGACTACGAAGGACAAGCCCACAAAAGGTAACACGTTTCTTGTCTGGCAAGGCGGTGATGTTGCTGACTTCGTGTTCGAGGCGAAGGTCCGTTTTTCAGGCAACAACTCCGGCGTACAGTATCGCAGCGAGCTGGTCGGAAAACCGAAGGACTACGTCGTCAAAGGTTATCAGGCCGATTTGCATCCAAAGCCAGAATTCTTCGGGATGCTCTACGCCGAGAAGTGGCGAGGGATTGTGGCCAAGCGTTTTCAACGGGTCGTCGTCGGAGATGACGGCAACCCTCAGGTCGTCGGTGAGGTTGGCGACAAGGGGCAGACGCTTGTCGACACAGAGTGGAACGAGTTGACCATCATCGCTGTTGGTAATCGGCAGATTCATCAGGTCAACGGTGTGACCACGATGGACCTGACGGACAACCATCCGGAAGCGAAACGAAAAGGCATTCTTGCTCTGCAGCTTCACGCCGGGAAACCGATGACCGTTGAGTTCAAAGACATCGGCCTGCGTCATCTAAAAGGCAAGGACGCGAAGGATGTGATTGATTCCGTGACGGAGAAAGCTGGCAACACGGCGACTCCCATTGATCGCATCAAGGTTGCGAAGGGGTTCAAAGCTGAACTGCTCTATTCAGTGCCCGGCGATACGCAGGGATCTTGGGTCAACCTTTGCACCGACAACAAGGGGCGACTGCTGGTCAGCGACCAATTCGGCGGGCTGTATCGGATCACGCCGCCAGCCGCTGGAGAAACCTTAGGTGCCGCTGATATTCAGCGCGTGCCGGCTAACATTCGTGCGGTTAACGGAATGGTATGGGCTTTCGATGCCTTATATGTCGCTGTCAACGATTACGAAAGGAAGATGCCCTCTGGTTTGTATCGGATCACCGATAGCGATGGAGATGATCAACTCGACAAAGTGGAATGCCTCAGGGAGATGGAGGCGAAGGGAGATCACGGCGTCCACGCGGTGGTCCCCAGTCCCGACGGTAAGTCATTGTTCTTAATCACAGGCAACAACACCACGCCAACGGAATTGGCGGAGACGTCGCAAGTCCCGCAAGTCTGGGGTGAAGATCACCTTCTGCCGAGTATGCCTGATGGGCGAGGACACAATCGTGGAAGACTTGCGCCGGGCGGGATCATTTACAAAGTTGATCCGGACGGAAAAAACTTTGAAGCCTATGCTAACGGGTTTCGCAATATCTTCGATGCAGCATTCAATCGCGATGGCGAATTGTTTACGTACGACGCAGACATGGAGTATGACTTCAATGTGCCGTGGTACCGTCCAACAAGGATCTGTCAGGTGACGAGCGGAGCCGAATTCGGCTGGCGAAATGGAGCTGGCAAACGGCCGACGTTCTATGCAGATAATCTCCCGCCCGTTCTCGATATCGGGCCTGGGTCGCCTACTGGTGTCACCTTCGGCTACGGCGCGAAGTTCCCGACAAAGTACCAGAACGCGTTGTATGCACTCGACTGGAGCTGGGGGAAACTCTACGCCATTCATCTCAAGCTTGATCCGAACAGCTCAAGCTACACGGCAACCAAAGAAGAATTCGTCACCGGAGCCCCACTGCCCATCACCGACGCGATTGTTCATCCGAGTGACGGAGCGATGTACTTCACAATTGGCGGCCGCCGAGTGCAATCAGGGCTCTACCGCGTGACTTATGTCGGTGATGAATCAACGGCACTTGTTGAAGCGGATCCAATGACGACAGAAGGTCTTACACTTCGCCGTTCACTGGACGAGTTTCACGGCCGTCAGGATCCCAATGCCGTCACCATCGCATGGCCGCACCTGTCCAGCAGCGACCCATTTATCCGCGCTGCGGCAAGAACAGCGATCGAACATCAGCCCGTTGAAACGTGGGCCAACAAGGCACTCACGGAGCCCACTCCAGAGATTCAGGTGGAAGCATTGCTGGCGCTAGCGCGAGTAGCTGGCGTCTGCCCACAGCATCGAAGCGAATCCAATCCTTCAGTTGACACCCAGATGCGTGACAAACTGTTGGCCGGGTTACTGGCAATTGATCTGGCAGAGTTGGATGCCAACAGTCAGCTCACGTTGCAACGCACGCTGCAGATTATCCTCAATCGTTTCGGACGGCCGGATGATGCGACCGTGCAGAAACTGGTCGCCGCCCTCGATCCGCTGTTCCCATCGGAGTCCTATGAACTGAACTGGCTGCTGTGCGAGACACTTGCCTGGCTCGAGTCACCAACCGTCGCAACGAAAGCGATGGCGCTCATTGAGGCGGCTCCGACGCAAGAAGAACAGGTGCAGTATGCCCGTTCGATCCGCTTTCTCAAGGCAGGCTGGACTGACGAGTTGCACACAGCATACTTGGAGTGGTTTCTCAAAGCCGCAAATTACCGCGGCGGTGCGAGCTTCGCAAAGTTCATCGAGTTCATCCGCAACGACGCGGTCGCATCGCTGAGCGAATCTCAGAAGGGGGCTCTCCAAGAGGTTCTCGCGAAGAAGCCGGTGAAAAAGTCCGCACTTGATAATCTCGGCGACATTTTCGACGGACGATCAGAGACGCAGTGGACGCTGGACGAACTCTCGCAAGCAGCCCGCACGGGCCTGAAACAGCGGGACTTCGACAACGGCCGCAAGATGTTTGCCGCCGCCGCCTGTTACGCCTGCCACCGCTTCGGAAATCAAGGCGGTATGACCGGCCCTGATTTGACGTCTGCCGGCCGTCGCTATTCGGCGCATGACCTGCTCGATCAAGTGATTCATCCCAGCAAAGTCATCAACGACCAGTTCTCTTCGGTAAAGCTTCTCACCGAAGATGGTGTCATCTATACGGGCGTGGTCGTCAACTTGAACGGCGACCGGATCACTCTCAATACCGATCTTACGGATCCCAACAAACGAGTGAACATCGACCGGAATACGATCGAACAGCTAGTTGTTTCAAAAGTTTCGCCGATGCCGGCTGGTTTGTTCAATCGGATGACAAAAGACGAGATTCTCGACTTGACCGCCTACTTGATTAGCGGCGGCGATTCCAAGCATGAATTATTTCAAAAGTAAGGTCGTTGCAGCGAAATGCAGCCATCTCGCAAAATGACACAAGGCTTGGGATTGATTGCTTCGCTTCTCTGTGACCTCGCGCGCGAATTTCTTTGTGACTTCGCGCGCGAATCATAGCCCAGCACCGATTCCGCCTGACGTTGGGAGATTCTTGACTGTGACGAATTTGATAACTGCGACGCTATGTGCCGCATTTCTGACCAGCTCAATAGCATCGGCAGAAGACGATGCAACGCCCAACGTCGTTCTGATCCTGTCTGATGATCAGGGCTACACCGATTACGGCGTTCATGGGGCATCCGGAAATCGAGACGTCGGGCCTCGATAAGCTTGCGAAGAAAAGTGCGTTATTCCGGCGTGGGTATGTTCCGACTTCGCTGTGCCGTCCTTCACTAATGACGCTGACCACATTTCTGTATTAACAGAACATGAGCACCGGTAACGATCCGGTGGATACAACAGCTAACAAGGCTCATGCCGAGAGGGCGGGTAAATTTGCGAGGGAACTGCTGATCTCGCACATCGCCAAGTACCGGATCGTTGCGGAAGTGGCTGGCTGATAAGGGATAAGTCAGCCAGCAGAGCGGCGAACCCCAGCTCTTCGATTTGCAGAACGATCTCGTTGCGAACGTGAATCTCGCCAGCAGAAATCCGGAGCGGGTGAAGCAACTCAGTGCAGCTCTGAATAAGTGGTGCGTTGCCGACGAACGCCCGGCTGGACAGTTTGCATCTGCGGCTCCAAAACCAGACCGGAAGTCACGGCAACTCCAGCCTAATGGTTCGAAGAAAGCAAAGAAGTAGGTGGGGGGCACATTAGTTTCGGCTTCCCACAAACTGCAGGATTCGCTGTCGCGAACCACGAGAAGAGCTCTTCTTGACGTTTCTAGGAAACAATTGCGGCCTCCGTGTCATTACTAGCGATGACCAATCCCGACGACAGAGCCGAAGGCCCTGATGCCACCGAAGAGGTGCAGCTGCTGTTTGTGCGCCATGAGAATTCGATTCGGGCGTTCGTGAGGGCCCTGTAGCCTACTCTGTCTGATTCCGACGATGTCATGCAGGAGACGTTTCTGACCGTTTCCAGGAAGGCTTCGAGCTTTGAACCGGGAACGAATTTCGTGGCGTGGGCCTGCGGTATTGCGCGGCTCAAAGTACTGGAGAATTTTCGGCAGAAGAAGCGAGCCAATGTTCTGAGCGAGGCGGCCATCAGTGCTTTGGCGGAGGACGCGCCCTCGCCTGAGTCGTTGCGCGAGAGAGAAGATGCCCTCGAAGGATGCCTGGAAGAGCTGGCTCCAAAGGTGAGTGATCTGTTGTGGCGGCGCTATTCGCGGCGTCAGAGTTCGGACGAGATGGCGGAGGCAACCGGAATGACATCGAACGCCGTTAGGGAGGCGCTTTCGAAGGCACGCGTTGCGTTGCGGGATTGCATTAGCTCTCAGATCCAATCTGCACAGCGAATGACATGATGAAAGAGACTGATAACAGCGAACTCGACACTCTGATCGACGCCTGTGTTGACGGTTGAATGAGTGAGGCAGAGGCGGAACGACTGAGCCAGTTGATTGAAGAGTCAAGTGAAGCCCGACAGCGATACTGGGAACTCGCTTCTGTTCATGGCATGATCGAGCAGTCGATGCAGAGTGCATCTCTGAAGGCTGCGACCGGAGAAGAGTTTTTAACGCGGGCTAAAAAGGAGGAGCGTTTTCGCTGGTCGCGAATCAGCTCAACTGCTGCGGGGATTTTGATCGGGATCTTCAGCGCTTCCATGGTGTGGGCCTACGCAGTTCCGCTGGTGAGTCAGCCGCAGCGTGAGAGCAAAGAGATTGTTTTCGAAAGTTTCGAAGACCCCGAAATGAGACCGTCTGTGCGTTTTCCAACAAACGCCAACCAATGGTTCGGCAAGATGCGTTCTGTCCCTGGGACTGGCGGGATGCCTGCAGTAGAGGGAACCCGACTCGGTAAATTCGAAAACGTTTCCAAATACAGGTTTACCTACGCTCGCTACGTTGTGGATCTCGATGAATACGCCGAACCGAGTGACGAGCACACTCGATCGATTGAAGTAAGTGGCTCTTTCTTTTCACCGGACCTGGATCCAACTTCGGTTTTCCGGATTGACGTGGCGGCTTTCGGCGAAGCGCCCGAGGGAGTTCAGCCCGTCTGGATTGACCGCGAGCATTTCGACGACGTTGTCCTGCAGCAAGTTGGGCGAAATTACAGTCCAGAGCTTAGCGATCAGCCAATCTGGCACGAGGTGAAGGTGGTGATGGAAATCCCAACTGGGGCTAGAAGTGTGGTGGTTTCTCTGGGTTCTGGAAAACGCGCCCCCGGCGGCGCCGGCTCGGACCGCTACCTTGATGCGGTGCGGGTTAAACTTGTTAATACTTTCAAGCCGGTCGATTGATTCAGGTAACCCGACGCGTTATCGAGGGACAGCAAGGGGCCCTCGCTCACGCGCCGGGTTTCCATCGGCGTCCGGTTACACACACTAAAAACAAATCGACAACATGAAAACGGTAATTACCCTGACTCTCCTCCTTGCAGCCTCAACAGGATTCGCAGAAGACAAACCCGTTCATCAAGCTTCCAAGCCAAACATCATCATTATTATGCCGGATGATTCTGGTTACGGTAATCATTCGTGCTTCGGTAATCCTGTCATCAAGACCCCGAGTATCGATGCCCTTGCGAAACAAAGCCTGCTCTTAACACGGTATCACAGCAGCGCAAGATGTTCTCCCAGTCGTGCTAAACTCCTGAGTGGTCGCCATGAGTTTTTGGGCGGTGTGACCCATACCATCCAAGGGCGCGAGCGTTTAAGCCTGGATACGATCACGCTGCCGCAAGCCCTCAAAACAGCCGGGTATGCCACGGGTATGTTTGGCAAGTGGCACAATGGCAAAGAAGGGCCTTACCGTCCCGAGAATCGTGGGTTTGATGAGTGCTGGATGTACGAAAAGGGCGCGAGAATGAAAGCCACCATTTCTCACAATGGAAAACCGCAGAGAATGGATGGCACCTATCCTACAGATCTATTTTTCAAAAAAGCGACCGAATGGATCGATGTCAACCTCTACCGCGACTTCGACGAAAGCACACGGGCAGCTTGTCGGCGCGAGGTTTACGAATCCTTCGCTCATCTGCTTCGGGATTCGACACACGGGCGTCTGGGAAAACTCCTCAAGAGCGATTATGTCTTTGCCAACGGGCTGCTCGCCACCTACTACGGCATCGATGGCGTTACCGGCGACGAGTTCCGCCAAATCAAACTCCCCGCCGGTTCGCCCCGCGGAGGATTACTCGGCATGGCCGCCATCCATGCGATGGGCAGCGACGGCGTCGTCAGCAGTCCGGTCGAACGCGGAGCCTGGGTTCTGCGCCACCTGTTGAATGATCCTCCACCGCCAGCACCGCCCAACGTCCCGCAAATCTCACGCCTCGAAGGTCAGATCCTCACAACGCGTGAGCGACTTCTGGCACACCAGGAAGACGCACAGTGCGCAAGTTGCCACCGAAAAATCGATCCCATCGGCTTCGGCCTCGAAAATTTCAACGCCGCCGGAAAATGGCGGACTGAAGAGAGTTACCAGGCGAGAGACGGGAGAGGCAGAGCCGCCGGCAAACGAAAGATCTGGACAATCGATGCCTCAGGAGCATTCCACAAAGGATCAGGCTTCGAAGACTACCACGAATTACATGACCTCATCGCTGAACGAGAAGAAGACTTCGCCCTCGGATTCACCGAACACCTGATCGAATACGCTCTGGGACGTCCCTTCGGATTCACGGATGAAGAGCTGGCAAATGAGATTGTTCATGCCGCGCAGAGCAAAGAGTTCTCCGTTAGTGAATTCATCCATGCACTGGTGCAAAGCAGCGCATTCAACACGAAGTAGTGAACTTCGACAGAATTCCGTTCATCGCTGACGCGGGACTTCTGGTGAAGTCCACTACCGTTCCTCTACAAATAAAAACAGCTTTATGAAGACCAGCCTTTCTTTTATCCTTCTTTCCTTCTGCCTGAGCTTTGCGTCGAGCGAAATTACCGCGCAGGAAAAAGAGGGGGAGATACTTCTCGGTGTTATCGAATCCGTCGACGGAAACTCCATCACGGCCAACTACCGCAGGAAAAGTCGGACGTTCACGATCCACGAAAAGGCGAAGATTCACTACGTCAGCTTCCTGGAGGCGAAAAAGGAAATCAAACCGGGATTCTTCTTTCGGGCAGGCATCGATTCCAACGGGCAATGCAATCAGCTCTGGGTCACGCTTCCTATCCCCGGAGAGAATTTCAAGCCCAGCGATAAAATGCTTGCCATGACACCAGCTGAGTTACACAAAATGGCGGACAGCAATGGCGACGGCGAGCTTTCCTACGTCGAATACGCGACCGCTATTTACCGTTCCCCCAAACATGGTCCGGTTGGGTTTGGGAAGGCAGATAAAGACAAGTCGGGCACCCTGAATCTAAAGGAGTTCAAACCGAAGCTCGCGGAGATCAAGTGGTATCGGATCTCCCGGAAGACTCCCGCCGAATGGCACGCTGAAGCCGATGCCAATTCCGATGGCGTCCTCCGCAAGCAGGAATTCGTGACTTTCCTTGGCTCCCGCGCTCACCTCGAAACCTTCTTTAAAAGGGCAGACCAGGATCGCTATGGCGATCTTTCTGTCGCGGATTTGTCCAGCTTTATCGACTCAATCCTTCGATGATGAAAAACAATGCAGTCGTGCGTCGATGGAATCTCACACAAATGAAAGATCTCTCTACCACATTCTTAGCAGTCGTCGCATGCCAGGTGCTCTTCATGTCCACGGTGAGAGCGGAAGTTGCGCTCCCGGGATCCATCGGAACGTTTCTGAAGAATCACTGTTATCGATGCCACGGCGCGGAAACTCAGGAAGCTGACCTTTCGCTGGATGACATGACGCGCGAAATTTGGGACTCGGCGGACGCCCTCACCTGGCAAGATGTCCTCGACAAGCTGAACGCCGGCGAGATGCCTCCGGAAGGTGAACCACAGCCGTCGCAGGCAGAGCTGGCAAAAGTGGTTGGTGATCTCACGGAATCGCTTCAGGCTGCACAGAAGATGCTGCGTGACAGCGGTGGTGAGATTGCTCTTCGGCGACTTAACCGCCGGGAGTATGAGGCGACAGTAAAAGACTTGTTGGGCATTCGAATCCTTGCCGAAAGACTCCCAACCGACCCGGCGGGGAGGTTCGATACCATCGGGCAGAACCAGTCGCTCTCCTCTATCGATCTGAAGAACTACTTCGAGCAAGGGCAGGAGGTCGTTCGAACGGCGCTGCACTGGGCCGTGCAGCCGAGGGCAAAGGCCAAAGTGGTGCGGAAGGATTTTGCGAACTCTGGAAATATGGAAAAGAGTATTTACGAGATCCTCGAAAAGGTTCAGGAGGTGCATGATACCGACCGCTCTTACAAGGAAGTGGGGCTGACCAAATACGAATGGAATCGATATAACCGAGGTTCGAAAAAATACCCGCGGCACGCCGAGTATCGGGATCGCAGAAACCTCGCGGGCTACTACGTCGACAACCTGAAGTATCACCCTTTGGGACGCATGCTGCCGATCCGGAACCTGGTCAACAGTATGGGGATTCCGTTTCAGTCCGACGCCCGTGCCTATTATCGATTGCGAGCCTCCGCGGGCGTGGTCGATGGAGTGAAGATTCGTCGATCAATCCGAATGACCGTCCCCCATGCGGGCAAGGGCGGTGAGAACGGAAAACCGATTGGTAGTTTCTACGTAACTGGGTCGATTAAGGAACCCTCGACTCACGAGGTGTTGTGGTATCCGGAATTCGAAGCCGACTTCCGGCCTACTACAGCCAGAGACGCCAGGAAAATTGTGTCGTTTCTCGAAGACCAACGTGGTCGTCCTCCAAACAATCAGCTGTATCAGCACTACCGCCCCATCGAACCCAATGTTCCGGATGAAACCATTCTGGTGAAGTGGCTGGAGGCAGAAGGGCCGTTCTATGATCCAAAGACTCCTTTCGAAAAACTGGTCGATGCACACCAGGTTGCCAAGACGAGCGATGCGGAACTCGATGAAATAGCAGCTGACTTCTTGCGGAGTTTCGCGAAACACGCCTTTCGAGGGCGCAGCATATCGGACAAATTTGTCGGCCGACTCGACCGCTATTACAAGACGAGAAGGGCTGAAGGCCAGAGTTTCCGGGAAGCCATCATCGACCCATTGGCGATAATTCTCACCTCGACGCGTTTTCTCTATCTGGTCGAGCCGGCAAGGCATGATCAGATAGAGCTTAAGCTTGAAGCGCTAAGCCTCGCCAATCGGCTAGCCTATTTCCTGTGGAGCCGTCCTCCTGATGGTGAGCTTCTTCGGCTGGCCAAAGATGGTTCCCTCCTGCAATCGAACGTGTTGGCGCAACAGGTTGACCGGATGCTGGAGAGCCCGCGGGCTGAACGCTTCTTTGAAGGCTTTATGAGCCAGTGGATGCATCTGAAACGTCTCGACAGCGTGGGGCTGAGTACCCGCTTTTTCCTCCATTTCACCGATGCCTACCTTCTTTCCGCGAAGCAGGAGCCGGTGGAGTTCTTCAAAATTCTGGTGGAAGAGAATCTGTCGGCGACGAACCTGATCGATTCGGATTTCGTCACGATCAACGGCGTGCTCGCCGCGAAATATGGTCTCACCGATCACTACACGGGCGACGGTTTTCAGAAAGTGCGTCTGCCCGCAGGCTCGCCACGAGGCGGGGTGACCACCCAAGCCGCTTTCCTGGCGATTGGGACGATGGGCAATCGCACCTCGCCCGTCATTCGCGGCTCTCTGGTGAAGGAGATTCTCCTCAATGATCCGCCTCCGCCACCCCCGCCGAATGTCCCTGAGCTCATCGCATCTTCGGATGATCCGTTACCAAGCGTGCGAAGCCTGGTCGAACTTCACCAGAAGAAAGTCCAATGCGTTTCCTGCCATGCCCGTTTCGATTTTATTGGACTGGGTCTGGAGAACTTTGATGCGATCGGCATGTGGAGGGATGAAGAGCTCGTGACTAACGTCGAGAACTTTTCGCAGCTGAGAAATCCCAGGGCCAAAAGAAAACTGTATCCTGTGGATGCCAGCGGCAGTCTGCCAAATGGCGAGACCTTTGCGGATGTGCAGGGACTGAAAGCGGCGCTGATGAAACAAGATCGCACCGTCGCGGGCGCGCTCTTCGAGGGGCTGCTCTGCTACGCCATGGGCCGCGACGTCAGTTTTACCGATCGTGAGATCATCAATTCAAACCTTGACGAACTGTCGAAGCCGGGTGGCGGCGGAGCGAAGTTTGCCGTCCGAGAGATGATAAAACGCGTTGTCGCCAGCAAGCCCTTTCGTGAACTTTAGCAACATCAGTTAACCCGACGCGCTAGCGAGGGCTGGAATCATATATCGAATGCAATCTATCGATCAAACGTCAGGTTGCCAAAGAAATGTATTCGAATCAGATACCATAGCCAATGAAATGCATCATAACCAACCAGATCTCTCGCCGAACGCTGTTTCGATACGGCAGCAGTGCGATCGCACTGCCTTTCCTCGACAGCGTTCTTCCCGCAAGGGCTACGTTTGCCGCGGAGACAAAGAGTGCTCCGAAACGCCTGCTCTGGATGTCCATGGGCCACGGGCACATGGAGAAACACTTCTACCCCACCGAAACCGGGAAGCTGAGCGACATCACATTGCCCCCGGGATGGGCTCCGCTGAAGAATAACCTCGGTCACATGACGATGGTTTCGAATTTGACCAATAAGGAAAACAAGCAGCCGCACGAGGGCAGCGAAGCGGTACTGACCTGTGCGAATGTGGTCGGCTTCTCGGGCAAAGCACGGCATAACAGCATCTCCTGCGATCAGGTTGCCGCCGCACATCTTGGCGAGGGCACGCGTTATCAAAGCCTGCAACTGAATTGCCCGCCGACGGATACCGGCAATGGACACGGCGGCGTCGCCATGTCGTATCGCGTAGACGGCAGTCCCTTGCCCGGATTGCATTCGCCTCTGGAGGTCTATCACAAACTGTTTGGCGGCAACGTTGGCAAAGATGTAGTGCTGACAATGCTGAGGCAGCGCCGCAGTATCTTCGACATCCTCGAGTTTGAAAGCAGATCGACAAAGCGGGTTCTCAGCAAAGACGACCGCCACAAGCTGGAGGAATACACGGCCAGCATCCGCGAGATCGAAAGTTCCATCAGCCGCCAGGAAGAATGGCTGGACGTGCCTTACCCGACGGCGACACTGGGTCCGCCGAACGAAGGCAAGGTGCTTGAGAGCGGTTCGCATGGCGAAGCCGCCATCCGCGTGATGTTCAAAATGATCATCGCCGCTTACCAGACCGACGCCACGCGTGTGATCACTTATCGCATGCCCGATGCCGGGCTGCTCAAGAGCATGGATATTTCTTCCACGCCGCACACACTTTCCCACTACGGCTCCAACACTTCCCTGCACGAACTGAACCTCCGGCGCACCAAGAAATGGATGGAGTTGTATTCCGAATTCATCGACCTGCTACGAAGCAGCGCGGATCCACAGGACCCGAACGGTGGAACGATCTTCGACAATAGCCTTGTCTTCCTCGGCGGCGGTCTGCGCACCGGTCATCGCAACACGAATATTCCCTGCCTGTTGACAGGTGGTGGCTTCAAGGGACTCACCCACGGACAGCACCGTGAGGCTCCCGAGGAGAACACGCCACTGGCCAATCTCTGGACCACAATGCTGCGGGATGCGGGTGCCCCGGTTGATCGCTTCGCCGATGCCAACAGCACGGTAATTTCGCCATGGACGTAATCGATCTGGCAGACACTCCAACTATCCACGGCTTCGCCCAAAGAAAGTCATTCGAATCGAAGCAGAACGAGTAAAAGCAGAATCGCCGTGATCAGGAGACACTGCCAAACATATGGCGTCTGTTTTTCGTCTGTCCGCTAACAAGCTGAATGCAGCAGCCAACTTAGCGAAAGTGCTCGAGCACTCCAGCTTAACCACCCTCCGAGTCCGAATTGGATAAGGCAAGCTCGACAGTCCCTGCCAACCGTCTCCTGACATTGTGATACAACGTCAATTCTATTCCCCGAAAGGGAATAGCACTCTGCCCCCGACGGTTCTCTTCTGATCGCAACGCGATCGGTACCTGATGGCGAAAGTAAAAAGCAATTCGAAAGGATATTTTGTTATTATAATTCTCGTGAAATTGGTCCGCGTTCGCGGAGGTCACTTCTCTCTAGGCGATTCACCGTAATCAGCTGACCTGGACGTTGTGGACTCAAGGAAGAGATAGCAGTTCAACGAACTAGTTAATCCTGTTCAGTCGCATTGCCCGGAGAGACAGTGTCGATCCAGGTCAACCACAGAGCTCAACATGAAAAATTTGCCCGTTCTCTGCGTCTTCATAGCGATCTTGGTGTGTGACGCAGGTCTTCCGCAAGTCGCCGCTCAGAGGCCGCCACAACCGCCCACCGAAGCGATTGACGCGTTAGAAAGCACCATCGAAAGTAATAGACGACGGGGCGTTGAAACGAAGAGTGCTGTCTATTACCACCTCGCGAGTGCCTACCTGCAAACCGGCAGGCCCGCAGCGTCGCTCCGGGTCATTGCCCCCGGGCTTGAAGTCGCCGGAAACAGCAAAGACGACCTAGTCATCGCGAATCTTATTTTGCTCCAGTCGGTTGCGCTGAATCAGCTGGGGCGCAGCGATGAGGGCGTGAAGGCTTTGCGACGGGGGTTAGCGGCTGCACGTAGAGTTGGCAATCAGCGTCTCGAAGCAAAGCTGGAAAATGAGCTCGGCAGTAATCTGTTCCAATTGTCACTTTCCAGCGATGCAGTGGCTGCCTACGGTCGGGCTATTCAATTGGCAAATCAGATCGGTGCACCGGATATTGCGACACCTGCTAGGTTGAATCTGGTTTCACTGTTGGCTGAATTCGCGGAGCAAGGTGTCGCGATCCACAAACTCGAGGAGATGCTGGCGGCGACTGACGATCAGTCCAATCCCCTATGGAGAAGCAGTATCGAGCTGAACCTTGCTTCTGCTCTGGCAGAAGCCGGACGTCTTTCAGAAGCCCGCAAACATATTCGCAACGTTCAAAAGTTGCTTCGCACCAATGATAACCCTTTTCTGGCTGCGACAGCCTGGTTCAACCTCTCGCTGATTCACGAGCAGGAAGAAAATATCGAAGCCGCAGCGAGCTGTCTGGAAGCGGCCCGGTTCCAAGCCGAACAGGGAGGAGGTGACGAACTCCTGAAATTAATCCGGCAGAAGCTGGACCGAATGAACCTTGAGAGCTACCAGACTCTTGACGTTTTTATCACAGGTCTTGAAGACCAGCTGCGTGACAGTCCGTCGACTGTGCGTCGTCGGGAGATCATGCAGGCGTTGACGGAGTGTGAGACGTTGCGGGGGAACTGGATGCAGGTCACAAGATACCAGGCGGAACTTTACCAGCTGTCTCAGACGCTTGATGTTGAGACCGTGCAGGCGGAAGTAAGAAGTCTGCTCCAGCAGCTAGAAGGGCAGCAGGTGGAGTTGCAGGCCGCGGAACAGTACTCAGCTCGGCTGGCTGAAGAGAATCGATTCGAAAGAGAACTGCGCCAGTCTCAGCTCGAAACAACAAGGCTGTCTTATGGTCTGTTGACAGCCGTCGTCTGCGTTGTTGCATTACTGGCCTGGGTCCTTGTTCGACGTGCATTCGTCCGCCGCTGGACAATGTCTCAGAAAGAAGTAGAGCGTGTGCTACGCACTTCCAATAGTACGTGGCAAAATACGTTTGATGCTCTGGACGATGCTGTATGTACGATCACAGCGGAAGGCAAAATTAAACGTTACAACCAAGTCTTTAAGCGACTCTTTGGTGCGAGTCTGAGCGAGGGCGAGGAAGTAACTGCCGATGAAATCGTAAATCACTACTTTGAGGATTCGACGGAGTACGATGAGGGCGTTCGCAAACTGCGATTTGGTACTGATGGATTTGAGAAATGGTTTCGTCTGGAAAAACCGACTCTCCATACCGCGAACGATGATGTGAAGTCCATTCTTGTGATTCGTGATGTTTCAGCGGACATCAAGATTCGCGATTCCATGTCTGCTAGTCAGCGAGCAGCCGAAGACGCAACAAAAGTTAAATCCGAATTTGTTGCGATCGTCAGCCACGAATTAAGGACGCCGCTGGCAGCTATTTGCGGAGCCAGTGATTTGATCCAGCAGGAGTGTGAGCTGACGGCCGCAAGTGAGCCGTTGTTCAAGGCAATCTCCAGTGCATCATCGCGTCTTTCTCGATTGATCGACGATTTACTCGACTACTCTAGCATTGACCGTGGCAAACTGGTCATGGCCAGTACGCAGTTTTGCCCGGCCGATATTGCGGAAGACTGCTTGCGGCCCGTTAGACAACTGCGCCCGGACCTGGACATAAGTCTGGACGTGTGCTCGTCAGTGCAGGGAAACGTGCTGGGCGACGACCTTCGGTACAGCCAGATACTCACAAATCTGCTCACGAATGCAGAACGCGCAACTGCAGGCGGGCGAATTACCGTTCGATTAGAGGCGACCTTTCCGACCGATAAGAGCGTGGAGCTAAAGACAGTTGTTGAAGACACAGGTGTAGGGATTCCGTTTGCGAATCAGGAGCAGATTTTTGAACCGTTCGAACAGGCGAGCTGCTCCGATCGCCGGAGGAATGGCGGGGCAGGTCTCGGACTCGCAATCTGCAGAAGCCTGGCTAGAGCTATGGGGGGCGACATATCAATGTCCAGCACTGAAGGGGTTGGAAGTGTGTTCACATTCCGGACCTGCTTTATGTCAGTTTCCGATCGATTGCCGAGGAACAATGTGGTTCAAGAATCAAACAATAAACTGCGTGTACTGGTCGTTGATGATGATGATATCTGCCGACTGATTACCGCTCGACTCGTAAAGAGTTTGGGGCATGAGGTTTCCACAGCCAACAGCGGACTGGATGCCGTTGAGCAGGCTGGAAACACGGAAAACAGATACGACATAGTCATCATGGACCTCATGATGCCGGGTATGACGGGCTTCGAGGCTGCCGCAAAGATTCGAACCCGGGCGACCGCAGATAACCTGCCTATTTACGCGCTGACCGCAAAGACGTCGGCTGTGGATCGCCAGACATCACGTTCGGCCGGAATTAATGCTTATCTTGTAAAACCAGTGACACGGGAAAAGCTTGCAGCGGCGCTAGCTGACATCGTTCCATTCCAGCCAGACTGTGAAAGTGCGATTACGGCGTTTCATTCGTCCTGAGGCACTTGCAAAGTGAGCTTGATCTGGCCCAGTCTACCTCTCATCAACACGCAGTCAGCGGCGTTGCTGTTAGGTATTCGCGTTTCTCCTCACCTGGGCTGGGGCATTTGATCGAACACATAAACGGCCTCTCTGATGCAGTATGTCGAAAGGTAGCGTCACCAGTCTCGACCTGGATCTAGAGGTTTCCACGGTCTCCAGCACACAGGTGTCTCCGCTCGAACTGGCGCAATTTGAGTAGAATTCCCGCGTCGGGTCGACTCACCCGTTAATGGATGGGACGCGGTCTCAGTACCAGAAGCACCAGCAATGACAGGACAGCCAAACGGAACGTGAGGGAAAGCAATGAAGCATGACTCGGTTGCATTGAAATCCAATGCCTAATAATTCAGCTCCGACATCAATTCTCCCAGGTCAATTGAGCAAGGCGGGCCGTTTACGATAAGTCCTGGCATTCACAACAACCGATAAGCTACACTTCGCGCGTGGATCGGTGGTATCGCCGTCTTCGATCGAGCGCTTTCTGACAACGAATTTAAAAGGCTCGCGACAATTGGGAATTGTATAGGCCCGTTATTAAAGCGAATTAAATGAAAGAAATGGATCCTCCCGTGCCCACAAATAAAAGGTTGAACGCGAATCACTTTTTGAAAGAACCGATCGAGTGCCATGGCGTCTACTTCGTGCCCTCAGGTAAACCGGGATTGGGCTACGATTACGACGAAAAATTCGTCGTAAGCCGGAAGGCGTTGGCGTGATTAACGAATGGTACGTTAACTCTGCGTTGCGCTGCGAATGAGCCAATCTTTCGGAATGAAGTGATGGCCCTCGAATGACTGCCGATCTTCTTCAACCTGCTGTCGATGTCCTTTCATGACTGGCAGGAGTGGACAACCTTTCGCAGACAGCGGCTGTTGGTTCTCGATGATCTTACGACGGGTGATCACACATTGCGAGTTCGGGCGCGGGATAACGATTTCAATGTGTCGGCGGTAGAAAAAGAGGTGCGAATATCAGTGGCACCTCCTTTCTGGCAGACTCCGTTGTTTCTAGCAGTATGCGGCGTGATTTTGTCGACCGTCGTTTGGCAAGCGTATCGACTGGCAATACGTGGCAGGGAACTACGTCGGACGAATGTGCAATTGAAAGATGCACAACGTCGACTGGCAGAGGAGGTTGCCGAGACGTCGGCGCAGTTCCGAGCCGTTTGCGATTGTTCGCCGGTGGGGATCTTTGTCGCAGACTCGGCCGCTAATTTGTCCTACGCGAACCGGCGAATGCGGGAGATCATGGATGTTCCTGACGAGGCGTCCGTATTGGGAGATAGTTGGGCCAAGGCGATTCATCCAGAGGACCGTGCACGCATTTTGGAGGGATGGCGCGAAGCGGCAAGACAACGAGTACGTTTCGACAGTCATGGTCGGCTCGTGCATAAACAAAAGGGAAATGTCTGTTTCGAGCTCGTTGCCGATTGCATCCATCACGAGGAAGAGTTGCCTTGGTTTGTGTGTGTGCTGGAAGATGTGACAAAACAAAAACGCGCCGAACAGGAATTGAAAAGTAGCAATTCCAAGCTTATCGACACTCTTGAACAGCTCAAGCATGCACAAAGTCTCGCGATACAGCGGGAACGTCTCGCAGCGCTCAGACAAATGGCAGCGGGCGTCGCACATGACATCAACAATTCGCTCTCTCCGCTGTTGACTTATGCGGAGCTACTAGGCGACAGGTAGCCCGAGAAAGACTGCACCCGAGATTGGGCCAAGTTGATCTGCCTTGGTGTACACGACATGGCCGAAAAGGTTCAGCGACTTGATCACTTTTATAGAGAGGCTCCCGATAGCGAAGAGATGCTCCATGCGGACCTGGTCGACCTGGTGAACCAGACCGTCGAGTTGACCCGACCAAAGTGGGAAGATGAAGCAACGCATGATGGTAAGCGAGTCATCGTCGGAGTCCGCGCGGCCACGTCAACCTCCGTCAAAGTGGTTGCATCCCAGCTGCGTTCGGTACTCACCAACCTGATTTTTAATTCAGTGGATGCAATTGAAGGATCTGGAACGGTAAACCTAAAAGTATCCAGCAAAGATGGCTGGGCAGTTCTTGAAGTCCAAGATGATGGTGCGGGAATGACTCGAGAACAACTGGATCGATGCCTGGAACCGTTTTATACGTCGAAGGCAAAAGGCAGCGGTTTAGGGCTGAGCGAATGCCACGGAGTTGTTCGACAGCATGGTGGGTCGATGAGAGTCGAGTCGACTCAAGGATTGGGCACCAATGTTATCCTGGAGTTTCCGTTGGATCTTGATGGAACGCAGGACAGAATGGGTGACGCCGAGCAAAAACAAGAATCACACCGTTTTGCCAGGGTGCAAGGTAGCGTTCTTTTGGTGGATGACCAAGACCAGGTCCTACGGTCGATGGCGATGCTGCTGGAGTCGATGGGTTTGCAGGTGAAGCAGGCTAGTGACGGAAAAGAAGCACTGCAGATGATGCGACATTCCGCCTTCCAGCTGGTCATTTCCGACTACGGACTTCCCGGACTGAACGGAGGCGAACTCTTGAAAGAGATCAAAGCGAATTGGCCTGACACACCAGTCGTTATCGTTTCTCGTTGTTCCTACCCGATTCCAAAGGATGAACTTCAACCCGATGCTTACCTCAACAAACCTTTCAGCGTCGCCGCTTTGTCTAACGTCGTTCAAACTATCTTCAGCCAACGAGCTGTCTAGCGACAAAGAGATTCTATTCAAACCCTCAGGCAAACCGGGATTTGCCTATGAGTACGACGAGAAATTCGTCGCGAGCCGGAAGACGTTGGTGTGAATAAAAAAGAGGATATATCTCTGCGTCGTGCTGCTATGAGCGGATCGTGCGGTCTAAGTGATTGATAGCCGGACTCTCTTCTTCAGGCAGCAAAACCACTTCTCACCTCTCATCATTGGTGCGCAGGCTGCTGATTCATCAGTCTTCACTTCGGAGCTTTTCAAAAACGGCATGCTCGTCGACTCCTACGATTTTGAGGGCGAAGTTAACAGTGAACGTTGGGGGCACCAACAAAGGATAAACAGGTCGCGGACGGTAAGCTGATCGTGTTAGCTAAGTTCAAATCAAAGAGAGAGGCGGTGAAAGTGTTGAAGCGAGAGCACCACCTCGGACTGGAACTGGTCGTCCACTTCAATCGGATTCCAAAAGCGTTGTTTATCACATGCATTTTCGCTTCGAGACCAACATTATCACAGCCGGAAGCCCCGTTCTTCAGATTGGCACCACATGATTCTCGTTAACCACCTAAAATAAGGCGTGTTCCGAACCAAGCTGCCAGAGGGCCCTTCGTTTGCCGAGTCTAAGTCTGGCCTGCAACTCGGAGAATGGATCGACAGGGTTATCGACTACAGGAAGGGGGAGATCTGTGTTGGCGTTAACCGGTACCTCAAAACCTATAAACACGAACCCTTCACGATCATAAACGGAAAAGACAAATTGGGCTCAAGGCTCACCTTCAAGGTTGGTCCAAATTGTCGCATCGTCTTTGTCTCGGTCTGTCTTTGGAAATGCCAATAGAAGCCGCCCTTTGAGTCATACTCAGATACGACAGCAGCACAATCCTATGCTTCCGTGATTAGTGTGCGAACCTGCATCGGTGGGCGGTGGACCGGATCGCCCAAACCAGGGATATCAATGCGAGTTTCGCAGCCGATTCCACACATTTTGTCGATGTGTGGCGTCCTGCGTATGTGTTCAACTGACCGCCGAGATCCATCCCACTTCGTCGATAATGGAAGGCACAGAGGCGTCAAAGTTCGCAAAGACCATCACTCCGACTTTGTACATCTTGTGGCTTGAGTCGAACCATTTCTGATAGGCGATCATCGTTTCGTCTCGGGATAGTGCGATCTTGTGAATGAACCTGTCGTCAGAGCGCTGGACCCTGACGTACTTGGCCTTGCCATCATCGGTCGGCGTGGCAAGAAAGCTCTGTCCACCGCGTTGAATAAAGACGCGTCCATCTGCCAAGTGTGGGTTGACCCAGCACCAAGGGGCTATCCCTCGCTCCGAACCAGGCTGACCATCAAAACTGTTCCAGTGAGGCCCGCGATTCTTAACATGCATTCGGTTAAAGCTAACCTGCTCCGACCCGTCACATGTCCAGAAGGTTTCAGTGTTGAAGCTCTCTTCACCGGCGATGATTTCGTGGAGGCCGTTGTCGTAGGCATTCATTACACAAATGGAAGATAGCCAAGTATCGCAACACGGCCCGCTGGCTTCATAGCGTCCTAAGAATATGATCTTAATTCCGACGGGACTGAAATTGGGCTTGAAGTTCCACTGCTCGGTGTCGGTCAGGTAGGTGATATCCGATGTCTTGGTCTCAGGATCATACACAGTCCGGCGATTTGCCACCTTCCTTCAGCTTCTGCCGTTGTACAGACGTAGGTCCCCTCCCCCGCCAGAGTAATAACAGCATTTTCAGATCCGCCATTCGGCTTGATATCTCGCGAAATGGAGTCATAACCGACTTTGCTGAAGGTAACCTTATCGCCGGACGCCTCATCGAAGCGATAGCGCCCCGCGGCGTCAGTCGTCAAAGAAAGTCTGGCGTTTTTCAGTGTAATGGTTACGCCTCCGAGAGGAACGCCGTTTCTCCCATCCATGACCAAAGCTGAAAGGGTGGCTGGGTGCACACAGGTGCATCCTGACAGGGCTTGGATCACTATGCTGCATCGAAATATATCTCGATACCTTCTAGCATTGGATTTCGTGGTTGTTGCCGTAATGTGACGAAAGTAGTCTAACGCCAGGAAGTCTCAGATTGTAAATCGCTGTGGCCAAGGCGAAAGTGTGCGTGTCGCCAGTCAATCTCGCGGGCATTCGGACATCAATGTGTGCTCTGTAGTCATGATCCAGAAACAGCGGTATCGCTGGTTCTGAAGTTGTGAGTTTCGAACATCCACAGCTTGCCCTCGTCGTTCGTCACTAGGATCCGGTAGAACCAGGTCGTACCCGGCTTTAGACCTGTGATCGTGATGCGGTTTTTGCCGTCTTTCAACGCCGCGATCGAAACCTGCTTCGACCAGCTACGATCTTGAGCCTGCGTGGATTTGCTGACTGACGATCGGCGCTCGGTCGCATGAAGCTCGCGTTTCGCAAAGGTGAGACAATCCTTCTCCCCATAATAGATATCGGCTCGTGCGCTGGTGCCGGCGCGTTTCATGGTAATGTCCAGGTTGACGGTTGTGTCCGTTACTTCCACGGCATCGACCTCACCAAACTCTGCAGGCAATCGCTGGAGTTGCTTGGTCGCTTCCCGGCTGAGATACTCTGGCAACGGCAAAGTCGTCTGTGCGACCGGAGGACTATTGAACGCGTAATAGCGCATTCCGCCTGTCTGCATCACGAATTCACCTTCGTCGCTCACAAACCATGACTTGTTCTGAATTCCCTTTCCTCTGCACAAAAAATGATCCATCGGCTCCCAGCGTCCGGACGACTCATTGCGGAACCAACCGCGGCGACGGACTTCCCGAGACACATCACCGGTTCGCTGAACGTTCGGGGGACCGGGGACTTCACAGAAGGAACCGGGCTGCAGGTGCCTGATGAGCTTGCCGCTGCCCCACTTGCGGCCAATGGCGTAGAGCTTCCACTGCTTCGTGGGATGGTCCCAAAAGTAGCCATAGTAGGTGTGATAGTCTCCGTCGTTCTCGACACGCAACGCCTGCACACAGACTTCGGGCCTGTCGGGCATCGGCGTCCAGCCTCGGAGCTTCACTCCCGAACCCTCGTGCCCAAAGCCGCTGAATTCCGCGCTGGGCGAGCCTGCTGCTAGCAGGTGCGGCATCTGCTTTAGAGGAGGTGCTTCACCTCCCCGTCTGGCCGCCCACATCGAAAAGTTGAATCCGCCGACCGAGCGACCGCTGGCATCGAACGAAGTCCCGTAGTAACCAAAAGGCGTTGTAATTGGTGAGTAACTGCTGGAATTCGACGTGCTCCTCGTAGCCATCACCCACATGCGGCTTTGGTCGATCTTAGTTGCGGCATACCCGCCATGTACTGCCGCGGGGCGCCAGCGTGCCCTCAGCAACAGTGAGTCTTCCACGGCGGTTCCATGTACGTCGATGCGGTGAAGTTCGCCCACTCCCATCTGTGAGTTAGCGATCGTAATGGCCGCCATCTCGAGTGTATGCTCACCGGGTTCGTCAACTTCAAACGTTAGATACCAGGGCTGTGGCTGGTTGGGGCGAGAGGCCACCGTCTTCACTTGATGATTGACACCACCAAGCGAGACGATCAGTTTAGAGCCAGCCGCTTTCTCGACCACACTCAGATGTACTCCGAGTCGAACCTGCCCCGGCTTGGCCAGCCAGAGATGCCAACGAATCGTCCCGTCTGTCTTCTTCCAGCTCGACAAAATCGCGTAATTGGGGGCGATCAGCCCTGCGTCAGCTGTCCTCGGCAGTGAAGACTCCCCGGATGCCCGACAAACGCCCGGCGTGAAGAAACCGTTGCTAGCCGTTAGGATTAGCTTGCCATTCTTAGCAGGTTGCCCGTTAAGGTAGTATGCTCGGCCATCTTCATCGACACCACCTTCGACAAGCACTGGTGTTGTTTCCAGCTGCCCAGCTCCGCCGGGAACCGACAGCGGCTCCTCAGCAGAGGCATGGATCATAAGCATGCATAGAACGTAGCAGAGGAGTGGATAGATTCGAATCATGGGTGCTCCTGATGGGATAAGCAAGACGTTCTTTCTTGACTGCGTCAACGTCAGGGTTCTCCGGTCGTCGGGCTCGATGAATTTGGCGTTCGGACTTCGCAGGAAGCCACAATAAGTTCGGTCTTTTGCTTTGTGTTTTCATGCCTTTATCAGCTCGTATTGCCATGTCTTCACACGCAAACCGCAAGCACATAAGCCGTTGGACAAAGCCCCGGTTGAAACAATATACAACGGACTCTTCCTTGTACCACGATGGATTTAGCTACACGCCATTATCATCGCGCGATCGTGTCTTCACGATTGACCTTGGAGGCAGCGTCAGGATTCGGTTTCATTCGTTCCGCTCCCAAAGCGACACGCCAGACTTCAAGGTCCTGCGATAGCTCACTGCGTCGATCTAGCTCTACTTGGACGAGGTTGGTCGTCTCTACAAGGTCTTGGCACAAGTTGTAAAATTCAACCTTAGCTGGTTGGATGACCGGTTCGAGGATCACTCGGCCGGTGCGTGATCCCCCGGCCATTGGATGATCAAGGGAACGCGAATGCCGCCCTGTAATAAGCTCCTTTGTTGGCTCGGAGCGGTGTGTTGCTGGTGGCTTTATAGAAGCCACCGTTGTGGAAGGTAAAGATAATGACCGACCGTCTTCCTTTCCTGAAGCTCGCAGTGCATCCAACACGCGGCCGAAGCTGTTATCGATACTCTCGACCATCGCCGCGTACGCCGGTTTGCAGTGAGGCTTCGCCTCAGGAACTCGCTCGTAGTTCTTCGTGATTTTCTCCGGTTCCTGTAGTAGTAATTGCACCACATAGTGAGGGAATTACAGAAAGAACGGCTTCTCACCAGACTGCTCGATCGTTCCGACGGCTTCGTCTGTGAGCCGGTCGCTTAGATACTCACCAGCCTGGCCATCGGGCAACACGTTCCATTTAGCTGGGTGCTTTATTGCCGGAAGCGACCATTTGCCCTGGTGGGGAAAGATGTAAAGCCCGGGCGCGCCTTAGGCGTTGCCGGCGATGTTAATGTCGAATCCGTGATGCTCCCGAAGACAGAAAGGTTCGCTTCTGAGATGCTATTTATCGATGTGGATCGTCTGATAGCCAGCATCACGCATCGCTTCCGATAAGGAAAATTCTTCGACAAGCAGTCCGCGAAGCTTACGCCCTTCGATCAGTCTCCCTTTCGGATCCTAACGTCCTGAAGGCAACCAAGCGGTCAACAGCAGTCGAGTTGGATATTTGCCGTTCAGAATTGAGGCTCGAGTTGGTGAACAAACAGCGCACGCGCATAAGCATCCGTGAATCGCACGCCTTCGGCAGCTAATTTGTCGATGTGGAGCGTTTGATAGGAAGTGCTTCCCTGGCACCCCAGATCCATCCAGCCGAGGTCATCTATCAGGAACAAAACGATTTTGTGACAGTCCGCGTCCGCCTGGGACGCGGGCGTCATGACGATTATTAAAAATACAATTAGTCGAACGGTTCGATTTATCGGGGTGATTCCTGATGCCAGATTAGATCACGAACGCGGAGATTGACGTATCTTCTCGCGTAGCCCCCGCTGTTTTTCGGATGGCAGCCAACTCTAATCGCAAGTGTTTTTGAAAGAGGCTGATGTCGGCGCTGTGGATCAGCATGTTCGCCCCGAGTTTCAGCAGACGCGTCTGCTGCTCTACATCACCCCAGAAGTGAATGCCCGCACCCACGCTGGCCTTGCGCGCCTTGTTGAATATCGTTTCACAAGCGTTAATAAAGTCCGGGTGGTTGTATTGCTCAGGAATGCCAAGGCTGCAGGAAAGATCGTGAGGCCCGATCAATACACCATCGAGATCAGGAACTTGCAGAATGTCATCGAGAGCTTCGATTGCTGGCGTGCTTTCGATATTGACGATAAGCAGACGCTTCGATGCACGCTCGCGAATGTAGTGTTCCAGCTCGTATCCAATCGATTCTCCGGCCAGCATTGCCTGCTGCGTTTGACCTTTGATAGGCCGCATCTTGACGGCACCTCGCAGTGCCTCGACTTGTCGAACGGACTCAACATAAGGCGCGATGATTCCTGCGGCACCACCGTCGAGCACCATCGTGGCGGCGTGTGGATCCGGTGACGGAATTCGGACGATCGGCGGAATGCCAAGCGCGTTGTAGGTCTGGCACATCCAGCTCAATTGAGCTCGATCCAGAGCGATGTGCTCGGTGTCGACAAACACGAAGTCCAGGCCGCATGTCGCGACAACTTCAGGCCAGCGCGGTGAAGTCGACACAATCAGCGTGCCAAAGACCTTACGTCCCTCATGCAGACATTCTCGCAGCTCGGAGGGTGTCATGGCGTGATCCTCAGCTTGCCAAAATGAATGTGTGTTCGCGACTTGTCAGCAATTCCGCTGTCCCAAACGCAGCGAAAGTCACCTGGCGCGACTTCGCACAGGGTCGGATACGAGTTTTTGATTCCTGCGTGGTAGAAGGTCTTTTCCTCGCTCCAGTCGCCGCCCGGTGGCTTGATCTTGTAGCGCAGCGACGTTCGCCCCCCGTTAGGAAAACCAGGTACTTTATCACGTTGTGCCGGGCCGTCGTTGTAGACGTAGATGTGCATGCCATCTTCTGAGCGACCGAAGTAGCCCTTCGATTTAGCGTTATGCAGTTCGGGTTCGGCGCGAGCTTCGGACCATGTTTGGCCTCCGTCGGTGCTGACGCTGGAATACGCTCGTGGCGGATCGGTTGTCAGGTCCGTTTCGTCGTAGTTGGCCGTCCGCATCACGATTTTCAGTTCGCCCTTGTTGTCGCCGGGAGCGATGTTGCCCTCGTGAAGGAACACTCTGGAGTCGGTCGGTTGTGGAATGAAGGCTTCCAGTTTCCACCCTAGCAAACTGGTGCTGCTGAGAACAAAGTGGTCGCGTGAGCCGCGTGGATCAGCAGCCAATGTGTTTCGGTGTGCGGGGAGTAGGAAGCGTGTCTTGCCGTCGATCTTCGTCTTTAACGGCGAGGCATTCAGAATCAACGGCCCGGTGTAATGCATGGCAAGTTCAACCGGTGTCCACGATCGCCCGCCATCAGCCGTGAACGCGGCCGCAAGTTGCGATTCCTCGCTATTGCGTTGGGCAATTGAGCACCGCATCGCGAAGCACCAGATCACAGCGTGTCCCGGCACGCGATACAGCACCGGGTTGGCATAGGCGAACTGAATCGCACCTTGTCGTAGCGTGTGATCAAAAACAGCGACGGGCTCCTCCCAGGTATCGCCGTCGTCTCTGGAAAGTGTGGCAAAGATATCCCCCATGTCCTTCTTACCATTTCTCATTGCTCCGAATGCGACTAGGAGCTGATTCTTCCTGTCTCCCTGGATGATGAACGGCTGCCAAACGCGCCACGACTGAGGATGCTGCTCGACCCGTCGAATTGTACGGACGTCTGTCACGTCGCCCGAGTATTCGGGTTCGTCGCCGAGTGCAGCATCTGTAAACAGTGCCGCAATTGCGAAGAGGATCAGATCACGGCCAATCATCCGACGAATCGGGAATAGAGATTTCCCTGTTGTGCCCATGCTATGACTCATTTCTTCTTTCGCTTTTTTCGGTTTGGTATCCCTTGCCGCCTTTGCACGTGATCTTCGGGCGTTCAGCATTCTGTTCAAGTTTAGTGAGTTTCACTACGTGTTGTATGGGCAGACCGGCTTCGGAAGCAGTTGTGATTCTTGTTTGGGCGTTTGAAACAATGAGCTAAGTCCCTTTTTTGCTTTGCAGTATGTAGATGTGGCGTTGTTCTTCGGCACCACGCTAATGTCGACCATGTGGTTGTTCACCCTCATCCATCGAATCATCGTCGCCGTCAGCAGAAGCAGAGTCGGAGTAATCGGATCGCACGTTCCGCCAAGACCGCGTTGTTTCGTGTCGACCAGTAAAGAGTACCAGCTGTCAGTTGGCCGGTTAATTGCATCTCGCTCCAATTCGCCTACAAACACCATTAGTTGGGGCGTGCCAATTCACGGCCTTGTCCGAAACGGTTTGGCGGCAGCTGGTTTTCAGAGTTGAGTCTCGAGGTCGTTACACTCGGAGTAGGGAGAATCCCCGCGAAGTCTCAAGTTTCAGGCACGTAAAGAATGAATCTGCGGCATACGAAGGCGAGGAAAACACCGGCTGAAACACTGCGAGAATCACGTAATTCCGGTCGTCGTTTGAAGCAGTTGGTTGTGAGTTGGCAACTGTGCTTGGAGGTCTCTTGTACTCTTTACCACCGACGCAACACTCGGAGAGGTCCTGCAATGGGGCCTTGGGGCCCATCGCAGGTTCAGTCCATCGCTGACGTGCTTCGCGCCAGCCCGACGATCGCAACTTTTTTAACTATTTCGGCGATCGTGAAGCCATCAGCCTGACACCGATGAAGAATTCGATCCACCGTCAAGATATCGGCGGCTTCAAGTTCGCGTCCCAACGCGTAACGAAGCAGATGCTCCACAAACGCTCGCTGAAATCGCTGTTGCTGCTTGACTAACGACGACTTGAACTCGGTAACGGTCGTAAACGCATGTTTCCTGTGCAGCACTCCTGCTGAATCGACCACACGACCATTGCGATACTTGTCCCGCCAGCGCCCGGTGATATCAAAATTCTCTAACGCAAATCCCAACGGATCGAGTTTGGCGTGGCAGCCGGCGCAGGCCGAGTTCGATCGATGTGCTTCAAAGCGTTCACGAATCGTAAGGTTCTTATCCGCTGGATCCTCATCCAACGTCGGAACGTCATTGGGTGGTGGCGATGGCGGATCATTGAACAGAACCTCAGTCATCCAGACCCCCCGAGCCACGGGGTGCGTCCGCTTTGGGCCCGAGGTCATACTCAAGACAGCACTGTTGGTCACGATGCCTCCGTAACGCGGATCATCGACTGCGACACGCTTGAAGTCTCGAGCATTGAGCTGCTGACGCAACTGCCCTTCAAACCGTTGACGGTTTTGATTGGCCACTTGTTTCAAATCAATATTTGCAGGAATATCGCTCAATCGTTTTTGCAGCTGAGCGATTGTATCATTCAATCGCTTCCACTGTTGCTGTTCGTCCGCACTCATCGCAGCGAGCAACTCAGCATGAGAAACAAAGCCACTGCCGCTGGCGGCCGCGGCAGCCTCCTCTGCCGTCAGCGCTCGGTCGTAGAGTCTGGCGTTATCAATACTGACACTTAAGAAGCGGTTACCACCTGGTGGCAGATGCCGTAGCCCAAAGACGACGGTGGACTGGTCCTTAGTAAAAACCGATTTGCCTTTTCGATAAGGTTCTCCATACGGTGCCCCGTTGCGATACAGCTTTGTCGTGCCATCTTCTTGGTAAACCATCAGAAGATGAATAGACTCGCCGACGACGGTTTCCTCAAACGAGTTAGGAAAGTCTTTTGTCCGACTGAAGCCGTTGCTGCCAGAGATCCAATGGCGGTTTTTACGTTCCCCAATGACGATGGTATCAAAGAAGCCGCCACCTTTTAGAACGCCCATCAATCCGCCACCACGCTGGTCCAAGTTTTGCAGTACAAACCGGACTTCTAACGACTTGGCTTTCAGCTCAATCGGCAGCTTCTCGCTAATCAGGTAAGACTTACTCAAGTTGACCTTGCCATCTTGAAAAGTAACGTCGCCATTCGCGGTTAAATCTAACCCTCTCAACTGCTCTGTCAGATCCCCATTGAACTCCCAAGCCGCATAGGGCTTCAAATCCTGCACAGGCTGATTTCCCGCGACAAACCGTTGCTGCAGCAGTTGCGTGCGAATCGGATCGGCCAAATCACTTGCCTGTGCGTTGAGACCAGCAATCTTTGCTTGCAGCGTCTGCCGTTGTTGATCACGCTCTTGATTGGTGTTCAGCAATGCCTGCTTATCAATTGCCGGTGGTTTTAGATCGCTTTGATACCAGGCTGTTAGAAAGTCGCTCTGATAAATACTGGTCGGCTGGACCAGTTCAATCAACGGTCGATTCTCAGCGAACACCGCATCGAATAACAGAAGTGGCTCAAGCACCATTTGGACACTGGCCGGAGATTTCGCGTCGACATAGAAATACTTGTGCAATCCACGATCAGGCGTAGACGCCATCAAGTTCTCTAGCTGCATCCACTGAACCGGAAACGCGTCCAAAAATCGTTCGATTTTTGGATCAGAAAGCATTCGAGTGACCGTGCTTGCAAGCACCTCGGGTACCACAAGATGGTTCTGACGGGCGAGGTCCAACAACTCCGCATCTGGACAACTGCCCCAGAGATAATAAGAGAGTTGGGTCGCCAAAATGTATGGTTGGTCGCTGGGCTCAGTGCTCGCATTGCGAAACAGGAACAATGGAGATGACAGCGCAGCAGCGGACACCTTCTTCATCCCTTCAGTGAAACTCGCGCCCTGCTGCATCTTGGCCAGCGTGTAGGCCGTATAGCGATCGACTGCGGCTTGATCGACCGGGCCACGAAAGACCAACGGCAGAAATGCTGCCAACCGACGGCGAATCTCGTCTGGGTAGTCGGACGCCTGCTCAGGGGCAGCAAACAATTCCTGCCAGACGCCTACAGTTTGTTCGTTGAAGTCAGCACTTTCGACGATTGACACGCTGAGCCGCAGAAAGGCATCCAGCAACAGCGGCGAGAGTGTCAACTGATCGGCCTGATTGTCGTATCCATGCTCAGCACGCAGGTCTTTGGGGAACGGCTTCACATCGGCCAACCCCGAAACAGGCTTCAACGCATGCGAGGCAACTTGCAACACTTCAGGTAAAATTCCGGTGCGACGCGAATGTTGCAGGTAGTCACTGTGCCGTGTCATCAACTTTTCCGGCAACGCAAAGACATCGCGATCAAGCTGAAACAGATCTCGAACGGTATTGTTGTACTGAAACCGATTCAAACGCTGTAGCGG
Source organism: Aureliella sp. (assembly GCA_963691875.1). GTDB lineage: Bacteria > Planctomycetota > Planctomycetia > Pirellulales > Pirellulaceae > Aureliella. The sequence goes on from OY829846.1 coordinate 5,456,121, forward strand.
AACAGTTGGCGGCGGATCATTCTTGGCCGAGTCAGCTATTAGTTCCTTGATTGCCGCGATGGCCGCCTGGCGAACCTCACTCTCCAGTTCTGGCTCATCTTCGGGAGGCATCGCTTCATGACTGAGCACATCAAACAGCTGATCAAGCACCCCCTTATCTTCAGCCAACGCAGCTTCGTCTAAGTCTTCGAAACTTACCTCGCCGTTGCGATCGTTGGAGTTGTGACAATGCACACAGGAGTTCTCCAGCACGTCCAGCAAGTCGGTCTGTAAATCGGCAGCGAAAACGTCCGCGACGAATGGCGTAAGCAACAAGACGACAACGGTAAGTAAGTTCTTCATTGTCAACCTCCGATGCATCACGTCCATAGCTCCGAGACAACGCCTGTACTGTCGGCGAAGGAATCGATTTCCAGTCCCATCATTTGAGCAAAGGTTAACCAGAGATTGGAATTCAGCGTGCCGCTTTTCATTTTGATAAAGCGGCCTTGTTTGATTTGCCCCTGTGCTTTTCCTGCGACCATCATTGGCAAGTCATAGTACTGGTGCGTCGCGCCATCGCCCAAGCCCGCGCCGAAAGCACAAATCGAATTGTCCAGCAGCGAGCTGCCATCAAACTCCTTGACTTCTTTCATACGGCGGATCAGGTAAGCGTATTGCTCCATGTGGAAGATGTCGATCTTTTGCAACTCTTTGTAACCATCACCTTTCTGGTTGTGAGTCATGTTATGGTGCTGAACTGGTTTATCGAATACGCCCTCATACATCAGTGTCGCATCCCAACGTTCCGGACCGATCATAAAGGTGCTGACATTTGTGATTCCCATCTGGAAGGCCAACAGCATTAAATCCATTTGCAGACGGATGTATTCGCCTCGCGGCAGGACCTCGTTTTTAGGCAAGGTGACGTCGGCACCGGCGAGCATCTGTTCCAGTTTCTTCATGCGGACTTCGATCTCGCGAATCATCTGCATGAACTCTTGCATGGTACGTCGATCTTCGACCGCCAGTTTGTGTGACATCGTCCGAGCGTCTTCCAACACCAAATCTGTGACGTCCGCGACGTGCTCGCGATAGCTTTTCTGCAAGAACAATCGCTGGTATAGCTTCTGTGGTTCTCGAATCGATGGGGCGATTTTCCCGGGCCCGTACCACGAGATATTGTCAAACTCGATCGGCTCCTTGGGTGCCGTAAATCCGTTGCAACTAATTTCCAACGTGTTGAACACTGTTGATTGCCCCACGTGATCACCAATCACTTGGTCCAACGTTCGACCGTTGGGATGAGCGATGTTTTGTGCTTGAGCCTGCTCAGGAGACAGACTGGTCAGATAGCACGACGCTCCCTGGGCGTGTACATCCTGGCCATTCTTATAGCTGCGATCTAAACCGGTGATCATCGTCATGTCGGCAGCCAGCTCACGCAGTGGCTCCATGCTGGAGCTAAATTGGGGAGCATAGATGCCGGGTTCATTCTTGAATCGCCGATCGTTCTTGACCTTATCCGCATTGAACCCCCCGATGAACTCGGGAACATCAGCGTTTTCCTCCCCAGGAAAAAAGCATCGCCTGACAATCCCATTGGGCAAATACACAATCGCCAGCTTCCTGTCAGGTTTCTTGATCGCCTGGAGATCATCAGCCTTGGCGATAGATGGCAAGAAAGGGAGCGTCATCACGGCTCCCGAGCAGCGGAGAAAGGATCGGCGTGTACTATTCATGACAGTAGTGAGGCTTGAGGAATGGGGCGGATATTTAATTCTTGTACATTCTAAGCTGTTAGCCCAGCAATTCACCGAGCGGTCCGCGTTGCAAAGCTGCGTCCAGGTTCAAATCGAAGCGGCCAAACTCATCCTGCGGTTTGCCTATTATATGCAGAAGTGTGCAGTAGAAGTTCGCGATTGTCTTATGTCCCGCCGCGCCATAGCCAGGAAAATGCAGATAACGCCCACCGGCGGTTGTTTTCAGACGCCCGCCCATGCCGCCGACAAGTACCATCGGCCACTGCTCACATAATCCATGGTGCTTTTCCGCAGCATCGCTAAGGTAGATGATCAAAGTATTGTCAAGCATCGTCCCGTCGCCCTCGGGCACGGCCTTGAGCTTCTTGGCCACTCGGGCAATCTGCTCAATTTGAAACATTCGAATGCGGTTGCGGGCTTCGATCGCAGTCATCCCGTCAACTGATTCGGCATGTCCAAGGCCATGCACGTGTTTAGAAATCCCAAGGCCCCGATACGTCACGTTGAGCGTATCAGCTCGAACAGCCACGACATTAGAAAGACCGCCGATCAGCGCTGCCGCTGCTATATCGAAATGTGCCTCCACGCGATCTGTTTCCACTGCCGAGAGGTACTTGTCAGTCACGACCGGCGCATGCTTGCGAATCTCAGCCTCTAACCCACCGAGTCTCCGGCGACGATCTCGCAGACCTTCGAACGCCTCAAGGTAATTGTCCAGCTTCTCACGGTCCGCACTGCCAAGTCGGTTTTGCAAGCGTCTGACATCGTCGACCATGTGGTCAAGCAGCATCGACCGAACTAATTGGTCCGCTTTCGCGTCATTGTCTTGTGCCGCGATGCCAAACAAATTCTTGTATGCCATCTGCGGAGTGGCTTGGTAGGGAAGAGGGCGGTCGACGTCGATTGCCGAGATGCCTGGATAGACAACGGAATCTTTTACGCCGGAGAGCACTTTCCCACCGAGTGTCAGCCCGACATGTGGAAAGATCGCTGGCAACGCTTTGGCAAGCAAGCCGTCAATCGTAGCGCTAGCCGCTCGGCCAGGGCTTCCCTCGTTACCGGTGTGAAAACAACCCAATGCTCCGTACCAGGCCGAATGTCCACCGCGGCACATTTTACCTGAGAGGCCTTGCAGAATGGTCAGATGGTCTCTTACCGAATCCAGAGCCTCGAGCGATTTGGGTAAAGCGCTATTGGACAGCGATATGTCGAGCAACTTGTCACTGGGCGCGAGCTCGCTAGGCCAACTTTCCGACTCCCCAGGGCTTACCATCTCGCTCAGCTCTGACGGAATCAGCTCCGCAGGCGTTAAGCCGCTACTTTTTATAACGAATAGGAAGCGTTGCGGCCGTGCCGCACCGCTATCGGTTTCCGCTCGAAGTCGCTGTACAAACGGCACCAGCAACGGTGCCGTACCGACAGATTGAGCAAGCTTTCGAAGTATTTGCCGTCTTGTAACGGAGAACATCACGATTACCTGGGCTTTCGATAGAGAAAAGAATCGGAGGAGAGCAGCGAAGCGATCATCGCTTTCATGCTGCCACCGCCGTCGAGATAGGCCTTGTCCGCAGCCATCAACGTCGGCGAATCTGCGAGAGTCTCATTACGTCCCATCCAAAAACGAAACGCGTGACGCACAAACGACTGACGAACACGCGTTGAACGCGCCAGTTTGTAAACCAGCTTCCTCACGTCTTCGACCGGGCCTTCGATAGCCTGTTCGTCGGCGTGTCCGATCGCGCCGCGTGTGTCGATCGGTCTTCGGGTGGCTTGGGTATGTCGCTCGGGAAAAATAGTGAGGAGTTCGCCAATGATTTCGTGCTGACGATGACGTCCAAAGTCGTCGTACTGTTCGAACGGCAGGCCTAACGGATTCATTTTCTGATGACACTGCCAGCAATTCGCTTGACGCGTAACGTCGAGCCTTTCACGAAGCGTTTTCTCTGGATCCTCCGGCACGACGGCGTCGACTGTCAGAGGCACTTCGGGAAGTACATCGGCAAGCAGATGCTCGCGAATCCACTTGCCGCGACGAATTGGATCGTTGTCAAAATTGCCACTCCAGGCAATCAGCCAAGCCGGATGCGTTAGCATGCCCGAACGTTGCCCCCTCGGCATCTTAAACGGCTGCTCTACCTGATAGTCCCAGTTCTGAGGATCAAGATTATAGAACGCCACATATTCTCGTGTCGAAGGACCTTCGATCGGAATGGGATGTCGCCCTGACGATTCCAACCGCTGGACGTACTTTGTATTCGCCTGAAAATTTTGATCATTGACGTTGGTCTTGATGTAGTGCAGATCCTTTTCGATCTTCTCCAGCGATCCAGGATACGCGACAAAGTACCTATCGGTCGTAAGCAATTGGGCCAATACATCTTTGTCTTGATCAAAGAGGTGCAGTACCAATTGATCGGCGTCTTGAACGATGCGCTCAACATCATATCGATCACCAAAGCCGATACGTTTTTGATCTTTGAACACTTTCGGCGCGTGGTGATAACCGAAGAACTCGCGAAAGAACTGCAGAACACGAGTGTTGCCAATCCGATGATCTTCGGCAAACATCGTGTAATCCGCGTTCGCCAAGTTGTTGTCATCAAGAATCCCGATCACAACTTTGCGGATTTGTTCTGGTGTTTCTAGTCCCCCGGCAAGCGCAAGCTGCATCAGGTTCTGACGTGATTTGTCATCGCTGCTTTCGTCGTCCCAGCTCTCTTTAGACCTGGGGCCGACCGAAATGTCGCGCGGCCCCTTGTTGGTTATTGCCCGGGCTATGGCAAATGCCAGTTCGTATTCAGAGAGCCGGTGCCTTCCATATCCATCCTTCGGACCAAGTCCGATCTCCATTCGATAAACTGCTTCCGGCTTCATCAAAATCGCCATTAACATTATCTGTAGTGCGCGAGTGTTGCCACCTCGCTTGGCCGCGGTTTTGAACAGTGACGCAAGGCGTGTCCGTTCCTCCTTCGTGCCCGATCGCTCTAAGGCAAGTTGAATTTCGTAATCGATTGCCGCATCAATCTGTTCGTCTGTCGGCTTGCCCTCGACTTTCAATATCTCTTCGAACACTCGCGGTGTTTGCTTCTCTCGCCGGAGCGTTTCTTTGTTTTCACGCCAATTGTTTTCGCGCCACACTACACCAGTAGTTTGAAATTGGGCGATCGTTTGACAGTTCATCATCAAAAGTTCTAGCGTCGCCGCGTCGGCGAAATGTTCCGCTGCATAATCACCGATCACGCCTTTGCTTTCGTCAATCGGATACGGTTGATGAATGGCCGTGATGCGCCGCAAGTTCTTTGCGACGCCGTCGACAAAGCGGTCGTAGACTGCAGGATTTAAACGCCACAGTCGTGGCGTCGAATAGGCTGGTCCACGCTCACTGCCGTCGAACAGACGGCCATGATCTATATAGTTACCAAACTCCGGCGATCGGAGCTTGTGGTCAACCGCAGGTACACGCCCAGCGGCTGTCAGTTCACTTCGAATCCACTTGATGACATGCTGCGTTTGATCACTCTTGGGCTGCGTCTCATCCTTCGGCGGCATTGCACCCAAGGTGAGCTGAGTGAGAATGCTTTGCCAATGCATTGCGTCTGTGTCGGTTGAAAAATCAGAACCAAGCGAGTCAATCGACACTGCCGCTTCTGGCTTGTTACCGCTATGGCAGGCCAGACAGTGGTCCGAAACAAATGCCCCGATCATCTTGGGGAAGTTGGGCGATTCCTGCTGGCCCGCCGCCAATTGCGAACAAATTATGCACCCAAAGAGCCCTAAGCAACTCAAGTGTCGATGCAGGTTTACCCAGAATATTGAATACATGTTAACTACTCCTTATCAACTCGGAGGAAAAAACTAATCCGGCCCTCCGACGACTATCATTGATTAGGCAAAGGTCTTCCAGCGACGAACTTTATTGGCAATAGGTGGGCGTCGTGACGAATCTGACGCGATCCGATTGAGCACGAAGCTGCTACTTGAGCGGCGAAAACTCCAGCGGTCTCAGGTAGATGCGAGCTGGAGGTTTTGCCAGAAAGTTGCTATCTACCTGAGATTCCTTGGCCACTTTTTTCCACGCGGGATCGCTAAGGAACGACCTCCAGTTTGCGTCCGCTTTTTCGCGGCTTTCATGGTGAATCAGGTAGATCAGTGTATCTTGACCCTCAGGCTGATCGAAAGGCGTCCAGTAACTGACGTTCCTGATGCCGTGTTCATTGAACAGCTTGGTGGAATGTTCACGAAAGCGAGCGTTGAGGGCTGCTAGTTTGCCCTCGTTACACGTGTACGTCCGCAGTTCGTACACACCACCGGGTTTTTCGATCGCGTTAGCAACCTTCGCTGAGTAATCGTTCTCGGTCATGAAAATGCTGGTTGGTTTCTCCTCCAGAAGACCTCGAAACTGAGGCATGTCCAACACTTTTTGCCATTCACGGTCGTTCGTGAAGTGAATCCAGTTTGCGTAGGCCTCGTAGCGCGACGCGTGCTTGAGTACGTAGACGATTCGCCGTTTCTGCCGTGGCGTGCCGTCCGTGGGAACCCAATACCCCATTGCGTTCAAGTTGTGTCTGGCAAAGATGCGATCGGTGTATTCACGAAAGCGAGTAATGAGATGTTGGAAACGGTGTTCGTTGGCTTTGTAGATTCGCAATTCGTAGATCGGACCGTCCTGAAGACGCTCGTCGACAATTAACTCACGCCGTTTATCGGTCGCATCGAGCCCAGCATTCAGTCCCAGGGCAACATCCAATGGCGCTTTACAAATCCATGCCATGTCGTCAGAAATCCGATTGCTGGCATCGTGTCCGCCGACGAACAGTTGATTGTCTCCAAACGGGGAAAGGCAAAAAGCTCGTGGGGATACCAACGCGATCTTTCCAGGTTCATAGGCGTTGTTCACTTCGTGCACGGTGTAGGTTTTGTCGGCCTTGCGGATGGCGTACATCGCCCCGCCATACAACCGGCTGCCGGGCCATCGCAGCTGATTCTTACCGTCGATATTTCCTTGAAATCCAATCAGGTGCACCAGTTCTCCCGTCTGCGGGTGTCGAATCGGATACATCATGTTATGCGCGCCCAACGTGTAAGTCACTTTGACATCCAAATGCTTACTCATCAGGTTCATCATGCTGGCCTCCTCGTGAATGGTGTATCCACCCTTGCCGTCTGGATCCAGCCGTTTTACCCGACTGATCGAACGTCCACCCGGAGCCCACAGGAATAGAATCGACTCGCCAGAACCATTCGGATTCTTGATCGTCGTCAGTCCGCGAATGCCACCGACATCGGTATCTACGTCATCGGCCAGACGCAACAGTTCGGTGTAGCTGGGACGCGGACCGTCGTTCCGACGAAAGATGGCGTCGTCCACCGAGAATAGCAGCGAACCGTTGGCTTGCACGATGCCCAGGGGGCGAGTCTTGACGCTCCCAACGTTCGGAAAGGGATACTCGAGAATCGTCTCCCAGCGAATCTTGCCCGGCGCTGTTGGGTCGTAGACTCCTGACACCACTCCAGGATTACCCAATAGAAGAATGAGCCGTTCCGCACCGGTTACCTTGTCCCGATAGACCTCCATATCGCGCGGAACCCAGCGGATGCCACCAGTGTTGGCTCCGTGACGCACGATGGTGTGATTCCACGTCCCCGTTTCATTGTTACGCACCCATGCCGAAACGGCGCCCCCACGCTCAAAGGTTGCTCCCGCAGCTATGACCAGCAGGTTGACTGGCTTCGGCAACCGTTTGCCGTCCGCACCATATGAGAACGTCACCGATTTGAGGATATTGCCCTTCATGTAACGCAGGTCATATCCATTAGTCTTCCCCATCTCGAGGTCGACTTGCCAGGTTCCACCGGACGAATCCAGACGAAGCACCTGAGCCGATTGTTTCTCGGCATCCGGTGGAATGCCCCAGTGCGCGTCCATCCAATACCCGTTGGCCGCGTAAAGTTTCCCTTGATGCGCAACGATGTGCATGATCTCGCTGCCGCCCGCATACGCTCCGTTCTCATCCCTGTATCCGGCGTCGTAACTCAGCGACCAGCGAGCAGGTTCGACGGGGTCCAGATCCTGTCCAATAACGTTCGTCGTAGACATGATCGATATTGAGATAAGTGCAAGGCGAGCAAGCAGCATAGCGTTACCCGTCGCGAACTTCATAGTTGTTGCTCCTGTACGACGCCCGGCGGACATTTCCTGCTTTCCATTCTTCGGTTTGGCATCCGTTGCCGCTTTTGGGCGTGAGCTTCGGGTAGTCGGGATTGGGTTTGAGTTTGCTGACTTTCACGACGCGGTCGATGGGCAGATCGGTTTGGGACGCAGTTGCTATTTTGGGATAGTCTTTTGAAACAATGAGCTTTGTCCCTTTTTGCTTCTCCGAGGGATGGCACCTGATGAGCACCTGCCCCTGGTTTCTGCGAGTTTCCTTATTGAACCAGGTGGGCTAACCTAACATCCCGTTGTCCTATTTCCCCGATTTCAGAATACCATTCCCGAATCCTCTGATTCATCTTCTTAAATCCATTGATCGCATTTTGGTCTGGCTTTTCGTGTTCATCGTAGACGCCTTTCTGGCGTGTCCCGTTTCGCACGAAGACTTTGCAGATATGGACGTCCTGGCAGTGCTGGTTTTCGCGTATCGCGTGCAACTCGTGCCCCTGACGGATCACATTGCAAGCCACTCGATACAAGCGGCGCGTTTACCTTGAATTTTAACACGTCCGGCTGCCGTCTTCAGTAAATCCGGACCGTGAACCTTACCCTTCGCGGGTGAACGGTTCGACTTGTTGACCAGCGGCGGCACATCAGTGAGGCCGAAGACGATGAGGTTCGCATCGTCAGCCAGCGCCGGGACATTTTCTCGCGCGACGTAGTCCTACCACATCCGGAAGTCTCGCGAGTAGACGTTTAGCCATTTACGCCCCAGTTTCCAGCGGTGCGTTTCCAAGAACGCCAAGTTGCGGAAGTAAGGTAACCTTGCCCATTCACATCATCCGCGCGTCCGGTTTGGCGAGTACCAGTGGTAGTTGGGCGTGCACGGCATGACTTCCTGCTTCCAACCAATCGAGTTATAAGTCCCAGGCCCTTGGGGCCGATGCCAAGCGCTCTTTGCTCCACAGCTTTTCGCTCGCGACGCATCGGTCCGGCCAGAGGTGGATATTTTCGGGGTTAGCGGATCGCTGACGAATCGATATGGTTGAAGGAGATGGCGACGAAAGGCTCACCTTGGGAGCGCAAAAAAATGCTTTCAGTCAAATTAATGCACCGCTAAATAGCTCCACGAGGTGGTGCCGAAAGCAGGATGCTAGACCACTTCGGCACCGCCTGTCAGCTCCGCCCTAACAAGCAGGTGGTTGAAGACACGGCGTGAATATGATTTTGGCCAATCATGAACCGGAACCTTTGCTTTGGACGTGTGGATAAACTTGTTTTCTAGTCAATACGGATCAAACATAGCGGGGGCTGGCATCGACTGGGAACAATTCCAATGTGCTCTTTAGAGCTTCTAAGGTGGGAATCTGGGTGAAGGCACTCCGCGAGTATGTCCGGTCACTCCGCCTCCGCCGGTTGCGCTGATGCCATCCACCGGAACGCCTAATTCGTTTTCCAACTGATCTGCGATCTGCCGCGAGACGCGGTCGGTTCCCCCGCTGGCCGACCAGGGCCAAACCAGCCTAATAAGCCGCGCAGATTATCTCCGACCGCAACTGCAACCCGCTGCCATCAAGCGAATCCCAGAGAAAAATGAATAAGGAATCATCAAATCATTACTTTTCTAATCCGCCGGAAGCGTCGCTGACGTGTTGCCTCAGTTTTCCATTCCTGCTCAGAATTTTCTTCGCCTCGATATCGGCTTCGCGGAACGTTGCCATCAGAATTTGACGCTCGCCGGTCCGGTCGTAGTCGTAGATAATTCGAATCGATCCGTCAGCTTCCTGTTGTCCATCGGGATACGATACTGATTTTCGTTCGTCCAACACCAGACCGCCACGCCATGTGCGGCCGTCGTCTCTTGAACCGGTATCTCCCGCATTATGTAGTGCCTAACCTTGTGAAACGGCTCGAGTCCATTCCAAGAAACGGGAACGGAAACGTTCGAAGAGATGTGCTTCGTAAGGAGGCTGCTGAAACGCTAGGGGCTCAAGAAAGGGCACCTGTCTATGATGTTGCGCCGCGTAACTTGAGTGAAGCGAGTATCGCCAGTATTTGGCGTGATGTGCTAGAGACTGAAAGTCTTGGCATTCATGACGACTTCTTTCACCTTGGTGGGACATCATTACAAGCCATGCAACTTTCGCGTCGCGTTGAAGAAAGATTCGGAGTTATGCTGCCACTATCGCAGTTCTTTGAAGCAGGAACGGTTGCGTCGATGGCCGCGTTTCTCGACTCCAAGAGTATCGAATCGGCAGTAAAACTGATTAGGATTCGTGAACGTAAAGAACGGCGGGCGCTCTATATCATGCCAGGTATCACCGGACAGGTCCCTCTGCAGCCTTTGTTTTACGAGGTTATCAATGCATCGATCTATGGGGTCCAGCCCAACCTCGATGCTGAACGACGGCAGGAGACAACGGATTTCCGCTCCCTGGCCAATCTCTTTGCCTCAGCGCTCATGGAGCGGGAAGGCCCGTACGCACTCTCCGGATTTTCATACGGTGGTTTCCTGGCCTATGAGGTGGCCTGCATCCTTCAGGCGAACGGTAAGAAAGTCAGCTCGCTGTCAATTTTGGATGCAGGTCCCGGTCGCCGCGGCCTTGTATCTTCCAATCCGGCCCTTCTCGCAGTAACGATTCTCCGGATCGCCTGCAATTTTCCTCGCTGGATGCTCGAGGAAATAAAAGAACTCGATATGAGTGACGCCTTTGGGAGGTTGTATCGCTTCGCACGTCGGATGACGAAGACACTTACAGGAAAGAGAAACGTCGAGTTCGGAGACATCTGGGACGAAGGACGACTTGAGCCTCACTATCGTGAACAACTCCGCGCGACGTTTCAATCCGTGCAATCCTATGTACCCGGGGAGTTCGAGGGCAGGGTCACGTTGGTTCGATCGCAGGCGCAGCCATTGCTGAGCGGATTCGGTGACGACCTTGGCTGGGGACGCTTCGCCTCAGAAGTGAGAATTCACAAAATCCCCGGTAACCATGTAAATATGCTTCGTCCGCCGCAAAGCGACCAAGTCGTCGCAATTCTAAACCGTATTCTCTCTGAGAGCTGATGAATCGATCAGCAGACTGCTAAAAAGGCAGCCAGTGCCCGTGAGGTCAAAAGGTTCAAACGAGCTGTCTGATTGGGAATTTTGGAGCTTCAAGCTGTTTCCGAAGGCTCAGTCTTAGCCGAGGCGGTAGTCGGAGGGTGGCGGTTTTGGGTTGAGTGGAAGCTTGCTAGCACTGCCCACGCGACGGTGGACTTATCTGCACTGGGTCGAAACCCTTGATGAGTGGCGTACCACTCCTTCTCGCATCTGTCTTGTTAAGCGAGGATTTCTTGAACAACGCGCCCGTGGATGTCAGTTAGGCGAAAGTCTCGGCCAGCGTGACGAAAAGTTAGTCGCTCATGATCAATTCCTAACAGATGAAGCATCGTGGCGTGGAGGTCGTGAGTATGAACCGCGTCGATGGCAGTCTCGATACCATGCTCGTCAGACTCTCCATGCACGATTCCGCCTTGAATTCCCCCGCCTGCCATCCATGACGAGAAGCATAAATTGTGATGCTCTCGGCCCGCGTGATTCGCGTCTTTGTTGAACGGTGTCCGACCAAATTCCGTTGTCCATACAACCAGTGTTCGCTCCAGCATTCCACGCTGCTTCAAATCGGTGAGCAGCGCAGCAATCGGTTGGTCCACATTCTTTGCAAGCCGCTCGTGATCAGCCATATTGCCATGAGAATCCCAGTTGTTGCTAGAACCAACATCGACGAGTTCAAGGAACCTCACTCCTCGTTCGGCCAGCCTCCTTGCGACAAGGCATTGCCAGCCAAAGCCAGCTGTTGTCCCCCGGTCTACACCATACATTTTCAGTGTCGCTTCTGTTTCTTGAGACAAGTCGAAGGCTTCGGGTGCTTCGTTCTGCATACCAAAGGCTGTCTCAAAGGATCGAATACGCGCGTCGAGTGCCTGGTCAGCACTACGTGTTTCTAGGTGCGCTCGATTCAGACGGGCCAGCAGGTTCAATTCCATCTGCTGGAGTTCCGGTTGAGAGACACGAGGACGAATGTTTGCCAGTGGCTCCTTTCCAGGTGTAACATGCGTGCCCTGGTGACAGGCAGGTAGAAAGTCGCTGCCCCATGTCTGGGCTCCTGCATAGGGAGCTGCTGGAGCCAGAACCATGAACGAAGGCAGGTTCTGATTCTCAGTCCCGAGCCCATAACTGACCCAGGCTCCAACGCTCGGACGAGCAAACTGGGCAGAACCGGTATGAGCGGCCAAGGTTGCTTTGTCGTGCCCATCACTCTCGCAATGCATCGCATTTAGCACACATACGTCATCAATGACGCTGCTCAAATGCGGAAACAAATCGCTGACCCATGTGCCATTTTCGCCGTACTGATTGAAAGCCCAGCGAGGCTTGATAAGAAACCTCTCGAACCCACCGCTCTTATTGAGCCACCGCGAGGCGGTCACCGACTTTCCATGGTCGCGGCTCAACTGTGGCCGGTAGTTGAATGTGTCGATATGCGAAACCCCGCCAGTTGCATAGAGAAAGATCACACGATCCGCACTAGCCTGATGATGCCCGCGGCGAGCTGCCAAAGCATCCTGCTGTCCTGCATGCAGTTCGTTCCAGATCCCTGCAAGCGCCACAGCACCGAAACCGCCTGAAGCACGCTGGAGAAACGCGCGTCGCGATGAATAACTTGATTCCATTAGCTCAGTCCAAATAAAGGAATGCATTGCTTGTTAAAAGGATGCGCGCTAGTGCGGACCATGCTGCGGATTCGCGTTCTTGTTCATCTACCTTGTGCTTCAGTGATTCACGATAGCTCGTTACGAACTTTGCAGCACTCTCCAGTTCAAAGTCGTTCGGAACTCGGCCGTGAGCCATTTCAAAGGCATTGCGAATCCGGCTGCTCATGCCCGTATGTAAAGCCAAGATCTTCTCAGCAAACGACTCCGCCTGGTCGTGTACAAAGGGAGCGTTCATCAAGTAAAGAGCTTGAGTCGGCGTTGTGGTTGGCTGCCGTGAAGCGATGCTTTGATTCGGGTCTGCCGCGTCAAACAGAGCGAGGAACGGATGGCGGCGATTGCGCTGAACCATGAGATAAACACTGCGGTGATTCGAGTCGTACACCGCATAAAAGGGCTGATGAATCGTGAAGCCCCAGGTATCGACTTGTGGAAAAGGGTGTGATTGAGGAATGGACGGGTCGAGGTTCCCGCTGATAGACAGCATCGCATCACGAATGGACTCAGCATCGAGTGGGCGTCGTGAATAACGCCAGTGCCAGCGGTTCGACGGGTCGACTTGCAGGTTGGCATGATGATCGTCGCTTGCAAGTTGATATGTTCGAGACGTCATGATCACGCGATGCAGAGCCTTCACCGACCAGCCCGACGCCATGAATTCCGATGCCAACCAGTCGAGCAACTGCGGGTGAGTTGGAGGAACCCCGCGTGAGCCAAAATCACTGGGCGTCGCCACGAGCCCGCTCCCGAAGTGCCACATCCAAACTCGATTCACAAAGACTCTGGCAGTCAGCGGATTGGTGCGACGGGTAAGCCAGTTGGCAAGTTCCAAGCGACCGCTTCCTGTCGAAGCATCGACCACGGCATCACCACCAAGCACTTCGAGAAATCGCCTGGGCACTTCGTCAGCTAAACGTTGTGGTTCGCCACGGAGCTGGATGCGAGCGTTTACCGGTTTGGATTCGCTAACCGCGTAGGCTACTTCATAGGCGTTTTTCGATGCACGTAGCTGCCGTTGCTGGCTGGTTGCATCTATCTCCTTCTTGATCTTGGCTAACTCCAATTCGGCATCGGGGCTGAGCGTCTTTGGCTGCATAGTCACCGTTCCGGGGGCACTAAAAGGTTCGTACTGCAGGCCAATGTTATCCAAGTCGCGTGAGCATGCAGGGCCGGGGACGTGTCCAAATCCATCGCAAATAAAACAATCCGCAACGCCGTCCCACTCTGGACCCACAGCCTTGTTTTTAAAGGCAATAAGATCGTCTGACGTCCCAATGACACCAGAGTAAGTTTTCGTATCGGAATCGATTGTGATTCGCAGCGTGTACCAGGTATCCGGGTTAATCTCACGAATCGTCTCCCATTTCGCTCCGTTGGAAAGGGCGAACTCCGTTGCCGTGACACTGCATTGGACTGCCAGTGATTGAATCACCCCTCTTCCCAGGTAGAAACGAAACGCGCCTTTTTCGTTCGAGGGAAGCGTTCGAAAGTCGACGGTAAAGTGTATCTTCCTGCCCGGCGTTGCCTGCAGCTCGTCCTGGAATACGTAGCGTAGGCCATCAGTCGGTGCACCGCTGCCAATTCGTACTCCCAGCTTGCCCTTCGGATGCACATGAGAGAAAGGACTCTGAGCGTCCGCGGTAACTTCAATAGGCCCCGCGCAGACCCAGGGATCTGCTGGACGCTTGCCAGGTTCCTGTGCCTCTAGCCCGAGGTCCCTTCCACCTGCAAACCAGCTCGGATCAAATTTCTGCTGTCGTCGCTTGAGGTTTGCAAGCTTCGCATCAAATCGCGCCAAATCCGTCGCAAGAGCCTGCTCCAAAACTGCTAAATCGTCAGGCGGAACAAGTGGCGGAAAGTGGGCCGGACGCTTCTGCTCTTCACCGCCAGGGAAGGCCCACTTCGTACTCTGCAGAATGCCGTAAAGGGCGTAGTAATCTGCCGCGGAAATAGGGTCATATTTGTGGTCATGGCATCTAGCGCACCCGAGTGAAAGCCCCTGCAAGGAGCGCCCGACAGAATCGATTACGTCTGCGAAGTCCAAGTGTTGATAGTCAGGCGACGCCTTGTAGCCATAGCGTTTTCCAATCGCCAGAAAGCCAGTTGCTGTGACCTGTTCGGCGAATCTTCTCGCGTCACCGGTCGAGTCACGGTGGGCAAGGATGTCGCCAGCAATCTGTTCACGCACGAACTGATCAAATGGCATGTCCTTATTCAGAGCCGATATTACCCAATCGCGATACTTATACGCCTCACGCACTGGGTAGTCCGCCCCATCACCCGCGGTGTCAGCGTACCTTGCGATATCTAGCCAGTGTCTTCCCCAGCGTTCACCGTATGCGGGAGAGTTCAGGAGTCGATCAATGACCTTCTCGAACGCATCCTGGGAACTGTCGCTGAGGAAAGCTTCGATTTCTGTAGGCGTTGGCGGTAAACCTGTTAAATCGAATGTCGCTCGACGAATCAAAGTGCGTTTGTCGGCAGGTGCAACCGGAACGACTTGCCGTTTGTCCTGTTGAGCACGAATAAAGGCGTCAATGGGCTGCTGACCCCATAATGAATCTTCGAACTCTGGGATTTCCGGCCTAATAATTGGCTGGAAGGACCAAAACTCTTTCGCCTTTTCGAGGCTTAGACGCTTTGCCTCGGAGGCACCTTCAGACTTCCTGGGATCAACGGCTCCATCCCGAACCCAGGCTATCAGGTCGGAGATCTCGCTATCAGCTAGCTTTCCACTCGGCGGCATTTCTAAATCTGGATCGCTGTGGCTGACGGTCGCGATCAGCAAGCTGTCATCCGGCTTGCCTGGAATGATGGATGTCCCACGGTCTCCGCCTGCAGTCCAACCGGCTCGTGTGTCTAGTCGTAGTCCGGATTCCTGCTTCTTCGGTCCATGACAATCAATGCAATGCTCGATTAACAGTGGTCGAACATTGGACTCAAAGAAGTTTAGCTCCGCCTCTTGCGCTGCCACGCGAGAAGAGACTAAAAAATGCAGGAGGAAAATAAGGTGTAAAGATGATTTCATATGTTAGTTGGTTGGGCGAGAAATAAGAGATTACGCTCGCTCCACCCCTCTCGTTGTGTCGCAAATCATGGGCCGCCGAATCAAATCACGCGCGAAGCGAGCTGGTTGGAGGTTAGTATAGCCACTCCGCCTATTTGTTATTTTGCCCGATTATATGCAAACAAACGCTCGGTCGAATCGCCGAAGCGGTCGAGTGCCAGGCCGCCCTACTCTATTACGCTGAGGAAAAGAGTGCACACACAACGGATGGGAGCATCGAGGTAGCAAAGCGTTCGCCGCCGCGGAGCATGCAGCCCGCTTCGATATTGGGAGACTTGGCGAGAGGGGCAACGTAGCGAACCAATGCTGGACGCAGATCATCTATCGCGATGAATAGACCTTTCGGTTTCAGATGCGCGAGCCGGAGAGACTTCCGCCAGCGATCGAGAGTCGTTTGTGCATGAGAAGAGAAATGCGACTATCTTTGTAAAAAGATACCGTATCATTTGCTGCTCGACGCGACGCAACATTTATGAAAACAACGCCAGGAGAGAATACCCTATATTGATTCTTTGAATTGCTTGAGTTTCGTACTTGAGGCATCTTGCTTGTACTACTTATGAACAACAACGTGTATTCGAAACGGTTCGTAGATGACGAGTCTGTTGGGATAATTGGCGTCGGTTTATTGGGCTCAGCGTTTGCGAACCAATTGATAGACAGTGGGCTTAGAGTCCACGGGTTCGACACCAACGAGGATCGACTGCAGGCCTTGAGCCAGTACGGTGGCATAGCCTGCAATAGCGCGTCGGAAGTGGTTCAGACTTGCGATGTTGTTTTCTTCTCTCTGCCAACCAGTGGCGTAGTACTCTCTTTGGTCCAGGAGCTTCGCACCGACTTCCAGCCGAGCCAGTTGGTTGTTGACACAACGACTGGCGATCCGCAGCAGATGGTTGCTGTCGGCCAATCGCTTGCGGAGCTTGGAGTGTCCTATCTTGAGGCGACGGTAGCCGGATCGAGTGCTCAGGTCACCGCGGGGGAGCTTGCTCTGTTTTTAGGTGGGGACACCGGTGTTATGGAAAGCGTGAAGCCGTTGCTGGCGGCAATCACATCAACGCACTTCCATCTAGGACCTGTTGGGACTGCCTCTCGATTTAAGTTGGTTCACAATCTCGTGCTCGGGCTGCATCGAGCAGTAATGGCGGAAGGATTGGTGTTCGCTGAATCGCTCGGATTCGATCAAGAGGTGACTCTGGAGATTCTGAAGCAGACGCCAGCCCAATCCGGTGTGATGGAAACCAAAGGGCGACGAATGGTGGAAAGAGACTATGGACTTCAGGCAAGACTTTCTCAGCATCTCAAGGACGTACGTCTGATCCTTGGCGAGGCTGAGCGTTTGGGAGCAAGCACGCCACTGAGTCAAGTACATAAAGTGCTTCTTGAACAGGCTGAGGCTTTGGGCTTTGGTGATTCAGACAACAGCGCGATAATGGAAGCTTTTCGACGCCCACAAACGGAGGATCTGTAGATGCTGTCGGGAATGATATTTCCTATTGCCGTGGTTGCGGGGTTGCATCTGATCGATGGATTGGTGGTCGTGCTCTATTTGCTTGGCATCACCATCATGGGAGTGTGGATGGGGCGGCGTTTGAAGGGAATTGATGATTTCTTCATGCCCCGAAAGTTCGGCAAAGGCATGATGATAATGCACGCCTTCGGAACAGGAACCGCCTCTGACCAGGCCGTGACGGTTTCTTCGGCCACGTTTCGCGCCGGTCTAAGCGGAATATGGTATCAATGGGTCTGGTTGTTCGTGACGCCATTCTATTGGCTCATTGCCCCAATCTTTCGGCGGTTTCGTGCGATTACCACTGCTGATGTTTACGAGCTGCGCTACGACCGAAGTGTAGCGGTCCTCTTCGCCATCGTCGGAATCGCCAGCATGTGCATCAAGATCGGCCTAATGCTCAAAGGCGCTGGTGCTCTGGTGGATGCAGGAACTGGTGGCCTGATCGATTCTAATGTTGCGATCATTGCGGTGACATTGATGTTCGTGATCTATGGTGCAGCCGGCGGTTTAGGCGCCGCAATCGTAACGGACTATATTCAGGGCATTCTGACCATCGCTTTCTCTTTCATGCTATTACCTTTCCTCCTATCGGAAGTTGGCGGCATGAGTGGTGTGCGAGAAACGATCAGCAATGATGCGATGCTCTCACTAGTCGCACCCGGAAAGGTTTCCCTGTTCTTCGTTGTTATGATGTCTTTCCAGGCTTTGGTAGGCATTGTGGCTCAACCGTTCATCATGGGCGTTTGCGCGGCGGGCAAGACAGAATGGGAAGGGCGAGTCGGCATCGTCGGCGGAAATCTAATCAAGCGACTGTGCACTGCGGCTTGGTCGCTCACGGCGATCGCCGCCGTCGCATGGTACATCCAAAACGGAAACGCCCCCTCGCTTCTCGACACAGAATCGCTCAAACGCACGGCTGATGGAATCTACGGCGAGGTAGCCCACACCTTCTTGCCGCGGCTGACGCCAGGACTACTCGGCTTGTTCTTGGCGGCATTGTTGGCCGGAGTCATGAGTTCTTGCGACTCGTTCATGATCAGCAGTGCTGCCTTGTTCACGGAGAATATTTACAAGCCCCTGCGAACAGACGTTTCCACTAGCCACTGCATTCGGGTCGGGCGGCGGGCTTCGTTTTATGTCGTCGCGGGTGGTGTTGCCTTTGCATTCTGGGTGCCAAGCGTCGTTGAGGCGTTGGAGATCTGGTTCATGATCGCCCCAATGATGGGACTTGTCTTTTGGATTGGTCTCTTCTGGAGGGGAATGACTGTCGCCGGAGCATGGGCAACCACCCTGACTGGTTTCGCCGTGTGGTGGGTGTCGACTCAGCCATGGTTCATCAGTTGGTCGAGTGAGATGCCTGCGGCAGAATCACTTCGATTGCTTTGGACTGAACTTGGGACTGAAGGCGAAAAGACCTTGGTTTATTTGCCGTGGCAAATTCTCTTCTATAGCTCTGTGGCTTCGCTGGTCGGCATCGTGGTCAGTCTTGTGACACCTGCGGTCGATCCAATTAACCTAGATCGTTTTTATCGGCTTAGTCGCACGCCAGTCCAAAATGGGGAGGAAGTGTTGCAGCCGTGCACACTTCCGGAGGACGCCCCAACCGTTGATCGACCGATGTTGCTAACTGCGGGCGGTTTGGAAATACCCATGCCCTCAAGGACTTCGGTTATTGGATTTGTTACTGTATGGCTGTTGGTTGGCGGGATTATCGGTGCCTTTGTTTGGATAGTCTCTTAGGAACAGAAGTGGTTGAGAGCAACTTAGCCTGAGGAAGAAACAAGAACATGATACGCATACGCCACGCAAGAAAACCCTTAGAGGAAGCCTTCAAGGCTTTCGGCACTTCGCGCCTGCGGCCGAAACTCTTGCCGGGTTCCGCTACGAGGAAATTTGTGTATCGAAACAGGACTAGCATCTTCTTACTAGCACTGGTTGTTTCTGCCTCTTGGTTGGTCGCAGCGGAGACGGACGAAAGGGGGTTGCCGGGGGTTCCCTCTGGTTTTCATGTGACTGTTTATGCGAGCGAACCTCTTGTACGGAACCCTTGCGCGATGGCGTTCGATGCGCAAGGACGACTATTTGTCGGACAAGGTCCACAATATCGCAAACCCAAACCCGATTCTCCCACCGATCGAGTCACGTTGCTGATCGATGCCGATCAAGATGGCATCGCTGATAACACAAAGACATTTGCCGAGGGCTTCAACAGTATCCAGGGCTTGGCTTGGTATGGTGACCAACTATGGATTGCCAACGCCCCCGACTTGACGGTCGTGCGCGATGTCGATGGCGATGATGTTGCCGATGAGTACCGACGGGTCTTTGGTGGGCTCGGGAATCTGGAGCATGCCTTACACGGGCTTTCCTTCGCGCCAGATGGTTGGCTTTACATGAGCAAGGGCAACTCGAAGGGCTACGGTCGCGGCGATAGTCCAGAACGATTCGTGGCACCAGCACCGCTGTTCGACCTTTGGGGAATGCGACCACCAGAGAACGCTTCAATGCAATCAGAGTCGGGTGTCTTTTCACGTGAGACGTATCAACACGGTTACCACAATCCGTCTGACGATTGGGGTACCGAAGGCGGAGTACTGCGTTGTCGACCTGATGGCACGCAACTGGAGGTGTTCAGTCGCGGCATGCGTAACACATGGGACATGAACTTCGACGCCGATTTCAACTGGGTCGGAACGGATCAGGACCAAGATGGTGGCGACCGAGTTTTGAATCCCTTTCTTGGCGCTCACTTTGGCTGGGGCCACCCATGGAGTCCGCATTGGACAGGCGATGATCACGTTCCGACGGTTCCCATTTGCGGCCCTGTCTTTCATGGTTCAGGAACCGGCGTTGTCTTTGGAGCGTCGTCGCAATTTCCGGCTCGTTACCGCAATGCGTTCTTTTGTGCCGACTGGTTGGGACGCAGCATTTTTCTTTACCGCCCGAAATGGGATGGCGGAATGATGAGAAACATGGACACGCCTGAGATTTTTGCCAAGGCGCCAAGCGGGCGAACGATGGGCTCGAGTCGCGGGGTTTTGTTTGATCCAACGGACATCGAGTTCGGGCCCGATGGGGCACTGTGGGTACTGAGCTGGGGACATGGATATGGCGCTGCAATGGAAGACGGAAAGCACGTCGACAAAGGTCGCGTGTATCGCATTAGCTATGGTGACAATGCACCGAGCAAGAAGATGGAGAAGTACGACCGACCCTATTCCAAGTGGACGGCCGATGAATTACTCGCAGACCTTCACCATCATGCGTTGCCGGTCCGCCGAACCAATGCACAGAATGAACTTGTACGTCGCGGAGTGGAAGTTCGCGATGAGGTCATGGAGATGCTTCGGCGCGATAACCTGCCAGCCGGAGCGGCGACTTGGCTCGCCTGGACGCTTGGACAAATCGATATGCAAGACGAGTCGATCGATGAGTTCTTTTCCGACCGACTGTCGCAAGAAGATTTGAAAGTTGCTGACCGAATTCAGGCGGTTCGAGTGCTTGGGCAGCGAGCACGCGTCAGTAATTCTCGATTGCCGGCTGCCATACGCGATGCGTTAGGCGACGGACATCCGCGAATTCGGTTTGCAGCTGTTCAGGCAATCCACGTGCGCCAAGATGCCGAGGATGCAGAACTGTTGTGGAAGATGATCGATTCGGAATCTGATCGCGCCGTCTTTTATGCAGCCCGGATGGCGGTAAGAGAGATTGCAGATCCGAAGTCTTTGCGTACCAAGTTGTCGGGTAGCTCCAGTGGGCAGCGTCTGGCAGCACTCTTGAATCTTCTGGAGATAGCTGAACTCAGCGGCGATGAAGTGCTTCCCTTGCGACTTGATTCCGATCCCAGGGTTGCGGAGATCGCATCGTCCTTCGTATCGAAGGTGGGAACGAGCCAAGCACCCGTGCTGCAAATCCAAGGAAAGAGTTCACAGGCAGCAGCCAGCGTTCAGGTGGAAATCTTAATGGGAGACGTGCCAAAGGGATTGCATGTGCGGTACACCAAGGACGGCAGTGAGCCGACGGACACGACTGGAATCACCTATGCGGGACCGTTTTCAATCCAATATTCCAACGTGGTGTCGGCTTCATTGTTCCGTGGGCGTCAAAAAATGGGGCCTGTGCTCCGTCGCAGCTATGCGTCCCTAGCGTCCGCGGAACCCAATGGAAGTAGCGATACTCCAGATATCCTTACGATCCCGATGGATGTCGCCAACATCAGGACTGGCAATGGCCGGCCTTACAAAGCGACGACGATTGCCATCGGCAGCCGCGTCTATGGAAACCGCAAATATAGTTGGCTGTCTCTGCCGAGTGAGATCATCGGGCACACCGTCATCGAATCACGCAACGGAGATTCCGATGTTGGCTCGACCGGCGATTCATTCTTGTCATTTGAACTCGATTCAGATACGGACGTTTATGTCGCTCACGATGAACGGATCACTGAAAAGCCGGATTGGTTAGAGGAGTTTCGCGCAACCTCTCTGAGGGCAAGCACCAGAGATACAACTTACCGGTTATTCGCGAAACGATTCCCACCCGGGATGGTTCAACTAGGCGGAAACACTCGCGATGGTGTTACGAAAGCTCGATCACAATATGTCACCATCATCAAACCAGCACCGCTGCAGCCGCGCGAAGTGGCGACGACGATCGAGCAGTCGCTGCAAAAGTTGGCGACGGCCAGTTTTCGCCGTGGTGCACGGCTGTTCTTTGAACAATCCGATTGTGCCAAGTGTCACCGAATTGGCGATTGGGGAAACGCGTTTGCGCCCAATCTCTCCAACATGGGAACGCGAGCCGCACCAAAGACGATTGCGGAATCGATCTTGGATCCCAGCGCTGTGATCATGGAGGGGTTTCACTCGGTCAGCGTGTTGACTGACGACGGTAAAGTGTTTCAAGGATTCATCAAACAAGAGAGCGGACTAAATGTCGAGCTAGTGCAGGCCGATGGTAAAGTCCTTTCGATTCCACGGGAATCTATAGAGCTTCGAAAACGTCAACAAGTGTCTGTCATGCCCGATGGCCTGGCAAAGCAGCTTAATCCTCAGCATGTGGCCGACCTGATTCGCTTCATCATCGACGCTGGTAAGAAACCTGAACTGCTGCAGTCGTTAAGCTCCCTTGCGGCGAACACAAGTCCGATTGGCCCTGATACAACAGCTGTCGCCACAGCCTCGGCTGCAAATCACGAGTCAGTCCACCCAGCTGCACGGGCCGATACTACGGCACCGATTACATTTCGCGACGATGGCAAAGCTCTGCAGATTCACTCCGGCAAAAACAAGCTTGCTACCTACATTTACCAGCATGACCAGGTGAAGCGTCCGTTCTTTGCTCACGTCAAATCGCCCAGTGGCACGCAGGTCACTCGGAATTTTCCACCAGGAAAAGGTGACCGTCAGGATCACGCCGACATGCATCCGGGAATTTGGCTGGCCTTCGGTGATCTGGACGGCGAGGATTTTTGGCGCAACAAAGGGCGAGTGGTTCACAAGGGATTTACCCAAGGGCCAACAACTGGCCCAGGCCTTGGATCTTTCTCACACCGCAAGTCGTATCAACGAGCTGATGGAAGCGTGGTCTGTTTCGAGGACTTCCGCTGCGTGATCCGGGTTCTGGAAGAAGGTTATCTGCTTCAATGGGACTCGACCTTCTCATCCCCAGAGGGAGATGCGTTCTATTTTGGCGATCAGGAAGAGATGGGATTGGGCATCCGCGTTGCCTCCGAGATTGCAGAACTGAAGAGCGGTCAGATCGCCGACTCTGCCGGTCGCCGCGGAGCGAAGCAAGTTTGGAGCCAACCAGCAAAGTGGTGTGACTATAGCGGAACGATTGGCAGCGAGAGAATTGGCATGACAATACTGTGTCACCCTGATAACTTTCGCGAGAGTTGGATGCACGCGCGAAACTACGGCGTGATCGCAGCAAATCCTTTCGGCCGCCAGGCGATGAAGAAGGGTCCCAAGAGCCGTATCGAGGTCTCCGGAGATGCCGGATTGAGATTGCAGTATGGAATATTGCTACACGGACCAACGCCCGACCTTGAGACAGTTTATCGACGATACGTTGATCTGGCCGGAAGTCAAAACTGAGTGCCCCGAAACGCGTGAACCCCGAAATTGGAATTTCATTGCAGTAGCGAAGCCAAAGGTAGTGGCACCTGTCCAACTGCTTCTGTGGGTTACCGTTGGTCCAGTTGTCGCCCTAATTCGTGTTTTGCGTTTGCTCTTTACCGATGCGCACGTCCATGCTCTTTGGCCATGGTCAGATCCGCTTCTACTACTTTTGAAAAGTCATTATTTCTTAGAAGTCCTTTGAATGTTTCGAGTTCTGCTTCCACTTTTATCCCTGTCGCTCGCCGTGGTCACATTGGCGGACGAGCGACCCAACATTGTTATCATCATGGCCGATGACCTCGGTTGGAATGGCCTTGGATGCTACGGCTCCCAACTCGCACGGACACCGCACCTTGATAGGTTGGCAGCAGAAGGAATGCGGTTCACGGATGCCTATGCCATGTCGCAATGCCTCCCGACCAGGGCGGCCATATTCTCCGGACAGTATGGTGCGCGAACCGGGCTGACATCGGTTGAGACTAGTTCACCCAGCTATGCGCCCATGATTTCCCCGGGCCGTCCCAAGGCACTTGAACCTGAGGTTTATAGCCTGTTTGAGATGCTGCGGGACGCCGGCTACAAAACCGGCATGAGTGGGAAGCTGCATCTTGGAGGGCCTCTCAATACGAATTCCGCATTGAAGAACAAAAATCGTGGAATGAACTACTTACAGGGCCATGGCTTGCAATGGGTCGGGACGGCGACGCCAAATCGAAATGACAAAAATGTCAGCGCTATCACCGATGACATTATCGAGTTTATTGAAGAGAACCGTGATGGCCCATTCATCGCGTACGCTGCCCATCATTCGCCACACATGCCTCTGGAAGTTCCGCCAGCCAGTGTTCAACGGTTGGTTGACGGAGGGTTCAAGCGAAGCAGTAATCCTCGAGGACTTTATTCAGAACGGGTCACCGCCGACTACGTAGCCATGATCGAATATCTCGATAGTTCCATCGGACGGATCACCGACAAGTTGGACGAATTGGGCATCGCAGAAAACACGCTCTTGCTTTTCCTGTCCGACAATGGGGGCCTCACTCGGGTCTGGAAGAATGATCCGCTTCGTGGCGGAAAAGGTCAGCTTTATGAGGGGGGAGTTCGGGTGCCATTCATTGTTCGATGGCCGGCCAAAGTGAAAGCTGGAAGCACTTGCACTACCCCTGTGCATGTGGTCGACCTGTTTCCTACCTTCATGGATCTGGCGGGAGCCCAACGCAGGAAGGATCAAATTCTGGATGGCATATGTCTTGTTCCGCTACTCAAGCAAACAGGCTCTTTTGCACGTGATGCCATTTTTTGCCATCATCCAGAGTATGTGGTTGGCTACGCGAAGACACCCTGCTCTACGGTCCGCAAAGGAGATTACAAACTCGTCTACTACTTCGGAGATTACCTTGATCCCACTGTTTGTGTGCCGGGCGGGGCGGGCGCCCTCTACGGGAGATTCATCCTCGGCAGTAGAACGGAGTTATACGATCTCAAGCAAGACCCAGGCGAAACCCAGAACCTCGCGAATGACATGCCCCAAGTGGCGCAAGAGCTGATGGCCGACCTCCAGTCATGGTGGTCGGCAACCGGAGCAAGCATGCCAAGGCCCAATCCAAACATGGATCGCAGCAAATGGAAATGGAACAAGAATGATTAGACACGCTTCGGGCGATTTGCAGGTCATCCTGGGCAATTCAATTCACGAACCTGGAGCTTTTGCCGTCAAAGGTAAAGTTGATCCGATTGCCCAATAGAGCAGACGAATCATCGAGTGGAGTTCGTCAAGAGCTTGGCAAAAATGAGCGTCCGAAATTTCTTGACGACTCCGCTACGGAGCAATGGGGGTATTGGTTGTTCGCAAGTCCATAAAGGCTTGTCTCAATAGATTCCAGTCCGAGGTTGCGTCGGTGGAAAGCTTGGTAGTATCGAGCGGCGACTTCTCAAACGGATCGGCCTCTGTGTTGTAGAACTCGCCTGTACTGTAAAGCTTTCGATCTTGGGTTTTGACGAAGAATCTGCCTCTGTGTTCGGCATAGGCCCACCGCCGCGTCGAGCGGCTTTCCCCACGCAACAGAGCGGCGAAGCTATGGCCGTCCAACTTGGCATCCGCAGGTAGTGCTCCTCCGAGCAAGTCTGCTAATGTCGGTAGGAAGTCGCTGAAATCGACTAAGTCATTCCATGATTGACCTGGGGTGATCACCCCTTTCCACACGGCCAGCGTTGGAACTCGCGTGCCCCAGTCAGTCAGCCTTCCTTTTCCGCCGGGAACGGACTGGCCCTTGAACTGCGAGACGACCTTCTCGTAGACAAACTCGTTTCTTTTACCTTTTGCCGAGAGCTTTGATTTGGCAGCGGTTCCGTTATCTGCAGTGAAAAGAATGAGTGTTTTGTCGTCTAGCCCCGACGATTTGAGGAACCTCATCAGTCGGCCAACCTGCAGATCCATTTGATCGACCATCTCGGCGTAATTGTCGTAGCGGCCTCGTGGTCCGTGGGGAACTGGTGCTTTAAGGTCATTCGTAACATCGTGACAAAGCGCCATCGAGTAATACGCAAGAAACGGCTTGTTCCGTCCGTGGTTTCGCTTCATGAAGTCGACCAAAAATTCAACATAAAGATCCGGGCCGTACTTAACTACCGTGTCCGTCCGCAAAACTCCGTTCTCGTAAATCATGGGCTCATGGTATCGCGGTCCTTCATGCCATCCAAACAATGACCACTCGTCGAAGCCCATTCTTCGCGGCTGCTTCATGTCATCTTTCAGCAGGCACAACTGCCACTTGCCCGCAACAGCCGTCGCATAGCCGGCGTTCTTCGCAACGTTCGCAAACGTGCGGCTTTCTACATCCTTCGGAAAGCTACCCCATTTCGGATTGCCGAGGTGACGCGGATACTGACCGGTCATGAGGGTGACGCGAGTCGGATGACAGACTGGCATGGCATAGCAGTGCTCAAGCATCGCGCCACTAGCAGCTAGTTGATTGAGGTTCGGAGTGTCGTACGACGAGCCGCCATAGCACTCGAGTACCTCCCGGCCGACATCATCGGCCAGAATGACCAAAATATTTGGGCGCTCTTTCGCATCTGCCCGCGACTACTGTAGACTGCCAACGACCGCAGCCATCAAGAAAACGCAATTTACCAACATCTTCATCAAGTAGTTCCTCTGCAGTCCACCAAATGCGCTTCTACTTTCATTGAAAGCAGTCAGTCCGAACCGCATGTTTTATCACGGGTCAGAATCTGGTTCTGTGCGGTTGCTTGCGAACACAGCGAAATGATATGTGAAAAACTGTTGCAGCTTAAGACTCGAATGGAATGCCGCAATTCTCCCGCAATAAAGATCAATGCCATGCAGCGTTGCTCCTTTCTAGCAGCCTCCACGCTATGTTTGGCCAACAGAACCAGCGGAATTGAACGGGACACCACTGCTCAGCAGCGAGCGGCCGCAATTACGCATACTGGCTGAGGCAACAATGACCATGGTGGATTGGAAACTCCTTCCTGAGGCACAGATCACGGCGGTTGATGATGGCAACGTGGCAGGGTTAGCGAAATAGCGGACGAAACTTGGTGTCGACCGGAGTTACATCGACTATCGCAAGATGCTGGCGTAAGTCAGGCCTCGCCAAGCCCTACTTCGACTCGATACGAAGAACTCAGCAATGAGGCCGTCTTACTCTGATCTTCTAGCTGCCGTGTTCCATTTGCCCAGGTAAATGTCGTGCCCGTTGGTGGTCATAACAGCTTGACCAGATGTCTTGTGCCGACGGTAGGATGGGCTCGAAGAGAAGACGAATTCGGCACGTAGCGCAATCGCCAATCCACCGATCGGCTAGAGTACTGGATTTGAAGGAATTCCAGCCTATGCTGCCATACGGCGGCAGGAACTAAATACTGGGCTTCAGAGAGACTTAGAAAAGTGGGCGATACAAGACTCGAACTTGTGACCCCCTGCTTGTAAGGCAGGTGCTCTAACCAACTGAGCTAATCGCCCTCTGTGCGATGACAAAGGCAAGTTGCAACAAGAGAGGTTCGGATGGCGGGTGCAATACCCGAACTGGGCAACTTGGGTTACGGTCTAGCCGTTGGAGAGTTGACGGTTGCGGCGTGCACGACGCTCCGCGCGGAGCCGGCTACGACGCTTGATCTCACTGGGCTTCTCGTAGTACTCGCGGCGACGCATCTCTTTCTTGATGCCGCTGCGCTCTACCAGTTTTCGGAATCGCCTTACCGCTTCTTGAATCGTTTCGCGATCACGTACCAGCAACTTAACCATTCACTTTGCTCCAACTCCCTCGTGTTCGGGAAATCTGAAAGGGGATTCGTTCTCTAAATGACAGGAAAATCAACGTTTTTGGGCACTAATCGCCACTGGAGAGCCACGAAGTGTAATGTCTGCCGAGTTTACCGTCCAGTCGTTTTGCTTGGATTGATCGGCTGTTTTTACTACGTTCCTGAGGGCTTTTTGCTTGCTAGCTATGGATTCTTGACTGTGTGGTACTCCTTGAAGGCTACCTTAGCCGCTTTCCCCATGGCGTGAGGCCGCAATTAGGAGCATGTTTGAGACAAGCGTCCGCTGGTCGTCGCTGAGCAACAGTCAACAAGACAAAACAGGACGGCGTCTGCGGCTGGTCGTTAATTGAGGAAACAAAAACCAAGCCGAAGAGAAAGGGCAAAGCTAAGCCGAAAAGTCTGGATGATCGGCAGGGGCTCGCTAATCGACAAAGTTGACCAAGTTGGCCCAAGCCGAAAAATCGAGAGACAGTTGGAAAGCTGCAAGGATTATTCCGATTGAAACGGTCGCTGGAGGTCCATTCCCGTTTGGGCCCAAAAGCGTGACTCAGCCCGTGGAGACGAGAATTGGATCCTCAATCTCAGCTAGACAAAGAAGCAGCGGAAGCAGAGAAACGCGAGCGTGCCCTGCAGTTCTTGGAAAGTATGGAGCAGCGCCACGAGGATGTCCTTGATGAGCTTGATGCGCTTGAGGAACGGATCGAAGATGTCCTGGCCGAGCACTTGGGAGATCGCTTCGAGCCGCTTGAGGGGCGGAAGAAGCGGCGGCGAAAGGGAAAGACCAGATTGCTGGAAGACAGCGCGATTTCTGTGGAAGAGCCCGATGCTTCGGCGAAGGAAGCTGCTCCAGAAATGGAGTCAGAAACCGTTCGATTGGAGCAGAACGATTTAGACGAAGAGCTCACTGAAGAATTGACCGAGTCCGAAGAGGAAGTGGCTGAAGAGGAAAGTGCCCCCGACACGGAAGAGTTGATTCGAAATGAGGACCTCGCATCGAAAGAGTAAGAGCATGGGCAGGACGGCGAGGATCGCTCGGATCTTGCTCCGTGAGTTTCCTGTGAATCCAGTAGCAGAACTAAGGAGAATTCGGGTGAATCGCACTACTTGCCGCGGCTGTGCTAGACTGGAACCATTTGTGAATTAACCCTTGCTGTGGTTAATTCCACCCCCCCAGCACTTCTAGACAGCGAGAGTCGAAATGGATCGGCGCAAATTCTTACAAGCCTCTGCCACCACGGCAGGCCTCACCGTCGCGGCACGTGAAGCACTCGGGCACATTGCCGAGGGACCGATAAAGCGAGTCGGCGTCATTGGGCCTGGTTGGTACGGCAAGGTCGATGTGCTCCGACTGATCCAAGTTGTACCGGTAGAAGTGGTGTCGCTCTGCGATGTCGATAGCCAAATGCTGGAAGGTGCCGCAGATATAGTGGCGGAGCGACAGGCCAGCCACAAACGCCCGAGATTGTATTCTGACTATCGCAAGATGCTTGCCGAGAAAGATCTCGACATCGTACTTATCGCAACGCCTGATCACTGGCATGCGCTAACCATGATTGAAGCGGTGAAGTCTGGCGCTGATGTCTACGTGCAGAAGCCAACGGGTGTTGATGTGGCGGAGAGTCACGCGATGCTGAAGGCCGCTCGAGCGCATGGTAGTGTTGTACAGGTCGGCACGCAACGACGTAGCACTCCGCATTTGATCGAAGCTCGTAATCGGGTGATCAAGGAGGGACTTCTGGGCGACATCGCGTACGCCGACGTATGCTGCTACTATCACATGCGAGCTCGGGGGAACCCAGCTTCCGTTGCTCCGCCGCCGAGCCTCGACTATGACACGTGGGTTGGGCCTGCTCCAATGACCGAGTTTTGCGGTTGGCAGCATCCACGCAAGTGGCGAGCGTTCATGGAGTACTCAAACGGTATCGTTGGAGACATGTGCGTGCACATGTACGACATGGTCCGATGGATGCTTAATCTTGGATGGCCTAAACGAATTTCATCGACTGGTGGAATTTTTGTTGATACCGAATCGCGAGCAACGACGCCTGACACGCAGACTGCAACCTTTGAGCATGATGAACTGAATGTGGTTTGGAATCATCGCAGTTGGGGCAATGCTCCGGATCCAGAGTATCCGTGGGCGGCGAAAATCTATGGCTCGAAGGGCACTCTGAAGCTCGATGTGCACAAATACGAGTTTGAGCCGCGTGATCGAAACGCTGAAAAGCTCACCGGGAAGGCACTATTCGAATACGACAAGTTCCCTGAGGACAAAACGGAAAAGGATCTGGAGCGGCACGTTGCATCAGCAGTTCGCGGTCACATGCTAGATTTCATGTCGAATATTCAAAGTCGAGGCAAACCCGTCGCGGACATTGAGCAAGGCCACATTTCGTCTGCAAGTTGTATCCTGGCCAATATGGCGATGAAGCTAGGGCGGACCCTTGAGTGGGATTCAACCAAGCATTTGGTTGTGGGCGACGACGAGGCTAATTCGCTGCTCGCTAGGCCTTATCGCGAGCCTTGGGTGCATCCTGGTAAGAGTGCTTGAAAGATGACTTCGTCTTCCGAGGGAAGTCGTCAACCGTCGTTTCAACTCAGCACGCTCAGAGAGCCAAATCTGCCGTTATGAAGTTCCGGCTGAAGTCGATTTTTCTGCTCACTCTGTTCGTTGCGATGCTGCTCGGGTGTGTGTTGGTGAATGTGAGGATTCTTGCTCGTGCGAGTGAATTGGAAGCGACGGTCGAGACTTCCTTAGATCAGCTAAGCGATACCCAAGCCTTGCCGATAACTCGTGGGCAGTATCAAAACGATTTTGGCTTATTCAGCTCAGGCATTGCGTGCTGGGATATTCGTGTTGGTGATGGTTCTGATGCACGAATTGAGTTGAAGTGGCGATCGCGACTTTGGTTTGCAGAGAGTCCAACCGTCGAAGTGAGTGAAGACGGTCATCGTTGCGGTAAGCGATTCACGAAGGCCTTCATCGAGGCATTTCAGGCGACGGAGAAAGCGGTCACTGTCAATGAATTTGAACGGTAGTTCTGAGGCGATTTCGGCATAGCTGCGTCTTGCAACTAGCGGTACATCTGACCGGAGCCAACCGCCTCGAAGGCATCGATGTAATGCATGATTTTTTCGGGCTCAGAGCGCCTCTCTGGCCAGACGACTGAGATCACATCGAAGCGTGCCGGACGGGCGAGCAGCTTCTTTTGCTTTAAGTAAATGAGTGCAGCGCGAGTCAGCTTCTCTTGCTTGCGAGCATCGACGGCCTCGGAGGGATCTGCAATCACATCGCTCTGCCAAGTCTTTACTTCCACAAACACAAGACAATCGACGTCTAGCGCGATGAGGTCGATTTCGCCCAGTCGCTGACGATGGCTGTGTGCAAGGATGCGATATCCCAGTTTCTTTAGGAAGAGTGCGGCGGCTTGTTCGCCACGACGACCGAGTGGTGCTTCGGGGGCGATGGTCTCGCCGCCGATTCGTTCGGCGATCGCAAGAAAAAAGCCGTTGGAGTAGATCCAACGGCTTAATTGTTTTCTTGCTTTGGCGAACATGTGGTTTCCCATCAACTCTACCGAATCACGTACTAGATGCGGCGTTCCTTCAGGCGAACTGCCTTACCACTACGCTGACGCAGGAAGTAAAGCTTCGCACGACGCACAACGCTCCGTCGCTTGACTTCAATCTTCTCGATCTTCGGCGAGTGAACAGGGAACTTACGCTCAACACCTTCACCAGCCACGATTCGGCGAACGACGAACATTTCCCGCGTACCACTTCCGCTATTGGCGATCACGACGCCCGAGAATACCTGGATACGCTCTTTATTGCCTTCCAGAATTTTGGTGTGAACATCAACTGTGTCACCAATGTCAAATTGTGGCTTGTCTGCCTTCATCGAGGCTTTTTCGACAAGCTCCATGATTTTTTGAGTCATTTTTCACTCCGAATATCAAACTGAGGAAGTCTAGCCTCAGGTTTCAGACCGGCGCCACTCGGCATCAGGTTTTGAACTGACACTCTATCGGCATCAGATTCTGTTCAATTCAGGCCAATTTTTGGCAAGGAATAATGATGGCGAATCCCAGCTGCTTTGGCTAGGTCAAACTGGAAAGTAGTGGGAAATCCCCGTGTTTCCATTAAATCTGTTGCTTAAGTGGGCGGATCTCGGGATTTCCCAACTCTGTGCAGTCAAATACAATCCGGGCCGCTTGTTGGGACTCTGGAAGAATTTTCCTGCCGCGGAGCCACAGAATGGCTCGAATCTAGCCTGGGCAAAGAGGGATGCAAAAGGCAAAGTTGATGACAACGAAAGACGACAATTCGAAGCGGCAAATTTTGGTGACAGCCGCCCTGCCCTACGCCAACGGGCCGATTCACATCGGTCACCTGGTGGAGTACATCCAAACAGACGTCTGGGTGCGGTTTCAAAAGCTGAGGGGCAATCGCTGCATTTTCGTGTGTGCCGATGACACCCACGGTACCGCCATCATGCTGAGGGCTCGTCGAGAAGGCCGGACCGAAGAGGAAGTCATCGCAGATATGCAGCAAAGCCACGAGCGGGATTTCGCTGGTTTTGGAATCGAGTTCGACAACTATGGCAGCACCAATTCCGACGAGAATCGCAAGCTTTGTGGAGAGGTTTGGTCGAAGCTCCGCGACGCGGGGCTAGTCGTCGAGAAAGAAGTCAGTCAGCTATTTGATCCCGAAGAAGGCACTTTCCTAGCGGATCGCTTTGTCCAGGGGGAGTGTCCGAAGTGTGGCGCTGAAGATCAGAATGGCGACAGTTGCGACAAGTGTGGAGCGACTTACTCTCCGATCGATCTGAAAAACCCCAGGAGCCGACTGTCAGGTGCGACACCCGAGGTTCGCAGCAGTAATCACTTATTTGTCCAGCTGGAACAGCTGCATGAGTTCCTGAATGAGTGGACGCAGTCTGGCGAGCATTTGCAGACCGAAGTAGCTAACTACCTCAAGGGACATTTTCTTGGAGAAGAACTCCGAGACTGGGATATCTCCCGCCCTGCCCCGTACTTTGGGTTTGAGATTCCGGACGCGCCCCGCAACTACTGGTATGTCTGGTTCGATGCACCGGTTGGTTATATGGCCAGCACCCAACAGTGGTGTGATAAGCATGGTGAAAACTTCGACGACTGGTGGCGGAACTCGAACACAGAGATTCATCATTTTATCGGTAAAGATATTACCTATTTCCATACACTGTTCTGGCCTGGAATGCTCAAGTCGGCTGGGTTCCAGTTGCCGACCAAGGTGCACATTCATGGATTTTTGAATGTGGATGGTGAGAAGATGTCCAAATCCAAGGGCACCTTTATCAAAGCGGAGACGTATCTTAAGCATTTAAATCCGCTTTATCTGCGATACTATTTCGCGAGCAAGCTTGGACCTCGTTTGGATGACTTGGATCTGAACCGCGAAGAGTTTGTGACCAAGATCAATTCAGATCTCATAGGCAAAGTCGTGAACCTGGCAAGTCGTTCGGCGAAGTTCGCAGCTAAGCTGGGATTGGCTGGGACTTACCCTGAAGATGGCGGGCTGTTCGAACAGGCTGCCAAAGCAGGCGACGAAATTGCAGCTGCATATGAGAATTGCGACTACGCCAAGGCCATGCGATTGATCATGGAGTTGGCCGATCGAGCCAATCCCTACGTGGAGAATGCTCAGCCTTGGGTTTTGAATAAGGATGAATCGAAAATAGATGAGCTGCGGGCAGTGTGTACTGTAGCGCTCAATCTATTCCGGCAGCTAGTCGTTTACTTGGCACCCGTCCTTCCGGATCTGGCCAAGCAGTGTGGTGAGTTGCTGGGAGAAGAGTTAGATAGGTGGGAGCAAAGCCAGCAGCCCCTGCTGGGAACTCCTGTAAACAAATTTAAGCACATGCTTACTCGAGTGAAAGAAGAAGACGTAAAAGCCATGGTGGAAGAAAGTAAAGAAGACGTAGACGTTAACGCGGAGGGCGCTGCTCCAGCCGACAATCCTTGGAACGATTCGGATGAGCCGCTAAAGGCAGAGCCTATGGCGGAAGAGTGCACGATCGATGACTTTTTCAAAGTCGACTTGCGTGTGGCACGGATTGTGGCGGCAGAACAAGTTCCTGAAGCCCGCAAGCTCTTGCAGCTGACTTTGAGCCTTGGCGGTGATGTTCGCAAGAACGTTTTTGCTGGGATTAAGGCAGCTTACGAGCCAGAGGCTTTGGTGGGCCGCCTGGTTGTTTGTGTAGCAAACTTGAAACCACGTCAGATGAAGTTTGGTTTGAGCGAAGGTATGGTTGCTGCTGCCGGTTCCGGTGGCTCTGAAGTGTTCTTGCTTTCACCTGACTCCGGTGCGAAGCCAGGCGAACGCGTGCACTAAGTGACTTTTCGCACTCGCGTAGCGGAAATTGTCAAGAGTTTCGGCACTTTTCGTTTGGCCGTGAGTCGTTTTTTGTTGTTTGCGTTAAAAGCTGGCACGGGCATGGTGAGAAAAGTCTCCATTGCACGAGTCTCGTAGTGCGCTGCTCCCAAGACCCATCGGGTTTGCTGATCCTCGCATTGCAGCGAAGTGCAGCAGTAACGTTCCTCAGCTACATCGTGGTTTTGCGGCGGCTGCGAGCTTGATTGATGACCTCCCCATCGCACAGGCTCCAACACTCCTTGAGAACCTGCTGCGCAGAAGGACTGTAAGTTGTTTCTTTGAAAGAGGGCTAGCTGATGCGAGCGATTGCGATTCTTTGCCTGCTTGTTATGGAATGCGGCCCAGTGCATTCGCAAAATGCGCCGGACATTCGCACGGTCGAACCCGATCTCAAAGTGCCTGAGCTATCCGATGCCGCGCCAGCGGCTGGTCGACGTGTCAAGGTTTCGATCAGCGAGGGCGCCTACTATGTTCTCTACTTGCCAGAGAACTACCAGCCTGAGAAGCGGCATCCGTTGATTGTGGAGTTTGCAGGAAATGGTGGCTACAAGAACAAGTATGGGGATGAGTCACATGGTGTACCCGAAGGCAGTAACTTAGGATTCGGTATTTCAAGAGGCAATGATTTCGTCTGGCTGTGCTTGCCGTTTCTTACAGAGGGTGGTTATGAATTGGCGACCTGGTGGTGGGGCGACAAGCCGACTTTTTCACCCGACACAACGGTTGCTCTAACGAAAAGACTCGTTCCTGAGATCATCGCGAAATACAACTTGGACGCAGAGGCTGTGCTGCTCACCGGGTTCTCACGTGGCGCGATAGCATGCAACTATATCGGATTACGTGATGATGAGATTGCCAAGCTGTGGTGCGCGATGGTGACTTATAGTCACTACGATGGCTCGCGTGATTGGGGATTTGAGGACTCGGATCCCAGGTCTGCGCGAGAGCGATTGAAAAGATTGGGAGATCGGCCTCAATTGATTTGCCATGAGGACGATGGGAAAGGGCTCGCGGCAGCCAGGCAGTTCATCGAAGGCTTGGGGCAGGAGGGGAACTTTACGTTTTTGGCGACAGGATTTCGCAACCACAACGACGCTTGGATTCTCCGGCCGTCGGCAGCTAGAGATGAGCTGCGTAGGTGGCTTCAAGCGATTCCAGATATTGAGCACGCAAGGCAGCGCGTCAGCGAGTGAACTTCTGCGGTACAAATGCCGCAGGTCGTAAACACTACAGTGTTCGTTGAAACCGCGCGGTTGCAAGGCCGAAGTTCTTGACGAGCTCCGCAACAAAGAATCCGAAGCTCTGGGCGCGTGTTTCCTACGAGAGGGTCAATAACCGTTCCGGGTGTTCTGGTTTCGCACTGCTTCCGGCTGCGGATTGTAGAATTCACGTGGACGACCACCGACAACTTCAGGGCCGATGTCGTTGAGTGGAAACGGATCGTGGACGGTTGCGCGAGCTTTTTGCTGAGCGGTCGTGCCTTGTCCCCATGAGAACCCCCAGCCAGGACGATTACTGCAACCCGATGCAGCGAACAGCAAAACCCCGAGGGCGAAGATTGAGAGTGTCCGAATCCGTGACATCATATTTCCTTTCCGAGCGTCCAATGCCCGATTTGGCCTGAGATCGTAGGCGAAGCCGTGTCCAAAACGCCAGAGTGATCGTGGGACGCCACATTCGGCGTCGCCTGCGGACAATGCCAGCAATCTCTGTATCGGGATTGAAGCGACTCGAGCCACAGAAGATGTCGCTGAGCTCCCTTAATGCAAGCAATCCGCACGAACGGAAGTTTGGACACTAGCTATTCTCGGGCCTAACCTGGCAGATACATATCCAACAGAACGGACTGCGGTTGACGAAATGTAACCTCGATGGGCGGCATTGCAGCGGGAAGCAGTACGGATTCTCCGACCTGTAGCGTTTCCAAGGGAGAATGGTTGACGGTGTCCCAACGAATCTCGACCGGGCCGTGAGGTGCAGTGAGCAGATGAAATCGTTGGTCGCCGGCAATTTGCATTTCAGCCGGTGACTGCAAGCGATCGAGGACAAACTTCTCGCATTCGACAAGTCTTGTTCGCCCAGCCTGTCTGGTTGTCTGCGGCGTCTGGATCTCGCAAGGACCTCTCTCAAAATCGATGACGTCGAGACCTTGAGAAACATGCAGCGCTCTCGGAATGCCATCTTTGTCAACACGATTCCAATCAAACAAGCGAAAAGTCGTGTTCGAAGCCTGCTGGATCTCGGCAACCAACACGCCCGCTCCAAGTGCGTGGACTGTCCCAGCGGGAATGAATACACACTCGCCCGCTTGGGGTTCAATCACATGGAGGCAATCTTGTAGCGTTCCGGCTTCGATCGCGAATTTCAGGGCCCGGACATCGACTCCTTCTTTAAGACCAGCATAGAGCTTGGCACCTGGTTGAGCGGAGATGACGTACCAAGCCTCGGTTTTCCCCAAATCGGGCGGCTGCATCCCAGCGGCGTAATCGTCGTCAGGATGTACCTGAACGCTAAGTACTCTCTGGCAGTCCAAGTACTTTAGCAGGAGCGGTAGAGCCTCGAGCTGTGACGCGATATTGCCGAAGAGCCAATCTGGGTCCGATAGAGCGAGGTCACGCAGCGTGCGACCTTTTAAGGCCCCGTTTGTGACACGACTTTGATGTTCTGTGTGATCGATTATCTCCCAGCTCTCTGCCCACACCCCGTCCTCAGGAATTGCCTTGCCAAGAACGGTCTGCAGATTCCTCCCGCCCCAAAGGTAGTCGCGGAAGAAAGGTGCTGTTCGCATTGGATAGGCATCAGTCATTGGCGTAAGTCATCGGTTTCGAGTTTCTCTGGTAAAATCCATCGTACGAGCGAAGCTTGCTTGAAAAGGTAAGGGGATGCTTGGTCAATGTAAACGATATGCCAGCATTTTCTTCAGCAATGGCGAAAATGAGACGCATCTGATGGAAAGCCGTGAGCTTATTCGTACCTTCAACCGCCCAATGCTAATTGGCGCTTCACTTACCCGACTAAACTGCAGACAATGGAGCGTCTTGCAGTTCGGCGCGGTTGTACTGCGAGACGATTTCGCACAACAGGATCCAAAATGAACAACAAATTGCCAGCCGACGATCTGTTTGAAAAAAGCTCCATGTCTTTTGGGGAGCACCTCGAGGAACTGCGCAAGAGCCTCGGCAAAGCACTGATTTGGCTTGGCATTGCCACGATTGTGAGTCTGCTTTTCGCCAATGAGATTGTGAAGTTCGTGGAGTCTCCCTTAAAAGCCGCGATTCGTGACTTCCACGTGGCGCAGGCGATCGAGGCCTACAAAAATGTAAACGGTGAGGAGCCGACTGACGCGTTTCAGGCTTGGCTTTCTACCCAAGGAATGATGCCAGAGCCGGTCTTTGTTGATCCGGTATTGATCGCCCAGTTATCGAATCAGAGCTTAGAAAAGTCGGCCTTGCCCGCCCCAGACGAGGCGGAAGAAAAAGCCTCTGAAGCCAATGGAAAAGCTGCCGAGAAGGATGCGGAAAAGAAGGAAGCGGCGGACAAGACTTCAGGAAAAAAGAACGCGGACAAAGAGGCCGATGCGTCAGGAAATGACTTAGCTGGCCGCTCTATGCTGGCTGCTATGGAGCCTGAGAATGCATGGAAGGGGATTACGCTGAATGAATTGAATCGGCTGCAGCCAGTACTGCTTTGGCGTCCCATTAAAAACAAATTGATCAGTCTGAATCCCACCGAGGGCTTTATGATCTGGTTGAAGGCTGGTTTGGTGTCGGGCGTCGTTTTGGCTAGCCCAGGGATCTTTTGGCATATCTGGCAGTTCTTAGCTGCAGGACTTTATCCTCACGAACGACGCTACGTCTATTGGTACTTACCGCTGAGTTTAGGCTTGTTTCTCGCGGGTGTCTGCTTGGCGTTTTTCGTCGTCTTCAAGCTCGTGCTTGGGTTCTTGATGAACTATTCGACGGGGTTAGATGTAGAGTTTACGCCGCGGCTCAATGACTACATGTCCTTCGCCCTCTTCTTGCCACTCGGCTTTGGAATCGCCTTCCAACTGCCGATTGCGATGCTGGGACTTCATCGATTTGGAGTGGTTGGAGTCGATACGTTCGTCTCGCAGTGGCGAATCGCAGTGCTTGTGATCGCATTCTTGTCGATGGCGTTGAGCCCGCCAGAAATCTATTCCATGGTTGGGCTCTTTGCTCCGTTAGTTTTGCTTTACTTCTTCGGTATCTTCTTGTGCAAATACATGCCACAGGGTGCTGGGATAGGCGGTCCGGCGCTGGATCCAGAGTAAACGTTCAGAGCTAGGTAGGCGGATTGCTTTTTACTGAGTCCATCTGGGGCTTGCCGAGATTGAAATAAGCTACTGCTGCGCCGCCGAGGGCTCCAAAGAGATGTCCGTCCCAGGATACTCCGGGTTGCGTTGGGAGTACTCCGTACAAAAGCGTTCCTCCGTAGAGAAAGCCCACTAGAATTGCCACGCCCAGTGAAATAGGGCGTCGTTCGAGAAATCCGGCGACGATAAGAAAAGCAATCAGACCGTAGACCAGTCCACTAGCTCCAACGTGGATGACGGGCTGGTTACTGTCGCCGTTTCTGCCAAGCATCCAAAGCAGCGCGCCGCCTGTCATCGCGATTTCTAGAATCGCTTCCCAGGTTCGGCTTCGAGATCCAGCAAAAAGTGTGAGCAGCACAACTAGTGGAACGGTGTTGCTGAGGAGGTGGAGGACACCAGCGTGGAGGAATGGAGAGGTAACGATTCCAATCAAGCCCCACAAAGTCCTTGGGACCAGGCCCCACTTCGTCAGATCGTAGGACAGGATTGCATCTAGGCCGAGTACCGCCCAAAGCACTGCTACAAAAATCAGAATTCCGCGCAACTCGCCTTTGATACTGTTTTGCATCTTGCGGAGCCTTGAGTTCACGCCACGGAATTTATTATCGAAGCTTGCGTTAGCTGCGACTGCTAGAACGGCACCTCGTCATCGTCCTCATAAGCAGCTTCATCGAGAGCCGAATTGGCATCTCCGCCGCCTGGATCGCCAGGTCCACCAACGACTTTGTAGCTTGTTGCTTCGCAGCTTAGGAAGTATTTGACTTCGCTTTGTGGATCACGCTGCCATTTTCGACCATTCAATCGGTACGTCACTTCGACATCATCACCGACATTCAGGCCGTCCACTTGATCGCATGCGTCTTGCAGGAACTCGACTGGAATGTAGTTCTGGAATCGGCCGTTGTCCTGTTCGAGGACAACGAGTCGCTTGCGAAAACCTTTTTGACCATAGGTCTTGGTTTCTTCGACGACATGGACAATGCCGCGGACAGTTGGAGCGTTCATAGCAGATGGCGGCCGCTGCGAGCCGCAGAAAAAAGTGACTTGGATGGCAAAGGCTGATCGTAGAGGATACCGTGCTTCGCTGGATCGCGAAACCAGCGAGGGCCTCACAGGCCGTATTGCTTAGGCGTTTGCTGCCGGAGAGTCTTGCAAATGTCCTTTGCATCCGAAGCTGCCAATCGGGTAAAGTGAAATTCCTTCGTGGTTTTTTCAGGCATTCAAGGCTGAACAACACATGCAACTTCGACTGGTAGGCTTATGGCCTGGTCTAGCTCCGGCTTGGCTTCGTGGTGAAATGCAAGGCTTGCTGGTGTCCGTAGGTTTTTCGTGGATGCTTTGCGGCCTACTGATATGTACCTTTGTGTGGTCCGCCTGGATCTCGGGTTGGTTGGTCGCAATGGGGTGGCTGGCTGTTGGCGGATTCTGGTGTTTTGAGTCCGTTCGAAGTCAGTTTTCGATCGGCCGCCTTCTGGAAGAGGTCGCGCCAAATAGCGAGGAGATCTTTTCCCAAGCTCAGCGCGAATATTTGCGTGGCAGGTGGTTCGAAGCTGAAGCCAAGCTGTTGGACATTTTGGGGAAGCACCCGCAGGACATTGCTGCAGCGATGACTTTGGTAGGTGTCTTGCGTCAAACTGGACGAAGAAAAGCAGCGTTGAAGCGTCTCGAACAGCTTCAACTTTGGGATTCGGCGGGTGGCTGGCAATTTGAAATTCTTCGGGAATCCGAGCTAATCGAGGCCGAAATGGTGGCCAATAGCGATGGCAGTGCAATGTCCCAGGAAGCGGCTAATCAGGACGTCTCGGAGAAAAGCTAGCTCGATTTTTTGATCTCTGTATGACTGGTCAAAACCGATACTATTGGTAGAGGACTCTTGGCTCAGGTCAGTGAATCGATTTTTTACTGTAAATTGGAGCCGCATACCGACTCGGGGCAAATTCTTGAGGCAGGTAGAGTTGGACGGTTGAATTCGCACCATGCCTACTTGCCACAATCGTGCTATTTTGACACCTTTGAGGCAGTGGCATAGAGTTTGCAACGAGGGGTAAGAACCTTTTGTGATCGGTCGAGATGGCAGCTAGGGCATACATCGTATGACTCATGTGCTGCGGATCGACAACGGTGCTACCGCAATTGTTGTAGTGGCTAACAAAAACAACTCCATGCTGTTCCGTTGTAATTCCTTCGTAGGAAGAGGCGACAGTCGGCGATAGGGGACCAGGGAATGTACGAGAGATTTACAGATCGCGCCCGCAAAGTAATGCAACTCGCGAATCAAGAGGCACAACGCTTTAACCACGAATATATCGGCACAGAGCACATTCTGCTTGGCTTGGTGAAGGAAGGTAGCGGAGTTGCAGCGAATGTTCTAAAGAACCTTGACGTCGACTTGCGAAAGATTCGACTCGAGGTTGAGAAGCTAGTCCAAAGTGGACCAGAGATGGTCACGATCGGCAAGCTTCCGCAAACGCCTCGCGCTAAAAAGGTCATCGAGTACTCGATGGAAGAGGCTCGGAACTTGAATCACAACTATGTCGGCACTGAGCACATCTTGCTCGGACTGCTCCGCGAACAAGAAGGTGTCGCGGCGCAAGTGCTCATGAACCTGGGGCTCAAACTAGACGACGTTCGCGAGGAAGTGCTGAACCTACTCGGTCACGGCATGGACAGCAGCGAAGACCGTCCATCCCGCGAAGGTGGTGGAGAACGCGAAGCGAGCGGTTCCTCTAAGAGTGGAAAGAGCAAGACTCCTGCACTCGACAGCTTTGGTCGCGATCTAACTGAACTCGCCAAGCAAAGCAAACTCGATCCGGTCATTGGACGTAGTCGCGAGATTGAGCGTGCCGTCCAAGTACTCTGCCGACGCAGCAAAAACAACCCTGTTCTCCTGGGTGAGGCAGGCGTTGGTAAGACGGCGATTGTAGAAGGTTTCGCTCAGCGAGTCGTCGCTGGCGATGTGCCTGAAATCTTGTGCGACAAGCGTATTGTCGTACTTGACCTCGCGATGATGGTCGCTGGAACAAAGTACCGTGGTCAGTTCGAAGAACGAATCAAAGCGGTCATGAACGAAGTACGTCGAGCTAAGAATACTATCCTCTTCATCGACGAGTTGCACACTTTAGTTGGTGCTGGTGGTGCCGAAGGTGCTATCGATGCTGCGAACGTCCTGAAGCCGGCTCTGGCTCGTGGTGAAATTCAGTGCATCGGTGCTACGACTCTCGACGAGTATCGCAAGTATATCGAAAAGGACAATGCTCTCGCCCGAAGATTCCAAGAAATTATCGTCGAGCCGACGAGCAAGGACGAGACGATCGAAATCCTCAAGGGATTGCGTGAGCGTTACGAAGAGCATCACCGAGTGAAGTTTACCGACGATGCGTTAGTTGCTGCTGTTGAA
Source organism: Aureliella sp. (assembly GCA_963691875.1). Taxonomy (GTDB): domain Bacteria; phylum Planctomycetota; class Planctomycetia; order Pirellulales; family Pirellulaceae; genus Aureliella. Next base: position 5,497,902 of record OY829846.1, read on the forward strand.
ATGAGCGAACGCTACATCACCGCGCGGTGCCTACCTGACAAGGCAATTGACGTGATCGATGAGGCAGGTGCTCGAATCCGTCTTCGCAATATGTCCAAGCCACCAAACTTGAAAGAGCTCGATGATGACATTGAGAACTTGAACAAGGACAAGGAAGACGCGGTCGCGAATCAAGACTTCGAGAAGGCAGCTTCTCTGCGAGATAAGGCAGACAAGCTTCGCAAGAAGAAGGAAGATATTACTCGCGAGTGGCGTGAGAAGAGCCGCGAGACCGATGGCGTCGTTGACGAAGACGTAATCTCAGAAGTCGTCTCCAAGATGACTGGCATTCCGTTGACACGTCTGAGCACCGAAGACTCGGCTCGCTTGATGGAAATGGAAGACGAGCTGCACAAACGGGTCGTCAGTCAGGATGCGGCTGTTTCTGCAGTGGCCAAGGCTGTTCGCCGAAGCCGCAGTGGCCTGAAGGATCCTCAGCGTCCGACCGGCTGCTTTGTCTTCGCTGGTCCGACAGGTGTTGGTAAGACTTTGCTCGCCAAGGCTTTGGCTGAATTCATGTTCGGTGACTCCGATGCGTTGGTGCACATCGACATGAGTGAATACATGGAGAAGCACAACATCAGTCGTCTGATTGGTGCTCCTCCCGGCTATGTCGGCTACGAAGAAGGCGGTCAGTTGACTGAGAAGATTCGTCGACGTCCTTACGCGGTGGTTCTGCTCGACGAAATCGAGAAAGCTCACCCAGACATCTTCAATATGTTGCTGCAAGTCATGGAAGAGGGACGTCTTACTGACTCCTTCGGCCGTCACGTTGACTTCCGCAATGTGATTTTGATTCTCACCACAAACGCGGGTGCGGACGCGATTAAGAACGAGTCAGCCTTTGGCTTCCAGAAGCCGGATGACGATTCTTCCTACGACAATATGAAGTCGCGGGTCATGGACCAGATCGAACGCGTGTTCCGTCCAGAGTTCTTGAATCGTCTGGATGACACCATCATCTTCCGTCACTTGAAGAAGGAAGACCTCAAGAAGGTTATCGACTTCGAACTGGCCAAGGTTCGTGAGCGGCTGCTTGATCGTGGTTATGAACTCGAACTGACGGATGCATCGAAGGAGTTCTTGATCGATAAGGGTGCGAACCTCGATTATGGTGCTCGTCCGCTGCGTCGTGCATTGGAGCAACGCATCGAAGATCCGCTCGCTGAAGATATCCTGCGTGGCAAGTTTGAGGGCGTGAACACCATCATCGTCGATGTTATTCGTGATGACGAAGACAAGGTGGTTCGCCTCGGCTTCCACGGTGAGAACCGAGAAGTTCCGGAAGAAGAGCCGGTTGCGGTTGGCGGTGGCGAGGAGGAAGCTCCTTCCGAAGAGTCTGCTTCCTAGCCTAAAGCACACAAATAGAAAATAATGAAACAGCGGCCGTTCTCGGCCGCTGTTTTTTTGTGTCTTAGCGGACGTCGTAAAAGTCGTCGTCATTGCTTTGGGCGTAGCACAGAAGCACGGCTCTTCTTGGGCCAGGCCTTAAGCTACGGAGAGGCCATTTTCGCAAGTCAATTGATTTGAATACAAGGTCATAGAAATGCTCTTGCTCCCCTTACTTCTCGCTATGATTCCGGTTGCCGACGAAAGCAAGGTCATGCTGGAAGGCAAGACGCTGAACGAGAGTAGCGGAGTCTGTGTGACGCATGGTGGGCAAGTGGTCTGGAGTCACAATGATTCTGGCGGGAAGCCTCGCGTATTCGCATACCGTCGTGATGGGCGGTTCTTATGTCAACTCTGGCTCACCGATGCCAAAGCGATCGATTGGGAAGACATGTGTTCGTTTGAACGCGACGGCAAGGAGTACTTGGCGATCGCGGATGTCGGCGACAATGACGAGAGGCGATCTGCCGTGATGCTGTACATCGTTGAGGTTCCTCCGCTGCAGGATGTAAAGGATTATTTGCAGATTCGCACCAAGAGCTTCGGAAGCATCGAGTTGCGTTATCCCGACGGCTCGCATAACTGCGAGGCAATTGCCTACGATCCGCAGCGAAAGAGTTTTTGGCTGCCTAGCAAGACGCAGTACAAGTCTCAGTTTTTCGAATGTGATGCCAGACAGCTGAAGGGAGCTCACGAAACTGAGGCAGAATTGATTCAAGAGATTGTCATGCCGCTGGCAACGGGGGGCGATATTTCTCGCGACGGCAAGTCGCTTGTACTGTGCAGCTACGGTGCCGGAATTCTGATGGTGCGCAATGACAAGAGTAAGCAGGAAGTCTGGAGGTTTGCGAAGAGCTACGACAGGTCTCTATTCAAGATACCAATTCGCAAACAAGGTGAGAGCGTCTGTTTTGCAGATGGCGATAAACACTTGCTGCTCACGAGTGAGTTTGCTCCTACACCACTTTTCCGAATTGATGCTCCGTAGATCGCAAACCGAAGCGTGAGCGAGGGGAAAAGCTGGTTCGTTTGCTCGCGGTTTATCGCCGCACTGACACGTCAGGTTATAAAAGGGTAAGGCGAATGAGTGCACCGCAGTAATGCAGTTTCAAGTGGCTATCGGTGATCCTCACGGGAATGCGGTGGGACATCAGATCGGGGCGTCATTTTGCTAGGATACCAGTTAGAGAAATATCCCTACACCAGCAAGGGAAAGATGGTGCGTCTGGCCCAGTCGTCAAGTCGTGATTGGTGTATGATGAAACGTGGTGTTTCAAGCTCGCATGTTTCATATTTGCAATGAATCGAGCCTGCGTCAGCGGATCTGGCGGTTTCTTGGGTGATGCTGACGCAGTAAGTGGGATGTCTTGCTAGTGCATCGGGGCGATTGAAGCCTCGGCCCCGGCATCCGGTCGGCAAACGTCTTCAGTTCAGTGCTAGGGGCTATTGCTGCTGCGCAGCGATGACGTCGGCGTTTTGGGCGCGGTGGCGAAGTGCGTGATCGATGAGCACGAGTGCGAGCATGGCTTCGGCAATCGGCGTCGCTCGAATGCCGACACAGGGATCATGACGGCCTTTTGTAATCACTTCAATTTCATTGCCCGAGCGGTCCACACTCTTGCCTGGGAGCCGTAAGCTAGATGTTGGCTTGAGAGCAATGTGAGCCACAATGTCTTGGCCACTTGAGATGCCACCAAGTGTGCCGCCAGCAGAGTTCGACTGGAAGCCATCTTTGGTGATCTCATCGCGGTGTTCGGTACCACGCTGCTCAACAACAGAAACGCCATCGCCGAGTTCTACTGCCCGAACAGCATTGATGCTCATTAGGGCATAGGCAATCTCGGCGTCTAACTTGTCGAATACGGGCTCACCCCAACCGGCGGGGCAGCCTGAAGCGACGACCGTGATCTTGGCGCCAATCGAGTCGCCGTCTTTGCTAAGCTTGGACATGAACCCTTCAAGTTCAGGAATGCCTTCTGAATCGGGAAAGAAGAAAGGGTTCTGTTCGACTGTGTCCCAGTCATGATTTATCGGGCGAATTGGGCCGAGCTGCGAAAGGAAGCCGCGAACCTGTACTCCGTAACGCTCCTTCAAGTATTTTTTGGCGATCGCACCAGCGGCGACTCGCATGCTGGTTTCTCTCGCAGAGGCACGGCCGCCTCCGCGATAGTCTCGAAAGCCATACTTCTGGTCGTAAGTAAAATCAGCGTGAGCCGGCCGGTACTGCTCCTTGATGTTGCTGTAATCTTTAGAGCGCTGGTCGGTATTCTCGATCACCATTCCGATTGGCGTACCCGTGGTCTTGCCTTCAAAAACCCCCGACAGAATACGAACTTCGTCGGCCTCTTTTCGTTGAGTCGTGAATCGAGATTGGCCGGGCTTCCGGCGGTCGAGGTCGCCTTGAAGGTCGGTTTCGGAGAGTTCCAGGCCAGGAGGGCATCCGTCGACAACACAACCCAATGCGTGGCCATGGCTCTCGCCGAAAGTGGTGACACAGAAGTTACGGCCGAAAGTGTTGCCTGACATAGCGAACCGAGATGCGAGCAAAGAGAAGCAGAAATTGAGGCCCAAGTATAGGTTCTCTGACACGCAGGCACAGCGCCAGCGGAAGCAGGCTTTGTAGCCATCTCATACGAGGGCTCGACCGAAGGGCGAAACTGCTCTATTTTCAGACCATCTAGCGAACAGTTCATGACAGGAGAGGATTTGATGCCCAAGCTAACAGTCGAAGGTTACGGAGAATTTGAAGTCGAGAGCGGCAAACGTCTGGTTTTGGCAATGGAAGAAGATGCCAAGGTCGATCAGCTGCACGCCTGTGGTGGAATGGGAAAGTGCACGACCTGCCGAGTTGAATTCGTCGGCGGCGAGCCAAGCAAAATGACTCAAGCAGAGAAGGATTGCTTAGCCGCACGTGAGCTCAGAGGAGTTCGGCTCTCTTGCCAAATCCAGTGTGATCAAGACATGAGTGTGAAAGCTATTAGTCGGCTGGAAGGCAGCGGAAGGGCTGATGCTGGAGGCCCTGTTGCCCCCGAAATGACGCCTGATCCGCAATGGGTTGAGTAGAGTCAGCGTACTCGTGGGCCGAGATTGCTAGCATTTTATCGGCCATGTTTGTCGGCGTAGACGCAAGACCTGTGCGAGAAGTATCCTTGTGCAGTTAAGAGTCTGGCTCGTTTTCCAGCACGAAGGCGGAATCAGCCCGGACAGCAAACTTATTCGATGAGCTAGCCAAGGATGGCAAAGCAAGCTGACAGAAAGATACATGAATCATCGCGGCGCACTTTGGTGCGTCTTGCGTTCTTAACGCTGTCAGTTGTTCCTCTCGTGCTCTGTCTGGTTTGGAGTCTCTTGCAGTATGCTGGGCTCAACCACGCGCGGCAAGTTGCGGCTTGGGAGGAACTCCTGAGCCAGCGGTTGGGCGTGAATGTGTCCATTGAGCAGGTGGAACTGTTGTCTCCAACTCGGACGCGACTTCATGGTCTGCAGATTCGTGACCCGGAAAACAAAGTCGTCTACGCCATAGCAAGAGTCATTGACCATCAGTGGTCAAATCAGCTCCAACGCATGAAAGTGTATGATCTTGCTGTCGAAGGCTCACGTATGGCTGGTGCCTATTCGCTGCTCAAAGACTTATTGATTAGACCGAGCGAACAAGACTGCGAGCTTGAGTTGCAGTTTGCGAATGTCGTCATCCAAGGCGGGATTAAGCCACAAAGCTTTCCTAGTGCGGATCTGCATGTCTTTCCGACAACCTCGGAGACAAGTCTTGAGCTGGATATCGTTTCGCAACAGTATCGGGACAAAAAGCCAATTCGGATCTCATTGACGCGTTTCCACGGTGAAGGCAATCAGAGGACGGAGTTGAACTTTGTTTCCAACGAAACTCCCCTGCCCTGCTCGTTGGTGAGATGGTTTCAGCCGGGGATTTCGAGTTTCGGAGACGGTGCGGAGCTTCTCGGCTCCGCCACTTTGGGCTTCGATTCCAATGGCTGGAGGCTGTTGATTAATCGGGCTCAGAAGCCGGTTCAGGAATTGACTATTCAAAAAATCGATTTTGCGACACTCAGCTGGAACGCTCCTGAAATAGTGACGGGGCAAGGCCGAGTTGTGCTCAAGGACTTGGATGCGTCGCTTGCCGGTCTCACGCGAGTATGGGGGCTGATGCAGATCGGGCACGGCGAGATCCAACGTCAGTTTCTGCAGGTTGCTAGTCGGCAGCTCGGAGTGATATTGCCGGAACATCTGCAAGCTGCACCCGCCGGGACCGAGGGCTTTGGACGTATTGGTCTGTGGTTTCACGTTGATTTGTCTGGCAGCCCAACGGTCAATCTCGCTGGCGATTTAGAGATCGCAGTGGAGGGTGGAGAAGTTCGAAAGGGGGCACTGCTAGAAGATCGAGCGGGAAATCCAATGGCGGCGAAATTCGATTGGGATAACCCTGTGCGTCTTCCCAGCCTCCTCCAGGCCTTCAAGCCATCGGGAGGCGGTTTGGTGGATGGTGTGGAGTTTGCTTCTTCTTCCGTGCCGAAAAGGGGCTATGCACCTGTCACAAGCGTACTTGAGAGCTGGTTGAAGCCGAAGCAGGAGATCTTGCATTCACAACGTAATGCTCGAGGTTCTAGAACAACGATGCACTAGGTTCTACTGGGCAGCTCGGAAATCAAGTGAATGCCATGTCGCTCACAATTAGTCAACAGAGCCTCCTTTTTAGTACCTGTTACGCAATCTTTTGCTTTAGTGCGAGTACCACATCTGCAAGTTCTTCGGGCTCTTCGAAGACACGGAAGAGCACCTGGTGTTCTTGCGATGTCTTAATCAGTCGTTCCAGGCGTTTATGATTCATCCGACGCGCTGCGATGTCGCGGATAAGAATACCTCGGATTTGACGAGGGAATTTTTCGGCGAGAAAACGGTAGATTTCAGGATCCTTTTCGCCGCTATCGCCTACAAGAATGAACTGTCGCTTCGGCAGTCTCCGCAATATCCCGGCAATGATTGGAACCTTGGAGTGCTTTCTAACACGTTGCAGCTTCTTGACTAGCTGATCACGGACTCGGAAGTAACGCAAATGCATGCTGCCCGCAGGGAAGTGAGTGGTAAGGCACAATTCAGCAAGAGCTTCATAGAGCTGCCAAGGGCTACTCGAGACATAGTGAAAATCGCAGCCTTCTGCTTGCCAGCCTCGGTACAGATCGGCCATTCCGGGAATGACCTCGAAGGGCTTGAGGAAGGTGTTCGTCAACATCTTCGTCGAGCTGGTTGCTTCGGTAAACTTGATGGTGTCGTCAATGTCGCTGATGACACTCAGGCCCCGTGGAGGCACAAAGTGAATGCTGCCTACCGTCGCGGCGATCATGCCTCGAGCGTCTTGGGAACGCAGGAGATTCATGGAGACAATTCGCGATTCCTCGCCGTCTCTTAGTTGCCCAGCGATGGGCTCTGGAAGACTCAACGAGCCGTAGAATGTGCCATCTCGCCGGGTGCGTCTTAGCAAGCGATACTGTTGCTGGCCAACTTGGAGCACGATCCGACGTCGTCGACCAGGAGCGGCAAGGAATCCATCGATGCGGGACTGAAAGGGCTCTCCTTCAAAATCTTCCGGGGCCGCTTTCATTTTCCGCTTCAGTCCCTTGAGGATAATTTTGTTGCCCAGCGGAACCTTGCCGTCGATGTAAACGCGGCCATGTATGAAAGCGCGACAGCGCCCCCGCTTGGGATCCACATATCCCAATGAAGGGAAAAGCACAGCCTGGTGCTTCGGTTTCAAGTCTGAAACAGATTGTTTCACGGGCGGTTAGCGTTCATTTGTCTTTTACTATTGGCATCCGCCACAGAGGCGGTCACTGGTAGCGGATTCGTCCAGATTCCAACGCAGGTAAATTTCTGGCGAAATCCACTACAAGCTCTAGCAGTTATTGCCGTTTCTTTTGGACTTCGTTTTCAAACTATTTAGCCGCTTTCGTATCCTGAAATTTACGGTTTACGCGTCTTTGGGAGAACAACCATTCGTGTACTTCTGGATTTGCGTAGGTTCTGGTCCAGCTATCGTGGCCGACTCCAGGGTATTCCGTGTACTTCGGTTCTCCTTCAGCTTTCTCGAGTGCATCAATCATGTCACGAGAGAATTGCACTCTTACGGCTCGGTCTTTGTCACCATGAAAGCACCAGACCGGTATGTGCTTGATTGTTTCTGCTGTCTTGGGATCAGCTCCGCCGCAGATCGGTAGAGCAGCAGCGAAGAAATCAGGGCGGCGATAGATAGCGTCCCAAGTTCCATAGCCGCCCATCGACAGGCCGGTGATGTAAATTCGGTTCTTATCGATGGCCGCATCCTCGACCATGCTGTCCAAGACTTCGAAAACGAGTCGCAGCGAAATACTAATTGAGTCGGGCAGTGCAACGTGATCCTGAGTCCAGTCAACATCTGCCCACTTCTGATTTTTGGGGCATTGCGGGGCGAGAACATAGCACTTCATCTTCTCGCGACGGGCCGGCTCACAAAAATCTTGCATGCCATGTTTGAGCTGAGCCAAATTGTCCTCACCGCGTTCTCCCGCTCCGTGGAGAAACACGATCAACGGATACTTTTCGGTCGGATCATAGTCCAGCGGCTTGAGCAATCGATAGTTGAGGACGTTTCCGTTTTGGTCCGCATAAGAGCGAGGCTCAAAGAGCTTGTTCGGATCTGTCACAGATTTGGTGTCCTGGGCGAGTATCGTCTGTGAACTGAGACCGAAGAGCAAAATTCCAAATAGAAATGCCGAGAAGCCAGCAGCGTGGTTTCGGTTCATAACAGAGGAAGGAGGGCTAAAAAGGTTCAGCACGGTTGATACCTCGAGGTGCGCGGTCAGGTAGGGTGCAACAAACTGCAAATCCACTGGAATGTCGGACTTTATTCTATCGCCAATGCCTCATAATGATCCCGACTAACTTCTGTCACCAGTGTGAATTCGCAAAATTGGTCACCCCTACCCGCGGCGGCCTGATGTTCTACAGCAACGGTTACGTTGTGCAGGCTTTCGTTGAGGACCCTGAGGAACTCCGGAGATTGCACGTCGTGTGTGTACTGAGCTTCGTTAACGCAAGCCGCTGGGGCCGCTTTAAGTACTTTGGAAGAACCGACGGCTAGAGTGCCTTGTTGCTCACTTGATTTCCGGCATGCTAATAGAGGCTAGCTAGTCTTCGGCCATTTCGCGGGCGTGATAGCTCGAGCGAACAAAGGGTCCGCTGGCTACTTTCTCGAAGCCCATCTTCTTGGCAATCTCGCCTAGTTCCGTGAACTCGGTGGGTGGCACATAGCGATCAACCGCTAAGTACTTGGCACCAGGTTGAAGGTATTGGCCGAGTGTCAAGAAATCGCAATCGTACTTGCGCAAGTCCGAAAGGCACTGAAGTAGTTCTTCGCGTGTTTCTCCGAGCCCCAGCATGAGACCGCTCTTAGTCTTGATACTTGGGTTCTTCCGCTTGATGTATTGAAGTAGCTCAAGCGTCCAGTTGTATTCGCTTTTCGGGCCACGGACGCGGCGATAAAGCCGTGGAACAGTTTCCATGTTGTGATTGAATACTTCAGGGGCGGACTCAATGACGCGGTCCAAGCCGTGTTTGTGCCGCACGAAGTCGGGCGTCAAAACCTCGATCGTGGCTCCCGTACGATCGCGAACTGCGATGACGGTCTGATAGAAATGCTCACCGCCTCCGTCTGGCAGATCATCACGAGTGACGGAAGTAATCACCACGTGCTTGAGCCCAAGTCGGTGAGCTGCCTCCGCAACTCGGGTTGGCTCATCGCCTTCTAGTTCTTCTGGCTTACCACGAGAAACGGCACAAAATCCGCAAGGCCGCGTGCAGACGTTTCCGAGAATCATGAAGGTCGCTGTCTTCTGCGAGTAGCATTCCATGCGGTTGGGGCATTTGGCATTGTCGCAGACGGTCTCCAACTTCAGCTCATCAAGTAGACCCGCGGTGAAGTTGTCAAAGTTGCCTTTCGGCAGGTCACGTCGTAGCCATGGCGGCAAACGCTTCGTTGGCTCGAAATTGGTAGGAGTAACCTGACACGATCCAGCAGAATCTGACGCTGAATCGGAGCTGAGAACGGGAAGATCGAAACTCATTGGTGAGATAACACCCCAAGCAACTGGCCAATCCGTCAATTCTCAAAAGATAAGACGGAAAGGCAGGCGGACAAATTTTGAAAGAACTGCGTCTATTGTAGTCGATTCGGCAATTCTGAGCAGAGGTAAAAAGTGCTGAAAGCGGTGGCTCCAAGTAAGGATTTTGAGGGATTAGCCAAGTAGGTTCGCCCATGTTGACCGCGCTCGAACACAAGTGCCGCGAAATGCGTATGATTGGTCTGCCTACACAACGGAATTCTGGATCTGACCCTGTCGTGAGGTCAAACCCGAACAATCTGTTCTGCTGTCGTCTCCTGTAACAGAAACGTTGCCTGTTGTTTCGTGTCTGCTGCTTGATGGATGATGTCAAAAAACAAATTTGCAGGATGGGACCTCTACCCTGAGTAAGAAATCTTCCAAGCCGACCAAGCCCAAACCTACTAAGCCGAAAGCGAAAAGTGGTGGCGGTAAGGCTGCGCAGAAGTTGAAAGGCAAGTCTGGGAAGGCAAAGGCGACGGGGCCGGTTCGTAAGATCATCAGCGACAATCGCAAGGCTAGGCATCGATACGAGATTCTCGATTCGCTCGAGTGTGGATTGATTCTTCGAGGCAGCGAAGTCAAGAGTCTGCGAGACGGCAAGTGTCAGCTGGATGAGGCTTATGGCCGCGTTCAGGGAGACACGCTGTGGTTGGTCGGTTGCGACATTGCCGAATATCCGCAAGCGACAGTATGGAATCACGAGCCAAAGCGGCCTCGGCAGTTGCTCGTACACAGACGCGAAATGCTGAAGTGGGTCGGCAAAGCGAAGGAAAAGGGACTGACTTTAGTGCCCATGAAAATGTACTTCAACGAACGTGGTGTGGCCAAATGCGAAATCGCACTTTGCAAAGGTATGAAGCTCCACGATAAGCGTGAGAAGTTGAAAAAGGATGATGCTCGACGAGATATTGAACGTGCCGTTCGCCGACGTCGGTAGATTCCAAGTCAGGCTCTCAAACGATGCATGCCTTATTGTCAGCAGTCGTTCGATGCGGGCGACCAGGAACGAATTAATACATTGCAATTCATCGAGAAACCTAGTCCCTCATGTTAAAACTGACTGAAGTCAAGAAATCTTTCCGCATGCCAGATCGGACGCAACTGCCTGTTTTGCATGTGCCCGAGTTCTCGATTGCTGAGGGGGAGCAAACCGTTCTGATCGGAGAGAGTGGTGGCGGCAAAACAACCTTGCTGAATTGCATCGCTGGGATCATGGCGCCAGACGAGGGCGACATCTTTATCGATGGTATTGACATGACCAGTCATAGTGAAGTTGGTCGGGATCGGATTCGGGCTTCCAAGATTGGCTATGTGTTTCAGACCTTTAACTTGCTTGCCGGGTTTACCGCGTTGGAGAACGTTCGTTTGGGCATGACTTTCGCGGCAGGCAAGCACGATATCAATCGTGCCAAGGATCTGCTTGATCGGGTTGGTTTGGGTGACCGGTTGAGTCACAAGCCAGCGGCTTTGTCGGTTGGCCAGCAACAGCGTGTCGCGATTGCTCGCGCTTTGGCCAATCGTCCGAAGTTACTGTTGGCCGACGAGCCAACGGCTAATATCGATCCTGGCAACCAGCAGAAGATCATCGACTTGATTCGTCAATGTTGTCGCGACGAAAAAGTTTCAATTTTGATGGTGACTCACTCGATGCAAGTCGCTGAACAGTTTGATCGCGTGGAGAAGCTAGAGGGGATTAATCTTGTCGCTTCTGGCCACAGTTCCGACGCCAGATCTTCGTAAGATAAGTCCGAGATACATTCTCGCAACAGTTTGAGAAACTCTGATGAACCTATTACAAATCGCTTGGCGGAACATTCTTCAGCGCGGATTTGCATCGGGACTGACCATGCTCAGCATGGCTTTAGGAGTGGCGCTCGTGGTGCTGGTGCTCAGCATTGGTTGGGTGATTACCGAGTCATTTCGACGCAACAGTGGCGTTGGCTACAACATGATCGTGGGAGCCAAGGGTGGCGCTTTACAGCTGACCTTGAACACCGCGTTTTACTTGAGTAAACCGATCGAGGTCATTTCGTACGATGAGTACCTCGAGTACTTGCCGGGGAATCAGCGACAGGAAGAGATTCAGAAAATTGGAGGCCGGATCGCTGAGCCAGATCGACGTGGAAAGTACAGTCTTTACATGGGCGGCGGTTTCGCAATTCCAGTCTGTCTCGGTGACTACTTTGGAAGATTCCGAGTTGTCGGAACCAAGCCGGAGTTTTTTGACCTGCTTGAGTACGGCGAAGCGAGCAGCAAGTATTCCTTTGCGGAGGGACGGAACTTCGAAGACTACAACGAGGAAAACGGATACTTTGAGAGTGTCCTGGGGTCGCTGGTTGCCGCCGAGATGAATGTGAAGGTTGGGGATACTATCAAGACGACGCATGGCGATCCTGAGGGAAAGGGGCACGGCGAGGGATTTAAGGTGGTGGGAATCTTGGATCCTACTGGAACGCCGACCGATCGGGCCACGTTCATTAACTTGGAGGGCTTCTACAAGATGGATGGTCACCAGCGAGCGTTTGAAGACAAGTTGCATCCAGATGAGCTCAAAGAGGATGTTAAGAGAGGCGAAAAGTGGGCGTCCCAGCCAGAGAGATTGCAACTGGAGAAGCGGGACGTGATTGCTGTGTTGGTTCGACCGGGCCAAGGTGTATTTGCGATGCAAATGCAGAAAGAGATCAATAAACGCCCGGGCGTTCAGGCCGTTTCTCCACTCGAGCAGATCGGAATGTTGCTCGGTATGGTTATTGAGCCGATTAAGTACACGTTACTTGTTCTCACCTCCGTCGTTTGCTGCGTGAGTGCGGTAAGCATTTTGGTGAGTATTTACAATTCTATGAACGATCGGAAACGCGATATCGCAGTGATGCGCGCACTGGGTGCTCGACGCGATTCCGTGGTGACGATCATTTTGGCTGAATCCGTCTTGATCGCGGTGGGCGGAGGAATTCTTGGGTGGGTGGTTGGTCACGGTGCCGGCGCATTGATGAGCGGATTTGTCGAAACCCAAACTGGTGTAAAAATTGGTTTTCTTACGATCACGGATGTTGAATGGGCTCTAGTTCCTGGTCTAATGCTTCTAGCCATTTTGGCCGGTATCATCCCCGCCTTTGTTGCCTACCGAACGGATGTGTCAAAGAGTCTCGTTAGCTAGTCGCGTCAGCCCCTTTGCTTTCCCAGCATTGCTGAGAGAGCGATGCTGAAATCGTGGTGGCGAACATGGACTCCTTTCCATCCTGATGCGAATCAGCGATTGAGGCAGACTCCTTCTAGGCTACTGCAAAACCACCCAGTGCTACTCTTGGCTGTCGCCGTTGTCTCAGGCGGCTGGCTGGGGCAAACAATTGTTTCCTGGCTATTAGCTAACCCCTCTACGGCAACTCAAGATGCTGGAGCTCAGAGCCTAAGAGTCGCAGCGTCAACCGTTTTGATTCTCAGTGCTGGAATCTGGACTTGGATACTTCTCCGTCGGCGTGCGACGTTCTTGTTTTCGAGGAGTCCCAGAGAATCTCGCGAGATAACCAGCGGGACCGTGCCAGCCGTTCTTGTGGCCAGCTCTTTGCTGGGCCTTTATTGGGGGCTTGTTTCGCTTCCGGCGCAAAAAGATGATTTTTCCGGGTTGGTGAGTCGAAAGAGCCGGCCGATTGCAGTGCGGGCTGAGATTCTCTCCGCCCCGATCTGGAAGCCGAACCCCAACCATCGTCAGGGTGATCCAAGGAGTGTTCCTTGGCGGACTCAATGGAACGTGCGTTGTGAGGCAATCTCCGGGGCAAGCGGATGGCAGGCTGTGCGTGCCAACTCGTCGCTCACTGTCGATGGGCGTGTGTCACGATTTCTTCCTGGTGACGTGGTTGAGGTGTACGGGAGTGTGCGGCGAATCTGGCCAGCAACCAATCCTGGCGGTTTCGACTTTGCCGATCATCAGTCCCGATATGGACGATTGACACTTCTTTCGGCCGACAGTGAGAAGCAGATCTTGCGCCAGTCGACGCGATGGACGAGACCGCTGAGTAGGATTCGGGCTATGACGGTCAACGGGATTGATCGCTTGTTGCACCGTTGGGTCCGCTTTGAGAAAGCCCCGCTGGCAGCTGCATTGGTTTTTGGTCAAAGACAGCAAGTCAACTGGGAGCAGCAGCAGGAACTGATGGCGACAGGGACTTTACACATGCTTGCCATCAGCGGAATGCACGTCGAAATAGTTGCCCTCGGTTTTTTGCTGATCTGCTGGTATTTCCAGGTCCGCGATGAAAAACGTCTTTTTATCATGCTTATAGTGTGTCTCGCATACGCGGGGCTTGCAGATGGAAAACCGCCGGTGATGCGAGCTGCCATCTTGGTAATCGCGAGGGAAGTGGCGACGTTTTGGGGGCGACAAGCCAACTTGTTCAATCTGTTGGCTTTCGCCGGACTCGTATTGTTCCTGAGCCGAGCCAGCAATATTCAGAACGTGGGGGTGCACCTGTCATTCACTGCCGTTTTGGCGATTGGGGTCTTTGTTCTTCAAAAGCCGGCAGACGAGCTGCAGCCAGCGGACAAAAAGAAGGCTGGGGATGAAAACGATCCTCGAGACAAGGAAGAATCGCTAAAACGGCTGCTGGGCGAATCGGAGGGACCTGTGAAGCGACTCTTCAGATTGCTTTGGGGAAGAGTGTGGGGGACATTACGGCTCAGCTTCTGGGTGTGGCTCGTGACTTGCCCGTTGATCTGGTATCACTTTAACGTGATCGCTCCGGTGTCGATACCGCTCAATGTGTTACTGGCTCTGCCTCTGGCCGCCAGTTTGTTCTTCGGATTGATGACAGGAATTCTAGGCTGGTTCACACCAGTGGGCTGGGCTGCTGGATTCGGGTGCGGAACGATGTTGAGCGTGATCACCGAGCTTGTGGATTGGGGGGGCTGCTGGAGCTGGGGACACTTCTGGGCTCCAGCACCTTCACTGATGTGGATCACGAGCTTTTATGGAATCATCGCGCTCTGGTTGCTGCGTTTCGGGAAAACGCGTCGAGTTCATCTTGCCTTTGTCTTGACTGCTTGGACTGTCTTTGCGATTTTCCCCTCGTTGCTGGGTCACCGGACTTCGCCGAATCGCGATGAGGCAAGCCAGGAGTTGTCGGTAACCTTCTTGGATGTGGGGCATGGGACAAGCGTAGTGATTGATATGCCTGATGGCCGAGTATGGGTCTACGATGCCGGGCACTTAGGTTCCAGCGATCGCAGCCATCAGGAGATCGCTTCGGCTCTCTGGCAGATGGGCGTATCGAAAATCGATACGTTGATTGTGTCGCATGCAGATGCTGATCACTACAACGCAGTTCCAGGGCTTGTCGAGAGGTTCAGAATTGGTTGCGTTGCAAGTACTGAGCGGTTTTGGAGAAGTCAGGATTCTGCAGTACGTGAAGTCATCGATCTCTTGGGCGAGAAAGGAATTCGATGTGAGACTTGGAATGCTGGAAAGGAAGGTATTATGACTGTGGTCGGTGCGGCTGCGGGAAAGCAAGCGGTGCCAGACGTTGCGTGGCAAGTATTGCATCCAGATTCATCAGTAAGGTGGGAGTCCGACAACGCAAGTAGCTTGTGTTTGCAGTTGAGCTTTGCTGGGAAGACTGTTCTTTTGCCAGGTGATCTGGATGGCTCTGGGCTCTATCAGTTGGTGGAGCTTCCAAAGCGACCCTGCGATGTTCTCATGGCTCCACACCACGGAAGTCTGACTCGCGATCCCAAGCCCTTGCTGCGTTGGTGTCGGCCCGAGTTAACAGTGATAAGTGGGAACCATCGTGCGGCGCGTCAACAAGTCATCGACGAGTATGCTCCTGAAACTGAGAATCTGGCGATAACCTTTCGCGATGGCGCCATTCGCTGCCGAATACAGGTGGGAGCAATAGAAGAACGCCCGACAGTGAAACTGTTGAAGATCGAGAGGTGGGAGAACGATCGCTGGTCCAGCTTGGAGACGCCAAGTGAGTGAAACTGCGAGAGATTGAAAAGTCAAGGAGTGTTCACACCGAGACTAATGATGCTTTTGCAGTTCTTCTAAGTGCAACTTGAGCTGATTGCGAGCTCGCGAAAGGCGACTGCGAACGGTGCCAATATTGATGCTTAGTATCTCTGCAATCTCCTCGTAAGCCAATTCATCCATTTCTCGAAGAACCAGGATGCTGCGATGTTCGTCCGTAAGTTGTTCCAAGGCGACGTGAACTAGCGAAACATTTTCTTCGCGCAAAAGTGGTGCGTCAGGAGCTTCGCTTTGATCCTCAGGATCACTGCCCGTAATCTCGCGGCTTTGCTCGATGGAGAGGTCGGTCCGTTTCCGGCGACGACGGCTCAGTGCATTGTTAAATGCGATGCGATAGAGCCAAGTGAAGAACTTGCTGTTGCCCTGAAAGGTATCGAGCTTGATGTAGGCCTGCACGAAGGAGTCTTGAACAAC
This sequence comes from Aureliella sp., assembly GCA_963691875.1. Lineage (GTDB taxonomy): Bacteria > Planctomycetota > Planctomycetia > Pirellulales > Pirellulaceae > Aureliella. Next base: position 5,513,913 of record OY829846.1, read on the forward strand.
ATCTTCGGCTTCATCATGATTGCCCACGATCTGCATCATCGAATTGTATAAGCGATCTTGAAATCGCTCGACCAACTCGCCGTAAGCTCTGGTTTCTCCCGCCAGCGCGTCGCGAATCAGATCTTGTTCAGGTGTCACGCGCTATGCTCGTCGATGCTCAAAGTTCACAGGAGATTTTGCCGCAAGTCATTTCACTCTTTCAGAGTGCTGGACGTCACGGCGTCCAACTATAGCACCACGCAACGAAACGGGTGGCTTAGACGCATATTTGTTCTTGTTTTTTATGTTCCATGTGCCGCACGTAATTGTCAAACTTACGGTGGTCAGGCTACGAAAAAACCGACCAAACTTCTTTGGCCGGTTCGTTCGTCTCCTATTTACAGCACACCTCAGCGTGCTCTTGCTGCATTCACCAAACTAGGTAGTCCACGCAGCCCTTACAGTTGAACATTAAGCATTTTTGCGTTGCCAAGCAAAGCTTAGAAACCGAGACGAAGTTGCACTCTTGGTAAGGCTCGGACCGGTCCGGGAACGTATTGAATCCCTCCGTAGCCCAGACCGTATCCTGGGGTGATGTACCGCGATGTGGGATAGTAGTGTCTCGAGAAACCGTAGACCGGCGAATTGTAGCGGCTGCGACTAACAACGACCTGTTGTTGTGGCACATAGTGGCTTGGCCTGTAACTCGAATAACGGTATCTAGCGTTGGTTGAGCAGTATGGGGTGCTGTGGATTATTGGGACACCGTAGCTGTACCCAAATTGAGCATGAGCACGATTGGAATCGGCGAAAACAAAAGTGCCTACCGCGGCGAGCAGGCCAGCGATCAAGAGCTTATTCATAACGACCTCTGGGAATCTGGGACTGTTGCCGTTCACATCACGGAACGAACGGTTGGTTCGGTGTAGACTCAAACGCCGTGCCAAGCAGTTTATTCGGAGAAAAGGCGGATTTGAGATCGCCTGCGGGTCAGAACGATGGCGGTGGCGGTCGAATTGACAACGAAATTGTTGAGACCAAACAAAAGAAAAAGCCGCAGTTTCCTGCGGCTTTTATTCTTAACTCCAGTCCAAAATCCTTACTCGTTAGCGAGTCGTGGCATCCGTGATTTGGCTAGGTCTAGCCGTTTCGATGGTGGCTCGACCGACGATAGCATCAGGGGCTTTTTTTTTATCCCAGCTCTTGCTCAGTGACATTCCGCCAAAGCTCCAACCAGCGTTTTCCGTTCGAACGCTAAAGCCGCCCGGCTGCAAGTAGCCTTCGATCTTTGAGAAAGCGGGAAGGCCATCTCCTTGCATCTTTTGCTCCTTGATCTTTTGCTCTTCATCCTCTTGTACCAAGCGATCCAGAATGCTGGAGAGCATACTTTCTGACTGGCTTAATTTGCCTTGCCGGAACAGCTCGTACTGGATGCGGAAGGCTTGCTTCGGAAGCAGAACTCGCCATGAGCATTTGGGAGCGGCTCCGTGGAACTCATCGATGGCCGCGAGCGTTCGCTGGTATTCAGCATTTCCCAGCAGGGGAGATCGCTCAACGCTTCTGCTTCGAACGATCGCTTCCTCGATAATCTCAGTATGCGAGCCGAACATCAGGTACTCGCCGTAGACGGTGATCGCCCAGCTATTCAGCCATTGATTGGCTGCGGGTGTCTGACCTGCAGGTTGTCCGCCGAAATCGCTTCCAAAGTCGTCACCAAAGTCACTGGGGAAGTCTTCGCCTGGAAAGGCTTCGAACTCCGACTGCTCAGGGTTCTTTTCCCAGATGACGTGCCCATCAAAGTCTACCAACCGTGCGTCGGGTTCTTTCTTCATCGCGTTATTGAGTGTCTCCGCGATTTTCGCTGGATCCTTCAGCTTAAAAGCCATCATGTTACGCCGCGAATCTACGTCAGCATCACCTTCTTTTGCATCGGTGATGGCGATAATGTCGTTGGTGAACAGCGGCAGGCTAGCTCGAACATCGATTTGTGGACCAGAAGGATCACTCTTTAAGGCTTCAATAAGTTCCTTGAAGAAATCAGCTGCACCAGCAAGTTCGTCAACCAGGCCTTCTGCGGCCCAAAAAGCTTCGCTGGCATTCCAGTTGGAGGAAAGATATGACGCGATATTCTCGCCGACAAAACTTGGGATCGATGTCAAAGCCTTGTTGGGAAAGTCGAGTAGTTTCGCAGACTTTTCAAGCGGTTTGTCTGCGAACACAAACCCGTTGTACTCCACGTCCAAATCTTCACCACCGAAGATCACTTCGCCGCTGACTGCTCGAATGCCGGTGAATCCCTGGTTTTCAAGTGCAACAAGCATGTCGGCACCACTCTTGGAATTCCGTCCAGCGATGGAACGAATTACTCGAGCAAAGCCAAGAGGTCGGACAAAGAACTCAAGATGAGCGTCGCCTGAGATCTTCGCCAGCTTGCGTGATTCTGCAAAGTCACGGTCATGAAGGAGTGACGGCGATTTGGCGTTGCCAGTCAGGCGATCGATCAGGTCTTTGATACCATCTTCGTTATCAGCTGCAAGCAATTTGCCTTCGTGGATCGCGACAAAGCTGGTTGGCTTGATGTAACCACCAGGTCGCCGAGGCAAGATGTACTTGATAACATCGATATCATTGTGTTCCAAACGCGCCTTTTCAGCCTTTTGCTGTTTTAGCTGAGTGTCGATCTTTTCGAGCAGCTGCTTGTTCTTCGCTGCGTCGCGATCGAGATCCGCAACGAGCTGAAGCCAATATTGCGGTTTGAATTTCGGCGGTGTTTCCTTAGCTGCTTCGTCCGTATCAGCCGGGGCTTCGGCTATCGGGGATGCAGACCATCCGAGCAGCAGCTGCCCTTTTACGAAACCTTCCAGGTCATCTGGCTTGATGTTTAGTCTCCAACCTGCTTCCATCAGCCGGTTTTCAATTTCCTTACGCTTTTCTTCAAAGAAGGGCGCTACTTCTTTGTCTTCGGCCAGCCTTGCAAGTTCCGTACGCTCCCAGCCGTCCACCATCTCTTGCGCGTCTGGAATCCAGACCGCTGCCTGTGCGGATTCTCCAAGCAGCTCGTAGGGTGATGCCTCTTGGGCCTGGAGGCAGCCTGCAAAGAGGAGAGTAACAGCAATCGCAAAGGATGTGCGTTGTGAAGAATGACGCATTATGAGACAACTCCGGCTCAGGACTTTTTCCTGCATGGAAGCGGGTCAGCCAACGAACTTACTATATCGTATCTAATCCGCACAAGCTCGCGAAACGGCTGGGGGCGCAATTGCTTGCAAAAGCCCCATCAGCCGAATGGACGCAAAGGCGATGGTTCGTAAGATGGGTGGGATGGAAGCCTACCAACAGGAAAACCTCTGCCACGACCCAATTCACGGTTATATTTCTTTCGTCGCGCCGAACGGGACATCCGAACGGGAAATCTGTGAAAGGCAGATAATTGATGGCGTTTGGGTACAACGGATGCGGCAAATCCGGCAATTGCAGACCGCTTGGTGGGTTTTTCCCACCGCAGAGCATAGTCGCTTCCAACATATTCTGGGGGTGATGCACCTGGCCAGTGTTGCCGTCGAGCAGTTGTATGAATCGTTAAAAACCGTCGACTCTAGCTTACCCTCACGACCGTTGGTTGACTCCCTATTGCGGATGGCCGGTCTTCTGCATGATGTGGGGCACGGTCCCTTTGGCCATTTTTTCGACACGCACTACCTCGCGCGATTCGGTTTGACTCACGAAGTTCTCGGTGCACATGTCATTGAATTTGAGCTTGGGGACTCGCTGCGAGGCCTTCGCCGCTCGCCAGCTGGAGAGTTCTTGCCGGATGAACAGCTCGATCCAGCTCATGTCGCTTGGTTGATACAGCGCCCAAAGTCGGCAGAGGAAGAGGGTGAGCAACCACGATGGTTGCGAATGCTCCGTAGCCTGTTTTGCGGAATCTACACGATCGACAACATGGATTTTGTCTTGCGTGATGCATACATGACCGGCTTCAGCCCTAGGTCTTTCGATCTTGGCCGCGTGCTGCACTACAGTCAGTTCACAGCGGCAGGGCTGACCTTGCACGAACGCGGGGTGCCTGCCCTGGTGCATTTCTTAGCCATGAAAGCGGAGCTGTTCCGCAATGTTTATTTTCATCGCACGGTCCGCGCAATCGACTTGCACCTCACTGAACTTTTTCGAGAAAGTATTAAATACCTATTTCCGGGGGATCCACGCGAGCACTTGGCTGATTACCTGGACTTCACTGAGTTTTCGCTGCTCTCTGAAGTCAAATCCTGGAAGAAGAGTCAGAAACCCGAACTGCGCGAACTCGGGAAATCCTGGGAGAGTTGGCTGCAGCGACGTGTCCCTTGGGTAATGGTTTGCCAACGTAACGTGAGCTTTTCCGCCGGGCAGGCTGAGGCTTCCTCAGTGTTTTCCAGCCCGCAGGTCTTGCGAGCTTCGATTCAAGAGAAGCTGCCTGGAGAGCTAGTGGACATCGAGTTTGAAGTAGACCTTGCCAGACATATGCATCGTCCCAATACTCTTGGGTCCACCGCAGGCATGAACTTTTACTTCGATTCGTCGACTGGCAACGTCCGGGATCTTGATGCACATGGCTTGTACGAGCAGTTGCCCATAAGCCATACCATTGCGAGGATCTATACACGTCAAGGCGAATATAGTGGACCGCTCTCCAATGTGTTGGATCAGTTGCTCGGCTCAGCCTGCGAAGATGACTTAACAAACATGTGAAAGAGAATTTCGGAATGTCGGACGCGCTGAACGAGTTGAATGCAGTTTCGCCCATCGATGGACGCTACGGTAGCAAGTGCCTTGAGCTCCGCGATGCTTTTAGTGAAAAGGCATTAATCGCTTGTCGAATTGAGGTTGAAGTTCGCTGGCTCCAGCGGTTGTCCGTACATCCTGAGATCGTTGAGGTTCCGGAGTTCAGCGTTGCGACCAACAATTTGCTTGAAAAAATTGTCTCAGGCTTCAGTGATGATGACGCTGCCACCGTGAAGCAGATCGAGCGGACGACCAATCACGATGTGAAGGCAGTCGAGTATTTTCTGAAAGATCGTTTTCAAGGCAATGCTGAGCTAGAAGCCATCAACGAGTTCGTGCACTTTGCGTGCACGTCCGAAGACATCAATAATCTTTCGCACGCCCTGATGCTGAAACGAGGCTTAGCAGCGGTGCTACCGGTGATGAACGAAGTAGTCTGCCGGCTCAGGCATTTCGCTGTCGACTTTGCTGAAGTGCCCATGCTTTCACGGACGCATGGCCAGACCGCTTCGCCTACGACGGTCGGAAAAGAATTCGCCAATGTCGCTGCGCGATTCCAAAGACAGCTCGAGCAAATCGGTCAGATTCCGTTGCTGGGCAAAATCAATGGCGCGGTCGGCAACTACAACGCGCACCTCGCCGCGTATCCTCAAGTCGATTGGGCGGCCAACGCGAAGACTTTCGTCGAGTCTTTGGGGCTGACTTGGAATTCCTACACCACGCAGATTGAGCCGCACGACTACATCGCAGAGTTATTTGATGCAATCGCACGTTTCAATACGATCTTGATCGACTTGGATCGTGATATTTGGTCTTACATTTCGCTGGGGTACTTCAAACAGAAGACGATTGCAGGCGAGATTGGATCATCGACCATGCCGCACAAAGTCAACCCGATTGACTTTGAAAACTCTGAGGGCAATCTCGGGTTGGCCAATGCGGTTTTGAATCACCTGAGTGCCAAACTTCCCATTTCGAGATGGCAACGCGATTTGACTGACTCGACTGTACTGCGGAATATGGGCGTTGGCATTGCGTACAGCTTGATCGCGTATCGATCTACACTCAAAGGCTTCGGGAAGTTGGAGCTCAATGAAGCTCGCCTACAAGAAGATCTTGAGCACTCTTGGGAAGTACTTGCGGAGCCGATCCAAACCGTTATGCGTCGCTATGGAATTGAGAATCCCTATGAGAAGTTGAAGGAGATGACACGAGGACAATCTGTTACTCGCGGGAGTTTCCAGGATTTCATCAACGGCTTGGAGATTCCCACCGAGGTTAAAGAAGAGTTGTTAAAGCTAACTCCATCGACCTACATCGGCAACGCCGACGCTCAGGCCAAGGCGATTTAGGCAGCTCACGATCTACTTGAGGATTGAACTTGAGTCTGCCCTCAAGAATGGGCCGGCCCTTGGCTTCCGAAGGAAGTCCTGCTCTACCGATACAACCCTTCACTTGTAATAAAGCCCTCGACTGCAGGATGGAGCTGATAGCGCGTTGAGCGTCCTGCTTTCACATCCTCACGTAAATGAGAGCTGCTGATTTCCATTTGCGGCATTGGCAGTAACCGCTTGGAAAGCTCCTCCGCAGATCTTCCTGGCATGAATGCCGCGAGTTGTTTTGTCTGGGGCTCGGGGTGTCCGCCTCGTGCTAAGACGATGACTTGCGCAAGTTCACAGATTTCTTCGGGCCTTTTCCAGTCCTTCAAAGTAGCGAGTGAGTCGGCACCCATCAGGAAGAATAGCTTGGTGTCTGGTTGCTCGCTGCGGAGTTCTCGCAAAGTGTCAACTGTGTAGGACGTGCCACCACGGTGAATTTCACGTGGATCAACACGGAAAAATTGATTGCCGCCCGTGGCGAGTTCCAGCATTTCTAGTCGCTGTCGGTCGGTGGCGTGAGGCGAGGCGTCTTGCTTCAGTGGAGAAACTGAGGCGGGTAGGAACCAGACTTGATCGAGCTGGAGTCTGATCCTGGCTTGCTCAGCAAGCAACAAGTGGCCTAAATGAACGGGATCAAATGTACCACCCAGGATCCCGATTTTGGCATCGGACGCTAAACTTGTGTCTGTCAAATCTGTTCCTTTCGGTCTTTGATGGGCAAGAAGCCCCTCGTTCCATGTCGCATCAGCCGCAGTTATTCGAAACCGATGTTCCCGCTTGGGAGCTTGACGCACAAGGTGAGTGTCGCGCGGCACGTGTCGTTTTTTCGGAAGCCCCTCACGGCCCTTTCGACTATCGCATTCCCGATGAGTTGGCTGACGAAGTCCAAGTTGGTATGCGACTCAAGGTACCATTTGGAAAATCCAATCGCGAGATTCTTGCGTATTGTATCGCGATTGAAATGGTAGCGCGTCCACCAGATGCCCTCAAGCCCGTTACGCAAGTCGTCGATTCAGAGCCACTTTGTACGCCTCGGGTCCTCGAACTCTTGCAATGGATGAGTCGCTACTACTTGGCGCCACTCGGACAAGTCTTCGAAGCCGCTATTCCAGCTGGAGTACGTTCTGCGGCGGGGACGCGGCAGCGGACGGTTCTTTACCCCACCAAGTTGGCCCAGGACGAAGCCGCAATCAATAATCTTTCTCCGAAGCAGCAAAGTGTGTTGCGGCGTTTGATTGAATCGGCTTCAGGCTGTACCGCCGATCAGCTGCAGAAGTTGGCCGAGTGTTCGGGTGCTCCCATCACCGCATTGCGGAAACACGGCTTTATCGAAGCTCGGCAAGAACGTCGCTTCAACGAGCAAGCAGAGCATGGGGAAGTGCCGAGTTTACCGCCACTAGCCCTAAGTATGGATCAACGACAAGCCCTGCAGCAGATTCTGGAAGCCCTCGATTCGCGCGAGCAGGATACCATTCTGCTGCACGGCGTGACGGGCAGCGGCAAGACGGAAGTCTATATGCAGGCGATTCATGAAGTGATTTCTTACGGTCGTCAAGCGATCGTGCTCGTGCCTGAAATCAGTTTGACTCCGCAGACGCGTCAGCGATTTATCGAGAGATTCGGACGAGTCGCGGTACTGCACAGTCATATGAGTGCATCGCAGCGGCATCATCAATGGCGAAGTATTGCTGCGGGAGAAGTTTCTGTTGTAATTGGACCTCGTAGTGCTATTTTTGCACCCACGCCGCGATTGGGATTAATCGTATTGGACGAGGAACACGAAAATTCTTTCAAGCAAGACACCTTACCCCGCTATCATGCTCGGGACGTCGCCTTGCATCGCGCCTACCTGGAGCAGATACCCCTGGTGTTGGGCTCTGCTACTCCCAGCCTCGAGAGTTGGAAACGAGCCAAGGACGGCAAATACCGCCTTGCGAGCATGCCTCGACGGATTCTGAATCGCCCTTTGCCGCAAGTCACTACCATCGATCTGCGCTCGGAGCGTCCTGCCCCAGGAAGCGGGGTGATCTCGCGTCAATTGCACCAAGCTGTAGAGGAGACGATTGCAGAGGAAGGACAAGTTATCTTGCTGCTCAATCGTCGCGGTTTTGCAACATCGATTCAGTGTCCGCAGTGTGGTTATGTGGCGAACTGCGAAGACTGCGATTTGCCGCTGACGCATCACCGTGACGGTGGCAAAGCGTGCTGCCACTATTGCGACTTTACTATTCCCACGCCGACTGTTTGTCCAAGCTGTCGCTTCGAAGGGATCAAGTACGGCGGGACCGGCACGCAGCGATTAGAGATTGAGGTGCAACGTCGTTTTCCGTCCGCCACGGTGGCTCGTATGGACAGCGACACGATGCGCAAGCCGGGGAGTCATGAAAGAGTGCTGCGAGAATTTCGCGACGGCAAGATTCACATCTTGCTCGGAACGCAAATGATCGCGAAGGGATTGGACTTTCCTAACGTTCTGCTCGTCGGAGTCATCAACGCCGATACAGCCCTACACTTCCCCGATTTTCGGGCGGCCGAAAAGACTTTTCAGTTGGTTACGCAAGTTGCTGGCCGGACCGGTCGAGGTGAGAAGCAAGGGCAAGTTCTGGTGCAAACCTTTTCGCCAGAACATCCATCTATCACTTGTGCCAGCAAGCACAATTTTGAAGCCTTTGCCGATCTGGAACTCAAGCAACGCGAGCCATTCGGCTATCCGCCGTTGGGTTCAATGGCACGTATCATCATGCGTGGACCCAATCACGAAGAGACAGAAGCATTCGCCGAGTCACTGGTCAACAAACTGAAGAAGACTAAAGAGCTACAGGCCGCCGAGTGCCGGATTCTTGGACCTGCCCCACCGCCACTTTACAAACTGCGTGGCAAATATCGATATCACGCGTTGCTTCAGGCACCACATATCGGAATCTTGAATAAGCTAATTCTTCGAGCGACAGCGGATGTCAAATTACCGAAAGAGATCCAGTACGTGATCGATATCGATCCTATGGATACGTTGTAGATAGGAGGTGAATCACGCTCTACTAGCTATCTGCACAGTCCGCAGGATTTCCTTAAAGCGTCGCCTCTCCAGCATTACGCGGGATTCTGATCTCGTCTACCATTGCCATGATCTCTGGTGGCGGCGGCGGGGTTAGGTAGGACACAATCGCGCTAACGATAAAATTGACGAGCATGCCGACGAAACCGATCCCCTCCGGCGATATGTCGAACAGGTAGTCTTTGTGGTCCACGATGAATTGAAAGTAGATGATGTAACTGAGCGTTAAAAGGATTCCACTGACCATTCCTGCAATGGCACCTTCACGATTGATTCGCTTCCAGAAGATACCGAGCAAAATTGTTGGGAAGAAGGAAGAAGCAGCAAGCCCAAAGGCAAAAGCCACCGTCTTGGCCACAAATTCGGCTGGTGGATTGATCCCAAAGTAAGCTGCAATACACAGGAATACAAACGATGCACCACGAGCCCATCGCACCTCTTCTGCATCACTCAGATCTGGTTTGATGATCTTTTTCAGCAAGTCGTGAGAGATCGATGTCGATAGCACGAGCAATAGTCCTGCGGCAGTGGAGAGGGCCGCTGCAACGCAACCAGCCATGACTAAAGCAATCACCCATTTGGGCAGGCCCGCCATCTCCGGGTTTGCCATGACCAAAATATCGCGATCGTAGTAAACCTCATTCGTGCTTGTAGCATCAATCGTATTGGTGACGGATCGAGCGGCACCTGCGGCTCTTTCCGAGGAGTAATTTGGCTTCCCATTAAAAACGCTGCCGGCGCTAAGCTCCATGACTCCATCGTTGTTCTTGTCTACCCAGGCAATCAGCCCGCGATCCTCCCAGTTACTAAACCAGTCGGGTGCATCGGCATAAGCGCGGCCGTTGATCTCCGACATTAAATTGGTTCGTGCAAAAGCACCAATTGCTGGAGCGGTCAGGTAAATCATGGCGATGCAGCCGAGTGTCCAGCATGCTGAAATCCGCACTGCTCGTACCGATTTGACGGTAAAGAAGCGAACGATCACATGCGGCAATCCGGCCGTTCCACACATGAGAGCTGCAGTGATACAGAACATGTCAACCATCTCTAGGCTGCCATCTGTGTAGCGTGCAAAGCCGAGTGACTCGTTCAGCTCATTGAGTTTCGTAAGTAGCGGTACACTTTCACCGCCAAGTTCATAGTTGCCGATAAGCCCCAACTGCGGCACAATATTGCCCGTCAGAAGCATCGAAATGAAAACAGCGGGAATGGTATAAGCAAACACCATGACGCAATATTGAGCCACTTGAGTGTAGGTGATACCCTTCATGCCACCCAAGCCAGCATAAAAGAAAACGATCGCTGCACCGATCAGTACGCCTGCATAAATCGGAATGTCGAACAATCTCGAAAACACTATTCCGACGCCGCGCATCTGGCCCATGATGTAGGTCATGCAAATGAAAATTGCACAAACAACGCAGACGGCTCGGGCGAAATTTGAATATAAGCGATCGCCCAGAAAGTCTGTCACGGTCGACTTGTTGAATTTCCGCAAATAAGGGACAACCAAGGTTGTGAGCAGCACGAACCCGCCGGTCCATCCCATTAAAAATCTCGATGCGTCGTAGCCAGACGCAGCGATGATGCCAGCCATTGAGATGAAGGTTGCAGCCGACATCCAATCTGCTGCGGTCGCCATACCGTTGGCAAATGGGGAAACTCCACTCCCTGCGACGTAGTACTCTTGGGTCGTACCAGCCCGCGACTTTATTGCGATTGCAATGTAAAGAGCAAAGGTTGCTCCGATGAACAAAAAGTTCCAGAAATCCTGGCTCATGATGCACCTCTCTGTTCTTCGTCGCCATATCCGTGCTCATCGTCCAGACGATTCATGAGAATCATGTAGATGACGAGGAGAACGAGAAATCCGGCGATTGCGCCTTGCTGAGCCATCCAAAAACCGAAGGGAGCCCCTCCTAACGAAGGCAGGAATCTATCCAGGAATCCCCGCAACACAACGCCGCAGCCCAATGATAGGAATGCCCAAATGGCAAGTAGCGAGAGCGTTATCAGCAGGCTCTTCAACCAGTAAGACGACTTGGACGTAGCAGGCTTTGCTACTTTCTCTTCCGTTGGAGAGTATAGATTCTTGTCCGGCATGAGTATGAGGTCGATTAGAGAGGCAGTGATCGAAAGACGGACTGTCATTGTAACCGAATCCGATGGCCATCGTGTGAAGACACGAACCTAGATGTTCAGTTGCGATGTGACGGGAAAGCTATGGTGCAAGTCGTCGCATTGACCAGTTTTCACTTGCAGCTTGATCGTCTGTCGCTTCCGCAATCTCGTAAACGAATCGATCGTGGAGTCGACTTGGCCTGCCTTGCCAGAATTCCATGCGATTGGGCTTTAGAAGAAAACCACCCCAGTAGTCTGGGCGTGGAATCTCGCCGCCTTCGTTCTGCTCGGCGATCTGCATCGTAGCTTCAACCAATTCTTCCCGGCTTGCAATGGACCTAGACTGTGGACTCGCAACGGCGCCTAGTTGGCTTCCACGCGGACGTGCATGAAAGTAGTGCTCGCTGGTCTCGGAATCCGTCTTACTTACTTGGCCTTCAATGCGTACCTGACGCTCGACATGCGGCCAGTAGAAAACCAGGCTTGCAAGTGGATTTTGCGCAAGCTGTTGTCCCTTGTCTGAGTCGTAGTTGGTGAAGAAGACAAACCCGGACGCAGAGAACTGCTTCAGCAGTACAATTCGTGCTGACACACGATCATCGACTGCTGTAGCCAAAGTCATGGCATTAATCTCTAGCCAGTCCGGCGCTGAGGTTTCTTGTGCGACTTGGAACCAAGTTTCAAATTGCTGAATAGGACTTTGGGCTAAATCCTCAGAGACCAGTGAACTTTCTTCGTAGCTTCTTCTCAGGTTTTCTAGGTCCATCTTTGACTCTTTTACGCTCTTGCTCCGGGACAACAGTGGGTAGATAAAGGCGGCTAGCTTTTCGTGCTTTGGCACAGATATTGCAACCTTCGTCCATCGTCGAAAGAGGCCGCAATTCTGGCAACCCGCTTTGTAGTGTCATTTTGATGGCCACGCGGCCGCGCCGGAACTGCGAATTTCAGAAAGGCAACAGGATGGCAGAACGATTTACCGTTTCGAATTCACACCCGACGTTTTCCCTTGAGGGTAAATTGTTGGTTGCAACGCCACAATGGCAGGACGAAACTTTCCAGCGATCTGTCTGTTTGGTGTTGCATCACGACAGCCAGGGAGCTGTTGGTATCGTCCTGAACCGTGAATTTGCCTTGGATGCGGAGCAGATCTGGCAACACCTTGGCGGTGAACAGTTCGATTTGCGTGAAGACATGTTGCATTTAGGCGGTCCCGAGTCGGGGCCCGTAATTGCATTGCACAATGTTGACGAGATGGCTGAGTTTCAAACGGGAGACGGAGTCTTCATGGCCGCTCAGATTCAGACTCTGCAGTCCTTGGTTAAGAGTTCTCTGACGAGCTTGGAGTCCAGCTGCGAGCTGAAGATCATCATTGGCCAAGCGGATTGGGACGCCGGACAGCTCGAGCAACAGATGCGAGATGGCTGCTGGTTGCCGATTAAGGTGACTCCTGAGATCGTTTTCGAAGAGCCGTCTTTGATGTGGCCACGAGCGATGGCAGAGGTCGGCAATCGCTTTGTCCGTGCGATCACAGGAGCAAGGCCTACTCGTGATGCTCTTTTGAACTGAGTCATCGTTCGTTCGCCGCTCCCTGTGCTAGAGAGCAAGCACGTCGGACAAAAGCAGATGACACTTTCAGGGCCAATAGCTATCCTGTACACAATTGTTCAAAAGAGCCCGATCTGCTGAGTCCGTAGTTTGTGATCAATCGCAACCCAGAGCGTAAGCGAGGAATTCTGCTTCGTACTTCCGCTTGCAGTCGGAATTCCACGCATACGCGTTGGGTTAAGAAAGAAGCTGTGGTCCAGGTTCTTAGCTTCGGATAGGCAAAGTCTGGTGGATCGATTTTAGGATTGTCACGCATGCGAATTGGAAAAGTAGTCAAAGTCATCGCGGACAAGAAGATCGGATTCATTCGTTCGGCCGGATTGCACGACGACGTGTTCTTCCACTTCTCCGTGGTCGAAAAAATCGGAACGGCGGATCTTCAGGATGAAGAAGAAGTCGAGTTTGAAATTGACGAACTAGCCCACATCGAAAAAACCAATCTCAAAGCAACATTGGTTCGTCGTTCTTCGCGGCAACTAGAGGTGAAATTGCGGCCCAGTGATGCTCCAAGTTTTCGGGCTCAACATCATCCCAAAGCACGCAAGCGTCGTCCGACTTGGCGTGGGAATAAATCGTCTGGAGACGAAGCCACTGAGGACGAGTGAGATCTTGCAACAAATGTCCAGCTAGCCCCGGGGCCTGTGCGTGGGTAAGAACTGTCGCAGAGGTCCAAAGCTGGGGGATGCCCGCCACGGATGAAGCTAAAGATCTTTGCCCGAAACATCTCCGCCAGCTTGTCGAACGGACTCCATGGATGTCTGGTACAGGTTGTCTTGTAGGAACTGCTGCAACATGTCGCTAACCGTTTTGAACATCCGATCCATTTGACGCTTCTGACCAAACGCAACTTCACCACGTTTTTTGTCGTACATGTCACGCAAAATTGCTTCTAATTCCGATGACTTTTCTTCATAGGTCTGAATCTGTCGCATCTTGCTGAGGTTGCGAGAGGCGTCTTTAACCTTCTTTTCTTTCAGGTTCAACTTGATGCGGGCGGCAAAGATTTGCCTGAGTCCAATGATGGAAACGAGGTCACCCGAGAAGCCGTTCAAAAAAGCCTCCGCTTGCAAACGTCGGCTGTCATCGTTTAGCTCTGCCGTCTCGATTGGCTGTAAGCCAGGAACCATCGGTAGTCTTGCCAGAACTGTATTTCCATTCTTGATGTAGATTTGGATGAGTGGGTAGTTGAGGGGGATTGCATCTTTATCTTTGGCTGGATCGTAATTGTCGTAAGGTTTCATTGCTGCCTCTGCAGCATCCAATGCTTCCTTCTTGCGTTTCTTATCTGCTTGAGATTCATCCGAGCTAATCGAATTGAAATCACCACGCGCACGTTCCAAATTGGAGCGAGCGGTTCGCTTATCTTTGCTACGATTACGTTTGAGGTCAGCTTGAAGGAAACTGCCATTCCCGGGCACTTCCATTGCAAAGTGGCCGCGCCAGTCGGTACGCCCAAGTTCCTCAAACTCATCGGTAAGGAGATCTCGCTGATAGACAAAGCAGCCAGCTTGTGGCTTATCTGATCCTCGAACGACGATCCGTACGTCCGTTTTATCCACCGTTGGACGCACTCGAAGAACAATTCGCTGCGTGCGTCGATTGCGGCGTCCTTGAAGGCCAGGTCCACCAGAGTAGGTGTAAACGTTAGCTTCCATCTTCACGCCATCGCTAGCAGTGATGGCAGCAAAAGTCCATGATAGAGGCTGCAGCAATGTAGGGCGTCCGTTCTTGTCATCGCGACGAACGATTGGTTGCATCACATCACCCACGCTTAGCTTGGCTGGGTTCTCTGGACGCATGATCAGTCCGCCAGCACGGTGCAGAAGGTTGGCAGTTGCAGATTCTGATTGTTCTACTCTGGCGATCGGTGCAAAAGCCTTTGTGACACAGTGGGCGGCGCTGCGGGCTGCATATGGCCAATGGTATATCTCTGCTGAAAAAGTTGGCCCCATGAATTGCATCGGGCAGTCCAGCTCACGAGCCTGCAGATAGACAGCGTCTCCTTGCTGGTCGATCGTGAGAAAGATAATTTTGTCTCGCTTCCTCAGGATGCTATCCGTATGCCATGGAAGTGGGCTCAACAGCATCCGAATGTTTTCGCGGATCTTGTCGATTTCGTTCTTCGGTAGGAGCACGGCTGGGATCTCGGCCGCCCCAAGTTTTTCCTTCAGCTCCTCAACCCCGAGCCCCTCTTCGACCTTGCACTTGCTAAGTAGCTGGGCACCCAACGAGTCTTCGGCTAAATCAAATCGATCGACTAGTTTTTGAAGCCGACCAAGCTGCTGCTCAGTAATCAGGATTTTATCGAGCTGCTCGACAGCTGCCTCAAGCGTGCGAACCGTTTTTGTTGCTTCGTGTTTCGTTGAAACGGCAACACTTAGCTCATTTCTGGTAATGTCTTGTACCGTGAAGTCATGAAAGTTTCGCTCGACCGTAGCGGTCCATTCGGGGGAAAGAGGCGATGCTTTGAGTCGCCAAGCAGCCCGAAAGCTGCGGTCAATATCCGACTGAAGCTCGTGTAGAAACTGTTGTCGCGCTTCCTGCGAAATTGTGACACGCGGAGAAAAGGAATACCAGAGTTCAACTTCGTAGGGCGAAAACTCCCAGATCTTCACATCGTCCTGGGCACGGCCAGTTTGGGGCAGCGAGCTAGCGCACAAAAGTAACAGCACTAGGAGGCTGAGAAGACGTTCTCTTTTTTTCATCGTACTTCTCCTCATCTCACTTCCGGCTAACCGGAACGGCCGACTCGATCTTGACGCGCCACTCATCGACATTCTGATAAAGCGAGACAGTGTTGTCCTCAATTCCTTCCACCTTCCGAGTGACTGCGTAACGGTCAGCCACCTGCCAGAGTGGAAGAACAGGCAAATGATAGTCAACTAATTGATGCATATTGCGAAGTGCGGTACGAATCTCTCGCCAATTACGTGATTCACGGAGGAGTTCTAAGCCTTGGATTAGATAAGGGTCGTCCGTTCTCGCAATTCCATTGCTACCAAGTAGCCGTTCGATATCCGTTGCGGGCTCCCACATGGTGGTGACGACATAGATCAGATCGCAAGGAGCATCTTTGGAGATCTGGTCTGGTGTCAGCATGACCATCTCAGCTTCGATTCCGATTGGCTTCCATTGCTGAATCATCGCTTGAGTTGCGACCCGCGCAAATTCGAAGTCGGGGCAACCAACGATCAACTTTTTGTATTCTGGAATTGGCTCGCGTTTCTTTGCCGCCGCACGCGTGAGATCGTCTTGAGTCTTCAGTACAAGCAGTCGTGCCAGAGGCGGATTGTACTGAGTCTCTTTTACTTTTTCGTTGTAGGCATAGGCAAGTGGGTCGTTCTCGTCTCGGCCAATTGGGAAGGGCCCACTGATCAACCTGCCGTCGTCCGTATTCTCGCTATTCAGCAGCTCGCCGGTGAGCATCGATTGCCGATCGGTTGCACACAGTAACGCGCGACGGAAGCTCGTCTCTTTCAGGAACGGGTGGTCCGAGATAGGAATCAACATGTGCGAAGTAGGCAGTGCGTAGCGGCCGACTTTCAGTCGGCGGTCAGTGCTCAGTCGCTGAGCATCTGCAGGATAAAGTTGGTCGAGTACATCGATGTCTCCACGAAGCAAGTCATTGACAGCTTCCTTTGGATCAGCGTAAAACATCTCGACGATCTCAACAGGTTGCTTGTTCTGCTCCCCCAACAGTTCGGGACGCAGTTTAAAGGAGGCTTCTTGCTTATCGGCTGCGGCCAGGCGATAGTCTCCGGGCAACGCACTCGGATCTTGTGGATCGTTTGGAAGTAACCACTGCATCAAAGCATGCGGCAATACGTTTGGACGTCGCAAATTGACCTGAACCTGCCGGCGCCCTTTCACTTCGACGGATTCAAAGATTGCGGCGAAGGACGGATCGTAATCCCGGTGTTCAGGATCAGCCCTTTGTACTAACTGTTGAGCCAAGGCACCTGGGGTGATGGCAGTTTGGATCGATTCACTAAGAGTCAGCAATAACTGCTTTCGGTCATCGCTCGCCCGATATGTTCCGAGTGCGAAGCCATAGCTTCCGCCTGCGTTCCCCGTTTTCAGGTACCGGAACAGGGGACGCGAAACAAGAGCCCCCGCACGGCGAGCAGGCCAGTCGACCAAAGCTGCCGGGTCCAAGTTACCGCTACGCTGCATCACACCAACGCGGATCATTGGGTAGGTGCGATTGATTTCCTCCATGAGATCCAGCACTTCCTGGAGATCGGGGAAGATCGCCAAGGCTTGTACGGCGGCTTTCCAAGCCATGCGATAATTCCCGGATTCAACATATCGCTCTGCTTCTTGCTTCTTCTTGAGAGCCATGGCCTCAAGTTTGTTCTCCCATTTCTCTACGACTGGCAGCGTCGCTCCATACCGATCCTTGATGCGATAAAGCAAAGTCTGGGCTGAGCCCAGGTTGCCGTTTTCCTGGTACTCGGTGATGAGCTGGTCTGCGACGGTTGAGATTGCCGTGGTCACTCGGTCGGTTTGGAAGCCGGGCGCGGTGGCCTTAAGCTCCTCCATGGCCGAAAGGGTTTGTCTCAGCCCTTTCTTCGAGTAACGATCCGATGCACTCTGGAAAATGAACTGCTGCCGCAGCCCCTCCAGGTTGGGCATCTCTGGGAATTCCTTCATCAGGAAACTCAAATTCTGAAAGGCTCCGATGAAGTCTTTCTTTGCCATCTTGTCTTGTACTTCGTCGTAGATCCGTTGCTCGTAGAACAAAATCTTATCGATATACTTCCACGAGATTTCGTAGCGACGATCGGCGAACTTAAGGATCGTTACCTCAAGTTTGTCGGTGGGCTTCATTGCGGTAGGCATGGTACGAAAATCCAGCGGAGCCACCTTTACGGACTCACCACCCTTGTCCGACACGACTATGACCAAATCGAAGGGTTGCTGGTCGATTAAAGGTTGCTCAATCTCTTCAATATCAAGTTGAGCGACCGCTGTCCCCGTATCCCATTGCACGCAAAGTAACGCGAACGCAAAGAAACGCACGGCAATCAGTTTTTTGGACATCCTTACCACACCTTCGAAGCGATGGTTGGTTTGCAACTCGGTTGAACCGAAGAGCATGATCGGTCTCCCCTGGACTACGGAATGGTCTTGCTGGTTGGCATAGGAATCGCCAAGACCGTGCCTTCTTCCGTTCCGATGACAACACCTTGTGGTGTGATTAAAGGACTCGAACTGAAGGCTTGCTCTACATCGACATTGGCTTCAACGGTTCCGGTCTGAGCCTCAATGATCCATATTTGTCCCATCACTGTCGCCAAAATCAATTTGCCGTCGACCATCTGTGGAGCACCAGCAATTGCAGCAGTTGGGAATCGGATGGCCCAGACTTGCTTGGCGTCCGCCGAGATCCACTGCAAACCCTGATCGGTGTGAATCAAGCAGCCGTCGTCTTGTCCAAACGGTCCTGAGATAAGACGGCCAGGCAGTGCTAGTCGACCTGTCGACGTCAAGGATGTTGGGTTGAACACCAGCAGAGTGTCACCAGATTTCGTAGACGCGACGGCAGCAATCGACTTCCCAGCCTGAACAATTGGTCCGACCAGTGGCGACTCGATGTCGACGGTCGTCAGAGCTCGCAACGAATCTCCATCGGAGAGTCTTACAAGCTTCTGTTTGTCATTGGCAATGATGATGGAGTTGGCTGACTCGATGTACAACGGAGTGTTCCACTTGATCTTTTGTCCCGGCTTCATGGGCAACTGATACGGCGACGAAGCACTCGAGCCATTCGTAGGATCGATCAGCATGAACTGCCCGTTCTCCAGGGCGACTCCGACCTTGTCACCTACAGCGATCACAGGGCAGGCCAGGTTCGCGCCGCCAAAATTCGCCGAAAGAAGTCGTAGGTCGTTGCCGTTGAGATTTGCGAGCTGATTTGCTTTCGACAGATTGAACATTACCTGCCGGTTAGGGCCAAGCGAAACGGGAGACTCGAAGTCGAGCGATACGCGGTCTTTGCCCGCGTTTTGATCGGCATTGCTGCGGATCTTCTCGTTGGTAAGGCTGAAGAGATTGGCACCCGAGTTGACGGCAACTAGCCCAGAATCATTCTCTGTTAACAGCGTTACGGGAACTCCGATATCAGATTCCCAGATCATCTCGCCAGTTTCAGCATCAGCTGCTGTCACACGCAGGCCGCGGTTTCCACGAATGGTGCGAACGTGAACAATCGTATCTTCGATTTTTAGCGGAGCCCCTTGGAATGCATCACCATCGTGTTTACTCCATTTGGCTCGAGTGAACTGCTGACTGGATTCCTGCAAGTTCAGCAAATAGAGACGTGAGTCGGCAAGCCAAACTTTACTTTCCTGTGCGGTGAACCAGGAAAGTCTTGGCGAAAGTATATTTGCACCCCTCGTAGCTACATTGGCCACCTTGTCTTTCTTGGCCGACAACTCGACATCAAACGCTTGAATCTGCCCCAGGTCGGATTGGACAAGCAAGCGTCTCCCATCAACTTCAGGTCCAACAACGATATTGCCGTTTACTTTGGCCGACTGCTGGTCCTCTGAGAGTTTGGATTGATCGTCAACACTGATGTTGAAGAAGCGAATCTTTCCATTCTGAGAATCCGTATTCTCGAAGAAAAACAGTTGTCCAAGGTGTACGATCGGCGACACCGCAATCGAGCCAGGGCGATGCCCCGTGTAGATGACGTCACGGCATTCGCCACTACTGCGCTGCAAGACGTACATGCTTGTATGCGCCGCGGGTAGATAGAGGTAATCTTTCTGAAACGCGATCGCTGGAGCAACCGTAAGTTCCTGAGGGATTTTCTTGGACCACAAGACGCTGCCGCTCTGCAGGTCCAAACTGATTACATCGCCAGCGTGCGAAGCCACAATCAGGTCTTCGCCTTCGAAAACTGGATTGTGGATCTTGGTTTTGAAGTCGGCGAACCATTCGATGTCGCCAGTCTTTCCATCAACTCGTAGAACATGCCCCTTGGCAGGAATGCAGATTAGTGCATCAGTGCTGCTCTCCTCCCCAATTCGTACAGGATCGCTGGCGAATCCGCGACCGATGAATCGTGACCACAAAAGGCTGCCGTCTTCACCCTTGAGACCATAGATGGATCCCTTGGCTCGAATGAACAGAGTGTGATCCCGCAAGTCGCTGGCTTGGCCACCGTCGCGATGACCGAGGACAAAGGACTTGGCCGAAAGTGTATCGGGGTCTTCCTTCGAAACGGAGGGTTCTAAGGCACTTTCAGCTACCTGGCTGAGTTGAATTTGGCACGCTCGTAAAACTCGCTCTCCCAACTGCTCGTTGGCTTCAAGACTCGGGTACTTTCGAGTTAGCTCGTCTCGCCTGAGATACATTCCGGGCGTATCTCCAGCTTCCAAAAGCTTGTCGATTTCAGCCAGAGTCGAGGCAAGATATTCGTCTCGGCCAATTTCACGTTTGATCCTGTTCTGCGACTCCAGATTCTCGTCAAGCACGACGCGCTGCTTCTCACGCTGGGCTTTCCCAACGAATCTTGGATCATTGAGCAACTTCATGAGCTCTTCGAGTTGAGCCATAACTTCCTTGCGTTCCTCGATTGTCTCGCGTGAATCTGCACGTTCTAGGAACTTGGTGGACAAGTTGACGAGCACACCTGCGAGGTCGTCTCGTTGGTCGGTTAGACCCTTTTCTTCTGCAATGTCTGGCAGGAGTTCTTGGGCAGTTTCCAAGCCCTTCTTAGGGTTAGGTGTGTTTTCTACAGCATTGCGAATCTTGGCTAAAACCGAACGGACTTTGGCAAACGAAGCTTGTTCGTGTTGAGGCCACTGTTCTGCGAATTTCTCGTAGATGTCGCCAGCCGTCTCATAGCTTCGCTGTTCATACCTCTCCTTGGCACGTTCCAGGATTTCGTCTGCATTGCCCTTCATGAAGTACCAGACCAACGCAGCCCCGACAATACACACAAGCGCCAACAGCGTACCGACGAGAATGATACGCATTGACTCCCAGGAATTATTTGGCGTCGGGGGGCGTACAACTTTGTTGGTCTTTGGTTTGCTACTAGTGTCAGGGTCGAAGACACCCGACTGTGACTCTTCCACAGCTGTTACCGGAACCGCTTCTTCAACTGGAGTGACAGTTTCAACAGCTTCAACTGCCTGAACCGGCTCGACGGATTCGATGACCTCGACCGAATCGACGGCTTCTACACTTTCGACCACCGGAACCGTCTCGATGGAATCTGCGTCCTCGTTGTCGTCCGCAAAAGTCAGTTCATCATTCGACGCCTTTGCTGATGCCACGTTTCCAGAACTGGCCGGAGCTGCTTCTGCAGGTTCATCGGTCATTTCAGTGATTAGCTTCGTCGCCTGGAACTTGGTCAAATGCCCGTTGTCTACCAGCAGCTTGGCAAGCAATTCCGGCTTTAACTGCGTCTTGCTATCTTTCACATGCTTGCGCAATTCGTCCACGATCTCGGGTGACAGCAGACCTGCAGCTTCGAGAGTTTCAATAAACTTGTTGGCTCGTTCTTGCATTCAGAACTTCTCTTTGTTCGTTAGCATTCCAGCGATTGAATTGGTAACAACTTCCGTTTTTCTTTTCGTCAGTCCGTTAGTCGAATTGCTCGACCGTATTTACTTCGGAATTCTCAAAGTGGGCCTCTAGTCCAGCTTCGAGGGCAATGACAACAGCACCATTAGTGCTGTCTTCGTGGGCTTCAATCCTAATTTTGGCAGACTCGCGGCTGTTTGCTTGGTCGAAAGTCTGGTTTAAGGCGACAATCAAGTCTTGCTTGTTTCCAACCAGTTGCTTCCAGTGTCGAGTGATGATGCTGTAACCGCTGAATTCATCGACTTGCACTGTCACTACCTGGTCGCTTTCTGGCGTTTGTTCGATCAGATTTGGGCTAGGAGCTTCTAACTTCGCAACCGGAGATTGAATCGTATTTGGGACACTAAAAGACGCCGTCACCATGAAAAAAATGAGGAGCAAGAAAGTGGTATCGACCATTAGCGCCATGGCCATGTCTTCGCCTCTTTCTGACACCCGATTCGATATGACGCCCTTAACAAATCTAAGCACCTGTAACTCCACTTCCCTTTCGGTTTTTGAAAGGTCGTCTAGTCGAACTCTTCAACTGTACTGACTTCAAAACTTTCAAACGAGGCTTCTCGACCTGCGTCCAAACAGGCAACCACTGCTCCGTGGATGCAATCCTCGTGGGCTTGTATAACCAGCTTGCTTGGATTGACACCGCTACCGCCAGCCATGGCATCGTTCAAAACTCGAATTAGATCTTGCTTACTACCGACCATTTCGTCAGCACCATTCGCGGTGATAACGTTGTAGGCATTGAACTCATCAACTTGCACCGTGACGATGTCAGGGTTGTCTTGCTCCTCTTGCTCGATCTGCTTGAGACTCGGGTCGTCAGGTTTGGTCGCGGGACGTTGCAGCGTTTTTTGGACACTGAAGGAGGCGGTTACCATGAAGAAAATCAACAACAGAAACGTGACATCGACCATCGGGGTCATGTCCATGTCGTTGTCTTCATCTGACTTCGGCTTGCGAAAACTAGCGGAGGCTGCAGCCAGCTCACGCTCTTCTCGAGCTTGCTGTTCTTCGTCCGACATTCCGGACTTGCTAGCTTCAACAGCTACCGCGATGGAGGCTGGTGCAACTGCCTCTACCGCAGCCGCTGGACCGCTAATGGTGACAGTCTTGCCACAATCCGGGCACTCAATTTCTTTTCCAAGCAGCTTTTCTGTAACCTGTCGCTGCGCACCACAGAGTGGGCATTGGAATGGGATTGCCATAGAAGCGTCTAACCTTGTTCCAAGACCGCGATGTTGATGACTTCGCCTTCTTCCATCGATTCCGAGATCGCGCCGCTGACGCGGCTAATCTCTCCCTGCCTCACCGAGGCTTCCGCCTTGATGATGACATGCTTGAGTCCCGAGTCTATTCCCATCTGCACATACTCGGCTACCTCTGCATTCTGCTGCTCTTTATCAGCGGAAAAAGGAACTCCGTCTGAATTCTGCACTTCAGCGTCTTCACCGGTGCCTCGTCGCATGATGACGACAACGGACTCCTTGCCCGCGACAACGCCACCGTGTCGAGCCTTCGGCAAGTCGACCGCTTGCTCTTGGTCTAACTTGCTAGTGACCAGAAAGAAGATTAACAACAAGAAGGTGATGTCAATCATCGGTGTGATGTCCATTTCGTCGTCGTTGTTAGAACGGGGACGCACGAATGGCTCAGCACTTACGTCTTCGAATTCGTCTTGCAAAACGCTCGACATATCTGGCTCGATAATCAGAGAAGTTTGTAGGAACTCAATTCAAGGATCGGAAACCGCAACCGGATCAACCGGAAGGGAATCTCTACTTACGCTTTGACAAGCCAACGCGGAATGCTTCCAGGAATCGTGTCACTCCGGAGCCGACAAGTTCTTCCATGTGACGAATGCGATTGTTCACTGCGTTCATCGCCATCACCAAAGGAATCGCGATGGCCAACCCGATCGCAGTGGTGTAAAGAGCGGTGTTAATGTCTTTGGCAAGCAAAGTTGCTTCAACACTCTCCGCAGATGCCAAGGTATCGAAAGCGCCGATCATACCGGTAACTGTTCCGAACAGTCCGAGCATGGGAGCGGTCTTTACGACTGTGATGACCCAGGAGATGTTTTTCTCCATATCGGCTAGGACGTCACGTTGGAAACGCTCCATTAGCAGAGCTCTGACTTTTGCGTGTCCAAGGTGCCGGTTCATCACGCCTAGGTTGATCAGCATGGGAACCGCGCGGGGATCGCCTTCGCAAGCTTCCGCCACACTATCAAAGTTGCCCGCCGCTAAATCAGCTTCTACGCCATCAATAAATGCATTTTGCTCGTCCTCCGACTTGAACCACTTCTGTCCAACACGGCTCCACACCAGCACGCAACAGAAAGCTCCAAACAGAGCCACTGTTGCCAATGCGCAGTAATCTGCCCAAGCAATCCATTCGTAGATGTTCGTTGGCATTTAGGCGAATTCCTTTGGGTTCGTGAGTATCAAGATGTGCAAACTGGACGCTGGGCCCAGTGTTTTTGACGATGCTTCAATTCTCGATGCCAAATGGTTCGGTTTGGCACCACAGGGTGTTGTGAAAAGTCGTTGGCAAGTGCTCAAAGTCTGCTTGCCTGGCTGCGGCAGGAATCTACCGCGAGAGTGCCGATATAACCCCTTTTCTCGATAATAACCTGAGTTGACGAGAAGTGGATGCAGGCAAAGGACCTGGAGAGGCCGATTTTAGGAAAATGCTGGCATGTTCTGCACTTAAGGCCTCACCATACCTTACGTTTTGTCAGTTCAAGCAGAGTTTCCATACCTTGCGAAGTGAAACGACTGAAATGTTATTCAACCGTAAGGTTCCATCACCTTTGAAACGCTGTGCGACGACGAACCATTTGAAGTCTTTGCCTTGAGGCCTGCATTCAAATACCGTTTTGTAATCCCCCTCCATCTCTTGTTTATTCTGCTGGCAGTACTCCATCTCCGACGTCGTTAGCTTTACTTAAAGCGTTGAGGGAATAAACAGGAGTGAGGTCCGAACCTCGGTCTCGATTCCAGCCTGGGAGAGCAAGACTTGGTCAAGCTTCGCGAGCTCATTCTGGTCTCGCCAAGCAAAGATAAGCTTGTCTGGTTGATTTGCCTCGATTGGGCTTGGCTTAGTCTTCTTTGTCGCCGCTGGAAAAATCGCCCTCAGTATCTACCGTCGTCAATCCACCGCCCACGCAGCCCAGTTCAATCTCAAAGCAATCCAGCTGTTTGGCGTAGGAACGGACGTCTACTGTCCCGGATTTCAACTCCCAACGCTCATACTCAATGGAAGAGGTCGCTTCAACTGAACCTTGAGAGCTCTGGAAATTCTGCGATTGCGGAGGCAAGAATGGTGCCTCTCGCAGCAACCAACCGGCGAACAAGAGTGCAACCACGGTTGCAATCAAAAGCAATGCAGCAAGGAAAAAACCAGCTATTTTTGTCTTGGATACGAAGCTTAAGCGTGGATGAGGACCGAACTGCTACCCTCGAAGATGCACTTGGTGATCTCAGCATCTGGATACTTCAGTCAAAGTGCTTGTTTCTTCCTTCGCTTGTTCGTCGTTGGAGCACCCTCTGGCAAGGGCGCGGTAGACCGCTTCCCTAGCTACTCTTTCTGGGAACACGGTATCGCTGGCTGATTACCACAAAACTGTATCCGCCGCGTCCGTCAGGACGAGATTCGAAGACAGTCTTAGCAATCTGCGTAAC
Organism: Aureliella sp.; assembly: GCA_963691875.1. Classification (GTDB taxonomy): domain Bacteria; phylum Planctomycetota; class Planctomycetia; order Pirellulales; family Pirellulaceae; genus Aureliella. The sequence goes on from OY829846.1 coordinate 5,539,094, forward strand.
AGAGTTATAGCCCTTGGACTCCCAGTAAGCTTTCTCTGTCAGTGCCATCTGGTTTTCAAGATCTTTGGGTAGCAACCTGAAGATACTCCGGCCGTTAGTCTTGATTCCAGCTCCCCTTAGAAGAGCAACGTCATACTGCTGCAGCTGGTTTTTCTGCCGCCACATGAAGATCAAGCGACCCTTCTTGTTTTCCTCTTGGGGAGTTGTTGAGCGTTTGACGCCCCCTCTAGATAAGTTGGATGCGATATCAATTGTCGGGATGCCGCCGCCCATGGCTCCTAACTCAATCTTGTAATAATCCAGTTGTTTGGCATAAGGGGCTTGTCCCTTAGCCAAGAACTTTAACTCCCAACGCTCAGCACGCGGAATAATGTCGTCGCCTTCTCCGAGCGGTCCCGGAGGCCGACTGTCACCTCGCCCATTGCCACTTGTTGAAGCGGTGGAGTTGGAGTTGATAGAATCCAAAGAAGCCGCAACGGTGGTCGCCACATCAGTGACCGCCTCAAGTGTCTCCGCCAAAGTCGGTTCCTGAAGCTCCTCAAACTCTTCCGCACCAGGCGGCTCGATATCACGCTCAAATCCCTCTGCATGGTCTCCGCGACCAGCCGGATTCTCTGTCAAAATAATCGTGCCAGCATCCCATTTCCAAGTCTCTGTAAGCCAGATGATAAACATCAAGAAGACAAGGAAACCGATGACCAGCAAGCCCGCCATCAAAATACTGGCCACCACATCGACCTTATGAGTCTTAAGATCTGGCGAATCATCTGTGGGTTTGGCTAATTCATTAGCGTTTGTGCTCATGGCAACGCTCAGCTTCGGTTTTACTAGTCAGTTGTTCGGTTCGCTACGTTTTCTTTTCGTCCGCGCGAGGCCTATCTTGCGTCGACAAAAATGTAGTCTGGTCTCAGCCCCAAGTACCATTCTTTCCAGTATTTGATGGCCTTGGTGCGGTCTTCACCAGAGGGCTGCTTTTTCAGGTCGCCAGCAGTCAGCTTGCGGCTAATGAGCCGTAGGCTTTCTTCGGCAACCATGGGAACGATCGGATCGTCGTCCGACAGTGCGTAAATTAGATCTGGGACAACATCGATTTGCTCTGCACGCCCCAAAAGCTTCGCAGCGACTCGTCTAGCAGCCCAACTTGGGCCCGTTAGCAACCGGGACAGTCTGTTAATTTGTTCTTTGCGCTGTTTAGGATCGTCAGTCAATTGTAGATCTTTGGGGATCAAATCCGAATCAATTCCGTCGACCGCTCCATCCTCAAGCATCTTGAGAATGCCGTTTACCGTAGCCTCTTGGTCACTGACCAAGGAGTTGCCAACCGGTCGGACGTTGGTCACGTCCATTGGGAACTTGTCAAAGCCAACAGTCAGCCCTTCGTTTAGCTTTCCGATGGATTTTTGTGTACTGCGGATAAGATACAGAACGGCCAAAGCAGTTGAAACGTGTGGTGGAGTGTGGTCGGACTTGGAAGCAGTACTACCCCACTCACCGTCAGGACCCTGGATTTTCATCAGAGTCTTCACACCAGCGTTGTACCAAGGTGGACTCTTTTCTTGACGGTCGTTGACAATCTCAACAAAGCTCTCGTATCGTTCTTGGGAATACAACCAGTAGTAGAACCACATCCCGCTGAAGTTGTTCCTGACTTGGTAATTGATCCCGAGCTTCACAGCCCCGTCTGTGTCGGCTCGAGTCATGGTCACCACGCCCATGTTTCGCTTTTTGCGAGCTTCTAAATCGACACGTCGGAAGACCTCTGGGATGCCATCCTCTTTGTTCTTTGCGCTCTTGTCTCGCTCTCCATACAGATTAAGAACATCACCACCAATTATCAAAGCACCCAGGCCAGCCGTAGCCAGCGACTTACTGACCTTTTCCTGCTTGACCAAGCCGCCGTTGGAAACTCGCCCTTGGTAGCCCCAAGCACCGCTAGGATCCATGGTTGATTTGAGATAACGAATTGCACCTTCGACGATACCGGGAGGGACATCGATGCCTACCTCCTTCATCGTCCACAAAGCAAGCATCACGTATTGAACTTGAGAAGTGTCACCCGTGGAGCGGCCCAGGTAGCCAAAGCCACCGTGATTCTTCTGGACTTGCTCAAACCAAAACAAAGTTTCTCGGATCTCATGGTCGTACTGGGCCGCGTCGACGGAACAGAGAAACACGCAGGCAATAGAGGCTTCGTAAACGATCTTAGATTCAGAGCCATGTCGCCTCTTGTTTAGGTTGCCGCAGAGCTCTCGAGCTTTGTTAAGTCCTTGTTTGACCAGCGGGTGCGCGTCATCGCCGGTTACCTTGTAAACCGTGTATCCGACCAGGATCGGACCGCCTTCGGCGTACTCGCCTAGAACGGAGCGTCTATCTTCGCTCGTTTCAAGGTAAGTGATGGCACGATTGACCATCGTTTTCACGTCTGGATGTTCAGGATGATACTGGGCCTGAGCAGGCATAGTGCTAAAGAGGTAACTGCTCAGCACACAAAGGGCTAGCAGAGACGGCCCTCCAAGTCCGATACAACTGCCCCGGCCCAACGCTAAAGCATGAGCGAACATTCAACCGACTCCCGAGTTTTGAGAAGAGATGAGATCTGAGGAGCAACACCCGACCCGTTTATCGTACCATGATTACCCAAGGATACCGACAAAATCCTGAAATCCCAATGCGTGCGAATGGTCATGGCCTGAATTGTTAGCAGACGAGAGTGGAATCTGCGTTTTTCTTAGTCTTTGCCAACTAGCGGCTGACGTTTTGCTCAGTCCCAAGCTCTCAAACGGCGGGCGGTAAGCTCTATGTCTGAACCCTCTGTAGAGCTATGGCTTTCACTTTCCATGGCAGGTCTCGGTTGGAACGCGTTCGCAACTTGGAGCTGCAGAACCCGCTACTTGCTACGGTAACGCTTGGGGGACAGCCCGAGTATCCCGCAAATCTGGACGGTTTCCTAGCAGTTCCTGCCAGAAAGACCAATCCGGCCTCTGGCTGCCGTTGACACTTTCCGAGATCAGAAATACGATCGTCCCTTCTTGCGACGGAAACGTCTTCGGACATTTTCTCGCGGCCAGGTAGCTCAGTTGGTAGAGCAACGGATTGAAAATCCGTGTGTCGCCGGTTCGATCCCGGCCCTGGCCACTACATTCCTTTTCGACTGCCAATAGGAATTCACGTTAGCACAGGCCTGTTGTGCATACCGTGCTCGAATTTCGATGGGAAAGCCCGTCTCCACCAGGGGCCGGGCTCTATTTACGCGCTAAAGGCGGACCGGCAGTCTGAGGTACTTGCTCGACCCGCAATTGCTTGTCCGAGCCCATGAATTGCTTGAAGCACCAAGCCGTTGCTCCAGGCTGAGTGAACCGTCGCTTCTTGGCGGTTGCTCTCACCACGATCTCGCCGGATCTGATGACTCCGACGACCGATGAAGTGAGAAAACTGCCATGCGAATTGGGGATTGGCTCGGGTCTGTCATCGCGAAATACTGCGCAGGGTGAGTTGGTGGTGCCTAGATCGATTCCAACGGTATAAGGCATGAATGGTCCTCGGTGGGAGCTGGCGAGGGATGCATCAGGCCCTTCGGGTTCATCTTACAGTCAGGCAAGTCGCGAAGTGGTGAGCAGCGGCGGGCGTACAGAGTGAAAAATACAGCTGCTGCAAGAATGAGGCTCATGATCTCGGGGGCTGAGTGACACCGCCATGCAGGTCGAGTATGTGTTGCGGGGATGGCTGAAAGTAATAAGCTAGCCTTGCGGGAAAAGGTCGAATCAACGCTGTTCTTTTTCGTCCGCTAGATAGAATGGACGGGAAATATAGGAAACCTGTTAGAACTGTGTAGCGCTGGAATTGGATTCTGTTTTCTCGCACGCGATACTGTTGTTCGACTTGAAACGATTGCTTCCCGGCTGATGAAACTATTCATCCAACTCGTTGCCCTCTGGATTGTGCTTGCTCTGGGCGTTGGCATGTTTGGCGGTCAAGTTGTCGAAGATATCTGGCGGAGCGAGATGGAGGCTTCGTTTCGGCGCGATATGGTTGCCGCTGAAGCGATGGTCGAGTCGCTTTCTTGGAGCAACCCGCCCGAGGCACAGCCTGAGTGGCGAAAGATGGAGCACGAACTCGGGTTGGGGATTATTCCTGTTCAGCGGTCCAAGGCGCCCGAGTCTATGGAGCTTATATGGACGCAAGCGGGGCAGGAAGGAATGCGGCTGACTGCAGATGTGGCATTAAGCGAGTTACCGGAGACGACGCAGGCAAACACAATTAGGATCACTCGGGACGTTCAGCTTTCGAGTTTAGATGACTTGTGGTGGAGTCTATGGGCGCTGCTCAATTTAGCCGCACTCGCCATCGGGGGGCTCACATTCTTTGCCGTTTGGCATGATCGCGGACGTAAGAAACGCCTTCTTCGACCTTGGTTTCAGGCGCTCGATAGCGCGGAAGAACGAGAGAGCTTATTACCTGCAGTCGAAGCGCAAGACTCTGACTTCTGCATTCAGATGGACGCCGTCGCGGATTTGGTCAACCGTATCTATGCGAGCTTGAAGAACGCTAACGAACGCAGCGATCTTGTGCTGGGCAATCTTCGCGAAGGAGTTTTGGCCGTCGATGATCATTCTCGCGTTTTGCTTTCGAACAAATCATTGCGCCGGCTACTTGAATTGCCAAATGACAACTTCTTGTATCGCCCCTTGGTGGAGATCATCCGTACTCCTGCGATCGTCAATATGCTCCGCAAGATTCTCAGTGAGGAGGTACTTACAGAGGAACAGTTGGAATACGGCGTAGAACCACGGCACTTGCGAATACTGGGACGGCCTCTTCCGCTGGGCGAAGGGAAAAGTGGCGCGCTGTTTACCGTTCGCGACGAGACCTTGATCAAACGTGTTGACATGATCAAAAAGGACTTTGTGTCCAATGCTTCGCATGAACTGAAGACACCGCTGGCTGCAATTCGAGCTTACGCGGAAACGCTGCAAATGGGTGCGCTGGAGGATCCGGATGCGGCAGAGTCCTTCGTGAACAACATCATTTCACAGGCCGACCGATTAGACGGATTGGTTCAGGGGATGTTGCAGTTGTCACGCGTCGAGGTTGGTTCGGCGCTGAATTATCAACGCTTCGATGTCATTGCGGCCATAGAGCCTTGTATTAACGCAGCTTACGCGCTTGGTCGTGCGAAAGGTGTGACGATCGAGGTGAACGCGCCCGAGGCAGCAAAGATCCACAGCGACCGTGATGGATTGCAAACGATCGCGAGCAACTTACTTTCCAATGCAGTACGTTACACCGAAGCTGGCGGCAAGGTGGCGGTGCACGTTGAACGGCAATCAAGTCAGCTTGTTTTGGAAGTGCGCGATTCCGGGATTGGAATGGCGGAAGAAGATTTGGCTAGAATTTTTGAGCGTTTTTATCGGGCTGAGAAAGATCGGTCCATTGACACCGGCGGAACTGGACTTGGGCTAGCGATCGTCAAACACTTGACTGGGGCACTCGGCGGTAGTGTTGCAGCTTCCAGTGAGTTGGGGAAAGGGAGTTGCTTTGTCGTTGAGTTACCCAACGAGCCGCTTGGAAACGTCGAATAAACGTCAGTCAGCTGGTACTCGCAAGCAAAGTTCACTGAATCTTCATCCATTGTGCATCAACCAATTTGTTGATGCCCAAGCATAATTGTGAGCAAGAATATGCAGAACGCAGGGCACTTTTGTCGTCTAAGGAGAGTCGATTGGCACGCCACCTAAACCATGATCTGGAAGAAGCCTACCATCGCATTTTGACTTTGTCGGGGCAGGTTGAAGAGATGATCGACAAGGCGTTGCGTGCTTTGATGGCACGCCAGCATCCCGTTGCGTCGGAGGTGATCGCGCAGGACGAAGAAATCGATCGGCAAGAGGTTCGGATTGAGGAAGAATGCCTCAAAATGTTGGCCTTACACCAGCCAGTTGCAGCTGACTTGCGCAGGTTGACCACGATGATGAAAGTCAACAACGACTTGGAACGCATCGCCGATCTTGCTTGCAACATTGCGGAACGAGCTACCGACTTGATCGAGTATCCGAGCTTTCCCATCCCGGAAATGCTTCGTGATATGGCCGCGGATGCTAATGCGATGGTCCGTGAAGGCTTGGATGCGTTCGTGAACTTGGATGTGGAGCTAGCGTATCAAGTAATCCACAAGGACGACTCCGTTGATGCGATGAACGTTCGCGTCATCAATGAAGTGACCAAGCTGATGAAAGAGAATGCAGACTGGGTTGAGCCCGCACTCTACTCGTTTTCTGCCTCTCGAGCTATCGAACAAATCGCAGATCATGCCGTCAATGTAGCGGAAGATGTGATCTATATGGTGAATGGTGTGATTGTACGGCACTGTCATAATGACCCGAAGTTGCGTTCGCTTGAAAGTTAGGCGGCTGGCGAGCGTTGGCTAATTTTAAAGTGAAGCGAGGGCACATGCTTAGGCGACTGGCAGAAGAACTTCGACCAATGGAAAGTTTATTGACGCCAGGGATTACTACTTGAAATCGAACCTGGGCTAGCAGATTCTGGGTAGCCTTCCGCTTAGGCGGCGTGTGCTTTTCTGGGAGGGGCAGAAATGGGAAGAACAAAAATACTTATCGTCGAAGATGACAAGTCTTTGTCGGAAGTCTTGTCCTACAACTTGGAAAAAGAGGGCTTCAACGTCTTCAAAGCATTTGATGGCCGGACGGGAATTGAGCAAGCCAAGCTCAAGAAGCCGGAAATCGTTCTACTAGATGTAATGCTACCAGGCGTAAATGGCATCGATGTTTGTCGCCAGATGCGAAAGATGGAGGAAACCAAAGAGGCTGGTATTCTGATGCTGACTGCCAAAAGCGAAGACTTGGATCAAGTTGGAGGATTCGAGGCAGGAGCAGATGACTACGTCGTAAAGCCGTATAGCATGCGAGTGCTACTGGAGCGAATTCGAGCTCTGCTGCGGCGAAAGTCGGCGGAGGAAGAAAAACCTGCGAAGGAAACCCTTGAATGTCATGGCGTGCAGCTGGATATGCGGCGTTACAAGGCATCTGTGGACGGAAATCGCATTGAACTGACGCGAAGTGAATTCAAACTGCTGGCTACTTTGTTGGCAACACCGGGAAAAGCCTATGAACGCAGCGAGTTAATTGAATTCGCGTTGGGCGATGACACGTTGGTTCTCGAACGCACCATCGACGTGCATATTCGCGCGATCCGTCGCAAATTGGGCGAGCGATCTGACGTGGTAGAAACGGTGCGCGGCGTCGGCTATCGCTTCATGGAAGCCGATACCGAAAATACAGGTGTCTGAGCCGATGACTAGCATGGCATAGTCGTCCAGCCTGTGTCTTAGCCCGGCTTTGTCGGTTTGGAAGTGTCGCTATCGGGGTTTCGGGGTATTCATCAAGGTCTAGAAGCCTAAGCCGCCTTGGGGCAACATAGCTAGAAATTGACGCCACATTATTTCAAAGCATCGATCAGAATCGCATCCCAGAGCGGGCCAACTCGTTGCCAGGTGAACTCTTGAGCGACGGACCTACCAGCTTGGCTTAGTTCACGTCGGGCTGCCTCATTGTCTAGCAACTGGTGCAACTGCGTGGAAAGTTGTTCCGCGTCACCAACTGGAGATGCAGCAACTGGTGATGGTGATCGTGCGGCGATAGACTCGATGGAATCCGAGCAACGTGTACTCAGGCATGGCACGCCGTGACTCATGGCTTCCAGCAGCGAGACCGGGAAACCTTCGTAGTCGCTTGTGAGTACAAACAACCCGGCGTGCCAATAAAACTCACTTGGATCATCGCACCACCCATGAAAGTGAACGCGTTCAAGCAGAACTGCTTGCGATTCAAGCTGTTTTCGAAGTGGCCCTTCACCGACGATGTGCAGGCTCCAGTCACGATGTCGCGGCTCGACTCGGCTCCAAGCTTTGAGCAGCAGATCGACACGTTTCTCAGGGCTGAGTCGCCCTACGAACAGTACTTGCTTACAGCCCACGGGTATTGATGAGTGCGCAAATGAAGGAATTGAAGGTGGGATCACACGGATTTCGTTCGTAACAAGGTTTTGCATCCATTCCGCAATGCCATCAGTGAGAACCACACAGCCAGTGCAAGTGGGATAGCTCCTTTTCCGCCAGCGTTCCCAAAGCGGGCTTAGTTGCTGCTGCTGCGGATTGCTGTGCTCGGAGATCCAATGTGGAATATCTAGTCCGCGACTTGCCTCCAGCGAAGCGATATTCATTTGGTCAGAGAAGCTGAGGATGAAGTCAGGGGCCATCTCTTGCAGTTTTCTCCGGAGCTTGCGGACGCGTCGATAATTGGCCCAGATTCCGCCGAGTAGATTACTGCTGTCTTGCAATTCGTTTAGCCCGTGACGCCAGACTGAATCAGGAACTCGATATTGGTCCGTTGTTTCATCGGCCCAAGTCACCAAATGCACTTCGTAGTCTTTGCCCCAGCGCTCGGCCAATTGACTCATTAGGCGTTCTGCCCCACCGCCAAACATGGCATGAATGAGCAAAGCGATTCGTGGCGAATTGGGGCGAGACATCAGGCGGGGCGTAGGCGAAGGATTGTTGATGAATTAATTTGGGATTGTCGAATAGGGAGTAAGGCAACTGGCAGAAGGGCTTCTACTACTCGGAATTGTTTTCGGGCAAGGGAGTACTGCTCGAGAACGAGCTTAGGCTGGCAGATTCTGATTCGCCTTCCGCCCGAAGCCTAGTTAGCCAATCGACTCCGCCTCACCATTAACAGATCCTTCGGCCCATGTCCATTCAACTCGTTGAGCAACCCTGTCCTCTTTGTGATTCTGAGGAATTGCGGCCTATGTGCCAGATCGAGGATGCGACCTACGACGTGGATGGTGTCTACCAAGTTGTTTGTTGCATGCGTTGTTCGCACCTGTTCATCAGTCCAAGGCCTGCAGATGCGTCGTTGATGGAATGTTACCCGCAGGACTACGCGCCTTACGATGATAGTCTGGTACCTGCCGAGCCTCGAGAGCATCAAGAGGAATCTGAGCCGCGCATGCCATCGCTGCCGCGTCGAATATTACGCTCCATTCCAGGCCTGCGTTCATTCCTCAATTGGCTTGGCCAGGAAAATGCTACATGGTTAGAAGGGCCACCTGAGCCAGGTGAATCACGGATGCTTGAGATCGGCTGCGCGCACGGCGGCTACTTGTGTCGTGCCCAACAGTTAGGTTGGCTGGTGGACGGCATTGAGCCCAATTCTCATGCGGCTGAACAAGCTCGCGGCAAGGGTTTGGAAGTGCAAGTTGGATTTCTCGACCAGGTTGAGCTGGATCCAGCTAGTCGTGATTGCGTGGTCATGTGGATGGTCCTCGAACACGTCCCAAATCCTAAGCAGTTGGTAGCTCGCGTTGCGGAAGTTCTCCGGTCTGGCGGCTCATTTGCTCTGAGTGTTCCCAATTCGGCGACTTGGGAGCGCCATTTGTTTGGCCGATTCTGGTTGGGCTACGACGCTCCTAGGCACTTGCAGGTTTTCTCGGCAAAGCGTCTAAAGCAGCTGTTGGAGTCAGAAGGGTTTTCTGATGTACGAGTTGTGCATCAGTCGAACACTCGCTATTGGTGGGGCAGTATCGCTGCCTGGGGGCTTTCCAGAAGACCGAGCTCGGAATGGCCCAAGCGATGGATGGAGAACTTTAAATCCGAACCACCGCGCAGCTGGAATTGGCTGCTGTTGATCCCTGGCAAGCTAAACGCAATTTTCCGCTGCTCTGGCAGAATCACCGTTAAAGCCCGAAGAAAATAATTTGCTTCCGTGCTAGTCGTTATTCGGTTCGGGCCGAGGCGAAAGCGAACGGGAGAGTTGCTCCGCCACCGGACTTATGCAGCAGCGGGTTTGCGCCGATTGAGCTCAGAATTGGAAAGCCACTTGGTGATCTTCGCCTGAGTCCTCTTCCAAACAGCGGATTGGATCCGGAGTTCCAAGAAGTTTAAGAATAGCAGGTCCACTGATTCGCATAGATCGCGAATGGATTGAATTCGAGCGTCGAGATCATGTGGGTCGCCATCGTCGTCGAGGTGAATCTTTGCGCCCGACATGGCAAAGGTTTCTGCTTGCAGCACAAGATCGAATTGCTGACCGAATCGAACTAGCGTCATTCCGGTTTTGCGAGGTAACTTGCCGTTGCGAATCGCTTGGAGTGCTTCGGGAAGATGAATGGGCGAATCGGCAGTAATTGTCTCTTTGCCATATTCGCCGAGTGGACACTCGAGTACCAATGTCTTAGTGAGCATCGCGGTGAGTTCGGTTTCATCCGAGAGCTCGAGGGTATCGGTTTCGTTTTCCAGCTGCCACCATAGCCACATCAGGAACTCGTTGCCGAGGAAATCTGAATAGGGCGAAAAGGGATTGGACCACGATACGTCCGGAATCGCTTGGTCAGTTGCAAACGTAGCAGGTGCAAGATCCTCCAGCCGTTCAATCGCATCGTTTTGAGTGGCCCAGTCTAGGGCGACTGATCCTGCGGTCTTGCCGCACAGTTCAACTCCAAAAGTGCGTTCGAAGAGGTCAGCGCAATGGCCAAGTGCTGCTGCGCCCGAACCACCAAAATAGAGTGTGCCATTGGGAAGATCCCACAAGACAGGAAACTGGGCCATCTTACGGTATTTGCCGGTCGCGGCTTCCTCTCGGCAACGCTGCTCGACGGCTTCTTTGGCGTCTTGTTTCTGAGCTTTATTGGGACGACCGCTGTCATTGCTTGCACAAGCTGCGGCGAGTTCAATCGCAAGCCATGCTTTGCGGATCGCGTTGGGAACTTGATTGGTATCAATGCGAATCGCGCAGTGCAGAGCTCCATCGATAATGTTCTTGTCCAGGTCGAAGCTCTGGTCGAATAGGTGATCGCCTCCGAGAAAGCCTACTTGGATATTCTCTTCGGCGGTGGTCTCAAATCGTCCTGCGGTGGCGTTCCTTAAAGTATCGATGTGTTTTTCAGAAAACTTCTTTACATTGAAACCGTTGACGTTGAAGCGCTCGAAGCCGAGACTTCCGGACAGAAATGCCATGTGCAGAATTTCCACGGGGTTAAAGACGATGGAGCGGGAAGAGATAGTATCGTCGACCAGAAGGTCAAACTTTTTGATTGCGAACGCCAGCTGCTACGATGCTTACAGCAAGTCGAGTTGATAGAACGGCCGTCTTTCGTTTATTCGATTGTTACGACTCAGGACGTCAGGTCGCTATAATCGCCAAAGATAAACTCTTGATCGCGAAGGTCCGACTCCTTGCAGCGATGCGGCTCACCCGCAAGTGTCGATCAAGAATTGCTAAGGATCTGCTCTAGCTTTTGAGCATTACCCTCGATGCTGTACTCTTGCTCGACCAGCTCACGCCCGGCTTGACCGAGCGTCTGACGCAATGTTACGTTCCGGACGAGTTCCTTTAAAGCCTGATACCACTCTTCATCGTTGGTCACAGCGCGGCCGACTTTTCCGTCAGCTAAGATTTCTTCGTTCACTCCGATGGGCGAGGCAATGCCTGGAATGCCGACGGCCAAGTACTGAATAAGCTTCAAGCCGCATTTGTACTTCATCCACTCTTCACCATCCGGCAAAGGCATCAAACCAAGGTCCATGTCTCGCAGATCGTCAACTTCGGTCTCCGGTGACCATTTTCGAAAATCGATGTCTACGCCAGACAGATCTACCTCTTGCAGTTTCTCATCCGAAGGAGCAACCACGACCAGGCGAAAAGTCGTTTCGGATGCGAGACGACGCAGAGCCGGAGCGGCGACAGAGAGAAAGCTCACGTTGTTAGTCGTGCCAATCCATCCGACATTTATATTGTCCTGCCGCTGAAGACTCGCATTTCGAATGGGATAGGCAGCTAAAGAAACGCAAGTAGGAATCTGTTCCACTCGAGGCGTTCGCGACTGCAGGTATTCCTTTAGCCAACGATTTCCCGCGATGGCAACGTCGGACATACGGGCCAGTGCGTCAAATTTTTTTGGGTGGAGTAGGAAAACTCCATCGTCCACATCCAAAACTAAATGCTTGGTTGACTTGCGGAGTTTTTCCTCCATGGCAATAGTGTCATCATCAAATACTTCGCGTTCGATGACGATCGAATCGTATTGTCGTCGGGCGGCGAGAAAACTGTGCCAGTGACGCACGCTACGTTTGAGTAGCTGGCTAAGTCGCCAGCCGATGGTAGGAAAATAGTCGTACTTTTGCGGGTAGCTATAAGCGATGTCGCAGCGGTGCCCATTTTTTTCCAATATGGGAATGTAGGGCAAAATCCGAAATCGGGTGGAAGGAACATCCTTGCCAGAAACGATGAAGAGAAAACGCATGGAGCAAATTGCGGTTGTGGACACGACCCGAATTTTTTTAGCGGACAGACACTTGTTGTTCGTCCTGCACTACTCTAGATCTTAGTTGATGCAAACCATGCGACGAGTGGAGCTAGATCGAAAATGCGAGTACTGGTTACGGGAGCGGCGGGATTTATCGGGGCTCATGTTGTGCAGCACCTCTTGGCGGAAGGCAAGGAAGTTCTTGGGTTGGATGACCTGAGTGGCGGTTGTCGTGAGAATTTGCCAGATGCCGTGAAGTTCTTGGAGAGAGACTGCACAATGCCTCTGGACGACTTATTCGAGGAATTTCGCCCAGAAGCTGTAGTCCATTTGGCTGCCTACGCGGCGGAAGGACTCAGTCACCATATTCCGAATTTCAACTACCAGAACAATCTGGTTGGTACGGCTAATGTCCTTACCGCAGCTCATCGGCATTCGGTGCAGCATTTTGTCTTTACATCGTCCATTGCCGCCTATGGGCATCCTCCGACGGATAGATCCTTTACTGAGGAAACGGAGTGCAAGCCTTGCGACCCATACGGCATCGCCAAGTATGCTTGCGAGCAGCACATTTCCTGCTTCCATGATTACTATGGCGGCCCGAGCTACACCATCTTCCGGCCTCACAACGTTTTTGGCCCTAAGCAGAATATCTCTGACCCTTATCGCAATGTGGTGGGGATCTTCTTGCGATGCGTTCGCCAAGGAATTCCTTTGCCCGTATTTGGGGATGGAAGTCAGACGCGTGATTTTTCTTACATCGACGTTGTTTCGAAGTGTATTGCACAGAGTTTAACCGTCGATGCCTCATGCAATGAAGTGTTTAATGTTGGAGGCGATCAAAGCTGGTCTGTCTTGAAACTTGCCAACGAGATATTGCAACTCAGTGGCAGCGACGTCGGAGTCGAGCATCTGCCGCCCAGGCAAGAAGTCATGCATGCTCATGCTGACCACGCAAAGGCACGAAAGGTGTTTCCAGGGGTATTCGAGCAAGCGAAATCGATCGAGTCGGGTTTGGCGGAGACTTGGGAATTTGTCGAGAAGCAAACGGTCCCCGACCCCACGCCCTGCCCTGCTCCGGTTGAGAACTGGGAAAAACTACCTCCATCTTGGCGCAAGACTCTGAGTTTGTGAGCGACGCTGTGCTGCCGAAGTTGAGGGCTGAATAAAAGAACATCTGAGCCAGTTGCTACGAACTCTCTGCCAGCCTAATATCCGATACAGTTGACAAAGCTGTTGCTAGTCGACTCGAGAGAGTCTTTCTTGCTGCAGTCATAAACAACGTTAGTACTTGTGACTGCCCTGTGTGACTATCGTCAAGAAATGCCATCTTTTCGCATTCTATTCACGGTTTTATCAACGCTTGTGCTGGCCCAGGTTTTGCCAGCCCAACCGCTATGGACTCTCGAAAAATCGTGCTTTCTTTTGCTCGCCGCCTCGATGATATTTCTTTGCATCTGCAAGCACAGGACGCGAGACCTGGTTCGTCGTGCTGTCGAGCTTGAACCAGACACGGTTGGGGCTCATAGATTGGAAGCGGGGGCGACGTTTGATGCGACTCGAAATATCATTCAGTCGCTTTGGGGGTGGAGCTATCCGCTCGTGCTTGGCGTCACAGGATGGCTGAGTTGGGCCGTTGTCGCAAAAGAGTCAGGACTGAATTTCCCTTTTGCTATCTGTTTGTTTGCACCGCACTTGATGTTTTGCGTGACGATGGAATGGTTGTCAGCGCGAATGGATGGCTTGTGTGGTGAGAACCTGTGGGCCCGATTGCGACTGCGACTGCGTTTCGGGGAGTTGGCTAGTGTGTTGGTTTGCCTCACTCCCTTTCTAGTCATCAGTGGATTTGTAGATTTGGCTGCACTGGGAGTAGGAAGGTCAGCTTCAGTATGGCTCCAAGCTGGAGTGGGTGTGGCTGTTTTGTTGTTGGCCACGATCTTATATCCGATCCTATTTGGTAAATGGACCGGCGTTTCTCAGCTAACGGACCCCGAGGCCTCCGATCGATGCGAGGCCTTACTTGTTCGGGCTGGTATCAAGAATTGCAAGCTGCTGGAAGTTTCAAGTGATGGTACGTGGAATTCGGCAGCCATCGTGGGTTGGATGCCATGGACTAGGCAACTATGGCTGGGGGATAGCTTGCTGAGAAGGTTGAAGCCTGAAGAGCTTGACATGGTCGTGCTGCATGAAGCTGCCCATATTCGTTGTCATCATTTCGCATTTCGAATGTTACCGTTGCTTTGGTCTATCCTGACCGGGAGCGTAACCTTGCTGACTTTAAACCTCAGTCTCGGGCCAGGTTGGTGGACGGGAACGATATCTTTGATCGGTGCGGCAGCTGTATTGATGATCGGAATGGGTGTGGTATCCCGTAGTTGTGAACTTGAGGCAGATGCGAGGGCCTGCGAGATCGCTGGAGAGCAATGTGACTGGGCTGCGGGCGAGACTACGGTTGCCCAAGAAATATTCGTGCGGGCGCTAGAAAAAACGGTCGATCCTGAGCATCAAACAGCCAGAAGCTGGATGCATCCCTCTCTTAAGGAGCGTATCTCGCACTTGGCGAAGATATCTAGTGAAAAACGCCAGAAAGCATCTGAGCAAAAAGGCGTGTTGTACGCATAAAAACTTGTCTGCTGAAAACTTGTCCGCGTAACGCTACTCTAAATATCCCTACTGCGAAGGGGCGTGCTAGACTTCAGAGAGAGCCGTCAGGAAAGATATTTGGTAAAACTGCCAAGTCCTGAAACTGAAACCTTCCGTGACCAGCCGGTGTAAGCCCCGATAATCGGAATTCCAGGCAAAAGTGGTGTTTGGGGAAACCGTGAAGGTCTGGGAAAGTGGAATCCGGTAGTTGCTCTTATTTTTTGGGCCAACGGCAGTCGATTACAAGAAAACGATTCCATCGTGCCCTACCCATCCAGTGGATCGAGAGATCATCGTGGCAACTATTCAACAAACCCGAGATGGCGAATTACTCCAAAGAGTTGATTCGGCGATCAAGAAAAGCCCCCACCTCGCGGGACACCAAGTCTTCTGCCAAGAAGAAAGGGGTGTAGTTGTCCTGCACGGTCAAGTTCGCTCCTTCTTTCAAAAGCAGATGGCGCAAGAGTCGTTGCGGAATGTGGATGGTGTTGAAAAGGTCATTAACGAGCTTGAAGTGGATTGGCTTGCCGATTTCAGTGACTGAATCAGCCGCCGCAATTGAGATTCATTTGACCGCAGAGGCACTGCCAAAGATTTCCTCCCGTACTTGCAGTGTGCCGAACTGGGTTTGAATCTGCTGGCGATCACCCAAGCCATATGTCGATCCGACGCACTTGACGTTGGTAATTCAAACTGTTGGTTCCCTCTTCTCTCGACATCTCGGTCCATTATTGCTGCATTTCATAGCGCAAGACTGGCGCGAGAGCATGGCTGGTGTTCGAGAAAAGTCGAGCCTTGATTGTCAATCTGATTAGCTCTGTTTCTGCAGCTCCCACTGGACGCTGTAGAGAATTCGCCTAACATCTGCAGCTGCGCTTGGTGGAATTCGGACAGCTGCGCCAAGCTCTATGAAATCAAATCAAAGGGGATTTATCATGGCTCGATCAGGAGCAGTTACTTTCAAAGGAAATGCGATGACTCTTTTGGGCGAAGAGCTTGGGACTGGCGCAGCGGCGCCAGACTTTACATTGTACTTCTTTGAAGGTGGACTAAACACTATTACTAAAGCCGATCTGATTGGTAAGCCATCGATTTTGTCTGTTGTACCTAGCTTAGACACGGGTGTTTGCCAAATTCAAACGAAGAAGTTCAATGAAGAACTGGGGGCTTTAGGCGACTCGGTGAATGCTGTTACCGTGAGCTGCGATTTGCCATTCGCTCAAAATCGCTTCTGTGGAGCTGAAGAAGTCGCAAACATGAAGGTGGGCAGCGATTACCAGACCGGAAGTTTCGGTGAATCTTATGGCGTGATGATCGACGAGCTGAAGCTGTTGGCTCGCAGCGTGTTTGTCTTGGATAGCCAGGGAAACGTGGTTTACGCTGAAGTTGTATCCGAGGTGACAGAAGAGCCGAATTACGAGGCCGCACTGGCAGTACTCAAGTCTGCAAGCTAGCTTCTGTCGCAATCTGACGCATTTTCCATTTGCCAATACATTTTGGAAAAACGACGAGAAGCTTCAGTATTTGATTGACTCGACTGGGCGACAGTCTCATAATCCGTAGGGTTGAGTCGATAGATCCGACACTTGTATTACTTCGCGGAAACTCTTCGAGCAGTAGTTGGTTGAAGATTTGTCGACTTTCGGGTTACAGAACTGTTCAGATTGAGGATTTTGAGGTGACGAATATTTACGTCGGAAACCTGTCTTTTCGGGCTTCCGAGGAAGACGTGCGAAATGCATTTTCGGAGTATGGTGAAGTTTCATCAGTGAATATCATTATGGATCGGGAAACGGGCCGCTCGCGCGGATTCGCTTTTGTGGAGATGCCTACAGAAGAAGATGCAAAGAGTGCAATCGATGCACTTAATGGAAGAGAAATTGCTGGTCGAGCTGTGACGGTCAACGAAGCACGCCCTCGCCAAGAACGCCCGCGTGGTAATCCGAGGAATTCGGATCGCAATCGCAACTATTCGCGCGACAACTAC
This sequence comes from Aureliella sp., assembly GCA_963691875.1. Lineage (GTDB taxonomy): Bacteria > Planctomycetota > Planctomycetia > Pirellulales > Pirellulaceae > Aureliella. Next base: position 5,556,042 of record OY829846.1, read on the forward strand.
TAGGAATCTAAAGCAACGATTCCGAACTTCGACCTATTGCCTCAAACTTATTTCGAGTTCGCTACCGTTAGATCATTTAGAAGAACGCACAAGGAAAGCCGAGTCCCGTTGGACTCGGTTTTTTGTGCACTGGTCTAGGAGGATTTCGGCAGTACCCGGGTTTGACTTGCTGTAACTCACTCGTTTGTCCACGTGCTTGTGTAGGCTATGCCAACGCAGCGGTAATAGCTTCCTTCGCTTTGACAAACGCGTCATCCAGTTTTGAGGGATCTCTTCCGCCTGCTTGAGCCAAGTCAGGCTTACCTCCTCCTCCGCCACCAACAACTGGAGCGACCTCAGAGATCCAGTTTCCAGCGCTGATATCACGTGACACGAGATCACGGCTGACACCTGCAACGAGTAAGACTTTGTTCTCGCCCATCTTGGTACCAAACAGCACGGCTGTCGGATTATCTGACTTCTGGCGAATCTGGTCGATCCATTGTCGCATCAGATTTGGAGTTGCACCGGGAGTCTCGGTAATGATCACTGTTGTGTCGCCGATTGTCTCCGCGTTTTCTATCATCAATTCGACGGACACGGCACCTGTCGAAGCAATCTGAGCCACTTGGCCCTGAAGCTTTTTCTCCTCGTTAAGCAAAGCTGACAAGCGAGTCTCGATGTCTTGCGTGGAAGAGTTTAGTAACCGAGCGACATCCTTTAGAGCCGCACGCTGTTGCTGGTAATCGTCAACCGGCACCGACTTCAGTACGTCTTCGGATTTGCCAGACGCACCGGAACCGGCGAGTTGCTTTTTCAGCGAGCGTACCGATTGCGAGATAGCTTCCACTTTACCGGGCACTTCGCCAGCGAGGCAGCTAAGAGTCTTTGCTGTAGAATCCAACGTGTTTTGGATTTGCTCGCAATGCTCGCGAGCACGTTTCCCTGTAAGCGCTACGATTCGTCGCGTACCGGATGAAACGCCTTCTTCGACCACCAATTCGAAGGTCTCAACTTGGTCCGTGTTAGTTAAGTGCGTTCCACCGCAGAGCTCTTTCGAGAACTCGCCCATACTAACCATGCGGACTGGATCAGGGTACTTTTCACCGAACAGCATCATGGCGCCAGCTTGCTTCGCTTCCGACAATGGAACCGTAGCCCAAAAAATCGGAGCAGCTGATTCGACTCTGGCTTTCACGATTGACTCGACTTGCGCAATTTCCTCGTTGGTCATCGCCTGTTGATTGGTAAAGTCGAAGCGCAACCAGTCTTGGTCTACTTTACTGCCCTGCTGCTGAGCGTGCTTGCCGAGGATGGTTTGCAACGCATGATGCAAAATGTGGGTTGCCGAGTGAGCTCGCATGATTCCACTTCGACGCTCTGGATCGACGAAGGCTTGGGTAGTTTGCCCTTCATTCAGCTTGCCGCTCGTAAGTTTACCGTGGTGGATAATCAGCTCGCCCGCACGTTGCGTGTTCGTGACTTCAAATTCCAGGCCATCGTCCGAAATGAGTTTACCTGTGTCACCAACTTGTCCACCGCCTTCGCCATAGAACGGTGAGCGGTCGAGGATCACGCGAAGCTCTCGGTCAGCAGCTTTATCAGTACTAATTTCATTAACGGCCCGTTCTCCTTCGTCATCTGAAACTACGATGACCTTCACGGTGGCCTCTGCCGAAGCTTCTTCGTATCCCAAGTACTCGGTGCGGCGGAGAGCTTCTTTAGCACTCTCAATAGGTCCGGTCTTGAAGAGTTCTCCTGGATCGGCACCATCTGGCTTGTGGGTGATCATTGCCTCTTCATAGCCCGGCCAGTCAAAAGTGAGTCCTCGCTCAGATGCAAGTGTCTCAAACAATTCTGGAGGGACGCCGTAAGTCTGGTATAGATTCGCAGCTTCATCGCCGTCCACCATCACGGCTTTTTCAGCAGCCATTGATTCAAAAACTTTTTCAATTCTCTTCAAGCCGCCATCAATGGTGGCAAAGAAGGACTCTTCTTCAGTTCGAATCACGTTCTGCACGCGATCGATCGTTTCCTGCAATTCTGGATAAGGGCCTTTCATTGCGTCAGCTACAGCTGGAACCAGTTGATACATGAACGGCTCGTGCAGCCCGAGTTGATGGCCATCCAGAACGGCGCGACGAAGCAGTCGTTTGATGACATAACGGGCTTTCTTGGGGCCAGGCAATATGTGCTCGTGGATCGAGAAAGCACAGGCACGCACGTGATCTGTGATACGGCGGAGACGCCGGCCGTTGTCTGAATCATATTCGTAGTTGACAGAACAAACTTCTGCAGCGGCTTGAACGATTGGAAACAAACTATCGATGTGATAATTCGTTGGAACGTTCTGCAAAACGCTGGCAGCTCTTTCCAGTCCCATCCCGGTGTCGATGTTTTTGCTCGGCAAGGGGCGTAAGTTGTCCGGTGGGTCGCCCAAACGATTGAATTGCGTGAAGACCAAGTTCCAGATCTCGACATCCTTGCCATCGTCGAGCTGATAGTAGATTTCACTGCAAGGGCCGCAAACTCCATCTGGCCCTAAGCTGGGAGCGCTAGCAGGCCAAAAGTTCTCGTCCTCATCCATGTAACTAATGCGCGAAGTCGGCAGTCCGATCTTCTCATTCCAGATCTTGGCGGCTTCTTCGTCGTCTTTGTAGACGGTGACGTTCAGTCGTGCGCCGTCGATTCCGAGCCACTTCTCCGAGGTCAGAAATTCCCAAGCCCATCGAATGGCCTCTTCTTTGAAGTAATCGCCGAAGCTGAAGTTGCCCAGCATCTCAAAAAATGTGTGGTGGAAGGCCGTACGTCCAACGTTTTCAATATCGCCCGTCCGCAAGCACTTCTGGCAGGTTGTCGCACGGGTGAAGTCCAGTTTGACCTTGCCAAGGAAGTGGTCTTTGAACTGGTTCATTCCGGCTGGGGTGAACAGAACTGAGGGATCCCAGGTCGGAACGAGAACGTCACTGGGCTGGCGTGAATGGCCCTGAGATTCGAAGTACTCAAGGTACTTTTCACGTAGTTCATCAGTTTTCATGGTTGTTTGCAGTTGTATACAGGTCGCGTGCGGCGACTAATCGGTCAAAATGGGGGCTTGGGAACGCCATAAGTTGCAGGAAGCCTGCCACATGGACACTCGGCCCAAGCGGCGGTTCGCTGTGGCGGTTAAGCTCCTCTGACGCAACAATATACGCGGAAGTACGTAAACCAACCATCGTCATTTCTGCCGGGTGCTTCGCCGGGATTCTGCCGAATCTCAATGTACCACTGGAATTCTCGATCCCGAAGAAGGAATTCTGGGCAATCCTGCAGCGTTAGCCCGCAGAAGCATTGGATTTCGAAGCGATCTCTGCCGGAACGTTGACCCAGCGGCGTTTGCCGTCTAACTGAAGGATCTCAACACGAATCTCGCCTGAGCGGTTTTCCACAGCTCGGAAGAAGTCTTCGGGAGTATTGATCCTGATATCTTCGACCTTCAGCACACCACAGCCAGCTCGTATGCCAGCGATCCAAGCGGGTGTATCTGGATCGAGGCTGGATACCGCTATTTGAATTTGGTTCTGCGTGGCCGCAGGAATTGCTAGGCGATTCGTCTCGGAAGAGACTGCGGTCCAATAATCGATTTCCAGGCCTCGCCAGTTTGGGGTGGGCCTGCTTGAGAAGCTGCTCCCCTCGTTATGCATCGGCTTCTTGCTCAGCTGAGCCGTTAACGCGAGAACGCGAGGTGTATTCCTACCCGAGTAGCGATGCACTAGCAGCTTTACTTCTTTACCAGCTGCTGGAACGCTCAATTCGCGAAACAGGTCGTCGCGGTCGTAGATCTTTTTTCCGTTGACTTCGACAATAATATCGTCCGCACGCAGGCCTGCTTTTTCGCCTGGCAAGCCCGGCAATACTAAGCTGATTAACGCACCTGACTTTCCTGCCTTCCGGTCGCTCATGCGAAGCTCCACAGGCTGGATTCCAAGAAAGCCGTAGTCTGGTAGCTTGCCAAGTTTAAGTTGTTCGATCACACGTAAGAACAGCTCGTCCACGGCTAAAGCGAATCCGGCTGAGTGCTCAGCGGAGCTACTCGCGACCAAGGAAGTCGTGAGTCCCAACATGTTGCCTTGCAGGTCCACTAATGCTCCGCCGCTGGTCCCGAAATTCAGTTTGGCATCAGTCTGAATAAGAGTTCCATATTCGTGGATGGTCGTCTTCGGAGCAGCGCGGTCCGTGTTGTTCGATGGAGCAACACGACTCAAGTTGGAGATGATGCCCCAGCTTGCACTGGGAACTCCATCTCGTGCAATTGCATCGGGGTTGCCTAGTGCGACGACAAATCTTCCCTTGCGGATACGATTCGGCTTGGCAAAGGAGATCGGTGTCAAGTTGTCGGCTTCGATCTTTAATACGGCTAGATCGGAGAAGGCGTCTGCGGCCAACGCGTTGGCTTTTCGGGCTGGGCTAACTTGCTTTGCCAAATAGCTCCGCTGATTGAGCCAGACGACGTAGTCGTTCTCGTTGGGGTCACTTAAGACGTGAGCGCAAGTCAGGATGTAGCCGTCGCGAGAGATAACGACACCACTGCCATAGAAACTAGGAACGAAGTCTGGGTCGCTAAGTTGATTGTCGAGAGCGAGTGGAAGATCCAGCGAGAGCGGATTCGATCGTGCTCGATTTGTGTTGTCACGACGCTTGCGAATTCGCGCAATTGCAACTACCGACTTTTCGGCCTTTTCGATTGCCGCAATCGTACTTTCTTCCAAGGCGGCTACTAACGCCAGGTCTCCTTGTCCGGCAGCCGCTCGCATAAACATCAGAATGCAAGTAACGGCAAGGAGCTGAGTAGGACGAGGAATCATGGGGTGCTTAAGGTGAGGGAAAAATCTACTCGTTCAACGCCTACCGCCAAGAATACCGCCGCAAGCTAAGTCAACATCTCCTCATTTTGGCGTTTGATCCGCAATGGTTCAACCAATCCTTTCAGGCGTTTACCATCACCACACTACAGAGGTAGAGTGTGTTTAACGAAAAAGGCCGCTATCGCTAGCGGCCTGGACCTGATTGCCCTAAAAGGAGGAGCGGGCAACCAGTAGTGGAGGTCTCGATCTGGCAGTCTTTTCGGAGTGGCAAAAAGCTCGTTAGCAATCTGGACTAGCTATCCGCAACCGACTCTTCTTTCTCCTCAGCAGCTTTTTCACCGTCGATAGGTATTTCCAAGTAGCCACCTGCTGACATCACGAGATCCTTGATCTCTGATGCCACATCCTTATTCTCTAGCAGAAAGGCGCGGGCTTTCTCTTTTCCTTGGCCCAGATACGTGTCGTTGTATTTGAACCAAGCTCCGCTGCGATTGATGATCTTGTGCTGAGTACCCAAATCCAGCAAATCACCTTCGAAACTAATGCCCGAGTTGTGCATCATATCGAACTCGGCCACGCGGAATGGAGGAGCCACTTTGTTCTTCACGATCTTGGTTCGAACACGTTGGCCAACGACATCCTCGCCGTCTTTTAGCTGTCCAATTCGGCGAACATCGATTCTGCACGAAGAGTAGAACTTCAGAGCTCGACCGCCGGATGTGGTTTCAGGACTGCCGAACATGACGCCGACTTTTTCACGAATCTGGTTGATGAAGATCACGACAGTCTTACTTCGTGCAATTGCACCTGTAAGCTTTCGCATCGATTGGCTCATCAAGCGAGCTTGCAATCCCACGTGGGATTGCCCAATCTCACCATCAAGCTCTTGTTTCGGCACCAGGGCCGCTACCGAGTCGACAACGATCACGTCGACGGCGTTACTCTTCACCAAGTGTTCGGTGATTTGCATCGCCTCTTCACCACTACCCGGCTGAGAAACGAGCAACGTATCGAGTTCTACTCCGAGCTTCTTGGCCCAGCTTGGATCGAACGCATGTTCAGCATCGATGATCGAAGCGATCCCACCCTTCTTTTGAGCTTCACCACAGATGTGTAGAGCGAGCGTTGTCTTACCACTGGACTCAGGCCCAAAGATCTCGATGATCCGACCGCGTGGCACACCTACTCCGCCAAGCGCCATGTCAAGCGAAAGACTACCAGTTGGCACTCCCTCGATCTTCAGCATTGCTTCGCCGCCAAGAGGCATGATCGAGCCTTCGCCAAACTGCTTCTCGATTTGATCAAGAGTAGTCTTCAGTCCCGGCTCGCGAGAGAAGATTTCCTTCATGCCATCTGGCTCAGAAGGAGCGTTTTTCTTTGTGTTCTTTTTCTTCGCCATGTTTTTCCTCGCAGTGGTGGTAGTCATCCGGGGACTCCTTCTGAACGGGTAATGGAACTGTGACTCCAAGTGGAGAACAATCGTGCAAATATAAGGTGCAAGAGATTGAAACAGCCGCATCTGCCCATGCAGAACAGGCGATCCTAACGCATCCTTTTGCCACAGGCAACCAACTTGAATTCAGAGGCAAGGACGGCAAAATGGGTGACTGGGGAGGTGAGCTGAGCTCACACCGTCAACCTCTCTGTAACCAAGCATCGCGACGCAACGGACACCTTTGGTCAGCTAGACGAAAAATTTGAGGCGAGCTTACAGAAAAGCCCAAAAAAGCAAGGTTTTTTGAATACCACGCCTCGGAATGAACCTATTTCCAAGTCCCAGAAATCTATATGTGGCACTGACTTGTCAGTGTTTTCCCCAGTTAGAAGCTTGTTCTTTGTTGGCTGAGCAATTTTTCCATTGGGCCAGATTGTCACGCGGGATCTTGCACTTCGCGAATCTTCTTTGGCTTTGTTCGTGCAAGCTGGTAAGGCCTTCTTACACTGGCGGGGCACCACGCTCCCAAAACAAAAACACCGTGGCGAATTGCCAGGGTGCTTTTCCCGTCGCTTTGAGCTACTTTTATTTCGCTGCGGATCCGAGTTGCAGTTTTCATAAAGCTCAGCCTTCACCGCTTGGATCGCAGCTTTCGACTTAAGTAGGGGGGACCAATATTGGGCATATATTGTGTCGAGAAGTACCTTGTTGCATCCGCGGGCTTCTCTATTCTTCTAGCACTCCGTAGCTTTGCCTCAAAGTCGTCAAGCCGCTTTGTTTGCTCTTCGCGAGGTAGACCCGCGATCCCCGCAACCGTTTGATAGTCCCGATCGAGCTGATCCCTTGATTTGATGAAGTCCGTTTTCTTAAATTTTGAGATTGCAAGTGCGCGTTTGGGTGAATCTCTCGTGCAGCGGGTATCAGCGTTCGGCTGGTCTGCAATTCCTTCAGAAGCCAGGCACAAAATGACTTGCCTTCTCCGCCGATGGCGGCATCGACGGAGTTTTCTTGCGGCGGTTCTGTTATTGCGGCGCGAAGTCCAGAGCGTTGATCTGCATCGAGTTCTCCCCAGTTATCAAGTAATACTTCTGTTGCGGACTTCTCGATTGCCATTCCGATAATGTACGAGATGATCAATGGGCTAGCGCCACAGTCACGAGCAAGCTTGAAGGTGGCGAGCGTGTCTGCCAGGGCACCATGGCTATCGTCGTTTTCAAAGCGGATTTTGGCTCGTAGAAGAGCGATGCTTCGCAATTCCATTGCCTTTTGAAGGTGCGGAAGTGTCAGTTCCGGTCCAGCAGGTAAATCGAGCTGCCAGTCACATGGTTCTACTTCCGATGCACGTTGTAGAGACCGAAGTGGTTCTTCAAAATTGAAAACCAGCTCTCTCACTTCCTTGGAGCCCTGCCCCGTTTTCTCACTGATGCCCTGTTTCGGTGCTGCATCTTCTCCATCAGTTAGCTTCGGCATTAACGCGAAAGCTTGCCAGTAAATGACAGCAGCATTGGGAGCTGGATTGCATTGAGGAGGTGGTCCGTTGGCAGCTGGAGACGCAATGGCTGAAGACAAAACGCTCAGCAGGCAAAGACTGCTAGCTAGTTAATTGGTGAACCACATCAAAGTGCTAATTCCTCGAAGGCGTAGTGAGTATTCAAGGGTTGGTAACGCGGACCGGAATAAGCTTCAGAGACGCCTCCAAACTTTCTTCCGCCTCGATGGCTGCGAGTTGCATTTCAAGCAAGCTTGGTTGCGCATCCTCAAGGCTTTCTGCCGATGCCTGATGAGGTGTCTCAGGAACGTTTTCGACCAGGTTTTCGTTGTTGCCATCCAGTTTCTGCCAACTCCGGAATGCATAAAGCGAACCCAGGATGAGCAACAAACAAGCCGCCAGGACGGCAACCCGAGCCGCGTTCCTGTCTTGCCGCCTATTTGCGGTCAAAGTTGGCGGACTCTGCAAGGAATGCGTAATTCTCTCGAAGGCTTCGGGGGCAAGCTCCGTTTTTGCTTCCACAAGCCTACTGCAAATAGCGGCAAGGTCCTGAAAGCGACTTTGGCAAGCTTTGCATTCCTCGAGATGTTCTAGGGCTGCATCCGATTCCTCTGGTAGCAAATGTCCAGCAGCGAGCGAGCTTACTCGTCCTTCTGTTTGTTCGCAGGTCGAAGTTGAATGTTTCATGTTTACCTCGCCTATGATTCCCCGGAGGATGGAAGGAAGTTCATAAGAAAATTCTTTTTTCGTAATTTTTCCAAGGCATGATGGAGCCGTGATTTGACCGTCCCGAGCGGGACGTCCAAGATCGCTGCGATGTTCTTTAGTGAACAGTCCGCGAAGAATCGCAACTCGATCACTTGGCGATGTTCAGATGGCAAGTCGGCGACGACTTACCGTATCTGCTCGGCAGAATCCTTGGTCTCGACCGAGCAAGCGGGATTCAACTTTCTGATGGACTCGAGCTGGCTCTCGGGTTCGATGAATGGCTCCGCCTGATGACGTTTCCGAAAACGTAAGGCCTTAAGAAAACGGTTCCGCAGAATGCCATAGAGCCAAGTCGAGAACTGGCTGCGACCGCCAGCAAATCGCTCGATGCATCGCCATGCCTCGATAGACGTTTCTGCGCGATGTCCTCGGCCATTTGTCGGTCGTGGCAAAGAGCAAGTCCAGCACTTAGCAGCGCTTCGGCATAATGCGAGACGAGTGAATGAAACGCGCCTTGATCACCTGTTTTTGCTGCTGCAATCCAGCCTGTTTCATCTGATTCGTCGGGCTTGGTCATGCTGATTGGGAACTGCAGAAAAAGGAGTTGTTGCAGGAGTTATTCCCTCAAAGATTGATCGAGGTTCAAAGTTTATGAAAAGAAATTCGCTTCACTAACAGCTCGGTGGTTGAACATCCTTTCCAACCTGCCAGATGAAAGGGAGATCGCGTTTAACGCCCAGCCGCAGACGCGGGCTGGCTCTAGTGGCCCGCTGTAACAGCACTTCGCCCCTTGTCGGCCTACGTTAGAGCCTAAGCTGGACAGCCTATGTCCGGCAAAACGAAAAAAGCCGCAAGGGAATCCTGCGGCTTGCTGGTCTTTCGAGCTTGATGAGCTGGGGCTTAGCTTTCGCCGCCTTCAGCCGAATCTTCGGCTGGCGTTTCAGAAGTCGCTGTGGCTGCTTCGGCCGGAGCGGCAGGTGCGGCTTCGGTAGCCGAAGGTGCTGGGGCAGATTTTGCAGCAGTGCGAGTCTTCAAACGTTCCAGGGCTTCCTTTTGCTGCTCCAAGTGCGAGCCATTGGTGCCATACTTGCGTAGCAGAACGCCGGTCTTAGGCGTTGGCTGAGCTCCCACACCGAGCCAGTAGTCAACGCGTTCACGCTTCAAGATGACTCGAGCGTCCTTTTCAGGAACCATGGGATCGTAGTAGCCAAGCTCTTCAATCACCTTGCCGTCGCGAGGCGATCGCGAGTCCATCGCACAAACTCGGTAAAAGGGGCGGGCTTTTCGGCCCATTTTCTTCAATCGAATACGAACTGCCACCAAACTCTCCTGAGGAACTGTTTTCTTATTTCTGCTTTTGTATTTCTTAGTACCCAATCGAGAAATTGGGCATGTTTTGTCTTAGGCTGCGGCCACAGCATAGCGAGCTTGCCGACGCGTCCGAAGCCCAATATTTTTTCGTTCTTGGCGTTTCACGCAACTGCTTTTTGCCGATTTTCCCGGGCTGATTTCCTTTTTTCGGTGCGTCAGGCTGGCTAGCTTTACTTGCCTTGCCCTTTTTTCTTGTCGCGTTTCTGCTTGCGAAGTTGCTTTTCTCGCTCTTTCTTCATGCGTGCTCTTTCCTTAGGGGTCAGCTTTTTCCCAGTGCCGACCTTGGTTTTCATACCGCTCAGGTTGGGATCGCCACCCATCATGGCGTTCTGCATTTGCTGCATCATTGCCATTCGGTCCTTCATCCCGCCGCCGGCAGCCGCCTGCATCATCGGACCCATGATCGAGAATTGCTTGATCAGCCCCGTCACTTCAGATGGCGGCACTCCAGCACCTTTGGCGATACGATTTCGCCGCGAAGTGTCTATTTCCTTCGGGGCCTTTCGTTCTTTCGGGGTCATCGAGTCAATGATGCCCACCATCTTGCGAACGCCAATGTCAGTGTCCTCGTCCCCCATAATCTTCTTCAGGTCACCCATTCCAGGCATGAGTCCCAGCATTTTCTGCATTAGCCCAGGTTTGGCGATCTTCTGAAGCACATCCCGGAATTCGGCCAACGTGAAGTCGCCTTTGGCCATCTGGGCTTCGAGCTTCTCACGTTCCTTGTCGTCGATGATCCGGTGAGCTTCAGTGGCCATCGCCAACATGTCACCCATCTGTAGGATCCGACCAGCCATCCCTTCAGGGCGGAATGGCTCCAAGGCGTCCATGTGCTCGCCGGTACCGATGAATTTGATCGGTACTTGCGTCACATGTTTGACGCTGAGCAAAGCACCGCCACGGGCATCACCGTCCAGCTTGGTCATCACGACGCCGTCAAGCTCCAGAGCGTCGTTAAAGGCAGCGGCACTGTTGACCGCGTCCTGACCAGTCATGCCGTCCACGACCAGGAATACTTGGTCAGGCTTGATTTTGCGGTCAATATTGCTGAGCTGCTTCATCAGCTCGTCATCAATCGCCAGCCGACCTGCGGTATCTAGGATGACAATGTTGGCGTCCATCGATTTGGCTTGCGCCACACCAGCTTGGCAGACCTTGATCGGATCCTTTTCCTCAAGATCACTATAAACCGGCACATCCAACTGCTGGCCAAGTGTCTTCAGCTGTTCTATAGCTGCAGGACGTTGCAAGTCGGCTGCGACCAAGAAAGGGCTGGCTTTTTGTTCCTTAAGAAGCTGAGAGAGCTTCCCGCAAGTCGTCGTCTTACCTGAACCTTGAAGACCGCACATCATCAGGATGGTGACTTCGCCCTTCTTGAGAGGGATACTGAAGTCGACTGGGCCAAGAATATCCACCAACTGCTCGTGGACAATTCGAATCAATTCTTCTTCAGGTCGCAGCGAAAGAAGGACTTTTTGCCCCAGGGCCCGCTCGGTGACGTGCCCCATAAAGTCCTGAATCACCGAATAGCTGACGTCTGCTTCCAACATCGCTTCTTCGACCATTTTCAGGCCTTCGCGCATATTGGCTTCGGTCAGTTTGCCTTTGCCGCGGATGGATTTGAACGCGGACTGTAGGCCATCGGATAGCGATTCGAACATAACTTTTTCTGTTTTTTCTGCGGTGCGAGGCGACTATGCCTGCTCCTTGCTCAGCGAAGAATCCACAATTGTAGGAGGATGAGCCCCGGTGACAATGCGAACCACCCGACACTCAGCATGAATCAAAGCTCCATCCTGGACCCACTTTTTAATTCAGCCGCATTGGAGCCAAGGTTGTCAGCAAGGTCGCCATGCGGCCAAGTTCAGAAAGCTTCTTTCTATGCTTCGTCCAGTGATCGAGGATTGAGTCGTTGAGCACGTTGAATGTCGCGTCTACGATGGTTGAGTTCCATCTTGAGCCCCGAATCGATAGTTGTTGACTCGCCATGAATTTGATTTTGCAGACGGTTAATGCAGCACGAAACTATGTACTTGACGGTCGAGCGACCTGGGCATCGGTCTTCTGTCTCGGTGGTTTGTTGTGTGGGAGCGCTGCTCCAGCCCAGCCAATCTCTGAAATGCAACGCGAAGCAGCAGAGAGCCGTATGGCGAGCTGGGCTCATTGGGGGCCTGAAACGGATCGCTACTCTAGCTGGGGGACCCATTCAAACCGCCTTGTTCCCATTTACACTTTTGGTGGCAATCTGAAATCGGTCAGCGGCAACAATAGTGTGTATCGCGACCAAGAAAAAGTACAGGAGCTCTATGGAACGGTGCCCATGAATACCGTCAACCCCCGAGCCCAGTATCTGGATCAAACCGACGTGCATAAGTTGCAGTTGGCCGCGATTGAAGCCGGAAAGAAGAAAGTCATCCTGATGGTCTTCGATGGGATGGACTATCAGACAACTCGTGCAGCGGCGATCTACAAGACTAAGAAAGTAGCTTACGACTCGGGGCGCGGAACAGGACTACGCTTTCAAGACTACAATGACACAGAAACTGACTTTGGTAGCTTCGTATCCAGTCCGCACAACGATGGCACCAAAGTCAATGTGAATAAGCAGCAGGTCACAAACCCGGGTGGTGCGACTCCAGGTGGCTACGATCCTCAGTTAGGCGGCCGTAGTCTCTGGGAGCCCGAAGCAAATGTCGATCCTCGCTACTTGATTGGCAAGAACGAAGAGGTGAAGCAGGCTTACACCGATTCAGCTGCTTCTGCGACTTCGATGACGTCTGGGATCAAGACATACAACAACGCGATCAACGTTGACTTTAGCGGACGCGAAGTTTTGCCACTTGGCCGTTTACTGCAAGAGCGAGGATTTGCCGTGGGTGCGGTGACGTCTGTTCCGATCAGCCATGCGACGCCAGCCTGTACTTATGCGAATAATGTGCACCGAAGTGACTATCAAGACATCACACGCGATATGCTTGGGCTGCCTTCAGTGTTCCATCCTGGCGGATTGCCTGGCTTGGACGTTGTTATTGGTTGTGGCTGGGGAGAAGAGCGCGCGAAGGATGGTTCCCAAGGCGAGAATTTTTTGCCTGGTAATCGTTATCTGGCCGAAGAAGACTTGAATGCAATTCGGAGTCAAGATAAAGACCCATATCGCGTGGTTCTTCGCACTCCCGGCAAAAGTGGAAAGAAGACGCTGGCGAAAGCTGCGGCTTGGGCGGCGCGGGATAAAGAACGGCTCTTTGGGCTCTTCGGAGTGAAAGGCGGGCACCTACCATTCAGAACCGCCGACGGCAACTTTGAGCCAGTTATCAGCGTTGGGAATCCGAAACCGCTCGCAGCCGAGACTTACTCACCCGCTGATTTGAACGAGAATCCAGAACTGTTTCACATGGCCGAAGCTGCCTTGAAGGTGCTGGATGCACGGGGCGACAAGTGGTGGCTGATGATCGAAGCTGGCGATGTTGACTGGGCCAATCACGCCAACAACATCGACAACTCAATTGGAGCCGTACTCAGCGGAGAAAAGGCCTTCAACAGCCTAGTGAAATGGATTGAAACGCACGGAGGTTGGGAAGACTATTACGTGATTGTTACCGCGGATCACGGGCACTATCTGGTACTTGATGAACCCGAGGCGATCGCCGGAGCGAAGTAGCACTGCTTGGCCTCGCTTAAGCTGCCGAGAAAGAGATCATTTAAAGTCCAGTCGAAGGCGTCGTTTGCTTCTTTGCATGCGGCAGAAACGTTTCTTACGCTTAGTGGGGCTCAGTGAAGATTACTGTTCCGTAAATGCCTTGACGATCGGATGGTGACTCCGTGCGCAAAGAGGATTACAAATTTGTTGATTGGCAAGGCTGCAAGTAACACAGCGGGAATTGCCGTTGCTTAGCGCGATGCCCCTGATGCGTACTAGCGCCTCTGTTTTAGATTGCCCTGCGTTCGAGATAAGTAGAATTCTAGGTACTTGGGGCAGAACCTTGCAAAGCTCTTGTTTTTCCAATCTCTGGCCAATGGCCTACTTCAAGCAGCTTGGTCTTTCTGGTTGTCATTCGCTGAAAAGGACTCCCAGTCCTTGTTCAGAATCAAGCGAGCGCCTCGGCGAAAGGTTAGGAAAGACCATGCCCAACTTATAATGACAAACAAGCGATTGCGAAAGCCAGTCAAGAAGCAAATGTGAACGAGCAGCCACGCCATCCAGGCTGAGAACCCAGTGAGTTTCAATTTGCCTGTCTCTGCGATGGCTCGGCTGCGGCCAATCGTAGCCATCTGACCCTTGTCGTGGTATTCAAAATCACTCCGTGGCTTGTCGTCCAAGTCCGCGCGGATCATCTTGGCGACATGCTTGCCTTGTTGAACGGCTACAGGTGCAACAGATGGAAGTAACCTGCCCTGCTCGTCTGCAAAGTGGCACTGATCGCCCGCTACGAAGACTTCGGAGTGTGACTCAAGTGATAAGTCCTTTTCGACTTCGATGCGTCCCACACGATCGCACGACATGTTGCTCTCGCGTCCTAGTGGCGAAGCTTCAATGCCTGCGGCCCAGAGTACAGTGGAAGCACTGATCGTTTCACCGGAAGCTTCAACCCCGTTTTCAGAAACTTCGCTGACGCGTGAATTCGTCCAGGTCTGCACGCCAAGCTGCTCCAAGTCACGCATCGCGCGGCTGGAGAGCTGTTCGGAAAACATGGGTAGAATGCGAGGTCCGGCTTCTATAAGAATGATGCGAGCCTGCTTCGAGTCGATGTGACGAAAGTCCTTCGACAGAGTAAAGCGACTCATCTCACCAATCGCACCAGCTAGCTCAACTCCAGTTGGCCCAGCTCCCACCACGACAAAAGTGAGATGCTTCTTCCGCTCAAGCGGATCGTTAGTCAACTCGGCTTTCTCAAAAGCCTGCAAGACGCGGCGGCGAATCTCGGTAGCTTGTTCGATGGTCTTTAAACCGGGCGCGTGTTTCTCCCACTGCGGATTGCCAAAGTAACTGTGCATCGCGCCACAGGCGAGTAGCAGGTAGTCGTAGTTCAGGGGCCCGAAACTTGTTTGTAGTTGCTTTTGCTGAGGCTTAACTCCCTGCACCTCGCCGCAAACGACTTTCAGATTGTTTTGTCTGGAAAGCTCACTGCGGATGGGAGCGGCGATGTCGGCTGGGCTCAACCCCGCCATAGCGACTTGATATAGAAGGGGTTGAAACAAGTGGTGGTTGCGGCGGTCGACCAGTGTGATCTCCAGTCGCCTCTCGCGGCTCAAGCATTTGGCCGCATTCAGTCCTGCAAAGCCACCACCGACGATTACCAAGTGTTTCTTCTCGGTCATCTTTCTCTTTCAGTGCTGCGTAGCGAAGTCCGACTCTCAAACGGCGACATCGGAAGGCCTGTCAGCTGCCTCGCCTTTATTTGCGGAACCACAAAGCGCAAAAAACGTATTCTGATGGCCCGCTGCTCCGGGCGCTGAGTCTCTATTGAAAGAAACTGCATTGTATCGGGCTCGCAATTTCTCGATAGCTCTAACGGAGTAACGTCACCAGATTAGTGGACTTTGATTAGTTCCAGGTTCACGGGAGTGCATTCTTTGCCCTGCTCTTGATAGTTGACTTCGCAGCGATAAGCCGGCTTGACCCAAGTAGCCTTTAGCTCAGATGGAAAGATCGGGGTCCCTCGCACTCTTTGGCTTAGTTTTGCAAACATACTGATCGCCAATTCATCGTCCAGTACCGGCACCGAGCCCAGGATTCTCCAGCGGCTCTTACTGAATGGGTTTAGGCTTGAAGTTGCCACCACCACTGTGCGAATCTTCTGCGCATTCGAACCACTGACAGAGTATCCAATCACGGTGCAACGAGCAGTTGTTATTTCGTCCGAGATGCCTTCATGAGCCCTCTTCGCTTCCTCTTCTTCCTGCGTGAGAGCCTCCAGCGATTCTTGCAAGCTCTCGTCGCTTTCTTCAGTATTCGAAGAAGCTCCCAGGACCTTCTGCAAGATCGATGGCTTGAGCTTTGGAGCTGGCTCAGAGCCAATGATTGCACCGTAAGGAATTGTTCGCAAGATCAGCAGGGACATCAGCACCGAGAGAGCTCCAACGCAGAGCAGATGGAAGAACCAAGAACTTTTAGGCAATCGCCGAATAACTGCGCCCCATGTTATCGGAGGGCTGCAAATACAGTCGACTCCGTTGGTGTCCAGGTCATCCATGAGTGTCAAGAAAGTAGCCCGGACTTGAGCGGCAGTAACCATCACCATCCGAACGAGCAAGTGCATCAAAGAGCACGCAAAGCGATCGACCGAGTTGGTGGGAAGCAGGATGGAAAGACTCACCGCCTCGACGATAATCGCGATGGATCCCGCAATGGTGAGATAGGACCACTTGGGAAGTCTGAAGGGCCGCTCAGTCTCCTCCGTCGCTTTGTTAATAAAGCCTTCCATCTGATGGTCGATTTCAACGAACTGCCCGAGTTTCGAGTAGTAGCCGCAACGCGGGCAGACTGCAAAGTCTTCCAGGTTGTAGTTGCACTTCTGGCAGCACTGTGAGGCAATTTCTTGTTGGGATAGGAGGTCTTCGGTCGGTTCAAGAGCAGTAGACATGACGCTTCAAATTCGTAGTTGGCAGACGGCATTCGAATTACCAAGAGTAGGATGAAGTGCGTCGGAGACACCGACTTTGTACTCCTTACGCAGCCCAAGTGAGGGGGGTGGGTATTGGATGTAGTGATGGGGTGATTGTGCAGATGGTCGCCAACCGCCCTGCCGTTCGTGACGTGCTTATCAGAGGTTAGATGCTGTCGGCGGAGTGCGTTGAAGCGAGAAGATTCGGCACGCCGCCCTTGGTGGAGAGAATAGATGCCGAAAGTCTGGCATCTTTCGCTACTAGTGATTGTCCAGTGCGGGAGAAGTCCGGCGAATCCCACCACGGAAATGTCTGCAAACGAAAAAGGATCCGCTTGGTTGGCTCGTCCAAGCGGATCCTTTCAACCGTGAAAACTGGGCCTTCGACCATTTGGTCTTCTATGTCGCCATACACCGGCGATGCGCCTCTAAGGTCACGGAGCGTCCGTGTTCGCAATAACCACCAAAGATGGCGAGCTATTTATACAGCTCCTCGGTAGAGCTGGCGGATTCCTTACCTGCAACGTGGATTGGGAGTGAGAATTAGTGGCTACCTAGCTCCGCTGCGGGCCTTGGTACTATTGCCACAATTAGTTTTCTTAAGTTCGACCTTCACTAGCAGATCGAATGAGTCAGTAAGACAGCAAGCGCCGTGCCAATTCTAATCTTGCTGGACGAAAACTTGAAAAGTGCTCAAGTTCTTGCAAGAACGGGCGTTTGAACAACCTTGGAATGCTAGCAATGGACCTTGCGGAAGAGACGTTTTTACAAAACTGCCTTTGTAAGAATTACAAAACACACTGCCCACGGATCGTTGCGATCGAGTTAAGATGCTTGGGCTTCTTCCATCCATGATCCCTTTTGAAGAAGCCGAGATTCAATCAGTTCTGAATATAGGTGGAATTGTATGTTCGGCGCATCGCAAAGCGACCTCGTCAAAAGAGCCCTCCTTTTAATCTCGTTAACCACTATTGGTCTGGCGACAAAAGCGCGAGCTAACGAAGCAGACGCCGCTGCTGATCATGCGGTCGTCGAAGCCATGCTGCGTCTGCCTGCCCGAGCAATCGAGCCAAAGTCGCGGCAAGGTAAGGCACTTGAGCGGCATCTGACCAGACTAGCGGGATCACCTCGATATTTCGAGATCGCCAAGCGACTTGGAGCTCCAGGGCAGGATAAATATCTGCAAGCAGTGCTGGCTTCCGTTCCTTCCAACTCGTCTTCTGTTGAGGCAGCAAGACTGCTGGCCAAGGAAAACAAATGGGAATTGGTAAAGCAGATCCTTGCGATGAAAGACACCGAGAAAGCAGCCGCAGCCGCTGTGGCCATCGGATATCTCGGCCACGTACCAGCGCAAGAGATGCTGCAAGAAATTGCAGGCAATCCAGATTCGAATTTGCAACTTCGAATCGCTGCGGTCACAGGATTGGGGAAAACCAAATCTGGTCAGGGATTTTTGCTCTACGCGGCGAAGCAGTCTGCCATTCCTGACGAGCTGATATTCGCAGCTTCCAACGCACTGTTTAGTTCGGACGATAAAGAGGTTCGTGCCGAAGCAAAGGAATGGCTGGAACTGCCAGCGAGCGCTGATAGTAAGCCTTTGCCAACCATTCGAGAACTCGCTCGTGGACGCGGCAATGTTGGGAAGGGCAAGGAGGTGTTCACCGGTGTAGGTACTTGTGGTAAATGCCACAAAGTACGTGGCGAAGGAAAAGAAGTCGGTCCAGATCTGACGGAGATTGGTAGCAAACTCTCTCGCGAAGATATGTTCGTCGCGATTCTCAATCCAAGTGCGGGAATCAGTCACAACTACGAAACTTACGCTCTGCTAGACGCTGACGGCCAAGTCCAAACAGGATTGTTAATTAACAAGACTGACGACGAGGCAACTATCCGAGACAAGGATGGAATTGATCACACATTCAAGACTGACGACATCGATAGCTTGAAGAAGCAGTCTGTCTCTTTGATGCCAGCAGACCTGCAAAAAGCTATGTCGCTTCAGCAACTGCGCGATGTGGTGGAATACTTGACGACACTTCGCAAGCCAACTCCGCCAACGGCCAAGTTGCAAGGCGGTGAGCCAGTTGTCCATAAGAAAGTCGAGATCGACACTTCTCATGATCCGACCAAAGCGATTGCAGGATTTGAAGTCGCAGAAGAACTTGAAGTGCAGCTTTTTGCTTACGAACCCCAACTACTGAGTCCAACTAGCATCGATGTTGATGCACAAGGACGAGTTTGGGTTTGCGAAGCCGTGAACTATAGGCACTTCCGAAACGGCCAAAACAAAGAACGCAAGGAGGGTGACAGAATCCTTGTGCTCGAAGACACGGATGGTGACGGACGTGCCGACAAGGAAACGGTCTTCTACCAGGACAAGGAGATCGACTCGCCGCACGGTGTCTGCGTGCTCGGCAATCAAATCATCGTTTCGGCTGGATCGAATGTAATCGTCTTCACCGATAGCGATGGCGATTTGAAACCCGATTCGAAACGCTACTTGTTTACCGGTATCGACGGCGTCCAGCACGATCATGGAATCCATGCGTTTGGGATCGGTCCTGACGGCAAGCTGTACTTCAACTTTGGCAACGCTGGGCGACAGTTGAAAGGCCCGAACGGCGAAACGATTGTCGATAAGGCGGGGAATCGCGTTGAAGTGTCACGGAATCCTTATCAAGAAGGAATGGTATTCCGGTGCAACTTAGATGGAAGTGAGTTGGAGACTCTTGGCTGGAACTTCCGCAATAACTGGGAAGTCTGTGTCGACTCCTTTGGTACGCTGTGGCAATCCGACAACGATGACGATGGCAATCGTGGAACCCGCATTAACTTTGTGATGGAATTCGGCAACTACGGCTACAGGGACGAGAAGACAGGCGCCGGCTGGCGATCGTCAAGAATTGGATTGGAAGGCGAAGTTCCTTTGCAACATTGGCACTTGAACGACCCAGGTGTGGTGCCCAATATTCTCCAAACGGGGGCGGGGTCACCGACGGGCATTTTCCTCTACGAAGGCGACTTGCTGCCTGAGCCATTTCAGAACCAATTGTTGCATACTGATCCCGGCCCGAACGTTGTGCGGGCTTATCCAGTTGAGAAGGATGGTGCTGGGTACAAGGCGAGCATTCGCAATATCATCCAAGGCGTCAATGATCCTTGGTTCCGGCCTGTGGATGTTTGCGCTGCACCAGACGGTTCCTTGTTTGTTGCCGATTGGTACGATCCTGGCGTGGGTGGTCATCGCATGGGCGATATCGAACATGGTCGTATTTTCCGAGTCGTTCCCAAGGGACACCAAGGATACAAGGCTGCGAAGCTGGATCTTTTGTCGACCGAGGGGGTTGTTGAAGCTTTGCAGAGCCCGAATCTTGCGACACGTTATCTTGCGCAAACTGCAATTTCCAAGATGGGCAAAGCTGCCGTTCCTGCGTTGGAGAGGCTTGCTCGCGAATCGGATTCCGATCGCATGCGAGCCCGAGCGCTCTGGCAATTGGGCTTGGTTGGCGGAAATCCTTCTCGCTACGTCGAGATGGCGATTGCTAGTACCAATCCAGATCTGCGCATCATGGGTGTGCGCTTAGCACGGCAACATGGTCTGTCGCTGATCGATCTCGTTGAACGGATGAAGAAAGACGAGTCGACGCATGTTTTGCGAGAGCTAGCGATTGCCTTGCGCCATCACCCAGATTCGAAGGCTGCTGAGTTATGGGCTGATCTGGCGATGCGACACGATGGCAGTGACCGTTGGTATGTCGAGGCTTTAGGCATCGGGGCAGACAGGCAATGGGATGCATACTTCGATGCATGGATTGCAAAAGTAGGCGGAGATTGGAACACACCAGCCGGCCGCGACATCATTTGGCGCTGTCGTTCGCCAAAGGCATGCAGTTACTTGGTCGACATTATTCGTGGAACCAAGTCGGAGGCTGAACAATATCGCTATTTCCGCGCCTTTGATTTCCATGAAGGACAAGCCAAGACGGAAGCGTTGACGGACTTGATCTCCTCGAACTAGTTATTGGAGCACGGCTTCAACTGGTGGTTTTTCGAACTCGCAATGTGTGTGGCCAGAATTGCTGATCGTAGCTTGCCCGTGTTCTTCCCAATTAATAGCTTGATCGTCGCGGCAATGGAAGGATATCCTTCGAAAGCAGTCGCCCCACGACAGTGGGCTTCCAACAACTGCCTTGATGCTGAAAGAACAAGCAGATAACTCTGTTCACACTGACAAGTCAAGACCACGCTTGCCCGCAGCCATCGCAGCGAACTCATCTAGCTGCGTCTGCTCACGTCGCTGCTCGTCGTCTTGCCAACTAGCCAACTGCTGCTGCCGCAAGTGTTTCAGAGATTCAAGTTTCCGCTGCAAGTCAGCGAGATCTTGCTGAAGCAGCTTCGCCTTGGAACGTCTTTCGTCAAGTTTATCTTGCAACGCATCAATATCGCGCTGCAGACTCTCGCGATACATCGCGACCTCGAGAATACGCTGCGAGTCGATGATCTGACTGCGTCCTGCACTTCCATTGCTTGATACGATTGAAGCTTGATCGCGATGCCGAGCTTGTTGAGCTATCTCGTCGAGTGTTGCAGTGATCGCGCTGTTGGCCCGCTGCAGAGCAGCCTTAAGTCGATCGCCTCGGTGTTGCTGCTGGTCGAGCAAAGATTGCAGAGAAAAGCGAAATGCTGTCATGCTGTCATGCCCGCTTCAAGGATTGAGGCGAGTTGTTGCATTGCTTTTTCCGCAGAGCACGATTCCTGCGTCTGCTTTAAGAAGTTTTCTATTTGAGCGTGGAGGACAATTGCCTGGTCGACCAGTGGATCGGTTCCATCTTCGTAGCCGCCGATTCGAATCAAGTCCTCGTTCTCCGTGTAGGCCGCGATGAGGCGTCGAGCTGCATCGACGAGGTTCTGCTGCTTCGCGGGCAACAAACTTCTTTGCAGGCGGCTTAAGCTCGCTGGGACATCGATTGCGGGGTAACGACCTGCCTGCGCGATCTTGCGACTTAAATGCACATGCCCGTCCAGCAAGCCTTGCATGGTGTCACTGATTGGTTCACGAGGGTCATCGCCTTCGACAAGGACTGTGTAGATGGCTGTGATAGAACCTGCTTCAGGAACATTCAAGTCAGCATTGCCAGCTCGCTCTACTAATTGTGGCAAAGCCGCGAAGACACTGGGCGGAAAGCCACGGGTAGTGGGGATCTCACCAGCCGACAAGCCGACTTCACGTTGAGCGATGGCAAAACGAGTGACCGAATCCATCAACAAGAGAACATGTTTCCCGGAATCACGGAACTGCTCAGCAATTGTTGTGGCTGAGTGTGCTGCGCGCACGCGTTGCGTTGCGGATTGGTCGCTGGTTGCGACAACAGTAACCAGTTTCTTGCATGTGTCCTCAGGCAGACTTTGTAATAGATCGCCAACCTCCCGCCCTCGTTCGCCGACAAGTGCCAGAACGACAACATCTGCGTCAGTCCCTCGCGCTATCATGCTCAACAATTGGCTCTTGCCGACTCCAGCTGCCGCAAAAAGTCCTAGCCGCTGGCCACGACCGAGTGTAGCAAAGGCATCGATTCCTTTTACCCCGGTTTCTAAAACCGACTCAATTGGACGGCGACGCGAGGCTGGCGGCGGCGAGGCTATTGTGGAACGCTTAAATGATCCTGAGAGTGGCTGCTGATCGTCAACCGGATTAGCATTGCAATCGACGACTCGTCCCAGCAGCTCTTCTCCAACTGGGATTCGGCAATGCATGGATCGAACGCGAACGCGGTCGCCGGCCATGACGCCCTGAGTTCCCTGCTCTGGCGATACCAGCAAACCTTGGTCGTTGAAGCCAATGACCATTCCCTGGCCAAGGTAGGTGCTGCTCTCGATTTCACAGCAAGCCCCAACAGGAGCCCGGATGCCGGCAACAACAACCGCTGAGGCTTGTACGCTTGCAACGGTTCCAACCGGTTGTTTGCTAATCGTTCCGCGAAGTGTCTCATCGACCTCTGTCGCTCGGAGATGCCGTGGTAGTTTCAGTGTTGCTTGCATTTCCAAATTCACGCTAGTTCTTCTGCGAGGCGTTGAAGCTGAGCTTCGAGTCGTGCGTCCACCTGTCCCAACTCGCTGTGGACGATGCAGTCGCCTAATTCGCAGGATTCATCGGCGACCAGTTCCGCTTGGTTGGCAAATGGTAGCTGCGTCGCAATGTGAACCAATACTTGCTCGGCCAGCAAAAAATCGTTTGGGTGCACCTGGATTTGTAGGTTTGTCGGCGAATGGAGTGATTCGAGAGCCGTGCGTATCCAGTGCTGCAAGACTCGGTGCCGCGAGGATTCATCCTGCAGTTCTTGCTGCAGAAGTTGTCTTGAGATGTTGAGTGCAATCGATATAGTTTCGTCTTGCCATTGCTGAGCCCATGCTGCGGTCTCGTCACAGATTCTTTGCATCGCAGCTTGGCAACTGGCTAATGCAGATTGGCTGGCAAGCTGACTTTTTTTTTCCGCTTCGCAATCAATCCGTGCTTGGATTTCTGATTCGGCTTCATCCAACGCACTCTGTTTGGCTTGCTCAAAAACGGATTTCGATTCTTCCTCAGCGACCCGTAGGATTTCTTCGGCTTGCAGTCGGGCCTCGGCAAGCAGCGCGTCGGCTTCTTGTCGCAAGTCCTGCGTATTGAAATTGCAAAGCGAGGAAGAACTCGTTTGTTGAGCGTTCGGCTTGAGTACGCTGGCCATTGCTTAAGAAGCTTTCTTGAGTTGTGCACCTGGCTGGGACCGCCATGATTTGGCCAGTTTGATCAGTCTGGTTTGAGCTTCATCGATGTCAGTGATCCGCATCGCGCCAAGTTCTCGAATGCGCTGATTCAAATTTGCAAAGTCCTCGGGTTCGATCATGAGTTCAAGTCGGCCGATAAAGACGTGAGAAGCCCCGGCAAGCGCGAGTAGGACGATTTCTGGATCTGCCTGAGTCAGCAGGTTCTGCAGTACTTGCTGCGGCAATTCGAGCAGCTGCTCAAACTCAAGTTGCAATAGCGAACGATCTACCGATTTGCGTTGGAACTCTTCGGTGTTGCGTTCGATTTGACGCAGGCGACTCTCCACCAAGGAAACGTGCGGATCCGGAGATACAGGTTGAGTTCGCAGCGGGGGCGGACTAGCTGCTGGCGAAACAAGCGGTTGAACTTGATCAGATGTTGCCGTGGTGAAATGCGTTATCAGTTGGTGATTGGACGAAGAAGTCTTACTTGGGGCGTTCTGCTTTGCGGAAGCATGTTGGTTGAGTGTTGCAGCTTGCCAGTTTTGCTGCACCGATTTCGGGGCATGCTTCAGGAGTTCCTCCAATCGCCGCTTGTTCTGTGATGCCTGCTGAAGCTGTTGTTGGTGTTGCAGCAAAGATTGATGGAGGAAACTCTCTATGTCTCGTCGTACCTTGGGCTGCATCTCTCCCAGATTCTGAAAAGCTCCTAGGGTCTGAAGGGCTTTTTCTTCTGGTAGCCGAGCTAGTAACTCTGTCGCTTGTTCCTTGGGCAGTTGGTTCAAAATGACTGCGATGACGAGAGGTCGTTCATCGTGGCAAACTCGTAGAATCGATTCGGTGGCAAATTGATGAATCTGTGTCTGTGGGTTCGCAGGCACGATAGCCGGTGTGTCGGGAGTTGGAGCAGCAGCGGTTTGCTCTTCGGCCTGTTGAAATTCCTGCAGGATCTCCGAACGTTCCTTCTCCGTGACGTCTCCCAAGTTGCGAATGCAATTTCTCACCGCTTCAGCAACTTCGCTAGGAAGTTGAAGCAGGATTTGGCTGGCAGCCTGAGAGTCAACGGTCGAAACCAGAATTGCGATCCTTCGTATACGCTGCGAATCCATCGGGCTCATCGGGTTTGTGAATCAGGAAAAAGGCCAACCACAACAAAACGCACATATCCTGAGATTTACCGGATTTTGCCTCAAGCTGTCGAGATCGAAGTCGGTAGGCTGTAATGGTCGATTGAGCCTATTATTGCCGGCGTCTACGGCCAGCCGTTGTACCGCGTTAGACAAGTCCAGGTTGGCAGTGACAAACGCAACGCGGTTACGACTCTTCCGCTGAGTTACGTTCGTTTTTTGGATTCCTGCTCGTCGGCCGGTAGAACCTTAGTTTGCGCTCTGCGGCTGCGCCCCTCGGGTACGAAAAAGCGGCGGCGATGTCACCTTTACGAAAAAAGCGGAAGCATAACTGCTTCCGCTTTCGTGTCATTTCTCTAGGCGGGCCGATAGTCTTGACGACTTTTGCTTCGGGCTGTGCTTAGGTTCCGAATTCCGGGCGGCGACGGCCAAGCTGTTCTTGCAAGCGAGCAACGATACTCGAGTGCATCTGGCTCACGCGGCTTTCGCTCAGATCCAAGGTCGCGCCGATTTCCTTCATCGTCAATTCTTCATAGTAGTAAAGAATGATGATGAGCCGCTCGTTGCGATTCAGGCCCTTAGTGACCAATCGCATCAAATCGCCCTTTTGGACGCGGCGCGTTGGATCTTCTCCCTTTTTATCTTCCAGAATGTCGATCTCGCGAACATCCTTGTAGCTGTCGGTCTCGTACCACTTCTTGTTGAGACTGACCAAGTTGACCGCATTGGACTCGGTTTGCATCTTGTCCAATTCGGCGACGCTGATCTCCATGTGCTCGGAGAGCTCCGTTTCCGTTGGAGCGCGGCCATAGCGAGCTTCCAGTTTCTTCTTCGCTTCGCCAAGTTTGCTGGCTTTACTTCGAACAAGTCGAGGCACCCAGTCCATGGAGCGAAGCTCGTCGAGCATGGCACCACGAATACGTGGCACGCAATAGGTTTCAAACTTGACACCCCGACTGGTATCAAAAGCATCGATGGCATCCATCAAGCCAAAGATGCCAGCACTGATCAAATCGTCGAGTTCAACACCGTCGGGTAGACGTTGCCAAATGCGGTCGCCATTGTAGCGAACCAGTGGCATGTACTGTTCGATGAGGCGATTGCGTAAGTCGACATCGCTCTGATCAGTTTTATATTGTTTCCAAACTGCTTGGATCTCTTCGCTTGGCGCGGTCTTCGTTGCCATCCAATCCTCCGTGAATCGCCTGATGGAGTGGTCCGCTAAACCAGTCCATCCTGTTTTTCTGAGCGTCGTGCCCGAGTTAGCACAGTTGGGTCTTGAGTAACTTCAAGCTTGCAAAAGTGCTGCTAGAAGTTCTTGTAGCGGGTCCGCTATGCGAACGCTATGCCAACTTTAGACGCTCTTGTCGCTGGTGGAAAAACTCTTGCTAGCGATGGCCACCTGTAAGCCCGACATTTCCTCTTTGAAACAACTTTCCTGCGTTTCCTGCATAGATTTGTCAGCAATGTAGCCGATGCAAAATCCTGTCACGGAAAAGATTAGAAAGACGATAAGCCCACTAGTGAGCACGTGGTTTGTCGGTAAGTCCAGAAACAGGCCGCGAATGATAACTAGAAAGCATGCGAGTGCGCCAAGTATTCCTGCATAAGTCCGCGCCATCACAACCTCCATGTTGCCTTCGCTCTAGCTACTAAATACTGTTAAGGCTCAAGCTGCTATCGCGACAATAAGAGCCTTGAAATCCAGTATCGGCAGTTCGACTCTCAGAATTTAGTTTTCTGTACAGAAGGTGTAGCTCTTAACTAACTTTTCCAAATCTCTGCGAATCCCGTGCCATCGCCTTCCGGTTCTTGGGTTTTACTGAAGCAGATCCCCTCAAAGCTCCATTGCTAGCTTGGTAAAGTCGCTGTGATTGGAACGGCCCGCCTACTGACGCTTTCCGCTACCGAATCGTTCCACGGCTACCGAATCGTTTAACGCCTAGCAGCATGCTTGGTGCGGTGAGTCCCTTGGCGACTAAAAGAAAAGGGAACGGATGACGTAATATCGCTACGCTCGTTATCGGCCGCATCGAAATGGGCGAATGCCAGCAAAACGCACCGACCAGCCGAGGTACCTCTCGAGGCACTATCATCGAGGCAGAATGGCATTGGTTTATCGAGAGTACACCCAGGAGTCGTGCAAGAAATCAGACCTTTTGAATCATTCGCCAGTCTGGCCACGCAGATCGACAATGGAGGACGCAGCTGCAAGATATTCACCAAAACAAAAGACGACTTCGTCACCAGTGCCGAGCTAGCAAAAGCGGCTGGGCTGATGGGAAACGAATGTCGTGGCTTCCCGTAGTTAGAAATAGCGGCCACCAGTTTTAAGATGCCGACAGGCAGCGAGTCATCGAAATGCTTGAGCCTGGACTTCGTTGGCGTTTCGAATCTCACGGACCGAAAACGATCCAGCCAAGTTAGCTTGAAGCACTAGGGAAAAATGGGCAGACAGCAATCGTAACGGGCTAGCCTCGATTCTTGGAGGATCTTATGCAATTCAAGTCCTTCATTATGATCCCGATTATGGTCAACAACGTCACGACTTTTTCGTTGATTCCCATCTGCGATCAATTCCGTTTAGGAGATGTTCGTCTCTCTACACTGCGAACAGCCCCGCGTCATCGTGACTTCACCGAAGACGATAAGGCTCAATTCAGGCTCTCAGATCCGTGCTGCCGGTTACCCCGTGAACTCAAGCAAAAGAAAAGACAGCCCTCGAAAGAACACAAACTTTACTTAGAAGCGTATTACTACGCGACTATTCAGTCGCGAAGCGACAACTAAGTCGTAATACTATTTCGCGATCAGCAAACTTGGTGTGAGCATTTGTTCGGTTAGGTCGCGAGCTGTTGCGGTATCGAGAGCAGCGTTCATCGCTTGTCCGCCAGTACAGTAGCTCACTGCGATTTCGCTGCGAGAAAGCGTTTCGTACCAGGCCGCAAAGTCAACGCTTTGGTCCATGTGAGAGAGGAGCAAGCTCGTCGGCTGAGACTCTGCAAAGCATTTGATGGCTGCTTCACCAAATCGCGGGCTGAGGTTGGCGTCGAGCACTAGGTGCGTTTCTTCCGGTGCGGCGGCTTCAAGTAGCTCACTTAAGTCTTGCATGGATTCTTGCTCAGCAAGAGAACGTCCAGGGGTATCGATGAGCACCAAATCGCAGTCTTGCAAGCGACCAAGAGCTGACGCAATATGCCCCGAAGAACTTACAACTTCGAGCGAAGCAGAAATGCGATCTGCAAACTGAAGCAGTTGATCCACAGCGCCGAGACGAAAGCGATCGTAACTTATCAGCCCTACCTGCCTGCCCTTCGCTGCCGCAGCCGAAGCTAACTTGCACAGACAAGTCGTTTTGCCGCTGCCAGTTGGGCCCAGCAATGCAACAACTTTGGGTTCGTCTTCGGCAGTTTGCGCGGAACGCACGTTTAGCGACTTGGCCAATTGTGCGATCAGGCTGATTCGAACGGTGGCGTAGTCTTCCGCTTGAGTGGGTGTGCAGCGTTCTAGCGATTGTTGGATCGCATCGCTCGCGAGCTCAGGATCAAATCCCGCTTGCAGCATCTCAGCGTGCAAACGCGCTGCAGCGGAATTGAATAGCTGTGGGTTGGGCTCGTCCGATCTGGTGTCGGGAATGGTACGGGGTGTAATGCGATTGGGTGGTTTGCTCGCCTCAGCTCCCAAAGGCGGATTGGGCTCTGCTGCGGAAAAATGGCTTTCGACGTGCACGTCACTGCTGGCGTCGACTTCCACAAGCTTTGCAGCATGCTGTTGAGATCTTCGCGAAGAACTTGCAGCGTCTTGCACTTCTCGTACGTGTAGCACAGACGCCTCAGGGCCAAGCTCTTCACGAATCGTATGCAAAGCAGCTTGAAGCGACTCCGCACGATAGGTCATGATTTTCATTACTTGATATACCGATACCGTTGAGAAAAAGTGTGAGTCGCATCGCAGTGAGGCGTGGAGCAAGTTTTGTGAGCGTTCTGCATAAATGCGGGACTACCCTAAGCAGCGGCGCTGGTGGAACCAATGGTTCCAAGTGACTGAACTTGTGTTTCGAGCGTTATCTCGGAATGACTCAACGCCACTAACTGTGGCAATCGTTTTCGCGTCAACCAACGTAAGGCCGCCCGAGTTTTGGGGCGAGCCAAAACAATCGGTCGCGCCAGTTTGCTGTGGGCTACTAGCTTTTCGATCTGTTTGCAGATCGTTGCAATTTCTTGCGGTGGAATTCGAGAAGTGATCTCCGGCTCAGATAGGTCGATGCCTTGTGAGATGCGATCTTCGAGCTGCGGCGAAAGAGTGAGGACTTGTAAACTACCCCGACTGGAAAACTGCTGGCTGATCGTGCGAGCCAAACGCTCACGCACGAGTTGAGCCAGCTGATGGACGTTCTTGGTTCGCATCGCACCGTCACTCAGAGCTTCGCAAATCATCGCCAGCTGACGAATTGGAATGCCTTCGTCGAGCAATAGATGTAAGACTTGTTGGACTTCTGCCATCGTGAGTTGTTCTGGCACTAGCTCTTCGACTATGGCTGGATGCGATTTCTGCAGCTGCTGAAGTAACCGATTCGTTTGTTCTCGAGTCAGGAGCTCTTGGGCAAACTGATTGGTCACGCCGCGAAAGTGCTGCGCCAGAACTTGAGAAGGAGTCCAAAGTTGCAGATCGAGTTCGGTGAGTTGTCGTGCGACGTCTGGAGTGATCCAAGCGGCCGATGCAGCGAATCCAGGTTGCTGGGTTCGCACGGCTGACGGTGGAAGTAGGTCGAGGTCTGGGCCGAAAGCCAACAACATGTTCGGATAAACCTCGCCAGTTGCTACGGCGTTGCCTGCGACCTGGATGGAGTAACTGGTTGGCCCGAGCGACAGATTATCTTTCAATCGCACCTGTGGAATCAAGAAGCCCATTTCGGTGGCGACTTGATTTCTGATATCGCCAATGCGGTCCATTAAGTCGCCGCCACGCTGAGCCAGCGCGAGAGGAATCAGTCCACTGCCAAGCTCAATACGAAGTGCATCCACGTGCAGGAGCTCTGTCGGATCGGGCTTGCTTTTTGCTTTTTCTTGGCGAGTGGCTTCGGCTTGCTGCTGGGCGGCCTCTTGCTCCTGGCTGCGGCTGATAATGTAACTGAGCGCGGCACATGCTGAGCCGAGAATCAGAAGTGGAATGGTTGGTAAATTAGTGAAGATCAGCAGCACAAGAAAAGCACCCGCTATGGCCAGCGTCTGCGGCTGAGCGAAGAGCTGATCAAGTATGTCGTTTGAAAGGTTTGATTGCTTATGACTTCGAGTCACCAGGACGGCGGCACCAAGCGAAATCAAAAACGCGGGCAACTGGCTCACGAGTCCATCGCCAATCGTCAGTCGAGTGAAAACTTCGGCAGATTCTTGCAGTGACATCCCGCCACTGGTCATTCCTATCAAGAAGCCGGCAACGATGTTGATGACAGTGATAAGGATTGCGGCAATTGCGTCGCCTCGGATGAACTTACTAGCTCCATCCATGGCACCGTAGAAGTCAGCTTGCTCGGCGAGTTCGGCCCGACGTCGTTGTGCTTCCGCGCCGTCAATCTGGCCAGCATTCAAGTCCGCGTCGATGGCCATTTGGCGACCCGGCATTCCATCTAAGGCAAATCTCGCAGCAACTTCACCGACTCGCGTGGCGCCTTTGGTGATTACCAGGAACTGAATCGCGGCGATAATCGCGAAGATCACGATGCCAACGATGAGCATGTCCCCGGTCACAAAATCAGCAAAGGCTTGGATCATGCCTCCGGCGGCTTCCTGTCGATCTTGAGCTCCGCGAGTCAAAATCAGTCGCGTAGTCCCTACATTTAGTACCAAACGACCCAAAGTGGTGGCGACAAGCAGCGACGGGAAGACGTGGAACTCCAACGGGGTTTTGACGGAGATGGTGGTCAGTAGAATGACCACCGCGACGGCCAGGTTGGCTGCGAGCAGCATGTCTAAAACAGCTGCCGGCAGTGGCGTTAGTAGAACCGCAATACAAGCGATTACCGCCACAGGCAGAATCAGCCCACGGTATTTACTGATCAGGGCTTGAAGTGACATGCGCGATCGAACCTCCATGCCCATCGCTGAGAATCAAATCTCTATTTATCCTTGTTTGCCAGCTTTAAAACGTGTTCAATATGTGACTGATATTTGAGGCCGGAAACAAGACCGTGTTCCGGCCGCAAAGCCGAGATGGACAACTTGGCTGAGCAACCGCTTCACAGCGATCGTTGTTACTCAAATTTCGTCGCCTCTGTCTAGGTCTTTCGCTTATCTAGCTTTGGCGCCGCTTATGGACAGGGAATGCCAGAAAACGCCTCCAAGTCTACTTTGACAAACCATTATCCGGTTTGGGCTCCAAGATTCTGGCATGGCATGCGCGCGTCGCAATGGTGGCGTGTTTTTCTCAAGAACGGATTCAAGCTGTCGCTTCCCAAAGCGCACATTGCCGTCGGTGTCAGCCTGATTACGCCAATCAACGAATTGCTAGCTTTCAAGCAATGGTTGCTGTTCGGACGCCAGATTCGCAAGACCCAAATACAGCAAGATCCGATCTTCATCCTCGGGCATTGGCGTAGCGGTACCACCTTGCTGCACGAGTTGTTGGTGACCAACCCGCAGTTGGCGTCACCTAACACTTATCAGTGTTTCGTGCCAAGTCACTTCTTGGTCAGCGAAATGATGCTGACCACGCTCGGCGGATTTCTTCTGCCCAAGCAACGCCCGATGGACAACATGCAGGCGGGGTGGAAGCTGCCGCAAGAAGATGAGTTCGCTCTGATGAATCTGGGAGTGCCGACTCCCTACTTGCGACTTGCATTCCCAGAGACTCAGGAAAAGATGCTCGAGTACCTAACGCTCGAGAGCTTGAGTGATGAAGATTTGCAGGCTTGGCAAGATGGCTTCATGTGGTTCCTGAAGGTCTTGACCTATCATTTTGGCGGCAAGCAACTTGTGCTCAAGAGCCCGACGCACACAGGCCGCATCGGTGTGCTCGCGAAGATGTTTCCCAACGCCAAGTTTATTCACTTGTCGCGTGATCCAGTGAAACTCTTTTGCTCGACCAAACGTTTGTGGCGCTCGCTCGAAGAAGTTCAGGCGCTCCAACAATCGCGACCTGAAAAACACATGGAAGACTATGTGATCGATTGTCATCAGCGGATGTATGATCAGTTTGAACGAGATGCCAAAGGCATGGACTCGTCACGCCTAGCTCGAATCAGCTACGAAGAGCTGGCGGCTAATCCGCTCGAGACGGTCCAGCAACTCTACATGCAGTTAGATCTCGGCGACTTCGAGTCCGTTTGCGAACCTGTGGAAGAGCGACTGAAGAACCACAAGGAATACAAACCGAACGTACATCAGGTCGATTCCGTGGTGCAGAAAAAAGTGTCTTGCGCTTGGGCAGATTATTCTTCACGCTACGGTTACGACGTGCAAGAGCAGCCCGGTGAGATGGTCGGCTAACCAGTTCGTGGCGTTGCTAAGCCGCGTCGTTCAGCCAGCGGTTTAGGACAGCTTTGGTGTTCTCTGGATTGTCGGTAACTAGTTTCGACAGGCTCGACTTGAGCTGCGGCATTGCCGCTTGATTGGCAGGTTCTGCTTGCACGGCTTCGCCAGCTACAAGCTCCCCTTTACCAATTGTTTTCTCGGATGTGTTGTCGTGTGTATTGAGGGCGACCGTTTGATCCGCTCGCGACTGCATGGGGCGGCTGTTACGAATCCACTTGCCCATAAACAGCAGTATCACGAGAGCCAGTCCGCCCAGAAAGAGGGTCTGCTGATTCTGTAGAAGCCAGAAGCCGGCGAGTTGAGCCGTGGTTGGAGGCTGAAATTCGGGTGGAGCTTGATCGAGGTAGGATTGGACTTGAATAGACACCTGCAGATCCAGCTGATGTTGCGTCAGACCCTGAAGCGAGGCTTCTACTCGCCTTTCCACTTCGCGCTGAATATCAGCCAATTCAGCGATGGTAGGCAAATTCAACGCCAACTCGGTTGTCGGCATCTGGTTCTGCTGAAGCTGCTGCCGATACAACTCACGGTAGTGGGACTCCGGGATCTCCACCGACAGGTGTAGTGACTTCGGATTGAGCCCTTGTTTGGATTCGACTTTTTCTTCGTGTCCGAAATGATGGCGCTTGGTCGTAACAGTCTCGATGGCTGGAAGAACCTTGTTCTTCAATGGGGCTGTGGATTCAATCGATATGCGTTGCTTTGGGCGAGTTACTTCGACTCGGCGCGCGACGGTGACATCTTCTTGTGGTTGCGGTGAGGCAAGGAGCTTGCGAGACTCAGTATGTTTGCTCAGCAACGGGTCAAGTTGCACATCGACAAAGATCTTTACTGGCCCATAAGAAGCAAGTAATTCACTGACTTTTGCATGGTAGTGTTCTTCCCACGCATGCTTGGCCTGTAGAAGCCGCTGGTCTTCTGGATTGAGCACCGCCTCAGCGGTGTGCGAAGCGTTTAAGTCAATGACACGTACGTCTTGCGTCTTCAGACCTGCAAAGTAGCTAACAGCGGTTTCGCGAATGGTGGCCAAAACAAAGCGATCAATCGGCCGTTTGTCTGGACTCTCCACTTGGATGCAACAGCTACGTTGTTTTGGGCCAAAGCCGGTCGATTCGGCTTCAGAATATTCCACACTGGCGAATCCAATCTGTTGGCGCCGCTTCAAGACCTCCTCGAACGCCTGTTCATGCCTTAGTTCAGTCTGTTGTTCTTGCACGGAGGGCGGAACAAAAATCGACATTCCATCCAGTTCACGCTGGTCCCGCGTCGCGGAGGGCATCGCATTTGCCTGCTGCAGGACTTCCGCGTATTTGGCCTTTTCGCTTGAGGGGACGCAAAGACATGATTGATTCGTGATCTTATAATTGGTGAGCCCTGCGGATTCTAAACAAGTCGTGGCCGTCCGCATTTCCGTCTGCGAAAGATGACTCAAGAGCTCTGTCTGGGCCTGTAAGTCGTAGACGGAGAGCATCCAGCAACTACTCGCAACGACGACGGCTAGCAACAGCACGGCAAGAAGCCGTGTCGATGCAGGCATCGAAGCGTAACGCGAGCGCGTTTGTTCAAACAGGTTGCTCAGAGAGTCCATTTGTCCATTGAATCCGAAAGTTGGCGCGGATCGTGAGCCAGAACCTTCTCTTTAGTTGAAAATTGGACTCAAGATGAAGAGCAAATGGAAAGTAAATCAACGCCGGTCCGAACTTCTGCGTTGTCAGCTGGGCTCTTCTCAGAATTATGCCACCGATTGATTCGTGTCGTGTAATGAGTTGACACGGCCCAAGAGATGCTCGGGCTAGTCATGATGGGCTCATTGTCCACTCTGAAGGGGTTGTGCTGCTAGCTATGAATCGAGCTTGCGTTTTAATAGTTCATGCGCGTCAGCATGCTGCCTTTTCGTTTGTTGCGACGGGGAAATGGTCGACAATGAGTCTGATTCCAACGGAGTTGCTCTTCGTCCGAAGAACAGCAAGATGAAGAACATGGCGACCAAGCCGAGCGGAAGCAGTACATAGGCAGAGACCCCGTAGCCGGCCGGCAGCGTACCACAAAGAATAGCGACCGTTCCAATCGTCAAAGCATAGGGCATTTGCGTTCTTACGTGCGCTATGTGATCACAGTCGCTACTTCGCGAGGATAGGATGGTCGTATCGGAAATTGGCGAGCAGTGATCGCCAAAAATCGCTCCGGCTAGAACGCTAGCAATGGAGGCGGTCATTAGAAAATGGTCAGGTTCAATTGCGGCGTCGCTAGCGGTAAGGGTTTTGTGGACTAGAGGTATCGACATGGGCAGCACGATCGCCATCGTTCCCCAACTGGTACCGGTAGAGAAGGCAATGCTTGCGGAGAAGACAAATATCACCGTTGGGAAAAAGGCGGGATTGAAATCGCTGTTTTTCAGCTTGTCGGCCAGGAAATCACCGATCGCAAGATGATTTTCGCCTGTCAAATTGCTGAGTGCCCATGCCAGCCAGAGAATCACCAGGGCAGGAAGGACGTGGGTGAACCCGCCGAGCATAGCCCCGCGAGCTTCCGAATTCGTCAACCTTCGCTGCAAGGTATTGAGTCCGAGTGTGACCAGCAACCCTGCGAGTGCTCCATACACAAGCGACAAGTAGCTGTCACCTTGGCCAATGACCTCGCCCCAGGCCTTGTACTCGTCCCAGGCCGGCCAGTCTGACAAACCAGAGCTTGCCTTGCCGGTGAAAGCTAGCAAAAACAGAACTACAGCTACTGTCACGAAAATTGGGAGAATCGCGTTGAGTGAGTTTCCTTGTTCTTCCGACGTCGCTGATTTATCAGTGGCAGCATCGTCTTTGCGTCCCAGGGCTTTGCGTTCTGCTCGAAGCATGGGCCCAAAGTCACGACAAAGTAGTCCACATAAGAAGACGAATCCGAGGGCGAACAGAACGTAGAACCGCGACGGGATCGTTTGCAAAAAGATTCCAAAGCTCTGTCCAGAAATGTCGACTCCAGCTTCAGCGTATCCTTCTTCCATGTTGCCGATTTCGGTGGCGACCCAGGTGCTAATCAGCGCTAAGCCAGATACAGGAGCCGCCGTGCTATCGACCAAGAAAGCCAGCTTCTCACGACTAATCTTCAGCCTGTCTGTGATTGGCCGCATAGTGCTGCCGAGCAATAATGTGTTCGCGTAGTCGTCGATGAACACAATCAGCCCCATAAACCACGTCATCAATTGCCCACCACGGCGTGAACGAGCAAGTGGTGCGGCCAATTGCACGATCCCGAGCATGCCACCCATCCTATGGATCAGTGCGACTTGCATGCCCAAAATCGTGGTGAACAAAAAGACACGGATGTGATCTTTGTCGACTAAGGAACCCCAAAGGTGGACTTCGAAGAATTCACCAATGAAGCTACGGGCGTTTTCTTGTAAGAAGATCTGTTGAGTGAATCGAGTGCCAAGTTCTTCTTGAAAAACAGCAGGTGAAGGCAGTAAGAGAATCACACCTGATGCGATGCCAAGCACTAAGGACAGAACGATTCGTTTCGTAAGAATTGCTAGAACGATCGTTAGTAACGGGGGCAGTATGCACCACCAGTCTACGGGGGAAATGTATTCCGGAGTGTCCAAGTTGATTTCCGTATGAGTCGAAGCGGCAAAAGGAGGGGTGCCGCAAGGCTATGAGGAAGGAAACTGCGGCAGCGAGAGTCGAACTTCGCAGCCACCAGCGACCGCATTTCTCAGTTCTAGCTTGCCGTTCATCAAGTTGATGAGGCGTTTGGCTTTGGCTAGGCCCAGCCCTAGCCCGCGTCCTGCTTCCCGCCCGCTAAAGTAGGGGGAGAACCAATGCTCAAGGGCCTCAGCTGAAAGCCCAGGGCCACTATCAATAATAATTAGTCTTACTTCCGTTGCCGAACGTTGGCTGCGGATCTGAATGAATTCGTTCCGACCGCAGGCCTCGAGACTGTTCCGAAGCAAGCACCAGAATACTTCGCAAAAGGCGGCTTGGTCTACACTGACCATCCAACCTTCGTCGTTCCTTTGGTAATCGATTTCTATGGACTGGCGTTTTGCCAGTGGTCGGGCTTTCTTCAATGATGCCTCGACGAGCTCGCTTATTGGAGCCGGTTGTAAGTCAAGTTGAGGTGGACGAGCGAGTAACATCAAGTCGCCGAGCATCTCGCTACCGCGCATCGAGGCATCAACGATGGCGCGTAACATGTCCGCATCACGCCCTTCACGATGACGCTGCAGCAAGACTCCTGCCCGAGTTGAAATATTGGCCAATGGATTGTTGAATTCGTGACTTAGGCCATATGCCATGTTGTACATCAAGTCACTTTGCCTCTGTTCAAGCTCCTCATTGATGGAAGCTTCCAGACTTCTAGCTCGAATGGCCAAGTGAGCTGTGGCCACCAAGTTATTGACTGCGGCAGCTTCGGCTGGGAAATCCACCAGTGCATTCAGCGTTCGTTCCGGAAGCTGACCAACTAACTCACTTAGATGGTCATCTACAGCAGCTCCACTTTCGGCAGAAAGGACCGACCCGTTGAGCCAATTTGAGAAGACCTCATCGACAGAGAGTTCTCTCAAGCCATCAACAACAGAAAAAGGGGCGCATCCGGGGGGGACGGTAGCCGATTGCAGAAGCAGTCTCAAGAACGCCTGCAGCGTGGCATCGGCAACGTGTTTCTCAGAAGTTGCCGATGCAGTGCTCACGAAATGTCACTTGTTCTTGGTGGCGAAACTCATGGAGAGTTTCGGCATATGCCCGAACATGGCCGAAAGTCTTGACGACTTCCGCTAAGGACTAATGGATGACGGGGCGATCGATGTCGAGTAAGTCGCAGACTCGTTCGATCAAGCTCTCCACTGCGAAGGGCTTTTGTACAAAGTCATCGGCTCCTGCCTCTCGCAAGTCACCAACTTTTTCTTGCTCGATCATACCCGAGATGCAGATGATCTTTACGGAATCTAACGTGCTGTCGCTGCGAACTCGTTGGCAAACTTCTTTACCGTTGATGTCTGGCAGCATGACGTCCAAGATGACAATGTCAGGACGAAATTCCTTAACCTGCATCCCGGCATCGAAACCGTTGTTTGCAGTGCGGATTTCGAAGCGACCGTCGCGATCGAACGCGTCAGCCATCAAATCGACTAGATCTTGCTCGTCGTCGACAATGAGCAGCTTCTTCTTACCATTTTCTAAAGCATCAGTAGGTATGCCGTTGTCTTTCATGAAGGCAAATAGCTGATCGCGTGGAATTCGTCGGAAGCGACTACCTGGTACGCGAAAACCCTTTAAGGTGCCGTTATCAAAACAGCGTATAATGGTCTGCTGACTTACCTTGCAGATCTTGGCCGCTTCGCCTGTGGTAAAAACCGTTTTACTCGTCGACATGGTATCCACCATCCTTCCTGATCGATGGCCATGCTAGTCGCCTCCGTGGGAAGGTTCCAGAAGTCCCATCCCTAGGGTTTGCTAGAGTTCAGCAGCAACTAGCCAGAATTGATTTGAACTAAGTGGGGCTCAACCCGCGCCGTTTGACTCGAGTTCCAACCCGTATCTATCCTTCAGCAGTTCCCGTTCCAGCCGAGTTTGCCAAACTTGCCAGAACGAACGGATTATAGCGAATGGGCTGTCTGGGTCAATATCGGAAGATAGGCAGTAAGTACCTGCTCTGTAGGGAGTTACGGCGATTGCGGCCTGTACAGGCTGAAAAAACTTCACAATTTATGTCGACGTAGATTAGCCAGAATCCCA
The DNA here is from genome assembly GCA_963691875.1 of Aureliella sp. Classification (GTDB taxonomy): domain Bacteria; phylum Planctomycetota; class Planctomycetia; order Pirellulales; family Pirellulaceae; genus Aureliella. Next base: position 5,593,596 of record OY829846.1, read on the forward strand.
TCCGGCGGCCCCTGAAACGGGCCTCCGGGTATAGGTAAATGCTACTGCTTCGCTAGCTTCCTTGCTGTCGAGGGTGCTTCTAGATGTGCGAGCACCAAGGCAAGGTCGGCGGGAGTAATGCCACTAATGCGACTGGCTTGGTCCAGGTTGACTGGCTTGATCTCACTGAGTTTCTGCTGAGCTTCGATCCGTAGACCTGAGATCTTCAAGTAATCGAAAGAAGCCGGAATCCGTTTGCTCGACATTCGACGCTGGCGGTCCACCTGCACTTGCTGACGTTGGATGTAGCCTTCGTAACGCACGTCCCACACAACCTGATCTCGGACTTCGTCTGTCAGCTCACTCAAGTTCGGGAATCGGTCGCACATCTCTTTCCAATTGACATCATTGCGGCGCAAGTATTTTTCGGCCGAGGTCTCATCCACTCTGCTCGAACGCAAGAATTCACGGGTGCTATCGATTGCCTCCTGTTTTCGTCGCAAACGCTGCATACGATCTTCGGCCACCAAACCAAATTCGTAGCCAGTCTGCGTCAGTCGGCGATCGGCATTGTCTTGCCTGAGCAGCAAGCGATACTCGGCGCGGCTGGTGAACATGCGATAGGGCTCGTCGACTCCTCGAGTGACCAAGTCATCAACCAGAACACCTATATACGCTGAGTCACGGCTGGGAACGTACGGCTCCTTGCCTTGTAGCTTCAGTCCAGCGTTGACACCGGCCAATAAGCCTTGGCAACCAGCTTCTTCATAACCAGTCGTGCCGTTGATCTGACCCGCCAAGTAGAGGCCGTCGACCGTCTTGCTTTCTAGGCTTGGAAATAACTGGTTGGGCGGGCAAAAGTCGTATTCTACAGCGTATCCGTATCGCATAATTTCAGCATTTTCCAAACCGGGAATCTGCTTCATCATCGAGTCCTGCACATCGCGTGGTAGGCTCGTTGAGATCCCATTGACGTAGACTTCGGTCGTGCGGCGGCCCTCTGGTTCAAGGAACAGTTGATGACGATCTTTGTCAGCAAAACGAACGACTTTGTCTTCAATCGATGGGCAATAACGCGGTCCAGTCGAGTTGATCTGCCCTGAGTACATGGGGGCTCGATGCAGATTCTGATTGATCAGTGCATGCACACTGGGATTTGTGTAGGTGATGTAACACGGAATCTGTTCCTGCTCGATCGAATCGTTCAGATACGAAAATGGCTGGGGACGCTCGTCGCCCGGCTGCTCCTCCATCTTGCTGAAGTCGATCGTCTTCGCGTTTAGTCGTGGCGGCGTGCCGGTTTTGAAGCGTTCCAGTTTGAACCCCAAACGATGTAACGCACCACTTATCCCGAAACTTGTGCCCTCCCCTGCTCTGCCGCCTTCTGTTTTTGCTTCGCCGGTGTGCATCACCGCTTTGAGAAAGGTACCTGTAGTAAGTACAACTGTCCGCGCCGCGTACTCGGCTCCACCACGGACCCGAATTCCGACGATGCGATTCTGGCCCTCGACTTCTTCAATCAAGAGATCATCGACTAACTCCTGAATCAGGCTTAGGTTCGGATAGGCTTCGACTCGCTCTTTGATCCATTCTTGGTAACGCCGTTTGTCAGCCTGAGCGCGGGGGCTGTGCATCGCCGGGCCTTTTCGCATGTTCAGCATGCGAAACTGGATACCAGTGCTATCAATGGCTTGGCCCATCAAGCCACCGAGCGCATCGATCTCGCGGACGATCTGCCCCTTGGCGACGCCGCCAATCGCCGGATTGCAGCTCATTTGACCAACGGTGTCGAGATTACCAGTCAGCAAAGCGACTTTCGCGCCAAGTCGGGCCGCAGCCGCAGCAGCCTCGGTGCCAGCATGACCAGCTCCTACCACGATGGTGTCGAATTGATAGCGGCTAGCGGTTGGGGGCATAGTCAAACACAGTTTGTTTGGAGCTTCGTTGTCGTTGCAAACCGCTCATTTTAGTTGTGGCAGTGAATCTGTGTAACCGACTTTAGAGGGTGGGGCATGCTGTCTGCAGCAAAGAAATGCTGGCATTGCAAGATTATCGCGCTGCGGCGGTTGTCATGACTTTCGGCAACTGATTTGGTCGCGGAAATCGTCAAGGGGTTCGGCCTGGACAGCATGCGAACCCAAGCACTGCAACACCAGTCATCTGCTTTCGAGTTGGGAATCACCGCCGATGAAAAACGCAAAGTCTTCGCGTCGTTGGATGAAGCGTCTTCTCCGAGCCAGCGTGTGTGGCCTCGCTGTCGGAGTTATTGGCAATGCGGCACTTGGCCAGATGCTCGTGCCATCGAGTTTACCGACTTTACCATCGACGAACGCCGAGGCGAGCACTCCGGTTGCGGCAAAGGTCGCCTACTTGAACTCTGCGCGATTCAAGATTCCCTTCAATGTTGATGCTGGGCGGACTGATCTGAGCCAAGTACAACTGTGGGTCTCGACGGATGCTGGCAAAAATTGGCAAATGCATGGGACGGCAACCCCCGATCAGCGCTGGTTTAGCTTTCGAGCCGCAGCCGAAGGCGACTATTACTTCTCGGTGCAAACCGTAGATCGTTCGGGCCAAACTTTTCCGAGCCAAAGTCCGCCCATGCAAGTTCGGGTGGACACATCGAAACCCGAGGCCGCGATACAAGCAGACATCAACTCGCTGGGGCAATTGGTTATCGATATTCGCGTTCTGGATGATCAGATCGACAAGACAAGCGCAGTCATAAAAGTCCGCACCGATCGTGATCCAAACTGGCAGGCAATTTCCGTTGAGCAATTAGAACTGGCGAATGGACTCTATCGCAAGCAGCTCATTGTCAATTTGCCTGAGTGCCGTGAAGTGGCTTTCGTCTTCAGCGTGAAAGATCTGGCAAAGAATACCGGTGAAACCTCTTTGCGGTATCGCATGCCGCGTACTGCGGCTGGAGAGCAAGGAATGACTCTGGCGAGTACGCCGACTGGTCTCTCTCAGCGAATCACTTCTTCGCCTCCTCCTCTACCGCAGCGACAGCCGCGGCAAGGAAGCCCTCTGGCGGTTGGGAATTTCCCTACTCAGCCAATTGAAGGTCGTCCGGCTACGGCTTCAAGCCTTGCTGGCTCGGAGGCTGCCACCAATGTAGGTAAGTCGCCGCTCGGGGAGCAACACGCCGAGTTATCTAGATCTACCAATCCGCCGAACGAAGTCTCGAGTCACTCTCGCATTCCAGCAATTGCCGGAGCAAAAAGTTGGCAGGTTCCCGGTCAAGGACAAGCAAGCTACACAGGCTCCGCGCATTCGTTGCCACACGTTGCAGTTCCAAATTCGGCAGGGCCTGGAACATTGGCGAGCAACGGAGGTTTGTCGCTTGAGAGTGGTAGGGCCATCAATCATCCGGCCGCACCTGGACTGGAAGAATTGCCAGCCCCGGCACCAAACCCCGAGTCTTCAGGCTTTCCGCCAAATCCAGGTTTAAACCAAGGCTTTCCCTCTCCGGCGTCCCCTTCGGCAACTCAGTATATCAACCGCAGTTTACCTCAGGCCGAGCAGGCTGCACCGGGCTATTCGCTGCCCAAGCGACAAGAGACGGCCAAGGAATATTCTGCTGAGATCAAAGAGGTCTCGCCAGTCATCGATGAATTTTCCAACTTGGGTGCTTATCACTGTAAAGCTGCCTCATTTAGTCTCGACTATTCCATCGAAGCTCTCGGCGGAGGCAAGCTATCCGAGATTGAACTATGGGGCACCGAGGACGGAGGTCGTACTTGGCAGCAGTGGGGCACCGATCCGGATCGCCAAAGCCCATTCGACGTTCAAGTTGGAAATGACGGCTTATTTGGATTCCGCATGGTTGTTGTCGGCAACAACGGCTTGGTCAGCAATCGTCCGAAGGCAGGAGACATCGCTGACGTTTGGATCAACGTCGACACGACTGTTCCGAAGGCACGCATTACTCGGGCCGTCTACGGTGAAGGCCCAGAGGACGGAATGTTGGTGATTGACTACGACGGCGACGACGGCCACCTGGTCTTGAAGCCAATAACACTAAGCTACAGCGAGCGAGCTGAGGGGCCTTGGAAGACGATCGCAACAGGCCTCAGCAATACTGGCGTTTATCTCTGGAAGCCAAAGCCAGGTTTGCCTGAGATGATTTACTTGAAGCTAGAGGCGGTCGATCGGGCCGGGAACATCGGTGTGCACCAGCTTGACGTGCCTATCGCCACTCGCGGCCTCGCGCCTCGAGGACGAATTCACGGCATCCGTCCCATTGCCAAGCCATAGTAGAACGATTGCCAGGGAATAGCCTGCATCCGCCGGTTAGAGCTTAACGTCTTAACGCCCTAGCTTTCTTGCTAACCATTCAGTGGTTGCCACATTCTGATTGTATTGCCTTCTGAATAATTGATCTGAGCATAGATTCTCATGCCTGGATTCTCCGCTGGCCAAATGAAGAGTGAGCCACCAGCGGCTTCAACATCTTTGGTTCGCTGCTCGGTTGATTCGACTTCCCGGACAATCACGGGTGATTCTGAGCCACCGTCGTCGCCACGCGGATAACTGCCGCAGTTGATTCCGCCGGCGCTCTGAGGGTGGAAAGTCTCGTCGACTTCGGTGGTGAGGATAAAACTATAAGGATGTTCTGTCGGTGCATCTTGGAATTGCCGCACGAAGACTTTCGAGTAGCATGACTCCGTGCGATCTTTGTCAGAATAAAGAACTTCAAAGTGACAAACGCGGTCCTGTGGATTCGCTTTCCACCACGCAGCGGTTGAAATTGGGGCAGTTCGAATGCGCCGACAAGAGGCCCGTTTTCCGGTGGCTTGCCATCAACACGACTCGGCAATAAGTGACTGCTCGGACCTTTATCCGAAAAGCTTATCCGTAAAGCGATCAAGGAGGGTAGTGCCTAGGAAGCTTAGCTGTGGCGCCCTCTAACTATGGCACGAAGTTTTACGATTGGGGGAAAACTGCATGATGAATCCAATCCCTTGCATGTGGACAAGACGAACGAAGCATCTGAGAGCAACTGGTAGCTTGGACTAGCGATGGGACTTTCCATGGCAGTCTCCCTTGGCATTGCTCTCGACAGCTGGACGTTTGGAATCTTCTTGGGCTGCAGCTTAATCCCAACCTTCGCCATGTTCATGAAAAAAAGTTAGAGCACCTGATATTGGAGTCAAGGCTCCAGCCGATTCTAACGGCCCGTCGCGTTAGCCCCGCCAGTGTAAGGCAGTGTTTGCAGCTGCAGTGAGTGCGAGAAGACGCTTCCTAGCAAGCCTTATCCAACAACAAGCTTTGTTACTTCGCAAACTTCAGGCACAGCTCTTCCAGAGCAAAGATTGCACGAGCGGGTTGAGAGTGGCTGCCTTTGATTTTCAAGTCCAGCTCCAATAACCATTGCGATAGCATGCTGGCTCGTCGCAATCCCATGCGTTTGAGACGTGCTTCGGCCTTCTTCGCATCCGGGCCCCAGAATCCGCATTGTCCAATTGCCGCGGCGGCGGGAACGCGAACACCGGTGCGATATCCCTGGAGGATCAGATGAGCGGCCTTGCCAAACCTCCGCAAGCTCCACGCGACTTGAGGAATCACAGCAGCGGGATGCTCACCAGCTGCAAAGACTTTCTCTAGCTGTAGCATCGCGTCGGCCGCGTTTCCGTCAGCGATTGCGTCAGCGATATCCCACATAGTTCGCGTTCGCCAAGTGCCCATGTTTTCTCGCATGGCATCTTCGCTGAGCTTGCCACTCTCATCGGTGTAGAGTGAGAGTTTACTGAGCTCTTGATGCAGTAGTCCACAGTCGGTGCCAACGGCATCCATGATCTGATTGACTTGGGTTGAGGACAGTTTCAATTCTAGCTCAGTCTCCGACCAGTTCTTGATCCACTCCTTAAGCTTCTTTAGGTCTGGCGTTTTGCTGCGTGGCCCGCTGGTCGGCAAGGAACATTGAACGCACCAGCCATTCTTGTCCGCGCTTTTGTACAACTTAGTGTTCGACGGGAAGCTGCTGAGCTGTAGCACCAACAATGAAGACGCGGCAGGTTTGGCAAGCCATTTTTCTAGCTGAACCCGCGCGTCTTTTACCAATTTGTCTGCGGAGTTTACGATCGCGATGCGACGTTCATCCTCAGAGAATAGTGATAAAGTGGCGAGTTCATCGTGGACGTCGATCCAAGCACACTCTTCGCCATCGAAACTTCGTGCAATTTCCGGATCGACTTTAGCATGAGATAGGATGCGCGACACACTTTCGCGGCGTAAGAAGTTGTCATCGCCAAACGCGACGATCACCGCAGGCAGGTTCCTGGGGAATTTCTTTTGCAACAGGATGTCAAAGCAGTGTGTCGGCATAGTTCATGGGCTTGGGTTACTTGGCTGGTCGAATCCGGTAAAGTGCCTTGTCGCTTCGCAGTAGCAAGTCATCGCCAACTACGGCGAGGGACGCCAAGCAACGTTCGCCCAACTCGTTTGTTTCGACGATCTCGGGCTCACCAGCGATGTCCAGGATAGTGCAGTTGCCAGTTTCACTGAGCAAGTACATCAGCGATCCTGAGAGAAGCGGCGATGCTGAAAAGTTTCCGCCAATACGCTTCTTCCATACTTGTTCGCCGGTCTTCGCATCAAAGCAGCTTGCAACACCACGGTCACTGACCAGGGCAATTTTGTCTTGGTAAGGAAGCAGGGAGGGCGTGTGCGGAATACTATCCTTCGAACTCCAAACCAGATGTGTGTCAGTCACATCGCCACTGCCAGTTGGGTCTATCGCGAGCAAGCTCGGGCGATTGTAGCCCGTGCAGACAAAGACGAGGCCTTGGTGGAATATCGGGCGAGGGATGACCGAGTAGCCTTCGTACTGCAGACGCCAAATCTCTTGCCCTGTTTGCGGGTTCAAACTTTGCACGACGTTGGACCCGGGAAGAATCAGCTGTTGGACGCCATTGATTTCAGTGACAAGTGGCGTGCAAAAAGAGAACTGGCGAGCCACTTCTACTTCGCGTTTCGTTTGCCAGACGACCTCACCACTCTTCTTGTTCAAGGCGGTGACTTCTGCAATGTCACCTCCGTCGCGTGAGAAGACCAGTAGCTCGCCGACGATGGTTGGGGATCCACCGTTCCCGTGAACTGGCGGATAGGCGAGACTATCATTCTTCCACTGAATAAGTCCTTGAGGTGAGACGCAGGCAGTACCTTGATGCCCGAAGTGAACATACACGTTCGTGCCGTCGTAGAGTGGTGTTGGGCTAGCGTGTGAGTTTTTCTTGTGAATCTTCGGCGCGTCAGCTGGCTGCTTGAACAGTCGAGTGATGATGTTGACCGCGCCTGTGTCGGTGTCCACGCCTATCAGACGCAAATCCAGTCCACCATCCGGCATAGGAACCGCGACCGTCATAAAGGCCTCTTTGCCTACGAGGATCGGACTGGACCAGCCTTCCCCAGGCAACTCAGTCCGCCAGACAATGTTCTCGGTTTGTGTCCAGCTGGTTGGGAGTTTTTGATTGACCACTCCATCACGATTCGGGCCGCGGAAAGCAGGCCAATCCGCCCAAATCGTGTTCGTGGTGCAAAGGAATGCTATGGCAAGCAGTGGGAAATGAAGTGCGGGAAAAGACTTTTTTGAGAATGTGCAGGCGTGCATGAGATTCTCCGAGCGCGGGCATTAAACGAACGGTTTTGAGGGCGGTTTTTTGGAGGTAAGCCAGCGGTTCATCCCGAACCGACGCGTCAGCAAGGAATGATAGCTGTCGTTGAATATCCACGTGTGGCGGGCAACGCTCGGACTCACTTGCTGGCGTGTTGTGCTTGTTTTGTAAGTGAGCCAGCGCCAGCACTTCGGCGTTCAACGAAATAAGGTGATGTCCTGGTTAGCCGATAACTTCCTTGTCGACCCATGGCTGCAAGGCTGTGGGGACTCGGATAGAACCATCTGCTTGTTGGTTGTTTTCCATGATCGCAATCAGGGCTCGGCTGATGGCAATTGCCGTTCCGTTGAGTGTGTGGCACAACTTCGTGCCCTTCTCGCCCTTGGTCTTGTAGCGGATGTTTAAACGCCGAGCCTGATAGTCGGTGCAGTTGGATGTGCTTGTGACTTCACCCCACTCGCCGCCTTCACCACGACCGGGCATCCAAGCTTCGAGGTCGTATTTGCGATAGGCAGGACCGCCCAGATCACCGGTTGCCGTGTCGACAACTCGGTAAGGGACTTCCAGAGTGTCAAAAAGCTCGCATTCGATCTCACGCAATTCTTCGTGCAACGCGTCGCTCTGGTCAGGCAAAGAAAACGCAAACATCTCGATCTTGGTGAATTGGTGGACGCGATAAAGTCCCTTTGATGCTCGACCGGCAGCCCCGGCTTCGGTGCGGAAACAGTGACTTAAGCCAACAATCTTTAGAGGCAGGTCCTCTGCATTTAGGGTCTGTGCGGCCATCATGCCTCCCAGAGTAATCTCGGCGGTTGCGACGAGATTTAAGTCTGTGTTTTCGATGGAATAAATCTGCGTCTCCGGGCCTCGCGGCATGAAGCCGATGCCATGCAAAATGTCGGTATGGGCGACATCGGGTGTTGTGATGGGCACAAACCCTTTTTTGACCAAGTGTTGAACAGCAAATTGCTGCAACGCCAAGTCTAGGAGTACGGCTTCATTGCGCAAGTAGTAGAATCCGGAGCCAGCCACTCGAGCTCCCGACGCGAAGTCAATCATGTCATGCTGCTTGCCTAGCTCCAAGTGATCTTTCGGCGTGAAATCGAACTTGGGCACCGGCGTTTTGCCGAGCGTCAGTTCCTTGTTGGCCGTATCGTCGCTGCCAATAGGTGCAGCGGGGTGAGTCAAGTTTGGAATCTGAGCTTGGAGCTCGGCGGCCTTGGAATCCAAGTCTTCGTGCTCGGCTTGCGCGGCATCTTTTTGCTCACGCAGTTGTCGACCCTTTTCCTTCAGCTTATCACGCTCTTCCGGCGAGCCAGCTTTGCCAATCTGCTTGCTGATATCGTTCGCTTGACGATTTAGCTCTTGGGCTTCGTTCAGTTTTTCTTTGCGAAGTTTCTCCCACTCGCACAGTTGGTCGATGTCGACGTTGGCACCACGTAACTCACAGTTCTTCTTGACGTCGTCAATGTTTTCTAAGATCAGTTTTCGATCAAGCATTTATTCTCAGCTTCGTTGCCTTGGAATGTTCTATTTTGATTCGTGTCAGTGTGACGTGCCGTTTGGAAAGCTAGATTTCACCACGACCCACAGCCCCAGAGAGGCAACCTGGTTTCGCTGCCTCCCTCACGCGTTGAATTATGAAAAGAAACTTAAATTAAGCACGTGCTCACAGCACAAAGTCAATTTCTAAACGTCTAGTTGGGATAGTTCGTGCCACAGGTGGCTGCTGGCGCGGATGCCACGGTAGTAGTCTTCGATCTTGAATTTTTCGTCGGGGCTGTGAGCGCCATCGTCGTTTAAGCCCCAGCCGAGGAGTAAGACGTCGGTGTCGAGCTTCTCTACCATGTCGGCCACGATTGGGATCGATCCACCTTCGCGAATCAAAACCGCTTCGGTGCCAAAGGCACTGGCGATCGCCTTCTGAGCGGCCTCAACGTAAGGGCTATTCGGATCGACAACGACTCCCGGACCACCGTGGAGGTCGATAAGCTCGATCTTAATTCCCGGTGGAGTGTTCTCGGCGATAAATTGCTTGAACTGCTCGGCAACTTGTTCAGGAGTCTGATTCGGTACTAAACGGAAGCTAACTTTCGCACCAGCTTTGGAGGGAACGATCGTCTTTCCGCCTTCGCCTTGATAGCCGCTCCACAATCCGTGCACATCGCAAGTTGGACGAGCCCAGCGGCGCTCCAAAGTAGTGTATCCGGCTTCCCCCTTGAGCGCGTCGACTTCTAACTGAGCGGCGAACTCCTCATCGCTGAATTCAAGACCCGCCCACATCTCACGTTCGCAATCTTCGAGAGGCTTTACTGAATCGTAGAATCCTGGCAGCTGTATACGCCCGTCTTCGTCGAGCATCTTTGTGAGAAATGCGGCTAGCGCGTTGGCAGGATTGTGAACCGCTCCACCAAAGCTACCCGAGTGCAGGTCTTGCTTGGGGCCATCGAAGTGCAACTCGAAATAAGCGATGCCACGGAGCCCGTACGTGATTGCCGGTTGACCTTCGGCGTACTGGCACGAATCGCTAATGACGACCACGTCACAAGATAGCTTTTCGGCCGCTTCGGGTTTCGCGAGATATTCAGCGAAGGCTTCCGAACCGACTTCTTCTTCACCTTCGATCAGGAACTTGACTTGGATGGGCAGCGGATTATCCGTGGCTGACCACGCTGCGGCCCCATGGACATGCGTCAGCATTTGCCCTTTGTCGTCGGTCGCACCGCGAGCGTACAAGTTGCCGTCTCGCTCATCTGGCTCAAACGGTGGCGTGGTCCACAGATCGAGTGGATCCGGCGGTTGAACATCGTAGTGTCCATAGACCAGTGCGACCGGTTTGCCGGGGACCGGGGGGCTTTCGGCGTAGATCAACGGAGGACCACTGGTCTCGATCAGCTCCGTTTTGAATCCTGCCTTCTCCAAAGTGTCCTTCACACTGTTGGCTGCTTCCGTCACCGACTCTGAATAGGCTGGGTCAGCACTGATGCTTGGAATGCGAAGCAGCTCTTTGAGCTGACTTAGATGATTAGGTTGACTTTGCCGAAGATAACGATCAATCGATTGCAGATCAGCCATAATAGGTGTCTAAAATGAGGGTCGTACGGACTTAGGAGTGCCCTGGAAATCGTGTGGGAGTACAATTGTGCCGAGCCATACCAATATAGCGGTTAGAACGATATCGAATACCGGCCACGGCAAGTCGATAGAACTCACCCAACCTGTCAAACTTAATATGGTTGGAACGGCATCCCCGCCTGAGCAGGTCTGCTATAGTGGTAAACGAGAGACCAGGAACGGAAGCGGAAAGCTCTCCGAAACCACAGGATTGTGCCTGTGAGCTTGCCCACCACAACTGAATGTGTGTCTCTTGGGGCTTCTCCTAGAAATTACTTCGTAGAGATCAGTTTGAACTTAGGTAGATAGAGCTATGACCGAGGATTCGGGAACTGCAGTTCTAGAAGAAACAGTGGTGGTCACACATCGGGCAAAGCCAAAGCAGGAGACCGAGCGTAAGCCACAACCACGCTATCACGTTGTCTTGTGGGATGACTCTGAGCACACGTACGACTATGTCATTGCAATGCTCCAGCAGCTCTTCGGCCATCCTCTCGAGAAAGCTTTTCTGTTGGCAAAACAGGTCGACACATCGGGTCGAGCCATTTGCCTCACGACGACCAAAGAGCATGCAGAGCTGAAGCGTGATCAGATTCATGCCTTTGGCAAAGATCCAATGTCGATCAAGTGCTCCGGTAGTATGTCCGCGAGTATTGAGGCGGAGAGCTAGCAGGCTGCAAAATCGACGCTCATTCATGCCTGCCCAGCGGATCGTGGCGATTGCTCCACCGAGGGGGCAAATGCATTATCGAGAACTATCGGACCGTAATCTGTCCGCGATTCGTCTTCCTCGGTTTATCCGCTAGTTGCGATCGTCGCACGGATGCTCCCTTCCGCAGCGATCATGCAAGACGATTTTTTAATTCATTGCATTGTCGACGGCGCCACTCTGCGCCATGTCCTCAACGGGATACTCGCTGTGCCGTGCCGATGTGTTCGTTGGAAGGCACTTTGCGTTTTTTCGCTAATGCACGTCGGCACCGGGATCGCGATCGTGATGATGTTGGTCGATGTGGACGTGCAACTTCGGCTTGGCGTCGAAGAGCTTCTTCCAGGCAGAGTCTGGCAGCTCGCAGTCGTCGATGTAGAGAGAAGTGAGCTTGGGAGAATCGGCCAGAGATTCAAGTGATGCGGCAGTAAGTTTCGGCTGGATCAGGTGCAAATGCTGGAGTTTCGGGAGCTTGGCGATCTCAGCGATGATGGTATCGTCAATCCAGCTGCCACCGAGGCGAATCTGCTTGAGCTTGGTGAGTTTGTTCAGTTGTTGAATCCCGGCCTGGGTGAATTCAGCCTGCGGCAAGTTCAGGATTTGCAGTTCGCGATGATTCTTGACGATCGAATCAAGCGCTCTGTCACCTAGCTCACTCAGTCGGACTCGAAGGTGAAACAGCGAAGGTAGATTCTTTAGTTGCTCAAGAGCCGATTCGTCGATTCCACCATCCAGCAACAAGTCAAAGAGCTTCCCATCTAACTTGGCTAGATAAGCAGCAAGGTCATCGGGGGCTCGTTTCTCCAGACGCAATTCAGAGCTTGCTTCGGCCCTGATTGGAGCTAGTTTGGCTTCGAGTTCTTTTGCGGAAGTTTCTTTTGCGGAAGTTGCAGGCAGCTCAGATTGAGGCTGGGTGGTTTCCAGCGAATCTGTTGCCGTCTGTTTATCTGATGACGGCTGGGTATCGCTTGAATGGCGACTGCAGCCCAGTAAGAGCAAACCGAGAAGAAGAAGCACGCTGAAGCGCGGGATCTGTGGGCTGCTCGCATCCGGTCGTCGCCGATCACAGAGCCGATGCAAACCTACCGCTTTGGAAAGACAGCGGCGGCTTGAGCTCGGGATCTGGTCAAAGACGCTACGTTCGGTGTAGCGAGCGGCGACGCTCAGGCTCGCGGGCAAGCAATGCTTGCCAGAGCATACATTGGAGCGAAAGGCTATCAGGTTTGGGAGCACGATTACTCGTCCGCGACGTTGACGTATACCTTCAATGCGTCCTTGTCTTCGACCAGCAGCCGCATCATCTCGGCATAGTTCTCCAAGCCATCGACGGGACTGGTCAGAATCTTTTCCAGTATTCCGGGGAACATGACTTCGCCAAGTGCGAGGTCGCGAATGCCGGATTCAAAGTGGTCGCTGTTGGCATTCACGGATCCGAGCAACAGCTTGTTGCCCAAAACCCACTCAATGTTGACCTTGTCTGAAGGAACTTCGGTTTTGTTCTGTCCGCCAGTGATGCTCGTCCAGACCAAGGTCCCGTTCAGTCCCAAAGCTTGCATTGCTTCGAAAGCGATTCGGCTGCTGCCTGTGGCGTCGATAATCAAGTCAGCTTTGCCTACCTTGTCGGCTAGCTCCATCAAGCTTGTCTCATTGGTGGGCACGTAAGTGCACTCCATGCCTTCGACAATTTCACTCTTCAGGTGCGGTCCTGGAGCTCTTGCGAGCGTGTAGACGTCAAGTCCTCGCAACTTGAGCACCAAGGTCGAGAGTAGGCCAATCTGCCCTGCCCCGAGGACGAAGGCACGTTGCGGGCTCCAGACCTTCATTCGGCGCTGGCACTCGTAGGCTTGTTGAATGGCTTTGGCCGCACAGCTCATCGGCTCCATTAGCACGTGCAAGTGCTTCAGCCCTTGAGGAACTCGCACGATATATTCTTCCGAGTCCACGAATTGCTCGGTTAAGTAGCCATGTAGCAAATTGATACCGCGTTCGAAGTAGGTTTCCTCGCTGGTCATGTCATAAGTGCCGATCTGGTCGTAGATCGAACCACCTGGACGACGTACCGTTGCGGTCACGTAATCGCCTACTTTCACTCGGCGAACGTTTGGGCCGACTTCCTGAACCACCCCGAAACACTCGTGTCCGAGTACCAAGTAATCATCGCCTGGTGGGGAGTTGCCATAAAGGGCATCGTTGATCTCACGATCGGTGGCGTCGACACCCACTTTCAACACCTTCACAAGCACTCCTTTGCCATCGGGAATGGTGTTGATATCCGGTTCAGGAATGTCACGTTGGTGAACGCTATTGGATTGCCCGGGGGTAACGGCGATCGCTTTCATAGTCAGGCTTGCCTTAAGGTGTCGAGTTGCTCTAAAGTCGCATTCAAAATCTACCGCGATTGTGTGGAGCCTTCGAGGGGTGAGACAGGAAGAAAACTCTGACTTTCCTCGAAACAAATGCTAGGGTTTTTACATTGGATCGTTTATCTTTTTCGACCTAGAAGTCGGAAACTTCCAGCGAGCGGATTTTAGGACGAATCTCGAAGTGAGTAGAAGAAAAAAGAAGTCGACCAAACCGGTCCTCGATTTTCTTTCCGATGATGAACTCCTCGACATGCGAATGTGTGATCTTGGAGTCACCATCGCGGGCACAGTGCTCGAAGACCGGATTGAACAGTTATACGACGAGTTGGCCGAACGAGGCCTGCCGTTCAGGCCGCATTGCTGGCTATCGGACGAGTGGTTTTCACCTGATGGGGTGCCTGGAATCGCGATTCCTTTTTACTTGGCCCATCCACGACTGGCTCGGTTGGAACGCAAGCAAGTACTGGAAGTCGAGGGTGGCAACCAAGAGTGGTGCATGAAGATCTTGCGTCACGAGGCTGGTCACTGCATTGACACGGCATATCGCCTTCGTCGTCGCAAGAATTACCGAGAGACCTTCGGCCGAGTTTCGGCGCCTTACCCAGATTACTACCGTCCCAAGCCATACAGTCGCAGCTATGTACTGCACTTAGACATGTGGTATGCCCAGAGTCATCCGGTCGAGGATTTTGCAGAGACTTTTGCAGTTTGGCTCCGACCTCGTTCGCGTTGGCGAACGCAGTATCGCGACTGGCCTGCGATGCGAAAGCTAGATTATGTCAACGAGACAATGGGATCCTTGGCCCATCGCAAGCCAATGGTGACATCCAGAGCTTACATTGACCCACTTCGTACACTGAAAAAAACGCTGCGAGAGCACTACCAAAACAAAAGGGCACATTACGGCGTGGACCACCCAAGCTTTTACGATGGCGACCTCCAACGCTTGTTCTCAAACAAGCCGGAGCATGCTCGTAACGTGACGGCTTGCTCCTTCTTGCGTCGTTGCCGGACGGACCTGCGGAAGAGCGTGGCCAAGTGGACAGGCGAGTATCAATACACGATCGATCAGGTGCTGTCCGAGATGATCGAGCGATGCCGCGAGCTGAAGTTGCGATTGGCTTGCAGCGAAGAGCAGACTAAGCAAGACATCATGGTGTTACTGACCGTTCAAACGATGAATTATTCGCATGAAGGCAACCATCGAGTGGCACTATGAAGCAATTACGCGTCCTTGCCCTGGTCGCAGAAAATCTTGTCCCACCGGACAGCCTGGAAGGCCATTCGGAAAAAGAGATCGACGAGTGGAAAACGGAGTTCGATGTCATCTCGACGCTGCGTGAGATGGGCCATCAAGTGGAAGTCTTGGGCCTCAGCGATGATCTCACTCCCATCCGCCGAGCAATTCTCAAACGCTCCCCGCAAATCGCCTTCATGCTACTGGAAGAATTTCACGGCGTTATCACGTACGATCAAGCCATTGTTAGCTACCTTGAGTTGATGCGGCAGCCTTACACGGGCTGTAACCCACGCGGCTTATTGCTGTCCAAGGACAAGGCACTCACCAAGAAGATTCTTGCCTTTCATCGAATTCCTTCTCCCAAGTTCACAGTGTTCCCGATCGGCCGCAAAGTCGTTCGGCCGCAGAAACTGAAGTTCCCGATCTTTGTAAAGTCGGTCATTGACGACGCCTCTCTGGCCATCTCGCAAAGCAGCGTGGTCTACGACGATCAAGGGCTTGCCGACCGGGTAGCCTTTGTGCACGAGCACACGTTGGCCGATGCTTTGGCCGAAGAGTTCATTGAGGGTAGAGAATTGTACGTTGGCGTTGTTGGCAATGACCGGCTGCAGACGTTGCCAATTTGGGAGCTGTGGTTCAATAAGAGCGATCAGCCGATTATTGCCACACGCAAAGTGAAATGGGATCGCGGCTACCAAGAGAAGCTTGGCGTCGAAACTGGCCCCGCGAAGGATCTTTCCGAAGCGACGCAGAAGCAGATTGCCCGGGTGTGCAAAAAAGTCTACAAGGCCCTGGACTTGAGTGGCTACGCTCGGATGGACTTGCGACTTCGGCCAGACGGCAAAGTATACGTGCTTGAAGCGAATGCAAATCCGAATCTGTCCTACGGTGAAGACTTCGCCGAGTCCGCTGAGAAGGACGGCTTGAGCTACGAAGACTTGATCAGCAAGTTGATCGGTCTTGGCCTCCGCTACCGCGCTCCCTGGAAGATGTAAACCTACCGTTCCCGCAGCGAATGTCGCCAACACCTTCGGCACTTGTCGCGATAAAGTCTGACTTCGTCGTTGCGGTTCTGCGCAGTTTAACTCTTCAGTCATGAAGACGAATACATCGGCGGCGATTGATTGTGCCCTTGGACTGGCTTAAGGTTGTCGCATATCCTCAGCCAAGCAGCGATGTTAATGTTCTCCAAAAGCAAGCCGCACAGTGAAAGACGATTTCTATATCCACGATTCCGAGCTCTGCTACCTGGATGGCAACAGTCTTGGACGTTTGCCGAAAGCTGCCGAGCGGCGTGTGCAGCAAGTGGTTCGTGAAGGCTGGGGCACAGATCTCATCGGCGGTTGGAACAAGGACTGGATCCATTTGCCGCGTCGGCTCGGTGACAAGATCGCGGAAGTCATCGGAGCTTCTGCTGGGGAAGTCATCGTGGCCGACTCGACAAGTGTCAATCTGTTCAAACTCGCCACAGCTGCATTGAAGCTGCAGTCTGAACGCTACAAAGTTCTGACCGATGCCACGAACTTTCCGTCCGACTTGTACGTTCTGGAAGCCGCCTGTGAATCGGCTGGACTTGCTCAGGCAGTCGAGGTCGTTGGCGATCCTGAATCGATCGAAACGCCGGCAGATGCCCTGCTTGGCGAGATCGATGAACAAACAGCACTCGTTTGCTTGTCGCATGTCGCCTTCAAGAGTGGTGCTCTATGGGACTTGGAGCGGATCACTCAGGCCGCGCATGAAGCTGGCGCGATGGTTCTCTGGGACCTGAGTCATTCCGTAGGCGCGGTCCCCATTGATTTGAAGTCCTGCCAAGCAGATTTAGCGGTCGGCTGTACTTACAAGTATCTATGTGGCGGGCCCGGCGCTCCTGCATTCTTGTATGTACGAGAAGATCTACAAGCACTTTTATCTAACCCCATCCAAGGTTGGTTTTCGCATGAGTCGCCGTTTGTGTTTTCATCCGAGTACGAACAAGCTAATTCCATCGATGGCTTTGCCGTTGGAACGCCACCGATTCTTAGCATGGCGGCCATCGAAGCTGGAGTGGACTTGATTCTAGCAGCCGGGATGGAGAGTCTACGTGAGCAATCGATTGCACTGAGCAGCGAACTGTTGACTCTATTTGATGAAAAGCTATCGCCACTCGGCTATACGCTTAACAGTATTCGAGACGCTGTGAGGCGTGGATCACATGTATCCATCGCTCATCCCGAAGCTCGCCGCATCACCGCCAATTTGATTGAGCGGCATCATGTGATTCCCGACTTCCGAGCTCCGTACAATATCCGACTTGGCATCGCTCCGCTGTACAACGACTCGGAGGATATCCGACGGTGCGTCCAAGCTTTGGAACTCTCTGTACGCAATCGCGAATATGAAACGATTGAGCTCAGCTCCGACCCAGTAACATGATCCCGCCGGAACGTGCCGATTGAACTAGGCCGTTTGTGATCGCTGCGCTGGCTATTGCAATGACTGCAACGCGGTGCATTTTCGTGCCGTAAGAGCGTTACGCTCGTTACGGTCTGCGACTTGCATTATCCCAGTGATTTTCTCACAAAAGGCACGGCTTTCTTGGCCCATGTCGCATACATCTTGCCGCTCGGATGCAACTCATCATCGGCCAACATTCCAGACTGACTCGCTTGCTTGCGTGAGTCTTGCGTGATCTCAACCCAACGCGCGCCTTCATCCGTGAGTGTCTTTTTCGCAAAGGCATTGTACTCGTCGAGTTCCTGGGCGATCTTCGCAGGATCGAGCTTCTTCTCTTTTGCAAAGGGCGTCGCGCCATAGTCCGGAATTGAAACGCCGATCACATGTTGAGCGTCGTTCCGAGCGAATCCAATCGCTAGTTTTAACAACGCCACGTACTCGCGACGATAGATTGCAAAGTCTTGTCCGCGATACTGATTGTTCACACCAATTAATAAAGTCACGATATCAAACTGGGCATCACCAAGCTTGGCGTCGTCGATACCTTGATCGAGTTCCGCTGTGGTCCATCCCGTTTTGGCGATGATCTTTGGCGGAGCCATCTTTAGCCCAGGAAAGCTTTGCATTAGCTTGGCCAATTGATTTGGCCAACCTTCCGACGCTTTCACGCTCTCACCGATCGTATAGCTATCTCCTAGTGCTAGATATCTGAGCATGATTTCTGCTGTGTTTTTCGTAGGCCAATAACAAGTGCAGCGCTGTTACGGGAGCAGTCACTGTTACGGTGTGCGGTGTTGGGGAATGGAAGAGTGCCGAAGCATACACTCCAACTTAATCTTATGTCTCAAGCTCTTTCCAGAACGAAACGTACTTCGAATGGTGTTTGATGTACTCTGGATCGAACACTGCTTTGCGTAATTCTTCCCGCTGTTCGACAAAATCGGCTAAGTCCTTAGGATCATCGGGATGATAAACGGGACAAGGTCGATCATAAACTACCATGGCCCCCTGCTCTGCGTCTTCATGAAAACGCGAGAGTCCGATCACACGGTCAGCCACATAAATCGCTTCGTTCAATTCGTGAGTTACAATCAGAATTGTGTACTCAGGAGTTCGGCCTTCACTTTTGGCTTTCAAGTTCTCTTGATAAAAGCCAAGGAGCATCATCTGCAGACTCTCGCGTGTGGCTTCGTCGAGTGCACCGAATGGTTCATCCAGTAGCACCAGTTTCGGCTTTAAAATAAGAGCTTGAGCTATCGCCACACGTTGCCGCATTCCGCCGGAAAGTTCATTTGGATACTTGCCGCAAGCGGCTCCGAGTTTTACTTTCTCAAGAAACTCGCGTGCTTGTTGCAAGTGATGCTTACGAAGCTCACGCCATTTGGGATACATGAACGTACGAAATGGCGTAGACGTTTGATCGAGTTTTAGACCAAACGCCACGTTGGCTTCCGCCGTAAGGAAATCAAATAAGCTGTAATGTTGGAACACGATGCCAACATCGCGCGACGGAGCACGAATTGCTTTGCCGTCTACCAATACGTTGCCTTCGTTGGCAGGTTGAGTCCCAAGAATGGCTTTGAGCAACGTACTCTTGCCGCAGCCGCTTGGGCCAACCAAAGCGACGATCTGCCCCGGAGCGATCGTCAGATTGACTTGGTTTAGAACTCGGAAGTCATCGAACCAATGCGAAAGGTTATCGACTTCCAACGCGGTTTCACTGGAGGAAGCCACCTGTTCACCGCCTAATTCTGCCCTGAATGGATTGTTCGTTTTGTCCGCCATCGCTTATTCTCCAAACCAGGGGCAAAGCCAACGACGCAACTGCATCAAGGCGTAGTCCATCAGCAGTCCGGTTACTCCTAAGATGGCTAGGTAGATGTAGACCACGTTCATGTTGGCCAATCTAGACTGTTGACGAATCGTGTAGCCGAAGCCTTCGGCTGCAAACAACATCTCTGCGGCGATCAAAAATACCATGGCCGGACCAATATGCAGGCGAATATTGTCGATGACTCGTGGGAGTATTTGCCGCCAGATGACCTCTAGGATGACTTCGAACTCCGATGCACCGAGAGTGTACGCCTTGTCGATGTGATCTTCGGCGACATCCTTCTTTACGGATTGATAGATTGACTGGACCATGGTGAAGAAGATACCAAAGCCGATTAGGGCCACATACATTTCATATTTGGTGCCAAAAACGACCATGTAAATCGCAAGCATCGCAGTTGGCGGTATCTTCGCCATGAAGGTAATGACGGGACTCAGAAAGGCTTCAACGGCAGTGTAGGCTCCCATCGCAATTCCAACCAAGATAGAGACGAACGCGCCGAGAACCAATCCAGAGAACAGTCGCCAGTAGGTGGTTCGTATGTCTCGGGAAATCCAGCTTGGCTTAGGACGGCTTTCTGATCCACGCGCTTTCGTTACTTTTTCTACTCCTTCTAGGAACCCCTTCACGCCGGGAAGAACACTTTGACTAGGATTCTCTTCAGTCAGACGTGCAGAAAGGCCGCCATAAGCGAATATGGCCAATATCAAGCCACTGGCAGCTAATGTGAGGAAAAGCCAAGTGGGAATCGGTTGACGTATCATGAAAATGCCCGAACTTGCTGGAGCGGATGAGTGCAGTTTAAACGGCCAGCCCGGTCAAAAGTAGGCGGGCCTAAAAATCTTGGTCTAGCGGACACGGTGGACTGGCACCCAGTGTTCTGACTCGTCGATCGTGACAGTATTGGCGTTGGCGTAGCGCATAGTGTAGGCCGCACGCCGACGGTTACTGCTATTCGCATCGCTGCCATGTATCACGAAAGAGTCATGAATGGATAGACTACCAGCCTGCATCTTCAGAGGGATCGCAGCCGCTGCCATTTTCTGTGTGACATCTACGGAAAGCCCGAGCAAGTCATTGCCCTCAGTCGCAACTTTGTCCAGTTCGGGATAACCTTCGTGTGAAGTTGGAATGACCTGCATGCAGCCATTTGCGTGATCGGTATCGTCGATGGCGAGCCAAACTGTGGCTACATCGGTTCCTTGGACTGAGTGCCAATAGGTATTGTCTTGATGCCAAGCAACTGGCAAGCCATCTCGCGGAGGTTTCACGATGAGATGCGACATGATTAGCAATAAGTCGTCGCCAATCACGGACGCGACCGCATCAAGAATCTTCGGGTGCTTGCAGATCTCAAGCCAAAAATCATTCTTAGAATGCGGCTCGGTCAAGTACTCAGGTCGAGCAGCTAATTCCTTGTGCTCCCCGTCCTTGTAAACCGTCATCCGTTCTGGCATCGAGGCAATGTTCGCATCGAGCTCTTTTCTAATGCAGTGGATTTCTTTTGGTGACAATACAGACTCAAATAAGCAGTAGCCTTCTTGGCTGTACTCTTGCGGTTTGGTATTGGGCGAAAGCGACATAGTCGAACTGGGCCTATTCCAAACGGACACTACGATAGTCGAATCAAAAAAAGAGCCCCTAGACTGAATTCGTCTAGAGGCTCGGCGTATTTCAGGTTTCGCGGTGAATCTAATTCACATCGGCAGGTTTTACCCCACCTTGCATTCCCTTGAGGAACTGCGAATCGAAGTTCAACTGGGAATCGGCTGAGTTGAATCCGAATGTTGGCTTCTCGTCCGCCATTTCATGCGTGACCAAAAACTCTGCGACGGTAGGCATTGTTTCTTCCTGGAACTTCTTGTCGCCAAGCAACTTCAGGCCAGCATCCGGCGTCTTGTAGAACTTGGTCTGCTCCACAACAGTCTTCATGTCTTCCAGGTTGACTTGGGCAAAGTTTTCACCCAGGGCGACAAGTGTCTCGTCGCTGGTGCTCTCATCTTCGATCAACTTGTTGACGGCGTAAAAGGTCTCTAGGACAGCGTAGGCGAATCGCTTCCCGCCAGGTTTTTCCAGCGAGTCTTTGCCAACACAGACCATGTCGATGATCTCTTCTTTAATAGCACTAGAGTCGAAGATAACCTTGGACTTCGGTTGCTTGCGAAGAGTTTCAATGACAAACGGGTTCCAGACCATTACGGACTCCTCGTTTCCGCCTTGGATGGCTTGAGCCGCAGCCCCAGGATCCATGTTCGCGAATGGGAAGTCTGCTGGATTCTTACCGTTTAGTTCCAGGACACGTTCAAAGCAGTATTGCGATACCGATTTTTCCAGGCCGCGTGTTTCCTTGTCCTTCAGGCCATCGATGTCATCCACCCCGACCGCAATACAAGCATCTGCACCGTCACTTGTCGAGGTTGGCAGAATGGCTACGGCAGGGCGGGAGCTCCCTAGCGGCAAGATGTCCATGTTGGTGATGCAAACTGCATCCGCAACGTTCGTCGAATATTCGGTAATGCAGGTGTCATAGTCACGTTGGTTGGAAACGATATCCACGTTCCACTTCTTTTCGATTTCACCCATCGCTCCTTCTTCTTTGTCAATCAAGCCATTGGCCTCAGCGACACCGAAGACGGACCAACTCGGATACTCACTCCATGAAAGCGTGAAGGCAGGGGCCGAATCAACTAAGCCAGCAGCACCAGAGCCGCCTTCTTCGCCACCTTTGTCGTTCTTGCATCCCGCAAAACATGCCAATCCGCAAAGTGCTGCGGTCGCAAACAGATTATTTTTCATGTCTTCTTCCTCTGTATTTTGAATCTTCTATAATCAATGGCAGGAGGCGGAGCAAACTCGGGCGCTCCTGCGGGGTAGGTTCTGATCAACCCTCTGGAATCTGAGCGTCGTGTTGCTGCTGTTCGGTAGTGCTGCTGTCACTTTCATTCAGTCCGATCAACGCGTCGAATTCGTCATCTGATTCACTAGCCTGCGCATATTCGAGAAATTCTGCTTCGGCTCGGTCAGTGTCCATTCCAGCTAATTCACGACTGATGCGAGCATTTGCATTAGCTTTGGAACGTAGTTCTCGCAGTTCCCGAAGTTCTTCGCTGGTGCGGTCGTTTGAGAGTCCAGTCATCATGTCGGCGATTTCTTTCTCTTCAGAAGCAGACATGACATCCGCAACCGCATCATGTTTCTCTTCCTGGAGTTTCTCAAGGTCACGCATCAGTGATTGAATCTGGGTCTTGTGGCCACTGACGTTAGCAACCAAGTTCTTCAAGTCTTCGTCTAGCTCCGAGGCACGCTGTTGCTTCTCTGCCAGAGTACTAGAAAAATCCTTGAACGCGGCTTGGCACTTGGTGTAGTCTGCGTCGGCTTTCACAGCATTTACATCACCGTTGTACTTGTCGACCAGCCTCTTGGCTTTCGCTGCAGCACCGCCTTTGAGTTTTTCAAGTTTCTCGATCTCAGAGGTGAGATCCTTGAGTTTTTCTTTCTTGCTCTCTTCCTGAGCGATCATCGCACTGACGGCGTCTTTGTATTGCGTCAAACGACTTCGTTTTTCTTCAATTACCCGATCGTAGTTGGCGGAAATCACACCAGGATTCATCCGCAATGTCTCGCTAGCTTTGTTGACGCGGAAGGTCATCAAATACCAGACAGCGCGAAAGTATTTTCCGATGGCTTTGAACATGGATTTACCCTTAGACAAATATTAGCATCCAAGACTCGGCGCCTTGGGCACGCGGCTTGGACTGATTATTCTTTCAAAAACTCTTCGTGTTTTGCATTGGTGTTTTCGAGTTCTTTCATGCGTTCTTCCGTTCGCT
This sequence comes from Aureliella sp., assembly GCA_963691875.1. Classification (GTDB taxonomy): domain Bacteria; phylum Planctomycetota; class Planctomycetia; order Pirellulales; family Pirellulaceae; genus Aureliella. The sequence continues at coordinate 5,616,717 of OY829846.1, forward strand.
TGGCGATTCGCATGGTGGTCTCTAACTCTTCTCGCATGGTAGCCAAATCGACTTTGTTATCAGTCTCGATGACTTGCTTGATCTGTTTTGCTGCTGAAGTCAGGTGATCTACTGTTTCTTGAATCTCAGTCAGCACTTGTTCGCGGCTATCCAGTACTTTGTCACGGGCGTCCCCAACCAAGTTTTGCGAAAGATCCCAAAGTTTGTAAGACTGCTCAAGTTGTTCGGCGGCAGCCTTCAAAACTTCGTTAATTTGATCACTCATTTTCACACTGCGAAAATGAGCTCCTGGTTTCTGTGCTGCCTCCTCGAACTCTTCATGCAAAGATCTTAACAGAGTCAAATAATCTTGTGTTCGATGGTCGCGGTCGGTTCGCAGCTTCGAGGCTAGCTCGTCCAACTCTTGATCTTGCGATTTTCGCTTCTTCTGTGCCTCTGCCGCCATGGCCTTTTCCGTGATGTCTTCGACTTTGAAGAGCATACGGGTGAACATCCAGCCGACGCCGCCCAGGATGCCTGCCATCGCAGCACCTGTCAGGTAACTGTTTCCAGCCATGGCCCAAGACAGGATGCCCGCGCTGAGTCCACCGACTAGCGGCAACACTACGCTGGGAGCAAAAAAGAGCTCGGAAATCACCTTGCGTTTGACCGGGTCCACCAGGTTTCTCAGAAGGTAGTTGTTCAAATACGAGGTTTTGATTGGCAGCGAGGGTAGAGAACACTTTAATACGGCAACTCCGCCAGCACAAAAGTGACTGAAGTTTGACCAGTGATTTCGCCTTCCACCACGCGGACCTTGGCCGGTGCCACACCGCCATCCAGCAGGTATTGTAAGGCAGCCTCCGCTCGCTGCCGAGCCAGCTTCTTGTTGGCTTCGGCATTGCCCTTGGAGCTCGCGTCGCCACGGACCATCAAATAGGCTCGCGGAAAGGTCTCCAGTGTTTGCAGCAATTCAGCCAGCTTCAACTTGCTGGAGGAAGTAAGCTTCGAGGTGCCTCGTCCGTAAATCAAAGGCGGTACCGCTACCTTGCCGATCGGCTGTAAGCGTTGCCATTGTTGGTCGCTTAACTTCTCAGCAACTTCGTTCTCTTGCACCTTCTCATTCGACGCACCTGGATAGAATCCTTGCGTCTGCAGGCTGATCAGAGACTTGTCAAAGTATAGCGAACTGGAGTTTCCGCCCGTCGGGTCCTCTGGCAGTCCACCTGTCTGGGACAAGACGCGGCGTATCCGGTCAATCATGTCTTCAATGTGGGTTACCGAAGCGCTCCGGAGTCCGAAATGAGCCAAGTTGTCCTGGGTATTCTTCCATACGATAGCAGAAACGAGTTTTTCTGCTTGCTCGTTCGTCAAGCTCGCGCCGCCCTGGCTGGCATCTTCCATCACAAGTGCCTTCAGTTTGACGGGATCCGAGTAAGCGTGCCGAGCGCGGAGGTAACTTTCCAAAACATCCTGAACGACACTCTCGTTCTTACGAAGGAAATCACGACTGACGACTAGGGTGTCCACAATGACACCCGACTGTTGAGAGCTATCGTAAATCGTGTTCATCAAGTCTCCATTGCCAACCAGTTGGCTAACGACTGGTTCCCAAGTCACGAAGACCTCGTTTCCACCTGGTTTTGACGAGCGATATCGCTTTAGCAACTCGTCTTCCGAGGCAACTGCTTCAATGGACGACTCGGATAGGTTGGTCAGGTCGAACGTATGAAGAACCAAACGAGCGAGTGTTTCACTTGGAGAATCACCCACCAAGACGAAGCGTGTGTTGGGCTCGTTCAACGCTTGGATATTCGGGTACCTCTGTTTGTATGAAACGATCGCGTCCGCACCAGCTGTTTCATCGATCACAGCGATGATGGTTGCCGGCATGCTGCCCAGCTCTCCGCTTGCTTTGAGCAGAGCGTCGATTGGAAACGCTGCGAAGTGCAAGTCGCCATCGGCCAAGGCCTTGAGACGCTGCGCATAGTTCGCTCCGTCATCGACCAAGTCCATCTTGATCTCTTTGCCGCGAAGTTGACTTTTCAATTCAGGACAACGCAGAATGGCGTAGCCCGAAAAGGCGTCGATGCCTAGCGTGATTTTGTGTTTGTAGCTGGAGTCGCTGCCCGTATCTCCAATCAACTCTTCTTCGGCTTGCTCGGCCTCCTTAATCTTGCTTGGCACAAATACCAAGCGATAGAGCCCAGCGCCGATGCCTAGGATCAACAGCCATATAAAACAAGCTAGAACAATTTTGGCTTTGCTCACGATTTCAGCCTAGTTACTCTCAAAATCAAAAGTTTAACAATGGTCGCGCTTTTTCCTCGTCTGGCGCCGTTATCGTCGTCGTCGGCCTGAGGAGAATACGATGCTGGCCACAATCACTACCAGCACGATCCCCCCGAAGCAGCAGAAGACTCCACCGAAGGCGATACTAAAAAGCCCCGAGCGAACCGAACCTGAAGCTTGGCCCGGCACCATAGCCGGTGTGTTACTGTTCGCTGGATTTGGAAAAGTACTAGCAGGACTGCTCATAGCGGAAGAGCTTGCCGCAGCTGGACGGAATTGCTGTTGGTTGCCTTCGCCAATCGGACCGTTGCCGCGCGTTGACATAGCTGCGATGGCTTGCTCGGCAAATCCGTCTGGAAGTCCTGCGAGGATGTCGAAGTCGTCTGATGCATCTTGGTCGTCCAATGTTGTTTCGGCGAAGACTTCGGCCAAGGCCGTCTGAAGAGCCGCTGCGTCGTTAGCGCTTCGGTAGCGATGTACTTTTGTTGCCAGCGAGTGTTGCTGTTGCATGTCGACACCGATCACGTCGACGAAAATCCCGCGCGAAAGAATGTCAGGCAGGTAACTTTCCACCAAGTTCCGATCGTTTGCTTCGCCATCCGTCACGACCAGCAATCGATACTCTCCGTAGACTTGCTTTGCGCGGGCTTGCATCAAAGTGTCTGCCGAGTATTTCATGAATTCACCCAGTGGTGTGCCGCCATTGGCTTGAAGCTTCTGGATGTTTTGCTGCCATTCCGAGGGCGTGCCAGATCCGAATGGAATGACCCAGTTGGAGCCGCTCACTTTGGAGTTCAACGCCAACACACCAACTCGGCAATCCTCGGGCAACTGCCCCAGGACCTCTTTCAAAGCCGACTTAGCAACATTGATGCGTTTCTCGCGCCCTTTGGCGGTGCGCATGCGGTCGTTCATCGAGCCTGAGTCGTCCAATAGGACAACTACATTTTGCTGAGCGAGTGCAGGTGAAGGGCTGCTGAAGTTGCCTACCAAGCAAAGTGATAGGGCGATGCAAAATGCGTGCGCATATTGGTGCAAGGCGTTGGGCATCTCGTCTCTCTCCTTGGTGTTGGAGCTGGATGGTTGTCCTTCGCGCTCGGAAGGACATCGGAAGCGTAGTTCAAAATTGGTAGCGTTGGTCGTTTGGACCTTCGGCAAGTTCCTACGAGCCGTAACAGAGCTTCCATTACGGCCTACGATCGATTGCTGATCGCCAATAGCGAAATGCGAACTGATTAGAAATCGAATGCATCGGGAGCGACGGTTTCCGCGTCAACTCGTACGATGCGAAACTCAACTCGCATATTTTCCTTCGCCTCGGCCAAAGTAGTTGGCTTAGGAATCACTGGATCGGCGATGCCAGCTCCGACGGGAGCGATCTGCGAGATGTCAAAGTTGACTCCCCTGGATTTTGCAAAGGCAGCCAAGGCATCACGCACTCGATCCGCCCGCTGTTTGGAAAGATTCTTAGCAGCTTGCAAAGTGATCATCGGATCTTTGTCGCCACCCGAGAATGCTCCTGTCTCAATCAGCTTGATGAGAGCTGGGATGTCATTCACGTTCATCGGGCGACCGTTGTAGAAATACTTGCGGTTTTCCTTCGTGCCAGTCTTCCGGATAACACCTTTGCTCTCTCCAGTCTGGACCAAGTGACGTAGCGTCAACGTTGGGTCCGAGTGACCTCGCACGACAATTCTTGCGTTGCCGAAGGTCGACGCGCCTTTCAAAGCTCGTTCAAACTCAGCCCCATACCGATCCGCCGAGAATTCGTTCTGATTAGGCTCAAAGCTAATCGTGAAACTAACAATGGTGTCATTGTCTAGCTCGTCGTCGAGAAACAGATCTGCCGACTCGGCCTGGTTTTCGAATCGCCTGGTCTTCACGGGCTCCTTGTATTCGATTCCTGCGATGTCTGCGATCTTGCGGTAATCAAAGTCGTTCGGATCGAATCCTCGACGCGATGAGGCATAGCCCCATTGAGTGGCCAAGTCTAGTGACTCCTTGAGTTTGCTTTCGAAGCCACTCAAGTTGCCTTTGTCGTTGAAGAACGCGATCTGACCGGCGATATTGCCTGTGAAAGTGCAGTCAAGCAAAAGCCCGTGTGCGTCGATTTCTAAAGTTGGTAATACTTCTTCGCCAAAGATAGTTTGTGCTTTCGTCAGCAGCTGGCGATAGTCGTTGTTCAGACGCTGGCTGTCTTCAAAGCTGTTTCGCATTTTGACAACCTGCTCCGTCGCCTTCATGTAGCCCGCGACAAACTTCTTTACCCAGTCTTTATTCGCGTCGTACCAATCTTTGCGGACCGCATAAACATCGGCGATTGAGCGGCTCATCGACTGCGTGCTGTTAATCACGTGAGCACCCTCCACAGTGCCTTCGGCGCCGCTGCCCACGGTATCGAAACCACCGGTCAATCCAAGCAAGTCGGGAGTAATCACACAACAGGCGTCGACCGACTGGTCTTTGCGAAACAGTTCCGCAGCACCGTCGGGGCCGGTAAGATCCTTGGTCCAAACGATTTCAACGTCTTTATTGCTTAGTTGTGCAGCCGCCATGGAATCGTAAAGCAAGCCGACGTGCGGTCCCCCTTGCTGACAGGCGATCTTCTTGCCTTTCAAGTCGTTCAGTGATTTGATGCCTTCGCGTGCAATGATGTGATCACCAGCGCTCCAGGAGAGTTGAAGGACGATAACGGGTTTCGTTCTCGGGTCGGCTCCGACAACCTCGCTCGCCTGTCCAATCATGCGGAATGTACCACGTAGGAACGGCGATTTTCCGCTCAAATAGTTTTTGACTTGTCCCACAAAGTCGTCGCCAGGCGTTAGTTTGACATTGAGCTGAGATTGCTTGAAAATCGAGCTAGCCTGTGTATTTAGGTTGCCGTTGGCATGAAAGGTGGCAACGTCTCCGCCCCAGGTGATGAAGGGAACGTTGACGAAGCCCGGCTCGTTAACGGGTTGAACAGAGACGTTTCCAACGAGTTCTTTGAAGCTCTGCTGAGCAAACAGACTAGTCGCAGAAAAAACGGCTAGCATTAAGGCTGCGAAAAGTGTGGATCGTCGAAGCACTTGGTTCTCCCTTGCCTGATGTAATTCTTTGAGCGTACGTTGTCTCATACACCCTGCGCGCCGCCACCAGTGGCATGTCCCGCGGTTTTTATTCTATTCTTAGCTAAACCTACTTCTTTCATGCACACTGACCCGCGTGTTGAAGGGATGCGCGTTATTCCGTAGGATCGCTTTGGCTAATTTAGAACAGCTAGGAACGTTAATTCGAAGAGCCAAAGTATTGCGGATTTTAACCTTTTATGAAGGCGACGGGTTGCCTTGTGACGCTTCCTCGCCCTACTTAGGGGCAGAATTGAAGCCCGCATTGGGCGCGGAATCCGTCTGACGCGAAATGGATCGGCAATTCAAGTTGATTATCTCGTGACATCATGGAAAAGTACCTCTGCATGCGACGTTCGACGCAACCACCCGTAGAGCTCTCGAAAGGAGAGACAGCTCTGGCTGCCGTACCCCGAACCACTGCTAGATCTTATTGAGTGTCTTGCGATCGAGCGGAGACTTTCTGACAAATCACAATGAAAAATTAGGCCCAATCGAACGCGATTAATGCTGGTGTCGCTCTTCCTGGATTTCTCGATCCTTTAAAGCTAGCGTTCGCTTTTCCTGGCAGATTAATAGGGATTTCCGAGTCTTTCGCACCGGGGCTCCTCCCCCGGTATGCGGCAGGCCAAGCTTAGCAAGCTGTGTTTCTGCCATTAGCAAAAATCGCTATCTTGAGAATTTCAGTTGAGTCGCAAGACGTGATGTTGTCCTTAGGGCAACATCAATAATTCGTGTTTCCTCAAAACAACTTTGAGTATCCGTGATTAGTGCACAAGACGATTCCCCGAAGCAACGCATCGACCGCGTTCGCAAAGAATTTGCCGCAGCTATTGAAGAACATATGGCGGAGGCTCTCGCTGCACTGCCGCTCGAATATCTTGAAACCGTTTCGGAGCAGGCACAAGTTCCGCAACTTAAAGCTCTCCTCGCCGCTCAGATCTGTGACAGCGGACAAGAGGTGACGATACGACAGCAAATCGGTTCCGATCGATTATCCGTGATCGTAGTTTCACGTCAAAACTATGCTGGATATCTAGCCAAAATCATAGGGCGACTTCCTGCCGAGGGGGAGTTGCTCGCCGCCCGAGTCTTTTCTTCGACCGACAAGCAGTTTGTGATCGATACGTTTGAATTTGGTCTCCAACCAAAACTCACACAGATGCGTTCCTTGGCTGATTCCGAGTTGAATTTATCCAGCAAAATTGCATCGATCGCGAAAACCTCTGAATCGCAGGCGAGGGCGTATATTCAAGGGTGTCGCCCAGGAAATGTGTCTTTGCTTTCGGCCCAAGAAGCAGCAGAGAACCTCAGGGTCTTGCTTACCAGAGACCATCCCAATCGCATTGACGTGATCTGGGAAGCGAAGGTCGGTAGGAATATGGAGGGTACTGGGGCTCGTGTCCAAAGAGCGCGGGTAGTCGTGTTTGCGGGGAACTCCACTACACGCGAGGTTTTCACACGCGCGGCTGAGTTCTTTGCGATGCAGAAAATAGATATCGAAAGTGCGATATGTGAGTCGATCTGCCTTGAAGATGACAATCATTTAGCGACCCTGACTTTTCAGGTTTGCATGGAGCAACCCGCTTTTGAGCTCGAACCTGAAAGGCTGGGAGGAGAGTGTGACCCAAATTTCGATACCGATATCCTGCGGGCCCAGCTCTTGCATTTTCTGCGTGTCGACCACGAAGTGGTGGCCTATCGAGAGGCCATCCAGGCAAATCTAATTGATCATTTGGGCGGTCTCCGTAATGCGGAGTTGTGTTGCGCTTTTGCGAAGTTGATTCACCAGCTCTTTCAATTGCCGGATTCGTTGGAAAGAATTACGCACCGCTTAGTACGTCATCGCCAAGTGACTGCACAGCTGCTGAGCAAGTTTAGTTCCAGGTTCTGTGAGACTCCCGAAAAATCAGAGTCGCAGGATGCTTCAGTGAAGTTCGACTCAATCAATGACCCGGCCGATAGAAAAGTATTTCAACACTTTCTGGAACTCGTCAACGGCATTGATCGTTGTAACTTGAATTTGCCGACACGCAGAGTCTTAGCGATGCGAATTCCAGGGCAGCTTCTACAACATTCCGCTGGCGAGGAGCCTTACTCTGTTTTCTTCGTTGCGGGAGCCGCATTTGACGGCTTTCATGTTCGCTTTCGCGATGTAGCGCGGGGTGGGCTGCGCATCGTCAAAACATCCAATCAAGAGCACTATTTGTTTGAGTCTGCACGCGCGTACGACGAAGTCTATCGCCTCGCTTTTGCACAGCAATTGAAGAATAAAGATATCGCCGAAGGTGGAGCAAAAGCACTTATCGTTATGAAGCCAGGCCTGCATCCTAATCGTGCTGGGCAGGACTTTCTCGACGGGATCTTCGATCTGCTGGTGGAGAAAAAACGGGTGCTCCCCAATGATTGTGGCAACGGGGCGGAAGAATATTTGTACTTTGGGCCGGATGAAAACGTTTCCAACGAGCTTATTGATTGGGTGACGAAACACGCATCGAAACGCAACTACCCATTTCCCAATTCAATCATTAGCTCAAAGCCCTCGATCGGAATCAGTCATAAGGAGTTTGGTGTTACAAGTGAGGGGGTGATTGTCTTTCTCCATCAAGCACTACTGGAGTGTGGCATCAATCCAAACCGACCCTTTTCCGTCAAGTTGACAGGCGGTCCTGACGGTGATGTCGCGGGGAATGCAATTCGCTTTTTGATCCGTGATTACGCTCCGCAGGTCAAGATTGTGGGATTGGCTGATGGCAGTGGAAGCATCGTAGATCCGGAAGGGCTTGAATACGATGAGTTAATGCGGCTGGTTGAGAACGAGAGACCTGTTGCCAGTTTCGATTTAGAACGATTGAGTGGTCGTGGGTCATTCTATGATCTGTCCTGTGAGGAGTATGTGGCCAAGCGGAATAATATGCACTTTGCGGTGCAGTCAGATGTTTTTCTGCCCGCCGGTGGGAGACCTTCTGCCATCAATGAAGCAAACTGGAAGGAGTATTTCGACGGTGCGGGAAATCCGAGGTCACGCATTATTGTTGAAGGGGCTAACCTGTTTTTGACCGATCGGGCCCGCCAAGAGCTGTCGACGCGGGGAGTCGCCATTGTGAAGGATAGCTCTGCAAACAAGTGCGGCGTAATCTGCAGCAGCCTAGAGATTATCCTAGCAATGCTTGTGGAGGAGGAAGAGATTGCAAGTATTCGCCCCAGATACATCGAGGAAACAATCGTCTTGCTTAGGGAATTAGCCCATATCGAAGCGATCTCGCTATTCAATGAGCATGCGCGTTCGCCAAAATTAACACTGCCGCAAATATCTGTTCGGATCAGCCAAGAGATTATTCGGGTAGCGGACACGATAATCGCTGACTTCGAAAACTGGCCTGCAGAGAAGCTTAGCCTAGCAAATGACTATATTTTGAGCTTTCTTCCTCAGTCTCTTGTGGGGAAATTTGGTGAGGAGGTTGCGACTAGAATTCCCCCAATTTATCGACGCCAGTTGGTAGCAGCCATTGTTTCTTCGCGTCTTGTTTATCGAGAGGGTTGGCGCAACTTGAGTGAAGTGGAAGACTCAAGCTTGGTACGCTTGGTTCATCGCGAGATGACTTACGAGCGCGAGGTGCAAGCGATGGTCGCAGACGTTCAGGCTTCTTCTCTGGCAAAAAAGAACAGCATTGTGTCGGTTCTTCAGCACGCAGGGACGCGTAGCCATCGCGAGCTTAATCTCTAGTCGTGAAATTTCAAAACCTCTTGCGTTAATTAGCGGATGCCTTGCAGTTCTAACTGTGCAAGTTCTTGTTCCCAGATTTCTCGCTCTTCCTGCGTGATGTCAGGTTCTGGAAGCAAGCTGCGGCGAGTGCAATTCAATAGAGCCTGCAAAGTCTGGTAACGACGCGTCGGTCCAATTGCGGGTTGAATGAAATCCGCAATGATCTCCTTGAGTTCTTCTTCCGACTCGGGAGGCAATGCCTTGAGCTGGCTGCGCAAGGCAGCAAATCCGGCGGCCGAAAACGGCTTCTGCAAGCCTTCGCGATCTAGCCAGTCCACGAGATCCTCTCCAAGTTGTCCCGAAGGTTTCAGCATCCAGCGAATGAACTCGACGCGATCTTTGTCGACTGGATCCAGTACTGGAATGATCAAGTCGCCAACGCGTCCAGGACGCCGAATGTCTGGCGAAAGTAAGTTGATACGCGCGGTCATCAGCAACCAAATCACTTTGCCACGCAGCTTCGGATCACTCATCATGGCTTGGATTTTTCCGGTCAACCTTCGCTCAGTTGAATGCGCCTCGGCGCCAACTCCACCAAACTGTGTGTCTGCTTCGTCGACGAAGATCACGACTTTTTCGAGAGCCTCGAGCACTCGTTTTAAACGTTCGAAAATCACATCGGTCTGTCCGAACCACTGACTTCGAATACTCTTGAGCACCAGCACGGGCATGTCGAGCTCGGCAGCCAAGGCCTCAAAGATAAAAGTCTTGCCGCCGCCGATCGGGCCCGCAATCGCCGCCCCTGGCAATGCACGGTCATCGGGTAGCTTGAGTCTCGGTAGCATGTATTCGTTCAAGAATTCTTTAAGCTTCGTCGCACCCACGACATCACTGAGCCGATGCTCTGGCTTCTTGAACTCGACGACATCCTCGCCGAGTTGTGTTTGAATAAACTGCTCAACTTGCTGAATCACATCGTCTTTACTCACCGCCGATTGACTGTAAGCAGCCGCAAGCAAGAGCTGACGGAGCGCGTGAATGCTCAATCCGGCCGTGGACTCGGCGAGTTGGTCTAGGTGTGAATTGGACGCCGATGTCTGCTCTTCTTCGGCGAGATCTTCCGGAACAGGAATGGTCGCTGTCGTTGGCTCTTTGTCATTCCATTCCAAAAAATGGCGTCGAGCTTCGGTGTCCGGTGCTGGAGCTTCGACGTTGATAACTTGTGGCAATCTCGCTACACGTGGATGAATCTGACTGCGTGACTCTGTAACCAAGCACACGGTGTCCTTGCCGGAGAAGAACTCAGGATCGCTGAACCAGTCGGTCACAATGGCCACGCGCCGCAACTGAGCGTCGTTCATTCGGGCGATGTTGCCGTCTCCAGCGGGCAGAAGCATGTCGGCTGCTTCGATAAAGACCAGTAGGTTTTCACGCAGTGTGGTCCGCGAGCAAATACTTAGTTGCCGCATGAACTCGAGGGCTTGAGTCGAGTTGCCGATTGCATCGCGGAGGTATTGGTCAAACTCACGCTTGCGCAAGTCAATCTTGCTGCTATCAGGGCCCATGTTCTTGATGGCCAGCGAATTGATGTCCACGCCTAACTTCCATGCTGCCCAAGCATCACGGAGCTTGGCTCGGTCGTCGTCATCTATGCGGACTGGGCCGTTGAGCTCGTAGACGACTTGAATCAAGCCACCGACACTGGTCTTGGTCAGCATAAAGGGCACCAAAGGGACATAGCTTTCGCCATCGAAAAACAAGTCGTTGACGTTGCCGGAAACCACGATCGATCTAGCTTGCCCGGAGTTCACGATGCGAGCTAGGCGGGAGAAAAAATCATAGCTGGGTGCGGGGACCGTCAAGTTGCCCATGGGTTGCTTTCAAGTTTCATTGAAGAATGAGATAATGGGCGCATTGTGTACGATTCCAGCCACCCTCTCAACGGTCCGTCTAGAACGCGTTTGGGAAGCCAACGATCTAGGAAACTCGATGACGTCCACTCAAGATGCGAAATCCGACTACGATCCTCCAGCCAAGTGGCGATTGGAGGAAATGACTTTAGGTGACGTACGGGAGATGGATTGCCAAGTGGCGGTATTGCCGATGGGAGCAACGGAGCCACACAATTTGCACCTACCCTATGGCACAGATTCGCTGCAAGCTTGGCACTTGGCTGATGGATGTTGTCAGACAGCCAACGAGTTGGGCGGAAAAGTTTTGCAACTCCCGGTGATACCTTACGGCACGGAAACGAACCTGCGCGAGTTTCCTTTGGCGTTGAATCTGCAGCCATCGACCCTGAGTCTCGTCCTGCAGGACTTGGTGGAGTCACTGGAGCAAAGTGGCATTCGCAAATTGTTAATTCTCAACTCGCATGGCGGAAACGACTTCAAGCCATTCTTGCGTGAGATGTACGGTCAAACGGACGTGCAGATTTTTCTTTGCAATTGGTACCAGATGATCCAGGACTTGGTGGCCGAAATATGTGAACACGATGAAGATCACGCAGGTGAGATGGAGACTTCGCTGATCATGAATTTCCGGCCTGAACTGGTAAAACATGCAGGAGAGAAACTTGCCGCGGATCAAGGTGAAAGAAGGCCGCTTCGATTCGAAGCGTTGAAGAACGGGTGGGTAAGCATCAGTCGTCCCTGGCATTTACTCACCACCAACAGCGGTTCAGGCAATCCGCACTCTGCTACCGCCGAAAAAGGTGAGCAAATTTACCAGGAAGTTATCGCGCGCGTTGGGACGTTTCTTGCGGAACTGAGCCATGCTGAGATCGACGACTACTTCCCATTCGAGTCAGATGAATGAATGAGCAAAAGTGGAAGGAATTTGCTGGAGAGTCAGAGTCCAGCCAAAGCTCTCTCAATGCTCTCGCCTTGGACCTCAAGGCTTTGTTCGCATTGATTACTTGGGCGGCGATTTCCACAAGTCTCTGGTCCGTCTTGACCTTCACGGGGCACTTTTTGCTGTCCATCTATCTCATTGTTTTTTCATTGGAACGCCGAATACGCGTCGAGCTACGCTGGTGTTGCTCCCGATCATTTATTTGCCTTACTTGTGGTTGTTCTGGGACATCGGCGACTATCCTTGGCATGACTACCGTTGGGAGTGGATCGGGATGATGCTACAGCTCCCCGGTTTGCTTGCTGAGATACCATTTCACCCACTGGATGGGATTGGGTTCGAAGTGATTACTTGCTCTGCAACGCTAGTCGTATTTTCGAGCTTCGTCTTACTGGCAAGAATCAATCTTTGGACGCTTATCGCAACGGCTCTTATTGCGGGTGGGATCTCTACGGTAAACAGCGCGATCTGTCTGTCAATCTACCGAGTTTGATACTCTCGTTTGGTAAGATAGCCTTTGTGATATCAATTCGCACCGCACGGGTGCAATAAATCGAAAGAAAATGAAAACTGTCTTCTATGCAGAAAAAAGAACTGATCGAAGCCTTAAATTGGCGTTACGCGGTCAAGAGGTTTGACCCGGCCAAGAGAATTGATGAAGCAACTTGGTCGGCGTTGGAGCAATCGCTGGTTCTTACGCCCAGCAGCTATGGTTTGCAGCCTTGGAAATTCATTATCATCACTGATCCGCAAGTCAAAGATAAGTTGCCTGAGATTTCATGGAATCAGAATCAGCCGCGTGATTGCTCACACATGGTTATCTTGGCAGCTTTGAGGCAGATGGATGAAGCACACATCGCGCGTCACATGAGGCATGTTGTCGAAACGCGAGAAATGCCTGCCAATGCGATGGATGGATATCGCGATTCGTTGGTCAAGACGGTCGGAGGGATGGAAAAACAGCTAGATTGGAATGCGCACCAAGTCTACATTGCGTTAGGGCAGCTGATGCTGGCAGCGGCAGTATTGCAAATTGATACTTGTCCGCTGGAAGGGATTCTGACCAAGCAGTACGACGAGCTGTTAGGATTGAGCGATTCGCCCTACACCAGTGTAGTTGGATGTGCCTTAGGCTATCGGCACGCGGAAGACCCCCAAGCAGATCTAAAGAAAGTGCGTTTTCCCGCGGAAGACTTAGTCGTGCGTATGTAGCTGGCAGTCATTTAACGCCCAGCCTTCGGCGCCGGCTCAGATGCAACCATGGTCAATAAAGGACAATTGGCCCACGTTCATTACAAGCGGACGCGCCAGCGATGCAGCCAGCATTGGACTCACTCGAGTACGCGTCTCACTTGTACTGGCTTACGCTCTGCGCTAGGATGGCAGAACAGTCTTAGACGACTGCCAATTCGGATCTGCGATCTGCAATCGTCTGAATCAACTGCTTCTGAGGTCCAGCGAACTTCGCGATCCCTTCGCTCAAAAGCGTGCTGTGCAAGTGTTGCATATCGACAGCGGCTTCTAGAGTCGAAAGCACTTCGGCACTTGGCAACTTTTCGACCGCATTGGTGAACTCCAAGCCAGACTCTGCGACAGCCGAGTTGGTCGCAGGTGGGTTGGTTTGAATGTCGCTGCCAGCTAAGGCTGCAACATACTTGGTCGGAGGATCGGATGGGTTTTTCGTTCCCGTGCTTGCGAAGATGATCTCTTGGTCAAGGGCAGTCTCGTTACCTTGCCAGAACTGCTGGTTGGCTTGCCAGATTCGTTGGGCGTTGATGATGCCAACTTGGCCTTGCAGCTCAGAAGGCAGGCTCTCGGAGTGCTGCGCAGTGTACTGGTCGACCCGCGAGACAAAGATACTGTAGACGCTCTTGAAGTTGTCCAACGAATCGCGTTGTTTTGCTCCAGCCCAGACTGCGTCCCGAGCTTTGCAGTACTGGTCCATGGTGAACACGAGCGTCACGTTGAGCGTGATGCCACTGGCGCAGAGTGGTTCAAGGCAGTCCAAACCGGCTGGTGTCGCGGGAACTTTGATCATGCGATTGTCTTGACCAGCAGCCCACTTGCGTCCGAGTTCCACATAACGCTCAACGCGTTCTGCGTGAGGTATTTCGGTATCGGGATCTTCAATGAGCGGATCTAATTCGAAGCTGACCCAACCGGTATTGCCATTCGACTGTTCCCAAGTTGCATGAAACGCTTCTTGCGCCGTACTGACCATTTGGTCCGTAAGCTTCCAGGCGATCGTTTCGTCGTTGTCGCCTGCTGCGAGCAATGTGTTGAGCTGCGCGTCGAATTTGCCGCTGCCAATGAGGTCGGCGACAATGATAGGATTGCTAGTTGCTCCCACTGCGCCCCAGCTGAGGTTCAACTCTACGAGATCTGGATCAATGGAATCCAAGTAGAGTTTCGTGCCGCAATCAATCAAACTGCGAATCGATTTATTGGTCATGCCGAATCCTTTGAGAAGCAGTGGTTCTCGAAACTTGTAGCTGCAGCCTAACGAATCTTGCTGCAAAACAGAAACCCGCACAAAGCTAAGTTACAGCGAAGACTGAAGCGTTGGCGAGCACGTGCACAAAGTGAAAGCAGCCGAGATTGGCGCGATTGCGCCTTAAATGCGTCTGCATGAGATGAATCAGCCTCGCTGACGCGAGGCTGATTCAGAAACTAACATAACCTCAACAAGGGGACTAGCGACGACGCCGAATCACGAATGCTACGCTGACAAGTGCTAGAACGCCCAAAGAGTTGGGTTCCGGAACCGACAGCGTCTCAACAATCAAATTGTCGACGAAAATTGATTCATCCGGCGTCGAGTTGGACTGTCGGAATGCGAAAGCCACAATGTCTTGAGCTCCTGATCCTACGGCCGACGTTACGGTCTCGCCATTGACGGTCAACTGTGCGATATCTGTATCTAGGTTGTACTGAACCGCAACAGAAACAACGTCACCAAAGTCAAAGCCCTGAGTCAGCGTGGCATCAGCAGAACTGCTGCTGGATGCAATCCCAAGCGAGAAATCTCCGGCACCACTAGCTGGGACTACATCAAGACGCCCGCGGAAGTTTGTGATACCTCCACTCGTGTTTGCTGCAGCAAAATGGGCAAAGTACTCGTGGTCTGACCCGCCAACGGGCGCGTCATCTTGCACGCGAAGGTCGAAAGAATACTGCAAAACCCCTGATGTGATTTCGGCGAACTGGATATTTACATCTTCTCGCGAACCGCCTCCGTGTGCGAGCGATACTTCGCCGCTAGCGACCTGGACAAAGCTTCCTGTTCCGCTGTGAGCGTTCCATCCACCATTGCCGGCAAGATTGCCGTCGGGATAGGTGAAATTGTCGCTCACCACAATCGCTGCATTGGCTGGCCCGTTGAGCAGGATGATCGCCACTAGAGCGACCGCAGAAAAAAACTTAATCATTGGTAGACTTCTCGGAGTGCGTGTAAGATTTTCTACCATATTAGTAAGGCCTGATTGGCACGCAATACGTCGTTTAGGTCATTTGGGGACTTTTACCGAACCTTAACGGTGCCTGCCTTTCGAGCTCTTTAGGTTGAGGGCCGAAATTCAATTTTAGAGGCGAGAGACGTGAAGTTTTCAAGTCATGACTTGAAGAAAAAGCTCGAGGAAGCAGGAGTTGAGCCCGCGACAGGGTTGGGAATACTCCGGGGAGCGGTTAACAGGCGGCTGAAGCGAGAAAACCATGGCACGCTGCCAACCTGGAGCCGAGCCTGGGATGCACTGCCAAAATGCAATTGCCGTTGGGACCTTGAGTCGGTGGCTGTGGTTGTTAAACCAAGTAGGGAAGCGGTCGAGTTCGATCCGGTGGCATTGCGGCAAGATCTCCAACAGTTTCACCCATGGCGGAAAGGGCCATTTGAGATCTTAGGTTGCCGGATCGATACGGAGTGGCGATCGAATTGGAAGTGGGATCGATTGGCTGGGGCGGTGGATTTTCGCTCGCGAGCGGTCTTGGATATCGGCTGCGGCAATGGCTACTACGGCTGGCGGATGTTGGGAGCCGGGGCCGATTGGGTACTGGGCTGCGATCCGTTCTTGTTGTACGTGATGCAATTTGAAGTGTTGCGAAGGTACGCGACAGAGGATTTGCGTAGCAGGCATTTTGTTTTGCCGATCGGCGACGAGGAAATCCCGGATGGCTTGAACTATTTCGACATCACGCTTTCGATGGGAGTGCTCTACCATCGCACCTCTCCCATTGATCACCTGCGCAAGATCGCTTCGACGCTCAAGCCCAATGGGCAAGTCGTCATGGAAACGATCGTGGTGGATTCAGCTGAGCCAACGGTTCTTGTACCAGAAGGCCGCTATGCCAAGATGCGAAACGTGTGGTTCTTGCCTTCGGTGCCGATGCTGGAGCTCTGGATGTCTCGGACCGGATTCTGCGAAATCGAAGTTGTCGACGTCAGTCTCACCACGACTGAAGAGCAACGCCGTACTGAATGGATGACCTTCGAGTCCTTGGCCGATTTTCTTGATCCGAATGATGCATCGAAAACCATCGAGGGCTACCCTGCCCCACGACGAGCTCTATTGGTCGCCCGAAAGAAAGCCTAGATGCCATGAAAAAAGGCCTCCTAACTGGAGGCCTTTGACTTCTATTGCGGTGATTCTGACTTAGCTTTGTCACCGCGGAAAAGTGCAAGCGGAATCGAGCCTAAGATCAACAATGAAGTTAGCTCCGGTGCGGCTGCGACAGGAGCGTTTACGATAAGTGTTGTCACACCAAAGATCTCGTCAGCGTTATTTTGCTCGGTTTCTAAGTGCGTGCTAACGACTAATTGCGAATGATCAAAACTAGCAATTTCAGTCATCAGTGGGGAACTGAAATGAATCTCCAGTCATAAGAGTAATTGAATTCGCCAAGCGAAACGGAACGTCGTCGCCCTGACCGTCTTTGTCGAATCGAAACTCGTTGACTGCCACATTCATCGTCGACGATCGGATTGATCGGCGGTAACTGTCCCAGGTCTAGAACCAACGATCTTAAGCCCACCTGAAACACTATCTGAAAAAGTAAACATCAAGCCTGCTTGGAAAACGTTGGGCAGCAGGAAAAGGCCACAAAGCAAAGTGAGACGAAGGATCATGATGTTTTTCTCGCGTGTTTGAATCCGATTTCAAGAAATTGCAAATAGCATGACAACATAGAAGATGTTCTGTCTCAAAAATGGTGACGAATTCACGAAGTTTCAGCAGCCAAATTAGCCCTGAAAAATGAGCAATATTGCTAGTGCTGCTTTGTTTCACATGGAGAGAATCGATGGCGACTATTGTTCGAGATGATCTACAGATTCAAGAGTATGTACTCCTAGGCGTTGGCTACGGAATGGCGGAATCGGCCGTGCCCTCAATCAGCTTCGAGCGACCGGTTCGTCGAGAATCCGAAGCGGAATTGGTGGCGGTGGCTAACCGCAAAGGCGAAATTAAGTGGATTCCGTCCATCCGTCTGCGAGTCGTCTCGGTGGACGGCAAGAGTTGTGAAGAACTGTTAAATCCGTCCGAACCAGCTTCTAAACAGTAAAACCCGAAGTTCAACTCAGGGGCCGTTGCTTCAGGCTGTTACTTCCCGAACTCGGTGAAATGCAGATTCAGAGAGCGTTTTGCCGGAGGACGATTCGGAAGCCGACGTGAGTTGTGTCATTCAAGTCCACCTGAGCGTTTCGCATGGCCGAACGGCAGTAGGCTGCCGCGCTAAGCCAACTGCCACCGCGAATCACGTTCCCACGCTCGTTGAATTGCTTTTCGGTCACGAGTGGATCTTTGCCACCGCGAATCACGTTCCCACGCTCGTTGAATTGCTTTTCGGTCACGAGTGGATCTTTGCCACCAGGTCGCTGCTCGGCATAAGTATCTTTCGTCCACTCTGATACATTTCCGTGCATGTCATGAATGCCCCAGGCATTAGGCAGGAAATGACCGACTGGGGCTGCGCGAGCGAATCCATCCTGGACATTTCGGTCTGAGTAGCGAAATCCAGATGGGTCTTCATTGAATAAAGCCGCATCCGCAAAGTTTGCGAATTGGAACAAGGTTTGAGATGTATCGCCAAAGCAGTAGGCGGTGCTGGTTTCTGCTCGGCATGCGTATTCCCACTCGGCTTCCGTTGGCAAGTCGTAGCTCCAACCGGCTGGGATGATCTTTTCTGCCTGCTCCAGCTTGTTCAGCGAATCTGAAAAACGCTTGGCATCGCCGTGTCGTGCAGCGGTGAAAGGGTAGTTCTTGCCGGCTGGCATCTTGGAAGTTCGACGCATCGCAGCAAGATACTCACGCTCGGTCACCTCGTACTTGCTGATCCAAAAACCCATAGTGATATCCACAGAAATCAAATCTTCGTCGTAGCCGCGGCCAGCTTCAGATTCCGCTGAACCCATTTCAAAGCTTCCTGCGGGACACCAACAGAAAATCTGTCCGATGCTGTTTACGAACTTGTCGCCAGCCTTCACCTTGCTGGCAACAAAATGGGTTTTGTGTGAAGCGATGTGAAAGCTCTTGTCCGCACTGTGTGGCAATGCTTGGAGCCGTGTTTCGACCTGGAGCGTTGGAAGCATATCTTGATATTCGCCGCCAAAGACGCCGATAGGCTCGTCCATCGCATACTGAGCCAAGTCTGCTGTCTCGGGAACATTATCTTGCTCCGCAATCACTACCACTCGATTCGCGCCGGAATAACGGTTCAGACTCTCTAACACACTGAGGAAGCTAACTGCCCTGTCCCGAATCTCGCTGTGATTCTTCAGAGAGATCTTTTCAGGCGTGATAAAGGCACCGGGCAGATACTTGGATTGTCGCTTGTGCTCGCCGATCAGGATCGTACCCTTGTAAAGCACGTAGCAACGGGAGTTGGTGGCGATGGACCGAGAGAATGCATCCACCCTCTAGCAAGCTCGCGGTATTCGTTGCGAAGAATCCTCCAAACGAGAAACCAACTAGCTAAATGCTACCGGTTGGATGTTGGGAGTGGATGAGGTTTGCATAGTGTTCGGCCATTTAGTCTGTGGACGAAAATTCGGGCAAGCCATCCAGAAGACGATATTGAATTCCAATTGCTCGA
Organism: Aureliella sp.; assembly: GCA_963691875.1. Lineage (GTDB taxonomy): Bacteria > Planctomycetota > Planctomycetia > Pirellulales > Pirellulaceae > Aureliella. Next base: position 5,635,737 of record OY829846.1, read on the forward strand.
ATGTGTGGATTGAGATGCCGAGCTAATCTTCGATAGCTGCCCACATCACCGCCCGGCTGATGAATGCAGAACATTTTGCGGGTGGAAGAAGATCGGTTGAGCTGGACCGGTCCCCGAGTCGAGTTTGCCGCAGGGGCATTCGACGTATTGGACATCTCGGGAAATTGCTTCTGTAGAGGTATCGGTTTTGAGGTGTTTTCGAGATGCATCCTAATCCGCAGCCCCCACATTGGATAACAAAACCACTCTTCTGCCACTCTTCTGCTTAGAAATACTACAAAGGTAGGGTTGGCACCTTGTGGCCTACCGATGGTTGGTTGCACCTCATTTGATGCTGCCGCCCAATAATTCTTTGAGTCGGTGCCTACCGATTTAGAATTAGCAATGCGCTTAGCCAATGAGAAGGCGTTACTGTTGGTTGCCAGGTCGCTCGATATTGCCAACTCCCGACCTTCGGCTTTCCCTTTCAAGAAGTATCCCGCGAGACGCTAGGCACGGAGAATGAAAGGTAAAAGTTAAAAAACGCAGTCTTCAAAGAAATAAAACAAGATTCTGTTCTATTCGCAGATGCTCCAGTCTCCGATTGCTGTGGAGTCAGTTTGGATTTTTGTCTGCGTCATCGCGTCGCGAGAGCGGCCTTATCTCCCTCCGCGGAGGATTTGTGAAGAAGCTCGCACAAAGCTACATGAAAGAGGAGGGGCTTGGCTGTCCAATGTCTAAACTGCAGAACTCAATGTTTTCTTCGGCGACAAAGAGTAATTGTTAAGCAGCAGCAAACTAAGGCAGTGGAGCTGGGTTCGGGGACGGCTACGTTTCCATGGATCAATACCCCGCGTCTTCCGCCTGGAGTTATCTCTTCAATGTCCAATGTCCCGCCTGAGCTGTTGGCGTCGAATCCGAAAAGGCGGAAAGTTGCATTGGAAACCAAGGTAAACGAAGACAAGTCGATGGTATGTGTTTCATCACTTGGGTCGACAAAGGAATCTGAAAAGATAGTGGAGAAGGCTCCGCCGTTAGTGCTGAGAGCAATAGCGAGTTGACTTGGGCCACTGCCGGAGACGTCGTACTGCAGCGTCATCGAAGTGAGATCAACAGCTTGCGTCGAAGCTGACCATCCCCACTCAATGTACTTATCCGACTGTAGGTCCACCGAATTAGAGAGGGACCAGTTGCTCGAATTGAACGCGATTCCTTGATTTGGCGTTACACCGGCGCCTCTTGAAAGCAGCAAGGGACTGATGAAGTTCTGATTCTCAGCTGCCGGAAGATCCGGCGACGGGGAACCGTTCGCTCCATTCGGATTGGTCGTGTCGTAGCCAACCAGAACCAAATCGGCATAAGCGAAGGCAGGTGCTGCCTGAATTAGCGTAAGCGTTAGTGGCAGAAAAAGGAAGAATCTATGGAACAAGTGAGCGAAGCCTTCGATGGATCTGGACTGGGCAGGACTCGACTTAAAATCATAGTTAGCGATTTCTCGTTGATCAACTTGCTCACGCTCTCATCCGAGCGCCGGCCTTCGACACGGACGCAAAAGAACGTGAGATACAGCTGAAATCCGGATGGGCCATGACCAGAACATTTCAATCGAAAACTGAGTGAGCAATGAGCAACTGACTCATGAAGATGGCTCAACGTTCTCGTCGTATTGCGGAATGGAGCACCCTTGTCCTGAACTAGCTTTCTCCAGCGCTCCGTTACAAGACCTGATTGAGACTCTGAGGTACGGTCATACCAGGGAAAAAAAAAGCCTCCTCAGACAGATGTCTGGGAGGCTTTTTAAAACCCGGCAATACCTACTTTCGCACTGGTGGGCACTATCATCGGCTCCGAAAGCTTGACTTCTGTGTTCGGGATGGGAACAGGTATAACCTTTCGGATATGGTCACCGGAGAGACTTATGCAACCTATTCGCCTGCACAAGCCTGTGTGATCTTTGTTGATTGGTAATCAGCATGACGCATGCCGAGTGAACGGCGTGTCGCAAAATCTTTATATACGCTGACATCTCACACCTAGCCGCAGCAAGCTGCTGACAAGAGTGCAAAATATCGGCGGTCAAGTCTTCGTCCATTAGTATCAGTAAGCTGAACACGTTACCGTGCTTACACATCTGACCTATCAACCTAGTCGTCTTCTAGGGGACTTTCGCACAAAGTGCTTACGAAACCTAATCTTGGAGTGGGCTTCACGCTTAGATGCTTTCAGCGTTTATCCTTTCCGTAGTTAGCTATCCAGCCGTGCCACGAGCGTGACAACTGGTACACCAGAGCTACGTCCAACCAAATCCTCTCGTACTAAAGTTGAATCTCCTCAAGTTTCGAACGCCCACGGCAGATAGGGACCGACCTGTCTCACGACGGTCTGAACCCAGCTCACGTACCACTTTCATTGGCGAACAGCCAAACCCTTGGGAGCTTCTTCACCCCCAGGATGTGATGAGCCGACATCGAGGTGCCAAACCGCATCGCCGCTGTGGACGCTCGGATGCGATAAGCCTGTTATCCCCGGAGTACCTTTTATCTGATGAGCGATAACCCTTCCATTCGGGATTACCGGATCACTAAGACCTACTTTCGTATCTGCTCGACTTATTTGTCTCGCAGTTAAGCCCACTTCTACCTTTACGCTCTACGCCTGATTGCCGACCAGGCTGAGTGGACCTTTGTACTCCTCCGTTACTCTTTAGGAGGAGACCGCCCCAGTCAAACTGCCCAACTGACACTGTTCCCTAACCGGTTTCACGGTATAGGGTTAGAATTAAAGCATGACCAGGCTGGTATTTCAACGATGGCTAATCCGACGCTAGCGCGCCGGCCTCACAGCCTCCCAGCTATACTACACAAGACATACCTCAACCCAATATCAGCCTACAGTGAAGGTTCACGGGGTCTTTCCGTCTAACCGCGGGTACGTGGCATCTTCACCACGACTACAATTTCACCGGGTTGGTGATTGAGACAGTGCTCCAATCGTTACGCCTTTCATGCAGGTCGGAACTTACCCGACAAGGAACTTCGCTACCTTAGGACCCTCATAGTTAGGGCCGCCGTTTACTGGGGCTTCGGTCGCCAGCTTCGCTCCGAAGAGCTAACCGTCTTCCTTAACCTACCAGCACCGGGCAGGCGTCAGACGCTATACATCCACTTGCGTGTTAGCAGCGTCCTGTGTTTTTGATAAACAGTCGTTAGAGCCGATTTTCTGTGGCCTCTTGCGAGGCGCCCCTTATCGCGAACTTACGGGGCCATTTTGCAGAGTTCCTTAATCACCATTCTCCCGAGCGCCTGAGACTTCTCGTCTCGCCTACCTGTGTCAGTTTTAGTACGGTCACGTGTGCTTCAAAACTTAGAAGTTTTTCTTGGACACCCTGCCAACATCATCCAGATCTTAGGTGCTGTTAGCTCGGCTTCTTGAGCATATATGTGGCGGATTTGCCTACCACTACTCTTAAAGCCAAGCAAAGGACATTTCTAACCGTCCTCATGCTTTTCGGGTGCCGTCCCTCCATCGCTCCACACACATGGCGAAGGAATATTAACCTTCTGTCCATCGACTACGCCTTTCGGCCTCGCCTTAGGAACCGGCTAACCCTGGGCGGAATTGCCTTCCCCAGGAAACCTTAGGCTTTCGGCGAACAGGATTCTCACCTGTTTTATCGTTACTCATTCCGGCATAATCACCTGTAGAACCCGACACCGCTCCTTTCGGTACGGCTTGTATCTGCTCTACAGCGCTCTCCTACCACTTCCGAAGAAGTCCGCAGTTTCGGTACTATGCTTACTCCCGTTCATTATCGGCGCAGAATCTCTCGACCAGTAAGCTGTTACGCACTTTTTAAATGGTGGCTGCTTCTAAGCCAACATCCTGGCTGTCTCAGAGATTCAACTTCCTTAGTGACTGAGCATAGTTTAGGGACCTTAACTGACGGTCTGGGTTGTTTCCCTCTCGACCACGGAGCTTATCCCCCGCAGACTGACTCCCGAGATAGTTTTAACGGTATTCGGAGTTTGGTTCAGTGAGGTACCCTGGGAAGGGCCCCCATCCAATTCAGTCTCTCTACCCCCGTTAAATAGTTGCTCGAGGCTATACCTCAATATATTTCGGAGAGAACGAGCTATCTCCTGGTTTGATTAGACTTTCACTCCTCCCCACAGGTCATCCCCTCAGTTTTCAACCTAAGTGGGTTCGGTCCTCCACGCAGTTTAACCCACGCTTCAACCTGCCCATGGGTAGATCACCAGGTTTCGCGTCTACCACCTACGACATACGCCCTATTAAGACTCGGTTTCCCTATGGCTTCGCCCCTGAGAGGCTTAACCGGGCCGCAAACGGTAACTCGCCGGATCATTTTGCTAAAGGCACGCCGTCACACGTTAAATCGTGCTCCGACCGCTTGTAGGCGGTATGGTTTCAGGTTCAGTGTCCTCCCCTAGCCGGGGTTCTTCCCACCTTTCGATCGCTCTACTTAGTTCGCTATCGGTCATTAGAGAGTATTTAGCCTTACGGAATGGTCTCCGTAGATTCAGTCGGAGTTTCACGTGCTCCGACCTACTCAGGTATCTCTCGGGAGATTCGAAGCTTTCGAGTACGGGGCTGTCACCCTCTATGGCGTGCCGTATCCAGGACACTTCCTCTAGCCAGAATTTTGTAACTCCCATATGAAAGACCCTACAACCCCACTCGGGAAACCCTTGTGGTTTGGGCTGTTCCGCGTTCGCTCGCCGCTACTTACGGAATCGATTTTTCTTTCTATTCCTCCAGGTACTTAGATGTTTCAGTTCCCTGGGTTGGCCACCCACACCTATGTATTCAGTGTGAGCTTATTCGAGAATCTCGGGATTAACACTCGTTTGTCAGCTCCCCCAAGCTTTTCGCAGACTTCCACGCTCTTCATCGCCTTCTAATGCCAAGACATCCCCCATACGCCCTTAGTAACTTGACCACCGAAATTTTGAACTCTTCACTGAGCCTTCAAGAGCCGGAGCTCCCCATGACTCAAAGCCAAAACACCAGTGTTCGCCAGGCATGATCGTGCCTAGCTGATTTTTCGCCGAGATGAACTTAGCTTTGCTCCACTCCCAAAGGTGCTTCGCTAACCAAGAACAACTCATCACGCTCGTGTTCAATCGTTGTCACGCGAGTCTTGTAGAGACGGCGGTCAAAAGAGTGCGTTCGAATTCACCCTCAAAACCAAACTACAAGATCGCTGACTCCAGCGTCGTTTTTGCGTCTCCAAATCTAAACCCAAAGCAAGCTCTGGAATCTTCATTGGGACGCTAAGATGCCAATTACCAATCAACCAAATTGTCAAAGATCAATGTGTCCTGCGACCGGGTAACCCCGTCGAAGGAGCTCAGTAATCTATGGCTTGGATGTCGGAGGGTCAACGGCAAATAAGAACTTTTTGAAGTTCTCTTGGATGCCGCTCTTCGAGCTTGACGCTGCGAAACCTCTTGATCCCAAAACATAAACTAGTGGAGGTGAACGGACTTGAACCGATGACCCCTTGCGTGCAAAGCAAGTGCTCTCCCAACTGAGCTACACCCCCGTTTGATACCGCGATTTCTAACCGGCTGCGATGAAGCAAGCTTAGGTGTCGAACTCGCAATCTCATGCGGGCTCAGGATTAAAACAAATCTGAGCTCGCATGGTAACCACAAATGCCGATCAATTCGAGATTCTTTTTTCGGTACTTGCGATCCCCATGTTTCAACAGCCCCTATGAGGACGTGAAACAAGGTAGTGGGCGCGCCAGAATTCGAATCTGGGACCTCGTCGTTATCAGCGACGCGCTCTAACCAACTGAGCTACGCGCCCGAGTCTAATCACGAACGGACCGGTCAGTCCGAACTACGATCAACAAGGTGTTTCTATCCTGAATTAACCGCTTCGCATGAAGCAGATGGTGGTGGAAAACCGCCGTTCAAGCTAGACGTCCAGATGGTATCCGAAGGTTCACGCCTGTCAACCTTCGTTGATTTTGTTGCGAGGATTTCGGCTCCGCTGCTGGATCAACCACTCGCGGATTGAGAGCATCGGCTCGCAGGCCGGGAGGACTTTAGCGAGTGGCAGAAAAAGAATTTGGAGGCTGGGGAAGGTGTTTGCAGCGATCTTGGCACAAGGCGGCGATGGGTATCCTGTAGGAAACTGCTATCGCCCTAGAAGGAGGCGAAAACCGGAACTCAAGCGAAGAGAGGGTGGGTTGGGTAAATGGTACCGGTAGGATTGCAGCGAGCCGGTAATTTCAACGGGCATTGCAATTCCAATAGTCTATTCAAACTGCTACAAAACCCTCAGATTCATCAACCTTTCGCCCGATAACTTGGCTTCACGGGTGCGCTGAAGTCGCCGAGCGATTCCTTTCAGGAGTGAGTAATGACCTGGAACCAAATAAGAGTTGGGTTGACCGTCTTACCTGTGGCTTTGCTATGTCCGATGGGCAACCTCAAGGCCCAGGAGCCGTCGACGCAACTTGTCAAAGCGCTGTCGTACTCGCCGCGTCAAGCAGACGTGAACTACGAGAAAGTTGCTCTAGCGGAGCAAGGACAGTGTTCGATCGAGAAGACTCGCCGCGATGGGGCGCAGGGCTTTCACATCACCGGCCCAGCTGACCAAACGTTGCGGTGGTTCGCCGATACAAACAACGACGACAAGCTGGATCAGTGGAGCTATTTCAATGCCGGCGTCGAGGTCTATCGTGAGGCTGACACGGACTTCAACGGCACCGCAGATGTGTATCGCTGGTTGGCGATCGAAGGCATGCGAAAGGGTATCGATGCTGATGAAGACGGCGAAATTGAGACTTGGGAGTTGATCTCCGCCGAGGAAGTTACTGCCGAAGTTGTCGCCGCCACCGCTTCCCAGGATGCCAATCGATTTTCCCGCCTGCTCGTTACTCAGGACGAACTGGAGTCGCTGGGACTTGGAAAACGCCTGGAAGAAACACTTGCCGGGAAAGCACGCAATGCGAAAACCAACTTCGAAGAGTGGGCTGCGGGCCAGGATGCCATTAGTCCTAAAAGCAAATGGACCAATTTCGGTGCCGACAAGCCTGGGCTTTTGCCCGCTGGAACCGACGGTTCGAGCCGCGATGTGATCGTATACGAAAATGCGGTGGCACTGATCAATGACGACGGAACGGCCAAGCAGCTCTTGGTGGGTACCTTGTTGCAAGTTGGCAATGCATGGCGAGTAGTGACATTGCCAAAGACTATCAGCGAAGGCAATGTTTTGTCTGGTGAAGGCGTAGTATTCGGAATGCCTGTTGCCGCCCGCACTGCAGATGTGGGGACGAGTCCTGTGCCTGGAATCAGCGAAGAGATGGCTCGTCTGGTCGGCGAGTTTCAGGAGATTGATCAAGAGTTAGCTGACCCTGGTGCTGATACTGCCGGCTTGCACGCCAAGCGAGCGGATGTGATCGAGCGGCTGGTCTCAGCTGCGAAATCTTCCGCAGATCGTAAAACCTGGATTGAACAATTTGCAGATACGGTAAGTGCTGCCGTGCAAACGGGGGAATATCCTGGTGGCGTAGACCGGCTGAAACGCTTTATCAAGCGAATGCCTTCCGTTGATGCTTCGAATAACGAGACGGCTTACGTTGTCTTTCGAGCTCTGACCGCGGATCACAACGTCCGAATGATGGCCCCTAAGGCCGATTATGAGAAGCTCCAAGAGGCTTACTTAAAAGGACTGAAGGATTTCGTCTCGACTTACCCGAAGAGTCCTGACTCTGCCGAAGCGATGATCCAAATTGGTCTGGCCTCAGAGTTTTCTGGCGAAGTTCGCGACGCGAAGACTTGGTACACGCGTGCTAGTGCTGACTTTTCCGGTACGCCGGCTGGTCGCAAGGCGGCGGGAGCAGCACGGCGACTTAGCTTAGAAGGTCGAAGATTCAGCTTGAAAGCACAGCGGATCGATGGTGGTAATTTTGATTCCAGTGCAGTTCGCAATGCTCCAGTCGTTTATCACGGTTGGGCCACTTGGTGTGAAGCGTGCAAGGCCGAAATGCGTGCACTGAAACAATTGCAAGACAAGTATGCGAAGTCGAATCTGAAGATCGTTGGTATCAACTTCGACAGCGAGGCACGGCAAGGAATCGAGTTCCTAAAGAAGGAAAGCTATCCGTGGGTTCACCTCTTCGACGAAGGCGGTTTGGACAGCGACTTGGCGATCGACAATGGCTTTCTTTCATTACCCGTCAACATCGTGGTCGATGCCAAGGGACGTGTGGTTGCCACGGGAGTTCACTGGACCGAACTGGACAAAGTCATTGGTGACTTGGTGAAGTAACTTTGCCTCACTAAACCCTGGGAATACAAAAGACGCCAGCCACATTGGGCTGGCGTCTTTGTTTGCGTGGATCATGTGTTTGCTTTAGCGCGATTGCTGAACGTACGCATCGCAGTTCTGCAATTCATTGCAGTGATAGCTCGGGGGCTTTAAATCGCCCGCTATTGCCGCGCAATTCGATTTTCTGATTCGCTCAGCTTTGTCTCAAGTTTGCGCTGTCGTTGTCGAGTGCTTTCTTGGTAGTCTCCCCTCGTCAGAACTTGGGAAGATTGCAAGGAGGCAGGCGAATGGCCGATTGGCTTGGTGCAGTAGGCAGTTATGGCAATTTCGTGGTGCCTGTTCTAGCGATTTGGGCGATCGCTAGTTTGTACACCATCAAGCCGGGATGTCACTGTGCGATCACCGAAGGCTTCTTTTTCATAGCTTTACTAGTGATCGCGGTTTGCACTGTTCGGACCGTGGCCGCAATGGAGGCTTGCTGGTTGGTGCACACGGCGTGTCTGGGAGTGACCGTTGTTGCGGGCGTCATGCGCCGGCCCGAGTCGAGCGGGTGGGCTGAGATTTAAAGCTGCTACGAAGTCAAAGCCGGAAGGAATTGCGGCAGCCCGGGAAAAATGCCCAGTCAGCCCAGCACCTTTACTCTTCGAAAGCTGGGGCCCAGGGCGGCAGAAGCGTTCCGGTCGTGTAACGCCCGCAGGCTATCGCATCGAGACCTTACTCTGCCACATCGCCGTTGCTGGGGCGGATGCTCTCAAAGTAGCGGCGGGCAGCATGGCGATGGCCAAGTGGAAGTGGCTTTGAGTCCAAGACGCTTTCCGTTTGCTTCTTGAACTCGGCGTGCTTCTTCCGTAGCTTCTAGAAGCATCTTCGCTAGCTTCGGACGTCGACAAGGGGGACGCGTTCGCGGGTGCCTTATCCCGCGATTCCATTTATGTGCTCTTAGACTCGATTGGTGGAGTGAGCCGGACATTATGGCGTCGAGTTGAATCAGAAGGCTCAAGCGCGCGGCTCACGCGGTCGGCTCAAGGTTGAAACTCTTACTGGTTCTGCCTCTTGGCCAATCAAAGACTTAGGCTGGTGGTGTTCTTCGCTGTTAGCAGCTCGTGCTATCGCAGCGATAAGTTTTGGCTTTCTTGAGTTGCTACGCACCGCAACTCGGCTCTGGGGTTGATTGTAACCGCGGTGTCGCCTCTTTGATTTCCGAATTGCTTCAGGAGCCTGCCCGGGGTACTCTCCGGACGGATGGTGCCACGTCAGAACGCGGTCGTAAGAAACCTAGCGTTTCTTCTTCTTGCGTTTGTTCTTGCTTGTAGCAGGGCCGCGTTGCGTACCTGATTTGACGGCCGGTTTTTCGAGCATCTCCTTGAGCTCTTCCAGTCGGCTCTTGGGCTTCTCCTGCCCTGCGCTCTTGCGGCGACTGCGATCGCGTTCCTTTTTGCTGGTTGGATTGCTTGTGCCGGAACTTACCGTGCCGCCCTTGCCATCAGTATCGCCGGTTGTTTGGTTTTCGGATGGTGGAATGGTGCGTTTGATTAGCTTGCGTTCCACCAGTGACCATAGGCTAGAAGTGATGAAGTAAATGCACATGCCTGCGGGCATCTTGAAGAACAGAACACCCATGAAGCAGGTCATGACCATCATCATGTTCTGCGTTACGCGTTGCTGATCGTCTGTTGCTTTGGGCATCAGCATCTTTTGCTGAACAATGAACAATATAACGGTCAAGATTGGCAGCAAATTGAAATACGGACCGAGCCAGCCTGTTCCCTTGCCGGCGATGAATTCGATCATCCAGCCACTCCAGTCCGCGAACATGTCGGGCCCGGCTAGGTTGGAGCACCAACTCATGCCAGCGACGAGTGGTTCTTGCCGGAGCGAAACATCGCAGCTCAAGCAGCGGAAGAGCCCCATGAAAATCGGCATTTGAATGAAAAGCGGTAGGCAGCCCGATAATTGCTCGGCAGGATTAAAATTATGCTTCTTGTAAAGCTCTTGCATTGCTTGGCTGCGTTTCTGAATGTCATCCTTGTACTTCTCATTGATGACTTTCATCTCAGGCTGCAAAACTTGCATCTGAGCTTGCATCTTTTGCGATGTAAGCATCGCCTTGCGGCTGAAGGGGAATAAGAAGCTTCGAACTACAACTGTCAGCATGACAATAGCTATGCCGTAGTTGCCAACAAAGCCAAAGAAGAAATGAAGGATGCCGGCTAGTGGTCGAGCAACAAATCCAAACCAGCCGTATTCGATCGCCTGTCCCAAGCCATGAGATTCAAGTAGCTTGCTGTCTTTGGGGCCAATATACATTTGGTAATTTTTGCTGATTGCTCCGCCAGCAGGAATTACTTGTTCTTTCGTGTCGAACCAGAAAGAGGTGTTGGTCGCTTGTTGCTGGGAACGATTTATTGCGTCGGGGTCAGCAACCGCGACACAAGCTGCTTGTCGAAGGTCTCTTAGCGAGCCATCTTGAGATAGCAAAGATGCGTTGAAGTACTGTGCATCGACTCCGATGTACTTGAGCTCGCGGGTCTCTGGTGTGTCGTTTTCGCCGAAGATCACCAGCTCTGGTTTTTGGGGAGTGTCTTTCGCTTCGGCGAAGATTTGGCGAGTCGTGCGGACTTGGTGTCCTTTTGCCAGAGAATGATAAACAATATCTCTATTACCCGCTGCCGAGAACATGTAGGGGCTGATCTTGTTCGAATACCACCAGCCCTCGAGCGTTAGGCCTGTTGGGCCTTCCTGCCGGAACGAAGCTTGAACATCAACATCGTTTTTGTTTTCAATGATGGTTTCGATGTCCAGGATGTAGCCGTCGTTGTTGCCTCCTGCTGGGAGCAAGCGGTAGCGTTTGACGATGTCGAGGTTGCGAGGCTGAGCCTTGTTCAAGTAGCTAGTCAGCGGTAATCGGAATTGAACGCCCTGCCCCTCGGGGACCTTGAGTTCTTCCACGGCCCAGTTTGCTTGAAGTGTGTCCTTTAGCGAGGGAAAGCAAGGTTCTCCAAAGGGGATGTAGTTGCTATTGAGTGAGCCAAGGGTCGTGCGCAGGCTTGTGCGTTGGTTGTTGCCAGTGATGAACTCGGCAGAGCGTTCTTGAGTGCGGAGTACGTCGAGTGGTACTTCGCTTAGCGTTGCGGTGAAATCAATTGTGGAGCCCGCTCGGTTGACTTGAACCGCGACAGAAGTACCAGGGGCAAGTTCGGTCAGGAGGTCGTTGAGCTCCACCGACGAGGTGACGGCAGTGCCGTTCAGACTGGTCAAAACGTCGTCGACTTGGATCCCTGCGCTAGCGTTGCTGGTTGCAAGGGCCGCTGGTGATCCGTCGGGAACACTGGTGATTACCATCTCGGGCGTAAGGCTCAAGTAACCAAGGTAACCGCCCTTTTGCTCGATGGCACGATAGCGAAAAACGCCGGGGGCTGATTGGGCTACGAGTTCCGCTTTTTCGAGGCTCGCACCAAGCGACGAGAGAGTGATGAGTTGGTTAAAGCCCTTAGCAGGATCCATGGATCCCAAAGTGACAGTACGCCGCGGGTTGTCCGGAGAGGGGTTGGCGACCGTCTCTGCCTCCGGCTCCTTGTTTTCTGGTTGCACTCTTCCTGGTTGAGCGCCTGAGCCGATTGGCGCCTCAGCGAGTGGATCTGTCACCTCCCTAGCAGCCGCCGGATCTTCGCCCGCGGCATCCTTCGGATTGGGCCTGACCATGTTCAGGTAAATCAGGCACATCATGGTTGTGAGGAGCAGCCAGAGTGTGAAGCGACGATCCACTGGGGGTCTCGTTTTGTTAGGATTTGTAGGAGCTAGTTTTCGTGCGGCTCGCTGGATTGCGACCCTGCTCAGCGGCGAGCCAATGGATTCCGTCTCAAGGCTTCTGTGCTGCGCGATTAGCGAAGATGCGAAAAAGCGGCGATTCCGGTGGTTATTCTTGTCATGCCGCTACTTCTTGACTAGTCCAACCCAATATGTCGAAGTTGGGTTGCACATAACTTGCTTCGTTTCGGCTTGGAGTCGTGGCAAGCTTGTCAGAAAAAAACGGGGCCTGTCAGATTGGCAAAGGCAAATTAATCGTTCAAATGATCATCTGTCTTTGGGTAGACCGGACTTTAGCTCGCTTGGTCTTCGTGCCTGAGTTGGGCTCGCTCGCTTGCGATTACTGCTGTGAAAAAGCACAGCGAAAGGCATTCCTGCAATTGTGGCACGGTCTTTGCATTCTGCTGTGGCCGTCCGGAGTGTCTGCCAGTCTGACGGTACGTAAACAGGCCGCCGGACACCGAGGGTTCGTCCACCAGAAGAAAAGGGGCTTGCGCCCCAAAATCACTTACCCGTAACCGAACATTCTCGGATTTCGATAGAGAAGCCCAATCCACTGGAGGATTATCACGTGGCAAAACAAATGGTTTTTGAAGATGACGCGCGGCAGCCATTGCTTGCCGGTGTCTCGAAGCTGGCACGGGCGGTGCGCAGCACATTGGGCCCCCGCGGTCGAAATGCAGTACTCGACAAGGGTTGGGGTTCGCCCAAGGTAACGAAGGACGGCGTAACTGTTGCCGAAGATATCGAGCTAGACGATCCTTTCGAAAACCTAGGGGCACAGCTCGTTAAAGAAGCCGCTAGCAAGACCAATGATGTCGCTGGTGACGGAACTACTACTGCGACCGTCCTATCGGAGGCTATCTTCCGCGAAGGCCTAAAGATGATCGCTGCCGGAGCCGACCCGATGGCTCTGTCTCGCGGTATCAGCAAGGCTGTCGAAGCCGTCAACGCTGCTCTACAAAAGATGTCGATTAAGATCGATGAGAAGAGCAAGAGGGAGATCAAGCAAGTCGCCACCATCGCGGGCAACAATGATCCAGCCATCGGCGATGTTCTTGCTGACGCCTTCCTGAAGGTCGGAAAAGACGGTGTGATCACAGTCGAAGAAGGCCGCAGCAGCGAAACCACCGTCGATGTTGTCGAGGGTATGCAATTCGATCGTGGCTTCCTGTCGCCTCACTTCGTCACCAACGCGGACGAAGTTACGGTTGAGTTGGACGATTGCCATATCTTGCTCTTCGAAGAGAAGATCAGCTCGAACAAAAAGCTGATTCCTTTGTTGGAGGCGGCTAGCAAGGCGAAAAAGCCTTTGCTGATCATCGCTGAAGACATCGAAGGTGAGGCTCTTGCAACTTTGGTCGTAAACAAGATGCGAGGTATCTTGAGCTGCTGTGCTGTGAAGGCTCCTGGTTACGGTGATCGCAGGAAGGCAATCATGGGTGACCTTGCAGCTTTGACCGGTGGTCAGGCGATCTTCAAGGACTTGGGTATCGATCTCGAAAGCGTAAAACTTTCGGATCTCGGTCGCGCAAAGAAGGTTCGTATCACCAGCGAAGAGACCATCTTGGTCAAGGGCGGCGGAAAGAAAGACGAGATCGAAGGCCGAGCGGCTCAGATTCGTCGCGAAATCGAGCACACTGATTCGGACTACGATCGCGAGAAGCTGCAAGAGCGCCTAGCCAAGCTAGCTGGCGGCGTAGCTCAGATCTCTGTTGGTGCTGCTACCGAAACGGAAATGAAAGAGCGTAAGGCTCTTCTGGATGACGCCAAGGCTGCAACGCAAGCTGCACTCCACGAAGGTATCGTGCCTGGGGGTGGGGTTGCTTTGATTCGCTGCGAGCCTGCGTTTAAGAAGTTGGGTGCCGAAGGCGATGAGCTGCTCGGTGCCAATATTATTAAGAACGTTTTGGATGGTCCACTGCGAGCTATCTCGAACAATGCTGGTTTGGACGGAGCGGTTGTCGTCAATCGCGTGCGTCAGCAAAAGGGTAAGACCGAAGGCTACGACGCTAACGCTGATAAGTACACCGATATGGTTCAGGCGGGCATCATCGATCCGGCTAAGGTTGTTCGCACTGCTCTGCAAAACGCAGCGAGTGTTGCTTCCTTGTTGTTGACCACCGAGTCCTTGGTGACCGAGATTCCCGTTGAGGAAGAAGAAGGTGGCGGGCACGATCATCATGACCACGGCATGGGCGGCATGGACCCGATGGGTGGTATGGGCGGAATGGGCGGCATGCCTGGAATGGGTGGCATGGGCGGAATGCCCGGTATGATGTAAGCCGGCCCCGCAGCACGAAAGTGTATCGCAGAAAAATGCAGCCGTGCTCGCTGGGTAGTCTCCAGGGGCACGCTTTCAACCACAAAATGAATCAATGCTTACAAGCAATAGATAGGAATAAACATGGCTAAGTTGAGTATCCGACCGTTGGATGACCGCATTGTTGTCAAGCCAGAAGAGGCAGAAGAAACCACTGCGGGCGGTATCGTTCTTCCTGACTCGGCGAAGGAAAAGCCGCAGCGTGGCACAGTTGTCGCAGTTGGTCCTGGCAAGTTGTTGGACAGTGGCAACCGCGGTGCTTTGTCCGTAGAAGTTGGCGACGTCGTGATTTACGGTAAGTACGGCGGAAGCGACATCGAGGTCGACGGCGCAGAAGTCAAGATCCTGTACGAGCGAGACATCCTAGCCAAGGTTGTCTAGTCGGCGAGTTCTTCTTACTCCAACAAACATCGGAATAAAGGGTCATATACGTGGCTAAACAGTTAATGTTTGAAGATCACGCTCGTGCAAGAATGCTCAAGGGCGTGGAGAAGTTGGCCGACGCAGTCGCGGTCACAATGGGACCAACCGGGCGCAATGTCATCATCGACAAGAGCTTCGGCGGTCCAACGGTCACCAAAGATGGTGTTACCGTTGCGAAGGAAATCGAACTCGAGGATCGCTTCGAGAATATGGGCGCCAAGCTCGTTGTAGAAGTGGCTCAGAAAACCAGCGATCTAGCTGGCGACGGTACGACTACTGCTACTGTTCTTGCACGTTCGATCTTCAAGGAAGGTCTACGAAACATCGTTGCGGGCAGCAACCCCACTGCGATTCGTCGCGGTATTGAGAAGGCTGTTGACGCGGCCGTAGAAAACCTGCTGGAGCTTGGCAAGCCTGTGAAAAGCTCCGAGCAAGTTGCTCACGTTGGTGCGATCAGTGCGAACAACGACATGCAAATTGGCGAACTGCTCGCTGAAGCTCTCGAGCGAGTCGGCAAAGACGGTGTGATCACGGTTGAAGAAGGCAAGACTGCAGACACAACTGTCGAGTACGTTGATGGAATGCAGTTCGACAAGGGTTTCATCTCGCCTTACTTCATTACTGATTCTGGCAGCATGGATTGCCAGTTCGACGATGCTCTGGTTCTTCTTTACGAAAAGAAGATCAGCAACATCCAAGACTTGGTGCCTGTGCTTGAAAAGGCTAGCCAAAGTGGTCGTCCTTTGATGATCATAGCGGAAGACGTTGACGCTGAAGCTTTGACGCTGCTGGTTGTCAACAAGCTGCGTGGCACTTTGAACGTTTGTGCGGTGAAGGCTCCCGGCTTTGGCGATCGCCGTAAGGCCATGATGGGCGACATCGCAACATTGACCGGCGGTACTTTTATCAGCGAAGATCTCGGTATCCAGCTGGAAAAAGTTACCTTGGATCAGCTTGGTCGCGCCAAGAAAATCGTCGTCGACAAGAACAACACCACGATCGTTGAAGGTGGTGGAGCTCGCAAGTCGATTGATCAACGTGTTGGTCAAATACGCGCGCAGATCGAGCAAACCGACAGCGATTATGACAAGGAAAAGCTTCAAGAGCGATTGGCCAAGTTGGCTGGTGGCGTTGCCGTTATCAGCGTTGGTGCTGAGACTGAAGCGGACATGAAGCAAAAGAAGGCGCGTGTTGAAGACGCTTTGCATGCGACTCGTGCCGCGATGGAAGAAGGCATTCTGCCAGGTGGTGGTGTGGCTTTGATTCGCTGCACTGGAGCTGTCGAAGCTGCACTCTCGAAATGCAAGGGTGATGAGAAGATTGGTGCTGGCATCATCCTGCGTTCGCTTTCCGCTCCGATGCGCCAAATAGCTGATAACGCTGGAATCGATGGTTCCGTCGTTGCGGACGAAGTATCGCAGAAGCCAGTTTCGACTGGCTACGACGCCAACAAGGGTGCTTACGTTGACATGCTGAAGTCCGGCATCATCGACCCTGTTAAGGTGGCTCGTACGGCTCTAGCCAATGCTAGCAGTATCGCCGGATTGTTGTTGACGACCGAAGCATTGGTCACCAACTTCGAGAAGGAAGACAAGGACAAGCAGCGCGTAGAAGGTTCGGTAGCCTAGCGGAAGTTGACAACTTTCGGCTGCTAGACGGTAACCTGCTATTGCGTTGAGCCTTTTGGTAGAAGCATGCTAAAGGCCACTCTCCAGTTGAGGGTGGTCTTTTTTCAAAACTAGGCGGGATGGACGAGCCCGCATTCGCGTCGCGAGCAAACTTTCGCAACCGTGATTTCCTATCGGGAGTTGAGCAAATCATGGCTACCGGCAAGCGAGACTACTATGAAGTCTTAGGGGTGGAGCGAGGAATCTCCTCCTCCGACTTGGCCAAGGCTTATCGCAAGCTCGCGATCAAGTATCACCCGGATAGCAATCCGAATGATGAAGAAGCAGTCGCCAAGTTCAAAGAAGCTGCCGAAGCCTACGAAGTGCTCAGCGACGACGCCAAGCGAGCTCGCTACGATCAGTACGGTCATGCCGGAGTTGATGGCAATGCAGGTGGCTTCCACGACGTGGGCGACATCTTCGAAGCCTTCGGGGACTTGTTCGGTGGATCGATCTTCGAAGACTTCTTTGGCGGTGGGCGTTCTCGTTCACGTGTCCGTCGCGGAGCGGATGTCCGCTGCGATGTTACCTTGGACTTGGAAGAAGCAGCGACAGGGACGACCAAGGAAGTCAGCCTGACGCGTCACGAGTTATGCAAAGATTGCGATGGTTCGGGTGCTGCTCCTGGTTCTGAGCCGCAAGTTTGTGGGCATTGCCAAGGTCGTGGCCAGGTCGTGCAAGCGACTGGGATTCTCCGCGTTCAGACGACTTGCCCGCAGTGTCGCGGCAAGGGTAAGGTAACCACTTCTTCGTGCCGCAGTTGTGATGGATCCGGTGCGGAGCCTCGATCCGTCGCCTTGGAAGTCACGATTCCAGCCGGTGTCGATGACGGTATGCGCGTCCGTTTACAAGGCGAAGGCCAAGCCAGTCCAGATGGTGGACCTGCGGGAGACGCTTACTGCTTCATCCAAGTGCGTCCTCACAGCATTTTCCGGCGAGAAGGATCGGATCTGGCGATCGAATTACCGCTCAGCTATTCCCAGGCTGTGTTGGGGACAACGGTAGAGATTCCCACGTTGGATGGCAAGAAGTCGATTACGATTCCCAGCGGAACGCAAAGTAGTGAAGTGTTTGAGCTTCGTGGAATGGGAATGCCGGATCCGCGTAGTGGAATGCGAGGTGACATGCTTGTGCAGACCTTTGTCGAAATACCTAGTAAGGTCAGCGGTGAGCAAGAAGAGCTGCTGCGAAAGTTGGCTGAATTGGAAGAGCAGAATGTCACTCCACATCGCAAGAGTTTTTTAGAGCGAGTGGTCGACTACTTCCGAGTGGATGATTAGAACAAGAGCCTGAGAAGGAGAAGAAGATGCAACCTGAAGAAACAAACGCAGACGGCGGAACTGCGGAAAATACTGAAACCGTCAAAGAAGCGGTGAACAACGCGGTGGAAGTCGAAGCGGTAGCAGAGGAAGCAGGGGCGGAAGCAAACGCTGGTGTCGATGAGGCGTTGAAGGGAGTTCTCGAAGAGTCGCAAGAAGAGCCTACTCCTCCCAAGTCTGATAGTCAACGTGTTCAGGAGGCAGAGAAAGAAGTCCTGCTCGCTCGAGCTGAGATGGAGAACTTTCGCAAGAGGATGCAGCGTGAGTCGGAGCAAACTCTTAAGTACGCGAACATGAACTTGGTGCGTGACTTATTGGAAGTTGGAGATAATTTGCAGCGGGCCATCGAAGCGGGTGCTGACGACGAGGCGACGAAGGGCTTGCGAGATGGCGTTGCCATGGTCAGTCAGCAGATGACAGATGTGCTTGGTCGTTATGGTTGCAAGCCAATTCCGGCGCTCGGGGAAGAATTTGATCCGAACGTGCATGAAGCAATCTCACAGCTGCCTAGCGAAGAGTATGCTTCGGGGATGGTGATGAATGAGGTCGCGGTCGGGTACATGTTGCACGACCGAGTAGTGCGGCCGAGCAATGTGGTGGTTAGCAGCGGCGTGCCAGAGAAAGCAGAATAGAAGGGGCAAGACATGCCAACCTACGATTACGAGTGTGATGCCTGCGGCCACGCCTTTGAACTCTATCAAGGCATCAACGATCCGAAGAAGAGAAAATGTCCCGAGTGCGGAAAGCTGAAGCTTCGCCGTTTGTTGGGAACTGGGGCGGCAGTGGTGTTTAAGGGCTCTGGTTTCTATCAGACCGACTATCGCAGCGATTCGTACAACAAGGGCAAGGCCGCTGACAAGCCTAAGGATTCTTCTTCGGATTCATCCAGTAGCTCGAAGAAGAGTGAGAGCAAGGCAAAGAAATCGGATCAGAAGAAATAGGCTTGAACTCACTCTCCCTTGGGATAGTCTCCCTTAAGCGGCAGGGTGACTTGGAAGTGCCAGCTTGCGATAGAGTATGGATCAAAAACTGCTGCATCGCCAATTCGACAACGGCCTCGTCTTGCTGGGCGAGCCGATGCCATGGTTGCGCTCGGCGGCTTTTTCATTTCTGATCCCGGCGGGAACTTGCTTTGAACCCAACGGGCTGGATGGGCTGGCGGGACTGACAAGTGAGATGGCGCAGCGTGGCTGTGCTGATCTGGACAGCCGGGCGTTTTGGGAGCGTTTAGATGAACTCGGAGTAGAACGCTCTAGCTCTGTCACTACGAATCACAGCTCATTCAGCTGCGCGATGCCCAGTTCGGTTCTCAAGGATGTGATTCCACTCTATGCCGATCTCGTTCAAAGGCCGCATCTTCCGCCTGCTCAGCTCGGAGACGCTAGACAACTCTGCTTGCAGGATCTTCGAGCTCTGGACGATGAGCCGTCACATCGATGCTTCAGTGAGCTCAAACGCTTTCGATATCCCCTGCCCTTTGGTCGCATCTCACAGGGTACACGTGAAGGCCTAGAGCAATGCGAGCAGTTGGCCGTGCAGGAGTTCTTTCAAGAGAACTATCGGCCTCAAGGCAGTATTCTGGCTGTGGCTGGAAAGTTTGATTGGAACGAACTTTGCGAAGTTGTCGAGAAGTCGTTGGGTGATTGGCAAGGAGAAGGCGGGGCACAGCTGCCAGTATTGCAATCTTGCTACGGAAGCCGACATGTTGACTATTCTTCTAGCCAGACGCATCTTGCCTTGGCCTATGATTGCGTTTCGTACGAAAGTCCGGACTATTATCAAACTCGGGCGTTGGTAGGTGTTCTGAGCGACGGGATGAGTTCTCGATTGTTTTCGGAAGTTCGAGAGAAACGCGGCTTGGTTTACTCGGTTTTTGCCACTTGCTTTTCAATGGCCGGACAAGGTAGCGTGCTTTGCTACGCGGGTACGACTACGACCCGAGCGGAAGAAACGCTACGCGTACTCCTGGAAACGATTCATTCTTTGGAGGATGGTATCTCCGATGACGAGCTCGCTAGACTGAAGAATCGGATCAAGAGTTCACTTGTCTTTGAGCAAGAATCGTCTGCGGCGCGTAGCAGTCAAATTGCCAGCGATTGGTTTTACCTAGGGCGTGTTCCGACTCGAGAAGAAGTGTTGGAAAAAGTCGATCAGCTGAGTTGTGATTCGCTGCTCCAGCATTTCAGCCAGAACATGCCCAAAAACTACTCCTTGGTCACCGTGGGATCTCAAGCACTGGAGTTGCCGGATGGATTTAATTACTCACCAGTCTAGCAACGGCCCGGAAATCGTGGTGCTGAATGATCCGTCTGCCTTTACCTCCAGCTACGGATGCTTTGTGAAGACCGGAGCACGTGACGAGCAGCCTGAGATTGCAGGTGTAAGCCACTTTCTCGAACATATGGTTTTCAAAGGAACATCACGCCGCTCCGCGGAAGACGTGAATCGCGAGTTGGACCATCTTGGAGCGCATTCCAACGCTTTTACATCTGAAGATGCCACGGTCTTTTACGCTTCGGTGCTTCCAGAGTGTCAGGAGCATGCGGTCGATCTGTTGACCGACTTGATGCAGCCCACTCTGGAAGAAGAAGAATTTGAAACCGAGAAGCAAGTCGTATTGGAAGAGATTGCCATGTACGACGATCAACCGCCTTACGGTGCATTTGAACGTGCGACAGAATTGTTCTTTGGCGATCATCCTCTGTCGACGCGAGTGCTCGGTACCACGGAGAGCGTCGCAGATCTTTCTGTGGCTCAGATGCGAGCTTACCACTGCCAGCGTTACACGCAGGACAATGTGTACGTTGTAGCTTGTGGGAAGATCGAAGTGCCGCAGTTGATTGAGCAGGTCTCGAAAGTAGCTGAGGGCTGGGGTAAAACTGCGAGCGGGCTCGATGTTCCGACACCGGAGTTTGGTAGCGGCAAAGAGACGTTGGAACGTGAGCTGGCTCATCAGAGTTACATGGTCCGTTTGTGGCCTGGGCTGAATTGCAACGATCCTGATCGCTACGCTCTGCGTATGCTGTGTTCGATACTTGCCGATGATTCAGGTAGTCGTTTGTTCTGGGAGTTGATTGATACTGGTAGGGCCGAAACGGCGACTTTATGGCCGCAGATGTTTGCTGACTGTGGTTGTATTACAGGCTACCTTTGCTGTGCTCCTGAGGACGCGGAATCTAACGAAGAAATCGTCAATCGCGTTATTGACGAAATCGTTGCCAAAGGCGTTACCGAAAAGGAAATGGAACTGGCTCGCAATAAAATCGAAGCTGGTCTCATTCTCTCAGATGAACGGCCCAGCAATCGCTTGTTTGCACTTGGCCAATCCTGGTTGGCCCGGAAGAACTACGAGCCGATAGACGCGGTGCTTAGTCGCTACCGCGATGTGACCGCAGCGGATATCCAGCGGATCGCAGAGCAAACGATTAATGTCGATAGCGTTACTGTTCGGGTCGCAGGCGAAGAGTTAGCGTAATTAAGTTCGTGTTGTATTTATGCGTTAATGACCCAATAACCTTGCTTCGCGAAGAGTTGAACCTAGCGGTAAGGCTCTTAATTTATCGCGGTAGCAAAATTCATGAGTCGAAATGTTCTGCGTCTGCGAGGACGTATGGTCTTAGGCGGAGTTATCTTGCTTGGTGCGCTCACATTCTACAGCACAAGAAAACGCCCGAAGCTCCGGCACCAATTGTCTTCGCAGCGGTGACGGGATTGAAGCTAGGCCCCAACTGGGAAACGATAGCTGAAGGATGTGAATATGGAGGCTTGGGAGGCGAAGGGTTTTCATATTTGGCTCTCGGCTGCCCAAAGCTGACTTTGAGGCTTAGTTGAGGTCTGCAACGCCTTGGTCAGGGCAATGGAAATCGGCGCCAGTCGAGGATGTGATAGGGCGGCCTTGTTCATTTGGAACGAGGGTCTGGGCCAAGAATGCTCTTGATAAGCATCTAAGCGCTACTGGCATTGGAGAGATACTCACTTCCACGACAATCTTCTATCGCGCACAAGATAGGTGTTGTGTCGTAATGCGGAGGAGCAACGGAGACGTTGTCATACTAAATCCTCAAGACTCCACCGTGTGGTGGGCGAGTTGGGATTTTTAGCTAGTGCTCTGGAAAACGGCTGCTCGCTATGCTGCTCAACAAATTATCCGGATTCATGTCGCTTCAATGCAGGAATGTCCTGCGAAGCTTGGCGATATGGGTGAGCAAGGGCTGGGCGTTTCCTTCCTTGCTCCATAGATTTGTCGAGGAGGTGCGTTCGTCGCCTTGTCGCCAAACGATGGCGTGCACCGATGGCTTAGAGAGCAAGAGTTGCAGTATCGATTCTGGTGGTAAAACGGAAGCGTCGGTTGTTTCGGCTGACTCTTGACTGGCGGGCATTCCCCAGCTGGAAACTCGCGATGTATCGATAGTGTTGCGATGCTCTGGCATACTCAGTGTGACCATGAGTGGAAGTCCCAGCATGGCCCAGCGATCAACTTGCTTGCCAATTTCAATTGGATCTCGCGGGAAGCATCCGCCCGGATAGGTGTCGAAGTTGAACTCAAGCCCTAGACCGTTGAGGCCAAGATCTGCGCGAATAAGGGCATCGGCAAAGTGGAGCGGTGAAATACCGTTTGCCTCGTGACGCAAGTACTCGCTCCAGGGTTGGCTGACCGTCAGCAAGACTGGTGTTCGCTCGTCAGCTCGGCGAACCGTTTCGATCATCGACACGGCGCAGCGTAAAATTTCTTCGTCATTCCAGCCCAAACGGTTTGGAATGTTGATGCCGCTGGCGCAATTCCACAAATGCACTTTTCCACGATAGCGTTCGACCACTGCTTCGACGTGTTTGCAGGCGGTGCTGAGGATACTTTCAAAGCTATCGTCAAGCAGAGTCAACCACTGAGGCAGCTTCTCGCGACGGAAGTCTACGATGGGGCCGACGCAGACTTTCTGGTCATTGGCCGATGCCCACGCGATCTGCTTATCGAAAACAGAGAAATCTCCTCCGCCCGACATGGCTTCGACGGCGCCGAAGTCGGCAGAGATCGCAGCAGTATTGAATGCGGTCCGCAGAGCGTCTCCCTTGCGCTTGATCTGTGTGGCTGGAGTCAGTTCACAGCCTAGAAGCGTCGCGAGTCGACCCTCCGATTGGCGGCGAGTCTCCAAAGCTTGTTTGCTGAACGCCTCGATCAAAATGGTGGATGCTTCGAGTGCGAAATCGATTGCTTGCTGGGCCAAAGCTGCTTGAGCTGGCTCGTCATTGCGAACTGTAAGGCCATGCAGAAACGCATCGAGTGCTTTGTCCGCCGTGACACCGAAACTCTCTGGAGCACGCAATCCCAGCCTTTGCCACTCATCCGCCTGCGACTTGAGTCGATAAACGGTTCCGCGCGCGATCTCAATCGGCAAAGAATAGGGAGCATCGGTGATTCGCAAGCTTGTTGATGAGAGGCAGAGAGGACCCAGGCTAGAGCTCGGCCAAACGATATTCAGTTTTCCAGACTCGTCAATCTGGCGTCCAATGCTAAACTGACTGTCGCCCAGAGCGTGGTCGCAGTGCCAAGGAATTCCTTCTATTCCCGTCAGATAGGCTGTCTTCCATACCTTCGGATCGTGGTCCTGTGTGTCGGGAACGGTGAATCGAAGGTGAGCCAAGGCGAAACTTTCAGGGCACTAAACGCTCATTTCGGGAATGTAAGAAGCAACCCGAAACAATACTACTCGCAAATCTAACCCATGAACCCAACTGCTTCAATAAACCCAGTATAAGCTAAACGATTCTCTTACATGAACTCGACTTCGATGAACCCTAGCCAAGCTGTAACCAACACTGATCTCGATTTTCCGAAGCGAAGTGGGAAAGTGCGAGATGTGTACGATTTGGGTGACTCGCTGCTAATCGTAAGTACCGATCGAATCAGCGCCTTTGATTGGATCTTGGCGAGCGGTATTCCGCAAAAAGGTGTCGTGCTGACCCAGATTAGTAGGTTTTGGTTTGAAAAACTGGGCGTGGCGCATCACATGCTTTCCACCGAATTGCCCGCTGACTTTGCCGTCTCGGACTCTCAGCGAACGCAGCTTGAGGGGCGGTCGATGATCGTTAAGAAGGCTGAGGTCGTACCCTTTGAGTGCGTCGTGCGCGGTTACTTGGAGGGCTCTGGTTGGAAAGAGTATCTAGAAGCAGGCGGCGAAGTCTGCGGTATCAAATTGCCCGACGGACTGCAGCAATGTAGTCGCCTCGCCGAGCCGACATTCACTCCGGCGACCAAGGCAGAGGAAGGGCACGACGAGAACGTAAGCTATGAATTCATGGCGGACAAGATTGGTGAGGAGCTGGCAACTCAACTCCGTGACAGGAGCCTTGAAGTCTACAGAAATGGCTGTGAGTTGGCGGCCGAGCACGGAATCATCATCGCTGATACCAAGTTTGAGTGGGGAATGTCCGATGGCGAATTGATCTTGATTGACGAAGTGCTCACGCCAGACAGTTCAAGGTTTTGGCCTGCCGAAGACTATGAACCAGGCCGAGCACAGAAGTCCTTTGATAAGCAGTTTGTGCGTGAATGGTTGATGGGAACCGATTGGGACCGCAATAGCGAGCCTCCTCAGCTGCCCGAAGAGATAGTCAGTCAAACTGCGGCGAAGTATTTGGAAGTGTACGAGCGACTGACTGGCAAGATGCTGAATGTGTGATCCTAGGTGCGGAACTCGTCACACGCACAGCCCCTGGTGCTAGCTTGCCTTTGGCTTTGCCGTAGCATCGCTGCGGTCGTTAACGGCCTGTGATGAGGCTAAGATCGTCACTCTGCCTTCGCTTCTTCTGGTAGTCGTCCAAAGGCGCGAAAGACGATGAGCAAGGCGATGAACAATAGGATGCTTCCGGCGAAGAACGACGCCCCTGGAATCTTTGTGGAGGGAGCATTGAGCTCAATTGGAGTGTAGGGGATCCGGAACGTTTCTTCGCTGCAGGTGAAGTAGCCAAACAGCAGCGTCGTGAAAATAAGTGGAGCGAAAATGTTGGTGAAGCTAATCAATGAGGTCAGGGCACCTTGAATTTCGCCTTGCTGAGTTTCGTCAACGCTCTTCGTGACGATACTTTGTATCGCTGGGCCGGTGATCCCTCCTAAGCTCCCAAATAGGATGATGCATGGCACCATCCAGCCTGCGTAAGCGAGCCCATAGCTTACAAACGCGAGTGTCGTCACTGATAGGCCAAGGTAAACTGCTTTGCGTTCACCGAGAGCTTTTGTTACCGGGCGGATCAAGCCACCCTGCACCACTGCAGCTGTAACGCCGACCAGACAAAGCATCAATCCGTTTTGAAGCTCAGTCCAACCGTAACGGTGTTCACCATGAAGGACCCAAACATTCTCTAGCCCACGCTGAGCCAATGACATGCAAACGAATGCCGCAGCGAGGCCCGTTAGAATTGGGTAGGCCTGGAGTCTCTTGATCGTGCTGAAGGGATTGGCTTTGTCGAGCGTGAACTTGCTACGTTTCTCAGGTGGAAGTGATTCCGGCAAAATGAAAAATCCGTAAAGCCAATTGACGAGTGCGAGTCCTGCGGCGATGAAAAAAGGCAAGCGATCATAGAGGTTACCAAGAATTCCGCCCGCAGCTGGCCCGCAGATGAAGCCTAGCCCAAACATCATTCCGACCAAGCCGAAATTTCGTGATCTTGTATCGTCGTCGGATACATCAGCAATGTAGGCATTCGCCGTGGTAAAGCTCGCGCCAAAAATACCAGCGAAGATTCGGCCGACGAATAGCCATGTAATTGATGGCGCAAATCCTTGAATCAGGAAGTCGACTCCCAAGCCGAAAAGCGAAGCCAATATAACTGGTCGCCTGCCGAAGCGATCCGAAAGGGCCCCGATAATCGGAGCGAAAAGAAATTGCATGGTGGCATAGCTGGCGCCAATTAGCCCGTAGTACAAACCAGCGGCTGAGGCGTCTTCGCCCACCATCTCTTTCACAAGGCCAGGCAGAACCGGAATAATGATTCCGATGCCTAAGATGTCGATGAAGAGCGTCAGCAGAATGAATGCGATGCCAGCCTGGCGTTCGCCTGAGGAACCCGCGGCCGGGTTCTCGTCAGAGCTCTGCTCCTGCTGATCACTCGATTCCATTTGCTTGACACAGTTCGGGGGCGCGAAGGAGTGGAAGAAGGATCTTTGCGAGGGCTAGGTGCTGCTGATGCAGTATTCGAGCAAAGGGAGAATTATGACTTAGAGATCGCAGCTTGCAACGCAGTACCCATATCTGCAGGAGATTTTGCGACTTCGATTCCAGCGGCTGCCAACGCAGCTTGCTTTTCGGATGCCGTCCCCTTTCCTCCGGAGATGATCGCACCTGCGTGGCCCATGCGTTTGCCAGGAGGTGCTGTTGCGCCTGCGATAAAAGCGGCAACAGGTTTGGTAACGTGTTCTTTGACGAAGGCTGCGGCTTCTTCTTCTGCGTTGCCGCCAATTTCGCCAATCATCAAGATCGCTTTCGTCTGATCGTCTTCTTGGTAGAGCTTGAACAGATCAATGTAAGAGGTGCCGACGATTGGGTCGCCGCCGAGACCAACGCAAGTCGACTGCCCCAGTCCAAGGTTACTTGTTTGCCAAACGGCTTCATAAGTCAACGTTCCGCTACGGCTGATGATTCCAACTTTTCCGGGGTTATGGATGTAGCCAGGCATGATGCCAATCTTGCACTCGCCTGGAGTGATCAGACCTGGGCAATTTGGGCCAATCAGGACAGAACTACTTTCACGAACTCGTCGGTAGACTTCGACCATATCGAGAACCGGAACGCCTTCGGTGATGGCCGCGATCACTTTGATTCCAGCATCGACAGCTTCCAGAATAGCGTCTGCAGCGAATGGAGGTGGAACGAAGATCATCGTCGCGTCGGCGCCCGTTTGTTCGACGGCTTCTTCTACCGTGTCGAAAACGGGAATCCCTTCAACCGTTTGACCGCCCTTGCCTGGCGTAACACCGCCGACCATCTGAGTGCCGTACTCAGCACAACCCTTCGTGTGGAAAGTGCCAGCACTTCCCGTGATACCCTGGCAGATTACTTTGGTGTTCTTATCGATCAGAATGCTCATGACTTTGGCTTCTTCGAGCGAATTTGGATTCTGTTTTGGATGAGGAGCAATGTGTTGGAGTCTGACGGCTGTGCAGGACTAGCCAGCAGCGGCGGCAACGACTTTCTTCGCAGCGTCAGTCAGATCGTCGGCAGTGATCATGTCGAGTCCGCTTTCGGCGAGCATTTTCTTGCCTTCTTCCACTTCGGTGCCTTCTAATCGGACGACCAGCGGAATGCTAATACCGATCTGCTTGGAAGCTTCGATCACGGCCGTCGCAATTGTCGTGCAACGAGCGATGCCACCGAATATGTTGACCAGAACTGCTTTCACATTTGGATCAGAAAGGATGATATTGAAGGCTTCGACGACCTGTTCTGTCGTGGCTCCACCTCCGACGTCCAAGAAGTTGGCTGGCTCGCCGCCGTGATACTTGATGATGTCCATTGTCGACATCGCCAGTCCAGCACCGTTTACGAGGCAGCCGATTGTTCCGTCAAGCTTGACGTAAGACAGTCCAGCATTGCCGGCCTTGACTTCTGCTGGCTCTTCCTCGCTCAAGTCGCGAAGCTCTGCCAAGTCCTTGTGGCGGAACATTGCATTCTCATCGAAGGTGATTTTGGCGTCGAGTGCGATCATCTCACCTGACTTGTCGATGACAAGAGGGTTGATTTCTGCGAGCGAGCAATCGAGATCCACGTAGAGCTTGCAGAGGCTCTTCATGAACTTCTCGGCCGAGCGAACAGTTTTCCCTTCGATGCCAAGTTTCTTGCAAAGCTTGCGAACCTGATAGCTTTCTAATCCAACGTCTGGGTGGAAGTGCTCGCGGAAGATCTTCTCCGGAGTTTCAGCAGCAACCTTTTCGATCTCAACGCCACCTTCACTGCTAACCATTAAAACCGGCATCGAATTGCCGCGATCGAGCACAATTCCGAGATAAAGTTCGCGATCGATGTCGCAGCCAGATTCGACAAATACTTGATTGACGACGGCGCCTTCTGGGCCAGTCTGAATTGTCACCAAGTGATTACCCAAGATGTTCTTTGCAACTTCGGCTGCTTCTCCGGCTGACTTCACAAGCTGCACACCGCGTTGCTCGGGTACTTCAGTAATGGTACCTTTGCCGCGACCGCCGGCGTGAATCTGAGCCTTGACGACCGCAATACTGCCGCCAAGCTGGGTGAATGCGGCGGAAGCTTCTTCTGGAGTGCGAGCAACGATGCCGTCCAGTACAGGAACGGAGGCTTTGCGGAAAAGCTCTTTGCCTTGGTACTCGTGGATTTTCATTTCGATAACTGGCAAAAAATGATCGGAAGCGAAACACGAACCCAAGGTCCGCATTCTAGGGTGAGTCATAGAAAACCGACTGCTAGTCGGCCAGCAACCCAATGAGAACTGGATTATAGGGCGTGTGCTAGGCGCGAAAAGGTGGGCCGAAGGCTTTGCGTAATGGATTCACGCAGAACCGTCAGCAGCGTAGTGCGAGTGGTCCAGGACCAGAAGAGATTGCTGGCCTCGCTCGTGAGATGAATGCTCAAGCTAGATTAGTCGGCCAGATCTACTGTTTCGATGCCGAGACGCTTCATCTTCTTGTAGAGCGTGGTGCGATTGATACCTAGCTGGTCCGCAGTCAGGTTGCGGCTGTAGCCATTTGCCTTCAAGACTTCCATGATAATTTGTCTTTCGGGGCCTTCGAGAGCTTCGCGTAGCGTTTGATTCTTAGCAAAGCGAGTGAGGCTAGGAACTCGATTGGCTCCGCCCAGCAGAGGGGCTGGGAGTAGGTCGATATCGATCGTTGGCGACTTGGTGAGCAAGACTGCTCTTTGAACCACATTCTCCAATTCTCGAATGTTTCCCGGCCATGAGTAGTTGAGCATGGCGTCCAAGGCTTCGGGGCTGAAGCAATCCACTTCTTTCTTTACGTCCTTTAAAGCCTTCTGCAGGAACTGCTCGGCGAGGATCGGGATATCGGAACTCCGCTCGCGAAGGGCTGGAAGCTCCAGGTGTATGACGTTGATGCGATAATAGAGGTCTTGCCGGAAACTGCCCTGGGCGACAGCATTCTCAAGGTCTTCGTTGGTGGCCAGGACACAGCGTGTGTCGACCGAGCAGGTTTCGTTGCCACCGATGGGCTCAAACTGAAACTCTTGTAGGACGCGAAGCAGTTTGATTTGCATGGCAGGCGTGGCAGTTCCGATCTCGTCCAGGAAAATCGTCCCTGAGTCTGCGTGCTCAAACTTCCCGACCTTGTCGGTGTTCGCTCCTGTAAATGCCCCTGCCTTGTGTCCGAATAACTCACTTTCGAGCAAGTTGTCAGGTAATGCTCCGCAGGCAACCTCCACGAAGGGCTTGTGAGCGCGTTCGCTTCGGCGATGAATAGCCCGCGCGATCATGGACTTGCCGGTGCCGTTTTCGCCAGTAATCAAAACGGTTGCTTTGGTGTCCGCAATGCTCTCGATGATGTCGAAGATTCGCAGCATACGCGGATCATGACTGATGACTTCTTCCATTCCTGAACGGCGTTCCAGCTCATCACGCAATCGCTCGTTTTCCGAAGCGATTTTCTTCTGGTCTATGGCTCGCCGAAGTGTGGTCAGCAAGTCTTGGTCGATGATCGGCTTTGTTAATAAGTCAAAGGCTCCGATTTGAACAGCTTCAGCCGCCATGTCCGGCCCACCATAGCCAGTCATCATCACGAATGGTGTCTCGTAAGCTCTGTCCTTTGCCCATCGCAGTAGGGAAAGGCCGTCCTCGTCCTCGAGGCAGATGTCCGCAAGGCAAGCGTCAAACTCAACTTCTGATAGGGCTCGCTTGGCTTCCTTCGAACTACGGACGCTGGTGACGTGAAAGTCGTGTTCACCAAGCCAGGTCGACATCGATTCGAGCAGCCATTGGTCATCATCGAGCAGAAGCAGTGTCGGTTTTTTCATGAAAGCCTGGAATTTTTTTGAGTAAATGTCTCTCTTCACATCGAAACCAGCAAGTCAGTGGATGTCCACATAGCCCGAAGATGGGAGGACTCAAAGAAATTTAAAAAAGGCGAGAAAACGCCACTTTCCTTACGGAAACGGCACGAATCTGCCTATGCATATGTAGGTTGTAGAATGCCTCAAGCAAACCAATCTGATGCTGCAATTCAACGTTTGCTCCCATCGGGGGGGGTGTGTGGTCCTGCGTTTGGGGGTAGACATTGCTTCGCCATTGGAGAAAACTTCCACCTTTGACGCGGGCTCGTGCCCTAGAATTGCCAGTTAGCACTGCACAGCAAGGCGATGAGACGCGCCGTAGGTGTTGCCCTTGCGGTTACCTAAGCGACATCTCCCGGCGAGGGCTCCGTTGTATTTTGGCTCTAACTCGCCAACTGGTGGTATTTTGAGTCTGTTAGGACTCTTAGGTGGAGACGCGACCTAGATTTGCTTTGTCTAGGTGGGCTATGAGGCTCATTCGGGGGGCGTGTAGTAAAAAAAGGGGATTGGGGTGACTATTCGTTTAGTCCTTGCTGACGATCATGAAGTCGTCAGGAGTGGAGTTCAGACACTTTTGTCTGGAAGCAATGTTCAGATCATTGGCGCAGCGGCCACGGTGGACGAGACGGTGACAATGACTGTCTCCGAAAAACCAGACGTTGTGCTTCTTGATGTGCGAATGGGCGATGCAGATGGATTGTCCGCACTCGAGTCCATTAGGACTCAAGCACCAGAAGTTGCTGTGGTGATGATGTCGACTTATGACAATCCGACTTACGTGGCTCGCGCAATCGCTTTGGGTGCAAAAGATTACATCCTGAAGGACTCTTCGCGAATCGACGTGTTGGAAGCCATTCAGCGCGCCGCCTCAAGCGAAAAGCCGTCCGAGAACAGTATCCTTCGTCGAGTCCAAATGACGATGGAAAAGCGTAAGGATCGGTCTGATTCGAAGGACGTTCCGTTGACGAATCGAGAGTTGCAAGTGCTGCGGCATATCGCACTTGGGTTGAGTAATCGTGAGATTGGAACATCGCTCAAAATTAGTGTTGAAACGGTGAAAGAGCATGTGCAGAACATCTTGCGAAAACTCGACGCGGCTGATCGAACCGCAGCTGCTGTTTGGGCTGTTAAAAGTGGCCTGATCGGAAACTAGCCTCCTCTGTCGGCAGCTCTGTTGAATTGCGATTGCTACAAGATACCTCTTGTGAAACTCTCTACTCTGAAAAGCGAGCTCTCTGAAAAGTGAGCTCGCTGCTATCTCGCTGAACGACCTGATTAAATCGTAAAGCTTGCTCCCTTGAAGCTGCGTTTCGAAGCTTCTGTACTCAGTGGTTCGCTGATTCCCAGTGCTGTGCTTTAGTCTAACTCCCTCATTTACGCGGACTGGCCGCGATAAAGGGCAAGGGCAACCCGCGCGAAAATCCAGACTCCTTACGGCGTAGCCCACAAAAATAGACAACGGAATCGTCGGCGCCGTCCAGCAACGCGATGTCGCGGCACGACAGACGAGAAAAAAGTCAAATCAAGCTTCGCTGCGAGATCTTAGGCGGCAAAAATGTTGGCGCAAAAAAAGGGCAACGCGTTCACGTTGCCCTTTGTTGCCTTGAAAGCGGTCTTGGGAATCAGTCCCACCACCACTGGGCAGCTGGAATGTTGTCCAAGCCAACTGATTCCTGTACTCTTTGAATCGAGCTGTCAGACTGAAGGTTTTCTTTCTTCAGTGCCTTTGCGGCTTCAATGGTTACACCACCTCCGATTGGAGTGATCAGGCGACTGCCCTTCATCACAGCGTTGATGGCTGTCTCGACCTTCTTAGGTGCTGGGAGAACTTGAACCGGAAGCTTGTCCTCACTACCTAGCACGCCAAGATCAAACCCAGACTTACCGTAAAGGTCGCGGTCTTGGATGAATGCTGCAGCAATGGTGAGGTCAACAAGGTTGCGGAGTTGGCTGAACACTCGGCTGTTCTCTGAGATCGCTCGGAATTTCTTAGTAAATTCCGTTGTGAATCCGCGGCTTGCCAAGTTCGCCCGTCGTCCAGAAACCTTACGGCTGCCGTCGCTCGAGACCACCTCGTCTTCCCCAACGAGTTTGACACCTTGGCCAACCATTTTCATCGACAGGCCATCTTCGCTTGTCGCGATTGCTGAGTAATCAGGAACGAAGAACCAACGAACTAGAGCGTTGCCAGATGCCATGGAAGAGGTCAGGCGAGCAACATAACTTCGCATTGGGATTGGAGGCTGCTCGAGCCCGATTCCAATCAGCTTCATGCGATAGTCAGCTTCAGTCAGGATGTGAGCGAAGTGGGTGCCAGCAGGGACTCCATCGATCGTTACCGTGTTGGGGCCGAGAGAGGTTCTCAAGCTGTTTACGATTGTTTGGACTCCACCAGCACCTTGTATGCTGCTACCCAGATTGCGAAGTGTCTTTTGCATTTTTGCAAGACCTTCTTGAGTTGGGTCAATGGAGACGCCAATGTAGTCGGTGTCGTTGTTTTTCGGGCCGTAAGCACGAAGAGCTACGATAAGGTCTTCGAGCAAGAGTGTTGGCTTCCCTGTTTCTACTCCAACGATGCGGCCAGTTGAGTCTTGTCCAAATCCTTCAGCAGGACCAGCCAGTACAATGTCGCCAGATTCTGGGTAGAAGAAGACGTACTCGAGGCGAGTCATCCCGGCCAAAGTGATCATCTCTGGCGATGGCGTCTCTCCCTTGGCAAGCTTTTCTGCGACAGCTGCTTCTAGGCGATTCAAGGAAACTTTGCGGAGTTTGCTTGGTCGAGCAAGATGCTGAGGTAAGGTTTGCTTGGCAGCACGAAGTCGTGCCATCGTGACGACAGGATTCGCTCGCATAAGCCGCAAAGTACCCGTCGCATCAATGCGCACTCCAGAAGCACCTCCTCCGCCACCGTTGTTATTTCCACCACCGCCAGCGCCGCCACCGCCAGCGCCGCCACCGCCACCGCCAGCGCCGCCACCGCCACCGCCAGCGCCGCCACCACCACCGGCGCCACCTTGGGCCCAACCCGGGGTTGGAAGACATAGCAAGAAGCACACTAACAATGCGATCAACAAAGAGGAAGGCTGGCCGAATCTGCGTAGCATCGTGGGAAACCCGACATCTAGGGTGTAGGAGTAGACAAGGTCAATGCTCTTCATTGCTGGAAGAGGACCTGCAAGTTAGGATTAGTTTCCTTGAGCGTAATTGCTAAAGCACCTCATGGCAACAAATGTGGGTAGATTGGGAGTTTTACAGCGAGTTAATTGTCCTGATTGGAGCGTTTGTAGCCTTTGCCTGCCGGCCCTGCCGATGGCTTGGGGGGACTGACCTGCAGAGAGTGGCTGTTTTCCCCCAACAGATCATCGAGACGAGCCCTTAATTCGGGGGATATGGTCACTTTGTGTCGATTGCTTTTCACCTGGACTCGGTCACCAGCGAGCATTTCCAAAGCGACCGTGACCGGCATTTTTCCGGGATAGCCTCGCAGAACTTCATTTAGCTGTGGCAGCATCGCTTCGTCATGCTTGCCCTGATGAACATTGATTTTGATTCCCGCCGTGAATCGCTCATTCGCCTCGTCGATAGGGATGATTTCGTTGGCGATCAAGTTGACGTCGTCAGCTCCTCCGCGTTTGTCGACTTTCGCTCGCATAATGACCACTTGCTCTGCTTCAATCATGTGCCCTGTCCGTTCGTAATCGTTAGGCCAGCATATGCAGCGCGCCGCTCCTTCGAGATCTTCCAAGTCAAAGTTTGCGTAGCGGCTCGGCGCTCCCGGCTTTGGATTCCGCGTATTTGCCAGTTTGATCGAAGAGATCATCCCGCCCACGATCACCTCAGAACGATCCTTGACGTCTTTAAGTTGGGGCGTGGTATGGGAGCAGAAGGCAGTGAGAAGCGGCTGAAACTCTGCCATAGGGTGTGCAGACAAGTAAGTTCCTAGGACTTCCTTTTCCATTGTGAGTTTGGTCTTGTCCGGGAATTCTTGAAGTTCCGGCATCACGTGCGACGCTCCACCCTGCTCTTCTGGCTCTTCGATCGCCTCGAAGAAGTTCATCTGTCCGCTCTTGCGATCCGCCAAGGCTGCGGCGCCAGCTTGGATTGCTTTCTCGACTACCGACATCAATTGGGCGCGATTGCAACCCATCGAATCCATGGCGCCTGCCTTGATGAGCGTTTCGATGGCAGCGCGATTGCAATCCGAAGGATCAACGCGTTCGCAAAATTCAAAAATGCTTTTGAATGGTCCGTCTTTCTCACGTGACTCGACAATGGATTCACCTGTGGAACCACCGCAGCCCTTGATCGCGGAAAGGCCAAAAAGAATTCGTCCTTCACGAACCGCAAAGTCGACGAAAGAGTGATTCACATCCGGAGGTACAACCTCGATGTTCATTCGGTCGCAATCTTCCATGTGCTCGACGAGAGCATCTTTTCGCTTGAAGTTACGACCCGGGATGTCGCCCGACAGCAATGCAGCCATGAACTCGCAAGGATAATGCGCCTTGAGGTAGGCTGTCTGATAGGCGACCAAAGCGTATGCAGTTGAGTGACTCTTGTTAAAGCCGTAGCCAGCGAACTTGAGGATCATGTCCCAAAGTTCTTTGGCTTCTTTTTCTTTGACGCCCTTTTCGACCGAACCCTTTAGGAACTGCTCCTCGTTGGCGGCGATGATTGCTTCTTTTTTCTTACTAATTGCCTTGATACAGGTGTACGCACTTGCCAATTCGATCCCGCCGAGGCGATTCAATATACGCATGACTTGTTCTTGGTAGACCATCACTCCGTTGGTCTCTTCCAAGATCTCTTCCAGCACGTCGTGTAGGTACTCGGCTTGTTTGCGGCCGTGTTTTACCGCAACGTAATCGTCGACCATCCCGCCCTCCAGCGGACCAGGTCGGTACAAGGCGTTGGTCGCGATGATGTCGCGGAAGTGGTCAGGTTTCATCCGTTGGAGCAAGTCGCGAATACCGCCACTTTCCAGCTGGAATACACCTTTCGTTTCACCACGCTGCAGCAGAGCATAGGTGTCTTTGTCGTCCAGCGGGAATTCATGAATATCGAGCTCTTCCCCCCGCGTTTCCTGAATGATTTCCACGGCTTTTGAAAGGATTGTCAAGTTTTTTAGGCCGAGAAAGTCCATCTTCAGCAGGCCAGCATCTTCGACGTCGTTCATTGACCACTGGGTGATAATGTCCGTCTTGCCAGAGACTCTACTGAGTGGCACATACTCGGTTAGCGGCTTATCAGCGATCACCACCGCCGCAGCATGAGTACCGACGTTTCTCGCGTTGCCTTCCAATCGGCGAGCGATGTCGAGTAGCTCTTGGATTTCGGGATCGCTGTCGTAAACCGCTTTGAGTTCGGCATTCTTTTCGATCGACTTATCGATGGTGATTTTTAGTTCATCAGGCACCATTTCGGTGATCTGATTAACTCGCATCAGCGGAATACCGAGTGCTCTACCGACGTCCTTGATCGCCGCTTTGGCTGCCATCGTTCCAAATGTGCCGATCTGGGCGACGTTTTCTTCTCCGTACTTGTCACGCACGAATTGAATGATTTCGGTACGACGTTCTTTGCAGAAGTCGATATCGATATCAGGCGCTTCCAGACGGTTTTCATCCAGGAATCTTTCAAACAGCAAGTCGTATTTGATCGGACAAACGTGACTGAGATAAAGTGCATAGCATACGAGTGCACCGACGCCGCTTCCCCTCGCTGTATTGGGCACACCGACGTTTCTTGAGTGCTCGACGAAGTCCCAAACGATCAAGAAGTAATTCGCGAAGCCAAGGCGTTCGATCACGCCCAGTTCGCGGTCTAGTCGAGCTTGGGCAACTTCCGATAGTTCGCCACCAGGCAGCATTTCCTCGTTGCCCGCGTAACGCTCCTTCAAACCTCGCGTGCATACTTCGCGCAAGTACTCGTCAGGAGTTTTTTCTTTGTTTTCTTCCGGCATCGGGTAGACCGGAAAGTGACGATTCCCTAACTCTAAGTCGATGTCGACTGTGTCGGCAATTTCTTGGCTGCGCGCGACAGCATCTTCTAGACCACCGAAGTTGTCGTACATTTCCTGGGGCGAGCGCAAGTAGAATTGGTCGCCTTCCATCTTCATCCGAGCGGAATCGGTGCGGAATTTCCCTGTGTTGATGCACAGCAAAACGTCTTGGATTTCGGCGTCTTCTTTGTTCGCATAGTGGGCATCGCTGGTGGCTACGACAGGCAGGCCCATCTTGTTGGCGATGTCGACTGCTCCTTCGAGCTGTAGCCGCTGAATCTCCAAATTGTTGTTCATCACTTCGATGAAATAGCGATCGCCAAAGATACCGTGGAACCACTCGGCGACCGATTTCGCTTCCTGCTCCATCTTGGTCGTGTCTTTATTGTTCAGGATGGATCGCGAAAATTCGCTTGAGACACAACCGCTGAGGCAGATAATGCCTTCGTGATGAGCCTCAAGCAGTTCGCGGTCGATGCGTGGCTTGAAGTAGAAGCCTTCCAGGCTGGCTTTCGAGGCCATTTTCACCAGATTGCGAAAGCCAGCACGATTCTTGGCTAGAAGCGTTAGGTGGTAGGCGGCTTCCTTCGCTCGCGTTGCGTCTCCACGTGAGTGGCGGCTCTTGGGTGCCACATAGGCCTCGTAGCCAATGATCGGATTGATACCTTCCTTCTTGGCCGTCTTGTAGAACTCTAAAGCTCCGTGCAGATTGCCATGATCCGTAAGGGCCAAGGCGTTCATGCCGTGTTCCTTGGCTCGCTTCACTAACTTTGGTATCGAGCTCGCACCATCCAGCAAGCTATAGTGACTATGGCAGTGAAGGTGAACAAATTTTCCGCTCATGATGGTTTCCTACGCGGGCATGATGAGAAGTGAGGGCTCGATTGTGCGGGCAACAGCAAGCATTTGCCGGGCCGAAATCACATTCAGGATCGGGTCTAAGAGCTGCTCGAAGGGCACCGCATTAGCATAGCGGTTCGCTAGGAATCATCCACCGGATGGGAAGGAAGCCCCGTGGGGAAGAAGTCCTCTGGCAAAAAGAAAAAGCAGAATTTGCGAAAAGCAAAATCTGCTACCACGTTTGAGGCAGCTGCGAGCCGAAACCACGGTCTCGATTCCCTGCGTGGCCTGGCCATCGTACTGATGATTGTGGACCACGTTGCTGGGATTCTTTACGGTCAAAACATTGGGGAGAGTTGGATCCGCTTTGTGACCCGACTTAGCATGCCGCTGTTCTGCGTACTGACTGGATACTTCGTGGGAGCCTGTTTCTTGGCACTCGCCTCCTCCGCGAAAGTGAAAAATGCGAAGTCATCAAAAGAGCCAATAAAGCAAGTTGCTTACTGGCAAACT
Organism: Aureliella sp.; assembly: GCA_963691875.1. Lineage (GTDB taxonomy): Bacteria > Planctomycetota > Planctomycetia > Pirellulales > Pirellulaceae > Aureliella. The sequence continues at coordinate 5,672,942 of OY829846.1, forward strand.
GTTCCCTGGCATCGGTTGGGGCACGTTGCACTGGCTGCGGCTGTGCTGAATTACGCTTACTATCAGATCTACGGACAGCTAGAGATTCTTTGCAGCCTGTTGGTCTGCTACTTCTTGATGTATGGCCTGCGCTCGTTCTTTGCGATCTCGTTGCTGGGGTTTTTGTTATTCCAAGTCGAATCGCAGCAACTGGTTTCTCCGGAAAACGGTAGTAGGCTCTTGTTCGACTATCCCGTCTCTGTGGTAGTGAGTTGTGCTGCGGTCGGCTTTGTAGTGGGGCGTTGGGATTCTAAGTTGGCAGTTCTGCCTGCGTTCGCGATTCCGATCGTCGCACGGCAGTCATGGGGCGACGGTATGATTGTTACCTCGCCAAGCATTTACGTGCTGTATTTTCTGGTTCCTGCGGTAGTTCTGCTAGAAGCGAGCAGGTGTTTTCCGAAATGCCAAATGCCATTTCTGGCTTGGATCGGGCGATATCCGCTGAGAATCTATGTCGCTCAGTACTTGATCATTCTGCTCTTTGCTCCAGGCTGATTACTGGCTTGGAGGAGCTCGCAACACTGTATTTGCCGCAAGAAGGCGAGTGTGTGTTTTAACCATAAAGGTTATCGGAGTTCGGGTCTTCGATTTGATGAATCAGTTCAGAAAGTTCACTCTGGGTCATCAAGAGAATTTGCCAGTCACGCTGGTTGATGCGTACTTTAAGATCGGCCTCGTCTGTTTCGGCAGAGGCAACCGCCCGGCTGAGACCCTCGTGGACATGGTCAAGAAGTTCGCGAAGTTCGGCTGATTGTCCGGCACTTAGCTTGCGTGGAATCCTAGCTTCACTTCCGGCCAGCGGTGGAGAGTGGTCTTGGGCAAGACCTGTGCTGGGATCGCGGTCACTGCGAGAGTCATCCTCGCCGGCCAAGTTCGAGGAGCTGGAACCATCCGTAAGCCATTCTTGCACTTGGTCTTTTGAGCCAACCAGCAAGACTGTTCGGCCGATTGAAATGGTGTCGCCAAATCGCAAGATCTTCAAGTTGCAGGTGTGGCCGTTGACTCGAGTTCCATTCGTGCTGTCCAAATCCGTTACGACCAACCGACCATCATCTTCTTGAACCTTGACGTGATAGCGACTGATCCGCTCGTCATTCAATTGGACGGAATTCCCTTCTTCTCGACCGATGGTTATTGGGGTTTCCAGCTCACTGAAAACATGTCCGCGGTCGGCACCTGATATTACCCTGAGGGTGATTCTCTGCATGGAAACTAGATCGAAGCTGGACAATGGAGAAGATGCCGAAGAATGAGAGCAGCCGGCTCATTGTGCGGCGAAAAGTCGAGAATTGCAACTGTGAAACAATGCGAAGAACCGAGCGCGGTAGTTGCTCATTGTCTACGTTCGTCTAAGAAAGTCAGGGCAAAGGGGACTTAAGCCCAGAATAGGGGAGGTGATGCAATCAAGACTATCTCTCCTCCATTTTGTCCTGCGAGCCTGCCGGGCGATAAACCAGCTCCGACAATCTACTTTGGTTTGCCAAGAGCTTCTGCCAAGCTTTTAGCTTGATGTTGACGCTTTGTCTCGTTTGGACAGATTCCGCTGATTCAATCGACTGCTGGAACCCCTGATGGCATTGCTTCAGCAACTCTTGCAACTGCGCAACTTGGCCAGTGCTCACGTTCCGAGGTAAATCAGCCTCGGCAGCAACGAATGATGTGGGATTGTTTGGCACCAAGCGAGTACTCGGTTCGCGTTCACTCTGGGAATGATCTGCACAGTCGGAGTTCTCTTCGTCTTAGTGCTGTGACAACCACTCTTGGATCTGGGTTTTTGAACCAACGACAAGGACAGTTTTTTACCGATCAAAATGGTTTCACCGGGATGCAGAGTTCGCTCCTTGAACTTGTTCCCGTTTACTTTTGTGCCATACGTGTTGTCGAGATCGATCAGCCTGAGTTGTCCGTCGCTCGGTTGGGGCTTCGCATGAAACCGACTGATTTGGTCGTCCTCCTTTAGTTGGATCGAGTTGCCAGACTCTCGCCCAATCTTGACCGGTATTTCTAATTCCTTGAGGAATACATTGCGATTTGCTCCATAGAGGACACGAATAGTCAACGTTAACTAACTCGGAGGTTGACTTGTTGTCTGGCGGTTGACGACACGTTGCAGAATTCACCGGCCGCTCCTCTGTGGAGTGCTAAGAAATCAACTGCGAACGCTAGGCACTGATTGAAGAGGCTTAGCGCCCGTCGCGTAGACGATCGCCCAGAAAGGGATCCAGTTCGGGCGTGGCATGGATTTTCTGGATCGTCGCGTCCATGTTGTACTCGACGCGACGAAAGTGAATCCAAGGATCTTCAAAGATCACATAACAACTACGTGGGTCGCCGTCTCTAGGTTGACCCACGGAGCCGACATTCACCATCGCTTTTCCACTTGTCATCTCGTATTTAAAGCCCGTTTCTTCTGGCCTCAAGAATGACATTTCAGAAGTGAACACACCAGGGACGTGAGTATGCCCCTGAAAGCACAGACGCTGAACCATCGAAAAAAGTTTTTCCATTTTTCGTTGGTTGAACACGTCTTCCGGAAATACATACTCGTTGATCGGATTGCGAACCGAACCGTGGACGAACAGCGTGGATCCGTCTTTATGGGTCCGTGGCAAGTGAGCGAGAAAATTCAGCCGGCTCAAGCACTCTTCGGGAGTATCCCCAGATTCCATCTGCTTGCGAGTCCACAGAATGGCTTGTTCTGCCGCGTTGCTAAACCCTTCCGGATCGAAGAGCGCGGCGAGATCGTGATTGCCAAGAATGCATACGTCGACGTTTTTGATCAGGTCGACACAAGCTAACGGTTCTGGACCGTAGCCGATGATGTCGCCCAAGCAAATGATTTCGTCGCACTGCTGACGCTGGACGTCGTCCAAAACGGTCTTGAGGGCTTCTAGATTCCCATGGATATCGCTGATGATTGCGCGACGCACGCCACATGCCCTTTAAGCAAACTTCGGTCTCGACAGCTTAGATTCTAAGGCTTCACGACTCTCTATTGCGACTGCCGTTGTGCGGAAGTCATGTGATTGGCTTGGGGACGAGAGCTAAGGCTAGCGACCGCCACGCAAGCGATCACCTAGCATATTGTCGAGTTCATCGATTGCGTAGATCTGCTGGATAGTCTTATCCACATCATACTCGACGCGGCGGAAGTAGATCGTTTCATTGCCTTCATCCAAAATCACATAGCAGGATCTCGGATCTTCGTCGCGTGGTTGGCCAACAGAACCAACGTTGACCATCAGCTTTTCATCAGTCAGCGGGAAGGTATAGTCGCAATCATCGGGCGTTATGAATTCACCGTCTGTCGTGAATACTCCAGGCATATGAGTGTGGCCTTGGAAGCAATACTTTTTGACTCGGTCAAAAAGCACATTCATCCGTGCTTGGTCATAAATCGTTTCGGGAAAAACGTACTCGTTGGTGGCGTCGCGTGGCGAACCGTGAACGAACAGAAGATGATCCTGTCGATGAAACTTCGGCAGTTCGCTCAAGAAATCCCAACGCTTATTGATCAAGCTCTGCGGGCCTGGGCCGCGATCAAGCTCGTCGCGAGTCCAGTAAATCGCACGTAGTGCGACCGGATTGAAGCCTTCAGGGTCAAATAGTGCTGCTTGATCGTGGTTACCAAGAATGGTCAACTCGCAACGCTGCATCACCGTATCCAAACATTGGCAAGGATTCGGCCCGTATCCGACCACATCACCCAAGCAAACGATACGATCCACTTTTTGCTCCTGAATGTCGACCATCACCGTATTCAGAGCTTCAAGGTTTCCGTGGATGTCGCTGATGAGGGCGTGACGCACTGGCGTCTCCGATGGCTGGGGTGGAAGAATATCTGTCTTCGGTAAAGACTATAGCTGTAAGGGGGAACAGCGAGGAATTTGGCGATACCACGCATCTAATCGCGAACGCTGCGTATTGTAGATCGGCATCGGATTTGGAGAAAGGCTCGTAAAATGCCGTTGGCGCGCCGATTTCTCTGGGATTGCTGCAAGAGAAGGGAAAACAGTGCGGAATCTAGCAATCGAATGTGCTGGCATGTCACCCAGTGCAGGGCTTTTCGAGGGGCCAGAACTACTTGTCGCCAAACAACTTCCCCCGCAGGCCAACAGCACCCGCGGCCTCGCACCGCTCATCGAAAGTCTGCTGCTCAGCCAATCTGGGCAAGAAAAACCGGTTGAAGCCATCTACGTGAACACTGGCCCGGGGGCATTTACTAGCCTCAGAATTGGCCTAACTATTGCCAAGTCGCTGGCGTACGCCTGGGACGTACCTCTGGTGGGCATCGACACGCTAGAGGTGCTCGCCTACGAAGCCGTCCCAGTCGCGGCTCTTGAAGCCCAGGGGGATGAGTTCTGCATCGTTCCAGTACTCAATGCCTTTCGCAAGCAAGTCTTCTACTCGGTTTGGCGGCCGGCCGGCGAGCAATTTCGTTGCCTGCAGGAAAGCCGCGTCGCAGATGCAAGCGATTGGATTCGAGATCCAACTCTGGGGATGGCGAAAGGTTTGCGGATGTTCGTGCTTGGCAGCGGTCTCAGTACTCATCAGCCCAAAGCAAACGCTGATGTGACACTGCTTGATACGCCAGCGTTCGAGCAGCTGCTCCGGTGCATTGCTCAGCTGGGTCAGCAGGCGTTTGAGCAAGGCAACCACGTTTACGCTCACGGGCTGCTGCCCAATTATGTGCGAGCTAGTGCTGCGGAAGAAAATCGGAAAAGCTGACGAGTCCAAAGTAGGTCAATTGTCTCGATTGGCCCCACCAATCTCCGGGCTACTCTAACGCACTAAGCTGGTTTGTAGGCCAGCCACCGTAACATCGCCGCGCTTATTAGCGGTTTGATTTGCAAGCGGCATTGTTGTGTAGGTGACTGAGTACGCGACCTAGGCCGACACCAGACTCGGGCTTCGCCATGATAGCAAGTGCGCCGAGGGCATGGAGTTGCTTCCAGGTCTGACAGTGAGGATGAATGGTGGCGGCGAAGAGCAAAGCTTGAGGCGTAATCTTCGTGAGCTTTCTCAATAGCTCGAACTGTTGCGCCACTTGCGCAATGTTTCGGGGGGCAGGTTCGCTCGATGAAGCGAATTGAGCACAAGTGTCGGTACAACTGTCGTCCCAGAGAATCCAGTCGAGGGCTTCTGGCTCTAACTCCGATCCTGCTCCTTTGAGTTCAGACCAAAGGAGAGCAACAGTCTGCTGCCCGAGCTCGGACGCGACTTCTGTCCAGGTCTCGAGTTGTTCCGTCGCTCCGGCAACAATTAGTCCATTTAATTGAGGGATACTCGCCCACTCGCTTGGTGTCACGCTATGTAAGTGCTGGGGTGGAACTGGGTAGATCTGATCCAAGTCTAGCTCCAGCCAGTTCAGCCATGCATCCCAAAAACGATACCAGGGGATTGTGGGGATAGTGGTTGCACGTAAGCCCGTTCTTCCGGCTCCGAGATGCCAGGAACTTGTCGCGATCGCGGACGGAACAAAGTAGTTGGCGAGGTTTTCCTGCATCTCAGGCATTTCAATGCGTGATTCGCAGAAGGCGACGATGCGATCCAAACTCGCCGAGGCAGAAAGGTCTTCCCAGGAAATCTCCACGACTTCATGACCGACCGTGGATAACTGTCGTTTGAGCCAGTCCTCCTCGTGCTTTCCCGAACATTCTGAACCGGACTCGCTGGCAATCCAACCAATTTTCAGAGACTCGTTTCGATTGGGTTCTGATTCGGTCATGCCGGTCACTCGCCTTCGTCCAATTCCTCTTCGAATCGCGCCAGCAGGCTATGAGCACTGCGCGGGTCGGAACAAGCTCGCAACTCGGTTGAAAAGTCACCTTGGGTAAGCAACCGCGAGAGCTTCGCCAGGACTCGGAGGTGCACCCGGTCATCCGTCGAGCAGATCAGGAAGAAAATGTCAGTGAGGTGGCCACTCTTGTTACCAAAAGGAATCGGCTGAGGAGAGACGCCGAGGGCTAAAAATGGTTCGGACAAGATTGATGATTGCGGCCGCCGAGGGTGAAGCATGGCCACGCCGTTGTCGAGCGCCGTCGGATGCAAATCTTCTCGAGCAAGAACAGCCTCGGTCATACGCCCTGCGTCCCACAGCATGCCTGTGGATTCTGCCAAGCTGCAAATGCGTCGGACGACGCTACTTCTTGTTCGCGCCTGGAATGGAACTTCAATTGCAGCTTCGGGAAGAAGATTTGCAAGCGAAGAATCCCACTCTGAATTCGCTTCAGTAGCACGATTTTTGCTCCAACGGTTGATAACTTGCTCGACTTTGGACAACTCCTCAATCCCATCACTGGCACCAATTTTGTCTTCGAGCCAGGAATGTATCTCGGCTTCACTAAAAAACCAGGAACCGGAGATGCGGCGTGCGGGGATCTGCTCTCGATCGGCCAGTCGTCGAACCTGCTGCGGTGTGAGATGTAAGTAGGCTGCAAGCTCCTCAACGTCTAAGTCTTGCGAAGCCATAGTGTTCTCTTTCAGGTGAAAGTACTAATTCTGGTTGGTCTGGGATTTCGAGTGTTAGAGTTTTGAGTTGCTATCCGACACTTTAGCTAGCATTGATTGGTTGGGAAGTGGAGCGATCGCTTTTGTTGTGATCTGATTCCTAGGACTGGTTTTCGTATTGACGAAGCGTACCATTCGGGACAGGCTATCTGAAGCTGAGTTTTGGCAAGTGTGAGTGAAGTGGAAATTGACCGCTATGCTCAGCGAAACTCGCCGTCTTAGCTGGCTAAGTACCCCGTACTTGGCACCAAATCGACGACAAGGAATGTTCGTCGAAGACCACAAAAAGACTCTTCTCACGTTTACGCCAGTGGCAAGGAGGCCGCGATGTCGACGTCTTTTTCGAGCGATGATTCTAACTCTTCAGAATCGACCCAAAATCACGCACTAAGCTTGCGAGAGTTTCTTGATGAAGCGGTTTTTGTTGGGGCTGAAGATATCTCGGTCACGCAATGTGTGGACCGAGCGGAGAAGTGTCGTCCTGGCGACGTTTTCGTTCCGAGGCACAACGCCAATGTGGATGAACACGATCGAGTCGAAGAGGCAATTCGCCGTGGAGCAATTGCTGTCGTATGTGACCGCATTTTGCCAGTTTCCGTTCCGCAGTGTCTCGTCGATGACACTCAAGAAGTCTTTGCTCGCGTTTGTCAGCGGATCTATGGTGACCCTTCGAAACGCATGCTGACAATCGGAGTCGTTGGTACGAGCGGTAAGTCCTCGACAGCGCTATTTGTGTCGTCGATGCTCAAAAAGCTTGGTGGCGCAGTGGGATACTACACCTCGCTTGGTTCCAGCGACTCGACATCTTGCGATCGAACGACTACCAAGCCACCTGGAGCTAAGCGTTTAGCCGAATGGATGCAACGCGTAGATCAATCTGGCGCACCTGCGGCTGTGATCGAGTTGACCCCAGCTATGCTTCGTCAAAACGTAACGGCTGGTGTTGAATTCGACTTGATTATCTTGACCGGTATGCGTGGAAGTCAACTTCGTGGCGGAGTTGGAGTCAGGCACTTCGGCAAGCTCTTGGACAAGCTTGCGAACAGCGTCAAATCGCATGGCATGTTATTGTATAACGCTGATGATGCACAGGCCAGCAACTGGGTAGAGCGAGCCGATATTCCTGCGATCAGCTACGGCCTAGATGCGTCCGAGCATGTGCGAGCCAAACGGCTGTCGCGTGACGGTGGACAGCAGCAATTGTTGGTGATGGCTGGAAACATCTTGATGCCACTAACCATCAAGATTCCAGGTGACCACATGGCTCGAGCTGCTTTGGCTGCAGTGGCAACCGCATGGATGTTTGACTTCAATGTTCCAGACTCCATTTCTGGCGTGGAACTGCTGACCAATATCCCTGGTCGGATGCAACGCGTATCGCAGTCGGTAGAAGTGCCGGTTTTCATTGATTCTGGCTACACACCAGATCGTATTGCCACAGTGCTACACGGACTTCGCCAACATCACTTTGGGCCAGCCACTGTTGTTGTCGATTTACACCCAGGCCTGGACGCGAAGTGGCGTCAGCGTTTGGGCGAAGTGCTCGAAAAGTCGGCTCATAAGATCGTGCTGACAGGTTCAGATTTGGGCGTCAAACCCATACAAACGGCGGCCATGGATGTGCTTGGCGGATGTGACGCCCCAGGCCGCGTCCAGGTGATTCCTGACCGTTCAGCCGCGATTCGCTGGGCCGTAGATAACACTTCTCAGGGCGTTGTGCTGCTTAGTGGTTGTGGGGAGAAAGAATGGGCTGATCGCGAAGGCGATATTGTGTCCGATGAAATGCTAGCCAAGTTAGCTGTGGCCCACAAAAACGATTCTAGCACGCCAAATCTGTCCGTTTTTCCTCCACCAGAGTCGAACACAGTTTTTCCCATTGACTCTTGAGCCAACATTTCGGTATTTCCCATACATGCACGTGAGCGAAGTGACTCGACCCAAATAATGAGTCATGTTTGCTGGGGTTCAAGGAAGAATTCGAGTTCGCTGCGCGTGAGCATGGATGTAGGTCAGTGGAAGTTCTGTCGTTGGCTATGCTTTTGCGGGAAATCATAGCTGGCCTCCCTCCTGGGTCGGAGCACAATTCCAGACGGACGTGATTTCTGGGTCAATCACTCCTGACGGAGCTTCGCGGCAGAACTTAAGTCTGCGCACCGGAGCGAACTGGTAACAGGTCGTTCCGGTGCCAGGGATCATCGCCCTCGTGGTTCCCCAGAGCCACGAGGGTTTTTTCATGCGCGACCAGAGACAAGAAATATCACGAGAAGAAATATCAATCACGCGGAGCCGTCGGGATCGGAGAGCGAGTGGAAGAGAGTCTGAGTGCTCTTACTTTTGAATTCGAAAATTCTCTTTTGGACATGCGAGCTGTTGAAATTCCTTCGTTTCTTAGAAATGGCGAAGAGCAGTATTCTCCTCGCCCAAGAAAAGGAGGGTGCAAGGTCCCGCATCGCCCCCGGAGCTGCTTCGGTCCGCACTGGAATCCAAAATTCATTGTGCTATTCTTGGACCTTCTGCCGTTTATGCGAATGCCGAGATCGCTCGTGTTTCCCACCTTGGAGCTTAATCCTAATGAAATACCGTTTTGTACTGACTCTTGTTCTAGCCGCCTCTTACTTGACTTCGTCTGTTTCCATGGCCCAGGAAGCGGCTGGTGAAACGGGCGTGAAAATCCAGCTTGCTGACCAAGCTGAGGGAGAAAAGAAGAAGGGACCAGCCGTTCGTTTGCTGCCTACTGCGAATGCGTTTCTCAAAACGCTAAACGACGAGCAAAAGGCATTGGCGATGCTGGATTTCGACTCTGAAAAGCGCATACAGTGGCACTTCATCCCCAAGGAAACTCGCAAAGGCTTTCCCATTCGTGATATGAGCGAGGAGCAAAAAGCTGCCGCTTACAAGTTGCTGCAAGCAAGCGTGAGTAAGGCTGGTTTTGAGAAGTCCAAGCAGATCATGAAGTTGGAATCTGTGCTGCTGAAACTCGAAGGCCCGAAGAGCGAAGGCAAACGTGACTCGGAAAAGTACTACTTCACGTTCTTCGGCACGCCCAAGGCAAAAGAAAAGTGGGGATTGAGCATCGAGGGACACCACCTATCGCTGAACTTTGTTTTTGAAGGCTGGAAGATCATCGATTCCACGCCTCAGTTCATGGCAGCCAACCCAGCGACGCTGAAGGATGACTTTGGTGATGGTTTTGAAAAAGGATACCGAGCTCTGAAAGCTGAAGAGCAAACAGCTTTTAATCTCGTGAAGAGCCTCAACGAAAAACAGTTCAAAGCGGCTGAGCTGCCTGGCGATACGCCAAGCGAGATCCGCGCTGCAGGTGAGGCCCAACCACCGACAGAAGCTTTACCTGGTTTGGCGGCAGGAGACATGGATGAAGCTCAAGTTGCGAAGCTTCGCAACCTGCTGAAGGCTTATACCAACAAGATGAAGCCACTCGTTGCTAAGGAACGATGGGAGCAGATTGAAAAAGCTGGATTCGAGAAAGTCAAATTTTCTTGGTCTGGTCCCAAGCGCCCTGGCGTTGGGCACTACTACGTGATTCAAGGACCTAGCTTCTTGGTTGAATTCATCAATGTTCAACCTGATGCAGCTGGAAACCCAGCCAATCATATTCACTGCGTCTGGCGTGACACCAGCGGCGATTTTGACCTGCCCGTCAAGTAATACGAGCATGAAGCGTATGCGAGTACCGTACTGGCCAACCACTGGCCCAGAAGCAAGCCGGCGCCTGCGGCTGGGCGTTAAACGGGATCGCCTAACCAGAGGCACGTTGAATCTGTAGCGGTAGTCGTCAAGACTTTCGGCATTTTCAGACCAAGCCCGCGTTCGGCTACGCTGGCCATTTGTCCTCTCAAGCTACCAAGTGAAAACTGGGAAAGAGTGGCAAGTAAAGCACATCAAGATCTGCGTTGCGGTGGAAGATCTGTCTTCGACCGAAGAAAACAACTTCACGTGGCGTCTTGAGTGCATACTCGACGATGCAACTACCTCGGGCTCGTGTTTCCACGAAGAGAATCTTCGTGGAGGCTTCGCGTCCGAAGCAAAGTAGCAAAGCAATCTTGAGCATCCGCAAAAAGCACATCGCACAAGCTATCGCGAACATCCCATTCCGCAGCAGTGGGACCGCGGCCAACTTGGGGCTGGATAGGACTGGCACGAATTGTGTTAGGCATACGCCTAGTACAGTGAAGGAGAAAAAGGTCCAGATGTCATCTCGTAGATACTTCCTGGCCATGTCCCCCGCATTTTACCGCGAGTTTATTGGTGGCGGAGGAGCTCTGCGGCCATCTCCTTGATTCGCAACGACATCTCTAGAAAACGCTCGGCCTCGGCAGGATCTCCTGCCAATTGCGCTGACTCGGCTTCACCAAGTAAGCTCAATGCCGACTCTGTAAGTTGCTGAACGGTCTCTAGCCTCCGAGCAATGTCGTGAATCGACTGTTGCGGCCGCGGTCTCGCCGAAATTGATGGCGGATCTTGCAAGTACTCAGGAGAGATTCCTGCTTTGGCTAGGATGGATTGCATCAGCTGCGGATCGGCTGGCGCTTCGGGCAAGTCTCCTTCAGGAATTTCCAGATTCGCCAGTCGCTCCGCTACTTCTTTAAACGGATCTCTCTCGGCCTTGGGCGCTGCGTTGAGCTGGATTTGTTCGGCTTCATCTTCGTGCGGGATTTCAGGCGTGGCTTGGTCAGCGTCTTCGTCTTGCTCGTTCTCCTCCTCTCCCTTACCGGGATCGGCTGCCGATTCTTTCTCGACGCCTGTGGGCTCTTGTGCCGAGGCAAACCGCCAAGCTGAGGTCACGAGCACTGCAGCGATGTTTACTGCAAGGATCGCGAGGAGAACCGACGGCAAGCGAGGTTGTTGTGTCATGTTGTCAGTACTTGTTGAAACCGAGTCGAAGTTGAGGTGTGAAAATCAAATCTCAGTTTGTTGGGTCTAAATTGTTTTCGATGCCAAGAGCTGTTCTCACGGTCGGAATAAGTCGTTCTCCGCGTACATGAAGCTGCTGAACTTTGCCTTCTTTGTCGATCAACGCCATGAAAGGAATCGCGCGAATCCCGTGCTTCTTCGCAAAGGCGGAATCAAATCCTGCGGCATCGGAGAAGCAATAGTTCTTCCAAGGAAGTTTTTGGTCCATCAAGAATTTCTTCGCCGCTTCTAGGTTATCGTCCATGTTGATTCCGATGATCTCGAGCCCATCTTTCTGGAAGTTCTCGTAGGCCTCTCGCATTTGAGGAATCTCTTTGATGCATGGCATACACCAGGAAGCCCAGAAGTCGACCAAAACCACTTTTCCTTTGTACTCGGCCAAGTCAAATTCTTTGTCATCGAAATCTATCACGTTCATCAGTTCAATGGGCTGCCCGAGCATGGCCATTCTGGTCTGGTGGTCATTGATCCAAGTTTTCGCGGCCTTACCAGCAGCGTTTTCAGGATAATTCACTAGCTGACTTCCAACGAACTCAGCCAATGCGCGACTTGATTCGATCGCCCCACTGTATTCCATGTTAGCCAACGAACGCGCGATGCCCTCGAGCGTTTGGGTGCTTGGGAAAGCATCGTGCAGCACACGTGCGGCAGCTACCAAGTCAGTGGCACTACCGCTCGAGTCGATAGCTGCATTGGAAGCTTGGTTGTAGTTCTCCAAGGCTTGGTCGCCTTGCACGAGGAAGCTCCAGGCTGCATCACGCAGCTGAGCGTCAGTCGAATCTGTGTACTCCGTTGCCAAGATTTGTTTCGCTTTATCAGCAGCTTCCTTGAAGCCCATGTCGGCCATTACAACAATAGCTTGCTGCACCATCATCAGTTCCGAGAAGTTGCGGTCCTCCGGACGTGCGAAAAGCCCCTCGACTTGGCCGAGGATGGAATCTGGCTTCGATTTTTGTCCGTTCTGCAAAGCCTGGATTTCAAAGCCCAACAGTACAACTCGACTTTGGTGAGAGAGATCTGCGTCCTCAGCAATGGCCAATTTTTGTGCTAGTTTCTCGAGTGCCTGTGCCGACTTCACATCGCCCAGACCACTCATGTGAGACAGCGCAATGAGTTGTGCCAGTACACCTGCTTTGCGTTGATCAGCAGTAGCTACCTCCAGATTCGCTAAGGACTCGCCAGCCAGCAACTTCATGTTTCCGAGTCGCAATCCGTATTTAACGAAATGTTCTTTGGTTAAAAGCTCGGTCGAACCCGTCAGGACTAAGTCACTGAGCGCTTGGTCGATAGCTTCTAAGTGCAAGACGAGTTCTTTGGGTACCTCAGATTCAAGCGGCTGAAGCGTAGCAAAGCTTCGCTCGCTCTCTTCAACTGGAGTTTCTGGCTCTGGTTCCTGCGCGACGGGGGCTCCAATGCCTGCAGATTCGGGCTGGAAGATGGGAGCGGACTCGCTCGTTCCTGGCGCCGGGATGGTGTCCTCTGAGGATTGAAGATCGAGGGTCCCCTTCGGCCTAACTTCTGCGTCGCTGGGTGCGCCCGGAGTTTCTAGAACCTGTTCTTTGTTGGTAACGTCCCTCGATTCTTGTCCTAGAGGAGCCTTTTCGGCGGCCTTGTCCGGAAGATTGGCAGAAGTCCTTGGTTTGGGATCTTGTTCTCGCGGCGGGACGGTATCACCTGGTGCATTGGACGCCGGATCTGTCGCAGCGGGATGCTTTGAAGTATTTGTAAGTGACGCTTGATCTCCTTTTTCAGGCGTCACCGGCTTGGAGCGATCGCAAGCTGCAATTGCGAGTACGCAGAGTCCAAGCGAAAGCAAAAGGAGGGTCGGTTGCTGTAGTGATCTCATCGTGAGTTTGCCTCTTGGTCTTAGATAAATCACCAGGTCGGTCGTTAAGGCGAAAGGCGAGCCAGGATCTACCAGCCTAAATTCATTTTCAAGTAGTATTCGCGTGCGCGAATACAATTTCCGTTGGCAGAAGCTCTAGCATCGCTGCAGCCACCATTCCGGCCTGAACCTCTTCCAGCGACAGCTTCTTGCGGTTTTTTAGATACTCTTGAATCTGTTCTTGCGTTTTTTTCTGCTCGTCTGGGCCAAAGAAAGTCCTGAGTGAGACTGAGGCCGAGATGGCATCCAATTCGGCTTGGCGATAGATAGCCGAGTAGGGATCAGCCTTAAGTTTCTCTACCAGTTTTTTTGACGCATCGAGAAACGCCGTTTGCATCGCTTGATATTGCTGTGCGCTGTTGGGCCGAACCTGCTTTGCCTTTGTTAGGATCGCTTGAAGCTGCTCCACCGAGCCGTTCGCCGGGATCTTTAAGTCGGGAAAAATGTCCTTGGCGTTCTTGTTGGCTGGCGAGTTGCATTGTCCCTGCAGTGGTGCTCCCATAAGCAAAAATGTTGCAAGAGCCACTTGCGGCAGAAGTCGCAGAAAGCCTGAAGCTATGAGGGGCGTCCGAGGATCCATGGCGTATGAAATCGGTTGATGACGTATTTGAATCGAATTCACACGATTTTACCGCTTCCGGTGAGGCAGCGCAATAGCCAGCAGTACAGAGCTCCATCGGAGACCAATCGACGAAATGAATTGCTAGCATAGCCGCTAGCTGGCTTGAGCAAGACCAGCTAGCGTTTAGTCGGATCGATGTTCGAGTGAGCATCGGTGCTGTTGCCATTTTGCTGCAAAAATGTGGCTTCAGTGCTGAGCCTCGCAGCTTTCGTGCTGTGTCCCGGTCGAACTTGGAGCGTCCTTCAAGGGATGGAAACAGATCAACCAGTTGTGGAGGGTCGAGAGTAGCAAGCCCATCTTCGATCGGGGGCAAAAGACAGCCCGCTGCGGGCTATCAACGCCAGTATCGGACTCGATACCATCCATCGCGACCACGTGCCACAGCGTCTGCAACTAGAGTCATTCCTTTGCTGGGCCGGCAGGTTGGGGCGTTGCGTGAAGAGGAACTCCAGCCAACACCGACAAACCGAACTCCAGCAGCTGGGCCCCGTACATGTCCTTTGTACGACTTCGACGCCATCAAGTTTGCTTCGTTCTGTGCCATGGTCTGATAGCTGGATTCGGTCGAAACGGCCCGGTGCACTTTGCCGCAACTTGGGCAAACTGTTTGTCCTAGGGTCGGCGTTGTGAAGGCCAAGGCTGCTAAAAGAAAAACGAAGCTGCTCAGAAATCGCATGTTGCACTCCTTTCATTGAGTAAATTGCATTGAGCCAACGCGCGTTGGGTAAAACAATGCATGCGACATTTACCACGAAAATCTAGGTAGTGGATTCCCGCAAGGGGGCGGTAGAAAGCTTGCTTTGCAATACAATGCTAGCCTTTTCTGTTTGTGGTGGAATCCCTTCCGCTGTCTGGGCCATAAAGGCGTTTGCCGGAGTTTTTCTTTCTAGGAAGTAAGATTGAGAGTTGTTTCTTTTTTGCCTTGTGCGACAGAAATTGCTTGCGTGGCTGGCTTGGAGGAAGCGTTGGTCGGCATCAGCCATGAATGCGACTATCCTACCTCAATTCGGATGCTTCCTCGTGTTACTGGTTCTAAAGTAGCCAAAGCGGAGAGGAGTCAGGTCGTTGATGCCCAAGTTCGTGATTTGATGGCTTCTGGCGAGAGTCTCTACGCCATTGATCGCGAAGCCTTAGAACGGCTTAAGCCCGATTTGGTGCTGACTCAGGGGCTTTGTGGTGTTTGCGGCGTGTCTGCGGATGATGTGCGACAGGTCTTGGACGACATGGGCAGTCGGGCTGAGTTGTTTTCTCTGAACCCCATGTCTCTAGAAGATGTCCTAGAGTCGATCCAAGAAGTTGGTGCGGCTGCTGGTTCGTCTCGCACTGCCGAGGCGGCATGTCGAAGATTGGAGAGCCGCGTTGCCAGAGTGCGAGCGGAGTCTGCAGAGCGGTTGCAAAGGCTGGCAACCAAACGACCTCGAGTTTTGTTGCTTGAGTGGTTGAGCCCACCCTTTTCGGCGGGGCACTGGAATCCGCAGCTAGTTGAATTTGCTGGTGGTGAGGCTCTCTTGGCGTCGTCAGGCGAGCGGTCGCGTGAAGTGACATGGCAAGAAATCGGACAAGTTGAATGTGATGTATTGATCTTGTCGAGTTGTGGGCACGCAGTGCAGCGTGTTGCAGAGGAGGCAGTGGAGCAACTGGATCGACCTGAACTGAAGGCACAACCGGCGGTCCGAAATCAAAATGTTTGGGCCATCGATGGCTCCCAATACTTCAATTGTCCTGGCCCCAGATTGGTGGATAGCCTTGAGATTCTTGCGGATATCCTGCATCCGTGGATCGATTCTGTAGGCTCCGTTCCTGCAACGGTTGAACCCGGGCATCCCGGCGTCTGTCGACTCTTTACGGGGTAGCCGAGATATTGGTTTGCGATTCCCAAGACCGCCAACTCAACCCATACTTGTACGATAGCTGAGCGAGCCACTGGCGGTGTGGCTTAACTGTAAACCTTGAGATTACTTCGATGGTCAACACCCTCTTTTTGCCAGAACTGCGAGAAATGCTCGCCGAGCAAAATGAGGCTGAGCTGCGCGAATTCTGCACTGCTTTGCACCCTGCACGGACAGCGGAATTCATGGAAGGGCTGGACCTGAATGAAGCTTGGGAAGTGTTGCAGCACGCTGAGCCGGGGCTGCGCGCAGAAATCTTTAGCTTCTTCGATCCTGACCGCCAGCAGCGAATGCTGGAGCTCGAGCCTTCTCAGCAAGTTGCCGATCTGGTTGCTGCGATTCCAGCCGACGACGCGGTCGATTTGCTGAGCGACATCGAACAGAATCGAGTCGACAGCATTCTCGAGCTAGTTCCGACCACTGACCGTCGCGATATCCGGCGACTGCAGACCTTTGAAGAGGGAACTGCCGGGTCGATCATGACTACCGAGGCAGCCTGCCTGGACGAGCAGTTGACCGCTCGTGAAGCTTTGGAGCACTTGAGCAATCAGTCTGAAGGGTTGGAGACGATTTACTACCTGTACGTCGTCGATGACACCAATCATCTGCGGGGCGTGCTGAGTACGCGGATGTTGGTATCTGCGATTAGCAAGCCCGATACGACTGTCGCCGACTTGATGGATACGGATATTCTGACTGTCAATGCAACGGACGACCAGGAAGAGGTCGCTCAGATTGTGGCCAAGTACGATTTGTTGGCCATTCCGGTAGTTGATGAGCAACGTCATATGCTTGGTATTATCACGCACGATGATGTTATTGACGTCGTTTTTGAAGAAGCTACCGAAGACGTGCAGCGGATTGCGGCAGTCGAGCCGCTCGAGGACAGCTACGTTCGAACTTCAATTTTAACACTTGCTTGGAAACGAGGGATGTGGCTCGGGATTCTGTTCGTCTGCGCATTGCTCACTGCCTTCGCGATGAACTACTATCATGAATACTTTGAGACATATTTGTGGTTGATGTTGTTCGTACCGCTTGTGATCGGCTCTGGCGGGAACTCCGGTGCACAGTCTTCAACTCTGATCATCGCAGCGATGGCGACAGGTGACATTACGGTAAAGGACTGGTACCATACCGTCTCACGCGAGCTTGCTACCGGAGTGCTGTTGGGATTGTTTCTGGCGGCACTTTCTTATCCCCCTGCCCTGCTCTTCGCACCAAGTGCTCATGCGGCTCTTGTGCTGCCGATAACGATCATCTTGGTCGTGCTATGTGGTACTTTTTCCGGCTCAGTGTTACCGCTAGTGTTTAGAAAGCTTGGTTGGGATCCAGCCTTGATGAGTAATCCTTTTGTCGCTGGCATCAATGACATCCTCGGCATCGTCATCTACGTCGGCATTGCGAAGTTAATGCTTATCTAAAACTGTGTCGCAGATTTGAAAGAGCAAAGCTTCTCGGCGGAATCTTGTCTTTCTATCTCGCACTGGGATTCGCCAGAATTCCTTCTTTCGCTAGGGTGATTCGCCAGAATTCCTTCTTTCGCTAGGGTGATTCGCCAGAATTCCTTCTTTCGCTAGGGTGATTCGCCGAGTTCTTCACCAGGCAAAATCGTTACGACCGAACCACTTGTGCGCTGACTGCAAGAAAACCAGTCTGTCACTGAACGCGCTTGCGTTTTCAGCGCGTTGGTAATCTAACTTTACCGGGAGCATTTCTATCCTTTGCGTAGTAGCGTGTAAGCAGTTCATTCTCTGCATCCAGAGGGACCATTGAATGGCTACCAGGTGCTCACCTTTCTGAAATTCCTGCCAGGGACTTGCTGTGAACGCCTGTGAGCTCGTCGAAGCGATCCAAGAAATTCGCCCGGACCATAGTCCTTCGGATCATTTGCGAATCGCTCTGCTACTTACGCTCAAGCACGACAACGTGCAGCCGCTCGAAGCTACGGACGCCTTGGAAGATCAGCTTCAGGACATTCAGCTGCAGCTATCGCTACATCACGACCAGCATGCCGCCGTGGCGGGGGAGCTAGATTCTCTAGCCGCAACTGCTCCTACCGAATTTTCGCCACAGCACCTCTGGACACTAGTAAGAGCTCTCAAAGTACAAGGTCAGATGCTGAACATGTATCTTGGCTAGGGTGAGAAGAGGGGTCTGCTGCACGCAATTTAGGAAACGGGCAGACCGTATTCTTCCAGGGTCTTGCGTAGTTGAGCTTCCTGGGCGGGATCTAGTGGGGTCATGGGCAAACGAAGTTGGCCAGTGTCGCGGCCGAGCATTCGCATCGCAATCTTGACTGGAATCGGATTGGTGCTCAAGCCGAGCATATCACGGCAAAGTGGAAAGAGCTTGTGGTGCCACTGGTTTGCAGCAGTGAAATCACCTTTCGCCGCTGCCGCTACCATCGCAACCACATCATGAGGCACAATGTTGCCTGCCACAGAAACGACACCTTCCGCACCAACACTCATCATTGGTAGCGTCAGGCTGTCATCGCCGCTGAGTACCGTAAGATTTGTCGCGTTGATAATTTGAGTGCACTGATCCAGCGAGCCAGTCGCTTCTTTGACCATGGTGATGTTGGGAATCTCGGCCAAGCGTGCGATGGTTTCAGGCTCAATATTTTTGGCAGTTCGGCCCGGAATGTTGTAGACACAAACCGGAAGTGCTACGTCCTCGGCGATCGCCTTGAAGTGCTGATAAAAGCCCTCTTGGGTTGGTTTGTTGTAGTAGGGTGCGACTTGAAGTGATGCATCCGCACCTTCCTTCGCTGCCCAGCGCGTCAGTCGAAGCGCTTCGGCCGTCGAGTTACTTCCCGTTCCCGCCATGACTTTGACTCGGCCCGCAGCAATCTGGACGACTTCGCTGATTACCCGTTCATGCTCTTCGTGCGAAAGCGTGGGGGACTCGCCCGTGGTTCCGACGGGAACGATGCAGGTCGTACCAGCCTCGATCTGAAACTCGACCTGTTCACGCAGCCGAGCCACATCCAGTACGCCATCTTTCAAAGGAGTCACGATGGCGACTGAGAGACCGGCGTAATCGGAACCTTTGCGATGAGTCATATTGCTGCTCGGAAGTGATTGGGAGGCGAAAAGTGAAATCGAGGAGGCAAATTGTGACCGCTAACCCGACGCTTGGTCAATAAGCCGGCGCATTTCTGCGACGGCTTCATGCAATCCAGTGAAAATCGCACGCGAAATGATGCTGTGACCGATGTTGAGTTCTCTCATTTCCTTCATGTTCGCAACAGGCCCGACGTTGTGGTAGTTGAGTCCGTGGCCAGCGTGAAGTTTCATACCAAGCTCTACACACTTAGCGCCAGCAGAAACGAGTCGATTTAGTTCTTTCAGTTGGGAGTCACCCGAGGCAAGAGCATAAGAACCTGTGTGCAACTCCACAGCAGCAACGCCGAGCTCAGCCGCTTTTTCCATTTGCTCAATCTCGGGATCCAGGAATAAACCGACTGGAATGCCTGCCATCTGGAGCCGGTCCACCGCAGAGCGAACTCGATCTGGCTCAGCGGTGAGGTCCAAACCGCCTTCCGTTGTCACTTCTTCCCTACGTTCCGGAACCAAAGTCGCTTGGTCAGGCTTGGATTCGCAGGCGATGTCAACGATTTCCTCTTCGCAAGCCAATTCTAAATTCAAACCAAAAGGCACGGTTTCCCGAATGATTCGAACGTCACGATCTTGGATGTGACGTCGATCCTCTCGCAAATGGATCGTAATGACGTCGGCTCCAGCCTGCAGGGCAACCGCCGCGGCCGTTGCCGGTTCTGGCTCATAGGTCTTGCGAGCTTCGCGGACGGTAGCAACATGGTCCACATTCACGCCTAAATAGGCCATGATGTTGTTCCTATACAGGTGGCAAAACGAGAGAAGATGGCAATATGCAGTTCGCCCGGAAAAGAACGACGGATCTTAACAACGGACGAGAAAATTGGCTATCGGGTTCGCCCGCCGATTCATGGCTCGACCATTTGCCGAGAGTCTTGACAGCTTCGAGAAGCTGAGCTCGTCAAGAGCTTTCCCGCTTAGCATTTCAAGTTATTTGTCGAGGATCTCGATCTCGTAGAGCTTGGGCCACATCTTTCCTGTTATGAAGAGTCGGCCAGAATCGGTGTCACGGGCGATGCCATTGAGCACATCTTCCTGGGGATTGTCGCGGTTTTTAGCTGGGTAAATCCTGCTGCAATCGAGCCAGGCTAACACGGCTCCCGATTCAGGATCTATTTTTGCGATCTTGTCCTGCCGCCAGATGTTGGCCCAGATGTGACCATCGAAGTATTCAAGTTCGTTTAGCTCGACAATCGATTTTCGTCCGTCTTTGACCCGCAACGTGCGGATGACATCAAAGGTCTCCGGATCGCGAATGCTGATGGTGCTGGTCTTGTCCGTCATGAACAAGTGCTTGCCATCGTTCGCCAGCCCCCAGCCTTCTCCCGAATAGTTGAATTGCTTGGTTTTTTTTAACGTGTCTTTCTCGTAAACGAAGCAAATTCGATTCTTGTAGGTGATCTGGTAGATCTGGTCGCCCATGATCGTAAGGCCTTCTCCAAAGCAGGCATCGGGCAAGTCATGTTTAAGCGTTACTTCGCCCGTTTGGAGATCGACATGCCGAACTGAGGAGAAACCTTCACGTCCTGTGCTTTCGTATAGTTTCTCTCCCTCAATTTCCAAGCCCTGTGTAAAGGCGTTGAAATCGTGCGGAAAGGACTTCACAACACGAACTTGAAAAATAGGTGCTTGGGTTCGAGTTGGACTTGTACCCGGCGAGCCGCAGCCTGAAAGAAAAGCGAGAGCTAGAGAAATCCCTGAACAGATAAAGATGCGAGAAATAACATCGGCTGTCGGAAAGAATTGGAGAGTTGGAGAAGAACCGACGGCTAACGCCCTGACGCTCACTGATTCAGGCATTTGATTTCGAACGAATTTCGGGAAAGGGTTCGGTGGCTACTAGAATTATTGGCCGAAAGACCAAGAGGTTTCAACGTAGGAAAAAGCTATTTGTCCAGGATTTCGATCTCGTACAATTTAGGCCACCTCTTTCCTGTGATAAATAGCCGGCCGGATTCTGCATCGTGCGCAATGCCGTTGAGAACATGCTCCACGTTGGGGCGTGTCTTGGCTGGATAAACACTGCTGCAATCGATCCATGCAACAATCGTGCCTGACTTCGGATCGATTTTGGCGATGTAATCTTTGTACCAAATGTTGGCGTAGAGATGCCCATCGAAAAACTCGAGCTCATTCAAGTTATCGATGGACTTGCGACCTTCCTTCACGCGAATCTTTCGTACGACCTTGAATGTCTCGGGATCGACAATGCGGATGGAGCTAGTGCCATCACTCATGTACAGATGCTTGCCGTCATTGGCCAAGCCCCAGCCTTGGCCGCTGTAGTCAAGATACTTGATGTATTTAAGTGATTCTTTCTCGTAGACCGCACACTTGCGTTCTTTCCAGGTCAGCTGGTAGATCTTGCCGTTGAGGATCGAGATTCCCTCTCCGAAGTAGTTTTGTGGCAACTTCTGGTAGAGCTTCGTCTCGCCTGAATTTAATTCGACGCGCCGGAGTGTCGAGCCGCCGTATTTGCCCGTTCCTTCGTAGAGCGTTTCCCCTTCGACTTCTAAGCCTTGCGTAAAGGCGTTGGCATCATGCGGATAAACCTTCACTACGCGGACTCTGTGTACTGGAGTATCTTGTCGCTGGTCGGCCATCGTGGAATTGCAGCCAAGTAGGACCGAAACGGCCAGTAAGATGCTTGGCAGTGCAACAAGAATGAAGGCTGAGCGTTGAGCAGCTTGGGACATGGCTTCGAGCTTCTAGCTCAAGAGGACGGAAGGTTTCGGATTAGGTAGGAATTCCCATGGTCTCAACCTTCCGGTTCCAAGTCCAGAGCTTTGTGCACTTAGAGGCCTGATCAGGCCAAGCCTCGCAGGATCCTTGCAAAGTATTGCAGCTCTTTGGAGATCCCTGCAGACAGATCTGGCTCGGACAATTCCTCGGGCAAAACGGGCCAAGCGTACGTTTCGACTTCGTAATGGCCCGTAAACCAGTCTCGACCTGCAATTTGCCGCTTTCGATTGGCTTCCAAAAATTTCGTGGCCTCAGGAATATCTGCTCGCGTCGTCTCAAGACAACCAAACTTCTCTACGAAAATCGGCACGTGAAAGTGAACACGCCAGGGGAGCTGTGGTGTGTGTGCTGGTCCTCCTTGCGGCAACCAGCCAGATAATGCGACTGAGATATCTTCGCACAGTTCGTCCAGCTCGCCGCTGGTCGCCTGTCTCGCGGCCTGATGCAAGTACTTGGGTTCGTTCAGGGTTTGGATCTGCGCGAGCATGTCCTTGCCAAGCTCATCACCGATCTGACAGCTGTCCCAGGGAATATGAACCGCAGAGGAAACTTGTACTTTGCCGACACGAATTCCTGCGTCGAGATAACATTCCAGCGCAGCTGGCTGCGGCTCGAACATCACACCGCTGTGGCAGATGTCATGGCAAATCGAAAGGTGACGCCGCGCCGCCTCAGCTCTCTCATTTGAAAACAAGTAATTTTCAAAGAAAGTTGCCATCTCGGGTGCAGTGTTTAGTATGCATCCGGGTTCTGGCTCAATTGCAACCACAATCTCTCGGCCAGTAATTTCGTGCAGTTCTTCGAGCTGTTCCGCTAGTGCCAACAAATGCTCCGCACAGCTTTGAAACTCGTTCTGTCCCCATGTCTCATGTGGCCAACCAAGTGGCAATGTCGAGATCGACCCGGTCGCTCCTTCCGGAATCAACTGGCTGAGGATACGAGCCAGCCGGAGAGTGTACTCAAGACGCTCGGGTGCTTGCCAGGTTGGTTGATAGACCTCGTGTTTGACGACTGGCTGGTGAAAGTCTCCTTGAGGAAATCCATTGAATGTGTAGGCTGCAAAATGATGTTGATGCAACCATTCATGGAATCCTTCAGTCTCTCCCGTTTGGTCCAGCTTGATCGCCGCATCCTCGGCTAGCCAAAGTCCGACCGGCAAGGCAGGCTGCGTTGGCGAGCAAACTTGCTGCTGAATGGGACTCGCGAACTTCAACAAATTGGCCTTAGCTTGTTCCAAAGTTGTTCCAGCGTGGACGTTGGTGCAGTACCCAAAGGGGTAGGTTTCGGAGGGCAAGACATTGACGGACATGAAGAGTCTGTGAGATTCGAGACGTGTTGGCGAGCACCAGCCGATTTCTCCAGCTGGATTCCCAAAAACCAGGGTGGAATGGAAACCGTCTGGTTGCGGTTATTCCGACCGGTAATTTTAATAGACTTTCGAGCCTCGGCTGGTGCCAACCTCTCCCCTAGCACCAAATTTTACCGTCTTTGAAATCCAACCAATTGTTACACGATTGATTTTCGTGGATTGCTGAGACTGCCTTTCCTCGTTTGCTTGACCTGGCTTGATCGTAAAGCAAAAGTTGCGTGGGTAGATACCCGAACTCAAATTTACTTCTTTGGAAAAACATCCTGATGCGTTCGACGATTTTTGTGCTGGCCGCGATGGTAGTATCGTCCAGCTCCTCTACCGCTTTGGCCCAGCCTTTCGAAAACAAGAAGTACGGACAAGAGGATAAGTTCCGTCAACTGACGGAGATCTTGCCTACTCCTAATGGCTACCGAAATGGGGCCGGCGAACCAGGTGAAAACTACTGGCAACAACGTGCCGATTACGTGATTGACATCTCACTTGACGATGCCAAACAGCATCTCACAGGCAGCGAAGCAATCACCTATCAGAACCACTCGCCGCATACGCTTCGATATCTTTGGATGCAGTTGGATGGCAATATCCACGCTCCAGATTCCGATGCCAACAAGCTACGTAGCTTCGCAATGCCGGAACGAGTATCGACTGGCATGATGAAACGGATGCAAGCTCGACGCGCTTTCGATGGTGGTTTCAAAATCACCAAAGTCGTTGATGCTCAAGGTAAGGAACTGAAGCACACCATCGTCAAGACGATGATGCGAATCGATCTTCCAAAGCCGCTAAAGCCAGGTGAAGAGTTCAAGTACTCGGTCGACTGGAATTACCAGATCAATAACTCTGCCATCGCTGGAGGACGAGCTGGCGCGGAGTTTTTCGAAGAAGATGGCAACTTCATTTACGAAGTCGCGCAATGGTTCCCACGCATGGTTGCCTTTACTGATGCAACGGGTTGGCAGCACAAGCAGTTCTTGGGCAGCGGGGAGTTCACCTTGGAGCTTGGCGATTACCTTGTTCGCATCACGGCTCCTGACGACCACATCGTCGGTGCGACAGGTGTTTTGCAGAATGCAGGTGAAGTCCTGACCAAGCAACAACAAGAGCGTTTCGAGCAATCGAAGACAGCCTCGCGGCCGATGTTCATCGTCACTCCGGACGAAGCCATGGAGAACCAGAAGGAAAAATCCGAAGGTTCAAAGACCTGGGTGTTCTTCGCGGAGAATGTGCGTGACTTCGCATGGGCCAGTAGCCGTAAGTTCATCTGGGATGCCCAGGGACACAGCGTCGAAGGCAATGAAGTGATGGCGATGTCGTACTATCCGAACGAAGCCGAACCACTTTGGAGTAAGTACTCGACGCACTCAATCATTCACACTTTGAACGTCTACAGTCGCTACACCTTTGCGTATCCTTACCCAACTGCGATTAGCGTCAATGGTCCTGTTTACGGTATGGAATACCCGATGATCTGCTTCAACGGTCCGCGCCCGGACAAGGATGGAACTTACTCGGCACGCACGAAATACGGTTTGATCTCCGTGATTATTCACGAGGTCGGGCACAACTACTTTCCTATGATCGTCAACTCGGACGAACGTCAATGGACTTGGATGGACGAAGGACTGAACACCTTCCTGCAGTACTTGACCGAGCAAGAATGGGAAGATGACTACCCGTCACGCCGCGGTGATCCAGAAGCCATCGCCAGCTACATGATGAGCTCTAATCAGGTGCCGATCATGACCAATAGCGAATCTGTTTTACAGTTCGGCAACAATGCTTATGCGAAGCCTGCCACTGCGCTCAACATTTTGCGTGAGACCGTTCTGGGCCGCGAGTTATTCGACTTCGCATTCAAGGAGTATGCTCGTCGCTGGAAGTTCAAGCGTCCGATGCCTGCTGACTTTTTCCGCACAATGGAAGACGCTTCTGGCGTTGATTTGGATTGGTTCTGGAGAGGTTGGTTTTACACCACGGAGCACTGCGACTTGGCGATCGACAGCGTGACTTGGGCCATGCCAACCGATGGCGATCCTGATAAGGATGCAGATCGCAAGCGAGCCGCTCGTGAAGGTCAGACTCCAACGCTTTCGAAGATTCGGAACGAAGCGTTGCCGAAGCGTGCGAATGAGTTTCCTGAACTCAAGGATTTCTACAACAGCTACGATGAGCTTGAAGTTACTCCAGAACGTCGCGATGCCTTCCGCAAGGCAATGCAGGGGCTGAGCAAGGAAGAGAAAGAACTGATCAACAGCAAGGAAAACGTCTACACCATTGAAGTGAAAAACGTTGGTGGTCTGGTTATGCCTGTCATCTTGAAGATGCACTACACCGATGGCTCAAGCGAAATTGTTCGCTTGCCTGCCGAAGCGTTTAACAAGAATAGTAGTTCGATGCGAACTACGGTTCTTTCTGAAAAGGAACTTGCGAGCGTCGAGTTGGATCCGCACCGCGAGACAGCGGACGGCAACCGCGACAACAACTACTTCCCACCGAAGCTTGAGCCTAGCCGCTTCCAAATTTACAAAGGTGGAGGAAGAGCTCCTTCACGCTTCGGCGGTGGCTCGAATCCAATGCGTGATGCCAAGCGTCGCGAAGAAGCCGCCAAGAAGAAACGCGAAGAACAGCAAAAGAAGCAAAAAGAAGCTGCGGAAAAGGCAAAGGCTGAAAAAGCCAAGGCAGCAGCCTCTTCCGAATCGAATGCTAAGAAGCCTCAACTTAACGTGGACGTGAAGACTGAGAAGAAGGGAGATACTCCTGAGATCAAAGTCAATGTTCGCGTTGAAAAAACAGAGGCAAAGGCTGCTTCCAAGAAGTCTGCTGCTAAGAAAAAGGTAGAGTCTGCTAAATAAGCTGGATAAAACGCGGGAAATCCACCTCTAAAAGTGCGACGCGAAACTGAGTGCCCCTGAGGCGTTTGCCAACCGCACCTTCTTTCTTCTTGCTAAAAATATGCCAAGAACTCGAACGCAACATGATATCGCAGCCAGGCTTACTTGCTTCGCTGCGATTTTTGTTTGCCAGCTTGGAGCTGAACGTGCGGTCCAAGCCGCTTCGCCCCCTCTGCATCCGTTCCACACGAGCGTTGCGGAGTTGGAATACAATGTGAAGTCGAAACGCATTGAAGTTTCATTCAAGCTCCATTCAACCGACATGGATAATGCCTTGAGTGCGGTCTTGGGGAAACGCGTTGACATCGAGAAAGATCAGGTCGACAAAGAACTAATGAAGTACCTGGAAGGCCATTTTTATATGCTGCCTGAGTCGGCAGCCAAGGCTGAGGAAATCACGGAGAAGACTCCCCTCTCTAAAGTGCATTTTATCGGCAAAGAGTTGGACAAAGGTTGGCTGTGGGTTTATTTCGAAATGGAGTTACCTGAAACGGACGAGACGCTTGCCTTGGTGAACACGGTGTTTCTGGACAGAATCAAGGATCAAATCAATACTGTTTCCGTTCGAGCCAATGCTAAACGAGAATCCATGAAGATGACTCGCAAGAAGTTGTGGCATACCTTTGATCGTGCATGGTTGGCCGCCATGAAATAGCCGCTGAAGATGCAATAGCACACCGTTCTTACTAACCCCGAAGCGTAAGCGAGAGGCATTTTCAGACTCGCTCGGCCTCTGTAATATTCGCGAGGGGCACGGTCGGAGAGAGCAACCAAGTCGAGAAGTCAAGCGTGGGAAGGAACTCTCTAGTTACAGCAAGGAGCATGCTTATGCAAGCTGAGATTATCGCGATTGGCGACGAGCTAAGCAGTGGTCAGCGCCTGGACACCAACTCACAGTGGCTCAGCAAGAAGCTGGGGGATCTCGGGATACGCGTGGCCTTTCATACCACGGTTGGTGACGACCTCGGCGAAAACATCGAGGTACTTCGAGCGGCAGCTGGGCGATCGGACTTTGTTATATGCACAGGCGGATTAGGCCCGACTCTTGATGATCTTACTAGACAAGCCATGGCTGCCGCGTTCGATCGGTCACTTGAATTAGACGAACCTTCGCTGCGGTACATTCAAGCGTTATTCGCCAAACGGCGCCGCGAGATGCCAGAACGAAATCGCATTCAAGCCATGTTTCCCGCAGGAAGTCAGATCATCGAGAATCCTCACGGTTCTGCTCCCGGCATCGATCTCACCATCGAGGGTGATGGGAAATCCTCACGCTTTTTCGCGTTACCTGGTGTTCCGGCCGAAATGAAAGAAATGTGGGAGCTCACCGTCGCTCCACGAATCGAATCTCAGGCTGGAAACGCCCATGGGGCGATGCGTTATCACGTGATCAAATTGTTTGGAATCGGAGAGAGTGATGTCGAGTCTAAGATCCCCAACCTCACGCAGCGAGGTCGAGTTCCAGCGGTCGGCATCACGGTTAGCCGCGCTACAATCACACTTCGAATCGCAGCTCGCTCGATATCTGAGGAACAATTTCGCGAGCTCATTCAGCCGACAGTGGACGAAATCCACGAGGCAATGGGCGAATTGATCTTTGGCGAGGGAGACGCCGAATTGCACGATGTAGTGGTTCGTTTGCTCCGAGAACAAAACAAAACACTGGCGACTTTGGAAATTGGTCCAGGCAGCCGAGTTGCAGACTGGCTACTGTCTGCAGATCCCGGCGGGGCGACTAGCTCAGGCAACTTGAGCGTTGCAAATATTTCTACCACCAAGAAGTGGATTGAAGGCCAGGAAGATTTGGAGCTAGAATCCGACGAATCACTCATCGCCTGCGTCGAATCTTTAGCACGCCAGCAGCAAAGTGATCTGGCTATGCTTGTTGCCCGCTATCCTAGTTCAGAAGAAATGCTGGAATCGCAGAAGGCATTTCCTTTATGTTTCGCTTTGACTGATGGAACGCAGAGCAAAGTGTTTCGTCGTCACATGGGCGGACACCCTGATGTCTTACTACCTCGGATCGGCAAGACAGGGCTTGAACATCTCCGTCGATTGCTTTTGGGGTTGAAAGATGCCTCTTTGACCTAGGGTATCGCATGCTTAATATCCAGACTGGAAGCCAGTGCCACTTTGGGGACTCGTAGGATGCGGGACGACCTGATAACTTCCTTGGCTGATCATCAATCCAATCTGTTGCTCGATAGCTGACGAACCAAATGATCCAGAGTTCTAATTCCGTCCTTGTGAATCCATGCGGGCCGATTGAGGCTCGGATGTCGCCTCCCGGTAGCAAGAGCATTACCAATCGAGCTTTGGTTTGCGCAGCTTTGGCGAGTGGCGAAAGTACCTTGCGCGGCGCACTCGATAGCGACGACACGCAAGTCATGATTGAGGCATGGAAGTCGCTGGGAGTTGAGCTTGAGCATGATACTGAATCGCAAATCATTCAGATTGCTGGCTGTGACGGAAAGTTCCCCAAGTCCGAAGCCGATATTTTTGTCGGTAACAGCGGAACCACGATCCGCTTTTTGACCGCAGCGTTGGCGGCTTGCCACGGAAACTTCAGGCTGTCAGGCGTTCCTCGCATGCACGAACGACCGATTGGCGATCTCGTCAATGCATTGCGTCAGTGGGGAGCGGATGTCACAACCGAGAACGAGCAGAATCCAGACTGCCCTCCCCTGCGTGCCTATGCATCGGGGCTGTTGGGAAGCAGGGTTCCGATTCAAGGTAACATCTCCAGCCAGTATCTCTCTGGACTGATGATGGCCGCTCCGATGGCGGCCGGTGATGTGACGCTGGAAGTGGTCGGGGAGCTCGTCTCCGTGCCTTACGTCAAGATGACCGCTGCAGTTATGGAGTCGTTTGGAGCAAAGATTGAATTGGATCTGCCGCGAATTGGTGTCGTGTCAAACAACAGATATCAAGGCACGGACTATTGCATCGAGCCTGACGCCTCGGCAGCCAGCTACTTTTGGGCGGCAGCCGCAATCGCAGGTGGATCGGCAACGGTGACGGGACTCTCACGCGATTCTCTGCAAGGCGATGTTGGCATTTGCGAAGTATTGCGACTGATGGGCTGCGAAGTTGAATATGAAGCGAACCAAGTGACCGTCACGTCTGGCGATTCACTTCGCGGCGTCGATGTGGACATGGCTGACATAAGCGATACGGTTCAGACCTTGGCGGCAGTTGCCATGTTTGCAGATGGGCCGACAACCGTTCGCGGAGTAGCGCATAACCGATTGAAGGAAACGGACCGAATTGGTGACTTGGCCAGAGAGCTTCGTAAGCTTGGAGCGAAGGTCGATGAGCGAAAAGACGGGATGACGATCGTGCCTCCAGATCAGATTCACGCTGCCACCATTGAAACTTATGATGACCACCGCATGGCAATGAGTTTGGCTTTGGTCGGGCTCAAGGCAGAAGGGGTCGAGATACTCAATCCAGCTTGCACCGCGAAGACTTATCCCAACTACTGGGAAGACTTAGCAGCCGCGACTGGCTGCGGTATTGCTTGGGGCTACTGAGGCGACTGAGTCGATATATGCTTGAGCGCGAGCCAACGCTTGCTCAACACGTTTGGCATCCGGATCGTCGTTCTCTTCGCGGGCTACGAAGTCCGCACCACAATGAACGCATTCGACTTTTTTGCCCAGAAGCTCAACTCGGATCTCGAGTAACCGACCACAAGTAGCGCATGACTTGACAAAAAAAGTTCCTGAAGCCATGTGATCACTCTCCCTACTAGAAATTGAGTTTTCGTTGATTCCTTAACGACACCGAAAACAATGCCAAAGGTGATCCTGTTCGCGTCAAAAAATTGAAATTGTTCAGCAGCTGCCCACCGACCCGCGCATTCATCAGCCTTCTATCATGGGGGTTTGATCTTCCGATGTCAATCGATAGCGGCGGGATTCGTCCCTTGGTGGCGTTTTCATGCAGCTGTTATGGGGAAAACCTACACTGGCGCGTCGGCGCAAACGCTCTGCCGCCTAGCCCGTTCTGGTGGTTTTTCGGGCTTGGGCCATTTTGAGCTGCGTGGCATAAGGTCACTTTCTTACAGTCCTGCAATTCTGGGACTAGCCAATCCAAGCCCAGAGTGTGAAACTGAGTGCGAGCCAGAACGCGTGCGAATCTGCCCTTGGAAAGGCAAGGCGATAGCCATCGTTCGCCGGAGCCCTTTTTGGGCGAGGGCAAATCTAGCCGCTGGAAAGAGTCCAACGACGGAGACGAGTCATGAAAGTAGTTATTGCCCAAGATCGTAGTGAACTGGGCCGCTACGTCGCTCAGCAAGCCTCAGAAGTTCTTCGTGGGGTTCTGGCTGAGAAAGATGAATGCAATTTGGTTGTCGCGACCGGCTCAAGTCAGTTTGAAACCTTGGATAATCTGGTCCGCGAAGCGGAAATCGACTGGTCACGAGTCAATGGGTTTCACCTCGATGAGTATTTGGGTATTAATAGCAAGCACTCGGCCTCCTTCTGTGGCTATTTGGCCTCGCGTTTCGTCGACAAAGTCTCTCTGAAGTCATTCTTCTTCATGGATGGGATGCGACCACAAGCTGAGTTGCAGGCAGCTGCCAATGCTGCCATCGCTGGCAAGTCGATCGACTTGTTGCTATGTGGAATAGGTGAAAACGGGCACCTTGCGTTTAACGATCCCCCGGCGGATTTCAAGGCGACGGATCCTTATCTCATCGTTGAGCTCGATGAGCCCTGTCGACGGCAGCAAGTAGGCGAGGGCTGGTTTGATTCCTTTGAGCAAGTGCCAACCCATGCAATCAGCATGTCGGTGCAGCAGATTTTAAAAGCCAAACAAGTCTTGTGTTGCGTGCCTGACAATCGAAAGGCGGCGGCGGTACGAGATGCTCTGGAGTCCGAGGTGTCGCCACAAGTTCCCGCTTCGATTTTGCAACAGCATGGCAACACCACGCTAGCGCTCGACTCCGCCAGCGCAAGTTTACTGTCTGAAGCAACGATGGCTAACGCTGAGCAGTTGGGTTAAGTTGGCAGTTTCACTAGGGTCTAAACTGCTTCCTCAGCTACACTTTCGAAACGAATGCCAAATTTTACTGGTCCTGCGATTGCTCACGGATTTATCGACTTGCAAGTCAACGGCTATGTGGGCGTCGACTTCAATGACCCTGAGATCTCGATGGACGAGTTAGCACGTTCTGCACAGGCAATGCTCGATGACGGAGTGGAGGCAGCTCTGCCAACGGTCATCACCGCCTCACCCGAGGCGATGATTCGCTGCCTCGAAAATATTGGGCGAGCGAGGGAAGCTTATGAAGTTGCGCATCAGGTTTTTCGAGGGGTACACATCGAAGGTCCCTTTCTCTCTCCTGTAGCCGGTTACATCGGTGCACATCCTAAACAGCACGCTGCCTCGCAGGATCAAGCATTGATGGAGAGGCTTCTGGATACGGCTGGTGACCTAGCAAAGATCGTGACCCTAGCTCCAGAGATTGACACCGACGGTCGAATGACCCATCAATGTCACGAGCGAGGTATTGTTATCGCCGCAGGGCATAGCGATGCGTCGCTTTCACAGCTTGAGGAATGTATCGACGCTGGGCTAAGTCTATTTACGCATCTTGGAAACGGCTGCCCAAGGTTAATGGACCGGCATAATAACATTATCTACCGCGCTTTGCGCCTGAAAGATCGGCTTCGGTATTCGTTGATCGCAGATGGGTTCCATGTGCCGGAGCTACTGTTTCGCAGTCTGCTCGATTGGGTGCCGCTCAAAAATCTGCTGGTGGTTTCGGACGCGATCAGTGCGGCAGGCTTAGGCCCTGGAACCTATCGCTTGGGAGATCGGAAAGTGACCATCGGAGAAGATCGAGCCTGTCGCGACGCGTCTGGAGATCACTTCGTCGGATCTGCCAGCAGAATGCAAGATGCAGACTGCTGGTTGAGAGATTCACTTGGCTTGGATGAGCCGACCCGCCAAAGCTTGCTCGTGCAGAATCCGGCCAGGTTACTCGATCTGTAATGCTACTCACCGGACCGCGTGATATTACTCCAATTCAAGTTTGGAGGCTTCTTGCAGGTTTGCTGCTTCTGTATCTGTATCTGAACCATTAGGTACATCATCTGCAATAACGATTTCGGCATTCGCGTTCGAGCCGTACGCCATGGTCGAAAAGCTTGGTTGGAGTGGGGCTACGCCACTGGAATGATTCACGAGATCTTCGCTCAAGCTTCGACGGTGAACTTGGATGACGTTCGGGGTGGGGCCGGTAGCTTCCGAGATGTGGAGGGAGTCTGAAATTCGATGGTGACCAGAATCGTCGTTAGGTAAGTCGGCCGATACGGAAAAACTCGCGGGCAAGACGTTAGCTCCTCTCGCAGCTGCAAACTTCACCGGTTGCCGAGTCGCGTTTTCAATTTTGATTCGCTCGGGATTGTCGGTCTTCGCCAGCGGGCCAGGGGCCTTATCTTGGAAATGATATGTTTTTGAGCTCGGTCGATACCGGTTTACCGTCCACTCGTCGCCGTGTACGTGTGCGGCTATCGCGGAGGGATCACTGTGAGGCTCGATGGGTGTCCCACAGTGTTTAACTTGTCGACCGCTTTCCGCGCTGCTGAGCGAGTCGCAGGACAAGTCGCAATCGGAGCTTGCGCAGGCTGATCTCCAGAGTTGGGCCGGAGATCTTCTTGCCAGCCGTTGGCAGCCAGGTGCGATTGCAAGTAAACAAATGAGCGGGGGCAGGTACTTGGATTTCATCCGATTATCTCAATCTCAGTGGGCTGGAGCTTGGCTCCGAGAGTCGTTTGCTGATAGTCTGGGCCTATCAGACTGATCGGGAATTCCGATTGTAGTGGCTAGGACATTCCTAACGATTCTGCCGGAAGTGAGGCACTAAGTTGGGGCACTGTTCCGCCTGAGTTGCGAATGCTGCTTAGTCAAACTTTGCGGGCTGAGCTGAGTCGGGCGCCTGCGGGGAATCGCTGGGGTGGATGTTTCTGACACCGCCTTTTGCAGTCTAAGGTTTTCTGTCCAAACAACACTTGGCTTAGAAGCCGAACTTGAGCATCGTTGCTCCAGTGCCGATTTGGGAAACGTCAGCGCAGTCGGAAGCCAATTATTGCGTTGCTGGCGCTAAGAGATCTTGCTGAAGTCGCACGCAGGTTCGCCAGCTTGCTGTTGGTTTGTTCGCTGAGGGAATGCTTTTGATTTGAACGTACGTTCCCACCAAGTTGCCTTTCTCAGCCGCGGATCATGGCAGTCGATCTCATGCACCGTCCCGCTCCTTGAAATGGCTTCAATGCGATCGTCATCCAGAATGCGGGTAACCACCCAGTACTTCTCAACCTGATACTGATACTGCTCTCCCTTCTTGGAGGCAAACACATTCTTGCTGGTTGGGTCCGGATGGTTCGAATAGCGATCGAACAGATACACGACCTTTTCGTCTTTGCAGTAAAAAGTGGTCACAGTTCTATTCCTCGAGAGGACTTCCTTGTCGCTAATGGGATAGCCAGTGATCCGATTGGTTTTCTATTTCAAATGTAATTGTGAGTTCATGTCTTTTCACAACTAAGCCATCGCTACTTCCACAGAGGAACGATCGTATCACATTTTCGCATTGCATTGATTAACGTCACGTTAAAAGGCGGTTAAGATAACCCTCCAATATCACCGAACGCCAGCATGTGGTCGTTAGGTTCAATGCTAGCAAAGTCTTGTTCGATAGTCCCTCCCGAGTAAAGGCGTGCATTAGAGTGCAACCCAAGCAAGTACTTTTCGTCTGTCTTGGCAACATCTGTCGGTCCCCTGCCGCAGAAGGCGTTCTGCAGCACCTAGTGGATGTACAAGGGCTGGCGGAGCAGGTGCAAGTTGATTCAGCCGGGACGAGCAGTTATCACATCGGTGAGCCAGCAGATGCTCGAATGCGTGCAAGTGCCGCCGAGCGTGGTATCGAGCTAACGAGTCGCTCTCGAATGGTTGCCGAACGTGATTTCGAACGGTTCGACTTGATTATCGCAATGGATTCGGCAAACTACCACTCTCTTGAGCAAACGGCTGGTGGTCCTACTTCGAAGCTGAAGATGATGAGCGACTACTTGGAAGGCGAGGATCGTGATAAGTATCCGGGCGACGTCCCGGATCCTTACTACGGCGAAGATGACGGATTCAGCTACGTCCTAGACATGCTACAGGCAGCTTGCCCGAATCTGTTGAAGGAACTCTCCCAAGTGTAATCAGTGCAATATGATAGCTTCGAGCTTGAAAAATTATCCAGTAGCGGAAGTCGTCGAGACTTTCGGCAGATTGAAGTAGTCGGGGGGCGGCTTTACTTGGGCGAGAGGCCAGACTAGTTGACTAGAGCCCAAGACTCTCTTTGGCTTGGCGGAATTTCTCGACGACAAACTCAAGATCTTCGCGATTGTGGGCTGCTGATATCTGCGTGCGAATCCGCGCTTTGCCCTTCGGTACAACTGGATAAGAGAAGCCAATGACGTAGATGCCTTCGCCGAGCAGGTAATCTGCGAACTTATTCGCAAGCTTGGCATCGCCGAGCATGACCGGAACAATTGGGTGCTCTCCGGGAATTACTTCTAGGCCAATCTGTGAAATGGCCGAACGGAAGTACTTCGTGTTTTCTTCCAGTTTGTCACGCAGTGTGGTCGACTCTTGCAGTAGATCCAACGCCGCTAGAGTGCCAGCTGCGATGGGAGGTGCCAAAGAATTCGAGAATAAGTACGGGCGTGATCGCTGGCGAAGCATGGAAACGATTTCTTTTCGTCCTGAAGTGTAACCGCCGCTCGCTCCGCCGAGGGCTTTGCCGAAGGTGCCTGTGGTGATGTCGACGCGTTCAATGACATCATGGTGTTCGTGCGTGCCCTTGCCGTGCTTACCCATAAAGCCAACGGCGTGCGAGTCGTCGACCATGACGAGAGCTTGGTACTTGTCCGCCAGTTCGCAGATAGATGGAAGATCGGCGATCGTGCCGTCCATTGAGAAGACACCATCTGTTGCGATCAGCTTGAAGCGATGCTCCGAAGCTGCCTTCAGCTTCTCTTCTAAGTCTTGCATGTCGTTGTTCTTGTAGCGGTAGCGATTGGCTTTGCACAATCGCACACCATCGATGATGCTCGCATGATTGAGTTCATCAGAGATGATCGCGTCTTCCGCCGTCAGCAACGTTTCAAACAATCCGCCATTCGCGTCGAAGCAAGACGAGTAAAGAATCGTGTCTTCGGTCCCAAGGAAATCGCTAAGCCGTTCTTCAAGGGTCTTGTGTAATTGCTGGGTACCGCAGATGAATCGTACGGAAGCCAGGCCATAGCCCCAGTTCTCGAGTGCATCCTGAGCCGATTTTTGAATCTGCTCGTTATCTGCCAAGCCGAGGTAGTTGTTGGCGCAAAAGTTCAGTACTTTCTCACCGCTGGATACGTTAATGGACGAGCTCTGCGGTGTGGTGATGACTCTTTCTGCTTTGTTCAGCCCGGCTGACTCAATCTCTGCGAGCTGTTCTTGCAAGTGTGCTTGAAATGTTCCGTACATCGTTTTGTTCCTAGCGGGTTGTCTGTCTCTTCTGATGCGTTCGCGGGAAAGACTATCAGGCCTGCGGCAAGTTTGTGTTTTGGATCTTGGGTTCTTCACGCCAGTAAAGAATGGACTTGCCGGTGAGTCCAGTCGCCATGGCTTCGAAGCCTTCTTGGAATTCGCTGTAGTGGTAGCGATGTGTGATCACGGGGCCGATGTCCAAGCCACCTTGGACCATCACCGTCATCTTGTACCAGGTTTCGTACATTTCGCGACCATAGATGCCTTTGATTGTTAGCATGTTGAAGACGACTTCATTCCAGTCAATTGAAATCGGCTCCGCGGGAATTCCAAGCATCGCGATCTTGCCGCCGTGCGCCATGTTGGTCAGCATGCTGCGAAATGCGTCTGGATTACCCGACATTTCCAGACCGACATCGAAGCCCTCTTGCATGCCGAGCTCTTCTTGGACATCTTCCAGCTTCTCACTTCGAACATCAACAACGCGTATAGCGCCCATCTGCTTAGCAACTTCCAGTCGCCACGGATTGACGTCCGTCACCACGACGTAGCGAGCCCCTGCGTTGCGAGCGACTGCGGCTGCCATGCAGCCGATGGGCCCCGCGCCGGTGATCAGCACATCTTCGCCAAGAACGGGAAAAGAGAGTGCCGTATGAACTGCATTGCCAAGAGGATCGAATAGTGAGGCGACGTCTAAGTTGATACCAGGAGCGTGCAGCCAGACGTTCGTCATCGGAAGTGCCAGGTACTCGGCAAAGGCACCGGGGCTGTTGACTCCGATCCCGTGCGTGTCGTTGCAAAGATGTCGTCTCCCGGCCATGCAGTTTCGGCAGCGACCGCAGACGAGGTGCCCCTCTCCGCTGACGATATCGCCAACCGAAAAATCTTTGACGTTCGAGCCTACCTCCACGATCCGCCCGACAAATTCATGGCCGACGACCATTGGTACTGGAATTGTAGCTTGAGCCCAGTTGTCCCACTTGTAGATGTGCAAGTCCGTTCCGCAGATCCCCGTACGATCGATCTCGATGAGAACATCATTGATGCCCCGCTCTGGCATAGGAACGTCTTCCAGCCACAGACCAGGTTCCGACTTGCTTTTCACAAGTGCTTTCATATCGCGCCTTTGTGCCCTTGCAGCGAAGCTGCAGCTTCGCAGATTCTCGATCGGGCTTTGATTGTAGTGCTGGAGATTTAGTGCTGCATGTTGGATAATCAGCGAGCTATCTGTCCCTGGGAGTTGATACCGTGGGGGCTAAGAATGGTGCCAAGCTGCGAAATGACAATTCAAATCGCGTCAGTATAAAGGACATTGCTATTGAAACCAGTTTGCAACTTTGTGCAACGCCCACTTTCATCGACCACAGTAAGAATGGCCAGATTACTTCTGGTGCGGTCCCCACAACAACTATTTGGATGGACAAGACATGACCCAAGATAAGGCTTTTTCCAATCGTCGCTCATTTGTGGGCACCGTTGCAGCAGGCACCACCATAGCAGCAGCCACAGTGACCGCTCCGAACATAGCGACGGCAAGTCGGACCAACCGTGAGGTGGTGATTGGCAGTGGCGAGCATCAATTTCGAGTCGAGCATCAGTGGGCGAAGTTGCCCGATTCCTTTCATTGGCAGACGACGCATAATGTCGCGGTTGATAAGGCTCAGAATCTATACGTGATTCACGAAGGCAAGGCGGATCTGACTGATCATCCCTCGATTTTCGTCTTTGATTCGACGGGTAAATTCATTCGCGCCTTTGGCAGCCAGTTTCAAGGTGGCGGTCATGGCATTGAAGTACGTGAAGAGGATGGCGAGGAGTTTCTCTACGTCGCGGCATACCAAAACGTGAAGTCTTTCGCGAAAATGACTTTGAAGGGCGAAGTAGTCTGGCAGCGTTTTGCCCCAATCAGAAGTGGCAAGTACGCCGAGGGCGAAGCGGCGAGTCCTAGGAAAATTTGGGGGCGCGATCGATTCATGCCGACTAACTTTGCGTTTCTCGATGATGGCGGATTCATGTTGGCCGACGGGTACGGCGCGTTCTTCATCCATCGCTACGACAAACACGGCAACTGGCTTAGTTGCTTTGGCGGCCCCGGAGATGGCAAGGGAACTTTTCAGACTCCGCATGGTATTTGGATCGACGATCGAGGCGAAAAGCCAATCTTGATTGTCACCGATCGTGCACACAATACATTGCAGCGGTTCTTCCTGGACGGAACTTATATCGATACCATTTCGGGATTTGGCTTACCGGCCAACGTAGACATCCAAGGAGATCTGACTTTGGTACCGGAGCTGGTCGCTCGCATTTCCTTGTTGGACCGAGACAACAAACCGGTAGTTCAGCTTGGAGCGGATGTCGCGCGCATTTCAGCTGACCAGCGGAAGGCTATTCGGGGAGACGAATCCAAATGGCAGGAAGGCAAGTTTGTGCATCCTCACGATGCCTGTTTTGCAGCTGATGGCAGTATTTTCGTTGCCGAATGGGTCCGAACAGGCCGAATAACTAAACTGACGCGAGTATCGTGATCCTCCTAATTCCAATCGCAGACGATGAGAAGGCCCCGCGAGGTGGAGCAGGCTTGTTATCAGGCCGAGGACAATCGCTATTTGGTTAGCCCGAGTTATGCTCGAAAAATCGAGTTGCGGGGCGTTTGCGTTCGGCGTGGGTACCAGGGCGGCACTGCCACGGCTGAGCGACCTGAAGACCGCCGATTCGCCGCGGGGCCTGGGCTGATTCGCCTTCCGAAACGGGGACCTGTGGCTATAATCCTTGCACCGCACGAGAAAAAAAGCCGCCTCATGGCCACAGGAATGCTTCCTTGATAAGGACGTATCCCGGTGGATTGGGCGAACTGGGCGGAAAAGCACGGCGGGCTGGTCTAGCTTGACCACCGAATTCCCGATTGAGGCAGATTGGCCCAGCAGCAAAGGGCCAAAAATCCTAGGATGCAGTGTCGTGCCACTGGAACACGTATCGAACCGAAAACAACCGCTGACGGGGTCTTAGGGACGAGATAATCGACAGCAAATTCAAATCTACTTCGACCCCACCAATTGAGAGCGGGCTAGCGGAGGAAAGAGTGTCCGCAGCAACACAGGCCGAAGCGAAGAAAAAACACTAATTAGAGACCTTACATTTCTATGGCTGATCATTGGAAATCACTTGCAGATCTTCTCGGTGCCCCTGGTATGGATCCTCTGCCTGAGAAGCAGGAAAAAAAGCCGGTCGCTTCAGGAGAAGAGGCTGCGGAAGCAACACCCCAGCAGGAGGATGAGCTCGGTGATGATACACCGACCGTAATCGAAACGGAGCAGCAGGACGATTCGGACGTAGCGTCTGATTCTGTTGCCGAAGCTGAGACGCCCAAAGACGAAGCCGAATTAGCTGCCGATGAGGATGCTCAAGAAGCGGAAGATACTGCGGCTAATTCTGAGTCAGAAGATGCAGATCCCGATGCCGCTTTGTCTTTCAAACGATTCCGCACGCAAGATCTTGCGCCAGCTGTCGAAGCGGATGAGCCCGCCGATGCATCAGATGAGCCTGATGTGATTCAAGCTCTTGCTCCAGCCAGATCGATGGCTTCCAAGCCCTCAGCTTTGGAAGAGAAAGTGGCCAAGAAGCCGAAGAAGAAATCTTCATGGGAAAAACTGGCGAACATGTTCAGTCTCGGTGGCTCCAGCGAACCCGAGGTTGAGGAGGCTGATGACACGGTGGCAGAGGCGATTCCCGCTGGTTCTGAAGAGGAAGCCAAGCCGAAATTGGATATCTTTGGTGAAGAAGCTGCCGAACAAGACACTGAGAATCCGGCACTCGAAGCCATGTTTGCCGATGCTCCGCGACGTGATCCTGCGGAGAAGCGAGAGAAGCGAGTTGTCGATGACCTTGGTTGGGACGATGATGAGCCTTTGAGTTCGCGACGTGATTCAGACGACGAAGATGACCGTGGCGGTGAGGAGCCAGAAGAGGTTTCTCTCTCATTCCGCACAAAGAAGGAAGAGCCACAGGACGCGAGCTCTGAGTCTGAAGATGAAGGTCGTGAAGAAGCACGACGAGGTCGCCGCAGACGCCGCGGCGGGCGCCGACGCAACCGGGATTCGGAAGCTCGTTCGGAAGAGCCGCTGGAAGAAAATGCTCAAGCTGATTTGGATGAGCCTTCCGCTGAGTTTGAGGATGACTTGAGCTTTGATCGGGACGAGGGCGAAGAAGTCGAGCGTCGTTCAAGCCGCCGCCGACGTCGCGGACGACGTACCTCTCGCGATGAGGATGGACAAGCAGAAAGTCGTCGTGATGAGGAAGAAGGTCGTGACCGAGAGCGAGTCCGGGAAGATCGCGGCCGAATTCGCGACGAGCGAGGGGATGGCGGTCGAGGAGATCGTGAGAGTTCAGAAGAGCAAGATGATGACTTGGATCGTGAAGTGAGATCTCGCCGCCGTGATCGTGATCGCCGTAACGAAGAAGAGGATGAGCCAAGACGCGGTCGTCGAGGCCGCGGTGGCAAACGCGATGCGGAGGAGCCTAGCCGTGGATCTTCCAGGGATCGTGATGTAGAGGGCAGAGACGAGGAGGATGAGTCCAGCCGCAAGAAACACCGCAACATTCCGACTTGGAGTCAAGCGTTAGAGCCACTGATCGAAGCGAACACTGAGAATCATCGCCGCAGCGAAAGCCGTGGAGGAGGAAGAGGGCGTGGCCGCGGACGACGATCAAACTCGTAGTTTGTAGGAATCGCGTGCGGCCAAGTTCGGGATGTCTGCAAGACTTGGACTGGTCAACTGGATCTGATTCATTAAGATTACGAACTTATGCCACCTGCCTGACAGTGGCTCTCGCGAGGGGGAGCCGTGAAACTGGTCAGGACTTAATTGGAGCAGCCATAAGCGGGGTACTCTTGTGCGGGAGCCTCTGACGGGCAGGTGAGCTTTCTTTTAGAAAACCTGTGAATTTCCGTTTTTCTCGGCAGTGTTCTTGAACGCTGGGAGAACGGAAGCCCAGATCCTGATTGGCAAACTGTCCCGGAATTCCTCATCTCCCCTGTTCGAGCCCACCTACTAAGAACGGGTCGGCGGCAGGCCGAAATTTGCTTTGCTCTTACCACGTCTCTTGCACGCTTCCTTTTGGGCAGAAAAGTACCTATGATTCTTCTCTCTTATTCATTTGCTAACGCGTAGTGCGTGTAGCGTGTTCACGCTCCAGATTCTGATGCAGATGACTACGAGAAGAGTTCAAACGAAGAGTCTGCGGAGGCAGAATGGATAACGAAGCGGAAGTGGATGCAACGGGCGAAGGCTATACCGTTGTCGCCCGTCGTTATCGCCCCAAGAGCTTTGGTGAGCTGATTGGCCAGGATCATATCTCTCAGGCTCTCAACCGTGCAATTTCCTCTGGCCGGGTCGGCCACGCGTATCTATTCACCGGAGCACGTGGAGTTGGGAAGACCTCGACGGCTCGTATCTTTGCTAAAGCTCTGAATATTCCAGAAGGAAGTTCTGAGGATCACGCCACGGAAATCGCGCAGGCGATCGATACAGGCGAAGACATCGACGTGATAGAGATCGATGGTGCCAGCAATCGTGGTATCGAAGAAATTCGGCAATTACGGGCGAACGTGAATGTGCGTCCGAGTCGTTCGGTTTATAAGATCTATATCATTGACGAAGTCCATATGCTCACCAACCAAGCCTTCAACGCATTGTTGAAGACTTTGGAAGAACCTCCGCCGCACGTTAAGTTTATCTTTTGCACTACCGATCCCGACAAGATTCCGATCACGGTTCTTTCCCGTTGCCAGAGATTTGATTTTGCGCCAGTGCAATTGGAGGCCATTCAAGGACGCTTGAAAGAGATTTCCGAATGCGAAGGCTACCAAGCCGACGACGAGGCTCTGGGCTTGCTAGCTCGACGCGCTGCTGGTTCCATGCGGGACAGTCAGTCTTTGCTGGAGCAAGTGATGAGTTTCTCGGTCGACCGCATCACGGTCGATCAAGTTCACGACTTGTTGGGGACCGCTGATGAGAGCCGCTTGCAGGCTTTTGCCGAAGTTCTGATGCAAGCGGACCGACTCAAGGCGATTCAGCTGGTCGATGAAGCCGTTCGTGCTGGGGCTGATGCGGGGCAGCTGGCGGAGCAACTTCTGGGCTACTTGCGAGATCTAATGGCGGTTGCCGTTGGCGGTGGAGCCGACTTACTGAAGCTTGCCAATCCCGTTAGCCACGGCAAGCTCAAGGAGATGGCCGAAGCCTGGGGACTGCACACGGTTCTTGCCGCGGTGCAAATACTTGATGAGTCCTTGGTGCGGATGCGTTCGAGTATTTCTTCGGTGACGTTGCTGGAAGTTGCACTTATACAGATCTGCGAGCTCGAGCAAATTGCGTCGATACCAGACTTGTTGGAGCGTCTGCAAAGTGGCCAGTTAGCCAAGCCAGCGCCTCAAAAAAAAAAGGCTGAAGTCGGAGGCCTAGCTGAATTCTTTCAAGCGGGAGCAGCGAAATCCGATTCCGCAAAGCCAGCGGCTTCCGCTCCTCAGGCAAACTCCCCTGCCCCATCCGAGCCAGTAGTCAGTCGA
The DNA here is from genome assembly GCA_963691875.1 of Aureliella sp. Classification (GTDB taxonomy): domain Bacteria; phylum Planctomycetota; class Planctomycetia; order Pirellulales; family Pirellulaceae; genus Aureliella. The sequence continues at coordinate 5,715,033 of OY829846.1, forward strand.
GCGGAGACAACCCTTTCTGCTGGCCTAGCTACGACGCTAGAGGAGCCACAGTCGACGCCATCAAGCCCAACACCTGCTCAGCCCCTTTCGGCTGGCGTAGAAAGTACACCTGCGGCCAACTCGACAGCTTCGCCAAGCAGCCCTGTTCCGTCAAATAGCCCGGCGCAGACGAAAATACAGGACGCACCGCCCCCGGTACCTTCTGCTCCATCATCACCGCCGAGGTCGCAAGCCAGTTCCGGCGGCGACTCGTATGCTCTGCAGCAGTGGAAGCAAGGTATGGCGGCAATCGATGGTATGCTTTGTGACTTCGCCTGCATGGCTGAAGACGTCGAAGCCATAGACAGCGGCAATTGGAAAGTTACTTTTCCAGCGGGCGGTACGCAGGCCAAGGAATACTGTGAGCAGCCTGACAAGAAATCTGAATTGCAAAAGGCTTTGCAGCAGCACCTTGGGCGAAGCATTTCCGTCGTATTTCACGTTCGCCCAGGACAGCCTGTTCGCAAGACCGCGGTGGTTTCGAAAACGGCTCAGCGGCAGCAGCGGATGCGTGAGATTTCCAATGATCCTTACGTTAAACGACTGTGTGAAGTCCTGGATGGCGAAATCGTGCGAGTTGATCCTCCCAAGGAAGCGCAAGTTGCAAGTCGCAATGGTTCTGACAATGCAGGATCTGGAGCGACGAACACGTGAAGTCTCAATGGGACAGAAGCATATTAATACCGGCATTAGTTGGAAGTAGAAAACCAGGAGCATAAGAGTGTTCAAAAATCTGAATGGATTTGCGCAGCTGTTGAAAAACGCCAGCCAAATGGGCGAAAAAGCCAAAGAGATGCGGGAAAGTTTGGCACGAAAAGTTGTCACGGGTTCAGCTGGTGGGGACTTGGTGCAAGTGGAGGTGTCTGGAATTGGTGAGGTCAAGCGACTTCGCATCGCTCCCGAGCTGATGGAGAAGAACGATGTCGAGCTGATTGAGGAGCTTGTTCCAGCCGCAATGAACGAAGCTTTGGCTGAGGTTCGAAAACTGAGTGTTGAGAAGATGCGCGAGGCCACAGGCGGTATCGACTTGCCAGGCCTTGATGATGCATTAGCGAACTTTCAGTAGAACATGATGCATTGGCGAACTTACAGTAGAACAGTTCGCAGTGAAGACGATTGCAAGTCACAGCCCGAAGCGTGAGCGACGACAGATGGGGTAGCTTCCTCTCTCGCGTGTTGGGTTGGTTTCCTCGCTCATGCATCGGGGGCGGAAATGTCTTGCCAACGCGGCAAACTGGCTCGGTGCCGCAAATAATTGGTCAACGATACTTTCACCATGTGGCAGGACGACAAACGTAACGAATGGAATTCGCATGAGTGAGAATTCACAATCGGTGGCCAACTTGATTGACCGCCTCGGAAGACTTCCAGGGATTGGGAAGAAATCCGCAGAACGACTTGCCTACCATTTGCTACGTGTAAGTAAAGGTGAAGCGCTGGCTTTGTCGGAAGCCATCCGCGACGTGCGCGAAAAAGTCTGCTACTGTTCGCAGTGTTACAATTTGGCTGAATCGGAACTTTGTGCCATCTGCAGTGATCCAACTCGGGATCAAGCCAAGTTGTGCATCGTTGAGCAGCCTCGCGATTTGATGGCCATTGAACAAGCTGCCGTTTTCAGGGGCCAATATCACGTCTTGCTCGGGCGGATCGCTCCGCTCGAAGGCATCGGCCCAGAGCAACTGACGATTGACGCGTTGGTCGAGAGAGTGCGACGCGGTAACTTCACCGAAGTCATAATGGCAACCAATCCGACGGTGGAAGGCGATGGTTCTGCACTCTTCATCACCAATCAACTTGCGGAATTTCCCGTTCAGGTAACGAGGCTCGCCCGAGGAATCACAACGGGCAGCGTTTTGGAGCACACCAATCGCGAGATTCTCGCTGACGCCATGTCGGGAAGACAGAAACTCTAGGCTTTTCAGCATTCCCAAGTGTCGCGGTCGATGATGGCACTTTCAAAACGAATCCTCATGAGGAAAAAGTTAATAATTCCCTGAGCATTGGAACAATTTCAGGACTTTTGGCGGGTTGCGCCGCAAATCGCGTGCCTTTTAATGGAATTCTCTCGGACGGATCCTTAAAAGGGTGATAAAATTTATCGGGCGGGCGGCCATAGTGGTCGACTTGCCTCAGCAGTCCCTACTTGGTTTCAAGGAAGTCCTCCAACGGTCCGTTTCCATGCGTTTGCAGTTTTCCCCTCAACAACAGCAGATCCAGACGCACAAACTTGCGCCAAAGATGATCCAGTCGATGGAGATTCTGCAGTTACCTGTCATGGCTCTGCAGGAGCGTGTCGAGCAAGAGATCAACGACAACCCGATGATTGAACTCGAGGAAGAGGAAGCGTCTAGGGAGACTGCTGAAGACAAGGTTGATCCTAACAAAACCGAAGACGAGCGGGAGCTTGTTGTTCAGGACGATCAGTCCAACACCGAGGACTTTGAGCGTTTGGCGAACATGGACGGCGAAATGCCGAACACCTTCGATGACTTTCGTACCTCAGCCAATCGAACTCAGGAGGCCCAGGATCGTCAGCATGACTTGATGGCCAACGCGATGGAACGGCCTGAGTCACTGAATGACTATCTGTTGCATCAGCTTGCTGAAATGGAGTTGGATACGCAAGTGGAGCAGATCGCCGAGCGAATCATCTCGACGCTTGATGCTCGCAACGGTGGTTACTTCAAATCCAGCCTGCGAGACATGCTAGGGCTGGAAGCGACCGATGAGGATATGGCCAAAGCCCAAGAGGCTTTGCAAATCGTCCAAGGCTTGGAGCCAGCTGGTATCGCGACTCGTGATCTGAGTGAGTGTTTGCTCAATCAGCTGAAGCCGACCGTGCCGAACTACGATGAACTTCAAGTTTTGATCAAGGATCACTTGGAGGATCTCGGCGAGAATCGACTTCCTCAGATCGAAAAGAAGACTGGGATTTCCATCGAGCGAATACAGGAAGCCAAGCTAGAGATCCAGCAGCTGAATCCGAAACCTGGCGCAGCATTTTTGGAAACCTACGTGCAAATGGTGTCGCCCGACGTGGCTCTCGAAGTCGACTCGGACCGTGCCTATCGCGTTCGCTTGGAAGACGATCGAGTGCCCTCGCTTCGGATAAGCGATTACTACCGTCGTCGGCTTGCCGACGCTTCAGCAACGCAGGAAGAGAAAGACTTCATTCGTAAGAAGATTGAATCGGCGAATTGGCTGATCGAAGCCATTGAGCAACGCCGTAGTACAGTCAAGAAAGTGGCTCAGGCAATCGTGGACTACCAAAAGAAGTTCCTCGATCACGGTCCCGAGCATATCGAGCCGTTGAAGATGCAACAGATTGCTGACCAAGTTGGCGTGCACGTCACCACCATCAGTCGTGCTGTTGATGACAAGTGGATCCAAACTCCGCGTGGCATTTTTCCACTGAAGCGTTTCTTCGTTCATGGCAAACGCAGCGAAGATGGCGAGGATGTCGCTTGGGAAACCATTCGCATCAAGCTGACTGAGCTGATTGATAATGAGGACAAAACCAAGCCCTTCAGTGATGATGATCTCGTCAGAGAGCTCGGCAAACACGGCCTCACTGTTGCTAGACGTACGATCACGAAGTATCGCAAGAAGCTTAATATCCCAAGTAGTCGCCAGCGGAAGGATTGGACGAAGGTCAAGAACGGCTAGTCGTCGAAGTCGGCTGGTCCATAGAAACCGCGTAGAGCACGGCCGCAGCATCCCACGCTCGCTACGGACTACGCTTGTTCTGCTCGGCCGAGTAGTTCTTTCAAATTCTCTCGTACGACAGGTGAGTCTTCTTTGACCAACGCAACTTGTAAAGCTACTTGATGGGATTTAGCGTCAAGTTGCATCAGTGACCAAGCGGCTGACATTCGAATTAGCTCTTCTTCATCTCTCAATAGCCGCTGTAGAGCAGGTACGGCTTCAGGCAGCTTCTGAGCACCGACACTGAGAATGGCATTGCGCAACATGCCTCGCCGACGCGGTCGCCAAAACGGAGTCTTGCGAAATCGCTCACGAAATTCCTCTTCCGTTAGCTCGAGTAGTTCGACAGGGTTAAAGGATTCTAGCTCCGGTAGGAGTTCTGAGTCGCATTCTTTGGGATGTTTGTTCCAAGGGCAGACTTCTTGGCATATGTCGCAGCCGAACATCCACTCATGGAAGTGTGGCTTGACCTCTTTCGCCACCTCATCGCGGTTTTCAATCGTCTGATAGCTGATGCATTTGGTTGCATCTAAAACAAATGGCTCCGGAAAGGCGCCGGTGGGGCAATTGTCGAGGCAAGCGGTGCAGGTGCCGCAGAAGCTCTTTTCATGCGGTGTATCTGGCGTCAATTCGATGTCAGTGAGAATCGCGGCCAGAAAGAAGTAGCTTCCCCAACTACGATTGATCAGCATCGTGTTTTTGGCGACCCAACCGAGGCCAGCAATTTCGGCAAACTCACGCTCCAGGAGTGGGGCCGTGTCAACTATTCCGCGAACTTTGGCTTGTGGCTCACGTTTCAGCAGCCAGCTTTTCAGACGCTTCAAACGGGCGTGAATAATGTCGTGGTAGTCGATTTGTCCCCGGGCGTAACGAGCAATCTTGCTCGCCTGCTCTTCTACGCCAGACGAATCGTAGGGTAAGGCGAGCATGAGCAGCGAGCGGCAACCGTCCACAATCGAATTCGGGTGCTGGTAAGCTTCGCGACGTGTTTCTAGGTAAGACATCTCTCCATGAAAGCCCGAGTCGAGCCAACGGTTCAATGCGGGGAGCCGACCGGGACTTGCGGCCGCAGCCACACCTGAAAGCACAAAGCCGAGCTCCGCGGCTCGTTGTTTTAGGTCTGCTTTCAGATCAGGCATGAAAAAAGGTACGGTGCAGTGGCAGGATTCTATTCAGTCATTGGCTGATTGACTGGTTGCGCGAGTGCTCCTTCGAAAGCCTCGCAATCGTCATAATCGTCGGTATCGTCAAGGTCGGCAAGCTTAGTTTCATTGGTGGGGTTAGATTGCTTGACCCTAATATTTGCCTGATTAGCGTGGACAAGAGATAGAGACTGTTTGACGCCAAGCCTCACACGCGACGAGCAGCGACAACTTGAGGATCTTCGCACAGGTAAAAGTGAAATGAAATCTCTGAAATGGTTAGTAGCTGCACTCGTCTTGAGTTGCACAGCGGCCGCAGCCCAAGCGCAAGACTGCGTGGGTGGACTCGGACTCTCCTACTTGTACGGGTATGGTGGCTACAACGCGGGTGTAAGCAACTACAACCACAACGTGCCCTACTTCGCACTACATCCACCTGTGTACTACGGCCAAAAGTACACACGTCCCTACGGCGTCAGCCCCTTTGCGGCTTGGCCACAATTGCAAGGCAACCCAGGCTATTCGCCGGTGGCACAACTGAATGAGTCTCCTGCGGCTGTCATCATGAATCCACATGTCAACGATTTTCGTGGTGGTGGCGAGGTTTCCGGAGTCGTCAAAGTCGCGACGCCTGAGCCCAAAGTAATCCTAAATCCGTATGCCAAGATCGAGCAACGCTACACGGCGAAGAAGGCCACGAAATAGTCCTCGCGCCTCGGCTACATGAAAGCCGTCTGCCAGCTCGCACATACTCAAAAGGCTCGACTCTCCATTGGGATCGAGCCTCTTTGTATTAGTGGATTAGGAGGCTTTCGTATTCGACAACTCAATCTCGTCAACGGTTGAAAGGAAAGTGCCGCTGTCCAGAGTTGTTTTCACCAGCTGACCCGGCTGCAATTCTTTCGCATCGGAAATGGGGCGATGACTCCCTGGCTCTTGAGTCAAGCTATAGCCGCGCCCGAGGACGTTCAGAGGTGAAAGAGCCTCGACAGCACGAGCCTTGGAGGACAACGTCTCTTGCTTGGAGTCAATCAGACGCCAGATTGCTTTGTGGCATGCGTTTTCAAGCTCGTCCACTTTCTGGCTGCGGGCTTTGTGAATTTCATGAGGTCGGGCCAGGATTCCGCGCTGAGTCCAGCCGTTGAGCTGCTGACGCATGTGTTTGATTCTTGCGCCGACAATATGCCCCACTCTTTTCTCTAGTTGTTCGAGCTTGGTTTGCAAGTCCTGGCGGTTCGGCAAAGCCAGTGCAGCTGCGTGCGTTGGCGTTAGTGCTCGGGAGTCTGCGACAAGGTCGCTCAATGTCACATCTATCTCGTGTCCAACGGCGGAAATGATCGGGATGCGCGATTTGCTGATCGTGTGTACGACCTTCTCTTCATTGAAGCACCACAAGTCTTCCATGCTGCCGCCACCGCGACCGACGATGAGTAGATCGAGCTCCGGTTTGATTTGATGTGCGAGGCGAATGCCTCGCGCGATCTCGCTCGCCGCATGTTCACCTTGTACGCGCGCTGGAATCACGAGTAGTGAATAATCGGTCCACTGGCAGCGGCTTGCTTCGAGAAAATCATGAATCGCCGCGCCCGAGGGACTCGTTACGAAACCAATTCGACGCGGGAATCGCGGCAATGTCTTCTTCCGCTCATCGTCTAAGAGCCCCTCTGACTGCAGCTTTTGATGCAGCTGTCGAAATGCAATTTGAAGTGGTCCTTCGCCCTTTGGCTCAAGACGTTCGACGATCAACTGATAACTACCACGCGGTGCGTATACTTCTACGATTCCAGAGCAGACGACTGCCATCCCGTCTTTGAGTTGGAATCGCATGCGTTCCGCTGTTGAACGCCAAATGACGGTGCGAATCTGACTGTTCCCGTCCTTAAGTGTGAAATAAAGATGTCCACTGGACGGACGGCTAAGGTCCGAAACTTCCCCTTCTATCCAAACACGCGGCAAGGTCTCGACAAGGTTCTTCACAACCCAGTTCAGCTGCGTGATGCTGAGCGGAGCTTCTTTGCTTTGTCCAGGAGTTGATCCATCTAATTGTTCTGGAGGTTCGTGGAAGGACATGTTGTGAGAAACGGTTTGGAATAGTGGCGAAGCAGCTAAACAGCAATTTGTTTTAATGCCCGGCCGAAGACGTCGACTTGCTCTGGATATTAGGTGAGCTGTATCGCGATGAGGTGTCGGGCTTTCTCGCAGTTAGGCTGTGTGTATTCAAGGGCAGCTAGTGCCGCTTGGGGTTTTACCAGCGCGCTATTCAACCTAACCAGCAATCTTCAGTGTCGTGTCGTCTTTACAGGCAAAGTGTTGTTCTGTTGTTGTCTTCGAGTCTGCCCCGGAAAACGCCGGAACACGTGACTGAGGTGACTGTCGACAGAGTGGTCTGGCACAGCTGACGTTCAGCTTGCGCTCCGCCCACTGTTCGGCCTGCTCTGTCAGGGTATTTAGTTCTGATTCGATCCAGACACGATAGTGTTCAATTCCTTCGCGATCCAAATCTGCTGGTACTTGAATTCGTGGTCCAAGAACAGCTCGACAGCGTGAATAAGGCCGCGGAAACGCGAACTTGTCCCAGGACTTGTGGTTCCGCCAAGGTCGGTCATAACCCATCCCAAGCGGAATGACGGGGATTTGCAAGCGACTGGACAGATAGATGCATCCTTGAGCTAGTCTCCGCCTGGGACCTCGAGGGCCGTCTGGGGTGATGGCAAGGCAGCGTCCGTCGCCTCGATTCATGATTTCTTTAAGTGCCGCTGTACTTCCTCGGCTGCTCGATCCTCGCACCGTTTCCAGGCCCGCAAAGCGAGCCATCTGCGAAAGAATTTCTGCGTCTTGATGCTGACTGACCAGCATGGCCAACCGTGAATTGGGGCGCAGGTAAACCGGGATCGGAAGGTATTCGTGCCAGAATACAAAAATCGCAGGTGGCTGAAAATCACTCGCACTAGGATCGGCACTAGGCTCGTGCAGAAAACATTTATAGTCGAGCGTCGACCACCACTGGTTGAGCACTTGAATACATCCTAGTCCGCCGAGACGCCATAAGAACTGCGGTGGCTTTTGACGCCTGAGGAATTGTCTGGTTTTGACGGAAAGTTTTAGCATCGAAGGGGTTTCTACGGTGAACGCTACCACTCGCCTTGAAAAACTTCTACAGCACCACCAGTCATGTAAACATGCTCCGTTGCTTCATCCCAACGCAGATGCAAGTCTCCGCCGAGCAAATGGATAAGGACTTCACGTTTAGTTTTTTCGCAGAGCACACCCGCGACGCAAACGGCACTAGCTCCTGTCCCACACGCCCATGTTTCACCAGATCCACGTTCCCAGGTTCTCTGGCGAAGTTCCACTTCAGAGATTTGCTCGATGAACTCGACGTTGACTCTCTGCGGAAAACGCGAGTCGGTTTCAATCTGAGGTCCCATGCCGAGAACCAATTCATCAGTGGCTTCTGGCACAAAGACGACGCAGTGCGGATTGCCCATCGAAACGCACGTTACCGAGAGTTTCTGATCACCGAATTGCGTCGGATGGTTGATCACGGGTTCTGTTGATATCGTTGTTGGGACTTCAGGCGGGGACAAGATGGGCTTGCCCATATCGACTGTTACCAGTTTTGCTTTTCCGCCATCTATCTCCAGCGAAAGATCCAGCACACCGTTGCCGGTCAGAATGGAGAGCTTCTCCTGTTTGCAGATGCCGTGATCATACACGTACTTGGCCACACAGCGGATGCCATTGCCGCACATCTCGGCTTCGCTTCCGTCGGCATTGAACATCCGCATCTGAGCATCAGCTTTTTCCGTTGGAAGAATCAAAATGAGGCCGTCTGCTCCGACACCAAACCTTCGGTCAGAAATTTGCTTCGCGAGTTCAGCAGGTTCGGCAGGCGTCGTTTCCTGGAAGCAATCAACATAGATGTAGTCGTTGCCCGCGCCATGCATCTTCGTAAACTTCATCTGCCGCTAAATCTCTCGTTGTTTTCTTCTGTTTTGATAAATTGTGTCCGGTGGTGATGTCGTTCCCTGCAATGGTAACGCATCCAGCCTTTTCGTCGAGGCGTGCTGGTCGCACTGCGAGCAAGCTTAGCCAAGCAGATCCAGTTGTCCGACATCTGCAGCATCTTTCGTAACTGACGCTGCGGTGCCACCTTCGCCGGTCCCTGACTTCGTATCAAGAGATTTACAAAGCTGATCGCTGCGGGGGCCACGATCCTCGTTGGCATTGTTGATCCCTTCCACGCCATCGATCTGCACGAGATCGCTAGGCGTTGCTAGCTGCGCTGCTTTAGAATGCTGCTTAGCTGCCTTCAGTTCGGACTGATGTTGCGCGGCTTGGGCGTTGAGGGCACCAATAGACGAAGTTGACATGTCCATTGATCTATCTCCTCCAAGGCAGAATGGGAGAGCTTTCGCGCTCGGCCAGTTCGGGGAAAATTTGTTGCATCGTTGCCTCTAACTGGGGAAAGGCGCGCCGTTTCATTGTTGGATTGTCTAGTGTTCCGTCGACGCGGATTTTCATCAGCGTTGCGAAGCGAGACTCTTGGAGCAGAGGTGAGACGACTCGGTTGCCTGGAAAGCGACTGCCAACATAGGCGTACATGTCCAGGTTGATTTCACGTCGCAAGTTGGTGCTTCCCTCGCCCTTCAAGCGAATCACATCGCCAGCACAGTAGACGTTAACCAGCTCTATTCGCTCGCCGTCAACCTCAAAGTCGATGTTGGCCGTTTGAAGCGCATCGTCTTGTGCTGAAACAGAAGCGATGTTCATCAGCCGAATCATGAAGGGAAGTTCGTAGAGCTTGGCTTCGTTGATCTGGATCTTGCCATCACCGTGGTATGTTTTCGGATCCCAAAGAATTCCGTCAACACTAAGCTGTGCATCGCAGAGTCCTTCGACACTGGCCGAGTCGACGCCAAGATCGCGGAGTAGCAGATTCAAGTCTGCACCATTCAGACTGGTTTCGGCTTCGAATTCACCCGTGCCCATTTTGCTGCGCCCGGCAAGTACAAACTTGCCTGTTAGTGAGCTCGCAGTCATGGCTGTCGACTCTAGCGAAGCTCCGAAGCGTTGCAGAGCAGGGCTGGATGTAAGTAGTGGTTCTGTTCGATCGCCAAAGTAAAGCTGGTTGTCTTGAATAATAAATGGTCCTCGAAGTCGCGTGACAGGGATCTCAAAAACGGTCAATGCATCCATGTCAAGCGATCCGCGAGCTTCCACGTAGTCCCCGCGATTCTCCCCCTGCATCCAGACGGTGCCGCGTAAGTTACCAATGTAACTACCGTCAGCGAGCTGACCATCCTCGATGGCGAGTTGGGCGTCCCAGGCCGTTTCTAGTTCGTTCTTTTCGCTATCTGCAAAGACGATCTGGCTTTTACCGAATATGCTGATCGGCCCGCGAAAATCCGTCTTGACTAGCGAATCGCGAATCGAAGTGGGCAAGGCGAGCAAGAGTTCTCTGTTGACAACTAAACGCGTCTGGGGAAGCCACTTCACGTCTGCTCGCCAGCGACCGTCTTCTCTAGGCATGCATTCACCGCCCATTGCGATGCGGCTATCACCGTTAGTGCCCGAGGCATGATGGATTTTTACGTATCCTGGGATGTAGCTGATGTCACAGTCCACATCGGAAAGAAGATAGGGAAAGGATTTCGGTTTGACTCGAAGCGAGGTGCCGGAACTTGCGTTAGTGGAACTTTCCTCCAGGATGCGGACTTCAGTTCGAACACCCGTGTGTGGCGTTTTTCGCGAGAGTTGGACAAGGACTTTGTCGAGCGTCCCCTGAGGCCGGATTTCATCCCATACGAACCGCGTTTCCGCTGGCAATGCCCTCTTCAGTTCTTTGTCAACTGGCAAGTTCTCGGCTTGGAAATCGAGGTGCATGGGAACACCTTCGGGGGCGATCTGCCAATTGCCTGAGCAATGGATACGTCCACTATCGTTGTGCCCGACAAACTCGGAGGCTGTCCACTCGTTGTCGGTACACCGAAGTCTGCCGCGAATGTCGTAAATTGGGTAGCGAAAGAGATCGTATTTGATGCTGGCCGACTCGACGAGAGCGTCAAGCTTCTTATGCCACGTGTCCTCAAGTGAACTGCGGTGGAAAACAGCGCTGCTAACTCGAACTGTTCCAGTTGGATGCAATGAGCGAACAAACTTTTCGCCACCGGACGTAGGTTTGCCGGTCTGAGTAAGACTCGAGAGCATGAGTTCGTCGATCGAAACTGGCTTGTCAACACTGCAAGTCAGTGTTCCGAACCAGGGTGATGCAGACTCGGGGGCCTGCCTAGAATTCGTTAACGAAAAGCTCCCGTGGATGGGTTGTCCGCCGGTCAGTCCTGAAACGTGTTCGCTGCTAATCTGATTGTTCTGATAAACGACACGTCCGGCAATGTTTTCAATCGGATATGGGAAAAGCCAGGGGCGAATTGCGACGTTCTGAAGCCGGACGTCAATTTTGGGCGTCCAATTGCGGCCATCAAAAGTTAGATGAACGTCTCCGGTGACTCCGCCAGTGACATTCATCTTGTCCCAGCTTGCCTGCAGTTTGGGTGAAAGTGACTCGTAGAGTCGATGGTCTAGTTCTAGGTTCGCCACTTTCGCCGCAACTACCAAGGGGCTCTTGGGCCGATAGCCGAAGATGTTCGCGTTGAGCTTGATTTTGGCAGCTCCGCTTTCAGCCGACAGATTCTTCAGTTTTAGAACCGAGTTTTCACAAGTGAACTGACTGTCAATGTTTTGGAGAAGGTACGGCAATCGCTCGTCCTGAAGTCGGCCCGAGCGAAGTTGACCATTGACAGTGAAGTTCGGGGGAGTTCCGTCTTGAGAAGTAACTTTGAAGGCAGCGCCGGCTTCGCACTCCAATCCACTGAGTTGTGCGAGGTATTTCGATATCTCCGGCGGCAAAGTTTCGTGTAGTGACTTGGCAAGCATCAGCCTCTTGATGTTGCCCTCCACGGCCCATGTGTTCCGTTCTGGTGCGACATGAGCTTTGAACTGGAAGCTTCCGATGGTGCCCGAACTATGGCCCGTGACATTGGCGTCGATGACTTTCGTGGCTTGGGATGCGACGACGATCTTACGATGGTCCACCACACCGGTTAGGTCATGAAACGTGATACTTGGTGCATCCGCATGCTGTGATTTTCGAAGGTTTACGGTAGCCCCGGCAAAGATAATCCGCGGTGGCGTTGAATTGGGCTTGGGATGCGGTATCAACCCTTCGACGGACCAAGAGCCGTCGGCTGTGGGGTAGACATTACACTGGATTCCGAAGAGTTCGACTTTGCTCAGGGCTATGCGTTTTCGTAGCCAATCATTGATTCCAAGGTTGCCGCTAAGTACAACACGGCCGGCTGCAAAAGTGGGCGCTGCTCCGGCCTCGCGTTCCGACTCCGAGCCTGCGGTGAGATTGCTGAGGATGATGTCTCCACGATCATTCTGACTGAGGCTTTCAAAATGCACTCGTGAGTCAGCAAAGAGTTGTACGAGTTCTTTTTGAACGGCTGCATGCAGCTGATGGTTGTATTTCTTTGAGCACGCTCGGTAGACAAGAACCGTTGCAACAATTGCCAGAAGGAGGATCAGCAGATTCGAGTGCGAGTTGCCAGCACGAGATGCTGATTTCTTTTCCTGAGATGGCTGTCCGTCAGATTGAGAACGGCGCAGCGCGAAACGCCTTCGCACACTACGAAGGCCTCGTTGAGCTGAATTGTGCAGAGGAACATCCATGTACTTCTGTCACTGCGATGCTGTTGCTGACGAGGCGAGGAGACAGCACAAATCTTATCGTTAAATACGCATCGACTCAGGTTTCCTTTTCTTCCGCACGGCATCCAGCTTTGGCGGCGAGTGCCACTCCGGCGAGTGCGCAAAGAACAAAGACTGCGGGTTCTCGATAGCGGATCGAACCAACAAATACCATGTGTAGTAGCGTGAAGTAAATACAAGGCAGCCAGCAGAGCCAGATCACTGCGCTGCCCCGTTTTGCTAGCAAATAGGACTGAGTCGATCCACTGAAGGTTGCAATGGCGGCAAAAAACATAACGAAAATACAGCTGATCGTGATCGCTAGCCGCATAAAGCTTGAGGCATTTTCTTCGCCGCCTGGCCAGATACTCCAAGTCCGCAGAAATTTGAGTCCCGCCAGTTGAACTGTACGCCCGGGATGCTCCAGCGCATATTGAACGGCGGCCGCTTTGGCTCGGCGGTCAACTCGATACTCAAAGGTACTCTCAAGTGGCTCAGTGGTGGCCGCATCCGCTACTCGCTGTTCTTCCTGAAGCCGCATGCTAAATGCCATACCAGTATCACTTCCACCAGTCGCTTCAGGGTGCAACCCGTCGTACAAGCTCAAGCCGACTTGCAGCGAAGTGGGCACGAAATGGCCGGTGAGCTGATAGTTTCTAACCCACCACGGGCTCATCATTACAGACATAGTCAGCAGAGCTATCACGCCCATTTTCAAGTGCTCCCTTCGATCGGGACCAATCAAGAAAAGAGCCACTGTTGAGAAAGGAATAAATAGCAGCCAACTTGGGCGAGCCAAAATGGCAAGACCGGCCATGCAGCCTCCCAGCGCAACCCGGCGATAAGGATACGCACTTCCGGTGTTCGAATTACTCGATCTCTTCTGGAAAGCTACCTGCAACTGCAACAAGTGAGCCAGCATCAGCGGCATGAACACCGCCTCGCTAAGCAAAGTAATACTCATACCGATGGCTGAGGGGTAGACTGCCGCAAGCGCGCCCGCAGCAAGGCCTGCACATGGTCCTGCTAATCTTCGAGTAAACAGGAGCAAGAGTGCGACCGCCAAAGTCCCGAGTGCGGCACAAGCTAGGCGCGCTAGGAGAACTTTTGACGAAAGTCCTAGGGGAATCGATGTGAATGGCGCTAGAAAGAGTGGAAATAGCGGCGCACGAAAAATGCTCGCATCGGGACTCCCGTATTCGTAGGCTTCCCCTGCAGCGATATGTTCAGCCAGTACCCAATAACTGAGGCTATCACCCATCCGGAAAAAATGCGTCTCCGCAGCCGTCGTCTGATGCCAAGCAAATGCGGCCGTCAATCGCAATAGAAATGCGACTGTGAGAATGAGCCAAGTCGCTTTGCGAAAGTTCCAATTCATCTGTAAAGCGACGATTTCTGTGAAAGCCTGCAGGTCGCCTAAGCGGCACGACGAGCTATCTGCTCGGCGGGTACGGTGTTCTCTGTACCGCGGATCCTGGCCTGCGGTGACAGCGGTTGTGCTGTTCGCGAGTGCTGTTCGAAAGGCGTCTTTCGCAAAGCGATGCCTACCAAGTGACCTCCGAAGGCAAGTGATAGTTTCAGGCTGCGATCAATGTTGGTTTGCGCTCCATACTTGGGCAAGCAGTCCAGCTCGCTAATCGGCGATTCTAGATTCATCGTTGGAGGAGCATAACCGTCTCGCATCGCCAAAGCGGTGATTGCAAGCTCCGCAGCACCTGCCGCATTTATCAAGTGTCCCATTACGGCTTTGTTACTGCTAATCACAGTTTGGTCCGCTTTGTCACCGAGTGCCATCGAAATCGCCTGCAGCTCGCTGCGATCATTTTGCTCAGTGCCAGTTCCGTGCGCGTTGATGTACTGTGGGCCGCGAAAGTCCCAACCTGCTCTACGTACCATTTGACGAATGAGTTCAACAAGGCACTCGACGTCGCCGTCTAAACCAGTCACATGATGAGCCTGGCAAAGCGTGCTCCAGCCGGCGAGTTCTGCATAGATGCTGGCTCCACGTTCGATAGCCTGCGAGCGTCGCTCGAGAACCATCAGTGCCGCGCCTTCGCCCATGACAAAGCCACCGCGTGTTTCATCGAAGGGCCGGCAAGCCTTCTGAATTGTTGGGCCGGTGGACAGTACGCCCATGCGGTAAAACGAAGCCAGAATCAACTCTGTGATCGCATCCGCCGCTCCGCATAATGCAAAGTCACTCTGCCCAGACTGCAGCATGCGAACTCCAGCAATCGTGCTTACTAGTCCACTTGCGCAAGCCGTTGTGTGGCAAATGCGGGGGCCATGTAAATCGAACTCATTGGCCACCAAGCCATTGACTGCGTTAGGCAAGAGTTCCTCATACCAAGGAGTCTGTGGCTCAGTGTCACGTGTTTCGGGCGGCTCGTAGCAGTAGCCGATGTTTCCGAACTGAGCGGAAATACTACATCCGAAACGAGTGCGATCGATCTTGTCCCAATTCAGGTTCGCATCGCTCAGGGCTTCTGCGGCGACGTGCCGAGTGATCTGAATCGACTTCAGCTGTACCGGATCACGATCCTCGAGCCAGTCGACCATGCCGCAAGGCAATTGTAAGTCGCCGACTCCATCGTGTTCATTGGTCAGCCGTATGCCAGACCTGCCGGTCTGGATGCCCTCCCAGACTGCTTCGCGATTGCTTCCCAAACTGGTACCGAGGCCCACACCAGTGATCACAATCGGATCTTCTTCGACGGGGCTTTGTTTAGGGAAGGGAAAAATTTTAGGCGATGACGAGGGCATTTCGCGGTGCGGGGGAACGAAAAGCGTCGAGATGAAAAGCGCCAGAGCTGGCTCACTCTCCTGCTATCGCAGATTCGCAAGCCCGCCGCAACACGAGCTTGTTCCACAAAATTGCATAGCAGCCAATGCTAGCATTAGCCCGTGGTTAGCCCTTAGAGAACTTTGCCAGGAGTCCTGCATCCTGTTGTTCGTCATTCTCCTTTTCCGTTTGGAGTTAATGTCGTGAGGATGTTTTCAAGTGACATGGTGTTTCCTCTTTCTGATCATCCTACCACTGGAGGTCTCCATATCAAATTGTAGGATTCTTCGCGAAACCGATTCGGCGTATGCTGACGGGCTCGTGACCTCGCCCACTGCGAGAGAGCGTTCACGTCTTCTTGGTCGCGAAGGGCTTTTTTCGTCTGGGGTAAAGTTCCTTGCACATCGGGCACTTAGTTCCGTCGCAACCTCTTGCTGTGCAATGCTCGCGCCCATAAAAAATTATTTGCAGATGCAGTTTGTTCCAGGACTCTTCGGGGAACAACTTCTTCAAGTCGGCTTCGGTCTGGGCCACATTCTTTCCTGAAGTTAGTCCCCATCGCTGCGCAAGGCGATGAATGTGAGTATCCACCGGAAAAGCTGGAACTCCGAAAGCTTGAGCCATCACGACGCTGGCCGTCTTGTGCCCGACACCCGGTAGGCTTTCGAGATCTTCCATGTTTTCGGGCACTTCGCCATCAAATTTCTCAATCAGCAAATGCGAGAGATCAAAAATGGCTTGGGCCTTGCGTGGTGCCAAGCCCAGCGGTCGAATGATTTCTAAGATCGCTGCAACAGACTGCTCCGCCATGTCTGCTGAATTATCCGCTAGTTCCCAGAGCCGCGGCGTCACCTTGTTGACCATTTTGTCGGTACACTGGGCGCTGAGCAAAACAGCGATAAGCAAGGTGTAGCAGTCCTTGTGATCCAAAGGAATCGGTGGTTCAGGGTAAAGCTCCTGTAGTCGCTCAAGCACCACTTCGGCACGCTCTTTTTTCTTCATCGATCTCGTTTCTTACTAAGCGGCTTATGATTCCGCTGCGGTTCTTTCGTTCGTAGTCCCGCATTTATGCGAAAGATGCACCTTCCGCCTTGGTCGATGCCTTCTGCGGCTCGACGAAAGAAGTCGATGCTCAGTTGGGCAACTCTCGGCGACGCATGGTATCATGAATGAGCAAATTCATCTTCCCAACTTTCCTCTATCTCGCCTCCACCGATCGAGAGCGTTCCGTTCAATGGGACGCAGATAGACCTCGCCCCACCCCGGGGAGGCATCAGGAGTTCTGCCATGAGTCGAAACACACGTCGTCAATTCTTGAAAACCACCGTCGCAACTGGATCAGCCGCTGCACTCGTCTCGGGCCGAGCCGTACACGCGCAGGAGGAAGTGAAATCCAAGGAGGAGATCAGCGCGGCGATCATTGGCTGCGGCGGTCGTGGCGGAACGCATATCAACGAGATGCTCGGAGCCGCAGGTGTTACGATCACGCACATTTGCGATATCGATGAAGGCACTGGAAACTCGCGATCGTCGCTGATTCAGGAGAAGCAAGGCAAGCGTCCTGCATTCCACAAAGACTTGCGAGAAATCCTGGATGACAAGAGCGTAGATTTGGTCACCATTGCGACCCCCAATCACTGGCACGCCCTCGGCGGTATCTGGGCCATGCAAGCTGGCAAGCACGCCTACATCGAGAAGCCAGTCTGTCACAATGTGGCTGAAGGTGCTGCGTTGATCGCGGCAGCGCGAAAATACAATCGTATGTGCCAGGTGGGAACGCAGTGCCGAAGTAGCAAGGCCGTCATAGACGCGATGCAGTTCGTGCAAGACGGTGGCGTGGGCGAAGTCAAATTGGCCCGAGGCCTTTGCTACAAACGCCGCAAGTCGATCGGGGCACTTGGGGACTACAAGATTCCAGGCAACGTCGACTTCGACCTTTGGAGCGGGCCAGCACAGTTCACCGATCCGAAGCTGACTCGTTCTCGTTTCCACTACGATTGGCACTGGCAGCGTCTCTACGGTAACGGCGATCTTGGAAATCAAGGTCCGCACCAGACGGATATCGCCCGTTGGGGACTAGGTGTTGACACACATCCCAAGTCGATCATCAGCTACGGTGGTCGCTTGGGGTACCAAGCCGAGCGCAAGGATGACAAGTACGTGGACGCAGGTGATACAGCCAACACCGAAGTATCAATCTACGACTTTGGCGACAAATGCATCGTGTTTGAAACTCGCGGGTTGAGTGTTGATAACTCGGCAGACGAAGAGTTGAACCGACTCTTCAATTCGACCAAGGGCAACAAGATCGGCGTGGTGTTTTACGGATCGAATGGCTACGTTGTCCAGACGAGCTACAACTCCTGTGCGGCATTTGATCTTAAGTTCGACAAGATTCAGGACTTCCGTCACGGCGGCAATCTCAACAAAGATCACTTTGGTAATTTCTTGACCGCGTGTCGCGAAGGCAGCGCAGAGCTACTGAACGCTGATGTGCGCGAGGGGCATTTGTCGGCAGCGATTAGCCACCTTGGCAATGTTTCATACTACATGCAGGAAGATAACCACGTTTCCGTCAACGAACTGCGATCTGAACTGGCAAAGGTGAAGAGCTTTGACGATAACTCGGCGACGCTCGACCGCACCGTGGCACACCTGGAGAAGAATGGTGTGGACTTAGAAAGGTATCCACTTTCCCTGGGGGCCAAACTGGACTTCGATCCAGAGAAGGAAGTCTTCACCAATGGCGGCTCGGCCAACGACTGGTTGACTCGCGAATATCGTGGTGAGTTCCGCTGCCCAACCGCTGCGGAAGTTTAGTCACAGGCTGCTCGAGGCAATTTGAATCTTACCAAACGCCAGCTTTATGCTGGCGTTTCTTCATATTGGGCAGCAACTGAGGTTGCTCTTAAGAGTTCCACCCAGCGGGCCATTGTTGTTGGGAAAAACGAGGAGAACCGTGGATGCAGGTAGAAGCCTGTTAAGCGGGAAGGGTTTGTACCTGGGATTGGGCGATTCGCGATCTTTCCAGTGGTTTTCGCTATGGTGAGTGCTTCTGGTTTTTAGGGGCCAACGGAAGTGGCGAGACCACGTTTCTGAATTCGATCGGTGGCATCATTCGTCCGACCGAAGGGAAGGTCCTGTTCGACGGCATCAAGTTGCGGTAGGTGGAATCGGACAACGCCGCGAACGCATGTTATTGCATCTAGGTCCACCGCTGATCGGGCTGTCTGTTGTTGAGCAGATTGGGACGGCCGTTGCCGCGTATGGCCAGGATCATTGGGGAATCGAGAACGTCGCAGCGGATTGGATTCGCAAGTTTGCGATCAAGGCTCTTGTACTTTCGAAGAACTCTAGGGGGCTCGCTTCGGCAGAAAATGAAGGCGTGGTTCGCGATTTTGTTCACGCTGTGTCCCTGGCTCAGGTTATTGGACGAACCGCATCAGTGTGGTCTTGATACTCACGGAATGGAGATCGTGGAGGAAGAGATCGCAACGCATCGCAACTCAGGATGCATTGTTGTTTTCACCTCACACTGGCAATCTCACACACGAGGGTTGGCCGATCATATGTTGATCCTGGAGGACAGCGGACTGGTCTATGACAGTACGTTACGAAGGACGAAAACTTAGCTGGTTGCACGACATCCGTTTCATTGGGGGAAGATGTGATAGAACTTGGGCTAATGCTCTTCGGCTGAAGCTTCAGGCCAGGGGTTAGAGGTGAGCCAGAGAAGATCGCTACTCGCAGTAGGGAGGGCTTTCGCCGCGGAGTTCGGCCATGGCGTTGCCGGCTGCGCGCTGTTCGGCGTCCTTCTTGGTCTTGCCCCAAGCAGGCGTGAATTTGCGTTTCTTAATTTCCGCGGCGATCTGGAACAACTTGCTGTGGTCGGGCCCTTTTTCGCCGAGCAAGCGATATGTTGGCGCAGATCCATGTTCTCGCTGGCAAAGTTGTTGTAATGCGGATTTGTAATTCCCGACAGAGTGGCCTTCGACGGCTTCGTCTAGCTCCTTGCCGATCGTCCTGAGAATGAACTCCTGGGCGGAGGCGATGCCTCCATCCAGGTAAATCGCGGCGATGATGGCTTCGTATACGTCAGACAGAAGGCTCTTTGGCACGCCCGGCGACTGCTGCATGCCTTTGCCTAAGATCAAGCAGTCCTCAAGTTGCAGCTCAAGGCTGACTCGGGCACAAACACGACGACTGACCACGGCGGATTTGATCTGAGTCAGCTCGCCTTCGAGGTATTCGTCGTGTGCTCGATAGAGTTTGTCGCAAATCGTAAAGCCGAGAACCGAGTCACCCAAGAACTCCATTCGCTCGTTGGAAGCAAGACGATTGGAGGCTCCTGAAGCATGAGTCAAAGCGCTCTGCAACAGTTCCTTGTCTTGAAAGCAGTACCCAATACGCTCCTCACACCTATGTAATTTCTCGTCGAGTGAGGAATCAGCGGAGTCCATCTGTACCGATTGTGAGGGGAATAAGGATGAGATGAGCGGTGTCGCCGAGCAATCTGCCCGACGAAACGGCCGCGAAACTAATCATAATGCTAGGTTTTGTCAACATTTACAGTCGTATTGCCGCAGCCACAGTGCCGATTCTCTTGTAATTCGAGGGCAGTTTTCTTGCCTCCGTTCGTTTGGATCACCTTAGGAGCGATCGTCCTGATGGGCTTCGCCTCCTTCCAACTTACTTATTCGTCCATTGGGATTGTCCGTCGGCGAACGGTCCTTCGTACGCGACGCAAAGAGACGCTGCGCGAGTTGCGACACTCGGCCGAGGTAGCGAGGCTGAAGGCCGAAATTCAATCCAGTACAAGGGATACATTGGGGTGGCGAGTTGTCGAGGTTGCAGAAATCGTAGATGAGTCGCGTAATTGCCGGTCGTTTTACTTCGTCGATCCCTCTGGGCAAAAACTGCCTGACTTCCAGCCCGGACAGTATCTGATGGTACGCCCAGCGCTTGCGGGAGCCTATCAAGCAACGCGCTGTTACAGTCTCTCAAGCTCGCCTAACTCAAGGTTCTGGAGAATCACGGTCAAAAGGCAGGAGCCAGACAAATCTGAAACACAGCCAAATAAAAACGGCAGGCTCAGTTGTTGGTTGCACGACACGATTAACGTAGGAGATTGCTTGCTAGTCGGTGGCCCGAGCGGCCAGTTCCATCTCGACAAGGAAAACTCAAATCCACTTGTGCTGTTGGCGGCAGGCGTTGGCATCACTCCCATTGCAAGTATGCTGCGTTGGGCACTGGAGCACACGCCTGATCGAGAAGTTCGCTTGCTTTACCAAGTGAAAGACTTGGAGCATTGGCCGTTAGGACGAGCTCTGCAAGCTTGGCAGGCAAAGTTTAAGAACATTCAATTGCATACTTTCGCGAGTCGCGTCGAGTTAGCCACTCTCCGAGATCAGACCGCTGAATTAAGCGGTGGATTCTATTCAGGAAGATTTTCGGCTGAACAAGTGTTGAAGTTCAGTCCGGCAGGTTGTGACTACTTCATGTGCGGTCCAGATGCTTGGATGGAGTCGATCCGCGAGGGGCTGCTGGAAGCGGAGGTTCCACCCGAACGCGTTCACTGGGAGTCTTTTGGTGGAACCGGAAATCAACCGGCCATTGCCTCACGTTCAACGGACACCGAGCCGGTCGCAGTGCGTTTCGATCTTAGTGAGCGAGAGGCAAGCTGGTCTGATCCAGAGCAATCGCTGTGGGAGTTCGCGCGTCAATCTGGAGTGGAGATTCCAAGTGGTTGCCTGAGCGGTGTCTGCGGTTGCTGTCGCGTCAAGTTGTTGCAGGGGGAGGTCGAGTATGATCGCGAGATTTCCATCGACCTCGATACGAATGAGTGCTTGACTTGTGTCGCCCGTCCGAAGTCCGCTTGTGTGCTGGATGTGTAACCACGAACGAATGTACGCGGTTGTAGGGATGAGTTGGATCGTGCCGACTCTGCGGCTCTTCAATGGGGTAGATTGTTTTTAACGCCCTTCAGCGATCAAAACGGCGTGAGCTACGTTTAGGCGGAAGGCGAGTCTGAGTCTGCCAATCCAAGTTCGTTTTCACGGAATATTCGCTTGCGCGAAAATACTCTCCATTGTTAGAAGCTCTTTTGCCAGTCGCGTAAGTGCTTTGGTACGGGAGCACGCTTTAGAGGTCAATTGAGATGAATAAGTTGGCTGTAGGCGGCTGCTTTGCTCTCTGGTTGCTAGTCAGCCTTGGAATGGCACCAAACGACACGCCTGCAGATCCTCGGAACCAAACCCTGCCAATACACCTTGATCCGCATCTTGTGATGGGGGCAAAAACCTGTGAGAAGTGTCACGCGGCAGAGGTACAAGTCTGGAAACAGACGCCTCACCACGAAACATTCTTAACCTTGCATCGACAGCCGGAGGCGAAAGAGATTGCCAGCCGACTGGGAATCGCTTCATTCAAGACAGATTCGGAATGTATCTCCTGTCACTACACGATGCAGTCGGAAGGTGCTGACCTAGCTGCAATATCCGGTGTCTCCTGCGAGTCCTGTCACGGTGCAGCCACGAACTGGGTCGAACATCACAACGACTATGGTGGCTTGACTCGAGATCAAGAAACCCCAGCCCATCGAATAGATCGGCTTCGCAAGAGTATTGCAGGTGGCATGCGCAATCCGATCAACGTCTATATGGTCGCGCAGAGTTGCTACCGCTGTCATACCGTGCCAAACGAACGTCTAGTCAATGTTGGCGGTCACAAGGCAGGGACTCGAGACTTCGAAATTGTGACTTGGTCCCAGGGAACGATTCGGCACAACTTTGTTCGCTCCAACGGCAGCACCAATGATCCCTCTAGTCGCGATCGACTTCGGCAGATGTTCATCGCTGGAATGATTGCGGATCTGGAGTTCAGTCTTCGAGCGACAGCCGCCGCTACTGAGAAAGCAGAATTCGGAATCACTTCGGCCAAGCGTGCGGCTCGAGCAGCCAAGCGGATCGCTGCGGCTCAGACGAAGATCGATCAGCCGTTGTTAGTGGAAGTCTTAGCGGTTTACAAAAGTGTGACTCTGAAGCTAAACAACCACGAAGAACTGCTCGAAGCAGCCGAGAAGGTAAGCCAACTCGGCATTCGCTTCGCAGCCACTGTTTCTGGTTCAGAGCTTGAGGCTATCGACTCTTTTGTTCCAGACAAGAGTCGCTGGAAGTAGAAAATGCAAAGCGTGATAGGATGCGCTCGATTTCCCTTCTTCGAAGGAGGAATTCTGGCGAATTCTACTACGATGACACTAGGCTAGGTCACGATCTTCGAATAGCAGCAGAGCTAGGAACATCGAGAGCAATACATAGAGCAAGCAATAAAGCAAGTTGCCCGACAGCAGCGATATCGGAATCGCATTATCTGCATCAATTGCCGCTTGTAGCGAGAAGTGCTCTAAGATCGGGATAATCGTTGACAGCAAGTTGGCGATAAACTGCACAATCTCAAATGCGTCTTGAGTGCTACTGACCAACGAGGTGGTCAAATTGCCAAGTACGTAAATCGCGAAACATACAGACAGGTTAGCTAGCTGGGGCAAGCGAGTTGCGAGCGCGACACTGATTGCCGTCAACACCGTGGCCTGCATGAGGGCCATGGCGAGACCTGGAATCGTTCGCATAATCTCCAAGTGGCAGATTTGCCAAATTGGTTGCGATTCTGAATTCTCTCGAGCGTCGTAGATTGGCTTGTAAGAAACTGCGAACAGTTCGACTAAGCCGAGCACAACGAACATGAGTAATAGAATCCCGAAGATTCCCATGAACTTCCCGAGTACGAAGCTTCGTCGCTGAATCGGTTTGCTAAGAATAGTAAGTGCTGTTTTGCCTTCGATCTCTTCCGCAATAGAACTACTTGCCGACCAAACACCTTGGAAGGTAGCCAGCAGCATGATTGTGGTGATACCACAGTCCTTAAGAAGTTTGATGTCTTCGCCGAAGGTGTTGAAAGACAGGAATTCGAAGAGCAAGATCGCAACGGTGCCCAGCAGCATAAGCACTAGGAAAAGCGGCTGTGCTAGTTCATTCTTGACCGTCGCGTGGGCAACGGCGGACGCGCGTGGTGCAACACCATGCTGAAGCAGGATGCCCAGGCCAATGAGCACGACGCACAGTGCCGTGATCAAGAAGGAAGCTGCTTCTTGGACTGGTGGACTCGATTGAAGCGTGATCGTTACGTTGGCGTCGAACTGCTCGTTATTGCGAATGTGAAGCTTTGAACCTTCCTGGTAAGGTATTGGGCTATCTTCAATCTTCTGAGCCTTCGTCCAAGTTACCTTCTCGGTTGCACCCAGGTTGATCGGCGGGCGAATGAAGTCAACGGTTTGCGCTGCATCAGCAAGCACTACCGAAACATCGGACTCAATGACGAGCGAGTCGAGTAGATCGTAATCGATGTCGAGGTCAACCGGAACGAATTCTCCTTTGTCTCCCTTGGGAGGAATGGGGACTTGGATCTCTTCTTTGCCAGTTGAGAACACCTGAGGAATGCTCGCAAACGCCCCTTGGGCATCCGAAACGATGCGAATTGCAGATGTTTCGCTGATAATCCACAGTGTTCCGCCGAAAACAACCATAATGATCGCTGTGATTCCCAAGAAGCCTGCGACTCCTTCGGTCAGCGGTGAGAAGCCGATCCGTGCCATCCGTTTGGAACTGCAGAAAACCAGTGCCCAGCCTACAATTGAGCAGACCAGCATCAGAGCGATCCCCAGCAATATTGGTTCACTCAGGTCGGGACTTCCTTTGGCTTCTTTGGGAAGATTGAGCCAGGTCGCGGCGGCTAGGCCAACGGAAATGGCCCCGGCTACCATGTGTCCGATCGGACCAGAGGAAAGTGCTTCCCAGGGCGAAATGTAAGAAAGGAGTCGAAACAGCAGCACGAGCAAAGCAAGAACAATCAAACCCATCCCGATTCCAACGGAAAGGAACCACATTGGTTTCAACCAGGTGGTCAACCAAGGCTCGGTGGTGGTTTGAGCGAGAAGAAGATTCGAGGTCAGGAAGCTCATGGGTTTTCGATAAGACGATTAGGGGATCGTAAAAAGCTTTCGGATCGCAAAGGCTTGTCGTAGGGGCCTATTGTGCTCAAACCGCTTACTTTCGTCGACTACCGCCAAAATTGGCATAAATGGTCGATTGTGAGGGTTATGCGGTCTAGAAAAGTTGCTGATGCAGTCGTTCAGGAAGATCTCGGCGCAGACCGGAACACGGATTTCGAAGTGATACGTATCGCTTCGGCCAGAAGTTTGCCGGCAAACCAAATTGCAGAGCATCGGCACTCAATCGCTCGTTGCGGCGATATCGAATGACTGGCGGCTGGATAGCTCAATCGTCCGCCAATCCTCTGTTTTGTTGACAATGTTGCGTGAGAACTTTGCAGAAATAGCTTGCAAAAACGCTACCAGTTCCTCCGAAGTTCCCTCAGCAACCATCTCCACGCTGCCATCAATTCGATTCCGAACTTGGCCTGTCACGGCAAATTTGCCAGCAATTTCGTGAGTCGTGATGCGAAATCCAATACCCTGGACACGACCTTCATAACGCACTTCAACTCGCTCCATCGCGGTCGCCTCCTAAGGGGATTTTGAAAAGGAAAAAACGAGGGGTGGGGCCGATTGTAGCAAACATAGCTATTGTCCACCTTGACATTGGCCTCACACAATTCGTACGGTCGCTCTGGACAGGCCTAAATGGATTTGGCCCAGCGGAAGACCTGCGCGCCGAGATTCTGGCGACTCAGGTGCCATTCGCAAGTGAATTGCATAGGAGAGACGTGATGCTGCGCAGGAATTCAAATCGTTGGATGTGGATGACTTTGGTCACGCTGGCACTCGTCCCCCAATTTGTCGCCATCGCACAAGAGCAATCGATCGAGAAGGCATCCGACGCTTCTGTATCAAATTCTGCAAGCTACTCGGCAGCAGTGCTTCTAAGGAAAACGGGTCGTGTTCTAAGCGGAATCGTCGAACCGAGGGGCGAATCTATCCGCATCGCCATCGCTGAGAACTCGAGTGTTACTCTTCCACTGTCCCAAGTGCAGCATATCGCCCCGGATCTCGACGGACTCTATCGATTCAAACTTAAAAAGATTCATACCGGCTACCATGGTGATCACTACCTTCTAGCCAAGTGGTGCCTCACCAACTCACTGTTATCCGAGGCCGCTGATCACTACCAGGCCGCAAAGAAGTTGAAGCCGAACTCACCGCACGTTCAGAGGCTTGCGGTCGATCTGAAGAACAAAATGTTGGCGGAACCAGCCTTTCGCCTATACCTAAGGCTACCGCCAATGGCTTCGGGTTCGACAACTGCAATGGCTGCCTCAAAACGTTCCACACTGCCACCTAGCGATCCTCGCTCAAAAGTAGCTACGGTTTCCTACGAAACCTTAGTCGGGAATCCGGTCGTCGCTACACAGTTTGCACAGCACATTCAGCCGATTCTGATGAACCGCTGCTCGCAGGCTGCTTGTCATGGCTATGCCAGCAAGAATGACTTCAAGTTACTTGAGCTCAGCCGAAAAGATCACCGGCAACTGACTGAGAAGAATATGAAGTCAGTGCTGAGATTCGTTGCAGCGGACGATTCCAATGACTCAGCTTTGTTGGAGTTAGCTACCAAGGCTCACGGTATTCAGCCTCGACCCGGAATCGAAGTAAGAGAAAAGAAATTGGTGAGCGTGCTGGAGAACTGGGTGAAGTTCGTGCAGAATCCCGTCTCCTCTGCCGTGGCACGAAACGAGAATCCAGGCAACCAAGTCAGAACTCTGGGCTCTGTTCCACAGCCTCTGCTACCCAATAGTCAGCTTGTTCCCGTACAACCCGGAGCGAGCGGATTGAAGCCGGTTCCGCAGGTGAATGCATCGGAGTTTCCGGGTGGTGATGTACCTCTCATGAATGAAATTGATGCACTCGATCGCCAATTACGGCAGATACTCGGCGAAGCACCTACGCTGCAGCCAGGCAACACAACTCCGGCGAAACTGATTCCGAATCGGTCATCGAATGATGCTTTCGATCCAAACGAATTCAATCGGCAGAGCGACACGACGGCGGGATCTTAGCAGTAATCCGGATGCAAGGGCAGGATTAGCCTAATCACGACTGTTCTGGCAAAAGCTCGTGAACGAAATTTTTGCGGTGGTAGCCTGGAATGCGGTCCGCACTAAAATTTGAACTTCTCCCGAAACGGTCGATCCTTGAGGTTGTCCCAACGGAGTGAAGAAACAGCCCAACAGCCTGCCCCAAACGAACTAAGGAATATAGCTTTGTTACGCACACATACCTGCGGCGAACTGCGAAGCACAAACACCGACGAGATTGTCACGATTTGTGGTTGGGTCGATAAGTCACGCGACCATGGCGGAACGATCTTTCTGGATCTGCGAGATCGCTACGGTAAAACCCAGGTCGTGATCAATCCCGACAGTGGCGAAGCTGCTTTGCAGCTCGCCAAGGATCTGCGCGGTGAGGATGTCGTCAAATTTGTCGGTAAGGTAGCGCCTCGACTCGAAGGTAAAGGCAACTCGAAACTGGAGACGGGCGAGATTGAAGTTCGAGCCTCCGAAGTCGTTTTACTGAACAAAAGCAAGACACCTCCCTTCTTCCCCAACCAAGAAGAGTTACCGTCCGAGGATCTGCGACTAAGGCATCGCTTTATCGACCTACGACGCGAAACGATGCGCGACACGCTGGTGCTGAGAAGTCAAATCATCAAGAGTATGCGCGACTACTTTGCAGACAATCAATTCATTGACGTTGAGACTCCCATTCTAGGACGCAGCACACCCGAAGGCGCCCGAGACTACCTCGTGCCAAGTCGCGTGCACTGGGGCCAGTTCTTCGCATTGCCACAGTCTCCGCAGCTGTACAAACAGATCTTAATGGTCGCTGGCTACGATCGCTACATTCAAGTCGCCCGCTGTTTCCGCGATGAGGACTTGCGTGCTGACCGCCAGCCAGAGTTCACGCAGCTTGACATGGAGATGACTTTCGTTGAACAAGACGATGTGATCGGAATGATCGATGGCCTGATGGTGAAAATGGCCAAGGAGTTTCTAGGCATCGAGCTTGAGACTCCTCTGCCCCGCATGACCTACGACGAGGCCGAACGACTCTACGGAACAGACGCTCCAGATCTGCGATTCGGGATGCAAATCGTTGATTGCAGCGATTTAGCGGCTCAGACTGCGTTTCGCGTCTTCCGAGGTGCCGTCGATAACGGAGGATATGTCCGCGGTATCAAAATCGAGAAGCGAGCCGCCGAGTTTTCACGCAAGCGAATTGATGAGCTAACCGAGTTTGTGAAGAACGACTTTGGTGCGAAGGGCCTTGCCTGGTTTCGAGTTGAAGAAGATGGTTCGCTTTGGTCACCAATAAGTAAAAATGTTGAACCCGAAGTTATTGCTGGATTTCAAGAGAAGTTTTCAACGGAGCCCGGCGATCTGATTCTTCTCCTCGCAGATACTTGGGAAGTCACTTCCAAGGGACTGAACGGCTTGCGCAGGAATCTTGGTGCTGAGTTGGAACTCTACGATCCCAAGGCAATGCATTTTTCCTGGGTCACGGAATTCCCGATGTTCGACAAGGACGAGGAGGAAGATCGCTACGTGGCGATGCACCACCCTTTCACCGCACCACGCCCTCAGGACTTGGAGGGACTTAAGGAAGATCCGGAAGCTGCGCGTGCTCAAGCCTACGATTTGGTCATCAACGGGTATGAAGCCGGTGGTGGGACGATTCGAATTCACGATGCCGATACTCAGCAGCAAGTGTTTGACTTATTGGCACTTTCTCCCGAGATGGCACAAGATCGATTCGGGTTCTTGCTCGAGGCGCTCCAGTACGGTGCGCCACCGCACGGCGGAATCGCTCTAGGAATTGACCGAATCGTGATGTTGTTTGGTGGTCTGGACAACATCCGCGATTGCATTGCGTTTCCGAAGACACAACGCGCGATGGACTTGATGACACAAGCTCCTGGCGAAGTGGAAGGGAAGCAGCTGCATGAGTTGCACATTCAAGTGGAAACGCCACCACAGAAAAGTTAGAGACCTTTCTCCAGGGGCATCAGGGAAGATGACCTTCAACAGCAAAGGATTGACAATATGTACCGACGAATCGTTTCATTGATCCTATTCGTGGCAATCGCTACAGGGAGTGCCAAGGACTCGAGGGCTCAATTCGGCTTTGGTGGAGATGATGACAGTACCTCTGGCGAGAGAGCGAGTACTTTCTTCGGTGGCGGCAAGAAGGAGCCGTTCTTTAAGTTGCCGAAGCTTCCGAGCTTGAATCCCTTTAAAAGTGGTGGTTCTGCTGTAGCCAGTACGCCCGTGGTCACTGAGAGTGCGACGGAGCCAGTACCTGCTAATAGCACCGCTAAATCCTCGGGCAGTTGGTTCAGTCCGATGAAGCCACTCGGGTACATCAAGAAGCCCTTTGTTTATACAGCGACAAAGTCGAAACAGGCCTTCGTGAGGACGGTCGATTTTTTGAATCCATTTGACGGCTCCTCGAAGGCTGAGCCGCCGCCAGGATTCTTGCCAGCCACGCAGGGGTATCGACCGCAGGATATGAACAAGCCGGTTAAGAAACCTCTTTGGCACTACCTGTTGCCTTACGATCCTGAGCCCCCGAAGCAACAGTTCAACGACGTCGGCGATTTCCTTAGCCAAGGCATGCCAAGCTTCAAGTAGTTTGGGTTTGAGGTCTGACTCATCTCAATCCAGAAGTTAAGCGAGGAATGCATGCTAAGCTTAGGGCATTAGGTTCTTTGCCTAGCTTACGCGTGGGATGAAGTTGCAGGCGACCACCAACTATCTGTTTGCCGCCTACGACAACCTCTCACCGAACCAACGCCACGCGTAGATCACATACATTCGTTCCCGTTGCTCCAGTGAGCAATAACTGTTCTGTCTGAGCAAAGAACTCGTACGCATTCGCTGACTCCAAATACGGCTCTGCCGACAAGCCCTGTGCGATCATCTTGGTCCATGTCGTTCTATCCAAGTACGCCCCGGCAGCGTCGGTCGGTCCATCCTCGCCATCGGTCCCGCCGCTGGCAAATGCAAACTCTGCCTCAAAGTCGTCAGGCAAATGAAGGTCACACAGCAACTCTAGGCACAATTGTTGATTCCGCCCGCCTTTGCCTGGGTGCTTTGGTAGTTGCACTGTCGGCTCACCGCCGCTAATCCAGCACTGCTTTCCCCGTTCGTTTATTAGATTTTTGCAGCGCTCGGCAGCTCTCCTCGCGATAACACGCACATCTCCTTCGCAAGCCGCTGCAGATTCACTAGTCGTGCTGTATCCCAATTCCTGGGCTTGGTCTTGCGCAGCTGCAACAGCCAACGCATTGTTGCCCAAAATAATATGTTGAATTTCACAATTGACTTTCTGTCCGGCCTTCATTCCTTCGCTGGATCGGAGGAATTTGACAACGTTCTTGAGATCATCGTGCTCTTCTAGCCCGAGCACCGCGAGCACTTGTAAGGCATCGTCGTGACACGGGTTAGTCGCAATCCAGGTGGGGCCAGATGCGATCGTTTCGAGCGGATCTCCTAGAACATCAGATAGCACTAAGGTGGCGAGTCTTGGGGCTCGGCAAGCTCGCGCCAATCCGCCAGCCTTGACCTTGCTTAGGGCTCGACGGACTGCATTCAGCTGTTCGATGTTGCCACCAGCTGCGGCGACCTGCGTTGAAACGGCTTGCTTGTCGCTAAGCGTGAGTCCAACTGCTGGAGCGGTCAATAAAGCGGAGCCGCCACCGGAGAGCAAGCAGAGTACCAGATCCTCGTCGCCACATTCATTCACCAATTCTAATATTCGCTGCGTACCATTGACCGCCGTCTCCGTCGGCAAGTTGATGCCAGCGGGTCTTGCTGCGAACAGCTTGATGAATTTGGTGTTGTATTCTTGAAAGCTACCCTCTGGACAGTTCATCCAGCCTTCGCATCTCACGTTGCCAAACTGAGATCGGATTTGTGGCAAAATCTCGTTTTCAAACGCAATCGCCATAGCAGCTGATGCCTTGCCTGCTCCAACGACGACGAGCCGATTGACTCCTGCTAGAGGAATCGTCTGACCTGCCGCTTCAATACCTTTTGCCGAGACACTCATTTGCTTGGCGATCAACTGCCGAGGTTGAACGGCTGCGACACCCGCCCGCCAGATTTCTAGAGCGTCCTGGGTTGCCTGAGGGAGCTGGGGGACAGGGGCTGGGCTCATGGGAGTTCGTTGGTAGGGAGCGGTTTAGGTGATTGCAAAGGTGAAGTCGAATAGCTTTGGCGATTGGTGGCTGGATGGATCACATCCACTCTGAGGTCCTCCAACACGATGTCGCATTCACCGCGGCACTCGGCCAGTATACGCAACTCTCCGTCCTCGACTGCGAAGCGGTAGAGCTCGACCGGTAATTTCTCACCATCCTCGCCATGAACAAGCTGCCCCAAGCTTGGCCCCACTTGGTTGTCGTAGATTAGCAAGCCTGTGCCTCCTTGATTTGTACCTGACACCACGGAGGCGGTACCCGTGATCCGCAACAGCTGCCCTGCTCTCACCTGGACTCCCGCACTGCGGACTCGCAGTGACGCTCCCGCAAAACCACCCCTAAGAGGCTCGGCCACCTTCTTGGCATAGGCCGCCAGCCGAAGCCCGCCCATTGATGGCTTGGCCGTAGGA
Source organism: Aureliella sp. (assembly GCA_963691875.1). Lineage (GTDB taxonomy): Bacteria > Planctomycetota > Planctomycetia > Pirellulales > Pirellulaceae > Aureliella. The sequence continues at coordinate 5,746,135 of OY829846.1, forward strand.
ACTAGTTCGACTCGCAAATCAGCTTGTTCCTCTAGGCGTCGTTGCTGCGACCACCCTGCATCCAGCATGCCCCGCAAGTTCACAAAATCGCTGCCAGGTAACCTTTGGTTTTGCCAGGAGGAACGCTTGCATGCATCGGCAAGCTGCCAATGCAATCCGAATGCGGCGGGAGTCGCTAGCAGAGGACTGGATTGTGGCGATGCAATGGCGGCTCGCGCATCATGATAAGTCTCATGCAACACAGCATGCACAGCGTCTTGAGCTTCGAGGGTCAAGTTAATCGAAGCGAGTAATTGTTGAGCTCGCATGGCTCGTACGCTCGAGTCGATCAGCCGCTGTGCCTGGTTGAGACGACGTACATGATTCAATGATAGCTCCGACACAGCGTTTCGTTCGTGAAAGCGAGCATTCAGAATGTTACCGGCGAGCGCCATCTCGTAAGTTACCACCTCCAGCTGGTCTGCCGCTCGTCGATCAAGCCCCGTGCTCAAGTGCCGTTGTACGAACTGAATTACAATCGGGCTGGAGGATACAAGAAAGCTCTCGATTGCGGCTGGCTTGTAAACCGGCCACTTCATCCCGGTTGCCCCAGGTTGTACCTCAACCCGTTCAAGTTTTCCCGTCGTGAGCCGAAAAACGCTTTGTCCTTGTTTGACAACAGGAAACACAAACTCAAGCGGTTTCTGCATGGTTCCTTTCGGTACGACTTGTGTTCCTTCCGCCGCATTCTTGGCGACGATGAGCATACTGTCTTCTATGCTCCAGGCCGACGAAATCCAGTCGGCGTCACTGATCGATGGCGATTGGATCGCTTGACCTGCAATGATCCATGGGCCCCACAATCGCAGTTCTTCTTGAATCAAATTCAGAGAAGCTATCTGAGCACTGTCGGATGTATCTTGGATATCAAGTGGGCGGAAGGTGCGAATCAGAAATCCTTTCGCTCCAGCAATTACCGATGAGATAATTTGCTGACGGAAGCCTTCCGGATTGCCGGATAGAGTTTCCTCATCTATCTCAGACGCTACAACCTTCTTAGCCTGGAGCAACTGTGTCGTAATGGAAGGCGGAATACCGAAGTTTACAGAGACCCAGCCGTCACTGCGTTGCCGGGTTACTGCAAGCTGCTCGTGAAGCCAGTCGATCTTTTCTCGTTGTGTTCCTGCAGATGCAGATATGGGTTGAGGAATGATGACTTCGTCTGCATAACGGCTAAAACGAAAGTAGTCTTCCAATGCTTCCGCCACCAGAGGACGCCTTAAGTCCTTGGGCAATTCGGAGATTCGTGCCACTTGGTCTTGCAGGTAGGGAAGTTGCTGTGTGTCAAGTGCCGTGCCAACAAGCCAACCTTTCAGGCTCCCTTGCGTCCCTTCGTCGAATTCCAAAGCAACGCTGGGCGGCGGGCTAATCACTCCCATCTCAAGGCTTTGCGATTCGGACAAATATTCGGGCGAAGGTACCGTGTCGGTGACCACCCCGGAGAATCCCAACGACTTCAGCCAGGTTAGTTCTTCGCCGCGATACTGAATCCAAACCGGAGCAATATTGGGTCTGCTCCAAAACTTGAATTCCGGTGATGGACTGGCGAATCGCCAACGCCATGCCTCGCGCCAATTCTGTGGCGGCGGAGTCCCCAACCTCGCGAGCGTCACGGCTCCGTGCAGTTCCAGATCGTCGATTTGCAAACGATAGCGTCCGGGACCGGTATAAGCATTCAAGACCAAGCTGTCGATGAATGCTCCTTCGAGTCTAAGCTCGCTACCGAGTTGTCCATGGATGGCTGCTTCCTCGGTGTTGAATCGATTCACTAAGTCGCCGACTTCGAGTGCTTGCCACTGCCCGGCGTTCTGATAGACATCGCCCCAGACGACCGTCGTCAACTTGGCGCCCGTCACAGGATGTTTGGCAAAGGGGAAGACTACACGAACCCCCAGTTGCAAGCGACTGCTGCTGCACCGAGTCCAAATCCTTGGGCGGAACTCTTCCAGAATCGTGCAGGGCTCGATTGGATACGCGAGCAAAGCCATTGAACCGGAAGTGCAAGCGACTTCCATCAGTTCGCTGGTGCGTCCCGAACGAGGAAACACCAAGCTGATTTCTTGTAGAGTCAGCTGCGCCTGGCAATCTGATTCGACGAGGCGCCAGCGAGGTTGGCCTCCTTCGAATAGATCCTTCCACTGGGCGCGTGCCAAACCGCATCCCACTAGCCAAGTGGCCAGGAGGGCGGTAGAAAAGCTAGCACTTCGGATGCGAATCACGATCAGCCTCACGCTTTCGGGATGCTCGACTCGTAGAGATCGGCCTATTTGCCTTTCCCAGTGGGGATAATCGGCCACACGTGTCAAAAAATGTTTCAACACTGCCACAATCGCTCAATCTGCGCACCATGAGCGTAAGTCGTTCTTATAGAAGGATTTAGATAGAATCACTAGAGCGATTGCTGTTTCGGTTTTACCACGTCGGAAAACGCTGCTGTTTTTGCTGTTTTTTCTAAGTCGTTGAATTCCAAGCACTTACGACTTAGTATGGCTCCATCAGTCGAATTGGCATCGTGGCTGCTTCTAGAGGCAATCAACACCAACAGTCAACACGGCGGCGAGAAACACCACTCACTCGGAGCATTAGAATGAGCACTTCAGAGGCAGCAGCAAACGCAAAGCAAGACGAAATCCCAACGGATTTGATAGAGCTGACTGAAGCCATCGAGTCGCTTCCAGTAGAGCACCGAGTCAAACTTCTTCCTTCACTTCGCCGCGTTACCGAAGGCAGCGTTCGTCGTCGCCGCATCTTGTCACTCGTTCAAGAAGCACTCGGCCAACTGCGATTAGACATGAAGTATCTCGTCTTTGATTTGGAAGCCACCAAGCGTGAGCGAGACGAATTCCTCGAGAAGCTGACCGAACTAGGCGGTGACGAAGGCTCCGCTGAGTAAAAGAACCTGCTGAAAAAAACACTGCTTCACCAAAACAATCTCCATCCTTACCGCCAAATCCAGCATCGCCACTGCTGCTTGGCAACATGGTAGGGACTCTCCAAAAGCGAAAGAGCTATCTGATTCGTCAGGTAGCTTTTTTCGCATACACACTTCGTGGGTGAATTCTCACCGAACGGGTGCAAATGAGCCGAAAAGCCGCTTAGCGGCATACGCGATATTTGCGTTTTGCTCGGACGTGGCTTAGTATCAAGGACTGCTTTTCTTCTCTAGATTTCTAGGTTTTTTTGGCTCCGATGGTCGATTTTACGCCTACTCAGCTCTCCCAACGCTTGGTCGAAGTGGGACTGCTTGAACCTATCCAAGTCGAGCAGGCTTGGTCCGCAATCGGCGGTCTCGAGGGAACCTGCGAAGATCTGATTCGTGTTCTTCAGCGAAGAGAATTGCTGACCACGCTTCAAGTTGACCGTCTGCTCAAGGGCGAACGCGGTGGCTACTTTTACGGACACTGGAAGGTCCTGTACTTGATCGGGGCGGGAACATTTGCCCGTGTCTACCGTTCGATCAATCGCGAGAACCAGCGCGTGGCAGCGGTGAAAGTACTCCGCAAACGGCACCGCAACGAGCCCACGCAAGTCGAGCAGTTCATGCGCGAAGCCAAAGTGGGCATGGAGCTGCGGCATCCGAACATCGTTGCGATTCACGAAGTCGATCCTGACCCGAGGAATCCCTACATGGTCATGGAGTTTGTCGAAGGCCAAACCCTTCGCGAACTGCAACGAGTTCGAAACAAGATCGATCCTGTCACTTCATTGTCCCTCATGGAAGATGTTGCCGCAGGACTTGCCTACGCCGGAACACAAGGTGTATCACACCGGGACATGAAGTTGTCCAACGTGCTGGTCAATTCGCAGGGCCGCGCGAAACTCGTGGATTTTGGTCTCGCCGCATTGGCTGACACCAGCAACGAAGCCGCTGTTGCGGACTGCCCAAGCGCTCGAGCCATCGACTACGCTGCTTTGGAACGTGGAACGGGCGTTCGCAAAGACGACGCTCGCAGCGATCTGTATTTCCTAGGTGCGATGCTTTACCACATCTTGGCCGGAGTATCGCCGCTGACCGAAACACGAGACCGACTCGCACGACTCAATGTTTCTCGCTTCCGTGAAGTGCCACAGTTGCACGAAGTAGATCGCACGCTTCCGCACAACGTTTGCGCGATTGTCTCCAAAGCGATGGAGTTCGATCCAGAGAAACGCTACCAGAACCCAGAAGAAATGCTTTCCGACATCACGTCGACTTTAGATCGATTGAAGTCTGGAGATACCCAAACCATGGCTCGTGTTGCCAGTGGTCGAACCGAATCCTTGCCCGAAGAAGAGGCACAGAGGGAGGGTTCCGGCAAGACCGTGATGCTCGTTGAGAGTAAGCTTGAGTTTCAAGATGTGATTCGCGACAAGCTCAAGAAACGCGGCTACCGAGTACTAGTCATCAGCGATCCCGTGCGAGCCCTCGCTCGTTTTGGACCCGACGAAGAGGCACCTGCCGATTGCGTGCTGTTCTCTGCACCCGAGTTGGGCGCATCCGCCTTAGAGGCCTTCAATCAATTCGGCACCGAAGCTCACACCGCCGACATTCCGGCTTTGTTACTCGTCGATCGCAAGCAGCAATTCATCATTCGCAACGCGGACACCGGTCCCAAACGCAAGATGCTCGCCATGCCCTTAAAAGTTCGCGAGCTCCGCGCCGCCCTCATCCGCCTTCTCGCCGAAGACAGCGTTCAGGCCCAAAGCTGAGCTTCTTCGCTGGAGTCCAGGCTTCAGCCGTCTCTTCTATTCTTCTATTTGCATGCCGACCTGCACGCTTCCAGTCGCACGCGTCGTCTTGCTTTGTCTTCACCAAGCTCGCTCTGCCCGTAGGCCGTAACGAGCGGCACGCTGTTACGGCACCCGAGGCATGTAGCCGAACATCTACAAGTCACTCACCCGTAGCGGGAATTCGTCAAGAATTTCCGCCTTTTCCCTAGACGCAGGTTTCTCCCATCGCCTGCCGCCCCCCTCTCCGCCGCCGGCAACGCGAACGTCTATTGGCCGAAATAAGCCACAGAGCTCACCTGAGAGCACAGAGTTAGAACTCTGAATCCAGCCACTAATCTTTGTGAACTCCGTGTCCTCTGTGGCTCAAACGAGAACCATTCAACCAACTGAATTGTAAACGACGAAACGATTCGGCGTTCTATCAGGGCCATTAGCAGTTCTTTCCAGGAACTCACCGTTCCAGCAACCGGAGCTTTCATCCTCACCTAACACACCGCTCACCCCTACAAAACGCCTCAAATCCTAGACAAACTCCCCGAAAATGCTCCAAGTCCTATTTGCGTCTTTTCGAAGCCTAGCGGCCTTGGTAAATTTGTCGCTTCATCGCAAGGTCCAGCGTGATTTTGCACGGAGGAGGCGTAGCTCAGTCGGTAGAGCATCGGACTTTTAATCCGTGGGTCCTGGGTTCGAGTCCCAGCGCCTTCACTCTTCTTTTTTGCGTTTCAGCCAGTGTGTCCCTTGGTGAAACAAGAATCGGCCGAACCCCGGAAGGTTTGCCACAATCGCACCAATCCAACAGGAAAACCACCACATCTCTCGCTTGTTTTCCGCGATCGTCAGAAGATTTCACTGAGCGATTGGTTGGCGCCGTCTTCTACTCCTGGCATCAGGTGCCCATAGCTATTCAGGGCAAGCGCGATCAACGATGCCATCGCTGGCATCTAAGAATTGTCCACATAAGAAACGATGTCCTGGGCAAACTGTCCAGAGAGCATTGGCCAGAGTTCCCGTAGAGTCTCCGTCGAAAGGCCGTTCCAAATTTCTATCCATGCTTCCATATCAGAGAGCACGTTTCGTTTTGTGGGCGCGGAGGGGCAGCTTCAATGCTCGCTTGGCTCTTAAGACCCTTAGCAACTCAGTATTTCCCCGGGGATGAAAAAATGTGCGTTCCACCAATTGCTAAGAGCAATTTTACCATCGGAGTTCGGGCCTCGAAGCCTATCCACGCGCGTGCCATCCAGAATCGCAGAGCGTCTTTTTGCGGATTTAACCAAACTTGCTTACGAAAGAGAAATACCTCTCATCTCCGAGAAGGCGTCGAAAGCGATCCCGAATTTCGAGTGAGGTAACCAAGAGGTGAAATACCTTTTAAATATGCCTTATGAGCCGAATGATTCAGCCGTTTTCAGCGAGTTAAAACATCGGTCTGCTAACCGGCGAGGCTATATGCGGATCAGGCCGTGATGAAACTAATGCGGTCTCCGGATGTTTTTTTAAAAAATAGCAGTCGGCGATCAGATTTCGCCGTCGCCAATGTAGCTGCCGGCGAGACATTCCGCGAAAGAGTTTGTGTGAAGAGTCGAGGCTTCGCAAGATATGACGGAGCCATCCCAGTCATCACCATTACCGCATTCAAGCTCGTGGTCCCAGAGGTAGATTTTGCCTCGGGCCTCTCCCGTGATGCCGACGCAGATACCATTCCCGAAGCAGTCGCTAGCGATCATCGCGAGTTCGCGAGGAATGTGACCTGAGTAGCAGCCTCTGTTCTTTTGAAGTAAATCTTTTCCGTCGATGCCAAAGACTGACATTGGTCCGGTAAACTCGTCGTAGCCATTCGATGCGACTGGCGTGCAAAGGTCGATCTCGAGCGAGATACCTCCGCCGTTGGTCTTCTGTAAGAAGTCGCGATAATCCGCAGGGAGAGTGTCGGGAAGAGTCGTTTCAAACTCGGCAATCTCGACTTCCAGCAGAGTTCGAGTGCCATCCATCAACAAGATGTATTCGTCTAGCGTCATAAGCTCTGATACGGCTTCTATCGAATCGAGGGGTACGAAGAACTCTGGGAGAGAATTCACACTCTGGCTGGTGTTGCCTCGGTTGCTATTAATTGTGCGTTTCGGACAACCTAACGATTTTGGAATTCCTCGAATTGGGGGGACTGGCGGAAGGCATCGAAGTTCTCTAGCACGGAGTAGTCAATCTCCCAGCCGGAGCAGTTGGCCTCAAAGTCCTTGATGTATTTCTTTACTAAATCGAATTTCCCATCGATCATGTAGCCGGCAATCACTTCGATATAGGATTCCGCGAACTCCGGATCACGTTCAATGGCGGTCAGGTGCTCTTGCATCGCCTTTTCGGGGGCTCCCATCAATAAATAAGCTGCCGCAGCCAATGGGTTCGTGGCTGCATCGCCGCCGACCAGTTCATCTAGTTCTCGCACCGCCTTGATGCATTTTTCGTATTCTTCAGTCAAAAGGTAGTAGTCAATGCTATGCACCTTGGCAGCCGTTGTGCCGGGGTACTTGTCAAGGAATCGCTGCAATATCTCAACGTAGGTATCTGCATCGAGATTGGCAGTGATGTTGATGGCTCGGAGCAGAATGTACTTCTGGTCCTGCACTTCCTCGGGCAGGGAATTGAAAATCTGGAGCGCACGTTGCGGATTCGTATTTGCTATTTGTCCCATCTCCTTGATTTCGTCAATGTGCTCCGCAAGAACGCTGTCGCCAGTCACCATCTTGGCGATGGCATTCTGATTCGCCTTCATGATGTCGAGCAATATGTTCCGCAGTTCCAGTGAGACCATGGCGCCCGTGGTTACGGGTTCGTAATCCGAAATGCGAACTCGGCCCCCGTCGTCGGTGTGGAAGATAAAGTCGATGTACATGACTCCACCTTCGGCAGAATTGAAACGGCAGACCGCTCTCGTTTCGCCTTCGTCAGCATGGACGCGGAGCAATCGGCAGGAACCAGACTGAGCAAGCGCCTCGAGCTCAGCGAACTGGCGTTGTTTGAAGCCGCCGGTTTGTAGTCCTCGCAAAAATTCAGCCTTTTCACTGCTGCGAAGACTGATTCCATGTGTCGCTCGATTCACCAGCTCATTGAAGTCGAAGGATGCATCTAGTTCTGCACGGCGTCCGCCTTCTTCGAAAGCTGAGATAACCAGTTCGGCAACACGTCGAGCTTCCGCCGGATCGACTGCGGAAACGCTATAGCCTTTTAAGGCTTTGGAGTCCGCATCGTTGTCGAGCATCCTGGCATCCACTACATCTGATTGGTCTCCGTTGAAGAGATAGGCGGCAACACCAATTCCGACAAGCAGGACCAGGGCACCCAAAGTGATTCCAGCTATCAGCAGTACATTGGGGCCAGAGAACTTGCGGTTCCCAGTGTTGAACTGCTGAGGCGCGTAGGATGCTGGCGACTCGCTGTAAAGGTTCGGCTCGGGCGGAGCTTGCAAGGGTGTGGCTTGTACGGAGGCAGCTTGCAGCGGAGAAGCGGTATCTGGTGCATTTACTTTCAGCACAGCCTGGCACTTGGGGCAGCGGACATGTTTCCCAATGGCAGAGTCGGGAGCATCTAATTTCTGACCGCAGTCACAGACGATTGTTGGCATTGGTTTGTTTTCTATGGATGGAAGACGACAGCACTAGTTGCTGGCTATGGTTTCTGGCTAGCCCGTCAGCGATGCTGACACTGCAAATGGGGCACATCAGAGCTCTGACTGAGCAAGGTGAATTGTACCACGTCGACGCGCAGCCCTAGGCTGTTAGCCAGATCACGCTTTGCCGAAGAAAGCAGCCTCCGACTGGGCGCTAAGTTTATTAGGGATGCTACTCTGTTTGACTATCTTTACAATGAGAAGAGCTCGTGCGCGTGCCTGCCCTCTCGAAACAGGGGATACTCGGCGGTGAAGGAACGAATCTGTACCGCCAATGCCAATATGGCTTTGCGGTTCGAGATTCCGGCATTGGGTTTTGACTTCATCCACTTGCTGCATCAGTCAGTTGCAAAAGCGGCGAACCGAGCTTGTCGACTTGAAGTGAGCTTTGACTGCTGCTAGCGTCCCTTTGCATTTTGTGATCTCAGTCTTGCTCCAAAGACTAATAGGCTACTCAGTTACACGGAGCCAAATTTGGGGAGCACTCGCGATAATTAAGCATCCAAGTAGGAAATTCGGCCGTTGGATCTCGCTTCCATTTTGGCGGGCTTGCAGCCGCGATCGTGTTTGTGCTCGCCGCGTGGTGGAGTTGGGGGAAGTGGTCGGATCCGCTTATTGACTTTGGACGCGAAGTCTACACTCCTTGGCAGTTGAGTGAAGGTAAAGTGCTTTTGGTTGGAGGCACTGGCGATTCCGTGGAGGCGGGTAGCCAAATCGTGACGCTTTTGGGGCCGCTGTGGCAGTACTTTAACGCTGCGTGCTTCCAATTTTTTGGCTTGAGTTCCTGGACTCACTCTGCAGTCAATCTCGTTCTGCGGCTCTCGCCGTTGCAAGGGTGTTCGTTCTTTTTCGGCGTTTGCCGAACGAACGTACGGCAGCCCTAGTTTGTTGTATGCGAGTCGTTGTGTTTGCATTTTAGCGGTACTTCGTCATTTCAGGCTTCAACTTCATTGCGCCTTACGCACATGAGGCCGTGCACGGAGTGATTCTAATCATTGCGGCGATTTTGGCTTGGACTGAATTCCTGCGTGGCAATGTTCGCGGATGGATTGGGGCGGTCCTTTTCATGGTGGCAGTTCTCTTATTCATTGGGAGGTTGACGCTGCAGAGGAACACTCTGGGGAGTCCGGCGCAATCTGGGATATTGGTAGCATTGGACGTTCTTACTTTGTTTGTTTTTCGTAGCTTCATTGACTGGGAACGCTCGGCGAGAGTTCTGCCTTTGATTACTACTGTTGCGTTTCTTGGGACCGGAATCGCAGCCTTGCGTCAAATGAAGTCAAGCTCTGATCGACTCGATGCTCGTCTTCTCACGGTGAATCTGGGGGCTTGGCCAAGACTCTTTCATTATGGGGGCACTTTGTCTTTACCGTCGTTGTTGCTGGCCGTCGCCCTGCTCTGCTATTGGCTTCCGCGTCGAATAGCAAATTCAAAGCATGAGCATTAACACGCGCTGGCATTGTGCTTTCGGCTCGTGCTGGTCGGCAGCTTTTTTATTTGGAAACGCGCCAACGGAGTCGACTCCCAGAAGAGGCTTGAGTTACAGGCTCGAGGCGAACTGATGATGCTGTTGCGTGAGAACTCTGACTTGCACAGTGATGTGCTGGTGCCGTTGATGCATTGTCTTGAACAGAGTTTTGGCGAGGGAGAAACGCTAGTCGTATTGCCCGAGGGTATCTCACTGAACTTCTATCTGCGTTCCGAAAGTCCTATGCCTTACACCAACTCTATGCCTCCAGAGTTGATGATTTTGGGCGCGGAAAACATTCTGGCCGATCTGAATTCAGAGCCGCCGGACTAGATTGTGTTTTGGCCTAAGGATGTGACGGAGTACGGCATCGGCGCGTTTGGTTCACCTGAGTACGGCGAAGCGCTTCTGAGCTGAGTGCGAGAAAACTATGGACAGGTCCAGGCTTTCGAAGGCTTGAAAGAGGGAGCGGTCGCAGTGTTAAGGTTCAAAACTGGATAGGAGTCTCGGCCCATATCGAGGGGAGTGAAGGTTGTTCGTTGGCAGCCCACAATGAATGGTGGAGCGCCAATCTGCAAGTTGATAGGCTGGAAGCTTATCGCACCGTTTTGAAGGAAGTTTTTGTTTACCGCCCAGCCGCATACGCCGGCTTGCCTTGGTGCGAAGCGGTAACATCGCGGCGCTCGTCATCGCCTATTTGAAACCGGTGTCTGGTCGCAGATGCCAACAAGGTTACCAAGTCTTTATCTCTCCGGTTGTTTGCCAGCCCTTGCTTTGGATTGGTCGAAATTCGACGAGTGGTTAAAATAGTGCTGCCTCCTTCACGAGCTCTGTAGTACTTCCTCGTACTCTCGCCCTCGGTTTGCTATGCCTGCCAATCCAATAACCATAAAGTTTCGCTTCGTGTTCTGCGCGCTCGTTGGCTCTTTCTGTGCCGCGAGTCCGTTCGTACATGGCGATGAAGAGTCGGCAACTCGTTTTGTATTTTTAAAACAGCATTGTTATGACTGCCACACCGGTTCTGAGCCCTCTGGGGGACTAGATCTTGAGAGGCTCGGCAATGATCTAGCGGAGCAGGAGGACTTTGATAATTGGGTGAAAGTGTTCGATCGAGTTGCTTCCGGCGAAATGCCTCCACCAGAAGACTACGATCCTATCGAGGCAGAGCCGCTCAAAGAATTTACCGAAGATGTTCAGGAGTGGCTTGCGACGCATCAACGTGACGAACACCGCACGAAGGGGCGAGTTCCCGCAAGGCGTCTAACCAACCTGCAGTTAGAACGCTCGTTGCATGATCTGCTCGGGATCGATATTCCTCTCGAGCGTGAAATGCCCGAGGAGCCAAAGTCCGAAAATTACAGCACGTTGGCTCGGGTGCAATCCATTTCGCATTTTCATTTGCAACAGCACATCAAGATTGTCGACAGCGCTTTGGATGAGGCCTTCCGTCGGGCACTTACCCCTGAAGACGAACGTAAGTGGGAAATGAGTGCTCAGCAGATTTCCCGCACTCGCACTCGAACGCGAGAGCCTGAATTCATCGATGGCCAAGCCGTTGTGTGGTCAGGACGACTGACCTTCTACGGCCGACTCCCGGCGACAACTGCAAGAGTGTCTGGATGGTATCGGTTCACGTTTGAAGTTGAGTCACTGAAAACGCCGAAAGATCGAGGTGTGTGGTGCACGGTTCGTGCCGGTCAGTGTGTGTCTAGCGCTCCATTGATGTCTTGGGTTGGCTCCTTTGAGGCGACGGAGGATCCGAAAGTCGTCACGGTTGACGCTTGGTTGCCGGAAGGGCATATGCTGCAGATTCGTCCGCACGACGTCACGCTCAAGCAAGCGAGATTTCAGGGCGGCCAATCTAGGAACGGAGAAGGTGGTAAACAGGATGTGCCCGGGCTGGCGATCAATTGGCTGAACATGGAGAGAATTCATCTCGGGCCAAACGACGGTAAGGTACGTTCGAATCTTCTCGGCGACTTGGATGTGAAGTTGCCGAAGTCTGCTAGACGCGGGGAGTTGTTCTGGGCGACAGAAGTAGTCACTAGAGCTCGGAAAAAAGACACTTACGAGTTGATTCAGGCCTTTGCAAACCGTGCTTTTCGTCGTGACCTGGCGGCAAAGGATCTGGAGCAGTTTAACTCGGTGTTCGATTCAGCCGTGGAGAAAGGTGAGCCCTTTGTGCATGCTTTGCGAGCAGCCTATCGAGCGATTCTGTGTTCGGCTCGGTTTATTTACTTGCAGGAGTTGCCTGGCGAGTTGGACGGATATGCTTTGGCAACGCGACTCAGCTACTTTCTTTGGAACAGCACGCCAGATGAACAGCTGCTGAGATTAGCCAAAGAGGAAAAACTTGGGCAGAACAAGGTGTTGCGGCAAGAAGTGCGGCGCATGTTGCGGTCTGAACGCGGCCAGGAGTTCGTCAAAGACTTCGCCAAGGAGTGGTTGGAACTGAGTGAGATTGATTTCACCGATCCCGACCGCCGGCTCTACCCCGATTTCGACATGGTTGTACAAAACTCGATGTTGGACGAAACGTATGCCTTTCTGCAGGACTTGCTAGAAAGCGACAAGAGTGTCCGAAACCTCGTGAATTGCGATTACACCTTCGTGAATAGCAGGCTGGCGCGATTCTATGGCTTGCCCAAAGTTGAGGGCGATACGATGCGACCAATACAAGTTGCAGCCAGCGACCATCGTGGCGGACTGCTGACACAAGGTGCGATTCTGAAAGTCACCGCGAACGGGACAAATACTTCGCCGGTAATTCGCGGCGTATGGATTTCCCGCCGGATTCTCGGCGAGCATATTCCACCTCCCCCAGATAACGTGCCTGCCATCGAACCTGACATTCGCGGAGCAAAGACAATTCGCGAGCAACTAGAAAAGCATCGCTCGCTCTCGGACTGTGCAGCTTGCCATGCAAAGATTGATGCACCTGGGTTTGCACTGGAGAATTTTGACGCGGCAGGCCGTTGGCGGGACTATTATCCCAAGGTCATTCGGCGAAAAGTTGAAAAGGGGGCGAAGATTGACGCGAGCTATATTACAGCTGCCGGACAAGAGTTTGATGGATTTGACGACTTTCGTGATCTGATTTCTGCCGATTTGAGGCCACTGGCTCGCAATTTTGCGGAGCATCTCGCGGTTTATGGAACTGGTGCCGAGATAAGTTTTGCAGACCGAACGGAAATACAGAAGATCGTGAATAAGTCGGCATCGTCGGGATATGGGATGCGATCGATTCTGGAAGAAGTTGTCCTGAGTAAGATTTTTCGAAAAAAATAGAGGATCAAGCAAACGAGCTTGAAGAGCCTGAAGATGAGTCAAAAAAGAAGAGTGGAAAAAACCTGCCGATCTAGTTTTTCTGCGCGGCAGTTGCATCGTCGTGCGGTATTGCGTGGGGCAGGTGTAACGATGAGCCTGCCTTGGCTAACGGCCATGCAGCGAGCGGTCGCCATGCCTGCGATGCGTAAAGAGACTCCTGCCAAGCGTTTCGTAGCGATGACTTTGACGCTTGGTTTGCATGGGCCCAACTTAGTGCCGGAAGGCGAAGGCCTGGACTACAAGCCTTCGATGTATCTTGAGGATGTTCAGGATTTGCGCGACAAGCTCACGGTAGTGTCTGGCTCCTCCCACCCTGGCGTCAAAGGCGGACACCGAGCTGAGGCGAGTTTACTGACTGCCGCGCGACAAGGCGGCGGACGGGCGAGAAATACGATTTCGATCGACCAATTACTGGCCAAGCACTTTGGGAATAAAACCCGTTTTCCATCTTTGGTACTTGCCGCGGAAGGGAGCAACAGCCCTTCGTACACAGAGAACGGAGCAATGATTCCTGCTCAGTCATCGCCGTCGCGTTTGTACATGGACTTGTTCGTGGATGATTCGCCTGCGGTGCGTGAAATCCAGGCTCGGCGAATTGTAGAGGGACGGAGCATCATGGATTTGGTGGCAGAAGACGCACGCTCTCTACAGCGAACTTTGGGCATCTCCGATCAAGATCGCTTAGACGCCTATTTCACCAGCGTGCGCGATCTTGAAAAACGCATGGCGGAGAATGAGAAGTGGGCGAGAATGCCAAAACCCAAAGTCGACGAAAAGAAGCCAGTCGATATCGCAGATCCAAGTGATTTGATCGCTCGGCAGAGGGCAATGCATGACGTTATACGCTTGGCGCTCAAGACGGACTCTACGCGGTTCATCACATTTCATACAGGTGGCGGTGGAGGCGTTATCCCAATTGCTGGTATCGATGAGAGCTACCACACTCTAAGCCACCACGGCATGGATGAAGAAAAGCTCCAGCAGCTTGGCAAAATTGAACGAGCCATGGTCAACCAGTGGGCCGATTTCTTGCGAGATATTGCAACGATCGAAGAAGAGGACAGCAACTTGTTGGATAACACTGCTGTGCTTTTGACTAGCAATCTTGGCAACGCGTCTAATCACAGTAATCGTAATATGCCGGTACTGTTAGCTGGTGGCGGATTCAAGCACGCTGGGCACTTGGCCTTTGACCAGAATAATAATTACCCTCTGCCAAATCTCTTTGTTTCTGTGCTTCAGCAATGTGGGTTGGAAGTCGACAAGTTCGCAACCAGCACCAGCACCATGACTGGATTGTCCTAAGGCGAAAGTAGGGGCGTTATCCCGATTGCCCTACTTTTATGCGACTCGTGGGGCTGACTTACCGATTTCTTGGTGGAAGCGTACCTATGTGTGCCACACTAGTAGCAAAAAAAGCGGCGTTGTCCCGAGGGCTCGTAACTCCCTGCACTGTGGGAGTTTGAGATTAAAAGGCAGGTTGTTTTCATGCAATCAGCCAAATTTCATACTTGCCGAGATGGGGTTTGTTTGGCTGAAGGGCTCGCAACCCATCACGGAACTGTACGGCTTTTCGTATTCGTCGTTTGTCCTCGATTATTGGTGCCTTCTGATGTCGTGCCCGTAGAGCTCAAAGCCAGCTAGGCAGGCTGCAGTAGCAGTTTCAGGCTGCGTGAGAGGAACAATCTGGTGTTTTTGAATGTCTTACGGCTGAAGTTGGAATCGCGCAGCAAATAAATGCGGCAATCGTCGCGAATGTGGTGCTCCCAATCTCCGTCTCGCGACTACGTGATGAGCTCGCCGCAGAGCATCGAATCGAGCGTTACCACTTCTGAACTGTTTCAGGCAGAGATCCCTGGAAACGCCAAAAGTCCTTGCGGCTTGCCATCATCCTTTTCCGAATGGTAATCATCCAGTTGCTCATCTGCGTCTCCCTTTGGTTTCAGGGGCTTAGCATCTAGAGCAAATCAAAGTTTCAAACTCGAGGGCATCCCGCCCTGTCGCTAGGGCTTTCACCCTCCGCGAAGTCCTCGTCAAAATCGGAAACGGAGGGTTGAATTGCAGTACTTACGAAGTGTCGAAAATCAAAATGCGATTCTACCTGTCTTGGCATTTTGCTCGCTTGTGGACTCGTCTGAAGCTAGAGTGATACGGCGGGGAGAAGTGAGGATGCACTGTTCGTCATTTGCCAACCTTGTGAGGAAAGGCATCCCCTTTACCACCTTAGGTCGGGTTAGTCCAATTACAAATGAAGGCACACATTGTAAGAAATTCTTCTTGATAGCACCATGAAACCGATCGAGTCGTTACTAAGTACTTTCTTGGAGGTTCATCCGGACGAGGCGACGAAAGCGTTCGCAGCGCTTTACGAAGAAGATCAACTGAGGTTGTTCACAGGTCTGCCAATTGAGCTGTGCGTCTCGATTATTGAACGTTGCACGCCATTGGTTTCGGCGAAACTACTTGGCGTGATGGAAGCGGAGAAAGCTGCCGACGCACTGCGTGAACTGGAGCCTCGGGTTGCTTCTTCCATCGTACATTTCTTGACGGATGAAAAGAGAGAGGAGCTTCTCTCAGCCTTGCCCAAAGAGATGGCCCAGCAGCTCCGGGAACTTGCGAAGTATGGCGGTGAAACGGCGGGGGCTATCATGGATCCACGCGTCTTTTGCCTGATGGAAGGCATGACCATCCAGGAGGCAATTGCAGCGATCAAAAATGCGCCTCGTGAGAATCTGTACTATCTCTACGTCACCAAGCGTACTCGAGAGTTGATGGGGGTGCTGACAATCCGGGATCTGCTTCTGGCCGACGCGAATGAGCCGATTTCAAAGTATGTGAGAACTCGGGTGATGTCGATTACAGACACTGCATCGACGGAAGAAGTGTTTGATGTGATGCTCGACAGCCGCTTTGTCGCGTTGCCCGTTGTTGACTACGGTGGCAGACTAGTCGGTGTCGTGCAGCCTGCGGAAGCCATGCAGGCGGGGCAGGAAGAAGCCTTTGAAGACTTGCAGAAGATTGTCGGTGCTGGCTCGGACGAGCGAGCGCTTTCACCGGTAAGTGTTGTGGTGAAGAGTCGTCTTCCCTGGCTGCTTGTAAATCTGGTCACAGCATTTTTGGCAGCGGCAGTTGTAGGTGTCTTTGAGGATACGATCGCACAAGTTGCTGCACTAGCTGTGTTGCTACCTGTGGTTGCAGGCCAAGGAGGAAACAGTGGTGCTCAGTCCTTGGCCGTCGTGATGCGTGGTTTGGCGTTGCGTGAGATCATTCCTGGAGTTGGCCATAGAGTGGTCCTCAAAGAGCTACTTGCCGGACTCGTAAACGGACTCACTACCGCACTGGTGACGGCAGTTTGCGTGTTTGCGTGGCGAACTTGGGTGGGAGAACCACTGCCACCCTCTGTGGGACTCGCCTGCGTAGTGGGAGCCGCGATGATTGTGAATATGTCTGCAGCTGCCCTCGCGGGTGCGATTATTCCTTTGGTTCTGGAGCGTATCGGTCGAGACCCCGCACAGTCAGCCTCTATCTTCTTAACAACGGTGACTGATATTGTTGGTTTCGCCTCGTTCCTGGGATTCGCAAAACTTCTGCTAGCGATGATAGATTGGTAGGGCCGAAGCAGTATGCAATCTCCGGGCAGCTCCTGCTAGACTGCGGAGAGACTAAGAAAGCGGGCAAACGCCCCCAGTAGGATTCTGTTGAAATGAGATGGCACAAAGGAATGGATTTTCAGCGACCCCCAAGCTTGCCCCTGCTTTCGCCTGAGAAAGTGCTTTTCTTGATCGCGCCACTCGCAATTGCGCTGAGTATGGATGCAATCGCAGTCGCTGGAGACAAGGTCACCGATCACTTTCCACAGGCTGCGGAGAGTGGTTGCATGAAGTGCCACAGCGGCATCGAGCTGATTCGTGAACCGACGTCCCAGATGATGCAGCAAATCATGTCTCAAGGTGCGTCGCGTGGTGATCCTGCCGGATGTATTGTTTGTCACAATGGCGATCCTAATGAGACTGAAGACAAGGAGGTCGCACACGGAGGCAGGTTCTTTGCCGATCCAGGCAGTCCCTGGGTAAACCAAGCGACATGCGGGCAATGTCACGAAGACCAGGTCCGAGTTCAGTGGCAAAGCCTGATGATGACCGAAGCTGGCAAGATCCAAGGCGTTGCCTGGGCCTTTGGCTCGTTGACGGGCTACGAGCACAAGTGGGGTAACTATGCCGTTCAGAATCCGGAAGATCCGAAGGCTCGGTTAGGTACTGATAAATATCGAGAGTACATGGCCAAGCTGACGAAGATGGAGCCCAATGTCTTCGTCGAAGCCCACGAGGCTCTTCCTGATGCATTGACGGTGGAGGAGCTAAATAAGCTGCACGACGATCCGAGTCTGGCAGCGTTTACTTACCTGCGTGAGGAGTGCCAGCGCTGTCATCATGCGGTGAAAGGGCGGCAGACGCGAGGCGATTTTCGCGGTATGGGCTGTTCTTCCTGTCATATTCCCTATGGCAACGAGGGTTTTTATGAAGGCGGTGATCAATCGATTTCCAAAGATGAGCCGGGGCATATGCTTGTACACTCGATTCAGGGAACGAGCGAAGCCAAGGTCACCGTGCATGGTGAAACGTATAGCGGTATTCCGGTTGAGACTTGCACGACTTGTCATGATCGTGGGAAGCGGATCGGAGTTTCCTTTCAGGGGCTGATGGAAACGCCTTATCATTCGCCCTTCAACGCTAAGGGGGGCGATCAGCCTTCCTTGCATACCAAACACTATATTGCGATGGAACAGGATGTTCATTATCAGAAAGGAATGACGTGCCAGGATTGTCACACTTCCTTAGACGTGCACGGTGATGGTTTCTTGGCGGCCGCGAATTTGGCGGCGGTCCAAATTGAATGCTCCGACTGCCACGGAACGCCAGATGCTTATCCCTGGGAACTACCGCTGGGCTTTATGGATGAGTTTGAAGAATCGCCGATGAAGGGCGAGGAGCGTGGCGTTGCGCGGAGACAGCTGCCGCATACTCTGCAAGGCTCGTCACATGATCCCAGGGACGGTTTTCTGCTCACCGCTCGTGGGAATCCCTACGAGAACGTGGTGCGAGATGGAAAGGAAGTGATCGTCAACACCGCGGCTGGAAATGAAATCCGCATGAAGCCGCTGAAGCTGTTGATTGAAGAGAAAAAGGTCAGCGAACGCGGAGTCGTGGCCATGCAGGGAGTCGCCAAGCACTTGAATCGGATGGAGTGCTATACCTGTCATTCGACTTGGACGCCACAATGCTACGGTTGCCATGTGAAGATCGATTACTCGCAGAAGGATAAGTGTCCCGAGGTAGTGTCTTCAAAACAAGGTTTCGACTGGGTCGCAGCGGGACGCAAGCACTTGGAGCCTGAGCATCAGCGTGATCCAGGCGAAGCGGACTACGACACAATTATTCCAGGTAAGGTGACGGAGCAGCGATCGTACTTGCGCTGGGAAGAGCCGATGTTGGGGATCAACGGTGAAGGACGAGTGACTCCCCTTGCCCCAGGTTGTCAGCCTTCGGTGACAATCATCGGCGATGATGGTCAGCCGATCATGTTGAATCATGTTTTTAAAACCATGGCGGGTGCTGAAGGCTCTGGTCCCGAAGGACAGTTGGCGATCGACATGAGTCCTGTGCAGCCGCACACCACGACCAAGAACGCGCGGACTTGCGAGTCCTGTCATGCGTCGCAGAAAGCACTTGGTCTAGGGATTGGATCCACAAGACCTTGGGACGAACGTCATGTCGTGGATCTTGAAACTACGGAAGGTAAGATTCTGCCGGAGCGCTATCAGGCTCAGATGGAACCGATTGAGAACCTGGATCACGACTGGTCGCAAATTGTCACTGAAGATGGCCAGCAAGTTGCGACAGTCGGACATCACTTCAAGTTGTCGCGGGCCTTCAACAAAGGGGAAATGGAACGCATCAGCCGCGAAGGGACCTGTACCGCATGTCACAAGGAAATTCCGGAGCAGTCTCTAGCGGTCAGCCTGTTGCACCATGTTGCCGAATACAGTGGGCAGCTTCCGAAAACGACCGACGAGCATTCAAGGCTAGTGCACAAGATCGTTCTTACCAGTGCCTGGGCCCAGGTTTTGGGCGTTGCCCTCGGAGTCGTTATCCTAGGAGTCATCGTGAGAGCTGGCTGGCGGAAGACCCGTAGGGGAAAGTAGGTCCATGGTCTCATTGGCTCCGCTGCCCACACTGTTCGTGCAGCAACCGACGTGTAGGTGTTTCCTGCGTTAGCAGCTTGTGCTTCAGCAAAAGAATCGTCCTTACGGTTAGATGTTGAGGTGCTGCTGCGTGTGAAGTTCCAGGTTCCTTGCCCTCCCATGCGGAAGTCTTCAAATCTGGACTGCTTGCAGGTTGGTAACGCTCTTTTACACTAGTAAATCAGTGCCACAGACCGCGGCTAGTTCCTTCGCACTTCAAGCACCTCGCTGGGTTTGGATAGGCCGACTCTCCCTGAATTCCTCGCTGGGCTTGGAGAGTGAGAGTGAGATTTGACGCCTCTCAAGCGAAACTGATACCTCTCAAACAAAACGTCAATGCCGTAGCTTCACGCGCTATGAGCCTTCTACGCCGCTTAGAGGAAGAGCGGTATTGCCGCCAGGACTCTTTACCTCGTCCACTTTCAGCTTGTGGTAGACTATGAAGTCCTTCCTGCTTAAACCCCCTTCCCTGTCGTTGCTGATGTTTCGTTCTACCGCAGTCTTTTTGATGTGCGTTTTGCTTTGTCCAACAAAGCTGTTGGCTACCGAGCCGCGTTTTGAGATCGAGGTGATGTCGATCCTTTCTAAAGCGGGCTGCAATGCGGGAACCTGTCACGGCAACTTGAATGGCAAAGGTGGATTCAAGCTCTCGTTGCGCGGGCAGGATGCCGAGTACGATTATGCATCCTTGGTTCAAGGGTCGCGTGGGCGCCGGGTGAACTTTGTACTGCCTGCTGAGAGTTTGATGCTTCAGAAGGCAATCGGGACTGTACCACATCGTGGCGGGATACGTTTTGATCGAGAGTCAGCCGAGTACGAGCAACTCAATCAGTGGCTCCAATTGGGAGCGGTTGGCCCAAAGGTTGACTCGCCTCGATTGGCGAATCTTCAAGTGAGCCCATCGGCTGCGGTGGTGCGAGCGCCTGAGGAAACGCTGCAAATTAGTGTGCGCGCAACTTACAGTGATGGCAGTTCCCGCGACGTCACATCTCGAGCTTGCTACGAGCTCTCGAATCTCGACGCCTCGGTCAGTGCGGACGGCGAAGTGAAGCGAGTGAAGTTCGGAGAGACAACATTGATTGTTCGCTACCTCAATCAGCAAGTCGCGGTGCCAATCGCCTTTATCGATCCGCCGGATGATTTTGTTTGGCAGGAGGAGCAGCAAATCAACTTTGTCGATCACCATGTCTTTTCCAAGCTGCGGTCTTTGTCGATACAGCCTTCGCCACGCTGCGATGATTCAACTTATGTGCGTCGTGCATTTTTAGATGCTGTCGGTCGCCTACCGACGGCAGCGGAAGCCAGAGACTTTGTTGCAAATACGGCAGAGGGCAAGCGTAGCAAGTTGGTTGATGCATTGCTCGAACGTAAAGAGTTCTCGGACTACTGGGCACTCAAGTTCGCGGACATATTACGAGTCGAAGAAAAAATTCTCGACCCGCGTGGCGTAGATTTGTTCCATGCCTGGATACGCACGCAGCTTCACAATCGCGTGCCGCATGACAAATTCGTGAGGTCACTAGTGACCGGCACCGGAAGTACTTTTGATCAACCGGCCGCCAACTTTTATCGGGCTAATCGTGATGCGACGACACGTGGAGAAACGTCAGCAAGACTGTTTCTGGGTACGCGGCTGCAGTGTGCCAAGTGCCACAATCATCCCTTTGATCGCTGGACACAGGACGACTACTACCGGTGGTCTACTTTGTTTTCTCAAATCGACTATGAGATCGGTGACAACAAGCGGAAGGACAAGCTTGACAAGAATGAGTTTGCTGGTGAGCAAACCGTGCGGGTCGCAAAGAAACAAGAAGTCCGAAATCCAACCACGAATGAACTGACGAGTCCAAAGTTTTTGGGTGGGGATTTATGGAAGCCTGGTGAACCAGAGGAACGATTGGAGGCGGTCGCTAAGTGGATAACTGCTCCGGAAAACGAGCTGTTCGTAAAATCGCAAGTCAATTTTGTTTGGTATCACATGATGGGGTTAGGACTTGTTGATCCCATCGACGATTTCCGTTTGACCAACCCGGCCAGTAATCCAGCCTTGCTCGACGCCCTGGCAGATCATTTTGTCGAAAAGAGATTCGATATTCGCGCACTAATCCGAGTCATTATGCTGTCTCGAATCTACCAGAGTTCTTCGCGTCCACTTAAGTCAAATCAACACGATGAGACGAGCTACTCAAGAGCCTTGGTGAAGCGCCTGCCTGCAGAGGTCTTACTTGATATGCAGAGTGATGTGTTGGGCACGCCAGCAAGTTTCGGGGGCTATCCAGTAGGTTTACGTGCGGTTCAAATTCCGGGTGTGAAGCGAGTGCGCTCGCGCGACAAGGGTACGAATACAGGCGATCGGTTCCTGAGGACTTTTGGCAAGCCCGAGAGGATTTTGGCTTGCGACTGCGAACGCTCAAACGAGACAAATCTACAGCAAGTTCTGGGGCTGATTGGCAAAGGGTTGAATGAACGGATTGCTAATTCGCCCGTTCTGGTTGAGCTGGCAAATTCTGAGCGTTCGGACCAGGAGATTGTCGAGCAATTGTATTGGTCTGCTCTTTCTCGCCCGCCGACGAATGCGGAACTTGGTTCGACGAAGCAGCTATTTGAGACTGCTGGATCGGATCGTTTGCCTGTGCTCCAAGATATTGCCTGGGCGGTGCTGAATGCTAAAGAATTCCTTTTTCGGAACTAGAGACGATGCTAAAGCCGACGTTTTCAAGAAGAGCTATGTTACGCATCGGTGGTGCGGGCGTTCTTGGCTTGACGATGCCGAAGCTCATGCAGGCGGCCGAAAGTGGTACTGGTTTCAAGCCTCGCGCGAAGTCGGTCATCTTCCTGTTTCAGTGGGGAGGACCCAGTCAACTTGACACTTTTGACATGAAGCCGGATGCACCCTCGACGATCCGTAGTCCGTATCGTCCAATTTCGTCGAGTGCAGATGGTATTCAAGTGTGCGAGTTGTTGCCTGAGATGGCCAAGCGAATGCATCATGTTTCGCTCATTCGTACAATGACGCATACGATGAAGAATCATGCTTCAGCAGGCTACTATGCTCTGAGTGGTCATGAGCCGCCGAGTGATGATCAGCGGCTGCGGGATTCGTTGGACCTTTATCCTGCGTATGGAAGTGTGGTAGACCATCTCGCTCCGAACACGAACGGAATGCCGACATTTGTAGCCTATCCGCACGTGATTCGTGATGGATCGATTGTGCCAGCACAACATGCCAGTTTTCTTGGCAAGCGACATGATCCTCTGTTGGTCTTGGAAGACCCCAACGATCCAAATTTCAACTTGCCTGAGCTTTCTCTGCCCAACGGCTTATCGGTGGAACGCATGCAGCGGCGGCGCGAGTTGCAGAAGCTTGTCGATCAGCAGGCTAGATTGTTGGACTTCTCGGCAGAAGCACAAGGCTTTGACGATTACTATCAACGCGCCATCTCCATGTTGACTTCGGGCGAAGTGCGAAGTGCTTTTGATCTCTCGGATGAAGCGGATGCCATTCGTGATCGCTATGGTCGGACCAGTTATGGCCAAAGCTGCTTATTGGCTCGACGCTTAGTCGAATCTGGTGTGAAGTTCGTCACGGTGTATTTCTCGAACAGCATTGGCGGGCGGCGAGTGAATGAGGGCGGCTGGGACACACACGGTTTTGACAACACGCGGATGTACAAGATCGTCGACAAGTATCAACTGCCGTTGACCGATCAGACGCTGCCCACGCTGCTAGATGATTTGGAAGAGCGAGGGCTGCTCGACGAGACGTTGGTGGTTTGGATGGGTGAGTTTGGGCGCACGCCAAATATTAATAAGAACGAGAGTCGTGATCATTGGCCGCAGTGTTACACGGCTCTGTTGGCAGGTGGCGGAGTCAAGGGTGGGTTCGTGCACGGGACGTCGGACGAGGCCGCAAAATTTCCTGCGGAAAAGCCTGTTACTCCCGAGGATTTAGCTGCCACCATTTTCCAGTTGCTTGGAATTGATCCGAATACGGAAATCTACGATCGCAGCAACCGACCACTCATTATTGGCGGCGAGACCGTGAGCGATATCATTGCGTGATTTCTGCCGCAAATATTAGGCCTAATTTCCTCAATGCATATTCGTCCTGGGATATAGAGCCAGAGCCTTAGGTCGCTTTTGAAGGGCTCTGCGCGCCACAATTTCGCTGTACCCGTTAGCGGCTCACGGCAGGTGACCTAAACCGCAAGTGTCGGTGCAGAAAATCAAATGTGCCTTTGCCGTTGATTGTGTGCGGGCCGCGGAACCATTCGATCTCAGTGCGATCAGATATTTGCAACTGTGCAGCGTAAAGATGTCGTACTTTGGCGTACTCGAAGGCAACCCATTCGTCGCGCCCCACTCCATCGAAGTGCCCGCGTTCGACCATGAACGGACGAGGGCAAATGAGAGCTGCCATCTCGAAGTAGTTGAAGGTTTGTCCCAAGTTCCATTCGAAGATCTCATACTCGCCAGTCCACACGTAGCTGAAATCGTGACGTGTGCTAGCGTTTTTGAGCACCCATTCATTGAAGTCGGCGGAGCAGATCGAAAGAGAATAGTCATCCACGAGAGCTGGTATGCGCATCGCTGACTTGCCTCCGTAGCTAAGCCCATAGAAGGCGATGCGATTGGGAGCGACAAATTCCAGAGTTTGCAGCCAATCAGTGATCTGCTGATGCTGAGGCACAATTAACGAGAACAATGTCTTACCAAGCAAGTTTGCTTTGCGTTGCAAGGTGCGGAATCTGTCTCCAAAGATATAGGGGTTCTGAGGTGCAAAGATGATGAAGCCACGTTCACACAGCTTTGACGCAAAGTCATGGTAGGCGCGATGATCTCCCTGGAAAGTATCGGTTGGTCGTCCTTCTAGACCATGTTGGCAGACAACCACCGGGCGCTTCTCGCCGGGTTTGAGATCCTTGGGCAAGAGCAGAACACCATAGGCGAAAACGTCAGGAAATACGTCGAGTTGCACTTCATGACCTATCCATTTGTCTGTCTCCCACGATTTGCGAGACCGTGGATTGGCAGGCAGCAACGGATCCTCAAAAGCTCCAACGATTTCAGTGCGAAAGATCTTGCGGTATTTCTCAGCTGACTGCTTGTAGGCTTCGACGGCCGAATAGTCGAGGTCATTCAAGAACTTCTTTCGTACCGCGGTACTTTCATGAAGTAGCGATTGGTTGTGGCGTTCGATCTCTAGAAACAGACGCTTTTCTCTTTCATTGACAAATTCGTCGAGCTCATCAGGGTTCTTGAAGGATCCTTTCTGACTGACGAAGTTTGGACCAGCTGGCAAAGCGTCAAATAGATGTTGCCAGCTCTTTGCCACAATGCATTGCGAGGAATCGGAGAAGTGAGACTTTGCTTGATCCAATTCTTCTTGGAAAGTTGCTTGCTCAGGCGTAGTGATTCGAGATGGCGCCCTTCCACCGTTTCCTGAGATCTCGAGTTCAGGATAGCCAAAGTTGCCGATAATCAGTTTTCTCGGCGCAACGAGCCGTGCCAAATCGGAGTCATCGAACTGATTGAGCTGTCCGAAGACGTTTCTATCGAGTGGCTCCTCCCACAATTGCTGTCGCGGACCAAAGGAACCAACCATTACGGTTGCATCGATTTCCGTCGATAAAGCAGCCGCCAGCAGGGCCAATCTCCCGCCTTCCCCCTGCCCCGCCACGATAAGCGGCCCCTCGAAGAAGCCATACGTGTCGACGAGACTCAAAATCTTATGTAATTCGTAGCCAGTTAGCGTTTTGCCAAGTTCGTAGGCGGAACGATGTAAGTACTCGCGTTGATCCAGCGTGTTCTTGCGGCGTCCATCGACTAGTTTTCTCGAGAGAATGGCAGGGATGATAACGCGATAACCTGCTTGGGCTAGACCCAATGCCCATGTTTCCGATTTGGCTGTTTCTCGGAACCCCAAGAGGCCTTCCGGTGGGATTCCCGCATCGGGGATCGCGATGAGTGTTCCGATGGTTTTCGTATTCTTCTTCTCGAGGATGAGTCCTTCCCCGTGGATAGAGGACAAGCTTTCGCGTCCTGGAGTTGGGTCGGGTAGTACAGACCAAGCGATTGGCTCGATCGAAACATCCTTCAGCGGCCCGTCCGAACGCATGCGTAGCCACGGATACCAAGATCTCGCGTAGGCAAACTGAATCGGAATGCGTTGCTCGGTCATGCCGAGCATCGACTTGAGGGTCGTCCTGGAGTCTCGAATTGCCGCTGGGTTATCTTTTAAGTGCGTAGCCCAAAAGTCTTCTCTTCTAGCCTGGGAAGCGTCGAGTTTCCGCAAAAGGAATCGATCTAGTCCATCCACCATCTCGGAAGCAAGGTCTTGATCGGATTCGAGAGGTTGCGAATTAAAGGTGACTTGCTGAGCTGCCGTATTCGCAGCGCATTGCAGGAGTAGCAATAGAGGTGCAAGCCAAGAACTACCAAAGCCATTTACGTTGAAGAATGACATCCGCATCACCTGCAGGAACGGGAATCTCGATAAACAGAGTTGGAGATTCTATCACAGGAGATTCTTCCCATTGCGGGCAAATCACGGTCCAGCCGCCATCGCTGAATTGCCGAATGACGAGACGGGATGCTTCAGTGGCTTCGAAGTGAAGTTGTAGCTCGCTTCCTTGCCATTGCCAGTCGACTGGTGTCTCTAAAGCTTCCGTGCCATTGGCTTTCCATAGCTGGCACAGGGGCGCTGCTTTCTCGACAGTTTGCCAGGTGAAAGCCCCAGAATCGCGATCTAGCACCAGTCGATGAGAAACTCCAAGTCTCGCGAGCATGGCCTCCAATATTGGCTGTTCAGTATCCAGTCGGTCGTGACTGGCTAACCAAATACGAAGTTTCTCCGACCAAAGCGGCTCAACCGATTGTTGCGAGGCTAAGTTCGCTCGATCAACGGCACTGGCTAACTTGCCCAGCATGTATTGATTCTGCATTAGCGTCTGGCGAGAGAGATTCGAAAGGTCGGCGTCTGTCTGATCCGTCAAATTTGCTTGTAAGACATTGCTCCAAAGCCGCGAGTCGTAAGTGGTGCCGACGAGGTGTGTTTCTAAACTGGGAGCAGGGACGAAGCTTGTCCAGAAGCAAGCTACACAGCTCATTTCGAGCATCGTGATTCCAGAGATCCACATTCCGGGTTTGTGTTTAGCTTCCAGGTGCCCAAGGACCCACAGCGTGAGCAGCGGCAGCAGTCCGGCCAAGAGCAACGCATGGGCGATTGCTTTAGCGTCAGCCGAGCCCAGCCATGCATCGACTCGAACCCGATCAGCGATTTCCTCGCCGAGTGGCGTAAGCCAAAAAGCCATGCCAAGAGCAACCAGCAGCCAGGATGAGATCGCAATAATGCGGCGCAACCCAAACCAGCGTTGCGGAGCGCTGGAACGTTCGTGTTGATCTGCGTACAACTCTAGATTGAAAGCGGCAAACAAGGTGACTGTTGCGCTGAACCAGACGGTCCACTTGGCGGGAAAGCGGAATCCATCGTAGCCCGGTATGAAGGTCAATAGGCCGTAGACGCTAAATCTTTCGTTTCTTGCTAGGCTATTAGCAGCGTCATTCAAACCGAGTCCGCTTAGCATTTCACGTAGCAGCCATATGATCGAATAGTTGCCCAGTGAGGCGAGAAAAGCGAAAATGGCTACCCACATCAGCCAGCTTTCTTTTGCTTGTTTGCGGAAGATTGCCGCAGCAAAAATCAGAAATGGCATTATTCCGAGGTAGAGCGACGGGACCCACATTCTTCCTTCAGCTGCCAGTGCATCGCTCCACCTCGAATGCTCCGGCGTATAATGTCCTGCAATCGTCGGCCAAACACATGATGCCAAATGCCATGGTGGCAGACTAAAGTCATAAATCAGTTGCTGGCTGAGTTCAAATGTCTGAGTTGCTTCGAGGGCAATTCGCTGATCCGGCGAGATCTGTGATGGATCAGGCATGGTAGGAAGGGCATTCGCCCGATTACTGTGTGCCAACCAACGCCAGGCGGGGAGCCATTGAACACTCGTTACCGCCAGAGTGATTGTGATAGCCGCCGCAAGAATGCCCGCAGAACGTGGGGCAAGATCCCAACTGCGTTGTTTCCAGCAATGAAGCAACGCTATCAGGACGGCGGCGATGCAGGCGTTGAAGGCCGTGTGCGGATCGCCTGACAGCAGCATCATGCTCAGGCTTGCCCCTAACCCGAACGTAGTTGCGATCCTGTCGTAAACGTTGAAACTGTCTTTCAAGTCGATTTTGCTCCGGCATACTCTTAGCCAACTCACCAGGAAAAAACCGATCCAGCTCGCACTGCACAGGTAGATTAAATTGTTGTGTTGGAAGAAAACTGGACAACTGAGTGCGAACGAAACGGCAGCGAGTCTGCAGCCAGCTTCGGATGCCCCGAATCGGCGGGCGGTAAGGTGCATGCCGAGGGCTGCAAGCAAAACGTGAAATGCGAGGAAGAGACTTAGCCGCTGTTCGATGTCGAGAAGCGGTAATGCGTAGACGATTCGCAGTGGATAGTAAATTCCTGTGGAGACTTGTCCTGGGACAGAACTTCCCAGTCCATCCAGCGGATTCCATTGCGGGAACCAGTTGCCTTGCTGAGCACAAGTGTCGAGCCAGACGGCTTGTGGGTAGTAAAAGTGGTAGGCGTCACGGAAAGCGGGAACCAGCGAATAGACGAGACCCGGCGAAAAGAGAAAAAGTACAGCTCCCGCGAATACACCATAGAACAATAAGGTGTTTCGACGCGAGTTGCTCACATGCAGAGGCCTGGATGGGGGACATTTCACTTTCTCGATCGAAAGTGCATCGCGAAACTCGCGGATTTGAGCCGCAGGGGGTAGCACCGGTTCTAGGGAGTGTACTAGTGCGTGTAGCTCGTGGAATCTATTTTAGCAGAGAGGTAGAAAGAAAGCTTTGGCTTGAGTTGGCAGGAGTGAACCTTTCTGTTCGTAAAACCAGAGCGAATGCAGAAAAAGACAGAAGAATAGAGCCTCCCCTGGTCGGATAGCCTGGGCCTCTGCAAGCAGGGGTTGGCGACAGCCGAAAAAGAAAATTGGGCGGAAGGGGTGCAGGAGGTTGGACTGTGCCCGCGCACTCGTAACCTCCTTCACTACAGCTGAAACTCTTGACAGGCTAGGCTACCAGCAAGAATCAAGTGCCGGCAACGCGAGACATGACGCGGGCGCGGGTAATGGCCTTTTCGCGAGCTGCAGCGTCTGTGTCACTCGGCAGATCCATTGCTTCTTTCATAGCGGCATCAGCAGCGCTACTTGTGATGTCGCTCATCGGAATCAACTTGTCGGTCAGAATGGAAACGACGTCCGAATCAACCTGTGCAAAGCCGCCGTCGATGAAGTACTTGTCGGTGCCAGCATCGCCTTTGACACGAAGCACGCCGTAGCCCAAGCGGCCGACGAGTGGACTGTGCCCTTTCAGGATGCCAATCTCACCGTCGAACATAGGGATGGTGACGGATTGGGCAGGGACGTCCAATTCGGTTTGCTCAGGTGTGACAACGACGCACTGAAGACTCATAGCTTCACCAATTCAGTTCATATATCGGAGTTGCGGGCTTAAGACGCGTTCTCAGCCATCTTCTTAGCTTGTGCTTCGGCTTGCTCAATAGCACCGACGTACATGAATGCTTGTTCCGGCAGGTGATCCCACTTGCCGTCGCAGATTTCTTCAAAGCTGCGGATGGTGTCGTCAATCGTGGTGATTTCACCAGGACGGCCGATGA
Source organism: Aureliella sp. (assembly GCA_963691875.1). Taxonomy (GTDB): domain Bacteria; phylum Planctomycetota; class Planctomycetia; order Pirellulales; family Pirellulaceae; genus Aureliella. The sequence goes on from OY829846.1 coordinate 5,775,317, forward strand.
ACTTTTCAGCAACCAAAAACGGCTGTGACAAGAATCGCTCGATGCGGCGAGCACGGTGAACAACCATCTTGTCCTCTTCGCTCAACTCGTCGACACCGAGAATCGCGATGATATCTTGCAGCTCGCGGTAACGCTGAAGAATCGTTTGAACGCGGCGAGCAATGGTGTAGTGACGATCACCAACGTACTGAGGATCGAGAATACGACTGTTCGAAGCCAGGGGATCGATCGCAGGGTAGATACCCTTTTCCGAGATCGATCGTTCCAGATAGATAAACGCGTCCAACTGACCAAAAGCTGTCGCTGGAGCAGGGTCAGTCGGGTCATCCGCAGGAACATAAACGGCTTGTACCGAGGTGATAGCGCCGCTCTTTGTTGAAGTAATTCGTTCTTGCAGAGCACCCATCTCCGTAGCCAACGTTGGCTGGTAACCCACCGCGGAAGGCATCCGGCCCAATAGAGCGGATACTTCAGAACCCGCTTGGGAGAAGCGGAAGATGTTGTCGACGAACAGCAGGGTGTCAGCACCAGTCGAGTCACGGAAGTACTCAGCCATGGTCAACGCCGCGAGAGCAACACGTAAACGAGAGCCTGGTGGTTCGTTCATCTGTCCGAAAAGCATGCACGTTTGCTCGATGACCATTCGGCCAGTAGTACCGATTTCGGTCTCTTGCATTTCGAGCCACAAGTCGGTGCCTTCACGTGTTCGTTCGCCAACGCCAGCGAATACAGAGTAACCACCGTGCGAGCTAGCAATACGAGCGATCAGCTCGGTCAAAATGACGGTTTTTCCGAGTCCAGCACCCCCGAACAGTCCCGCCTTACCACCACGAACAAAAGGGGTCAGCAAGTCGACAACTTTGATACCTGTTTCGAAGACTTCGGTATTCGTTGAAAGTTGGTCTACTGTTGGAGCAGCACGGTGAATCGGCCAGTGCTCATCAGCTGCAACATCGCCACGTTTGTCGACCGCTTCTCCAAGTACGTTGAAGACGCGGCCGAGTGTGGCCTTGCCGACAGGAACAGAGATTGGAGCTCCAGTGTCGACGCAGTCCAACCCACGCTGAAGACCTTCGGTGCTACCCAGTGCAACACAGCGAACTTTTCCGCCGCCGAGGTGCTGCTGTATTTCACCAGTCAAGTTGATCTCGACGCCTTTCTCGCTGGCCTTAATATTGACCGCGTTGTAAATTGGCGGAAGCGAATCTTCCGAAAACTCGACGTCGAAAGTCGAGCCGATTACTTGAGAGATTTTTCCGATATTTTGACCAGTCGCAGTCGACATCGTTTGTCCTCGGTTGGATCTTTTTATCTGCTGTTTGTTTCTTTGCCGCTCCGCTTTCGGGTGCGGCTAATTGATTTGTTTTTGGGGCGATTACTCGAGTGCTTCTACACCGCCGATGATTTCCATGATTTCGCCAGTAATCTTGGCTTGTCGAGCACGGTTAAATGTCATCGAAAGTTGTTTGATGATTTCGCCTGCGTTCTCGGTCGCACTCTTCATGGCAATCATTCGAGCGATTTGCTCGCTGACCGCGGCGTCTAAGAAGCACTTAAAGAGCTTTACCCGGAAGCTAGCCGGAACGACTTCTTCCAAAATTGACTCTGCTGAAGGCAAGAACTCGTAGTCCTTGTTCGCTCCAACCTCGCTCTCGTCTGACTCATCGGCCGGTTGCGAGAATGGAAGTAGCGTTTCGACAACAGCTTCTTGCTTGGAAGAGCTGATGAAACGGGTGTAGGCAACATCGAGTCGATCCATGCGACCTGCGGTAAAGTCTTCCATTAAGCGATCGGCGATCTTGGCAACTGCTTCAAATGCCGGCTGATCTTCGAATTCGGTATAAGTTTGATCGATCTTCACGTCACGGAACTTCATCGCCGAGACGCCGCGTTTCCCGCTGATCTCGAACTGAAATTCCTCGCTGACTTTCTGAAGTTCTTCGCGACGAGCAAGTGCGGAGCGAATAACGGCACCGTTGTAGCCGCCGCACAAGCCGCGATTACTTGTGAGCATCAGGATTGTCGCCGACTTAACCTCAGATCGTTCAGCTAGCAGCGGGTGCGAGACTTCGAGTCCGGCTCCAGCCAAATCCCTCACAATTTGCGTGATTCGCTCGGTGTAATCATTCGCTGCCGCAGCACGGTCCATGGCCTTCTTAAAGCGCGCGGTCGCGATCAATTCCATGGTTCGGGTAATCTTGCGAATATTCCGAACGGACTTGCGTCGCTTGTCGAGTTCTCGAATGTTTGCCATAGATCAGTTACTTACGGTTCAGTCTTGCCTGATGGATTCCGTCGCGAAGTGGTCGAACAGAACGATTAACCTGGGCGGTAGCCCTTCTTGAATTCTTCGATCGCGGCCTTGATACCGTCCTCGACTTCGTTGGTCAAATCCTTGGCCTCTGTAAGCTTGGCGATAACACCAGTCTTGCGATCTCGGAAAAACTCGAGCATTTTGCCCTCAAAGTCCGAGATGTTCGGTACTTCGACATCATCCATGAACCCACGCGTTGCAGCGTAGATACTGATCACTTGTTCTGCCACGTTCAGTGGAGCATACTGTGGTTGCTTTAGCAGTTCCACCATGCGGTAACCGCGGTCTAGCTGAGCCTGAGTGGCAGGGTCCAACTCGGTTCCCAACTGGGCGAAGGCTTCCAGCTCACGGAAAGCAGCCAAGTCAAGACGCAGACCGCCGGCGACCTTCTTCATCGCCTTAATCTGAGCCGCACCACCCACTCGAGAAACCGAGATACCGGCGTTCATCGCAGGGCGTACGCCCTTGAAGAACAAGTCAGGTTGTAGGTAGATTTGGCCGTCGGTGATCGAAATCACGTTGGTTGGAATGTAGGCCGAAACCTCACCCTCCTGTGTTTCAATAATAGGCAAGCTGGTGAGCGAGCCAGCACCAAGGTCATCCGACAACTTGGCCGAACGCTCGAGTAGGCGACTGTGGCAGTAGAATACATCACCAGGGAATGCCTCACGTCCAGGTGGACGACGCATAAGCAAGGATAGCTGACGATAGGCGGTCGCTTGCTTACTTAAATCATCGTAGACAACCAAAGCGTGCTGGCCATTAAACATGAAATGTTCGGCCATTGCGGTACCGGAGTAAGGAGCTATGTATTGAAGCGGAGCAGGCGTACTAGCACCAGATACGATAACCGTGGTGTAGTCCATCGCACCGTACTTACGAAGAGCTTCTACAACCAAAGCGACTGAGGAGTCCTTCTGTCCGATCGCGACGTAGAAACATTTAACGCCGGTGTCTTTCTGGTTGAGAATCGCGTCGATCGCGACTGCTGTCTTGCCCGTCTTGCGGTCACCAATGATAAGCTCACGCTGGCCACGCCCGATCGGAGTCATGGCGTCGATAGCTTTGATTCCGGTTTGCAGTGGCTCGTGTACTGGTTGTCTCTCAGCCACGCCGGTAGCAATGACTTCCACCGGGCGTTGCTCACCACCTTCGACCGGTCCCTTGCCGTCGAGTGGGTTGCCGAGTGGATCGAGAACACGACCGATGACTCCGTCACCGACTGGCACACTCAGTAGCTTGCCTAGTGCCTTAACTTCGTCGCCTTCGTTGATCGTCAGGTAATCACCGAGAATGATGATACCGACGGAATTTTCTTCCAGGTTGAACGCCAGTCCGATAACACCGCTGGGGAACTGGACCATCTCCCCTGCCATCACGCCGGAAAGTCCGTAAACCCGTGCGATACCGTCACTCACCTCGAGTACGGTTCCCACTTCACGGACGTCCATCTGACTCTCGAACGTCTCGATTTCTTTTTGAATCACCGAGGCGATTTCGTCCGAGTTGAACTTCATGGCCTACCTCGAAATATCTTTCGTTTACAAAGTTGGATTAGATGTATTGTTGTTAGGACGAGAGCAGCGCTTCGTACTTGTCGCGAATCGCCTTCTGTACTCCTGAAGTGACCGCGTCGCGGATGGAATCCATCTTTCCGAGAACGCTACCGTCCAGGACTTCGTCACCGATGCGAAGCACTACCCCGCCAAGCAAAGTCTCGTCGATTTTCTCCACAAGCACTGACTCTCTGCCGTAAGCAGTCGTCAAAGCACTCGCAATGTTGTTTCGCTGCTCGTCAGTTAGCGGCTGAGCCGAAGTGACCAGTACGCGTTGCTTACCGAGTTGTTCTTCTCGCATCTCCGTTGCAGTGATTTGGATAGCACGCAACGAAGCAATCCGACCGCGGCGGCAAAGCACTTTGAGAAAATTCAAAAGCGTGGCATCAACGCGACCACTGAAGATGCGGTCCAGCAGCGATTCCTTCTGCTCTTGATTGATACGAGGGGAAGCCAATGCGGTCTCAAGGTTTGGGTGCTTGTCTAAGCACTCTCCCACGACTGCTTCCAGTTCGCTGACAACCAAGTCTACATTGGAGCCAGCGGCGCCCAGCAATGCCTTCGAATACAGCAAGCCGACTTGCTGGTCGTCGCTGTCTAGGGCAGTTGCATGTTCTGGCTGTTCCGACATTTCAGAAATCCCGACTTAGTTCTTGCTTGGAAGCTTCGACAGCATCTCTTGGATCAACGACTGGTGGTCGTCTGCCTTGACTTCGCGACCTACCACACGCTGAGCAACAGCCATTGCTACTTCTGTCGACTGATCTGCAAGCTCGCCAAGGGCGACGCGTTTGGCAGTTTCGATATCGGCGGTAGCGCGCTCTTTCAATCGCTCCGCCTCCTCTTGAGCAGCAGTTAGTAACTTCTGCCCAGCAGATTCAGCGTCTTTGCGAGCTTCGGCCACGATTGTCGCGGCTTCTTCACTAGCGGTAGCCAGCTTGGCCTCATATTCAGCCAGCTTCGATTCCGCGTCTTCGGCGGCCTGTTCAGCTTTTGCAATGTTGTCGGCGATCGTGTCTTCTCGCTTTTGCAACCCGTCCATGACTGGCTGCCAAGCAGAGAAATAAAGACCAGCGAGCAGCAGTCCAAAAACGATGGCAGAGAAAAGTGCCATATCGCCCCGGAAGTCCAGCAACTCCCAAGTCTTTGGATCGATGTTTCCATGGGTCGGATCGTTTTCCAAGTGAATCTCACCGTGACCACTGCCGTGATCGGCCTCATCGTGCCCCGACTCATCGTGATCCCCTTCGTTGTGACCCGACTCGTTGTGACCCGACTCGTTGTGACCCGACTCGTTGTGACCCGACTCGTTGTGACCCGACTCGTTGTGACCCGACTCGTCATCTCCCGATTCACCCGAAACATCTTGGCCTGAAGCTGCCTCAGCGGGCGCCGCAATCGATTCGTCCTGTGCGGACAAATGCGAACCAGACATTAATGTCATGGCGAAAAGGATAGCCCAGAGACTATTCATGACACGTTTCATTGCTCTACGAGCTCCCACGCGAAAATTACTGGCTTGAACACAGTCTTGAAAAATCCAGCTCCGCCATTGGCGAATTCAGATCTTTCGAAAACCAGAATCAACCGCTGCAAACGAATACTGCGTAGAATGCCAAACCTTCGATCAGAGCCGCAGCAATAATCATCAAGGTTTGGATCGTACCAGCTGACTCAGGTTGGCGAGCAACCGACTCAACCGCACCCTTTGCCAAGAGGCCAATGCCAATGCCGGCACCGATCACTGCAAAGCCAGCACCGACCTGAGGTGCTACGCCACCGCTTTGAGCAGCAGCAGGGGAAGTCAAAAGCAACATGAGCCCGAAAGCCCAAAAAAGAGTTCGTGCTGCTTTAATCACGGAAAGTTCTCCTAAAGGAATATCACAAAGGTTGTTTGAATGGTGAACGAATTGTCACGCTAGTGGTGGTGGGTAGAAGCACCCACGAACAAAGCGGCCAACAAAGTGAATACATATGCCTGCAAGAACGCGACGAAGAGCTCCAAGAAACTCAGGATAGTCGTGCCAAGAAGCGAGACAACGGATAGGGCTGCCCACCCACCGGTGCTCATTGATGCGTTATTAATACTGAATGCTAGCCCCATGATCCCCAAGAGAACCAAGTGCCCAGCGGCCATGTTCAGGAGCAATCGAACGGAAAGGACGGCGTGCTTGATGAAGAGTGAAGCGAACTCAATCACCCAAACCATCGGGACAATGAAGACCGCAAGATAGATTGGCAAGCCCAGATCAGGACAAAGGTTCTTGAGGTAGCCTACCAAGCCGAACTTCGCGATTCCCAAATAGCTGCCCAGTGCAAATATGACGAGGGCAAGGACGCCAGTGAGGCCCCATGAAGCTGTCGGCGAGCCTACCCAAGGAATCATTCCCATCAGGTTGCAGCCAAGGATAAAAAAGAAAATCGTCCAGAATAACGGCATGAATTTCGGGGAGTCTTTTGGCTCGATACCATTTTCCACGATGTCTGTTTTGACAAAGCTTGTGATGCTTTCCATCAAGTTCCAGAACTTGCCCTGCGGCGCTGCTCCGGCAGATACCTTACCTGCGAGCCAGCGGAACAAGAAGAACATAATGAAGGCTACTGCTAGCTCAATCACCATGTAACGACTGAGTCCGAATCCACTTTCCACTTCGTACGCGTTCTTTAGCTTCGCACCGAAGGGCTGTGGGATAAAGACTTTGCCAGACAAGTGGAAGTTAACTTCCTTAACCTTGGCTTCCGGCCATTCCGCTCGAGGCAAACTTAGGTACTCGTCGAGCACTGAGTCGTTGTTCATGTCTCTGCAAGCGACCAACCAGCTCTTTTGAGCTGATTCACCTGTTCGAAGGGCTTGCATCCACAGAAGCGTCGGGTCAGGATTTTCGGTCGCAAGATAAGCCTGCGATGGATTGCTCGGAGAATCTTCTTGAGTCTTCGCCCAATTGGCGGCGGTCTTGTCGAGTTCTTCTAGGGACTCGGTGACCCAAACGTCGAATGGTCGGCCGTGGCGATGAGGGTCTTCGTGTTGCCACTGTTTCCAATGCTCTTTCGCATCGTCCAGTCCAGGAACTCCGTCTCCCAGGATCGCTCGCACCTCGGCGATAAACCGATCGGCTTCCCAGTCCTGGTAATCCATGTCATTACGAACAACCCAATCGCCAACTTCACTTCGCATCTCTTCGGCGTCTCTATAAGTAGCACGCCAAAACATGCGCGGAACATCGAAGTAATAAGAATCTTTGATGTGTAAAAGAGGATCGGATGACATGAGCGAGTTACTTTTTCCCAGTAACATTCCTAGTCAAGACTATCGGAAGAACCGTCTGATTCTTGCGATTTCTGTGCCTCGCGGATGAAGTGCCATGATTCTAATGACAGGCCCACGAAATAACAGGCCATCATGGCGTACATAAAGCAATTTCTTTCCAGTCCATTAAGCTTCCTGAAAATCACAATGGCAGGAAGCAAGGATCCGAATCGCCAACCGGCTACTAAGAGAATCTGCGCTGGACCCTGTTTAATCAAGGCTGGGAACCAAAGGGGAGGTACACAACCAAGCAGCGCGATGGAACCAGCTTGAAGAATCTGTTGCCACGCGACGTCACCCTCGCGGTAAAATGTCGCAAGCCCGACGCTGGTGGCTGTAAGCGAGACAGCAGTGACTAATTGGATGAGGATGAGGGTACGATTCACCGGACTTCGAGCGTTGGATTCAAGGCAAGGACGAGGACGACATTTTAAATTTCAGGTTCCGATTGAGAAGTCTAGTCGCTCGATTCTGATTCGACTTCCTCTTGTTCATCTGAAAGTGGTGCGCCGCGGGCCGGCGGAGTTAAACGCTTGGCAAGGAGGATAAGAATGTAGGTGCCCAGTGTGACTCCGACACCAAGCCCGACCAGCGCCAGGTAGTTTGTTCTCAGCCTTCTATCGAGCCACTGCCCGAGCAGGCCGGGACCTACCATAACTATCAGGATCGTGATTGTCCGCGAAAGCCATTCGATTCCTTCCGCCGCCACATTGTTTTTGTTCATTCGTACCTCATTGTGGGGGGGCGGACTAACTGTTTTTCTCTGCCAGACCGAAGAGTCTTGCCTGGGCCGTAAGACTTCACAATACCGCCTGTCTTGGCGGATTTGCGCTTAGTGGTTGTTTATGCCCCATAGGGGGCTCTTAGGGGGTGTTTGGGTGCCCGGGGCTTTGTTGCCCTTTTGGGCCCGCCAATGCCTTTTTTTGGCGAGACTCTAGTAAAAGCCGTCTGCCCTTGCCATACTATTAAAGGTGAAAGACGACCCATACCAGAACCCACCATGCCACCTCTTTAGGGCTGCTGCATACCACACCGGTTGTACTTTTCGCACATCGGGAAGATCGAGAAAACTCGGCTCTAGTCCTACAAGTAGCTCCCCCTGTTTGGATTCGATTTAGACGATGATCACGACGGCAGATTTAAAATCCCACACGAAGGCAGATCTCACGAAGCTGGCGAAACGCCTCGGGGTTACGGGATGTAGTTCGATGCTAAAGGAGGACTTGGTCAAGGCTGTCGCCAAAGCCCAGCGTGCTCAGTCTAGAGCAGAAGCCAAGGGTGCAAAGTCGAATGGCAGAGCGAAGGCTGTTCGCAATGGTAAAACAACGAAGGCCGTGAACGGTTCCGTACGGAGCAATGGCAAAGCTTCCAGAACAGTCAAGCAAGTGCGCGTTGACGTGGCTGAAAAAGCTGTTCCCAAGAAGGCCGTCGCTCGAAAGAAAGCTAAGCCAAAAGCGAAGGCAAAGCCCACCAGCCCAAAAGTGCTAAAGAAAATCCGAGAGTTGCAGCTACAGCGAGAAACGAACAAAGATATCGCTTTTCAGCCAACCATGGTCCAGCCTCCGGGAGCCCAAGAAGCCATCTGGGAGAAAGAGCCAGCTCGGGACCGAGTTGCGTTGTTTGTCCGTGACGCGTATTGGATGCATGTTTCTTGGGACGTGACTCGCCAAGCTATTGAGCGTGCCAAAGCCGCTTTGGCGGAACACTGGCACAGCGCGAAGCCGGTATTGCGGCTGATGCGTTTAGAAGATGAGGCAACCAATGCAGAAACGATCGAGCGCGAGATAAAAATCCATGGTGGACTTCGCAACTGGTACATTGAGTGGACCGGTGAAGAGGCCAGCTTTCGTGTTATGGTCGGGTATGCTAGCACCGGTGGTCGCTTCCATTCCATCTGCGAGAGCAATGTAGTTACTACACCTAACGCCGGAAGTTCTGAAGAAGTAGAAGATCACTTCAGTGGTGCTGACGCTGAGCGAATTTTCGCGATGAGCAGCGGCTACGACAAAGAACGCGAAACGACCGATCTTCAAGGCATTTTGGAAGATCGTTTGCAGCGTGAGTTGGGGGCTCCCCCATTGGCCAAGTTGGGGGCTTCGGCTCAGAGTCCCTTTCGTCGTAACGCGGGTTTCCATTTCGACATGGACATCGAAATGGTGGTTTATGGCTCCACCGCCACTGATGGCTATCTCAAGCTGAACGGTGAACCGGTACCACTTCGCGAAGACGGAACGTTCTCGATTCGCCTGCCCTTCCCTGATCGTCGACAAGTCTTGCCAGCTGTTGCATGTTCACGAGACGGAAGCCAAGAACGCATGATCGTCGTTGCTGTCGAGCGCAATACGAAGGTCATGGAGCCTACGGAAAAAGACGCAGGGGCTGAGTAACCAGTTTGGTCTTTTACGTCCCTAGGTAGGATGAGAATTCCCTTTTCTATAACTGCGCTAAGCCAAACCGACGCCTGCCCCTGGGCGTTAAAAAAGAGGTTGCCGCAGTCATCGAGACTTACGCCAGGCAGCGTTACAAAAAGTGCCGTCCCGCTCTCTTTAAGTGTTTGGCAGTTAGCTCAATTATGACGGGCATGAGTTCAAACACCGAACGCGTTTCTACTCAGACCACGGAAGAGTTGGTTCTTGCTCTTAATAGGTGGTTTCATGAACTGCCCCGTCGTGAGCGAATCGTCGTTGCTCTTAGCGGTGGCGTCGATAGTAGTGTTGTCATTCGAGCTGCCTCCCTCTCCTCGCACTCCGTTTTAGCCGTTACTTCGTCCAGCGAAGCCGTGGCAGCTCGCGAACTTGTGGATGCAAAGCAAGTTGCAGAGAAGGCTGGGGTCGAGCATCTCTGCATGCACACCAACGAACTGGCGGTAGAGGAATATGTACGAAATGATGCAAGGAGATGTTATTTCTGTAAGCGCAACCTGTTCTCCACGATTATCCAGTCGCTCGAATTGAGGTCTAAGTCTTTTTGGTTGCTGTCGGGAACGAATGCCGACGATCTTGGAGATTATCGGCCTGGATTGCAGGCGGCTGAGGAGCATGCAGTTCGCGCCCCCTTAGCAGAGTTGGGGATCACAAAGATCCAGGTCCGGCAGTTGGCCCAGTATTGGCAGCTACCTGTTTCCAGCAAGCCAGCGAGTCCTTGTTTGGCATCGAGGATCGCTTATGGAGTTGAGGTAACTCGAGAACGCTTGGTAATGATTGAGGCGGCCGAGAGCTTTTTACTTCAGCAGGGCTTTTCTGATTGTCGCGTTCGGGTGCACGAAGGCGACTTGGCTCGGGTTGAAGTACCGATTGGTGAAGTGAGTCGTCTGTGCGCTCCCAAGATGCGAGAGAATCTTTCTCGGCAGCTGAAGCAGCTTGGCTTCGTATTCGTGACCATCGACTTGGACGGCCTACGCAGCGGCGGATTAAATCAGCTAATTCAGATCGGTGTTTATAATCGTCGCTAGCTAGTCATAGATAGCGGAACTCATCGAGAGTTTCAAACGCTAGCAGATTATAAAAGTTGCCCACGCGCAACAGCGCTGAGTTCGTTGTAGGCCTGTGAATTGCGGTTAGGAGCTGGCTCGTCAATGGGATGCTGCTGGTAGGAAGAATTGGTGAGACTAATTTCCGAAGTTCCCCGTTCCTACGCCAACGTCAAAGCCGGCACCGACTTGAGCGAACGGCAGGACACCATAGACTCCTTGCACGAATACTTGTTGCACAAAATCGTCAAAGCGTTGAATTGGAGTCTTCGGGACGACGATCAAGTCGCCGTCTCGTAGCCAGATTTCATCCGAAGGTAGTCCGTCTTTTCCGAGGTGAGCTCCCCGAAGGTCGATACGAGTTGCGACAAGTCGCCAGTCTTCGGCGCGTCGCATCACGACTATTTCGCGATTGTTTCCGCCGAGTCGCAGCCCTTCGGCCATTGCTAGAGCTTGCGTTACGGAGGTGGGACCAAGCAATTCAAAACGCCCGGGGCGAGCGACTTGGCCGTAAACGAACACGAAGTGTTGTGCCTCTTGCTGTAGTCCCGGCTCAACTTCGAGGCCCGCCACGAGCTGCTTGTATCTTAGGTTGACTTCCCGCTTGATTTCGCTGAGTGTCAGCCCCTGAACGCAGATAGCGCCAAGTTTAGGTAGGCGAATAGTTCCATCAGGGTCGACAGTGTCAAAGAAAGCTTGGCCACCTTGGCCGTTTCTAGCGTCGACTGCGTCTCGGATGTCCTGAAGCAAGGTATTGGTTCTGATTGGAATGATGTCGATCGTAGGCTTCTTCACGCTTGTGGCGTATTCTTCCTCAAGTACCTTTTCGAGTTGGGTGATCGTAAGTCCAGCAGCTGGGACAGGATCAATCATCCTCAGGTATAGCTTTCCGTCGGGTTGGATGACGTTGCCTCGGCCTTGCTGCAAGTCGCCAATACGCACGAGCGGATCTGAGACGCTGCTGATCTCGAGTTCGTCGCCGACTCGCAATGGAAAACTAGTTGAGTTGATGCTTCTGGAAAGCAGGTACGTGAATCTGAGTTGGTCGCCAACGCGAATTCGGTATTTATAGTTTGGTGGTAATCGGACAGGGCCGATCCATTCCCCATGAGCCAGCGGCGAGAAGTTGTATGGACGTAGGTCACGCCAGCTCTGGCGATAGGGACCACAGTTGTCGGCGCAATCAATGGCCACTCCGCAGCTTTGGCAGCGTCCAATGGGTACTTGGGGTCGGGCAGGTGGATTGCAGGCAGAATAGCCGCAAGCTCTGCAGCTTGGGCCGCAGGTTGTGCTGGCCGCAGCCGGCTGAGCTTGCCGAGTTTGCGAGCTGGCCAACTGTACCTGCGAATAGTTGTTCTGGTGTTGCGCTGGAAACTGAGCGAAGGCTCTGTTCGCACCGCTGGATAAACAAGCTGCGAAAGCCACAACAATGCACAGATTGATCTTTATCATTCTGAGTCGATTCCTGTTCATCATCGGTTCGACTGAAGTTGAAGAGTACTTGCAGTAACGGTCCACATCCCCAGACTCCTGCCCGGGCTAGCGAAAGCTGGGGCCACTGTTGTACGGACTCAAGGCGACAAATGCATCGGGGCTTACCTCGGTCACCATTGGGGTACGCACTTGAGTTGAGGCAGGCGTACTCTGCTGCATGTAGGCCGAGATCCAACTGAGTGTTTGTTGGTCTCCAAGGCGGCGTGCCGCTTCCGCCAAGTTTTGTATGGCCGGTTTAGTTGGTGTGGCTTGAATAGATTGGACGAGCACACTTCGTGCTTCTTTTGCTCGATCCATCCCGAGTAGCATGTATCCTAGTTGATTTGCGGCCAGCGTATTGCCCGGGGCAATTTCCAAAGCGGCGCGATAGTAGAGCAATGACTTTTCACGTAGCAAGGTATCCGAGGCTGCTGCCGTTTCGGACTGTGCCTGAAAGCTGCGCCCGAGTGCGTAAAGTACTTCGCTGCACCAGGGATGCCCTCGCGCGGCTTCGACCAGATTCTGTTCTGCAAATCTGTGATAATACTGAGCGGCCGTCAAAGGAGCTAGCGTTCGTGTGTCAACATCCTTGAGAACTGGCGTGGTGTGGGAGCGGATCAGAAGTCCCAGGCTTTCTTGATCTAAGTGCACCGCTCCCGGTGCAAAGTTCTCTGCTTCTTGGATTGCAGTTTGAGCTGCTTGCAAAGCTGAGTGACTGCGCCGAGAGTGGTTGTCTGAGTCAAGGATATGTGCCAAATAATTCATGGCTCCGCTGGCTTCTTCGCGGGCAGAGAAGAAGGCGTTGCGTTGCATCAGGGATTCGCTGCGTGCGATTCGTTGTGATACCTCGGCACCCACCGCTTGCCAACCTGGCAGAGGCTCAAGTCTCGAGATTGTTCGTTCGGCTTGCCGGCGCTCTTCCAGCTTCTCTGACTGTCGGAGTTGACTGGCTACCAAGTTGAGTTTCGGTGTTTCTCTAGCCGACTCGCTTTGTGGCTCCGCTACCCGGGGCTTTGATTGATATTGTACCAGCCTTCTACCCCGTTGCTGCACGACCCTCCTACTATCGGAAGTTGTATTGGGTGCAATGGACACGGCAGGCGTCGAATGCGGTACTTCACTGCTTCGAAAACTCCGCGGCGGCGTGAATCTTACTTTCGCAAATGGTTGAGGTTGGGGCGCGGTGTTCTTGCGAGTCGGCTGTCTGATCGGACGTGACTGAACCGCAACTCTTTGAAGAGAAGCTTGTGTTGTTACGTTTATAGAAGCAGCAGTCGCTTTGGAGGTCAGGCTACTTTGCCGAACACTCTTCTTCCCGGCTGGTTTCCATTTCAAGACGCTGCCTGAACTTGGAGGTGTTCGCTGCTTGCTCCTCACGAGCAAACTAGCTTCCGCGGGAGCTTGACTGCTCTGCCGTTCCAGTTGGCCAGTTTCAGGCAGAGGTGTTTCAACGCGAGTTTCTGATGGGGCTTCGGAACGAATGGGTTGGCGAATGAAATTCGAGTCGTTAGTACTTGTCGAGATCTGTGCTTTTGCGGACGGACAGATACCTATGCAAAGGAGGCCAGTGCAAACGCCAAGAATGAAGTCCGGGCAATGAAGTTTCTGAATTTGGGACATAACGAGCGCTGCGACGAAGTGCTGCCAAAATGATTGCAATTGCTGCAACCATACGAATCCTCACAGAGGAATCGGAATCTCCGGATCGTCAGGCTCGCCCATAGTAGGGATTTCAGGTGCGAGATAAGGCGGGCGACTGGAGGATTCGGAATAATCAGTAGTTTTTTACACCGATGAGGTGCGTTTGCAGGCTTGCAAGCCAACGAAAAAGGCCATGCGAGTGCATGGCCCTTCGATTCTTTTGTGTTTGGAGAATTCGGCTCAATGAATGTGAGCTAGGCAGGGGAATTGCTTGGATAAGCTGCTTCTGCGATTTCAGCAGGCTTGCGAAGTTGGCTTGGTAACCCGGCGTTCGTCAAGATATCGTGTAGTCGATCCTGGATCTTCTCGATGAACTGATCGCGTTTGCCACCTGTGTTACTAAAGCTGCCACCAGCGGAAACAGGAACGTCTAGTTCTGCGGCCGCTAGTTGTTGGACGTAGGGGATTGGATCGATAGTGCCAACCGTTCCAGGTAGCATGCAATCGGATTCGGTCGCGGCTTCTGGTGCAACGCCTTCCTTGCAATCTGCCAGGCGAACAGCGTAGACTCGCTCGACGCCGATCTTGGCTAGGTCTTCCACGTTGCCCTTGCCGCAGAACCAAGTCCAAAGATCAAGGACGATGCCCGCGCTCTTGCAGGTGTTAGCCAAGGCTACGAAGCCTTCAACGTCTTGGATGAACTTGAATTGTTTGTCTTCTGCGGTTGCAGATTGCATGGCCAACGCGATCTTGACATCTTCTTCGCCAAACAACGCAGCTATTTGTTCAACACGCTTGCGTATTACTTCGAAGTATTCGGGGTATGGCAAGCGATCGGTTTGCGTTGGAATCTCTACAATTCCAACTTTCGCTTCAACGCGTCCAGCGATCTCTGCAGCCTTTTTGAGTGACTTAAGAGCTTCTTCAAAAGACTGCTCGTCCGTATCCAGGTCTACAGGAACCTGAAAGCTACCGATCTTCAGTTCTGAACTGATCAGAAATCGTGCTGCCGACTCAAGGGAGCTTCTTTCGCAACGTTTGACCAAGTCGTTGATGTCAATGTCGATGCCGCGAAAACCAAAGGTCAAAGCCAGTTCGATGATTTCGCTTTGACGTCCTGTAATACCAACTAAATCGCAATTTAGGTTTCTGTACACTTACGTCTCCAAACGAGTTGTTTTCTCTTGAATTCCAAACCACTGAAACGGATATCGTCGGCCGCTATACCAAGCTTGACCCGATCCGATCGAGGTGCCGCAGAGTATGCCACAAAGTTCAAAAATTCGACAGGGGTTAGCTTGCCAGAGTGTGCGATAAAATCTGTTGCGTTAACAACAATAGAAGCAATTGAAGAAACTTCAGTTGTATTTTTTCACGGGTTAAGAGGCGGGATGAATGCAGGCTTTAAGGATGGTTGAAGCAAGAACGAGCAACCAAGACGATCGAACTCTCGTTGATCCAAAGGAGAGCTCCAATGGAAGATTGCAGCGCTTAAAAGGCTCGCAGCGGAGGCGCCCTGTGCTTAGATGTGTTGCCGAAGATTGTTCGAAAGGGCGAGCGTGTTTCAGGGGGCTCGTTTGCGAAGCTTGCGTTGGAGCGAACGTCTATGAATGCCGAGCCGTCTAGCCGCTTCTGAAATGTTTCCGCCACAATCAGCCAGAATACGATGGATATGTTCCCACTCAGCTTGAGCCAAAGTTGGAACTGGGATGCTCTCCTCGACCTCGGGGATTTCCACGTCGGCATCGCCTCTTGCAAACGCATTTAAAATGTCATCGACGTCTGCGGGCTTAGGTAAGAAGTTGGTCGCGCCCAGTCGTATCGCATCGATGGCAGTAGCGATAGAGCCGAAGCCTGAGAGGATCAGAAACTTCGTATCGGGACTGATGTCGTGCAGTTCCTGTAGGAGTACCAGTCCTGGCTTACCCGGCATCCGCAAATCGAGAACCGCGAGCTGCGTTGGCTCTCGCCTGAAAATTGCCGCCGCTTCATCTGCATTTGACGCAACGACCACTCGATAACCACGCTCGCGAAATGCCATCGCCAGACGGTCTCGAAGGACAATGCTATCGTCCACAAGCAAGATACTGTTGTTATCCGGGCGACGCTGCTCGGTTATCACGTCTGAATCGATAGATGGAACATTTGGAGCAGACGAGGCGACAGACCCCAACTCAGATTCGTTGGAGACATCACGGTCGCTAGTGGCGGTTGGCATGAGGTCCTCCCGAGGATCCATAGCCGTAGAACTGCAGGTAGCTTTACAGCTTAACAGAGCTTCCAAGATTTGCTGACGCCAACCGGGATATTTTGATGAAATCCCCAGGGCAAAGTCGGACCTTCGTCAGCGTCTTGTAGGCATTCGCAGCACTGCTTTGGTACCTTTGCCGAGCTCGCTGGAGTAATCTATTCGGCCATCTAATCGGCGGACTACATTCTCCGTTAAGTAAAGTCCTAGCCCCATGCCGCGGCCCGGTTCCTTCGTCGTAAAGAACGGTTCACCGATCCGCTGAAGGACTTCCTCTGACATGCCCTCGCCAGTATCCGTTACTGTGATTATCCAATGCTCGTCTTCGATTTCTGCAAGCATATCAACTGTTGCATCAGCTGGACTGGCGTCGATGCCATTCTGAATCAAATTACGAAGAGCCTGTGCTACGGCTTGAACCGGTAAGTGGCTAGTGCTTGCAGCGCTGGTTGCATCCATCGAAATACGTACGGCCGCCGCTTGTCTCAAGCCAAGTAGAGTCTCGGAGATCATGTCATCCAAGCGAATGTTCCGGAGACGCTCTCCAGCTGCCTCGCCCGCGGCACTGGTCATCCGGTCTAGGATCAAACGACACTGATCTAGCTCCGAGCGAATAAGCTGAACATCTTCTCGGGTCGCTGCCGGTGCATCTTGTTTTTCTAGAGCTCGACTCAATTCCGAGGCAACGACGGCAATGGTGGAAAGTGGTGAGGCGAGTTCATGAGCGGCTCCAGCTGCAAGTGTCGCAAGGCCTTCGAGTTGTCGATTGCGAAGACGGGCATCTTCTGCTTCCTGCAAAGCCCGCTCACGCTCACGTAGCTCGCCAGTCAGGATAGTGATGAAATAAGTGATGACTCCACTGCATGCTGCAAAGGAAACTAGGAACCCGACTTTGGGGATCGTCCAGATCGGCGCATCTTGGGGCGCAGCTAGAAGGCTCGCTGGGCTAAGCGTTTCCATTGGCACGGAGCGAACAAGTAGCAAGAGGACTCCTGCTACGGTAGTTGCCCAAACGGCCCAGGCCCAGGGCAGAGAAACGATTGCCCCCGCAACGGCGATATTGACGAAGTAGAAGAGAGCAAATGGATTAGCGATGCCCGCCGAGATGTAAAGCATTCCCGTGAGTACCAGGATGTCACTGAGCATCAATGCTGAGATGACTTGGTGTGATGGCAAACGATCGCCCATTTGAACGCCGCGTCGATGAAGCGTGCTCAACCAAAGCCAGTAGAAGGCATTGGTAACCGCAGTCACGCTAATCAGACTCAAGAGTCCGATCTGAGGCAATTCGATTTTCATGACCAAAGCGACAGAGGCCATGGTTAAGAGCTGCCCGGCCACTGCTACCCAGCGCAGTTGCAGGAACCACGTCGCGGTGTCGAGCGTCGGTTGTGCGACAACCGTCGGGCGGATCAGTGGAGGAAGCGCCATCGTAGGTCTCAGCTCGGAAGGACGGCTTGAACCAAGTCTTGGCATCCAAGCGGCCGCGTGGATGCAAAAACTTCTCCCGCGTCGAATCCAGCCGCCGATCCCGCGGTGATAGCCAGTCCCCGAACACGATCGAGCACATGCTGCTTTTCAGGCGGGAACTGCGTCTTGTAGCACAGCACCGATTCTAGCTTGCGCTCCAAGTATTCTGAAATGTCTACCGTGATGTTGCCGCCGAACTCGGGCGACCGAATCGGTTCGTAGCCAAGGTAAAAGTAAAGGTGGCGAGAGATCGTATGAACAGGCAAGCCATCGAAGTGCTCGTCCCACTTTGTCAGCCGTGAATAGAAAACAGCTGCGTCGGTGATCTGCATTGCTTGGTAATGGTCGGGCGAGGCCATCGGAGTTTTGTTGCCAAAGCCGATAACGATTCTTGGACGGTAACGACGAAACTCGGTTGCGAGTAACACTCGTGCCTCAAAACTGTCGAAGAGCTTGCGATTAGGGAGCGTCAGGATCTTCCGCGAAACACCCAGCTTCTCGGCCGCCGCATGGGCCTCAGCGACGCGAATGGCAGGATCCTCGCAACGCGGAGTGGGCTCTCCATCGGTCAAGTCGATGATGCCGACTCTATAGCCTTGGTCGCTGAGCCTTGCTAAGGTGCCGCCGCAGGCAATCTCGACATCGTCGGGGTGAGCTCCAACGGCTATGACGTCTAATTGGTCGATTGAGTTTTCTTCGGGGGTACTCATGAGTTCATACGCCTAAGCTGGCTCTTTCTTGACGCTGACCAAAAAGGCGGGGTTGGCCGCCTCGAGCCGTAAGGCGTCCAGCTGTTCTCGACTGCGGGCTAGGTTGATCATAAGGACTTGAGGATCGACGCCAAGCTTTTTCAGACTGTCCACCAAGGCTGTTACCGTATCCAGACTGGCCATCTGCACTACAAGTCGTCCTCCAGCTTTGAGACGCGGCCATGCAGAATCAATGATCTGCAACACGCCTCGACCTGTCCCACCCATGAAAATCGCGTCTGGGGCAGGCAGGTCCTTCCAAGCAGCGGGAGCTTCGCCAAGGACTGGGGTCAGGTTGTTGACGCCAAAAGTGCGTGAGTTCTCGATCAATAAGTTGTAATCCTCTACGTCCATCTCGATCCCGAATACTTGGCCACCTGGAGCGAGTTGCGCTGCTTCAATGGCGACGGAACCGCTGCCGGCTCCGACATCCCAAGCGGTGCTTCCTGGCCCAAGGTCCATTTCGGAAAGAGCCAGCACGCGAACTTCGCACTGCGTAAGCAAACCGCGTTTGGGTTGGCTTTGCAGAAAACAATCGTCAGGATTGCCAAAGACCTTTCGGCCTTGCATGCTGGCAGGGCGGTCTGGAACATCTGGCATTCGAACCAAAATCATCACGTTCAGATTTGCAAAGTCTTGATTGGCAATCTGAGCCAGACTTCCTCTTGTTACGCATTCATCTTTCGATCCCAGGTTTTCGCATACATAAACCGTGAAATAGTCGACTCCCTGCTCGAGTAAGGCTTGAGCTAAGTCACGTGGAGTGAGCTCGATCGAAGTGAAGACGCCCACTTTTTCTGCCACTCGAATTCGATCAACGACTTTGGGTAGGGATTGCGTCGCCAAATTCGTCAGATAAGCTTCGTCCCAGCTCTCCTTGACTCGGGCAAAGGCGAGTTGCATGCTGCTGACGTGCGGAAAGACTTCGAAGCGATCCTTGCCGAGGCGATCAAACAGAAAACGCGTCGTTCCGTAGAAAAGAGGATCGCCACTGGCCAGCATGATAGGAGCTTCATCGGCAGAATCTGAGATGGCCGCTTCAATGGTCGCTGCCATCGCTTCGAGGTCGGCCGAAAGGATCTGCTGATCCGGTGGCGGATCGCCAAAGATGGGCGCGACCTTTTCCATCAATCCGCTCGGCCCAAGCACGCGGCGCGCCGACTGCAGAGCCTCACGAGCTTGATGCGTTAGCCCTTCTATACCATCATCTCCGATGCCGATTATGGTTATTTTGTTCACGTGCTGAGACTCAGATCAGAAGTGATAAGATAGGTGTGGGGGAGGGGCTTCATCGTAAGGAAATATCGAGGAGTAAGCTTCTCGCTTGTCAGCAATACTACAGCTCATTAGCCTTTTGTAAGTTGTGCGGATGACAAGTAGGCTATTTATCCCGAATATGTGACAAGTCTTGTCGACTTTCGCTACAATCGGTGACTCATTAACGCTGGCTGCGACTCGCCTAGTTTCTCAAATTTTCGTTCGAGCGGTAGACGTGAGCTATGTGGTAGGGAGTGCCACAGAGAAAATTCGGTAGCACGCCCCCCGGCCTGCCAGTCTGCGTTGGGGCCCGCCGTGACGTCAGCCCTCTCGCCTGAATTCATGAGCGCAGAAAAAAACCGAACATGTTCGTACATGTTCGGCTCACGTTCTCGTCTTTTCCTTGGTCGAGCTGCAATGCTAGGCAGAGAACGAGCTGCCGCAGCCGCAGGTCTTCACAGCGTTGGGATTGTTAAAGGTGAAGCCCTTCTTCTCAAGACTGTCGAACCAGTCAACCGTGGTGCCATCTAGGTAGAGAGCGCTTTTCTTGTCGACAACCACTGCGACACCATGCTGCTCGTATTTAGTGTCGGCAGCTTCGTCGTAGTTATCATCGAAGTTCAAGGTATAGTTGAAACCGCTGCATCCGCCCCCGGCGACGCCAATTCGCAAGAATTGATTCTCTCCTAGCTGGTTCTCTTCGCGGAACTTTCCAATCTGCTTTGCAGCACCTTCGGTCAAAATGATTGCCATCTTTGGTCCTTATGAATTCTCAAGTTTGAGGATCGTTCTTGCGGGGCCGCCGCAGCGGCAAATTTGGTTCGCGGCGTATGTTCGTATGTTCGTATTTTCGTCGCATTTGGGCCGATGCCAAGACAAATAATACCGTACTCGCCATCATATTTATACGTCCTTGTCCAGTGCTGCGACAAGTCACAATTCATAACAGTGAAAAACGCTCTGGGGCGATATCTACCTAATTTCCTTGTATTTCTTGCAGTTTCGCACTGAGTTCGGCCACCAATTCCCTCTCCTGGCTGGCTCGGTTGAAGTTTTCGGCAGCATCAACGCGGTGATCGTAGAGCATTTCGCCGAGTTTGGCGCCGGTTTTCGCTGAGTAAGAGCTGAAGCGGAAATTGTCGCTGCGGATCGTGTCTCCCTCCTTGAAACGCCCTAACGCAAATGATTTTCCGGGCAAAGTTGGATCCATAAGTAGCGGTACAAAGGACTTTCCTTCTACATGGGCTGGGATCGCCAGCCCAGCCAATTCGCATAGCGAGGGATAGATGTCAATGAACTCGACCATTCCCTGTGTATGAACACCCTGCTTTGCCCTGCCCGGCTGGACCACGATCAGTGGCGTGAGCATCGAGGTTTCGAAGCAAGAATGTTTGTTCCACATTCCGTGTTCGCCGAGTTGCCAGCCGTGGTCCCCCCAAAGCACGATAATTGTGTTTTCCGACAGACCGCTCTCATCAAGCTGCTTGAGTAGCCTGCCGATCTGAGCATCAATGAAGCTCACACAGGCGTAATAGCCATGAATTAGTTGGCGAGCCATCGCGCGATCGACTGGCTTCGAGGGATGAATGCCGGCATATGAACGTAGCTCCCCCGAGTTGTGAATGGCTGCTTTCGGTGCATCCTTCGGCGCGTGATAGTTTGTGGGTAAGTCGATATCTTCAATGTCATACAAGTCCCAATACTTCTGCGGGGCATTGAAAGGCAAGTGCGGTTTGCGAAACCCAACGGCCAAGAAGAATGGTCGATCTGGCACTTGGGAGAAATTCTCCAAGTACTCCAACGCCCTTACCGTGCATTCACCGTCGGGGTAGTCTGAATCCTTCGCGTCGGCAAACTCAAAAGGCATTCCGCGATGACGGCTCTTTTGGGGAAATCGCTTGCGATGCTTCTTGATGTCCACGCGGTACTCGGCTTGCTTCTGGTATTGCTCCAATTTGCTCCGCCATGGCGGCTCGCTCCAGCCGTCGGCATGATCATCATTGTTGTGAAAAACCTTTCCAAGGCTTATCGCGTGATAGCCGTTTGCCTTGAAATGAGTGTGGAGCGGAGTGGCCGAGGGAGCGTCTTGCTCGGCCCAGGCAAAGTAGGTTGTGAAGCGATCTCGCGTTGGTCGCACGCTGGTCATCAGCGAAGCGCGTGACGCGCCACAAGTTGGCACCATGCAGTAAGCACGTTTAAACAGCACGCCGCGACTCGCTAAGCGATCGAGCTGTGGTGTATGCATATGCTTTGCGCCGAAGCATGCAATTTCCGGGCGCAGGTCGTCAATAGCGATGAACAAGATGTTCGGACGCTGTTTTTCCGCCTCTTGGCCAGACGCCAAGCGAGCTAGCTCGACACTAGTTGATGCCAGTACAAGACAAATTGCTGCGAAACGCATTTTACTTCGCATTCGTCTTGATTCGTAGCAAATAGGTGTCGGCGGTAATGTACAAGTAGCCATTGGGGCCAAAAGTACAGTTGCTGGTTCTTTCTCCTGTGACTAAGCGGCCGAGTAGATCGCCGGATGGCGTGAAGACATAAATGCCACCTGGGCCACTAGCCCAAATGTGCCCCGAGCCGTCAACCGTCATTCCATCTGGAAGTCCAGGTTCCTTTTCGACACGATCTGTTGCGTCGAAGAGTTCTTTACCAGCACCAAGAGTTCCGTTAGCCTGAACTGGAAAAGCAGTCCAGTTGGCTTCGCTTGGATTCGACTGAGCAACGTAGAGTATTTTCTCGTCGGGTGAAAAGGCGATGCCATTCGGGCGCTCGATTTCCTTGGTTAACAGAGTCACATCGCCCTTGGTGTCGACGCGATACACGCCGCAGTAGGGGATCTCGCGACGTGAATCGGTGAATCGCTCTGGTAGTCCATAGGGTGGATCCGTGAAGTAAATGTCACCGTTGCTCATTAATGCTCCGTCATTAGGGCTGTTCAGTCGCTTGCCTTGATGGGAGTCGACAACCGTCTGCTTGCCGCCGTTCTCCGTGAGGACGCTGATGCGTCGGTCGCCGTGTTCGCACATCATCAAGCGACCTTGCTTGTCGAGGAAAAGTCCATTGCTGCCTGGCTCAAGTCCGTAGTACGTGACTCCGGTGTAACCAGATGGCGACATGAAGAGCGAAATGCCTGAGCCCGGCTGCCACTTGAATATGCTATTGCGTGGAATATCGGAAAAGAGCAAATGCCCGTCTTCACCGCCCATCCAGCATGGCCCTTCAGTCCAGGTGAATCCACTCGCTAGAATCTCTAGCTTGGAGTCTGCCGGCACTAGTTTATTAAACTCTGGTGTTGACCGCTCGATCGAGCCTAATGATTTGAGTTGGCCGAACGCCATGGAACAACTCCATCCAGCAAGAGTGAGAAAGTAAAGGTAGGTGGTGAGGGATTTATGCATTGAACGGGCCTTGAGGGGAATTCAGGGGGATTGCGACATTTTGATCGCTACCGCAGGCAGATTCAAGGACATCTGTTGGGAGCGGCGGGAGCTCTGCGTACTCGGTTGGGTTATTAGTGCGATGCTCACCAGCTGCTTCATGTTGCCGATATGCAACATGCTGGAGTAGCGTGCGCGCATCACGGAACGCCAAAGTTGCTAAGAAACAGGTGTTTTTCATTTGGTACAGGTCTTGCATACGCGTCCAGCAGAGAACTTTTCCGCTGCGCTAGGCAGGAATGCGACTGGATCTTGTTACGACTGGATCTTATTACTTTTCCTGTTTGTCCCGAGACTAGCTATGTCGAAGCAGATTCCAGAGATTGAAACACTTGAACCATTGATCGTTTTGTTCGGTAGCGTCTTCTATGCCATGGACGCTGGTGAGCCCGAGAATCATGAGTCCGAGCACGAAACGGAGCACTGTCCTGCGGCGGAAGCAAAGACTGGCAAGTCGGATCACAAGCCCAGTGGCTATGGCAAAGAAGCTGGTCACCATAAAGAGGATTTTTTGAAGTGCTCCGCGACGAAACACCATGACAAAAGAGTTCCCGGCGAGAATCGCCATTCCATGACAAAGCATGAAAAGCATGAGGGAGCCCTCTACTGCGGAGAGTTATACGTCGCCAAGCAGCACGATCCATGTGGCAAAGATGAAGTCAAGTATCATGAACCGAACCACGAGTCCGAGAGAAAGTCTTCCTCCAAATACTTTGCTCCTCAGAAATTTGCTCAAGACAAGCAGGATTTTGACTGCAAACCCAAAGTGGAATTCAAGAACCCTTGTAATCTAGATGTAACGAATTGTGATGTTGAGTTCAAGCAAAAAGAAGATGCAGGCTTCTGCAAGTTGGATCAAGCAAGTTCTCTTTCCAAAGGCAAGGTGACCTCAGCCGATCTGCTCGATCATCCGAAATTCAAGAAGGAGGGCGACAAATATGACAAGCATGATTCGTACGCGAAGCACAAACATGAGAAGTTCGCTAAGCATGTCAAGAGTAAGCATGACAAGCCTTACGACGCCTGCGAACCAGGTCACAAACGGGGGCATGATCGCCATGAACACTACGCAGATGAATATTACGCGGTAGGGAATCCTACCAAGCATGCCGAGCACAAGTCCAGATTGGAGAGAGACGAAGATTCTGACGAATTACAGGACGGAAAACATGAACAGTATTCCGACCATCCGAAGTACGTGAGCAAGAAAGAGCACGACAGTCACGCTCCTCATCACGAGACTGATCTGGGAGATGGCAAGGATCAAAAATTCCCAGCTGATGGCAAAGGCTTCCGCGAAATCAACGGCGAGGAGAACAGTTTAAAGGATAACGAGTTTGGTGCAGCCGGTGTTCCGCTCTTACGGCTGGCTCCCAATGATCCAACACGGCTCGACGATGAGCACTTGCCTAGCCCGCGTGAGGTTAGCAACCTGGTCAATGCACAAGCCCGAAGTACGCCGAACGCTCGAGGTATGTCGGATTACGCATGGGTTTGGGGCCAATTTCTGGATCACGATATCACGTTGACCGAAGGGAAGTCTGGCGAGAAGGCAGACATTGCGGTACCAAAGGGCGATCGCTTCTTTGATCCCTTTGGAACGGGTGAATCCAAAATCTCGTTTGGTCGCTCTGAGTTTCACTTGGACGAGCAAGGTCTGCGACAACACAGCAACAATGTCACCGCGTACATCGACGCCAGCCAAGTCTATGGGGCTGAAGATGAGCTAGCAGCGCGACTACGTTCTCACCAAGCCGGTCAACTGGAGCTCTCTGAAGGCGATATGTTGCCGGTCAAACCCTCCGATACCGACCCTAATCGATTCGAATTTGAAGCAGGCGATGTTCGATCCAATGAAAACGTCGCGTTGACTTCCATGCGCACTCTGTTTGCCCGCGAGCACAATCGTGTGGCGACACGGATTGCCGAGAAGGACTATGCAAATGCTGACTTGCATGATCCTGAAGTAGATGAAGCGATTTATCAGCGGGCCCGGGCAATTGTCGGAGCCCAGATGCAGCACATTACCTATGAAGAGTTTCTGCCTGCGGTATTGGGTGAGAATTCGATTAGCAAATACAAAGGCTACGATAAGGCCGTGAATCCGGGCATCTCCACCGAGTTCTCAACCGGCGCCTTCCGCTTTGGGCACACCACGTTGTCGCCTGAGTTGCTACGACTCGATAAGCATGGCGACGTCATACAAGATGGCAACTTGGCTCTACGCGACGCTTTCTTCCGTCCTGACAAGTTAGCCAAAACGGGAATCGATCCTTTCCTGCGAGGATTGGCGGAACAACATGCGCAGGAAGTGGATACATACATCATCGACGACGTTCGGAACTTCTTATTTGGACCTCCCGGTGCGGGCGGATTCGATCTAGCATCGCTCAATATCCAACGTGGTCGCGATCATGAACTACCAAGCTACAACGATGTTCGCGAAGCTTATGGGTTAGAAGCCGCTTGTGATTTCGAAGATATTTCTGATGATCCACATGTAGTCGAGAGGCTTAGGCACGCCTACGGAGACGTGTCAAAAGTCGACCTTTGGGTTGGTGGTTTGGCCGAAAAACACGTCGACGGGGAAACCTCGGTGAGACTTTTACCAAGATCATCGCAGATCAGTTTGAACGCCTTCGCGAAGGCGATCGCTATTGGTACGAAACTAGTTTGAGTGAAGAAGACTTGGCCTACGTTAAGAGTAGGACGCTCAGCAAAGTCATTGCAGACAACAGCGGAGCAAAGCTTCAAGACAACGTCTTCTTCACTAGGTCGCAGGATGGCTACTACGTGTGACGGAGTAGCCTGCCGACTTAGGTTAAAGCGTTAGCGGAAGATGGCAAGCTACTGGAAGGCTGCTTCAATTTACGCAGCAATGTCTCGCTGAGAGGTAGGGATTTCTTTGCTCTCTGCCTTCTCTTTGAAGCTGTAACTCCAGCGATTGCCACCGACTAGATTTTCCTTACAGCCCACTAGTTCAAAAATGGCAGGTTCGTCACCAGGGTTGGTGCGAATGCGACTGATGGAGGGTTCAAGATAGTCGATCGAGTCTTCGTCCATACCCTAGGGATCGATAACTGGCTGGAGCAAGTGGTTCCCAGCTCGTAGATCATACTTGAATTCCCACTTGACTTCTGCTTGTTCAAGATCAGCATTCGTGAATGCAGCTCGCCAACATGGCAGCATGATCTAAGTAAGTGATGCTCCGAAATCGATCATGCCAACTTCGAATCCTTGAACCCGATTGGTATCGATGGGCAAAGACCAAAGTCGGTTCATGTCATCATCTGCAAAACCAAGAGTTAGCCAGGTGTTGTCGGGGAGAAGCATCACAAGTTGCTTGCCAGCAGGGCTCGCAAGCTTCTCGGACTCTTTGTTCCTCTGCCGAACTCTGTCCGAACCCAATAAATCAATTCGACAAGCAGCCCCTTCGCGAAATATGCGAATTATGGACTCGATAGAACTGATCGAGATCATTTTTTTCGGCCACCGCTTGCGCTTACTCATCGCTGACACTGTTCTGGTAAAACAAAGTAATGTTATCCGCGACGACTCGGTTTGCTTTCCCTTTCACGGCGTGCCAAGAAAGCGTCTGTCACTCCGAGGGGGCCCGTTCGGATGCGTGTAGGAGTACTCCACTTCTCCACCTCACCAGGCATTCATGGAGATGTGCGAGCGCAGGGCTTCCCGGTTTTTCTCGGCTCTGCTTCGTTCATATTCGCCCCCAAAGACCGGTTTCCATCTAGCCCAATCTTCAAAAGATCATTTTGTTTGTCAACAAACAGAAGCAAGCCAAGAGTTCAGTTCTGAGGATCTATCGTTCCAGACTCAACGAAGGCACGCTTAACTACTTCTGCCTCTGACAGTCTAACCGTAGCTGAGTAGAAAATGGTGTACTGATCATTCCGAATAGGCGTTCGGAGTCTTGACGCGAGGACGCTAATCCAAGATTCGCCATCGACAATAACGTCGACTGAAACCGGTTTTTCGTCAGACGCATCGTGACTCAAAACAGCGCTAAGGAGTTCTTAGAGTGCACGCACACCGTCTTCGTTATCCTTTGGCAGACGCATGCAGATAGGTCTCTAAATTGTGCATGTCGCTTTTCTTCTATAGACCGTACTCCAAGTCGATCCCTGCATTTCCAATGCATCGTTGGCTGCCGCGGGGCCACAGCGGTGGCGTTGGCATCAGCCTAATTGACGGTTGAATCATAGAGAATCTTGATGTTTCCACTCTTACTGGATTGAGTGTCATCGCCTCCGGCAGCGGAAATGAGTCCGAGGCAAAATGGAATCACGACAAAGGAGCCGGGGAAACAGGCAATCCAGATAATCAGGAAATCGCGAATTATTGCAATTTCTCTTGCCAGTAGTCTGTGAAGAGTAGAGCTGGGTTTAACTCTCGAATCGGCGAAGAGAATCGCTGCAGAATTGTATGTCCTGGTGTGCTCTGTGGCCCGTTGCGCAACCTGAAAACAGGTGGAACTCCACGTTGGCCTAGGCATACCATTGTTATCTGCACAGCCTGACGCGTTTTTCTACTTAGTCAGCAGGCAAGCAAAGTGGCCGCAAGAATCTGGGTCGCCAAGTCACTAGGCGAAGTGGTGTGATTGCCCGCATAAAGCGACAGCTAGCGTACGACTGCGCGAGTTTCCGGTTGGGAGGCACTTTGAACCTGTGAACGCTCAATTTCAGCCGGGGGCGTAAGAGAGGCCGCTCTTGCAGAAGGAGTAAATGGGTCTGCCCCGCGCGGAACGGTTGGCAAGTTCTGCTTGGCCGACCAAGCACTTTCATCCTGCTTCCAGTCGCCAACAGTCTGTCCGGTTTCTGGAGCCCGGACGCCGCGTTGCTCGACGTTATTCTTGTCCGTGCCGCTAGGCTTTGGAGTGGGCAATAGAGCAATCTTACCGCTGCTGAATGTGCCAAACATCGGGATTTGCGAAGCAACAGGGTCTCGTCTAGTTTTTGCGCCTTGTGGTCGAATCGACGAATCGATTGGTGGTTCAGCTCCACGCTGCGGACTATTTTCGAGCTGGCCGGGAGCATGTTCTGGCAATTGAGGAGCTTGAGTGGGGATCTGCAAATTCTGGGATGGCTCCGCGCTTGGTCTCGCAGGAACCGACTCGGGGTACGCTGGTTGACCTACGACCACGCCTTCTTCTGGAATCCAGCTTCCAGGCTGATGAGTGTTTGGCAAAGCGCCGTTGGGAATTTCTGGAGCAGAAGGTTGCGTCTGGAAAGCATGGGCCGGGGCGCTGGGCTGCAGGGCAGCATTCGGCTGTTGCTGTTGGTGAATCTTTTGTTGGTGGAGTTGTTGCTGCGCTGCGTGAGCTGATTGGAATTGAGGAGCGACTTGCTGGATCGCTTGCGTATTTGGATAGACCAGTTGCCCTTGAGGGTGTTGCTGCAGCGGGGTGTGTGCAGGCATGTTCACTTGTGGTTGCAGCTGCCAAACTTGTGGCGGCTGAGCTGGAGCGGGAATCGCTCGTCGCGGCGCCGCTCGATATTGCTGCGGGACGGAATGCTGGACCGGAATCCGCGCGACAGCCTGTTCCTGCTGATGCGTCCATAAGGAAGCTGCTGCGGCTTCTGAAGGGAGTGGGGAACTCTTGAGTAAACTTCCGTTGGCACGTTGTAACTCAAATAAAGCGATCGCATAACTTGAGCTTGCATCTAAGAATCCTAGCTCAGCTGTGGCGAGACGATCTTGGGTTTGCAAGAGGTCATCGAGGTAGAGTGGGCCAGCGCGGTTCTCGTCCAGCAGAAGAATGATTCGCTTCTCAAGGATGTCGAGCTCTTTGCGGGCGAGTTCGAGGGCCTGACTACTCACGCGACGCTGTTTGCCCGAAAGCGAGATATTGTGTGCCGCATTGCGAACTTCTAAAATAACATCAGAGATGCTGCGTTCAAACTCTTTTTGGAATCGTTTGATTTGCAAGCCAGCTTGCCGCACATTTGCTTTGGCAGCGCGGTTCCCAACGGGCAAAGCGTATGTCAGGCCGACTCCGTAGCTCGGGTCGCCGAAGTCCCACTGGTCGGTGTACGCACTCAAGTATCCGTCATTGCCTTGAAGACCCCGGTTGGACATGTTGAGCGACAAGCTCAGTAAGGGAAGCAACTGATTCTTCGCAACGCCTTGTTCTATGGAAGAACGTTTGATGAGCGCCAGTGCTTGCGCGACTTCAGGACGGTTCTGCAAACCGACTTGAGTTTCCAGTCCGATATCGGCATCACGGATTGGACCAAGCATGCTGCTGGTCGGGACGACTTCGCGATCGATCTTCGACTGGAACTGGGCTCCAAAAATCAGACGCAACAACTGTTCTTGAGCTAGCACGACTGCATACTCAGCATTGAGCACTTGTCTGCGGCGAGCTCCAAGCGTCGCTTCTGCTCTAGCGGATTGAACAGGTCCAACGTCCAGGTGCTGACGATTGGCGACCACCTTGGCGACCGCTAGAGCACGATCGTAAGATCGCTCTTGGATGATGTACTCACCTCGCCTGGTGACCAGCGCCCAGTAAGCGTTGATGACAGACATGATCTGATCTTGCAGGCCGCGAACAAGATCTTCTTGGCTGATATCCGCATTTGCCACCGCGATATTGATCTGGCTCTCGTTGACCAGCAAGCCCGCGCCTTGCAGCAAGGGTTGTTGGTACTCAAGAACCAACGCGGAGCTGGCTTGATTGGCCGGTGTGAAAATCTGTGAGTTCGAATCGTTGTATCCGAGCTCTTGCGCGAGCTGGAGCTGGCCACCGAAAGCGTTCAGTCTCCGTAGGCCGACGTTGGCAAGCCAACCATGAGTCTCAAGACGATCGACGCCTTCAAGGTTACTTCCATTCGGATAATTCTGCTCGTCCCAATTTGCATTCAGAAATCGATTCCAGTCGAAGTTGGCTTGTTGACGGACAATTTCAGCCTGGTCGATGCCTACCTGAGTTCTCAGGATTTCGATCTCGGGTGCGAATTGAATTGCCGTGTGGATGGCCTCGACAAGCGATAGCTCGTGCTGTTGCGTGTAACGCAACAATGGAAAGCGAATCTCAGTGATCCAATCAGGCTGCAGCGTACTTTGGATTTGCAAGTAGTTGGACCTGCTTTGCAGAGACGAGAGCATCTGCTCGACGTCTTTCGTCCAAGGCTTTTGAATAATTTGTGGCTGGACTGGCGTCGGCTGAGCTGGGCTAGCTGGGCCCGGCGCGGGCAACGCAGAAGGCTGCAGCGGCGTGCTAATCTTTCCTTGCTGTTGCTGTACAGCCGGAGTGTGCGATTGAGACTGAAGCTCGGGTGTAATCGAGCGGGTGGAACCTGTCGGATCCTGTTCAGGCTGTGGATCCTGAAAAGGCGAGGATCGCATTCTACCTCGGCAGGAGTCACCACCCCTCCTTGGCGGCGGGAAAAAGTCTGGTTTCGTCCTTGTGCCAGAGTCGTTTCCATCGGCTGCTTCCGACGCTCCTGGCGGCGGAGGAAGGTCCTGCAAGCTAATGAATGCTGTGACTGGAGTGGTAGCGATGGGCGCCCGTAACTCGGCTCGCTCCGTTGTCGTTTCCTTTTCGTCCCCAACGCGAGGCATTGAAAATGCGACAACGGGTCGCGGTTGACCAGCGATTTCGATCTGCTGCGGCGTCTCGACGGTCGAGTCCTGGCCCATTGTCGGCGCTGCCACCAGCAGACAGCTTACGCAGAGCCAGCCACGGGGTCGGGCGGTCCGCAATCTAGTGGTCACTCGAGCTCGGTAACGCATGAATTTTCTGGTCCGAACCGATGGGCGGGTCTCGGCGCAGCTTTCATCCGTGAAAGAGCGCGGTCGGTCAGATTCTTCATCGATAACCGCTTGTTGCCAATACAGCGCTCGTAACGCAAATGCAGTTCATTCCGAATTTTCAGTTCGAGCTATTCCTGCTACGTAAGCTGTAACGCCGGTACAAGCGAAATCGCATTGCTATCAAAGCCAGTCGACATGTTGCGAAACCGCGCAGATAGGCCAAGCGCTATCGTTGGTCAAAGCTGACTTCAAAACCAGCCGGTAATCTACGTGCGCTGTTGTCAATGGAAAACGCTACGCGGAAGGTTCTGCTAGTGGGTTCAACAACTGGTGAGACATAGAGTACTTTGGCAGGGACCATTCGATTCACCGGCGAGGAGGCGTGTAGTTCTAGCGTTTGCCCCTCAAGGACTTTTCCGAACAGAACCGTCGGCATGTGCAAGTCGACTCGCAGGCGAGTCATGCTGACAACTCTTGCAGCCTCCTCACCCGCTTTTAACGCATTGCCAACTTTGGCCGGAACGTGCACGACAGTTCCAGAGAATGGAGCCCGGATGGTCTTGAGTTCCAATTCTGCTTCAGCCAGAGAAAGCTCCGCCTCGGCTTTCTTGTGCGATTCGACTTGTAGTTGGTAAGCGGCTAAAGCTTGATTGTACTCGTTTCGCTTCGCATCAATTTCAAAGTCGCTCGAAGCGTCGGCCCGATAAGCTGTCTGCGTTCGAAGTAGAAGCGACCGCGCGGCTTGCATCTGCAACTTAGCTTGTTCCATCGCTGAAGTGCCTTCTACGCTTCGACGCGCAACTTCAAGCGTTGCTTGAGCTACTCGGTCGTCGAAGCTGAGGATGGGATCACCCGCCTCGACCCATTGTCCCTCATGCACGTGGATCTTGGTCACAATACTAGCAGTCGTTACAGTCAGTAAGCCATCCTGCCACGGAAGTACGATCCCTTGCAAGAATCTTTGTTGTTTAGACGAAAGTGCTTGCGCTAGATACTCGGATGTAATGCCTAGCTTTAGCTTCGGGTTCGTTTTCGCTCGGGAGTGTTCCGGCTCGAATGCGACCGGGTGTGCAGGAACCTCCGAGGTAACAATTGGTATCGGCTCGAAAAAAGATCGCTCGATTCGGCTGACGGGTTTTACGTGCTCTTGCGCGTGCAAGTTCCCCGCAGTGCAGATAGCAATCAAAATAAATAGGTGAAACTGAGTGTGGGAGGTGTTCATTCTATTTCTCTTATCGAGCAGCTAGCTCGTAAAGATGCCGTTCGTGAAGTTCAAGAGAGTCCGCCATAGCCAATTGCCGGAAGACTCATACTTGCGACCGATGAATAGCTGGGCTCGTAGATCCTGCAAGGCTTCTGAGCTGTCGATGTTCGCAACCTCAACCTTCGCTAGGAACATGGGCTTCCGGGGTTTTCTGCTCAAAGGGTCAATTGCGATTTCACCGTCGGATGCTGTGCTCACCGCCAGGTCTTCGAGTGCTTCGACTTTGGCTGGAGAGACCGATCGGATCACTCCTTTGCATGGTTTTGCGGTGTTGTCGTAAAAACGCAGATGGACTTCGGTGCCAGCTTGGATTTTGCCATGCGTGACTTGTTGTTCGTCGAGGTACGCTCGAACGATAGTTTTTCCGGAGACGACTTTGGCAATTGGATCTCCGACTTGCACGTACGAGCCTCGGCAGTAGTGCGGGATCTGGAAAACCAGCTTGCCGTCGTGAGGAGCTCGCAGAGTTAGGTCGCTTGCGCGCTCGCCGGCTAGCTCAAATCTCTGACGCTGGAACTCGGCTTCGCTCTGCAGCTTCGCAGACTCAGATAGGTCTGTGCGACTGACGAACAAGGCACTTCGAAGTCCAAGCTCGGAGGAAATACCTTCGACAACCTGATTGGTGCTAGCTTCCAAATTTTCTAGTCTGGCCAATTCTTGCCCTGCTTGGACCCATTGATTGTTGAGTTCGCTAATGTGAGTCAGGATGCCTGGTGTGCTGGCTCGAATCGTTGTGGATTTCTGCGCTGTAACGACTCCTTGTAGTTGAATGCCAGTCGGTACGGGAATCAAGAACAGGACTGCTGGGATACCAAGTGCGACCCCGGCCGCGGCAATTTGAGCCCGCGTGCGAACTGGTGCGGTGCTTTCGGATACGAGTAGGAACTTGAATAGTTTCTTTAGGTTGCCCATCAGCGTGCCGCCTAGCTTCAGTGCGCCAATCACCAGACCCAGGATCTGGAGGCGGTAAGCGACGATGCCTAGTATGGAAATCATGACAACAGTCGTGTAGAGCGTGGAAGCAAGTCCGAACAGAACGAGAAATGCTCGCTCACGCAAACTCAAGCTACTTGCCGTCTGACGAATGCCAAGCAACCAGCGCTGAAGGAATCCCTGGAAGTGCTGAATGGATTTTTTGCGTAGGTTAGGAACGCCCACGAGGTCGCTGAGAATGAAGTATCCGTCGAACTTCATCAGCGGATTAGCGTTGAATAGTAACGTCGCGAGACCTGCCATGAAAATGAGCTGATAAGCACAAGAGCCTATGAAGCTGTTTGGCATTGCTGCCCAAAGGAAAATTGACGGAATGGCAACAAGGCTTTCGAAGTACATCCCGCCGAGCATGACCATGATTCGGTGCTTGCGATTGGGAAAGCTCCACGCGCTAGTTGCATCAACATACGCTAGCGGCATACCAACAATCAACTTGCAGCCCATCTCAGGGACGCGTCCTCCGAAGACTTTGCAGGCGTAGCCGTGTCCCAGCTCGTGCCAAACTTTGAGAACGATGAATGCCGCACCCATGAAGATCAGGTTCTTCGTTGCTAGAATGCTGTTCAGCGGCTGGGCTAGGTCTGCCCAACGCGTTTGCAACATGAACAGAAACGCAATAGCTCCTAAGCCCCATAACCACAAAGCTGCTTTAGAAAACAAGAGCTTGAAGTGGTGGTGCGTTCGATCCAAAAACTTGTCGGGATTCGAAAGTGGGATTGTCAGGAACAAGAAGTTCGTGAGCTTTGATTTGTTCGCAGCTTTTTTTCTGGTTTGAAATCGCCTGTAAAGGTGTTCAGGGGCCTGCTGCGACGACGTCAGAAGTCCCAATGCGTCCAGGTTGGTGACAAACTTAAAGAACTGTTCTTCGTGCTCCTGGTCGACATCACCCCTCTCCACACAGCGGTGGAATGCAGCCTGCAGTGAGTCATGCTCTTGCAGGCAAGCGACGACTCGATAATCTCGCAACGTCAAGCGATGAGCCTGGAAGCTGACTGGGTCGTGAACGATGTAGACAGGTTCGCCCTTAGTCAATTGTCGCGTGATCTGTAAGTCAGAGCGCAAGCCAGTCCGCACTTCACGAAAGTTCGTGAAGGGATCTGTTGGATGCTCCGTTTCTGCTGTATTCGACATGTTGGAGAAGACGTGAAAAGTGCGAAGTCAGCGAAAACGGCTTACAGCCAAAAGTGCGAACAGGCGTACTCGTAAACGCGATGGAATACTAGCCATGGCACGGGGCGCCAACCGACCTGTGGTTTGGCGTATCCCTCCATGCCTTGCCGAAAGTGCTCGGAGAAGCCGTTGAGTTTTGCTTTCGCGATGAACACGTTTTTGCCATCGATGAGCTTGGCTGAGCCGGATACGTGATCAATGGTAAAGTCAATCTGCTTGCTGGGATCCGCGGTGCTTGCAAAAGTACCTGATTGGGAGGTGTTGATATGCCGAGCATTGTATTCTGGGATTCGTATTTCCAATTCAAAATGGTCCATCGGTGCAAAGGAAAGGACTTGCGTGCCTTGTGGTAATACTTGCCCGATCTTTTGGTTCAAATCAGCTTCGACAATCATGCCATCGCTTGGAGCCAAAATCGTGCACAAGTTGATCTTGCGTTGGACGGTTTCAAGCAGTGCTTCCTGCGCGGCTGCATTCGCTTTGGCCAGCGAAGCGGAGGCAGGGTCGCCCTTGAGTAGGGCAGCTCGCAAATCAACCTCGGCTTGATCTCGCAGGGCAATGATGCGTTCCTTTTCCAGCAAGAATTCTCTGCTATCGAACATGACGAGTGGTTGTCCGGCAACAACTTGATCCCCGGAGTGAACAAATACTTCTTTCAGCTGCATGCTGAAGGGAGCGAGTGTCTGAGTCAGGTTCGTCGGTATGAGACTACAAGGTGTTGTGGGTGCGAAGGGAAGCCAGCCGAAGAAGAAGAACAGCACGGCGGCGACAATGCCTGTTCTCAGCACTCGGCCAGTGCGTGTCTTGGGCTGTTTCGCATCTTGCCATGCATCTCCTGCACGATTTCGGAAATGCTCCCGCAGTGTGCGAGAACTACGGAGCGACATCTCGACGGCAGGCCCGAAGGGCGCGAGTAGATAGGAGAACTCACTCACCTCCGCTTGGCTAAACCCTTGGTTCGGCTCGCGAGTCAGACTAACGACGGCAATGCAATCCTCTTTGATCATCAAAGGAATCGACAATACGGCTCGGTTCGTTTGACTACCCCATTGCGTGTGTACAGGCATGGGGTTGTGCGATTCCGATTGACCAAACGGCTGGTAGGAGCAAAGCTGCCCGGCATCGAGCGTTTCTTCCATAGCTTGTTGGATGTCAACGATGCCCGGTGCACTGGATGTTAAAGCGTCCTTCCCAGAAATCGCCAGCACTTCGATATTGCGGCGACGACGGACTCCAAAGGAAACCTGTTGGCAGTCGAACCGCGTTGCAAGATTATGAACAAGCGCGAAAGCAAACTCACGCGTGTCTTCGTATTTGGCCACTCGAGCTGCCAACTCGATAGTGTCCATATGCTGCGTGCTCTGCTTTTTCTCGAGCTGGGAAGATCCAAGTTCCTGCAAAAGAGTACTCACAGCAAACTGCAGTTCAGTGCTAGTGGTTCGGGTTGCCTGCTCACCAGCGTCATCCACAGCAAGAGTGAGTGTTGCGGCGATGTCGTCCCGCGAGAACCCGAGTGAAACAAATTGGATGACTCGATTCGCAAAGTTCAATGGGCCGTGAAGAAATACGCCGCTGTCGCCATGATTGTCGAGCAGGGTTGCTTCAGCAACTTTCTGAAGTTCTGAACGCTGCTCTTCATTCAATTCGCCTGAAGCAGCAAAGTCGTTGAGTGATTTCGCGCCCACTCGTCCTCGCAGCGAGACAGCGACCGCGCCTTGGTAGCTAGCAATGCATCGGGCCGTGGAGCTTAGGTAGTGTCCATCGTCTTCAAAATGGGCTCGCAACTCCGCCAACTCACTTGCCAATTCATTTAGGTTGGGCAGCTCAGTCCATTTTCTGGGCTCGTTTTCGACTACGCCTACCACGGCAGAAGCAGTGGCTGTACCCATTGATGTATCGGCACTCATTGGGTGAGTCTCCTATCGCTATATAAGAGGCTCGGAAGATGAAGCTGTCGATCGGCTCTTTTCTCCCGGCAGCGGGGCCAGAAAAGTGAAGCCGCAATCGAATGCCTCGGCGTCCAGCAAGTGACAGCGAACGCAGCGAGCGTCCATGCCCTGCAAGCGATTGAACGATTTGTCGACTACTTCAAATTGGTAGATGTCTCCAACTCTCGGGGCTGAATTGGATACAATTCCACAACCCGTTTGAGACAGGTTCCGACAGAAACCCTCGATGTGCTCCGAATTTCGTTGGCTGAAGCTGCTCGGCCGTAGTGCCACGGAGATGTTTTCTTGCGAGCGATCGCTGGCTGCACGTTTTTCCTCCTTTTCGAGAAGCGGGGAGAGAAAATTATCCACACTTCGTCTCTGAGAAGTCTCTTTGTTGTTGGCTCCGACGGAGTCGAGCTCTGACTGTAGAACCTTCAGCGTTTCGTGTAATTCTTTGCCTAACATGGCATTGGACCTGTAAAGTCGAATCGAATTTCCACCGAAAAGTAGGCCACAACAACGCAGGATCAAGCAACTTTCACGCCGTATTTACAGTCTACGCACTGCGAAAGTCGCCGATCTCCCTGCGATCGAACCTTGAGCATCGCTACGCCAACGTAGGTTGAACTGACTGCAGAGAGGTCTGGCGAACAAAATGCCCTAGGGTTGCAGTCAGTCCTGCATGAGATAGGCGAACAGACCGCGAAGCTGTTCTTCGCTCAACTCTTTCAGTAAGTTGGCGGGCATTAGAGAGGTCGCGATCGCCTTGAGCTCAACTATTTCTTCACGCGGAAGAGTGAGCACCTGGTTCTCCGCAGTTCTCAATGTCACGTTGGACACGTCTTGAGCGGCGATCATGCCTGTAAAGATCCGATCGTCCTCAGTGAGGGCCAGATAGGACTGGTAGCCTTCGCGAATTTCAAGGCTGGGAGCTAAGATCGCAGGAAGCCAAAAGTTTAGGTTTTTACGATCGTAAGGATCAAGTGCTGGAGCAATGGAATCTCCTTCTCCAAATAGGCGATGGCAGCTCGCGCATCGTTTTTGAAAGATGGTCGCACCAACTCTTACGTCCCCTGCTCCTCCAGCCAACAGCTTTTTCAGTCGCCCGATTTCCGCCGCCGTTTCTTGCGAAGAGATTGGTTTGGGTGAGCCGAAAGCTTTGTTGACGGCGGCAGCAAGTTGATCATCGGTGAACGCGCGCAGCCTTTGCACCACGTCCGGAGGAACATCGCTCGCCTGAATTCGCCACCCGTTGACTTGTTCCATCAGAGTCAAAGCCCAAGACTTTCGCGAAGCGAGGGTGCGGCAGGCGGTGTCGCGCAATCCATGTTCCTTGGAGATGCTGTTGTCGAAGCGAAGGGCGAGCGTCTCGGCGATCTTCGGATCTTCGAAGGATGTTAGCGACTGAATGGCGACACGCTGCAAAGCCGGTGAGTTGGTACCACGGGCTATGGCTAAATTGAGCAGCACGTTTTGAGCTGGTGGGTAAAGCGCTTGTCCCAACGCCTTTGCCAACTCGATTCGCAAGCCAAGATCGGATTGCGTGGAACTGAGTTTTTGGAGAGCCGTCTTTTTTGCTGCTTCGTCGCCTTGTGTCACGGCGAGCGCCAAGCCTGAGTCGCCTCGCGAGGCAATGTATTGCTTCAGAGCGGATTCAAGATTCTCTGGCAGCTTGGGTAGGCGTCTTCCCTGAAATGCTTGGTTCAGTCCTTCAATCAGACCTTGTTTCGAGTCGCTGTCGGGTGCCAACTCAACCAGAACGGAGCACTTCTCCAAGTCCGCTTTGTTTCCGGTCGCGGCGTAGCGTCTCATGAGTCGCGAAGCGATGGTGGATTGGAATACAGGCGTCGTCCAGGTTTCTACATTCGAAAGGAACTCTCGCATCTCGGGCCAACTTGTGGCGTGCGACTCGACCGCCCACCATAGCATCAGCGGTAACTGAATGTCGCGGCTATCGTCGGCCGATAGAAGGAGGTTGTTCACTACAGCCAAGCCAGCTTTAGCACTGATTCTCTGCGCGCTGGCAGCGAGCTGACTTCTGACTTGAAGATCTTGTTCGCGAGACGCTAGTTCCGCAAGTCTCGGATGGGATTCATGGCGGTCGCCAAGAAGCCGTACGATCCATCGGCGTATGTCGGCACTATCGTGTGCAAGCCAGGTTTGGGCTAATTCGCTGCTAAGTTCCCCTTGCTGCGCCAGTGCCCACAATGCTTCGAGAGAAGCTTGTATCGAAACCAATCCTTGCAATTTCTGCGTCGTAGTCTCGTTTGCATCACGCCAGCCCAATTCCAGACTGCATCGCCGGCGCACCCATTTGTTTTTGTGGGAAAGCAGGGCCAGCAACTCATTGTCCGTTTTTTCGTGTAGATCCCCCAGTACGTACATTGCCGATTTGCCATCTGGACGGAGGCGGTAGACACGCCCACTTTCCTTGTGCCAGTCATCAGTTGGACTGACGTGGCTCAGTCGGGTGTCGTACCAGTCTGCGATATAGATGCCTCCGTCGGGACCAACGCCTGAATAAACTGGCCTAAACCATCGATCCGAGCACTCGACTAAGTTTTCGAGATCTTCGGTCCGATAGGTTGATCCTTGTGGAATGCGACTGCTATGCCAGACTAAATTTTGCATCGCATTCGGCGCTACGATGGCTCCGGAAAATTCTTGCTCTGGAAACAGCCCGCCTTCGTAGATCAAGAAAGCTTGTGGAAACCGCCGCCCATCTCCTTTGAACTGCATCGCTTCGAAGAATCCGAAGGCGTAGGGGTTGGTTAATGGGCCGTGCTTTCCCCAGTTCTTCCGCGAGTAAGAACCTTGCGGCAGATACCAGCCTCGCGTGTTGCCGCCGTTGGTGCCGCAGAATACGTGGCCTTTGCTGTCGATGTCGAGACTGAAGGTGTTGCCGCCGCCTTCAGCATAGATCTCAAATTCCTTGGTAGCTGGTTGGTATCGCCAGACGCATTGCCCTTGAAACGTAATCCCAGGGCTGGCTTGTGAACTGACGGTTCCGCCGGTGGTGCTGCCATTGGCACCGTACAGCCACCCGTCAGGTCCCCACATCATACTATTGGCGACTGAGTGCGTGTCTTGAATTCCAAAGCCGCTCAGGTGCACTTCAGGATCGCGGTCCGGAACATCATCTCGATCCGCGTCAGGATAGAAAAGAAGATAAGGTGGATTGAGGACCCAGATCCCGCCACGTCCGACCGCAACGGAACTCGCTATATTGAGTCCAGTGATGACATCTTTGTGGGAGTCGTAGAGACCATCTCCGTCGGTATCGGAGTAGACCGTGATACGGTCTTTGCCCGGGAAATGATTGGGCGGAGCTTGGGGGACTTTGTCAAAGACGGCGCGAAGGTGATGGTCGTAGCGGACGACTTTTAGTCCCGCGGGATACTGGTATTGGCGATACTGGACGACCCACATCCTTCCGCGAGAGTCCCAGCTCAGGAACAGTGGCTGAGAAATATTGGGTTCGCTCGCGACGAGGTCGATCGCGTAGCCTTGTTTCATGTGGAAGCTTTTGAGCGCTTCTTTGGGTGGCGTCGGCGAAGAACCATCCGATTGCACGCCGCGACCTTGGAAGCTCCGCATGACTTCTGCAACTTGAGCGTTGCCAGCACGGTTTTTAATCGCGTTTTCATCGGTTTCTTGAGCGTAGGACAAGAATGGGAGAAGTACAAGAAGTGTTGTTACGCAGAATGCTCGAAAGTGCATGATGGAAAGCCAATTCAGCGTTTGTTTCATAACGGAAGCCGTAAGATTCCTCGGCGGGCTTGCGCCTCTCTCGATCGCGAACAAGCCGTAACAGCGTTGAGCTCGTTATAGGCCGGCGGTCAATCTCATGATTCGTCTCGTGCAGCCTCTAAGGCTTTGATCCAGGGGCCGACATAGCTTCCATTGTCGTGGAAGGTGCGGCCGCTAAAGAGATTGCCGTCGATTACACAGGGCTCGTCT
Organism: Aureliella sp.; assembly: GCA_963691875.1. Taxonomy (GTDB): domain Bacteria; phylum Planctomycetota; class Planctomycetia; order Pirellulales; family Pirellulaceae; genus Aureliella. Next base: position 5,815,332 of record OY829846.1, read on the forward strand.
ACAAAGGTCCCACCGCAAACTTCCAGGTCGAACTTGCATTTAGGCACGGTCGCCATTTTGCGACCACGCACGCAATCCGCGTAAGCAGGTATCTCGACGCCATGACACACACTTGCCACTGGTTTGTTAGAATCGAAAAAGTGTTTCGTGATGCGGACGAGATCCTCGTCGTAACGGATGTACTCCGGTGCACGACCGCCAGAGAAAAGAATGCCAGCGTACTCGTCCTCCTTCACTTCGGCAAACGGTAAATCGCAATCAAGGGTATACCCTTCCCATTCCTTAGTGATCGTCCAGCCAGATTTGATTTCATGCAGCACCATCTGGTAGTTGCGTTTTTCAGGGGCCGTTACGACGGGCTCGAAGCCTGCTTCTTGCAGTCGATAGTACGGGTACATCGTGTCCAGCGTTTCCGTAGCGTCGCCGATAACGATCAGGACTTTATTGCTCATGTGTTTTCTCTTCCTCGTGCCTTACCCTACGCCGTCTCAAACCCATCGCGTTGCTCGCGTGATAGATGTTTGTTCGCTTCTGGGTCATCGGGAAACTGCTCGAGCTTTGGATTCCAGCGAAGCGGACGGCCTAGACGCATCGCGATATTGCCAAGATGGCAAGTGCTGACGCTGCGGTGTTGGCTTTCAATATCTGACACTGGCGTTTTCCGCTCTTCGATGCAATCGAAGAAGTTGCCCATGTGGTTCTTTATCGCCTCGAGTTTCCCTGCTCGTTCGGGTCTATCTAGATTGTCGAAATCGTAGGTCTTCCAGTCTTCTCGCGGCAGTGGAGTGTTGTTGAGCTCTTCCACGGGTTTGCCGTTGATGGTTCCGCGATTGACAAAGATTCGCCCGCGATCTCCTGTGAACATGATGCCATTGCGTCCTGAGTCACGAACGGTCATCACCACACCGTTCCCGTACGTGTAATCCACCGAGTAGTCGATGGCTACATTGAAGCCGTTATCGATCGTTGGGTATTTTGCTTTGCCATCGATTTTTACCGGGAAGTCGTTGATAGCCCATTGAGCAATGTCAAGGTGATGCGCGCCCCAATCAGTCATCTGGCCACCCGAGTACTCGTACCACCAGCGAAACGTGTAGTGACTGCGTTCGGCCAAGTAGGGAACATCCGGTGTTTGCCCCTGCCATAAATCCCAGTTGAAATTCAACGGGACTTTGCGACGTTCAAAGGGGCCGCCAAGTTTGTTTTTTCCTAACACTACCTCAACACGCTGCAGTTTGCCGATCCGCCCTTGGCGAACCATTTCAACGGCCTGGCGAAAGCGATGATCACTGCGCTGCCACGAGCCAATTTGAACCACGCGTCTCGACTCTGCCACGACATCACGCAGGATCTTGCCTTCGTCGATTGTCAGCGTCAGGGGTTTTTCGCAATAGACATCTTTGCCTGCTCGAACTGCGTCGATGACCATCTTTGTATGCCAGTGGTCGGGCGTTCCAATCGTGACTACATCTACATTGGGATTCTTTAGCAGGTCGCGGTAGTCCTCGTAGTCTCTCGGTGTACTACCAAAAGCACTCTTCACTGGATCGCGAACGTTTTTGTCAACATCGCAAACTGCAACTATGTCACCATAGGCGGCTGCTTTGTTGGCAATCACACTGCCTTGGTAGCGCAGGCCGATCGATCCAACACCAAGTCTCTCGTTTATATTTCCGAGAATGGCGCGAGGACTAAGGCTACTGTGAACGGAAACGCCGCCGAGCAGTGAAGCGGCAGTAATGAACTTTCGCCGCGATGGAGTCGGCCTAGCGGAGTTTTTCAGATTCATAAGCAGAGTGGAGAGGCGGTTGCAGCGATACTGTTCGTCGTAATGCCGACGGGGGACTTGAAGGAAGCATCATTCTAATCGACGTTAGACAGTCGTTGGGCGCGACTTGTCTAAACTTACAGGGCAAAGCAAAGTTTCAATCTGTGCAGTTTGTCGAGGTTTCTCCTCACGTTCCCTTTCCGAGCGGGCCCACGCGTAGCGAGGAGTCGAGGAACTCTGGCAGAGTCGGGCTTTCAGGGCTGGAAAGCGATTCTTCCTATGTTCCAACTTTGACTTGCCCTGCTGAGAACTCAGGAGATCTGATTCGCGAATCGTCTAATGACGGCCCTTCTTCATTACTCCAATTCACTTTCTAGGGAATTCAGTACGCCCAACTCCGTCGATGCCATGGCTCATAAGAGGATTGACAAAATGAAGGAGAAGAAGGGAAAGATGCTGGAGCAATGGCTCAAGATTGTGGCGAAGACCAAAATCGAAAAGCACGTGCAGATCATCAAACACTTGAGAGCATAGCATGGATTGACCGATGGTTATGCCAACATGATCGCACATCAGGCCTTGAATCTTGTCTCGCAATCCGTTGATGACGATTTAGTCGCGAAGCAAACTCTAGCGCGAAAGTTGAGCTGAAGCCAATCTCCAAAGCCTTGGTCGAGGCTTGGGAGAAGCTCAGAGCCGATTGGGAAATCTCAGCTAAAAGACTGACATTAGCATTCGATGCAAAAAACAATTCATGCTCCTCCAGTCGTCGACCAAAGATTGCTTGGATGTAGGACTGAACCTCAAGGGGCACGATGCGATAGAACGATTCGAGGCGTCGGGAAGTTTCAACTGGATGGTAAGCCACCGAGACCGAGTAACCAAAAGTCAAGGGTTAATGCCGAGCTCAAAAAGTTGCCTAAGGAAGCCTACCAGTCAGCTGGCTAGAGACTTGCCTTGTGGCGCCGGCCCAGCCAGTTTTACGCCCTTTGTCAGCATGCACATTCCGACCTGAGCATCGTTTCCGAGGCTATTGAGCTTGCGGCAGGACAGTCTGCTCAACCGTGCCGCCTGATCGATGCCCACTACATTGGTGCAATTCGACGTGAGCCCACATCCGTGGTCAGAGTCACGTGAGCATTAAAGCTGCGACGAATGAGATCGTACTTGATTTCTTGGTGCTCATGTGAATCCCACAGATCTTCGAATTCCCAGGGGTCGGACTGCAAGTCATAGAGCTCGCCAAGATCATGATCGTGGTACATGCAAAGTTTGTATCGCCTGTCGCGGAACATCGTGGCGTAGGTTCCTGTGCCACCAGTGAAATGCGGATCGAGTGCATCGAAGTACTCGCTGCGAACGAAATCGCGAGGAACAAAATCACCTGAGTCCCGAAGTGCTGGGAGCAACGTTCGTCCTTGCATCCATCCCGGCTGCTCTACTCCAGCAAGATCCAAGAGAGTTGCTGAGAGATCAGTGAGTTCTACTAAGCTGTTATCTTGCTTGCCTTGCAAGAATTGCCCTGGCCAGCTGAAGATCAGTGGGATGCGAACCAGGCCTTCGTAGAAACGGCAGCCCTTGAACATCAGGCCATGATCACCCAATGATTCGCCATGGTCGCTAGTGAAAATGACAACCGTGTTTTCTCTCTGCCCTGTTCTTTCTAAGTGCACCAAGATACGAGCAAACTGATCATCGATCTGCGCGATCATTGCGTAGTAGCGAGCCTGTTTGGCGAAAGCATCATGTTCCTCTGGAGTCTGGATTTGATCTTGGAAATCGACGGCGGAAAACTTGGCCTGATGTGCCAAATCCGTATCTCGGAAATATGGGCCAGGCATGTGCGAAGAACTGAACTGATCTGCGTAAGACTTCGGCGGAATAAAGGGCGGGTGAGGATCGTAGATGTTGATGTTTAGCATCCAAGGTTGTTTTGGATCCGCTTGCTCTGCGAAGAATTCAAAAGCGGATTCTGTGGCCCAAGTCGTTTGATGGAGCTCAGTTGGGACGCGATCCTCACTTTCGCGCAAGGCGTTAAGATCGCCACCTTGTTCGCGAACCCAGTCAGCGTAGTGGTGCCCTTCCGACCAATCGTCGCGCGGGGCATGACTGAACTTCCAAAAGCTGAATCCATCATCCAAACGCGGTTCGGTGCGTCGCCCTGAACTTTGCAAATGGAATTTGCCAATCATTCCGCAACGATAGCCGCTTTCGGCGATCAGCTTGCTAATCAGCGGAGGCGATTCTGGAAAGCTCTCGTTGCCATTGCGAGTGTTGTGAATCCGAGAGGGATACATCCCTGTCATAAAACTCGAGCGGCTTGGTGTACAGATCGGGCTTTGGCAATAAGCATGTGTGAAAGCAACGCCATTGTGCACCAATTGGTCTACGACAGGGGTACGAACATGCCGATTGCCCAGAGCTCCGATTGTGTCGAAGCGTTGTTGGTCGGTGCAGTACCAAAGAATATTGGGACGTGATGAGGTCGGTTCGGTCATCTAATTCGGTGATATCGAGTTCTTTTGAAAATGTTGTCGCAGGCCGAATGCCAGAACGCATCCCGCGACAATTAGTAGTGATGCGGAAACGGGACGCGTGATAATCGGTAGCCAGCTGCCGCCACTTTGCATTAGACCTTCCGCTAGTCGCGTTTCCGCTATCGGGGCTAGGACAAAGCCAATGACGAACGGTGCGAGCGGAAGACGCAGGCGATTCATAAGGATACCCAGTCCGCCCATCGCGAGCATTACCCAAACGTCAAACATGCGATTTGCCAAGGCGAAGGAGCCCAGGACGCAAAGGGTAATGATCGTCGGCAATAGAACGGAGACCGGCAGTTTCGCAAGTCGAACCAGATACCTCGCAGTGCCCGCCATCGCTGCGAACATAAGGATGTTGCTGAGAAGGACTGCGATCAGCAGGGTCTGAAACAGCGTAGGATTCTGTTCGATCAACAAAGGCCCAGGTTGGAGGCCGTGGATCGTAAGCGCGCCAAGTAAGATCGCATCTATGACACTCCCTGGTATTCCCATCGCGAATAGTGGGATCAAGGCCCCGCCGACGCTGGCATTGTTGGCTGCTTCCGAAGCGACGATACCTTCTTCACTGCCACGACCAAACTCTTCCGGCTTTTTTGAGAAGCTCTTGGCCGCGGAGTAAGCAATCACCGAGCCAATGTTGGCTCCCACACCCGGAAGAATACCAATCAGAGTGCCAAGTACGCTCGACCGAAGTAGGTTGATCCATTGAGTTAAGGCAGAAAGAATTCCTTCGAAGGATGAACCAGCTGCGGCAATCGCATTCTCTTGCTTTTTCCCTATGGGCTTACGTGCTTCAGCAAAAACTTGGCTCATCGCAAACAGGCCGATCAGCACAGGCAATAACTTGAAACCATCCTCCAGCTCTGCGATGCCTACAGTCCAACGCGGCTGGCCATTTGCTGGGTTGATTCCAGGGACGGCAAGTAGTAAGCCAAGTGCACCAGAGAACACGCCTTTCGACAGCGACTTGCCGCTGACGTTCGCAATCAAAACCAGAGCGACGAGCACCAATGAAAAGTATTCGAAGGGCCCTAGTTGGACGCTTAGTTTGGCTAAAGGCGCCGAGACTAACAGTAAGAAGAGCCAGCCGACAATTCCTCCGACCAGCGACGCGAAGACTCCCAGTCCCAGAGCTCGGTTTGCCTCTCCCCGCCGAGCCATTGGATAGCCATCCAGGGTGGTCATCATGGATGCCGGAGTACCTGGAATCTTAAGGAGCGTGGCCGTGACGAGTCCGCCCGAGACGCTGCCGACGTACATCGATACCAGCAGCACCATTGCTGTCTCACCATTCATGGAGAATGTCAGTGGTAGCGTTAAGGCAATTAGCATGGCTCCGGTTAGGCCGGGCATGGCTCCGACGGTGATGCCGAGCAAGGTACCGATTGCCATCATCAGCATTAGCTGCGGCGAGTCGAGGAAAAATGCCTGAAACGCTTGTGACATCTTAAGAGTTTCTCACCTACGGAAGATCGATGATGAGAATTTGGGTGAACAAATAGTGCAGTCCTAGTCCTAGAACAAAGGCAAGTGCAGTCACCGGAACCCAGTGTCTTCGTGTGGGACTACAAGCGATTCCGGCCACAACAATAAACCCGGCAGTCGCTAACCGGTAGTCGAGCATAGAAAGTTGCAAAGAGGCCACGTAGGTCAAGGTTGCAGCCAGCAAGATCCAAGAAGTGGTATTTGAAACCACCTCGGAGGCCTCTTCCCCGTTCATTGATCTAGAGACTTCTGCGGAACGAGAGGGGAAGAATGCCACGGCACCAGCGACCGCTGTGAATGCCAAAATTGCCAATCCAAAACTAGGCGTCACGGGACTTTCGCGTTTCGATACGGATGCAATACGTTGCTCTCGCTCTTGTAGGTTCTTTTCAAGTACGTCTCCGGTGATGAACTGATCGGAAGTTGCGATGCTGGCAAGTTGTTCTCGAACCTCATCGAGTTTCATCGCTTCCCGCAGTGCGTCGGCGATTCGTTCCGTTCGCCGAGGATCGGTTCCCTTCGGAGCCCACCAAAAATGCATATTGGAGCTGATGACATCAAAGCCTTGCTCTGTTGCCGTCGGTAGATCAGGAAGCTGTATGTTTCGTTCTCGCGTTAATATGCCCAATCCACGTAATCCGCTCTTCTGGAACTCGATAAACTCACCAACTGAAAAGGTCGAAACATCGCTGTGCCCGCCGAGCAGGCTAGTGAAACGATCCGCTCCACCACCGGATTGAACGAATCGGAACTTGCACATTGGGCTTTTTGCCGCTTCAAGCATCAAACCAGAGAAATGGCTGGGAGCACCGATACCTACGGCGTAGACGATATGGTCAGGTTTTTCCTCCGCGGCTTGTAGTAGACTCGCAAGATCTTGGTAGGGCGAGTCTTCAGGGACAGCGAGCAAATGAGCCATTTCGCCGGTGCCAGCGATTGATTGGTAGCTTTCGGGGCCGAAGTTGCTATTGCCGGAATGCTTGTTGGTCAGCATGCCTTCGTGGATCTGCAAGATAGTGTAGCCATCCGGTCGCGCATTCTTGACTCGACGCGAACCGATCGATCCGGCCGCACCTGGCACGTTTATGATGACCAGTGGCTGAGGCAACAAGCTATGTTTTTCGATCGCTTTTTGGATAATCCGCGTGAAGGTATCCGTGCCACCTCCGGCACCGAAGGGGACTATGACTTTGATAGGCTTACGTGGGAAAATATCACCGAATTGGTTGTCTTGATCGAGAATTGTTCCTGCAGAAAGCAGTATCAGGCTAAAAGCGATCGGTCGCATCGGTGCCCCCTCGCCTCACGCTATTTGGTGTAGGCCGCATTGGGCTTACCGCTGGAGTCGAGGTTGCCTGTAGCCCAAAGCAGACCTCGCACTACCAAGTCGAGGTACTTTTCGTCGCCGACCGTATCGTTATTATGTCCGAGACTCGTACTAAAGATTCGCGTTTTCTTGGGACCATACTCATTTACCCATGCCACGACTGCTTGGGAGACTTTGGGTTTCGCGTTTGGATTCTTCTCGAGTTCACGTTTGCGTGGTTGCTGTGTTTGCTTGCCAGATGCCAAGACGGTCGTAGCACCGTAGACTCGCACATTGTTGTAGAGTTCTTCGTTGATTGTTATCCAGTCCTTCAGGCCCATCGTAATCGGGTGCTTTTCGTAGCTTACTTCGATGGGCGATTGGGGACCGTGTCCGGTGGACTGGACACCAAGCATCTCATACCAGCCAGCGTTGTCGGCTCCAATTTCGACGGGTTGCCGGAAATCGCCCCAACGATAGCTGTGCATTGCGCAGTGCAAGTTGACGGCGGGGACCCCATTCTTGTGAGCGTTCAGAATCCGCCGGACGTAATCTTTGTCCATGACTTTGGCAGAGCACTCGTCATGGAGGATGCAGTCGTAACCTTCGGCCCAGTCGTCCTTCTCGTAGATTTTAAAGGTTGTTTCGGTGCTCTTGGATGCGTTGAAAACGATGGTAACTTCAGCGTGAACCCGTGCTTCGATACTTTCCTTGAGCAGTTTGGTTTGTGTTGCGTAGTCGTGGCAGCAACCACCGGCAACGACCAGTACACGAAGGGCCTTGGGAGAACTAGCAGGTTCTCGGGCTTCGCTCAGGCCTGCGAATACGATTGAAGCAATCAGAGCTAGGCAAATTCTTCGAGGAGTAGAATGCATTTGGGAGTCTTTGGCTGGGGAGGCTGATTGAGGGGGAGGACGCGTGGAAACGCCAAGGGTCTAATATGATCCATTGTGAGTGTTACGTCGACCAATGGGAGCGACACTTGATGTCTGTTCTGGCAGATGGTGGGGCAAGGGGATCGTGGCCGGTCAGCTACTGCTATACAGACCGTATTGGTCTGTTTACTAAGACGCAAGACAACGCCGATCTCCCGGGGAAAGCCTACGCCCGCAGAACGAACTGTCTGAAATGGAGCATGATGCGCTGTCCACCAAGGTGCTGGACCTTCGGCTGCGTTTTCGCGATCGCCAGATTGGTTCAAGCGAGTGAGCTTACTCGCCTTCAAAGTCGGACTCTTTAATCGAATAGGTTGTCCCTCCAGCCTCGATTTTCAGTGTCCCACTTCCCCAATCTGAGTGAATGATGGGGCTGTCATAGAGTTTTCTTGCTGCGTCCTGGAGGTCGCGCCGGACTCCATTTCTCCTTATGCCTAGGTTCATTGGATTGTCACTCCAGTGGATTCCTAAATGCTTTCCGTCACTTGCTTTGTAGCGTACTACTCCCTCGTCCAGCTGAGAGAGGTCCACTTCGGCAGCCAGTACCGCCTTCTTGAACTTTGCAAAAGAATGGTGCGATTCCTTTTCGCCGACTTCCACCGCCAGCCCACAAAACGCATGTTTGCCTGTTCCGCTCGCTAACATGGCAACGTGTCCCGGGAATCGTGCTTTCGTTCCTTCGGTGATTCTGATTGAGGATTTCCGGTCCAGTTTCAACGCACTGGTTCCCAGGCCACGAACGGCAACCCAAGTGCGATCAGCTTGAAGGAAAGTCACGCCTGCTTGTTGTTCAACCGTCACAGATTCCGGAATTACCCACGTCCAAGGAGACTTGCCGTCTTGGGTCAACCAAATCGCAAGGTTCTCCTGTTGGGCGATGCGGTTTTCGGCGGATACGATGCCAGTTTTGTACATCGGAGATCCGGGGTAAGCGGCATCGCCCGTGGGAGCTGCCTGAAGACTAACGGCTCCTCTCGCGTCATCCCAAATGAGCAGCTTGAATCCGCAGACGTCTCCGCCGTCTTTAGAAGTACCGCTCGTCAGCGAACCCATCTGGTAGCTGTGTGCGATGTATTGAGTCTCTAGGTATGCGGCAGAGCTTTTGCTGTGATGACCCGTTGTGGCACTATATTCCGGCTTTGAAGCGAAGATTTCCACCGGCTTAGCAAATTTCTTGTGTGCCAGATGCACGACGGCTTCTGGCGGGCGATAAGCACTGGTTATCTGATGCACCTCATCGCCTTCCCAGTGATCGTTCTTGTTGCTGGGATGATCACCAAACCAGACCCAAAGCAAGTTGGCCGCACTACCGCCAAACGGTTGCGCGTGATTGTAATCCCGCTTGGTTGGCCCATTGAATCCGCCACGCCAGTATTTGATCGCTCCCGCTGCGGCGAAAAAATCTAGACAAGTCTTTGCCGCAGCTTTCACTTGGTGGTCTTTGGCGAAATCGTAAAGATTTAGAAGCGACCCGATGGAATGGCCGTGATAGTTTTCAGAGTCCCATTCGCCAATGCCGATGCGAAGTAAAGTTTTCGTGTAGTTGAGCAAGTGTTGTTTATAGCTGGCTGCCGTTCCGTTGTTTTCTGTCTCTTCGGCCATCAAGTACACGCTGGTGACGCGCATTAGGTACAAATTTTCAGTGGAACGCACATCTACCCATGAGTTCTTCGCGTTCGGCCCCCAGCCTGGGCTACGGTCGTAAGCATAATGTGGACGGCGAAAAGGATCTTCCTCGGTCCAAGACTTCGCGCCCAGATGCATTTGTTGCTTGTATTCAGGTGCAAGGAGATCGCCAAAGTAGAAGTATTTGCGCATTTGATGTTTTAACGTGAAGCAAGCGTAGTAATCGATGCCTGCAGTCTCCCGATGCCATTCCTCGTGTTGATGGTCTCGAGCTTGAAGCATCCTGAGTCCGACTTCCTCATTGCCACCGAGTACATGCGCCATTAGAAATCCATAACTTCGTTTTTCATTCTCAAAGAAGGTGTTCACACTTGGCTTCTGGTTTTCGCGTTGCAATGTAATGATGCGGCTAGCTCGTTGCTGAAACTGATCTTCCCATTCTTTGGGCCATTTGTTCCGAAGAGAAGCTTCGATCGGCAAACCTTGAAAGACCGTCTTGCCTGCTGCTTGCCGTTTCATATTGCTCAAGTCCCATTGGGCATGCAGCGGAGTATGGAGGGCAAAAAACAAGCCAAAAGCGGTGATAAGTGCGATCATGAAAAGGCAAGCAAGTTAGGAGGAGATTGAATAATGTGAGAAGAATCCCGCTAGTCCAGGAGTTGCCGTTAGGTCAGCGAAAGTGAGCCTATGCGCGACTCGTTTAATAACGATCTGCACAGTAAGTTCCACTCGGAAAATTCTTTCTGACTTGCGAAAACCGAAAATTCACAGAATCGCTACTTGTCGCCTTCCTACACTGATCGCAAACACTCACGCAAATGCCTGTGGTGGCATTGAACCCGTTTAAATCCGTTTTTTGAGGACCCTCGAAGATGAAAAGTGTTATTTCTTTTGCGTTGGCAGGCCTAGTTGCGTTTAGTGCTTCCTTCGCTCAAGCAGGATGTGGAACCTGCGACAAGTCGATCGTTGAAGTTGCTGCTGGCAATAAGGATTTCTCGACTTTGGTTGCGGCTGTCAAGGCTGCTGGACTCGTTGACACACTGAGCGGAAAAGGCCCGTTCACCGTTTTCGCTCCGACCGACGCTGCTTTCAAGAAGCTTCCAAAGGGTACTCTAGAGGAGCTCCTAAAGCCAGAAAACAAGGACAAGCTTGTTGCAATCCTGAAGTATCATGTCGTGGCCGGAAAGGTCATGTCTAAGAAGGTTGTTGAGCTGGATTCCGCCAAGACAGTTCAGGGCCAAAAGGTCAAGATCGCTGTCAAGGAGGGTTCTGTCATGATCAATAAAGCGAAGGTTGTCAAAGCCGACATTCCGACGATGAACGGTGTGATCCACGTAATCGATACAGTGATCTTGCCAAAGGCTACTAAGGGAAAGAAGAAGGCTGCTGAGTAAGTTCGCCTTTTATGGAACAAAAACATGATCCAGCGTCGTCTCTCTGAGGCGACGCTGTTTTTTTGTTGTATTACCTGGGAGACGGAAGTGGTGGGAAAATCGAAGTTTGCTTCGCTTGCGGCTGGTGCAGCGATTCTACTTGGTGCCGTAGCATACGTTACTAAGCTGCTGCCGGCGAAGGCCATTCAGATCACTGAGGATAGTGTCGGTTGGTCCAAGGCCGATGACTTCCGATGGATAGTGCTGAGTGGGGATCCGGCAAGCAAAATCTTTCACACCGTGGATACAAAATCACGCTTGGACGAAAAACGAAAGGTAACATCGCTCAGAGGTCCGATGGCTCTATCGATTTCACACAAGGAAGACAAACAGAAGACTCCACCGTACCTTGCTTGGTACAAAATTGCTGATCCAATTAAGGAAGATAACGGCAGCTGGACGTTAGAAGATGCCGAGAATAGAAAACCTTATTCAGTAGATTTAGCTGCTGCTAGCTTTTTGCTTACCCCAGCCAAGCGTCTTACGAGCGGACCGCCTAAAAAAGAGCCGAGTGACCTCGATATCTTCAAGGCCTATGAAATCTCAAAGTCATCATGCGAGCCGATTGAGCTTCAGCGAGACCATCCGTTGGTTGGGAGGATGGCTGCCAAAGCAACGCCAAAGTATCTGTGCATGCCAGTTGAGGAATCTCATCATGATGAGGTTTTCCCGATCAAGAAGCCAGGTTTTTGCTTTGTTGTTTATGAGCTAATCAATCCTGCGGAATTAGAAGATAAAATGACTCTGACGAGCATCGATCAATTCGGCATCCATCGCTTGAGTGCTACCCAGTCAAGTCTCATCTGTGTTCCAGCTCGAGTGCGTTCGCCTCAATAGTTGAATGTGAACTTCAGCGGTTGGCCACCGTTCAGCGGTCGATTGGTCTAAGATATGGCTTTCCGAAGTTGAGTATCTAGGAAGAGCCATGACTGATCCCCGCATTTTTATGCTCGTCTTTTGCAGTCTGTTCTCAGATTTTACGTTGGGAGAAGAGCGGCCCAATATCCTCATTTGCATATCCGACGACCAGAGCTACGGACACACAAGTGCCAATGGTGATCCGGTCGTACAAACTCCCGGCTTCGATCGAATCGCCCGGGAAGGGTTGAGATTTACCCGTGCTTTTTGTGATGCACCGACTTGTGGACCCTCGCGAAGTGCAATTCTAACTGGCCAGCCAATTTGGCGGCTTGAGGAAGCAGGAAATATCCATAGCACTTTGCCGGCGAAGTTTGCAACATACACAGAATTGCTTGAGGAATCGGGGTATGCAGTTGGGTTTACCGGGAAGGGGTGGAGTCCAGGTCGTTTAGAAGCTGGGGGGAGAAAAGAAAATCCAGCAGGGAAAGCTTATCAAGCAAGAGTTGCCAAGCCACCGTTTCGCAATATTAGAAACACGGACTATGCAGCCAACTTCGCGGATTTTTTAAAGGATGTCAAATCGGATCAGCCATTTTGTTTTTGGTTGGGGACTAGTGAGCCGCATCGAGGGTACGAATTGGGAGCAGGCGCTAAGAAAGGCAAAGATGTGGCACGTGTCGTTGTACCGGAGATCTTTCCCGACGACGCCATCGTGCGCAATGATATCCTGGATTATTTGGTCGAGATCGAACATTTTGATAGTCACGTGGCCCGTGCAATTGAGTTGCTCGAGCAGCGAGGCGCACTAGACAACACAATCGTTGTTGTAACTAGTGATCATGGCATGCCATTTCCTCGAGCCAAAGCCAGCCTTTACGACACGGGAACTCATGTTCCGCTGGCTATTCGGTGGTCCAAGGGAATATCGAGTCCTGGGAGAGGCGTAGATGAGTTGGTGAATTTGAGTTCTCTTGCCCCAACGTTTCTGGACGCAGCCGGGCTTGCCATCCCAGAGATGATGACGGCGAACAGTATGACGGATCTTTTCTCTGGCAATCCGCAACAGCAGCGCAACGCTGCTTTCACAGCTATGGAGCGGCATGACGGTTGTCGGAAGGGTGGAAAAGGGTATCCCTGCCGCGCGATTCGGACCAAAGAGTTTCTGTACATCTACAACTTTGAACCGACTCGTTGGCCTTCCGGGTCTCCAGATGCAAGCGTCTGTGCTAGGGCTCTGCCTTTTGGAGAAATTGATTCTTCGCCCACTAAGACACTATTGATGGAGCATCGACAGGAGCATGGGATTGCCGAGCTCGCAGAGCTTGCATTTGGAATGCGACCGCGGGAAGAGCTGTATGAGTTGTCCACAGACTCCTATCAGAAACGTAATCTAGCCGGCAGGGTGAATTTCTTAGAGATCCAGGCCAGTCTGAGAGCAGAACTATTTGAGCATCTGCGCAATACGAAAGACCCGAGAGTTTTAGGTGGGGATGTACTGTGGGACTACTATCCGTATTATGGCCTGAGACGAAACAGTGATTGGGAGGTAGATATTGAACCAAAGCTTGCTCCATAGTCCACCAGAACTTATGGCATAGTCGGTGGCTGCAATCAAACCAAGTTCTCAGTGTTCTAGGGGATTGGACGCTTCAGGATACGTGCCGGAACATTTTTGATCTGCTGAATGGCGGCGGCTTGAGCTGGTTTACCGGCCGGCTTGCCAGCTGGTGGCGGGGCGTTCTTCGCAGCTGCTTGACGCCACTGAGACCGTTTTTGATTCCGCTTGGTCGCCGCTTCCTTACGAGCTTCGTAATTTTCGCGTGCCACCTTTTGAGCTGCCTTCAGGTTCGATGTCTTGCTCGCAAGCAACTCTGAAGCTTTGCCGATTGCTTCAGCCGCATCAAGCAACTCGGAGTGCAGCGAGTACTTTGCCAGTTTTTCGAGTTGCTTCGCAGCTGCCTCCTCTCCCTCGGTTGAGAAGGTGTCTTGGAGCAGGTCACCGAATCGGAGATGGCTCAGGCTCTTGTTTTGAAATTCCCTTTTCTCAATCTGCAAGGCGCGCTCAGGCATTTTGGCCAGACGGAAGAGATCGATCGTCAGAAGTGAGTGTGACTTGGACTTCGCCAGCAGCTCTGGCGTGAGTGCAGAAAGTGTAGCTTGAGCCTGTTCAAACTGCTCGGCCTGACATTGACGCAATGCGATGGTGAGCAACAGTTCTTGTACAAACGCAGGAGTCGCTGTCTCGGCTTTTTCGCGCGCGAAACTCGATGCATTCTCAAGCCATGATCCATAGTCTTGGAAGTCTTCCGGAGCTTCTGGGAACATCTGAATTAAGTCACGACGGCTGGTGACTAGGAGATTTCGAACATTGGCCGACGAGACCACCATGCGATAGGGGTCGTTGGACATCGTTCGTGGCTTGCCAGTGCGATCGAGCAAGAACTCCAGGTAACGGTTTGCATTCTTGTAGTCGCCGACGCGGGACAAGATACGAACTGCAGTCACCGCGAGACGAACAGTGTTTGGTGTGCTTTCGTCTGGGGCATTTTCCAGCAATGGAATGCACTTTTGCGCCGCTTCTTCGGGCGAAAGCAACTCTTCGCGAAGCTGAATCAACTCGGTGGCTTCCGTGAGGCCCTGACCGGTGACTTCGAACATCTTCTCTGCTAAATCAAGCAACTCCTCGCCTTCGAAGCATTCCTTGGCTTCTCCTAAGAGTCTTCCGTACCCAGAGGAGGTAACGACGGTTCCAAAGTTGTTCGGTGCCGATTTACCGATCAATGCACAGTGGCGATACAAGGCTTTGGAACGGTTCTTCAAACCAACTTTGGCACATAGCAGGGCAAGCTGGTTGGCTCGCTGAGAGTTGGTGAGATCGAGCCGTTCCAACAGAACATCGACGACTCCGATGTTCTTCTCATTGATGCGACTGTAGTCTTCTTCCACCATCATGAAGAAGCCAGCCAACACATTTTGGCTTAGGTGGCCAGCACGAATGTTTTGAATCAACTCAGTGAGCACTGCATCGTCGCCATCGGAGTTTCTTTTTGCTTGCAGCAAGCCTATTGCGACATCGTCGGTCGTTGTGGCACCCGTTGGCATCCCCAAGCCCATTCGGTTGGGCGAGAGTTGGGAACGCTTGAGGCGTCGCATCTCCTCGACGGCGAACGGATACTTGGCCAGTTCCTTCCAAGCGTTACTTGGTTTCTTGCGGTGCGTAATTGGCCCAGGCTCGAAGGTGCCAAGCCCTCCTCGAGCGCGCTGCCGGGCTTTCTCGGCGGCGATTTGCCTTTCTTTTTCAGATGGTTCTTTCGGTTTGTCCGCCGTTTTTGGTGGAGTTGTCGGCCAAGCAAGACCGTTGATACGCTTCTGTGCACCCGCAAAGCCATATGGACTCGCCACGGCGGGCGGATAGC
Organism: Aureliella sp.; assembly: GCA_963691875.1. GTDB lineage: Bacteria > Planctomycetota > Planctomycetia > Pirellulales > Pirellulaceae > Aureliella. The sequence goes on from OY829846.1 coordinate 5,830,702, forward strand.
TTCGCCAGATCTTCCGCAAAGTCTTCTGTGCGCCTTGAGTGTCTTCCGCATCCAGGGCCTTCTTCACACCAGCCATGCTAGTTGAATAAACAGCTGGTTTTTTAGGCTTCGTAGCTGCGTTCGATGCAACGGTTTGTGCGTTCTTCGTCGCGGGGCTAGGTGGCCTTCCAATCGGAGCAGACGCAATCTTCGTCGAGACTTTGTTGGCAGCGGGCTTATTCACAGCCGGCTTATTTGCCGCAGGTTTTTGTTTTGGCGAAGGCAGCCGTTCGATTGATTCTTCCTGAGTTGCCTTCTTATCGCCAGTTTCTTCCTTGGTCTCTTTCTCCACCTGCTCTTTTTCCTGCTTCTTCTCCTCCTCTTTAAAACGCTTGATGTCCGCGTCATCATCGATGGTGAAGGAAGCTAAGGCGTTCGGCATGTGGTCAAGGCTTTGCCACTGAGTCTCCAGACGCTTTCGCAAAGAAGGAACCTTGGCCATCAAGGTGTTGGCTTTGTTCTTTTCCGCATCAGTTTTGGCATTTGCTTTCGCCTTTTCTGCTGCCGCGATCTGCTCTTGTATGAGTTCCAATACAATCAGCTTGCGTTTCTTACTTTGCTCCCAACGTTCGTATGCCGAAGTAAACTTCGATTGCTCTGGATGATCCGTAATCGCTTGCCGATAAGTCTGGCGAAGCAGATCCTCGTTATTCGTCTGCCGAACGATAGCGATCTTCTTGTCGGTGAGCTGCACGCTGATCTTCTTGTCTTCCGCCGATTCGTCGATCTTTGCAAGGAAGCGGTCGGTTGCGACGGGCACCAATTCTTGGTGTGCCCAAGTCTGCGAATTGCGTGTGTAATAGTCTGTTAGGTTTTCGTTTGGATCGTAATCCTTCAGCACAATCTCAAGTGCTTCTTCCGTGCGGCCGGCTTGCTTCAAGACAACGGCTTTTATGTATCCGGCGATGCGAGGCACATCCTTTTCCTTCTTTCGCACGCGGTCCGAAAGGAGCAAATCGAGAGCCTTTAGAGCGAACTCGACATTAGCCGGATTGCGAACCGCAGTGCCAGCTCTTGGTAAGTTGTAGGTGCAGTATCGCAAATAGTCGTCCTGCATCGCCGGCGCAATGCCGCTCTCCAGCCATTCGAGCACCGCGTCTGCAGTGTCAGGAGCTATGGCCTGTTCCGACATAAACGGAACGGTGATCAGCTCGCGCGGACGGTATTTGTCGACAATCGAACTCAGTACGGTTGAAAGTGCTTCGGTTCGAATCGACTCGGGGAACACTTCCAAGGCCATGGAGAAAGGGAAGTAATAGTTGATTTGGAGGTTGGCTCCTTCGATGATTTCCAGCAGCTCATCGTCGCCCGGAATCTGCCCTGCCAAATGTTCTTTCTCTTTGGTGATCAGCCACAAGTAGTCTGCCGTTCGCTGCTTGTTTTCCTTAATCGCATTGGCGATGTAACGAATCAAATCACCGTAAGCCGCAGCCGGTAGAATCTCCTTAAAGGAAATTAACTGCTGACGGAATTGGGGGCCAGCATAAGGACCACCCGACTTACCCATCGTGCTACGCGCAAACTGAAGTGCCAAACCCTCATCACCAAGAATCTTCGCGAGTCGCATCCAAGCAGTGACATCGCTCGCGCTGCCAGTTGATTTTGGAACCGCCATGCCATTGATGATGACATAGCTCACGTATCCGCCTGGCGATCTCGCTTGGTTCTGATCCACACGACGCAGAATCTTAAGTGCCTCGCTGCGGTCGTCCTTCATCCACGCGGGGATTAATCGCTTCCACATCTGGGTGGCGTTAAGCTTTGATGTTTCCGATTCAGCTACTGGAGCCCTGCCGAGCATCTGTAGCAGTTGCTCTTGCTGTGCTTCGGAAGGGGCAAGAGCTTTCAAGCTGCGTTCAACGCTATCGTAGCGGCCGCTGGATATTCGTTCGCGGGCAAAGGTGATGAGTAGGTTTTTGTCTTCTACGAAGCGATTAACCAACATATGGTCGATGGTTTCTAGGCGATCGATCCGCCCGAAAGCGATACACATCTTGCGAGATAGCTCAGCTTGCTTTTCGATGCGCGGCGAATCAGAAAGCGCCGTCGCGTTTCGTCCTGTTTCTGCCAATCGATCGAGGTTGGTGAAACTCTCTTCGATCTGCTTCTGCTGCCGATCGAGTAGGTCTTCAATTTTGCCTTCGGGCACGGTCACTAGAAGACCTTGCAGCAACTGCTGCGAGTAAGTTTGGTACGCGTCGCGATTGCTACTCCAGAAGCTGACTTGTTTATTGCTTGAGTCTTCCTGGGTTGTCATCGGAGTCTGGGCAAGCAGCAATTCAAGGCCTCGCTGGTAAAACCGAAACGCAGCTTCGTCTTTGCTCTCTTGTTCGTTGAGTTTGGCAACTCGAGCGATCAGGGCGACGTCGGATGGACTAGTACGCAGCAACTTGTCGTTCCGTTCCAGCGATTCAGCTGTCTTGCCAGCTTTCTCAAAGATCATCGCAACTTCACGCTGATATCCGCGCGGGTCGGCCAGGTTGCGAGCCATGCCAAATGTTCTTTCGGCGCTTTGAGCATCACCGTCGTCAAGGAATGCTTGTCCCAAGTCTAAGAAGACCTGCGGAGGCATCAACTCGCCCAGGCCAATAAGTCGTCTACCGAAGGCAAAAAACTGGGTATTCCCTTTGTTTGTTGGTCCACGCGAAGAACTCGAGTAATAGACACCGCCGCGAATCCGAGAAGATAGCTCCATGCATTCACGCAGGACGGAAAGACGTCGCGTGCCGGAGACTGCCAGCGAGTTTTCCATTGCTCGGATCTGTCCTGCCTTGTCATTCACTTCGAAGGAAAGGTCTGCCAGCAGTTGATACAAATAGTTCTTGTCTTCGCGTCCTGCCAAGCGCTCCAAGGTGATGCGTCGTGCCCACTGCATCGTGGGACCACGAGCCTGCATGTTGAGGATGCCGTCGATGGCGATGGTGAACAAGTCGTCGCGTTCCGCGTTTTCCGCCAAATACTGGAACATACCTACCGCGCGATCGGTCAGCCCCATATCTTTGAGCAGATTAGCAAGCAAGAGGTACGATTCGATTCGATCAGGATAAGTCGCGATACCTTTCCGGTATGCCTGTGCAGCTTCCTTGTTCATGCCGACAAGAGACAGAACACCAGCCTCAAACTCGCCGCCGATCGAATCCTTTCCGTCGTCGGCGGTTCGCAACGTCATCAAGACATCACGTGCTTCTTGTGCTTTGCCACGCTCAAGCATACTTAATGCGAGCTGCCGTAAATATTCGGTTTTACCATCCGGGTCGACTTCAATCAGCTGCTCGATGACTTGTTCGTAGTTCCAATAATCATTGCAGATCTGATAGATACGTCCCTTCTCCTGCAGACGCTCGACCTGATTCTTACCGCTCTGGGCCATGTATTCTTCGGAAATCTCAGTCGCAGCAATGGAGTCATTCACGCGACTATAGATTCGAATCAGCAAACCTGCTTCACGATCGTCGGCCGTGCCTTCGGCCAATTTTTCTTCCAAGTCAATGGCAATGTCGGCCAGCGTTCCAAGACGGCTTGCGACGGTCATGAGACGATCTTCCACGTATCGTCGTCGCGGGATGGAAGTGATTTTTCTCCACAAGGCAAGCCATTGTTCCAGAGCTTTCTCTTCATCGCCAACTTCGCTGTAAAGCCAAGCAAGTCGCATTTCGAGGTCTTCCGCGACCGTTTCACGACTGGCGCGGATCGCTTCATTGACTTCGATTGCTTTGTCTTGTCGTCCCAGTCGTTCATAAGCACTGGCCAACTCAGCGAGTACGTCGTCGCCGATTGACTCCAGTTTCTGGACTCGGTTCAACGTTTCTTCAGCAAGCTCTACTTCGCCGCGACGAGCCTGCAGATCGGCCCAGTACAGAAGTGCTTGGCCGTGCATCAGCTTCATTGAAACCATTCGCTCGATGGTCCGCAGACAAAGCGCATCCAATCCAAACTCTCCCAGGGATTGAGCCGATGCAAGCAGCAGAGGGCCGCGATTTGTTTTCTGAATGAAGTCTTTCCAGAGTGCTTCCGATTCTTCCTCTTTACCCTTTTCGAGTAAAATTAGCGTTAGACCAGAACGCCAGATCAACTCGTCGGGTTCGCGGCGAATAAGTTCTCGATAAGACTCAAGCATGCGGTCTTCGTAGCCCGCTTCGCCTTCCATCTCAAGCAGCTCGCGACGCATCTCGACGGTAAAGCCTGTCTCTCCACTGGCAGACTCTTTGAACAAAGCAATCGCTTCGTCATACTTGCCCAATTCGCGAAGGAGACTGATCCAGACGTTGCGCATCTCGACTGACATGCCCGACTTGTCCTCTGCGGTATCACGTTCTTTGAACTTACCGACAAGAACTTCCAGGCCCTTTTTCTTTTCCTTCATCCGGTAGGATTCGACCAAAAGCGCCAAAGCGTAGTTGCGGTCACGTTTCAGTTGAGACGAATCGACTGCGTCCCAAGCAGAATCAATTGCTTTCTCGCGGTTGTTGGCACGTATGGCCCATTCGGCGACTCGCGAAGCACTGCGGAATCGCTGAGTTCCGGTTCCTCGAATTGTAAATAGCTTGATAGCGTCGGCATGTTTGTTCTGCACGGCCAGTACATTAGCCGCTCGATTACGAAAGTCGATGTCCTCCGACTTCTCGGCCAGTTCGATTAGTGGCTTGGCGTTGTTGCTTGGACGAGTTCCGGGAGTGGGAGGTCCGCCAATTAGATCGATCAGCGACAAGCGAAGACGAACCGCCTGCTGCATTTCGTCAGGTAAATCCCGTTTGGTCAATCCTTCGTAGAGCTTACGAGCTTTCTCCGCATTTCCGAGTGCGTCTTCCAACTTGGCTTGCCAAACCAGCAGATCTAATCGCGACTCGCGAACGGATTCTTGCTCGAGCAATAAGTTGAGTACGAGCGATGCGCGGGCGAGATCGCCGAATCGCGATGCAATGTGTACTTCCAATTCGCCGAGGGTCTGCTGTTTCGGATCCGAAAAATCGCCACGTTGCCGCGACAGCCAATCCAGAGTGGGCTGGACGGTTCCGTCTGAAATGACGGCTCGATCAAAGAGCTTGGCAATTTGAGACTGCGACCAACCAGCTTGATCGGACGCTGCGGCCATCGCCTGAATAGCGTCGTGAACCTCGGTGGAAATTGCGCGAATCGGCTGTGCGTTTGCCTTCTGTGCACTAGCAAAAATTCCCATTAATACCGCAAAAAGAAGTGCAGCGGCGACGGCTCGATTCGTACCGCGGGAGGAAGTTTGCGATGTGTTACTCGATGCGAACGTCTGGCGTGGGATTCTTCGCCAGACGAGCTCGGCAAGGAACAGGAGAAGCGTGAGCCCAAATAGGATCGATGCGGGAGAGAACAGCCTCTTGCCACGTGGAGCGGGTGTGTCAGTGTTTGTCCAGTCATCGCCGACCGCAAAACGGTTGCCTCCGACACTCTCGATCATCTCGCCAAACTCCTTTGCAGAATGTGGATCGACGCGGTTTTCTTCAACAATCGGACTCAAGGCAACCAAGGGCTGCCAACGCTGCGGCGTGTTGCTTGCAGAAGTCTGCATCTTCAAGTGTTTGCCAAGTTTCGGCGCGGGCAGACGACACAGGAAATGATCGGGGCTGCGAGCCAGGAAATTCAAGGACTTTGGTTCGGCGCCCGCTTCAGCATCTTGGGAAAGAATGCGAGCAAGTGGGAGGGCTGAAACTAGGTTCCCGGAACTTGCTGGCACTCGAGGCTGTTGTCGCTGAGCGTGAATGACGATCTCGCCACCGTCAGCTTGGACGGAGTATCGAAATGGCTCGTAAGCGTCGGCTGCAGATCGTTCTAGAATCCGAGCCATTGCTTGCCCGTAGTCCGGCCAATCCTGCCAAGGTTTGGTGCCTTCGCCGAGCGGTTCTGTGTTGAGCGTGGTGACTCGACCAAGGCCGTAGCGCCAAGTGCTCAATAACGGGTGCTTTTCTTTGCTTGTTTCCAGCAGCACCTCCGCACCGATTCTGGCTTTGCCTTCGACATAGCCTGCCAGTGCTGGAATTGTGTTCAAGTCGACGTCGCCCCACCAGCCGCTACCACCACGAGCTTGCACCATGTGCACGCCAGGTCGATAGGCAGGTAGCTTGGTCGTGGAGGGTTGCTTCAGCAAAATCTCCGGCAGATTGAAGCGGTTCGGTACGTTGTAGAATCGTCCTTTGCCCCAGTTGGCAATGTTCACCAAGAACTCACTGTGATAGCCGCCACCTGCAAGCACCGTCGAGACGTTGATTCCCTCGCCAGCCATACGCCGCATCAAAGACTCAAAGTCACCGGATTCCACGCCACCGTCTGTAAGGACTAACACATGCTTGTAACGTGTGTCCACGTTCTGCAGTCCATAAAATGCTTCTTCCAGGGCGGGCAAGATGACGGTACCGCCGCCTGCGTCCATTCGATTCAAGGCACGTTGTAGTTCAATTGCGTTGGAGGCTGGCTGTAAAGGTGCGGCCCATCGCTTTGCCCCGTGAAACTCGACAATTCCGACTTTGTCGTGAGGCAACAGTCGCTTCATTGCAAGTCGCGAAACTTCCTTGGCGAGCTGAACTCGGACGCCAGTCATCGATCCCGACGTGTCGATCACGATGACGAGCGAAGTCGAGGGATCTCGTTTTTCTTCCTTCTGAACAAACTCGACTGGCAGTAGCTCCTCAACAGACCGTTTGTGCCAGCCACCAGCCCCGAAGGAAGCTCGGCCACCCGCCATGACGAGCCCAAGTCCATCTGCGGTGACGGATTGAACCAATCGTTCTTCGACTTCTTTGGAGAGCTCTGCGGCTGGCAAGTCATCGAGCATGACCAAGTCCGCAGATTCGAGTGCCTGTTGAGCAGTCGCGGTGTCTTGCGGGTCGCCAGCTACGACTTCAAATCCAGAGCCAAGCATTTCACCTAGTTTGTCCGCCCCATCTGCGTTTGCCTTGCCAAAGTAAAGTACGCGGTGCGGTTGGAGTACTGGAAGACTCTGTTTCAGCGAGGTGTCAATGTTGTCGTTGACTTGAAATTCTGCTTCGATAAAACCCGCTTGAGGTGGTTCAAATTCTAGGCGGGCCGTCGCGACAGTTTGGCCTGCAGCGAGTGCATAAGTGGCTCTAACGAGCACTTGGTCTTGAACAAGCATCGTGACGGTGCCCGTTTGCGATGGACCAGGGTGCACACGCACCAATACTTGTGACGAACTTCCTTTGCGAAGCGGCGAAGGAATACTCACAGACAGTGGCATCGACGGACGGTCAGCCGTTGAGGCCTCGATCCAGTGAATTGGGATCTCACGGTTACGCAACGAGCTCACCGCCCGCGCATCGTCTTCACGGGTAGCCAGCCCGTCGGTGAGGATCGAAACGCTTCCTGTTTGTCCTGCTGGGATCAACTGTTGAGCACGGGTCATAGCACTGGAAAGCGGAGAAGAGCCTGCGACTTCTGAATCTGAAATCGCAGTCACGGTATCGAACCGAGGAAACTCTTCGGACAGCTCCTGCTGCGATTTTTCGCCGATCACTACCAAGTGCTGCTTTTCGGAACTTGCAAACGTCCTCAAATTCTCAGCGACGGTTTGCAATTCGCTCTCCGCAACACTCGTGCTGTGGTCAACAATCCAGACTCGATGAGATCTAGTTTCATTGACAGCAAAGTGCGGTGAGGCCAGCGCAAAAGCAAGCACCAAGAAGGCGAACGATCGCAAACTGTTTTGCACTCGGTCCTTGCCAGCGAAAGGTCCAATCCAAGGCAAGAGGGCGAGCAGCGCTAGCAGGAACCACATCGGTGAAGAAAACATCATGGCATCTTTCCTCGTTGAAAGAGGATCCATTCTGTAGCTAGAAGTGCTGAAACCAAGATTCCAAACCAGGTGTAGGGAGTAAGCCAATAAAGGATAGTGGGCTCAGGTGAAACTGTCAGAGCTTGAGCTTCTTGGACCGGGCGGGACAGCCGCGATGTCTTAAATTCCTGTCCTGCTAGGGTGCTGTTCTCGATCAAAGCCCGCAAGAAGATGTCTGACCTAATTCGTTCGCCCTGCCCTGCCCACTGAATCTCTTCAGGACGATTGGCTAGCCAGCGAATCGAACGCGCGACAAAAATCGGACAGGCACGTGAGCCTACAAAGTCGAAGCCACTACCGAATAGGCTCTGCCAAACTGCGATCTGTCGTCTGTCGGATGCCCTTACCTGCACATCCACGATTTGCCCACTCTGCTCGGCCAGCGATGTTGCATCAATCTGCGTCAAGGCAAGTTCGTCGATGATCGCGGAGAGCGCGGCTTGAGGATCTTCAGAGTCAGCGGCCACGACGAAGGCAGAAGAGTCTTGAGTTGTCAGCTGAAGGTCGCTGGATTCGTCAAAGCCAACTTTCACATCGCCGCCGCTTGAGACGACTTCAACTGCCTCATCAATTTCGATCAGGTCCCGCAAAATCTCGGGGACGCCTTCTGCCAGTTCGACACCGATTCGTTTGCGGTCCGGCAAACTCAATGAGCCGAGAACTTCCTGACGGTATTGTACCTGCAGAACTCCGCCGACGGCTGGAATCTCAGAAACTCCAAACTGATTCTTCGAGAGCGGCGTGGCGACTTGGCTCAGTGGCTGATCGTTGAGCTTTAAGGAGATCGAAGACGCATCGAGTTCCGCGGACGCATCAAATCCGAACTGCACATCAACCGTGTTCCAGGGGCCTTCAAGTGAACTCGAATAGCCGAAAGTTTGTAACTGAATGTCTTCGTTCGCTGCAATATCTTCAACTCGAAAAAGCTCGACGTACTCTGGCAATGCTTGGACGTAATCTGACTCCAGCTCAGTGCCGGCCACCAAATGGATGTGGACCGGTTGATCTGCACTACTGCGAGAAGCAAGGCTATTGAGGGCCCAGTGCAAGTCTGTTGAGCCAAGTTCGAAGCTCGCTTCGTCTCGAATCTCGGCGATCTCAAGTTCTTCGCCAGCCGCAACCAGAGTGTGCAGCTGGTCGCTGGCGGCGATGATCTCACGTGAATTGGTTGGCAGCGTCGCGGCTCGTATGAGACCCAACTGCAGAGCTTTGCTACGAGCAGCTTCATCAGAATCATCCCAGTGCAACAGCACGACGTGCTGCGTGCCGTCGGAAGATTGCGTCTGTGGCCGTGAAAGTAGCATCCACAGCAGTGAAGCAATGGCGACTAGCAGCAACCAAGCTGGTAAGTGTCGGAAACGCTTGACGAAAACTCGTGCTCTCGTCTCCTTGATGGCGGCTTGCCAAAACAGAGTCGTCAGGACCTGAACTTCCTGATGCTGAACTCGCAGTCGCTGCATTAGCCAAAGGCCAACTGCCAGGGTGAGAACACCAAGAAGCACTCCAAAGCCGGATAGGAGGCCGAATGTCATGCGACGTACCTCCCGCCTTCGAACATGCTTGCCATTTGCTGCATCACATCTTCACCATGGTCGAGCGTCAGGAATCCGCCGCGACGGCTGGTTGCGAAATCACGCAGGCGATCAAAGTGTGCGTCATAGGCTTCGGTATAGCTGCGGAGGACCTCTGGGCTGACGGACACGTCTCGGACATCACCTGTCTCGCAGTCGCGGACACGGACGTCACCCGCCAGTTGCGGTAAGCGATCTTCTGGGCGACCGACGGCGATGAGCAGGGGGCGATGCCGAGTCCGTTTGAGTTCCGTCATCATCGATTCGATACCATGCGGATCGAAGAAGTCAGAAACGATTGCCAAGAGGCCTTCCCGCAAGCCGAATCCTCGAAAGCGAGCCATAGCAGCGCCAAGATCTGTCCCGCTGGAACGCACTTTGGCAGCTTCACCGCTCCGGGTTAGCGCTTGAGCAATCAGGCTGAGTCGACCTCGGCCAGACGTTGGACGCAAGGTGCTTTCCAGTTCTTCACCAAAGGGAAACAGGCCAACGCGATCGTGTTGATCGAGTCCAATTGAAGCTAATGCGACGCAGACTTTCATCGCTGTGACTGCCCGCGGAGGATCTTCTTGCCACATGCTCTGCGAAAGGTCAGGCAACAGGTAGATCGGCAGATCTTCCATCTCTTCGAATAGGCGGACAACCAAGCGTCCAAGCCTACGATAGACATTCCAATCAATCGACTTGAGCTCGTCGCCTTCGGAGTAAGGACGATAGTCGCGAAACTCCATGCCTTGCCCGCGATCGCGTGAGCGATGCTCAGCCCAGCGGCCAGCCGGGGCAACGCGCCTTGCCACAATGCGGAGAGCTCGTGCTTTCTCAAGAAAACGCGGGTTCAGTAAGTCAAATGGGTCGTTCATTCAGCAAGAACCTAGATCGTTGTATTACATCGGTGAGGGATGAATGTAATTCTTACTTTACAACCTCGGCTACGATGTCTTCCGTGGTAACTCCGTCGGACATACCTTGGAAGTTGATCAACACGCGGTGACGCAATACGTCTGCCGCCACTGCCTTCAGGTCTTCGACGGCGACTGCGAAACGACCTTCGAGCAAGGCTCGAACTTTGCCTGCTAGAATCAGCGACTGGACACCCCGCGGCGAAGCACCGAGGGCGACGACTTCGTTGACCAATTTGCCTGCGTATTCTGTACCAGGTTGCGTGCCCATGACCATTTGGATCGCTGCCGTCTCCACATGCTCTGGCACAGGGACCGAGCGAACGACTTGACGCATCTGAACAATTGTTGCAGCATCGGAAACTGGCTTGAGTTCGATCTGTTCGTTCGCGGTCGTACGGCGAAGAATCGTGCGATAATCTTCTTCGGTCGGGTAACCCACAACTAACTTGAACAGGAAGCGGTCGAGCTGGGCTTCAGGCAGCGGATAGGTTCCTTCTTGCTCGACCGGGTTCTGAGTCGCCATGACGCAGAAAGGCTCTTCGAGCTTGATTGTGCGATTGCCGACAGAAATCTGCTTCTCCTGCATCGACTCCAGCAATGCGGCTTGAGTCCGTGGCGTGGCACGGTTGATTTCGTCCGCTAGAACCAAGTTGGCGACCAATGGACCGGCTTGGAATTCGAGCTTGGTTCCGCCACCTTCGTTCTCGCTCAATACACTGGTTCCGCGAATGTCAGCGGGCATCATGTCGGGCGTGAACTGGATTCGACTGAAGCTCAAGTCGATGACCTTACTGATCGAGCTGACGAGCAGAGTCTTGCCAAGGCCAGGAACTCCTTCGAGCAGCACGTGGCCAGCCGAGAATAACGCGGCAAGTACGCCTTCGACTACGGCATCTTGGCCGACCATCACCTTGGCAACTTCGGTGCGAATCGCAGTGTGAACTTTCTTAAACTCTTCGGCAGCCTCCCGCGCCTGATCGGAATTTTCAACGGTCAAAGTAGAACTCATGATGCTGGTAAAGTGCTTTCGTTGATGCCGGCCGAAGCGTCCGAAGAGGCGCTTGACTCGGAAGAATCGGTGTTTCGGTTTAAAGGATACTTGGCACGCTGTTGTAAGAAGAAACGACGAACGTAGTCGTGCAGCCAAGGTGTAAATTCAGGGTGGTGTAGTTGTCCAACCGCATTCTCTTTTGCCGGACGCTCAGAGACTGTTGTTGGATCGCTGATCTCGGTTTCCGGGGTGATGCGTTGTTGCGTTATTCGAATGCGGCCTTTGTTTGGCTGGCCGTTGACTCGGTCAGGAATCGGAACGCCGAGGACCAGTGAGGCCACGCCCCGCGACTTCTTCTGTCCGCCGGGGCCGCCGCGACCGTTCGCGTCGGGATTGGGGCGATTGTTACCAAAGCCGATCTGAAGGTCGCGATTCACGGGAGTGCGACGGTCACGCATGTTCGGCTGAACTCCGCCGCGTGACTCTTGCTCTTCTTCCTCGTCGTCTACTTCATCTTCCTCGTCGAGATCTTCGTCATCGGGCGTAGCAGATTGACTGGTGCTGGCCCAATCACTAGGAGCTGCGTTGTTGTCTGAGCCCTTCGATGAACCTTGTCCAGCGGTGGCACCAGAAGGCTTTTCTTCCTGCTTGCGTTCTTTCTTTTCCCGTTCTTTGCTTTCGGTTTTCTTGGGAGTCTTCTTCTTGCGTTTCTTTTCGTCGCCAGCCTTTGATGGCTGGCCAGAGGCAGAGGGTGAGCCCTTGGCGTTGGACGGATTCGCTGATTGCTGACTTTCTCGTGTTTCGCCTTCACTCAGCTTGCCCGAGGATTCTTCGGCTGTGTCGGGAATCGAGGATCCCGCTGAGCCTTGACGATTAACGGCCTTATCGCTGCGGTCATCCGGCTTTGTGGCAGGTGGTTGTTCGGGTTCTTCCTTCGGTTCCGGCTCTGTCTTGCCACGTTTCTGTGCAGGGGTGGCCTCGATCGCAGCAGTGGAGTCGCCTCCCGATCCATCGGACAAATCTGGCGAACCCGCGGCGAAACTTCTTTCGAGCTGCATCAAGCCAAAGGAGACAAGCAGGATCAATACGGCCACAGGAACAGGCCACCATATCAAGTCTGAGTTTTGCTCGGGAGAATCTGTAAGGTCTAGTGCTTGCCCCTTCGCTGCCCATTTCTCCGCGTCTTCAATGGCCGCTTTCATAAACCCATCTTGCTCGGATTGGTGCAAGAAATCATCTGCCGTTTCAAGACGGTCACTTGAGCTGAGCTGCCTATCTGCTATTCGAATTGCGCGAAGGCGATCGACGTGGAACTGGCTTGAAAGCGCTCGGGCGGCAACCCAGCCGACAGGAAGGAGAAGCGTTAGAATCGCCCAGCCACTCCAGGGAATGATTGGAGATGAGGCAAAGCCCAAATACCAACGCATGGCCTGCGCAAGGACCGCGAAGATGGGCACGGCCAACATGACTTGGAGCGCAACTGGAATTTGATTGCGCACTAGTCTGCTTTTATCAAAAGCTTCTATCTGATTGGAAGCATTTCGTACCACACCTTCGATGGCTTCACTAAGCGGATGTGCAGTTCCTTGGCTCATTCCGATGCCTCCGCAGAATTGCTTGGTGCTGGGGCAGAGCTCGCGAAGCTCTTATCTTCTGGACGCTTGACCTTGCACTTGCTGGCTTGAATGGCTTCGCCGGTTTCGGCATTGCGAACGACCACAACAACTTCCACACTCTTGGGCTCAATTCTCAGGCCCATGCGTGTGCCGCCCTTGGTTTGACCTGCTTCGAGGGAATCCAAATAAGCAGTGTTCTCCGCTTCGATTTCACCAAGTTCTTTGCTGAATTCGATCTGCAATTTCCCATCGTCGTCTGGCAAGAATGGAAGACCGTTCTGTGGGCCCTTGGTTGCAAGGCCTCTGGCTAACATGCGGTGAATGACGACGCCGCTCGAACCGTGAAACACGACTCCGCGCTCTGCCACGATGACTTGGATCACGAGTGGGTCCAAGGCTAGGTCAGCATCGCTGCCGATCTCTGGGCCTTGCACAATCACCTGGCCGGAAAGTGTGTTGCCATCTAGAGAGATCACCGACGAGACGTCGATTGGAACTCGGTTCCGCAAACGCGGTATCACCGATCCACGGGCGGCTTTATAGATCTTTTCTGCGTCGCGATGCTTGCCCATTCCAGGAGCTTGTTGAACTCCATCAACGACTTGGACTACCGGACCGGGAGCACCAAGCCAGCTGGCCATGAACTGCCCAAGCGGATTGACGAGTGGTTCGACTTTGGGCACGGGCAAATGATACGATAGGAAAACGCACTCGCTATCTTCGAAGTGGGACATCAGCCCTTGATTGCCCATCGCGCCGCCAATCGCACCGCCTCGCTGTTCGTTTCCGACGTAGGCGTTGGTGAAGAACTCGACTAGGCACACGTGATTGCCTCGGAAGACATCGTCGACTTCGTACTTTGTCGGTGCGGAATAGTTGCGGACTCGGCCGCTAATCATCCGGTCAATCGTCTCAATGGTCATCCGTTCTTCAGGCGGCAAGTCCTTGTCGAGTCGCTTGAGAGCCTCCATGGCCAACTCGCTACTTTCCTGCTTCACCAAAGCCTGGATGTAGCGGCTGAAGGCGCGTTTCTTCTTGCCGTCCGCTTCGTAGACGCGAGCGAGGTTCAAGTTGATCATGCCATCTTCCGGAAGACCAAATGCGGCAGAAAGCAAGTGTCGCCAGGCTTCGCGACGATCGGAGGTGAGCATCAGTTCGCCGAGACGACCATGTAGCTTGTAGTTCGCTTCTGGATAGCGATCCTTTCGAGCGCTTTTCACGCCCAGTTCTCCAGCGACGATTCCGAACTCACGTTCGCCTTCATTGACCAATTCTTCCATCAGGTCAAACATTCTGGTAGCTCGGAGATCAGCCGGCATCGTGTCGTTGACCCATTGGACGCCTTCGGCAAACTCTTCTGTTTCAGCACCTTCATCCAATAATAGAGTCAGCAGGAACTCGGCGGCTTCTCTTCCGAGACGCGTTTGTCCGTGTTCTTTGAGCCAAGCTAGAACCAAATCGCGATCCTCAGCCACCATGGCTTGGAACCAAGCGAGATCTTCTGTCGGAAACTTGGGCGAGCCCGCGCTTCGGACACTGGCTTGCAATGACTGGCGATCGATATGAATGCGGAAGTTCTCGAGCAGGTTTAATCCCATCACACCAGCGACGCCCTCGGGGTGGGTTTGCACCACTTCCTCAGGCCGGAATGCAACATAAGGGGCGAAGTCGATAGACTGACACTTCAAGGGGCCAACATTGCCCGCCGGCCGCCGCAAAGAATTGCAAAGACGAGAATCTAGCACGGAGTCGTAACGCGAAGAGCCGATGGCCATTGCCAGCTCTATCTCTTCCTTTGGACCATCGAGAGTGACTGGTAGCCAAACCAAATCATTTTGCAATGAGATCGGGACAAGCGACTCACCCGAAGCCGGATCAGCCTGCTTGCCAACGAGCTTTCCAGCTGGTGCAAGGAGGACTTGGTCGCGCGGCAGATCAAAGATCACATCGAAGTGTTTGAGAATCTTGGATCCAATGGCACCTGACAGAGCATTTTCACCGATCTCTTTCGAGTGATACTTGGTGAACTCTTCAAAATCTTCTTCTGGTCCTAGTTCACGTCGAGCAACTTCGATGGTGAAGTCCGGGAAGTGCAGGGTGAGTGGCAGTGGCTTTCCAGCTCGGTTCTCCGCCGGAAGACCAGCGGCCGCACGATTGTGCAACTGCAGTCCGTATGCCCCGTCGTAATCGAGCCACAGGTTGACTGGAGCACGGAGCAGCGGCCCCGAGATATCGCAACTGACTACGAGCCGGTCGTCAACGATCTTGACTGGAATGGCACCTCCTTCATCGCTCATCACGGGCGGCTTGTCGAAGCTATCTGAAGCTTGTCCCAGGCAGAGTGATGCTAGTGTGCCCCAGCAAAGAATGGCAGTAACAAATTGGGTGGGGGTTCGGTCCATTCGGCGCGACACTTCGAGAATCCATATGGTAGTGCAGGAAAGTACTACAACTCGGCATGCCAATTATAACCACGCTCCCTCAACTTACATCCTAAATGCCGCCAAATCCCACTGGCGGAACCAAAACAAACGACGTAAATCCGACAAATTAAATACTAGTTTGCATATCGAATAGGAACGATTTAAGAGATGGTTGGAATTAGGCGTGCATCGGAGAGCTCTCTTTTTCGGTCCGGGTTCGCGTTTAGCGCACAATAGTAGGTGTCGCCTTGATATGGCTGGCAGCGCCCTAACAACGCCTCGCTCGTTAGTGGCTTACGAGTGGTGCCTTGGTCGATAACCCGCGCACTAAAAACGGCTGGTCTTGCGACCAGCCTTTCGTGGTGTCAATCAGTAATTTCGGATCGAAGTTACTCTTGCTCTTTGCCTTCTACTGTGCCAAAGGCAAAGGTGTCAGCGGTCATTTCAACTTTGATCTTCTTGTCTGCTGGTACGCTCACGGCGACCGGTGTGAAGCCACGGCCTCAGCAAGACCCGGGGAGAGTGGCTACATCGAGCACTGCCCCGGTGTCCGCATCTGTAATTTTAAACTCGGGCGACTTGCCGATCGGAGACCAACCAACGTAACGCTCGCCAGCCTTACCGTAGTACCAAATCGCGTCAGGCGAGAACTGAACTTGGTCACCAGCGCGATCGAAGCGGAACTCGGATTGAATGGGCCCGCCCCATTTCAGCTCTTTGCTTGTACCAGCAGCAAGTTTAATTGGCGCAACTTTGCTGGCTTCGATAAATACGCGTTGCTTGCCAAGGCCGATCTGACCCGCGGCGAGTTTGTAAGTTCCAGCTGGAACCGTCACACTGCCCTGGATCGCTCCGACATCAAACGAGTGCTTGCCGTCTTCGGAGACGATAATCGAAGAAAGCAACACTGCCTTGGATTGAAACTGAGTAGTCAAGTCGATCTCAGCCGTTTCGCCTTCATAGTTTTTCAACGCAATGGCTTTGCCTTGGTTCAGGTATTCGATCTGAGCCAAGTCGTCGCCCGCGTGGATTGTGGACGAAAGTAGGAACGCATTGTCGCTGTTACCGATGGTCATCGCATCGCTACCAACGTCATCAAACTTACCGTTGCCGTCTTGGTCGATTAAGCGAATCTGGATCGGGCCGGTCGCGGTTGTGATCGTTCCAGACATCGCACCACCAGGAGCCCACTCCCAGCCGTTGGCGTCATTTCGAAGACGGACGGCATAGTTGAAGTCTTTGCCTTCCGCGTTCTTGCCAGAAAGGATGACTCGCGTGGTCGAGACATTGGTGGTTGGATTAACGAGTGGTTTTACCGTGCGGTCGAGCTTGCCGTCGCCATCGGTATCAAATTGCAGATCATTGCCTGCGAAACGCACAGCGAATGAATCACCGCCAGCGTGGCTGATGCGAATGCCGTCTTTGACGGCAAACCAAGTCTCATTGGGCAACTGGATTTTCCAGTTGCGATAGCTGCGATACTTCAGGTCTACCTTGGCCGGCTCAACTGCCGGACTTGGAGATGCTGCAAGCAGACCGAGGCAGGCAAAGATGCCCGCACGCCACCTCTGCAGCAAGTTCGGAAACAGAATCATTTAGAAAGATCCTTAACGAAAAGTTCTGGTCCATTTCATTCTATTCTAGCTAATTTGTGGGTATCTATCGACTTCGTATACGGAGAGTGGTGACAGAAAGCCGTGAAAACAGAATTTCGCTCGGCTATCGAAGTTGTGTCTGTACTGCCTGTTAATGTTGCGGAAGTCGGCAAGACGTTAGGCGAGCATAAGCCCGGGCGGGATATACGAGCGAACCGGAGCGGTCGGCCGGGCGTAAATCGAACCAATTGCTAGGAGGCGTCTTTTTTCGCGTCCCTCGATGCTGCTATCTTTTCCTTCGCTGCAGTCTTGAACTTACCCAGTAGTTCCACAAAGCCTTCTACAGGATTGCCGCCTACGTGACCGGATGCTTCTTCTTGCTCAGGAGTGATGCATTTAAAGGTTGGGTAAGCACGGACGTCGTACTTTGCAGCTAGTTCTCGGTCCTTCTCCGAATCGATATATACAGGTATGAAGTCGTTCAAAGCTCTTTGCACCTCGTCTGTCGGAAGGACCGTAGCGATCATGGTCTTGCATGGGCCGCACCACGAGGCCGAGAACATGGCAACGATGGGCTTACCCGTTTTGACTGATTCTTCCTGGGCTTTCTTCCAGTCGGTGTGCCAGTTGTCGGGCAGATTGTGCCCCAGTGTTTGCGGCTTGACTTCAACGCGCAGGAATATCTCTTGATAAGCCAGCAACCTTGCCTTGAATTCCGTTGCGGAAATCCTTCCATCCTGGTCTTTGTCGACCAAGGCAACGAAACTATCGAGCTTCTTCGCTTCAACTTTCACAAGTCGCCGTTGGGCGTAATTCCGAAACTCTTCGACGCTCAGTTCCTTTGCAAAAGCCACAGGAGTTAAGCACATCAGGATTGCGAAGCAGCACAACTTGGAAGGCATAAGATTCTATTCTTCGAAACATCTATTCGTGACGCACATACACTGAGTCGCCGTCATGAAGTCAAACTCAACACTCAGTCTATTGAATGGAGCCATGGCTGGGAAATGGATATTCATGGAGATTTTCCCTTTTCGGCCGGTAAATCGTCCCGAAAACGCCTGGGGTTCGCAGATTTACCCGCCTTGATCGCTTGTAGCGGATATGGAGCGTTCTACCTGGTTTTATCTGACTAAGTTGGTCGCTATGCTACGCACAGTGTTGGTGTCTAGGAATCGCCAGCGAGTCTTCCCGGCAGATGGCAGTGTGCAGACACATGAAACCATCGATGCACTCATTGGAGCGACAAGGTGATCATTACAAATACAGAGACAATTGCGGGGCACGAAATTGTTCAGGTTCTAGGGATCGTTCAAGGGAATACCGTTCGTGCGAAGCACGCTGGTAGAGATATCGCCGCAGGGCTTAAGAATTTGGTTGGTGGTGAGCTTCGAGGCTACACCGAGTTGCTTACCGAATCGCGGCGTGAGGCGGTGGAACGAATGATGGCTCAGGCTCAGCAGCTGGGAGCTAATGCAGTGGTGAATATTCGCTTCACTACCAGCGCGGTTACCGCGGGTGCCGCTGAGATGTACGCCTACGGTACGGCTGTCGTAGCGCAGCCGAATGTCGTGGCAGCTCAGCCGATCGATTAAGTTTTAGCGTCTCAGCGAATATCTAGGTGAACCTATGGATACCATCATTCAGATCCTCATCTTCTTGTTCTTGATTGGCTTCTGCGGACTTGCCTGTGGACGCACGCTTGAAAAGCGACACTATCGAGATATCGAGCAACGTGAACGGCGGAATAAAGGCAAGTTCTTGGTCACGCAGCTCAAGTCCTTTCCGGCTTCGCAGCCTGGAGGGAAAGCTCCCAAAGTGGTGATGTCAGAAGTCGTCATTGGCAGCGATTATTTGAAGACGTGGTTTTCGCAATGGCGAAATCTCTTCGGCGGCGAAATGAAATCCTTTAGGACTTTGCAAGATCGTGCCAAGCGAGAAGCCTTGCTGCGGATGTCCGAGCAAGCTCAGTCGGAAGGCTACAACGCTTTATGTAACGTCCGATTTAGTGGTGCAGACGTCGGCGGCAACACTTCAGGGCGCAAGAATAAGTTGCACTTTGCGGCAATCATCGCCACAGCTACAGCGTACGATGCGAATGTTTCCTAGTCACAAGCATGACTTTGGAAGGCTTCTCGCTAGAGTCGGTTTAGCAAGTACGGTTGAAGATTCGTGAATCCATCATGAAACCGAAAAGCGACTCGTCCGATCCGAACCAATCAGGTGATGAACAGCCGTTTGCACCTCCGGACATGCCGGAGCTGCGATCGCCGAGCAAGGATCCGTCGGTGTTTGAAGAGCCTTGGATGCAACCACGGGATTCGTTGCGTCCCGATCTGATGGATCAGCCCGTTGTTTCGTCGCCGAGTGACCAAGATCTGGCGGAAATGTCTGTCTGGGACGAGCCCGGAAGGTCAAAGGATCTGAGCGGTGACACTCCTGAGAATGCGGTGACTTGGATTCGTTGGTATCAGGAGCAGGTACGTCGTACTACACTTGAGTTCACTTGGGCGGTGACTGCGGCAGTGGCTGTGCTTTCCGGTTTGGCTGCCGTCCTCGGTGCCTTGTTCATGACGCCAAACGTTTTCTTTGCTGCGGTTTTTGCTGCGCCGGTGACCGAAGAGATTCTCAAAATCGCTTTGGCAATCTGGGTAGTCGAAAAGCGGCCTTGGTGGTTCTCATCTAGTTCTCAAATACTGATCTGTGGCTTGGCGGCTGGACTGGCATTCGCTGCTCTTGAAAACCTGCTGTACCTTACCGTTTATATTCCTGATCCTTCCGCCAATATCATCCTTTGGCGCTGGACTATCTGTATTGGCTTGCATACGGGTTGCTCTTTCATCGCAGCCTTGGGCGTCGCAAGAGTGTGGAATACTTTTCAAGCAGAACAACGTAGACCGCAATTGAGTGATGGAGCCTTCTGTTTTGTTTTGGCGATGGTGCTCCACGGCTGCTACAATCTTTTCGCTACATTGCTGCAGTTGTCGGGTGCTTTTTACTGATCTTTCGCCGTGAAGAGCTTGCGGAGCAAAGCCATGTAAGTTTCAGTGCGTTTGCTGTTTCTCGTGTCCGCCTATGGCGTTATCCAGGTCGCATCGATGTCGAACTTCGTAAGAGAGACCGTAACTCTTTTGCCGCCAGTTACCACTTCCTGCTGCTCGGCGTCGCTCTAAACATCGCATTCTTCTCTTCCCAAAGAGAAGCTCGGGCAGTGGCTATCGCGTTTTTTGTTCCCGGGCTATTCACCTACATTCCGCTTGTTGTGTTTGCATTTGACGAGTTTATGCTTAGCAGCAACCGAATCGAATGGTTCTATCTTCTTCGCATCTCCTTCACGTTGGGCGACTACTTGCATGCATTCAACTGCTTTGGTTTTTTTGTGGCGCGGGAGTATGGTACAGTCTGCAGTGGCGGCAGCCTGAAAGTGATGAGGTTACTGTCGATCGTTAGCCTCTGTGACTCTTGACTTCTTTGGGTGGTTTTATATGTTCCGGTTCTTCTGCCGAGTAAGTTCGCGTGTTTCTGCGTACGCCGTCGGAGTATTGTCGCAGCTACTTGTCGTCTTATTGGTGACAGCCTGCTCAGGGACGGAACCTTTGCAGTCTGCCTTGCCGACTTTGCATCCTATCGTAGAGTACCAGTACGAGAGCGACGGAATCAAAATCTCGGTGCCGAGCGCTGACGAACCTCGCGTGAATCAGTTCGGCGTAGCGAGTGTCGAGGCAGCTAAAAGATACCTGCGAGACGGTGCTCTGGCCTGGGTGCGTGAACGCGGTTGCGTGAATTGTCATACGACCGGGCCTTACATGACCGAGGTCCCTGGACTGAACAAGTGGTTGGGCGAGCCTCTTGACGAAATTCATGCGAACTTCGTGAGTGACATCCCAAAAGAGATCAAAGCTATCAACGAAGTCGAACGCAAAGGGCACCGCTACTATCCGCGATCCTACTACACGGTTTGGCGCTCGGCTGGTTTGGCCGAGTGGGATAAGCATGTTACCGGCAAGCTTTCCGATGCGACACGGCGTTCTCTTGAAGACCTATTCGAGCGTCAGTCGGCAAACGGTTCTTTTGTGACTTACGGCGAAGTCGAGGTGCCGCATATCACTACGGACTTTGAACTGACGTTGCAGGCCGCACGGGCTGTCGCCGCAGCTCCAGGTTGGCTGGAATCCCTCGACGACCAAGAGCTTTTAGGGAAAGTTGGCCGAATGAAGGATTACTTGAGAAAGGCTGAACCCAAGAATGACTTCGATCGCGTCTTGCTTTTACAGCTGTCTCACTACATGCCTGAGCTGGTCAGCGCCGAACGGCGGCAAGAAGCTATCAACTTGCTGTGGAACAAGCAGCATTTCGATGGTGGCTGGAGCACTCGAGACATGTCCAAGTTGGATGATTGGCACTACACGATTAGCAGCCAAGTCAGAAAATTGGTCGAGGGCTTGCCTGATGCAGATCAGCCCGAGAGCGATGCGTATATGACCGCCTTTGCGATTGTTCTCCTGCGGCAAGGTGGCGTTTCGTCTACTGATCCGCGGATTCAGCAGGGTATCGCTTGGCTCAAATGCGAGCAGCGTGAATCAGGGCGGTGGTGGATGCATTCGCTTTATCGCGGCAACTATCACTTCACGACCTATCTAGCAACCTGCCAAGCTCTGAAGGCTTTGGCGCTTTGCGAAGAGTTGCCATATTGAAAGACTTGAAGTGCAACCCGCTGCAGCCACTAGTTCAGCACCAATTTTTTCCCTCGCTCGCGTTTGGGACGCTCTTCTGTTCGGCGTGCTCAAAGCCTGGCAGGATTGGACTCGTACCGGATTGCTGAGCAAAGAGAAGTTCCGTGCATTTCTCCGGACTGAGTGGTTTCGCAAAGAAATAGCCTTGAAATGCGTCGCAGCCAGAATCGGCCAACAGTTCCATTTGATCGCGGGTCTCTACACCTTCAGCGATAACGGTGAGGTCGAGGGCGTGTCCCAGACTCAGGATCGACTTTGCAATTGAACCGTCGTCAAACTGCGGGATATCTCTGACAAAGGACTGGTCAATTTTGAGGCGGTCAACGGGAAGGTGCTTCAAATACTTCAATGATGAATAGCCGGTGCCAAAGTCATCAACACTTATATTGATGCCCGCGTTTTTCATTACATTGAGTTTGCCGATCGTCTCTTCCAGACGATCCATCATTACGCCTTCTGTAACTTCGATGTCGAGCCATCTTGTCGGAACTCGGGCTTTACGAATAACCTCAAGTAGAGTGGGGACAAATTCATCTGCCTTAAACTGCACCGGACTGACATTCACTGACATGCAGCAAATGATGCCTTGGTCTAGCCATTTCTTGAGTTGCTTGCAAGCAGTCTCTAATACCCATTTCCCAACTTGATTTATCTGTCCAGTGGATTCGAGTACGGG
The DNA here is from genome assembly GCA_963691875.1 of Aureliella sp. Taxonomy (GTDB): domain Bacteria; phylum Planctomycetota; class Planctomycetia; order Pirellulales; family Pirellulaceae; genus Aureliella. The sequence goes on from OY829846.1 coordinate 5,853,064, forward strand.
GATAAATTCTGCAGGAGAATGACTGACTTCTGCTCCCTCAACGCCAGGCAATTGGTGCCACCGAAGGAGGGCCTCCACGCCGAGAATCCTTCCGTTTTCTGCGCTGATCTGAGGCTGGTAGACAAGTTCGAATTCTTGTTTTTCGACAGCTCTAGAGAGCTGCTCTGTAAGAGACTGTCTTCTTACGACCTGTTCGGTCATCTTGGGGGCATAAAAGACGAGATCCCCTTCAGAGTCTTTGGCTGCGTAAAGCGCTAGGTCGGCACAGGACTGCAACTCAATCGTTTTTTCTGCGTGCTCGGGAAACAATGTAGCTCCCACACTTGTTGATATCGGTAGTTGCCTTCCAGAAAACGAAATCGGCGCTATCAACTCTTGCTGGATGCGTTTTGCAATATCGCGAAGCAATTTCCGTGTGGCATCCCGTACGATAATTACAAACTCATCACCACCAACTCGAAAAACCGTGTGCTGATTCTCAACGGCACGATTGAGGCGAATCGCAAATTCTTGTAGCACAATATCACCAGCCATATGGCCATGAGAATCGTTGATGTTTTTGAATGAATCTAGATCGAGGGCGAGAAGACCAAAGGAATGCCCCTGCTCCAAGCTCCAGGCCTCGGCTTCCGCCAACTCGATTTGGAACATGTGGCGATTCGCCAGTCTTGTCAACTGGTCGTGCTGGGCAACATATTCTAGATGCTTTGCATTGTGCGTGAGTCGGATGAAGTATTTGGTCGCGTACCATTCTGCATGCGAAGCCATCCACATGATCAGAACATAAAACCCAATAAAGGCGGTAGCGTTGTCGAGCAAACCGGAACTGCGCAAGACTGGCCATTCCGAGGGCTTCAGAAAAAAGTGAATGGCAAATACAAAAGCCGAGCAAACAAGAGTCCAAATAAAGGCTTCTCTGAATCCGGACTGGTGCGCGGCTATAACGATCAAACAAGATAGAAACAGCAGCGTTGTCGACTCCGAGAGTCCACTGATCAGGATCTCTGCCCCGAGGCCAATAAACGTCACTAATATTTGGGCGTTCGCGAGAGATATTCGGGACTCCGGTTTTCGGAGCGTGTGATAGAAGAGCCCGAGCATAATGATTGCCTCGGGAAAACAAATCGATGCCGAATGGTGTGCTCCTCTTAGCAAATAGAAGATACCGAAGAAGATCCATCCAGCCGCCGTGATTGCACAGAAGACTGGCACACGCAGCAGCCGATTGTGTTGGATTTCGGCTAGTGTGTCAGGATCGATGGCTAAAGGACGCAGACTTGCTGAGATGTCAGGAAAACTGAATCGACCGGATGATCTGGGCGATGCTAGGCTCGGCGTTTCCGAATCGGTGCTCATTTAAATGTATTTCGATTCAGGATTACAAGTCGTACTGTAGCCGCCTTCGCGTCTCCAGAAGGAGTTTTCACACTAAATCGTCGTTGGGCGAGGAGATCCCAGCGCGTCGTCCGGCTTTTCTGAACTGAAAAGTCTAGGACGAATAATCGCCATTTTGTTGGATTCTGTGGCCCTTGTGCCTGATACCACACTGTTTTTGCTAGAGAAAAGGAATATCGCATTGATTAACCTGGTTAACATGATTAGCCGAGCAAAACAGAGCGTCTAATGCTGCTCTGGTTGATGAAAAACCCTTTTCGAGAAAGGACGGATTGATCATTCACTGTCGGGAAAATCCCATGAAGAATGAAAACACCTGCTGGTCTTGGGAGTCGATAGACACCGGAACAAGTTTCGGGTCTGTGCATCTGCGGGAGCGGATGAGGCTTCTTCGCAAGGGCTAGCTCGCGCGGCGTTGTTGGTCAGACGAGGAACCTGGAGGACCGGAAGGGAAACCCCGGGCGGCGTAATCAGCTTGACCAGAACCAAACCCCAAAGCAGGTTGGACAGGCTGGCAGAAGCAATGTGTTTGTGGAATGCCAGGCAATCAGAGCAAGGGCTCCAGCAATCAATAAGTTGCTAATTTTGGATTGAAGCAGAACGTCAATCTTTGTCTTCCGCTCAGTCCAGTAGTTCTCCAAGTCGCTGGATTTCGGCTTGGTCGAGCTTCTTCTCGTCAAGCAGGTGAGTGAGCAAGGAAGCGATAGAACCGCCTATCAGCTTCTCTGCCAGTGATTCCAACTGCTGGCTGCCTTAGGCTTCGTGGCCTAACTTGGTCGAAAACAGTTGAATCCCCAGGCTGCGGGCACGGTGCACGAAGCCTTTGGTATTCAAGCTTTGGAGCGAGCGTTGCAGGGTTCCATGCTGAGCTTTTTCGGAGTTGCCACAAAGCTGCTCGCGGATTTGGCGAGCAGTCATATGTTTGGATTGCCAAAGTAGCTCCATGACGGAGAGTTCGGCTTTGGTCAGGTTTTCATTGGTCATAAATGTCGGTAGCTATCGGGTTTGTTTGTGCGGAGCGGAAGTAGTGAAGACGATTAACCTGTTGGCGAGTCGCGTACGGGGTTCGACCGTAGGTGTACGGCGAGTTGGCGTAGGGATACGGTAAGATACCGTGTGTGCGAGTGTTGTTAGTTTGATTGGTTGCGTATGCCCCCATCGGCGGAGAGCCGCTAATAAACGCTCTATTAAGTGCATGCATTTTAGTCGGGAGGAGTTGAGTTTATCGGGTTATTCCGCTCTAATTCCAATTAAGTGTATGCATTTTGTGAGGCGGCAATGGCTAGCTCAGCAAGCGAAACCGATACCGAAGCTCAAGCCGAGGGCACAGGCGACCAGTCTGTGTCGAGTGCTGATTTCGTCTACGAAGAGATCTTGAAGCGGATCGTGCAGGGGGTGCTTCGAGAAGGCAGTCCTCTCCGTGGAAGTACGATCGCGGCCGAGCTTGGTGTGAGCCGCACACCTGTTGCGCAGGCAATCGCTAGGCTGGTTGCCGAGGGCGTGCTCAATCAAGAACTCAATCACCGCGCAATCGTGGCGACCGGTGCGGAACGCTGGTTTATCAGCGTGCACGAAGTTCGGATTTTGCTCGAGCCTGCTGCAGCGGCAGCGTCGGCAGGCAGCGTTCCCGCTGAACAATTGGAAAAGCTTGAGGGGTTGTCCGAAGCTGTCAACTTGGACGCGGATAGCTCCCAGCTTCGCGACGCAGCCTTCCGATTTGATCACGCTTTGCACAATGCCATTGCCGAGTGTTCCGGAAACTTGTTGCTGAAATCCATCATTCAAAAATGCATGAGCTTCAAGCGATTTGCATATCGCGTTCCGAATGATCCACTGGAACGTCTAACACGCTCACACCATGAGCATTTACAGATCCTCAAAGCACTGAAGCATGGAGACAGCGAGTTTGCATCCTCTGCCATGCTGTTGCACTTGAGAAGCACTGTTAGCGAACTACCCGATCACCATGTTGTTTAAACGCAACAAACTCATTCATAGGGCAATACGATGACTGAAGCTAAAGATCCATTCCCGATTAAAGGCATTGACCATATCGAATTCTACGTAGGTAACGCAAAGCAATCGGCGGCTTACTACCGCGATGGCTTCGGCTTCCTGAATACGGCCTACCGCGGTTTAGAAACAGGCGATCGAAGTGTTGCTTCGTATGTGCTGCAACAAGGGCAGATTCGGTTCGTAGTTTCAGCTGCGACGGTTCGCGATCACGAAATCGCAGCTCATACACATAAGCACGGTGACGGCGTCGCAGTTATCGCACTGGAAGTCCCCGACGCGGGCTACGCTTACGAGTTTGCTCTTTCCAAGGGAGCGAGCGGCGTCCAAGAACTGACTGCAGTCAAAGATGGTCACGGCGAACTTCGCTACTCGATTATTCAGGGCTACGGCGATACGCAATTCAAGTTCGTTGATCGTTCGGACTACAACGGCCCATTCGCACCTGGTTATGACGCTCGCGACAAAGTCGAAGGCCGTCTGCACGACGGCATCGGCCTCGCCTCAGTCGATCATGTTGTCGGGAACGTAGAGCTTGGCGGCATGGATCGCTGGGTGAAGTTCTTCGAAGAAGTCATGGGTTTCTCAATGCTCGTTCACTTCGACGAGGACGACATCTCCACCGAGTACTCTGCTCTGATGTCTAAGGTCGTGCAAGATGGGACTGGCAAAGTCAAGTTCCCTATCAACGAGCCGGCAGAAGGACGTCGCAAGTCCCAAATTCAAGAGTACTTGGACTACTACGGTGGCCCGGGCGTTCAGCATATCGCCCTGACCACAGGGGACATCATCAAGACGGTTAGCGAATTGCGTGCTCGCGGAATAGAGTTTCTGCATGTGCCTGGAACCTACTACGAAAACTTGACCGAGCGCGTCGGCGATATCAAAGAGTCTATTGATCAGATCGCCGAGTTGAACATTCTGGTGGACCGCGACGAAGAAGGTTACTTGCTTCAGATCTTCACCAAGCCAGTCGAGGACATTCCGACGATCTTCTACGAGATTATTCAGCGTCACGGCTCGCGTGGGTTCGGCGTCGGAAACTTCAAGGCCCTTTTTGAAGCGATCGAACAAGAGCAAGCACTACGCGGGAATCTGTAGCATGCCGTACTACCAGAGATTGGGGCGTGTTCCGCACAAGCGGCATACGCGATTCTGCAAGGAAAATGGCGGTCTGCACCACGAAGAGTTGATGGGAATCCACGGCTTTTCCGGAATCCAGTCGTTACTTTATCATGTGCATCCGCCGACGCGGGTGCAAGAAGTCGGCTTGGTAGAAGAGGTACACGTTGAGTACGAGGATGCGGGCCCTCTGAAACACCGTCTGCTGAACACTCAGGAGACGGCTGAGGGCGGTGATGCAATCTCGTCACGCGTCAACCTGATGGGCAATCAAGACTGCTTGCTGGCTGTGGCTCGGCCAAATCAAGCGATGTCGTATTGGTATCGTTTCGCCCACGGCGATGAAGTGCATTATGTGCACGAAGGGACCGGGAAGCTCGAGACGCAGTTCGGTGTTTTGACTTATCGTCCCGGCGACTACCTTGTGGTCCCTACCGGCGTCTTGTGGCGTTTGATTCCTGATAATGTGCCGCAGAGGTTTTTGATCGTAGAGGCGAATGGCCATATCGAGCCGCCCAAACGCTACCTCAACAACCACGGTCAGTTTCTGGAGCACTCTCCCTACTGCGAACGTGATCTGCGCGGGCCGGAGCAGTTGGTGGCTTGGGATGAAAGTGGGGAATTCGAAGTGCGAGTCAAATCACGCGGCGTGATCACCCGGTTTACCTACCCACATCATCCTTTGGACGTGGTGGGTTGGGATGGCTGCCTCTGGCCTTATGCCTTCAATATCGAAGACTTCGAACCGATCACAGGCAGCGTCCATCAGCCGCCGCCAGTCCATCAGACTTTCGACGGCCCGGGATTCGTGATCTGCTCTTTCGTGCCTCGACTATTTGACTACCACCCTGAAGCGATTCCCGCGCCGTACAACCACTCGAATGTGGATTCGGACGAAGTGATTTACTACGTCGACGGCAACTTCATGTCGCGGAAAGGAATTGATCGCGGTTCTGTCACGGTGCATCCGAATGGAATTCCGCACGGTCCACACCCGGGAACTTACGAAGGGTCGATCGGTGTGAAAGGCACGGAGGAGTTGGCTGTGATGGTCGATACCTTTCGTCCGCTTAAGATGACTAAGCAAGCGGCAGGGATGGAGAATCCTGAGTATTACAAGAGTTGGCAAGGAGAGTAGCGGATGAGCACTGATGCAATTGAAGTATCGCCCACTGCCGCGCAACGAGCACTTTTCGAAGGCCTGTTTGACTACGCCGGATTGTTCCCGCCTGCCAAGCTGCCGATGCATGAGGTGGCTCAGAACTTTTGCTACTATGCTTTGGGTCCCTATGCCTGGATGCTCAAGCGGCTGGTGGTTCCGGCTGCAAGATTGCAAGAGCTTGCCGACGCGGCCGCCCAGTTTGACGGCTGGGACAGCAGTGCAGTTGAGCTGAGTTTGGTGGTGGCGGACTGGTCGGCCGAATGCGGAGCGGTCGAGACCTTTGCAAAGCAGAATGTGGCTCGAGTAGCCGCCATTGAAACGAAGGCTTGGCAGCCCAAGCTCCTAGAAAGCGGAGCAGAGGTATACGTTGAGCTGCCCGATGCGTTGGGGATCGCCGACTTGGATAAGGCCGATTCTGTATTCGCAAAAATCCGGACTGGTGGATTGGTTGCGGAAGCGTTTCCGAGCGAGGAGGCAGTTGTCGAGTTCTTAGAGGCTTGCGTGATCAATAAGTGTGCTTGCAAGGCGACGGCAGGCTTGCATCATCCACTGCCAGCGGATCGCCCAAGCTGCGATGCAACGGATGCTCCCATTGTGCCTATGCACGGGTTCGTCGTTGTCGTGCTTGCAGCGACTTTGCTGAAGCAAGGTGGTGCGGCCGAGACGGCGGTCGAACTGTTGCAGGAAACAGAAGCGGCCGCAATCGTGCTAGGTGAACGAGCGGTTGCTTGGCGCGAGCATCGTTTTGAAGCTGGCCAGATAGCCAAGGTTCGCAAGAGCTTGTTTCATTCGATTGGCTCTTGCTCGTTCGATGAGCCCATCGAGGATTTATTAGAGCTTGGCTGGTTGGGGTAAGTCGATCTTTTGCTTGTCGGTAGCGTGACTCGTGAGTTTCGGCCTGCGGAAGAAGAACAAATTGCGTGATAGAGGTGCGAGAAAACTTTAGAGCACACTGGATGATACTCTCCCTCCTGAGCAGCAGGTTCCTGAGGCAGAGTCGGGCTGACGGGCCCGGATAGGATTCTTTCCTGTATCAACGCCCTCCCCATGGTTGGGGCTCCCATCCTCCCAGGATTCCTCGCCTCCCCGCTTTGCGTGGGCCCACTCGGAAAGGGAGGTGACTAAGAATGGCAAACGAAGTTTCTATCAACCTGAAAGGCAAGTCATTGAGTTTTGACTTTACAACAGATCCGGCTCGGCGATCTTTCGTGGATGTGTCGGCGGATAGTCACTTTCCGATTCAAAATCTGCCCTATGGTGTGTTTCGTTCGAACGTAGATTCGAGCGGGCATTGTGCGGTGGCGATCGGCGATCATGTGCTCGACCTGACACGGCTTGAACAATTGGAGCTACTTCCAAAAGTCTCCGACGATCCAGTCTTTCAGTCGGGATCATTCAACGCTTTTGCTCTGCTCGGCAAGTCAGCTTGGGCCGCGGTTCGCAAGGCGGCTAGCCAATTGCTTGACGCGTCCAATACTAAACTGCGCGACGACGCGGAACTGAAGTCGCAAGTATTACTGGAGCAGGATTCTGTCGAAATGGTCCTGCCGATGCAAATCGGTGACTATACGGACTTTTATTCCTCCAAAGAACATGCGACGAACGTAGGAATCATGTTCCGCGGCAAGGATAACGCTTTGCAGCCAAATTGGTTGCATTTGCCAGTTGGATATCACGGGCGAGCGAGTTCCATTGTGCCAAGCGGATCGAGAATACGTCGTCCGAGTGGTCAGCTAATGCCGCCTGATGCCGAGTCGCCCGTGTTTGGCTCAAGCAAGGCGGTGGATTTTGAACTGGAGATGGGGTTCTTTGTCGGTCCAGGCAACGAACTTGGCGAGCCGATTGGGATCGACAAAGCCGAAGATCACATCTTTGGTTTGGCTTTGGTCAATGACTGGAGTGCACGCGATATTCAGCGTTGGGAGTATGTTCCGCTAGGCCCCTTCCTCGGCAAGAGTTTTGCGACTTCAATATCGCCTTGGGTTGTTCCGCTTGAAGCCCTTGAGCCATTCCGTTGTGCTGGACCGGAGCAAGATCCCCAGCCTTTGGAGTACTTGCAGGGGGGCTCACAGGCGGCGTTTGATATTCAGTTAGAAGTGACTTTGGCAACAGAGCAGCAGAAAGAGCCAACGGTGATCAGTCGATCGAACTTCCGCTATCTTTACTGGAGCATGCAGCAACAGCTGGCACACCATGCGGTCAATGGTTGCAACCTGCAGGCAGGCGACATGCTGGCTTCTGGCACAATTAGCGGCGCCCCTCCTGATTCTTTAGGGAGCATGCTGGAATTGGCTTGGAAAGGCGAAAGACCACTGAAGCTACCTAGTGGCGAAGAACGAAGAATGCTACTGGATGGCGACACGCTCAGTATGACTGGCTGGGCGCAAGGCGAGGGATATAGAGTTGGATTTGGTGAGGTTACGGGTGAGATCTACTCCTGAGGCTCCAGTGCTTGCTTTGAATGCTTTGCCGACTCGTGATGAATGGCTGGAGTATGGTATCGATATCGATGCAGCTGAGGCCTGCGATATTCAGCTGCGTTCTATTCTAGAGTCGACAACGGATCGTGAGTCAGCTTGGTCGCAGGTCGTGGATCGTGTTCTTACACCAGAACAGCCTTTCGCATTGCACAAGCGACTCTTTGAGCTTGTTTACGCGGAACGACTGGTTGCAGACACGAGTGGACGACCTGCTATGGCTTGGAGGCCATCTAAGGAAGCGATCGAAGTTGCCAACGCGACGAATTTCGCAGCCAGGCAAGGCTTGAGCGGCTTCGACGAGCTCTTTCGTTGGTCCGTCGAATGTCGAGGTGCGTTCTGGCAAGCCGTAGTGGACGAGCTCGGTATTCGGTTTCAGCAAGAGCCAGTTGCCGTTTTGCCCGAAGGTTCCAACGCGGCCGACACGAATTGGTTCAATGGTGCTTTGCTGAATATCACGGACAGCTGTTTTTTGGCGCCGAAAGAAAAAGCTGCGATCATCCAGGTCAACGAGTCGCGGCAACGTCGAGAAGTGACTTACGGGGAACTAGAGTCTCTGGTTAATCGCGTTGCGAATGGGCTTCGCGAAGCTAGATTTGCTGCTGGCGATCGCATTGGCGTTTTGATGCCGATGACGATTGATTGCGTCGCAGCTTACTTGGGAGCGATTCGAGCCGGCTGTGTGCCGGTGTCGATAGCGGAGAGTTTTGCCGCGCCGGAAATTAAGCTGCGTATGGAGTTAGCTGGTGCCACGGGGATCTTCTTGACTGATTGCATTCGTCGCGGCCACAAGGAGCTTCCTTGCTATCAGAAGTTTCTCGACAGTGGTTATGCGGCCAAGGCGATCGTAATTCCAAGTCGCGAAGAAGTCGCGGTAGAAATTTGCGGAAACACCATTCTTTGGAATGATTTTCTATCTGCATCGGAGGAATTTGGATCGGTCGCAGGTTCGCCGGAGACTGAAACGAACATATTGTTTTCTTCAGGAACGACAGGTGTACCGAAGGCGATTCCTTGGACGCAGTTGACGCCGCTGAAGTGCGCGATGGACGCTCGCTTCCATCAAAACGTGCACAGCGAAAGTGTCGTTGCTTGGCCGACAAGTCTTGGTTGGATGATGGGGCCGTGGGTGGTTTATAGCAGCTTGCTCAATCAAGCGACTTTGGCCGTATTTGATGGAGCTCCGACCGGCAAGCCATTCGTTGAATTCGTGCAGGACGTCGGGGTGACCATGCTGGGTGTGATTCCGAGCATAGTGCGGTCATGGCGCAGCAATGAAGTGCTTGAAGGCATTGATCTGAGCAAGATTGAATCGTTCAGTTCGACTGGCGAGTGTTCGAATACCGAAGACATGCTATATCTCATGTCGCGAGCAGGTTACAAGCCGATGGTCGAATACTGCGGGGGCACAGAGATTGGCGGTGGCTACATCGCTGGCAGCGTCGTGCAGCCTTGCGCGCCGGGTTGCTTTTCGACTCCAGCCCTGGGGATGAATCTGAAGCTAATCGCCGACGGTGCGGAAGCGGAGCAAGGCGAAGTTTTCCTAGTGCCACCTTCAGTCGGGCTGTCGCGAAGATTGCTCAACGGCGACAACTTTGAGAAGTACTATGCCGACACGCCGAAGTTGGATGGCGTGTCCGTCTTGCGACGGCACGGTGACGAGTTGACGCGTTTGGAGGGTGGTTACTATCGTGCTCGCGGTCGCACTGATGACGCGATGAACCTTGGAGGCATTAAAGTTAGTGCGGTGGAGCTGGAGCGGTGCTTCAATGAGCACGCCGAGATTGACGAGTGTGCCGCTGTTGCCGTTCATGGCTCGCAAGGCGGACCAGCGGCTATGGTCGTTTTTGTCGTTCCAGCCAACGCGGATTCAAAGCCGGACGTGAGTTCCATGCGGCGACAGCTGCAGCGCAAGTTAAGCGATGAAGTGAATCCATTGTTTAGAATTCGTCAGGTTCAGTTGTTGGAGAGCCTTCCGCGGACTGCGTCCAACAAGATCATGCGCCGCAAGCTTCGAGACTCGATCGAGTAGCAAACACCGAACGGATTCGCCAGCTTTTGGGCGAGTACATTCTTTCAACCCGATGGCGACAGTGCTGGGCAAAGTTTTCTCCTGTACCGGCTTTTCACGCAGCGGCTAGGGAAGATTCCTGGCTTTCTGAGGTCGGAATGTCCCCAGCAGGGGTTCCAAGGGGGAAGCTGATACATGGGAGGCTTTCTATGCCAAAGGTTCCTCGGCGGAGAGGAACCACGCCGACCAGTTCGGTGAGACCGAGAAGGCAAACTTGAAGAGTTTGGATGTGAGTTGTAGTTCTCGGAAGCCTCGCAGAAACATATGGAGTGAGGAAGAATGAGAAAAGCGAGTTTTATGGTTGTCCTCGTGATGGCTAGTACCGTGGGCGCCACCTTACTAGCTCAGCCCGGAGGGCGTCGCGGCGGACCGCCGGGTGGTCCTGGAAATCAGGAGGAGCGAGGCGAGGAAGAAGGTCGTGGGCGTCGCGGACCTCCTGGAGAAGCTGGCCGTGCCGGAACTGATCGCGAGGGTCGATCCGATTCCGGCGGACGTGGTCCTGGACGCGGTGAAAGGCCGGATGGCGATGGCGCTCGCGGTCCCAGCCCAGGTGGCCCAGGAATTGGGGCAGGCGGATTTCGTGGCCGACCGGGTGGTCCAGGTGCAAGCGGACGCTTTGGCGGACGGCCTGAGAGTGGGCGCTCGAAAGGAGGTCGTCCCAGTGCTGAGGAAGGTTCTGGTCGAGGTCGGCCACCTTGGATGAATGGCGAAGGTGCTGGTCCTGGAGAACGAGACGAGCGTGGTGGTGGCGGACGAGGAAATGGTGACCTTCCTGTTGGGCCTCCCTGGATGCGCGGTGGTGATGATCGTGAAGGCGGTCGAGGCATGCCTCCTTGGGCACGCGGTGGAGAGGGAATGGGGCGCGGCCCTGGTGTCAGCGGTCCTCCTTGGATGCAAGGCAATCGAGGAGAGCCACGCGGGCCTAGTCGCGGAAATGCTGGCCGAGGTCGAGGTCCCCAAGCTGGTCATGGTGAAGGCGTTGGCCGTGGTGGATCTCGCATGCATGGCGGACGCGGAGAGTCTGGTGGTCGCGGTCCTGGAATGAGATACGGTCGCGGACAGGGTGGACCTGAGTTTCGTGGCGGACCGCGCGGTGAACGACATGCCGGTCACGGTGGAAAGTCTGGAAAGGGGCGCAGTAGCTCCAAGGCGAAGGGCCGTGGTAAAGACTCGAAGCACGGGAAAGCCGGAAAGTCACGAGGCAGAGGCCACGACAAGCAAATGCGAGGTGGAAAACGCGATGGTCGCAATAGTGGTCATGGCGTTCGCGGCCGAAACGCAGGACGACGTCCTAATCGCGGTCACAGCCATGGTCCTCACCATGGACACCGTGCCCATGCCGCAATCAATGCATTACAACTGGAAGTCGTGAGCATCGCGTAATTCGAAGGCGGAGCAGGCCACCATACCTGCTCGGTTTGTCGTCTAGAAAAGGAATATGGACTCGCATTCTGCCTCCAGGGTGGAATGCGAGTTTTTTGTAGCTCGTGCTATACGACGCCACACTGCTATCGAAGGGAGTTGGGTGAAGGATAGTGCTCCAGGTCTATTCAGGGGTAGTCTGTTTCTGCTTTTGGGTGGTAGTGGCCTCTGATTTAGGTGTACGATCTTCATCTATGCCCAATGACAATAAGAAGCATCTACTCGCTCTGAAAAAAGAGCGACGGAAGTTGCTCCGGAAAGTGCAGCGTCGGCCCGCGCGTGATGCGCCGCTGTAAAATGCTGCTTGAGGCTGAAAAAGGCAAGACGGATCGCGAGATTGCGGAAGTTGGCGGTTGCTCGACGCGATGTGTCGCGAACTTTCGAAAGCGTTACAAAGGCGTTTGTTTTGACGCCACGCTTCACGATGCTCCTCGTTCTGAGAAGCCAATAACATTTTCTGAAAAGCAGATGATTGCGATCGTTCGCATGTATGCTGAAATGCCGCCTGTAGGACAAGATCGCTGGACTCTCAAGTTGCTATGCGAGGAAGCCACACGCGGAAAATCGTCAAGAAGATCAGTATCTCGTCGTTGGATAACTTCTCGAACGAGTAAGCCCAGCCCCTTAAGCATCTTTGGGAATCCAAGCCTTCGAGCTAGGCGGCCCCTCTAGCTCAAAATGCGTTACTCTCTGCAGCAGGGGCTGTAAGCAATTTGAGAATGGCCTGGCGTAGGTTTGTTTTATTAAGGAGGTGCTAGATTTAGGGTCGTCCCATAGCCCCGCAGTGAGAGTTGAAGCTTCTGCTTGGAGATTACATTGCTGCTTGTTGGCTTTTGGATGTCGTTCGGTCCGAATGTGATAGCGCGGGAAGCGGATAATTCATCCTCGGGCAAAAAAATTCTTCGTGAATTCTCTTGGAGAACGGTTGGCCCCCTTCTGCGGCGGCAGGAGTGTAGCGGTAAGCGGCGACTACCAGGATCGAGAAACCTTTCGGTTCGGCTCGTCGGTGGTGGAATTCGGAACACTACCGATGGCGGAACGACTTGGTAATTCAAGTCGGATAGTTTCTTTCGTAACGGCTCGGTCGACGCGAATGCGATTTCGCCTCTCGATTTGCAAACTTTGCTTGTCGGCATGGGCGAGTGCGCATAAGAAGAATGTTTTTCAAGGGGATGGCGTTTATCGAATGACTGATGGCGGCAAAAGATTCCCCGTGCTATTCGCTCGCCTTTCTTACTTCCACCACATGAAGGCAGGTCATGTCGCTCCCGCAGTGATCGACGTCCTTAATTTTCGCGTCGTGACGTCTTTGGATGCTGGCATGACTTCAGCTGTATTCTGATTGAGAGAAAAGCGTCGCGCAGAGTCGCAGAAAGTAAAGCAGGGATCACCGCTAACCGCGGAGCTCGCGGCGGTATTCGTTGGGAGCTTGGCCGGTCTCGGAACGGGAGAACTCGCTAAGTCGACTTGGGTTGGTGAAACCAGTTTGTTTTGAGGAGTTAGCTATGCTAGGCGTAGTGCTGGCAAGAAGATGTTGGATGTGTTGCAGTCGCAGACGACGAATCTCCGCGACTGGAGAAGTTCCCAGTAGTGATGTAAATTTCTGTTCCAGCGTTCGGCGGAAAATCAGAACCGCTTCGAGATTATCGCTGACGTTGATACCGCTCGTTGCATTGGAGTGTAGTAAACGAAAAGCCCCTGCTAGCAATGGATCGTCGACAGAAAATGCAGACGTGGATAGTCGCTCGCAGTTCGCACTGGCGGCACGGCCAGCATCCCGCGCTCTTTGCTTGGATTTGGGATAAGCTCGGTTAAAACCGTAACTGCTTTCTGTCCAATCTGTTCACAAGCTAGTCCGATACTATTAAGTGGAGGGTCGGCGATCTTGCAAATTAGATCGTCGGTACCGCAGGACAAAACGGCGATGTCTTGAAGGAGGCGAAGGCGGTGCCTCGGCATAGTTCGGTTAATTGCAATGCGGCTTCCGGATTCGCAGCGAGTATCGCAGAAGGAGTGGCGAGTTGTGTGAGCCAAGCGGTTGGGATTTCCTGGTGCTCAATAGCTTTATCGGGGGTCTGGTAGGTACTCAATTGCATCTTGGACTGACGCACAAGTTCGATAAACTTGAGGCGAAGAGTCATTAGGTAGGCGTGTTCGATTGGAGAGTAGAAGCCAAAGCTTGTGCGCCCTTTAGCGCGCGGGTGGCAATATGCCATCTCGGCGCGAGCTTCGTCATCGGTCACGACACATGATTCAAACGTGCACTTCATACCCCAGCTAGCTACGTTCACCAAAGGAAGTTGACTCTCCTCAACGTGAGTAGCCAATTCTTCATCACGCAGCGACATGATGATTCCCTTGCCCTGCCGACCCTCGAGGATTTCAAGGCGATGCTGCTCAATGCGTGGATCGATGAGCAGTGGCCAACCGTGATTTCGAAGCGCTTCATCCACAATCCCTGTGATGATCTTGCGACCCCACATTCGGTCGGTCTCAATCAGAATTCCAACTTCGCAGTTAACGTGGCACGGCAGATGGAACTCGAGAAAGTAGGCGCGGTCACTCTTTCGTGATAGTCGACTGCGAAACATTCTAACTTTTCTTTTAGACCAGTTGCGGTAGTTCTAGTAAGTTCTTGATGACGTGGGTCGGAGTGATAGAAGTGTAATTAGATCCACCACTAAGATTCATCCAGCAAGTGTCGATGCCAAACTCATTTCCACCGTGGATATCAGAATTCAAATTGTCGCCGATCATCAAAATCTGTTCTTTGGGCGGGCATGCAAATATCTCCCAAGCGACAGAAAATATTTTGCCGTCGGGCTTCGCGGCGCCAACTTCACCGGAAATTACCAGTGCCTCAAAGTACTTCCGAACCGGCGAGTCATCGAATCTGCCATGTTGTACTTCGGCGAGACCATTTGTCAAAATGAGCATGTGATGACCACGTTGGTGCAGTTGATCCAGCACCGACTCGGCAGAATCTAGCAAGGGAGCGCAACGAGAAAGTTCGTCAAGGTACTCTTGGCTAAGTTGTTCCGGGTCGATCGCAAGTTCCAACTGTTCAACTAGGTCTCTGAAACGCTTGCGTTTTACTTGCTCGGTTTTTAACTCACCCGCCTCGTAAGCTCGCCAGACTGCGACATTGATCTCGCGATAAAGGTCCAGCCATCCAGTCTGGAATTCAATTTCGTGGCGGAACAATGCTCGCTCAAGCGACATAGCTTCGGCTTGGGCAAAGTCAAAGATCGTGTTGTCGGCGTCAAAGAAGAGAAATGGATACTTCACGCGATATCTGGGATGAGAGTTGGGGAATCAACGGAACGTGGCCATTCTAATGCAACTTGGAGATATGCTCCACGGCCTGCGTTAGGTCAGCTCTGAAGTCCTCAACGGCTTCGATATCCAAAGAGAAACGAATGAGACCAGGCGTCACGCCGCACTTTTCTCGATCTTCTGGAGTCATAGCAAGATGGGATGTCAGGGCAGGCACGGTCACGGTCGATTCCACACCGCAAAGACTCATCGCCGGAGTGACCACTTTGAGGCTTGTGAAGAATTCCTTTACTAGGTTGCGGGTAGCGATTTCAAAAGATGTCATTCTGCAGAAACGGTGCATCTGAGCCGCGGGGATCTTGTGACTTAGTCGCAAGGGTAAACCGGGATAAAGGACGCGGGAAACGCCCGGTTGCTCGCATAGAAAATCAGCAATCATCATCGCTTTGGCGTTCTGACGCTGAATGCGGACAGCGAGGTAGGATTGGGAACTGCATCAGCTGATGCGGTTTCATTTTCAGCGAACGCTCGGCCGCATTCCCAGTGCGTTTCGCAACGCGTTTTATTCGAGTCACGCGGGGTGAGCTTTGCTTATCATTGCGCTTGTTGCGGGACTTGGCCAGAGTTTTCGCCTCAGGGTAAACGGAATCCTCAATCCAGCCGAAGTGCTCTCTGAAACGGATAGGCCGACTCTCCCAGAATTCATCGCTCCCCGCTACCCATGGGCCCGCCCGGAAAGTGAGAGTGACTTCCGCCGCAAGGAAGTTTCCGAGTCTCAGTACCAGAGTCTGAGGCCGAAGACCGGACCGGTGACATTATCGGCGCCGATCTGAAAATGATCGAACCCTGAGTAAGCTTCAAAGCGGTGGAATTGTATGCCTGCAGTGGTTCGCAGATGAATGACTCCAGCATGGCCAAGCCAGCCGAGATCAATCTCGGAAGAAATGATCCAAGGATCAGCCGGGAAGAAATCGCCACCATATGTGAAGTTCAAGCCATGCTCTGATCCTGAGTTATGATCGAGCCAGTTCCAGCCAATCCCAGCTCGCATCTGAACACGTTCACTTTGCGCAAAGCGGACAAGAATGTTGCTGTTGCCATTCCAAAGTGTATCACTGCCGTTTGGCAAGACTTCGTGACGACGGTTGAATTCTGTGTCGATACCAAAGCGCGTGGATGTGTCGAGCAGGAACGAGCCACCGAAGGTGTCGATTGCGTCGAAGTCTTCTCCGTATTCAAAGCAAGCACGCAAGAGCCAGGGGGAAGTTCCACGTTCTTCGGTTGGGTTCAAAGTTAGGTAGCCATCGCTGTCGTGCAGATAGGGGTATCGTGGGAAGTAGCCCGCATCAAATCCTTCGTCGTCGACGATCGTGCGAGGTCCCCAAAAAGGCGAGGAGAGAGCTGCAGCAGCAAGGACACCAACGAGGCCCGCGATAACGCCATCCTTGTCATCATCTTCTTCGTCACGTTCGTAGTCTCTCCAGTGCCAGCTCGTTTCTTTCTCACGAGGTTTGGGTTGGCGAGTTGGCTTGGGATCGCTCCTGGGGGCTGGAGGTCGTGTGTGTTCTGTTCTGGTGTTTTCAAGCATTTGCCCAAACGTTTGAGCTCGGGCTTGGTTTGGCAAACCGCCAGCTAGCAGGAACGCAGCAAGGGCCAGAATAACGAACGATTGTTTGACTATTCTGGATGCGTTCATGCTTCGCTCCTGCTTTACGAGCCGGATGATGAGTGGTGGCAAACCTCGCATATAAGGCACAAGATGAACCGGAAGATGTCCAAATGCTTGCATTGTGCGAACAGCTTTCCGAAGCGATGAAGTAAGGTTCCGCCTGAAGACCGCGCCAACCTCCGTTTTTTCAGCTAAACTATCGCCCCTTCGAAGCTCGACCTCTGACCAAAGACTTTCCATGAGACGCAGTAATTCGTTTTTTCTATCCGTTGCGATTTGCCTTTTATCCTATGGCTTGCAGGCCTTCGCTCAAGAATCCAATGAGCAGCAGCGATGGGCCTATGTGGGGACCTTCAGTTCGCCTTTGAAAGACACCTTGCCGACTCAAGTCGACTTGCCGCCGGGCAACGGGCTCGGCATTCACATCTTTAAAATGAATACAAAGACAGGCGCGTTAAAACTTGCGGGGCACTATCGATCGGGCGCCAGCCCGAGCCATGTCGCAATCAATGCCAAGCAAACGCGACTCTACTCAGCCAATGAAACGGATCACCTTCAGATCGATGGCAACAAGCAAGGCTCGGTGAGTAGCTTTGAAATAAATCCGACAGATGGGAGCCTCAAGCTGATCAATACGTTGCCTTCTGGAGGAGCAGGGCCGACCTATGTGAGTATCCATCCGAGTGGTAAGTTTCTGCTCGTCGCCAACTACTTTGGTGGTTCTGTTTCGGTGCTACCTATTCTAGACGATGGTCATTTGGGCGAGGCATCGGATGTAAAGCAAGATGAAGGCGAGATTGGGCCGGCCGTGGCCAAGAATGCTCCCGAAGGTAGTTTTGCTTTTAGCGGGCATGACCACACTCACGCCCACATGATCCAGGCCGATCCATCGGGCAAGTTCGTGATTCATGTTGACCTAGGGTTGGATCGCATCTTCATTTGGAGGTTTGATCTTGAGAACGGCAAGTTGTTCCCAGCAGACACACACGAAGTTTTCCTACCGCCGGGGGATGGACCAAGACACTTTTTCTTTCATCCAGGCGGAAAGTGGTTCTACTCGATTCAGGAAGAGGGGTCCACGGTCGCGCTATTCGATTGGAATGATGGCACTTTGGTGCATCGCAAGACAATTTCTTCCTTGCCGCCCGGGTATGCGGGAAGCAACTTTTGCTCGGAGATTCTTGTTTCGAAAGATGGGCGGTTCCTCTATGCCGGGAATCGTTTGCACGACAGCATCGGAATCTTTGCGATCGATCAGACGACCGGTGAGCTAAGCTTCGTAGGCTACGAATGGACACGCGGCAACTATCCGCGGAGCTTTGAGTTCGCTCCTTCTGGCGACTTTCTTTACGTCTGCAATCAACGTGCGGACAACATCGCGATTTTCGCTGTGGACAAACAGACGGGATTGCTGCGGTTCACGGAACAGTACGTACCTGTCGGCAACCCGTCTTGTATCGTGTTTGGCGATTAGAAAGTTCGACACGATCGATTCTGGCATCAGTACGGCATTCGGCCGTGGAGAGAATCGAAACGATCCTCAAGTCTAGTCGAACATGCAGCCGGATTGACACTGAGCGCGGCCGCAGTTGCCGCCTTCGGCGGCCGTTGGAAGACTTGAGCCGTTCATGTTGGGAGCTGCCGCGACGGAGAGAATCTTTTTCAGCTTCACGCTGCCACAGTCCGGGCATTCTGGTTTTTCTTCCTGACTGCGAACGAGGACTTCTACGGTCGAGTTACAGTCTTTGCAGTCGTATTCGTAAAGTGGCATGTGGTTGTGCTATTCTGGTTCGCGAAGGAATGGAGTGATGAGATAGCAGACTCAATTGGCCCTGCCATCCCCTCCTGATGATAGCTTGGAAATAGATTCGTGACAGCCTGGAATTCGTTAAAACAGAGTGTGTTGACGACCGAGCAAACGCGACGCGTGGATCTCGTTGCGATGAAAAAGTACCACATGCACTCGCTGGTGCTGATGGAGAATGCAGCACTCGGTTGTGTCAGTTGGTTGAAGAATCGCTACCCTGGGCAACCCAACACCTTGATCGTGTGCGGTCGCGGCAACAATGGTGGTGATGGATTAGTCATTGCAAGGCACTTGCTTGCAGCGGGATGGGATTGTCGCTGCTTGTTGCTGGGGCCAGTCGTACGCCTGTCAGCAGACAATCTCGCGAATTGGGAGATTCTCAATGCGAGCTCTCCGAGTAAAGTTCGCCTGGTGGAAGGAGACGCCGCTGCTGCGGACGATCTGAAGCAAGAGATTGCTAAAGCTGAATTGGTCATCGACGCGATGCTCGGTACTGGAGTCACTGGCGAGCCTCGCTCTCCTTTTCGTGAGTGGATTGAGTGGGCGAATGCTCATGTCGCACAGCGGGTTGCGATCGATATTCCAACTGGCGTGAACGCAGAAACAGGCGACGTGGGCGAAAGCTATTTTCAAGCCGATGCGACCTTGACATTTGTGGCTCAAAAGCCTGCGATGCAGCTGAAGGAGACTGTCAAGCTGTTTGGGGACATTGAGGTCTTTCCGATTGGTCTTCCAGCCGAAATGATGGAGGAGATTCTCGGCTGGAGCAGTAGCCCGTAATGGCGATTCCCACGATGAAGCGTCTAGCTTTCATCTGCTGGAGGCGGTTCGTAGTTGAACTCTTGCCAAGCGACGGCGCGGTCCATTGGCTCAATGCGAAGCACGGTGTGACCGTTCTGAAACAGTCGAACGGTTCCGGTGGATTGACTTACAACGATTCCGATTGCTTTGGTGATTTGGGAAATCGCTGCACCGGCCCAATGTCGCGCTCCAAGACCTTTGGATAGAGAGAGTTCTGCGTGAGCGACTTCGATGATCTGCCGACTGCGTTCGATCGTTCCGTCAGGCGAGACGATGAAGGCGCCGTCCATCTGCGCGATCTCTTTTATATCTTCCCGAACCTTGGCGTCGAACAGACTGCGGTTCTCGCGTTTGTAACCTTTGAGCGGGTCGAAACCACTGTCCTTGCAGTGCGAGAGGACTTTACGTGTGTCACCGACGACGAAAATCGTTCCAACCTTCTTGCCCTCGCGGCCTTCGCGGCCGATCTGAGAAGCGAGGTCGATCACGGTCTTGAGTGACTTAAGCGGAACACTGCTTTCGAGCTTCTGTAGATCTCGGCTGGTGAGTCGCTTGAGGCGGTCGTCCAAGCGAATGTGACTGATCGAGTCGATCTTGTGGTTCTCAAAACCACTGTAGATCGCTACGACGTTTTCATTGCTCTTCAGCAGCCCGTCAGCGACAGCTTCCAGCAATGCGTGTTGCAGTCGCTCGAGGAGCGGCGAGTTTTCTTTGTTGAGGGGGAGAGCTGACAATCCTGCTGCCTCGGCACCATCCAGGTCTTGCTCATGGTCGGCCGCTACAATGATCTGCTCGACATCTTTGGGAACCGTATCCCGCAGCTTTTCCCAATCAGCGGAGCCATCGAGCAAAACGAGCATCGAGTCGGTTCCGGTCTGCAACGCCATCGCTCCAGCTGTCTCCAGCATGGTTTCAAGATGTCGTGTGAAGCGTTGCGTGGCCATGTTGGCGAGTTAGCCTTGCTTTGAATATGGATGGATGCGTAGCAGTACTTTATACGTTGCGTCTCGCGAGCGAGCTGACAAATCGGCTAACGTGTTGAACAGAATTTGACAACACGAGAAGGAAGAAGACCAGTTGTTCCACTTGCGCAGGAGCAACGAGCGAATCTTCCTCCAGTAGGTGGATGGGGGTGCACCGAGAATTTAATCGAATGCAACCCTTGGGGCAATGCAGTTAGAGCGTCGGCGGGAGTTGACCCAGCGGAGGAGAAGGTCTGTTCGAGGCCGAAGATTGGCACGTAGGATAGCCCAGGTACGGCAGGGGCCGAAGAAAGTTATGCGCTTCTAATAGGCTCGTTCCTAAGTCGCAACAGCGCGGGGCTCGTTATCCGCCCCATAGGGCTCGAGGAACTCAGTCGCTCGAGCGTACTGTCTGACTTGGAGCCTTGTGCTACCGGATCACGCCTTCGTCACGCAGCGTGGCGATGTGCTGCTTTAGTTGGCCCTGCTCGGCTCCAAAAATTCGTTCATTATAGAGTGTGAGAGCACGTAGGGCGTGGCCGCGAGGGCCGATGGGCCAATCGTAGCTTGGCTTTTTTCCAACCGAGTCTAGCAGGTACTCGATGGAAATCTGGATTCGTTCCGATCTCAAATTATCATCGGGAAGCGTGTAGATGAGCCATTCCAGCATATGACCCGTCGTTTGAACTTTGCGTTCCATGTCGGGCTTGTTGCCCCGGCCTTCGAACCAGTTGGTGCTGAAACTACCATCAGGATTTTGCAGCGTCATGGTGTAATTGACGTAGTCGTTCAAGTACTTTTCAGCGCGAGCCCATGCACCCGTAATGGGCAGGCCTTCTCGCTTACGTTCAATCAATGCGTAGCTCAGGCCCATCAAGCGGTGGCTGCCTCCACAAGCGACTCCGTTGATCGGCTGCGACAATTCGTCCGCAACCATCTTTTCTAAGTTCCATTTGCGTCCTCGGTTGTCACGCCATGTTGCGTCTGCCTCCAAGTAGTAGGACAGACCGATCAGCTTGAATGTCAGCTCGGAGTGCTCACGGCATGTCGCCATTTCGTACTTCACCAAGTCTTCGATGGTGTATTTTCTAGAACCTATTTTGATCGGATAGTCGGACTGAACACGAGACTGAGCGAGAATTGCCAGGAACTGACCGTCGTGCCCTTGAACACCTGGACCAACGTTGGGACGAAAACCTCGTTTGGTTGGTTGGAACATGCGTTGGCGAGCGCAGTTTCCGTTGAAGCACATCCAGCCCAACGTGTTGACTCGTCGATTGCCTGCAATGACTTCAGATTCGACACCGAAAGGCAAGCTAGCGTGCATCAGAGCCCAAGGGCCGCGGCGCACAACTGTCTCTGGGTGCTCCATGAAGTATGCCAAGGTTTCGTTGATCCCGCGACGCATTCTGAGTTCACGTGGCGAGTAGTCGTTCGCAGAAGCTACGGCATCAGGCTCGTTTTTGGTCTCGGCCTTGGGAGCATCGTAAGGGTGCGGCTGTGACTCGAGCGGAACATCATCCGGATCCGAGACCAGCTTGCTATCCTTCGATGGCGCGCCGGGGCATTCGGCGTCTTCCGAGTCGCCGATTTTGACTGGTTCTGGTAAAATAGCGTCCTGGCGAGAAGACTTAGTCAGTGCATCGTAAGTCTCTGCATTCTCGCCGTCGATAACGGGAGCCAAGTTTCCTGTGACTTTTGGCTCTGCGATTGGCGACATGTTGATGTCGAACTTGCTCGGCTCTTGTCTTGAGGTCTCAGCGGTTTCCGAACCGTCGTCTTTTTTAGCCGCAGACTGGATGCCGCTCAGGCTCAGTTCTATGCTCTCTTCTTGTGCATCAGGATCGCCAAGCGAAAGTCCGTTTTCTGGTCCTGAGTTTCGCATTGGGTTCTCGGGGGGATCTAGCGAAAGCTCGTTTGGGTCGGCTTTTCCGTCGGCGGCAGATTCTACTGGCTCTGTTTCCTTTGCCACTGTCTCAGCTGACTGGTCTTCCGCGGATTGTGGCTTTGACGCAATTTCAGCGTTCTCGTTCGCCTTGTTTTTTGCTGGCTCCAACTGGAGTGCACTGCGATCTTCAGATAGCGGAGAGTCAGCAAGATCTTGCGGCATCGGCTCCAATGAAACGGGTTCATTGCTGAAGGATTGTTCTGACGTCTCGTCGTCGCTCGAGTTTTTTTCCTCAACTCCCTTTCCGTCAGGTGTGACTTCTTCGCCGGGCATTTTGCCCGTTTGACCTTCAGTCGGCTTGGGGGCAATGGCGGCTGAATTGGCTTTGCCGCTGCTATCGCTCGGGTCAAGCAAAGGCGGGTAGGGTTTGGTTTGTTTGTTTCTCCAGAGTTGCGTGGCACGATTCTGGGTTTCGGTGTTTTGACTGGATTTTTCAGCAGTTGGAACTGGCTTACGCGGTACAGGTCGCAATTGCGGTTTGAATTCCGGTTTCTTGTTAGGCAGAGCAACCGAGTCGGGATTCTTCTCCTTCCCGCTCGGGGATGCCTTGAGCTCCTTGGCTTTACTGTCTGACGAGATTCGCGTTGGAGTGTTGGAAACTTGCCGCGGTCGACGCGAGGATCCGTTGAGGATCAATTTCTTTTTCTGCGGTGCGATGCGTCCAGAGGTAGTTTCAAAGACCGCGCGAGTGACTCCCTTGCTCGCACCCAACACAGCTGCATTTTCGTTGCTCAATTGAAGCCTTGTTTGAGCACGTCGCGAACTGGTACTCGCAGGTTTGCCCGATTGCGGTGCAGCCAGGATCGCGCTTGGCAGGATGCAACTTAAAGCTGCTGTAACAATGAGGCTGCGCGATGGAGTCAACAGGATCTGAAAGCCAGAAATCTTCTGCATTGCTTCTCTTAGCTAAAGCGGGAGTGCTGAGCTGGAGTGAGCGCATTGCTAGCATCAACTTGCACGGAGGGCGCTCTACTTTCATTTACTCGGCAGGAACTCCCAAGGACTTAAAGTGGGCAAATGAGAAATGGATAGCTCAGCCAGCAAACTCCCACTGTTGGGTAGTTTGACGAAAAGTGGTTTGTAATTTCAGTTGCCAAAGAACGAGTGGTTTTCGCAAAAAATTGATTCCGAGTGGCTCTCATGCATCGCGGATGACCGCAAACGCCGAGGTTGCGGAAAACGCTTTGGCAGTCGAAGAGGAGGCAGGTTGTTGGATTTTCGATTGAGGAGCGTTTAGCGCCACCCAACGCTCAGCCGTAGAGGCTGGCTTGCGATGGTGTTGCTGCCCTAACAGCGCTTCGCTCGTTACAGGCCAGCGGTGAGCAGTTGGTTATAAAGATACATGGCGTCGGGGGACAACTAGTCGTCAGCGGCGGAGCTGTCTTTGATCACGAACTTAGCATTCAGGCGGGCGACTTCGGCCGCTAGCCCAGCCTCGTTGACGCTCTGAAGCACGGAATCAAAGTCTTTGTAGGCGGCCGGCGCTTCGTCACGTGGATAGATGGGGCAATTGCTCAAGATATCAGCTTGGTCGAAATTCGCGTCGATCAGCTGCTGACTGAGTTTCTTCTTGGCCTTAGTTCGCGACATCGCTCGTCCAGCGCCATGGTTGATGCTGTAAGCACTCTTCTGAGCTTCGGGCAGGGCGACCATGACCACAGAACCGTCAATTGGATTGCCCGGAAGCAGGATTGGATGACCGTGCTCCGAGTAAACGGTTCTCGCCAGCTCGGGATGTCCAGCTGGAAACGCTCGTGTTGCGCCTTTGCGGTGCACCCATCGCTGGCGGCCATCAGCGTCTGTTTCCTGCCGAGCGATGTTGTGGCTGATGAAGTAAACCAACTCTCCCTGCGTTCCTGGTAAAACTTGCTGAAATGCCTCCAAAACCAATTGATTGATCAAGAGGTGATTGACCGTGGCGTAGTTTGCTCCGAGTGCCATGTCGCACAGATAGCGATTGGCTTGTTCGCTTCCGAGTTCCGCATAGACCAAGTCGCTGTCTCCGGCAGGAAAGGCTTGACCGGACTTCTTGAAGTGCTTCTTTAGCATTTTGAATTGATGGCTTGCGAGCGTATGTCCGAATCCACGAGAGCCGCAATGAGACAGGAAGGCAACGCAATTATTCTTGAGCCCGAAAACCTCTCCGACTTGGCGAAGTTTCGGGTCTTGGCTGAGGCTGACGACTTCGCATTCGCCAAAGTGGTTTCCGCCACCGTAGGAGCCAAGTTGCCCGACGTGGTTCGGAAACTTGCGAAGGCCGTTTCCGGCGAGGAGTGATTCCAAACGGTTTTCGAGGGAGTGGTAAGTTCCGTCGGGACCACGATGGAAGGCGTCTTCGCAGCGATCGGACCAAGCGTTGGGAACGCCTAGTTTTCTCAACACGTTTTTCGAAGCGCCATAAGTTGCGACTTCAAAGCCTAGGCGTTCATCCAGTCGCCGGCTCTTAGGAACATCACGAGCTCCCTTTCCTGGGCCGGTTGGAATTCGCTGACAAATGGCTTTGATCAGTTCTTTACGGGTTTTTCTCTCCGCAATCGCGTCTGCGGGAAGATCGGTTTGGAGCAGACTCATCGAGCACTTGATATCGACTCCAACCGGTCCTGGATAAATATGCGAATCCGAGGTCATTACACAGCCGACGGGGGCACCGTAGCCCGGATGTGCGTCGGGATTTAGCACCAACTCGTCGATGCCTGGGGCGAGTCGAGCGTTGACTGCTTGCTGCAAGCAAATCGGATCAAAAGACTCGATTATCGATTCGTTTCCAATGACAGTGATTGGAGGTTGATTCTCGCAAACCTCCAAAGTGGATACGCTGGCGGATTGCGGCTCGAGGAGCGACTTGTATCCAGATGTCATTGAAGTGTCGTGTTGCATTTTTCTTTTGCTGTGGATGAGAGGCCAAAGAGACACCGGCCAAGAGAATAGCATGCGGACAGCCAAGCTTGAGCAAAGGTTCGGGCAGCGATGCAACCTGCCGGAATTTCTCAAGTTGCCCTGATGTCTCCGAACTTCTTCAGTTGCTTTTCACTCCAAGAGTTGCGGCGCTTCACGGTCAAGCTGCCCACTCGAGTTCGCCGATAAATCATGTTGGCGGTGTGATAACGGAGGAAAGGGATAGAGCTTGAAACTGGTGTCTGGGGCTTTGAATGATGGTTGGCAACTGCAGCATATGTGCAAAACGCGTGGCAAGCTACAAACATGGCTGTGCAACCCGGTAGGTCATCCGCAGAAGTTTCAGGCTCAGATCCTGGTCGATTCTGAACTGGATTCTATCGAACGAAGGCGGTTCGAGCGTAAAGCAGCTATTTCATCCATGCTTCCGACCGGTCTCGCTCCAGCACTTCTGCATTCGAATCTTGACGCGGACAACCCACTGCAGGTCTATCCTCTCGAACCGAGCTTGTCACTGAATTCTTGGCTGGAGCAGCAAAGTCAGTGGCCTTCTGGTTCAACGATGCTGACGCTGGCCTCCCAATCGATGTACGCTTTGCGAACGCTACACGAACTTGGTTTCGCATTTGTCGACTTGAACTTGAGTTGTTTTTTGGTCGAAATGACGCCTGAGCCTCGAATCTGGCTGGGAGAGTTGGAGAATTGCGAAGTCGCTCAGGACGCTCGGGGGCACAGCAGTTTGGGCGAAAGGAATTCTGGCGGATCCGAGTACGGGAAGAGTTTAGGGGAATTCGAGGGCGATTTCAGATCGAAGAATATTGCCGAGGCCGCTCAAGTGCTGACTGTGCTACTAGGCCCAGGCTTTCGAAATAGCCAGCTGGCAAAAGCAATGACGCATCAGGACTTGTTGGCTCGGCCGACTGCTAGGCAGATATTGCCGCTTCTCCTAGACTTGGAGACAGAGATGACGGGTGTCCGTCGCGACGTAGCTTAGACGAGAAAGGCAGGTTGTAGTGGAACCAGTGCCCACGTCCTTGGAACGCATTGAATCAGGACTGCGTATCGTATGGAGCGATGGAGTGGCGAGCGAATATCAGACTGGACAACTCCGAGATGCCTGCCCTTGCGCAACGTGTCGCGAAAAGCATAAAGCCGAGGCGGAAGAGAAATCGGGGCCCGTCGCGCTGCCTGTTCTGTCGCTCGCCGAAGCCAAGCCGCTTGCGTTCGTAAGTATGCGCCCTGTTGGCAACTACGCTTACAATATAAGCTTCTCTGATGGCCACGACTCAGGCATCTACACTTTTGAATATTTAAGACAACTCTCAAAGGCCTGACGAATTGATGGAGCGGGTCTTGTCAAAAGATTCGGCTCTGCCTGAGCTCCACACTTGTAAACTCTCTGATGCATCTTCTGGCGATCGAAACGACTTGTGATGAGACAGCAGCGGCCGTAATTGCCGAAGATCGCAGTGTATTAAGCTCAGCTATCGCTAGCCAGGAAGAAGTGCACGTGCGCTTTCAAGGAGTCGTACCTGAGTTGGCCGCTCGTTCGCACTTAGAAAAGATCACTCCGATCGTTGGGCAAGCGATCGAAGAGGCTGGTATCGATCCCGTGGCAGATCTCGAGGCGATTGCAGTCGCGACAGAACCTGGCCTTCCGGGCTCGTTGATGGTTGGGTTGGCTGCAGCAAAGGCGCTTTGCGTAGCTTGGCGTAAACCGCTCATAGCCATTAATCATGTCCAGGCGCATGTGTATGCTTGTCAGCTAGGTCGCGCAGAGAGCATTTTTCCTTGTGTTGGTTTTGTGGTTAGCGGTGGACATACAAACCTTTATCGTTGCAAGTCCGCCAATAACTGGTCTTACCTGGGAGGTACGATCGACGACGCTGTTGGCGAAGCCTTCGACAAAGTCGCCGTGATGCTGGGACTACCCTACCCTGGCGGTCCTGAGCTAAGTCGACTCGCAGAAGCCGGCAATCCAAAGGCCTATGATCTGCCGCGCCCTTTGTTGAGTGACAAATCGACGCTTAATATGAGTTTCTCAGGCCTGAAGACTGCCGTGCGTTACAAGTTGGTCGGGACCGGCAAGCAGGACTTCAGCCAACTTGAACTGGACGATGCCACGCGAGCCAACGTTGCTGCTAGTTTTCAGCAAGCTGCAGTCGATGTGGTCGTTGGAAAAGCGATGATGGCGCTCGAGCAGACAGGACTGAAACGCTTGTGTGTCGGCGGCGGTGTGGCGGCCAACTCGATGCTGCGTTTCCGTCTACAAGAAATGGCCGCAAAGCAGGCCGCGGAACTCATCGTCGCGCCTCTTGAGCTGTGTACCGACAACGCCGCGATGGGAGCGATTGCCTGGGAAAAGGCTGAGTCGGGTGACTATGCTGATCTGGACATTGACATTCAGCCTGGCCTACTACGTGGCGAGTAGAATTTCCGCCCTGAGTCCTGCCTGAACTTCTTTGCGAGTCTGTTTCATGAAAACTCTTCCATATATCACCTCCTTTATCCTCCTAGGAAGTTGCATGTCGCAAGTTGTTAGTGGCTCTGCTGTCGATGAATCTAACTGGACTCTGTTCCTAGATACCGGGCATGGCAACATCGAGGTTCGAGTGAAGTTGTCGGATTTGGAGGGCGAGCCAGCAGCAAAGATAGTGAACGGTCCAGAAGCGATTGTGGTCGACGCAGAAAGAAATGGCAATGAATTGCGACTGAGTATGCCGCACTATGATTCCGAGCTGAAGCTGACGATCGACGGCAAGCAGATGACGGGCAACTGGCGAAAAGTTCGCGGGGCAGGAAATGTGGCTGAGATGTCCGCAATACTCAAGCCTTCGGGAGAAGCGGAATACGACGACCCCGAGCCGTTTCTGGGACGTTGGGCGGTTCAGTTCGCCGATAGCGATGATCCTGCAGTCGGAGCCTTCGAGCGTTTCAAGGAGAATTTAGTCCTCGGCACCTTTCTCACGACGACGGGCGACTATCGCTATCTGCAAGGCTACGTTCAGCGAGGTGAGTTGCATCTGAGTTGTTTTGATGGCGCTCACGCCTTTCTTTTCAGGGCAAAGCTGTCGTCTAGCGGTGAGCTCGCTGGCAGGTTTATGTCAGGAGATTGGTATCAAGACAGCTGGACGGCACGTCGCGATCCGAACATCAAACTGCCTGATGCGTTTCAACAAACTACGATTGCTGGACAAGCGAATCTGGCGAAGCTGGCGTTTCCAGACCTTCACGGCAAGCAACGCTTTTTGGGTGATTCGGATCTGAGGGGGAAAGTCACTCTGGTCGAAGTTTTCGGGAGTTGGTGTCCCAATTGCCACGATGAAGCCCAGTATTTGAAGGATCTTCGGGAGCGTTACGGCGAAAAAGGCCTCAACGTGGTCGGACTGGCTTTTGAATTAACGGGCGATCTCGAGCGTGATACCAGGCAAGTGAAGCGATATGTCGAACGTTTCGATGTGGACTATCCTGTGTTGGTCGCAGGTATTTCGGACAAGAAAACGGCGACCAGGCAATTCCCTGTCATTGATCGTATTCGCAGCTATCCGACTACGCTATTCCTAGACCAAAGCGGGCAAATTCGAGCGACTTACACAGGATTCTCTGGTCCCGCGACAGGGGAAGCCCATAAGCGGCTTCGCCAGCGATTCGAAGCCCTTATTAACAATCTGCTGGCCGAGTAGAACGTGGGATACACCCCCTGCTTGTCTCGGGGCTGCGGAGGTCGACTCGCACCGAGCAGAGAATCGGCATGTCAAATCGCGATTACGGTTGGGTGTTAAGCAAGTCCTTGCATCTTGCAGCTTCAACTATAAGCCCAAGTAGGGTTGAATCACCCAGATCGCCAGCAGCGTCACGACGACCAGCGAGATCAGATTGAGCACAAAACCCGCTCGGACCATCTGCGGCAAGGAAATCTCCCCTGAACCAAAAACGATAGCGTTTGGCGGCGTCGCAACTGGCAGCATGAATGCGCAGCTTGCCGCGAGCGTGGCGGGGATGATCAGCAGATAAGGATGAATGTCGATACCGGGCGCGATGGCCGCGAGTACTGGAACGAGCGAAGTTGTTGTGGCGACGTTTGATGTTAGCTCGGTCAGGAATACAATCGCAGTCGTCACCAGCAGTACGGAAAGGATTAGCGGCATGCTACCAACCTGCGCCGCGTAACTTCCCATAAATTCGGCGACGCCATTCGCTTTCACGGCTGCAGCGAGACTCAGACCGCCTCCGAACAAGATGATAATCCCCCAAGGCATCTTATTGGCCGTGTTCCAGTCCATCGTGAACTCGCGTCTTTTCCAGTCTACTGGAATCAGGAACAAAGCCAGGGCAGCAAGCATGGCGACTCCAGTATCTGTCAAACCGGCGAATGGTGTTTGTTCCGCACGACCCCATTCGAAACTGATTTGCGTCAGCAATGGACGGGTGAGCCAGAGCATGATGGTGCAGCAAAATACGGCAAGAGTAATCCACTCGCCACGCCGCACCTTACCGAGTTTTGCCAGCTCGACCTCGAGCATATGACTACCACCGGAGAGCCGTACATCGCCAATTGGAAACAGGAACCTGGTCATTACGAAATACATGACTGGAAGCAGGACCAGCACCAAGGAAGCTCCGATCGGGAGCCAACTCGCGAAAGTAAACTCGAGTTGATAAGCTTCGTCGATGTTATCTTTCAGAAATCCAATTAGGAAAGCGTTGGTCGGCGTACCAATGATTGTCATGATGCCGCCGACTGACGCCCCATAGGCGATGCAGAGTAACAAGCATGTACCGAATCGATCTACTTGGCCGCCCGCTTCTTCGCTTCCTCCTTCTGTTTTGAGCAACGCAATCGTGCTGATTGCAACGGGCAGCATCATGGCCGTGGTTGCTGTGTTAGAAACAAAGGCACTGAGGAATGCAGTGACGATCATGAATCCCAGGATCATCATTGGCGCGGAGGTTCCGATGATTTTGAGTGTCATCAACGCTATACGCTTTCCGAGCAGCCACCTTTCCATGGAGAGTGCGATGATGAAGCCACCGAAGTACAAGAAAATCAAATAGTGGGCGTAGCCTTGAGCCGCGGTTTTGATGTCGGCAACTCCCAGCAGCGGAAAGACTACCAAGGGCAGCAGTGCGGTGGCGCTAATTTCGATGGCTTCGGTCAGCCACCAGACGCCCATCCAAACCATAATGGCCAACGTGGCTCGGCCGCCCCAGGAAAATTGACGTCTTGTGGTTTGAGTAGCTGTGGTGTCTGGCTGTGGGGCCACAGGCAGGATGCCTTTGTCACTGCCGCTTTCGGGCTGTTGAAGACTTTTAGACGTTGAGCCTGCGTTGCTTTTGTCAGCCGTAGACTGCAGCTCGTAACTTGTTGGCAAAATCAACAGGCTGAACACGGCCAATACGGGACCGAGCACAAATCCGATCCACTGAATGCGGAGTTTTCTAGATGAGGCCTCTTCCACGATTCAGTAGCCTTTTAATGGGGATTGGGGGTAAGTCGGCAGATTCCGTTTTAACGCATTGGGAGGGACTTCGAAAGTCTGTGCCCATCTTCCCAGGGCTTGTCAGAGACTCGGTTTGGAGACGGTCGGCTCGTCGTAACCCGACGCGTTAGCGGAGGATCAGCAGTGTCCCTAGCCCACGCATTGGGTTACCAAATCGCGCAAATCTAAACGATGATTAGCCCGGTTATGCTTTTTACTCCCTAGGTTCATTGGAGCTATACTCGGTTCCGCATCGGGAGACTATCGTGTTCGTCCGGGTACCGGATTCGAACGATAAGATGCATTCTGACTATATGATTGAGAAATGTTCTGAAAGGATGCGATATGGTCGAGCAAAATTGGAGGCAAGTAACAACCGTTCCACTTGCCCCTGCGAGGCCATCGGATGGTCATAAAGGAACTTTTGGAAGTGTCCTGGTTGTCGGTGGTAGTCGTGGAATGGCGGGTGCCGTGGCACTAGCTGGGCAAGCAGCACTTCATTCTGGCGCTGGCTTAGTCACCGTTGCGGCTCCGAGTTGTGTGGCTGATATTGTGGCTCAATTTCATCCAGCCTACATGACGGCCGCCCTGCCCTGCGATGGTGCGTATCTATCGTTGGAAGCTGAGTCACCGGTTGATGAGCTTGTGCAGGGAAAGCAAGCTATTGCACTTGGGCCAGGGCTCGGGAAAAGCGGCGAAGCTGCAGGACTGGTGCAGCAGCTTTACGCCAAGTTGCAGTTGCCGCTCGTGCTTGATGCTGATGGGCTAAACGCCTTTGTTGGATGCGAAGAAAAATTGAAAAACGCTGGAGGTCCCCGAATCTTGACTCCGCATCCAGGTGAATTCGCTAGGCTACTTGGCCGTAGTGTGGCAGAAGTTGAGCAGAAGCGTGAAGCTTTGGCGGTGAGCTTCGCCGAGTGCTATGGAGTGGTATGTATCCTGAAAGGCGAGGCGACTATTGTCACGGACGGGCGGCGTCTTTATCGGAACACGACAGGTTCAACAGCGCTGTCGACCGGTGGCTCTGGTGATGTTTTGACAGGGCTAATCGCAGGCCTGACCGCCCAAGGAATGGAGTGTTCGGAAGCGGCTCAGTTGGGTGTTTGGCTTCACGGCAAAGCTGGCGAGTTGGCTGGTGCCAAGTATTCTGAACAGTATACTTCTGCAGTTGAGGTACTGAGTTCGTTGAGCAACGCTTGGTTGCTACTCAGGGAGTGACCCTCGAGGAAGCTTATTGGAAGCAAGAGCTTTGGAGCTTGGGGTAAGTCAGCAAGAAAAACAGCTTTCCTTGCTCACGCTTAGGCTTACGTACTTTTGATTAGCCGCTCGTGACAAAATTGATTGCCAACTAGGATCAAGGAAAATCCCATGAAGCTCAAGAGTTGCTGCATTGTTGCGATTGGTTTTGCCCTCTTGCTCCTTGCACCGATAGCCTCCGCGCAGGAGTTGGTGCCCGCAAAGCAAGACGGCAGCCTACGTATTGCGACTTACAACGTTTCTTTGAATCGTTCTGTACAAGGTAAGCTGCGAGAGGACCTGGAAGCTGGTAACGAGCAGGTCGAGGCGGCTGCAGCGGTGATTCGAGCTGTCCAGCCAGACATCCTGTTGCTGAACGAAGTGGACTATGTGGCTGGCAATAGCAACGCGGAATATTTCGCGAACCAGTACATTTCTGCGATCAAGAAAGATGCTCTTGGTGGGGGAGCCTTTCGTTTGCCGTATGTTTACGACGCTCCGGTGAATACTGGAGTGCCAAGCGGGATGGATCTGAATCAGAATGAGAAAAATACGGATCCAGAAGACGCTTGGGGCTACGGCAGATTTCCTGGGCAATACGGGATGGCGGTGCTCAGTCGCTTTGAGTTGGACAAGACTCGGGTGCGGACGTTGCAAAAGTTCCTGTGGTCTGACTTGCCGGGCGCCTTGCGGCCGCAGGCTGACGGCCAGCCTTCGTACTACGATGACACGACTTGGAAAAAGCTGCGTTTGTCGTCAAAGAGCTTCTGGGATGTACCGATCAAGACGCCACTCGGTGTGATTCATGTTCTCGCTAGTCACCCAACTCCGCCAGCTTTCGATGGCCCGGAGGATCGCAATGGCTGCCGAAATCATGATGAGATATTGTTGATTCAGAAATACATTGAAGGAGCTGAATTCTTACGTGGCGACAATGCTGAGCAAGCAGGACTGCGAGAGGATGATTCATTCGTGGTAATGGGCGACTTGAATTCTGATCCAGCCGACGGCGGAAGTCGCTCAAAGGCCATCCAGGACTTGTTGAAGCATTCGCGAGTGGCGCAGGCCGAGGCGCCTCAAAGTCGCGGAGCGGTACGAGCCGCAAAGGAGCAAGGCAGAGCGAACCTGGAGCAGTCTGGGGATCCAAGCCGCGACACTGGGGACTTTAATGATCGCAGTGTTGGCAACCTGCGAATTGACTACGTCCTGCCGAGTAGCAATTTCAAGGTTGTAAGCTCAGGCGTCTTCTGGCCTGACTTGGAGGATGTGCCGAAGGCATACCGTGAGGCAGTGAAAGAGTGCATGCGAGCGTCGGATCACCATCTTGTTTGGGTCGATGTAGTGCTGCCTTAGCCAATTTGACGCTGGTAGAACCCCGACGAGCACGAAGGCAAGATGTGCGCGTGGAGGCTTGAGCTGAGAATCTGGGAACGTGTTCCAAATTTGTTTCTAACACAGATTCCTTCCAGACGGAGGTTTGGGGTGGCACGGTGGGAACATTGCAAATTAAGTCTTCCTTGCACCGCATCCTCTTCCTTCCTGCTTTTTGTGTCCTTCCTAGTTTTTCTGTTTCGCAATCGGGAAACCAAACGCTCCCCTTTCAGGTAGAAAATTCTCCGGTTGCCGTAACATCGCTACGCTAGTTAGCGGCCAACATTTCTGTTGTGTGCCCATCTCGACGAAATGCAGAATTAGGGAGATAATATGTGAGGGTCATGCTTGCTCAATCGCTCCCACGTCGAGCAGGTTCCTTGAATGGAACACATGCTAGTGCATCAACGTTTGCATGTCGTACTTCCGCACCGAAGGATGTTTTCTAATAAGGAGATAAGCGATGGCAAGGCGTATCGTGTCTTGGGCAGCCCTCGGCCTCTGTTTGATTGGATTTGTTTGCTCAGGAGTACCGAGCTTCATGGTAGATGCAACGGCACAGGAAGCGGCGGAGTCGCAGGTGGAGCGAGTGACATCCATCGAAGGGATCACCGAGTTTCGCTTGCCCAACGGAACGCAAGTTCTCCTTTTTCCCGATCAGAGCAAGTCAATCGTCACCGTAAACATGACCGTCTTCGTCGGATCACGGCACGAAGGATATGGTGAAGCGGGCATGGCCCACTTGCTCGAGCACATGTTGTTTAAAGGCACGCCGAGCAACGAAAAGATTCCCGAGGAGTTGAAGAACCGCGGCGCGGACTTCAACGGTACGACTTGGCTCGATCGCACGAACTACTACGAAACATTGCCCGCCGCCACGCCAGAGCAAGCCGAAGAGAATCTCGAGTATGCGATTCGTCTGGAGGCAGATCGTCTGGTTAATAGTTATGTTCGCGCCGAAGACTTGCTTTCGGAGATGACCGTCGTTCGCAACGAATTCGAGCAAGGTGAGAACAATCCACAGCGGATTCTCATGCAGCGAGTTCAGTCGACTGCCTATGACTGGCACAACTACGGTCGTAGCACCATTGGGAATCGTTCCGATATCGAACGGGTGCCCGTCGATCGACTGAAAGCCTTTTATCGCAAGTTCTATCGCCCCGACAATGTGATGGTTGTCGTGGCTGGTAAATTCGAGCCTGAACAAGCACTTGAGTTGGTTGAAAAGTATTTTGGTGTTCTCGAAGCACCCGTAGAGCCTCTTGATCGAACTTATACGACCGAACCGCCGCAGGATGGTGAGCGAACAGTGGTATTGCGCCGAGTTGGCAACACGCAGTCGATCATGGCGGCTTATCATGCTCCGACCGGAGCGAATCGTGAGTATGCGGCTGTCGAAATGTTGGCCTACATTTTTAGTGCTCGACCAAGTGGGCGTCTTTATAAAGGTATGGTTGAGCCCGAGTTGGTTTCGTCGACTTTTGCCAGCTCGATGGCTTTGCACGATCCCGGCATGATCATGTTTGGTGCCCAAGTGCCGACATCGAAATCCATTGAGTCGGCCCGTCAAACGCTGCTTTCCATTGTTGAGAATGTGGCCGAGCAGCCGATTACTGAAGAAGAGCTGAAACGAGCACAACTGCAATTCTCGAAAGACAGGGAATTGCGAGCGACCAACTCTCAGCAGATTGCAATCGAGCTCAGTGAATGGGCCGCGCAAGGTGACTGGCGTCTGTATTTCTTGTTCCGCGACTACATCGAAAGTATGACGGCGAAGGAATGCACTGAAGCAGCAGAAGCCTATCTGACCCGCAACAACCGAACCGTCGGCTTGTTCATTCCGACAGATGAGAGTGAACGAGTGCAAATTCCGTCTAAGCCTGACTTGAGTGAGCTGTTAGCAGACTATCAGGGACGAGGTGAGATGCAGAGTGGTGAGGAGTTTGATCCTGCGCCACTGGCCGTTGAGGAACGAACCGTACGTGCGCATCTCCAGTGCGGACTCAAGACTGCGTATCTGCCCAAAAAGACTCGTGGCGGTACCGTCGACTTGAATATTAGTTTGCGCTATGGGAACGAGGACGCATTGAAGCCTTACAAGGTTGCCAGCGACTTTTTGGCACAGCTCATGATGCGTGGGACGGAAAGCCTCGGTTATCAGGAGTTGCAGGATCGGTTGGACGAGCTACGAGCTCAGGTCAGCCTGTCGGGAACTTATGGGTTGATGACGGTTTCGGTGGAAACTAAGCGTGAGTATCTGCCTGAGTTGATTCCTTTGATCGGCGAGATTCTTAGAAAGCCGCGGTTGGATGCATCCGAGTTGGAGATCATGAGGCGTCAAGCAGTGACGGGCACCGAGGCTCAGATGACTGAGCCTGGTGCCTTGGCCTCGGTTGCCGTGCGCCGAGCCCTAGCTCCCTACGCCAAAGACGACATTCGCTATGTGCCAACGCTCGAAGAACGCATCGATGGTTTTCGGAATGTGACCATTGACGAGATTCGAGGGCTGCACGGTTTGCTGGCCGCGGACGCGGGCGAAGTGACGGCGGTTGGTGACTTTGATCCCGAAGAATTGTCTAGGCTGTGCGAGGCTGCGTTGGCGGGTTGGACTTCAGAGGTCGAGCATGCTCGGATTCCGATCCAAGCTTCTGTAGAGGTACCAGGAGGAGTGAAGCTGATTGAAACGCCAGATAAGGCAAACGCCGTGCTTTATGGCGGAGCTCAAATCAAGATGCGAGACGACCACCCGGACTACCCTGCTCTGATGGTTGGTAATTACATTCTCGGTGCGGGTGCACTGTCATCACGACTTGGCGATCGAGTGCGTCAGAAGGAAGGTTTGTCCTATGGAGTGGGGTCTGGTGTTTCGGCTCATCCGGTTGACGAACGTACCAATCTGACTCTGTTCGCGATCACCAATCCAGGCAACAAAGATCGTCTGCTGAAAGTGATGGGAGAAGAGATCGACAAGCTCCTGGCTGAGGGGATTACCGAGCAAGAGTTGGCCGCAGCTCAGCAAGGCATTTTGCAAAGTAGTCAGTTAGAACGTACTCAGGATGGTAACCTGGCGGGTATTCTCGACTCGACCATTTTTGCTGGTCGCGACATGAAATACTACGCTGAGATGGAGGGGCGCATCGCCGAGCTCGATATCGAAACGGTGAACCGAGTACTCAAAAAGTACATCGAGCCCGATCGCATTGTCTACTTTGTGGCTGGTGACTTTGCCAAGGCGCGGGAAGAAGAGTAGCAGTTGATTAACTTTAGCGAAGTCGTTTTCGATTGAGAATACTCGTGGCCCGTCACGAGCGCAGGGCTGTTACGACGCTGCGTCTGCTGTTCGGCCCATTGATTGTGTGGCGGCTATGCCGCCGGAATTGCAGCTTCGTCGACTACCTATGTAAATTAGCGGACTTTGCCAAAGAGCATGGCTGCCTTGAGCGTTTTGTCGGCTGGTGTGTCACAGAGCCAGATACCGAACAGTGCTTTCTTGAATGGTAGGCCGGCAATGGTGCCTTTGACCTTGCCATTCTTCAGCACATACAAGCCTTTACTCGGGATATTGACGAAGTCGTAGATGTCATTCTTCTTGACTTCTTCACTCAGCGTTTTTACAAAAGCGTCGCGTTCTTTCTTAATGCTCGCCACGTCGCCTTTGGTAGATTTTTCCAGGCCTTCGTTCAGCGACTTAAGCAGTGCGTCACGGCTGACGAATCCTGAAGTGATGCGAATGCGGATCGCCATCATCTCGTCTGCTTCGATGATTGCCTTGGCGTCGCTGCTCTTGTTCTTCAGGTACAGGCCGCTTTCGTAGACCTGGATAAATGTTTTTGTTCTGCTCCCTGCGCCGTTGAGCTGTAATTTCTGACCGCTGATTTTGAGTTCTCGGGTCAGCTCGGCTTGAGCTGAGGCCGAAGTCAGGCAAATTGCTAGGGCAGCGAGTCCAATCGATCGACGAGTGAGCATTTCCAACTCCTTAATGGCTAGATGGGGTAGATCCCGGAAGATTAGCGAAGTTGGGAGATCGTGGGAATAGCGGAAATAGCCAGTGCTGCTGACCGCTCATTGCTCATGGGCGGCTTGTATGAATGACGCTGCGAATGGGCTGAGTGTTGCTGCCATTCAGGATTTTCATGAGCTGAAAGCTTTGTCACTTTCTGAGCAGTTCTTGTCGGATGACATTCAGAAGCGGCTCTCGCTCTTCGGCAGTCATGTGGTACCAGAAGCCGAATTTTTTATCGAGCAGCACGCCCGCCA
Source organism: Aureliella sp. (assembly GCA_963691875.1). GTDB lineage: Bacteria > Planctomycetota > Planctomycetia > Pirellulales > Pirellulaceae > Aureliella. The sequence goes on from OY829846.1 coordinate 5,890,428, forward strand.
TCTTTTCGACTGCTTTCTGGGCAAACTGACGGTTGAGCAGATAAGGATCGTCAAGCTGATTTACGATTGCGGCTAGACCCCACTTGGCGTCCTGCTCGGCGAAGGCTTCGGTTGCGACCAGCCGAGTCGCTTCGTGTTCGCCCTTGAGCCAGCCTAGGCCAACGGGTTCGGTTGGGTTTTCGTAGCCAGTCAGAATGGCCTGCCGATCATAGCGTCGCCCATACCAGTCCTGCAGATAGCTAATTGTCCACTCGATATTCTTCTCCAGGTGGCACAAGTTGCAAGCATTTGGATGCTTGGCGGCGAGCATCTGAGGTTCGGTGGGCGAAAAGATGGTATGTGTCCGAACGACGTCCTGCATGCCTTCATTGATCTTGGGCATATGACAGTTCAGGCAGCGATCGCCGCTGCTGCCGGCCGGATGATGAGTATGCCTGCTTCGCGCGGTGGCGTCTCGGTATTCATTGTGGCAGGAAAGGCAGGAGGCATCGTCTTGCGTCGGTGTCTCGGTCCATTGCTTGCCGATCGATTTGTGGGGATCGTGACAGTTCACGCAAGTCAGCTGCGAGTAGCAACTACCTTTAATTGCGTCAGAATATTCTGTGGAGTTCCAAGTCGACATGCCGGCCGCATAAGTTGGTCGGTTGCCAGCATGGCAGCGAGCACAAGCGGCGTTCAAGTTGGCTGGGCTGCGCCCAGTGTTCAGTTCAGAAGAGTTGTCGACGAACAAGTGCGGATTCTGCCCAGTGAAAGCCGGCTTGGATTTCTCGTTTTCAGTATGTTCCTCACAGCCTAAGTGGCAAGCTTCGCAGCTGACGCCGAGTGTGACGGCGTGTTCTCTTGCGTCCATGCTAAAGTGGTCTTCAATCAGCGACTTGAGTCCATCTAAAGGTAGCTCTTCTGGAGCCTGCTTGCCGTCCCAGATCTTAGGACGCACTGCTGAGACATACTGATCCAACTCAAGCATGTACTTCTCGGGCAGCGAGGGACCGATGACTTTTGGATTGCGAATCATCATGTCGCCAAGGGCGAAAGTCGTGTGGCAGAAGTTGCAAGAGCGAGCGTACGTGACGGCAATATCTTGAGTGTGATCTATCACGCCACGAGCGGCACCCACTTCCTCTACATCGTCGCGGGCGCTTGCCGGTGGTTTTAATTGTTCCAGCGAATCCCAGCGTACCGACTCGTGTGCTTCCGTGAAGATATGGACGACTGGGACCCAGGCTTTTCGATCCAGCCAATAGCCGAACGGGAGCACAAAATCGGCTGTGTAGTAGTCATGCTCCTTAGGTTCGGGGCCTTCCAGGCCGACGCCTACGAAATACTGGTAAAAACGCGAGCCAATCGTTTGGGTGATTCGGTATTCGCGGACCAAGTCATCGCGCTCGTATCGCATTCGGAACTCATTGCCTTTGCGGAAGAACGTTCCCGTACCTCCGTGATATTGTATTTTAGCTTCGCCAGAGAAATCGCCTTGCACATTCTCCTCTGTAGCGAGAGCATTCATCCAGCGATGAGAATGATTTGACCAGTCGGCGAAATTCTCTTGATGGCAGTCGGCGCATGACTCGGGGCCCGCGTAATCCTGCGGCCTAATGTTCGACTTGTTTGACGTGACCTTGAGCTTCTTCATCGAGTTCTCGCCCAGGTCATCCCACTTGAGAAAGAGGTTGCTAAAGTCGTAGAAGCGCGGTGTCGCTCGGGGAACGCTTGTCTCCTTCTGAGCAGTTTCGCCGCGAGCGCGTTCCAGAGGGCGAATACCACGTTTGGGGCGACTCAGTTCATAAACGGCATAAAGTAAAACCGAGATAACTGACACACAGACGATCGCGAGCAGGCTGTAGTTGCGAGTTTTTGAACCGCCTTTTGAGATCGGCTCGGAAGGCTGAACTGCCTCTGGGACGCGTTTTCGGGACTTCTTCTTGCTCATCAGAAACCGTGACAGGCTGGAAAGCGAAAGTAGAAAAGCTATTATTCTAGCGGGTGAGCTAGCTTAAATTTCGTCGGACCAGCTAATCACTTTTGACCAGTCCTAATCTCGTTGGACAGAATATGCCTCCATATGGCGGATGCTTTGTAAGTATCATTCAATATCTCCGTCTTTCCAGATAGTAGGCTCGGGCGCGAAATTGCGATGCAGCCCCAAGGGCTACCTTCAAGTTCGCATGCTTGGGCCATGGATTGGCGGTTTGGGATTAGGAATGGGATCAATGGAAAAACTGGATTGGCGATCGGCGTGCCGAATGGGACTTGTGCTAGCATTCGCTTTAAATGCTGGAACTTGCCGCTTGCGTGGCGGTTCGCCAGTGCTCGTGGGCAAGCAAGTTCCGGCGAGTCAGAAAGTCGCGCTCGGGGTAATTCAGCACGATGCGTGGACGGCCCTCTTGCAGAAGTACGTTGATCAGCAGGGAAACGTGAATTACAAAGCCTGGAAGGCAAATGCTGCATCCATCCAGGCCCTCGACAATTATCTGGCTCATCTTTCCAAGGCCAAGATTGGATCTCGCAATTCGGTAGAGGCTCAATTGGCGTACTGGATCAATGCCTACAATGCGGTGACGATCAAAGGCATTCTGCGTGAGTATCCGACATCCAGCATTCGCAATCACACCGCGTGGTTGATTGGCTATAACATTTGGAAGGATCTGAAATTGCAGGTTGACCGCCAGCAAGTTTCGCTGGATGCAATGGAACATGAGATTCTGCGAAAGCTTGGCGAGCCAAGGATTCATTTTGCGATTGTGTGCGCTTCGGTTAGTTGCCCTAAGTTGCAACGGTGGGCTTTTGAAGCAGAAAAATTAGATGAGCAGCTAACGACTGCAGCGGAAGAGTTCTTCGCAGACACAAGCAAGAATCGATTCGATGCGTCTTCTGGTCGAGTTCAGCTGTCTCAGATTTTGAGTTGGTTCGGTGATGATTTTGGGGACACTTCGGCTGATCAGATGCGATTCGTTGCAAAGTACGCGCCAGCAACTGCGCGTAGTTTATTGGTCGGTGGTCGAGCCAAGGTGAGCTACGCGAAGTATAACTGGGGATTGAATGAGCAAAAGTGAGCTGGACTCTCTGACTCCCTCGGCTCGAAAGCCCTTATGTGTGTTGAGCATGGCTCATCCTCTTTCGTCTGTTAATGTGTCAATGCCGCCTCTCCTGAATTGGAAAAGGGCCTCACCGAGCGCTGTTTTCGACTGAAAAGGAATTCCATGTGTTAAAAGTAATTCGTGTTTCGGCTGAGGTTTTGTTTTCAGCGTTATCGGTACTTACTGTTCTTCCAGGCTGTAAATCCAATAAGCCCGGCGATGCAGTGGGGTATTCCCCTCCGGGGTATTTGGGGATTCAACCTGGCACAACGCCAAACGGTAACGCAAAGACTTACGGACAGCCCATAAACCCTGGCGGAATGCAGGGCTTGGGGACGCGCGTGTGATTTTGTTCACTGTCCTTGGAAGAAGCGATTTTTTTCTAGAGATCGAATGTCGCGAGAAAAGTTGGGATTGATGGCCGAAGACGTATTGGCCCCCGAGGATCCCCTGGGTGATGGCTAGGGTGCAGTGTCGCGTACTGTTGTCATCATCCCGGCTCGCAACGAGCAAGAGTCCATTGCGAAGGTGCTTAAGGATCTACCGGCGGTAGGGATGGTGTTGGTCGTAGACAATGGTTCTACCGACAATACAGCAAAGTTGACGGCTGACGCAGGAGCTACACTGATTAGAGAAGAGATCCCGGGCTACGGGCAGGCTTGCTGGACCGGAATTGAGAAATTGCAGGGTGATGCGCCAAAATTTCATTGCGGTCTTTTTCACTAGCGCTGCAGTTTACTGCTTTTTGAAGGCGCTTACTCATGTTTCGACGCGAACAACTTTGAACGTCGGTTTGACTTTGGGAATCGCTACGCTTCTTGCTGCTGGTGTCGGGGCAATACTGTATCCCATAGTTCTCGCGCCGTTGTTTGCTTGGATCTTGCTAGGGCAAATTGGCTGGTGCTGTTCGGCGATCTTGTGTGCCGGCCTGAGCATTACGACCTCACTCGCACTGAGTCCCATGCTCGTTGAGATGCGGAGGGAAGCCTCTGATGCTTGGCCGAATCTCGCGCCGCTTGAGGTGGAAGCGGTGTTAGCTGACGAATCGAGTTCTGCGACTGAGCACGTAGATTTGTTGTCTGGCGAAGGTTCGATGCCTTCCCTGCCCTCCTCGACCGGTGCAGTATCCGAGGAAACGAGTGAGTCAGTGTCAAAGAGTGATTTCGAGTCCTTGGCTCCCGCTCAGCCTCGCGTTGTTCCTGGTTCTGGTTGCAGCGTTCACGCTGAGGGCGGGCAGTAGGATTCGCCGGCAGGAATCCAATGAGCTGCGGATGAAGGCGATACTAGAAGGAGTTTTCTTCATATTGGCATGGTTCTGGCTCCTGTCTCCAACCCAGAATCCTTGGTAATGGGGTTGGTGTTTGCCCTTCGTAGCCTTCGCTAGCAGTCGAGTTTGGTTGGCGGTCAGCGGGCTCGTGATGACTTACTATTTGCGGTTTTGTTTTTTGTATCAGGATGGTGAGACCGAAGTTTGGGGAAGTGGTTATGTCGGCACCGACTTCTTCGATTTTGTTATCGTCTGGATCGAGTACGCACCTTGGCTGGCTGTGCTTGCGGTGAGCCGGAAATGGTCACGCGCGAGGTGCTAAACACGGCTGAGGAGTTTCATTTGCCGCAGCTTGAGCGAGGGAATTGGCTGACCACTCGACGAGCGTCCAGCGCTGGCCGAGGTCCAGCATTTTCTTGGTTCAGCCCGACGCTGGCGTGTTCAGCTCACTCTGCGAACGTGAAACTTTGATTCGCCCGAGTAGGGAAATTGTGATGGTGGCATGGTGAAGTCTGCGCGAGTAGGATAGTTGGCCACCCAATTTCGTCTCCGCCTCATTCCCCTCTGAACATCATGACAAAAGCTACTCGACGTAATGTGATCAAAACTTTGGGCGCCGCTGCCGCCGCCGTCGGCCTCTCACCAACTGAGTCCCAGGCGAGGTTATCTTCTGCTAACACAAAAGAGTGTACTTGGGGAAAAACGAACGACCGCGTTTGGCTTGGCGGCCAGTACTGGGCTAATCCGATGGAGGATTGGCGAATCTCCGATAGAGCGGCCGAAGTTCAGTCAGGTGGCGGCAATCGCAACATCCACTTGATCACACATGAGCTAACGGATCCTGCCGCAGGGTTTGAATCTCAGGTCACCGTTCAGCAGATCGGCGAAGCCAAGAAGGCTGGTGGTGCTGGATTTCGCGTGGGCATAAAAACCGAAATCAACGAATACCGTAGCAACGCGTTTGCGAACAACGGATTTCAAATAGGCCTGCGTGGAAAGAAACTATTTATTGGACCTAAGTCTGTCGACACCGAATTGGATATCAAGGAGCCCACCACGCTTCGACTTGTTGCCGAAGGAGCAGGAAAGCAAGTTAAGCTGACACTTACCGCAGGAGATTACGAAGTTTCTCACTCTGTCACGGCCGATCAATTGTTGGGCAACATTGCGGTGGTCAGCAACTTTGATCCTAAGCTGGGAGCTCAGCAAGGAGCGAGGCATCGCTTCATGGATTGGACCGCAAGTGGTGATGCCTTTACGATTGACGAGAGCCGCCGCTTTGGTCCGATACTCTGGGGCATGTACTCGCTTAGTGACTCGCGGGGCGACGAAGGATTTGTGCTCAAGGCAACGGCACTGACGGGACCACTCGGTGAAAGCGACAACAAGACGGTTGAATTGCAAGTGGAGCATCGGCAGAAATGGAAGAGTCTTGGCACCGCCGAACTTGATAGCGATGCGTGGACCGCAACATTTCGGATTCCCAACTGGGACGCAACAGTCTCTTGCCCCTTCCGAATGATCTATCGAGAAAAACATACGGATGGATCTGAAACGGAGTCCGATTGGACAGGTAACTTCCGAGCCAGTCCAAGTGGAAGGCCATTGCGGATGGCCGCGCTCACTTGCCAGAACCACTATGGATTTCCCTACGAGCCAGTTGTCGAAAACGTCACGAAGCTCGATCCTGATCTGGTTTATTTCAGTGGCGACCAACTTTACGAGAGTCATGGTGGTTTCGGACTTATTCGTGAGCCTGCGGTACCTGCAATTCTGAACTACTTGCGTAAGTTCTATATGTTTGGTTGGGCTTTTCGTGATTCTCTTCGAAACGCTCCAACGCTATGCATTCCCGACGATCACGATGTCTTCCAAGGTAACATCTGGGGCGAAGGCGGCGAAGCTATGAAGGAGCTCGATAAGGGAGCTTCCTCGAAAGGTGGCTACCGCGAACCAGCTCGCATGGTAAACGTAGTCCACAAGACCAACTGCAGCCATCATCCTGACTATTACGATGCCACACCAGTTGCTCAGGGCATCAGCGTTTACTACGGCGACATGGTCTATGGTGATGTGAGCTTTGCGATTCTTGGGGACCGGCAATTCAAGAGTGGTCCCGAGCGTGTCGAAACTGGCAGTGGTCGCGCCGATCACGTGAAAGACATGAATGTAGATACACAGCACCTGGATAAGCCCGGCTTGATCTTGCTTGGTGAGAGGCAAGAGAAGTTCTTGGAGAATTGGTGTAAAGATTGGCGTGGGCATGGATTGAAAGTCTTGTTGAGCCAAACAGTCTTTGCCGGAGTCGCCACCCATCATGGCGGTTACAACGGCTACTTGAAGGCAGACTTAGATTCCGGTGGATGGCCACAAACTGCACGGAACCGCACAGTAAAAATTATCCGAGAAGGGATGCCGCTGCATATCAACGGCGACCAGCACTTGACGACTCTGGTGCAATATGGCGCTGACGAGCAACGCGATGGAAGTTGGTCATTCTGCACTCCCGCGATCTCAGCTGGCTACCCGCGCTGGTGGCGTCCAGACGAAATTGGCATGCCTCATGAGAATCGGCCGAAGCACGGTCTGGGCAATACGGGCGAGTTCGAAGATGGGTTCGGCAACAAGGCTTATGTCTATGCGGTTGGAAATCCTGTCGTCGGAAAGGACAAGAATCGTTACAAGAAAGCACATGAAAAAGGAAGCGGATTTGGCTTTGTAACTATCGATACCAAGTCGAAGACCTACTACGTCGAAGCCTTTAAGTTCTTGATCGACGCGACGGACGGGAATCCGGAAAATCAGTTTCCGGGCTGGCCAGTTACGATTCATCAGGAGGAAAACAGTGGTAAAAATCGAATCGGCTGATTTCCTTAGTGGCTGAGGTTACGAGTCCGGTGGCAACGCCACCTCGTCTATCATTCTAGGACTGGGCGTCAATAGATCTATGATCGCTGCGTCCAGTCAAAGCCGCTCATTTCGGCCAGAGCGAGAGCGAGAGCATGGGTGCCTTCGCGTGCCCAGCCTTTGGCTTCAACGGATTTGTAAAGCTGCTCTGCCAGTGCGAGCCCCGGCATGGAAAGTCCCATTCGCCGACTCTCGGCCAAGGCTATCCCCATGTCTTTAACAAAGTGCTCGACGAAGAAACCAGGATCAAAGTTGTTGTCAATGATTCGTGGGGCGAGATTGGTGAGCGACCAACTGCCTGCCGCTCCTGAGCCAACCGACTTGAGAACTGTTTCCAGATCCAATCCAGCGCGATATCCGTAAACTAAGGCTTCGCAGACGCCAATCATCATCGTGGAAATCAGGGTCTGGTTGACCATTTTGGTGTGCTGGCCGCAACCGGCGGCTCCTTGATGGACGATCGTCTTACCCATTCCATCCCAGCAGGGCTGAAGTGCCTCGACAACATCAGCGTCGCCACCGATCATGATGGACAGACTGCCTTCTCGTGCCCCTTTATCTCCGCCAGAAACGGGGGCGTCGAGCATGTGTACGCCGTGTGACTCTGCTGCTTCGTACATCTCAACAGCCAAACTTGGTTCGCTCGTTGTCATGTCGACCAGGATGTTGCCGGCTTCGCAGCCGGACAACGCGCCGTGTTCCTCGCAAAGATAGATTTCCCGCACATCCTTAGGAAAGCCAACGATGCCAAACACGACATCGGAGGCTTCGGCGACAGCACGTGGTGAGTCCGCCCAGGTAGCGCCAGCGTTCAACAAATCCTGAGCTTTACTTTTTGTCCGAGTAAAGATCGTCGCATCAAAACCGGCTTTCATCAGGTGCCCACACATGCTGGCTCCCATCACGCCGGTACCAATCCATCCGATCTTCGTTTCGCCTGGAACAATAGATTTCACTGCCATGAGACTTATTGCTTTCTCGCGTAAGAGTTTAAGTTGATTTGGATGCAGGATTTCGCCTTGAGCAGACTATCAGGGCGACTATCGAAAGTAGGATCGCGGCAGCTATGAAAGTGCCCGCATTGAACAGCCCTGCAGAATGATACCAAACGATGCTGTAGCCGATTGCACCGGTCAATAACGCGTAGTAGCAAAAGACCGTCAGCGTCTTACGTATGACGGTGCCCTCTTTTCCACTTAGGCCAACGACGGCGGATGCCGCGACAACGTTGTGGACACAGATTGTGTTGCCTGCAGCTCCACCGACGGCTTGCAGTGCAACGATCCAGATCGGATCGATTTGGATTTGCTCTGCGACATTGAATTGAAAAAGTGAAAACATCATATTGCTGATAGTGTTGCTGCCGGCAATAGAAGCACCGAAGCCTCCGATAAAAGTTGCGAAGAGCGGCCACGCTTCACCCGCGATCTGTTTCACTCCGATGGCCAGTGCAAGCGGCATTTCCTCGTAGCCCTCTGCACCTCCTCCACTGTTGAGGAAGACTTGGACCATCGGTACGGTAAATACCAAAGCGACGGAAGCGGCCAAAATCGTCTTGGCGGAATCCGAACAAGCCTTCCTGTAGCCAGACCAGGACATGCGATGAGCCAAAAACGCGACGCCTGAGGCGATCAGAAAAACCGTTCCAGGCAAATAGATTGGCTGGACACTATGACTGATAGTCGTTCCGAATATTGTTTTCAAAGGCACCTGCCAGGACTTAATCCATTTGACGGGCGAAAAAGTTGCCTCGTCGATTCCGGGCAAGCTCTGTTGTCTCGTGATGACAAGGATTAACGCAACGACTAGGTAGGGCAACCAAGCCGAGTAGGCACCAACCATGGTTACGCCATTTTTTGTCTCGCCGTTACTTTGCCTAGATCCATTCGTTTGCTTTCCAAGCCATTCGGGTTCCCAAGTAGCCTTGTCGCCAAAATCCCAAGCTTGATCCCTAGGTGGAGTCAGGAATTCGGCTCTCGCCGCAGTGGTCACAATACCCAGACCGATTAGTCCGCCGAGTAACGAAGGAAACTCGGGGCCGAGGAAAATTGCGACTGCTGTGTACGGGATAGTCATGGAAAAAGCGGCGAAAATCGCAAATGGCCAGACCTCAATTCCTTCGCGATAAGATCGACGTTCACCAAAAAAACGTGTCATGGTGCAGACCACGGCCAATGGAATTAGTGTGCCAGCAATGGCATGCAACAAGGCGACGCGACTACCTACCAAAATCAACAGAGCTCGGTCAGACGCAAACCCATTCGCCGCAGCAAACTCTGCGATCGATCCTTCTCCCGCCAAACCAGTCGAAACGCCGAACAAAATGGGGGTTCCTACCGCTCCGAAGGAAACTGGAGTGCTCTGGATAATCATGCCTGAAATGACTGCGGCCAAGGGCGGAAAGCCTAAGCCGACCAACAACGGCACGGCGACAGCGGCGGGTGTTCCAAAGCCGGAGGAGCCTTCGATAAAGGTGCCGAAGAGCCACGCAACGATGATGACTTGAACGCGGCGGTCGGAAGAAAGATTGCGAAAAGAATTCCTTATCGTTTCCAGGCCACCGCTGTGCTTAAGTGTGTTCAGCAGAAGAATGGCGCCGAAGACAACGTATAGCAGTTCGGCAGCTATGATGAGGCCTTTGGTTGATGCCGCTAGAACTTGCAACGGTGCGACACGCCACACAAACAGGGCGAGCAAGAGACAGACACCAAAGCTGATGGGCATCGCGCGACTAGCGGGCATGCGCAGAATGACCAGAAAAAGCGCCACCGCCAGAATCGGGAGCAGTGAGAGTAACGCGAGGACGAGATCAGACATGCTCGGCTTTGGAAAACAGATCAGCGACCAAAGCTTGTGATTGTAGCAAACCTCTATCCGGTAAATTGTAAGCCTGTTTGCGTGCAGACGCTAACTAGCGCAGCGATGGCACGGCGGCAAAGCAAAATCAAATTGCTAACGAGCTAAACGCTAATTACTAACTGCTTTCTTCTTCCGTCCGACCTTTACCACATGATCGAAGTGCTTCTTGGCAACAGGTTGAACACTGAGTCGTGAGCCTTTCCGTAGCAGCACCATTCCGTCGAGCTGTGACATTTCTTTGAGTTCGGAAAGTGAGATTTCTGCCTTGAATTTCTCAACCAGCTTCACGTCTACCATGTACCAAGTTGGATCCGATTTCTTGGACTTCGGATCGTAGTGCTTATCTTTTGGGTCGAAAGCTGTGTGATCGGGATAGCCTTCGCGCACGATACGGCATACTCCGGCAACCCCAGGTGGCTCTGCGTTACTGTGGTAGTACAGCACCAAGTCTCCCACTTTCATATCATCTCGCATCGTGTTTCGAGCTTGATAGTTGCGGACGCCATCCCAGAAAGTGGTCTGTGCATCGGCATTGGCAAGATCATCGATGCTGAACACATGAGGTTCGCTTTTGACCAACCAGTAGAGCACTTCGCCCGGTTTTCGCTCCGGACGCGGAGCTTTCTTCTTAGCCGCCGTCTTACTGGGAGACCTCTTTCCGTTGGCAGACTTCGTGGATTTCTGTGCGACAGTTTTTTTAATCGCAGTCTTCGCAGGTTTCTTTTGGGCCATAGTGCTCGTTGGAAATTGAGATCAGATGAGAAAGAACCGTTGTAACGCTTCCTCTGCGACTTGAGAATCAGGGAGCGAAGAATCTGGCGGAGGGCTGCTGCTTTGGCACGCCAGTTGCTTGAACTGTCCGCTGCCTCATGTCCGTCCTGACAACTGAGGGGGCCGCGAACAGAGAAGAGCTAGATCGAGTAGCTTGATTTTAAAATTGTGTGTCGGAGACCAGGTCTTTCGAGGCTGGCACAGTGACAAAATTTGGCGAGTGTCTCTCGTGACTCTCGATTTAGTAGTAGCCAAATCAAGTTGTTAGGGCGGGCTCTTTTGATGCGCTGACCAGACTCATATGCTAACGACATACGCCAGCAAAAGGCTTAAAGAGCCTTGGCCTAAGTTCCATCCTGCTTGTAATGTCCAGCTCACGGCTTGATAGCTGAAGCCTCGCCTCGCATTGTAGCAATGAGATCTGGACTTATTCGCTGACGCGTCGTGCTTGCAGCGGTTCTAGCTGTACTTAAAGCCAAACCCTGCAATTGCTTCATGCAAAATGACACGGCTGCTGCATTCTGCAGCGCTGCAGTTTGGGCATTCAGATCCAAAATCGCTTGGCTTGAGCGAGAATCTTGGCCATAATTTATATTGACTGGGTAAACCTGATGCTCTGAAAAGGTGTTTTGGCTGCCCCATTCGTGAAAATCCGAGCAGCACTACGGTTGTATATTCGACCAAGACGAAGACATTCTCGGATATCGTCCTGCCTGATTTTTCCTCCCTCCAATCGATCATATGCAGAATTACGCGCGTCTCGGCTTCTTTGCAATCCTGGCCATCGTTGGGCTTCGAGTTGGTATTGGTTGGCATTTCTTCATGGAAGGTGCTGCCAAGGTGAAAGCTGGTGGCTTTTCCTCGGAGGGCTTTCTTGCCGGTGCAAATGGGCCGCTGAAGAAACATTTCCAAGCTTTGATTTGGGACCGCGATGGCAAACTGCGTTTGGACCAGCGCAAAATGAATGGCTTACTGGATCAGGGAACCAAGGATGCCGCTGATCACTTCGAGTTTAGTGAGGAACAAAATGGCGAGCTCGAAAAACTGCGACGAGCATATTTCGGTCTGAACGAAGCAGGTACTCGGTGGGTCGGCAAACTAAACGACGTATACGCAGGCGCTCAAGAAGAGATCTACAAGTACTGGGAGAGTACCCAACGCCTCGCGGACATGGAGTCCTCCCAAACTTGGACCGAAGTCTCCAGTCTTTCGGGCCAGCGTCAGAAAATCATTCGCGACCGCGAAGCCGATGTGAACGACGCGATCGGCTCTGTTGAAGCCATTTGGCACCAATATGAGGACGAGATCAATGCGATCGCCACTGGCGATCAACTCAAATACAGCGGCAAGTTCGTGATTCGCCGGCCGAATGAAGGATTCATCACTGCCGAGTTGGCTGACAAATTCATCCCGATCTTCGACATGGCTGTGGGAATCTTGCTCATCGTGGGCCTGCTGACGCCTTTGGCTAGCTGGTCGGCTGCATTGTTTCTAATCAGTGTCGTCCTGTCTCAGATGCCAGGTTACGAAGGCAGTGCAGACACTTACTTCCAGGCCGTCGAAGCTCTAGCATGTATAGTTTTAGCTACGACCGACGCAGGCCGTTATGCGGGTCTCGACTTCTTACCCTGGTCATGGTGGCAGAATAAGAAGGTGGAAGAAATGGCCGAAGCTGCTACGAAACCCGCATAGGGATCGGAAACCTGGCGCGGGCAACAGTGGCGCGATACACCTACGAAATCAAGTTATAACACCCCATTCATATTGCTGTAATCTGAGGATTCAAAATGCTTGCTCTGACACCAGAACAAAAGCAAACAGGCAAGGATAACTTTCACGAAGCCGTTGGCGTCACTCGCCGGAATTTCATCAAAGGCGTTGCCGCCGCCGGAGCAGTTTCAGGTGGCGGCTTGGGCGCAATGTACTTCGGCTATGGCAAGGTCAACGATCCAGTCCGAATTGGAATCATCGGTACCGGTGACGAAGGCAATGTTCTGATCGGCGGCTGTAACCCGGAGTATGTGCAAGTAAAGGCAATCGCTGACATTCGGCCAAGCAGCATTTTCCGCGCATTCCATGGTGACCACGCAAGCCCAGCGGCTTTGGCAGCTCGCCCAGGTTTGATCAGTCAGTACGGTTACAGGTCTGAAGCGGAAGCGCTAAACGAAGTCAAAGTCTACAACCAAGACAATGGTGGCATCGAAGCACTTTTAGATGACCCGGACATTGAAGCGGTGATCATTGCTCTGCCGCTTTTCTTGCATGCTCCAATCGCGATTCAAGCGATGAAGCGTGGAAAGCATGTGCTTACTGAGAAGCTCATGGCTCATAATGTGGCTCAATGTAAAGCCATGGCTCGGGCAGCCCAAGAGCTTTCTGAGAAGAAGGGATCCATGTCTACTGGCAACCCTTTGCATTTGGCAACTGGTCACCAGCGACACTATAGCGTGCTTTATGACAACGCAGTGCACCTCCTCCAGTTTGGACTGCTTGGTCAGCTCCACCACATTCGAGCCCAATGGCATCGCGGAAACTTGCCAGGACGTGACAGCTGGCAAATGCCACTGCCCGGCGGAGAAAACGGTGTCGATAAGATCGCAAAGCAAATCGAAGGATTTACGAAACAACTACGGGACGCCGAGAAGCAAAGCCAGATCAATCTTCTTGCCAAGAAGATTGAACAATGGAAGTGGTGGGATGCAGACAAGGACGTAATCGCGGCCAACCATGGTTATGAAGATATCATTCTTTCTGATGGCAAGCTTCGCTCTGCTATGGAAGAGCTTTGCCGCTGGCGATTGTGGGAACGTACCGGTGGTGGCTTGATGGCCGAGCTCGGCAGTCACCAACTCGATGCCGCTACGATTTTCTGCTCTGCGTTGCGGAAAGACGGTAAAAAGGCTCATCCGCTGACGGTTCACGCCGTAGGTGGTCGACATATCTTCCCGATGGATCGAGATGCGGAAGATCACGTTTACTGCATGTTTGAATTCCCTGGACCGGAGTACGACGCTCGATTCGACGTTGGATATCGTAATGAAGCTCAGAATTATCCTCCGAAGGGTAAGGGGATTGCCGACTACGAACAGGATCCAAACAAGAAGATCGTCGTTAGCTACTCTACCATCAACGGAAATGGTTACGGCGGCTACGGGGAAGTCGTGATGGGTACGAAGGGGACTCTCGTTCTCGAACGTGAGAAGGAAGTCATGCTTTACAAGGACGCGAATACAACTGCGAAGATCAGTGTTAAGAAGGACAAGGAAGCTTATCAGCTCGACACGCAGGCCAGCGGCAATTATGCCGCAGCCTCCGTTTCGAAGGCCGCGACCGAAGACATTAGTCGCGGGTACACCGAAGAGATCGAGCACTGGGCCTACTGCATTCGCAATCCTGATCCGGAAAACAAGCCTCGGTGCTATCCTGAGGTCGCCATGGCTGACGCGGTGATTGCCTTGTCGACGAACGTCGCGATGCAACGTGGGGCAGCTGGTGGGCCGGGCTTTGTGAAGTTTGAAGAGAGCTGGTTTGACCGTGACTCGGATGAAACTCCAGACGGCTCCGATGTCCGTAGGGAAATGGAAGCACTCTCCAACTACAAGATTGTGTAGTTGAAATTCTGCACAACGAAGTATTCGAAGGCTCCTCTGATTATATCAGAGGAGTTTTTTTATAGGTGGTCTTGCGGTGTGAACATCGGATGAATCGGCATTCCGCCGTAGCACGGGCGGGCTCGTTCCGGCTTACGATCAACAGTGCCAAGCATGCGGTGACTGACGCCATCGGCACTGAGTGTTCCGCCATCCGGGCTTATAAAATTTGAGGGGCTGGGCCAAAAAAGTGTGCAGCTAGCAGCTAAATTGCGGCTAACAATTACCAACAGCCAATTGCTAACTCAGCCATTCAAGTAGCTCATCCAAGGCCCAGGTGTTCAGAACTTGCTCGCGGGTAAGTCCAGCTCGGCGAGCTTGAGTGACGCCAAATCGCATGACTTCCATACCTGTCACCGCATGAGCGTCCGTGTTGATCGTAATGGGGATGCCCATCTGGGCTGCTTGGAGAAGATTCTCTTCGGATAGATCCAGGCGGCGTGGGCTGGCATTAAGCTCCAGGCTCTTCTGTCGCTCGACAGCTGCTTGAAACACGGCATGCAAGTCAACATCGTAAGGCGGGCGAGAACCAAGCAAGCGTCCAGTGGGATGTGCAATTGTGTGCACGTGAGGATTTTCAAGAGCTCCCACGATGCGATCTGTGATTTCCTGGCGCGATTGCTTCTGCCCATAGTGCACACTGGCGATTACCCAATCCGCCTCGGCCAGCACTTCGTCGGCAATATCAAGGGGGCCAGCTTCAAGGATATCGCACTCGACTCCTTTCAGCACCCGGAAGCCATCATCTTGCTTTTTGTTAAAGTCGTCAATCTTCTTCCACTGCTCCAGCAACCGTGCTTCGTCCAAACCATTTGCCATTGTCACCCGTTTCGAGTGATCCGTGATTGCGATATGGGTAAGACCACGCTCGCGAGCCGCATCAGCCATTTGCTCAATGGAGTTTGCACCGTCACTGGCAGTCGTGTGCATGTGCAGGTCGGAAACGATGTGTTCTAGCTCCAAGAGTTCTGGTGTCTCGTTTGGGTTCTCGGCCCAAGTAAGCTCCTTGCGACCCTCTCGCAGTTCCGGTGACACGCATTGCAGCCCCAAGGCCTCGTAGATTTCTTCCTCGGTTTTACCCGCGATGTAGTTGTGAGGGTCATCTAGCTTCGAAACGCCGTACTCGTTCACCGTCAGCCCCATCTTGCGAGCTCGACTTCTCACGGCGACGTTGTGTTCTTTCGAACCGGTGAAGTACTGAAGTGCTGCTCCGAAGGATTCCGCAGGAACGACTCGCAAATCGACTTGGAATTGCTCGTCGACGCGAATCGACATCTTCGTGTCGCCACGCACGATTACGCTGACCAAGCCAGTGAAGGCCTCAAGTTGATCCATCACCGCATCGTGGTTTTGGCTGACGACCAGAATGTCGACATCACCAATCGTTTCCTTGCCGCGGCGAAAACTGCCTGCAAATTCCATTTGGTCAATTGCATCGCAGCCTTTCAAGTGTTCATTAATACGATGCACCAGTTTCTCTGCTTGGTCGAGGCGAATGCGCTGTGAAGCGGCTTCCGCAATGTCAAGTCCGTCCAGGATCAACTTCTCGGTTTTGGCCGCGAAGCCTTTAAGTGCTCGCACTTTCTCTTGTTCGCATGCTTCTTTGAGTTCCTCAAGCGTTTCGATTCCAAGTTCGGTTTGGAGTGCCATCGCTTTCTTTACACCCAGACCTGGGATACGCGTCATCTTGATTAGCACTCCGGGGGTTTCTGCCTTGAGTTTTTCTAACTGTGGAAGCTTCCCTGTCTCGACGAGGGTTCGGCATTTGTCGGCAAGTGTTTTTCCAATCCCGGAGTAGGACTGTAGGTCCTTGGATTCATCTTCTATGATCGCAGCCACTGGCTCGTCGAGTTCCACGATCGCTTTCGCGCCGTTGCGATACGCGCGCACACGAAATGCGTTCTCGCCATGCAGTTCGAGCAAGTCAGCCATCTCTTCGAAGATGCGAGCGATGTCAGGATTGTTCATTTCGGTGTCTTTAATTTTGGGCTCTTTAGAGCACAAGCTTGAAAGGTAATGTTGGCCCTCCCCGACCCAGTTAGGCCGACCTTTCCGCAAGCAGGAGGGTGAGTTTGAACGCAGACTTGCAGATAATACGTTTATGCAGACTATCCGCCAGCGTGTAATTCAACGACGTCGCCGTCGAGAGGTTCGTAGTCAGGTTTGACGTTGGTTCCATCGTGCACTGCTTCGCCCCAGACTCGAGCGGATTTTAGGCTGTCAGCCATGTCACGGTGTACATGACGAGCCACCTCGACCAATGTTTCGCCTCTGCGAATCGTAAAGGGCTTGGTCTTGTCTGGCTCTTTCTCCTTCGGATGTTTAGTGTAAACCCGCACAATTTCCAACGCATCAAACACGTAGCGGCTAGCCTCCTCCAAGCCAGTTCCCTCGGTAGCACTCACCTGCAATGACTCGAAAGAAAGTTCCATGAACTCGTGCAATAGTTTTAAGCGTTCCTGTGCATCGGGATCATCGCATTTGTTGTAAAGGATGACAGTACGCGTGTAGCTGACGCCGATGTCTTCTTCATCTAGCTTCGTTTCTCTACCGAGTCGTGTCTTGCCGTCAGCGAAGCGACGTAGCACAGCTTCGGTATCTTCAATTAGATTGTCGCTGGCGAGGTCGATGACCAAGTAAACCAGATCCGCTCCTCTGATAAGTCCGACTGTCGCCATGTCGAAAAAATCATCTGTTACTGGCGGAAGATCGATCAGCTGAAATGGACAGTCCTCGAAATGCATCATTCCGACGTTGGGAGACTGTGTTGTGAAGGGATAAGGTGCAATTTCAGGTTGTGCTCGGGAAAGTGCTGCTAGCAACTGGCTCTTTCCCGTGTTGGGAGCTCCGAGCAAGAGAACGCGGCCGGCGCCCTGCTTGGGAATCTTGGCCGTAACTTTGCCCGTCTGTTGCGAAGCTTGCTTCTGGACCTCCGCTTTGACCTTGGCAATCTTAGACTTCAAGTCTGCTTGCAGTTTGTCGGTTCCCTTGTGTTTGGGAATCTCGCGCAGCATGACTTGAAGACAATCCAGCTCCTCTTGCGGAGTTTCTGCGGATCGATAGTCGGATTCAGCTCGATGATATTGCGGGGTGAGATTGGCAGGCATAACTCTGGTTTTGAGCTCAGCCGCCTAATGGGGCCGAGCGTTATTCGGATTTGTAGAGGATGTGAATCGACTCTTGTTTTCCAGAAAGTGGTAAACGGGTCGCGTAGACTTCCTGGTCGCTGTCCAAGAACTCGACTTCATAGCGAAGTCGCTGCTTGATTTCGGACCAATCAGAAAACAAGTCCTCGGCGGAGCAGCTCTTTACGTTGCTATCAAGTGAGGAAGTAAACAGGATACTCCCGTTGTCGTCAGTCAAATAGACGGTGCCAGCCGATTCTGACATCTGCAGCTCTGGGTGGACCAAGTTACCAATCTCGGCGTCCGCCACGACGAGACCAAAAGGCTCTTCGGTATTCTGATCAAATACGGGCACACCACACTGGACTCGCACCGTGCCCCCCGCGTTGCATTCAAAGCTCACAATGCACTCGCCTGGGAACTGCTCCAAAACGGCAGTTTGGAAGGAATTGACCACTGCGTTCACCAAGCGGCTTTGCGGCACTCCACGCACGTTGGAGACATCTAGCAGGCTGCGTTCGATACGAGCCAATTCACGTGCTCGATTTTCTTCGATTCGAATATAGCTAGCCCCCGACATATTGGGTTTGGTTTTGACTAAGGCGAGCAGGATCTGCGAAAGTCGCTCTCTCCAAACGTTGTATTCGTCTTGGTCCTGATCCAAAGCGTTGACGAGACCTTGAATCGGAGGTAGCTCCACCATGAATGCGGCGACAGCAGAAAGCTGGCGGAGCTGCACACACAAACGCGACTTGAGATCGCGTCCAGCCATTCTCATGGCGTCGTATCGAGACTCTTTCTCGTTTCTGCCAGCAATCCAGCGCTCGACGGCGGCAGCCAACTCCGTCACATCTCCGAAGCGTGCATACTTCTCCTTAGCCATGGCTCGCATGCAGATCGCTTCAAGGTCCTTGGATACAGTTGAGTTCAGGTTGCGAGGACTGGGCGTTTCCGATGAAACGATAGATTCCAAGAAGTCTTTGACTCGGAGTTTTCCGTCGCGCGACACGTTGCTATTTTGGTGCGGTGCGGTGCCAGTGAGTATCGCAAACAGAATCGCACCAAGGCCATAAACGTCAGTCCTGGCGTCGACTTTTTCCAAATCACCAGCGGCTTGCTCGGGTGCCATGTAGAGCGGAGTGCCGACAATGTCGCCGTCGAGCGTAGCGCTAAGGCTTGCATCGGCGACATTACCCTGCAGGGTCAGACGCATCGCCAACTCACCTTCTGATTCCATCTTCGCTAAGCCCCAGTCGAGCACAAGGACTTGGTCGAAGCTATCCAAAACCACATTCTCTGGCTTCAGATCGCGGTGGATCACGCCGCGAGAATGAGCGTATGCGATTGCCTGGCAGACTTTCAGGAAGGAATTTAACAACCGGTGCAGATCGAGCGGTTCTGCCACGTCCGTAGCGAGCTTCGCGTGGTACTCTTCGATCGCTTCTGAAAGAGTACGTTTACCCAAAAATCGCATTGCGTAGAATGGACGTCGCGTCTCTGGATTTACTCCACTCATGTAAAGTGGAACGACGTTAGGGTGTTCCAAGTGCCCGGTGATCTCGGCCTCGCGCCGGAAGCGTTCCCACTGTCGGCGCGATTTTGCTGCGGTTTCATTGAGCTCTTTGATGGCGACGTTGCGATGCAGCAATTCGTCTCGCGCGAGCCAGACCGTTCCTAAACCGCCCTCGCCGATTTTCTTCAGTAGCGTAAAGCGACTGACCGCTTGCCGGATCTCGTTCTCACCCTCGATTCCAGCGGTTGCACTTAGGTCGTTGGATGACTCATGAATTGAATCTGACTGACGGTAGTCTTGTGTCTGATAAATGTCGCGGTTCTCGGCGACCATGCGGGAGTTATCTGCTTCGGTCTGTCCTGGGGAGCCTGTGCTTGTTTGTCGCAAAGCATCAACTTTCGCCTTCCGCATTGAGCGCCGCATGCGTTCCTTGGAGAGTTCGCTCAGCCCGAGCTCTTCCTCTGCCTTGAGTTGCTCACGGGACCAGACTGCAGATTTCTCAATCATCTCGGCAAGGCTAGAATAGGAGTTGGCCATCGCGACTTGTTCTTCGTTCTGCCCCTCCATGTACTGCTTCAGCTCCGCCTCTTCATCATCACTTAGCACACCGGAGAGTGAACGCGAGATGAGCTCAGCCGCTTTCAGATTGCTCAGGTCGGACATCTCAGCGAGCTCCTTTCGCCCTGGAGTTCGTTAATTTCTGATCCATGTCTTTGTCATACCATTTCGAGCCCACGCATTTTGCCAAGCCAAGTCTGGCTCGATGCAACCTCACCCACAGGTTAGACGTCGAAATCTCCAACTCCTTACAGATTTCCTCAGCCGGTTTACCTTCGATCACGTTGAGCACAAAAACATCGGCCAAATGTCCTGGAACAGCTCCCAAACATTCCTTGACCACCCCCCACAGCTCACTAGCCTCCAGTTTTTCACCTGGCTCGATTCTAGGCAGGGCGCTCGGACGCCAGTTTCCCTTTTCGTCGAACAAAAGGACTGTCGGATCATACTCGCCGCCCCAGGACTGTTCCAAGATCTTGTCGCGACGCCTGATGCGGTCCAAAACTTTGTTTTTGAGAATTGTCATCAGCCAGCCGACTTGTGTGCCTCGGCCAGAAAACGAGTCTTGGCGACGAAAACCGGACAGTAACGCCTCCTGGACAACCTCCTCAGCTGCTTCAATATCGCGAAGTCGCGCTCTGGCGTACTTGAACATCTTGTCTCCGTACGCGTCGACCCAATCCTCTGGATCGAGGACTCGCGTATCCGATGCCTGGTTTGGCTCTTCGTTTTTCGGGTTCATAGATCTGTCCCACCGGAACCAATGCGCCAAAAATGTCAAATCCTGCACCGCAAAGGACTGCCGGAATATTGGCTAACGTTCACTTGTGGGGAACGTCCAAGAGGTAATTTTTGGAAATTACTTGCCCTAAATTATACTGCTGGCGAACCCCGGTGAAACCAGATTCGAGAAACTCTTCACACATCCCGTTTGTCACGAGAATTCCGGTTCCGACATTATCTTGGATGAATTGGCTCGAGTCGCAATTCGTGCGTGCGTTGCCGGCAAGGAGTATGGCCATTCGAATTGCCTAGTTTTTCGAAATCTGGTTGTGTTTGGTTCTCACGAGGATGACATTGAAATAGCTTAAGATAGACGCGCTTCACGCTACTTCGACCGGACTCTCCAATACAGCAATTTGACATGAAGTATCTCCTCTCCGCCCTACTGCTATGCATTTCAATAGTATCGATCGCCGATGCACAAGATGGCCGGGATTACAAGGTGACCGTGCCGCCGGAGTCGCTGAAGGTCCCAGGCTATTTTCAGAAGCATGTGAGCGCAGGCGGCTATCCCATTATCTCAACCGCCAAAGTCAATGACTACGCGTTGAAAGAGGCGGCCTATCTCGTGGACTTGTTGTTGGCTGAAAGACCAGATGTGCGAAAGGCGATGATCGAGAATGGTTCGCGTTTGATTGTCATGGGTTACAGTGAGTTCACGACAGAGAATCCTTATCATGCAAAGTTAAAGCCCAAAGACTACTGGGATCGAAGGGCTCGTGGTTTGGGAGGGCATGCGCGAGATCCGATTTGTTCCTGCGCGGAAGAAAATCTCCTTGCCTTTCCGGGAGATCCTTATCATCAAGAGAATATCTTGATTCACGAGTTTGCTCACAATATTCACTTGGTTGGTCTTCAGGCGGTTGATCCAAGTTTTGATAAGCGCCTGAAGGTTGCATACGACCAAGCGATGGCGACGGGCCTTTGGAAGTCAAAGTATGCATCGGTAAATAAGAATGAGTACTGGGCGGAAGGAGTTCAGTCTTGGTTTGACAACAATCGTCCTCCAGACCATGATCACAATCACGTTGATACTCGCGAAGAGTTAAAAGAATACGATCCTCGGTTGGCCAAGCTCTGTGAAGAAGTATTTGGCAAAACGGAGCTAGCTTACAGCAAGCCCACCTCGCGACTCACAGGGCACTTGGCAGGTTACGATCCGTCTGCGGCAACCAGGTTCGCATGGCCGGAGCGACTGAAAAACGCAAGTGAAGCGATTCGCAAAGAGGTCGAGAAACGCGATAAGTAATCCTGGCGTTTTCGGAAGATGGCTCCGAATGCCAAGCAGCTCATCTGTGGCCGAGTTCTTGCTCTCGAATTAAGCGAATGGATTTGAATTTCCGCCATAGATGCCTTGATACATTTGGGTTGAGGTAGGAGCGGGCTCGCAATTACAGAGAGCGGGCCAAGCCATTCGACCAAGTCCACTTGCCCTAAAGATCGCGTTGAAAACGCTGGATACACTCAAGACGCTCTGCACGAACTCACCCAAGATGTCGCACGCGATCATCGAAGATAGGGTGAAGTTGATCAGGTAGATCAGCAAGAGAGGGCCTCCGTTAACGGCGAGCAGTAGCGAGGGGTTCTTGTGGACGGATAAACGCGTTAAAGCGAAGACAGCTATAGCGATTAGCAGCACGACTTGAATGGAAAAGGAAATCTTGGCGAGGCGCAGTGTGACCAAGCCACGCATGATAGATTTCCAGACAGACAAAATTTGCAAACAGCAGGATTCATCTAAGATGCAGGCGCAAACGAAAAAAGAGCAGCCAATGGGCTACTCTTTAGATTGAAATTCAAGTTATTTCGCCCGACGATGGGCGAAGAGTTGGTTGGGAGGCTGGCTAGTAGCCGCCGCCACTGCCGCCAGCTCCGCCACCTTCCCCACCGTATCCTCCGCTGCCGAATCCTTGAGAATTCGAAGTCTGGGTCGCTGCTTCCTTCTCGTCCGAGAAGTTGTACATGCGGTAGAGGAATCGATCATCGAAATCATTGGTGATTTCGACGCGACCATCCCGATGCACGATGAGAAGCTCGCCTTGGGTAGTCTGTGGATCATCGTTACTGTCTAGATGGAGTGGCACACCGCCGCGAATGTCTGCTACGGTTGCAAAACTCTCAAGAGCTTCGTCGTCCATCGCCTTAATGATGCGAGTGTGAGGTACGATGACTTGCAGGTCCTCTTTTGCTGCGTTCATTACCGTTCCTCGGCGAACTTCCATTTCCATTGCAACCCGAGATCCCATGAGTGCGGTTCGAGTCACCATGACCTTGGCAGTTGGTTCTTTGGTCGCGATAGCGAAGACCTTGTTGTTTTCTTCGAAGACAGTCGGTCCAGCATATTCGACTTCACCGGCAAAGACTTCGTACTGAGCCTTGATCAAGACCGGAGCACTCACTGCACTCCACTCGGTGACTCGCAGCGTACGACGTTTCACGGCATCTTTGTTCTGCTTTTGGATTCGGTCGAACATACGATCGTCAGCAGCTCGCACCTTATTCACTCGATCCCACACCGCAGGTTCCATCGAGTCGGGTTTCGGATCAAGAGCTTCGTTCTCAGGGTAGTTTGGATCGCTCATTCCGACCCGAATTCGATAACGATAAATCTTGCCTATATCGTCGATTCCAATCCGGATGTCGTAACAGCGAATCATCTTGTAATCTGGCTGTGGTGCATTGAAGCCGCTGAATGCACCTCCCATACCCATGCCCATGCCGCCGCCGGGACCGCCCATGCCCATGCCGCCTTCACCGCCATAACCGCCGTAGCCGCCCATGCCTTCGCCGCCATAGCCACCTTCACCGCCATAGCCGCCGCCAGGACCGCCCATACCCATGCCGCCACCAGGACCGCCCATGCCCATTCCCATGCCGCCGCCGGGTCCGCCCATGCCTTCGCCACCGTAGCCGCCGTAGCCGCCGTAGCCGCCGTAGCCGCCGGTTGCACCACCAGACTTCTTGTCGCCAGGCCGAGCGTTTTCGTCAAACTTCTCTTCTTCCTTTTTCTTTTTCTTGCTTGGATCTACTGGTGGGCGCAACGGTCTAAAGTCCCACGCCCAATCGATTTCAGGGTGGCGACTGAACACTCGGTAGTCACGCAAGAGCATCGGAGGGATCGGCATCGTAATGCCCGCCGCGATGGAGTTCCGCTCGACTACTTCCGGCAAGGCCTGCCCGTGAGGAGCGACGGTTGCCCACTTGTCTCTCTTGTACAGCATGTACTGGCTAGAGCGTGCGACCGTGATCCATTCGTCATCTTTGATCTCCCGCGTCGGATCCTTGGAGACTTCTACACGTTGGAGTTCAAAGTCGCTGTATACAGGCAAATCGCGACCGGCGATAAATGGTCCTGTGTTTTGCAGCGCCTTCTTGTATTCTTCGAAAATCTTCTTGTGAGGCATCAAGGCTGTGATGGCATTGAACATCACGGGTCGTGCGACCACCTTCTTCTGCGGGCCTTTGTCTTTTTCTCGGCTACCAAGTCCATCTCGGCCGCCTCCAGAGGCGTAACCACCGCCTCCCATGCCTCCGCCGGGACCGCCCATTCCCATGCCGCCGCCAGGACCTCCCATGCCCATGCCGCCGCCAGGACCTCCCATGCCCATGCCTTCGCCGCCCATTCCCATGCCTTCGCCGCCACCATAGCCTCCGTATCCGCCGAAGCCACCTCCTGCACCAGCGCTACCGGCAAAGTTCTGGCCAACAGGTGCACCGAGGTCGTAGTTGGGATTCATAAAACGGACTACCGTTTTCTCTTCTCCAACTCCAGGTGCTCCGCCGCTTTCACCACCGAAGCCGCCTTCACCACCGTAGCCGCCGCCAGAACCCATGCCCATGCCGCCTTCTCCGCCCGGCCCGCCAGCTCCACTACGGCCGCCACGGCCACGCTTGCTTGAACGGCGTTTCTTCGCAACCGGTCCAGCGTTCGGGTAAAGTGGTTCGTCATCCTCATCGACTTGCTCGAACGCGTCCGGGAAATCTTTTTCGACGATGACCGCCATCGGACCAAAAACGTTGGTGACAAGCAGTTGTTCTGGTGGGAACAATAACGGATCTTGTCGGGGCAGCTTGAATCCGTCGTTGCTTGGCTGCATCTTGTTGATGGGATATTTGCTGAATGGGATTGGTTTGCGAACCAGCTGTACTCGGCCCGCATAAAGGTTTTTTGCGAAGACTATCTCTTCTGCACGTTCGGCTTTAATGGCTTCCCAGTGACTTCCCGTTTTGACTTGGTTCAGTAGATCCTGTGATTCTCTGGTAAGATTGTCTTCCTTTCCTGCATTCTTGTAGCCTTCTAGCGAAATGCTGGAATACACAAAGTATCCGACGCCCAGGAGAACAAGTGCGAGCAGAAGTTTTTCCACGTGCATCGCAAAAAATCCAGGACCACCCTTGGTGATCGCCTTCTTCTTGCCACCTTTGCGCCCCGCTTTCGCCTCTTTGGCAGGTGCCGGAGCTGCTTCGCTAACGTCTTCGTTTTTCTTCTTGCCAAACATTTTCGATTCCAATCAATTGGGTTGAAAACTGCCGGTGATCTTTTTGGTGTAATGTAGCCGGGTGTTTCGGATACACGAGAGTGTTTAATGGATGTCGGTTAGCTGCCATCCCCAGCGTCTGCCGGTGGATTATCGCCTGTTTCCTCGCCTGGCTGGGAGCCACCGCTGGAGTCGTCGGCTGGCTTGCTAGCCTCACCAGCCGGCTTCTCGCCGTCAGTGTTTTCTGACTTTTCTGGCTCGGGAGTCCCAGTGCCTTCCGCAGCTTGATCAGTCCCAGCAGAGGTATTCATCTCCGTATCCTCGTCGACTTCCTTCAAATTGAGGTCTTTCACCGGGTTGAACAAGTAAACCAATCCATAAATCTCAACGTCCAAGGATTCTGTGTCACTGGTAGCTCCGGCTAGACCGCCATAGCCACCATATCCGCCTTCGCCACCACCTTCACCGCCGTAGCCTTCGCCGCCCATGCCCATGCCGCCCATACCCATGCCGCCCATACCCATGCCGCCCATACCACCAGGGCCGGGAGCTCCGCCGCCGCCGCCCATGCCCGGGTAACCACCACCCCCGGCAGCACCGGCTGCAGAAGCGGCTGCGACTGTATCACCGATCCGGACTTGGCGAACTTCAAGTGTCAGTGCTGCGTTTCCGCAGTTGGCTAGAAACTGCTGAATCTTGGTCTGGTCCATCTTCACGCGAATACGAATCGGAATTCGCTTCGCTACCGCAAAATAAGCATCTTCGGGTGCATCGCTCTGCATTCTAGTGCGAAGGTCATTACCGGAGACAGGTTTGAAGTTTGCGTCTACGTAGCGATTGGCCGCTGGATCTGTAGTAACAGCCTCAGCTTCGCCACCGTATGAGCCGCCACCGTACGAGCCTTCGCCGCCATAGGATCCTTCTCCACCAGAGCCGTAGCCACCGGAACCGTACGAGCCCTCGCCGCCGCTGGCGTAACCCGCTCCAGAACCGGCGTAGCCACCACTACCCATCCCCATGCCCATTCCGCCGGCAGCTCCAGCGCCGTCTACGTTACCGGCACGACCCATTGCGGTACGACCGATACGAATGAACTCGATTTCTTTGACTGCACATTGGAAATTGGCCGTCGCGGGCTGCTTGTTTTCTTGCAGGTTTGTTTTGCGAATAATGTTGAGTAGTGACTCCAAGATCCACATGTTTTCTTGTGTGTAGAAGATCTCGTAAATGGTCGGTGTCGTTCCCTGCCACATGCGGATGGCATTTAGCATTTCGGTCTGGCTCGACTCTGGCCAAATCACGACATCAGCGGGCCCTTTTCCACTCGCTACTCCTCCACCGTAACCGCCGTAGCCACCATAACCACCGTAGCCACCGGCACTTCCTTCATCTCCGCCATAGCCACCGCTGCCCTCTCCGCCGTAGCCCCCAGCACTTCCTTCACCCCCGCCGTATCCGCCGTAACCTCCGCTACCAGCTCCCGGATATCCGCCGCCTCCCATGGCAGCCGCTGCACTAGCTTGGCCTTTCCAGTTCACGCCAATGATCTTGGCGAGCCGCGGCATGTCTTTGTCAAAGTAGGCGTTGTACTCTTCGCGAATCTGAGGCGTCAGGTCACTTGGCTGTTCGGGAAAAGTCGTCTTCAGCTCAATGGGGCTGTACCTTTTAAGCGTGCGAATCAAACGCGGGTTATTCTCAAGGATTTCCTTGGGCCAAACCAGCAACGTCTCTTGAAACTTGTACTGTTGCCTCCAAGCTGCCTGCACGTCATCTTCAAGGTTATTAATTATCGTCTGCATCGCATTGTCAGATTCTTCGTTGGGGTGCGTCGACAACGCTGCTCTAACTTGTGAAACGCTACTGTAGCTGGCGTCCAATTTAGAAACTTGATCCTTAAACTTCTCGCTGATCGTCGAGCTTAACAGGAAAAATGCCACGCAGCCGAACAGGACGGACACACCTGTAACAATCCAAAACAAGTGTTTCTTGCACTGTTCGAGAATGGGTTTTAGCTGATCCATAACTAGATTTCCAATCAGATTTATGTCATTCGCGTCTGGCGGGAGCCACGCATCAGTGTGAGTTTGTAAGGTTGTGTTCTTTAAGTGCCCAGAGGCGTCTCAGGCAACGTTAGTGAGTCTTCCTGTGCTAACAACTAGCTCGATGCTAAGTTATCGTCGCCATTCATTGCAGCTTCTGCGGCTGCTGCAGCCTTTGCTGCCTCCTCTGCCTTGCGTTGAATTTCAAGGCGTCTGGTCAATGGAGTTTCACGCCAGAGTATCTGTACGGTGAAGTCATATCGCGGGGCATCAAAAGTCTTAGGGATTTCGTTGCCATCATCGTCGAGAATCTTCTGATCTCCAGCAGCATAACCGCCGGCCCCAGTTCCGCTTCCCGCTCCGTAGCCTTCGCCACCCATGCCGCCGCCAGGGCCACCCATGCCCATACCGGCTCCCATTCCGCCCATGCCTCCTGCACCAGGCGCGCCGCCTTCTCCACCTTCGCCGCCCATGCCAGCACCCATCCCGGCGTCGTTGGAGGCCATGCCCATTTCACGAAGCTTCTTTTGGTACTCCGGATTAGGCATCTTATGATCAGGGTTATAGGTGCCCTTAAGAACCAGCGGGGCAATGAGACCTAATTCTTTATATGTGAAAGTCCTAGTTTCCTTGCCTTCGGCATCGATTGGCAACTCTACACTGCCCTCCTCCAACTCGCGGATAAGAGTCTTCAGAACGTAACGCTCTTGTTGGTCACCCGTAGCACTGTAACTCGGATCGTTGTGGTAGTGATAACCGTCAATTTGAATGACCCAACCCTTGTTAAATTCAAGAGGATCCGCACCTTCTGGCGGTGCCCCAAGAACCATCTCTGCAGTTACTTCGGCGCCGGCTTCTACTTCTGTTCCCGCTTCAGCGCCGACACCTGCATCTCCCTCCGCAGCTTCATTGGCTGCTGCTTCCGCGTCGACAACGCCAGTATCGACACGCCAAGTCATTTTGCCATCGGAGTAGCTCTTTAGCTTCATCGGCGTAAGTGCTTTGGTTAGATCGTCCACCTGCTTATTATCAAACTTGGTCAGAAATAGCTCTGGCCAATCTTTGTAAGGCTTTTCTGCAGGATTCGGTAGCTTGTCGATGTTGAAGTCTGCAGGACGCTTCAATGAGTTATGCAGACTGCGGAGCAATTCCATCCAGAGGATTCTACGATCGCCACTTCCCCCTACTTCCTCGCCAAGCTGTTTCAGGAGTGCCACTTTCGCCATCTGGGCTTTGTCTTCTGAAATCAGAGTGTCGCTTGTGGATTTTGTGCCTGCGGCAGCTTTGGTTGCGTTTTCCCACAAATCCTCATGGACTTCACCGTAGTTTTTCGCCTGACTGTAGAGCGCTACAGTGAATCCGAGGAATAGACATGCTGCTCCCGCCAAAGCCCAAGGTTTCTTGGAACGCACCAGTCGTTCGGTGACCACTTCACTTGGCACCAAGTTGGTTGAAACTGGGCCATGACCAAGTGCTTGTAGACACAGGCCGTAAACTGGAGCAAAGGTGGAGACGTGGTCTTTGAAGGCAGGAGCAGCGGTAACTTCGCCACCTTCCAGTTTGTTGAAGTTGGTAAGAACATCGACTTCCATCGCCAAGTTCTTGCTCAGATACTGAGACAATCCAGGCAACTGGACCGAATTACCCATCATCAAGATTCCGCCAATATCCGCATTCTTGTTCAAACTACGGAAAAAGCCCATCGAGCGTTGGACTTCGGTCACCAAGTCATTAAAGACTGGACGCATGGCTTGGAAGACCAACTTCGGATCATCCGCCTCCATCGCATTTCGCTTCAGATGCTCGGCCTTGGCAAAGGTTAGCTTCAAATCTTTCGTCAGCTGACGTGTAAAGTGATTACCGCCGATCGGCATACTTCGCTGCCACACGCGATAGCCGTTGGTGACGATCAAGTCCGTCGTGTCTGTACCCATCGCCAGAACAACGGTGGACCTAGGTGGCTTTTCGTTGTCGTACTGATAGTCCTCGTCCGTCGCCAAGTCACGTTCGAAGGTGACCATGTTGTAAATCGAAAGAGGCGCGAGCTGCAGAATTTCTATTTCCACGTCAGCGTCTTCGAGTGGTTGCAAAGTGCGATAAACCGCATCTCGCTTCATCGCGAACAGACCGACTTCGCTCTCTAAAGCAAAGCCATCCGAGATATCACTGCCTTCCATCAGCTGGTAATCCCAGATCACGTCTTCCAGTTCGAATGGGATCTGCTGGCGAGCTTCGTATTTGACAATGTCCGGGAGCTTCTTGAGCTCAACCGGTGGTGGCTTGAAGAATTTCGCCAAACCGCTGGAACCTGGAACGCTGAGTGCGACCCGTGTCTTTTTCAGGTCGTTACGATTGACGAAAGTCGACAAAGCCTCGCGCACCATTTCTTCCGCGTTGGAATCTGGTGAACTGAGGATTTTTGGATATTCGATATAGTCAAACGCTTCCGCTACTACTTGGTCGCCGTCGACTGAACAACGAAGCGCTTTGAGCGCACTTTGACCTATTTCAATGCCCCAAACTGATGATGCATTGGCCATGAAACGAACCTTCTTCGTGTGCTTTGGATCTGCTTTTGCGCAAGCGGAAGATCTTCCCTATCTTGTGCGCATTATGATCACGATGAGACTAGAGCGGACGAAAAGTCACTACTACAACGAATCCGGCAAAACTTTGTTAGGCCGGAACCGAGAAAATAGCAGTAGTTGTCAGAAATCTAATCGGCAGAAAAGACTCCCTCACCTATTAAACTGTATCGAGATTGGGTCCCTGATGTCAAATTTCTAATATATCTGGTATCCCTTTTTGCCAACTTTTCCTGTCGTGAGCATTGCGACCTGCCAGGATCAGAAACCGCTCCCTTCTGCCACCAGAGAATTTACAGTCTCGTAAGTTGAGAACCATAGCGGTTCAATAGTCTTTCTTAAGTCCCATGCTGTCCCAAACTGCTTGATCTGGATCTCCGATGCCAAATGCCAATGCAATCAGTGACTTGAAACGCTGTCTGTTGTTGCTGCCCGGTTATGAATTGGAAGGTTTTCCTAGGTTCTTGCCTCGGGAAGAGGCGGCTGCATTGTTGGCAGGTTGGGCGAGCCTGTGGCATCCGGCTTTAATCAAACGCATGCAGAACATTCCAGCCTGGCAGCAGGCCAGCAGCAGCCCCGGCGATATCGCTGGCTCCTTACTGATTCTGCCCGAAATCGCCAAGTCGGAATTGGACCCGATCTTTGAGTCCGCTGAAGATTGCTTGCTGCAGGAACCGCATAGCGATTGGATGGAGCTGCAGCGAGAATTGCTAGAGCTCTCCGGGATTGGGGGATCGGAGCGAGCTGAGCTTCAAGACAAGCTGACCGAGCAGCAACTCTGCGAATTTGCTGCTCTGGGCTACGCATATCTCCAGATTCAGCTGATGACACGCCAGCTAAGATACACTTCGAATCTCGATCAGCTGCTATTCGCCGAGCAAGTAGTCGCTGCGGCCGAAGCCATTCTCGCCGGAGAAGCGGAAAAAGCAGAGGAGTCGCTGCAAGCTTGCTTTGACACCCTTGGACAAGAACGCGACCACTATTACTCGCTAGATGTACATCTGCTCGACGTCACGTTGCTCGCACCGACCGTACTCGGCAAGTCGCTCACTCGTCAGCTCAGCGAGCAGAGCGAGCCGACTTCGTTTCTGGCGAGTGCTTCCCTTCTGCGTCAGATGAAACAAGAACAGCCCAAAAACTTTGCGGCGCTCAGCGCTCAAGTCAACTCGGGCGACTCAAGTTTGCTCGGAGGCCTCGACGCCGAACGCTCACACTCCTTAATGCCGCGTGAGAGTCTAAGCCGCGATTTGCATCGCGGGAAAATAGCCTATGCAGAACTCGACCTGCCCGAACCGACTTGCTTCGCGCGGATGTCCTTTGGCATGATTACGGATCACGCTGCCGATTTGAAGCGATTTGGTTACCAAGGAGTATTCCTTACTGCTTGGTCCGAAGGCAGCTACCCTGAAGGAAGTCAAACCAAGATTTCCTGGGAAGCCTCTGATGGGACTTTTATCTCGGCGATCGCATCTGAAGTTCGCGATGCGAGTGACGCTTCGAGTTTCCTGGCACTTGGCTGGGATATCGGCGATGCTTTGGACCATCAGCACGTGCCGACACTGGTTTTCGCGCATTGGCCCGGCCAAACCAGTGACTACGCGAATTGGCTCAGCATGATTGAAAAACGCACGCCAGCGCTTGGGCGTTGGTCGCACGGCACGCCGTACTTTTGCGATACAGACGATCCCTATCACCAAGAACGCCTCAATACATCTGACTTTAAGTACAATTGGTTGGCACGCTCCGAGGCACCAGCAAAACTCCTGGAAGCAACTCGCGCGCTCCAAGTGATCGCGAGCCGCTGTCGTTCGTTGCAAAACTTGGCCAATCTCGCTTGGCAACTCGAGCATTACAAACCTCAGCCAGTGGGAAACACGCTGCGAGAAGAAGAGACGTCGCAAGCAAGGGAAGAGGGGGGGGAAGACAGTACTTCTGATTTGAGTGATTCAGCTGGCGCTGACTCCCAAGTCGAGCCCCAGGAGGAGCCTCCGCACAAAACAAGCGACTGTGCCTTCTCATCCGATCTTAGGGGGCTGATCGAACTTTGCGATGGTTTCCTAGACAGCTACTCGCAAAAGGATGTAGCTTCGGACCAGCAAAGGGCACTTGAGCTAGCCGACAGGTGTAGCGATGAGATCATTTCTAAGTTGCAAACGTTGCTTTGCCCTTCCACGCCTCCAGCGAAATCAGGAGAAGAACCGACAGGTCGGCTCTTGATCAATTCTCGAAGTCTCGCGCAGCGCATCAGGGTGCAAACCGCTGCCGAAAAGCAGTTTGCGGACGCTGGCTGGAAGTACGCAAGCGGTCGCGTCGGGCATGACCGCTACAGCTGTCTCGATGTTCCTTCTTTTGGTTTTGTCGTCGCGCCATTTGCTGACAAGGCGAGCAATCCAAAGCAACAGCACTTGGCCGAACTTGGAGGAGTTGTCCAGAACGAGTTCCTCGAAGCGCAGGTGGATAACCGCCGCGGACATCTAAAAAGTCTTTATATGCCAGGGCGCCGCGGAAATCGTCTCAGCTTGATGCTTGCTCGACGCGACCGGTTCGACAACGGAAAATTCTCGTACTCCGAGATGCAAGCCAAAGACGTCCGCATGCTTACCAGTTCCAATATTTGCGGCTTGGTTCGAGCTTCTGGGCGTCTTGTACTTGATGGCGAATCGCAGGCCGAGTTCGAGATCGATTATGAACTTTGGCGCGGCAGCCGAGTAATGGAAGTCGCCACTCGGCTGAAGGGTATGAAGCCTCTGGCAAATTCCAATCCCTGGCGTTCGGCTTACGTGCTGCGTCTCGCTTGGCCTACCGAAGCCGCTATCCTCAACTCATTCCAGTGCGGTCGCCGGCATCCGATGGCAAATGGTCAGACCGTTTCACCAGCATTGATCGAAATCGACGAATCGGAGTACTGCACGCATTATCTCACTGGCGGTCTTGCCTTTCACCGAAGAACCGAATCTCGCTTCCTAGAAACCATTCTGCCCTTCGATAGCAAGGAGTCGGAATCCCGCATTGGTATCGGCGTGGACTTGCCGCAACCGCTGCAAATGGCGGAGGATTTTCTGGACCGCCGCTATTCCCTGCCGCTTTCTGGAAAAGTCCAAGAGGCTCAAGCTTGGTTGACCAGTGTTAATGCTAAGAACGTTATCGTGCATCTTGAATCGCCGCTCGTCAATGATAGCGGCGAGACAGTCGGTCTGAGGCTGTTTGTTCAAGAAACGCAAGGCAGATCCAGCAACGCGGTGATTCGCCTAATGCATGATGCGAAGGCTGCCAATCGAGTTGACTACCTGGGCGTGAGTATCGGCAAATTGACGACGAACCATGACTCCATCACCATCGCTTTACGCGCCAACGAGCAAACCAATGTCGATGTGCTTTGGCGCTAGCCGTGCCCGTCGAACTCCGTAGCTGAAGTCGGCAAGACTTTAGGCCCTTCTAACTGCGTCGAACCTACTGAATCTGCCCTGAGCGGAGCGGTTTTGTCTTTTCTCTGTCAAAAAATAATTGCAGCGACAGCGACTAATCACTTGGCAGACTGGGCTACCTTTTTGCTCAGAATCCTTGATAATTGGATGCACCCCTCATTTTCCAGACTCACTTTTGCATGCGCCGTATCGCTGGCCCAGATTCCTGACTGACGCGATACGTACACTGAATAATACATCCGAAACTGGTGCGATTCCTATGAGCCTTTATGCTGCCTACCTTGACGAAATCGAAGAACGCAAAAAGCAGGGGCTTCATCCCAAGCCGATCGATGGTGCAGAGCTTACGCAAGAGATCATTGCTCAGATTAAAGACGCAGAGAATCCTCACCGTGAAGACTCACTGAAGTTCTTGATCTACAACACACTTCCAGGGACTACGAGTGCGGCGGCTGTCAAAGCAGAGTTCCTGAAAGAAATCGTTCTTGGTGATTCGACGCTTCCTGAGATCTCGCGAGAGTTTGCCTTGGAACAGCTTTCGCACATGAAGGGCGGCGCGTCGATCCGAGTGTTGCTTGATTTGGCTCTGGGCGACGACGAGTCGATTTCCATAAAGGCTGCTGAAGTTCTGAAGACTCAAGTCTTTCTTTACGAAGCGGATACGGGCCGACTCGAAGAGGCATTCAAGGCGGGCAATACGAACGCCAAAGACATTATTGAGAGCTATGCGAAGGCGGAGTTTTTCACAGAGCTGCCTGATGTGCCCGAGAAAATCGAGCTGGTTACCTACGTAGCTGGAGTGGGGGACATCTCTACCGACTTGCTGTCTCCCGGAGCTGAGGCCCATTCGCGTTCGGACCGAGAGTTGCACGGCAAATGCTTGATCAACGAAACCGCTCAAAAAGAGCTTGTCACGCTCCAAGAAAAGCATCCTGACAAACGAGTGATGCTGATTGCCGAAAAAGGAACCATGGGCGTTGGCTCTTCGCGAATGTCTGGCGTCAACAATGTTGCGCTTTGGATCGGCAAGCAAGCAAGTCCCTACGTGCCATTCATCAATATTGCTCCAGTCGTTGCAGGAACAAACGGTATCTCTCCGATCTTTCTCACGACGGTTGGCGTAACAGGCGGTATTGGCCTGGATCTAAAGAATTGGGTGAAGAAACTGGATGCCGACGGCAACGTGGTGTTTGACGAAGACGGTGAACCTGAACTCGAGCAAATATACTCGGTCGACACAGGTACCGTACTGACGATCAATACGAAAGAGAAAAAGCTTTACAGCGGCGATCAGGAACTCGCTGATGTTTCGAGTGCCTTCACGCCGCAAAAAGTCGAGTTCATGAGAGCGGGTGGTTCTTATGCGATCGTGTTCGGTAAGAAGCTGCAAACCTTCGCTGCGAAAACTCTCGGTATCGATGTGCCACCTGTTTATGCGCCTTCCAAAGAGATTTCTCAAGAAGGGCAAGGACTGACCGCAGTTGAAAAGATCTTCAACCGCAATGCCGTGGGCAACACGCCTGGCAAGACGTTGCATGCTGGGTCTGACGTACGGGTCGAAGTCAACATCGTCGGCTCGCAAGACACGACAGGACTGATGACCTCGCAGGAACTGGAAATGATGGCGGCAACGATCATCTCGCCGATCGTTGATGGAGCTTATCAGTCCGGCTGTCACACCGCATCGGTTTGGGATAAGAAGGCACAAGAGAACATTCCACGTTTGATGAAGTTCATGCATGACTTCGGGTTGATCACCGCCCGTGATCCCAAGGGTGTCTATCATTCGATGACTGATGTGATCCACAAAGTACTGAACGATCTAACGGTAGACGATTGGGCGATCATCATCGGTGGGGATTCGCATACAAGAATGTCCAAGGGCGTTGCCTTTGGTGCTGACTCAGGCACGGTGGCACTTGCACTGGCGACGGGTGAAGCTTCGATGCCGATTCCTGAATCGGTGAAAGTTACCTTCACTGGGGAAATGCAAGACCATATCGACTTCCGCGATGTCGTTCACTCGACTCAAGCTCAAATGCTGGACAAGTTCGCCGGCGATAATGTATTCCAAGGTCGGATCATCGAAGTGCACATTGGAACCTTGGCTTCCGACCAAGCCTTTACGTTCACCGACTGGACGGCGGAGATGAAGGCGAAAGCCTCGATCTGTATCTCTCAGGACGATACTTTGATAGAGTCGCTGGAGATCGCGAAGGGTCGGATCCAGGTGATGGTGGACAAGGGAATGGACAACGAGAAACAGGTGCTACAAGGTCTCATTGATCAAGCCAACAAGCGGATCGGTGAAATTCGCTCCGGCGAAAAACCTGCTTTGGCTCCTGATGCGAATGCGAACTACTATGCCGAGTTGGAAGTCGACTTGAGTCGCATCGACGAGCCGATGATTGCGGATCCAGATGTGCACAACGACGATCCTTCCAAGCGATACACGCACGATACGATTCGCGATTTGACTTTCTATGAAGGTCAGAAGCACGTCGATCTAGGTTTTGTGGGATCTTGCATGGTTCACAAAGGCGATATGAAGATCGTGGCTCAGATGTTGCGCAATCTCGAGGAAGAGCAAGGAACAGTCCAATTCAAAGCTCCGCTGATCGTCGCGGCTCCAACCTACAACATCATCGAAGAACTCAAAGAAGAAGGCGACTGGGACGTTCTGCAGAAGTACTCGGGTTTCGAATTCAACGATTTGATGCCGAAACAGCAGGCACGTACTGAGTACGAGAATATGATGTATTTGGAACGCCCCGGTTGCAATCTTTGCATGGGCAATCAGGAGAAAGCTGCCAAAGGTGATACGGTCTTGGCCACTTCAACGCGGTTGTTCCAAGGTCGAGTGGTTGCCGACTCGGAACGCAAGAAGGGCGAATCCCTGCTGGCTTCCACACCTGTCGTTGTTCTTGCCGCTATCTTGGGCCGCACGCCGACGATCGAAGAGTACAAAAAGTCTGTTGTCGGCATCAAACTAACCAAGTTTGCTCCGCCGTCTGGCGAGATGAGCGTTAAAGCTCCTGATCTAGTTTCATTTTAGTAACGGTTCAGGCAACTCCCGAAGTAGACCAGGCTATGAGTCCGCCGGCATACGCCTCGAGGCTACGAATTACCTGGATGTGCTGAGGAAGATTGAGACAATCGTCCCATGTTGTTTTAGCTTGTTGTGACTAACATCGACTCCACGCTTTCAGAATCATGGGCTGTGACGACAATCTTTGTGCCTGCGGGGATATCGACTAGAGTTCCTAATGTTACCTTTCCGTCCGGACTGCTTCGCGTGGCGCGGATGGGACGACCGTCCAGTGTCGCGAAACGCACGTCGGCATTTGGCAGAGTCTGGATTCTGGGCAGTTCGCTACCTTGCTGTCGCCCCGTTTCTTCTGTTTTTAAATTGAGTTCTCCACCGCCGCGTGGTTCCTCATCTGGCGCGTCGATCATGTTTCGCACACGCATTTCGATGTTATTGCTTTCTCGCCAAGGGTGAAATTCCATCTCAAGGAAATTCCAGTAGAAGGGTTCGCCGGGCTTGTGCCTGTTCTGATCAGGATCAGCGTGAGTTGAATGATAGAGCGAGTGAACTTCGAGTTCTCGACCGTCAAAGTCTTTCATCTTGCGCCCAAAGCCAGGAATCACGGCTCTACCGCCACTACGCCCGATGGGCCCAAAGCTGCATTCGATAACGCGATGCTCTTGATTGGTCATGATGCAGCCGTTGTGTACATCGCCGTAAACGGAAACCACTCCGCTGCGAGCGCCCAAAAGCTCAAGGACACGATCGGCACCGGCTTTAACCCAGCCAGCGTAGTCGGCAGTGACTCGGTCCCGTTGATCGAAGGGACCGTCTATGATTTTCTCCTTGCCATTTTTCCAGTTCTGACCGGTCCAAATCGTGTGCATCCCGTTGATGCCTGTCAAGCAAATCAAAGGACTGGAATCGGTGGACAAGACTTTTTCGAGCCACGAAAACTGCTCTTCACCCAGTAGACTGCGTGTCGGATCGGTACGATCGTAGAGGTTCTTGAAGGCATCCCAGCCTTCGTCGTCCCACATGTCGGTGTCTTGGCTACTACGCCACAATCGCGAATCAAGGATGACAAAGGTGAAATCGCGATTCGGCATCTTCCAAGCGCGCCACTTCTTTGGATTGGCTAACGGATCAACTTCTTCCTCACCCGTGACCAAGTGATGCACAATTTGAAAATTGCGTTTCATGTACGAAGTATCTTGTCCGAGCCCCTCGACGCGACGAATCGCAATCTGCTCTGGGCCTTTGACGTCATCCATGCCGTAGTCGTGATCACCGGGATTGATGATGTTCCAGTGCCGCATCATCTGCCAGCGACTGGCCGGACCGCAGATCGAGTTCTTGATGACTTTGTACGCATCGTCAGTGCTGGGAGGATAAAGCACCAGCTCCATGTACCAGACGTCGTCTTCCCAAACCATGACTTGGAAGTTGTAATCTTCCAAATGCTTGTAGGCGCCTAGTGTCGGCTGATCTCGAAACTGCCAGATATCTCCGCCGCCAGTGCGCTGGTATCCCTTGTTGCCAGGCACTTGAAGTCCACTGGTGATGGCGTGACAGCTCAATCCGCAGAGCTTGTAAGGTGCTTGTAGTCTAGGCAGTCTGCCGACGTAGTCGCCTTGAGCTGGCACGTCACCAACCAAGCCAGTACCCTGCCCTACCGATCCACTTCCGATACGCGTGTCGGAAGTTACATTCACACCGTCTTTCCAAACCGTGTAGTAGAGTTCCTTCTCTGCGGGATCCTCTGGAAGCGTCGCTTCGATTACCGCTGTGTTACGTCGCCACTGGTGATTCACGATCTGGGCTTTTCCAGCGGCTGGCAAGGATTCCCAGCCTCCAGCGGGACGCTCTTGATCCGAGATACGAACTTCGGCTTGTTTGCCATCCGTCTCAAATAGACTTACGAATCGCACCTGCCATTTACCGTCGGTCTGCTCTAAGCTGTCGCCGAGCGGATAGCAACTATAGCATTCAATGGGCCGAGGCTCAGTTGATGCGTTCGTGCTAGGCAAAACCGCGAAGGAATTCACTTCGAAGTCCAGCAAGCCACGGCCGCTCAAGCCAACAAATCCCTTCGCTCGAAAGGCAGGCATACTGGCTTCCAACTCGATTCTTTCAGAGCCGAGACTAAACAAGCCCGTCAACTGTGCCTGGCCATTGGCGATTTCGCAATGGAGGACCAATGTGACCTTGTCAC
Organism: Aureliella sp.; assembly: GCA_963691875.1. Classification (GTDB taxonomy): domain Bacteria; phylum Planctomycetota; class Planctomycetia; order Pirellulales; family Pirellulaceae; genus Aureliella. Next base: position 5,928,708 of record OY829846.1, read on the forward strand.
CGCGTTTTAGTCTGGGAGCGCTTTTCGTTTCTGACAGAATGTTTTGACGATTTTTGCCTGGGACGCGAAAGCTCAGTTTGCCGTCATCGCTCCAAATTAGTTGCGTCGTGTTGCGAACCTTGCCGTAGCTTTCAAAGAGACTTTTTGCCCCGAACGCTAGTCCAAAATAACCATATCCATCCTGGTACATCTTCCACTCTGGATTGTCTCCTTCCTTGGGCGACGTGCGATCGCCTCGATAAGTGAATGTTGCTTGAATGCGAAAGCTACTCTGCATGTTCCATTCGCGCCGATACAAGATGCCTTCTGGCAAGCTCGGGTCGTACTCGGTCGGCATCTTCCGACCTTGATTGTAGTAGTGAAATGGAAAGCCAGTGCCTCGTGCACGATCACCCACATTGTGTAATCTTCGGCGCAACGAGTTGTCTTTGACTTGCCAGTACCCAGGATTCAGACTCTCCCATTCATTTCCGTGGTAGAGGGAATCTGGACCTGCGAAATCGTATTCTTTCCACTCGGCCGAGTTGGCCGGAGAGGTCGCTGCCTCGGCCTGGTCCTGTTGCACGCCCGCGAGCAAACCAACTGCAGCAGCACTACCTTTGAAGAAACCACGACGAAGAGAATATCTCGGAGCGATGTTACGATTAGATTGCACAGATGGAATCCTCATTCGCGTGGCGCAAGACCAAACGGCTAGTGGAAATAGAAAAAGGTATGAGAGGACAGGGAGGCGGACGGAGAAGCGCTATGTGGGACTAGTTGTAATCCTCACCCGCGTCGGAACGAGCGCAGGACATCTTCCAGGATTCGAAGTAGCGGGCCATGCAGGCAATAATTTCCGGATGATCTGCAGCAATATCATCCTTCTCCGACGGATCCGCTAACAGGTCATACAGCTCCCAAGGAGCCTGATCATTGGGGCGATAGATCTTGTATTGATCAGCGCTCAGCGATGCTTGGGTTCTAGATTGAAATCCGATTGGACGACTGCGCAAGTCTTGCTCGCCAGCAAACACCGAACGCAGTGAGATTCCATCAATCGGGCGGTCATCTTCAATTACCGCGCCGAGATAGTCGATGATGGTCGGTAAGTAATCGCTTGTCACGGCCGGGAAGTCGGTCACACCGGGTTCGATCTTCGCGGGCCATTCGATCAATCCAGGAACTCGCACGCCGCCTTCATACAGCGAACGCTTCCGGCCGCGGAACGGGCCTGCTGAGCCGGGCGACGATGAGTTGCCCTCCGGTCCGTTATCCGAGCAAAAAGTGACCATCGTATTCTGATCCAGGGACAATTCTCGCAGTCGTTCTCGGAGTCGACCGATCTGCTCATCCATGGCCGTCACGCAGCCGTAGTAATTGCGTGCCAGAACGGATTCCGCCTCAGGATACATCGCGCGGTGTTTGGCATCGGCAACAACTGGCAAGTGAGGAGTGTGAAACCAGATGATTGCAAAGAATGGATTGTCCGACTTGGCCGATTGTTCGATGAACGGAAGAGCTCGGTCCATGATGATTCGCGAATCGTCTCCTTCGAGATCGTCCGTGACTCGCTCTCCCTTTTCATTCCAATAATAAGTCCCATAGACTTCCCCTTTAGATCTTTCCTCCATCGCATCCCAGTGGCCGCCAGCCTTCGCGCCTTTGGGCTTGATCATGGGATCGTAGGTTGGCACTTTGGACTCGGTCGAAAAGCAAACATCGAAGCCGTTGTTCTGTGGCGGCGAGAAGTGTTTGGCGCCCTTTGGGCCACCGCGATTGGCATCCTTAATGGTTTTGGTCAAAGTACCGACGTGCCATTTACCAAAGTGCCCGGTGGAGTAGCCTTGTTTCCTGAGTAGTTCCGCAAGCGTCAGCTCCTCTGGCTTGATATGCCCTGAATTCGCTGTTGGGATTCCGAAACGAAAGGGATGCCGTCCGGTCAAGCATGACCCGCGTGTGGGACTACATACCGGAGCTTGGGCGTAGAAGCGATTGAACTTCAAGCTATTCCCTGCCATCGCGTCCAAATGCGGAGTTCGAATGATCTTTCCGCCGTTGAAGCCAACGTCGCCCCAACCGAGATCATCACACATGACCAGAATGATGTTGGGCTTGTCCGCAGCAGGCAACTCTCGTGAGCAGGAAAGGCACACAACACAAGAAAAGAGAGTTAGCAATGAGAGTCGTCTGACGCTTCGATTCATGTGATTTCCCAGTTCTTTGTGCAAAGCTTTGATAACAATGGAATTCGCCAACCAAGCGTCAATGAAAAGAAGGCTGAGGCGGCATGTGTAGAGGGACTCGTGACCCTGTCCACTACGTATGATCGCAAGATTGGAGGCTAACTAGCCTAGCGCTTTAACGAATGGCTTTATCGGGCAACTCGCCCTTGATGCCTTCGTCCATTGGCATTTTGTCATGCAGAATACCGTTGGCGGTCATCAGATCGGTAAGCTGCTTACGAAGAGCCGCCACACGAGACGCTTGGGAGGGATCCTTGATAAGATTCGTTGTCTCCATCGGATCATTCTTGATGTCGTAAAGTTCGCCCATGTGCCGATCGTCTCCACCATCTCCGTGCGGATATCGAATCAACTTCCACTGATCCATTCTGATGCCTCGGACGTTCGGCGTGTAAGGAAACTGCTTTTCGTAGTTGTAGTGGTAGAACCATGCGGTCCGCCAATTCGGGTCGCCAATATCGAGCATTTTCACCATCGACTTGCCGTGCACGTTGGTCATCGGCTTGGCGCCAGCGAGTTCGCAAATGGTCGGAGCGATGTCTTCGTTTAAAACTTGTTGCGGCACTCGCTTGGCTTTGCCACCCGCCAGTTTGGGGAATCGCATTAAGAGCGGGACGCGGATGCTAGCTTCGTGCATCGTTCTCTTGTCTACCATGCCATGTTCGCCTTCCAGCAAGCCATTGTCGCCCATGAAGATTATCACTGTGTTATCTAGCTCACCGCGTTGTTCCAGTAACTTCATCAGGCGTCCCATGCTGTCATCGACGCTCAGGATGGTTCCCCAATAGGCGCGAATCATGTTTTGAAACTGCATGACGCCTGATGCCGACGTGTCTGGAAAATCCTTGCGCCAATCAAAGATCGGTCCGTAGATGCCGTGCCAAGTCGTTAGGCGCTTTTGCAACCAGAGCGGTTTGTCTTCAAGCTGAAAAGCGGAATGCGGATAGTTGACCTCGACATCGTCAAACGCATTTTCGTACTTCTTTTCTGGAAAATAGAAGCTGTGGGGGGCTTTGTGCCCGAGCATCAACATCCAAGGTTTGTCGTCGCTCTGTTGCTCGATCCACTTCTCAGCCATGTCCGTCACGACCGTGGTGTAATATCCCGGTACAATTCTGCGTTCTTTGCCGTTGAAGTTAAATTCGGTATCAAAGTACTTGCCTTGGCCTTTGTGCGTTACAAAGTAGTCGAAGCCGGGCCGTGGTTCGTCATTGTTCTCGCCCATGTGATACTTGCCAATGTACGCTGTTTCGTAACCAGCGGCGTCCAGACGCTTTGGGAAAGTATCCATGTCGTCGGGATACTCGGTAAAGTTGTTGGTGACTCCGTGGGCATGAGCGTAAAGGCCACTTAGGATGGAAGCCCGACTTGGGGAACAGAGGCTTGTAGTGCAAAAACTGTTTTCGAAAAGCAGGCCCTCTTTGGCAAGACGATCGATGTTTGGCGTTTTGAGATGCGGATGGCCCATGCAACCGAGGGCGTTGTAGCGAAGGTCGTCGCACAGCACCAAGAGGACGTTTGGGCGGTCGGCGGCAAACAATGGGGATTGCGAAAGCAGACACAATGCCAGCAAAGAGAAGTGTGGCAAGGCATTCTTGAAACGAGCAGGGAGGAGGCTCATGAAGTCCCTCTAGGGCGTCAGGAAAGAGTCGAAATTGGGGCGAGAAAACGCCAAGATTTAACAGCTCAATATAGCAGAAGGCGATTCGAATTGCCGCGAAGCCTTTTCAGATCTGCTGGGATCAGCAAGCTGGCTTGAGCGAGTACAGATTCTGCGAAAATTCTCGGCTCCAACAGAATTTTGCTGCCAAGAAGCAGCGTTGGGCTTCGAAGATTAGCCATATCACTTGCACTGTACGCTGGGGGATTCACTTGGTACCCCAGGTCATCACCGAGCTTCGCCGCGCCTTATTGTGACAAGCTTCGCCAATAAAGAAAACGACATGCGTTACCTATTGCTCTCGTGCTTGCTATTCGCCGCCGGATGTTCCATTCCGCGTTTTTCTCACGAACGCGTTGACATTTGCGAGTTCGAAACTTTGCCACTGAACGCCGTAGACATATCGACCTTCAATGGCTCGATTGACGTGGTTCCGAACGATAAACCCATTGTCGAGATGAAGGTGACCTACAAGGCCTACGGTGAGTCGCAGGAGGCAGCAAAGCAGAATTGCGAACAGTTGGATTGTGTGCCCGAAGCCGAAAACGGCGTGCTCAAGTTGACTGCCACCAAACCGCAAGGTTGGATTTCAGCCTCAGCGAAGTTTGAATTGAAGGTTCCTTCACATTGTTCTGTCACAACCAAGACCAGCAACGGACGAGTCAACATTGCAGGTATGACTCAGCCTGTATCCGTTTCCACCAGCAATGGCCGCGTCGAAGTGAAAGATGCTGGCGATGTGAAAGTGAACACCAGCAATGGTAACATCGTTGTTCAGAATGCGAACGGCCAGATCGATTTGGACACCAGTAACGGAACGGTTCGATACGCCGGATACCTTTACGGCACTGACAATCGTATAGACACCAGCAATGGCAAGATTGAAATCGAGCTACCAGATCATCAAGCCTACGACCTTAGCTCCAAGACTTCAAACGGAAGCATTAAATGCGGATTGACAAAGCAGGACTTGAGTAAAGACAGTAAGAAACGGATCAACGGGATCATTGGTAGCGGCAATCCCGCAGAGGGTGTCGTTGGACTCTCGCTGAGTACATCGAACGGCATTATCTATATCAATCCTTATCAAGAGCAGGTTGCTGCTATGCCTGCAGAAGTTATTTACTTTAGCGACGACAAGTAGAAGACAATCTCTCGAAATACAAGATACATTTGCTGGCTCGTTTGAGTCAGCGAGTGTCTCTACGGTTGATGGAGCACGCTGGCTCGGTTGGCTCTTCAGCGGCTCTGCGTTTCTGCCGGAGGGACGCCTACGTTCGGCGGATCGAACGGCTATCGGGCGTTCTCCAAGTGCCACTAGGTCCAGAACGGGCCGACGAAGCTCAGTAAGCAAAAGATAGGGAGGACGCTGCCGAGATGGATTAGCGCTGCTGCAAATCCGAGCAGCGCCATCGCTTCGTTGGTCCAAACAAGAACTGCTTCTTGCTTTGCCGACTTACGTGGTTTTTCCTTGGCGAAGTTGAAGTAGCAAATATAAATCCCCAGCCCGACGACAATCCAACCTGCAAAATTGCCCCAAGGAATATTGAAGTAGACTCCGGGTGCATCCCATGTCCAGGCATGTACCGAATGGGCTACTGGATCAAGCAATAAGTCGGCTCCCATCAGACACAATGCACACAGAGAAGATTTTACTAGAATGCGAGGCCGACTCGGTCTCTCGTTGCGACGTGTTCGAAAAGATCGCAAGTAGATCATCGGCATGTAGGAAAGAGCCCACAATGACCACAAGGTAAACAGCGAGAGGCTAGATGTGAGCCCGGTGAAACAGCGTAAACCCAACAAAAACAAGGGGCAAACGCACTTTTGCCGTTTCGACTACCCCGAAATAGACAAAATTCAAAGGAAAACCAGCCAGATAGGATAGTCTACCGCGCCGAGACAGGGTGGCCGCCGGTCTGTCGGGTCGGCCTAGTCTTGGCCGCTAGCCCTCGGCTCTTTCCGGAAGGCTAGTTCAGGGGCAGCCTAGAGCGAAACATGCCAACACCGATATAGACTCTATGATGTCAGCCAGGTGACAAGCGATGAAATCTCAATAGCTTATTCCCATTACTAGACCGCCTTGCCTGCTGTCTGTGTGTTGTGCTTCCCCTCCTCTTCGCGTCTCCGCCGCCACTCCGCAGCCGCCAAATAAAATGGCTTTAGAGGCTTGCCCTGTCTCACGTCGTCAAGCGACTTGTGGAAGTACTCCATCTTAAGGCTTCCCGGCTCTAGACATCTCTCAAAGCACTCCAATGCTTCCTCTAATGTGTCGCGAATGTATCCACCGCCCAGCACCCATCCTTCGATTGTAACGATGTACTCTGCCCCAGTGCTGGCCTTACGCTCGCAAAGAGTTATAGTGGCAAGGCCGTGATAGTCTTCCGACCGCACCATGCGAATATGTGGGACCGTTATCAGAATTTTGCTTTTGCCACGGTACGTGAAGGCGGGCTCTGGCTTCCCTTTTTCTACCCACTCGCTGACATCACTGTTAGAGGAGCTGAAAACGATGCGAAGCAGCGGAACGCCCAAAAAAAACAGGGCGAGGATTATCAGGGCAATCATGCCACCGACTGACACTAGCCCCATCTGATCTAGCACTATCTTCCCCATTGGGTCGGTTCCCATCTCCCCTCCTCCTTTCTCTATCTGTATCGGTTCTGATGTCACTTGTCGGCGGTTTGCTACACGCTGTAGGCCGCTAGAAGGGCCTATCGCGTAACTGCCGACGGGCTTCGCTGTGCTTGATATTGAAGCGTATAGCGCAAATAGAACGGTTAGCAAAAAGATAGGTACTCAGACTTCAGCGGGTTTGGCGAAGTCTCGCCAGAAGTACAGAAACGAGTGATTGAAGGAGGTCACGAACCAGCCCATAAAAACAGATAATGCTCCAAGAACTAGCCCGCCGGGTGTGGGTGAGTTGTGAGCAGTCAAGAGCCGCGTTGAGCAACGTATACTTAAGTAAAAGAGATTTCTAACTTACATTTGGGTACTCGGTACGTACGTCTAAACGGTACCTTCCCCCTGTGACCCCTGTACGCGTGTGCTTGCGGAAGATTCCCACCGCCTGCGACCGGCTGCTCTCGACCCAATACCGACCTCCAGCCCCGACTTCCGCAGCCTTGCCCGCCAGAAGCCGAAAATCGGCCTGTATGGCCCCTCACCGTCTGGTCCTCCGGTGTCGGGAACCGCCTGCACCGCGTCTGGGGGACTTCTCGTGGGGGCATGCCTTTAGGGGGACGGCTCTAATGGGTTGGCGGTAAGTTTTTTACCCTAGTGGTGGTGATCGCCCCCACCCCTTTTTTAACTATTCCTTTTTTGCATCCCTTTGCCTGCTCAATTAAACAGGGGATAACGCTAGGTCTGCTGACGCCGTTCAGGTCTTTGATCCACCCTCAACCTAAACGCTTACTAGGCGGTGACTTAGGTGTTCAGTAGAGAAAGTCAGTCCGCCTAGTTGCCTGCCAGACGGCTGGCCTCGTTGCTAGCGGTCTTGGCTAACGTTATGCTCGCCCCACTGATGAAGGCCGATACGGACTGCAAACGCCCGCTCCGCATCGTAGAGCGTCATCCAGCGGGCCTCTGGATCTTGTTGGTTCGATCGCACCAGTGCTAACTACATCGCGAGCTTGTAAGCCTTGACAGACGCATGACATCGAGAGTGGTAGCTCGGCATAAAGGAACGGATGTCGGGGATGTCGACAGGTTCATCGCCGCGGCCGCTCCAAGCGCAGATCTTAAGACTAGCCCTAGATGAATCGATCGACGAATCTCGGATCAAGGGGAATGTCATTGACTTTGATGTCAGCGAGCAAGTCTTGGTAAAGTTGCGAGTCGCGACGCATCATTAGCGAGCCAATCTCAGCCCAGGCACGTTGCAGCAAAGGCGAGGACTCACGACCGCTCAAGCGGATGGATGCTTCCAGGTCCAATGCGGCTGCGATTTTCATGTACTCGGGCGAAGGCTTCTCCAGCGAAAGGGAGAAGCAGAGTGACGCCAGGTTGTGACAAAGCTGATCGAAGATCCCGCCTTCGTCACCAAGGAGGAATGACTGATCGACAAACTCCTTCTGGTACCGAGCTATGATGAACAGAATCTTGCGTCCGAGCACGCGGTTGCGTTTGAGAGCCCGTTCGATATACGTCATCTTTTCGCTGAACGGATTGTTCACACCAGAAGTATCGCCACCGCCGAAGATCGAACCGATTACAGTCTTGGCCGCGTACCAGCCGAATTTGGCCTTCAGCCGAAATCCGAAGCTTCCGTTGACCTCGGCTAGGCCTATTGGCTCCAAGTACTTACTACGAAGCTCGCGTGTCATCGCATTCAACGCTCCGACGTCAGCCAATACCGGGTTCGGACCTTCGTAGACCGAAGCAATCGTGAACTCGTGCATGTTCTCGCCTATGTAATTCTCGATGGGATTCGTCGGAGTCTCAGCTGAGCTACCTTGCGGCGCAGATCGCGTGTACTTCCGTTGCTCGTCGGTATGAACCGAGCGACCTCCTTGGATCTGATAACAATCAATTGCCGTCTGGAGAAGCCCTTTCGTAGCGTAGACTTTCGCAATCATGCCTTGAGTTTCATCCCGTACGCCATTGGCGGCGAGTCTGAAGCAAAGGTCGCCAAGAACACGCCCGGCCAAACCGTGGCAAGTCGCCCTTCCGACCCAGGCTTTGATTCTCGGAGCACTGCCGATTGGCTTGCCGAACGTAGCCCGGAAGGAAGTCCAGCCTCCGCCATTGGGTTCTGTCTTATCGTCTGAGTTTGGCTCGTGCTCTTTTCGCCCTTTCTGTACCTCAGGATCATTGATCAACTGGGCAAGGAGCTTGAACGTCTTGGCGGCACTATTGACGCCTATTCCGCCACGGCCTTTCGCCAAAGAACTGAAGGCTTGGGCTAGTCCACGACCAGGAGGGCCGAGCAAGTTACCGGCGGGGACTTCGCCATCGATCAAGCGGAAGCGAGCGTTCCACAAGTAGTCGAAAGCGACGAGATCATTTCGCTTCATTCGGAAGCTGTCGTTGTCTGCTGCTGGAACTTCGAAGATGATCATGCCAGAGTCGCGGCCTGGCTTGAGATCGTGTCCTTGGAGTTTCACAATCAGCACACAAACGCCACCGTAGATAACATTGGTGATGGGCCATTTCACGCCGTTGACGATGTACTTTTCGCCTTCCAATCGCGCGGTCATCGAGAGCTTACTCGGGTCCGCTCCCACTCCGGGCTCGGTCAAGGCAAAAGAACCAAGCAATTCGCCGCGCGCCATTTTGGGCAGGAAGTACTCTTTCTGTTCTTCGGTGCCAAAGTCCAGAATCGGAGTCACGGGGCCGAGGAAGTTGTGCACTTCAAACATGACAGCCAAGTCCGGGTGCACGAACGTAAGTGCGCGGAGCAGAGGTCCAAGGTCGCCGAGTTTTGCGCCGCTTCCACCATAAGCTTCTGGGATGGCCAGTCCGAAGAATCCACGTTCCGCCAAACCGCTGATGACTTCTTTGTGAAACAGCATGCGTCCGTTATCGAGCAAAGTACCAGTTGCGTCACGCTGCATCAGGAAGTCTAAGCAGTCGCCCATGACCTTGGCGACTTTGGGCGACGGCGCGAAAGTGCCTGGATCGAATTCGTGGGCTTTGCCGCGACCAAACAGGGAGGCGATGGTTGGTGCCTCGCCTGAGAATTGTCCTTCGGCTGAGCGATCAGCATCGTCCAAAGTGGTCAGCGCGGCGACTTCTTCGGCCGACTTGCCAGCCTGCTGCAGAATCATGGTCATTGCGTCTGCAGCGGAAGAATCCGTAGTCGTAGAATCTGACTCTACGGTTTCAGGTAAATCGTTGTGCTTTAGCATGGTTGGGATTCCGTAAGAACTGATAAGGAGAAAGACGTCGAATGAAGTATCAAGTTGTATGAACTAGCGATCGCCAAACGCGATGACTTCCCGTGGTTCCGCGCCAACATAATCGGCAAGTGGCCGAACGAGGCGGTTGTCCGAGAGTTGCTCGGCAACATGTGCTGTCCACCCGGCGATACGCGCCATAACGAAAATCGGAGTGAATAGATCGATGTCAAAGCCCATCATGTAGTAGGCTGGACCGGCAGGGAAATCCAGGTTCGGATGGATGTTCTTACGAGACACCATCTCGGTTTCCAAGACTTTCGAGATTTCTAACCACTTGTGTCCATCACATCGCTCCGCGAGCAGGTCGCGGTAGTTGGTCATGGTTGGCACGCGGGAATCCCCCAGACGGTAGAGTCGGTGTCCGAAACCCATGATCTTGCGTTTGTTGGCCAAAGCATCCTCCAGCCAAGGCAATGCCTTTTCTGGCTCAGCGATTTCTTCAAGCAAGTGCATGACGGCTTCGTTCGCGCCACCATGCAAAGAGCCTTTCAAAGCTGCAATTGCTCCGCTGATCGCGCCGCACAAGTCAGATTGAGTGGACACAATCGCACGAGCTGAGAAAGTCGAGGCGTTGAAACCGTGTTCGGCGTAGAGCGTTAGAGCTCCGTCAAAGGCTTTTACAATTTCAGCGTCGGGCACTTTACCCAAGCACATACGGAAGAAGTTGGCTGAGAAAGGAAGTGAGTTGTCTGGGCCTGTGAACTCTTCTCCGCGGCGGTGGCGATGAAAGGCTGCGATGATGGTCGGGATTTTTGCCATCAGACCTAGCCCCTTTTGCAGTGTGCTCGCTGCGTCGTCCGCTCCTTGGAACTCCCTTTCCATTCCCAGGAAGCTGACGGCGGTGCGAATTGCGTCCATGGGATGTCCATCTTTGGGCATCTGCCGAATCACCGCGAGCAGTGTCGGGCTCAGCACGCGAGCTTCGCGCTCTTGGTCGGTAAACGCTGCGAGTTGAGTCGAATTCGGTAGTTCGCCATGCAGCAGCAAATACGCGACTTCTTCAAAGTCACATTTTTCGGCGAGTTGGTGCACTGGGAAGCCGCGGTAGTACAGCGACTTTTCTTCCGGCAGAACCTGTGAAACGGAAGTAGTGTCAAAGACAACGCCTTCAAGCCCCTTTTTCGCGTGGTATCGTTCGGCTACTGGCATCGGACCCTCCACTGTCAGATTGGTAGTTGGCTAATTTCTCATCAACCGCCACGTACGATTCGTAGTGCAGCAGCTCGTAGAGTCGTTGGCGAGTTTGCATGTTTTTCACCACGGATCTTTGCCCGCCTTCCTCAGCGATTCTTCGTAGCCCTGACTCGACGCCCTGCATGGCAAGTCGAAGAGATGTGACAGGGTAGATCACTATGTTGTATCCGAGATTGCCCAGCTGTTCGGTGGTCAATAAAGGTGATTTGCCAAACTCGGTCATGTTTGCCAGCAGCGGTACATCGATGGCACTTCGAAATGCTTCAAATTCGGTTTCGTCTTTCAATGCTTCAGGAAAGATCATGTCCGCGCCAGCGTCTGCATATGCCTTCGAGCGCTCGATAGCTGATTCCAAACCGTCTACACCTCGGGCGTCACAACGTGCGATGATGAGGAAATTTGGGTCGGATTTCGCTCCCACAGCCGACTGAATCTTGCGACACATTTCATCCGACGGGACCAGCGATTTGTTGTCCAAGTGTCCACAGCGTTTAGGGAACTGTTGGTCTTCCAAATGGCAACCGCTAACACCGGCAAGTTCCAGAGTTTGAGTCGTTCGCGCGACATTCGCAGGTTCGCCAAAGCCCGTGTCAGCATCGACCAGCAACGGCAAGCTGGTGCGACTTGCGATGGCCTGACTGCGTGCGGCCACTTCGGAAAGCGTTGTAAGACCGATGTCAGGTAAACCAAGGTCCGCCGATAAAGCAGCACCGGAAATGTAGACACCCTCAAAACCGATATCTTCAATCAGCATTGCAACCAGCGGTGAAAAGGCTCCCGGAAAGCGCAGTAGCCTTCCGGACGACAAGCCTTCGCGAAGCTCGCGTCTTTTGCTGTTCGGTGTTGAGCTGGTGGGGGACATGGGTGTCAAGTCTTGCGAGTTAGTTCCAGCGATTGAATGCGGGGTGACCTTCCTTGACGGCAACAAACACTCCGCTGCCCTCCGCGGTGACGTTTCCGTTTGCTTCCAGACGAGCCATGATCTTAGCCTTCCGCCCATTTTCTTCTACGAGCGATGCGATTGCCTCAAGCGGAACGCCAACCGGAGTCGGAGCTATGAAGTTAACTTGGTAGCTGCCCGTTACCGTGCACGGCGGCTCATCGCTTCCAGCAGCCAGCATCAAATTCCAGGCCGCAGTCCAGTTCATATGACAATCGAGCACGGCGCCAATGATTCCACCGTTGAGCATCCCTTCGAAACCTTGATGATGATTTTGCGGTGCAAAGCTTGCACGGACAACGTCGCCATCCACGTAGCTCCTCATTCCCAAGCCAAGCGGATTGTCAGGACCGCAACCGAAGCAAATTCCGTGCGGTGCAAATTGATCCTGCAAGCAGATTGAGGCAGGCGGGTTCGCGGCTGACATCTTTGCTCTCCTTCTTTCTGTTGCAGTTAACCTTTGTGGATTTTCATTCGTATGGTTCTAGACAATTGGTCCGTCGAGTCTTTCTTGATTCAGGAAAGAGCCACTAGTTGGCTGCTCGATAAATTGGAAGTTCGTGGCTGTGTTCAATTTGAAAAATGATGGATGTTTCCATGTGGGCCGGATCGTAGCGGACCGTAAATGTGTCGAGGATGACGCTTCTCAAATGTTCTACGTCGCGAACAGCAACATGCACCAAAAGATCTATGTTTCCTGCAAGAAGGTAGACGTTAATCACTTCTTCTATCTGAGAGATTTCCTTGCAGAGATTCTCAAAGGAGATCTTCGCATGTTGTTGAAGTCGGATGAAAATCATCGCCTGGACTCCCACTCCTAGTGCCTTTGCAGACACTTGCGCGCGGAAGTTTTGGATGACCCCCTCTTCTTTCAGTCTTCGGACTCTTTCGAGGCAAGTTGAAGGAGCAATTCCATTTTTTTCTGCGAGATCCTTGTTCGAAATTCGAGCGTTGTTCTGCAACTCACGCAATATCTCGAAGTCTATTTGGTCAAAGCCCATTTTTCGCCCCGTGTGCGTTCTTTGGTTCGGTTTGGGGTTGCTGCGGCAGAATATAGTTTGTTTGTGATGTCGATTGTGGCATTATATGCGATTATTGCGTAGTATTCCAGTGTAAACGTCGATTGTATTATTGGGCAAACAAGGATGCATAAGCGATGAATCCACCATTGGCACGCACCGGAATCGAATCCAGCATTGATCAGCTTGAGCTTCTCAAGCTCATGTATCTCAGTCGCGAAGGCGACCGCCGTGAAGGCATTTTGCACCGTCAGAGTAAAGGCTGGTTCCAAGTTGCCGGAATCGGCCACGAAACGATGGCTGTTCTGGCGATGTTGATGAACGAGCAAGATTACTTAGTGCCCTATTATCGGGACCGGGCCATGGTGCTAGCGCGTGGCGTGTCGAATTACGACCTTGCCTTGGCCTACTTTGCGAAGCGGGACAGTAGCAGCCGCGGCCGTCAGATGCCCGGACATTACTCTTCGCGGAAGCACAACATTTGGAGCGTTGCGACGCCGACGGGAGTCAATTGTCTGCCTGCTTGCGGTATCGCTTGGGCTCAGCAGCTACGTGGGGAATCCAATATCGTTGTTACGACGATTGGGGATGCGGCTGTGCGGCAAGGCGAATTCTACGAGGCGGTTTGCTTCGCCGTTGAACGCAACCTTCCAGTGGTCTTTGTCGTGGAGGACAATCGCTACGGAATCAGTACGTGCACGGATCGCTTCAATCCGTTCAAGCTTAATGTATTCCACGATGCACTCGGGATTGAGCACGTTGATGCAAGGCAGCCAGAGTTGTTGGCCGAGGCTGGAACTCGTGTGATCGAAAAAGCTCGCAACGGCGCCGGGCCCTCCATTGTAATCGCGGAAGTCGATCGGCTTTGCAGCCACACTAGCAGCGACGATCACCGCGTCTATCGTCCACCGGCGGAAATCTCTGCACTGGTGGATCGCGATCCGATTCCTTTGCTTGCTCAGAGTCTGATCGAAGAAGGGCTGTTGGAGCAAAACGATTGGGAGGAGTTGCAAGAGCAGATTACGCGCTCTGTCGATCAAGATTACTTGCGAGCCGAGAAGGCGGCGGATCCCGAGGCCGGTGCTGCCGTGGAAGACGTGCTCGGTGACGCACCCGTGTCTGTTACCGTTCCGGAGCTGACGACTGAGAATGGCAAGTTGCGAATGGTGGATGCGGTCAATCAAGTCTTCCGCTCTGCGATTGAAGATGACCAGGACACAATTTTCTTTGGTGAGGACATTGAGGATCCGAAGGGCGGAGTGTTCGGCTTGACGTTGGGTCTCTCCAGCAACAAGCCGGATCAGGCCTTCAATTCGCCACTCGCTGAAGCCACCATTGTTGGCGTTGCAGCGGGTATGGCCAGTGTGGGGATGAAGCCTGTGTTTGAAATCCAGTTCGCGGACTTCGTTGCGCCGGCCTGGAACCAAATCAGCCAAAACTTGACGACACTTCGCTGGCGAACGGGCGGCGACTGGACTTGTCCAGTCGTACTCTATGCACCGTATGGCGCTTACTTGCCAGGTGGATCGATTTGGCACAGCCAATCAAATGAAGCTTGGTTTGCTCATACACCAGGTATGCGAGTCGTCGTGCCTTCGACACCAGAGGACGCGGCGGGGCTGATGGCAAATGCGATGCAAGCTGATGATCCAACCTTTGTGCTGCTGCCGAAGCACTTGATCCGCAAGCCGTTTGAGTCGGATGGCAATGTAGAGCCAGTACCGTTTGGAAAAGCGGTTGTCCGTCGAGAAGGCAAAGACTTGACGATTCTCAGCTGGGCCAACTGTATGGAGCTGGCTTTGCAGGCTGCCGACGAGTTGGCTGAAGAAGCCGAAGCCGAAGTCGAAGTGATTGACTTGCGGAGCATTTCGCCTTGGGACAAGGAAACGGTTCGTGCGAGTGTCGAAAAGACTGGACGATTGTTGGTCGTGCAGGAAGATTCTGAGTCCTGTAGCGCGGGCCAAATGATCATCAGTGAGCTGACGAGCAATGATCAAAGCTGGTACAGCTTCGCGTCGGCACCGCGTTTGATTTCCAAGCCTGATGTACACATTGGTTATAACCCAATATATGAGTACGCTGTACTTCCTTCGTTGGAAGACGTTATCTCCACCGCTCGCGAACTCATGGAGGAATAGAAGGTGCCACAAGTTTCGATTCAAATTCCTCAGCTCGGTGAAGGCCTCCAAGAGGCACGCTTGATTCGTTTCCTGAAGCAGCCGGGTGAGTCGGTGAAACGCGACGAGCCCCTGTATGAGATGGAAACGGACAAAGCAGTAACAGAAGTCGAGTCGCCTCACACGGGGGTAGTTCAAGCTTGGACCGTTGAGGAAGATACGGTTCACGAGATCGGTGCCGCGATCGGTACCATGGAAGTTGACGCTCCTGAATTCGGCGGCTCCGACGAAGCGACTTCTGCCGAAGAGTCTGTGGTTGTTGCTACCGCGTCCACGGTAGCTTCGGTTGCAACTGAAGTACTGGCGGGCAATATCGGCGTGCCAGTCCCTCCTCGAACACGCCGTTATTTGAAGGAGAAGAATCTTGAGTCGGTCGCCGATCAGATCCCGGCTGCCGGAAGTCGACTGTCCGAGCAAGACGTCGATCGGTACTTGGAGCAGCAAAACGCATCGCCGACCGCGGCAAGCGAGGGAGACGTTGACTTTGCTGACACTCCACTTCCGAACGCACAGCAGACCCTGAACTACCGAATGGCTCGTGGTATGCAGTCGGTCATTGCGGTTTCGCTTGAGACCGATATTGATTGGGCTAGCATTCAGGCTAGTCGCGAAGCGACTCGTGACAACGGCGGTCCGACTGGTTTCGGCATGTTCCTGTGGTGTGTAGCGCAAGCGATGGCCCGGCATCCCGCGTTGCGAGGCTCGCTTGCAGCTGATGGCAAAACCGTTCGCACCTATTCACATGTGAATCTGGGAGTAGCCGTAGCCTTGCCGGGGGACGAGCTGAAGACGGCGATGGTGCCGCAGGCGGATACGCTGAGTCAGCGAGAGTTTTTTGAGATTTTGTCGGAACGAATCGCTTCGGCTCGCGAAGGCCAGGATCAGGCCGATGCTGGAACCACGGTTTCGGTTTCCAATATCGGTGTATCCGATATGCGTTGCGGTATTCCGGTTGTCGTGGCTCCTGCAGTTGCAACACTTGCACTGGGGACGGTACAGCAGCAGCCAGTAAAGGATGGCGATAGCTTCAAGTTCAAGCCAAGTGCAACATTAACGATGAGTTTCGACCATCGATTGATCAACGGGATTGGCGCCGCCAAATTCCTGAATGAGATTCGAAAATTGGCAGCTGAATTTAAGTTCGACGGATAACCGATTTGAGACCCAGCCATAGCGGCCTTGGATAGAACTCTCGGTATGTTCGATCAGCGCTTGCCGCTTCAAATTGATTCTGATCGGATATCGTTAACGCACTCTCCCTGAGGGAGAGTCGCAAGGGACAGGAGCGGGGAGGGCCCTTCCCAGACACGGTACACGCATAGCGGGGCAAGCCCGCTATTCCCGCAAGCTGCAGGGTAAGTTCACGCGGGCATCTCGTAATACAAAAGGATACACTAGTGAAAGAAGTAGTCATCGCCTCGATCGCAAGGACACCGATCGGCAGTTTACAGGGCACTCTATCGTCTGTTCCTGCAGTGCAGCTTGGTGCCACAGCAATTAAAGCTGCGGTCGAACGTGCCAGGATCGAGCCGAATGGCATTGACGAAGTGCTTATGGGGCAAGTGGTCACTGCAGGCGTTGGTCAGGCTCCTGCAAGACAGGCAGCTCTTGGGGCTGGCCTGCCGAACTCCGTCCCCTGCTCCACCATCAATAAAGTCTGCGGCTCGGGACTGAAGTCGGTCATGATGGCTCGGCAAGCGATCACAGCCGGAGCGACGAATGTGGCGGTTGCTGGAGGCATGGAGTCAATGAGTCTTGCTCCGTACCTGTTGCCTGAGGCGCGAAGCGGCCATCGTATGGGCAACAAGTCGGCCGTGGACTCTATGATGCACGATGGACTGTGGGATCCTTACGGCGACAAGCCAATGGGAGATTACGGCGAACTGTGTGCTTCTGAGAATTCATTCTCCCGCGAAGCCCAAGACGCTTACTCGATTCGCAGCTACGAACGGGCCGTGGGAGCCAGTGAGTCGGGAGCTTTCGACGATGAGATCGTTCCGATTGAGGTGCCGGTCAAAAGGCAAACCCAGGACGTTGCCAGGGACGAAGAGCCGACGCGTTTTCGTCCTGACAAGATTCCACAGCTTCGTCCTGTATTTGCAGCAGACGGAACGATCACGGCAGCAAACGCTTCCAAGATCTCCGATGGGGCTGCTGCCGTAGTTTTGATGAGTCGTGAAGAAGCTGAGAAACGCGGTGCGCCAATTTTGGCTCGCATCGTATCCGATGCTTCATTTGCTCAAGAGCCAGAGTGGTTCACCACCGCTCCTGTCGGTGCGGTGAAAAAGGCATTGGAGTTAGCCGAGCTTTCGGCCGATGCGATTGACATCTACGAGATCAATGAAGCGTTTGCGGTGGTGGCCATGGCAGCTATTCAAGAGCTGGGCTTGGATGAAGAACGAGTCAACATTCGTGGTGGAGCCATCAGCCTGGGGCATCCAATTGGTTGTTCCGGAGCTCGTATTTTGGTGACACTAGTGAACGCCATGCGATCCACGGGCAAGCGTTACGGTTGCGTTTCCCTTTGCATCGGCGGCGGCGAAGCAGTCGCTATGGTGTTGGAGAGTTTGTGTTAAAGGTAATTGCCGCTCGCAGGTCACCCCCCATTCCGAGCGACGACAAGTGTGCGAGTTGGCGAGCAAATATGGGAGGGGCGGAGCCTCCAGCTAGGGGGAGGGCTCCGGCGGGGCTACCCGTCCCGCTTTTTGCCCTCGCGACTCTCTCAGCGGGAGAGTGAGTAAGACCAATGAGTGACAAAGAAACAAAATGTTGCAATTCAACGATATCGGAGTGATCGGTGCAGGCCAAATGGGTTCCGGCATTGCGCAGGTGGCTGCGCATGCGGGGGCATCGGTTGTTGTGACGGATCTGGACGAGGCCCGACTGGACGTTGGCCGAAAAGCTGTCTCAAGTTCACTCGCTCGAATGGTCAAAAAAGAAAAGATCACCGAGGTGCAGCAGCACGAAACTCTGGAACGCATCAAGTGGTCCACTGAAATCAGCTCGCATGCCGACCGAGGGCTTGTGGTTGAAGCGATCAATGAATTGGAGATGCTCAAAATCAGCGTTCTGATCGCTGTAGAGGAAGTCTGCAGTTCGCAAGCTATCTTGGCCAGCAACACTTCGTCTATCTCCATTACGAAGCTTGGCGGCAACTTGAAGCGCCCTAAGCAATTCATCGGCATGCACTTCATGAATCCAGTGCCGATGATGAAGTTGGTCGAAGTCATCCTTGGCGCGGCGACCAGCGATGCGACGTGTGAATCCGTTACGACTTTTGCGGGGCAGCTTGGCAAGACGACCACCATCTCGCAGGATTATCCCGGATTCTTGTCGAACCGAATCCTGATGCCAATGATCAACGAAGCGTTCTTTGCGTTGATGGAGGGTATTGGTTCCGCACAGGACATCGACACAACTATTAAGCTCGGGATGGGGCATCCTATGGGGCCACTGACATTGGCGGACCTAATCGGGTTGGACACATGTTTGTCGATCATGGAAATCTTGCACAACGAGATCGGCGACTCCAAGTATCGTCCTTGCCCCCTGCTCCGGCGTTATGTTGCAGCGAATTGGCTGGGCCGCAAATCGGGCCGTGGTGTCTACGAGTACGAATCCTAAGAGAGGAGTGGAACACCGATGACCAAGCCGGTTTTACTAAGCGAAGACGTTGGCGGCATTCGAGTGCTGACCTTAAATCGCCCCAAGGCATTGAACGCCTTGAATGCGCCGTTGATTTCACAGTTGCAGGAAGCTTTGCAAGCTGCGGAATCGGATTTGAAGGTCCGAGTCATCATATTGCAAGGTGCCGGCGATCGAGCGTTTGTGGCTGGAGCTGACATTACCGAGCTAAAAGAGATGTCGCCGCTCGATGCCGTCGCTTACAGTCGTCGGGGGCATGACTTGATGAGCTACATCGACGCGATGTCCAAGCCTGTGATTGCTGCAGTGCAAGGTTTTGCTTTAGGCGGTGGGCTCGAGTTGGCTTTGGCCTGCGATTTTATTTTTGCTTCAGACGATTCGAAGTTCGGGCTCGTCGAGGCAAATCTAGGTCTCATTCCCGGATATGGTGGTGTGGGGCGACTTACTAGGCGGATCGGTGAAGCGGCAGCTCGTGAAGCTTTACTTACTGCAAAACAGTATGATGCCGAGGAAGCATTTCGACTTGGCTTGGTCAATCGGGTTGTGTCGACAGAAAAGCTGGCAGACGCCGTGATGCAAGTTGCCGAATCAATTGCTGCCAAGAGTCCTGGTTCGATCCAAGTGCTGCGGTCACTGTTCGAAGCCAGTCGCGGCTGCGATCATGACACAACCGTTGACTTGGAACAGCGTGCATTCGGACTCATCTTTTCCGACGCCGATGCCAAGGAAGGGATTCGAGCCTTCATGGAAAAACGCGGGCCAGAGTTTCGGGGAGCGAAGTAATGCAAGTTGAAAAAGAAGCGGCCTCAACACTGAAGTCAGTTAGCGAGGCCATGTTGGCCGAGGCTGAACTCATTCGCGTCGGCACTGGCGAAAAAGGTCGGGCTCGGCAGCAAAAGCTGGGGCGGCTTACGGCTCGCGATCGCATCGCCGAGCTTATCGACCCAGGCACCGAGCTCATGGAGTTGAATTTGTGGGCAGCACATCGTATGTACGATCGCTGGGGTGATGTACCAGCAGCAGGCGTGGTAACCGGGATTGGTCATGTACATTCGCTCCCCTGCATGATCGTTGCCAATGACGCGACGGTGAAGGCGGGAGCCTTTTTCCCGCAAACGGTCAAGAAAGTCATTCGTGCACAGAATATTGCTTTCCGGTGCAATATTCCGTTACTCTATTTGGTGGATTCCGCGGGAGTTTTCTTGCCGCTTCAGGACGAGATCTTCCCTGATGACGACGACTTTGGTCGTATCTTTCGTAATAACGCTGTGCTTTCGGCTGCCGGCTTACCTCAATACGCCGCGATTCTTGGAAATTGCGTAGCAGGCGGAGCCTACTTGCCTGTACTTTGTGACAAAATCTTGATGACGGAAGGCAGTGCGCTTTATCTGGCCGGTCCTTCATTGGTCAAAGCCGCGATTGGGCAAGTCGTGGACGAAGAGGAGCTCGGTGGCGCTTTGATGCACTCAGAGGTCAGCGGCACCGTGGACTTCTTCGAGCCCGATGATCCATCCGCGCTGAAGCGAACGCGAGCACTGGTCGAAGCGTTGCCTGCGGAAAAATATGCGAAGCCTGATAGCGAGAGCGGAGTGGCTCCCAGGCGTGACGCACAAGATCTCTATGACTTGGTGTCGCCCGATGGACGCAAAGAATACGACGCTCGCGATGTACTTGAGTGCATTGTTGATGCGAATTCCATGCTGGAATACAAGGAATATTACGGACAGTCCTTGGTCACTTGTTACGCCAAAATCGACGGTCGCTCGATAGGCATTGTTGCCAATCAACGCAAGCGAACCAAGGCAGCGAAAGGTGGCATCCAGATCGGCGGTGTTGTGTACGCTGAGAGTGCCGATAAGGCGGCTCGCTTTGTGATGGACTGCAATCAAACCGGAATTCCCATCGTGTTCATCCAGGATGTGACAGGCTTTATGGTCGGCCGCGACGCGGAACAATCTGGCATCATTCGCAGCGGAGCCAAACTGGTCAATGCGATTAGCAACTCTCGCGTCCCGCGTATTACCGTGATCGTCGGCGGCGCTTATGGTGCAGGGACTTATGCAATGTGCGGCAAGGCCTTTGATCCGCACTTTGTCTTTGCTTGGCCGAGTGCGCGCTACGCTGTCATGGGGGGAGCACAGGCCGCCAAAACCTTGGTTGCACTGGAAAAACGGCAAGCCGAACGATCTGGTGAGAAGCTGTCGGAGGAAAGCTTGCAAGAGTTGCAGAAACGCGTGACGGATAACTATGACAATCAGACTGACATTCGTTATGGTGCCGCCCGAGGTTGGGTCGACTCGATTATTGCGCCACATGAAACGCGTCAGACGCTGATTGAGGCATTGAGCTGTGCAACGCGCACCCCACCTGAAGCGAGTTTCTACGGCGGAGTGATGCAGGTATGAGGAAAGTCGTTCGAGTCGCAAATGTGCAGGCCTTTTGGGGGGACTACACGCAAGCTGCCAGAGAGTTGTTGAACCAAGATTCCGAAGTCGACTATCTGACACTCGATTACTTGGCCGAAGTCTCTATGTCCATCCTCGCCAAGCAGATGCGGCGTGATCCGAAGCTTGGCTATGCTCGCGACTTCGTTAAAGTAGTCGAAGCGATCGCTCCGAATTGGATTGCAGGATCGAACGTCAAAGTTGTATCGAATGCAGGTGGTCTGACTCCGCAAGAGTGTGCGGAGCGCTGTGCGGAGGTTCTGCGCGAGGCGGGCTGTACTGGTCGTCGCATCGGAGTAGTGACAGGGGATTCCGTCCTCCCAGCCCTGCAGGCGGAAAAAGGCGACGTGCCAGAGTTTCGTAACCTGGACACGGGCGAATCGATAGAAACACGCCGCGAAGATCTGATCACAGCGAATGCATACTTCGGTGCAAAGCCGATCGTTGCAGCCTTGGAGGCCGGCGCGGACTTGGTGATCACCGGCCGCGTTGCCGATCCGAGTATGGTGGTTGGACCTTGTGTGTTCGAACACAGTTGGCTGTGGGATGACTACGATCGACTCGCTGGCGCGACCGTGGCTGGGCACCTGATCGAATGTGGAACGCAAGTCACTGGTGGGATCAGTTCACACTGGCTGGAGCTAGAAGATCCGAGTAGCATTGGCTATCCGATTGTGGAAATTGATTTGCAAGGCGGTTGCGTCGTAACGAAACCTGCTGGAACAGGCGGGTGCGTCGATGAACGCAGTGTGAAAGAACAACTGCTCTACGAACTCGGCGATCCGGGGAATTATCTCAGCCCCGATGTGGCGGTTTCCTTCCTTGGGCTGAACGTCAAAGATCTTGGTGGAGATCGCGTTCAAGTCGACGGGGCAGTTGGGAGTCCTCCTCCGCCAACACTCAAAGTCAGCGGAACCTACGAAGCCGGATTCCATGGATCCGGCACTTTGACCATCTTTGGGCAGAATGCCGTCGAGAAAGCAAAACGTGCTGGCCGTCTGGTATTGGATCGACTGAAACGCCAAGGCCTCGAGCCGCAAGATTCACGAATCGAGTGTCTTGGTGGCGGTGCCGTGGCTCCCATGCGTGAGGATCTCAAGCAGCAAGTCACGGAACTTGTCCTGCGAGTTTCAGTCGCCGATGAGCGGCGGGAAGTGATCCAGCGTTTCGCATCCGACTGGGTTGCACTGGTTTGCTGCGGTCCGCAAGGAACGACGGGTTACGCCGGTGGTCGTCCAAGGGTTTCCAAAACAGTTGCCTACTGGCCATGTTTGATTTCTCAGGAGCAAGTTTCTGTATCCGTTGAGGTGTTTGAAGCATGAGCGAAACCGAGTCTGGGAAAATTCAAGTTGCCTTGGCTTCGATCGCCTACGCTCGCAGCGGCGACAAAGGTCGCAATGCGAACATCGGCCTGATCGCTCACAGTGAAGCTGGGTTCGAGAAATTGCTTGAGCAAGTCACTGAGACACGTGTGCTTGAGCATTTTGCTCATACGCCGGTAACTCGTGTGGTTCGCTACGAAATGCCGAACTTGGGAGCACTCAACTTCATGCTCTACGACGTGCTCGGCAAGGGGGGCAGTCAGACTCTGGCCATCGACGCTCAAGGCAAGGCCTTAGGTCAGGTGCTGCTGACGATGCCAATTGAGGTTTCAGCTGACGAGCTGGTGGCTTGCTCTCCACAAATCGTTTCACATAGAACTGAAGCATGAGCACCAAAGTCTCGCAAATTCGTTCCATATGCCTAGCCGGATATTCTTTACTCGAAACACTTCCATGCCTGAAACTTTAGTCACGCTCGAAACCGTTCAGCCCGGCATCTCAGTTCTCACCTTGAATCGCCCAGGCAAACGCAACGCACTCAGCTGTCAATTAATGCGGGAATTGTGCGATGCGATTCAGGAGTTGGAAAAGGACGATTCGCAGCGCGTTATGATTCTTCGTGGCGCCGGCAAAGTTTTCTGTGCTGGATTGGACCTCGCGGAAGCTCAAGCGAATACAGATCCTCGGCAATCCGCGGAACTCGTCGGAGAGATGCTGAGAACAGTCTATGACACAAAACTTGTTACGATTGCTGCCATCCATGGTGCCGCGATCGCGGGAGGGGCGGGCCTAATGTCAGCTTGCGACTTGGTCATCGCGGAAGAGAATGTGAAGATCGGTTATCCAGAAGTGCACCGTGGGCTAGTCGCAGCCCTGGTTCTCGGATTGCTTTGCACTCAAGTACCAAGACGCACCGCGCGAGAGCTGCTGATTCTTGGTGAGATCATCGAAGCGCCGCGGGCACTTGAGATCGACTTGATCACGCGAACATGTGCGGTTGGAAACGCCTATGAAGAAGCCCTGGCGATGGCCGAGAAAGTTCTGCTCGGTGGTCCTCTTGCGATTCAAAGAACCAAACAAGCACTAAATGACTTCAGCGGTGAGAGTTTCTGTAGCGCGTTGGCATCGGCCTTGGACGGTCACCTAGCCGCCCGTGATTCGGACGAGGCCCAAGAGGGCTTTGCAGCTTTTCTCGAAAAACGCGCTCCACGCTGGCAAATGTAAGTGACCAGACTTACCTGCTTTTGGGAAGTCACGGAAAGTGTGAGTCAGCGGAGCGTTAAATTAATGTAAGCCGTATCGCGGTAAGGCGTCGGGCTTTGCGGCCCTGACAGTCGGATCGGGATTCCGGTGGCTGCCAAGCCGCCTACGCAGTCACGGCTCGCGAAATCGTAAGACCGATGCAACCAATGGCTTCAGCCGCAGAACCAGTGGCCAGCGTTAAAGCCGCTCAGGAAACGGTTTTCAAATCCTTCTGACTCACTGAAACGTACGAGCACCAAGTTCCACATCCGGTATAACACTAAGGACCCAAGATCCATGACCGCCGACCAGTTTGACGACAATCGATTGCAGCCGGTTGATGCCGTCATCGAACAACTTGCTGAATACGTCATGTCAGACCTTCAGCCTAGTGACGAAGCGATCACGACAGCTCGACTCTGCATGATGGACGCACTGGCTTGTGGCATGTTGGCATTGCAAGATGCGAACTGCCCGAGAGTTCTTGGACCTGTTGTTGACGAGGCTGAGATGCCCAGCGGATGCCTCGTGCCAGGTACAAGTTGGCGATTGGATCCGGTACGAGCCGCGTTTAATGTGGGCGCTCTCGTTCGCTGGCTGGATTTCAACGACACATGGTTGGCTGCCGAGTGGG
Organism: Aureliella sp.; assembly: GCA_963691875.1. Lineage (GTDB taxonomy): Bacteria > Planctomycetota > Planctomycetia > Pirellulales > Pirellulaceae > Aureliella. The sequence goes on from OY829846.1 coordinate 5,953,110, forward strand.
GACATCCGTCAGACAACCTCGGTGGCTTACTGCCTTTGGCCGCTTATCAGTCCTCGCTACACGCGCGAGAAAAAGGCGGCAAGCGTTTCTCTTTACGCGACTTGCTTGTTTACTTGGTGAAGGCATATGAAGTCCAAGGTGTGATGGCGTTGAAGAATTCCTTCAATCGGGTCGGCCTCGATCACGTCCTGCTCGTTCGTTTGGCGACGGCCGCAGTGGCCACTGCCATGCTCGGCGGAACGAAAGAACAGGTCGTCAGTGCAATCACCAATTCCTTTGCGGATGGCGGCGCATTGAGGACTTATCGCCATGCTCCCAACACCGGTTCGCGGAAAAGCTGGGCAGCGGGCGATGCGACGAGCCGTGGGGTGTGGCTGGCTTTGATGGCCATGCGAGACGAGATGGAGTACCGCAGCATTCTTTCTGCACCGAAGTGGGGCTTTGGCGATGTGCTGTTCAATTCGCAAGAGATTGAATTGGAACGCGAGCTGGGCTGCTACGTGATGGAGAATATCTTGTTCAAGGTTTCCTTCCCCGCCGAATTTCACGCTCAAACCGCAGTCGAAGCCGCCGTCGCGCTACACTCGCAGGTCACAACTCGAATCGACGAGATTGAACGCATCGAACTCCAGACTCAAGAGTCAGCGGTTCGCATCATCAGCAAGTCGGGCCCATTGCACAATCCAGCGGACCGCGATCACTGCCTTCAATACATGGTGGCTATTGGTCTGCTGCACGGTGATTTAACCGTCGAGCACTACGAGGAGGAAGCAGCCTCCGATCCGCGAGTGGATCAGTTGCGCTCGCTGATGCGAGTCGTCGAGAATACGAGTTACACGGTCGGGTATTTGGATCCCGAACGCAGAGCAATCTCCAATCAGCTTCAGGTATTCTTTAAGGATGGAGCGTCCACTGAAGCTGTTGAGATCCACTATCCTCTTGGGCATCGCCGCCGTCGAGAAGAGTCGATTCCAGTGCTTCACGCCAAGTTCAAAGACGCATTGGCCCAGAATTTCGAAGCCAGCCAATCTGAAAAACTCAGTGCGTGGACCTCCGACGCTGAGTGTTTTGATTCGATGCCCGTTCACGAGTTTGTTGAACTCTGGCAGGCATAGGATTTCAGCCGTAGCTCGTTAGCCCCGGTTTCATCGGATGTGCCTTTGGGGATCATTGTGAGGCTAGGAGAATCAAGGTCCCCCCGATTACCAATCCCAGGCTGATCATTGCGATCAACCTTGTTAGAACCGACGCTTTCGCGTGGCCCGGGGGGATCAGTGCGTTACAGCGGCCTTTCGTTGAAGGCCCAGCCGCCGGCTTGCCCCGCCCCGTGGAGCTATTCCCCCGAGGTGCCGCATGAGTTGCCGTAGCAGCGCTGCGTTTGTTAGGGGCCTACGATAGAGATGCGAATCCCTACGCGTCTGATACTCCGCTACTAAGTTCGCCTTCGGCGATAGCTCAATAGCATTCCACTGCATCCGATCACAAGTAGGCTATTAGGCTCCGGGATCGCAGAGTTCAAAACCTCGACACGACCAAGGAGCACGTTGGAGTCTGCAGAAGTGGTGTCATCCCCGAAGAATAGAAAGCTTGGATTGTTGTAGGGATCGATCAGTGGTGGGAGACCACTGGGATTGTAGTTGCGAAGCGAGCCGCTCAAGATTGACTGGCTGTTAGCGGACAGCTGGTAGTTATCGCCTTGAATTGACAAGTCATAGTTGACCAAGCTGGCTGTCGTATCGAACGCAACTCCTTCGGCTTGCGTGAACAAGGAATTTGTTCCCTCACCCGCAGTAGCGTAAGCCCAGACACGGTTCTCGAAAAAGCCAAGCTCCAGCCCAGCCAGATCCTGGCTAATCGCGATCACGGAGAAGCCCGCTCGATCAAGCTTTCCGTCGTTGTTGTCGTCGCGGTTGTTGTGTCCTTCGGATAGCACTTGCACCTGAAAGCTCACCGTGTAGCCAGCAGCGCGATCGAGCACCGGCATGTTAGGATGCGTGACCGTTCCGTTGAAGGGGTCCTCGGAGAAGTAACCAGACTGATCGTTACGGTCGGCAGTCGTGTTTAGGTTCACAAAACCGCCGGTCATGGACTGAGTGGTGGAGTTATCGACCACTGATAACCAGCCCTGTTGGTTAGGCAACGTACCCAGGTTTGGATCGTAAAGAACGGTGTCAGCGTTTGCTGCTGGTACCAGCGAAAGGCACAGGGAGCCAAGAAGGCACGCAAACGAAAATCTCAATGTCTTCTTCATGATGTTCTTTCGCCCCAGTCCCTTGCAGGCAAATGAGTTCTGCAGATCTTCAGCAGGAATACCACGTGCAAGTGCATGAGTTATTGCGAGCTAGCTTTAGGGCACTCGTGCAAAAGCCTGCTGCCAAAGCAGGGACATTGAGCGCAAAAAGTTTGCCTCCAACAGAGGCGATAATCAGCAAGTGCCTTTGGCATTGGAGCATTTCGCTGAGCGACGCGTTTGATCCAACGGAATCTATGATCAATCAAAAGAATGCAAAAGCAAGAATTTCGACGCGAATGCTCTTGTTTACTGGAAACTAGTTGCCAACTGCAACAGCCTCAATTGTCGAGTGCCCGACCCCTTCGGGGGTACCACGCAGGAGGAAGATTTACAGAAGGGTAGGCAAAAACAAACCCACCATGACCTTGCTGTTTGGCTCAGTAGGCGGGCTATTGGTTTGACAAAGCGAACAGGGATGAACAACCGCACCGAATTTCTCCAGTAGCGCCCGGTCTAGCAAAATCGCAATGAGCGAAGTGCGTCTTAGGTCTGACCTCCAACGAGGAGAAATACCATGACTGCAAATCGAAGAAGGAGAAAAGGTCGTAACAAGGGAAAGGGCTACTGCTTTACGACTAACAAATCACAGGGGACAGCAGTAAGTGACACCTTCATCCTTACTGGTGATTCCATGACGGACCGAGAGATGAGTTGCGGAGAGGGCTCCCGAGCAAGAAGGACCACGCAGCTGTATTCAGACGTCTTGTCTGCCAAGGGCTTTCCAGAGTTGGCTGAACCGATGGCTAGGTCGCGGCAGGAAGAACTCACGTACGAATATCTAATTGAAACCAGCTGACAGGAATCTTGGACTATTTGCGGTTTGGCGTAGGCTTGCTCACCGTCTTGTCATTTCTATTTCTGGGCCCCTTGTCTCGTTGGTACCGAGCAAAGGTTTACACACGTGGTCGCAAGCGTGTCACAGCGAAGAAAAAGTCGATCACGCGTGTACGCCAAATAAGCTCCGCTGGGGAAAACGCGTATGCGCCTTGGGAAGTAGCTACACAGCATTTCCTGGTTATCGGTACTACCGGCTCAGGGAAGTCGCAAATACAAAAACTGCAGATGCAGTCTCCGCTGGGACGAATTCGCTGAGACAGTGATTCTAGGGAAATCATATTCGACGCAAAGAATGACTTAATGGCATTCTTGCGTCACCCCGACCTCCAATACCCCGTCTACAGCTTTAATCCGCTCGGGGCACGCGAAGCTTTTCCAGTAGCAGTTCGCTGGGAAAATTGCGGCGGACATTACCAGTCCCGCGAGAGCACAGAACTTGGAATCGAAATAAAGGTCGAATGAGCGGCCGGGATGCAAGCTTGCCATCAGCGAGTCGGAAAGTTGGAATGTCGACATTGACTGGGAGTTCTAGCCGACCACCGTTGATAAGGTGGTTAGATTCTTCAGGCCGCGTTTTGAAAAATCTGGCCTTCCTTGCGTCCTGAGTCTTCAGCGATCGCTTGTATTGGTTGCCGCCGAATCGAGAAAGGATGTAGTAGTTGCCCGAAGACAATTTTTGCGGAGATGCCATTGGGAGACTCGTTGGATTGAGCTCTCAAGTTAGCTTGAAATCGACGATGCAACGACCGACTAGAAACCTACGGTTATCCAACGATGCCACCAAAATGCTAACACTTTCATGCTGACACAAAAAAAGGACTTACGGCAAAATGCCATAAGTCCTTTTTTTACGAGAGAAATTCATCGAACTTCTCCCAAAGTAGGGCTGACAGGAATCGAACCTGCACTCCTCTCGGAACTAGAACCTAAATCTAGCGCGTCTGCCAGTTCCGCCACAGCCCCATTCACAGGAGAGAAAAGTTTAGTCGATCCGACCACATGAGCACAATGCTTGATTTGATAGATCTCGAAACGTCCTATCTAGTTAATAGAAACAAGCGTTTTTCTGGGAAATCTTTGCTCTGAAGAGGGCTACTTGCCATGCGAAACGCTGAGGGAATGGTCGTCGAGGTACGGACGCCGCAGGTTCGAGTGGGGGCGTATTACCGCATCGGTTAGTGGTGCTGATTCCGAGCGTGGATTCGCCTTGCCTGGGATAGAAAGCGAAGCCAGGGTAGCGGCAATAGGTATGCGGACATGCCACAACGTCATTCGTTGCCCAGGCCGCTTGCGATTGCACGCAGAAGTTAGTTGGTCATTGGGTAAATCAAAGGTATGTACAATGGCAGGCTCAGCAGCCTTTGGCGTGTGTTCTGAGATCTGGCTGGGCAGGAGTTTATGGAGCAAACTGGTATGCGTGAGATAGCGATTGCGGGTGTTTGGGTTTTGGTGGGACAGTCGCTGGCATTGGCTCAGGAAGAGCGAATTCGGTTGACAGATTCGACCGAGCTCGTTTTTGCTTCGAAGGAAAAGGGCCAGGAATTAATCGCGACCGAAGATGATTTTCTGAGACGCGTTCAGGGACTAGAGCGGCAGTTGCGTTTGTCGTCGAAAGATCCTGTCTCGCAGGAGAAATATGTCGAGCAGCTGAAAGCAGGCGTGTTGGATTGGACCAAGGAAGATCGTGAAAAAATGGCTACTGCTGTAGAAGAGGTTGCGGGGGCATTTGAGGCGTATGAGTTACCTTTTCCGGCCGAAGTTTATCTGACTCGAGTATCAGCAGAAGTCGAGCAGAACGCGCCGCACTGCCGAGGCGCGAATGTTATTTGCCCTGATAGCTTGCTGAGTGGTCGACGACTAGCGCGTGTGATGACTCATGAGTTGTTTCACGTCTTAAGCAATCAGAACGCTGAGTTGCGTCACAAGTTGTACAAGGTGATCGGTTTTACGAAATGCAACGAGATCGAATTGCCGGAACCGTTGTTGAAGCGACGGTTGACGAATCCAGATGCGTGCAAGTATGAGCATTTTGTTGAGTTGGAGCATGATGGTGAGAAGATCCTAGCGACTCCTTTCATCCAAAGTCGCAAGCCGGAGTATGCTCCTGGTGGTTTGTTCGGCAATATGGACTTGAAGCTGCTAGTTCTCGTGAAGTCAGGTGAACAAGTTGTGGCAAAGCTGCAGGATGGTCAGCCTGTGTTGTTGGATATTTCTGCCGTGCCCGACTATCTCAAGAAGATCGGAAACAACACGGGCTACATCATTCATCCTGAGGAAACGATGGCCGACAATTTCGTGCTGTTGATGTTGAATCCGGATGGTGCAAGGGATGCTTGGGTGTTGGAAAAAATGAAGAAGGTTTTGGAGTAGTAGTTGGCGGAAAAAACCTCTGACAGTGCTGCGTTTCTGGCGGCTTACGAAAGCAATCAGTCGATGAGCGCAAGACGAAGGCGGGGCTCAAGTGGGATGAAATGACATGCAGGATGCTTGTCCCACATTGACTACCTCAGCCCTTGGAGGATTGCGTCTACGTTGGTCTTGGCGTCGCCGAAGAGCATCTGGGTGTTATCTTTGTAAAAGAGCGGGTTGTCGACTCCGGCGTAACCTGTTGCCATACCGCGTTTCATTACGATGACTGCGCCTGACTCCCAGACTTCGATAACCGGCATGCCGGCGATTGGACTGCCGGGATCTTCTAAGGCAGCGGGATTAACGATGTCGTTGGCTCCGATCACTAGAATCGCGTCCGTGTCGGGCATGTCGTCATTGATTTCGTCCATCTCAAGAACGATGTCATAAGGCACATTGGCTTCTGCGAGGAGGACATTCATGTGCCCCGGTAACCTGCCTGCGACCGGGTGAATGGCGAAGCGAACCGATTTGCCTTGGGCCGCCAGTAGTTTTACGACTTCTGCGAGCGAGTGTTGCGCTTGAGCGACAGCCATACCGTAGCCAGGAACGATCACGATGGACTTAGATTCTTTCAGCAATTCGACGGTGTCCTGTACGCTGAACTCGGTGACGGTGCCTTCCACTTCTGCCGCTGAGCCGCTTGAGCCACCGCCGGTTCCGAAGCCCCCGAGGATCACGCTGATGAAACTGCGGTTCATGGCGGCACACATAATATATGACAGGATTGCACCGGAGCTACCGACGAGTGCTCCGGTGACGATGAGCAGGTGGTTCTTCAACATGAAGCCCGCTGCCGCTGCTGCCCAGCCAGAGTAGGAATTGAGCATTGATACGACGACTGGCATGTCAGCACCACCAATCGCAACAACGATATGCACTCCGACCACGCAAGCGATAGCGGTCATGATCATTAGTGGTAGCACGCCGCCAGGGTAATGACCTGACTGACAGAACCAGACGCCGAGCAGAATACAGATGATGATCGCGGCAAGGTTCAGGAGGTGTCGTGCTGGAAGAATCAGTGGCTTCCCGGACAGCGAGCCTTTCAGCTTCAAGAAAGCGATGATGGATCCGGTAAACGTGACGGCTCCGATGAAGACTCCGACGAAAATCTCGATCAGATGAACGAGTTCTTTACCCGCTTCGACCTCGACACCGGGACTCACATAGCTGGAGACGCCAACGAGGACGGCGGCGATACCGACGAAACTGTGCAACATCGCGACGAGTTCTGGCATTCCGGTCATGGGGACGCGAGCGGCCATGACGGCTCCGATGATAACGGCTGGTACCATCGCCACGCCCATCATCGTCAAGCCACCTATCACGTAGCCGAATACAGTCGCCCCGATCGCGAGGAGCATACCAAGAATGCCAAACAAGTTGCCACGTCGGGCCGTCTCTTGGTTGGATAGTCCGCCGAGGCTGAAGATGAATAGCACAGCTGCGGCGAGATAAGCCACGGTGGCCAAAGACTGGTTTAATTCCAAGACAGTGCTGCCTGGGACTTCGCCGCTGGTTGGAGACAATGTATCAGCTAAGATCCACATGTTGTTTGGCGTCGTTGATAGGATCGAGAAGCGAGAAAAGGTTTGTGCGATGCAGTGAAACGTTATTTGTGGAACATCTTCAACATCCGCTGAGTGACTAGGAATCCACCTGCAATGTTGATGGTGGCGAAGAAGATCGCGGCTGCGCCGAGAATCGCCGCAAGGTGGCTAGGAGTGCCAACTTGGACCATACCGCCGACGATGATGATGCCACTGATCGCGTTGGTAACGCTCATTAGCGGAGTATGTAGTGCAGCGGTGACGTTCCAGATGACTTGCCAGCCGATGATGCAGGCTAGCGTGAAGACTGTAAAATCAACGAGCAGGCTAGAATCCTGAGAGTAACCAAGGCCGACGAGACAAAGCACTGCGATGGCGAGCGCAATCCAGTTGAAGAGGCTTGGCTTCGGTGCTTCTTTTAGTTTAGATGTCGCAGTTGCTTCTGCTTGGGCCGCAGGTTTGGCCGCAGAGACCGATATTGGTGGGGGCGGCCAAGTGACTTCTTTGCCAGTAGCGACCGTCATGCTACGGATGACTTCATCTTCCATGTTGATTTCGAAGTCGTTTGCTCCACCCATATCGTCTAGAACGTGAAAGAGGTTGGTTCCGTAGAGCTGGCTGGAAGTGTTCGGAAGTCGGCTGGGCAGATCGCTGTATCCGAGTACTTTGACTCCTTGGTGGTCGATGACTTGATCGGGCTTGGTGACTTCACAGTTGCCACCCTGCTCTGCCGCCAAGTCGACGATGACCGAGCCGGACTTCATGCTTTCCACCATCTCCCGTGTGATAAGCTTGGGAGCGGGTTTGCCGGGAATCAAAGCCGTTGTGACGATGATGTCGACCTCTTTGGCTTGGGCGGCGAAGAGTGCCATTTCAGCGTCGATGAATTCTTTGCTCATCGTTTTCGCATATCCGCCGCTGGTGCCACCTTCTTCGTCGGCTCCAAATTCAAGCATCAAGAAGTCGGCACCCATGCTCTTCACTTGGTCGGCGACTTCGGGGCGAACATCAAAGGCTCGAACTATGGCTCCTAGCCCGCGAGCTGTTCCGATGGCAGCCAGCCCGGCGACGCCGGCGCCGATAACAAGTACTTTAGCCGGTGGCACTTTGCCCGCTGCTGTAATTTGACCCGTGAAGAATCGACCAAAGGCACCAGCTGATTCGACAATGGCTCGGTAGCCTGCGATGTTTGCCATTGAGCTCAACGCGTCCATCTTCTGAGCACGGCTGATGCGCGGTACCGCGTCCATGGCTAAGATGTTGGCACCAGTCTGGGAGAGCTTCTGAAGTAAGTCTTCGTTCTGAGCAGGAAAGAGAAAGCTGATGACGGTTTTACCCGAGCTGAGGAGAGGAATCTCTGATTCCTCAGGTGCACGGACTTTGAGAACGACATCGGCCGCAGACCAGACCTGCTCCGCCGATTCGACAATCGTTGCTCCGGCCTCAGCATATGCAGCGTTGTGAAAACTAGCCTTCAGTCCAGCTCCGGCTTGGACAAGGCACTCGAATCCAAGTTTATTGATGAGGCGGCTGACGGTTTCTGGTGTCGCTGCGACGCGACACTCGCTTGCGAAGATCTCCTTGGGAATTCCAATCTTCATGTCCTAGCCTGTCTCCTCGGTGAACGAATCTGGATGAGGGAAATCTTATGACAAGCAGCGGCTGTCAGCTAGCAGGGAGGAGCTGTTGATCGGGTTAGCACGGGCGACCACCGCCAGAATGCCTTTGCCATGGGGACCACAGGTATGGACATATGGAACACAGGCAGGATGCCTATGCTTTTGGGCAAAATGGACATCATCGGCGCAATACGGAGGCACTTGGGAAAATAGCACTACTCCGAAACGGCTACAATGGTCGGGCTTCGCATCAATAGATTGAAAGGTGACCATGGGTTTTGTGGATATTGAAAAGCAGCAGGCGCTCACGCCCGTTCCAGGCGTGACAATGAGGACTCCCCAGGGCGAGAAGATGATGCTGTCCTGGGTGGAGATCAAGGAAGGTTGTGAAGTGCCCCTGCACAGTCATCCTCACGAGCAGGCTGGAATTCTGGTCAGCGGGCGAATGTTGCTTCAAATCGGTGATGAAGAACGCGAGCTTCAGGCTGGAGACATGTACATAATTCCTGGGGGCACAGAGCATCGAGCGGTCGCTGTAGGTGGACCGATTCGAGCGATGGATGTCTTTTGCCCTGTGCGTGAAGACTATGCGGAGATGACTCGCGCCGCAAAATAGATGTGACGATAAGGAGCTGAGGTTTCGCGCCACTTTTCGAGAACGCTTGGCTGGCTGTGCACGTTTCCTTCTGAACTATCAGACAAGTTCATGAGGAGGCAGGGATGAGTATTCTCCTCAAAGTTGTCTTGGTCTTAGTGGCCGTGAACATCTTGAGTTGTTGGGGCTCGTTGGTTTCGCAGTTTTGACGTTGCGTGACCTAGGCGGACACTATGAAGTTGCCGAAGGAACGGCCTCTTGGGGCATCGCACTCAATCACGAATTTCGGTAGGCGAGATTCGAGATTGAAGAGGTGGACTTGCAGACCTTTCAAGAATCCTACCTGAAAAAATGCAAGTGGGAGAGTGGCAAGAACTACGTGTACGTAGTCGGCTACGACGGAGAGTTTATTCGATTCTTCGGACAACATGATATTGCAACGGAGTATCAAAAGGCTCTCTTGCGTCCGGAGCGAAAAAAGCCGAGCTGACAGAACCCGAATTCACAAACCCAGTACGGTCGCAGTTGAGTCTTTGCACAATGATATTTTAGCCTTGACCGACAAAGCGGTCGGCGACTGTAAAAGGGCAAAATAGATGGCGATTTAGGGGACTCGGTAGTCGCTCTTTATGCTTTTGACGCAAGGACTCGTAATCTCGTCCAACACGAAAAAAGCTGAGTCGCAATAACTCAGCTTTGGTGAGATTCAATTTTTCGCGGGAAAGCGGCTAGAGCTGAAGCTCATAGAGTCGCGATGCTAACGCATTTCAGGGCCGGCAAGCTTTAGCCAGCAGAAGGAACAACCCAGACCTTGAGATCGCACTCGATTTCTTGGTGCAAGTGGACTTTGACGGTGTAAAGTCCGAGCTCCTTAAGTGGTCCCTCGAGACGTACTTGGTCTTCGCTGAGTGTGACGTCGTTCTCCTTGAGTGCGGCAACGATCTCGACAGCACCGACGCTACCGTACAAGTGACCTTCGTCGTTCGCGTTCGCTTCGATGGTGATCGATTGCTGAGCGATGCTATCGGCTAGATTCTGCAGTCCGCTGAGGCGAGCTTTCTCGATTTCCTTAAGCTTGGCCTTGTGCTTCTCGACCATTCGCTTGTGGTGTTCGGTTGCGATGATCGCCAGACCTTGGGGGAGCAAGTAGTTGTTCGCGTGTCCTGGACGAACTTCGACCACTTCCCCTTGCTTGCCGACGTTGTCGACATTCTGAATTAGCATCAATTCGATGCCACCGTTAGGCCCCTTTGGGAGTCGCTTGAAAACTTCTCTTCGTGCACGTATTTTTGCTGAAACCATCTTCAATCACCGAGATCAAAAATCTGTAGTTAATGTGTCTAGTTGCGATCGCTTACTACTGCCATCGCGGTGTTTCGTTTTGTTCTTCTAGAACGGAATGTCGTCGCCGCCGCTATCCATCGACACGCCGGAATTACTGGGTGGAACACTGGGGGCAGCATCGTTGGCTGGAGCGTAATCATCGCGTGGGGCAGATCCACCTCGCGGTCCACCGCCAGCACCACCCTCGCGTCCGCCGAGCAATTGCATGCGGTCACAAACGACGCGTAGTTTGTATTGCTTCTGGCCTTCTTTTTCCCAGGTATCGAGCTTCAGGCGACCTTCGACGAAGACTGGTGAGCCCTTGCTCAAGTATTCGGAGGCCACTTCTGCAGTACGACCCCAAAACGTGATGTCGACGAAAGTCGTTTCGTCCACCCACTCGCCATTCTGGTTCTTGCGTCGGTCGTTGACTGCCAAGCCAACTTCGGTCACTGGCGTACCAGCCGGCGTGTACCGCAGCTCGACATCGCGAGTCAAATTGCCCATCAGAATGACACGGTTGTAGCTGGCCATAGTAAAACTCCTCTCGATAATCTCAGCAAACTGCCTATCTAGAGCGCGAACCGTAGAGCGCGAACCGCAAAACATAGCGCTTGGGTGGAATGCGTAGACTATAGAGCATTGGCCTCCGTTGGTCTAATACTTAGGGCGAGGAATCGATCTGGTGAATGAATTAGCTCGCAGGAGCGGCCTCTTCAGCACCTTCTTCTTCCGTTTCCGCTTGGCCGGTTGCGTGAGCAACCAGGGTGTCGACGAGCCGTGGATCGACCTTCGTCACCAAGTGACGCATGATCTTGTCATCTAAAGCACAGGTACGATTAAAGTCGACTAGGTTGGTGCCTTCCATGTTGAAGTAGGTCAACCAGTAGGTGCCTTTGTTCTGGCCATTGATGGGGTAAGCGAGCTTGCGCTCCTCCCAAAGTCGGCTGGCCAGAATCTCACCGCCATGTTCCTTAATGGTCGCTTCGATCGCAGCGGCAACGCCACCGGGATCGCGGTTGTACTTGTTGCTGTCCAGCAGGAAGAAACAGTCGTAGCAATTAGCAGCCACAGTGAAAAACTCCAAACTTGCAATTAATTGAATTGGTTCATGCAGTGTGATATGCCGTCCAAGCACCAAACGCGAATTGCCTCAGTAGCAGTCTTCACGGCTTCATCCACACTCGCTTGTTCGTCTTCTCGAAACTTTCCCAAAACGTAATCGGCTGCGTCCCATCGTGGCGGAGGCTGTCCGATGCCGATTCTCAATCTTGCAATTTCCTGAGTGTTCAGGGACTGTAAGATATCTTTGAGTCCGTTTTGCCCACCGGCTGAGCCCTTTGGTCGCGTTCTCAGTTTGCCAAGTGGCAGGCTGAGGTCATCGCAAACGATCAAGAGATCTTCGGTGACATTTATCTTGTAGAACTTTGCGAAAGCTGCGACACAGCGTCCGCTACAGTTCATAAAAGTAAGTGGTTTGACGAGCATCAAACGATTTTGTTCGAATTGAGTGCTGGTCGCTTTCCCTTCAAACTTGGCGTTCGGCAGGGAGGCTCCCAAGTCGCTGAACAGTCTGTCGATGACTTGGAAGCCGATATTGTGTCTTGTTTTGTTGTATTTGGCACCGGGATTACCGAGGCCAACAACAATCTTGAGTTTGTCTTCGGAGTCAGCCATGCCTTTCCCCGGGAGCTCAGGCGACTAAGCTTCCGCCTTCGCCGCTTCCTGCTTCGCGGCGGCTTCCGCCAAGCGAATTGCAGTTGGAACAGGAATGTGTACCACGACTTCGGTCGGATTGGTAACGACAGTCGCACCCTCAGGAAGCTGGATATCCTTGGCTTGGATCGATTGTCCCATATGCAGTTCACTGATGTTGATCTGCAACACTTCCGGAATGCTTCCCGCGGGGCAGGAAATGATCACTTCGTGAACAGGGAAGGACAACTTGCCGCCTTCACCGATACCTGGGGCTTCACCATGGAGCTCGACAGGCAAGGTAACTTCAACAGCCTCGTCTGCGGAAACGCGGAAGAGGTCGATATGGAGGATGTCGATTCCGAAGGCATCCCATTGAACGTCACGCAGAAGCGCGGTCTCGGTAACATCGCCAGCCAAAGTCAGCAATTTCACACCGTTTTCAATCGCCCGGTGGATTGCTTCAGCGCTAACGGACAAATTCACGTTTTCTTCGCCGTGGCCGTACAGAATCGCAGGGATGTTGCCGGTTTGTCGCAGTTTCTTCGACGCGAGCGTTCCAGTGCCTTCTCGCTTGCTTACTCGAATAGTTTCAGTGCTCATAGCCAATCACTAATTGTCTGATTTAGGTTTTTCTGTGCTTTCGGCTCAAAAATGGCCGGTGCCGCCATCGTGGTTCTGATTTGTCTGCGGCCTGAGTGGATTTGGACTCCCCACTCGGTTTCGAGGCGGTCCCTATGAAATCGGGTTCCAGGCGGACCATATCTACAGAAAAAATCGAATCGGCAAGTATCCCAGATCAGCTACTTCTTTCAAGAGCAACCTGCGAACCAAGTCCGGATCATTTTGAAATGGGGTAGTCTGGTCAGGCAAGATGGGAAAGAAGGCTACTGAGTTGGGAATGAAAAGGAGCGAACCGGGCGATGTCTGGGCATGACGGCGCCCGCGGCTTTGCATTCAGCGAGTGTGCGGCTGATCGCTGGTTTTCAGGAGGAAGCTATTCGGGGGCTTCGCTACGAAAAACGGCGACGATGTCCTCGATAGGGACAACAAAATGCTTGTTGTCAGGTTCGAAATCGACGGGCACTGCGTCCTTTGGATGGAATAAGATCTTGTCATACTGACGCAGTGGTACGTCGTCGTCGTGCTCGACAACGCGGCTGATGGTCACGATTCGGCCAGTAATCGTCGGGATTTCTGCCGCGTCAGGCAATGCGATGCCGCCCTTTGTCTCACGTTTGGGCTCGTCCTTTAGTACCAGGACGCGAGGGCCGATGGGTTCGATGTACTGCAGCGATTGTTTTTTCTTGGCCATTTCGGGGTTTGGACAAATTCTCGGGGACGAAACGGATGACGCCCTGAGGCTAATTCACTTGGCCCCAGGCCACAAGGGTGGGGATGGTTTCAAGATTCGTCATCAGGCGGGAAGCGAATCCTGTGCCATCTTGCTAGTTCTCGCCTCCGCGGAACATCGCACTGATTGACTGGTCATGGTGAATTCTGCGGATGGCTTCTGCCAACATCGGAGCGACTGAGACAATTTGGATAGAATTTAGTTTCTTCTCAGGCGTCAGTGGAATCGTATTGGTCAGGCAAAGTGACTTGATGGGAGCTTTACTCAAATTCTCAATGGCGTTGCCACAAAGAACACCATGAGTTGCCGCCAAGTGAATCTCCTTGGCCCCGCTCTCGTGAACGAGCTTTGCCGCACCACAAATCGAACCAGCGGTGCTAATCATGTCATCAAACATCAGGCAGATCTTGCCTTCGACAGGTCCGCCAATGATGTTCTTTTGTTGGGTCGTCAAGGCGTTATCGCGGCGTTTGTCCACGATAGCCAGTTTGCCGCCGAGGCGTTTCGAGTGCCCGATTGCTCGTTTAATACTGCCCTCGTCAGGGCTGACCACGACTAGCTCATCCGGATCGTAGCCCATGTCCTGGAAGTATCCGTTAAGGACAGGTGCTGCGTAGAGGTGGTCGACCGGGACATCAAAGAAGCCCTGAATCTGCGCCGCGTGCAAGTCCATTGTCAGCACTCGGTCGGCGCCGGCACGGTCGATCATATTGGCTACGAGTTTGGCAGTGATCGGTGTTCGTCCCTCGTCCTTGCGGTCCTGACGTGCGTAGCCAAAGTAAGGGATGACTACCGTGACTCGCGCTGCACTTGCTCGTTTGCAGCTGTCAATCATGATCAGCAGCTCGAGCAAATTATCGTTGACCGGCGGGCACGTTGGCTGGATCAAGAAAACGTCGCGGCCGCGCACGTCATCTTCGATCTTGCAGTAGTTTTCGCCGTCTGGAAACTTGCCCAGCGAAACTGAGCCGAGGGAGAGATGCAGGAAACCGCAGATGTCTTGAGCAAGCTGCGGGTTGGCTCGCCCGCTCAAGATTTTAAGTTCACGCATTTTTGACTTCGCGGAAGTTGAAAAGGTGGTGCTCACAGGGCGGCGGGCGCCGTAACGAGGCAGCAGAGACTAGTCGTTCACCGAAAGTGCACGAGTTTGTGCCTGCTTTCGCAGATTGACAGAAGGCACTTTGGGAAGCATCCAGTTGTACCAAGTTTAAGATTCTGAGTAACCCATTTCTCTCATTTTGGCCTCGACGATTGCGAGTTCGTCAATGGTGTTGATGCTGTATGACTCGCAAGGCTGTAAGACTGGTAGTGCATCCACGGCACGACCGTCCTTGCGAAGAATCTCTGGGCAGTCAGTTAGGTAATATTCGCCTTGTGAGTTCGAATTGCCCAGCTGCGAAAGTGCCCACAGTAAAGACTGGCAGTCGAACATGTAAGTTGACATGTTCACCTCTTTGATCGCGAGTTCTTCTTCCGACGCATCTTTATGTTCTACTATGCGTTCAAAGCGTTTGTCACTGCCGCGTAAGATTCTTCCGAGGCCAGTTGGGTCATCCTTGAGTAGGGTTCCAAGCAAGCAGGACCAATTGCCGGACTGGAATTCGGTTAGGACTTTGTTAACCGATGAGGCTTGGATGAGTGGAGAGTCGCCAGCGACGATCATCACAGGGCCGTCGTGTTTCTCGAGCAAAGGTCGGCAAATTTCTACGGCGTGGCCTGTTCCAAGTTGTTCTTCTTGGAGAGCGAAGTCGACGTTTTCGCGCCCAGCTAACTCTTGCTTGACGACGTCAGCTCGGTAGCCAACCACCACGATGCTTTTCGAAATGCCAGCTTCCGCCAACGAGTCGAGTACCCAGTGCAGCATTGGGCGGCCGAGTGCCGGAAAGAGAACTTTGGGCACGTCGCTTTTCATGCGGGTTCCACGGCCAGCAGCCAGAACGACGGCAAGGGGTTCACTCATCGGGTCGGGCACTCTTCAAATAGAAATCGGTTTCGGGACTGAGAAGTCCTAATCTTAATAGCTCCATACGGCTATCAGAACCCAAGGTCGTTAATTCAAGAAGGGAACCGTTTTTTCCCTGCGAGCCTCCACGCAACTTTGAGCGTGCTCGTATCGTACTCTAAAAAAGAGTGTGGAGGAGGCGCTACTAGCACCCATTCACCAAGGCTTCGCTGGGGAAGAGTTTGGTTGCGCCGGTTGCGAGTTCGGCGACATGCTAGTGAATTGACATGCAAACGAAAAAAGCCGCTGCAGACTTGCGGCGGCTTTCAAGTGCGTGGGGCCGTACTTGTCTTGCTGTCTCAGCGAGCGGAGTCGCGAGAATGACTGGCGGTTGCTATTTGTCAATGCCGTGGGCAGCGATGATGGTGTCGGCACCTGGAGTCAGCCGGCGAAGTTTCACAGCGATTTCTGCTTTGTCCGAAGCACTAGCCTTACCTGCACGAGCAACCAATTTGGCAACCTTCTTCTTACGATGACGACGGCGTCGTAGCTCACGTTTTCTTTCGCTTCCGCTCATTCCTACTTTGACCTGTGGGTGTATTGGTAAATTGATTTTTCTAGTTCAGGTGAAGAAAGCACAAAATTACTCGGCAAAACGATTTTGGTCAACGGCTTTCGAGAGTTGAAATGATCGGCTTATCGACCTGAGCCGGGGGTACGCCGAACGAATGAGGAATCCACATGGCTTGGGGCATTTCGGCCACTGTCGCTTGGCTTGAGCCTGCGGCTCGGCGGAGGAGGACACAGGCTGGAAGCCTATGTCACGCCGTAAGCGATAGCAGGAAGACTACATTCCGCCAGGAGTTTGGAAGTCGTTGTTGTAATCGTCAAACTCTTCGTGACGCCCCTGGGCACGGTCTTGGAAACGCGTGAATTGCTTTTCCCAAGTCAATTCGACGTCGCCGACTGGTCCATTCCGTTGTTTAGCGATGATGATTTCCGCCTGCCCAGCATATTGAGACGCTTCGTCTCCCCGATGATAATACTCTTCACGGTGGACGAACATCACTACGTCAGCATCTTGCTCGATCGCCCCAGATTCCCGCAAGTGACTCATTCTTGGTCGGTGATCCTTGCCTTCCTCCGCTTGGCGGTTCAGTTGCGCTAAGCAAAGAACTGGCACTTTCTGTTCCCGCGCCATCCCTTTGAGTCGTCGCGCGATTTTTGCGACTTGTTCCTGCCGCGGATCCCTCGGATTGTCTGGCTCGATCAGCTGCAAGTAGTCGATGACGATTAGCCCCAAGTTCTTCTCACGCTGCTTGATACGCCTGGCGACAGCCGAGATTTCACTGACCGTACGGCTTGGTGAATCGTCAACAAAGAGCGGTGCGTTGCTGACTTCGATCGCCTTCTCCACCAAGCGTTTGCGATCGTCCTGCGAGATGGTTCCGTTTCGGAGTTGGTGACCGTTGACTCGAGCGACGGAGCAGAGCAAGCGATCCGCGAGCTCGATGCCGGACATTTCGAGGCTGACGAAGAGTACCGGTGCACGCGAGAGAAAAGACACGTTCTCGGCAACGTTGAGTGCAAAAGCCGTTTTACCCATCGAAGGACGAGCGGCCAAAATCACCAGTTCGCCGTTGTGCAGCCCGCCGCACATGGCGTCGTAATCCGTGAAGTGCGTGTCGACTCCACCAACGGCATGCGTTCCTTTCATTCTAGCATCGATGCGCTCCATCGCTTGCTTGAGCAAGTCGTTGATCGACTCGGCGCTCTGGCCGGTTCTCGCGTCCTGGATTTGGAAGACGCGTTGCTCGGCCTGGCTCAGGAGGTCTTTCGGGTCTTGTGTTTCGTCGTAGGCATCGCGAAGAATCGAGGTGCTGGCTTCGATCAACTTGCGCAGGGTCGCTTTGCTACGAACGATCTCGGCGTAGTAGATGGCGTGAGCAGCATTGGGGACGCTATTGGCCAACTTGGCGAGGTAGGCAGTCCCGCCTGCGGCTTCGTAGTCATCAGCTGACTTAAGGCGATTGACCAGCAAGGTCGGGTCGATCTTCTGACCGGCGTCGATCATCTCCGTGATGTGCTCGTAGAGTTTCCGGTTCGCGTCGTCGTAAAAGTCATCTGCCTTGAGAATCATGACCAAGTCGTCGCAAACGTCCGGCTTGATCAGAATACTGCCCAGCACTGCGACTTCGGCCGAGACATCACACGGAGGGGCGCGATCGAGGATCGGTTGTGCTTCTCGCTCGTCTTCTCGGCGTCGGAATTTCCGTTTGTCCGCTGTGGCCATGTGGTTCTCTGATGATTCAAAAAAGTAATTGCGCCAAACGAAAGGCAACTCGTAGGCGGAATTCGCCACGACTCCTGTTGAGGTAACCTAAACGCCGAGAGGGCTAACGAGCGTGCGCGATAGTGATTTCTGGCTGCGGGACCGATTGTACTGGGCTGGGTCTGGAGGGCGAGTCGGTTACTGCATTTTGTGGTGAGCAAGGCCTAGAGATACAAGTTCCGCTACCAAAGTTGAAGTTCGGCTTTTCATCCCGATTCGAGTCCAGCAGTGGACAATTCGTCGGAAATTGCGCAAGCACGTTTTCGTCATCAAAGCTTTTCTGTCGCCAACCTAGGGCAGAATTAGCCAAGTCGGCATGCCTCGGATCATCTCCCCCGATTGGGTCTCTGCCCTTGCCTGGAGTCGGACTGGTCCACTGCCCAGTTTGTCCAAGTCGACATTGAGAATACCAGATTCGCCATCTCTCATAGCAATCTGCTCCCAGTTGTTCCAAAGCGAGATTCGCTCGGCGCCCGGCGCCTCTAGTTTCACTTCCAGTGAATCTAGATCTTTGCGGACTTCCAAGTAACTGCGGCCAGCCTTTTCCACTCGCTTGCCAGCATTGGAAGCAATTCTCAACCCAACAGAGTCTTTTTCGCCAATCCAGACTGGAATGACAACTTGGCTGCTTTGTTCAAGCGGGTCGTCCGCGCTCAGCCGAAGGCGAATTTCGTGATAGCCTGCGGGGCGGCCAACGGAGCCGAACGTGAATGACTTTTCGGCGACGGAAACTTCATGGGTGACTCCATTGAGCAGTACCTTCTTCGTCTGGGGGCGTAAAAACTCTTTGCTGGCAGCCGCGTTGCCAGCATTTTCATCTACCCATTCAAAATAGCTCGCCCCCTTTAGGTCCAGCTCTAGCTCCAAGCTACCAGTCGCCGACAGGTAGCGGATGTCAGATGAAATACCTTGTTTAGGGGCGTGGGAAAAGGGCTGGCAAACTGGATCGCCCATAATTAGCAGTTGGTATGGTCCAGCCACGCTCAAGTGAAATGCCTCGGCCAAGCTAGCGCCTTGCGCGTAGTAAAGGTACATATGCGGAAGCGGGAATTTGTTCTGGATCGCAAAAGGTTCCGTCACGGTGCCGCTACTGCCCGCGGCCCCGCCTCGCAAGAATTGGGTCAGTTTGGTTTGAGACGATCCAACGCGGAGTTGCCCCCCGAAGCTCGTTAAGTTGTCAGCGAGTGCACCTGGGACAAACTCGCTACGGCTGATTGCCCAGTTGTAGTTTGGTGCACCGGACTGGACTCCAAGGACGTTGTTCTTATTAGCCGGAAGCGTCTGCTCCACAATTTCTGCATCAAAGCCCAACTCTTGCAATTGCTCGATCACCGAATCAAAGGCCCACTTTCGCGTCGTGGTGCGCACGTCTTTCGTGAGGCAGAAGTAAAAACTGCCCTCTGGATGGGTGAAGTCAGCACCGGCAGATCTCTCCATGCCTTCAATCGCTTCTGCCAGCGAGTTGCCAGGCGGGCGGGTAACTGCCAAAACGATACTCATTAGAAAGTTTTGCCCTGGGCTTTTCGGTTTTACCTGAATCCCATTCGGTCCATATCGCTGGAGTGCATCGAATGGAACGGGAGGCAGGAAGTCTTTTTCGTCAGATTTTGCATATTCAAAGGTCTGAAAGGCTGGTTCATCTTTCAAAGATTCGAATCGCGGGTCCTCCACCAAGTAGTCTCCAGAAGTCCAGCCAAATCTGAAGGCTTGGTTCAAAAGGGCGATCGCCTGTTGTTTTTCACCCTCCAACGCGGCCTGAGCGGCAGCCAGATAGAGGAGCGGGTACTGCTCAGGAAT
Source organism: Aureliella sp. (assembly GCA_963691875.1). GTDB lineage: Bacteria > Planctomycetota > Planctomycetia > Pirellulales > Pirellulaceae > Aureliella. Next base: position 5,972,859 of record OY829846.1, read on the forward strand.
CTTGACCGCAAGTTCGAGCAGCGCTTCTTTTGCTTGCTTGTGTTCCTTGGCGGCAACCAGCTCTTGTATTTCTTTCCACTGCTGAAGCGTCGCATCGCCGCCTGGATTGGTGGCAAGCACTTCATCGAGCTTCCGTCTCGCATAGAAGTTGGACGTTAGGCCAATGTAGTTTGGATTTCCAGCCAACACTTGCTGGTAAAGCGTCGTGAGCCCGTTGATAGAACCGACCGGTGTGTAAATCCTTGGCAGGTTCTTGACCTTCTTCAGGTCGGCACTGATGTCGACTGCGGTTGGGAAGCCAGCGGAGTAGGCGATGCATTGCACATGCCGAGAAACTTTGCGGGCATCCAAAGTCTCTATCAGTGGCTTCAGAATCTTCTTTCGAAAGTCCTCTACTGAGATTCGTTCGCCTTCGGGGATGTCTCGCAGGACGACCACATTGTTAGCTGGAATGTCCCTAAGCTTGATGTAGTGATTCGCGACTGTACGTGAATCGCTCGAGTCTCCGTTTACCACGACAACGACATCGCAGCCCGTTAGTCCTGCTTTACCCTGGTTTGTAAACAGCAGCATGCAGGAGAAGAACAAAAGCTTGACGACTCCATTCAGTCGTGCGCCTAGGCTAAATGCCATTCTAAGTCGTGGGCTTAGCCTAGCTTTCTGCTTTTGCTGTTTGGCTCGATGAGGGGTTTGTTCTGTTGAGAGAAGCGGCATTGGTGATTGAGGAAACCGTGAAAAGTAGGGTTCGTTGGTGGCGTTATCATGCAAATTACATGATCGGGACATGGTCATGCGAGCTTTACTGAAGCATGAACGTGCCGTCTACTGAGCAAAGGCTTCCCATTGAACCTGTGACGATTGTGTCGATGAATTCGTTCTGCAAACTGTGGCTCTTATCCTATTGCAACAAAATAGGTGGACCCTATAATCTGCCCTGATCGATACGCTGTTGAGTGATTTCAAGCAGCGAAATCGCGTAAATTGTCGCGGCAAGCCGATATCTAGCTTAGCAAAATTGCGGGCGTAGCTCAGTTGGTAGAGCACAACGTTGCCAACGTTGTTGTCGTGGGTTCGAATCCCATCGCCCGCTCTCATCGGTTTTGCCGTATTTTCGTTGACGTCGAAGATGCATCGGCGAGTAGCTGTTTCCCTTCTGGTCACCGATCGGAAGTCCACAGTGCATGCATTCGAATCAACCCTCTCGTGAGAAATTTCTGGTGGAGTGGTCCTGTTGGAGGGGTTTCCAGTCCTGGAAGTTTCCTCTACCCGATTCCTCTTCAGCGGAATATCCTTTGAGGGTCGTTACGACGTTAACGTGTCACACAGATGTCCCAGCAGTTGTCGAAGGACATCTTCACCCTACCATCCACCTACTGTTTGAGCCTCTGGAGCGTTAGCGATGGCTTCTACTGATACTGAAGTAAGCGTTGAAGAAGACCCCAAAAAGCCCATCGAGATCGATGTTGCGGTTGACGAAAAGTCCACATGCGAACGTCATGTAGCGGTTACGATTCCACAAGGTGAAGTGAGTCGCTATCGCGAGAACTCCTTCAACGAAGTTGCTCCTAAGGCAGAGCTTCCAGGATTCCGTGCTGGTAAGGCTCCTCGAAAGCTAGTTAAGACTCGTTTCAAGGACCAAGTTGACGAACAAGTCAAAAGCTCATTGATCATGGACAGCTTGCAGCAAGTGACCGAAGGCGAGCACTTCTCTGCGATCAGCGAACCTGATTTCGACTACGATGCGATTGAGTTACCCGAATCAGGTGACTTCCGCTTTGAGTTCAAGATCGAAGTGCGTCCTGAGTTCGACACTCCACAGTGGGAAGGTCTCGCACTAAATCGTCCCGTTTGCGAACTTGGTCAAGAGCACATTGATGACCATCTGTCTCGCACGCTGACTCGGTTCATGCCGGGTGAGGTGGTTGATGGTGAGGCCGAAATGGGTGACAGCGTTACACTCAACGGAACTTTCACCCTCGAGGATAAAGAGCTTCTCAGCTTTGAGGAGGAAACCGTTCCTGTTCGGTCCAAGCTAAGTTTTGGAGACTGCGTCGTCGAGAACTTTGGCGAGCTGATTGTTGGCCAAAGCGAAGGTGACAAGGTCCAAGCGAAAGTCACCATTTCTGATTCTGCTGCAAGCGAAGAGCTCCGCGGCAAAGAAGTGGATGCGGAATTCGAGATTCACGAGCTGAAGCGTATCGTCGTCGACGAAATTACTCCCGAAATGTTGGAGAACCTTGGCTTTGATGACACTGAAGAGCTCCGTGAATTCGTCAAAGAAGAGTTGGTGCGTCAATTTGAATACCACCAGCAGCAGTCTTTGCGAAAGCAGATTGTCGAAGAGTTAACCAAGGATGCAAATTGGGAATTGCCCGAGTCGTTGGTGCGACGTCAGACAAATCGCGAATTGCAACGCACGATGTTGGAATTGCAGCGATCGGGCTTCAACCAAGAGCAGATCAATGGTTACTTGAACGCCTCGCGCATCAATGCTCGAAACACAACTGTCCAGGCTCTTCGCGAACACTTTGTGTTGGAAAAGATTGCTGAAGATCTGGAAATCGAAGCATCTCCAGAAGATTACGACAAGGAGGTAGAGCTAATCGCGGATCAGTCCGACAGCTCGCCTCGCCGCGTTCGCGCTCGTCTGGAAAAGACCGGGCAAATGGATGCCATTCTCAATCAAATCGTCGAGCGGTTGGTGATTGAAAAGATCACTGGAGCTGCCAAGCTGAATGACCAGGAAGACTTCAGCTTCCTCAAGTCTGATGAGCAATCGTCGTCGATCAGCTTGGCTGTCGCGGGTGACTTTGACGACATCCCAGAAGCCAAGCACGACGAAGGGGCGTCACCTGTGCCTAAAGCTGCGAAGTTGCCCGAGGCGGAAAAGAAGGACGACGAGTAGTCGTTTCTTTTTCGTCAAAATAGCAATGAGCCGCGAGTCGAACCTCGTGGCTTTTTTCATAGGTCCACCGCTCGTAAGCCTGCCATCATTTATTGCACAGCCGCAGGCGGCAGCGTGCTCTGGTTCGGATTCACGTCACTGAGTTATGTTTTTTCTATCGTGACAGGTAATTCTCCGTTTCATACGATTGCGCTTACATGTCTGCACCGCTCCCTTAAGCTGCGTGGTCTGCGCGGTCTGAGCAAAACTTGGCGGGAGCCCGAGGCTGGGGCGAGGACATGGCCCTGGACAGTTTGTTTTTGAGAAGGCGCACGAATCGATTCAAAACGCAGAAGCTGCCCTTGTCAAATTCGGTTCAAGCGCAAACATTGAGAAGTCGAATGTCGACCAATGGAGCGCCATGCAGCCGGTGTTGCAATGTTGCGCTCTCTCAATGAATAGTACCGACAACTTTTGGGCGATTGGTAAGTGTCCGCGAGTTCAGGCTTCATGAAATTGGCTTGAACCTGAAAAACTAGTGTGATGCCGCTTATCGTTGATTTACAAAGGAGTGCACTTTGAATTCTCCCTTCCACAAGGATTCTCTTGGCATCGAACCCAATGCTGGATTGGCGGCCAGCATGAGTCCCAATCAGGATCCGTTCGCTCCCAATTCCTTTTCTCCAGATTCAATACAAAACTCCTACGCAGCTCAGAGTTACCAACGTCAGCGTCAAATGACATTGGGTGATCTTCTGCTAGAAAATCGCATCGTTTTCTTGCAAGGTGAGATCTACACCGGCAACGCCAACGAGCTGGTGATGAAGTTGCTTTACTTGCAGAGTGAAAATCGCCGCAAGGACATCAACTTCTACATCAACAGCCCTGGTGGAAGCGTCGTCGCAACTTTGGCGATCTACGACACGATGCAGATTCTGTCGTGCCCAATTGCAACTTATTGCGTTGGCGAGGCGGCAAGTGGTGCTGCGGTTCTCTTGGCCGGCGGAACCAAGGGCAAACGCTATTGCTTGGCCAATAGCCGTGTGATGGTGCACCAGCCAGCGGGCGGTGTATCTGGCCAAATCTCGGATATCGAAATTCAGAAGTCTGAGATCCTCCGTTACCGTGATTTGCTGAACGGCATTATCGGTTCTCACTGCGATAAATCGGCGGAGCAGATTGCTGAAGACAGTGATCGCGACTTTTTCTTGACCGCTCAAGGCGCCAAGGACTACGGCTTGGTCGATGAGATTTTGGAGAAGCCACCTGCTGAGGCTGAGGACGAGAGTTCTTCTTCCTAGCGGATTTTGTACTTTCCCTCATTTGCAAATAAAGGCTTCGGCCAGACGGAACACTTTTGGAAATTCAATCATGCCAGCAATTCCTTATGTCATCGAGAAGAGCGGTCGCGAAGAACGCGTGTATGACGTTTACAGCCGGTTGTTGAAAGACCGCATCATCTTTCTCGGAACTCAAGTAAACGATGAAGTCGCCAACGCACTGGTGGCTCAGATGCTCTTTCTGCAATCGGACGACCCCAAATCAGACATTCACCTGTACATCAACTCACCTGGTGGAAGCGTCAGCGCCGGTTTGGCCATCTACGATACGATGAATTTCGTGTCCTGTGATGTTGCAACTTATTGCATCGGTCAAGCCGCTTCGATGGGAGCTCTGCTTTTGACGGCGGGCACCAAAGAAAAACGTTATGCACTGCCAAACTCACGTATCATGATTCACCAGCCTCTAGCTGGTATGCAGGGTACGGCTGAAGAGATCTTGATTCACGCCAACGAGTTTGCGAAGACAAAGCACAAGCTGAACGAGATCCTCGTCAAACACACTGGCCAAGATCTTGCGACGATAGAGAAAGACACTGATCGCGACAACTTTATGTCAGCCGACGAAGCGGTCGCTTACGGTCTGATCGACAAGTCTGTCGACTCGATGCCTCGTGATGGCGAAAAGGCTGAGTAACTATTGCTCAACTTTTGGCTTCGGCTACCAAACTTCTATACAGCTCCTCATATTTGAGGAGCTGTTTTTGTAGGGCGAAGTGCTCGGATGCTCTGCGTTGATTAGCAGTGCCGAGTTCAGCGCCGAGCTTCTTGTTATCGAGAATGTTTTTCAATTTTTCCAAGAGCTGTTCGTAGTTGCCTGGCGTTGCCATCTGCTGTTTGGCTTCTTCGCCAAGTAATTCTCGCACGCCGTCAACTTCAAAGGATACGATCGGCAAGCCGCAACTCATTGCTTCAAGGACCACATTGGGCATGCCTTCGTAAAGTGCTGGTAGAACTAAACAGTCAGCTGCTTGCATCCATTCGAGAGCATTCGGTTGCCACCCGAGAGTGTGAGTTTGAGTTGCGAGGTCTTTTTTCTGAATCAACTCCTCAACGGCCGAACGCTGTTCGCCGTCGCCGAGCAACACCAAGTTGTAATCGGAATTGTACTTGAAAAACTTTTCTGCTTGACGGATGAACGGCAAGATGCCTTTTTGTTCAGCCAGCCGTCCGGCAAACAAGATCAGTGGTTGCTGTGTTGCAACTCCGACGGACTTGCGAAGCTCTTCATTCTGTCCAGTGGTCGCAGGGTGTACCTGCTCGATCCCATTTGGAATGACTAGCAATTTTTTTGCCGAGATTCGTTCTTTTGTTTCGCAATGTCTTCGAACACTTTCGCTGACACAGACGAGACGCTCCATTTTCTTCGCTGACCAACTTTGAAGGAAACCACGCCACCACTCAGGTTGAGTGACGCGTGCTCCACCGACCAGTGGAATTCCTGCCGGACTCGCCAAAGCCGCTGCAAGGTTGGCATGAAACAGAAAGGACTGAACAAGGTCGGGGGCGAAATTGGAAAGCTCGCGTTTGAGCTTCCCTACTCCGGAAGGAAAATGCCAAGAACGACTTACGTTGCAATCCTGAATTGGAATTCTCTGTTGTTCCAAAAGCTCGACGAGCAGCCTTTTCTCGGGCGGAGTTTCAGGAAAAAGCTGCCAGACGCATACTTCGTGCCCGTTACGATGAAGATGGCATGCCAAATGAACAAAGCACTTTTCTGCTCCGCCTGGATGCAACTCAGTAATGACTAGTGCGATCTTCATCTGGACTCTGAACGCTTCGCAGTTGCTTTCTTGAGTTTCTCGAAACCCTGCCATGGCACAAAGGCACGATTTCCATAATGCATCATCCGCGATAACATTACTAGACGTTCGCAGGAAAGCCTACGGCAATCCAGATGTTAGACGACCGGCAGAAAAGCTTCTACCAATGAGAGTTTTGAGCAAGGGAATCCTGCTTGAGAACGAACTTGGGCTGGCAGCTTCTGACTCGCCTTCCGCCATAAACAAATTGACTAGACACCGAGCGCGGCCAGGATGACAGATACGAAGACGGATTACGATGATGTGGCTGCGTATGATTTTCACTTGCCACGAGAGTTGATCGCACAGCATCCCGTGGAGCATCGTATTGATGCGCGGCTCATGCTTATCGATCGTGCCACTGGCGAAATTGCACACCACTACGTTCGTGATTTGCCCGAAATCCTCCAGCCCGGTGATGGCTTGATACTGAATGATTCCAAAGTCATTCGGGCTCGACTTACGGGGATTCGAACTTCGACTGGTGGCAAATGGGAAGGACTCTATCTTCGAAACGATCAATCCGGAGTCTGGGAAATCCTGAGCAAGACACGAGGACGACTGACCGTGGGGGAGACGATTTCACTGCGTGATCGCGAAGGGCGGCCAGTACCAGCGCTGACGGTCGTCGCACACTTGGAAGATGGGCACTTAGCCGTTCGACCGATTGAAGAGGCTGGAGAGGACATTCTTGAAAGCTTTGGTCGTATCCCCTTGCCGCCCTATATTCGTGACGGGCAGATGGTGGATAGTGACATCGAGGATTACCAGACGGTTTACGCTAGAAATCCTGGCTCTGTAGCGGCACCCACGGCGGGCTTGCATTTCACTCAAGACCTGTTGAAACACTTGCAGAGTAAAGGGGTACTGACGATCGGCGTGACGCTGCATGTAGGTCTAGGAACATTTCGCCCCGTGTCTAAGGGCAAACTGTCAGAACATAAGATGCACAATGAGTACGCGGAGCTCAGTCAGGTGGCTGCTGATAAGCTTAGCGAATGCAGAAAACAAAACGGTCGCATTATCGCTGTTGGTACCACCTCGACACGGGTGGTCGAATCGGCAGCCCTGCAAACCGGAGCCGCACTACAGCCTTGGGAGGGAAACACGGATATCTTTATTCGTCCTCCCTACCAGTTCCAAGCCATCGATGCTCTGATGACCAACTTTCATTTGCCCAAGAGCACATTGATTGCCTTGGTGAGCGCCTTCGCTGGACGGGATCTGACGATGCGTGCCTATGCTGAAGCGGTAGAACAACGCTACCGGTTTTACAGTTATGGCGATTGCATGCTGATCGTGTAGCCACTGGATCTAGGGCGGAAGGCGACCCAGAAATTTCAAGTTCACGTTCGTTTTCAATTTGTATTACTTTGCGCGAATGCACTTTCCTTTTGTAAAAGCTCTTCCGCCGGTCTCCTAAGGCTCGCAGTACCCACCAAAGTGCGGAGCCCGTTGTCAGTCGAGGATCAGCAAGTTATGCTCCGATCTGTTTCACTCGCGAAACGCCCGATGCCTCACGGTGATACGGCTCGCGAATGCAACAGACCGCCAACGCGAGTCATTCCCGAAAGTATCACTGGAGAAATACCTTGGCCGAAGAACATGTGTTGGTAATTCCTGAATCGCGTTTGACCGAGTTGGGACGCTTCAGTGGCTTCAAGCAATTTTCTCAATCGGATTTCGATGCTTTGCTGAACCCGGAGTTCATGGAGTTTCGACCTCGCAGTACCGTTGAGGAAGACACGACGGTGAAACAGCTAATTCCCTATGTGCTCTTGGAAGCAGAGGTGGATGGCAAGCTCAGTATTTTCCAATACACGCGCGGCAAAGGGCAAGGCGAGAAACGCTTGCATGCATTACGCAGTGTTGGAATCGGTGGGCACATCTCACAGGAAGATGCTGGCTCGGATGATCTATATCGGAGCGGCATGATGCGCGAACTTGAAGAAGAAGTTTGCATCGACGCGAGTTATACCGAGGAACTGTCTGGTTTTATTTACGACGACACGACTCCGGTCGGGCGAGTGCACCTGGGCGTAGTACATCGGTTGCGATTGGAGTCTCCTGCTGCAAAGGCTCGCGAGACTGAAATTGCGATGAGTGATTTTGCTGCGGTCGAAGACTTGAAGAGTGAATTGGATTGTTTCGAAACTTGGTCGCAACTCTGCTTGACGAATTTGTACTAGGCAAAACCTATCTAATTAAGCTGCTCGCCTGTCGTTGTATTGATGGATGAATGCGGCGTGAATTTCTGAAATGAACCTGTTTCTTCCGTTAGCGGGCAACAAGGTCAATTGGGATATTGGATTGAGTTTGGCCGGAGTTCTTGCAATTGATCTATCTCGACAATCATGCCACTACGCCCATCGATCCAGCAGTTTTGGATCTGATGATGCGCTTCCAGCAAGAGCACTTTGCGAACTCGGCGAGTGTGACGCATGCTGCCGGACGTGAAGTCGCTGAACTTGTCGAATCGGCAATGCAGCAAATCGCAATGGGCGTTGGGGCTCGCTCTGATGAAATTGTGATTACGAGTGGAGCCACGGAGAGTAATAATCTTGCGGTCTTCGGCTACTGCTTGCATCCTCGCCAGAAACGTCGCAAAGTGGTCAGCCTTGTCAGCGAACATCGAGCGATGTTGGATCCCTTGAAACGGCTGGAAAAGCAAGGTTTCGAGGTTGTTCTGCTGCCAGTTAAGGATCGGTTGGCCGATGTGCCTGGGGAGGTGGATCTATCGCGAGTCAAATCCGCGATCGATGAGGAAACTGCTTTGGTCAGCGTTATGTTGGCCAATAACGAGATTGGAGTACTCCAGCCTCTGCGCGACATTGCCTCAATGTGCCAGCGAGCTGGAGCGATACTGCACAGTGATGCATCACAAGCTGTTGGCAGAATTCCTGTAATCGTAGACGAGCTTGGCGTGGATTTGATGAGTTTTTCGGCTCACAAGTTCTACGGGCCGAAGGGAGTGGGCGGGCTTTTCGTCCGCCGACATGAACGGCCAGTCCGTTTGCAGGCTCAAGTCGTCGGTGGTGGCCAGCAGCACAACTTGAGATCTGGCACACTCAACTCGCCTGGCGTGATGGGAATGGGCGCAGCCATGTCGCTGTCCCAAGACTTACTTCATGAAGAACCGCAGCGTCTAGACGCGCTGAGAGATCGACTGTATCGGGGCCTGAAGAAGATCGAAGGCGTCGAGCTGAACGGTCCTAGGCTAGACGATGCCGTGCGGCTGCCTGGAAATCTAAATTGCAGTTTCATGCCTTTCGAGGGCCAAAGCCTGATGCTGTCCATGCCGGAGCTCTGCGTTAGCAGCGGAAGTGCGTGTACGAGTTCAGAGCCAGAGCCGAGTCATGTGTTAGCGGCAGTTGGTCTTAGTTCTGACGAAGCACGCAGTAGTTTGCGTTTTGGCGTCGGTCGCAGGAATACTGAGCAAGAAATAGACGCAGCCGTGGACCTTGTCGCGGCAGCGGCGGCGAAGCTGCGAAGGATGATTTGAGTCTTGTGACGAGTCGCGTTCGGGGGCTAGGAGTTGCGTGCGAGCGGCTAGATCCTTGGCTCTGCGGCAATCAATGCTGCAGAGCCCACTACCTAATTGCCAATAAGCTAATCGCTAATAGCTACTTCTTCGTTTGGCTGCTGAAAGTGCTTTCGAAGATCTTGTCGGCGTTACCAGCTTCGAAGCCGTCACGACGATGCTCACGCCGCACTTGATCTGCCGGGAGTTCTGCAAATTCTGGCAGTACCCTACGTTCGGCGAATTCAACGTAGGAGCCAGCGATGGGTTCCGTTATGGTCCCACCCTCGCCATCGGAGAATTCCGCTTCCACCATTTCTGCAACGCTGGAACTCTGGAGCAGCAACTCATCAGGACTGATTTTGATTTTCCCTCCTGAATCGTTTAGCTTCACTGGAATACCTTCCAAGAAGTCGTTGAAGGCGTTGATGTCGTGATAGGGTGCTGGGAGGTTGTGCACGCTAATCGTGAAGTGATTGAGGTAGTAGCGATTGTAAATCACCCATGCCGCATACTCACTTTCTTCTGCGAGCGCATGGTAGTCGCTGAGCGTTGGGGTGCGCCAGAGACCACTGTGAAGAAAATGGTCGACTGCTTCTGGATCGTACAGGTCGATTTGGTCGACAGGATCGCTAGTTATATCATCGGTGTAAGAACGAATAATTTTTTCAGCCTGCTCGCTCAAGTCACTGACTCGAAGTTCACTAATGAAAATTCTCGGGTAGCGCGGCTCTGGTGGCGAATACCAAAAGGCATCAAGCTTCTTCTTCTCGAAGAAGTAGGGGTCGCGTCTCACATAACCGTGCTGCAAGAATACTCTCTCGAGTGAGGCAATTCCTAGGTTGGGAACTCCCAATGTCCGAAAGGCCACGTGGTCATTTTCTATCCCGTCTCTTGCGGGAATGATGTTTGCTGCAACCATCGCGTCAAGGATTTTGCCAACAGCGGGAACCCGGTCTCGGTACCGTCCAATGAGGCCGTCGTAGATGCGATCTAGTTTCTCTGACATAGTGCTAGGTACAAAATGAAGAGTGAGGAAGTGTCTCAGGATTCTTCATGGCAATGCTAGCAGTTCAACGTCTTCACAGACAGCTAGCTAGCTTTACCAATTTCACATTACCAACTTCTTGAGCGGTTTATGTGAAGTGGCCAAAATCGGGCTTCCGAAGAGAAGAGTGGTGGTTTGCGCAAAGTCTAGCAAAAGGAGAGACTTTGACGATCCATGAATTCTGGCTTTGATCCTTACTAAAGATGTTCCCACCAACCGACAACTTGGGCAAGAGAGTGGCTTGTTATTCAAGTCCGATGCGCCCGGCTAATTCCACTAGAAGCACGCATCTGTTGGTGTTGTGTTCACTTCTTTCTGCGCTTTCCCTTACTGGTTGTGGGACCACAAAATCGTATGTGGCAACGGACCAGTTGCTGATGAGCGATGCGGTAGACGCGACCGTTTCTCAGTTGAACTTTCGTCCTCTAACCGGCAAGAAAGTCTACTTTGACGTTTCCTACGTAAAGACGCTTAAGAGTCCGTTGTTGATTGACTCGGATTATGTGATCAGTTCCATGCGACAGCAGATGGTAGGGGCTGGAGTTTGTCTCGTTGAGTCGAGAGAGCAAGCGGACATCATTGCAGAAGCACGAATTGGCGCCCTTGGGCTCGATGGCCACAGCGTGAGCTATGGCTTGCCAGCTAGCAATGCACTCAACACCGCATCGCGGGTCTTCTCCAGCGCACCGATCGTTCCTGCAATCCCTGAATTTTCAGTCGCGCGACACGAGGCGAAGTCGGGGGCGGCGAAGATCGCAGTATTTGCCTATCACCGTGAAACACGAGAGCCCATTTGGCAGTCGGGGATCGCAAAGTCGTCCAGCAGCGCCCGGGATACTTGGGTGTTTGGCGTTGGGCCATGGCAGAGTGGAACCATCTACGAAGGGACGCGTTTTGCAGGCAGCAAAATTGAAGCAGGGAGCTTGTTGTCGCACGAACGTGAGCACCCGAATCGGGCAGAACGATACTCGCATGCTTTCAACTCCTATTTGAGTCCGAAAGACTACTCGCAAGTGCCTGAGCCTCTCCCGGATGAGGGCAATTTGGTTCAGCTAGCTTCCGCAGACGGCGAGGTCGAAACTGCACAATCATCGGAGCCTGCGACGGCAGCAGAGGAAAAGACAGAACGCGCTGCCAAGTAGAGTTTTGAGGCTGGTCTGCTCGCCAAGCTTGAGTCCTCTTTGCACTGAATCAGGCTCTAAGGAATGTCGATACCTTTTAGGAAATAACGTGACTTTGGCACAGTATTCTATGTCTGTCTCCGTCTGCTAGCATAAAACGCCCGTTCATGCCTGAGAAGTTAATCGAAGTGCAACGTCCCGATCGTTGGGACCACCCTCTCAGCGACGAGATGTCGGATGAGCGTGTGATATGGTTGATGCACCGCTCCCCCTTTCGCGACATGAACTCCGAGTTGTTTTCCCGGAGCGCACCACTCAAGGATATTCTTCGCAACGATACTCGACTGCATTCATTTCAGTCAGGCGATCTGGTGTTTCGTGAAGGTCAGTACGGCGGTTCTGCTTATCTAGTGTTGAACGGCTCAATCCGCATTGCGCTTTCACAGCTTCTACTGGACGACGATACGCGAGCTAAGAAAAACAACTGGATGCGTTTGTGGGAGAAGCTCCCTGCGCAGATCTTGGGGCGTGGCCAAAAGCAAAGTCGTCGTGCCTCGCGAATACCTTCTAAGGTAACGCGGGACACGAAGCCAGTGTCGACGTCGTCACGCGGCGTTGGCAATGCGACGCGTATCTTCTTGCAGGACGTACCTGGAGTTTTGGATGAACATGCCACCAGTGCTATTGGCGTGGGTGATCTCTTCGGGGAGATGTCTGCCGTAACGCGTAGTCCTCGCGAATACACGGCTTTTGCAGAGGGCTCAGCCAAAGTGCTGGAAATTCGCTGGCAGGGGCTGAAATTGCTGAAGCAAGACCCCGCTTTTCGGGGCTTGCTAGACGAGCGCTATCGTGGTGGAGTCCTGACGACGCACTTGCGTGAAACAAAACTGTTTCGCTTCTTACCCGAAAAACAGCTAGAGCAAGTAGTTGCTTCAGCACGGTTGGAATCCTTCGGAAACCTAGAATGGTACGCTGACTATCGCAAAGAAATTGGTAAGCCAGCGAAGGAACGCATTTCGAAAGAACCACTGATTGCAGAAGAAGGAACTTACGCGACCGGCTTGTGGATCATCCGCGGTGGGTTTGCCAGACTGAGTCGTCTGCAAGGAGCGGGACATCGCACCTTAGCCTATTTAGGCAAGGGCGAGATGTTTGGCCTGCAGGAGCTCGTGCATAACCAGAATCAATCATGCAACGCTCCCCTGCCCTACCAAGAGTCGTTGCGAGCGATTGGATACGTGGATGCACTCTGCATTCCCAAGCAGACGGTGACGGAGCATATCCTTCCCTTTGTCCGACGCACTGAATTGCCTCCGCAATTGCAAGAAGCCCGCTATCAATTTGGCCAACCGGTCATTGATGCTCCGTTGGAAACCTCAGAGTACAGCGTGGACACCGGACTGCTTGAGTTCTTGGTCGATCGAAGGCTGATGAATGGCCAGAAGACGATGGTCATAGACACCGAGCGGTGTACGCGCTGCGATGATTGCGTCAAAGCTTGTGCCAGCACGCATGGTGGTACACCTGTCTTCATTCGAGAGGGTGCTCAGTATGGGCCATGGATGTTTGCTCAAGCCTGCATGCATTGCGAGGATCCAGTCTGCATGATCGGCTGCCCGACCGGAGCCATTCATCGAGACCGGGAATCAGGGCTCGTGAATATCAATGAGCAGACATGCATCGGATGCAAAGGCTGCGCTGAAAGTTGCCCGTACGACAATGTTCGAATGGTGACGGCAACCGATGGTAAAGGCCGAGCCAAGTTGGATCACGACACGAGACTGCCGATCTTGCAAGCATCAAAGTGCGACATGTGCTCTTCCTCAGGAGGTCGACCATTTTGTCAAGCGGCTTGTCCGCATGATGCTCTGGTTCGGATCGACCTTAGCGATCTGGGGCAGGTGAGTCAGACGCTCGGCAAGGAGACGCAATCGTGAAAGGCCTTCAGCGTCGACTGTTCTCGGTTACTTCTACTGTGTTTTGCCTGGCAGCGACGCTAGCTGTTCTTCAGGAAGTGCGTCATCAACTCGGTGACGAGTCGACTTTCACCGGTTGGACTCTGCTTGCATCAACAATGGGACTGTATTTGCTTTCAGCACGAAAGAAGTGGATACGGCTGAAGTTGGGACCGGTAGCCGGTTGGCTGCAGATGCATATGTACATGGGCGTTTTCGCAAGCCTCGTGTTTCTAACTCACATTGGTTGGCCGATTCGCGGCAAATTCGAGCTCGCACTCGCGTTCGCGTTTGTGTTCGTCGCATTCACGGGAGTTGTACTCGGTGTACTCAATCGAACAACACCGCGGCGACTGGCTGCGATTCCGCGGGACTATTCGGTCGATCAAATTCCAGCATTGCAACTCGGCGTTGCCAGTGACGCTCACGACGTGGCAATGCAATCATCTGTTCTTGGTGAAGGAGCGACACTTTCTGAATACTATCAGCGGCGCTTACTTCCGTATTTTCAAAGTCAGCGGAGCTTGCTTTATATACTCGCGCCCACTGGGTTTCGGCGGCGTGCCCTGTTGCGAGAACTCGGCGACCTAGACCGATACTTGGGCGAACGGGGATTACAGAGCCGCGCAAACCTAGCGGCAATGATAAAGGTCAAGGATGACTTGGATTTCCATCATGCAATCCAAACACGGTTGAAGATCTTGTTTGCAGCGCATTTTGCGTTGACTTGGTCACTAGCAATTTTGATCGCAGTGCATGTAGTACTGGTTTATCGATTTCAGGGTGCAATGTAGTGACTGTGCAGAGTCCTGAAAATGATGTTACCGCTTCACGCCCGCGCCCCAATGCTGCTTGGGTATGTGGCCGCGCGGCTCTCGGGCATCCCTGCACACAAGGCCCAGGCATAAACGGACGTTGTAGTCTGTTGAAGCAACGATCGCGAAATCAGGATCAGCAAGAGCTGACCGAGGACGATAGCAAGGAGGCGAAGGGGCAGGAATGCACGGGAGGTATTCTCAGCCAACCGTGCCAACCAACCAAGAGCGCTTGGTATTCGCGACGTACACTTGCACTGAATCTGGCTCTATTGTGTACGGGTATTCTGCTGATTTGTATGGTTTTCCCGGAGCGAGAGGCACTGTACGTTCCAGGAGGGCTCAGCCAGTCGCATGCTCAGATCCTAGGAAACACACTCGTGGCAGATCGCTGTAGTCTTTGTCATCCCAACACGCATGATTTAGGCCCCGAGATCTCTCAGGATGACTTGTGCATGAACTGCCACTCAGCCCACGTCCCGGATGCACACCGGAGATCAGCTCATGATCTGAAGATCGATGAACTTAAGCAAATATTGGATCGCGTTCCATCCCAACTCGTATCCCTCAGCCCAGGTAAATCTCAGCAGCTTTGGAATCAAGAAACTTCCTGCGCACAATGCCATCGCGAACACCATGGCAAGCAGCATGACTTGCAGGCCATCACCAATCAACGCTGTCAATCATGCCACAAACAACAGTTTGACAGTTTCGAATACGGACATCCGGAGTTCAAAAACTATCCCAACGCCGGACACCGTGGTATTGCGTTCGACCATCGTTCGCACGCGGAAAAGTATTTCACGCAAAAGAATCAGAGCTTTGATTGTCGGCAATGTCACCTCGATACCGCAAAAAATGGCGTCGTAGGTAACGTCTTTCGTTCTGTCGGCTTTGAAAAAGCGTGTGGCTCTTGTCATAGTATTGCGATCCAAAGTGAGTTAACCAATGGGTGGGCCTTCCTGCAAGTGCCGTGTTTGCCGGAGGCTGATTTAACAATGAGCCTCGAATTCTCAGAGTGGCCCAGGGGCGCAGTCTTTGATTACGATGGAAAAGTTAGTTTCGCGCTGCGTCTACTGCTATCGACGGATCCTGAGATGTCGACTGTTCTTCCTAAGTTGCCCAGAAGCGGAGACCTGAGTCGTGTGAGGCAGAACGACAGGCCGCTTGTGGCTCGAAAGATCGCCCAGTCTTTTCGACGGTTGGTGAATGAAATCGCTGCCGGTGGCCAAGTGGCGTGGCGAAAGCGACTTGAAGCAGCGCTCGAGTTGTCCCTAGGCAGAGAACCCAATTATCACGAGCAAGCCCTCCTTCAAAAATTAACGATCGGACTACCTCCCGACTTGTTTCGGCATATGGAACAGCAATGGTTCCGAACTGTGAATCGGATTACCGACTCCGATTCGCTACAAGAAACACTTTCTACTCGTTTGCGTCATGTCAGCGCTCAGTTGCAGCAAGAATCGGATGAGACAGAACTTATACTTGGAAGTGATAATGACACTTCCATTTTGGAGTCGGACGCAGAGGAGCCAAAACTGCAAAAACTGGCTCGCCTCGAAGCATCGAGGCATTTGCCTGAAGGGGGCTGGTACCTAGATGAGCAGCTTTTGGCGGTGCGTTATGTTGCTCAGGGACATGCTGATCCATTTCTGGCGGCCTGGAGTGAGCTACTTCATATTTTGGAGAGTCATCGTGGCGAGGGGGAGGGGCAGCATGATTCGCATGTTCTTCCTTGGCGAAGCACGGATGCTGCAGATCGGGCGTTCGTTCCTGGATCTTGCTTGGAGTGTCACCAATTGGGAAAGACTTCGGGTGCGAATGACATCTGGGCGAATTGGCGTGCGAAGATACGACCTGCCAGCGTGCGGCAGTTCACCAAATTCGATCATACGCCACACTTGACGGTGCCAGCTGTCAACGACTGCCGGTACTGCCATAAGTTGGAAAGTTTGCCAAGCCAAGACGGCAATCAACAAGTCTTTAAGAATCTGCTTGCAGATGAAATGGCGCGTTCGCTGGAATCGCAGCCGCTGGCAAATCACATGGTGCACTTGGAGGGCTATGCAGAAGACTATTTGAGCTGCGAGTTCGTACCGATGCAGCGCAGTCAATGTGTTGCATGTCACCGCCCTGATGGCGCAGGCTCGGGCTGCACGCAGTGCCACAACTACCATGTCGGATCAGAAGGATTCCAATGGTCCACGGGGGAGCTACACGGTGTCGGCAAGTAAGTTCTTGTCCCCGCTCACCTTCATCACTGGCCTAAAGGTTGCCGTAACCAAGCTTGCCAGCTCCAGTGCGGAGGCTTCGTGAGTGGGATGGCCGTCCACCAAGGTAAGGCTTCGAGGTCTACCGGAGGAGCATCCATGAGTGGTTCGGCATTACTGGCAGTCCGGTCCGGGAAAGCCCAGCCTATTGCAGGATCGGGCAATCCATGTGCAGAATTGAATTGGCGATGCTTTTGGTCCAGCCAAAACAAGGTTTCGTCAGGAAGATTCCAGGCGAAGACGCCGGTAGCTTTCTGCAAGCGTTCTTTTGCTTCGGAGAAATTCTCTCGAGCCGCCATAGCGACGCTTAAGTTGTGCTGCGCCGGTCCACTCCAGGGAAACCAGCTCGTTACACGCCGCCAGTGTTTTTCTGCTCTCTCCCAGTCTCCTTTTTTTGCTGCACGGACACCAAGACGTACGCCGAAGAAACCAGGCTGCAACCAGGAATTTGCGAGTTCAACTTTTTCCTTGTTGACGACTGGTGCTAATGCTTGCCAAGCTTCGCGCGCGGTTGCAGCGATGAGTGTATCCGAATCATTCTCGTAAAGTACCGCTAGATCAGGGTACTTTTTCTTTGCCTCAGCTGTCGTCAATGTCGACATATGGCTGCCGAGTGTTTCTCCAGTGTCCACATCCATGACACGCCACGAGACAAGCAGCATCTCGTCTTTGTCTTCACTGTCCGAACTCGCCTTCATGCGTTGGAAGAAGACTTCATTCATGTTCTGAGATTCTGGAGATACTGAGCTGTCATCTGGTTCAAACTTTGCGGAAATGATCTCGCCGTGCAAAAGTAGATCAGCGCCGACTGCTTTTGCTGCTTTGGAGGCCGTCAAATCGGAACTCAGGCTCGCAGTAGAAGCAAGGCGAATGGGAGATCGGGCTGCAAGTTGTTCGGCCGAAAAGACTCGAACATCCGACTTGGCTGCGGGTCTCTGGGCAAGGAGTTGCTCGGAAACACGAGACGCGATAGCTGCATTGCCGGGCAATGACGCAATAGCCAGTTTGGAATTACGTGGCACGTCGATGACACCTGGCTGCCAAACGTGAATGGGGGCGAGTGTTCTGCAACCTGCCAGGAAGAACAAAAGGCTTACGACGAACCAACGAGTGATTTTTTCAGTTGGATGAATCGATTGCTGAGACATGCTGTGCCAAGTGCTTGGGATGCGCGTGCACTTGATGTCCATAGCAAGAATCTACGGTTGCAGTCAATTCAGTTCATTGCGAGCATTGGGGACCTCAATAATCTGCCCGAGGCGGTTATTCATCCCTGGCAATGAATCTCCACACCTCAAACCGCTCATCTTGGAAGATTCGTTCCACTTGCTCTATATGCTGAGACAAGTCGACTTCGCTGAGGTCTCGGCGAACAACTAAGAATTTGGTTTCGATCGCTCGAAGGCGATCGAATGTGGCCTGGGGCCATTCCTTCTGACGCAGTTGTTTGCGAAGGTCAATCCACGGTTTGGGGGTAAAGCCGGAATAGCCATTGAGCAGTACACAAGAATGTTGAGCACCGTACAACATCCACTTGGTTGAGATTTCGTGCGATATTTCGGCAGCATCCTTGGCCACCGGCAGGCATAGCACGCGATCCTCGGGGGTAGATTGTGTCCTGAGAAAATAAGCCCAGTCTGCTGTAAATTCTGCCAGAGGTGGTTGTGTCAAATAGCATGGCGGAGGAAGTATCTCGACCGCGACGACAACGGCCAGGAAAAGTCCGAGAGCTTGGCGGCCGAGAGATCTGATTTGTAGAACCTGCTCGCCTCGACGTCTCATCTCCAAACAACTGAGTCTGGCGGTTCGAAGGATGTGGTTACTCGCGATGGCAGCCAACAGGATGACGCCGAGCTGGGTGAAGTAGGCAAAACGGTAAGGGCTGCGGACGCGGGAAAGCGGGCTGAACCATTCGCAGGCAAGATTCCAAAGTGATTTCTCTGCGGAGTTGCTCCATCCAATGTTCGCTCCAAAGCTGAGTAAGAAACTGCTCGTGACCAGAGCCGCGAGCAGAACCACCAAATGACGTGATCTACGAAAGCAGATAAAAATGCCTAGCCCAGCAAGGCAGGTTCGAATCCAGCCCGGCAGAAGATGGAAGCTTGAGCTATCACTCAATGAAATTCCTAGAGTTTGAGATGTAGTCCAACTGCTGAGGCTGGCGGATAGGACTTGTACCCGCTCGATGTCCCGCTCAAACTCGTATTGCTGGTGGATCTGATGCATCTTGTAGAGCATTGGTCCAATTGCCAGCGAGATCAGGATCAAGCTCAGACTGCCCCAAACAATCGACTTCCTGTATCTCTTGTTGATTGCCTGCTCGCGGCGGATTGATCCGCGGTCATTAAGTATGCAGCCTAGAATCAGAACTGGTACAAGTATCACGAGGAAAAATGCATGGTGGATACAGCAAAGAGTTGTACCGATAAATCCAAGCGAAAGTACCAGGCAATAATGCAGACTCGGGCTCTGCCATAGTCCGATAAATCCCCGGAGGAAAATTAGAATTCCCCACATGGGCAGCAGCTGAATTGCTTCGATGTTTTCGATCGCAAGCGGATGCAATGCGATAGCGATGCCACCGGCAATACTTGGAAACAAGCTGCAGCGACAACTGCGAAGAAACCAATATCCGACTGCCAGATTCATGGTGACGGAAAAGAACACGTATGCGTTGTAGCCTGCTGGGATGGATATCAGCCACACCACCGGTGCAGCTATCATCGTCGCGGGTTGTGGCTCAGAAAACGCGAGCGTTCCATACTCGGGGGCAAAGATGGGAGCATGCCAGTATTGCTCAAATCCGTGGCGAAGCTGGACTGCATTCCACCACAGGATCCATGAATTCAGCATTGGGACAGTTCCCCATGGTGAATCCCCAGCAGGCAATGCACGCTCGAATTGTGGCAGCAGCGGCCAAGTGATCCATGTGGCTAGCGCGAAACCAAGCCATGCGAGCAGAACCGCACTCACCGATCGTGGATACCGATAGTACAGCGCATTAAAAAGGCCTAACATCCATTGAATGCTAAGCCATAGGTTTCGGAACACGTTCGTCAGATTTGTTCTCCGAAGGCTCGCGCAGACACCGCAGGCGAAAGCAGAGGCTACTTGGTAGTTAGCTCGATCTTCAAGCTATCGGTTCCGTCTTCTGGGACGGTGAACATGAAGTCTTTGGTTGGTGTGGTGTAGCGAGGTGGCAGTGCATTGCGCACTGTTTCCCCCGCGCCTTCTCCTTCGCCTTCATGCTCGGCCTCCTCGGAGCCTGGTTTGGCCTTTGCTACTTCAACCACGGTCTTTTGAATACTCACCATGTAGTTGCCGGGTACCGCGCCGGTTTTGTATTCAAACGCGTTTAGGCTGAACTTACCTTCTGCATCGGTATAACCCTGCGCGAAGTATTTGCCTTGGTCTTGCTGCACGAAAGCAACAGTAGCACCCTCGACAGGGACGCCATCGAGAGTCAAAATACCCGACGCAGGCACCGTGCGCGGGCCCTTGTTGGAATTGCCACAGCCAATGGTTGGCAGCAACAAACATGCAGCTGCAAGGGGTAGCATGAGGTGTTTCATTTGTCTCACTGTTCTATTGAATATATGTATAAGCTTGCAATGAAAGAGGCCGGAAGCTAGTTAGCTACCGGCCTTAGACTTAACGGATTCAACTAGCACTAGACACTAGTTGAAGTCGTGTTGATTAATTTCGCCACCACTTTTGGTACCAAGAGCTCCCCAAACACCATAAGGGCTTACACCTGTACCAAGATCTGGAGGAGCAGCGATACCGAGGTTTCCGGTGTCGATATTCTCGCTAATGAAGTGAACGCTGCCGTCCGCGTTCGAGGTCATTACGCCGCCAGTATGTTCACTGGACGGTGTCCAAATGCCAGGGCCATAGTGACCACCAGTATCACGCCAGTTGTCGGAGTTACCCAACAAGCAGACAGAAGTGTTTGGTGGCAAAATGGTAGTGAAGGCGTGGAAGAACGCAGCACCATCTGCCCAGCGATAACCTGCCTGCGTGTCCCGGCGGAAACGGTTGGCCTGGTTGAAATACCGATTGCCGGCCCATTCTGCACGACAAGTTAACGGGATGTAGGCGTTAGGAGAACCCGCGGTCCAATAAACCATTCCCTTACCGTCTTGCGAGGTTGGAATTCGTCGCTCGGAGAAAGCGAGCGTATTACTGGTTCCGTCAGTCACGGAAGCAATCTTCTCATAATTGTGACGACCATAGATACCGCGCGACTTGATCACAGGCTTGCGGTACGAAACCTGATAGTCACTACGTTCTTGGTCTTCCCACCATGCAGAGCGAGCGTAGGAGTCACCTGCACAAAAGGCATAGCACGAGTTGCCGTCCCACCAACGGTTGTTGGGATCACGTGGTCTCTGCCAACCTGGATCACTTGGGCAACTCAAGAATGGCAAGAGGCCGCCGTTCGTTCGGAACCAGTTATTCCAAGGGTTGCGGTTCCGATGAGCGTTACTATTGATCTGATTGTAAAGTACCGTCTGCTCAATGAAAGGTAGCAGTTGCACAAAACCACTCATACGCAGGCGCTGGCCGTTGGGCCCAGGCTGCCCAGCAATTGCACCACTACCTGCCTGTCGAGCAGGAAAGCGTTTGTATGCTGCTTCGTAATTCAAAGCAGCCAAACCCAGCTGCTTTAAGTTGTTACTGCACTGCATCCGCCGTGCAGCTTCTCGGGCGGCCTGAACTGCTGGAAGCAGTAGACCGACCAGGATGCCAATGATGGCGATGACGACCAGCAATTCCACTAGGGTAAAAGCTGTCCGTCTGGTCGAAACTCTTTTCATGAGAGTCCTCCGAAAACAAAATGAACAGAAATGCGATCTCATTGGACTTTAATGGCAGTTAAGGTGCCAATGGATTCCTTTGAGAAGAAATAGTGTACTGGATTTGCCGAGCCGAAGTCAAATTTTTGCTGAGATCAATCCCCTCTGCAGCGGTGTTCGGGTCCAGTGAAATCTAGAAAACGCCCGAATTCATGGCTTCTTCTCGCCCCGATCGCCAAATCATCGTCGGTGCGAGGTTCTGGTTGTCACCGGTCCTGGTGAGCCTTGAGCCCACCATTGACCTCGATAACCTGGGAGTTGATGAAGGCTGCTTGATCGCTGCAAATCCATGAAATCGCCTCTGCTACATCTTGCACCGAACCCCACCGAGCGGACAGGGATTCCCTGCAGGCACGCTGTCCCCAGTAGCTTTCGATATGCTCTGCACCCCATCGGGTTTGGATCCAACCTGGAGCGATAAGATTGATCCGGGCGAGCTTGCCTAGGTCAAGAGCTAGCGAACGCGTGAACGCATGGATGGCTGCTTTGGTAGGGCAGAACAACTGACCTGGTTCGCCTTCCATACCTGTCGTAGCTTGGTCCCAGCCAATATTGATCAAGCAAGGGCGGTTCTCTTGGGACGCGTTGGCACGGATCTGCTCGGCCACTAATCGACAGATGCGAATGGTGCCTTGGACGTCGACCGCTAGCAGCTGTTCCAATTTGCTCTCGAAGTCCTTTTCAGCAGCGTACCCGGTGAGGATATCTGCACCCGCTATGTTGACCCAAGCATCAATACTCTCACTCCAGCCGTAGCTTGCCGTCACAAGTTCGTGGCAAGCTGCAGGCTGGCTGATGTCCGCAGTTACAAGCAGCAATTTTGCGTTAGGTCTCTTCGAACGAATTTCGCGAGCCGTTTCTTGTAATCCTGAGAGGTTCCGAAAACCATGGAGCACAAGGTCATAGCCTTTAGCGCTGAGCTCGATTGCTGTTGCTCGGCCAATCCCCGAAGAGCTTCCAGTAACAACAGCAACAGACATAAGCGAATGGGGTGAGAGAGAGAAATTAATCGAATTATGGGGTGAGGCTAGCGCTTGCAAGCTTATCAGGCCGCATAGAATTCTGCTACGAAAAAAGCCGCAGAGATATTCTCTGCGGCTTTCGGACCCTGATGTGCCGGGTGTGGCATCAAGTAGAAGCTACTAGGTAAGCCTACTGGCCATCGGTAACCATATGGAGGTGGTTGTGGTCGATGTAGATGACCTCGATCGATTCCTTGTCTTCTATGGTGTACGGAACTGGCCAGCCGTTAATAATTCGCTCTTCGTAGTAGATCGTGCACTTGTAGTGTGCGTGGTGTAGCTGGGCCATCCCGACCAACGGGTAGAACCGTGGAGGATCAATGTAGTCCGCGATCTTCTCTTTTACGATTTGCACATTGTTACGTTGGCGCTCGTGCAGCAGAGGAATGCCGCCGCGGACAGGACGAGCTTTCTCAAGAGCTTGCATGACTTCATCATCGCTTGGCGGATCCTGAGCAACCGGGCTCCCACCAGCGGTGATTGGTCCTACAATAGGCACACGTTCGTAATGTTCCTTGTTGTGGAACTCAAGTTCTTCCTGATCTTGGAAGTAAGGGCTGACTGGAATAGGAATTCCAAGAGGCCCGAGATTGAAACCGTTGGAGATGCCTACGCAACCAGTGCTGGTCACCATCCCTGCTGCGAGCATGACTCCAAGTATAATCTTGTGGTGTCTTAATGACATCGACCGATCCCTCGATTCGACCTGGGTTCTTGGGGCTGAAGTTGGCTCGGCTGCCAACCCGGCATTGACGTGTTTGTTATCCAGCTGCGTGCGAATCCGTTCATACGCAGTGAATAAAAGAGCACTCGCCCCGTATCTAGATGCTTTTATCGTTGTTAAGGTGGGCAGAACTTGCGGGTATTTCGCGTTTTAGCATCGGAAAAGCGACTGCTGGTCAAACGTAAGCCCGCATTGCTCTTGCTAGCATTTCATTTTGGCGTGGCACAAGAATGGGCGGCATTCAGCCAAGGCGGTTCTTCGGTATTGGCTTCTCTGTTGGCTTGCGAAGAAGAATGCCTTGTCCTAAGTCGCTACTTAAATCTGAGGGGCTGTTGGGGTTGATACGAGGCTTTGTTGGCTGGATGCCTCTGAGACGAAACGTGTCGGCAGGCTTCTGCCCGTGCAACATTCCTTGATTCATTCGTCTGTTGTCGACGTTCTATAGTGCAGGCAAATCCGCCCTTTCGGGAGGAACTCCTCCCTCTCGGAAGGGATTCACGACCTCAATCAAAGGTAGCTCGATGACTCGACTGTTGGTTCTAGTTGTATTCCTAAGCGTTTCAAGTTTGGTGATTGCAGAAGAAGCCCCGACATTTCGCGGGACAGGAGGTGCTGGCGTTGCAAAGCAAGCATTGCCAACAAGCTGGAGCGAGAAGGAAAATATCGCTTGGTCGGTCGAAGTCAGCGGTGGAGCCTGGTCTTCTCCGATCGTCGTGGGCGACAAGGTGTTTTTAACCAGCGCGGTATCGGACGAGTTCAAAAAACCGAAAGGATTTGGTGCCGGTGTTCAATCGATGGGTTCGTTCTTCGGCTCTCGCCCTCCGCAGAAGCCGATGAGTTTCGATGTAATTTGTTTGACGCTCGAGGGCGGAGAAGAACTGTGGCGAACACAGGTTGTTTCGAAGACTCCCAAGTACAAGGTACATCCTTCCAATTCTTACGCGACCGAATCTCCCGCTTCGGATGGAACTCACGTTTTCGTCTATTTCGCGGGAGTCGGCGAGGTAGCCTGTTTGGATATGGTAGGCGAAGTTGTTTGGCAACGTGATCTCGGTGTTTACAAGACTGGCAACGACTTCGGCACTGGCTCTTCGCCAACGCTGCATGACGGCAAGCTGTTTGTGCAATGTGATAACGAGCAAAACTCATTTGTCTTAGCTCTGGATGCCAAGTCCGGCGAGGAGATCTGGAAGCAAAAGAGAGAGGCTCGAACAAGTTGGAGTTCGCCAGTCATCTGGAAGAACAAAGTCCGAACAGAATTGATCGTCTGCGGTAGCAACGGCGTCGTTTCCTACGAACCAGCTAGTGGTAATAAGAATTGGCATTTGCGTGGCACCGGCGGATCTTTCTCGGCGACTCCAGCTTCGGACTCCGAGCGTATCTACCTTGGTCAGAGTGGCCGAACTTCTCGGGGGCCGCTAGTGGCGGTAAATACGAGCGCGTCCGGCGACTTGGACATGGACTCCACGCCGGAACAAGGCCTGGCTTGGTCGCAACGGTCGGCTGCCCCGGGTATGTGTTCTCCAGTTGCTGTAGATGGGCGTGTTTACGTGCTCAGTCGCGGAGTGCTTTCTTGCCATGAATCTGACAGCGGCCAGGAGCTCTTCAAGAAACGCTTGAACGGTGCGAGCAGTGCCACCGCGTCGCTATGGGCGAGCCCAACACACGTCTATGCTCTTGGCGAGTCAGGCGATACGAACGTGATTGAAACCGGCGACAGCTTCAAACTGGCTAGCACGAATAGATTGCCAGGTCTGTACTGGTCGACGCCAGGTGTCTATGGGCAAACAATCCTGATCAGAGATGTTGATCGCCTCTTCTGCGTACAGGAAGATTAACCCCGCGTAAGCCCTGATCGGCGGCAGTACACTATCACCGGTTCTACCGAGTGCGTATTCTCGGCATGCGGTTTCAGCTAGTGCAACGTCCATCTATCGTTCAATTCCTAATCGGCGGCCACTACTTGGCTACAATCAATCGCCTCGATGACGCATTTTGAACCTCGGAACTAGGATCGCATCTCGTTTTTACTATTCACATGCGAATTTCTGTCCTTGGGTAGAATCGCGAGTAATGCAAGCGAGGAAGGGCCGTTCCGGTATTCCCGGCCGCATTACTTCCAACCCTACCGCAAGCGGGAGGGTAAGTTCAGAATAGCGTAACTTCCAAAATTACGCTTCGAGTTGTGATCAGGGGTTAGCTCGATAGGTCCGCTGTGTACAAAAATTCGGGTGCCTTGCGATGCTTGGAGAGTTGCTCGAAAGCGTAAGCTAATTTCAAAAGCTTCGTTTCGCTCCACGCTCGGCCAAAGAAGAGAATGCCGAGCGGAAGTCCTCGAAAGTAACCGGCGGGCATCGTTACGCTTGGGTAACCCGCTATGGCAGCTGGGCTGGCAGAATAGTAATTTCCCCAGCTATCGCCGTTTACTAAATCGGTGAGACAAGGCAACCCAAGTGTGGGGGCAACAAAACAATCTAACTCCAAGTCATCCATAACTTTGTCGATGCCTTCGGTCCGAGTAAACCTAAGGCACCGAGCTCTTGCTTCGACGTACTCGTAGTCGGTCAGTGGGCCACGTTTGACTGCTTTTTCGAAAAACTCTTGGCCAAAGTGCTGGAGTTCACGTTCTTGGTTTTGTTCGTTGAAGTTAATCAGGTCCTGTAAGGTCTTCATTGGCGAGTTAGGACCGAGTCGCTTGAGGTAAGCCGCCATGTCGTGGTTGAGTTCATACTCGAGAACGGTTCCGCTGGCTTCTGCCGCCTCATCGGTCACAGCGAGTCTTTCCGTGTCAATCAACTCGGCGCCGGCTTCTTTGATGGCGTCTAGAGCATCCTGCATCAGGCCTTCGATTCCGGCGTGACCGCCGAAGAAATTACGAGCGACGCCAACGTTCGCACCTTTCAGTCCGTTCGCATCGAGTTGTTTCAGGTAGTTGGCCGCCCTGCCCATGCCTGTCGATGTAATCTCATCTTGTGGATCAAATCCCGTGATGGCCGAGAGTACTGTTGCGGCGTCACGCACAGTTCGAGCCATCGGTCCTGCCGTGTCTTGGGAATGTGAGATCGGAATAATTCCGGTTCGACTCACCAAGCCAATAGTTGGCTTCACCCCGACCAAGCCGCAGCAGGCGGAGGGACAAGTGATCGATCCGTTCGTTTCTGTTCCGATTGCTGCGGTCGCGAGGCTGGCCGCAACTGCAACGCCAGAGCCAGAGCTAGAACCACAAGGATTCCGATCGAGCGCGTAGGGATTATTGGTTTGTCCGCCACGCCCACTCCAGCCACTGGTGGAAGCTGTCGAGCGGATATTAGCCCATTCGCTCAGATTTGTCTTACCGAGTAGAACTGCGCCGGCTTCGCGCAGTTTCTTCACGACGAAGGAATCCTCAGGCGGCTTGGGAGCATACTCCAACGCTAAAGAGCCCGCCGTGGTCTTCATCTTATCGGCCGTGTCGAGGTTGTCTTTTACCAATATGGGAATCCCGTGCAGCGGCCCACGCGACTTGCCAGCGGCTCGTTCAGCGTCGAGTTTTTCCGCTATCCCAAGGGCGTCCGGATTCGTTTCCAGCACGCTTCCGAGATGAGGGTCAATTTCAGCGATGCGTGCCAGGTACTTTTCCGTTAACGATTTCGAAGTGAATTCACCGGTCTCCAGCCCCGCTTGCAATCGCTCGATCGATAGCTCACTGAGCTCGTAAGTCGTCTTCTCGACAGGCGATTTCGCAGGTTCCAATTTTGTTTGCGGAGCGGCTTGGGCTGCAGCCCTTGAGGCCAGTAAAGCGGAGGTTCCAGCGACACCTGCAGTGAGCGCTGTGCGTCTATTGGCGTGAGTCGAAGGCTCGGACAAGGGAAATACCGATATGTAGGCAAGAAGCAGAGAGAGAAGGAACTCGATTATATTTCAAGGAAGCCGGGTCCATAGGGATGGATTCCAGATTCGGTAGTTGATCTAGGTGACTTGTGATTTGGTAGGCTATAACGTTGGACGTTTGAGGCTGATAACTCAAGGGATTTGTGGTTTCGCGGACGCTGAAAAGTAAGATTGTTGCAATGAATTCTCTTCACGTAGGCGTGCAATCATGGACCATTCAGGACGGCAATTATCCTGACTTGCGCATTGGCGATGTATGCCACTTTGCTCTGGAGTTCTTCCCGAACAGTTGGGGGGAGTCGCAGGCCGCCTCGATAGCTTGCTCTCGTTCCGCTGGATCGAATTATCAGGTTACCGCTAGGCCGGTCTTTGTGACGCCCAGTGTGGTTGTTTTAGATTTCGGATGGCTGGCCTTCCGTCAAATGTCACCACCAAAGTGGATCAAAGCAGGTAAGTGCATCGAGGCGGATGTGCAGGTTGAAATCGATCCTTTTTTCTATAGAGAAGAGCTGCGTGTTCTGGGGGGAATGCCTGAACTTCGCTACGACTTTCGAGTGCTGGGTATTGAGCTTGACAACACACCATGGATATCGGCAGTCGATGCAGATGGTCGTACAATCCAAGTGCGCGATGAGTCACAGCGGTCTTATCTGCCCGTCGCCGAAACAGACGCTTGGTCAGACGATGATGGCAATGCACATTACATTCTTGAAGTCGAGCGAATCGAGGGAGATGCAGTTGAAAACGGCTCTTCTTGATACAGGCAATGCGCTGGGGACAAAATCCTAAAAAACGCAATTTCTGGTTGGCTTACCGATCTCATGCGTAGCTGGATTCGTTCTTGGCCCCATCAGTAGTTCCACTACTGAAGACACCTGCGGGACCTCTAATCCCGATGCCGCCGAGTGAAGATACTTGTCGGATTGCCAACGAAAACGGGTTGTCAATTTTGCTACCTCCCAACTGGGAATGTCAAAGGAAAGGTGGTTTACTCTTCAATTCTATCGTTCTCGTGCCGGAAACCCCCTTTCTCACGCGCTGTCTCGCCATGAAGTATTTTCGTGAACTTCCAGAAGCATCCAAACGGTCGGCCCTCTCTAAAACTGATTTGCAAGTCAGGAGTGCTTGGGAAGTTCTCGATACACAACCACCCACTGACATCGATGCACCCACCACGACCCACTACTACTTTGTTTTTCAGTCGAATGGTACTGGTATGAACTCCACTACCGAGACAGCGAGACGCAAATGTTTTTTGCGGAAGTGCGGCACCGGCTTGCCCGTGTGGCTGCTTCGTTAACAGTTTGCATGTGTCGACAGGCAGTGGCAGGCGTATTATTGGCTTCGGCAAGAATTACGCGTCGGGCACATGCAAGCTGATAATTGATGGAAACCTACTGGCGGCGCCACTGCCAAAGCGAAAGCCACTGATCTCCGCGAAGAGCCTGATGAAGAACGGAGTCTATAAGATGAAAAAACTATTGAGGGCGGCGAATCTTGCTGCTGTCAAACAAGAGTCGCAAAGACGAAAAATGCGTCGGCGAGTCCTTGCATCAATCATCCAATCGAAGTGGCCGAGTACCTTTCTCACGTTGTCGGAGTTTCCGACGAAGAAATCCTAGTCGCCGCACGTCTTCACGACACGATAGAAGATACGAAGACTGCTCTCAACGAGATCGCAGAGCATTTTGATGAGCGCAGGGTGGAGCTAGTGCTCGAGTGTACGGATGACAGGTTGCTCGAAAAGGTAGAGCGAAAACCGCTGCAGATTTTCACCGCTCCGAAAAAAAGCAAAGCGATGGAGCTAAGCAGATCAAGCTCGCAGACAAGGCGTGCGACTTGAAATCAATACCGGACGAGCTGCCTATTGGCTGGTCTTGGGAACGTCAGCTTGAATACTTCAACTTGGCCAACGCAGTCTGCCAAGGCCTATACGGAGTTAACGGTTAGGTCGATTCAGATTGCAAGCAGATCATCGCCGTCGGAATTCAACAGCTAAAAGCGGCTTGCTGAGGCGACGGCGAGCCTTGACTTTCAATAAGCGATGGTCGGATTTCGCTCAGATCAAATAGTAAAAGCCGAAGATTGCTCCTCGGCTTTTGCTTTTGTTTCGATGGTGCCAGGAGTGACTTACTTGCTAGTGAAGTCTAGGTACCATAGTCCGTCGTCCCATTCGAGAGCGACCTTACGCCACCCCAAAGGAACTTGTGGGTAAGGATAGAATGGGCCGATGTATGGCCAAGCCGAAGGGCTGTACTGCTTCGGATAAGTTACAGCAGCATAGTTTGGATGTGCTGCGTAGCTAGGCCAAGCGTAGCCGGGCATGTTTGGCTGGTCGTAGCGAGGAGCCCCACCACCGTAGGTAGCAGCGTTCATCGGTACCGGTGTCATTGGAGCACTTGCCATTTGAGCATTGACTGGTCGTGGCATTGGTTTAGCCGCGACTGGCATGCTTGAAGCAGCTGGTGCAGGAACTGGTTTTGTATTGGTGATGCCAGTACCGGTGGATACAGTTCTAACTTGTGGAGACCCGACTTGTATCTTGTCTACCACTCGAACCACACCGCGAACTCGGCGAGCAGCTTCGATGACAAGATTCTTCTGAGTCTTGTTCGCTACTCGGCCGTCAATAACAAGTTGTCCTCGCTCCGTGCTGACATCCAGCTGGAAGCCCTTTAGCTTGCCACTGTTCTTAAAGCTTTGAAGACGGCTGATGACAACGTCAGTGATTGTTCCATCAGTCATCTTTGGCTTGACAGCAGCTGCAGTGCGGACTGGGCTGTTGGTAGTCTTCAAAGGCTGAGCACTCTTGCGAGCACTGGCCTTGGCTGCTGGTACAGGCCTGGGCATGGCAGCTTTGGTTGGTACAGACGTTCCTGCAACTTTGGTTGGAGCAACCTTAGTTGAAACAACCTTAGTTGGAATAGCTTTGGTTGGAACAGCTTTGGTTGGAACAGCTTTGGTTGAAACAGCTTTGGTTGAAACAGCTTTGGTTGAAACAGCTTTGGTTGAAACAGCTTTGGTTGAAACAGCTTTGGTTGAAACAGCTTTGGTCGGACCAGCTTTGGTTGGAACAGCTTTGGTCGTCACAGCTTTGGTCGTCACAGCTTTGGTTGGAACAGCTTTGGTTGGAACAGCTTTGGTTGGAACAGCTTTGGTTGAAACAGCTTTGGTTGAAACAGCTTTGGTTGGACCAGCTTTGGTTGGAACAGCTTTGGTCGTCACAGCTCGTGTTGGTACAACTTTGATGTTATTCACCAACTTGTTGACACCATCTGCATCAGACGCAGCTTTAGCAACCAAGCTTCGCTGAGCAGAGGAAGCTACTCGACCATTCAGGTAGACAACGCCGTCTTCAACCTGCATGTCGAGATCAAAGCCTTTGAGATTACCTGCGGCCTTATGCTGCTGTAACTCGGCCATTACAGCTTTGGCAATTTCACGATCACCTGCGAATGCCCAGGCTGGCATTGCGGCGGCGACCGAAGCGATTACCACGCCGAACAGAAAACGTCGCATTGGATACCCTCCTACGATCTCACTGTCGAGTGTCCACAATCTGGCTACTTGTCCAAGAACAAGTGTGTGCGGGAGATAGTGGTGTTCCGTCTGGGTCCGTTTCACGATGACAACAGAACACCAACCGGCTTGTGTAAGTCTTATTGGTCTGCGCTGGACAGAGGGACATGCATTCACATCATTGAGCCGCGACATCAGACGGAACGAACACTCTCGGAGCATCCTTGCTGACTGAGTTGGATCACGGGCCCAAACGCGCCAAAGATTGCCCCCCTCTGAACGCAGTTGGACGAAGATCATCCAGCGATAGTCTTCGGCACCGGGTAATCTGCCTGGTAAGGTTTTTTCTAATTTTGCAGGTGTAAACAGGAAAAACAGGCTTAGCGAAAGCCCTTTTAGTCCACCTGTGAGAACCTGAGAGAACTTTGCCGGTTATGCGGGCGCAAACTATTGCTGGCAATTCGCAAAGTGTTCGGCCGCGGCCTGACTGAGTTAGCGAGAGAGCCTCGTGACCTTGCGAATCCATCCGGTCACCGTGACCAACATGCAACTAGCGGCAAGAATGCTGGCGGCGAGCGCGCCGATTTTGGGCCGGATGCACATCAAGATGACGACGATGACCACGCCCGCCAACATCGTGCCGCGGAGCCGTTCCCAGCCGATTTGTTCGAGCTGTGGTGCGGCTATCCAGGCTAGTCCAAGAACGAAGCCGACTTTCAGGAGGGTGCCAGAGAAGAGCTCTTGGCTGCCGCTCTGCAAATAGTCTGTATTCTGGATGAGGACGCCCAGGACCAGGAAGAGGACAGCGAAGCCCGCGAGTAATCCTCGCTGCCATTTCGAATCGGAACTCAAAGGTGAACTACTCCGGAGTGTTTCTTAGAAACGAGCGAGGCCTTCCAGCCAACGGTTGATCTCGGCCTGTGGATAGGTTTCCCACTTTGCTGCGCTGACTGATGCAGAAGAAACGATTGCCGCAGAGTAGCCTTGTTTGCGAATGGCCTTTTCGGGCTCCTCTAGCAGCTCGCCCTTGCCAACCAACAGGAAGTCGAGTGATCGGAGTGGGAAGTTTGGCTGCGGCAACTGAAACCCACCAAGCGGCGTGTTCAGTGTCAAAACACCGCTGACTTGGTCACGCAAGCCATTTGCTGCGATGACAGCCATTCGTCCGCCGATACCCTGCCCTGCAATGACAAGTCGTTTTCTGTCTACAGAGTAGGATTTCTGCATGCGTCCGAGGATGCGCTCGGCCAACTCAATTTCAGCAGGTGACCAACGCTGGGGATTTGCAGAACTGGCTACTGCAACGATCCAGCCTTGAGCCATGGCAAATTCGCTCCAATACTCTTTGGATTTCTCCTGATCCACATCGCCGGGTTCGGAATAGACCATTAGCAAGCCCATGTTGCGAAGGTCGGCCAATGGCGGGACCACTGCAAAGGCCTTGTTCGCAAAGTCTCCTAGAGCGATGTCGACGATTTTGCACTGGCTGTTCTCAGGCATCTCACTCTCAGGTTTTGGCAAGCTAGCTGGAAGTTCATCTGGCCACAACTCTGGTCGTAGTGCGACCTCGAGTTCTTCCTCGCCACGGCGAATTTTCAGAACCAACTCTTGCTCAAGCTCGGCGACTGCGATGCGTCCACGTAGTATTTCGCGCGAAGTGAGTAGTTCTCCATCGCACGAGAGCAAGGTGTCTCCAGAGATAAGTCCAGCCTTCGCTGCTGGTGACTTGGATTCAACTGATGAAATCGTAAGTGCCGAGCTTACTGCAGCTTTCTCTTCTTCGGCCCCTTCCTCTTCTTCCGCCAGTCGCTTCGAAAGCCGCAAGCCAAGATATCGCTTTCTGTAGACGGGAATTTCTTTTGCAAGTTCGCAGCTTAGTCCGTTAACGAGCTTGCCTTTGCGGTACACCTCCAAACTCAGCTCGTTCCCGGCATCGACTTGTGCGATAGCATGTTTGAGATCGGCTAGCAGTCGGATGGGTTTTTCGTTGGCCTTGTTGATGATATCTCCGGCTTTGAGCCCCGCTTTTCCTGCCGGCGAACCAGGGATTGCACCGACGACCTTGACGGGACCTGCCATTTCATTCTGGCTCGTGGTGACCACACCTAACTTGCCCTCGTGCGTATCTGAGCCTTTCTGCCATGTTGGAAGACGCTCGAAAATGTCCACCAGCGGAATCGCGAAACCGATTCCTGAATCGTAGATCTCAGAACTATCGCCTTCCAGAAAAGTGCCAGGAGAAAGAGGAGAAAGAATACCGAGACAACGTCCTTGTATGTCGACCAGAGGTCCGCCGTAGTTGATAGGAGAGATCTTGGCGTCAGTTTGAAATGCTTTCCCGTACGCACGACCCACTGCGCTGATGATGCCGCCAGACTGCGAGGCCACGTCTTTGTCATAGGTCTTTCCGAGAGCAACGACCCAGCTACCGACACTTGCCGCGGAGAGCTCTGCGGAAGCTTTCTGATCTTTTTCTGGTACGTGTGGCAGCGGCTCCTCCGGTTCTACCTTGAGCAAAGTCAACTGGCGACTAAAGTCACGAGCTACGACTTCCGCTGATTGTCGTTTGCCATTGGGAAGACTGACCAAGATCGAGGCGGGACGTTGTCGGAAGCTGTAGAGGCTTGAGACGATCCAGCCATCTTCGGTCAAAATTGTCCCAGTGGTTGGCCCCTCCGCAACAAGATCTTCTCCAATCCGCTCCATCCCACCGAATGTCTCGATTTGCACGACATAAGGATTCGCTTTTGCTGCTGCATCCCGTAGAGCGGCTTGCTCTTTTTCCAGAAGTTGTAGTGCGTCGAGCTGCTGGCCGAAACCACCGCGAGGCATCAGGAGGCAAACCATAAGAACGCCAATGGCAGCCGGCAGCGAAGATCGATGAGCGGCTTTTTCCTGGCGTAAGGATGAGTGAGGCATGCAAAGCATTCCGGAGTGGATCAATTCGACAGCAAGACTTCTTGCAGTTTCGAACCGCGTTGAATCAGAAGTGCCAAGTCTTCGGTGCGATCAATGTACTGGAGTTCTTCGAGCAAAGTGGCTTGCGAGCCAACCCGCGTAGAGTTTACGAAGAGAATCAAGTCATTGGTCTTGAGTCCTGCTCGCGCTGCCACAGAATTGGGCTGCACCAAATCGACGTACGCAGGTGTCTTGGACAGAACGTTGGGAATCAAAACAACTCCTAAGTCCGCGAGCTTTATCGGGCGGTCGGCAGCCAATCGCGAGTCCTTTTGGCGAACGATCGATTTGCCTGCCATAATCTTGACGATGGATTCATCCAACGCAGCCATGGGAATCGCATAGTTTAACCAAGTGTTCGTGCCTTTGTCTCGCAATTCTTTGCCGAGCATTCCGAGGAGTTCGCCCCGCAAGTTGGTCAAAACCCCTCCAGCAGCACCTGGATTGTTCGTCATCGCGTCGATTACATACACATCGCCTTGGTAGAACGACTCCACGCTGCCACGGCGGGCCTTGAGATTGGTCTTGGCCATGATGACGCCGTGCTGCAAACTGCACATTTCGTTACCAGTCGCAATCTTGAACAGATTGCTAAACGCGAGCACTCGGTCACCAACGCTGGCGACTGCTTTATTGTCGAGCCGAAAAAAGGCAGTTGGTCGTTGATCTGTTTCTAAGATGGCAATCTCTAAGTTCGGATCAATGCCAAGAACGGAAGCTTCGTAACGAGTACCATCGCTGCAAACGGCGATGATTGTGTCGATATCCAGTACGGTGCTCCAAGCGGTCAGGATATGTCCTTCTTCCGAAACGAAAAAACCGCTTTGATAGGCATCAAGCCCTGCGATTCCACCCGCGCCGTAAAGTTTGACTGTCTTCAGCTCCGTCTCGACGGCGACAGAATTGACGGATCCGAGAAGTGCGTTTCGTTCGAAAGGCTGTGCCGAGGACTGGGCCGGCAAAAGGAGAAGGACGCAAAGTAGCAGGAGTCTCATTGTCCCTCCTCCTCATCTTGCTTCTCGTTTTCACTCACCAGCGTAGCGGCGGAATCGCCGAACAGCGCGGAGTCAACCTGCAGCAAGAGGACCGGGGATAGGCCGAATTGGAGCCGCATTCGGGAGGGAAATGTCAGGAATTGATCGCCAATCGTCCAGCGTTGGTAATTGTCCAAGTACAACTCGGCGGGATCTGTGCCAGCATCTCCGAACACTTCGATCAATCGTACTTTGCCTGCGTCGTCGCAGCTAAATCGCACTTTAGAATCGTACCACAACGATTGGAGAACTCTCGGGCGTGGGCTGTCCTCAAGTTTGGTGACAGACGTGGACTCGTACATGGGCATGCGTCCAAGATAAGTGCTGTCGCCAATCTTTTCGGGGCCTTCTTGCAGCAACTGTTGCAGAGCACGAATTGCGACCAGTATCACACGTTCGCGACGTTCCTTGAGGATTCCTGATATGCCGTCCCCGAAATCCACCGTGCGATTGCGCGAGCCCAAGGACAGTTTTCCTTGCTTGTCATTCACTTGCAAGGAGATTTTGGTCTTCTCCCCGGCTAGCGTGCCGCTGAGTTGCCATGAAGAATTAGTTTGAGCGAAGTCCCCGAGCCCTTGCAGGCTTTTCCAAATCTCTCCCCGCTTCGTGCGATTGAAATGGTAGTTCGCAAAACCCTTGCGTTTCTCAAGCTGTTTCTTGACTTCGGAGAGGTTCGGTGCCCAGCTGCGAAGCTCTTCCGGAACTCGTTCCTCCGATGCGTCGCGTGGATCGGGGTTTTCTTTGGTTTTTTCTGGTGATTCCTTCCTGCGGCGTGGCTGTGGTTGCGGCATCGGCGAACGTTCGGGGGAAACTAGTTCAATCAGCTGTTTCTCGCTGTGCACTCCTTCTAGTCGCACGAGAAAACTCTGCTTTTTGCCATCGCGGCGTACCTCAATGGGTACTCTCCATTCTTTGGGGAGCGTGCCGAGGATGTTTTTGAACATGTTAGTAGTGCGGACTTCACGATCTGCAAAGCTTAGTACTTCGTCGCCCACGCGAAGACCGCGGCGATAAGCGTCGCTCGAAGGAAGGATGTTGCTGACCAAGATCTTTCCAGACTCATCTGTCGATACCGTCGCGCCCAGAGTTGCATGATCCACCAGCCGGCCGCTCATCAATGTATCCAGGAAGTACTTGCATTGATTGGAGCTAATTGCATAGCCCACTCCAACGTTGATACGGCCACGTTTCTCGAAGGAGCAACGACCGTTGATGCCGATGACTTCACCAGCCATGTTGAAAAGTGGTCCACCGGAGTTTCCGGGGTTGATCGCTGCATCGGTCTGAATGCAATCCGCGTACTCGAGAAGTGTTCCCGCAGGATATTGGTAGCGATTGACGCCGCTCACCATGCCAAGGCTCACGGAAGGCTGACGATTGGAGGCTAAAACAAAAGGATTGCCCGCCGCAAAACACCATTGCCCCACGCGAACTAGATTGCTATCCGCGAGCGGAGCAGTTGGAAAGTTTTCTCGTCCGAGAAGTTTGATCAGGGAGAGATCTCCGACTGCGTCAATTCCGACTATTACCGCATCGTAGATCCTTCCGTCATTCAAGCTACAGCGCATGTGATCGCCGGCAGCACTTGAGACGTGATAGTTGGTAAGTGCATAGCCATCTCGCGTGATGACTACTCCACTGCCTCCTCCGCCGCCTTCTAGACCAAAGACGGAGATCGTCGCGGCCGAGGCTGTACGCATGACTTCAATACGTTTTTGTTGTGCCGCTAGCACTTCTGGATCGGCGGCCCACAGAGCGTTGTGGGGCAGAAGACAAGCCAGGTAAAGTAGAAGGTAGAGGCGGCTAAACCCCGGACTCCAGCGGTCGGTGCATGCGAAGAGGCGGTTGGAGCCTGAGCTCCGCAATGTGGAGCGCGAATTCCAACGAGTTTTCTGAGTAGTTGATCGCACAGTCGTGAAGCTCAGTTGGTGAAAAAAGGTTGTTGCCAGCGAACAAGAATACCCGTTTGCAGTTTGGATTCGGAAGACACGACGATACGCAAACGCTCGCCTGCGACGACCGGGATTTCAAAGCTTTGCAAACTGCCAGACTCGATAAGCTCGTGCTTCCAAAGCAGCTTCTTCTCGGAGTACACTTCGACGCGGCAATCGGTGTAGCGATCTCCGGTCGGGGCGAGGCCCACACTGCCAACGAGCTTCCTAAAGTCCTTGGGGGTCTCGAAAACGGCTTCTCCAACTCCACGAAACTCAAGTCCAGGTCCAATTTCTCTGCCAGGGATCGAACGCTTCGGGATGCGGTGCACCAACTGGGAACGAGCTCTTTCCAAGGCTTGAGAACTGAACGCAAAGCTGGACGTACCAGTTTGACGAGTGGGCCGAAGGTCGGCCAGAAACAGAGTCGGTTGTCCTGCGAAGTGAATGTCCAGAAGTTCTGTAAGCTTGAACTCCACGCTGCCTCCGCCAACCAAGTTCACACTAAAGTGCCTTGTGTCTTCCGCCGTACGGCGTATTGAAGTGATGCGGAAGCTCGATCCAGAGCTGTCTCGCAATACACCCACTTCAGGGCTCTTCTCTGGAGACTGCGAATTGAAAAAACGTAGTCCTACAAGTCGCTCAAATGGTACGGGCACGGTTTGGCCGCTAAATTCGAACTGGACTGCCGCATTCTCGATCGCCAAAACGATGCCTTCAATCTTGGTCAGCTGTCCGCTCCCTTGACGGACGACCAAGATGTCGGCTGATAATTCTGAAGCAAGGTATTCTTTCCAACTCTTCTCCTGCTCGGGTGTCAGCTCATTTAACTGCACCGAATCGATCAGCTTCGTGTTGACGGTATTTTGGGAAGAGGCAGAATCGATGGTGATTTGCTGACCATCGCTGGAAAGTTCCTTGCAGCGCCAGCTTCCGCCGTCTCGAAGCCGCAACTGATACTTGGCAGCCGTGGCCAAGGATTCCTCCGCAAATTGAATTCGACTTATGTCTTCAACTGCAAAAGTACGAATGTTTCCATCTTGCTCGAAGACCAGTTTGTCGTCCTGAGAGCCGCTAAACGTGCCTTGGAACGACGGGCCAGATTTTGGCTCTACGGTCGCCAGAACGCTGGCAGAATCTTGACTGAGAGCAAATGCCGGAAGAATGCAGAACGCAGCCAGCGGAAGAAAACATGCCAGCCGACTTCGCCACAGCGCTCGGTTCTGGTTCGTGCAATTGGTGGCCATCAGTTCTATCCGAAGTTCCATTTCAGCTCTTGTCGATGGAGAACCTAGCCTATTTGGGCGAAAAGCATAGAACCCGTCGACGGTGTCATAAGTCCATTATACGATTCCAGACGGGGCTGACGTCGTTTGCACCGCCAGAGAATTCGATTTTTGCTCTTGATTCGCACGCCAACCGACCGGTCGGGTTGGAAATTGAAGGACGCAAAAAAATGCGTTTGCGTCCGATCGAGGCACTCTTGCAAGAATGGGGAAGAGTTGTTTAGATATACCCTCGATTTGACCGATGAACTGTCTGACTTGCTTCGGCGAGCTTCGTTTGACGAGGTGGAGCCTTTTGAGCGAGCCGGCAGAATCAAGCCGGAGAGGTGGCTGAGTGGTCGAAAGCACTTCATTGCTAATGAAGCGACCGGGTCAAACTGGTCCGCAGGTTCGAATCCTGTCCTCTCCGCTTTCTTTTTCTTTCTAGACCGGATCCGTCCTTTTTCACGGAATGCCGCAACAACGCTGTGTCGGTTTGTGCCCCGTTTTCTTGATCCGCCACAATTTTTGGGTGTGGAAGTTAACGCTGGTCGAGGAGCTTTCTTAGATGCTGGCAGAAGAGACTGAGTGCCCGGGCTCGGTGGCTGATTACTGATTTCACAGTTGAGCCGAGTTCTCCAAATGTCAGGTGATATTCAGGGATCTCGAAAAGTGGATCGTAGCCAAATCCACCCTCCCCCTTTCGCTCACGGATGATCCGCCCCCAGCAGCGACCTTCTGCTTCAATATGAATTTGGCCGGTTGGATCAGCCAAGGCAATTGTGCAGATATAGTAGGCTCGCCGCTGCGCTCTCGTTGCCTCGCTGAGCTCGGACAATAGCTTGTCGTTGTTGCGCTCGTCAGTTGCTCCGGGGGCGGAGTAGCGGGCCGAGTAGATTCCTGGAGCGCCCTGCAGAAACGGAACGCACAATCCACTGTCTTCACCAATCGTCCATTGATTGAGATGCTGAGCTTGCTCAACAGCTTTGAGACGAGCGTTCTCGATAAAAGTCTCGCCTGTCTCTTCGACTTCAAGCGGCGAATCCACTTCCGCTAGCGACTTCAAGTCGACGCCGATGGGAGCAAGCAGGGAACGTAGCTCGCCGCACTTTTTCCGGTTATGTGTGCCGAGAATGATTTGGGATGGTTTTTTGGCTACTGCATTCATGAGTGCAGAGCCTAAAGAAGAATCCCATCAAATTCAACTCTTCATGGGTTTTTTAGATTCTGAGAGAAACGCCCGTAGCGGTAGCATCGTTCCAGCGCTCCGGCCGAGGGGCTAGGATGCCACCCATACGTTTCCTAGCGTCCGAAGAAGGATGCTGGGCGGTAGAAGCCTTTCGACTCAGGTTTGGGCACCGCCATGTGTTTGCCCTCAATATCGAAAGGGATTTTGTCCAGCGAGTTAACGGATTGGGTGTGAGACACAGCGCCAGTAATCCGGTCTTTGGCCGTCACATCCCGGTAGCCGCACCAATGTTCCAAGATTGCTTCCATTTCAGGGTTGTATTGGAACCCACCGTTCCCGTCCTGTTTGCCCAATTCTTCGAAACTACCAATTGTGACGTAACTGCCAAACTTATCGTGATACTGATAAGCTTCAACTCCCTTTTTTCGCAATGCCTTGGTCAGGCGATCTGCTTGGAGTGCGGCATGGTCAAGAACATCGGTCGCGCTGGCAGTCTGGACTTGATTCTTTTGTTTGATGAGTGTCGTGGCAGAATAACCAGTGAATGAAGCTACGCGTGTTGTGAAACGCCCTTTGTTCTCTAGGATCGAATGTTCGACCTGCTTGTTCATTTTGACAACGAAGTCGTCCATCGTCTTCGAGTGTAGGAAGTCGAATGGCAGCAAGGGGTTCTTGGTGATCATTGCTGCACCCATCGTGCCCTTGTCCTTGTACTGAGTCAGCCTTCTATTGTTGACACTAGCCGGATCATTGTTGGCCTGATCTGTGCGTGCCCATAACATCGCGCGTGATTTTTGTACCGCATTCTCAGCATTGGCATTGATCAATGTCTGTGGCGAAGCCCGGCGAATCCTCTGCAGCATGTCATCGGCTCGAGGATCGTTCAATTCGGCGAAGTCGCCTACCAGAACAGCATATGTGTTTTTGCGAGTTGCGTTGCGGTAACGCTTCTGTGCTTTGTAGATCGTTTTAGTACCATCCAGGTTATTAAACTCTTGCGTCACGGCTCCGAGAACACCGGTGCTATCACTACTCCTTTTCCACACAAAAGCTGGCGTTTGGAATTCGTGGCGAATTTCATTTGCAAGCATTGTCGCCCGAGCAGCAGCATTATCTCCCTCTAGCACGATGGCCAAAATCATCCAAGGACCGTGCTCTGGCTTCAGCATAAGCTGTTCGGCAGTAAGATCTTCCTTCTTACGGCTGAAGAGGCGAGTCAAAACGTTGCCCTGTGCGGTTGCTTCGTTTGGGCTAGCTGCGAGCGTGCTTGCAAATACAAGCGACCACAAAGTTAGTTTTCGCATAGTGCTCATTGAATCCCTTCCCTGGTTCCTAATTGGCCAGCGAGCAATCATGTCGGGCGTCTCATTCCACTTCTCAAACTCAGACCGCCTGGCCAATCGCGTAACTCATCCGTTTAAGCGCGCGATGGTGTGACGTTTCTTTAGCATGCCGAGCCAGTTGAAGCGAGAGCGATCAGTTCGCGCGCTAACTTGATACTTGTCAGTTTGGGCTGTCTAAGTTGAAAGTTTTATTTAGATCTGGTCTGCGGATTACGGATTCTTTTCGGATCTGGCGGTGCGTGACGATTTCGTTCTGTTTGCCGTTTTTATCATTCTTTCGGCTTGGGTATTTCATAAGCCCGTTGTCAATTACACCTCGGTAATGTCTCGCGTTTTTCCATTGAGGATTGTAGGGCCTCTGCCGATTTAATAAGTCGTGATTACCGCGCCCATACGCGCTGATTGTATTGCTTGCATGAATTACATGCCTTTTTCAAAGGTCTGAGGAAGCAGAGATGTTGAAGCGAAGCCCGAGAAACACGACGCGTGAGAGTGGACGTCGTTGGAAGAGAATGTTGCTGGCTGCCCTTCTAGGAAGCACCTCCCTCGCGAGCGCGGTTGTTGCACAACAGCCAACAGGAAGACCTACTGGTTTGCTTGGGCCATTCGAGCCTAATGTGATCAACTCGGCGACGCTGAATTCAGCGCAAACGCAATTGAATGCACCGCAGCAACTTCCGGCTCAAGCCACGCAAGTCAGTTCAGGGCCGCAACTGACTCTGCCAAGTACGACTGCAAAGGAAAAGCAAGTGGCAGCGGCCCCGCAGGTTGCTGTTCAAGTGTACGACGTGCCTTCTGAGCTAGTCGGCGTTATCGGCGCTCAGCTACGCGTCTACTACCGCCAAAACGATCGCGTGAGCGTGACAACAGAGCCTTCAACCGGGCAGCTAATGGTCATGGCTCCTCCTGCAGTTCACGAGGAGATTGGAACCAGTCTCACGAAACTGATGCAAGAAAACAAGATCAAGCCAGGTGACCGCGGTACCAACACTGCCTCGACTCGTCAAAAAACATATAAGCTACAGCATCTGAGTGCGAGCGAATTAGAGTCGGCCATTAAGTCTCTGGCCGGGCCCAACGCTTCTGTGACCACAGATCAGTCCGGCAGGACCGTCAGCTTCCAAGTACCCAATCGGACGGGGCGAAGCGACATCGTTCAAGTAGATCGCGTCAACAACGAAGTCGTATTCGTTGGAGCTGGCCCATCGTCTGCTGGTTGGGGACAAGTTGTCTTTAGCTTGGATCAGGGCCAAGCGGATGTGAACAATGCCACCCACGTGGTGCCCCTTGCCCCAGCTGAGCCTAGCCGAGTCAAGTCTGCGATTCGCTTGGTGCGAGCTACGACTCAACAAGATGGCGGCGGACAAGTTGAAGGCCAAGTTGGGTTGGACGATGATTTGCCTGCAACTGCGATGGGAACTCTCGATTCGTTGGGTGCAGGCACAGGTTTGTTCGGTGACGTTCAAATTGAGTTCGTCGAAGAAATCGACTTGGTGATCATTCGCGGTAGCAAACGCGATGTTCAACGAACACTTGAAGTAATCGAGAAGATCAAGGAACAGGCGAAGAAGACACAGCCTGAAGTAGAGGTCTTTCGCTTGAGCCATGCCAATGCCGAAGCGGTTGAAACTCTGATTACAGAACTATACTCCGATATCTTCGAGCCTCGCCAAGGTGCAGTGAGCATTACCGCGTTGGGACAACCGAATGCTCTGCTTCTGATCGGTCGCAAGGAAGTAGTCGAGTCTGTCAAAGAGTTGATTGGTAAGATCGACCAACCGCTTGAGAACGAAGATCAGCTCAAGGTCATCCGCTTGGAACACGCTTCGTCGGTGGATGTCGAACAGCGAATTCGCGAATTCTTCACGCAGAACCCGCCAGATGGAGAACAGCGTTTTGGTATCGGAACACGTGTAAAGGTTCTTGCCGACTATCGGACGAACTCCTTGATTGTCCAGGCGGCACCACGCGAGATGGTCGAAGTAGAAAAGCTGATCGCGGAGCTAGATGTTGAAGGCACGACAGCCGAAAATGAAGTCAAAGTCTTCAAGTTGAAGAACACGCTCTCGGATGACTTGCAGAATGTCATCCAAGAAGTGATCACTGGCGAAGGGGCAGGCGGAGACACAGCGCAGGCTCAGCCACCAAGTGGTCGGATCACAATCATGAGCGATGGTGGCCCGGTTGAAAGTGGAATCTTGGCTGGCGTGGTCGTTACCTCAGATCCAACAGTCAACGCTTTGGTCGTCCGAGCCCCTTCCAAGAGCATGGAGCTGATTGGCCAGTTGATTGCACAGCTGGATGAACTGCCAGACGCAGAAGCTTTGATCAAAGTCTTCCCGGTGAAAAACGGTGATGCCACTTCGCTGGCCCAGCTACTTCAGCAACTCTTTGGGTTACAAGTCACCGCTGGCCAAA
This sequence comes from Aureliella sp., assembly GCA_963691875.1. Lineage (GTDB taxonomy): Bacteria > Planctomycetota > Planctomycetia > Pirellulales > Pirellulaceae > Aureliella. The sequence goes on from OY829846.1 coordinate 6,015,746, forward strand.
GCACAAGTGGTGGCATACTCGGGCTTGGTAACCTGAATCAACAGAATGCAGGACTGAGCACCGGTGGTGAGAGTTCACTTGTTCCACTACGGATTTCGGTCGACACGCGAACCAACTCGGTCATCGTGAGCGGTTCAGAAACAGACTTGGATGTGATCCAGGTTCTCGTTCTTCGCTTGGACGAGGAAGGCGTAGAGAATCGCCGAACTGAGGTGATCTGGCTACGCAACGCCCGGTCAGAAGACATCGCTAACGCGTTGAACACATTCTTGCAAACGCAGCGTCAGGCTGTGCAGCAGACCTTATTTCAAGGTGGCTATATTAGCTTGTACGAGCAAGTCGATCGCGAAGTGTTCGTCGTCGCAGAGCCTGCTACGAACTCGTTAGTTTTGAGTGCGACACCTCGCTACTACGATACGGTCATGGATGTGATCGCGAGGCTCGACCGTCGGCCACCGATGGTGCAAATAGACTGTCTGATTGCGGAAGTTCAGTTGGACGATGGATTTGAGTTCGGCACTGAATGGGGCATCCAAGATGGCCTTCTATTCGACCGCGGATTGGCGACGGCAGGAACGCTTGCCTCTCCAGTGTTCAACCTGGGGCCAGTGCAAACGGTCGCAGGTGGTCAGTCACAGAACGTGGCGGCACAGGCCTTATCTAACTTTGGCGTTGGTCGCACCAACGCCGATCTTATCGGTGGGTTAGTATTGTCTGCATCCAGCGAAGCGATTGGAGTCATGATTCGAGCTTTGCAAACCGCTGGAAGATTGCAGGTGCTGTCTGCCCCGAAGATTACCACCATGGAATCAGTTGAAGCCTCGACGGTCTTGGTCGGTCAAATTGTTCCGCGTGTTGCAGGTGTCACCAATTCGGCTCAGGGTATCGGACAGACGATTACGACGAACGATACGGACGTTGGATTGGGCTTGTCGGTTACCCCACGCGTCAATCAAGACGGTCTCGTCAACATGAGTATCCAAGTCTTCAACTCCAAATTGGGGGCTGAAGAACAAGGGATTCCCGTTGGCTTTAGTGACACCGGCGAAGTGATTCGTTCTCCGATCATCGAAACAACCGAGGCGACGACTTGGATTAGCGCCTATACTGGCCAGACGGTTGTCTTCGCCGGACTTATCAGCAAGCAACGTCAGAGTACGACTCGAAGGATTCCGATCCTTGGAAGTCTACCCCTAGTAGGACCAGCGTTTCGGTTCGATCAAGAAACTGAGCAACGTCGTGAGCTATTGGTGGTGATGACTCCTAGGATCATCCAGACGGAGGAAGATTACAATACGTTGGCTCAGATTGAGTCTTCTCGGATGAGTTGGTGTCTGGCAGACGTGCAGAACTCATTCGGAGGCGCACAGGAGCTCTCGCCGGGCAACGGCCTGTGGGGCGCGACTCAGTCAGGTGTGATCTATCCCGACTCGCAGCCGACCGCCATTCAGGACCGTGCGATGCAGCGTGGAACTCAGCTGTTTATGCAGCCTAGTATTATCGAGGACATTCCGATGGGTACCAGCGAAGTGGAAACACCAGCAGCTGATTCTGCCGCAAACCAGACGTGGCAGCCTACTGTCCTAGTGCCACCAGCTACCACCGAAACTTCGACGCAGGGGACAACCAGAGAGGCCGCGACTCGGTCTGGCGAAGGGCCGTTCCAAGGCTTGTTCGAGTAGCGTCCAGTGGGCCTGCCCAAGCCATAGTTTCATTTCGTAGACCCAAGCACAGAATAAAGTCGTAGAGTCCTTCTCTAGCCTGGAGATAAAGTGATGAAGAAGATCCTCGGTCATGCCGCACTTTGTATCTGCTTACTCGGAGCGAGTGGTTGTACCAGCTTGCCCAAGCCCGGGCTGGGTGGGGATACCAGTTGGTCCATTAGTAATCTATGGACGGACGAATACCAGACGCCAAAATCTTTGGCTGTGGTTTGGTCACCTGATGTGATGACCATGCCAGGTAAACCAGCTACCCGGGGCTTTGGAGGCCGAGTCTTCTTCTACAACGAGAAGTCGGAAGCGATTCCCGTAGAAGGTGATCTCGTCGTTCACGGTTACTTTGGTGATCCTGTGCGAACTGCTCGAAACTCCAAGGCAGACAAAACCTTCGCATTCACTGCGGAGCAGCTTACAAAGCACTTTAGCCCATCACAGCTCGGTGCATCCTACAGTGTTTGGATTCCATGGGATGCGGCTGGCGGGATGCAGGAACAAGTCACACTGATCCCCACTTTCCGAACTAAGGAACAGGGACTGGTTCAGGGCGCTCCTGCAAAGCTGATATTGATAGGCAAAAAGGATAAGAACGATTCGGCTGTTGCCGGGCGTCACAAACTGCCTGTCCAAACCGTCGCTTATCGTCGCAGTACTACACCGACCAATCCTGGCATTCAACTGCCACGCATGGGAACGGAGATGAAAGTTACAACCATCGAACTTCCCAAAGAAGCGACATTGGCAAAACCCAATAGAGCCAAGAGCTTTGAGCTGACTCGTGGACCGCAGAAAATCGCACCTGTGGAGGTGAAGTCCAAGCCAAGTGGGGCGGGTGTGAGCGTCGGTGGTGGCAAGAAAATGTCGACTTCGCAGTCTTCGAAGCCACAGCTTCCTGCGGTTCAAAAGACCGTTCCACTTTCTGGCGTTCCAACTGTCAAGAATGAGGTCGATGAGCCCGTAAGCTTGGACATCGATATCAATGATCTGCCAAAGACCCGAGCCTACACTTTGCCGCCTCGCAAAGAAATGCGATTCGCACATGACAACTTCGTGAGAATCAGCGGCATGGTAAGGCAAGCGAGCTTCGCGAAGCCAGTTGCAGAAAATTCCGAGCGGAAGAACTAGCTGCGGCAATAAGTGTCGTCATAATTCGGACAATAGCTGTCGCAAAAGTTTCATGGCAGGGGCTGCACTCAAGATCCAGTGAGAGCAGTGCCCTGCCGTATTCTTCTGCAATCTTCAAGGTGATTTTGACGTACGCCGAATGTCCGTCTAACGGGGCTGAGGCAGAGTCAATCTCACTCTTGCTGAGTTCTTTCAAGTCGGCATTCTTTGCCTCGTAGTCTTCCAAGAAGCTGTAGTTGGGAGACTTGTAGCTCCGAACTGTCTAACCCTAGCCAGCAACCTCTACAACGTCGGAATCGACACACGTGAAAGACGTCATCCATAAGAGCATCGCGCTCTATTCTCCAACGCACTTATTTGCTTTTTGATCGCGATGTTTTCCTCAAGTAATTCCGAGGCCATGGGCCGCAACCTTCTATGGAAAAGCTGTGAAGGCTCAAACAGGATTCGCAAGAGAACTATGTTCAACGCTGGGCTCGCACAGGGATTACTCTTGTGGAGCCCTCATTCAAACTCGAGTCCAAGTCCGAAGGACTAGCATCGTCGTTCTTAGGGAAACTCAGTTTGTCATCATTTACTTTGTAAATGCCTGGTTCCAATAGCAGCAAGCCCTTCACGATTCGCGCTTGCTGTGCATCGCTGGCAGAGCCGCTCAAGTATGCGGTCTTGCCTTTGATTTTGACGTTGATCAACTTGGAATCGGTGTCCAATGGCATTCTTGCAAGGCGATCAGAGATCCCTTGTGCTCGAACGACCGGACTCGGGAGCGAATAAGTGAATCCGAGCTTTACTGTTGCACGAATCGTATTTTGCTGATTTTGCGAGTTTTGGCCGAACTGGTTTCTACCGAACCCACCTCCAAAGGAACCGAAACCACCGCCCAGTCCCCCGAGACCTCCGCCTAGGCCGCCAAGTCCTCCGAGACCACCAAGCCCCCCGAGACCATTCGCACCAGTGCCTCCACCCGCTCTGACGCCATCGACCGAAAGTGACCCGAACTCTCGTCGAAAGTCGTCCGGATTTGCATTAAAGGCGCCTTCGGCTGGATTGTTCACTTCGTTTCCCGACTGTTGTGCCACGCAACTGGTGGGAGTGGAAAGGATGAAACCGAAGCAGATAGATAGAAGAGGTATTCCCAAACGTGTAGGCATGGTTGGATTCCTAGGATTTGGACAGGGTCGCAACTGATTTTGTCTATTCGCTGTTGTTGTATTCGAGAGTGTGGATGGAGCCACATGGATGCCAGTATACTGACACCTGACGATTCTCTCTGAAACACCGCCCAGGCGATTTTATTTTAGGGCCTTTCACCTCGTTGCTCCCAATATCCGCTCAACTTGAGCGAATTTGATCAGAATCGAGGATATCACTTCGTTCGGGTGATTTGCTAGCAAAAGTCGAGTGGAAATTCACTTTTGCTGGAAGTCCGACAGATCGGTGCGGTAGTCGTTTGAGTGCGTAGGTTCAGGCAGGAACTACGGCGCCAAATTCTGGGCTGCCCTTGCTTTCATGAAGGACTGTTAATCTTTGCTCCCTTTATCCCGCATGATTTACATCGTCTTGCCTGAAACCCGAGCCCCTGAGTCCATTCAATTGGAAATCTCGTCCCTGACTCGGTAACGCGGAGACTTATGCTGGCGTAACTATTGAGTTTCCATTCTTATAGTGTCTCTTCCACAGCGACGCTCATGTGTTGCTGTAACTTGAAAGCAATCATATTCCAGTTCACTGTACTGGAAGAAATCGTCCTCCTCCAACCGCGATAACGTCCTCTGGGAGACCCCATGAAATCTTATTTTCTCGCAAGCTTGTCTTTGGTCTTGGCGACCTTAGTTTCACTTAATGCTTCGCAGACTCAAGCGCAAGAAGAAACGGCTCGCCTTACCGCGCCGAAGCTATTTCCCGACAAGACGCTCGCGTACTTCCGCATCGATGATGTGAAGAAGTTGAAAGAAGACATGGCGAGAAGCTCTGTCGGCAAGTTGTCTAACGACGAAAAGCTCAAGCCGATTCTCGACGAATTCTATGGCACACTGGTCAGTTCGACCCAGGGGATGGAAGAAGCTATCGGTTTGGACTTGGACGAGTTACTTTCGATTCCAAGCGGTGAAATGGCGATTGCTCTTTTGCCAAGCGACGATTCTCGTGGCCGAGCTAGTCGTGAGTCGGGAGAGGATGGCGAGCGCGTTGAGGTGCGACTCGATCAACCCGCTGTGGCGATGATGCTCGATGCAGGCAACGAGATCAATAGCGTCAGTTTGCTTTTGGAACGGATGGAGGAAGCTGCTGGCGACAACATGATCCACGAGGAAAAAACAGTCCAAAAGTTGACCCTGCATCGCTATTCGAATCCGAATCGCGCCAGACAGCAATTTGCGTATTTTATGGATGACGGAGTCATGATCGCTTGCTCCGACGCGGATTACACAGAGAAGCTAGCGGAGAAATGGCAAGGCGGATTGGAAGATGCCAAGACTCTCGCTGACAATCGTACTTTCACATCGCTGATGTCGCGTTGTGTAGGAACTTCGGGAGAACGCCCTCAGCTGTCTTTTTATCTTGATCCGCTAGCTATGGTAAGACAGTTTGTTCCGCGTAATGCCGGAACGCAAATGACGATGGCTCTCCTGCCTGCACTCGGTGTGGACGGTGTGAAAGCCATTGGTGGTAGCTGGATCGTGGCGCCTCCAGATTTTGATTCTATCGCACACTTTCATGTCGAATTGGATTCCCCTCGTCGCGGGGTTCTGGCTCTACTTCGCCCCAAGTCAGGATCCACTGACCCGGAGCCATGGGTACCGGAAACGGTCGCCAGCTACAACACAATCAATTGGGATATCGCTTCAACGGTCCAAGCCGTCGAGCGCTTGTACAACCAGTTTCGGGGCAATGACGCGCTTCAGAAGGAAGTGTTCGACCGAGGTAGCGAAGTGCTTGGAATCGACGTGCGTGCTGACATCATTGATAACCTGGATGGTCGGATTGCTTTGATGCAAGGGTTTGTCAGGCCTATTACCATTAACAGTGGTTCCAACATATACGCGATCAAGCTGGACAACATGTCTTACTTCCGTAAGAACGTGATGCCTAAGCTCATGGATCTGATCGAACAGCGAACCGAGATCAAACAAGAACGTTTCGGCAAAATAAAAGTCAATGTGATTGAGTTCGGTGGTGGCCGTCCTGAGATTGATGCCCCGATTCGTCAGCCTGAAATCTGCTTCACTACAATCGACGACTATTTGGTGATTGCCGACAGTAAGTACATGTTGCGTGAAGTGGCAAGTTGCATGAACAAGACGATTGGTGCTTTGGTCGATTCTTTAGAGTATCAACTAATATCGGAACGCATCGCAGCCCAACTTCAAGAACGGGAATCGTCCGCACTCGCCTTTGCTCGCCCAGAAGAATCCTTGGAGCTCTTCTACAAACTCGCTGCAGATCCTGAGAACCAGAATCGGTTGCGGCAAATCTCAGAAGGAAACGGATTCTTTCAAGCTTTGTTGGCCGCACTCGATAAACACGAGTTGCCGCCATTCTCGGTCATCTCAAAGTACCTCGCACCAGGCGGTGGGTTCTTGGTTGATGAAGAGTCGGGACTGCATTACATGCAGTTTGGGCTTAGAAGAGAGTAAAGTTTTCGAGAACTCTTTTGTTTTGCCGCGCAAATTACCACTCGCGCGGTAAGCATTGCGCGGGCCAGTCACTTTTGACTCCGCGCATTGTAGAAACCGGAAGCGTTAACGAGGGAAAGGCAGATCTAAAACTTCATGAATAGAAACTGGGGCCGACCGACTTCTAGCTGGATCAAATGGGAGCTTATTTCATAGTCAGTCGGCTCTGAAGCGGTGGCGACGGCTGTGCGAACTGGTTCTACAGGCAAGCCATCTTGGAAGTCGAGGGCTTCGTTTCCATTGATATCCAGGTACGCCAACAACCCGTAGCTCCCCTTGGGCAGATGCTCCACCAAAACCGCCGCCATGCCGCCTCGGTCTGCACTGAAGGGATGGATCGACAGGCGGTCAGCGGGTTCGGCCAGCGTTCCACCTGGAGCAAGAACTTCGATAAAACCCTTGACTTTTTGGCTGGGGAAATTTTCTGGGGCAGTAACACTGATCTGCAACGCAATAGGTTGGAGCTGGGTAGCTGGTATCTGGTCCCCTAGCACTTGCGGTGGCTCGAATTCAATCTCGGGCAGCAGATTGAAGAACCACAACGCACATGCGAGCAAAGACATGCTCACGGCGATACTTGCCAGGATGTTGCCGTTGTTCTTGTTCCAGGTCTCTTTGAACATCTAGATTTTGGTGCGAGTCATTTTCGGAAACTGCGAACGAGGAATGCTCTTTCATACACCGGTATGGTTTTTAGGAGCAGAATTGCGCTGAGTAGAACAATTCTGAGTTGCAGAGCGCGTCGCCGCTGACCGAGCAAAGAACTTTGTAAGAACCAACGGTTAGCGTCTGGTTGCTTATTCCTCGTACCAAGTTTTCAATACAGCCGAGAGAGCATCGAATCCCAATTCTAAGGTACTCAAAAGAGAAGCGTAGCGGGCGGACGGCTACAAGATTGGCATTTTCTTTATAAAATTAGTCTTTTGCCATAGCTTGAGCTCAGGGGAGAAATCTTGCTACCAATTGTTGCCTTTTCCCCGAGACTGACAAAAGAAAGACGCGGCATGGTTGCCGCGTCTTCGATACGTTTTTTTGTTGCACTGTCTGCAACATAAGCTGGAGCAGATTCCTTAGAACAGGATCTGAAGTCCGGCGCTTGCCCCGTGCAGGATCAGGCTGTCGTCATTAGAAACCGAGGTGCCCGAGGACTGTGTGATCGAACCTGGAACTTGCTCCGGGATGGTTGCGATGCCAGGTAGCCACCAGAATTCGTAGCCGCCGGTCAATCTAACACTCGGCGTGATATAGTAACTGCCGAAGAGGGCCATCTCGATGATGCCAGCCAGATCGACCGAAGTGTCACCGGCGTTGATCAGAACAGTCCCGTTGTTGCGAACAAAGGCACGACGTTTATCAAAGTTGGCATAGACACCAGCCTTGGCTCGAATCCCTGCACTTGCCCGCAAAGTGGATGGATAAAGCAGCTCGCCACCGATCTGCAAACCAGCCAAGGTGTTGTCTACGCTCTCCAGCAATAAGCTTGAACCACTAGCACCTTGGGTGAGCAGCGAGAAATCTTCTTCGTAGTTCAGGTATCGTGTACCAATCATGGTCGATAAGACATCCCAAACCCACCACTTGCGATTGAGCTCAAAGCTATACATCTCAGCTTCCCACACCTGAGTGTGTAAAGTGGCATTGTTGAAAGTGTTGATGTCTGCAAAACCAAAAATCCCGCCCGGAGAAAGCGTTGTGTCCGGCCCAGTGTTAGTACCGCTTCGTCGCCATTCGAAAGGTCCGACAAACGATGCTTCCCAGCCATTGACGCAATCAAACAGCTTGCCGAAGGTGTATCGTCCACCCCACTCAAAATCGAAACCGCTGTCGATGAAGCCGCCACGAGACAGGCTGAAGAATCGATCACCACGTCGATCAAGCCACAGTGATTCGTATTGACCGTAGAACGAGATATCGCACCCATCTTTGCAAGGATTGAATACCGGGGGGCAATACATCGCTTGACGGCGATTTTGTCGGTTCTGACTCAAGCTGTGAGCTGCAAGTTGCACCTGCGAGTCGTCGCCTGGAGAAAGCCCGACCGTCGTCGCGTGTCCAGCTGTTTCTACTGCTCCGGCAGGGACCGTTGCATACTGCTGGCCTCCGTACTGTAAGGCCACTGCTGATGACACCGGTGTAGCGGTGAGGTTCGAAGCAGTTGGCACCAGTTGCTGTGAGTAATCCTGCGCGGAAACGCAAGGCAAGCCCACTGCAGCTATCAGAGCAGCAATTGCCGCTGAAACCGCTCGACGGCTCATACAACCTTCATTCTTGTTGGTCAGGATTCTACGCATGGCAGTCCTCAAGTCATTCTTGCTTTAGTTCGTCGCCGCATCAGTATCGGCGACGATTTAGTATGTTCCGGCAACGAGTCGCAAAACTCGTTGATCCGATGGAATGTGCGGTGTTCTTACTTGTAATGTACTTTTAGCTTATCTATGACAGGACAGAGTGTCGTCTTACGTATTAACGAGAGGATCTTCCGTGCGTCCTTCTCTGTTGCTGCCGTGCCGCTGACGATAAACTCGTCGCCCTTGGCGATGACGCCTACTGTTTTTGTTTCGTATAGCTGTGCAATCGTAGCAGTCAGTTCTTCTGCAATCGCGGCACGCGAATCTATAGGAAGTGTCGTGCCCTGAACTTCGACTTGCCGTAAATCGATAAAGCTCTCGCCGTCAGAATTGGTGGTTACAAACGCGACTCGCGTTTTGCCGGGTTGCAATGCAATCAAAGTAAGTTTGTTTTCACTTGTTTTGATGACTCGGCAGGTCTTCGGGTGCTCAATGGAATACTCCGAGAGAGTCGTTTTGCATTCGATCGTTGTTGTCGCTTCTGGTCTGAGCGAGACTGATTTGCCTTCGCGAATAGGAAGGTCTTTACGAATCTTCTCAGTTGCTTCTTCCGATTCTGGTATCAGAGGCTTGCTCGTTTCATCCACGAGCTTCTGCTTGGGCTCGACACTGGGCGCTAACGCATCGGCTGGACAAGAGGGAACATTCGAAGTCACTCCAAGCGTCGTTTCCGGCAGACTTGGTGCTCGAACGGGCTCTGGCAAAGTGTTCGGAGCAGCAGGCCTGAGACTGGATGATTTCGGCGGCAAGACGGTTGCTGTAGATTCGCGGCTAGGCTCGCTCGACCCAGCTAGGCTTATTGGTCTGTTGGAAAACCCTTGGTCCGCAGTGTTTTGTGCCATTGATAAAGGCACATCTTTCAAAATCGGTTTTTCAACAATAGATTGCAATGCCACCGGCACCATTGTTGGTTCTGGTGCCGACACCGGCTCTTGTACCTGTGTTGGAGGCGCTTTAGCTAAGCTTGGTGTGCCTACGACCTCGGCCTGCTGGAAACCGGCTTCCGTGTCGCCGAGTGCCTTGGGATCGGTAGCTTGTGGTAATTTAGTCAGCTGCGATGACCCCGAGTCCGAACTTGCAGTTGATGTGATCGTTGGAGCTTGCGGAGCGAAACTTTCTGAAAGTCGGACGGGTTTGCCTCGCTGAACAATCTCAACCTCTTGGGATGCCAGTTCTTGCGAAGCGATTTTCTTAGGCTGCGATTCCATTCCCGCTCGACCCGCCACTGAATGAGGCCTTCTCGCAGATGATGTAATGCGTTGTGGAGCTGCAGAGGCTGGTCGTACGACGACTTGGCGGATCGGTCTCGAGTTCGCGAGGCTAGCAAGATCAACTCCTCGTCCAACGACAGCTGCCGCAGCGGCTCCATCCGTAATCGCGAAGCCAGATGGAGTCGGAACAACGCCCTGCGATACGGAATCCATCTGAATTGTCACCGGCATTGTTGGACGCAACTCGATGCCTGGGATTACTTTGACAGGTGCTTGAAGTGGTAGTCGGGTTTCGCTGCGATCTGTCAAACGCATCGGCTGATCACGGTTGCCGAGTTCCGGAGTACGCTCAGGTGAACTTGTATTTGGCTTTGTGTTCGGCGCCGGGGTAGGCTTAGATTTGGGCGCTCCAATCGCGTTTGTCAGCGAGCCTGCTTCAGGATGGGAAGTGTCGAACTCACCCAACTCAGTCAAAGAGCCTGAAAACTTCGCGACTTCTGCTGGAGAATCAAGACCGTCAGACAAACGGATTTTCTTGCTACTTCGGTTTGCCACCGCGCTGACAGTCGACGCGTTGTTACCACCCTGCATAGAAGCGTATGTAACCTTGGAACGGCCCTGCGAGGCGGTTTCTTGACCGGCAGCCAATCCATTCAGCAATGTGCAAGCACTCAGCAGGGCTCCCCCAAGTACGAATGCGCTTCTGAGGGCGCCAGCAAAGGCGGTTTTGCGAAGGCACTTCGTCCTGGAGCGCTCACGCGCCGCAAAAAACCTACACACTTTCATTTCACAGACCTTTGCTAGCTCAACGGCTCAGCGACCACGCAACGTGGCCGCAAGCAGCCTTATGTTGTGACTCCTCCAGGGGTATCGGGAGGCATGCTTGTCAAAGTTGAACGATTTTGCGGGTAGGAATCGTCGTATCGGTAAATGAACCTCCTCAAAGTGGAAACCGAAGTGCTAGCAACCCACTTTTGTTGTTTGAGGAACGAAAGCGCAAGCAGTTAAGGAGAATGGCGAGCCATAAGACATACCCGTCCTCGTCGTCGATGCAGATCATTCCTTCTGCGATGGACAGAAATGGTGCTCAGCTAAAACAACTCAACCGTGAGGGGCACGCTTCAAAACGTACTGAGATTTGGCAATGTTGCCGCGAAAAGGTAGCAGCTACGGACTTTGGTCGTAGGAGCGCCAAAATCGTAGGATATCTTTTTGATCTGTTGAGCGACTTCGATACACAGATGTTGGTTATTACGAAGTGTTAGGTCGGCTGCAAGTTCTGCACTCTTGATGGCTGCAGGCATGTCTACTTGGCTTACTTGCACCAATGCCAATGCAAGCATGCTGCCCCACTCCGATTCGTCGCTAAGTTTTGGTTGCAATCAACACGTCTCCTGAGGCTTTCCGCATCACGCTTTTGCTCGCTTTCGTGCGAGTGGTTTGAAGAAGGGGTAATGCATGCCGCGCCCAAAGGTTCTGCTCGTCCGCTGAAAGAACTTTCTCCCATTCTCCCGTGGCGAACGCATTGATGCCGTCTAGTTCCATACAAACGGCGTAGTGAACCCAGATCCGCGCGTCTTCTGGAGCCAGCTTCAAGGCGAGTTACCAGTCGGCGTTGAATTTGTTTTTGTCGCCTCGCAGAATATGGAGTTCCGCGTGGTAGGCAAGATCCATGTGATGAATGAGCTCAAGTCTGGAACGCTCGGTAGTCCTCAGCCATCCATCGAAACGACTGGAATGAATCGGAGCGAATCGGACATAGAGTGTTGGATTGGTACTAAGTGACAGGTGTGTCCTAGGTTTGGTCTTATCCGCACACGTTTCTTCGGCGAAGTATGCTCGGGTGCACGGACAGTAGACTCGCATTGGAGAGTACAAGGCGATACTGAAAAATCGAAGCGTTGCTCTCGGAGTATCCCTTCCAGTTCGTGTAGGAAGAATTCGATTTGCTTGGGAGGAAAGATTCTGCGGACGTGGACAGCGGTGGTAAGCAAGGGCGATTCCACAACCGACGGCTCGGGGCCAGTGGGACTTCTAGCCCAGGAAGCAATGTAAGCTCGGCGACCAGCGATGTGTGGAGCCAAGGTCGAGGTATCGAATTTTGAGACGCGTTTCCGAGGTTTGACGAATTCAGCCTTGAGGTGACCGAAGCTGAGTTCGCAGAAATCAATCGCCGCAAGCAACTTGATTATTCTCGCTCGGCGGATGAATCGTCCTACGTCATTCCTACCGAAGATGGGCACACTTTTATTGTGATGTTCTAAAACAATGACGAAAACACATCGGCATGCAGATTGTTCGTGGAGCGTCGAAACAGTCGAAACCTCCGTGGCGAGGTGGCGAAGCCAAAGCCAGAGCCAGAGCGACGCGTGAAGCTCCAGCTTTGGCGATATTCAGCACGGATTGAATGTTGGGATCGCGGTTCATGAGCCTGCGAAACGGTTCGCAAAGGGAGACTGGGTTGTGTGGGAATGCTATCTCCAGGATGCGGGCGAGGTCCCACGCATTGTTAGTACGGGCCCGCTAAGGTCGAGGGAAGAGTCATGACGGTGACCCTAGTTAGGGCCGTCCAGTCGATCTACCGGGACAAACAGTCACCTTTCGGCAAAAGCCGATTGGAGTTGCGTTGCAGCCCAATGCAACCTAGGCCTTCCTCCAGGGCGTTCAACTCGGCGAGCGAAAAGGTGGTCGAATGGCTGGGCCAACCTCGATCGATCCGCAGCCTCGTGAGTACGAGCTTCAGTTCGACTCGAACGTCAATGTATCGGGACATGACCCTGGAGACACCGACTCAGATTTTAACCTGCAGTCAGGTAAGGCCACTTTTCGTTTTGTTGAACCGAAACAAGCAACCAAGAACGGCCCGAAGTAAACGTTTGTGGCTGATCGAAGTCGCCATGCGATGTTCGATCTTGATACAGATAAAGTGATAGGACCATGGCAAGCGGTGGATCTCATCTCGTACCCAAGTATGACTTGTTCTGTGTCCCTGAAGCGGCTCTTGATGAAGGTAAGCTTCACGGTTGGTTCACCGAAAGGATGCAGATTGGCGCAAAGGTTTGGGCGCCGACGACCAAATACTGATTGATTTGTTGAGCATGGCAGAACGCGTAAGCGTTGCCGGAGCGATTTCGGCGGAACCGGTGGGCAACAGCCAGCAGAAGTCTCCTCAGTATTGGATTGTCGGGCTCGCGGCTGACAAGCTCTTTTTAACCCTAAGGTCAAAACTCAATTTAGCGGTGAGCTTCCTGGGTTCGACATCGCGGTTAGAACAATTCGTAGCAATGCGAGCTCTTAGCAGAAGTCGTCAAGACTTTCGGCCCTGTCAGATTCGTCGTTGTCGGCAATCCAACTGCGTTTCGCACCCGCTAATGCGGAGGCAAGGGTTCGTGCTAGCAGGCAGTCTCAGTAGAGGAATCTACTCTTAACTTCGAAGCGTACCTATTCGCGTTTTGTCTTCGATTTGCCAAAGACAATCCTCGCGCCGAGACGCAATTAAGATGGTTGAATAGTCGCCGATCGTAAGGTGAGATAACCGAACGTGGATTAGGCCACTGCGCATCAATGCGGCAAGACGAACTGAAGAATCTGACTCAACGCCAAACCGCTAACAAATCATTGAGGCTAACGCATTGGGAACATCGCTCGGACCGTATCGCCAAGGCGTGACTTCCAACTGGGCCAGTCGGTAGAGTCGTTGACCATTCCGCCTGAGATTTGTACTTGCTTGATTCCGAAATTGCCTCGTGCATGGTTTGTGCCATGTCGCGGATATCCCAGTTTTCAACCGGATTGTGCATATCGAAACGGCCCCAATCAAGATAAGCTCGCGCTGGTTTATTCAACTGTTGAAAAGCCGCGATGTCGCCTTTCGTGCGTCATCAAAAACGAGTGGCGAATGACCAGCGAAGGCACCAAACTCGTCCGAGTGCGTGGCAGCCAGCATCATCGCCATGCTACTGGAAAATTCGAAACCGTAGGCGGCGCGAGAAGTGCGCAATGGTGCCTTTCAGAATTGGTAAGGTCTTCTGACCGGCAAGGAATTCCTCGACGACTCCCTGTTTCTGTTCCGAGGTTGCGGCCTGCTCCACTTGGCTCAACATTTCTGAAAAACCTTTGCTGTTTCGACACCCTTCATAGCTGAAGTACGTTGCTCGGAGCCTTGCGAAACAAATTCTACGCAGGCGATTTCGTTGAAACTGCGCTGGAAGATTGCGTTCTCCGAGTATGCCGGAATGGCCCAAACGAGTTTTTCAAAGATGCGCGTGCTGGCAATTTCTTGGTAGCCTTCCTGGTTGGCTGTGGCGACATGCATCGCGCCGTCTTTGGTGCTGAGAATCAGATGGCCATTGACACCGATCAGAAGTCCATCGCCAGGATTGTGAGACTTCTATTTTGCTTTGCCAGTTTTCGGATCGACGCATGTCAAAATCCGAGTTGAGTAGGCATAGATGTTTCCGTCCATCATGACAGGAACGTTGTAGGTATTCTTGATTGAGCGATCTTGCCAAGATTCTTTGAAAAGCAAAGCACTTCTGTCGGCTTCGATCTCAAAGCTCTTCGAAAAAGCGTCATCGTTGGTGAGTAAGAATTGATTCCCCGGCATCGGTACTGGCATCATTGCCGAGCCATTGGAGCCAACGTGCTCGAACTGGATGAGAACTTCACCATTGGAGTGATCCACTTCCATTACGTTCGAGCCAACACCTGCAACGACTGTTGGTTTTCCCTCAATCTTCATCAGCATTGGGATCTGCGAGGAAATCCCTCCGCTTCCGGCGTACCATTTCGTTTTTCCGGATTGGTTGTCCAGTCAAAGCATAGCTCCTTTTCACTGCCAGCCAAAACGCAACGGATTTCTCCAACCATCACGGGCTTGGTGGAGAAGCCGTACATGGGAAGCGCCGACTCTTCTTCGCTAGCGAGATCACGCGTCTAGGCTTCAGAGCCATCTTGGAGATTGAACGCAAAGAGATTTCCTCTGGCTGATAAGCAATAGACTGTTTCGCCGTCCACAATTGGAGTTGCCGAGGGCCCGTCGAAAGAACCATTGGCACCTGTAAACATGGGCTCCATGTGGAAGGTACAAACGGTGTAGCGGTTTTTTGCATCAAAGCAACCGACCAAATCACGTTCGCCGCTGCTGTACATGGTGAGTACTTTGCCATCGCTGACAACAACACTCGAGTAGCCAGTACCGATTTGTTTCTTCCAGCGGACACGCAAGGCGACATCTTCGCTTTGCGAAAGCAATTTCTTGCCAGTCCACTCGCCTTCGCCGTTGTTTCCGCGGATCGAATTCCACTCGTCGGCTGATATTGGAACGCAAGTCGCTGTGATGCAGACTGCAAGAAAAAACGATCTCATGTCAGTGCTTCTATGATTTGTGAAAAAAGTGGCTGATCGGAAAATCAAACTTGCTCCGTCTTTGCGGTTTGGCCTCGCAGTTTTCCAAATCCTAAAGGGACTCGAGAGAGAGGCCGAATCTCTTCCTGAAGACGAGACCGACTTCGCTCGCTCCTTTGACAGCGACTCGAGTCAAGCGATAGCGATATGGATTGGCGTCAAGGAACTGTGAGTCGATGACCGGTGGTCCCTCGGAGGAGATGTATCCTCAGGTACCTCCTGTCGAGATAGTCCGATCGGTACTAGGCTTCCGGCGGCTACTTGTAAGCGATTGGCAACTGGCAGAAAAACCGCGAGCGATGAGTATAACAAGCATTTGCCAATTGAGTCTGCTTGCAAAATGGTTAGTTAGAGTCGGCTTGAAGGAGCAAACCGCCGTAAAAGCGTTTCGCTTGTTATCGCCGGATAGACGGATCAACTCGCTTGCTGCTACATCAAAACAACGAAAAAACAGTGCGCACGAAAAAACCCGCTGTTGGCAAGCCAACAACGGGTCGTATTTTGAAATCTGGTGATAAGCTCTCACGCTTTGCTGTACAAGGTTGTGCTCACGAATAGCTTTGCTGTGTTACCACATCGACTGATGAATCAACGTGAGTTGTCTCAACAATCTTTACCAGCACAAAGGCCGGACAGAACTAATTATCCTTAGAAAGGAGGTGATCCAGCCGCAGGTTCCCCTACGGCTACCTTGTTACGACTTAGTCCCAATTGTCGAGTTGACCTTCGGCGCCTGCCTCCTTACGGTTAGCTTAGCGACTTCGGGCCCTCCCAACTTTCGTGGCTTGACGGGCGGTGTGTACAAGGCTCAGGAACACATTCACCGTAGTATGCTGACCTACGATTACTAGCGATTCCAGCTTCATGCAGGCGAGTTGCAGCCTGCAATCCGAACTGAGCAACACTTTTTCGGGTTTGCTCCCCCTCACGGGTTTGCTTCCGTTTGTATGTTGCATTGTAGGACGTGTGCAGCCCTGGTCATAAAGGCCATGAGGACTTGACGTCATCCCCACCTTCCTCCGGTTTAACACCGGCAGTCTCTCTAGAGTCCCCGCCATTACACGCTGGCAACTAGAGACAAGGGTTTCGCTCGTTAAGGGACTTAACCCGACATCTCACGACACGAGCTGACGACAGCCATGCAGCACCTGTACAAGAGCTCCCGAAGGCACTATCTCCTTTCAGAGATATTCTCAAGTATGTCAAGACCAGGATAAGGTTCTTCGCGTAGCCTCGAATTAAGCCACATCCTCCACCGCTTGTGTGAGCCCCCGTCAATTCCTTTGAGTTTCAGCCTTGCGACCATACTCCCCAGGCGGAGCACTTAACACTTTCGCTACGTCCGAGAAGATGTGAGGGTCCCCACGGACTAGTGCTCATCGTTTACGGCTAGGACTACCGGGGTATCTAATCCCGTTCGCTACCCTAGCTTTCGTCCCTCAGCGTCAGAAAAGATCCAGTGAGCCGCTTTCGCCACCGGTGTTCCAGATGATATCAACGCATTTCACCGCTCCACCATCTGTTCCGCTCACCTCTATCTTCCTCAAGCCATGTGGTTTCAAACGCAGTTCCACAGTTGAGCTGTGGGATTTCACATCTGACCTACATGGCCGCCTACGGACTCTTTAAGCCCAGTGATACCGAATAACGTTCGGACGGTTCGTCTTACCGCGGCTGCTGGCACGAACTTAGCCCGTCCTTCCTCTGAGGTTCAGTCAAAATTTCCTCCCCTCTGACAGCGGTTTACAACCCGAGGGCCTTCATCCCGCACGCGGCGTCGCTTGTTCAGACTTTCGTCCATTGACAAAGATTCTCGACTGCAGCCATCCGTAGATGTCTGGGCAGTGTCTCAGTCCCAGTGAGGCGGATCATGCTCTCACACCCGCTACCCATCGTCGCCTTGGTGAGCCGTTACCTCACCAACAAGCTAATAGGTCGTAGACTCATCCCAGAGCGAAATTCTTTGGTCCGAAGACGTTATCCGGTATTACCGCCAGTTTCCCAACGCTATCCCAGACTCCGGGGCAGATTTCTACGTATTACTCTCCCTTTCGCCGCTGTCCACTTCCCGAAGGAAGCTTCTCGCTCGACTTGCATGCCTAATCCACGCCGCCAACGTTCATTCTGAGCCAGGATCAAACCCTTCAATTGTGTATGCTTGCTAGAAGTATCCAAACTGAAGTTCAAACAGCAACTAGACAGTAAACCAATTTCAAGGCCCGTTAAGGCTCTATCAAAAATTCAAACTTCAACCTGCCGAGGCAGGTCTCCATCATCCTGCGATACTCTGGTCAAGAGCATCGACTTATTAAGCATTGTTCGCTAGCCACGACCTCCGAGATTGAAGACCCCAACTAACGACACAACCTTGTTCTTTCAAAGCTGAAAACTTTCGTTTTCAACGGAGAGCTTATCAACCAAATTGTCAAAGATCAGTTTCCCAAACCCGCGTAAGGAACTACCGAAGTAGCATGCCCCTCGCTGGCGGGTTAAGTAATTTATCGCTGCTGCTTAAGAGCGTCAACCCAAAAATGAAACCTTTTTAAATTCCTCAGCTGAACCTGATTGGAATTTGCGGTTCCCGGCTAACTCTCCAAGAGCAAGCAAACAACCCTAATCGAAAGCTTCGTGAGGTGTTCCATCTGCTGCTCTGAGCGACATGAACAAGAATGTATAGCCAGCTGTTCGGGGCCACAAGTCTCGATTGAGTAGTTTTCGAAAAACTATTTTTGGAGACTCGAAGCTACCGTTCTGTTTAGGCTCAAAGTTGTATCTCTTGTTGTGTTCCGGTCCTTCTCAACGCGGCACTAAACGAGAGCTTCGCGAGCTCGCATGCCAGCTGGAGCTTGGTTAACTTGCGACAACCAATCTGAACAGACGCTTCGTTGTTCCTTGTTGAGAGTGGAAGGTATCGGCGTGGGAGGGACGAAAGGTTGAGTATGAAATCTCTTTCTTCCAGAATTTGCTTCCGGCAAGTTGTAACCTAAATTTTCGAGACTGCTCTATTGTGAGCAGGTTCTGCGCCTAGCTATTCGGTGGCGTTTGTCATGCCGCCCTAGCTGAACAAATTTCAGGCGACGGTGCACGTTGATTTGAATTGAGTATCACTTGCCCACTGGACCTCCCTGCAATGAATCAAAAAGCAACCCATGAATCCAACAATGGTGAACTCGATCAACTGCTCTCGCGCATTGATGGTTTAATTGCCTCTGGAGGCAAAGAGCCGACCGCTAGCGCACCAGCAGCACCAGTAAAACCGGCAGCACCAGCAAGACCTGCCGCACCCGCACCCGGTCGCCCTGCGACACTATCAAAGGCTCCTGCTCCACCCGCAGCAGCGAAGAAAACGAGCGATGCCCCAAGTGCACCGGTAGCCAAAGAAGAGCAGACCTGTTGCTTCGCTACCTTGTCCGATGATCGAGAAGAGCCATTCATACCGAAAGAGCCTCTTTCGCTCGATGAAGCAGGCTTGAGCGAAACGATGGTTGAAGAACTGATCATGCGTTACCTGTTGGTTCGCGGCGAAGCCTCCGGCCGGATGATCGCAGATCAAGTCAAATTACCGTTCCTGCTCGTCGAGCCCATCTTGAATCGGCTCAAGTACGAGCAGATGACGGCCTACCGAGGCAGCAACTCCGTCAATGACTACACGCATACCCTGACTGATGCCGGACGTGAACGCGCTCGACAGTTTAACAATAGAACAACTTACTTCGGCTCGGCTCCAGTCACCCTTGAGCACTACTGCGAAGCTGTGAAGTATCAGTCGGTAGAAGGCCAGCATCCGCGCCGTGAAGAACTTCTGCATGCGTTCCGTGACTTGTTGATCGACCGCAAAATGCTCGGCAAGCTAGGCCCAGCCATCAATAGCGGTAAAGGCATGTTTCTGTACGGCTATCCTGGCAACGGCAAAACCAGTATCGCAGAACGAGTCACCACCGCGTTCGGAAAATACATTTGGGTGCCGCGAGCCATCATGGTCGATGGAGAAATCATGCGGTTCTTCGATCCCTTGATGCACAATGTGGCGGAGGCAGAGCGAGGCCCAAGTCTGCTCAACGATTCCGGCATCGACCAACGCTGGGTTCGCATCAAGCGGCCCACCATCATCGCCGGTGGTGAGTTGACGATGGAAATGCTAGAGGTCCGCAAGGATCCGGAAACGAACATTTCGGAAGCACCGCTGCAGCTGAAAAGCAACTGCGGCGTGCTCGTGATCGATGACTTTGGTCGTCAGAAAATGAGAGTGGACGAGCTGCTCAATCGCTGGATTGTTCCACTTGAGAAGCGTTATGACTTCTTGAATATGAGCAGCGGCAAAAAGACGCAAGTTCCCTTTGATCAGCTAGTCATCTTCTCTACCAACTTGCAGCCCAAGGACTTGGTGGACGACGCGTTCCTGCGACGGATCCCATATAAGATTGAAGTCGAGAACCCGAGCGAGGCTGCGTTTCGCAAGCTCTTCGAGATCATGTGCCCGATCACCAAGATCCCGTTCAATGCCGAAGTTGTCGACTACCTGATTGAGACTCACTACAAGCCATCGAATCGCCCATTCCGCAACTGCCATCCTCGAGACTTGCTGCTACAAGTTCGCAACTATTGCTTGTACCACGATCAGCCGCTCGAGCTGAAGAATGAATACGTGGACTTCGCTTGCGAGAATTACTTCTCGATCATGTAGATAAAAACGAAGCTGACTACTTAACGGCTCGAACCACGGGTGGAACTGGCCTGGAACGTAGTTCCATCGTGACGGCAACAAGCGTGTCTGGGTTGATGACTTTGCGCATCATTTTGTGGGCGGCTGGAATGACCACTTGTCCAGGCATGCTATGGTAGACGAAAACCGGGCTCATTTGGGCCAGGATTTCCTTCAGCCTCTCGCCTTCTACGACCTTTCCGTCTAGATCGTAAAACTTGACTTTGTCAAGCGAGACGGCAATCGGCTTTTTGCCAGCAGGCTTGCGGACTGTATAGGTGCGTTCTTCCTCCTGACGTTTCTGAACTGGGATCATTTGTTCGACCACCACTTCTTCGCCGTCGACTGTTTCCAAAACTCGCTTTTTTTGCATCTCAGTTCGGCTCACGGTAACGGTGCGGGTTTCCTGTTCGTTTCGATAGCTGTCCACCATGAAGACAACTTTCGGCTCGTTGCCGACACCATCGAACTTGGCTTCTGAAAGGTTATAAAAAGAGTAATAGCGTGCGGAGGAGCGGAGGTCCTGGTTGTTGACAGCCGCACGGGCTCCAAGTGGTACAGCCTGCTGCGGAGCTACTTTGGCTCTGAGAGCTTGAGCGCGTATCTGTGCGATTGCTTCCGCTTTTATCTGTGCCGCGTTCTTCGCTTCAGCCAACTTTGCACGACGTTCCGCATCGGCTTTTGCCAAAGCTGCTTTTGCCGCCTCCGCCTTTACAGCTGCCTCGTCGAGTTGGGCTTTCTGCTGCTCTTGCTGTGCAACGGGTTTTTCGGCTGGGGTGTCTTGAGCGACATTGAGGCCTGGGGTGCATGCGAGAAGAGTGGAAACGCAGAGTAGCCGGAGTTTCATGTTCTCTTTCCAGTTCGAGTAAACCGAATAACTAGCGGAACGCTGTAGTGAATTAAACCACCCGCAATAGGTGATTGCAAGTAAAAGTCGCTCGTCAACCGGACGAAGCACTGTTCGGATCTGTGCGATTGGGAAACCCAAAGCCTGCGCGATGGACAGAGAAAAATCTCGCTTTCAGCGTAGGTTACCATCATCAGTTGTTTTCACTTCGGGGAACTCGGTTCAGCCCTGAGCTTTTCAGCTCGAGCACAAATGAGCTGAAAGCACCCGATTCTGATTTTTGTTGCGACAAAATGCCACCAAGCAACAAGTATCGAGTAGCGGCTGTTTATCCACACGAAAACCTCAAGTTAGGTAGCGAGTCCTACCTGGTCGAAAATGGTGAAATGGCAAAATCCGCGAGACAAGGAACCAGACTTTGGAACGCGTGTGGTTGGCCAACTCTCGAGAAGTGCGAGTTTGGAATCATGATGGAGCCGAGCGACTGTTAATGGAACTTGCCAGTTTTGAGACCGGGAGCAGCTACTCGACGATTTACAGGTTGGATCAAGTACATTCGGTTGCGAAAACAGCAGATGTCGACGAAGAAACTGCTAATGCATTCACCATCACAAGCGACCTGTACGAAACGCTGGTGCCTAAACTGGTTAAGTCGTTTCCTGCCTTGCGTGTGCTGTCGGAATGCCAGCAGGAACAAACCAAAGAATCGATGAACAGCAAGTTGCATGGCTTTATCGGAGTCATGATCGCTATGTACTTCCTGTTGGCGATCGAGTTTCGATGCTATTTTCAACCGCTACTTGTCTGGCATCGTGATCACAGGTTCGATCTTACTGATCGACGTCATCAATCGCAGAATCGAGTTCGCCGCTCCGTTGTAAGAGTCCTCGCTGGACGCTGGCAGGCGACGTTATCGCGCGGTATTGCTGACAAGTGTCATTACCATTGGCGGCATGATGCCGATATTGCTAGAGAGTTCTCGCTAGGCTCAAGTGCTGATGCCTATGCAACCAGCTTGAGCCTCGGTCTTGTTTTTGCGACTGTGCTTGTCTTGATCCCGGCTCCCGGCTTCTACGTGCTGTTGTTCCAAGCGACTCAGGCATTGCTCCTTACGGTCGTTCCATGGGCCGATCCAGGATGCTGCTCGAGGTGATTGTCTCCCGCCGGAATCTACTACTGGTTAGGAGTTCGGATTCCTAGAATTCTGGCTAATCCCACGACATGATTTTAGCCCGCCACGCTCTTTGCGCGGTCGCATAATTCTTGAGCTTCATCGATGGTGGGAGCTTCCGCTATGAAGCGGACGATGGGCTCCGTGTTGGAACCTCGGACGAGTAGCCAGCGATCACCCCAGTCGAGTTTCAATCCGTCAGGCTGACCGGCATTCGCTTCTGGCATCGCGGCAGTCAGTTTGGCAAACAGCGGCGACAAATTGCTGGCGTCCATGTCCATCTTGTCTTTCACGATCGACAGTGGCGGCAAATCGGCGACGTGCTGGCTAATGGTTTGCCCGCTGGTGGCGAGTAGGCTCAGGATCCGAACCATGCCGACAAAACTGTCCCTGACGTAGCCTACCTTCGGGTCGATCGGGCCACCGTTGCCTTCTCCGCCGAAGACTGCACTCTCGGCGATCATCAAGTCGCAAACGTTTGCCTCACCAACAGCAGATTGCTTGAGAGTGCATCCAAACTTTTCTGCCAGGCTGCGAGAAACGCTACTGGTGGCGCAGTTAGTGATGATGGTCCCCTGCTCCTGCGGCAGCACTTGGAGGAGGCATAACGCGAGTGTCAGCTCTTCTCCGATGTAATTTCCTTGTTCGTCGATCACCGCCAGTCGGTCGGCGTCTGGATCTTGGCAAAAGCCAGCTTGGTAGCCGCCAGAGACTACTTGTTCTGCAACACTTTGCAAATTGTCTGCGATTGGCTCGGGGCGATGCGCGAACTGGCCATCGGGTGAATCGCCGAGCACAGTGACTTCGCAGCCAAGTTTTTTGAGCAGCCGACGGCCGAGCAAGCTGCCAGCGCCATGATTGCTGTCGAGTAGGACTTTGAAACGTTTTTCTTGAATCGGAGCGACGTCGACCGTCGAGAGAATAAAATCCATGTGTGCCGCGTGCGGATCCTCGGCAGTTTCGATCGCAGCGATGGAGTCCACGTCGACCCACGAAGACTTGTTCTCGTGGTAAGCGGCAAGCACCTTTTCGCCTTCGATTTTGGGCAGCACACGACCCTCGGCTCCGAAGAGTTTCAGGCCGTTGTATTCTTTCGGATTGTGACTCGCTGAGATCTGAACGCCAGCAACGGCACCAAAATGCCTGAGGGCCACTCCGACCGTCGGCGTGGCTGCGACATCGAGATCGATTGGTGTCAGACCATGTCCAGCAAGAGTTGCTGAAACGGCTTGAGTCAGCATCCGCCCGCTGGAACGTCCATCGCGCCCGATGACGACTTTGCCTTTGGGGAGTGTGGCTGCCAGCGCGGAGACGTATCGCATCGCGACGGCCGGTGTGAGCTGGTTGCCAAGGATGCCGCGTAGACCACTGACGCTGATGATCGGTTCGCTGGATAACATTCGGATTTTTCTGTAAGATTTAGGCTGAAGAGAGTTTGAATTCCATGGGTGGGAATTCTAGGCGATTTTGAGGTCGGCGCGAGCCTGAGTTTTCGCCCTGAATTAGATCTTTATTCTCTTTGCCAATGTTCAGATTCGAACGCAAACCGACGATCTAGGCTACAACGCAGTGACTACTAGTCACCATCTGTCAGGCTCTTACGCGAAGGACTTTGGCGATTCCCACTACTGTTCTATGTTGCATCGTCGGACGCGATAGCTTTCACTGAACTGCAAACCGGTGTACAAAATGAGCCTCGTTGACCCCTGCGACTCGGGCTCAGCAATTTTCAGCGAAGACTTGAAGTAACGAAGACTTGAAGTAACGAAGACTTGAAGTAAGAAACGAATATTGATCATGACTGTTGATGAAGCTCTTGTTGCAGCTAAAGCTGCTTGCGAATCTGGAAAACTGACGGAAGCCGCCCTGGGAAACCTCGAAGCTTGGCTTACCGAGCAGCGTTATGCCGACTACCGTGATTCGATCGTCGAGCATATTCAGCAAAAAAAGTGGCAAAAGCTCGACGACGTGTTCTGGACGATCATTCCGTTTGGAACTGGCGGACGTCGGGGACGCATGTACGAGTTCGGTTCGAACGCGATCAACGAGCGTACGATAGGTGAGAGTGCTCAAGGTCTGGCTAGCTACGTACTAGAGCAAGCTGAACACGGAAAACAACTCAGCTGTGCTATCGCTTACGACACGCGTCATCGTTCCCGCGAGTTTGCAGAGTTATGCGCTGGGATCATGGTCGCGAATGGTTTTCAGGTGTATTTCCTGGATGAATATCGAGCGACTCCACAATTGTCTTACGCGGTACGGCTGAAGGGCTGTGATTGTGGCATCATGGTCACAGCCAGTCACAATCCGCCGTCAGATAATGCGGTTAAGGTTTACTGGTCGACCGGCGGTCAGGTGCTGCCTCCGCACGACAAAGCGATAATTGAAAGGGTCATGAATACCGATGAGATCAAGCGAGAGAACTTTCAGGCTTGCTTAGATAACGGCAAAGTAGAGATTTGTACCGAGGAAGTCGACTCGGCATTCCTTGCTGAAGTCAAGCATTTCTCTTTCGAGGGACCTCGTGATGCCAGGATTATTTTTTCGCCTCTGCACGGCGTTGGTGCTTTCGCGGTGATGCCAGCTTTGGCACAGGCGGGGTTCAACGATGCGAAAGTTTACGGACAGCACGAGGAACCAAGCGGTGATTTTCCCAATGTTCCTGGCCACGTCAGCAACCCGGAAAACAAAGTTGTCTTTGACGCGATCACCGAACAAGCCAAAGCTACTGGAGCAGATGTGATCCTCGCAACGGATCCTGACTGTGATCGATTGGGCTGTGCTGCACCACTTACTCCAGGCTCCGATGAGTGGGCAACGATCAATGGAAACCAGATCGGAGCATTGCTGACGGACTTTGCATGCAGCAAGATGCAGCAGCTTGGGAAATTGACGGACAAGTCCTTCGTAATCAAGACGCTTGTTACGACCGAGCTGACACGACGCGTCGCAGACAGTTACGCGGTTCGCTGCGAAGGGAATTTGCACGTCGGATTCAAGTGGATTGCCGGCGTCATGGATGCGGTCGGGCCCGACGAATTTGTGTTTGGTACGGAAGAGTCGCACGGCTACTTGATGGGACAGTATTGTCGCGACAAAGATGGTGTGATTGCTTGTCTGCTAATGTCGCAGTTGGTGGCACAGCTGAAGAGCGAGGGCAAGACCTTGCATCAACGTCTCGACGAGTTGCTGGTGCAACATGGTTGTCACCAAGAGCGTTTGGTGAACGTCCAAATGGAAGGCAGCGAGGGCATGGCTCAGATGGACAAGCTTATGCATGCTTTCCGAAATGATCCGCCCAAGCAGCTCGGCGGGATCGACGTCGCCGGTGTTCGTGACTACAAGTCTCTGACAACTCGCAAGCCTGATGGGACGACGGAGCCGCTTGATGCCCCAGCAGCAAACATGGTGATGCTGGATTTAGATCTGGATGGAAATTACTTTGCCGTGCGTCCATCCGGCACCGAGCCCAAAGTGAAGTTCTACATGTTCACGTATTGTTCGAAAGAGGAGAGTCGGGATCTGGTTGCTGCGAATGTGAGGTTGGATGAGAGGCTAGCCAGCTTAGAAGCCGACATTCGGAGCTATGTGGCAGAAGTGATCAGCTGATTGAGATTTTGGCACAGATGAAACACAGATGAGAAGCAAAAATGATTCTGTGGCGAGTGTTTCGAACTAGCTGCAGTGCCCAGTGACCTGCGAATAGATAGAGCAGAGTCTAGCTGGCGATCCCGAAAAAGATCGCCTTTAACGATGATGTGGTCGCAATACTCTTGACGAGCTCCTTGCGAGCTTTGAGCGGCCAGGATTCAGTCACCGAATGGTGCCGAATGGACTGCGTCGGCGGCGACAAATTGCATCCTCCCTCCCCACTCTTCGCCTAGTTCTTGGCGAAGCAAAGCAGCTTCGCGCGGATCGAAGAAACGATCAAGGTTCTGAGGATTTTCCCATGTGCACTTTCGAAAGTAGTTCTTGGCCAAGTTTCGTGCGATTACGCAGAACCAACCGCCAAGGCGTGGGCATCCTGTGGCGTCTTGCGAGTTTGCCAAGCAACGAGAACAGTTTCCTGAGGGAAATCTTCGATGGCCGAAAAGTCGTCGATGCAAGCGTAGGCAACTGCCGCCACGTAGGATTGGTGCTGGAAGACGATACGCTCCAAGGTCTCGGTGTTGTTCTCAAGAACTTGCTGCCACAGATTCAGCACGGCTTCGGAATCGTCTGTTTTATTTCTATTGGCTGAGATCCTGACGATCACCGAGCGTGCTCCAGTCCGATCGAGGTTGATGGAAAAAACAGGCACTCGTCGGTCGAGCTCAGAATGCAAGTAACGCGAGGATGAAAAAGGTGACAGAGAATTCAGATTCTTTTTTGGTTGAGGTTGGACCACTGGCGGGATGCTTCTGCTGCGTGGGCGGGCAGAATTGAGAAAATCGCTACAGTTGGTACATTTGGCAGGGACAGTAATTTGAACCGTCTTTGCCTAGCTTTTGGCCCGAATTGAATCATCCAAGCCACCTTTCTCCTTGGCCGTAGTCGATGTTTTTCTACACCCCAATTCCAATTCGATGTGTCCACGAGACGCTGATTTATCTGGCAAAGAAGCAGCCTGATGCCAACCGACTCTCACACTCCACAAGAGATCCGCCTCCCCACTTCGACCAGTGCACAGCCGCATCCTGCCGAGGAACAGTTGGATCATTTGGTCGATCTACTCGCTGCTGATCAAAAGCAATATGAAATTGCTAAGGGAGAGAATCCTTGGATCACCATGGATGAGTCTGTAACGGATCCGTCCAAGCAGGTGGAGCTTAGTATCGTCATGCCTTGTTTGGACGAAGCGGATACGGTTGCAACCTGTATTCTGAAAGCCATGCACTCGCTGGAGAGAATGGGAATTCGCGGCGAAATTGTTATCGCGGATAACGGCAGCCGCGATGATTCCGTGGAGATTGCTCAATCACTAGGTGCTCGAGTTGTTCATGTCGACGAACCTGGCTATGGCGCTGCGCTAATGGGCGGGATCGAGGCGGCTCAAGGTCGAGTCATTTTGATGGGTGATGCGGACGACAGCTATGACTTCAGTGAAGCACACAAGTTCTACGAGCAGTTTGAGGGCGGCAAGGTCGATTTAGTCCAAGGTTGTCGGCTGCCAGCAGGTGGTGGTCGTGTGTTGCCAGGTGCAATGCCCTTCTTGCATCAGTACGGTAATCCTGCGCTGACATGGCTTGTGCGGCAGATGTTTCACGCCAAGATCCACGATGTCTACTGCGGCATGCGAGCGTTCACGAAGGAACTTTACAATCGCTTGGATCAACGCTGCACTGGCATGGAGTTCGCCACGGAAATGATCATCAAGAGCACAGTGTTTGGCGCGAAGATCCGCGAAGTTCCGATCACTTTGCATCCGGACGGGCGCAAAGCACATGCGCCTCACTTGCGAACATTTCGCGATGGCTGGCGGACGTTGCGTTTCTTCATGATGCTTAGTCCTCGGTGGTCCTTCATGGTTCCCGGCGGAATGCTTTCTGCGTTCGGGCTTGTAGGATTTTTGTTGGTGCTCTCTCGGATCTCTGTCGCAGGGATTCTATTTGACGCGCACACGCTGCTACTTTCAGTTCTCGCTCTTCTGGTTTCTTTCCAGCTCGGTTCCTTTGCGGTGTTAGCAAAAGTTTTTGCCGCTTCAGAAGGAATCTTGCCACAGGATAAACGAATTGCATGCCTGCAGAAGTGGTTCAGCTTAGAACGTAGCCTGCTTACTGGCGCGGGACTTGTTGGAACAGGCGTAGCTGTTGTTGCTTGGCAATCTGTTTCATGGGGCGCAGGAGGCTTTGGTGCCCTCGACTACTCTTCGACGATGCGATGGGTCATTCCGGCCGCCGGTGCTGTTGCACTTGGATTTCAAGTTGCATTCAGCGGCATGATGTTGAACCTCATGCGACTTTCTCGGCGGTAGCTGCTGGTTCGTTGAGATTTTTGCGCAGAATTGGGCATAGGCAGCCATTGATGACAATTGAGGCAAACAAGTTGAACATTGGGCAGCGACTCTTGCTAAATCAACTGCTTCGACAGCGCTGGTGCTGGCATCTATCTTTGTTGGCGCTTGGGTGCTTGGCGGCCACGATTGCTGCATCCATTACTTGGCTAGTGCCTTATTCGCCTCGGGTGCACGATGAGTTTAGCAACTTGTTGATTGGCGACACGCTTCTAAATGGTCGCTTGGCAAATCCGTCGCCGGAAGTTTGGGAGCCGTTTCAGACCTTTCATGTGATCATGGAGCCCTCGTACTCGTCCAAGTATCCCTTGGCGGCTGGCATCCTTGTTGCATTGGGGCGTCTGGTATTGGGCGTGCCTATTGCAGGTGCTTGGATCGCAGCAGGCATAGGAGTAGTCAGTGTGACTTGGATGTTGGCTGGCGTCACGTCTCGAAAGTGGGCGATGTTCGGCGGGCTTTTGCTTTCATTGCATCCAACGCTTCAGATTGTCTGGTCGCAGAACGTTTTCGGTGCTTGGTGGACCGCCATTGGAGCCGCCTTGTTGCTGGGTGGAGTTTTGCGGTTGCGTAGAAGACATATTGCTTGTGACGCGGTGCTCGCAGGCTGCGGGATAGGCATGCTCTCCCTTTCGCGACCTTTCGAAGGGCTCGTGTACACGGTCTGCTGTGCCTTGTTCTGGTGGTTGGCAAACCATCGAATGGAGTTTAGCGAGAGAATAGGCCGTGCAGTAAGGGCTAGTGCATTTGCTTCCTTACCAATCGTCCTGGCGCTTAGCCTGATCTCGCTGCAAAATAAAGCGACCACCGGCAGCTTCTGGCGTATGCCGCACCAAGAGCATGAGTCGCGCTACGGAGTCGCACCTGTTTTTGTCTTTGGAACTCCTGGGCACCCGACACGAATAGATGTGCCGGAGGTGTTTGCAGCTTTCCATTATGGCTGGTCGATGGAGAGTTTTCGTGAACGCAACGGATGGGATGGTTGGTTGTCCGGCATCTTCCCTGTTGGGCAAGCGGTATTTATCTTAGCTGGTGCAGTATTCGGGTTTGCTGCTCTCTCGGGAGTATGGTGGTGGTCGGAGAGTCGCGTTCAGCAGCTTATCTACGGGGCGCTCGTCATTCAGTTTGTAGCCTCGGCAATCGTTTGCTGGGTTTTGCCTCACTACATTGCATCCTCAGTCATTGGGCTAATGCCTGCGGCGATTCTAGGACTGAGGCGGTGTTGGCGTTTCGTCAAGTCGCAGCATGCTTTGCGAGGCTGGGACGGGTGGCAACGAGTTTGGCCCGCTGGGGTGCTGGTTGCGCAATGCGTACTATTGAGCATTTCAGTCAGGAGCAAAATGCTCAGGCCGCAACCAGGGTGGATTGTCCGGCGAGCGGCCTTGATCGAAGAGCTTCATCAGCTGCCTGGTAAGCATTTGGTCTTGGTGCAGTATTCAGAGAGTCATAATGTGCACCAGGAGTGGGTGTACAACGAGGCTGATATGGACAATGCAAAGATCCTGTGGGCTCATGATGATCGCCTCGAGTGGCAACAATTGTTGGTCGAACAATACCAGTCGGAACGCCAGATCTGGCAGTTGAAGCCAGATGAAGGATTTGAGCTTTACCCGCTGACGTCAGGTGAGTTCAGCAATGGTAGCCTTTCGCTCCGCGAAAGTAAGCTGGTGCTGCTGCGGAGCAAAAGTCGACCAAGTTCGCAACCATGATTGACCCAGCGTCGTTCGCGAATTCCATACGAGAAGCTTAGATTCGGCTAAACTAGGGTGAGATGTACCTCGTAGAATTCAAGGCTTGGGGAGGCCGAGTATTCGTGGCCTTGATCGCACTTTGAGTTTTGGCTGTTCCCATGTTGCTATCGAAATCGCTTCGCCTATTGCTAGAAAAGTCGGGCCTAGCGAGCCTACCTTTGTCGACATTATTTTGGGGTTGCTGGCTGGCCTTTATCGGTCCCATTGTCATTTGGATCTTGGGTGGAATACTCTGTTGTCTGGTAGCCGCTCGAACTGGCTCCAATCAACCCGAGCCCCTTTCCCGTTGGCTGCCCAGTCCGGCCGGGCTTTTCTCCGCGACTGACTCACTAATGTGGCGAGTGACTCTGTTGCTGGCCATCGCCGTTGGCTTGATCGCTATCGCCTCAGTTTTTCTGGTTCTCTTTTACCGTTCGGTGCACCAAGCAAGTTTGAAATTTGAAGTGGGGCTGATGGCCGCATTGCGAGCTCATGCCGGGAAATTGGCTCGCCTGCGCACTTTGTCTGCCCATCAGCAGGCGCTCTCCGATGGATTGGAGTACCATTTGCCGCGAGTGCAAACGACCTTGACCCAGTATTGGCGAGCTTACCCTCGACACGCTCTGCAGGCATTGGTTTCCGTCCTATTGGCCATCGCTTTGGAACCAATGCTAGGAATTCTCTCCATGATTTCCGCAAAATTCGTAGTCTTGGTGTACCGCTTCCTAGATGGAAGTAGACGAACGCAATTGCCGGTTATTCGCGAGAGAGCAGCGTGGAACCGTGCTCAGATCATTGAGTTGAGTCTGAAGGGACCTTTGCTAGAATCCGTTCACGAATCGGGCGATTTAGAGAGCCGATACCAGGCTAAATCGCAAAGTTACCTTGCAGATGCCTTCCGTTCGCACACTAGTTCAATCTGGAAGAGCTCGATGCTGCTGTTCATTGGTGGTTCTCTGGCAGGGGTGTTTTTCTTCGTCGTCGCGGTGTCCGTATTCCGTGAAGATTCTAGTTTTGGAGTCTCTGGCACGTGTTGCTTTGTGTTGTTCTGCCTTGCGGCAGCTATTAGTTGTGTACGGCTGTCGGCGGCCTCAACAGCAATGCGTACGATTGAAACGGCAACAGATGAGCTGAGGGCTTTTCTCGATCTGTCTGTGGAGGGACTTAAGGCAGAACATTCCCATGAAATCCAAGCTGTGAAGCGGGCAGCTGAACTCGACCATGTAACAGTTTTGGATAGTCGCGGCCGGAAGCTACTGGCGAATGTTACTGCCCAGTTTTCACCTGGAAAGTTAATTGGCGTGGTTGCAGATCAGCATCTTCAGGCACGTGCCTTGGTTGAGCTTCTATTGGGACTGGGACGACCTGTTAGCGGTCGAATGATGGTGGATGACCGACTAGTTACTGATTTGCATCCGGACAGTTTGGTGCAATGTGGGCACTGGGTCGCGGCGGATGGCGCTCTTGTTGCCGGATCCGTTCGGCAGAACCTGTCGAGTCGCAATGCAGCATCGAACAGCTTACAGGCTCTTGACGAGATTTTGGCAAGCTATCAGGTTTTGTCGGCCGTACGCCGCTTACCCGAAGGCACAGAAACTGTTGTTTCAGCGGGAGACGATCGATTGGCCAGCGATGTTCCATTTCGTTTCGGACTCGCCAGAGCGGCGATAAGCCTAGCGAGTGTCATCGTCTTGGAGGAGCCAAAGGAACTTCCGTACGATCGAGAGGCGGAGAAGTTGACTCTAATGGCGATGCAAGAACTCGTCTCGGATAAACGGATCACACTAGTACTGCCTCAACGCCTGGCGACTCTGCAGAGCTGCGATGAGGTGGTCATGCTTCACGAACATCAAGTTGCAGATGTTGGTTCACACTCCGACTTGATCCGGCGAAACGAGCTATACCGGCATTTGAACTACTTGAAGTTCAATCCCTTTGGCGAAGCATGAGTAGAGAATGCTAAGGTTAGGCGAACGGCAAAAGAGCTTCTACCAGTTGGAAGCGGCGCAAGGTGATACTGCGTGGAAAGGAACTCGACCGGCAAGTTATGACACGCTTTCCGCCCTAGTTACGGCTACACTGCGTGGCTTCGAACGGTGGAAAGCAGCGAGCGGTAGCGGGTGAGTAGCTTTCGGATGAGGTAGACCAAGTACAAATTGCCAACCAACGACACCATGAAGAACATGACTACATAATTGTGACGCTCTGGTCCGCTGCCTGAGTTCGCCGTCAAGCTTTCCTGGTTTTCCTGTGTTCTGCTGTCCAAAGCGCTAGTGCCCGACTGTGGAGCTGGTCCTTGAGCCGTCGGTTTCGTCGCACCAGCAGCCAATAAAGCCGGATTAGAGTTAGCTGAATTCAAGGCTTGGCGCTCGTCCAATCTGCCTCGTTCGTACTCTGTTTTTTGAGCAATCAGCTCCTTGACTTTAGCGTTGACGAGAAGATCGAAATTCTCCTGGCTCATGCCGGAGAATCTTGTGTTACCTGCAGCCACCATCGGTGTTTGTGGTGGAAGGCTGGTAGAGCCTGCGACAGGTCTTGTTGGCAACGGGTTTTGGGGGATGTTGCTCTGCGTCGCGGATCCGTAACCGGGATATGGATTGGTCAGCTGATTACCCGCAGCTAGACTGCTGACAGCTGCGGAAGGCTGGAAAGTAGCAGCGTGTGCCCCGGGAGGCGAACCAAAGTTCGGCGCGGGTGTCCGACTGCTCGCTAGATGACCGGTGCCCAAACTGCTTGAATTACGTCCGCGATTCACATCCAAAGCACGGCTTGGATCAAACCCCCGATTCGATTCATATCCATATGGAGTTGGAGCTCCTTGCGTACTTGGTGCTGTTCGGAACTGAGGTGAAAGCGAATCGGCTGTGGCTCTCATCGCGTTCCCTGCTGCATCGGCGATGGCGCCACCTGTTGAACCAGCGACAGCATTGAGAGCGCTACTCATATTTGGCGGTGGTGCTGGACCACGTGAAGCTGGATTTGTTGGGGATGAACTCCAGGAGTTGTTTCCAACGCGCGAGGTGCCAGCGCCTAACCCAGCGACGGGTGGCGCTGGCATATTTGCAGTCGAATTTAGTGGAGTGTTAGCAGGAGAAGAGAGGTTTCCAGGTAGTGGAAGAGCTCTATCTACTGGGGCCGTGTCCGAGAACTTGGAGGAGTTTCCAATTGGCAACGCTGGTAGGCTGGCACCAGGATTTCCCGATGTGCTTGGAAGTGGTCGGGCACCTTGGCCTCCCGCACCGGAAAGAAAATCGGTGCTCGCAGACGGGGCGCTCACATTCGGAAGACTTACGGTCCCAGATTGGACTCGAACGAGGTTGGACTCGTCGATTTCTGTAAGCCGTCCTTCGCCGAGGATGTTGCTTACCTCCAAATTGCTAACGATAGCGGGACGCTTTTCGATTTCTTGCAGCGACGGAGTTCGCGGAAGAGCTGATTCACCGAGTCTAACTTCAACTCGTGTAACACGTCCGACCAGCTCTGGCGGCATGTTCGCTGATTCGCCAACTAAATCTACATTGCTTTGAAGTGCCGCGAGCTCCGCTGGATCGAGCTGCACCACGAAAACCAGTGTGTCTTGTTGGTCCACGTACCAACCGTACTCGCGTTCTTGTTGGCCGAATGTGCGTCCGGCGAAGGCGAAAACCAGCAACACGGAGAACAGCAAGCGTTTGCCATGCAAGCGTCGCATTCGATTCATGAGTCTCATCCCTGTGATGTTTGGCAGTGCGGGAAGCAGGAGCTACCTTACATCTACAACCTACAAGTTCGTTCTTGCCTAAGGCTTGGGTGCGACGCAAGGAAAGCCAACAAGGGAGCTGCTTTCGCTAGCCGACCGCCATGGAGAACGAGAATTTAATCCAATTGAGTCTTACTTAGTGCACCAACACTAGTCCTTCGCTCGTCGGTTATTGGGCCGATGCCTGGAATCGAACATCCCTTTTCGCCATGCATAGACCTAGGTTGGTGGACACAACTTAAAGCAAAAGCAGGGAAAGTGTAAAGAGAGCTTGGCTAGTGCTGGCGCTTGACGGTTGATGAGGACTCATAACGGGAGTGGCGTGGTCGGGTAGGAAGCACAGTTTGTCAGCAAACAGTGCAGCTTGGGGCTCTTGGCGATCTAGGAAGGAGAGCACAGCCGTTTGAACTGCGGAGTCGGCAGGCGACGGCCAAACGCGATGCTCGCTGCTGGTATTGCAGCGCTAGTGTGAAAATTGCCATGGACGCCAGACTGAGGGGCTTACGAATGCTAGCAATTGTGAAATTGTAGTGATTCCTTAAAAAATTCCTGCGGTTTTTGTGGACAGTCCTCCAGATTGTTCTCCCAAATCCACTTATGGCGAATGGAAGTGTCCAAACGAGCAATCTTGCTAAAGTAATTGCCCCGTTTTAATCGACAACAAACAGCGGACAGTTTGTTCTACAAAGTCCCAACGAATCGATTGATGCGTTTGGAAGCGAACAACTGGTTCAGTTAGGGGGGAATCTAGCTGAGCACCAAGACCGAGTGGCTTTCCGAGCGAATTTGGCCTTGGCTGTATTGGGCTTCGAACCATGGTTTGAAGTATCAAACGGATTCTCTGCACTGCGGTGCATCTTAACTGCTCCGTTCGTTTACTAGTTGCGTCGATGGCCCTTCATCACTCGGGGGTGTGAGGATGTGGTCTTAGTTGAACGCGGGATCAAGACGACTGCCCAAGGACTGGTTTCATCAGAGGGAAAGCTGAACCCTGTGAGCCATGGAACCCGTTCACTTGACAGCCCTGACCCAAGTGTTTGTTTGAACCGGTAGCTAACGGATTAGCGACAAGGCTTTGATCTAATCAAAGCGGTTCTGACGAGCAGGGGCGACAACGGTTCGTATGGTTTCCAAACGGGAATGATGCGAGCTCAGTAACACGTAAGGAAAACGGAGATCCTGCATATGAAGGTGTTCACCACAGGACAGGTCGCGAAGATCTGTAAGGTGGCCCCTCGAACTGTGAGTAAATGGTTCGACTCCGGCCGACTCAAGGGGTATCGCATTCCGGGTTCGCAAGACCGCCGGATCCCACGCGAATACCTCATCAAGTTCCTCAAGGAGCATGGTATGCCCCTTGGCGATCTTGAAGATGAGGCGATGGCCAAGGTGTTGATCGTTGCTCAAGACCAAGTTTTGATCGAAAATCTCAAGCGAGAACTTCCTCCAGAGAAGGCGTTCAAAGTTGGTACCGCTGCAAGCGGTTTTGAGGCGGGCATCCAAGCTGAGAGCTTCCATCCCGACTGCATGATTGTGGACTTCTCAATCGGCAAAGTGGAAGCGCTTCAGATTTGCCAAAACCTGCGTAAAAATAATGATTTTACCGAGATCGTATTGATCGCATTGCTTCCTGATGACGGCCAGACGTTCAGCTTTGATCGTTCGGCAATTAACGAAACATTCAAGAAGCCATTCGATGCTCGCCTGCTTGCAGAGCGACTTCGAACCTTGGTCGGTGGTAAGAAAGAGCTCGTCTAAGAACTAGTCGACTCAGCTTACAGCCGTCAAAGATCCCGCGAATCTTTGGTAAGATCCCCGCATAAAAGGCCCGCTCCTCTAGAGCGGGTCTTTTTTTCGTACGTCACCGACTTTTTCTCCGCTCTGCAACTGCTGAGTCCTATTTTAAGGCATAAGTATGATTCCTAAACGCATCCGACGCCCGAGTTCATGAAGTTTGTAAAAGGCTCGGTTAGCGATATCCGCAAAGAGTAGTTCATTCCGAAATCGCAACTTTCTAAAAGCCTTCCACTGGCCCTGCGTGAGTTCTACCACCAGTCCGGGGACTATCGTGCAGCTAAGGGACGGTAACGAGAGAGAGTCACATTTGGATGCCTCTTTTTTCTGCGGAGCAAATGTTTCATGCGCTGCCCAAGTCTGATAGATCCTGTGAATCAGAGCACTTTGCGATTTGGCATGAGACCCAAGGCGCTTGCTTTCACCGCGCCGAGTCAGGCCTAGCCGCCAGCTAGGAACAAGGTATCTCGTCAACATCGACTCAGACACTCAAGTCCCTCAGCGAATCTTTCGAGGCGGGCGTCGTCGACTCAGGAAGCAATCCATTGGATTTAACGCAGGCTCGTCGAGCTATTCCTGTAGATTCTGGACCATCGATGACAGGTTCATTGCCTTGTACCACCACGGAGAGTTACGGCTAGCTTCGAAAGATTCCGATTATGCGGACGTCCCGCGCGAGGACGTAGGGACGATTGATATGAATGAAAATTCTCCCCGGCCCGCATATCCTGTCAGCAAATATCGGTAGGCACTAAAACGCCTCCGAAGTCGCAGTGGGCCAAGAATGAGAGGCAAAATGGAACGCAAAGAACTCCTTGAAACAAATCGAAAAGCCTGGAACGTTCTGGTTGCGAAAGGCAATCGCTGGACGGTACCCGTTGGTTCGGCTTCGATCGAGAAGGCTCGAGGTGGTACTCCCGAAATTATGTTGACTCCTCAGAAGCTGGTGCCGCAGGAGTGGTTTCCGAAGCTTGCCGGATGCAAGACGCTGCTGCTCGCTGGAGGCGGAGGGCAGCAAGCTCCTCTAATGGCTGCGGCAGGTGCCGAGGTTACTGTCGTTGATCTTTCGGAAAGCCAGCTCGAACAAGATCAAGTCGTCGCGCGGCGCGAAGGGCTCTCCATCCGCTCAATTCAGTCCAGCATGGATGACTTGTGCGATCTTGCGGCTGCGAGTTTCGATCTGGTTATTCACCCTTGCTCGAATAGCTTTGTGCCGGACATAAACCCTGTTTGGCGGGAGGCTGCGAGGGTGACACGTTCTGGCGGCGTGATGATGGCTGGGTTCTGCAATCCGCTGCTGTTTCTATTTGACGACGACTTAGCAGAGAAAGAGGGGCTCAAAGTCACCTTCGCTCTGCCTTACTCCGATCAGATTTCGCTACCCGCAAAACGTTATGAGGCACTGCTAAAGGCTGGGGAACCACTCATGTTCGGTCACACACTTGAGGATCAGATTGGTGGACAGCTGCAAGCTGGTTTTGCCATTAGCCATATGTTCGAGGACTCTTGGGGCAAGGAATCGGGCGAGTTCGAATTCGCTTTGCAGGAACTCGATCGCTACACCAAGAGTTTTATCGCGACGCGGGCAATTCGTTTTTAATGGCTTCCAGCCCTCATAATTGCCCTAATTCCAGCGTGGAGTGTGTCTTCAATGGACAAATCGATATGCCTCCTCTACGCTACTTCGCCTTTCCCAAGGCGCAAAGAGACGCGAAGCAGCCGCGGTGGTCGCCATGTTAACTAGGGCTTATGCCTGCGGTATCAAATGAGGTGCATTCGATGGACAAGCTCAAACTGACACATCTGGATCAAGCTGGTTCAGCACGGATGGTAGACGTTGGTGATAAGGCAACGACGCGCCGTCGGGCAGTTGCTCAAGCATTCTGCCGGATGCGGAGAGAAACTGCAGAGACAATTCGGTTTGGCAACACGAAAAAAGGCGATGTACTGCAGATTGCACGCATTGCTGGAATCGGAGCGGCCAAACGTACCGACGAGTTGATCCCACTTTGTCACCGTTTGACGCTTGATTCCGTCGAAGTGCATTTTGAGTGGCCGGAAAATGCTTTACTCAAAATACAAGTCACAGCCACGTGTAATGGTCGGACGGGAGTCGAAATGGAGGCGCTCGTTGCGGCTAGCCTCGCTGCATTGACAGTTTACGACATGTGCAAAGCCGTTGATCGCAGCATGCGGGTTGAGGCCGTCGAATTGGTGGAAAAGTCAGGCGGAGTCAGTGGAGACTTCAAGAAAAGTGATGCCAAGAATGATTGATCGCGGAGAACAGTTTGAAGATAGACTAATACCGAATGCATCCGTTGCGACGCAACGCAACTCATCACACGGTCTGAAGGAAGCTGAGTTTCGTAAGCCGCAGGTTGCATTTACTGTGAGTGGGCGGGCAGAAAGCCGCGGTGCGGTTCAGGCAAACTTTCGCTTTCAAGCGGCAAGACACTGGCAAGAAAAGATCGTGCCGCTCGTGGAACAAGAATTGCATGATCTCTCCGAGATCATTAGTCGGTCCCTCGCATCTCGGCTTTCAGAAGTCAACGATTTGTGCGCGGCAGCGTCGAGTGGGGGCGGTAAACAACTTCGTCCCACCCTCGCTCTTCTTGTTGCTAAGGCGACTGCGGCTGACGTCGGCTTCTCGCACAAGACAAAACGCGACTTGCTGTATTGTGCTGCTGCATCAGAGTTAGTGCATCTTGCAAGCTTGGTGCACGATGATGTGATGGATCATGCCGACACCCGACGTCATCGTCCGACTATCGCGAAACTGGCGGGAAATTCATCTGCGGTTTTGCTCGGCGATTACTTGTTCACCAAAGCCTATGAGCTGGCCGCTAGTTGTCGAAGCAGCTACCCAGCAAAGATCATTGCAAAAGCAGCCGCGAAGCTTTGTGAGGGTGAGCTGCGGCAGCAGCATTCGGCTGGACGCTTGGAAATGAGTGTCGGTGAATACCGGCGCATCTTGGCGCTCAAGACCGGGTCGTTGAGTGCAGCGAGTTGTAGGTTGGGAGCTTGGAGTGTTCGAGCTGATAAGTCGGTCCGAAGTGATCTGAGTTGCTTTGGCATGCAGCTAGGCGTTGCTTTCCAGGTATTTGACGATTGGCTCGACTACTGGGGCGATGAGTGTGTGGGGAAAACCCTTGGTACAGATCTTAGACAAGCCAAACCCACGTTGCCTTTGCTCTACCTGTTGTCGCAGGTCGGCGACGAGGAGAAGAGAGTTTTGACCAACGAGTTGGTGAAACCCAGTCGCCCAGAGGAGGAGCACATGCACTGGATTCTATCGCAGTTAGATGCTCACCGGGCTTCTGAGTTTACTCGTGAGATTGCAGAGCGACTGGCCGACGGAGCTATCGCGAGTCTCGCCCGAGTCGCCAGGAATGAATACTGGAAGGGCTTGGAGCAGATCGCCAACTTCTCTGTGGCACGCATGTCTTAACAGATACGCGTTCGGCCCGTGTGCCACTGTATGGTTTAAGTATGCCATAGTCATCATCTCGCGTGATGAACCAATTTAGGCTTCGACCGGGGGCAAATAGAAGACCAGGCGGTGTTAGAACACTGGGGTCGTTATCGTTTATGAGAACAGCTGGGCCACGAGAAAAGCGGCCGAATCCTAACGTGGATCGTCTTGCGATACGTCGGGAGATCGCAGGGGTT
Source organism: Aureliella sp. (assembly GCA_963691875.1). Lineage (GTDB taxonomy): Bacteria > Planctomycetota > Planctomycetia > Pirellulales > Pirellulaceae > Aureliella. The sequence goes on from OY829846.1 coordinate 6,054,869, forward strand.
GAAGCTCGTTCATAAATTCTTCAACGCTCTTGAATTCACGATAGACGCTCGCAAACCTGACATAAGCGATTTGATCAAGATCGGCGAGACCCTGCATCACCATATGGCCGATCACAGAACTGGGGATCTCAGATTCATACTCTGACCGAATGTCGGCCTCGATTTGGGCGGCAGCAGCTCGGATGCGTTCGCTGCTGATAGGGCGTTTCCAGCACGCTCTTTCCAAGCCCTTCTCAATTTTCTCTCTGCAAAAGGGCTCTCGTGTATTGTCGTGTTTCTTCACGACCTGCATCGCATACTGCTCTACACGTTCGTAGGTAGTAAAACGGTGGTTGCAGTTATTGCAAAATCGTCTGCGTCTGATCGCTCGTCCATCCTCGCAAGCTCTCGAGTCGATGACTTTGTCATTATCAGATCCGCAATGAGGACAAATCATGATGACATGTAGACGTAAGGCGGAGGAAACGAAGACCAGGAGATCTGCAGCAAGAGAATTTTCCTAAGGAGTCTTGCGTTGAGTAAATCAGAATTCTACACGGGATTCGAAATGTAAAAGTTCGAATTCAGTGCCTCTGCAAAAAAATGTCGATTGCCCGGGACGCAAATTGTTGAGAAAAATCATGTAGCGCTAATTGCGGTCGAGCTTTGGCACCGCGCCCTCAGACCTGGAAATTCCCGCCCTATACCTTTGTGACGGATCTGGAATCCCGTAAACTAGGCACTATGAGGCAACCGTGATCGTCGCTTTTCACAGCCCCTTTCAAGCTTCATTCCAGCTCCGATAGCGTTCACAAGAATCGACGAGAGAGAAGAATGTCCGAACCAAATTCCGAATCCCCGCCAAGCGATCAATTTGCTTCAGCTGCCGCTGAAAAAAAGGACGCCGCACGCGATATCCCACCGGAACGTAGCCTGTGGAAAGGTGGTTATTCACCCAAGGCAATGTATGGTTCGTGGATCATAACGGCTGTCATTTCTGTGGCGTTACTTATCGTCGGTTTTCTGTTTGTTTCTGGCGATCAGGCTGGGATGATTTGGTCCATCCTCGGGGCTGTCATTGTGGCTCTTTGGGTTTTTGTGATTGGCTTATATCTATATCGCCGAATCGGAATGAGCTACGAGCTGACCACCCAGCGATTTATCCACCAAGAAGGCATCTTGAAGCGGACAACAGATCGAATCGAAGTGATCGATATCGATGACGTCAGCTTTTCGCAAGGCATCATCCAAAGGATGCTTGGTGTTGGTCAGATCCGTATTACGGGCAGCGACCGAACACACCCTGAGTTGGTCCTTCAAGGAATCGACAAAGTCAATGAGATTGCGACCCTGATTGATGATGTGCGACGTGAAGAAAGACGTCGACGTAGCTTGCACATCGAAGCTATCTAAGCTGCGGGCAATCGCACGCTTCACCAAACGAAAAAGGCTGCAAAGTTTTCGCAGCCTTTTGTCGTTTTCACCCCGTATGCAGGGAGCGTCCAACGTCACGCGCAAAGTGTATCAGAGGCAGGTAATAACAAGAGCTGGATGACTTTCCCTTCTGGCTTTATGCGGATTACTGCCTGACGACTCGCTTGTAGTTTGCCTGGCGGACAGACTGACGTTGTTGTGCGGGGTTGAGTCGAGCTTTTCTGACTTGCGGATCGGGAGCTGGTGTTGGCTCTTCAATCTGCGGAGCGGGCATGGCTTCAGGCATTTCAGGCGCTGGATAGTACTCCATCTCGCCTGTCATCACCTCACCTGTAGTGGAATCGCACCCGGTGCAACTTGGTGAGCTGCAGCAAGTCCGGTAAGGTCGCCCCCATAGAAATCGCATTGTGTTTAGAGCCGGTCGACAACTTCCGCAGTCTCCACAGCCACCGCAGTTGTACCCACAGTCATCTGGGCAAGGCGGCTCGCTGAGCCATTCACCCACGTAGACTTCGCCACAGGAGCCATTGCAACTTGCCCGAGAAAGTAGACCGGCAATGCCGTGCAATCGCCCAGTCACACACTCAGCACAGTCACCACAGTTGTCGCAATTCGAAAGTGCACCGGAGTTGAATCGCGGATCCAAACCACTGTTGCAGCCGCCACCACACATCAAGCCAGCTGAGGAGCAGCTTTGGGTCGGAGGCACACAACAGCAACCTGCAAAGTTGATGACTACGACGCATGATGCGAGGTAGATGTAAATTGAAACCCAACGCTTTTGCAAGGGATGGTGGCCAATGGGCATTGCTGAACTTCCTTGATTCCGAAATGCTAGTACGGATCACATGTGACTAGTGAGTCCGAGTCAAAGTCCTGGCAACTCAGTTGATGCGTCGCGATGGACTGGGCTTTCTCGGCAATCAGCACCGGAATCAGCCCCCCGCAAAGCTTTATCGACCGGCAAACTCTGCCTATCCAGTAAATCTTGACATCTGGGCTTGCGTGGACGAACCAAAATGCATTCATTGTGGTCTTCAATGACTCTTGTTGTGGGCTGAATGCAAAGGGAATCAACGATTGTCCAAATCTCATAAGGAAGAATTCGCATGCAGAGTCGTGCAGCAGCTACGCATGGCGGGATTCGAAGCCCTGTTTGCAGGCGGCTGCGTGCGTGACCTGTTGATGGGCAACGAAGCTACTGACTACGACATTGCGACTTCTGCAACACCGGAGCAAGTTCGAGAGCTCTTCGGTAAAAAACGAACCATCGCAGTCGGAGCAGCCTTTGGAGTCATGATTGTGCTGGGCCCCAATAAGGCTGCTGGGCAGGTCGAGGTTGCGACTTTTCGCACCGATGCAACATACAGCGATGGACGCAGGCCTGACTCCGTGACTTATAGCACACCTGAGCATGACGCTCAGCGACGCGACTTCACGATCAATGGGATGTTCTATGATCCTCTTGCAGAGGAAGTGATCGATTTTGTCGGTGGCCGAACGGATCTGGAGAGAAAAGTGATTCGAGCCATTGGAAATCCGGCAGCTCGCATTGCTGAGGATAAGCTGCGTATGCTACGCGCGGTTCGTTTTGCGACCCGATTTGACTTTCAAATCGAGGACGCGACGCGCGATGCCGTGCGAGTCAGCGCGAGTCAGGTCTCGGTTGTTAGTGGTGAGCGAATCGCTGTCGAAGTGCAGAAGACGCTCAATACCGCACGAGCAGCTTGGGCGGTGCAGGAATGGCAAGAGCTAGGGCTACTCGCGTCGATCTTTCCAGAAATTGACGAGCGATGGAATGACAGGCAGCACGTATTCCAGCAAGTTTTGGAAGCGGCTCAGAGTGAAAAGTGGCAAGTGATAGTAGCTGCGATGTATGTAATTGCACAAGCGAGGGATAGTCAGCTGTCGGCGCTTAAGTCGAGTCTAAAGCTTTCGAATACAGATGCTGAGTCCATTCGATTTGCGGTGCTCAAGCACGCGTTTCTCCTTAAGGCGAACAAAAAAAAATGGTCCCAAGTGCAGCCACTGGTCGTGAACTTACGCTTTGCAACGGCTTTGAAAGTGCTTCAACTAACGGAAGGAATCTACGATGCGTCGGGGGCTGCAGCAGATCTGACGGCAAGAATGGAAGCTGTGTCTGAGCTGGACCCAGAGCCACTACTGCTCGGTAAAGATCTCATTGATTCTGGGCTGAGGCCAGGCCCCGAATTCAAACGCTTGCTGCAGGATGCGCGAGATCGACAGTTGGACGGCGAGCTAGATTCGAAGTCGGGAGCACTTCAGTGGCTGAAGGGTAGAGTCAGCAAATGAGGGTAGGCTTCGCGTTTCGGATTCTATAATGGGGCCGGTTATTACCTCTATAGGCTCACTCAGCGAAGCGATGTTCCTGCGAGCATTACAGGATTTTGTTGACTCTGCGGCAGCCCTTTGCTCTAATCGCCCAACTTGTTTTCGTCTCCCCTCTCTTTCGAGAGACTCTTCGATCGTGTGCATCGATTCCTAGTTATCGAACTCTACCTCTTCTCCTTAATCTTCTCCTTAAAACACTCAGCTAAAGTTTGCACGAGAGGCGAGCAATAATGCTCTTCTTGAAAATTTCAATTGAGATCTGGGGAGATTCAAGATGGCCTTACGTAGCCTTTTCGCTTTCACGCTCGCGTAGAACTTCTGGTGGTGATCTCCATCATTAGGATCCTGCTCGGCCTGTTACTACCCGCCGTGAGTCGGCCCGTGAATCGGTTCGGCGAACTCAGTCTCAAAATGACTTGCGACAAATCGGCTTGGCGCTGCATTTAGAAACCGGGTGAAGAACAAGTTACCCATTGGTCGGTCGTTTGGATGCGCCAAGATATCGATTGGAGAACTCTATCATTCTTGGTTGGAGCAAATCGAACTGCTCAAATACCTTGATGAGCTTGCCTACAATTTAGTTCCCAGGGACGAGGGTTTCATCAAGCGACTCACTATGCGGTCTGCACTATGCGATCTGTTTTTGCGCTCCTGGAAAAAAGGGACGCGGGGCATTCGACAGAGTGTCCCGACCGGGGCGGGCTCCCCCGTTAGAGGACTTTCGTAATGGACTCACAAACACATTTTGGTGTTGTGAGGTCAAGCCATTTTTGAATTCCTCTGTAAGCCAAGAATGTAGAGAAAGGTAACCACCTCCGCCCGCGAGCCCCGCCGGAGTAGAACGAAAATCCTTGAAGCGGTTATATGTCAGCAGAAGCCATAGCGAGTGGATCAATGGCCATCCGATGCAGTGGGATTCACTACAACCTATCCGACTTCTACCAAAATCATTGTGCGAGACGAGGATGTGAATTGGCTAAAATTCTCGCGACGTTTCGTCAATCTTATCCCGCCTGACTGCAGGCCAGAAATGGGGTGTGAATGTGTGCCCCTGTTCCTCTTAACGATTAGAAACAGTGCTCAACGCTCGTAGCAATCATCCTGGCGGAGTCATGGCTTTGATGGGCGACAGCTCTGTGCGTTTTGTCACTTGCAAGATCGACAAAGCGTAGTGGCGAGCGTTAGGGAACAGATCCGGCGGCGACCCAGTCAATTGTGAAGAATGATTGCTGTAGCCGCGCGAACAATGAAAAAGCCCCGTGCGAATGCATGGGGCTTCTTTGTGGTACTTGGTCTTTGTCCGTCGGTATCTATCGCCGAGCAGTGCGACCGCCGTTTCGAACGTAGACCTTCGTGTCGTCGATGATAAAGGGTGTTGTCCAGTCGCGGCCATTGTCGCCGTTGACAACATTGAAGAACACGGAGCGGAATCGCTCGCAACGGTAACCGTAAGGATACTGGCTGGTCAGGTAATCCTCAGCGGTCAAGTCTTCAACGCCGGGCTTGGCGTAGTAGTGTACTGCACCATCCGAAGTAATCGACATGCCTAGAGTCCACCAGCCTGTCGTGGTGATTGGCGGTCCCTTGAAGTCACCGCCACGACGGTTTGCTCGAACGCGGAAGTAAGCGTAGTCGTGTTCTTTGCCAGTCTTCGCCTTGCTTTCGAACAAAATGAAGAGTCCGGGCCAGTAGATCTCATTCTCTTCCTTCGTAGAGCTGAAGAAGAGCTTCTTGCTGGTTTCCATTTTGGTCGTCTCAAGGGCGACGCGGAAAGCGAAATGAGGGCCGTTGCGGTGTTCCCATTCTTCCACAGGTGGCAAGTAGACGCGAGTCACAACGCTAGGCTGTTGGTGAACGCCGATTTTGCCTTGTCGATACTGGACGTTGCAGATGAAGTCTTCTTGTTGCATCTTATAGCTCGGGCTACCAGGAATGCCGGTCTTTAGCGATTGCAGAAGCAACGCTCCCTCGCTGCCAGGTAGCCCATCGGCAGGCGTGGCGACTCGTTTGACCACATCTGGGTAGCCGCGTTTGACGCCTTCGTACCAACGCCCATTGGCCGACTTTCCAAGTGGTCCGTTCTGCCGGCCATTGATCTCTTCCGAACTCTTCAGCCCGTTTGGAATCCACTTCCAGTTTGGATCTTCGAAGTCATCACCGACTTTGGTTAGCTCAATCCCTGTGCCTGGTACGAAGCCCTGACTTTGGGCACTCGCCAGTTGTGGGCAAAGTACGATGCTAGCAATGATCCAAGTTATCTTGAGTCGCATAATGGAGGAGTCCTTTCCCAGCTAAGTGTCTCTACCAACTGGGTAGCACCAACTAGTTAGTGAAACGATTGCAACATTGGCCAATTTCGATCCCTGCCCCTCAAATAACGCTTCGGGCAGCAGATTTTGTATGTTTCAGTTGTATCGACACTTGCAACGTCTAGGTTTGGTATTTCGTCGACGTATTTTGCCTCCGCCGGTAAACTCGATCTGCCTTGCCTAGCTTCGTCCCAATCCGCTAAAACCAGCTATCGAAAGTTCGCTTCCTTGTGAGGAATTCCATGATCGACGTCAGTCTAGTTTTGCAACTTCATGAATCCACCGTAGCTTTGTGGCATGAGCAGCCTATTGAGAATACCTACGATGGCGTGATGGATTTGATTTGCAAGCAACACGCTTTCAATTTCGAGCTCTGGCACGAAGAGGACATAGCGCGTAGCAAAAACGTTACGGACGAACAAATCGCTACCGTCAAACGCAACATCGATCGACTCAATCAAGCCCGAAATGATCACATCGAGAAGATCGATGATTGGCTGACGACAATGTTGATCGATCAGAAAGTGACTCTGGCTAATGGGGCGAGGCTGAACACGGAGACACCAGGCAGCGCAGTAGATCGCCTCAGCATCATGTCGCTGCGGCTCTTTCACTATCGCGAGCAACTGGATCGAGACGATGTGGATCAAGCCCACGTCGATCTGGTCAACAGTCGAATCGAACTTTGCGAGGAGCAACGCATGGACCTTAGTCAGTCGCTGCGCGAACTATTGGAAGATATCGTTGCTGGGCGGAAGATCCACAAGACGTATCGTCAAATGAAAATGTACAACGATCCTTCGCTGAATCCTTATTTGTACCAAGCAAAGAAAATGGTTGGTTAGGCGGAATGTGCATCAGAATCTGACAGCCTAAGTTCGCTCTTTAGAGCAGTTCTGCCTTGCGCTCAGACACTTTACATTGGCAGAAGCTTTCGCGTCGGTCGCATTAGGAACCACTACTGGAATTAGGAACCACTACAGGACATTTTGGGTATGACCAAAATCGATCGTTACTTGTTGTTCCTCTACCTCCGCGCTTTCTGCATCAGTTTTGCCTCGCTGTCTGGGTTGCTGATAGTGGTTTTGCTCTTCACCAACCTCGACGAATTTCAACGCTTTGCAGCGCAGAAAGATCAGCATCTGTTTCAGGTTGTGGTGGAGTACTACGCTCCACACTTGCTGACATTCTATGAGCGACTAAGCGGATTGCTCGCGCTACTGGCCTTTCTGTTTGTCGTCGCATGGCTCAACAAGACACATGAGTTTACCGCAATGCAGGCAGCGGGCATTACCAAGCGCAGGGTTGTCCGTCCTTTGCTAATCGCGTCTGCGGTTGTGATCCTAGGTGCCGCGGCGATGCGAGAGTGTGCCATTCCCATTTACCAAGATCAGCTGGATCGTTTGCCACAGGATTTGACCGGCGAGCTCCCGCGGCGGATGAAGCCAACGGTGATCGCCGAGGCGGAGGGTTTGTTGCAGGGGCGGCACTTGCTTCCGGCTCATTTTCAAATTGTTGCTCCCTGGCTGCTGACGCAAAGCGGAATCTTGGCAAGAAACTTTGGGAGCATCATTAAGGCGGAGAATGGATACTTCCGCCCCAGCGAGGATGGAAAGCCTGCGGGATACATTTTCATCAACGTTGCTGAGCCTCTCACGATCGATGAAAAGAACTCTGTTTACGGAGCCAACGGCAAGCCGATATTGCTCACTTCGAAAGATACCGACTGGCTCCAGCCCAGAGAGTGTTTCTTAGCCAGCAACGTTCAGTACGAATTGCTGCGAGGCGGGAGTTCTTGGAAGCAGTACGCTTCAACAGGAGAGTTGGTGCAGCGTCTGCGTGGAGAGACTCTGAGTGGCAATGATCTGCGCGTGTTGATTCACGGTCGTTTCTTGAGACCCGTGACGGACTGGACGATTATCTTGCTCGGAGTTCCAATCCTGTTGACGCGCCCTGATCGTCATATGTTTTGGGTTGCCGGGGCTTGCCTGTTATTGGTTTCAGGCTTTAGTGCCGTCGTCATGGCGTTGAATGCTCTTGGGGCGACGGGAACGTACTTGTCACCTACCATCTGTGTCTGGCTGCCCGTTCTGCTGTTTCTGCCTTGGGCCTGGGCCCGTAGCAACTTGGCTATGGAGAGTTGATTCCGATGCTCGCTGGTTTGGGGGTAGCTGATTCGCGGTCCAAACGAAAAAGGCGAGCTCGGAAAGAACTCGCCTCGATTTGTTTGATCCAAATTCTAGGGTGGTGTTAGAAGCCAAAACCGCCTTGGCCACCGCCGCCCATTCCGCCGCCGCCGAAGCCACCGCCACCCATTCCGCCTCCTCCGCCTCCTCCGCCTCCTCCGCCGACGAAGCTAAACGTGAAAATCTCCCCAATACCTGAGAACTGCGGTGTGGGTGAAACTCGCACGTAACGTCGATCTGCGGAAATGACACCCGTAACAAACATGGTGGCACCTTCCGGCAGTGTAGTGATCTGAGGTCGATAGCCAACGACTCCGCCGCGTCCCATTGGGAATCCACCGAAGCGTCTGGCAGCAATTGCATTGCGGAAGTTGAAGTAGTTGTTCTGGCCAGCAGCAGAATCACTTCCACCGAATTGGCCGAGGACCGCTTGTCCCAACTCTAGTTGTTGCTTTTGAACGTTTGCCAAGTGAGCCGCAGCGATTGGGGTTTCACGATGGCCTTCTTTGACAGTGACAGGGAACATCGTTCCGTCTTCGCCAAGCTTGACTTGCTTCACAGTGTGAGTCTGTGCTTCGCTACCAAAGTCTGTAAAGACTTCAACGGTAACCTTGCCGCCAGAAACTTCACCGTAAACACGACGAATCAAAATGTCGTATTGTCCAGCGTAGCCTTGAGCACAAACGTAGTACTCAGAGAAGCCGTCGATGCTTGCTTCTTCACTCTGGCTGGAGGTGTCGCCCAACAGGACTCCACCACTGACAGTCTGAGGATTCGACAAAGAGCAAATCGTTCCAGCGGGTTCGCGAACGCGAATGTCCAAGTCTGCGTCACCTGTCCAAGTAACTCGAACAGCAACGTCGCGTTTTGCAGCTTCTTTGATTTCGTTCTCGAAAGCGGAAGACTCGAGTACACGCCCTTCGCCGGCTAAACGCAGTTGCGTGATTTTGGCCTGCATCTCGGCCTCTTGGAAAAGCTTCGCGTGTTGCTTGGGCCAAGCCTTGCTCAGGATTCCCTTGCAAACCCAACGCAAAGCGTCGTAGTCGCGGGCTTCGCGAGCAAGCGGAAGTGCCAGAGCGTAAGCGTCGTATCGATGAGGTTCTGTCAGAGCAACGTCCCGAAGCAATTCAAGTGCTTCCAGACGCATGCCCTTCGATGCTAAGTACTTTGCGATCTTCATCGAGTTGTCGGTGCTTCCTTCGAAGTCCAAGCTGCTAAGAAGAACACGTTTGATTTCGATATTCGGATAGTCGCAGGCTTCCATACTGAGGCTGAGAGCGTGATACATCCAAGGCTGTGGATATCCGCCACTTAGCAGGCCACCGACTACGTCGATAATCTTTTCGAATTCCTGCTTGGCATTCGCTTCTTGTTCAGCTTGCACAAAAGCCTGTGCCGACAGAAGGCGACGCTCGATAAAGCTGCGAACCTTCTTGTCGAGTTCTACAGCTTCTTCTTCGGTCGCGGTTTCAAAAGCAGGGAGTAGAGCTTGCACATCTTCGACGTTGACTGAGCTTACAGCAGGCTTCTTGGACTGGTCGTCAGGTACAACGAACATGCCGCCGCCCATGCCGCCCATGCCACCCATGCCACCCATGCCGCCGCCCATGCCGCCCATGCCGCCGCCCATGCCGCCCATGCCGCCGCCCATACCGCCCATACCGCCGCCCATGCCACCCATGCCGCCGCCCATGCCACCCATCATTCCCATGCCGGAGCTAGGAGGAACGACGAGGTCGCCCACTGGATAGACTTTGTTAATTGGGTCGCTGTCCGCGTTCTCTTGGGAGGTGATTTCGAGAACTTCATTGCGGACGATGTACGTCAGCTCCAATGGTTCTAGGATCAGACGCAAGGCGCTGCGAACGGAAACCTTAGGCAGGGTCAGCGAAACGGGGGTATCCACGTCAACACCCAGCAAGTCCAACTCATCAGTCTTAATGTAGATTGGAATGTTGAGTTCGCCAGCAAGATCTTCCATCACTGCCTTCAACGATGTACCTGGGTAGTCAGGTTCAATTTGTTGCTTCAGTGCTTGGTAGATCTTACCTTCTGCTTCGCTACCGCCAGCGAGGTTAATCGAGCCGTAGCGTTCTTTGCGGCGAGCCGAAAGAGCTTGCCAAACCTCTGGTGGAGGGTAAACGATTGGTGGGTCACCCGAGAACGGAATCGCAGCTTGCTCCACGGTGGTCATCACCCCGATGAAACCTTGTTCACGATCGCGGAAGGCTTGCTTGACCAACGCTTGGTTGGAAGCTGTCATGCTCTTCACTCGTGAAACATCCGCGATCACAGAGTTTGGAGCCTTGCGACTAATCTCTGGAGCCACATCATCATTGGCTTCGTTGTATCGCTGCGTTGCCATCAGGTAGTTAAATTGTTCTACCAGTTGCTTTAGCGATTCTTCGCGCCGATTCGTTTGAGCTAGCAAACGCTGTGTTTGATCGGCTTGAGCACGAACTGTTTCGGTGCGTTGCATCTCGTTCAGGTACTTTGCTTCGGCAGCAGCGACTAGTTTGACCTGTGAGCCGACTTTGTCGCGAAGTTGACCGCGAATCGTGGCGTCTACGTCAGTTGCTGAGTCCACAAACTCAAGTGCACCCTTGAGCATGTTTTTCGCAAGCATTGGGTTCTTGCCAGCAATCTTGCCAGCACTACTGATCCTATTTTCGATCTCTACTTGCAGAGCTTGTGTGCGAATATCTTTCGCCGCTTGCATGTCAGCCAGCAGTTGTCCATCAGCGATCTTCTCATCCAAGAAGACGGGTGGGCCAGCAGGAGTTTCATCTGCAGGAGTCGCCGTAGCAAGAGTGGCATCTGCTGGAGCCGCCGCAGCTGGTGTGGCCGCTGGAGCAGCAGGCGCTGCAGCGCCACCGAATGGATCACCAGCAGCAGGCGTTGCTGAATTTCCAAATGGATCCGAGTTGCCACCGCTGTTGTTACCGAATGGATCAGAATTACCCCCGAATGGATCTTGTTGTGGTCGGAAAGCAGTTGGAACGTCTGAGCTTGCAACCTTCTTGGCTGCATTCAGTAGGTTGACTGCATCAGCATTGTTAGGGTCATTCTTCAGAGCTTCTTCAGCGATGCGAATTGCACTTTCGACTTCACCCGCCTTCAAAGCAAATACGCCGGATTTCACCATTGACGTTGCAGAGTCAGCCAAAGCGAAGCTCATTGCTCGCAAGCCATCCGAGCCAAGTGTTGGCAAAGTCAAGCCGCCATCTTTGCTGGCAGCGTCAATGACCAAAGCCAAAAAGGCCATGTCTGGATTCGCAGCTTCTGGTTCGGCAGAAGCAAGTACTTCAACTGCTTGACCATTCACGGACGCAGTTAGCTTCAACTCGCCAGCCGCAGGAGCCTCGTCGCTCTTGCCGACGATGATAGTGTCACGATCAACTCGCAGAGGAGGGAATTGCTGTGGGAAGTGAACTTGAAGTGCTTTTGGCAACTTGGCGTCTTCAACCCAGACAACAGGCATCAGGCAGCTCAGGCCGAGGTTGCGGCCGATGAGTTGGGAAGACTCTTCAATCTCGTTACGCGAGAAGAGGACTCCACCAGTGTGATTTGCGAACGAAGCTAGGTTTGCCACGTCGACAGCAGGTCCAATTGCCAACGAGGAAACAGTGATTCGTTGCTCAACCAACTTCTTCACCAGGTTGCGATGCTCATCGCTGCTGAGCAAGTTGGTTCGATTCACACCGTCGCCGATATAAACAATTGTGCGTTGGGCCGAATCGCTCTGAAATTGCTTAGCAGCTGTTTCGAACGCGAGTCCCAAGTTGGTTGTTCCAAGTGGGATGCGCTTCTTCAGCTTCGCCATTGCTTCTTGCCACTGGCTGTTTCGAGAAGAAACAAATCCAGAAGACATGGCAACGGTTTCAACATCGCAGGCCATTAAGTTGATCTTCGAGCCAGCAGGTAGCGAAAGAGCGAGCTCTTCCAAAACCTCCAAGGACTCAAGCCGAACTGGACCGGTTTGAGTGGCGGATGTGTCCATCAACACAACCACCTCAACACCCGATGCTTTCGGGTAGCTGCCAGTTGGATCCGCTTGAACAGATAACGCGAAGAATTGGTTGCCCTCTTCTTCAAATGTCGCCCAACGCGTTGAGGCTTCTACTGGATCAGCCGCCCAGCCGACTTTGGCTGAACAAGCAAGGAACAATCCAAACACTAACGGTGCTAGTGCGAGGAACGAATCACGAGACTTCGCAAGCGACATCTGTCACAACTCCCTGAAGGACCTATAGGAGATTCAATTTACCACCGGTCACGGTGGACCGAGCCACAAGAACTGCGGCATCTACGCGGGCGGGTTTCGCCGGTTATCAGTGAAACCTACCACGTAGCCTAGATGAATTAGGAAAACAACAAGGAAAAGAATGCTTCCCAGCGTGCAATTCTATTTGCCTCTTTCCGACCCCGCTACAAAAATCAGTCGAAAATGCAGCGCTGTTCAAATCGCGGTGGATTATAGAATCATTCTTTTCCTTGGGTTTACGCAGAATTGCTGTTGTTGAGCAATTTCTGTGCCAAGGTGAAGAAAAGGGTGAAAGTAAGGGCAAGGCAAGCATTTTGGAGCATTTAGCCTCGTTCCGTTTCTCATGATGCGCCGCAAATGGCCGCAGCTGCCGCAAATTGCTCCGCTGCCTCGGCATTTTTTCTCCAATCGGAATCGCTTAACGACAGATTTTGTTCAACCGTTAAAGCTTCTCTAGTCGATACCACACTCGTGGCAGCGTCCATACTGCGCGCAGCACTTCCGATGGCTTTCTGAGCTGCTCAAAAGGATGTGCTCGCCTGCAGGGCGGGTTAAGCTGCCCCGTTTTGACTGAAATCCATTGCAAAATCGGCTGTAAAAAGAGACGGATCGCTCAAAGATGACGCCAATGAACTGCCTGAAATCTGTGGCATTGCTTTCCAGCTTCCTTCTGGCAAGTCAGTCGATGGGGCAAACACCGCAGCCCATACTAAACCCTGGGTTCGGACAAGCCGGAAATGCTCGAACCTCGGCAGTCTATCTAGCGCAGTACCAGCAGCGTGTCGGCAAACAGATCTCGACTAACCAACGAAGAACCGCCAAGCCTGGCAACGGTGGGCTCGCAGCTCTTCCCTGGGTAGAGCGTTTTATCAAGCCTAAAAAGGAACAGCCAACCGTTGACTACGACAAGATCTCAGTCGCCGGTAGTCAGCCGCCTCTGTCAAACTTTGGTAGACCGCCGCAAAAGAGTCCGCGAGCCAACTACGGGAATATTCCAAGTCAGCCACAGCCCGTTGTCGCCCCAAGCACGACACCACCCGTTGCCTCGCGCCAACCACGCGATCAATTGGAATCTGTTGGCTCCGAACGATTTAGTGTGCGTTTTAGCGACGCAGATCCATCAGCCTCAGGAATCTATCCTCGGTCAACGCCTAGTTCGGCCGTACCAAGAGTCAAACGCGATCCTGATTCGGGACGCAGGGTGGCAAGTCCTTCTCTTCAGGCGAACAGCCCTGTGCCTGCGCCCGCATCGAATCCCGAAAGCTTGGCAAAACCGGAGACCAATTCAGAGAGGTCCGGGAACAGCGAAGACAAGTTCTTAGCGCGATTGCAGGAACAGAGTGCCCCAAAGGTCGCTCGGGTTCCCATCAAGCGGACGCAAAATGGTGCCAAACCGATTCCAGCAGCAAATCTTGCGACGCCTCAGAACTTAGCCCGTACGGAAAAGACTCTGCCTTCAGCGGAATCGGACGAACGCGTTCCACAAGTCCTGAGCAAACAGGGCACAAGACAATCCGTCGTAGACTTTGAACAGGTTTCGAAGACTGAGCCTACCGAAGCTGGTTTTCTCGTTCCCGAGCAGGCTAACTTGGACGTGCCAGCTAAGCTGGTAGCCGCGCCAAGTGTCGATGATGCTGCAAAGAAGAACTCGAATGCTGGAGTAAAGTGGCAGTTTATTACGAGTCAGCTGCAAAGACCAGTTCAGCGATCTCAGCCTAGACCCGCGGACACTAAGACAGTTCGCGGCAACGCAAGTGTTCCTGACTTGCCATTGCCTACGGCCGAGACAGGCGTCTCGATACCACGTGCTCCCATTCCTTCGAAGACAAGAAGTGAGCTGCCGAAAACTGAGGAAACCAAGAGCGTTTTGCCGCTGCCGACACCAGACTTACCGGAGATCACGGCACCGGAACAAGAAGCAGTGACCGAGCTCAAGCCTACCCCTCCTGGGCAAGAAGGGCTTTCCATTCCGAAGAATCCATCGCAACCGGAGTCGCCTGCGACTTTGCCGAAACTACCTGCAACCCTGCCTGCGTCACCGAACTCCGAAATGCCGGTTCCAGCGAAGCCCAATGAATTGCCTGAGTTACCGAAGGCGAGCACGGATATTGACTCGAACTTGCCATCAGTCAGCTCTTCTCCAACTGCTCCAAAGCTTCCCAGGCTAGAGGAATTGTCGAACTCGCAGCCAGATCCCTTGCTTCAGATGCCACCCAAGCCTGCTTCGCTACCCGAGCCTGGCGACGCATCCACGGGTGCTCCTCGGACTGAAAAGCGGGAACCACTTCCGACAGCCGCGCAGCCAAAGCCGGCGATAGCCAATGTTCCTGCCAGGGCAGAAGCACCTGAGACACTGTCTGCTGATAGCGTCGCCGTACCTCGAGTTCACCCGCCGGTCAACAAAAGTAGTATTCCACCGGTGAAGGTTGAAGAGCAAAAGCAAAAGGATGTGCCTGGGCCGCGGCCGTTTGGTGCCTTGAACAACAAGAGTAACGCTTTCGAAGTGGCTTCCGAGCAGCGTATGAACATGCATTCGCCCGGAGTTCAAGTGAAGGTCAACGGGCCAGAGACGATCGCTGTGGCGACACCTAGCGTGTACGAGATCGTGGCGATCAATCGCGACACTGTCGACCTGAACGGGCTGATGCTGCGTCTAGAAGTCCCCGCAGGTGTCCAAGTCCAAGCTAACAAGAATCTTTTCAATATCGAAAAAGCTCCGGATGGAGCAACACTCGTTACCTGGGGAATTGAAAAACTTCCGGCCGGCGAAAACGCGAAAGCCAGCGTGAATCTGACAAGCCGCAAGGACGCTGACTTCACCATTGGCTTGGACTGGACGCTCATTCCGATTTCACGGCGAGCTAAGGTTTCTGTGATCGCACCAGCATTGCGAGTCGCCATCGATGCCCCCAAAAATGTGATCTATGGAAAAACCAATCCCTATCGCGTTCGGATCCTAAATGAAGGCAAGGCTGCTGCACGCGACGTGAAGTTCCAGCTTTCGATTCCGACGATGGGTACACAGCAGACTGATATCGGGCGTATCGAACCGGGGAAAGAAGAAGTCCTTGAGTATGACTTGGTGCTCGAGCAACGGGGCGAAATCCAACTGGATGCTCTGGTCTCTGCCAGCAATGGTGTGAAGGCGATAGGGCAAACTCAGGTCCTCGTCCGACGGCAAGATCTACAGGCAAGCCTGGTGGCCCCAGAGCTGGTTTATCACGGGAGTGCAGTGAACTATCGTGTGAATCTAAGTAACCGCGGTGATGCTTTGTCTAAACGAACCGAAGCGGTCTTGCAACTGCCTGAGGGCACAAAGCCACTTGGCCTTCCGTACTCGGCCAAGCTCGATGGTAACAAGTTGATCTGGAGTGTTGATCCGATCGCGCCGAGCGAAGGCCGCGAGTACAACTTCCAGCTAAGCTTAACCAGCGAAGGCGAGCATCGGGTTGCGTTTGAATGCAAAGGTGATGCTGAGCAAGCGGTTTCTGCAACGGCGACGACGGTTGTGCAGGCCATTGCCGATCTCAAGTTACTCGTCAGTGATCCGACTGCACCCGCACCGGTCGGGCCAGAAGTGACCTACGAATTGGAGCTGATCAATCGCGGGTCGAAGGCAGCGAACAACGTGCGAGTCGTGGCACAGTTCTCGAAGGGAGTCGAGCCAATCCGAGCAGAAGGCCATCAATACCGACTCGTACCTGGTCAAGTTTTCTTTGATCCGATCGCGAGCGTCGGTCCAGGAAAGAAGATCACACTTCGCATCTTCGCGACGGCAGACGACGCAGGCATCCATCGCTTCCGTGCAGAAGTGAAAAGCGAAGATGAAGCGATCCGCTTGGTGCAAGAAGAGTCGACGCAGTATCTGAAGACCAGAACACGAGTAGCGAGTCCACCAGGTAGTAACTCTCCACTCCGCTAGGTTGGGCTAAGAATCATTCGGGACGAAAAAACCCGAGAGTTCTGCTGGGGGGCGAACTCTCGGGTGTCTCGATTTTAACTCTGTTGGGCTAAAAACTAGTCAAGTCGCCTAGCAGGTTTACTCGTCTCCGGAGATCTCTTTCAAAAACTCCTTCATGTCCTTCTTCGAGCGTGCGTCAGCGTGCTCGATCGCTTCTTTCATCAGCTTGATAGCTTCTTCTGTGTTGCCAAGCTCATGTTGAATGCGTGCCACGGTGTCGACCAAAGCGGCTTTTTCAGCGTTAGGTTTCTTGTAGGTTGCCACTGCTTTCTTGCTCGCCGCTAAGGCAGTCTTCATGAGTTCGTTGCCTTTGATTTGACCACCAACGGTAGCTTGGTAGATGCTCCATGCGATTTGATTGGTCATCACAGGCTCTTTGATGCCTTCGAAAACAGAGGCCAACTGCTTTTGTGCCTCTTCTGTCTTCTGCTGCTGGACCAAAACTTGAACCTTGATCATGCCCAATTGCATGTCGTTGGTCTTTTCCAAGACGGCATCGATCTTCTTGAGTGCTTCGTCCATGTCACCCTTGTTGAGCAGTGCAAAGATTTCTGTCATTGCCTTCTGGGCCTCTTGCTTTGCCTTCATTTCTTTCTTGAAGGCATCGCGATCCCACTTGTCTGTAACGACCGCTTCGAGTGGCTTGTCCATTTCCATAGGGTGGCCAATCCAATCGATCTTTCCATCTTTGCCAACGATAAAGCAGGTTGGAATGCCGTTTTGCTGAGCGGCAAGCATGTAGTCTTCGTAGGTTCCGCGATCAGGATCGGTGGTCAGGCAGTAGGCACTAGTCAGCTCGCCGTAAGTGCTTGGGCCCTTCTCTTCGTCAGATTCGAAAGGACGCTCGAGGAACTTTGTTACAGTGTCCAAGTCTTCGTCGGAAACGCTTATCAATTGCACACCACGCTTCGCGTAACTTTCTTGGGTTTCCGCCAGGTGAGGCATGCTGCCAATGCAAGGGCCGCACCAAGTCGCCCAGAATTCGACGACATAAACCTTGCCTTTTTCAAATTCCTTTACAGGCTTGAACTTGCCATTTCCATCGCTGACCCAGTGTTCGATGTCCAGGCTTGGTGCCTTGGAACCGATAGTCAGCAGCTCATCGTCTGCTTGGGCTCTTGACGCTGCGCAGCAGATGACGGCAGCAAGTGCTACCGACAAGATAGAAGAGACGTGAAATCGTAGTTGCACGATTGACTCCAGTGGTAAAGTGAAAAATCTGAGGCCTAAGATCAATTTCGCAGCCTCTCGTTGTATTGGAAAATGAGTTTATAACCGCTACAACCGCAGTTCGTGGGGCGGGGAAGCAGAGGCTTTTGTCGGATTGTAGGGGAGCCAGCTGCTCAGCGGTAGCAAAACTCTTCGAGATCCGAAAAATCGACTGCAGGCTGGTATTCCTTATTCTCACTTAATGGCAATTCGCCATTTCCGCCTAGCTCGATTGGATAATGCCGGTGTACGCGATCCACACGCATGCATAGCATAACTGGTTGACTAAAACCCGGCTGTGGGAAATCTTACCGCTGAACGCATGGTTCTTCGAGATACTCGGCCGCCGTAACCTCGGAATGAGTTCGTTGTTCCGCGGCCTGCTGACGCTTTGTAGCATGTTACTGCAAGCTTGGTTTTGTTGCTGTCAACACTCACTTTCTTTTTCTTTAGTTGCATTATGAGTCGACGCGAAAAAATAGAAGACATGCTGAAGGACGAACCGCAAGACGTCTTTCTCCGTTATTCCTTGGCAATGGAGATGAGCTCAGCAGGAGAAGTCGAGGAGGCACTGGATCTCTTCTCCACTCTCGCAAATGAGAAACCACCTCATGTGCCTGCCTTCTTTCGGAGTGCTCAGATCTTGGCCGATAACGATCAGGTCAACGAATCGCGACGGTTTCTTCGAGAAGGAATCGAAATTGCTCGAGCACTGGGAGACATGCACGCTGCTGGTGAGATGGGCGAGATGTTGGCTGAACTTGGCAGTGAAGGCGAGTAGCTGAACAGCGGCAGATTCGGTAGCAATTGTTCTACCTGGGAAAAATGAAATGGATCCAGAACAGACTCGCATCGAAGCCGATCTACGCGGCTTGCTGAGCGGCGATGTTCATTGCGATCCGCTGTTTTCTCAGGTCTACGCAAGTGATGCGAGCGTCTATGAGATGCGCCCTTTAGGCGTTGTGCGACCCCGCAACACTGAGGACGTGTCGGAACTGCTTCGCTACTGTAGTGAAAACGAGCTTCAAGTGTTTGCTCGTGGCGGAGGCAGCGGGCTGGCGGGACAAAGCCTTGGCCGCGGAGTAGTTGTCGACTTTTCACGCTACATGTCGCGAGTGAAACGTCCCGCTGACTTAATGGTACGGGTGCAAAGCGGTGTTGTTCAAGCGGATCTGAATCGCACGCTTGGACAACACGATTTGCTCTTTGGTCCCGATCCTGCGACTCGTAGTGTATCGTCCATTGGAAGCATGTTGGCAATTGACGCTGCTGGCAGCCACTTCCCTCGCTACGGTTCGGCGGGAGCTTGCGTGGAGTCATTGCAAGTCGTTCTGGCGGATGGCCAAGTCGTCGAGCTTGGACGGCATCACTGGGCGAATTCCGACACCGAAGGCGATACTGTTTCCAGCTTGGCCTATCGAACCGGATTGTTGTTGCAACAAAACTCAGCATTGCTGATCAGACCACCCTGGGCGGCGGTCGCACGCGGCTGCGGTTACAGGTTCGAAGAAGTGCTAGATGGCGATCAAGTGAACTTGGCCAGACTGCTCTGCGGCTCGGAAGGCTCGCTCGCGTTAATAACTGAAGCCACGCTGCGATTAGAGCCCATCCCGCAAGTGCGGGGTGTCATGCTGCTGTTCTTTTCTCGTCTGGAAACAGCCGCCAGGGCAGCGCTTGACATCGGAAAAGGAGAAGTCGCTGCTTGCGATTTAATGGATCGCCGGCTCTTAGAAATTGCTCGTGAGACGGAAACAATTTACGAATCGATAGTACCCCGTGGTGCTGAAGCCATGCTGCTGATCGAGCTACAAGGCGAAGACGCACAGTCTGTGCGGCAAGGTCTCACCGGGATCTTGAAACGGGTCCAACGTCGCGGTAAATCGGTTGTCTCGTATCGCCTCACCACTGACCGCACCGAACGAAACTTGCTGTGGCGATTGGCTCGCCGTGTCATACCGCGCCTATACCGTCTCAAAGGCAGTCAGCGTCCCCTGCCCTTTGTCGAAGATCTTTCGGTACCGCCCAAGAGGCTACCAGAGTTTTTGCGGGAAGTGCAGAATATCTTGAAGCGAGAACGCGTCACGACGACCGTTTTTGCTCATGCACTGCATGGCCAAGTGGACTTGAGACCGTTTATGGACTTGGCCAATCCTGCCGACCAACTACGTGTAGGGCGCTTGTGCGAAGCTCTGTACGAGAAAGTGTTTGAGTTCGGCGGCTGTATCTCGGGTGAGCATGCGATGGGACTGAGTCGCGCCGGATTTGCCGAAAAACAACTCGGCCCACGCCTGGAGCTGAGCCGCAAAGTGAAAAGAATTTTCGATCCCGAAGGTGTGCTCAATCCAGGTAAGTACTTGAGCCCTGCACCTCCGAAGGTTAACGAGAACTTGCGGAGCGTGCCGCGATTCCAAGTCGATGATTCGACTCCAAGCAGTTCCGAGTTCACCTTGAGCGGAAGTCTCGTCGGGAGAGATTCGTGGGACGAAGAGCCGAGCAGCGAGGTGAAGTCAGGAGGATGCGAGACGCCCGAGCTGCCACTGCTGCTGGAATGGAATTCTGACGAGCCCATCGAGTTCGCCGCTCGGTCATGCAACGGATGCGGCCGATGCCGAACGAGTGCCAATGCTGAACGGATGTGTCCGGTGTTTCGGGTGCATAAAGGTGAGGAAGCCGCTCCTCGTGCAAAGGCAAACCTGCTGCGTGGGATCCTGACTGGTGCACTTGAGAAAGAACATTTGGAAAGTCGCGAGCTCAAGGCAATTAGTGATCTTTGTTTCAACTGCCATCAATGTCGATTGGACTGCCCTGCCTCGGTCAATATTCCAAAACTTGTACAGGAAGCCAAGGCACAGCACGTAGCCAGTCATGGATTGGGGCTAAGTGAAAGGTTGCTTAATCGAGTCGACTTCTTGACTTACTTTGCCAGCCGTTTTCCAACCATCGCCAACCGGGCATTGAGAAGCCGACGAATGCGTTGGATTCTGGAAAGGGTCCTCGGGATCGCGCAGGGGCGAAAATTGCCACAGGTCGCCAGCCGATCATTTCTTAGCTGGGCCGCACGCGAAAAATTGCATCGAAAAAGCAATTCCTCCGGGCGCAAAGTTTTGCTTTTCGTTGATCAGTATGTCAACTGGCACAATACTCTTCTGGGGCAGGCGGTCGTGGAAGTCCTCAGACAGCAGGATGTTGAAGTCTATGTTCCGAGCGGGCAAACTCCTTCCTGGATGACTTTGCTTTCCAGTGGTGACGTGGTTCGAGCTCGACGACTGGCAAGACAAAATGTTCGCATACTCTCTGATGCTGTTCAAAGCGGTTACGAAATCGTGACAGTAGAACCTTCTTCCGCGTTGTGCCTCAAGGGAGAATATCCCAGTCTGTTTGGCAGTGAGGATGCGAAAACCATCGCGGAAAGCACCAGCGATATTTGCCATTATCTCTGCGAACTGCATGATGATGCTGGACTTAAATTAGATTTTGAGCCGGTTGATGTTTCGGTTCTTTACCATCAGCCATGTCATTCACGCGCGCTAGATCCTGCTAATCCTGCCTTGAAGCTGTTGGAGATGATTCCAGGGGTGGATATTGAGTTGGCGGACGCGGGGTGTAGTGGTATGGCAGGAACCTTTGGATTACAGCGAAAAAACTTCGTGACGAGTATTCGTATTGGTCGCAAGTTGATCGGCAAGATGAAAGAGACGAAGGCTCGACTTGGTTCTACAGAGTGTTCTTCTTGCAAGTTGCAGATGGAGCAAGGGACGAATAAGCCAACCGTTCATCCGGTGGCTGTATTGGCTTACGCTTACGGCAGGCTGCCAGAGCTGAAAGAGTGGTTCACTTCGAGCAACGATAGTCTTGTTGTCAGATAGTGTGAAATTGAATTGCAAGGACTGTTCGTTTGGTCGAAGTAGAGGTCTTATTGTTTGCCGGGGCGGCCCAACGCGCGGGTACTCGCAGGTGGCGAATGGAATTAGCCGGTGGCAGCACCGTTCGCGAAGTGCGGGATGCTATTATTCAAGAGTTCGCCGAACTCGGAGATTTGGCCCAAGTCAGCCGTTGGGCGATCAACAATCAGTTCGTTGACTTGGAAACCGTTCTTAATGAGAGTCTGCAACTAGCGATGATTCCTCCTGTGAGCGGAGGGTAGGATCGCAGCCACCCATCTGCTTTTTTTCTGCGACTACAACTTCTGGCTCTCACGCATTAAAATCAGAGGCTTGCCAGAAAATGTGCCGAGAATTGATTTTCCATGATTGAGTTTACTGACAAAACCATTGATACCTCCCGCCTGCTTGCTGCGGTGACTGACCCACATTGTGGTGCGGAGGTTTTGTTTGTGGGC
Organism: Aureliella sp.; assembly: GCA_963691875.1. Classification (GTDB taxonomy): domain Bacteria; phylum Planctomycetota; class Planctomycetia; order Pirellulales; family Pirellulaceae; genus Aureliella. The sequence continues at coordinate 6,076,902 of OY829846.1, forward strand.
ACGACTCGTCAATGGACTCAGTCTGCTGAACACGGCAAGTTGGAGACAGACCATCTGCGCTATGAAGCCTATGAACAAATGGCTTTGAGTCAGATTCAGGCTTTGGGGGAAGAAGCTTGTCGTCGCTGGCCTGTGCAGAAGTTCGCGGTGGTTCATCGTCTTGGCCTTGTGGAACCAGAAGAAGCCAGCGTCGCTGTCGCGGTCAGCACGCCGCATCGTTCCGAGGCTTTTGAAGCGGCCGAGTGGCTGATGGATAGTATCAAGCACGAAGTGCCCATCTGGAAACAAGAGCACTACGTTCAGAATGGCTCCGAGTGGATTCATCCATCCTCAGGGAGTTGCTCTTGCGATCATTCTGCCGAAGTATCGAAGTTAGGATCTGCAGATCAGAGCGAGAACAAGACTCCGACCGAGGTGCAGGAACAGCGAGCGTCTTGATGAATCCAGCTGTTTTAGGTGGGGCAGAGCCTGAGAACGCGCCGTCGCAGTTGCCGCTGGTCGATAGCTTCGGACGAGCACACCGCTCACTGCGTCTGAGTGTCACGGATGTGTGCAATATTCGTTGCGTGTATTGCATGCCCGAAGAGAATCCAGAATTCTTGCGGAACGAGAATTTGCTCACGTTTGATGCACTCGAGCGTTTTGTGCGATTTATGGTAAGTCGCGGGATTGACAATTTGCGTCTGACAGGCGGAGAGCCGCTGCTGCGAAAAGGTCTTCCGCAGCTCATTGCGCGTCTTGCCGCCATTCCTGGTTTAGATGACATCGCGATGACGACTAACGCAATGCTGCTCGCCGAGTCGGCCAAGCAACTTGCGGACGCAGGCTTGCGACGAATCAACATTAGCCTGGATACTTTGTCGGAAGAAGTCTTCGAGCGGATTTCACGCCGCAAGGGCCTCAATAAGGTTTTTGCTGGAATCGATTCAGCCTTGGCCGCTGAGCGTCTTGCGGTGAAGTTGAATGCTCTGGTGCTACGGGATGTTAACTTAGGCGGAGTGCTTGAGCTGGTTGCTTTCGCCGGCGAGCGAAAAATTCCGCTGCGGTTTATTGAGTTCATGCCGCTTGATGCGGAAAGAGCTTGGTCGACGCAGCGAATGGTTGGCGGCGCGGAGCTTCGCAACATCATCGCAGAGCGGTTTGGAACGCTCGAGCCGATCACACCAGAAGACCCTTCACGTCCGTCTCAGGATTACCGTTTGGCGACAGGGAGTGTCGTTGGTTTCATTGACTCGGTCAGCAAGCCCTTCTGTGGTCAATGTGATCGTTTGCGTTTGACCGCTGACGGCAAACTGCGTAACTGCCTTTTCGGTCAGCAGGAATGGGATGTGGCTCCCTTCTTAAATGAAGACTCTTCAGCTGCGTTATCGGGGCTTGAGAAAGAGCTGCACGGCTGCCTGCAAGCAAAATTTGCGGCGCACGGAATTGCTGATCCCAACTTTCGCCAGCCCGATCGGCCGATGTATCGCATCGGAGGCTAAAGTCAGGTGTCTGAGTTCGAAGAACAGAAAATCGCAGTGGATCGAGTCTACCTAGACAATGCAGCGACTTCTTGGCCGAAATCTGCCGCAGCGATCGATGCCGCGTTTGCTTTCGCCCGTGAGTGCGGGGCGACGGCCGGCCGAGGTAACTATCGCAGCGCCCAAGAGGCCGAAGGATGGCTCGAGCGGGCGCGGCAACGAATCGCCAAGTTGGTCGGTGCAAGTTCAGCTCGCTCGGTAGCCTTTTGCTCAAGCGGTACCCATGCGTTGAACGCGACCATCGCGGGGCTCGCTCCATCCGGCAGTCACTTGCTGACAACTTCCATGGAGCACAATAGTGTTCTTCGACCATTAATGCAGCACCAAGCCCAAGGCCGGCTTCAAGTAGATTTTTTGCCTGTCGGTACCGATGGCTTGGCAGATGTTCAGGATGCAGAAGCGCATGTGCGCGAGCATACGAAGCTACTTGTTGTCGGGCATGCTTCGAATGTGACAGGGCGAGTGCATGATCTCACGTCGTGGAGTCAGTTGGCGAAGCGTCATGAGTTGAAGTTGGTTGTCGACGCCTCTCAGACTATGGGGTACATCCCGATCGACGTTCAAGCACTCGGCATTGATGCCTTGGCAGCTGCAGGCCACAAAGGCCTGCGAGCCATGGCCGGCACAGGTCTTGTTGTCGTAGCACCAGATATGATGCAAGACTTCACTGCTTGGATGCACGGCGGGACAGGGACAGCCAGCGAAAAGGTCGACTACACTCCGGCATGGCCCGACTCGGTCGAAGTGGGCAACTTGAATTTACCCGGCGTTGTCTCGATGGCCGTCGCAGCGGAAGAACTGCTGGAGCTCGATGACCTTCGGGCTGGTTGGTTGCCCGTGTTCCAGCATTTGTTAGAAGGTCTAGACGCGATTGCAGAGGTTCAGGTGCTCGGAGGGCAAGTTGCCGCCTTGGCTGGAAATGGAGCTTGCGTTCCGGTGGTAAGCATTCGAGTCTCAGGCTGGGAAGTGCACGATTTGGCAGCCATCTTAGACAACGATTTTCACATCGAGCTCCGGGCGGGATTTCATTGCGCAGCCTTGGTGCATCAATCGCTTGGTACGCTGGACCAAGGTGGGACGCTGCGGATGAGTCCTGGACGTGAGACGAGTTTGGAGCAAGTCGATTACGTGTTGAACAGTTTGAAGATGATTCTGGGGGCTGTATGACAAATCGCTGGTATGCCGAAGGTTTGCGTTTTGAGTGTACACAATGTGGCGCATGTTGTTCTGGCGAGCCCGGTCATGTTTGGGTAAACCAGCAAGAAATCGTTGCACTCGCAAAAGAAATGGAACTGACGGAAGAGGAATTTCGCAAACAATACGTGCGCAAAGTTGGTGCACGCTACAGTCTCATTGAGCATGACAATGGCGACTGCGTATTCCTAGATCCAAAGTCACGTGGTTGCACGCTCTACGAAGCTCGGCCGATCCAGTGCCGCACATGGCCTTTCTGGAGTTCTACTCTGAAGAGCGAAAGGACTTGGAGAGAGACTTGCGAGGAATGTCCCGGCGCCGGAAAAGGTCGGCTCTACTCGATCGACGAAATCGAGCAAGCTCGTCGTGAGAAGCGCGTTTAGCATTGCTGCTTCTCCACGCGGGCTCTGTTCGCTATGGAGCGTTCACTCAGTGCTGATTTGTCAAGCTCGGCGGAATTCAATGCCTCTTAGCTCTTTTTTAATTGAGCATAAAAAATGCTGTCCACGTTTGCGAGATTTGCGTGGTGTATCATAGTCGGCTGTGCCCGACGTTTCGCGGTTTGCCTTGCCAGTTATGCGTAGCACGAAATACAGAACTACGACTTAAATTAAATGGACAGCCCAGAGGAAAAGAGAGATCGCGTGTTGAAGGCGGCTTTGGAGTGCCGCACCGAGCTGGTAGCCTACGCACGCTCGCTACTCGGTAACTACGCCGCAGCAGACGACGCAGTACAGGAGGCGATGCTCGTGGTCGTGAAGAAATACGATCAATTCCAAGCTGGGACATCGATGCTCGCTTGGTGCCGATCGATCTTGAGGATCGAGGTGCTTCGTGCTAGGCAGCGGCATCAGCGTGAGAGGACTCTGGTTGACTGTTTGTTGGGCGATGCAATTGACGCGGCCTTCGAGGAATTTCAAGCGACTGAGCGAAAGGATGAAACGGAGTCTTGGCGCGAGGCGTTGCGGCGTTGCTTAAAACGCGTACCGGAACGTAGCCAAGCTGTGTTGCGAGCGAGGTTCGCTGACGAGCTGAGCTATCAGCAGATTGGTGAGCGACTCGGAATGACGATCGAGGCAGTTCGGAAGTCGTTATTTCGGCTCAAGAAGCAAGTGCGTACTTGTGTAGAATCTAGCTTGAGAGAGGCGGAGTAATCACGTAGCGGGAGTTGTATGGCTTTCGCGATATAGCTCCAAGCGTTGTCCAACAACGCCAAGGAATTCACATGAACGATGAGAATCACTGGGAAGAATGGTTTGATTGCCAACTACGAGGTGAATTGGACGAATCCGAGAAGGAATACTTGGCGGATTTGCTAGACAGCAACCCTGATGCCCGGCGAAAGTTCGTAGAGTACGCGCAGTGGGATACCGAAATATCAGAGGCATCGTGTCAAAGAGCACAGTTGCTTGGCGACAAGGAAAGCGTAGCGGAGGTCGATAAGACTAGCCCTGGCTCAATGATGCTGGCTGTCGCAGCGTTGTTCATCCTGACGCTGTCTGGCGGTTTGATTTATAACTTTGCAAATCCGAATTCTTGGATTCTAGAAGCCAAGTCGGCCTCCTACATCGCACGGGTCAGTGGCTTGAGTGGATCGCTGATATGGACTGGCGATCGCGGTCAGATCCGACGCGAATTAAAGTTGGGTACGGAGCTCGCCGGTGGAACGATAGAGGGCTTGGCGCCCGATTCGTGGTTCGAACTGCAGTTTCGCGACGGTTCCACCGTGATGATTTCCGGGACCTCGCTGTTGACCTTCGCGGACCTTGGCCAGAAGAAGCTGCGACTTCGCGAAGGGCGCCTTTCTGCCAGCGTCGAACCACAGCTAGACGGCAAGCCGATGTTGATCCACACGAGATCGGCCATCTTGAAAGTGCTGGGGACGCGATTCGATGTCGAAGCGGACCTCGCTTCCACTGTGCTCACCGTGAGCGAGGGGAAGGTCAGATTCAAACGCCTCAGCGATGGTCACGAAGTTGACGTCCCGGCAAAACATCACGTTACGACGGATACGGCTGACGAGTTAACTCCAACGCTCCTTCAGAGCTCGGTTGCCGTATGGAAAAGCCAGCTTCAACTCAGACGCGGAGGCTATGGTAAGTGGTTGCCAGCCACGCCACAACGGGCGGCTGCCCAGAAAGCGATCCCTCTTGTACCGCCGGACAATCCGGGCACTACGCTGTATCTCTTGGGGATTCCAGTACCCCGCGGCGATGGTCCACCAGTTGTCGTCCATTCGGACGCGCGGTTCGTCGTCCGCGGTCGCCTGGACAAACCAGCCAGAATTTATTTTGGCATCGCGGTGTCGGATGCGAGCGGAGAATTCGCTGGGAAATTCCGCGGGGACCTTGGCAGCCAGCAACCGATCTCCGAGCCAAACGAGGATGGACAGTTCGAAGTCGTTTATCGAATCCACGACTTCACACTCGATCCTTGCGTTCGTGATCGGCAAAAGCAATTAGCTGTCAAGCCTGACGACCTCGTTCTCAACAACGTCTGGGCGTTTACCCATTCAGGCGCACCGAGTGGTTTAGAAGTCACCGAAGTAGAATTGATCTCTCCCGAGCAGAAAATCGGCAAGGAGAATTGATTATGAATCACGCCCTCCGTTTCCGAAGTCATCAAGACTTTCGGCCCTACTACAAGTCAAACGATACTACCTCTCAGGGGTATCCCTGTCACCCTCGAAGGACCGCAAGCGATGTGTTTGACGGCGGCAGGATACTGCGGCTTCGTCGAAGACTGAAACTCTTAGCGAATTGCGCTTTGTGCCTTTGGGGGGTCGCATTCTTCGCCGTTCTCTGTCTGCCTACTGAGCGAGTTGTTGCCGACGAAACGATGGAGCGGCCGAACATTTTGTTCATCGCGGTCGACGATCTGAACGATTGGGTGGGATGCCTCGGAGGACATCCTCAGGCCAAGACTCCCAACATTGATACACTGGCCAAAAAAGGTGTGTTATTCGAGCAAGCGCATTGCGCGGCTCCGCTTTGCAGTCCATCGCGTACTGCGATCATGACCGGGCTGAGACCATCAACAACCGGGATCTATGGCAACCTGAACTGGTTTCGCGACCTGCCTGATTACAAGGATTGGGTAACGCTTCCGCAGTACTTCCGAAAACACGGATATCTCGCATTGGGCGGTGGCAAACTCTATCACCAGGCACACGGGAAATTCTCCGATGCAAGTGCCTGGGATCGTGTCTACTCAACTCGCACCGGCGCGTTACCACCGCCGCCAAGCGAACGATACAAGCACGGCCTCCGTACCAAGTTCGCATCCAACCCGATCCTCGCCCGCCTCATCGATTGGGGACCGACCGATCATGCGATCGAAGCCAATCCAGATTGGAGGACTGCCGACGGTGCTGCGCAGTTCTTAGCACAGGATCACGATAGACCCTTCTTTCTAGGCTGTGGCATCTACTTGCCCCATCTCCCCTGGTATGCACCGCAGAAATTCTTCGACATGCATCCACTCGAGGACATCGAACTCCCGCCGTACAAGGCTGACGATTTCGACGACATCCCGGCGATTGGCCAGCGGATGGGTGAGCGTCACATCAGGCACCTCCGTGAGAGTGGTAAATGGAAAGAAGCTGTCCAAGGTTGCCTCGCGGCGGACTCCTTCGCCGATGCTTGCGTTGGCCATGTGCTCGATGCATTGGAAAAAAGTCGTTACTGCGACAACACTATCGTTGTGCTTTGGGGTGATCACGGCTACGACGTCGGCGAAAAGAAAATCGCGAAGTCGGCGCTTTGGGAACAGACAACTCGCACACCGCTGATTTTCTATATGCCAGATGGTGCGAACAAAACGACTTTTTCAACCAGCGCACAAGGAAAGATCTGCAGTAGTCCGGTTAGCCTCGTAGACCTTTATCCAACTTTGCTGGACTTATGCGGATTACCAGAAAACAAACAACTCGATGGACGCAGCTTCGCGCCGCTGGTCAAAGATCCGGGTGCCGATTGGCCCTATCCTGCCGTCATCACGCACTCGCCACATTGGTACGGCCCGTGTCACGCTGTTCGGTCGCGCGCGTTTCACTACATCCATTACAGCGACGGTGGCGAGGAACTTTACGACGTCAGGGCCGATCCACTGCAGAGGGAGAATCTCGCCGCTGACGCGAGGTTTGCAGGTACAAAGGCTGAGCTCAAGAATTGGCTGCCAAAAACGAATGCTCCCCATTATCGGGGAGGTACATCCAACAGCGGCGGAACTCATCAAGAGTTTCGGCAGAGTCGCTCGCCTCTCCGAGGCGAGAAAAACAGGGGGCACAGCTCGGGGAGCCTTGCTACTCGGGGGCCGTCTGCCTCAGACGAACCAACAATGTTCAAACTGCCGAAAGTCTTGACGACCTGCGCTAGGAATCAATCAAGCGAGCAAGCGAAGCGTCCCAACATCGTGATACTACTGTCCGATGATCTCGGCTCAAAGGATCTTGGCTGTTACGGAGGTCCTGTGAAGACCCCAGTGCTCGACGAGCTAGCCGCACAAGGTGTCCGGTTCACGGAGTTTCACGCAGGTGCGGCAATTTGCTCGCCATCGCGAGCAACGCTACTCACTGGACGCCAGCATCTGCGAACGGGAATCTACGGCGTCTTGCAAGACCAATGGCACAATATGCACTTGCTTGAGCGAGAGGTGACGATTCCGGAATTGCTCCGTCAAGCTGGATACAGTACGGCACACTTCGGCAAGTGGCACATTGGGATGACCTCTGGCAAGCGAAAGAAGCCTTCGCCGGCGGAGCATGGATTTGACTACTGGTTTGGCCTATCGAACGGTGCTCACCCCAGTCACAAAAATCCAGTCAACTTTCTTCGCAATGGCGAGCGAGTTGGCCCGCTGAGGGGCTACTCTTGCCAGTTAATTGTGGACGATGCGATTCGCTGGCTGGATGAGAAGAAGAATCCCGATCAGCCATTCTTCCTGAATCTTTGGTTCAACGAGCCTCATCACAGGTTGGCCGCTCCAGATGAGATCGTATCGATTTATGGAGAACTTAAGGATGAAGCTGCAATCTATTCCGCCACGATCGACAACACCGACCGAGCCATCGGACGACTCGTTGCAAAGCTCAAGACGATGGGCAAACTCGACAATACTCTGATCATCTATTCTTCGGACCATGGCAGCTATCGAGCAGATCGCAATGGCGGACTGAAAGGTAACAAGGGCTCCAACTTTCAAGGCGGCTTACGATCGCCTGGAGTCTTTTTCTGGCCAGACGGTTTTCAAGGAGGCCGTCTGGAAGGTACGGCTTCGGGGGCAGTTGATCTCCTACCAACTATTTGTGGCCTGACGGGTATTGAGAAACCTCAAGGTGTACATCTTGACGGCGCTGATCTCTCGCCTCTTTTGTTGGAGAACGCAGAGTTCCAACGCGATCAGCCTCTGCTTTGGCTCGCTCCCTCGTCAGGTCACTTAGCTACTCTGCGTGACGGCGACTATACGTTGATCGGCTATCGCGGGTATCAGTTGCCATTTGAGCGTGAGCGATACAATAAGATCGTTCGAAGAATGGCTGAGTTGTCTGGCGTCGACCCGTCCTTGCCAAACCTTGGACAACGCGTAAGCAACACGACTTTCTCCAGCCCTGAATTCAATCGGCTGAACTTTGAACGAGTGCGTATGCAGACTTTCCAGGAAGCTTGGATTCCTGCCATCAAGGCAGGAGGCTTCAGTCATTTTGCACTGTACGACTTAAGCGTGGATCCGATGCAAAGGAAGGATGTGTTCAAGCTGCGGCCTGAAGTCGCGGAAAGGATGAAGAAGAAACTCCTTGAACTCTACGCTGATGTGATCGCCGATGCGCCAATCTGGGTGCCCGTTGAAGGTGTCTACAACGCAGCGACTCCAACGCGTAGCGGAAGTAGTCACGAGTTGCTGCCTGGCGACGATTTGGCAACGCAAACCAAAATGCCGAACGTCTCAATAAATTCCGCAAGGGAAAAGGCTGAGATGGAAGAGAAAACGCGGATCCATCGTCTCGCCACTACAAAGCGGTCTGTCTTCGATGCCTTCTCCTACTTGAATCGTATACCGGATGAATTGGAAGAAGAAACGGCGGAAGATCTTGCCGGGCGCATCTTCAGTCGTCTAGCGAATCAGGAAGGGCGTATTCTGCTGAAAACGCCACCAGGCATGGAGCGGTCGGCCTACGAAGGATTCAAGACTTTTCTCAGGTACGAAGGAACGGCCAGTGTTGGTAACTGTTCGGCCTGTCATTCACTGTCTGATTTTCGTGACGGCAAATCGCACATCGTCACCATTGGCGGCGAGGCTTTGCCCACTCCATCACTCCGCAACATGAGGAAACGTAAGGTTGACCTACAAGCGGCATTGAAGATGAAGTTGGATGTGTCGCGTTTAAAAAAGTCCGGCAAGGCAAGCCGGATCAGCGACGAATATTCGGTAATCAAGCTAAACGCAAAAGACGTTTCGAATCTCATTGAGTTTATGAAACTTCTCGATGACGTATCGGACGAGAATTTCCGGGCAATGATCCTAAAAGCTTCGGTATTGGATACTTCTCATGAATGAGAGCCATCCTAATTATGTCCACGATTGGATTGCTGGCTTGGTCTAAACGTAACGGAAGCAGTCAAGGACTTTCGGCAAGTCGGAAGCAAGCCGAAGGTCTTGACGAATTCCTTTACACAAACTTCCACTGTTATGAAGAACGCAACTCAGAGATAGGCTTGATTATGCATCGTCACACCATTGCCAGAATCTGTTTGCCGCCGAGGCTGATGACAATGTCCCCGACGAATGGTGGGCTGCTCAGGCCGAAAGTCTTGACGACTTCCGCTACGGTTGTGTTGGCCGTCTCGTTCTTACTTGTAGACCCGGCATTGGTGCAAGCAGAGTCCATTGGCGGCAAGATAGTCGACGGAGCTGGAAAGCCGGTTGAAGGCGTTATGGTTTCAGCCATCGACGATGAGCATCGCAAGTGGACTTCTGTGTTCTCGAAAAACGATGGATCGTTTGTGATCACAGGCCTGCGGGATGTGAAGCACAGTATTCGCACTCGACTGATGGGGCTTGCGGATGAATGGAACACTGGAATTGCTGCGGGATCTGACGACCTTGTCATCCACAAACGCGTCGCCGAAGGCAAAGAACTCGAACTGCAGCGTCCGGCGAGCAGCGCGTTCAGCATGCTAAAGTTCGACAACCCTCGTGACAAGCTGAATTTCAAGATGATGTGCTCGTACTGTCATCAAGTCGGAACACTCGGATTCCGGACACCCGAAGAGCCCGTCGACTGGGAAACCATGTTACGTAGGATGGATGGGTTTGGCGGTCTTTATCCACATACGCAGAACACCATCATTCAGCGTCTAATGGCAACCTACAAAGACGATGCAGTAGAGAATTGGCCGACTTTCGAAGTTCCTCCAGCTCCGACTGGTGCTGCAGCTGCCGCCACGATCACGATGTGGGAAATGGACAAACCGCTGGAAGGTTCCTTCCATGATCTGGAGCTCGCGCGAGACGGGCTTGTTTATGCAGTCAATATCAGCAAGGGACGGATGATCGCGCTCGATCCAAAAACCGGGGAACAGACATCGATCAAGTTTCCACGCGGGGCATATGGTCCGCACTCCATCGAAACCGCGAATGACGGCAGTCTCTGGACAACGATGTGCGGAAGCGGTCACATGGCTCGTTACGATATCGACACCAAACAGTTTGGTGTCTTCAGTAGCGGTGAAGCGCCCAAGAAGCGTGGTAATTATCCGCACACATTGCGAATCAATCCCAAAGACCCAGAAGGCCTAATCTGGTATACTGACGCGGGTTCAAATTCGTGTTTTTGGATTCACCCTGAAACCCACGAAGTCAAAGAATATAAGCTGCTGAGCGCGGGCCAAGCCTTGGGGGCTGGTCGAGGCGAATCGCGAGGCATCACGCCGTATGGACTCGATTACTCTCCCGTGGATGGCTCGATATGGTATTCGAAGCTGAACGGCAATCGCATTGGTCGCATTGATCCCTCGGCCCCGGATGGCAATATCAAAGAATGGAACCCGCCCTTCCGCGGTCCTCGGCGCTTACACATCGCACCTGATGGAATGGTCTGGGTCCCAGGTTTTGGTTCCGGCGTCTTTGCAAAGTTCAACCCTGATACGGAGCAGTGGACGGTCTACGAACTGCCTGATGCCGAGAATCAAATTCCGTATGCGTTGAACGTTGACAGGGACGGCATCGTTTGGGTTTGCGGCACTGGTAACGACACCATCAACCGTTTTGATCCCGTCACCGAAACCTTGGTAGAAATCCGATTGCCGACTCGGGTTTCTTACACGCGTGAGATTGAGTTTGATGAGGAGGGAAATGTTTGGACGAGTACCTCGGGGCCCGCCCGACATATGGAACGAGGTGTAGGCGCGGTAATCAAAATATCGATGCCCAAGTCCTTGCCTGAAGGCGGAAGAATCAAGCTCAAGCCGAAGTACTTTGATGCAAATCATGACATCGGGAACCTTGCCAGCGTTCCCAAGGTGAAGCCTACGATGGGTTTGGCTCGCGCTGCGCTGTTCGCGAAGATAGATGCTAATGCGATGCCAGAGGCTTACTCGAAAATGCCGCATCAGGAATTTGTGGATCAGCGAATGGCGGCTTTACCCGAGCACAAACGCGGACAAGTTGGATCGCTGTGGAATGAGTTCCGGCGTGCGAATCCTGAACGCCGCAATGATGGTCGGTTCTTTGTTCGAATCCTTGACTACGTTGGCAATAACGAATCCACGGTGAAAAGACGCTTCGTGAAGAAGTGGCAGCATCACTGGTTCGGTGATACTCCTGACCGCCTCGGTAAGCGAAATATAGAACGCGGCCGCATGGTGTTTGAGCAGGCCACCTGTGCGCGTTGCCACAACCTCGGCCCTGGCGAGAAGAAACTCGGGCCGGACCTGAGTGAAGTCACGAAGCGTTTCAAAGGATCGAAGTTGCTGCAACAGATTGTAAAGCCATCCGCCGAGATCCATAAGGAGTATCAAACTCACATGATTCTTGGGGACGATGGGAAAATGAGAACAGGTCTGGTAATCAAGGAGAATGATCAGGAAGTCCACTTCATTCCTAATCTCTTGAAGCCAGAGAATCTGGAAGTGATGCCGAAGTCTTCGATCGACGCAAGGAAGACGGCAGATGTCTCTACGATGCCAACTGGTCTGCTCGATACTTTCACCGAGCAAGAAATCTACGATCTACTCGCTTACATTCAGTCGAAGAGCAAGTTCTAGTGGAGCCTCAGATTTCAGTTCAATTTAGCGGAAGTCGTCAACATTTTCGCAGCTCCATCGTAGCAGGAGTCGTCAAGACTTTCGGGAATCGTTGTCGTGCCGAAGCTCTTGACGAGTTCCGCTGCGCAATATGGTCCCTTGTTGCGGCGTGGTTCCTGTTTGCTCAGCCAGCCCATGCTGATGATCTCCAGTCACTGATTGATGCTTCTTGTGTTGCATGTCATGACGAGGCGACGGAAACTCGGTTCGACTTTACGAAGCTCGACCGGAATCTTGACAATCCTGACTCCTTCCGTTCGTGGGTGAAGGTCTTCGAGCGTGTCAACAGCGGAGAAATGCCACCGAAATCGGAGCCTCGACCGGATCCCGAGCTGCAAACCTCAGCGATGGGTTCTCTCAATGTAAGGCTTCTTGACGCAAACCTCCGGCAACAGTTAAAGCAGGGCCGAGTTCCCTCCCGTCGGCTGAGTCGACTTGAATACGAACACACTTTGCACGACTTGCTTGGGACCGGTGGTGATATCGCACGCTATCTGCCGCCAGAGAACAAGTCTGGTGCCTTCGATGTCGTCTCGGCGAATCAAGACATGTCCAGTGTTCATGTCAAAGGATTCCTCGCGGCGGCAGATATTGCCCTCGATGAAGCGATTCAGCTTGGTCCCAATCCCAATCGGGTGCAAGCACTCGACTACGCAAATTCACGATACATGAAAATGTGGTTTGAGCGACCTGTACGCCGAGGCGGCGGGACCGTCTTCCGACACGAAGACGATCTGATCATGTTCCGCGGCGAGAATTACAACTTACGCTCTGACAACAACGGTGTGCGTTTTCCAGTTGCCGGTCGATACAAGATCACCGTGACCGGATCGGCCCATCAAGCAAGGTCTCCTGTTACGATGAGCCTCAAGAAGCAAAACGATGTTCAGGGCGACAGTGAACTCTTCGCTGCCTGGGATGTCGACGAGAATTTCCGCACGGTTTCTACAATCGAGTACTTTCGTCCCGGAGACTACTTTTATGTTAGTGCAGACGAACTTGAGCCAGCGTTGGATGGCAGTGTAATTTACAACTCGCAGCCGGCAAGCGAATTCAAAGGTGAAGGTGTGCGGGTTCGCAAAGTACTCGTCGAAGGTCCCATTGAGGCGTTATGGCCTCCGCAGCGCACCCACGACCTGTTTCCTGGCGTGCAGTGGGAGCCAGTAGCTCTTAGCGAACGTCTTGACGACTTCCGCTACATGCCGGTTACGACCAAAACTGACTACGAGCACATACGTGATGCAGTCAAAGCGTTGGCACCACGAGCTTTTCGTCGCCCGGTGACTGACAAAGAGATTGATGACCTCACCAATCTCGCCGCTCCGAGTCTCAAAGCTCGACGCGGATTCCTCGCCAGTGCCCGCGTTGCACTGCGGGCGATTCTGATTTCGCCCGAGACTCTGTTTCTGACGAACGAGGTCATCAGCAGCGGAAATCGTCAAGACTTCCGGCTATCGTCTGGAACTTCCCAGGCTGAGAATGCCGCGACGGAATCGGAAAGTCTTGAAAAGTTCCGCTACGAGGAGGCTGCACTTACACAGCACTCTCTCGCCAGCCGATTGTCCTACTTCCTCTGGCGTGGCCCACCCGATGAAAAACTGCTCGAGCTTGCCAGTACCGGACAACTCTTCGGCACGAAAACACTGGAGGCCCAAGTCAACCGAATGCTGGCAGATACTCGCAGCGAAAGATTCATCCACGAATTCCTAGACCAATGGTTGGATCTGGAACTGATCGACGCCACTACACCCGATGCCTACTTATATCCGGAATACGACGACGTACTTCGTCGCGCCCTGCTGGCCGAGACTAGGCTCTTCTTCCAGCATCTCATTGCCGAAGATTTGAGCATCAGCAGTCTTATCGATTCCAAATTCACGTTTCTCAATCGGAAATTAGCCGAGCACTATGGCATTCCCAATGTCTCGGGCGAAAATATGCGCAAAGTTATCTTACCAGCCGATAGTGTGCGTGGCGGCATATTGGCTCACGCAAGCATCGCCAAGGTGACGGCAAACGGTACGGTCACGTCACCAGTTCGGCGCGGCAACTTTGTTTTAACGAATCTATTGGGTCTGCCGCCTAATCCACCTCCACCGGGGATTGGCTCCATCGAGCCCGATACTCGCGGCGCAACCACCATCCGTGAGACCTTGGAAAAGCATCAAGCAGTCGAAAGCTGTGCGGCTTGCCACCGTAAAATTGATCCACCTGGTTTTGCCATGGAGTGCTTTGATCCCATTGGTAACTATCGTCAGCGATACCGTCAGAGCAAAGGCGTCAGACGCACCGCCTCTGTTGGTCTGCGATTCCTGTACAAAGATTACAAGCTTGGCTCGCTGGTTGACTGTGCCGGCACTACGGAAGACGGTCATGAGTTTGATGGCATCCGAGATTTCAAGATGCATCTACTGAGATCGAAGAAGCAGCTTGCGCGGAATCTTTTGTCGAAACTCATCACATTCGCGACTGGTGCCGAAATTCAATTCGCGGATCGCAGTGTGGTGGAAGCAATTTTGGATCGACAAGCGAGCGCTGATTATCCTCTACGCTGTCTGATTCATGAAGTTGTCCATAGTCGAATGTTTCAGTGTCGGTAGCGGAGTTCGTCAAAAATTTCGGACCGATGGTGAGTAGTGGAGTTCGCCAGAATTCCACGGCAATATCGCAGGAATCCTGGCGAAACCCACTTCGGTACAGGAGTTAAAGAAATCCATGCATAGTCCCATTTCGCGACGCACTGCACTGCGATCAGCAGGAGTGGCTTTGTCTTTGCCAATGTTGGATGCCATGAATCTAGCGATTGGTACTGAGCCCGCAGAGCAGCCGAAACGCATGGTGCTGATCTGCAACACGCTCGGTTTGTATTCACCTTCACTATTCCCCAAGAAGTCTGGAACGGATTACGAGAACACAGAGTACCTTGCTCTGCTCGGTAGACACCGAAGTGACTTTACTCTCTTCTCCGGATTGTCGCATCCCGACCAAAACGGCAAGGAACCTCATGATACGGAGATGACCTTTCTTACTGCGGCGATCAATCCGGGGCTTGCCGGTTTCAAGAATACGATCTCAGTGGATCAGTTTGCGGCAAGTCATCTTGGCCACACCACGCGGTTTCCCTCGATCATCTTGGGCAGTAATACTCGGGAGAGTCAGTCGTTCAACAGCAATGGTGTTATGCTGCCAGCCGACAATCGTCCATCACATGTGTTTGCAAAACTGTTCCTGGCTGGCAGTTCCAAAGACCTGCAACGCCAGAGGCAGCAGCTAGCTGAGGGACGCAGTATTCTTGATGCCGTTGGGGATCAGACCAGGGCCCTCAATCGACGCGTTAGTGGCGGCGATCGAAAACAGCTAGATGAATACTTCGCGGCGATTCGGAGAGCGGAGAAGGAACTGGCCGAGGCCGATGCGTGGTTGGATCGACCTAAGCCTAAAGTCAACGTAGATCTTCCCGAGGACATTTTGGAACCTTCGGAACTGCTCGGCAAAATCCGAGGCCTTATGAATCTGATTCCACTTATGTTGCAAACCGATTCCACGAGAGTGGTGAGCTTAATGATTCAGGCAGATCACGGTGTGCCAAAAATCGCTGGGGTTCAGGGAGAGCATCATCCATTGTCTCATCACGGACAGGATCCTAACAAGATTGGCCAACTGAAGATCATCGAGTCAGGTATCCTCTCCGAGTTCTCCGAGTTACTGAAGCAACTTGGGCAACGAACGGAACAGGGGGGACGACTCTTGGACGATACTTCCGTACTTTTTGGCAGCAACCTGGGAAACGCAAATGCCCATGATCCGATGAATCTTCCTGTCATTCTAGCTGGTGGTGGTTATCAACACGGACGCTACGTCGCACATGACAAAAACCGCAACACTCCGCTCTGCAATCTCTTCGTATCGCTGCTGCAGCGTATGGGCATCGAGACCGACCGCTTCGCATCGAGTACTGGTGCGCTGACCGTTGCGTAAGGGGGCACATTGAGAATGCCGTGTGAGTCAGACGTCTAGAGTACTTCCCTGGATCGGTTTTACTCAGCGGCCGCGGCTGTAGCTGCCCGTTCTCCCGTTCGCGGTCCCGCAGTTATGCGGAATGGCCACGATATGCATCCGGTTTGCTCGCGAAACGCCCGACGCCTCACGGGGATAAGGCTCACTCAACCAACAAATCGCTAGCCGCTGGTTGTTTGCGAATTCGCCCATTGCTGTCGGGATTTTCTGCGACAGACTGCTGACTCAGACGCTCGCGCGTTCTGCTTGTATAAGAGGGCTTTGCGTTCGCGCCGGCTCACATAATTAGGATCCATTCAACTTTTGGCAATTCCCAGGTTGCATTAGAGTTAGAACGTAGAAAGAAATCCTCTCCGGGCGCAGGCCCGCTCGGAAAGGGAGAGTGACAAAGAATTCTGGTAACGGCGTAGATTGAAGCATTGATCAACGCTCAAGCTGCTCGCAACGTGGGGGCTCCCGTGGTAGACTTCGCGGTCTTCTAAATGCCCTCCCCTGACATTAGCGCAGCCACAAATGAAACTCCAAAATAGCCAGAACCCAGGTGAAAAATCGATGACGCGTGGGACCTACAGCTCTCGATACGCGGGCGTCCTGATCGTGTTGGTGATGTCCGTGCTACTCCTGCGTCATCCGGCTCGCGGTGAAACTCGAGGTAGCAGTTCGGATGCAGCGGGTAATCGTCCGAACATCGTTGTCATTCTGGCGGACGATATGGGCTACGGAGATGTTCAAGCCTTGAACCCAGCCTCCAAGATTCCGACCCCTAACTTAAACGAGCTGTCTGCCTCGGGGCTCACGATGCTCGACGCGCACTCGCCGTCAGCGGTGTGTACGCCCACGCGATACGGCTTGCTTACCGGACGCTATTGCTGGCGATCCAAACTAAAGCGTGGAGTGTTGGGTGGATACAGTAAACCACTCTTAGAACCTGGGCGAAGTACCATTGCGGACATGCTGAAGAGCCGAGGCTATCGAACGGGAGCCGTCGGCAAGTGGCACTTGGGTATGGAATTGCCTATGCATGGCGAAGATGCCGATGTGACGAAATGGAGTGGTGATCCGGGGGTGAACTACAGCGGCAGGATTACCGATGGGCCTCTGCAGCACGGATTTGATTTCTATTTTGGTGTCAGTGCTTCCCTGGATATGGCGCCTTATGTGTTTATCAAGAATGATGGATTCACCATGGTTCCGACTCTGGAACAGAAGGCGGTGAAGTTTCCACACTTTGTTCGCCAAGGTCCCAGGTCCGAGGATTTTGTTATCGACGAAGTGCTCGATCGTTTGACACAAGAGGCGGTTGGCTTCATCGAGCGTGAGGCAGCCGAAGAAAGGCCTTACTTCCTGTACATGCCGCTTACTGGGCCGCACAAGCCTACACAGCCGCACGAACGTTTTCGTGGCAAAACGGAGCTGCGTGAGTATGGCGACTTCGTGCATCAAGTTGACTGGACAGTTGGCCAAGTATTAAAAGCCATCGACGAGTCTGGTGAGTCAGAGAACACCTTAGTTGTCTTCACCTCGGACAATGGTTCTTACATGTATCGCTATGACGAGCCTGGCAAGGAAGATCATGTCGAAAACGTCAATGTGCAAGGATTCCGTCCGGAGCATCACCGTGCCAATGGAGTTCTGCGAGGCACAAAGGCAGATGTTTGGGAAGCCGGACATCGCGTGCCTTGTCTTGTCCGCTGGCCCGCGGAGATAGAGCGGGGGCAGAAGTCGGTCACTGTGGCTTGCTTGACGGATTTGTACGCGACGTTTGCGTCCGTCGTAGGAGCCGAGCTGGATAGCAAACAAGCCGAAGATAGTGTCTCGCTCTTGGAGTCTTTGTCACAGGATACCTCCAGCGGTGAGGCCGCGCGACGGGCACGAGGTGCTGGCGTTATCAATCACTCGGCTGGTGGGATGTTCGCGATTCGTCGCGGTAAATGGAAGCTGGTTGCTGGGAACGGATCCGGTGGTAGGCAGCAGCCTAAGGGGAAGCCTTTCGCCAAGCCTTATCAGCTATTCGACTTGGAGGCCGATCTGGCTGAGAGCCAAGATGTGGCCGAAGAGAATCCAGCGTTGGTTCGAGAACTGACGGAAGAGCTGGAGAAGGTACGAACGCAGGGATTTAGTGTGGAGCGGTAAAGGCATTTGCGGCTGAGGCTTAGAGAAGAGTTCTCCTCGACCCTGATATGCCGACCTCCCCGCAAGCCGGAGGGTGACTCGTGATTGAACAGGCTTTTTACGCGGCCTTCTTTTTCTTATCGAGAATCTCTCCCTTCTCGTTGACGTCTTCAAACTTGACGGCAACTTGTTTACTCACGCCCGACTCTTGCATCGTCACACCGTAAAGCGTGGTGGCGGCGGTCATCGTTTTTTTCGAGTGGGTGACAATGATGAATTTGGTCCAGTCAAGGAACTCAGTCAGTACGTTGACAAAGCGGCCGATGTTGGCTTCATCAAATGGAGCATCTACTTCGTCCAAAACGCAGAATGGGCTTGGCCGGTGCTGGAAGATGGCGAGAAGTAACGCGACGGCTGTGAGTGCTTTTTCACCACCGCTGAGCAGTGAGTTCGATAGTGCAGTCTTGCCTGGCGGCGTGGCGATGATGTCGATACCGCATTCCAGTACGTCTTCGCCTTCGTCCAGCACGATATCGGCGCTACCGCCGCCGAAGGACTTGCGGTAGAGTTTTTGAAAGTTCTGTCGGATGACTTCGAGTGTTTCCGAGAATAGCCTTCGCGAGTCTTGATTGATTTTCTGGATGATTCGTTGCAGCGACTCTTTTGCAGCTACCAAGTCTTCGTACTGGCCATTCAAATAATCGTATCGTTGTTGTAGTTCGTCCAGCTCTTGCAAGGCGGCCATGTTGATCTCGCCAACCGATGCAATATCCTGCCGCAGCTCGGAAGCTTCAGCGTCCAGCTCGGCTTGCTCGGATTTATCCTCGATCAGTTTTGCAGATTCGACCTCCTCAAACGGGATGTTGTAGTCTTCCTCGAAGCGCTGCGACAGAGCTTGGCTAGATTCTTGAAAACGCTCCAGTTCGAGTTTGGATGTTTCTAGTTGCTGGGTGATCTTGTCGATATTGCGATTGGTGGTCTCGAGATGCTTGGCTTTGGTTTGCCTTTCGCGGCGCAAGTAGCCTGCACTTTCGGCGAGTTCATCTAGAGCGGACTCTTCTGCTTCGCAGACCAAGTAAAGTTCACTGAGTTCACTGGTCAGGTCCAGGATTTCGAGTTCACTCGTTTGCCTCTTCTGCCGTCTTCGGTAAAGCTCTGATTCAGCTTCTTCCAAAGCCTGCAGTTGCTCTGTTTTACTGCGGGTGCTGTGCCGGAAACTGGTTCGTGTCGATTCGAGCCGCTGTTCGGCTCGAGCAACTTCGACCTTAGCACTGGTTTCAGCCGCCGTCAGGTATGCCAGCAGTTCATCTTTACCTTCAAGTTTTGATTCTTGTTCTGCTTGCTGCTGTTCAATATTTTTGATCTCGGAGCGGAGTTGCTCCATTTTCTCAGCAAGCTCGCCAGTTCTTGGCTGCGCCTGCTCGAGCTCCTGTTTCTTGGATCGAAGTCTTTCCTCAAGACCAACAAGCTCTTTTTGGAGCGTCTGATAACTGCTGACCGCGTTTTGATGCAGGGCCGAATGTCGGGCGACGTCCTGCGCGAGCTCCTGCACGCTATCTTGTTTGAGATCCAGTTCAGGACGCTGGGAGGAAATGTGTCGGTTCAGTTCTCCGATGCGTTGTCTGATTTCGGTTTGCTGATTGTGCAACGCATCAATTTCAGACTGAGCGTCATGGATCTCGCTTTGACGCGAAACAAGACCAGACGCGGACTGAATGGCGCCGAGAGTCAGCAATCCGTCGGACTCAATCATTTCGCCATTGCGCGTGACAAACCTAAGGCCAGCTCCGCGGAAGTGCCCAAGCTCCAACGCGACTTCAAGGTTTTCGACTACCCAGGTTGTGCCAAGCAGATAGCGAATCAGCGGCATGAATTTGTGTCTGCAACGGACGAGTCGGTCTGCTCGACCAACCACTCCATCGACGCCGTCAAGTTGTACTTTTTCACCAAACCGTCGCGAAGGGATTCTATCCAGTCGCATCAGGCTTAGCCGTCCAGGAATGTCCAGCGACCCACCTCGAATCCTCTGGACGATCTGCCCGTCTTCGAGCACGAGAATGTTGGCGGAAGGACCAAGAGCTGTATCAATGAGCGGAGCCAAATCAACGTCGACAGAAATAAGTTCCGCAACTAATCCGTGAATCGACTGAAAGACTGGATCTTCCGACTTTGATGCCAGATCTAAAATATGCCGAGCCCCAGAGTCGACACCATCCAAGTGTTGCTGCAGTTGCTCAAGAATCTCGAGTCGTTCAGATGCACCTGTTAGCTTTCCAGCGATGTGCGCGTTCTGCTCAGCTAGTTGTGTCGCTTCATGCTGATTCTTGTGAACGACTTGCTGTAGGTGTTCCCATTCTGCTTGAGCCGTTTTGCGTTTGGATTCCGCCTGGCTAAGCCGCTCTTCGGCTTGATCCGAAATTTGCTTAGCCGTCGCAGCTGCGACTTTTTGCTCTTGGTGCGACTGTTCTAAGCTGAGAACACCCGCCTCTAAGTTAGCGACGAAGTCGCGTTGCTTGGCGGCTTCGGATTCGCGTTGCGACAGTTCGCGAAGGCGTTCTACATGAGTCTTGCGGAGCGCATCACGCTGAGCTAGCCCCGCCGCTATTTCTTTTCGGAGTTCATCTGCTTCCGCTCCGCTCTGCTCGGCATTCCTTTGTGTTTCAGTAAACCGTGTTTCGATGGCTCGCAGACGTTTTTCGAGCTCTTTGACTTCTTTTTGTACTGTGCCAGCTCGGTTCCGCAGTGCGGCGAGCCGAGCAGCATGTCGCGCAGATTCCTGATCGTTTTCTTCAATGATGGAGCGAAGAGCCGACTGCTGGTTCTGGCAAACGGCGATGCGTTGCTGCGCCCCTTGCAAACGTCCTTCTACTTCTTGGCACTCAGAGGCAACTTTATGGAGCTCAAGCTCTGCTTTTTGTGCCGATTCGCGCGATTCTTCAAGTTCTACCTTCTTGAGTTCAAATTCTGAACGCAGCTGCACGCTTCGCGTTTCGATTCGCTCGCACTTTTCCGCCAGCTCCGAATACTCGGTCCAGCCAAGTCGCAAGCGAAGTTCGCGCAGACGCGAAGTCATCCCGCGGTAGCGCTGCGCCTTAGTGGCTTGTGACTTAAGGCGACTTAGTCGGCCGTGAACCTCATCGACAATGTCTTTGAGTCGCGTGAGGTTTTGGTCGACGCGTTCAAGTCGCCGTGCGGCCTCAGCTTTTTTAGCATTGAAGCGGCTGATGCCTGCAGCTTCTTCAAAGATAATTCTGCGATCGCGCGGCGAGGCTTGCAGCATGCGGTCGACTTTGCCCTGTTCGATCAAGCTGTACGCATCGACGCCAACGCCGGTGCCGCGAAACAGGTTCTTTATGTCCTTGAGGCGGCTGGCCTGACCGTTTATTTGGTACTCGCCTTCGCCGCTGCGGTAGACGCGCCGAGTGACTTCGACCTCGTCTGAATCGACGCCGAGCTTACGTTCCGAGTTGTCGAAAACGAGTGTGGCTTCGGCGCTATTGGATGCCTTGCGGCCAGCAGAACTGGAGCCCTTGAAGATGACGTCCGCCATGTCCTTGCCGCGGAGGGCCTTGGCACTTTGCGCTCCTAGAACCCATTTGATGGCGTCGACGACATTGGACTTTCCTGACCCATTAGGACCGACGATCACCGTGATACCATCCGGGAAATCAAAACGCGTTTTTTCAGCGAAGCTTTTGAAACCGGCTAGTTCAAGGGCGATCAGCATGGAAAGAGATTACGAAGATGCGTGTTCAGATCAAGGATGAGAGATTGTGTGGGCTAATTGCCCCAAGTCAGAGGATTCCAAAAATTCACACTTGCTTCTTCGACTTCGGCTGCTTCTTGCAAGATCTCAGGTGCAATGTAAGTACTTTCGACCATCTCGCCGTCAAGACTCAGCGCCGTGTTCTCCTTGCTCGGGTCGTGGTACTGTCTACCCGCAACGGGGATGGGATTCATGACGAGGGGTTCGGCATAGTAGCCTTTCTCATGACTCTCACGCAGGAACTTTACCCAGTCACCGTAGTGCCCGCCCACTTCTCCGATGGCTCTGAGCGTTGATGCTAGGTTCGGAGGGCAGGTTGCGATTTGATCTTCTTTGCCAGGACTGAAGTGACTGACGGTGAGGTTCCCATCGGTGTTGGGAGAGATCAAGATTCGCGGATTGACGTAGTGGAAAGTAGGAATGTGCAGACGCGGTGTCTCGCCAAAGATCACAATTTCTGCAACTTGTGAAAGGCTGAGTGCGACTAAAGGCGTAGAGGCCGAAGGGATCTCAAGCAATTTGCCCGCTCCGGCGACCTCACGACCAGTGATCGAGACGTCGTTCGGGGACGTTTCACGCAAAGCGCGAATCGCACCGTATCGAACTTCTGGTTCTGTTGCATGTATGAGTTCTCGAAGCGTGTCTTCTGCTCGATAGTCTTCCAACAGCGCCAAGGCGTTTAGGCACATGGCTCGGAATGCGGGTTCTTGCAGGCTGAGATTTCTCAGCTGCGGGATGCCCGAGGCGTCGTTCAGGTATGCCAAGCTATGGGCGGCATAGAAACGAACCTTGGGATCATGACTGGTGAGGGCTTCTTGCAGCCATGGGATGCTTTCTTTGCCGATCGCTTCCATCTGCCAGCAAGCTTCGCGAACGTTACTGGGATCCATCACTTGCTTTTGCAGCAGTGCGATACGTTCGGCTCGTTGATCTTCTGATTCCAAGAATGCAATTCGCATCACAACATTGATGAAGTGAAACGGGTCCAAGCGATAAAGAGACGGAACATCCAATTCAATCATGTATTCACGTGGCGTAGCGATTCCAGCTTGGCGATACCCGTTGTAGCTCGTGAAGCGTTCATTGATCGCCAGTGCGATGGGACGCATGGTGATGGCGTCGGCATATTCTTGGTCGATACTAATGCCCAGCTTACGTTCCTTGATGAGACGACCTGCTCCCAATATAATTCCTTGGACTTTGTCTTTCTCGTCCTCAGAGCCATTGATTTGGAAGTTGGTGATGATGCGTCCTTGTGCTTTGACCCGGTCGAAACCTTCCCGCATCTGTCCGCCCAGCAAGTTCATTTCCTTGAGTGGGGCTTCCATCAACCAACCACCTTGTAAGTCCGTCGCTTCCGCGTGACTGCTTGTCTTGATTACGGCGTCAAGAATGTCACCCTTGCGTGCAGCGGGCGAAACGACCGAAGTGATCACAGACAAAGTGGTGCTCGGGTCGTCTAGCAAAGTGTTTGGCTGATGCACGTCGCGGTGACGCATCATGTCCAAGATCTTTTCGCGTTGAGAACTCGCTTTCACTTCACCGCCAGTATTCTGCAGTTGGGTAACGAGCCCGATGTTCTCCAGCAAAGCGCGTGTGAGCAACTCGGGTGCACCAATCTCCACTATTAGTCTGGGACGGTCTTCTGCCTCCAGCTTTTCCTTGATCAGTTCACGACGCATGCCCTCTTCGGTCTTCAGGTCGCCAGATCCATTGATCCATTTCGAGAGACAACCCGGCGAGCAAACCAGCAAAGCAATGAGCAGGCAGACAGACTTAGCAAATCGAGGTGATCTCATGGGTCGCATTTATGCGTTCCAAGGTTGGGAGGGGGAAAGCTTGTTTGAATCCGGTTCGATTTCTTAACCCAAGTTTTGAGAAAAGATAGCTAGATTCATTCGGAACAGTACTGGTCTCGTTCTCGCGGGGTCAAGCCAGAATGCCATGCCATCAATTCTGGCAATGCTCGTCGCCTGGCCTGATGCCCCTTGCGATACTAATGCCCGCTTTCGGTGCAAATCCAGAACGTGGCTTTTCGGCGTGGTGGCCGTTGCTAGCGTTCGCGATGCCAGAGAAGAAAGTTGCAGGCGGTTTTCCTTTGATTTTTAGGCGCAGGCGTAGAGATGGCGTTTGCCAGAAAAAAGATCTTGGGTCGGATTGGTTGACTTGAAAGAATAAGTGGGTATCTTTGGGGCTTTGTGGGTGGTTTTGGGGCGGAATGGAGTCGCGCGGCGCGGTTTGAAGGCTCAAAATGCTACTGACTGGGACTTATCGACGGACGCTTGACGACAAGCTCCGCCTTTCGGTGCCAAAGCAACTTCGAGAGCTTCTGACCGACTGCAACTTATTTCTCACCCCCGGGACCGACAAAGCCCTATTTGTCTACACAGGAGAAACGCTCGAAGGAATTGGTGACATGCTGAGCAATCAAAGCCCGGCCGCCAAAGAAACTCGAGCTTTCAGCCGGCTGTTCTACGCACAGGCACAACCGGCGGATATAGATAAGCAAGGACGTTTGCGACTGACTCTCGAGCTGTCAGAACTGGCAGGCTTGGAAAATGAGGTCGTGATTGTTGGTGTGAGAGATCGGTTAGAGATTTGGAACGCAGTTAGTTGGGATGCATTCCTGGTGAAATCGCAGCCAAGCTATGACGAGCTTGCGGAACAGGTGTTCGCCAACGCCATAAGCGATCTGAATACGAACGATCCGAAACAAACGCGTTAAAGGATTTGGTTGACGTACAAAAAGCATGAGATCTCGAAGAAAAGGACCTGTTGGGATCCTTGCTTCAGCCGACGGCCACTAGCTGAAGAGCCACAAACAGGTGATTCAATTGTTTGGAGTACCTGTGGATCCCAAATTCTTCCAACGGATGGAACGGAAGAATTAAGCATTGGATTTATACGGATTTTTCCAGTGCAATCACCGGCGGCCAACGCGGGAACAAGGACGTCTCCCGTGGCCCTGTGTGGTCCTCTCCTTTTCAGAGTCTTTTCAGAGTCTTTTCTAAACATGCTCGAGTTTTACTTGCTAGCCTCCTGTGCCTCTTACTTCTCACTGTACAATCACGGCAACTTGCTTGGCCCTTCTAGTTCTCGTTATTTAAGCCAGCATGTCTGACGACCAAAGCCAGGAGCCTATTCATCGGTCTACCGAACCGGTGCATGTGCCTGTTTTGTGTGGTGAAATCATGGAGCTCGCCGCGATTCAGCCTGGTGAGTCTTGGTTGGACGGAACAGCCGGTGGTGGTGGGCACTCTAGGTTGATTGCGGGCTGCGTTGGGGCCGAAGGTCGTCTGCTTTCGGTTGATCGAGATCCAGAAGCTGTGGCAAAACTCGAATCCGTCATGCCGCCTCAAACACGGGTGATGTGCAGTTCCTATCATGATGCGGGCGAGTGCTTGGAAGAGTCGGGAATAGACTCAGTCGATGGAGTGCTACTGGATCTTGGACTTAGTAGTGATCAACTGGCTGATCGGGAGCGTGGCTTTAGCTATCAAGGCAATGGCGAGCTCGACATGCGATTCAATCCTGAGGAAGGCCAGCCAGTTTGGCAATGGCTGCATCGCGCCGATGAGAAAACGATTGCCGACACCATCTATAAGTGGGGCGAAGAACGCTTCAGTCGCCGCATCGCCCGTCGCATTGTCGAATCTCGACGCGAGGAGCCTGTCAAGACGGTCGAGCAGCTTCGAGAGTTAATATATCGAGCAATTCCAGGGGCAAGGCGGGCGACAACAGGCAATCGAAAGCACGGTCGCGTCGATCCTGCAACGCGAACGTTTCAAGCACTTCGCATTGCTGTCAATGATGAACTTGGCATCCTCACTTCGGCTCTAGAACGTCTTCCGAACTACATGACGATCGGTGGCCGGCTAATGGTTATCAGTTTTCATTCACTGGAAGATCGGATCGTCAAATATGCGTTCCGCGAAGATCCCCGCCTGCGGATTGTGACCAAGAAGCCTGTCACCGCCAGTGAAGCAGAAATTGCCAAAAATCCGCGTTCGCGGAGCGCCAAGCTCCGGGTAGCCACAAGAATTGAGCCAGAATTCGACCAGCTGGCCAATTACCCTTGATCAGCCGAGTGCGATTGCTCTACAAGCCATCGCATCCTTTCGAATTTCGGAGTGTATGGATGTGCCTCAAGAATGCCACAGAATCGTTTGTCAGTGGGCCTGTGGAAGTCATCAAGACTTTCGGATGTCCGGTTTTGCTCTCGTGTCTCGTCTCGCTAGCTGTCGGTTCAGTTGCATCGGCACAACCTCCAGCATGGCTGACGGCCGACTCCATCCCGGCACATCCTGACTTTGCTATCGCACCAGCGGCAACTTCTATGGTGGTTCAGGCAGCAGGTCAAGAGGCTTTGTTGGAGCCACCTCCTCCGCTTCAGCGTGATGTTCCTACGCCAGTCATCGAAGATCCCGAACCGGTGTATCAACCTGTGTGGTATTACCCTTGGACTTGGCTGCCGTACGATGGTTGGGAGAACAGTGCTGAACTTGGCATCAACGGTTCGGACGGCAATGCTCAGTCGTTTAGCTTCCAAACAGGGGCACGTTTCAAACGCAAGACAGATGCCAACTTGTGGGATTTCCGACTTTCGCACAATCGTACTAAAGCTGGTGGAGTCGAAACACAGAACAATGCGCTGTTGTATGCGGACTTTGAGCGCTTTCTAGGGGAATCACCGTGGACCTACTTCGTAAAGAATGGTTTGGAATACGATGAGTTCAAAGCCTTTGATCTGCGTTACAACATCAATGCTGGTATCGGCTACAGCATCTACAACACCGATGATCTGACTTTAAAAACGAGGTTTGGTGCTGGTGCATCCCGCGAGTTCGGCGGGCCGAACAATGATTGGACGCCTGAGGCGCTTTTCGGATTTGACTACGAGCATCAAATCAACAACCGCAATAAATTGATTTCTAAGTTTGATTACTTCCCCAACTGGAGTGACTTTTCTGACTATCGTCTTGTCTCTGACGTTGGATGGGAGCACTTACTCGACGAGGACGGAAACTTTTCGGTCCGTTTGGGAGCCAATGATCGATATGACAGTACGCCTAACGGTCGACGACCAAACGATATCAACTATCAAGCTTTGTTTCTGTACAAGTTTTAAGTTGGCTTGCTTGGATAGTGGCATGCACGAAGGCGTCTTTGCCAATGACAACGCAAAACACGTGTTCGAAAGCGTCTCACTTGCGGGAATTGGAACCAGATTGCCTCCGCAGCCAAATCGAACTGCTTCGCAAAAATGAGAAATTCCGTCAACTAGATCAGCCGAAAATAGTTTCGCTTGCAACCGTTCGTGGAACGGTTAAAGTCGGGAAGCACGATCATATTGCTACTTGCGCCATGAGCGTTCTTATGCAGACCAAAGAGGATTATCTCGGAGCAGACAGCCAGGCTCCCTAAGCGGCCGGCGTCCGTTCGGACGGCTATTTGCACTTGATGTCACCTTGCCCTTTGACCGTTCTCTGGTAATCGATTGCAATCACCTCGCCCAGAGCGCCGTTTTCAATACGCAGGTTCGACAGCTTGTGTTTCACATGCCCTTCCGGCGCTTTTATTAGCTCTTGACCAGCTGCAGTATGAATAGCCACGAATAGAAGAGTGAAAACGTAACTGAAGAGCCGGAGCAGTCTGCACATAGTTTCGCTCGATTACGAGGTGTTCTCGATTCGCTCATACCACAAATGACTGCGCGATGATGCATCGAGTCTAGTAGATTTGGCGCGAGCAAAAAAGGATGGATTTGTCGCTAAAGTTGCTGCTGGCCGCGACGGTGTTTCGCTCAAGTAAGAACAAAATGCCTGCGCCTCGAATCTTTCGATAAATCTTCTCTTGTGTCAAAACTCACGGCTGGTAGCGTCGAGCTCTGCGCCGCTATAAGCTGTTGCGCTTTGAGATGTCGCTCTCTTTCCTCTCGCGAGCGTTTGAATTACTGCAACTTTTGTCGTCGTGCTAATGAACTTATTCAAACAACTAATCCTGATCGTCGCAAGCTGCAACAGCCTTTGCCTCTGTTACGGACAGGATTCCGACTGGCCCACGTATCTCGGTGGCAAAGAACGCAACCTCTACTCTGCACTAGAGCATATCAACCGGGGAAACGTAGAGCATTTGGAAGTGGCCTGGACTTACGATACCGGCGCTGCCGCTGAGTATCAGGCAAACAATCTCATTGTCGACGGAGTGCTCTACACACCGACTCCTACTCGGAAGATCATCGCCCTCAACGCGGCCACTGGCGAAGAAATCTGGCAGTGGGATCCAGCGAACGAACCAGCGGGTGCGGGTAGCGCGCGTCAAAGAGGACTCGTTTATTGGGCAAACGAAAACGGTGAGGAGCAACGTCTGTTCACCGGCGTGAATGGATTTCTATTGGCTGTTGATCCGAAGACAGGCAAAACCATTCGAGAATTTGGTGAGAACGGTGCTATCAACCTTGGCTCGGGCCTCAATACCCCTGGCGTCATCTATCAAGATCTGCTGATTGTTGGTGGTCTTGGTGGTAAAGGTGCAGTTCGCGCCTTCGATGTTCGCACTGGCGAGAGACGTTGGATCTTTCATTTGATTCCGCAGCCTGGTGAGTTTGGACATGATACGTGGCCCGCCGACGCTCATAAGACTGCAACTGGCTTGATGCCCTGGTGCGGTCAATCGTTAGATGAGAAACGTGGGATCGTCTATGTTGCCACGAAGACCGCAGAACCCGATTTCTATGGCGGACAGCGACACGGCAAAAACTTGTTCGCAAACTGTATCCTCGCGCTCAATGCTACCACTGGCGAGCGAATCTGGCATTTTCAGATCGTTCACCACGACTTGCTCGACAAGGATTTACCTTGCCCGCCGGTTCTACTGACCGTGTCTCACGATGGCAAGCAGGTTGATGCCGTCGCACAGGGAACAAAGCACGGTTTGTTGTTCGTTTTTGACCGCGTCACAGGAGAGCCACTTTGGCCGATCGAGGAACGTCCTGTTCCACAATCTGATTTGGTCGGTGAACAGTCTTGGCCAACGCAGCCCTTTCCCACTAAGCCCCCGCCACTGATGCGGCAATACTACACGGAAGACGATGCATCGGACATCTCACCCGACACGCATCAAATGACGCTGGACCGAATTCGTGCCGCGCCAAACTTTGGTCCGTTCCCTGCCCCAAGCCTCAATGAGAGCATCATGTTTCCTGGCTTTGATGGTGGCATGGAATGGGGCGGCGGAGCTGCTGATCCCAATGGAATTTACTACGTCAATATCAACGAGATGCCCTGGTTGCTACAAATGATCGAAGTTAGCCATGCAGATGGTTCCAAATTGGTCCCAGGCGAACGCGACTACATGATCTACTGTGGCGTTTGCCACGGCCTCGATCTCAAGGGCAACGAGGAATTGAAGTTTCCACCTTTGCTCGGAATCGATAAAAAAAGGACGCGGGCCGAGATTGAAACTCAAACGCGACAAGGCAAGGGACGGATGCCCTCGTATGAGAGTATGCCTGAAGCGAAGCGTTCCGCGATTCTGGACTATGTGCTAGGCAAAGGCTCGGAGCAAAATGCTGAGGAAAAGCCTAAACAAACTGGTGACAGCGAGGCTGCGGAACAACGCCCCACATATGCCTTTGGAGGCTTTCGCCGTTGGCTGGACGACGAAGGATACCCTGCAATCAAGCCGCCTTGGGGAACATTGAATGCGGTAGATCTCAACACCGGTGAAATCAAATGGAAAGTGACTTTGGGTGAGTATCCCGAATTGACGGCCCGAGGCATCCCCCCCACTGGCACGGAGAATTACGGTGGTCCATTGGTTACTGCTGGGGGCCTGCTCTTCATCGGTGCCACCGCAGACGAGACCTTCCGCGTTTTCGACAAAGAAACCGGCGAACTCCTATGGAAGGCCAAGCTACCGTTTGGCGGTAACGCGACGCCAAGTACCTATATGGTTGATGGGCGACAGTACGTTGTTATCTCCGCGGGCGGTGGAAAAAGCGGTCGCCCTCGTGGCGGCAAAATCGTCGCGTTTGCGATACCCGAATGAGCTCAAGGTCATCTTCCGCTCCGTCGCAAGCTCCACGCTTGCAAGTAGCTTATTGAGCACGACTCGAATTAGAAAAAGCTAATATGAAAACCATTCTCTCAGCCTACCTTTCACTGTCCTTCCTGTTTGCAGCTACGAATAACAGCCGCGCGGAGCAATTCGTACTCTTCGATACCACTTTCACTTTCACCAAAGCCGACGCGGACAACTCCAAACCCAGCCCATCTCACTACTATCTCAAAGGAGCAGAGCTAAACCGCAAACGCCCCAAGGACTGGACCTCGCCCATCGATTATCGCAACGGTACCGTACACGTGCGGTTGGAGGTCCTCGAAAAGCCAGCGGGCGAGGAGCCAACGACATGGAGTGTCTGCTACATTCCCAACAAACGCCAAAACGGCGGCTATGGCTGCATCGGAACTGGCGTTTACAAGAAACCGGGAGTGTATGAAAAGGACATTGACATGACGAAGTTTTGGCAGAATGACGGTATCGTTTGGACCGAAGGTATCAAAGAGATGCATCTAGTGATTAAAGACGACAGTGGCGGAAAGGGGCATGCCCACAAACGGAGGGATCACGAAAAGTTCTTCCCCACCAAGATCCGCATGACGCTCATCCAAGTTTCCAAAGGCTCGAAGTACGATCCGAAGTTATTGAAATTGAAGACGTGATCTTTCGCGTGGCCGCCGGATCCGTTGGAAAAATATTTCGTCGCGGAATCCAGGGCTTGTATCGCCGTATTACAAAATGCTGATCAGAAAATCCCTTGTACGCTTCTTCTTCTCCGCGACTAATCGCGCGGTCTACGAGTGCGAGAAGCGATGCGCAAAAACGCCCAAACGCAGGGGATTGAGCGAAAGAGCCTGCACCATTGCGAACGGCTCCGCTTAGTCTGTCTTCCAAGTGCAAAGCCAGTAGATTAAACTTTGAGACTTGCAGTGAAGTTTTCACTGCCCAATCCCTCTTGCGATCCTCCCTGAATAGGCTGATGGGCCAGTAGCCTTTGGTCCTCGGCCACGACCCACCATCAAAATTTGACGACGAAGCACAGTCAGCTGTCTCGTGTTCTTGGCTGACCGATTCGTCCATTGCTATAACATCGAGAGGCAATCGATATGAAACGTCGCGACGTTCTGAAGTCTGCTGGTTGCACACTTTTTCTACCAGCCTTGGAAAGCTGGGGGCGAGAGCAGCCAGCAGAGGCTGATGCGGACGTCAAGCGACTCTTCTGTATTAGTATGGGCTACGGATTCTTCACGGATGTGCTGCCGCAGGCCGATGGTGCGGACTACGTGTTCAGTGACCACATGGAGCCGCTGAAGAAGCACCGAGATCATTTTACGCTTTATTCGAAAATGAAGTTTGGTGGGGATCACGTCCGTGATCACAAGTGCTTTGTCGGAAACACCACGACGAATCCGGATTCGCTGGACCAGATCGTAGCGGACCACATTGGGCACCTAACCCGAGTTCGAAACGTGGTCACCTTTATCAGCCACGCTCACCACCACATTGTCGCATCGTGGCGGAACAGGCTTCCAGTCATGCCGATTCAATCGACGCGAGTTCTTTTTGAAACTCTCTTTGCAAAGACAGATCCCAAGACTCAGGAACGGCTTCTGGCACATAAGAAGAGCGTCCTCGATACATCACTAGAAGAGGCACAGGCTTTGATGCAGCGTGTTTCAGGCAAGGACAAACAAAGATTGGAAGAGTACTTCGCAGCTCTGCGTGAATCGGAGCAAGAACTGAACAAGTCCATCGAATGGCTCAGCAAACCGAGTCAGGATGTCGAATTCCCGGTCGCACCATCCTTCGAGAATAACTTCCTCGCTACCGACGTCGATAAAAAGCGATTCTTGGACAACCCACGCCAGATTCAGCGTGGGATCGCATTCGACATGATATACAAGGCGTTCAAGTTCGATGTCACACGTGTTGTCAACTTTTATATGGTGGGCCTTGACAATGATCACCACATCACCACCCACAACGTGCCCAAGTCTGAAGACGCACGCAAGAGTTTGACGAAATATGACTCTTCGTTCTTTTCACTGCTGTCGAACTTCTACGGGAAGCTCGCCAGCACGAAAGTCGAGTCGGGCGGTACGCTGATGGATGAAACGGTGACAGTGGCCACTGGAAACAACAGCGTGAGTCAGACTCGGGGTCCGCACAACGGAGCTGAAATTCCTGTGCTCTTGGCTGGCGGAGGCTTCACCAATCATGGCGGCCATGTGATTCGCAATGGTGAGACGACTTGCGATATCTATCTATCGATCCTTCAGAAATTCGGCATCCAGCGCGAGCAGTTCGGAAATAGCAAGAGGATAATTGAGCTTTAAGGCTTTAGTTCAAGCAATGGTTATGAGCGAAGTTGCGAGTCCGGCGGCAGGGCCGCTGTTCGCCGGTTCTTCGATAGTAGTCCCGCATTTAGACGCAATAACTGCAGACTTGCCTGACGGCGATGCGGCTCATCCAGACCCGAGCTGGCCGCCGCACGGAACAACCGAAAAACAGGTGGCAAGTGCCAGCTAGCTTATCAGTTGTTTATTGAATCAACCGAGCCTATGTCTGAACAGCAGGATGTTTCCAAGCAGTGAGGAGTTCGCAATGGAAAAACAGTCGATATTCGCCTATCACTCCGTCGATCGTATCGTGAGCTGCCAAAACGAGATTTTGTTATCGGACTTCCGCAATCGAAACCGTTGTTCCATCTTGCTCGCGCTACTGCTCTTTGTTGGAGTTAATCCAGCGGACTGCTTTGCCAACGATCGTGAACAATCACAGCAATTCTTCAGCGTTTATTGCGTTTCCTGCCACGGGCAGAAGAAATCCGAAGCGGATGTTCGGCTCGATCAATTTAACGAGCAGCAATGGAACGATCCCAGTCTGCTTGATGATGTTTACTCGGCGATCGAAGGTGGCGAGATGCCTCCGGAAGATGCACCGAACCACCCGCGAACCACCCAATCGACAACGATTCAGCAAATCTTGGCCAAGCAGCTTGGCGTTCTCGCTGAAACGCAAATACCCGGCAGACTAAAACGACTAAGTCGAGTCGAATATCAGAACACGGTCAACGATGTTTTGGGTACGGATTTAAACCTGATTGACCGACTTCCGCTCGACAATATCGACGGTGGCTTTGACAACAATGCGGACAATTTGCATATGTCCGCCGTCGATATGGAAACGTACTTCAACGTTGCCAATAGGATCGCGGAGAGTGTCGTTAGTGACAAGCCAGCACCTCGCACCATTGTGTATTCCACCAAAAACACGGACATCGATACGCACAGTCACAAGGACGATACGAAAGCTTTTGCACCGACTTTGGATCGGGATTCGCGACCACTCGTGTTTGCTGCCCCTGCCACGCAGATCAAGATCAACCCAAGTGTTCCAACCAGGGGCATTTACCGGATTGTGCCACACGGGTTTTACATCCAAGCAAAGTTTGTTCCTGGCAGCCGAGAGAAAGAAAGACTACCTGCGGTCACGGACATTGAAGAATTCGCCAAGGACGATTCGCCGGTAAGCGGCCATTCAATGAGCTATTTCCTGCGGAAAAATTCGGGAGTTGGACAGAGCATTGTTAACGTTGTTCCCAAGAACGCGGCTTGGCAAGAATTCGATCCTAGTGAAGGCTTCACTGCCGAGCTATCGTCGGATGATACAATTGTGCTCCGATGCAACTCGGTCAAGGGAGGCTCTCAGCGAATGTTCTGCATTGAAACCGCGAAGATTACCGGTCCAGTCTATGAGTCCTGGCCTCCCGAGACGCAGTTCTACTCTAAGTACTGCAAGGACATTGATGCCAGCACTGGTTACGAGGCAAGCAAGGACATCTTGAGTCAGCTTGCACAGAATCTTTTTCGGCGGCCAGTGTCCGACGCCGAGATGCGGCCGTTCTACGCCCATGCAGAGCAAGAGTTCGCTCAAGGCCGAAACATCTACCAAGGTTTGCAGGCAGGTATTCGCAGCATGCTGTGCTCGCCGAGTTTTTTGTACAAACACGAAGGCGTTGAAGACTCTGCAGGTCCTTTGGATGACTATGCCATTGCGGCTCGCATCTCCTATTTCCTTTGGAATTCCCTACCCGACGAGACGCTTTTTGTTTTGGCACGAAAGGGAAAGTTGCAGGATCCGAATGTCCGTCGCGAGCAAGCGATTCGTATGCTGCAAGATGCAAGGGCAGATCGTTTTGTCAAAGACTATGTGCATCAGTGGCTCGATCTTGAAAAGCTCAACATTCTTGAACCAGCCGTGAACATCTTCTCAGTAGAAGAATTTGATCTTGTCCGAGATCAGATCAAGAAAGAGCCGGTTGAATTCTTCAAAGAAGTTCTTCACAGCAACTTGAGTTTAGAGAATTTCATTGACTCGGATTTCGTAATGATCACTCCAGAGCTCAATTACATTTATCGGATCGAGGGGCATTCTGTCGCCAAGCCCAACAAACGCCCTGGGGCAACCAAAATTTCACCGGTCGACTACAGACCTAAAGCGATCACCTCGGAATTTTCCAAAGTAACCTTAGGTGATAAGGATCGCTTTCGCGGAGGTCTTCTTGCTCAGGCTGGGGTCATGCTGATGACCACCAACAACGGCGAGTACACCAACCCGTTTTATCGTGGTGCCTGGGTATTGAAGAGCTTTTACGGAGATCATCTCGAGACACCCGCAGGCTTGGAAATCGCTGCACTCCGTCCGCCGTCGAAAGCGGAGACTATCAAGGAAACGATCGATGCACACCGCGAGAATTTAAGCTGCAATAGCTGTCACAAGAAGATGGATCCGCTCGGCATCGCATTGGAGAACTTTGATGTGATCGGACGATGGCGCGACGAATACATGGACGTTAGCAACTATTCTGCAAAGAAGAATTCGGGACGCTTTCCGGTGGACACCAGAACTGTTCACATGGACGGCCGGGCCTTTGAAGGACCACTTGGCTTGAAAAAGATTCTCATGGAAGACGAAGAAAAGTTTTCCCGAGCATTCATCAGCAACATGTTGTCCTACGCCATGGCTCGCCAACTCACCTTCCGCGACCGCAAAAACCTTGACCAGCTCTACGAGCAGTCTGCTGATACAGACTTCCGCCTCCGCGACATTCTGTTGTCGATCGTCTCCTCAGACTTCTTTACCTGTAGATGAATGGCGGCAGAGTATCCTTTGAGGCTGCCGTAAGCCTCAGACTATTCACTACTGGCATTCTTGGTATCAAGGCACATAAGGTAAGATCTCTTCAGCAGTGAACTGAACGATTTGCTGCAGCAAATTCGTAGTTGCCGAGAATGCGAGTGCGAGCTGCCGTATGGTCGAAGAACGATTGTCGCCGCAAGTGTGTTGATAATCGGCTAGGCACCAGGCAGTCGCGTCCACGAATCTGGCGTGCCATGCCGTGGGATGATCTGAGTGAAGCATGGCTTCTTGATTGGAAGGATATATCGCAAGACGAGTTTTACGATGTATCCAAGATCGCGGCTGTGCCCGTGGAGTTCTGCTATCCTGGCACGCGAGAGTCCGGTGATCTATCGCCGCTATCGGAGTATGCCCAACTGTGGCACGACAATTGGTGAGTCAACTAAGTGCCGTGAAATGGGAGTTGGTTATCGGTCAATATGCACATGAGTATCGGTTAGGAAAACACCGCAAGTCATCGCTGACGGGAATCGTCCATGCGTGGCGGGAATTCACGCCAGCCAACTCGCCGTCGCCGCACCCGAGCTCGCTAACTAATCGCTGGCTCGCGAAGAACCCATGGTTCACGAAGGAGGTAATTCCATACCTTGGAATACGGCTCAAGAAGCTGTGAACGACTTTTCGACTCGTATCACAAACATCGCCTTGTCACACGCAGCGTAGTCTTCCCAAGCTAGATGGAAATGTAGCGACTAGGGCAATTCGCGATATTTGCAGATCTTATGATCATGCTGAGCACCATCTCCATTCCAAACAAGAAAACCCCTCTGCGGATTTCCGCGAAGGGGTTTAGGGCGATCGGTGTTATCGAATTGTTCGCTGAATTCCTATCATGATGCGAGTTTACTTGCTTGGGAAAATCGGGCCGCCGTAGGTTGCGGTGTCGCCGAGCTCTTCTTCGATGCGGAGCAATTGATTGTACTTGGCCATGCGGTCGCTTCGAGAAGCTGAGCCTGTCTTGATCTGGCCAGTCGAAAGACCAACTGCCAAGTCAGCGATGGTGGCGTCTTCGGTTTCGCCAGATCGGTGGCTGGAAATCGAAGTGTAGCCATTGCGTGCGGCGAGTTGAATTGCGTCAATGGTTTCAGTTAAGCTTCCGATTTGGTTGACCTTGATCAAGATACTGTTGCCGATGCCTTCGTCGATGCCGCGTTGCAGGCGTTCGACGTTGGTCACGAACAAGTCGTCGCCAACGAGTTGCACCTTGTCGCCGACCTTGTCCGTCAACAACTTCCAGCTTTCCCAATCGTCTTCAGCACATCCGTCTTCGATCGAGCAGATGGGGTATTGGTCAACCCAGCCTGCCAAGAAGTCGACCATTTCAGGCCCAGACAACTTCTTGCCGTCTATCGAGTAAACCTTTTCGCCGGAGTCGTAAAACTCGGTTGCGGCGACATCCAAAGCGATTTGAATTTGCTCACCCGCTTTATAACCCGCCTTGTCGATGGCTTCCATGATCAAGTCGAGTGCCTCTTGGTTGCTGCCTAGGTCGGGAGCAAAACCACCTTCGTCACCGACGGCTGTGTTCAGCTTCCGACTGCTGAGTACTTTCTTCAAGTGATGGAAGGTCTCAACACCAGCTCGCAGTGCGTCAGAGAATCGGTCGAAGCCGAGAGGCATGACCATGAATTCTTGCACGTCGACAGAGTTGTCCGCGTGCTCGCCGCCATTTACGATGTTCATCATCGGAGCTGGCAGCATGTGAGCCGACGTGCCGCCGAGGTAACGGTAGAGCGGGAGTTGGACAAAGTTGGCAGCAGCTTTGGCGACGGCAAGTGAGGCACCGAGAATCGCATTCGCGCCGAGTCGCTTTTTGTTTGGTGTTCCGTCCAGTTCCAGCATCACGTGATCGATGTCACGTTGCATTACCGCATCGAGGCCATACAGGGCGTCGGCGATTTCGCCGTTGACGTTTTCGACTGCTTTGGTGACGCCTTTGCCCATGTAGACGTCGGCCTCACCGTCACGCAATTCCCAAGCTTCGTGAGCACCGGTGCTGGCACCGCTAGGAACTGCGGCTCGGCCCAAAGAACCGTCCAGCAACTCGACTTCTACTTCTACCGTTGGATTCCCGCGGCTGTCCAAAATCTGGCGTGCATGTACAGCTTGAATTGTGCTCATCATTTACCCTTCCCGTTCCGGCGGGCACTCGCCGCCGTTCTGCTTGTCCGAAGTCAGCTGTTCGCGTTGATGGATATGCCGAACTACGGAGTAGTTTGCGAATTACGTCTTATCCATCTTTCGAACGCTATTGTGCGGAAACTTGACGACTCGACTAGCACTGGCAATGCAAAACAGGGGCATCTTAGCGACCCATGCGAACGCAAAGACGGCCTAAATTCGCAGCCCCCGATTCTTCCTCAGTGGGATTATCCAGAATTGCTCCTGCCTTACCTGACTGTGGCAGTCTTGAACTGATTTACGACTTGGGTAGCCCAACTGCTGACCGAATGCGAAGAATGTTCACGTTAAGTCGAGGCAAGGGGGGAATGTGACTTCCAGTCGCTCGCGGTGAACCATTGAATAAGGGGCCATGCGGAATTACCCTCATGGCAAGATCGCTTCACGGATTCGTTGCCGCAGGATCAATTACGCCTATTGGAGAAGCGGCGTTTACCTTAAATTTCCTTATGATTTTAGTCCCCATTGAGGGGTTCGAGGCGATGGGTCTTAAGGGTATTGCCCTTGAGGCGTCCAGCAGAGATTACATGGAAGACCGATGTTTTCTGGGCTTATAGAGACAAAAACGAAAATCTTAGCCATCGAGCAAGAAGCCGACGGTATTCTGCTGCGGTTGACGCGTCCTGAACAGTACGATGATTTGGCGATTGGCGACAGCGTTGCTAGTAACGGGTGCTGCCTGACGATCGTAGCACTGGATGAGCAGTCGATGAGTTTTCAGGCGGGTGAAGAGACATTGGCGAAGACGACCCTTGGGCACCTTCAAGTCGGATCGCTAGTGAACAGCGAACGAGCTCTAGCACTGGGAGATCGACTTGGCGGGCACTTGGTGAGTGGGCATGTCGATGGCGTCGGGCGGCTGTCTAGTCGCCGCGACCATGACGATTGGTGCGACATGGTTTTCGAATGTCCAGAAAAAATGCTGCGTCAGATGGCACCCAAAGCTTCGATCACAGTCCAAGGAGTCTCGCTGACCCTGGTTGATGTAACCGATACTGGATTCTCAGTTGCCTTGATCCCTCACACGCTGGCCGAGACGACTCTGGGCGAGTTGCAGTTGGGGGACTCCGTGAACTTAGAAACTGATATCTTAGCTAAGTATGTGGAACAACAATTGAAAGGCGTCATCACTGCGTTGCCTTCGCAGAATTAAGTGATGCGACACAACCCGAAGCGTGAGCGAGGCGAGTGTCTTCAGGCCTCACTCACGTTTCGGGTTGCGATTTGTCGAAAACTTAGATTTCGCCTGTTCGGTCCGAAAAAGTAACTCTTCTATGTCGCAACGTCAGACACTTTCGTATCTCCAGAATCGCTTTCAAGCTGCCGGCTTGCAGCCCCAAACAAAGTTCGGTCAAAACTTCCTGATCGACTTAAACTTAGTTGAGATGATTGCCAACACGGCTGAGATCTCACAGCGCGACGTGGTGCTCGAAGTAGGCACAGGCATGGGCTCGCTTACCGGCTTACTGGCGGCCAAAGCGGGGCATGTTGTCACGATCGAGATTGATTCCTTGTTGGCGCCCTTGGCCGCACATGAGTTTGAAGACCACGAGAACGTGACTTTGCTGCAACAAGATGCTCTGAAGCGTAAGAATAAGTTGCATCCACAAGTTGTAGAGACACTACAAGAAAAGCTCGCTGCGATTTCGGGATCGAGACTAAAGCTAGTTGCCAACTTGCCGTACAACGTGGCGACGCCGATTCTGTCCAATCTGCTAGATATGAAGCCTTGGCCGACTCGAATGGTCGCCACGATTCAAAAAGAACTCGCGCAGCGAATAATCGCCAAGCCGAGCACGAAAGACTACAGTGCTCTTTCCGTTTGGATTCAGGCTCAGTGCAAAGCTGAGATAGTGCGTCTGATCCCACCGACGGTTTTTTGGCCAGCCCCTAAGGTCGATTCGGCCATCCTTGATATCCAGCCGCAAAAAGTCATGCGGAAGCGGATCAAGGATCCTGATTTTTTCCATCGTCTAGTGCGAAACATTTTCATCCATCGCCGTAAGTTTCTGCGTTCGGCTCTCGTGAGCGCTGTTAAACCAGATTTGGACAAGCCAGCCGTAGATGAAATCATGGCTGAGATGGAATTTGACGCGCAGACGCGTGCCGAACAACTGACGCCACAAAGATTGCTTGAACTGAGTGATTGCGTGGCGAGGAAGATGGCCGCAGTACAGCAACCCGAATAGTTTTGCCGCTGGACCAAACGTGGGGTGTCTGGCTGTTTTTTGCAACAAAACAACTACAATGGCAACGTTAGGATGACGCCCAGCACCGTACCGAATTATGAGCACTTCCAGTCCCAAACTAGACGCCATCGAGCCAGGACGGCTAGTAGGACGCTATCGGATTGAACATGCTCTCGGGAGTGGTGGCATGGCTGACGTGTTCTATGCCCTGCACGAAGATCTGCAACGCCCGGCGGCGATCAAGATTCTCAAGGCATCACTTGCGACCGATGAAACGAATCTTCAGCGATTCATGAACGAAGCGCGTTCGGCCGCAGCGTTGATTCACCCCAACATTGTTCAAGTTTACGACGTAGGCCGAGACGATGAGCTGCGTTTCATCGCTCAGGAGTTTATCCCAGGCGCCAATCTACGTCAGTACCTGGCGCTCGACGCGACGAACAACGTCCCGCCATCGGTCGAGCCTAGCTCCAAAAGTGCCTCAGCCAACTTCCATACGACGGATATCGAGGCCGCGAATCAGCCGACGGTCGTTGAGGATCGGCAGCTAGAATTGCCTGAAGTTCTGAGCATACTCCTTCAGATTCTAGCCGCCCTGAACAAGTCGGCTTCGAGTGGGATTGTGCATCGGGATATCAAGCCTGAGAACATCATGCTCACTCGGGATGGCGAAGTCAAAGTGGCCGACTTCGGGCTGGCTCGTACGTTTCTCGGCGACGACCCCAAATTGACTCGAGCTGGTACGACGCTCGGAACGCCGATGTACATGAGCCCTGAGCAGATTCAGGGGCGAGAGGTCGACATTCGCAGTGACTTGTACTCGCTGGGCGTTACTTTGTTTCATATGATCGCAGGTCGACCTCCTTTCACGGGGGACACGCAACTTGCTTTAGCAATGATGCACACCCAGGCCGAGGTACCAGGTATCGAGCAGTTCCGTAATGCTGTTCCCGGTTCGTTGTCCGAACTCGTTCAGCGACTGCTGAGAAAGTCGCCAGATGAACGATTCAGCTCACCGCAGGAAGTGCTTGACTTCTTGCGGGAGAAACGCGAAGCTGACCTGCAGGCGATTTGGCCCGAGCAAACCTTGCCGTTGCCACGAGCTAGCGAAGTGGGGCATCAACCATCGCTGCAAGCAACCATGGAGCTCCAAGCCCTGTTGCGTAAACGCAAGAAGGACGCACACGCGAGTCCATGGCTCAGACGCGGTTTAGCAACCCTAGCCGTGATTGCGTGTTTGGTGATCGGGTTGATCGTAAACTTCGAACGACCGATTGAGGTTCCCGATACAAAGGCATGGCGCGGCGTGCCTCAAATGGAAAACGCTAAAGCACAGTTTCAGTATGCTCTTGTTAGTGAGCAGATACCTGCATCAAGGGATGATAAGTGGGAGGCGGTCGAGCACTATTTTGCTCGTCCCAACGCAAGTGCCATCGACCGCTACTATATTGGCTTGGCCAGAATTCATCTGGCCCGGGTGCAACAACGCAAAACCGATGCAAACAGTGCCGTCTCTACCCTCGAGAAGACGATCGACGACCCCAACGCGGATAATTTTATCAAAGGTTACTCGCTCATCTCAAAAGCGATCATTCTGGAGGAAGAGGATAAGGGCGATACCGATGACGAGCAGGCGAAACTCTTTGAGAAGCTTGAGCGTATCGTCAAGCAAGCTTATCAGATCTACGTCAATCTCGAAGAAGCTCAAGGCAGCCACTTCAAAGAGCAGATCGATTGGTTGCTCGAGTACAGCTTCGCAGAGCGAACTCGCAAGATTTGGACCAGTGAAACCGGGTAGGAATCTGTCTGAGATTGGCTAATGAAGATTTGACAGGCAAAGGTTTGGAAAAGCTGGTTGAACAACGATTGGATTCGTAGCGGATCTGAAATCTATGGTAGCTCTGAAGCAATCGTTGGCCTCAGATGCCTCTCGGGTAAGAACCGAGTACTTCGAGGTGTGGTGATTCTTGACGCAGTTTTTCGATGGCGGCCTCTACCTGCGTCGTGGCAGCGTGACCTTCTAGCTCAACGAAGAACAAGTACTCTGCTGGAGCGTTGGGCATGGGAAATGACTCGATCCACGTCAAATTGACGCCAGCCTTTTGGAACAGGACCATAGCGCTGGCTAATGCACCTGGGCGGTGTTCGAGTTGGAACATTAGTGAGGTTTTGTCGTTGCCGGTTGGAGCATGCTTGTCATTTCCGATCACGGCGAAGCGAGTGAGGTTTTGTGGGTTGTCCTCGATGTTCTTGTCGACAACTTGAAGGCCGTGATGAATTCCAGCTTCTTCGCTGGCGATTGCGGCGATACTAGGTGTATTGGCGGCTTGCTTTGCGGCTGTCGCTGTGCTGGAGACTTCGGCAAGCTTCGCGTGCGGAAGATGTTCGGCCAACCACTGGCGACACTGTGAGATGGCTTGAGGCTTACTTTGGACTTCGACGATTTCACTGCGGTCACAATTCGCCAATAAGCAATGGTGAATTGGCAGCAGAACTTCGCCACAAATGCGAGCAGGTGATTTGGCGAACATGCCTAGGGTGTCGACAATCCTACCATCTGTCGAGTTTTCGATTGGTACCACAGCGAAATCAGATTGTCCGCGGGCTACTTCTTGGAATCCAGCGGATATCGTGGTCACTGGATTTAAATTCGCCGCCATTCCGAAATATTTGACGGCTGCTAGATAGCTGTAACTATAAATTGGACCAAGAAAACTAACGGACTTGGTGCTGCCCGCGGCACGGCGCGTCAAACTGTCGACGTGACGAAGGAAACAAGCCAAATCTTCTTGCGAGAAGCCACTACCTGCATTCAACCCCGCGTCTAGATTGGCGCTGGGTGAGTCCGCTTTACCTGGCTCACGCAAGAGCCCTGCTCTTTCATTAAGCAAGGCAACAAAACGCTGATCTAGCTCGCCGAGCTTTCTTGCGTGTTTTTCGTAAGCTGCCATGTTGGCTCCCTTTGGCTCCTATCCGCAAATAAGCCGGCTTGGGCGTGCGGTGGATACGTCTGTCAAATTGGCAATTTTGCGGTCGTCGCCAAGACTAATTCACAATGTCGAGGCACTAAATCTTCGGCTCTTAGATGCTGCCAAAACCCAGTCAACTATCCCTTCACGGGGCCTTACAAGCAACATAATCGCGCCTTTAACTTGCAATCTATGCGATTAGCCGCTGGATCGCCACAATTGGCACGCAGGTTGCTGCGTCGGCTATCCCACTCCACTCGAAGGCTCAAAAATGGCCGCGGAAAGTAGAGATGGAATTGAGAACAAGAAAAGATTCGCTGCTCGCTATGAGATCTAATTTAGACTCGGCCAGTGGCGAAAAGTCGATAGGACATTGAAGGAGAATCCAAGTGGCACAAGGTGAAAAGATCATCGGCATTGATTTGGGTACAACCAATTCGGTTGTAGCCATCATGGAAGGTTCTGAGGTCAAGGTAATCCCGAACGCTGAGGGAAATCGTTTGACCCCAAGCGTCGTGGCTTACACGGATAAAGACGAAGTCATCGTGGGTGAGCCCGCACGACGCCAAGCAGTCACCAACCCGCGGCGCACGGTTTACTCGGCCAAGCGTTTTATGGGCCGTCGTCATTCGGAAGTTCAATCCGAAGAGAAGATGGTTCCTTACGAGGTAACGGGTGAGGCTAGCGAGTACGTCAAGATTAAAGTCGGCGATCAAGAGCTTACACCGCAAGAAGTTTCGGCCAAG
Organism: Aureliella sp.; assembly: GCA_963691875.1. GTDB lineage: Bacteria > Planctomycetota > Planctomycetia > Pirellulales > Pirellulaceae > Aureliella. The sequence goes on from OY829846.1 coordinate 6,120,161, forward strand.
GTTTTGCGCAAGCTGAAGGAAGCGGCGGAGTCTTACTTGGGGCACCGTGTTAGCAAGGCCGTGATTACGGTTCCTGCCTACTTTAATGATGCACAGCGTCAAGCGACGAAAGACGCCGGGCAGATCGCTGGGCTCGAAGTCGCACGTATCATCAATGAGCCCACCGCGGCCGCCTTGGCTTACGGTTTGGACAAGGAACGCGACCACAAGATCGCTGTGTTTGACCTAGGTGGCGGTACCTTTGACGTATCCGTTCTCGAAGTTGCCTCGACTGGCGAAGGCGAAAACCAGAGTAAGGTCTTTGAGGTTATCTCGACCAGTGGTGACACGCACCTCGGTGGCGACGACTTTGACGAAGCTATTGTGAATCACGTTGCCGACGAATTCCAGAAGGAAAACGGCATCGACCTGCGTAGCGATCCAATGTCGCTGCAACGTCTGCAAGAAGCTTGTGAGAAGGCGAAGAAGGAGTTGAGCACGGTTCCTGAGACCGATATCAACCTGCCCTTTATCACGGCTGATGCATCGGGGCCAAAGCACTTGCAATTGAAGCTGACTCGGTCGAAGTTCGAAGAGCTCGTCGATACCTTAATCGAACGCTGCAAAAAGCCTGTACTTCAAGCACTGCAAGACGCGAAGCTCAGTCCAAGCGATATCGATGAGGTGGTCTTGGTCGGTGGTTCGACGCGTGTGCCTAAGGTGCGTGAAGTTGTCAAAGAAATCTTCGGCAAGGATCCTCACCAAGGTGTCAATCCTGATGAGGTTGTTTCGATCGGCGCTGCGATTCAGGGTAGCGTTCTGGCAGGAGATCGTAAGGACGTCTTACTGCTCGATGTGACTCCGCTGACCCTCGGCATCGAAACCGAAGGCGCAGTGATGACTTCTTTGATCGATCGCAACACGACGATTCCTGCTGAGAGGAAGAATACGTTCTCGACTGCGGCGGACAATCAGACTGCTGTGACCGTTCGCGTGTTCCAAGGTGAACGCAAGATGGCGGCTCAGAACCGTTTGCTTGGTGAGTTCAACCTCGAAGGAATTCCGCCTGCTCCGCGTGGTGTTCCTCAGATCGAAGTCAAATTCGACATCGACCAGAATGGTATTCTGAATGTGTCGGCTCGCGACCTTGGCAGCGGTAAGGAAGCTTCTGTTCGCATCGAGCAGTCTTCCGGCCTTTCGAGTGACGAGATCGATCGCATGCAAAAGGATGCGGAGGAGAATGCAGAAGAGGATCGTCGACAGTTCGAGCTTGCAGAAGCTCGCAACAAGGGACAGCACTTGGTGTATCAGCTTGAAAAGCAAATCTCGGAGAATGATGACAAGCTGTCCGACGAAGACAAGGCTCCACTAAACGCATCGATTGAGAAGCTGCAGCAAGCCATTACGACTGAGGATACAGAGTCCATTAAGTCGGCAACTGCTGAGCTCGAGCAGGCTGCGCAGGCATTCGGCAAAGTACTGTACGAAAAGGCGGGGGCTGCCGGAGCTGCGCCTGACGCTCCTGAAGCTGCGGCAGAAAGCGACAGCGGCGATGACGACGCGATCGACGCGGAGTTCGAAGTCAAGAACGATTAAGAGATCGTGCGAGTAGTCTCAAGGCAATTTTCTGCCAGATCAACAAGTTCAAAGAGCCAGCGTCGGACAAGTCCAACGTTGGCTTTTTTACCCTAGAGTTGAATTGTTGTCAGCTTACTCAGAGCCTGATTTCGAATCCAGTGGTTACCATCAGGGCGTCGGTGGTGTCCAAGAATACTGGAGGGCCTGAGGTAATCGTTTGTGAACGGTGGATTTCAGGTATCGATGAGATGTATCGCAAGTGAAGATTAGGGCGAACGCAAACGCAACGAATGACTTTCTCAGTGCGAAGTCCAATGTCGAGCGTGCCAGCAAAATCGTCAATTTGGCTCGATGTACTCTTCTGGGTGACGATCGTACCTGCAGTATCGCGGGGCAAACTATTACCACATTAATCCGCATCCATGCCGAATAGGCCGCTACCAAAATAAATCAGTACTGGGTGCGAGCGGACTTATCAATGAAGTGTACCGCGGAGTTAACCGCCGAAGAAATCAGAGGCCAAGCCCTTGATGTACTGTCCTGAGGGATCATTTCTAAAAGCTGCGTCTAGAGTTCGGTCTTGCTCGAAGGCAAAGTGACTGAATCCCAAGCCGAGATCGAGACCGTCGAAGCGAGTGTGCATCCGTTGCTGAATGCCAATGTGTTCGGCGTAGTATAAGGCTTCGCTATCAAGCGAGAATGTTGCATTGCCACCGTCTGGCGTCGAAAAGAAAAATGTTCCGTTTTAAGTCGGATGCCAGGAGCTTTGCGTTGGACCAGGATCCGCGTAGGTTTCGGTGGAGCCCATCGAGTTGATCCAAGCCAGATCGAGATCAAAGGCTAGCCGTCGGTACTTGCCGAGTTGATAGAAGCCATTCTGGCCAAGTTGCGGCCCAATATCGGACTGGTTGTCTTCGAAAATGTTGGTTTGAAGCGAAACGACGCTTGGGCCGACAAGCGATCCGGCTCGATAGTCCGGAAACGCAGGCGTGAATGTTCCTGCTTCGAAGTTGAATTCCGTTTGGGCGGAAACATTGCTAGAGAAAAATGTCGTGATAGCCAGTGACGCGAACAGCCAAACGGCGTGAAGCTGATTCAACATATCCAATTATTCCGCGTGCTTGCCGTCGAATTCTATATGCCATCATTCGGCACTCGGTATCGGTTGAGCTTGGAATTCTTCCGCACACTTGATCGTAATGACAGTTCCCATTGTGGTCCTTCAGGATTGGGCTGGTTGCGTACCGGATGGAATACCTTTGCAGGATCTGCGTTGCATTGTAATCCGCGGTGTTCATAGGGCAGGCTGTGATTCAGGTGAGCCGCATCGGCGTTTTAGGCTTCGGGCAGGGATCACTAAAATGACCAATCGATGCAGGAACCAGCGGCCAACGCCGCTCAGAGAGATCCAGTGCCACAAGCACTTCCGTGCTTTGTTGCTAGAGTTTTGGTGAATCCGCGCAGTTACTCCAACTTTGGCACTCGATTTTCTGTACCAGTACCATTGGTGGCCCAGAGCCACATTGGCAGTACGCATTGGAGGGGAGACGACATGACATTTCAATTTGACAAACTGACCGCCAAGTCACAGGAAGCACTGTCTCAAGCTCAAAGCCGTGCTCAAGACTTAACCAATCCAAATCTCGATACGATTCATGTTCTGGAAAGCCTCATCCAGGATAGCGATGGCATCATCGTTCCTCTGTTGCGCAAACTAAATGTCGATCTGGAAAACTTGCGTTCGATTACGACGAGCGAGGTCGAAAAACTGCCGCGCGCTGCTGGTGGGAGTCACCCTAGTCCAAGTTTAGCGCTGACCAATCTGTTGAATGCTTCGGCAAAACTCGCCACTTCGATGCAAGACGAGTACGTCAGCACCGAGCACCTGTTGTTGGCTATGTTGGCCGAGCAAGGCAAGGCACAAAACCTACTTAAGCTGGTCGGCATCGACGAGAAAGAAGTTCTGGATGCGATTGCTTCGATGCGCGGAAGTGCGCGAGTGACCGATCCGCATCCGGAGGGTAAGTTCGATGCGTTGGCCAAGTACGGCATCGATCTCATCGAGAAAGCAAAAAACAACCAGATTGATCCCGTTATCGGTCGCGATGAAGAGATCCGTCGCGTCATCCAAGTGCTTTCACGTCGGACCAAGAACAATCCTGTGCTGATTGGCGAGCCGGGCGTAGGGAAAACCGCGATCGTCGAGGGCTTGGCTCTTCGAATCGTTCAGGGCGATGTGCCACAGAGTCTTAAGAATCGCCGAGTAATCTCGTTGGATATGGGATCGCTAGTTGCAGGAACAAAGTTTCGTGGCGAGTTTGAAGAGCGACTTAAGTCCGTTCTACGCGAAGTCAAGGATGCCGCCGGGAATGTCATTCTCTTTATTGACGAATTGCATACCGTAGTCGGAGCTGGTGCAGCCGAGGGCTCTGGTGACGCGGCAAATCTCCTCAAGCCAGAACTTGCTCGTGGCGATCTTCGCTGCATTGGTGCGACAACACTGGACGAGTATCGCAAACACATTGAGAAGGACGCAGCCCTCGAACGTCGCTTCCAACCGGTTTACGTTGGCGAACCCACCGTGGAGAGTACGGTTACGATCCTGCGGGGACTGAAGCCTCGCTACGAATCGCATCACGGGGTGAAGATTCGGGATTCCGCTTTGGTTGCTGCTGCGGAGCTATCAAGCCGCTACATCGCGGATCGTTTTCTTCCAGACAAGGCAATCGACCTTGTGGACGAGGCCGCAAGCCGTCTCGCGATGGAACGTGAAAGTGTGCCAGCTGAGATTGACGTCGTGCAACGCCGCCTACGACAGCTCGAACTCGCACAGCGGCAGCTCTCGGAAGAATCAGATGAAGGCACAGAAGAGCAATTGCAGCAAATTGAAGCGGAAATGAGTAAGCTTCAGCAAGAGTTAGCTAGCTTGCGCGAGCAATGGGAAGCGGAGAAGCTTGGGATGAGCGACGTGCAGTCGTTACGTCAGCAACTTGATCAGGCCGAACTGGAATTTCAGCAGCTTGAAACCGGGATTCGCGAGAAGCAATCCTCTGGATCGCAGGTTCCTGAGACGGACTATCAGCGCCTATTCGAACTGGAAAAGCAACGGCAGTCTCTAGCTGAGCACCTTGAGAAGGAAGAGCAGGTACAGCATGATGACGCATCGGATGACACTCGTCCACGTTTGCTTCGCACAGAAGTCACATCTGACGAGATTGCGGGCGTCGTTTCGCACTGGACCGGAGTACCTGTTACAAGAATGCTTGAAACCGAGCGAGCCAAACTATTGGTGATGGAAGAACGCTTGCATCAGCGAGTTGTTGGACAAGAGAAAGCCGTCAAAGCGGTTGCCAACTCGGTCCGGCGAAGTCGGAGTGGCTTGCAAGATCCGAATCGTCCGATCGGTTCGTTTTTGTTCCTCGGTCCAACTGGGGTCGGCAAAACGGAGCTTTGCAAAGCTCTGGCTGAAGTCATGTTTGATGATGATCAAGCCATGATGCGACTGGACATGAGTGAGTTCATGGAACGCCACTCGGTAAGCCGCCTTATAGGTGCACCTCCTGGCTATGTCGGCTATGAAGAAGGTGGCAAGCTTACGGAGTCGGTCCGCCGACGTCCCTACTCCGTGATTCTTCTCGACGAGATCGAGAAAGCGCACCAAGACGTGTTCAACATCTTACTCCAAGTACTGGACGACGGCCGGTTGACAGATGGACAAGGACGAACTGTCGACTTTACAAATTGTGTTGTGGTCATGACCAGCAACATCGGCAGTCAGATCATCCAGCGCATGACGGAAGAGGGCGCGGACGATAGCGAGCTGGAAAGTGCGATCAAAGTTTCGCTTCAAGAGCGGCTCTTGCCTGAGTTCCTGAATCGAATCGATGACACCATCGTGTTTCATCCGCTCGACAGGCAACATATTCGTGCAGTTGTGAACTTGCAGCTCCGCAACTTGTGTGACTTGCTAGCCAAGAAACAGATTGAGCTGGAGATTTCAGATGCCGCAGTCGACTTCATCGCGGAGCAAGGCTATGACCCGAGTTTCGGTGCGCGGCCGTTGAAGCGATTGATTCAAACGGCGATCACAAATGAACTTGCCGGAGAATTGTTGAAGGATAACCTTCGCGAGGGCGACACTTTGCTTATCGAATGTGCAGGGGATAGCCTCCGGTTCCTCAATCCGAGAGAAAATCGGGCCTCAGGCTAATTAGAGGCTGTAAGAGCTGGCTTCGCCGCGAACACCATGCTAGTGAAGACGACCGACGTTCCACGTCTCATTGCATCGACAGCCTGCTATCACTTGCCGCTCGCTTTTACTAGTTTTCAATGGTGCTGGGCTGCGGTGGTGTTCCAACGTCACTTTGTGAGGGCTTGGGACGTCTGGAGCCGAAAGTATGCGCCCATGCACGACTAAACGAAGCGCCGAGGAACAAGATCATGGCAAGTAGGTAAGTCCAAACTAGCATCACGACCAAGGAGCCCATTGCTCCGTAGACTTCACTTGTCGATGAGTAGCTCAGGTACAGATCGATGAAATAATGGCTGCCAGCCACCATCAAAGCTGTCAGGAAGCCAGCTGGGATGACATCGATGAACTTGAGCTTGGTTGCAGGAAACAGCCAAAACATCACCGATAAGATTAGAGGCATGAACAGAAACGTTAGCTGCTGCTCGATCAGGCTGATCCAACTCACTAGGGAAGGGTAATTCACTACCAGATGGCTGAGTTGCCCGGCAAGTGACTGAAGAATAAGAGCGGTGATCAGCAGCACGCCGACGCTAAGTACCAGAATCAAGCCTGCCAGTCGAATTCGCATGTTGAACCAGAAACCGCCTTTGGGCTGGTCCACATGCCAGATCAAATTGAAAGTGCTATAGAGTTGCGTGAAAACCATGGAAGCGGCCGTGAGTAGAATCACGACGCTGATGGTACCCGCCACAATGCCTTGTTGTGGCGTCTGAGCCCTTCCGATGATATCGGCGATGACTTGTGCGATCTCGGGAGTGGTGACTTGACTGACTGTGTCAACAATTTTTCGCTCCACGAGTTGCTCGTCGTAGATCCAGCCTGCGACCGCTGTAGCAATCACCAAGGTGGGGGCGACCGATAACATGGCATAGTATGCCATTGCAGCAGCCATCTCGGCGGAGCGGGCGCCGAACCAGATGCGGACGGTCTCGGAAGTCAACTGCCAAATGCGTGAGAACATGGTTGAGTGAATCGGTGGAAGGTGTTGTAGGGAGGTTGGGTTCAAAGTATCCGAGCGAGCCCTAAAAAGCCAAGGCGAATTCTAGATCGCACGAGAATTTCCCGTTCCAGATGCTGTGGCTTGGGGCTCACAAAGCAACGCGTTAGCGAGTCAGTCAGTACAAGCACGACGCGCCAGCGAGTGAGTCTGTGCGAACCAGAATCGTGTTACAGGAGGCTCCAGGCCGAGCCGATGCCTACGGCTGGGCGTCAAACGATTGGGCAACTCTTCACACGGCGTAGACGAGTCTGGCAATTGGTGGGAAACGCGGTCTGGTCGGTTTGGCAAAAGAGGACGATAATGATTGCCGAAACACAGGTTCGGCGGGAACTGGAGAAGTTGGAACCGCCGCATATTGAGGGGAAAAAGGTTTGAGCGGGGACGAGAATGGACTTTAACGCGGAGCAGCAAGCTGCCATCCAGAGCGATGCTCGCAATCTTCTGGTTCTCGCCGGTGCAGGCACTGGAAAGACTCGCACGATCATCGGGCGTGCTAAGCGTTTGATAGACGACGGCGTTGATCCAGCCAAGATCATTATCGTCACTTTCACACGTCGAGCGGCAAACGAAATCCGCGAGCGACTGAATCGAGCCTCTGAAGGCACTGCAGCTCGCTTGGTAACTGGAACTTTCCACCATCTTTGTCTGCGGATCATGAGTTCGCGTCGCAAGTGGTTCGGCTTCGAGGACCTGACTGTGATGGATCGTGATGATCAATTGCAGCTGATGCGTCTCTGTCGAGGTGAATTGGTGCAGCGCGATGCAAGTATCCCTCAAGCCGCGGAATTGCTGAGCTTCTACTCCTTCGCTAGAAACACCAATCAGCCAATCACCGATTACTTGAGCAAGTTTACCGACTTGGAAGGGGGGGCTGCAGAAACTACGCTCAAGATTTTTGAAGGTTACCGTGAACGGAAGAAGGCGGCTGCCTATCTGGACTATGACGATATCTTGCAGCGCTTTGCCAAAGTGCTGCACGAAGACGAGCAAGTGCGAAAAAACGTATGTTCACGCTACGAGCATTTGTTAGTCGACGAGATGCAAGACACCAATCCTCTGCAGTGGCTCATTCTGCAAAGCTTTGCGGAGTATTGCAATCTGTTTTGCGTGGGCGATGACGCGCAGAGTATTTACGCTTTTCGAGGGGCGGATTTTCAAAACGTTCATTCGTTCTCAGAACGAGTTGAGAACGGTCAGACTCTGAAGTTACAACAGAATTATCGCTCAACGCAGCCGATCCTGGATCTTGCCAATTGGGTTCTCGACTGTTCCTCTTTAAAGTACGGCAAGAAGCTGGAGTCGGTGCGAGGTATTGGCGAGACACCTTTGTTGTTGGATTTTGACTCTGACTTGGATGAAGCCAACTTCATTGTGGACACCATCAAAGATCGCCGTACTGAAGGCGTGCCGTGGTCGGATCACATGGTGCTCTGTCGTTCGGCTTACTCAGCCCGCCCCATCGAAGCGGCGATGATCCAAGAGAAGATTCCGTACCGCTTCATCGGCGGAATGAGCCTGCTGCAAATGGCGCATGTTCGCGACTTGCTTTCCGTGCTGCGTGCCATCGTCAACTATCGTGACGAACTCGCTTGGGTGCGGTACTTGACCTTGTTTTCGCGTATTGGAGAAGTTACCGCGGCTCGTTTGGTGGAAAAGATCAGCAAAAGTGATTCGGCAGAACAGGCAGTTGAACGCTTGCAGGAGCTGTTGAAAACGCGACCAGAAGTGACCAACCTTCCAAAGCGATTGCTCGGCCACTTGGACAAGCCAACGCGTGCGATTGAAGTAACTCGCGAAGAGATGGAAAAAACACTTGAGAATAAGTATGACAACTGGGAGAACCGGAAGCGGGACCTGGTTTTGCTGGAACGCTTAGCGGGCAATCATCGCAGCGTTTCTGGCTTTCTAGAGACTTATACACTTGATCCTGTCTCAGCTACAGAGTTCACACCCGAGCAACAGAACGAAGACGGGATGGTCACGTTGATCACGGTTCACAGTGCCAAGGGAACTGAATGCGAAGTTTGCTTCGTACCGGCTATGCAGCCTGGTAACTACCCACATAGTCGTAGCTTGCACGATGATGATGCCGTCGAAGAAGAGCGGCGCGTGCTTTACGTCGCGCTTACACGTGCCAAAGATCAGCTGATCGTCTCGCGGCATTTGAGTCGTGGCTACGGTCGGCAATCTTGGAATAGCGCTGCTGGAGCGGCCTATTTCTTCAATGAGTTGCCACGGAAGCTAGTTCAAGAGACCAGCCAGTTTCAACGCACCCGCGACTATTGGGACGACGGAGTTATCGGTTGAGGAATGCCTATCCGGTGCTTCAAGGCGGACTTTCAAAGTCTAGTACGCTAAAGATTGTTCTCGGGGGCAGCAACCGGCCAGCCGAGTGCCCATTGCAGTTGTAGTTCAGCTTGATTGAAAGCAATCACGGCACCAGCGTAGGCTTGTTGAGCCGCTTCAAGTGCCTGCGCGGATTGCAGGACTTCGATCGGTAACCCTTGACCGTCTTGGATACGTTCCAAATTACGCTCGAAGGAACTTTGGGCGTTAGCAATGGCCTGTTGCGTGATGGGTAATTGCCTCTTGCGATGTTCAACCTGTGCGAAGGCCTCGCTGACATCTGCAGCGACTTGATCGAGCACTCGAACCTTGGCAAAACGTGATTGTTGAATCTGAGCAGAACGCTGGCGACGAGCTGCCTTGTCGCCGAACCCAAAATTCCGGACTTGCCAAGTCATAGCCGCATCGAAGTCGTAGCGATTGTCGATGTTGGCGAGATTGCCACCGAGTCCCCCGCCAAATCCACCAGTACTGAAGCCAAGTAGCACGCTCGGTACGAAGGGAGCGTACTTCTCGCGGCGATACGCTTCGCAGGCAGCTGCGACCAATGCTTGCGCTTCTTTCAATTCAGGGCGGTTGCCAAGTGCTAAGCCAATCATCGATGCTTTATCTGTATCGCTTATTTGCATCGAAACTGGCGTGGCACTTACGTCCATCGGCACTAAGGTTGTGCTTGCGTTTACGCTAAGCTGTAGGGCCAGGCGTGCCGAGGCAACTTGGCTTTGTTCCTGGGCGGCGATCAGGCGGCTATTCAGCAACGCGAGTTCTGTACGAAGTCGGTCAGCATCTGCTTGGAGCCCCTGCCCTGCTTCGGCAAAGTCAATCGTGATCTTGGCTAATGCCTCCATCCGTTGTTGCGAGGCTTCAACAATCTCTCGGTTCTGATGAGCACTTAGCAGCTGGTAGTAGGCTTGTCCGGCATCGAGAAGTTGCCGATTCATCGTTGCACTTGCGGAATGGCCCTTTGCCCAAGCAGTCTTTTGTCTGACTTTTGGAAGGAAGATTGCATCAGCTAGATGGAAGCGAGCAATCAAGCCAGGCTGAGCGGTGGTACCTGCCGCAACTCCTCCTATTCCAAGGCCATATTGAAAGGAATTGCGGTTCACATCAACGATTTGGCCGTTGCTCGCCTGGTAGTTGCCGTCATGATTGTGAAAGCTAAAGCCAGCTTGCAGAGTCGGCAGCCAAAGAGCACGGTCGCGAGCTAGATCGGCATAGGCTTCTTGGACTCTCCACCTTGCGAAACCTACGACAGGATGGCTTGGTGTGATCGTCGCAAGCACGGAAGGAAGATTCAAGGGAAGCTGATTCTCTGTCTGCGACGCTGTTGTCTTACCAACGCTTCGCTGCGAAGTCTTTGTTGGTAGTTCTGCCGGCAGAGAAGCCAGTTTAATCTCGCGCGCGGCTTGGACGACTTGCTCCACTCCAGAGTCGTCCTCCCAGGCTGCGGCTTGAGCGACGGAAGGCTGTTGTATGGCTAGCTCGCCGGATGAAGTTTGTTGCGGCACTTCGGCATTCAAGCTGTCCGATTGGATGGCAAAGTGAGTCGGTCCGGTATCAGTACTGACGAGCGAGTTGCGTTTAGGGGTTTGCAGACAGCCGGCCGTGAGCAGCAAGATGGTGCACGCAGTGATGCTGGTAGCCGAAGGGATCGAGAGCTGAGTTATCTTTGAGGAAGCGTATCCCAACACGGCGCTGTCAACCTGACGAAAGTTTTGACGGCATCCGCTACGAGAACCGTTCCGAGCGTCTTGACTCTCCCCCGAAGAACGCCGGTAGGAAATAGTTCCAACAGCTTGGGTAGACGTTAGCATCAGGAGCCTCAGCAGCGATAGAATCCAGTTGAAAGCATTATTCTTCGCGCAACGATTGCGTCCTCTTTGATTCGACGACCAATTGTTCCGATAATTAGGCATAGTTCGATTCTTTCGCTTTTGGGGACGTTCGGGACGCTCGAAACGTAGGCCCATGCCGACTACCTTATAGTTAGGCGTTAACAAAGGATTTCCGTTTGTTCCGTCTGTAACGATTAATTTGAATATACGACCTGCCCAATAACACTGAGCTAAGTGCATGAAATCCGCACCGCATTTTTTCTTCGTTGGATACACCGCTTTGCTGCCCTTCGGGGCGGGCTGCAAAAAAACAGTATCGCTCCCAAAGTCAAGCGAATCGGCTGAGAGGCTCGTCAAAGTGAAGACGGTGGTCGTGGTTCAGAAAGAAGTGACCAAGTCGACCAAGCAACCTGCGACGATCGTGCCCTACTACGAGACGCAGATAAACAGTAAGGTCGAAGGTTATATTTCTGAGGTGAACGTGGACATGGGCGATGTGGTGAAAGCCGGACAGAGTCTGGCTCGCATCGATGTCCCTGAGATGCAAAGTCAGCGGGATGCAGCGTTAGCCCGGGTAGACTTACTGCAAGCGAAAGAGAAAGAAGCTTCGGCTGGAGTTGTTTTAGCCAAAGCAACCGTGCAAGCTGCCAAGGCGAGGCTTGAGCAGGCGCGTTCACAGTTGCTCGAAAAGGAAGCTCTGTTCGCGGCCGCCGATGCCGAATTCAATCGTACTCAAGATTTGGTTCGCCGCGGCTCACTACAAGAACGTCTGCTCGACGAAGCCACTAAGAATCGTGAATCCGCAAAAGCCAGTCAGGCCGCGGTGCTATCGTCTGTTCAGTCTGCTCAAGCAGAAGTTGGCGTGGCAGAAGCAAAACAGATCGGGACGGTTGCGCTTTTGGAAAGCGCTACAGCAGAAACACAAGTGGCCCGAAAACAGCTAGAAGAATTAGAAGTGATGCTCGGATACGCGAATATCACTGCGCCATTTGACGGCGTTATCTCGGCTAGGCACGCCAACCTCGGTGAGCTCATGGGAGGTGATTCTTCGAATGGCAAGTCGTTGTTCGTTTTGGAGAGTACCAGCGTAGTGCGAGTTCAAGTTGCGATTCCTGAGGTTCAAGCGCCTTTTGTGCAAGTCGGAGATAAGCTCACTCTAGAATTCCCGTCTTTCGCTTCCGAACCACCGGTCGAAGTTGCCGTGACTCGACTGAGCGTTAGCCTCGACCAGGGCACACGTACCTTGTTGGTTGAGGCAGAGTTGCAGAATGATGCAGGCAAGTTCTTACCGGGAATGTTTGGACAGGCGACTTTGACGCTTCAAACCGAACAGGTTGCGATGTTACCCGCCCGAGCAGTGCGTTTTGATGAATCTGGAAACGCCTATGTTTATCTGGTGAACCAGGATAGCGAAGTGGAAACCAAGGAGGTTGCTGTTGGAATCGACACAGGAACAGAAATCGAAATTGTTTCTGGGGTGGAAGTCGGCCAGCAAGTCATCGGTGCTCATCTCTCTCGCTTTGTCGATGGCCAAAAAGTCGAATCGCTTTAGGCAAGCTTCTCATTAAACGCACCACCTGCCCTATGCCCCCTCCGCTGCGAATGCAGTGCCCTTGATCCGCCATCTTTGAGTTTATGCTCCATGCGATTGATTGAATTCTCCCTGAAGAATCGCTTTGCCGTTCTCGCCGCAACCATCGGACTATGCGTGTTGGGTGCGGCCATCCTACCCAGCATCACGATTGATATCCTGCCAGACTTCAAGAAACCGGTCGTGGTGAGTTTCTTTTCTTATCCAGGTTTGCCAACCATGGACATGGAAAAGTCGGTGACTTCGCGCGTCGAGCGGGCACTCACTTTGGCAGGAAAGATCGAACACCAGGAATCTCGAACCGTCCCCGGCGCTGCCGTCATTAAAGTGTTCTTTCAGCCCGGAGCCGATGCGAGCTCTGCGATGAATGATATCGTGAATCTGGAAGCGAGCGACATGTTTCACTTGCCTCCAGGTATCGAGTGGCCCTTCACTTTGCGAAGTGAACCGGCGAATTTGCCCGTCGTATTGGCAGCGATTTCTGGAGAAGGACTGAGTGAATCGCAGCTCTACTCGATCGGTTACTACGCCGTACGAAACAAGATGGGCGGACTGAAGGGGGTGCAAATTCCTCACCCCTTCGGCGGCAAGTTTCGACAAATGATGGTCTACGTTGACCCCGCGAAACTTCAGGCATATCACCTGAGTGCTACAGATGTCGTGAAGGCGTTGAAGAAGTCGAACTTGGTTCTTGCCGCGGGCACCGCTGAGATTGGCAAAGTTGACTATCAGATCCACCCTCGCAATACCTTGCCGACGCCAGATGAGATCGAGGCGATCCCTGTCGCCGTGCGTGACGGACGCTCGATCTTCATGCGCGATGTGGCACGAGTCAAGGATGATGCATCGCTTCAGTACAATATCGTTCGTGTGAACGGCAAAAGAAGTGTCTACTGTCCCTTGCTGCGTGAGCCGGGCGAGAACACGATTGCGGTAGTCGATCGAATCTACGAGGGGATCGGAGCCGAGATTCCGAAGATGAAAGAACGGGGGGATATCCCCGAAGAGACGGAAGTCACTCTGGTCTCAGATCAATCGGGCTACATTCGCACGGCCATGTCCAGTCTAATGACGCAAATCGGCTTGGGAGCGATCTTAGTCGCCGCAGTTGTCCTGATTTTCCTGCGAAGGTTGCTGCCGACGGTGATCGTAGTGGCGACGATTCTCCTGTCGGTCCTGATCGGAGCGCTGGGTTTCGCATTCACGGGACAAACGATCAACGTGATGACGCTTGGCGGTTTGGCTTTGGCGATTGGGACAGTTGTTGATGCTGGGATTGTCGTCGTAGAAAACATCGTTCGGCACCTGAGGATGGGTAAAGCACCTTTCGCGGCAGCGCTAGACGGGGCACAAGAAGTTTCCGGAGCGATTCTTGCTGGCACCGCCACGACCCTTGCGGTGTTTCTTCCAGCCGTGTTTTTGACTGGAATGATCAAGTACCTGTTCGCTCCGCTTTCGCTAGCGGCAACACTAACCATCGGTGCGTCGTATGTGCTGGCGCTGACGATTGTGCCTGCGTTCTGTGCCACTTTTATTCGGGATCGAGCTCGCCAATATGCCAGCGCCGAGCCGGAAAAAAGTGTTGTTGCTAAAGGTTTGTATGGGCGGTTTTTGGCTGGTGCACTGAGAGTCCCTGCTCTCGCGTCCTTAGTAATTGTCGCATCCGTTGGAGCAGCCTTTGTACTCTGGCCGCAACTGGGGAGTGAACTCTTTCCCGAAGTCGATGCTGGTACCTTTGAAGTTCGCATCAAGACCGTTCCAGGAACCAAGCTAGAAGAGACCGAACAGCTTGTAGCATCTATCGAGGATACAATTAAAGAAGTTGTTTCGGACGAGCGTATCGAGACATTGATCTCGAACATTGGATTGCCCGTTGGAAAGGGAGCCGGATTTTCGACGGTCCTGAGTTCCAACTCTGGTCCCGATACGGCATATATCATTGTGAATCTGAAGCAGGCTGGGCGAAGTATTGCGACGCATGACTTCATTGACCAACTTCGTGACCGGTTCCGTGAAGAATATCCGCTTGAGCAGTTTTTGTTTGTGTCCGGCGGCTTGGTCAACATGGCCTTGAATGAGGGAGTTCCGACACCAATCAGCGTGCAAGTTTCAGCAGGAACCATTGGCGGTTGCCGTGATGCAGCAGAGAAAGTTGTCGAAGCGATCCGACCGATTGCTGGAACGGCTGATGTGCAGATCGCACAATCATTGGACTACCCGCAATTTGATGTGCAAGTAGATCGTACTCGAGCCAAGTATCTCGGCGTCGATCAAGAGGAAGTGGCCCAAACGGTGCTGACTGCGTTGGGCTCCAGCGTAGGGTATTCGCCGACGATATGGATCGATCCCAAGACAGGCGTCGACTTTTTCATGGGCGTGCAGTACGAGAATAATGAGTTTCAGTCGCTAGACGAAATTCGTAACATGCCTATCTCGTTGAATACGGAAAAGGGACCCGTCACGATTCCCTTGTCGAATATCGCCACGGTTTCTCGAGTTAACATTCCTGGTGAGGTCGCTCATTACAACATTGCTCGCGTAAACGATGTGCACGTCAACGTCGATGGCCGCGACCTGGGGAGTGTGGCCGCCGACATCGAGACAGTTTTGGCAGGTATAGAATTCCCCAGCGGAGTGTCGGCTACTTTGCGCGGTCCAGTCGAAAAAATGCGTTCCGGAATGAATCTACTCGGCGTCGGCCTCGGAGTCGCAGCTTTGCTTGTTTACTTGGTGCTGATGGCACAATTCCGTTCACTCGTCGATCCGCTGATCATCATGCTTGCTGTACCGTTGGGGTTAGGCGGCGTGCTGGCCGTGCTCTACGCGACTCAAACGCACATCAATATCCAGTCGTTGATGGGGACCTTGATGATGATTGGAGTCGTCGTCAACAACTCGATCCTGCTGGTGGAGTTTGCAAATAGGAAATTGTCTGAAGGTCTTTCGTCTCGCGACGCGGCTCTATCAGCAGCCCAAGTTCGCTTCCGCCCCATTCTAATGACCTCCCTGACGCTGATCGCTTCAATGCTGCCGCTCTCGATGCAATTCTCGCCGGGTAACGAGGCCATGTTGCCGCTGGCCAGAGCCATGCTTGGTGGGATGGTTGTCAGTACTTTGTTGACTCTTCTGCTTGTGCCATGTGTGTACGCCATCGTACACAGAAACAAGAAAGTCGCATTGACTCCAGCGACTTAGTTAGCTTTTCAGACGTTTAAGCCGCGTTGGCGTTAGCCGCGATTTTCCGTAAGAAAAATCACGCGGCGTTGACCCTCGTTACCGCTTCGCGTCACGACTCAAAGGGTGGTAAAATAACACGATCGGATCACACTCTCTTTGGGAAAGACGATATGAAACGTTATTACCTCTTGCTCGCCGTTATTTCTGCAGCTTTGGTTGGCTGTGGAACGCCAGAATCTGAGCCTGTTGCAGAGGCTCCTGAAAACCCCGTTGCAGCACCCGCTGATGGTGATGCCCTAGCTGGCATTGACGACAAATTAGCTGCTGCCGATGCACTGGACGGAAAAGAAGATAAGCAGATCGGCAAGTGCTATGTTTGTGCGCTTGGCATGGACGGCAAAGCTGAGCTGGCCGTCGAAGTTAAAGGTTACACTGCTTGCATGTGCAGCCAAGGCTGCAAAGAGCACTTCTCTGAGAAATGGGAAGAAGTTGTAGCTGCGACTGACGTACCCAACGAGTAGTCGACGGTCGCTAGGCGAACCAACCACAGATTTCAATTGCACCAAAAGCTTCTTCGGGCATCCTGGAGAAGCTTTTCTTATGGAGCAATTAGGCGTCTACGGAAAGGGATGCGGACGAGAAGGCCAAGTGTGGACGACAGAAGCCGGTGACAGCAACAAAATGTGGAAATGAGATCTGCTCCATGCGCGTAGAGGAAATCGCCGTTCCACCGCTCGGCGAGCTGAAAAGTAAAATAGCAAGTATCTCGCAAACCGGAGTCGCTCAGGTAAGCGAACTTGGTGGTGGAAAGGTATAGCCCAGACCGATACGTCCGATACCGATGGCTTTCGCATTGCTGATGATGCTGTATGGCATCTATCAGCTACTTCTCTTTCCGCGATATTTCGGAATGGGAACTCAAATTATCGCAATTGCTCTCGCAATCATCGCAGGTTCCTTTGCTGGCAGCATCACGCTGATGAAATACGCTAGACGCTCAGATTGATTCATCGTCCGCGTAACAAAAAGATAGTGCTTCCATGCTCTTGGATTTCACTCTCCTCTTGTGGAGTGCAGCCAGTCTTGCGAATCGCGTTTTCGACCTTCTTGCATCTACTATAGGTGCTTTGAGAATTGTGACTGAGAATTAAGGGGCGAACTCAACGGCAAATCCGCCGTCCTGCGGGTATTCATTCCATGGAGCATCGGTGGTGTACTCATGCGGCATTGGTATTTGGGTACTGGCCTCCTGTAGAACGCGAGTCGGAACTTCAAACAATCACTCACTTTTGCCCTCAACGGTCTATCCTCGTAGCCATGGTACGGCTCATACAAATCAATCGAAAGCTCTAACTCGAGAAGGTCTATGGCACCCAAGCAGCCAGATTCAAGGAAGCGATCGAAGACTTGCGATGAATCGCCTCACTGTGTGACAAGCCAGAAGTCGATATTTACTGAGAAGGGGAAGTGGTTGATATCGAGGTTGGGGATAAAAACCACACGCCGCAATCTAGGTTGTCGAACTCTACCGAACGGTGGGTTCTTTCGTGTACACTGAGTTATCGCATGCGGAGGAAAACCTTTCGTTTGAGTTGGCCGAGATAGTCAGAACTCAGTGTGCTACTTGTGTTCTTGCATTCAGGGACAATTTCCGTTCTTAGCAAATCGTTGGTAAGTGTTGATCGACCTTGACTCGATGCGGCCGACGCCAAAAACAATCCGAAGAGAAGTGAAATAGTGAGTGGTGAAGGAGGTGATGTCAGTGTTGCAGCTGCCGGTGATGTCGCGCACAACCATATTCCGGATCGCATCTTGGGCGAGAAGCAGCTGACTCGGGTGCGAGCGGTTGGCTCCGAGTCTGATTCGATCAAGCTCTACACCGTCGAGATTGGATCGGTAAAGATCACGAAGCTACTAGGGCTGATTCCTCTCCGCAAAGTAGTCTGGCACCCGGTCTATGAGCTCAAACGCGGCCGCTGGCGGATGATCGCAGAGCAATACTCGGGAGCCGCCGCCCTGGCCGAAAAGTTCACTTGGGTCGACGATTATCTTGAATTCACTGATTCCCAAGGCAACCACCTCGCCGCGGAGCGTTAAAGCGTTGTCAGTCACGAAATGACAGAAATCGATGGTAGCTGGCTGTCCTTGCCAACTTCATCCGTATGGCCCTGACCTTCTAGACGCGAAGCGAGAGGCCAACGTTGAAGGGCTAAGAAGGGCTAAGAAGGGCTAAGAAGAGCTAAGAAGAGCTAAGAACTAGCCCAATTGCTGTGTTTGGTGATTCCGGAGGCTCGGTTTTCAGAGTTCACTTTCGGCATAGGGACGCGGCTGTCGCCGACTCATGCGATACTTGCTTACTGTGCGGAAACTGGGCTGTTCGGTCTCTCCAAGATCTTCCCCGCAATTCGCCTCGATGCAATGTTCCAATTTGTCATCGAATCCCTCACTTCCTGGAGGCTAATCGTTATCTTGCGGGGGTGTATGTGCATTCATTTTCGATCCCCAAGAAACGAAGAAACCCTGGAAAACACGCAGTTTCCAGGGTCTCTGTAAGCGATCAGTACCCCCGCAAGGACTCGAACCTTGGACCCGCTGATTAAGAGTCAGCTGCTCTAACCAACTGAGCTACGGAGGCGACTTGTTTCGGTCAGACGCAAGGATGGTATCCGAACTGGCTGGCGAAGCAACCCCTGCTGCGCGGACCCTGCCAGAGAAGACAAACTTCAGGGTCGATTGTTCGGCTTGAAAGGAGGTTAGTGACTGTGGAGTTTAGGGATGCGAGTTTAGGTACGTTTGGGGCATGTTGTGGAGCTAAGGGCTAATCGCTGCTTGTTATTGAGGGTTTGCGTCGGAACCTGATCGCAGGCTTGGGGTTCGATTGAGGGTGAGACTATAATAAAGCACCATCGCTAGATTGGCGGATCGGGCTTTCCATGCGTGAAAGTCATCTTTCAGATACTGAAAATAATACTGAACACGGAAATACTGAAAATGCGTTCACTGTTCTTCCGTACATTGTCGGTCAGTTTGTCCCTGGCATTGGTCGTTTCCTGGTCTGCTTCCTCAATGGCTCAGCGCGGTGGCGGTGATCGCGGAGGTTTCGGCGGTGGGGCTCCAGGTGGAGGATTCGGCGGTCGAGGCGGAGGTGATCGGGGCGGAGGTGATCGGGGCGGAGGTGATCGGGGCGGAGGTGATCGGGGCGGTTTTGGCGGTAGTCGAGGCGGCTTTGACCCGAGTGCGATGATCAGCCGTTTGGATCGCAATGGAAACGGAACCATCGATCCGGAGGAAAACACGGGATTTGCGGCAGCGATGATCTCGCGATTGGCTCAACGCGATCCAAGTATTGATACGTCAAAACCAATTCCAATTTCTAAACTGTCTGCGTCAGTGAGCGCTGCGGCGGCTTCACGCGGAGGCGGTGATTGGGGTGGACCTCCTTCTAGTGCTCCTGCGAGTAGTGAGCCCGAGTTGCTGGTACCGGATTTCAGTCCTGATGTTGAACCTGCAATGCCCGAAGGCTTTGGTGCAATCAATGACGCTTTGTTCTCGGTTAAAGTGGAAGATCGAGACATCAAGGAAGGCGAAGAGCGCATTCGACGCTATGACCGCAACAAGGACGGCAAGCTGTCGGCAGAGGAGCTGCGAGCCGGTCGTTGGTCGGATGATCCAATGCAATATGATCGAAATAAAGACGGAATGTTGACAGCCACGGAGTTGGCATCGCGCTACGCGAATCGACGCGTTGCCGAAGAGGAGAGGCGGCAGCAGTACAGTGGTCGCGGAGGAAGCTCTTGGGGCCGAGGCAATTCGACAGGCGGCAGCCCCTGGTCTCGCGGTGGTGGAAATGATGGTTGGTCCAAGTCCGGTGACAAGGACAAAAAGAAGAAGGAGGAGCGTTTTGGTGATGCGAAGAGTTATCGCTTCACCGAGGATGGTGGTAGCTCCCGAGCTGAATTGCCCTCCTTTCTGGCTCGAATGGACAAGAACGGTGACAATCAAGTGATGATGGCTGAATTCAGTCAAAAGTGGAATGCTTCTACTTTGAAGGAATTCTTGAAATGGGATTTGAACAACGATGGCGTCATCATCGCTTCGGAGAGTAATGCGGCATTGAATTCAGGTGCTCGGGTAAACGACGATGTTATTAGTTCTGCGTCACGCTCTAGTTCAGGATCGAGCTCTGGTTCATCTCGTTCTAGTCGTGGGAGTTCCAGTCCGGCGCCACGGACTACGAAGCCATCAGGTGTCGCGAAGTCGAATGCGGCAAACCCCGAGGTTATCGCCTGGGCTGAGAAGATGATCAAGAAGTATGACAAAAATGGTGATGGCGAGCTGACGAAGGATGAGCAGTCGAAGATGTTCATCAAACCTCCACCAGAAGCTGATGCAAATGGAGACGGAGTACTCAACGTTCAGGAGTACGCTCAGTTTCGCGCGAACAGCCGCAAATAGACTACAGACTGAAAACATGGAAGGGCACCGTAAGGTGCCCTTTTTCGTAGAATTTGATTTGACCCGCCCTACTGGGTGCTGTCACGTCCGGCACTCCCGCTAGGGTAAGAGAATGCAGATTGGTTGGGCCAATGCAGCTTCGTTGAGTTGGCGGCTACGATGGAGAATGACTCATCGTGCGACAGGTAAGCAAAGACTTCGGTGTCGAGTTTGAAGTCCCGCCCTCTGGCAGTTCGATCACGGTAGAGCCCTTGCTATCTTCTGGAATTAAGGCTTTGAAGGCGCGGACTAAGTTTACGTGACTTAAAGACTGAGCCGCGTTTTCGCCTCGGGGTAATTGCGTGGATTGTGGCGTTTGGATGACTGCGAAGTTGATTGGGTAGTCATCAATGAAGCTATCTATGCTGTATTGAAGCTCCAGCTTTCTCTCCTGTTCGGTCGATGGACGCGAAGCTTTTAGCGCAAGTGAAGTTCGGGGGCGAGCACGCATCGCCTGTGTTTTTCTTAGCCGCACAGGTGGATTGTCTAGCGGAGAGGTCTTTCTGGCCATATGTCTTTCTGGCCAAGTCGATTCCGGTAGTCGACGTGAAAGGAAAGAGTATTGACTTTGAGGCCGCGTTTTTCTGCCACTTCGTCAGTTTGCTTGAACGCCGCGTTGTTGGGCGGGCAGCTACTGGAGCCTTGTGAAGTGAACATTTCGACGACTGCAATGCCTTGGCGCTGCCGCGCCGCATCCTGCTGTTGGGCGGCAGGCAAAGAGGAGTGAGCAGTAGCTAGAGAGCTGAAGCGAGTTTTGAGCGAAGCATCCGTCTGTCCCTTGGATAAGATTGATGGTTCCACTGAGTGCTGAGAAGAGCTTGCTCTCAAGGACGAAAGAGGTTCCGATCATGGCTCATGAAGCAATCAGGCCATTCAGATAGTTGGACGGACTTGGAGGGCGTTCCCTACCGTGCTGGCCCGAGTTATGCGCGGATTGGCTTTGTGCGAGCTGAACTCGAGTTGTCAGTATGGGCTAGATTACGCTCAGGAGAATGGTTAGGAGGCGTTAAGGAGGTGAAGGATTGGGCGAGACGCAAGGGGCAGAGGGCGAGATGGTTCGAAGAGGCGGTTGTTCGGAGTGGAAGGGCTGGGGGCCCATGCTACTGTAGAAATGCGGACGTGCTGCGTTTGGACTACTTTTTCTCGTTGGCTTTATGAGCGGCTAGATATTTGCGATAGGTGGGGCGACCGAGCAACTTGTTTTGAATGACATGGACGGCAGTGGCGACTTCGGCTTTGTCGAGTGAATGCAGCTCGGGGAGTTGGAAAAAAGCCCCTGCCGCCTCGGCGACCTTGGCCCAGCACTCAGCCTCTGCTTCCGTTAAGCCGGCTTCGGTGATGGCGAGGTGATCTGCAGTCGGTTTTTCTTTAGGATGTGGTTTTTCTTCTTCTTTGGCCATGGCTGGATTGCCGACGACGGCACCTCCCAGGACAGCACCACCAGTGAGCGCGGCTGCTGCTTGTACGCTGCCGAGAAATACAGAGCGACGTGGAAAATGTGCGCCAGATTCCGTCGAGTCGTTTGAAGCTTTGGCGTAGTTTTCTTGCATAGTCTGAGTTCTTCTTGAAGATGGATGCGTCGCAAAATTCTTGTTGAGTGACGTGCATCAAGGCAGCTAAGCGGCTGCTCCTCGCTGACGCTTCGGGTTGTGATTGGTGAAGAGGGGAGGATTCTAGCGTTGGCGGTTGTAGCGGCCTTCATGAGGAACGAAGGCCGAGAGGTCTAAGTTTCGATTTTGGTGCCGAGGACTTCAAGGAACTGTCGGATCCAGGCGGGGTGTGCTGGCCAGGCAGGGGCGGTGACAAGATTGCCGTCGGTGTGCGCGTTGTCAAAGCCTTCGGAGGCGGGCACATAGGTTCCTCCCGCTTGAGTCAGCTCTGGACTCACCGCAGGGTAGCAACTGCATGTTCTGCCACCGACCACGTTTGCGGTGACTAAGATCTGAGGGCCGTGACAAATGGCTGCGATGGGTTTGGCGGCTGAGGCAAAGGCTTGCACTAGCTCGATGACTTTTGCGTCCAATCGTAAGTATTCGGGGGCCCGACCTCCTGGGATGACCAAGGCGTCGTAGTCATCGGCAGAAATGGAGTCGAAGTTCGCGTTGATCGCAAAGTTGTGTCCGGGTTTTTCACTGTAGGTTTGGTGCCCTTCAAAGTCATGGATTGCGGTGGCGATGGTCTCGCCAGCTGATTTTCCAGGGCAGACGGCATGGCAAGTGTGTCCGACCATGGTCAACATTTGAAATGGCACCATGACTTCGTAGTCTTCCACGAAGTCACCGACTAGGAAAAGGATTTTCTTAGGCATGGATAGGATGGCTGGGGTAAGCGTATGGTTGATTGTGCGAAAGTATTTTACGGGATTTGAGAATTGTGGTGGGAGTCGGCTTCCAAAGAGGCAGTCGGCATGGTTACCCGCAGAGATTAGCAATGAGCCAAGCGACCTGACGTAGTTAATAG
This sequence comes from Aureliella sp., assembly GCA_963691875.1. Classification (GTDB taxonomy): domain Bacteria; phylum Planctomycetota; class Planctomycetia; order Pirellulales; family Pirellulaceae; genus Aureliella. Next base: position 6,142,873 of record OY829846.1, read on the forward strand.
TGAGTAGAGCTCGAGATCGTCCGGAGAGCACGTCGCCTTCGGGCAAGACGCAAGAGTTAGAGCAGTAGAAGAGAGCGGCTGCGCGAGACATGTGGCCAAGTAGCCTACGAGAAAGAGGCGGCTGAAGCCCAGGACTCCAACGGCGGGGAGAGGCGGATGAAGGCTGCAAGTTAACTTAGAACTCAGGAATCGCCGCCTTTGTCGGATTCGTCGTTGCTCTCACGTTTTTGGAAGTAGAGCTTGATTGGCACTTCGCCGAAGGGCAGATTGTCACGGAAGACGTTGATGAGATATCGTTGGTAACTGGTTGGGAATCCATGCGGCATGTTGCACATGAAGATCACGGTTGGCGGCGTCGAGGCGATTTGTGATGCGTAGTAGACCTTGGGGCGACGATGGAGATAAAGCGGCGGTTGCTGCCGTTCGATTGCTGCATGGACGAGTTTATTCAGTTTGGCAGTCGACACGCGCGATTGCGATTGCTTGAAGAGCATCTGTGCGTGGTTGAGTAACGCTTTGACGTTCTTACCGTTCTCGCCCGTAATAAAAGCGATGGGGCAATACGCCATGGTCGGAAAGTGTTCACGTAGATAACGCACCCAACGCTCTGTTGGAACCTTGCCCGCAACTTTGTCCCATTTGTTGACTACGAAAATGCAAGGCTTGTACTGTTGTTCAATGTAGTGAGCCAGCTGTTTGTCAACTTTACTGATGCTCTCCGTACAATCGAAGAACAGCACGGCTACGTCAGCGCGACGGATGCTTCGCTGGGCGCGATGCAAGCCATAGAAATCGATGTCGGTGCGAATGCTCTTGTTTCGCCTCAGGCCCGGAGTGTCGATCGCGACAAAACGATGGCCATCTAAATCGAAGTGTACGTCGACGCTGTCGCGAGTAGTTCCAGGAACTTCGCTGACAATCATGCGTTGGGCTTTGGCGAGCGTGTTGACGAAGGTGCTCTTGCCCACGTTGCGACGACCTACGATCGTCAGCTTCATCCGAGGTTCTTCTTCGGGGGTTTCGGCTTCAGTTCCTTCGGGAAGTCGCTGCAGAATCTCTTCGAAAAGGAGATTCTTATTCCGGTTCTGGAGGGTGCTGATTGGAATCAGCCATCCGCGGCCGAGCTTGTGGAATTCCAGTGCTTGGTTGTCCAGACCGTCGTGATCGGTTTTATTGGCCAGCAGTAGTATTGGCTTTTCAACCTTACGCAATCGTTCTGCTACGAACTCGTCCAATGAAGTAAGGCCAGCTTTGGTATCGACTACGAATAGCAGCAAGTCGGCTTCTTCGATTCCGGCTTCAATTTGCTGCTCAACGTCCTTGGTCAAGTTGTCGGCATCTTCGATACCCATCCCGCCAGTGTCGACCAATTCGAAATAGCGATCTTCGTGTTCAATAAGGGTGACCAGCCGGTCGCGAGTAACTCCAGCCATGTCATCCACGATGGCCAGGCGGCGACCGTCGAGCCAGTTGAAAATGCTGCTCTTGCCCACATTGGGACGACCGACGATTGCAACTCGAGGAACAGCCATTTGGTGGGTCGTGGAAAAAACTCATAAGCGGGTTTCGGCAAGCTCTTGGTGGCTTGGCCGGAAAAGTGCGAATTTTAGCTCGCAGGTCGTGTTTCGGCGAGGCTTAAAGTCCTGATGGTTAGCGCTTCGATTTCCAAGGCTAGATGTCAGACGCTTCCGAGCTAGTTGCCTTCGGGGGATGTTTAGGAAAGAAGCCGGCAGGGAGAGGGGAATTCTGGCAAAACCCGCACTGGGAAGCTGGAGGCAGACAGGGCGTTGTAAGACGGGAGTAAGACTGATAGCTTGTTCAGCAGGCCACATGACATGCACTCGGATTTCAGGAATCAAACAGGGACTCATTCGGTTTATGGACAGCTTGCAGCTCACCAAATCTCTGACACAGGTGCTGGAGAATTTTCAGCGATGTGGTTTGCGACGCGTCCAGCGCGGTGCGGCTTCGGAGGCATTGCTCGAGGCCGTGGATCGTGTGTTGGGAATCGGGGAAGAGACTCCTATTGCGGCTTCTGCCCCAGTTCGAAACGAGCCGAAGAAAGTTGCTGCTCCTGCGTTTTCGGACGAAGTGGAAACCAAAGCTCCCCCAGCAACGCCGAAGCAATGGGGTTTGCCAGTGTTGGAGGATGCGGAGCGTGAGCGGCGTTTGACCGCGCTGAGTGCTGAAGTGAAGCAGTGCCGCAGTTGTACGGAGATTGTCAACTTTCGTCAGCAAACAGTTTTTGGCTGTGGGCCCGTAAGGCCGAAAATCTGCTTCATCGGGGAAGCACCTGGGGCGGACGAGGATCGGCAAGGAGAACCCTTCGTCGGGCGAGCTGGGCAATTGCTTACAAAAATCATCGGGGCGATGCAGCTCAAGCGTGAGGAAGTGTTCATTCTCAATGCCCTTAAATGCCGACCGCCTCAGAATCGCACTCCGGTCCCCGAAGAAATCGATCACTGCCGCGGCTACGTAGAGTCGCAGCTCGAAGTGCTGCAGCCGGAGTATCTAGTCTGTCTCGGAGCTGTGGCCGTGCAGTCGCTGTTACAAACTAAGCAACCGGTGGGGCGACTTCGCGGGCGTTTTCACGAGTATCGCGGTGCGAAGGTCGTTGTGACGTATCACCCATCTTATTTGTTGCGCAACGCAGATGCGAAGAAGTTCGTCTGGGATGACATGAAGATGCTGATGAAGGATATTGGCGTCGAACTGTAGTGAATGTGGTTTTCTTTGAACAGTTGAGAGCACCTTTTCGCTTACGGACTTGCAATTGCTCCAGGCAGGCTAATGAATTCATCCGCATCGGTGGGGACTACATACGAAAGAGCACTTTGAGGTGCTCTAGTACCGAAGCGGGGAGATGCTCGAGGTGGTAGCCGCCTTCTAGGAGGCTGACGACCTTGCCGTCACAGTAGCTGTTGGCGACATCGATGACGTGTTGTGTCATTGGGCCGAAGTCCTCACTTTCTAAGCAAAGTCCCCCTACGGGATCTTCTCGATGCGCGTCGAAGCCTGCGCTGAGTAGTATCAACTCCGGTTTGACTTTAGCCGCCAGGTCTTCCATCGAGCTGAGGAATGCATCGAAGAATTGTTGGCGAAGAATGTCGGAGGTGACTGGGGTATTGCGAATCCAGCCAAGTCCCGGGCCAGTTCCAGTCTCGCTCGCGGCACCAGTACCCGGATAAAACGGACTTCGGTGAATCGAGAAAAAACCGACTCGACCGTCTTCGTAGAAGGCGTCTTGGGTTCCATTGCCGTGATGGACGTCCCAGTCGACAATCAGCACGCGGTGCAAGCCAAGTGAGATCGCGTGCTGAGCCGCGATGGCCACGTTATTGAGCACGCAGAAGCCCATTGGTCCGTTGGGGATGGCGTGATGGCCAGGAGGTCGGATGGCGCAGAACGCGCGGCTGGCTTTTTGATCGATGACTTGTTGAACGGCATCGATGGCTGCTCCCGCCCCGCGTGTTGCCGCTTCCCAGGTGCCCCGGCTGACCACCGTGTCGGATTCTACTTGGCCAGCGTCGGCATCGCACCAAGTTTTGAGCTGTTGAACATAGTCAGGCTCATGAACCGCTTGCATGGCCCCTAGGCTGGCTGGCTGCCAAGCTGGACAAGTGCATTGCTCGGTCCATCCGCCCTCTTCTAAAGCTTGATTCACATTGACGATACGCGCGGTTTGTTCAGGGTGTTGGCCGGTGTTGTGTTTGCTAAAGCACGAATCCAAGTAGAGCAACATAATCGTCACAATTCCTACAAGAGTCAGACTTGATGGTCGACAATTCCGTAGCCACAGTTAGCGGCTCGGTGCCTGCTCGGAATATATCAAGTAGACTTTACGCGTTACAGCACAAGCTTCGGTCAAGCTGCTCAATCCCGCCGTGTTATCTGGCTGCTGTGACGGAAATCGTTTTGGAAGAGAGAAATGGATCAGCCCGACTTCGACTACTTGGGGCCCTACCACATTGAGAAGACGCTGGGCCGCGGCGGGATGGGCACGGTCTACAAGGGCGTTCATGCAAAAAGTGGTGAAGAGGTTGCAATCAAAGTCATTGCTGCTTCGGTCGCCGATCAGTCGCGATTTCGTCGACGTTTTGAAGCCGAGATCAAAACGCTCCAGCGACTAAAACACCCCAACATTGTTACGCTCAAAGGAGTCGGCGAGGAGCAAGGGCGGCTGTTCTACACGATGGAATACGTCGATGGCTTCACGCTGCACGATCTCCTCCGCAAGGAAGGAAAACTGGTTTGGGAAGATGTCGTTGAGATTGGCATCCAAACGATGGCCGCGCTGAAGCACGCTCATGATCTCGGCACGATTCATCGCGATCTGAAACCTGCGAACTTGATGTTGAATCGAGAAGGTGAGTTGAAGTTAACGGACTTCGGCATTGCGAAGCTGTTCGGGGCTACGGACATGACGGTGGTCGGGACCGTCATCGGAACGGCGGACTACATGCCGCCCGAGCAAGCGGAAGGAAAGCCGGTAACCGTCAAAAGTGACCTCTATGGAATCGGCGGAGTGCTCTATGCGTTACTGACTGGTCGCCCACCTTTTGGTGGCAAAAGTGTACCTGAGGTTTTGTATGCCGTGCGCTACAATTCAGTACCTCGCCTGGACGACCAAGTTGAAGGCGTCCCGCCAGAGCTTTGCCAGCTGATTCATCAGATGCTGGAAAAAAGTCCTAGCAATCGTCCACCGACAGCCCTAGTTGTTGGGAATCGGCTCAAGGCTTTGCAGAAGGGGATGGAAAAACGTAAAAGTGAGCCTCCGGCGGAACCCATGGTATCAAAACCAAAGGTAGGAAGTAAACTCACCTCGCTAGATCTTTCGGACGTTGAAGACCAAGAATTGCGAATCACCAATGCAGAAGAAAGCGTTACTTCGGTTTCTAGTTCTGATTTGAGTTCCGAAGGATTAGACGAAACGGACCCACACGATCAGGCGACGATGCTTGCGCCGGAGGTAAAGAAACTCCGACCAGGTGATGAGACGCCGACTGCCCTCGCCTCCAAGGCGATGGATTCTCTTGACTTCGCACACGAAGAACCAACGCCCTCTCCGATTCCTGAGTCACAGCTCTCCGCCCCTGGGCCTTCCCACTATAAGCCTGTCGAAACGAGCAATGAGTCATCCTTTACGTTGACTTCCGAAGAAGAGCCGGAAGAGAAATCTGAAACGGATTGGGGGCAAGTCGTTTCGATCATCGGTATGGTGCTCTTGCTGCTGGCGTGCATTGGGTTTGGTTGGTATATGTTGCCGAGGACTCAGAGCGAAGAAGATTTGCATGCGAGTATCGTGGCCGCCGCGGACACCGGGGATGATGATGAACTACTTGCGGTAAAGTCCGATGTTCAGGAGTTCTTAAGGCGTTTTCCCGACAGTGACCATGCGGCCGCGGTGCAATTGATCGCAGACGGAATGGAGCTGAGTCGCTGGACTCAAATCCTCAGAAGGCGAGCTAGTAATGCGGGCGGAAGAGATGCCTTGAGTGCTCTGGAGCAAAGTTTCTTGGACTGCATGCAAGTCAGGGAAAGCGACTACGATCGTGGCCAAACCATGCTCGTGGCCTTGGTGAAAGTGTTTGCGCCTGTGGAAGGGCTGAACCCAAGTGAACAGCGTTTGGTGCAGCTCGCTCAGTTTGCGTTAGAGTCGGGCAAGGAGGTTTCTACGACTGACAATCAAGCTGCCGTTGAGCTGCAGGAGATGATCCAGAAGTCAGAAAAGGCGCTTTCGGGTGAGAAGCTAAATGCCTACTATCGCGACTTGATCATGTTGTTTGGCGATAAGCCTTGGGCGCAGGATCAAATGCAGCGGATTCGCCAGCGATTGGAGCAGGAGAATTGAGCTCGCAGACTCCAAAGATCCTGCTTTGCAGCGGTTCCCTGGAGGGCGGTGGTAGCGAGCGTCAATTGTGGCAGCTGGCTTGCGGGCTGGAGCCTTCGCAGCTGGAGCCGCAAGTCTATTTGCTCAATCGAGAAGGCGTCTATCTCGACAAATTGCCCGAGCGAATCCCAGTTTATGACTACTGGTCTGAGGAGAAGCGAACGAAGTTTTGGCCCACCGAGATTCATCGTAGGCAGGTAGGGCATCTGGAGGATGTGGTACGTCGCGAGCGGATCGATATTCTTTACGATCGGACGTTTCATATGACTCTAGTTACCGCTCCAGCGTGTCGTCGAGCGGGCATTCCGCGGATATCGGTCATTGTTAGCCCGCCGAGTCAAGATTTTGCGCAGAGTAATGAGAACTTTGCATTCTTTAAGAGGCGGGCATTGAAACGAGCTTACGCGGATCCATATGCACTGACTCTGGCAGTGACCGAGGAGGTTGCTTCGGACGCCGAGAAATATCTCCATCTTCCATCCGGGAAAATTTTGGTTTTACCAAATCCCGTCGACCTAGAGGCCGTTCGCGCAGCGGCGTCGAAGCCATGCTTAGATTTACCCGCTTCCGACGTATTCTCATGTGTCGTCGTTGGGCGGATGACAAAGGAAAAAGGTCAGCGGTTGGCGATCGAAGCTTTTGCGAACTTGGTGCGAAATAGTCCATCGCTTGAGGCTCGTTTAGAATTGTTGGGAGACGGTCCAGACCGCCCTGCTCTTGAGAAACTTGTCGCCGAGCTTGGGCTGGTCGAACACGTTCGATTCCACGGCTTTGTCGAGAATCCTTACCCATGGGTTTCGCGGTCGGATGCACTGATTCTTCCAAGTGAATACGAGGGCTTGCCCAACGTGGTGCTCGAGGCGATGACGCTCGAAACGGCCGTGGTTGCGACCCCTTGTAGCAATTCCTTGAGCCGGATACTGACAGGGGCGAGTCATGAATTCGGCACGACTGGGGTGCTGCTGGAGTCTCGGGATGTAGAGGAATTGGCCGAATCCTTGAGGCGGTTGTCTAACGCAGCACCGCAGGTAGTTCTGGAAAACGCATTCGCCTATGTTCGATCCGCGCATAATTTACCAGGCTGGCTGAAGCGGATGCAACATATGTTTGAGGCTCAGTTGGCGGAGCGTCGCGGATGACAGAGCCAAGAAAGTATCGAACTGGATTCCATCTCGTGGCTGTCACGAGCGCTTCCCTTTTGCAGATTCTAAATCAGTTTCTGTTCTTTGCTGTAAACGCTCGCTTGTGGGGTGCGGATGCGCGAACGGACTCTTTGCAGTTTGCGATTGCATTGCCCGTCGTTCTCGCCACGATTATGACCGGCTCGCTTTCCTATGTTTTGGTGCCACAGCTTGTCGCTAAGTTCGAAAACCCGAAAGAAGAGCGAGCGGCTTGGCGACTGGCGAGTTTCGTTGGCTTGGTAACTCTAGTGGTCAGCGGCGGTATCAGTCTCTTACTCTACCTGTTTGCATTGCCGATTGCAGAAGCCTTGATGGAGCAGAAGCAAGCGGGACAGCACTCGGCTGCTGGTGGCTTTCTCAGAATTCTGTCGTGGCAAGTCATTTTGTTTGGAATGATCAGCTGGGCGCAGGCTGTGCTGCACAGTCAACATCAGTTTGCTGTGGCGGCTTTTGCTGGTGTCATCGGAACGGCAGCACAACTCGTCACGGTGCTGTGTTTTGGCGATCGCAGTTTGGAGGTGATTGCATGGGCCATCAACTTAGGCTCCGTGCTTAGTTTGTTGATTCACTTGATTCCGATTGTGCCCAAGCTTGGTTTTCCAAGTGCGGGCGTGGTTGGTCTGGGAAGCTTGCTTGCGTCGCTCTGGCCATTGGTTCTGGGAGCCGCTTTTTTAAGACTAGATCCTATGGTGGATCGAATTTTTGCATCGGAATTAGATCAGGGTTCGTTGACTCACATCAGTTGGGCTCATCGTATTCACGCAGCCTTGCTTGCTCTCGGAGCCAGCAGTTTGTCACTCGTTGCTTTGCCTCAGCTGGCGGAGTTCTATTCCAAGGATGGGATAAAGGGCTTCAGCACACACTTTGCGTTGTGTACGCGACGGATCAGCTTGCTCATAATCCCCGTAGCGATTGGAGTGAGCGTGTTTTCAGTTTGGATAATTCGAGATTTACTTGAGGGCGGGAAGATATTGCCCTCTGATTCGCAGCGAGTGGGATGGTTAGTGACTGGTTTTATGGGACTCTTTCTCGGGGCGAGTTTGGCGGAACTGATCTCACGAGGGTTCTATGTGCTGGGCGACACGAAGACTCCCACTCTTATCGGGGTAATTTGTTTGGTAGTTGGGTTGGTTGTCAAATACCTTCTTTTCCAGCAGATTGGAGCGTGGGGTATCGCACTTGGCATCTCTTTGTACTACTCGGTAACTGCAACCGTGCTTGGGTGGGCTTTGTTGAAGCGTAGTAGCCGCGAAATTTTTACCGGTTGCGCGGTCTACGTAGCGCAAGCTGGTCTGGCTGCGGGCTTTGCTTGCGGATGTTGCTTTATCATTTACTCTAGTAATTTCATCACGGCGTTGCTCCCAGCTACTTGGGTTGCAGCACCCATTGGGGCGTTTAGTTATTTCATTGCACTGCTGGCACTTAAAAACGAAGAAGCTTGGCGTTGCTGGCGAACGATTAACAGCAAGATGAGAACCCGTGATAAATCTCCAGTGGCTTAATTGACGAATTTGAAGTGTCTGAATCGGAATCAGAAAAATTGAAGATTTCTCCACAAGCGGTAACGAAGCTGGATTGTACCACGCTGGGTGCGCGAGAGATCGGAGAGCAGTTGGGTGCGGCGGAGTCTGATAGTTGTTGGGAGCTTGCCGGATTGAGTCGAGAGTTGTCAGGGTTGGGCGCCGGCTGTGAAACTGAGTTTCAAGTGAAGATCACCGGTAATGTTGGTGACTTCGCCTTCATGCTTTCACGAAATGGGGAATGGGAAGTCAACGGCAAGGTAGGCGTTTGTTGCGGCCACTCTCTTGTTTCAGGCCGCGTAGTGGTTCACGAGTCGGCTGCGGAATGTGTTGGTGCGAACATGCAAGGTGGCTTCATCGCAGTGCTGGGTACTGCGGCTCGTCGCTGCGGCTTTCGCAAATCAGGCGGTGACATTCTGATTCGAAGTGCTGTTGGTGATGAAGCGGGAGCGTTCATGACTCAAGGCGACTTGGTCCTAGCGAACGGTGCTGGTGACAATCTCGGAATTGGAATGACCGGGGGGGCGATCTACTTGCGAGGAGAAGCACGTTCTGTTGCACCCGGCCTGCGCATCGAACGAATGCGAGACGCTGATTCAATGCGTCTAAGTCTGCTACTTGCACGAGCTGGAGTGCGCGGGGATATCAAAGAATTCAAACTCTATCGACCACGTGGGATCTAGGAGCGGCCGATGCGTGGAATTTTGGATGAACTGGTCTTCGCTCCCGCGAGCTTGTCAAAGAACATTTGGGACTTTGTGGAGAAATCGCCTGCGCTGGGTTGTGTAATCACAGCCAAAGGGAGTAGACGCAATATAGCGTTTGAGCTTCCTTTCTTATGTCGCAACCTGTGTGTTGAGCGAGTTGGAAGTGACTGGCCGGATTTCTGTGCGATGATTCGAGAGATGGGATTTGCCATTGCTTGCCCCGTCGATTCGCTTGAAGAAGTTACAGCCGCGGCCGTTCCGACTCGAATGACGCGCCAGCATCAGGGCGAGGCTTTGGACGCGATGGAAGTCTCGACGGCTGATTTGATTGAGTTTTCATTGGCGGATTCCAACGGAGCGTATTGGGGCTTGCCGCAGGAAATCCGCAAAGTCGAAAGGCTGGGACCGTTTCTCGACGCGCTGCGCGAAGCAGCTGCTGGCAACACGCCAATTGGCGTTGAGATACCGCTGGGAACTCAGTCGTCAGACCTGGAGCTAGTTGCCAGGGCTGAGCCTGATTTTCTGACGATAAGTTATGACGAGCGTTTGGGTGGATCGGAGGCGACCGTGTCAGCTGCCGTCATCGCGGTTGCGAAGCAGACGGAAGAGCTGGGGATCCCCTTGATTCTGAATCTTACGAATGTGACGCAGGATGACGCATTCAAGTACCTAGCCTTGGGAGTGGACGTGATCAGTATTGATCATGTCATTGAGACGATGTTGCCCGAGCATGTGGATGAGTCTGCCGCGTATGTGACTGGACGGTTGAGTAGCATGGGAGTCACGGCGGCACCTAATAAGTCGGCCGCAATAGAGGCAGTATCCACGCTGCTGGAGAGCTGGAGGCAGGCACTCTCACAACAGCTTCAGTTCTGCGGTGCGGCAAGCCTTTCGGACTTCAACCTGGATTGCCTTCGGGCAAACAGCGAAAAAGCTCAGTCGCTGACCGGAGCTAAGCTCTTGCGGTGAACATGGCTATCTCCAACTAAGGATCCAAGCCAACCAGTTTGAGCAGCTTGAGAGCGTTCGTCGTCGGTGTGGTTCCAGGTCGCATGCGGTAGTCGAATCGCATCACTTCTTTGCCATCGACGGACTCAAAGAACTCGCGAAAGTGCACAATCTGGCTGACATCTTTTACTTCGGGTGCGTCGGCTAGATCCAGATCGTGTGTGGAGATGAAACCCGTCGCTTTGCTTTGAAGCAACTGCTGCAGGACCGTCGCGACAGCAATTTGACGTTCCTGGCTGTTGGTGCCTTGTAGGATCTCGTCGAGTAGGAAGAAAATTTGTGGGGCCGCGGGATCTAGTAGTTGCTTCTGCGCATAGTCGCTCGACTGGTCGACTACTTCTTTCAAGCGTTTTAACTCGGCCATGAAGAAGGAAACACCGTCGCTGAGACTATCGCGAACTCGAATGCTTGTTGCGAGGTCAAAGCGCGCCATGCAGAACTTGTCGGCACAGCATGGTGCACCAGCGCGGGATAGGATCATGTTTAGTCCGGTGGCTCGCAGAAAAGTACTCTTTCCTGCCATGTTGGAGCCGGTGACGACAACGAGCGGGCGGTCTTTCTTCAGTTCAAGGCTGTTGGAAACTCGAGCTGAGTCCGGCAGGAGCGGGTGCCCTGCTTCGACGGCACTCAGATAAAAGTCCTGAGACTTTGCTTCCTCGGCGTAGGCCCAATTCGGATATTCGTCCGCCAAGGTGGCTCCGCTGACTAGGGCCTCGCAAGTGCCAAGCGAATCGAACCAGCCTTTGACATGCGGACCAAAGCGAGCTTTCCAAGCTTCGAGTAGACGTAAGACTCGAAAGTCGTAGAGAAAAACTAGCTGCATGGACAAGTAGACGAGATAAAGCACCAGGTCTTTCTGCAGATTAGCCAGCCGCACTAAAGTGAGCAGGCGTGAGAACCCGAGTTTCGCGTTGCTGGGAGATTCTGTGGCTCGCTCACGAATTTCTGCTAGTAAGTCTTTGTAGTGTGTTCTATTTCCTGACGCACTCGGGAGCTCTGACATCATTTCAAAGACGCTCGCGAACTGGTAGACGCCTCGATGCTCGCCGCTCACTTTTTGAAAAATGTCATGGATCCAGCTACCCCAAAATACTGTGACGAGGATGTTGATCAAGAATCCCATACCCAGACCGATGGCTGAGATCGTTGTAACGGTCCGGTCTTCGAACTGAGCACCAACTACGACGCCAGAGATGCTTGTAAGAACAATAGCTGGTCCAATGTAGCTGAGTATTCTTGCGCCAGGGTGGGCGACAAGCCAATTCGGAGTTTCCGCCCATCGCGGTAAGCCGTAGGGCTCGTGCACTGAGCTGCCGGCAGCTCGTACCGTTTTTAGGAACTTGATTCGCCAGGGACGCATCGCGGCTAGTTGCTTGATAGCGTTTTGGCGGCTTACGAGCGTCTTCCAGTCAGGAGCTGAGGCAAGCCAACGCTGTAAACATTCGTTCCCAGGATAGGTGTTCGCTAATGAAAGTAGACCGAGCAGGCTTGCTGGACCAGCGACGTCGAGGTCGTCTGCAAAGCTCAGGTCCTGGAACTGCGGGAGCAGGTTTTGCTCGGGGACTTCATTCCATTCTCGATCCAGCCGAGCAACCAAAAGACGAAAAAGCTTTTGGTTCGATTTTTGACGCAAGTCTTCCAAACGCAGGTGTTCGTGAAGGATAAGTGCGATGAAGAATGCTACCGCTGAGAGCCAGCCGATTGCTTGAAGGAGTCCATGATAGGAGTCACCAAAGTAGCCAAACAGGAGGCAAATCGCTGCAGTCGGAAAAAGAATCATTCGGATGAAAGCGAGCTGCCGATTCTTGCCTGCTAGCTGCAGGATTCGTTCAGCACATTCGTCCAAGTTGGCTGTATATACCTCGCGTGCAGAGAGATGCTCTGTTGTGGCATCCCTTGGTTCGGTGGGATTGGATTCAGACAATCTGATAGACTCTGGTTTTCAGTAGTTGAACAGAAGAGCTCCGGTTTGACCACGAATTCACCCAGAAAGTGGCGTCGGAGCGGCTTGCAGCTGAAACCTCGGTTCCCTGCCGCGAATCTTGGTTTCAGTTAAGCCCGTATTGTCTGAAAAGTTGGCTTAAACGAGAAGCGGAGAACGCGGGCGGCCCGAGTATTTTTAAAAGGTTAGTAGGCCCCTACCTTCGGAGTTCTCCCCCTGTCATCAGGGCACTTTCATGTTACGAGCCGGTTGTCGGGTTTGCACAGGTCCTGCATGCTCGAAACATAGATTGCGTCGCCAGCATGGTAATGCTCGCAGAGGTATTCCATGAACTGGTCGATGTCGTCAAAGAATGATGCGCGGGCGGACTTGAACCTCTGTGGTACCCATGTTCAACGATTACCCTGCATGTGTTCTCCAACACATTTGCGATGGCAGCCAGATTTTTGTCGTAGTCAATTCTCGTGCCGGCGGCCGACCAGTAATCGTCCTCGGCTGAAGAAACGGATAAGCACTAGCATTCTTTAATCAAGATTAAGCAACTTCCTCGCCTGGCAGGTCTTCGCTCTCAGACCCGTGCAGCATGCTACCAGCAGTGGGAAGTTGCTCTTCCCAGCTTTCCGGCACTGGTTTTGTTTCTGGCAGTCGGCCGTCGAGTACCTCATGATCTGGATGATCGGCAGCTAACTTGCCAGCGTGACGGGCGGGCAGGCGAGCGCGGATCTCGACGTGATCATCATGGAATTGCTTACTCGTCACTTCGCCGACTTTTGCCAGCCAAGCCATCGTTTTGCCGTCTGTAACTTCCAGACGCACACTTAGGGTAACAAAACCCTCGCTGAGTGCTTGGCTTACTCGAGCAGCAAAGGAATCCAGGCCAAGTTTTGACTTGGCGCTGATAGCGATGGAATGAGGATAACGGTTCTGGACTACTTGCAAGCGTTCCTGAGCGCCATCGACGTCGACTTTATTCAGCACAAGCAGGGTCTGCTTTTCGTCGATGCCTAGGTCTTTCAGCACCGCGTAAACTGCGGAGATCTGGTCTAGGACATTCGGATTGCTGCAGTCGGCGACATGCAACAGCAAGTCGGCTTCGCGGGCTTCTTCCAATGTGGCTCGGAAACTCGCTACGAGATTGTGAGGCAGGTCGCGAATAAAACCGACAGTGTCACTGAGAAGCACCGGTCCCCAACTGGGCAAGGTCCAGCGACGAGTTCGGGTGTCGAGCGTGGCAAACAGTTTGTCGACAGCTTCTACGTCGGCTTCCGTCAACGTGTTCATCAAAGTGCTCTTGCCGGCGTTGGTGTAGCCAACCAAGGAAACGGTTAAGTAATCGCGACGCCCAGCGACTTCGCGTTCTTTTCGCTTTTCTACTTTGAGCAAGTCTTGTTTTAATTCGTGGATGCGTTTTTCCACCAATCGTCGGTCGACTTCAAGTTGCTTTTCACCAGGTCCACGCATGCCGACGCCCATGGTCTGACGCGAAAGGTGCGTCCACATGCGTTTGAGGCGTGGCAACGAGTATTCAAGTTGCGCCAGTTCGACGGCCAGTCGAGCCTCGCGAGTGCGAGCGTTGGAGGCGAAGATGTCAAGAATCAACTCGGTGCGATCGATGACTTTCCGACAGACAGCTTTTTCAAGGTTTCGCGTCTGGCTCGGAGAAAGGTCGTTGTCAAAGATGACGAGATCAGCCTCGTGCATCTCAACCAGTTGCTTTAGCTCAGCAACTTTTCCTTTGCCCAGATATGTTTTCGAGTCAGGCGTTTCTCGGCGTTGAACGATCCCGCCGAGCACTTGAGTGCCAGCCGATTCCGCCAAGCCTTTCATTTCGTCAAGCGGGTTCTCTGTAAATGCGTCCTGTGGGCCGATGATTCGAGCCAAAACGCATCGCTCGAGAGCGACGCTCTGCGATCTTTGATGTTCGTGCACAGCCTGTTGGGGGCTCCTGAGGGCGAAGTTTTTCGTAGCTTTGCTGTAATTGGCGACCGACGATTGATTGCCGTGTTCGGACAGTTCGGTTGAATTGGTCAATTATAGCTCCCTTTGCCTTATTGCGGAGGTAGCCTAACCATTGCTTGTTCGACCCCGCTCAGCGGTTAGAAGAGTGATGAGCGGCGAGCAGCGGTAGGTCTACTTTCCCGTATTACCCTAAGATTTGCTGCGTTTAGTAAGATCTCGCAGCAGTTTTTGCACGTTTCCAGATTTTCGTCTGCGGGCCAGCGATGATTTATTCGTCGACTGTTCGTGTTTGCAACGAAACTACTTTGCCTCAGCTAGACGCTTGGTATTTGCGAAAGGTTCGTAGTTCGATTGGCGATTAGCGGATGGCAATGTGTCTCAATCCCAAGCCTTAGCGAGGGAAATTGCCGTCTTCGCCTCGCTCACGATGCGGGTTATGAATTAAAAGCCAACGTTTTCCGGTCACGCGTGAACTTCCGACTTGGGGCGTTAGAGCATCATGAGTGGGCGCGCAGGAATGCAGAGGATGGGCAGCGAAAGAGAGAGCCAACCGATGACTTGTCTGCCGAATCCTAACGACTTCGTGTCATCACTGCTCGGAGGGTGACGAAGGCCCATGAGGAAGACTAGGAACATCATCAGCAAGAACATAGCTACTTGCGTGTAGATCATGAAGCTGATCGCTGCGATCATCGCGCTAACAGCAACGTAATAGGACTTGGCTCCGAGTAAACCGAACGTCACGTGGCCACCATCCAGTTGTCCAAGAGGCATCATGTTGATGCCGGTAACCAATAGACCAACCCACCCCGCCATTAGAAATGGACTGACATTCGTATTCGCAATATTGACGAACTTATCTGCGTTGTCAGGACTTAATATCTGTGCCATCCATTGGATCAACAGTGGTTGTCCAAAGTACATTGTCATAGGGTCTTTGGCCGCAAAGGCAACTGGCTCTGGATTCATGATGCCGTAGCCAATGATCGGGAATGCGACCACGAGTCCAGCTAAAGGACCGGCCAAGCCAATATCAAAGATCTGCCGCCGATCTGCGGAACCACTCTGCATCATAATGACGGCTCCCATCGTGCCAATTGGCGAGATCAATGGAAACGGAATAAACAGCGGCGGCGTGCTGGGAACTTTGTAGATGATCGTCAGAAAGTAGTGTCCGAGCTCGTGAGCAGTGAGGATCGCCATGAGTGCCAGAGCAAATTGAAGGCCTGGCATCCAATTCGCCAGAATCGCTTGACGGATTGGCAATAGCGATTGGAAGTTGAATGCTGAGTAGAGAAAAGTCAGCGGTTCCCAAGCCAACACTCCAGACAAGAACGTGGATGCGATGGTGGCGATCGCGAGGACCACGGCCAACCGCCCCATTTTCGATCGACGCATTGGTGACGGCGGCCTAGGCTCGTTTGGAACCCGCCGCGCCAGCGAAGCGCGAAGAAACTCTTCGGCCGATAATCTTTCCGTCGAGTTGGTGCTCACCCAGTGCGAATCCTAAAAGGTTTACTCAGTTTGGCCAGCTATGTTAGCAAGCATTGTCATGATGTTGGGGCATACTGCAATATCCGTCTTTGGCGATCACAGGAGAGCTATTACCATTTGAATTCGAATGTCCGCGACTTATTATTGCTTGTTAGCCCTCGGTGACTAGCGGAGTCTGCCTCGGCTTCCGCTAAGGCAGGATCTTGGGACCGCCTGTCACCACCGGCAGGAAGATTCGTTTTAACTGCTAGCTTCCGTGAGTTGAGCTAGCAGGTGAGCCGATTTTTCAATGGATTCCATCGGAATCGTATGCACTCCGTTGAATTCCTTGAAGTCGACTTCACAGCCATTTTCGCTCAACAAATCTGTCAGCCACTTTCCAGTTTGTAGCGGAAGGATGGGGTCAAGTCTGCCGTGACTTTGGAAAATTTTCGTCGAGCTGAGCCGAGCGACGCCAGGCTTCCACTGTCTCTCGCAAATGAGGCAGCCTGAAAACAATGTCATCGCTGCGGGAGGATTCTCAAGCCCTCGTGTTGCGACATCCATGGAGAGCATCGCTCCTTGCGAGAAGCCGCCGAGCAATAAATTGGATTCTTTGAGTCGATTTTCTTCCAAAAGCTGTTGAACTGTGGCGGTCAGCTTGATTCGAGCCTCGTCAATGCCATCCGGAACTTCGGATCGCACCAGCTCGTACTGCCCGTCTTCGATTGCAGAGAGCAGTCTTTGAATGCTGAGATGCCACCACGCGCGGCCGCCCGGCATCCCCTCGTCTTCGAGAGAAAGCGGTGCTGCAGGAAAAACGAGCATCGTTCCAGCAGTTGGTGCTGCGATCTGCAAGATTTCCTGTGCAAGCCCCACAAGATCGTCTCCGCCGGCGCCATAGCCGTGGCAAAAAATTGCCATGGATTCGATTGGAGTCGACTGGTCGACGGGATGCACGATACCGCAGTCGAGTTCAGCGACGAGTCTTCTGGAGAACTGATAGCTAGGAGAGTTCATATAGTGCCACCGGTCTTTTGGGGCTGACGAGCTTTGGCAAAACACTCGAGTGTTGGAATTCAGACTTAATCTAGTATCTCGATCTCGTTGTTGCTGAAAACCGGGCAGCAATCGCTAAGATAGAGTGCTGCGGATGAGCTTTTTTCCAGTATCCTCTTCTTTTTTGAAAGCTAGCCCGTTAGTGCCCGCAGATCAGAGGTCTTCCTTAGATCTCGTTTATTCCACGGGTGTCTGAAGTTTAGGATTTGAAAATATGAGAGCAGTTATGCAAACGTTGATTTCTACTGGTCTGTTTCGCTTCATTGCGACTCTTGCGTTTACCACTGCCCTGCTTTGCCCTCTAACCGTGCATGCCCAAGAAACGGGGACTAGCACGACTGCCAAGTCAGGTGAGGAAGCCAAGAAGTCGGCAAAAAAAGAAGCATCGCCAGAGTTCTTGCGAGTCAAGAAGGACGGTAGGAAAAAGTTGGCTCTTCAGACTGCTGTTGCCAAGTATCGCAAAGTGGGGGAGCCCAACGGGCCAGAGGTTACCTTGTTCGGGGCTGTGCATGTTGGCGAAGCTGAATACTACAGCAAGTTGAACCAGCTTTTTCGGGGCTACGATTCACTTCTTTTCGAGATGGTCATGGATCCTGCGGCAGGAGTACCTGATCCTGAACAACGTGGAGTTAGCCCGGTCAGCACCATTCAAGTGGGAATGAAGGAGGCGTTGGAACTTACATTTCAGTTGGACGAAATTGACTACAAGGCGAAGAACTTTGTCCACGCCGACATGACTCCCACAGAGTTCTTTGACACGATGAACAAACGAGAAGAAGGGCTGATGCAAATGGTTTTCCGTTCCATCGGTTCGAGCATCGCGATGCAGAGTTCTGGCAAGAGCACGGGCGATGTAGAGCTTTTGGCTGCTTTGGTCTCGGAAGATCGTGCGAAGGCACTTCGCCGGGCATTCGCTTCTCAGATGCAAATGATGGATGGCCAGATGGCAGCAATCACAGGCAAGGATGGCAAAAGCACGCTCATCACAGAGCGCAATGCCAAAGCCTTTGAGGTATTGAAGGACGAGCTGGAGGCAGGCAAGCAGAAGCTGGGCGTGTTCTATGGTGCTGGACACCTGAAGGATATGCACGAGCGATTGCTCAAGGACTTCGGAATGGAACTTGTCGAAACTGAATGGATGGATG
The DNA here is from genome assembly GCA_963691875.1 of Aureliella sp. Classification (GTDB taxonomy): domain Bacteria; phylum Planctomycetota; class Planctomycetia; order Pirellulales; family Pirellulaceae; genus Aureliella. The sequence goes on from OY829846.1 coordinate 6,160,757, forward strand.
CTTGGGATCTGCGCTAAAGATCTTTGGCAAAGCTATTTTGCGATCGGCGTTTGGTAGCTGCAGCAAGGAAGAACAGATTGGTAGGCTTGATTGCAGTACTTGAAGGTGAAGAAGGATCTTGGATGCGCCTCAATTCAATGATTGCTCGCATTGCGATGGGCGGGGTCTCCTGCCTTTTTCTGCTAGCGACTGCCAGGTCGGCGGAGAAGTCTCAGCCACAAGATGCAAGTGACACGGCTTCGCAGCGAATGAACGTGTTGTTTGTCGCAGTTGATGACCTCACTTGTAGTCTTGGATGCTATGGTGATCAAACTGCGAGAACGCCGAATTTTGATGCTCTCGCACAAAAGGGTGTGCTATTTGAGAATGCCTATTGTCAGTTGCCGTTGTGCAATCCGAGTCGCGCTTCCGTTTTGACTGGTCGCAGACCCGATGAAATAAAAGTCTATGATTTGGATCGGCATTTTCGCGATGAGCTCCCTCAGTTGGTGACGTTGCCTCAGCACTTTCACCAAAACGGCTGGTTTTCTGCGAGAGTGGGTAAACTTTATCATTATAACGTCCCTGCCAGCATTGGGACCAATGGACTAGATGATCCAGCGTCTTGGCAGAAGCGGATCAATCCCAAAGGTCGTGATACGCTTGAAGAGGACAAGATTACGAACGCTGAGCCGCATCGGAAGATCAGTGCTGCGTTGAGCTGGTTGGCGGCCGAGGGCAAAGACGAAGAGCAGACGGATGGGATGATCACCACCGCGGCGATTCGGCTAATGAAGGAGCACCGGGAAAAGCCGTTTTTCTTGGGTGTTGGCTTTTTCAGACCGCATACGCCCTATGTGGCTCCCAAGAAATATTTTGATCTCTATCCGATTTCAAAACTCGCTATTCCTTTTGCTCCAGAGGATGATCGTGACGATATCCCACTAGCCGCCTTTGCTCACAATTGTCCCATCCCACACTATGGGTTGCCTGAGGAAACCTGCTTGCAGGCAATGCAAGGCTACTACGCGAGTGTGTCTTTTGTGGATGCACAACTTGGCCGTCTAATGAAGGCTGTGGATGAGTTGGGAATTGCCAGCAGAACGATTGTTTGCGTCTGGTCGGATCACGGCTACCATTTGGGTGAGCATAATGGAGTTTGGCAAAAACGCTGCCTGTTTGAGGAGTCTGCTAAGGCTCCGTTGATCATTTATGCTCCCGGCGCAAAAGGGAACGGCCAGCGTTGTAAACGAGTTGTTGAGTTCGTTGATATGTATCCGACACTGGCTTCACTATGTGGATTGGAGTTGTCGGAAAGCTTGGCAGGGAAAGATCTGGGGCCGCTTTTGCAAAAGCCGAACCAGAAGTGGGAAAGCTGCGCTGTGACTCAGGTTTTACGGCCGGGTGATGGTAAGCCAGTGATGGGGCGCAGTGTGCGTGGCGAGCGGTGGCGATACACAGAGTGGAATGGCGGACGCGACGGAGTGGAACTCTACGATCATCTTCAGGATTCGGATGAGTTTACCAATCTAGCCAAAGATCCTCGTCACGCGGAAACGATAGCAAGACTTCGATTGGTCTTGGAGAAAAGAGCGCAAGCTCTGCCACCAAAGTCGCCCGTCAATCCTGCTCGTCTTTGATCGAACCCTATGTCTTATTCTCATCTGCTGGTTTGTTGTTTGCTTTTGCTTGGAGGCCGACTGTGCGCTCAGACTGAGTTAGACGTTGTGTTGGTGGGGCCTGATGTTCCCCAAGCCCTCGAGAAAGACTGGAAAGAGCGCGAGACTCAGGTCTACAGCGGTTCGATCAAGCAGCTTGATAGCGAAAAGCTAATTCTTATCGACGATCAGCAACGAACTAGAACGATACCCAGTCGGCGTGTCGAAGAGGTTACTCCTGTGTGGGCGAAACCTGATGTGGTGGGGCCAGCAAGAGAGTTGTTGTTAACCGGGAAATATGGCGAGGCGTTTCGTGCGTTTGATGAAGCTTGGAAGTCAGGGATTCCTCAGTGGCAACAAAGGCTCGTGTTTGCTGAACTGGTGCAAGCGTTGGTCGCTTCTGGAAACACCAAATTCGCTTGCATTTACTTCTCGCGCCTGGTTGACACGAACCCCCCTTCCCTGGTCTACGCCGATATGCCTCTGTGTTGGACCACTCGGCAAGTTCCAGCAGAATTGCGACAACAAGTCGAGGAATGGTTGTCTTCGGACAAAGAGCCTGAACTGCTGATGGCGGCAAGCTGGTTGTTGTCTGAGCGACGCGAAGAAGCTAGAGCAAAACTTGTGCAACTACAAAGATCTGAGAATAAGATACTGGCACAGCTAGCCGTCGCACAGTCTTGGCGACTGTCGACGCCGCCTGAAACGATGGCTCAGTTTCCTAAATGGCAAGAATTTCGAGAGAAGTTGATTCCGCCTTTACGAATCGGACCGACGGAGTTTATGGCAGATCGGTTGATGAGAATTGGTGAACCTGAGTTAGCAGTCGCACAGTGGATGCGGGTTGCGGCCGAACATGCAGACAAACACTTTCGAGCAGTAAAAGCACTGGAAAATGCTAAACAGCTTTTGCAGCGAGAGGGTGAGGGCGAAGAAGTAAGAAGACTGGAAAAATGGATCGAGAATCTCAAGTAGGCTGGCAGAATACGTTTGCCCTGGCAATGAATCGGCTGCGGTGGTTGAGCGGAGCTATAGTGATATGCCTTTGCTTGACTCCGGCTTCAGCGTTCGCGCAGGGCGGACAAGACGGTCAAGGTGCGCCTGAGCAAGCGGCGACAGGTGGTTTCTGGGACGTGATTTTGTCGGGTGGTCTGTTTGGCGTAATCATCCTGATCGTGCTCGTCTTGCTGTCGGTTCTGGCGATGTATTTGATCGTCGAGCAAGTGATGCTGCTGCGCAAGAGTGAAGTGATGCCATCTGGTTTGGCCGACGAAGTGCGTCAAATGCTTGCGCAAGGCCGCTTGCAGGAAGCAAGCGAACAGTGTCGCAAGAAACCGAGCCCGCTATCTTTCGTGACACTCAGCGGCTTGTCCGAAATTGATTTTGGCTGGCAGGCAATGGAAAAGGCAATGGAGGATGCGGTGGCCGAGCAAGCCGCGAAGATGTATCGACGAATCGAGTACCTGTCCGTCATAGGCAATTTGGCGCCCATGTGTGGGTTGTTAGGAACAGTGACGGGAATGATTTTTGCGTTTCAGCAAGTTGCTGTTTCCCAGGGAACGGCGGGTGCGGCCGATCTGGCGGAAGGTATCTACTCGGCTCTGGTTACAACTGTTGCTGGGCTAGTTGTCGCGATTCCATCGCTAGGTGCATTCGCTGTATTACGGAACAGGATTGATCAGCTAATCGGTGAAACAGCCTATGTGTCTCAGCATGTCTTTTCACCAGTGCGACGGCGTGCGTCTCAAGTCGGGCGATCATCCCCGCCGCAAGGCGGTATACCACCGCAGCGTCCACGGTCCAGCTAGCGAGCCAATATGAGATCTCCACAGTTGCTCGACTCTGGGACGGCAACCATTAATATGACACCCATGATCGACGTGGTGTTTTTGTTGATCATATTCTTCTTGGTATCCAGTCATTTGGCCAAGCAAGAGAACTCCTTGGCGTTGGATCTTCCAGAAGCAGTTTCGGGCCTGGACGAAGACAGCGAACGAACCAACGTGGTAGTGAATGTGCTGGAGGATGGCAGTTTCCAGATCGGTGGGAGCCTTGTTAACGAGACCGGTTTACTCTCTGCCTTTCAGTCGCGTGTGGCTTCGTCGCAAGAACCTCTTCGGTTGAAGATTCGGACTGACCGGAAAGTAACTTATCGAGCAATTGAACCAATTCTTAGACAAGCCACTTTAGCGGGAATCGTGGACATTGTCTTTTCCGTATTCGAGGATCGAAAACGATGAGAAAAGACTACTCGCTTACTCCTACGACACGTGATGGCAAGCCACGGCGGCCGATTGAAATCGCGATGACACCCATGATCGATGTCATCTTCCTGTTGCTTGTCTTTTTCTTGGCAACCAGTAGTTTCCAACTCGTGGAACAGTTGATGCCGAGTGGAGTTTCTGAAACTGAAGATAGTGCTGGAAATTCCGAGGCTCCGCCGCCAGAGGTCACTGACGATGCTTTGGATCAGATTGTGGTGAAGCTACAGCAGGAAGGGGATCAGGTGTTTGCGGTCTTGAACGAAGGCAAGCTAGCGAACTGGCAAGAACTTCAAGTTCGCTTTAGAACAATTGGTAGTGTCGGTAGTGATCCACCCGTAATTATTGATCCTGCAGCTGAGGTGCAGGCTGACTACTTTGTTCAGGCTTATGATTGGGCCCGCGAATCAGGGCTGTCTCGAGTTTATCTGGCAATTCGCAAATGAAGCCGTCCGAACAACTGGCTGAGGCTTACCACTTAAAGCTTGACGCAAACTGGCAGGCTTGGTTCGATCATGACACACAAGGACTGTTATTGCCTGGCGTGATGCGGCAACGCACAACAGCTGAGGAGCTCTGCGCACCCGCCCCAAACATGATTTGGCCAGGATTCATGTTGCCAGACACGTTGCCGATTCTTGGCAACGAATACGGTGATTGGATCTGCGTTCGCGTGACCACGGAAAACACCTTCGGCGAGCTTCTCTACTGGTACCACGGCGGCGGCGATTGGATCCCGGTTGGAAGTACGCTGGCCGAAGCAATTCTGCATGACGTTGTCGATCAGTTTCGACCGGTCCGGAAACAGATGCTGCGTGGCGCGGCTGAATCACGCGTCGACACGCTAGGTGCGGTTTTGATGCGTGCGAACGAGAGGAGGTTTCGTGGTTGGTTGTCGGCACAACTTCCGGGAAGTTGTGATAATTCAGGCAGACTGCCTGAGATTCTCTCGCACTTAGCGAGTGAAGACTATGCGCGGGCGCTTACTGTCATGCGAAGTGCAAATTGGAGCCCTGCGGCAGTAAGCTGCGATCTGCTGGATTGCTGCTTGCAACAACCGGTTCAAGGAATCGCACAGAGGGACCTTAGCGAGGCAGCAGAGGTGCCATGGTTTCCCGACTATTCGCGAATCTTGTTTGACACGGAACTAGCAGAAACGCATCAACGTCGCGCGGTATTGCAGGCGCTCGGCACCATTTCGGACTGGCCAGCGCAAGATTGGGCCACGGCAAGTAAAATTGCTGGCGAAGTGGTGTGTCAGCGTCAAGATTTAGGCTGGGCGGGGTCCATTGTCGGCTGGAATCTTGAGCGCCAGGGGAAAATCCGATCAGCCGTCAAGGTTTATTGGGACTCTCTCTTGGCCTCGTCCTTCACCGAGCAAGGTGTGCGATTCAACACGCATTCAGATGCGGACGAGTGGACGAAGTTCTCCATTGCGCGGCTCGTGGCCAACGCAGAACAGCTGACGGGTCTTCTCGGTTCAAATTGCGTCCGAGCACGATATGTTCAGCTGTTTTTGCGACCGCAAAAGAGATCGTTGCTTCAGGAAGTCAGTTCTTTCTGGATGCATCAGGCCAAAGAAGATGAACAGGCTGGCGACTCTGAGGCCGCCTACGAAAACTATTTTCGTTCAGGATGGGATATGGGCGTAAGTCGCCTGTCTGAATATTCGAACATTCTTGCGAATCTTGCTCGCTGCTCATCTACTAGCGGTTGGATTGCTAGGGCGAAGGTTGCTCAGGTGCACTTGGACTGCCTTCAACAACGCACCGGTGGGTAGCTTACTCGCTGCGAAGTCCAGAGAGAACGGATTGGCGATTGGCAGAACTGATCGCAATGATTGCCGCTGCCATCCCAACACACGCGACGACCGCCAGCATTCCAAGTGGGCTGATGAAATTGAGTTGCGGTCCTACCTCCCACACATACGGGAGCAGTGCGACGAGTGAGCAGAGCCCACCAATCAGCATTCCGCCACCCAGGAGTAATGTCGTTTCGATGGCAAGAATCGTTGAAAGACGTTTGGGAGCAAACCCAATTGCACGCATGAGGGCTAATTCTCGTCGACGTTCCAATACGCTTCGCAGCTGGACGGAAACGAGACCGAATGTACCCAGTAGTAAGCCGAGAGCTCCCAGGGATTGGAAGGCCATGATGTAAGTGTTTTGGACGCCAAGGAATTTTGCGAGCACTTCTTCACTTGGTTGCACGTCCAAGCCTTCGTTTGCCCATCCGCTCTCTAGGACTTCGGTGACTTTGTCTGCTTCTTTGTTACCACTGTTGATGAGGAAAAAGGAGTAGCCGCTGAGCTCCGGATAGAGTCTTTCGAAGTTCTCCTGAGAGATCAATAACTTGCCTTGGAGGACACTGTTCGACAGCAAGCCTACTGTACGGAAGTACACGACCTCGTTGTCGATTGGAATTTTGATCAAACTATTGATAGCCGCTCCCTGCTTGAGACTCCACATTGCGGTGTTCTGGTCCAAGATCACTGGAATGGGAGCATTTTCACTTCCGTAGCCATAAAGTGTCAGGGCAGACCAGGGGTTTTCCGGGGTTCGGGCAGCGGCCCATTCAAATTCGACAGATTCCGGTGCAAAGTCGTGCATCTCCGCTAAGCTATTCGGGACACCTAGAATTGTTGGCCTGGCAACTTGGAAAAGGTTATTACAGCTTGCATCTTCGCCAAATTGCGCACGCATTGGCACAATCGAGCTTCCTGCTAGTTCTTTTGCCTGATCGCCAAGTCGATCTGCACGTATCGAGCCGGAAGCAAGGTTGCGATAGATTGGGAGAGAGCTCTCGGCCAACAGATTGAATCCGCCGTACCCTTTCTCCGAAGGCGAAATCTGAAAAACGCCCATCGAAGCGATCAGGAAACTGGCAACCGACAGCAAGCCTATTGTCAGTAAGCTACGGTTGGGATTGCGTCCGATCGCTCGCAATGCCAATGTCCAGTTATTGCCAGAGATTCGCTTGTGTTTTCCTGGTTCAATAAATTGCCTCGTGAGGCAAAGGCAACTAAGTAACAATAGCATGCCACTTCCGAAAAACGTGCCTGCCTTTGCCATGCCCGCTTGATTCATCGCTGTGAATCCAAGTGCAATGGCGGCGATGCCAAGCACGCCGGCTCCACCAAGGGTGATTCCAGTTAGCAAGGGATTACGTCTGCCCCAATCAACAGACGAGCCTTTGAGGTTGGCGAGAGGCTGCCGAGCGCATGCTTTGCGGATCCCAAAGTAGAGCGCGACGAGGCACATGCTAAGGCCAGTCGATGTACCAACAGCGATACTCAGGGAGGAAGCATGAAATGAGAGGAAACGTGTCGATATCGCACCAATCCACCAGGACTGAAGCAATTCGATGAGACCATTTGCATAAATTAGGCCGAGACCAATTCCAGCGACGGAGCCAATGATCGAGACTAAAGCAAACTCGAGCATCAGTAAGCGTCGGATTCGCTTAGGAGAATAGCCTTGTGCTTGCAAGATTCCGAGCTCGCTCGTGCGAGTCTGAATGCTGAGTTTGAACAGCAAGTAGACCAGCATGATAGCGGCCACAATAACGAAGAAACTCAGGCTTAAGAAGAGAGCGTCAAACGGCGTTGTGCCCGAGGCAGCGGTGAGTTGATGCTGGCGAATCGGAATAAAGTTGAGGCCCTTATAGGCACGGGTTCCTTGCAAAGCATCTTCGATTTCAGCTCGGAGCTCGGCTTCCTGTGACTCCGCCTTCTTCTCATCGATTGGAAAACGAAAGGCGGTCGTCTGTCCGAAGCGACTAGCAAAGAGCCTGAATCGAGATGTGTGGTAGTACGGGAAGAACAGTTTGGGAGTCAGGCGATGTCTCTTGAAGTAACCTTCATCCAGCTTCGCGTCGATTTTGTAGGTCAGCTCGAACGGCGTATCCCAGCTGAACATGGAGTCCTGGTCTGTGATGCCTTTCACCGCTGGGGTCAGGTTTGGGTCATTAAAAATAGTTGGAGGTTCAGAGTACTGTGCTGGTCTGCCTCGAGTGTATTCTTTGGTCGGTTCTGTGAGCGGAACGATCCCGGCAATCTGCATTCGCAAAGAAGTCTCAGTTTCGTTGCCTTCGACCGTTTCTGGTTGAAAGTATCTCGCTTCTAGCCAGTCCCCAGGTTCTGCCTCAAGCTGCTCCGCCAACCAGCTATTAATCCAGCAGTAGGGGACACGCAACTGCCCGTACTCAAGGCGTTGTTCTGTAGAGAAGTTCCGTAGGTGTAAGTTTGAGTTTTGCTCAATGCCAACGACCGTCGAATAGGGCACACGCCGGCTGAGTAGCTCATTTTCCTTGCCTGCTTCCGAACGCACTGGCCTAGAGTCGCCCATCGAGGCGCCTGGCTGTAATGCCAGGCCGCGAATGTCGAGGTCTTCTCTCGGCTCGAAACTAGCGGCAGCACGATCGGATCGCAGGTCGGATTCTTCTGGCTTTGTCTTCGCGATCGAGTTGAGCAAATACGTTATCAGTCGAGAATGTTGGTCTGGCAGCTTTTTCGCGATCTGCTCGCTCGTGAAGTCGTCCAAGATTAATTGTTGTGAGCTCAGTTGAAAGTAATCGTATATCACGACCGGGTCTTGTCCATCGCTTTGCTCGCCACTAGAAGTATCTGGGAAAACTCGGCGGTAGCGACGAAATACAAGGCCATAATCTTCTATGCTGGGGCTCAACGCGAGGTTTAGCTTGTCGCAGAGCGATTGTGTGTCGATTCCTGGAGACTTGTGCAAGGCAATTGCAGAGTTAACTTGGTCGCCACATTCGAGTATGTCTTGCACGGTAGATAGAGAAGCAATCACGTTCTTCGCAGAAGCTTGATTTGCTGTAAACGAGATCCCGCCGATACTGTCGTCGCGAAGAATCGCGACCACTTTTTGGCGCGGTAGTACTATGGATTTGTCTTCGCGTTCCCCAAGTGGATTGTCGCTTGGGATACCCGTCGGATCACTAATCGTAATCGTGATTTCGTCGCCGGCTTGGACACCGAGCTCATCTGCTAGAGCGGCATTGAGTGCTACCTCGTCTTCCGCCAGAGTTTCGCCGCTAAGAGGATTCTGTCCGAGGTTCTCCCAGAAGTCGTTGGCTACGGCAAGCAATTGAACTCGTGAGGCACGCGTTAGTGTTTGGTTACGACGTGCTTCGACGCTGGTGCTGGAAAATAAAATGGTTGGCACAACAGCAGTGTCTGCCTGTGTTTGCCCCACTTGCTCCACTAGATCGGGTTCGAAAAAGCTTCGAGAATGGAGCAAGCATTCGACGTTGTCGAGCCGCGAAAGGACCAAGTCACGCAGGCTGCTACGCATGCTATCGCCAATCACGAGAGCGCCGACGATCACAGCGGTCGCCGCTGCAACACCGAGAGCGATAGCAATGTGAGATTTCGCAAAGAAACGCAACGAGCGAAACGCAAGTCCTGCGGTATTACCGGCCATCGCTACGCTCCTTGGGTTGGAGTGGACGCTGTCTGCAATTGGTCTAAACGCAAGCACTGAGTGGCTTGGCCGGCTAACCAATCGCTGTGGGTCACGACAACCAGCATCGAACCCTCTTGCTTTGGCAGGTTGAACAGCAGCTCTGCAACTGATTCAGTACTTTTGGCATCCAGGTTTCCGGTCGGTTCATCCGCCAGCAGGAGCTTTGGGTGTTGCAAAAGAGCTCGGGCAACCGCTACTCTTTGCCGCTCGCCGCCGCTGAGTGCTGCAGGTAAGTGTTCGGTTCGTGCGTCCAGTCCGACAGAGTCAATCAAGTATTTCGCCCGCTCGAGAGCTTCTTTGGATGGCGAACCTTTTGCCATCGCTGGCAACAGTACGTTTTCAAGCACCGAAAGCTGTGGGAGCAAGTGATGGTCTTGAAAAACGAAACCGATATTCTCATTCCGGAAATCGGAAAGCTCTTGCGGTTTGAGGCTAAACGGATCAACACCATTTAGTTGCACCGAACCAGAAGTAGGCTGGTCGAGAGTTCCCAGAATGTATAGCAGCGTTGACTTTCCACATCCGCTTGGACCGACAATGGAGATGTCTTGGCCCTCGGAAAGGTTTAGTTGAATACCATCCAGAATGCGAAGAGTCTCGGCACTGGATTGAAACTCTTTAACAAGACCTTCTACGCGAAGTTCACTCATTTTGCGGCGGCTCTATGCGAATTCTAGATAGACAGCGGATTTCAATCGGACCGAAAAGATCAGGTACACAACTGGTTCTATTCGAAGGCTTGGCGGGGAGAGTGTCAACGCGGCAGAGCACATAATATGCGACACTTCGCATACGCTCGCTCTAGGGTAGACGCGTCGGAATCTGCCAGTCTAGGTTGGTTTTCAGGCTGTATCCGCTAGCGTGAAAACACTTTCGATTGGTAAAGGCTATTCTGCCGGTTGCTCTAAGCCATTTCTACTTCGGCGACTTTGAAGACGGTTTCAACATGTTGGAAACCAATGCGCTCGTAGAGTCGAATCGCGGCTGCGTTCTGCACAGTGACTTCAAGATTGACGAACCGGCAACCTGCTTCCTTGAATCCGGAGAGAGCCTTCATCAGGAGTCCGGTCCCAATTCCCATGTCACGGCAATCTGGGTGCACCCCGATATTTTGGATGGCTCCTTCTTTCGGAGAAGCCATCAAGCCTTGAATAGTGCCACAGGCTTGTGGTCGGCCAGAGAATTCTGAGGTGCGGCAAGCAAGCCACGTGGCTTGAGGGACAAAGTTCTGCCTCGAACTGATTTCTTTCATCAGTTGCAAGCAACCTTCGTATTCACCAAGGCAAGGAAACACATGCGAATCCAGTTCGTTTCGAAAACTCTGCCACTTTATCTCCGCATGGCGGTGGAGAAGACGTGGCGCCCACGGAATGAACTGAATCTGCATGTCTGTAGCGGGTGCTAACTCAATCGCTATACGGTCGAGCTTCAACTCCATCTTGTAGCGTTTAAAATATGCAACCGACATAGGAATCAGATCCGTTAGACACTCGATACTCTTGAAATCTACACGCTGCTTGAATCTTGGTCAAATTTTTCAGTGGTTGGAATTCCAGGAATAAATTCGGACTTCACGCAGAAATTCCTATTTTGATTACCGCGGGTTGAGGGGCATAGCCTTGTGGTGTGCGACGGTTAATTCGCTGGGGCAGGTTTGGAACGCCGATCTACTTAGTCCAGGGTGCGTTGACGGCAAGCTTCGTACAAGGTTACGGCGGCGCTGATTGAGAGGTTTAAGCTGTCAGCTCGGTCGGACATCGAAATTGTGAAAGCGTCTGTGTCTGCCCAGTCGGCGCCTAGACCATCGGCTTCGTTTCCGAAAATTACCGCAGCACCCTGCCTAAAGTCGAGCTGCCATAGGTTTCTGCTCCCGTCGACTCTCGCTGCGTGGGTTGCTAGGCCAAAAACACGAAAGTAGTTTCGTACCTCTTCTGCAGTCGAAATTGCGATTGGTAGCTGGAAAATGGTCCCACGACTGGCTCGGATCACATTAGGATTAAAAACGTCACAAAGTGGCTGAGTGAGAATGACAGCGTCTACGCTACAAGCGGTAGATGTGCGTAAGCAGGCACCGAGGTTGCCAGGCTTTTCTGTTCGGTCGAGAACCAACACAAGACTCTCCCGCGAGAATTTCAAGTCTCGCAGTGGCAAGGAAGGTGTTTGGGCAACGGCGAGCGGAGTATCGTTTCGCTCGCCATAGCTGAGCTTCATCATGATTTCACGCGAAACTGTGATCAGCCGCGGCTGAAATGTAGCCAACGATTCTTCTGTAAACTCGCTTAGTTTTTGTTCTTGCGAAACGCTGCAGAAAATCGTCTCGACACTGTATCCTGAACCCATCGCCAGTTGGATCTCGCGAATACCATCGATCAGAAATTTGCCCTGCTTCTTTCGATGACTCGAGCTACGCAGTCGCAGAGTCGACTTAACCAACGGATTCTGATGACTCGTAATCATCTTGCTTTTGCCAGAGCGTTGGAAGGAGAAACTGAGCTGTTAAGAAATACAGCCAGGAAAATAGATTATCGCGTTTTCAGCCGGCTCTATGGAGATTCTCAAGACCTGCTGAAGTTAGTGGGCCGAAGATTGTTGTTTCAGCAGCAAACTTGAGGTCTGCTACTTTTGCTCACGGAACGTGAGGAACGACATGACAGCCAGGGCTCCAGATGCCAGGATAAAAAGAATATCCATCGGCATGCTGGCCATCTTGAAGGGAGCATTTAATTCCTGACTGCTGAGGCCGAGAATGAGGTCACCCAGGAATAGCAGGAACACGAGGATGGAAAGGACCATCCCGATGAGACACAATGCTTTTGGCATCAGCCAACCTTTAGTGGTCGTGGCAGTGGATTTCATGAGTAACGCCTAAGGGCTCGTCAATGGGCGGCAGAAATCCTGCCCCAAGACCACTTGGAATGGCGTATTGCGAGCCGCCATTGTACGCTTAGCACATTCGGCGAACAGCGTCATTGCGTAAGTATAATCCAAGGATGTCGGCTGTCACCCATGCCGCCCAATTATCCTGCTTCGGTACTGAGAAGCACCTACTACAGCCCGATCAGGCCTCAAGGTTCATCGCAGCGGACCGCCTGTCGTTGGGAGAACGAAACGCTTGACTGACTCTGCAATGACAGAACCTGCAAACACGGAAAAAGATACTTTGATGCGCAGCGACATGCCGGTTACGGCCGACTATGCATACTTTGATCATGCCGCCGTGTCTCCACTCCCGACCCCCGCCTTTCGGGCCATGCAGACCTATGCAAGGGAAGCCAACGAGCATGGGGATGCAGTCTGGCCGCGCTGGTCAGGCAAAGTTTCAGAGCTCCGCGAAAGTTGTGCTGAACTGCTACGCGTGGATTCAAATCAAATTGCTCTAGTGAACAGCACGACTCAGGGGATCAATCTCGTTGCAGAGGGCATGCCGTGGAAAGACGGTGACAACGTCCTCGTACCTGCGAACGAGTTTCCGTCCAACATGGTTGCATGGAAAAATGTGGAAAGAATGGGCGTAGAAGTTCGGACGATCGAGGTGCCGACTTCGAACGAAATCAATGCTGAACTTTTTCGCCCTCACTTGAACGAAAAAACTCGTCTAATCGCGTTCAGCTGGGTTGGGTATAGCAGCGGTTTTCGCGCGGACGTAGGAGCTATCGTCGATTTGGCGCACTCGAACATCGGTAGATCTGGCAAGACCCTGGTGCTGCTCGACGCGATCCAAGGGTTGGGAGCGTGCCCACTCGACGCGAAAGACACGGATGTCGACTTTGTCTGTGCTGACGGCCACAAGTGGATGTTGGGGCCCGAAGGAGCTGGGCTGTTCTATTTAAAGCAGGAACATTTGGATTTGCTCCAACCGCTGGGGCTCGGGTGGCATAGTTTAGCTGCAGGTGGTTTCGAGCCAATGGGAAACACCCCCCTTCGAAGCACCCTCAAGCGTTCCGCGCAGCGCTACGAAGGTGGAACGACGAACATGTCCGGTATGCTTGGCTTCGGTGGCAGCCTCAGGTTGTTGCTTGATTGCGGCCTCAATCAACAACGCAGTGCCGTTCAAAACGCGATACTTGAGAATGTTGCTTGCATGGAAGAGCAACTCACGGCCGCTGGTTTTTCAACTCATCTCCCTGTTCAGGAGAAAAACAGAAGCGGTATCGTTGGTATTACTTGGCAAGGAGCTGATGAGGCTACGCTGAATCAGGCACGCAAGTTTCTATTGCGGCAGAAAGTGGTGACTAGTGTTCGCGGCGGAGTCCTGAGGGCTAGCACCCATGCATATAACAATTCCGTCGACGTGCAACGGCTCGTTGACGGTTTGTGTGAATTCACCAAAGTCCACTCCTAGTGTCAGGTAAAGTTCGGGTCACATTTCGGAAGTCGATTATGCCTCAGAGCCCTCGAATCGGAGTATATACGGGGTCCTTTGATCCGGTTACGCTTGGTCACATGAATGTGATTGAAAGAGCCTCCAAGCTGTTTGATGAGTTGGTTGTCGGGGTGGGCATTAACGCCGACAAGCGGCATTTGTTTTCTCCCGGTGAGCGGGTCGACCTGCTGCATTCGGTGACCGCAAAAATCGCAAATGTGCGCGTAGAAACATTTTCCGGCCTAGCTGTGAGTTTTGTTCGTGAATGTAAGTCTGCTGTCATGGTGCGGGGAGTAAGGCCACTTACTGATATTGCTGGAGAGTTCACGATGCTGATGGCGAATCGTCAGCTTGATCAGGACATCGAGACCGTCTTTCTCATGGCAGATGAAAACTATTCGCACGTTTCAAGTTCTTTGATTAAACAGATTGTTCCGTTGAGCAACGATGATATGCTTGCGCGGTTTGTGCCATCGGAAATCATTGCACCGCTTCGTGCCAAGATGAAGGAGTAGAGCTTCTGCGGAAGCGTCTGCGTCGTGCCTGAAGACTGGAACAAACGATTCCTCCAAAGTCAATTGGAGTCTGCTCGCCGGCCTCAGGATCCAGCGGCGAAGACAGTCTTTTGCTCTGCGCGTAGCAGCACTTTGGCTGATTCCGATGGAAATAGCTGGATTGACCTAGTTTGCGGATTTTCTTCGCTAAATTTTGGCCATAGTTTTCAACCGTTAGTGGATGTTGCAAACAGACGATTGACTCAGTTGGTTCATGTTGGTGGCGGGATGCATCAACCAGGGATCGAGCTGGCTGAAACGCTCTTGAGTTTGCTCTACTCACAATGCCCTTTGGCTGAGGAGCAACAATATCGCGTTATCTTTAATTCCAGTGGTGCGCGCGGAATTGAGGCTGCTTGGAAAGCCGCAACCGAATATCGCCCTGGACGCATGGTGGTGCTGGCGCCTTCATTGCATGGAAGATCCGTTGCTACAGCGGCGCTTAGTGAGACCAATCAGACCGCACTCAGTGAAGTGTTCGGTGACCGTGTGACGGTTTGGCCGAAGGAGCAGTATCCAGGCAGTAAAGCAGCTAAATCTATAGGTGAAGATGACGGTGCTGGAGAAATCGCAGACTACTTGGCCCGTAATGCAAATGAGATATCGGCTCTCTTGTTGGAGCCTGCCCTTACGGCTCGTGGTTATATCTTTCCTCCCAGCGAGTTCTTTTTGAAGCTGCGAGACGTGACGTCTGAACTCGGCATTCTTATGATCGCCGACGAGATTCAAACAGGAGTTGGTCGTTGTTCGAACTTTCTTTTTTCAATCGATCAAGGTTGGCTGCCGGACATGATCATTCTCGGAAAGAGTTTGGGGGGAGGTCTACTTCCGATAGCGGCAACTCTAGGCCGCAAAGACGTCCTCGAGTGTCTGGCTCCGGGAGCAGAGTCAGAGACCTTCGCTGGAACACCCTTGGCGTGTTCGGTCGCAAATGAAGTTTTGCGGCAATTGCAATCTGGATCTCACTTCCAACAAGGTTGCGAAGTTGCGTCTGGGCTGCGTCGAGATCTGAAGGAAGCGTTTGCGTCCGCACCAACTTCAAATGGTGGTGCGACTATCCCTGTGGAAGTTTCTGGGCAAGCCGCGACGGCAGTACTAGACTTTCTCGTACCAAAGATTCCATTGGACTGGGCGCAAAAGCGAGCAGAATTGTTTGTGAGGATTTCCGCACAACATAGGCTACGGGTCCAATGGAGCGGCCCCCAGAGGACGCGAATCGTGATGCTGCCTTCGCTGACGATTTCAAACGGGGAGTTGACTGCCGCAACCAATCGTCTTGCAGCGACAGTGTCTGAGTTTTTAGCCAAGCTAGCGGGCGGTACGATCTAGGCGGAGGCCGCGAATCGTCGCATGAATTCTTCGCGGTATTCGCTCTCATCTGCGGGGAAGAGTGCATCAAAACCGGCGGCTGAGACGGCGCCTCTTTGGAAGCGTTGCTTCGCAAAGAGCGGCTGTTCAAACCCCGTGACGGATCGGACGCCGCTTTGGACTACTTGGCCTTTCAAAGCGTAAAGTTTTTCGTGGGACCAATTGGTCAGCTCAATGAAGGGAATTCCTTCCGCAATCTTTATCACGGAGGGTAAGGCAAAAGGACTAAACCCTTTGAAGCCGAACTTGCGTGCTGGTGCAACGGAACGCACATGTCCCCTGCTCTGTCCGCCGCTATAGATCAAGGAGTGCTTGATCGCCGAAACACCCCAGCCTTCTTGGTACAGCATCTGGTTGTTCAGGACGCTACGGATCGTTAGCTCTGGGTTCTCCTCGATCGGATAATCCTTCAAGTTCTCATCGCCACCATCGCCATCTACCAGCCACGTAAAGTCCGAATACCGGTTTCGAATTTCGCGACACAGGGCAAGTCCCATTGCAGCGGCTTGGATATCGAGCGGCTTGTAGTCCTCGACGACGCCAATCGTTTCACGCCAGTCGATCTTGTCAGATGCGACCTCGATAGACTCGAGGAGCATTTCAAGGTTAAGTGCGGAGAGGAACTCTCGCGCCTGCTGAATATCAGAACTGTTGCCATCAACGCAAAGCGTAAATGCTTTTAGTCGGGCCGGGTTTTCACCTCGTTGGAGTAAGAGGTGATAGAGAGTCAGCAGAACCGAGCCACTATCAATTCCACCAGAGAATAGTACGCCTATAGGTTCTTGCTTGGAAATAGAGTTTAACCAGAGTTCGCACTCGTGAGCAAGTTGCCCGATGTAGGCTTCGCCAATCTGCTTGATATCGGCTGGTAATTGATTGGACTGCGGGTCAAAGAATCGGTTCAGTGTGGGATTCGGATCGGGACAACCGACCAAGTGCAATTCCATCACATGATGTGCTGGCACCATGCGTGTGTACGACGGGTGAAACTGATCCTCAAGGCCATCCGTCGCGAGCGCTTGGCGAATTTGTTCAATGCGTTCAGCAACAATGAGGCAAGGACCCTCCGCCCGCTTGGCGAGGAAGTATCGCATTGGGCGTCCGATCGAACGAGCCATGCGGATTTTCTTTCCGTTTTTGGCCAAAATACAGAATTGTCCGTCGATAGCACCGACTTGTTCAGGATCTCCAGAGAGAACGCGAGCGTGCGCTTCCTCGTAGTCGATGTTTAGAAGAATATTGTCGTTCGGATCAATGAGATCGATA
Source organism: Aureliella sp. (assembly GCA_963691875.1). Taxonomy (GTDB): domain Bacteria; phylum Planctomycetota; class Planctomycetia; order Pirellulales; family Pirellulaceae; genus Aureliella. Next base: position 6,177,692 of record OY829846.1, read on the forward strand.
ACGCGTTCGATGGTGGTGATGGCATTCATAATTGACTTCCTAGCTCTCCAATTCTCGATTCGATTTCGATGAATCTTAGGAGGTAGATTATGCCAAGAATTCAGATGCTGCCATAGAGTGCTGATGCTTCTGCGATTCAGCGTAAAGAGCTAATTGCCGATCGAAAGTTGCTAGGCAGCAGCTGGTGCAAACTCACTCGCTTGCGCGTCGTGCTTGTCGCGGCCCTGTCACGACCTCCATGCTGGCGTCCACGGACTGGTGCACTAAAGATGTAGGGGCACCAGATATCGGCTCTCCGACTCAGTGGGCTCGTTGGGCGGGTCAATCCATGGGACAGAAGCAGATTTGGAAGCTCTCTCGCCAATCTCTTTTTTTGCTGCGTCAACCAGCTTGCTCAGCGCCTCTCTTATTGTCTGAGCTTCGACCTGAGGAATTGCAAGGTTTGCTGCACGGGCAACAACAGGCACTTTCTTACCGGTCCGAACCAGCACCGTCAAATTGAAGACTTGGGCGTCCGAGTGAACGTTGATGGGCAACCCACTCTTGCTGAATACTTCTGATCGTGGTTGTGATGAGCTCATTACTGTCGAATCCCAGCGCCGTCTCTTTCTCTATCATGCTTATAGCCGCTCCTTGACGACCGCAAGGATCAGTCCCCTCGACCCTTTACCTATTGTTTCTTCAGAAACTTGAGAAGCAATCGGTAGTCACTCAAATCAGGTTTTCAGTGACTGCCAGCCCTTGTTTCGTTGACCAAAGCTTTCAATACCGACGCTTCGGGAGACCAAATCAAGTGCCGAAAACTTGTCGAATGCTCTTCACAAATCGAGGTGCTCTGAGGCGAACGCTAGCCGACGGTGGGGCGGCTTTTGCCAATTGCGTGAACTTCGAATCCGATGTTCGACAGCTTTTCTCGGTCCAAGATGTTTCGTCCGTCAAAGACGAAGGCCGGTTGAGGCATGTTGGTGTAGATCTTTGAGTAGTCGAGATTCTTGAACTCGTCCCATTCTGTCATTACGGCGATCGCATGAGAATCTTTTGCCGCAGCGTAAGCGTCTGGAACCACCTTCACGTTATCGATTAAGGATTTTTTGTAGGAGCTGAGTTCGCCACTCTCATCTCGGAGGAGGTACTCAAGGTCTGCACGAATCTGTGTTTCTGAAACTTGAGGATCGTAGACATGGACGCGTGCTCTTTCTAGCAGTAAATCTCGGCAAACATAGATCGCTGCAGATTCGCGAGTGTCGTTCGTGTCCTTCTTGAAGGCCCAACCAAGCATACCAATCTGCTTGTCACTGACTGTATTGAACATCGTCTTGATCATATTCGATGCAAATCGACGTTTTTGATAGTCGTTCATGATGACGACTTGATCCCAATAAGCCGCCGCTTCGTGAAGACCAAAGTGTTCGCAAAGATAGACCAAGTTGAGAATGTCTTTCTGGAAGCAGCTGCCACCGAAACCGACGGAAGCCTTAAGGAACTTGGGGCCGATGCGAGAGTCTGTTCCGATTGCTCGAGCCACCTCATCCACGTCTGCACCAGTCGCTTCGCACAACGCCGAAATGGAGTTGATCGATGAGACGCGTTGTGCAAGAAAAGCATTTGCGGTTAACTTCGAGAGTTCACTGCTCCAAAGATTTGTTGTCAAGATGCGGTCTTTCTTGACCCAACGGGCGTAGACATCGACCAAGGACTGAATGGCTGCTTGTGATTCGCCCCCGATCAAGACCCGATCAGGTGCGAGCAAGTCTTGGATAGCCGTTCCTTCAGCCAGAAACTCGGGGTTGCTCAACACATCAAAGCTGGCGTTCGTGCTTGCATTCGCAAGAATGCGTTTGACTGCCTCGGCGGTACGAACTGGCAGCGTTGACTTTTCGACGACGATTTTATGGCCGCTCGACACGCGAGCGATCTGTCGCGCGCACTTTTCAACGAACTCTAGATTTGCGGCTCTACCAGCGCCTATCCCGAATGTTTTCGTAGGAGTATTCACGGAGATGAAAATCATATCCGCTTCAGCGATTGCTGCGTCGACTTGAGTCGAAAAAGTTAGGTTTCGCCCACGAGCTTCACGAACGACTTCGTCCAACCCGGGTTCGTAAATCGGCAGTTGGTCGGAGTTCCAAGCATCAATACGCTGCTCGTTCAGGTCAACGACGTGTACTGGGATGTCGGCGCACTGTTTAGCAATCATGGCCATCGTGGGACCGCCGACATAGCCGGCACCAATACAGCAAATCTTCATTTTGGAACTTTCGGTTACCGGGTGGTAGGATTCATGGTATCGCTCTTCCTGACAGCAATAGGATACCGTGATCGTGCAATTTAGGGCATCCGTTCGGATCGCCCGGAGCAGTCAAAAATCGCTTCTAGTTTGCGGGTTACGCAAGCTGGTGGATTAATCTCGATTGCGATTGGCGACTTGTGCCCTATCGAGTTCGCTCCTTTTTTCCTTTTCGGCTATGTAGAGATCATGTTCGATCATGATACGCACAAGTTCAGATAAATCCGTTTTTGCAGTCCACCCTAGCTGCTCCTTGGCTTTGGACGAGTCACCACAGAGATGATGGACCTCTGATGGCCGATAATAGCGTGGATCAATTTCGACATGCTCTTCCCAGCTCAAGTCGAGTTGGCCGAAGGCAAGTTCTAGGAACCGACGGATGGAATGGGTGACTCCCGTCGCGATGACAAAGTCGTCTGGCTTATCTTGCTGGAGCATTAGACACATCGCTTCGACGTAGTCCTTCGCGTAGCCCCAATCTCGTCTGGCATCCAAATTGCCGAGGTAGAGTTTCTCCTGCATTCCGACTTTGATTCGTGTCGCGGCGCGCGTGATTTTCCGCGTCACAAAAGTTTCACCGCGCCGCGGGGATTCGTGATTGAAGAGGATGCCGTTCGTCGCGAAGAGATCATAACTTTGCCGGTAGTTGATCGTCTGGTAGAAGGCGTAGACCTTCGAGCAGGCATAGGGAGACTGCGGACGAAAGGGCGTAGCCTCATCTTGTGGACTGTGTTCAACCGCACCAAACATTTCTGATGACGAAGCTTGGTAGACGCGAACATGCTTGCGCTTGTTGAGTAGTTTCGCCGCTTCTAGGACGTTAAGGGCCCCTACTCCGTCCGTCATCAACGTGTAGACGGGTTGGTCAAAGGACACTCGCACATGACTCTGAGCGCCCAAGTTATAGATTTCATCTGGTTCAATCTCTTGGACAAGGTTTGTGAGCGATTGACCATCGGTCAGATCGCCGTAATGCAGCAAGAGTTGGGGGTTTTCATGTACATCTCGATAGAGGTGGTCAATTCGGCCCGTCGTAAAACTGCTACATCTTCGAACGAGTCCGTGAACTTGATAGCCTTTCTGTAGTAGGAACTCGGCAAGATAGGAGCCGTCCTGTCCCGTGATGCCTGTGATTAACGCCGATTTGGTCATGGGGTCTCTGTTGTCAGCGAATGGCTTCTGAAGCTATCTGAATGAATTTGCCTACGGCAGATTAGACGGCCCGGAGTGTGCCGGCCGAAGAACAATTGAGGAAATCTTGATAGGTGAGACGAATTCCTTCTTCTAAACTCGTTTTGGGTTTCCAGCCGGTAGCTCGCAGCCGAGAAATATCCGTGAGTTTTCTCGGGGTACCATCAGGTTTGGAAGTATCTGTGGCGATTTTACCTTCAAAGCCTACGATCTTGGCGATCGTCCGAGCCAACTCAAGAATGCTGAGGTCGACTCCTGAGCCGACGTTGATCCAGTCGGGCGGATCATCGAGCTTTAGTAGGTGAATCAACGCTTCTGCCAAATCGTTAACGAATAAAAACTCGCGTCTGGGGGAACCACTTCCCCAAATCGTGACGTTAGAAGCACCGCTTTCTTTTGCCTCGTGAAAACGGCGGAGCATTGCCGGTAAAACATGCGAATGATCGGGATGGTAGTTATCGCCAGGGCCATACAAATTAGTGGGCATTGCTGAGTGGAAGAGGACGCCATATTCGCGTCTATAGTACTCGCAAAGTTTCAGGCCGCAGATCTTGGCAAGTGCATAGGCCTCGTTGGTTGGCTCGAGTGGACTTGCTAGAAGCTCCTCTTCGACGATTGGCTGCTTCGCCATGCGCGGATAGATGCAAGTGCTACCCAAAAACAAGAATCTCTTGACGCCTGTCCTGTACGCAGCGCCAATCGTCGACAATTGAGCGTTCAGGTTTTCGGTCATGAATTCAACCGGAAAACTATTGTTCGCATGAATCCCACCGACTCTTGCCGCGGCAAAAATCACGGCTTCTGGTTTTTCTTCCTGAAACAGCTCTAGCACTCGAGGAGCATCTTCTAGGTCCACTTCGTTACGTGAGCGAGTGATTATTCGAAGGCCTGGAAACTGTTCAAGATGTCGGCAAACAGCAGAGCCGACCATGCCTCGATGTCCAGCGATGAAGATGGAAGAGTACATATGCTGCTAGGCTCTAGTTGGCTGAGGACGGGGACGAAGATTCGATCAGGCGCGGCAGAAAGGCTTTGCCAAAAGCTAGTTCGTCTGAGAATTACGGTACAGAACGTGAACGTAGCGGCAAATCCGTTTCGCCTATGCAGTTGTTGCGATTGTAGATGATTTTAGCCCTCCACCGAAATGGCGAACCGAAATCGAAGCGACGTACGACAAGGAGTTAGATAGGGTCCGCTTGGCAATCTTCGATCGCCACGGAAACGCCCTGTTCCATGAATCGTACAAAAACTTGTAGACGTACGTCCTTGTCTCTGCGGGTAATGACTCCTTCATATCCAGCAAAAGGCCCATTTCTGATCCGTACTCGTTGGCCCGGTTCTAGCCGGCTCTCAGGCGAGAGTGGAGCATCGGATGCTATTAATCCACGGATTTGACGCAGGTCTTCAACCAGTTCGTCGATCTGCTCGATTTCAAAATGTCGACTCGCACAGCCAGAGCTAATCGCTTTGTACCGGGCGGATTCGTCACCGCAAACGAATACGTAGTTGGAGAACAGCGGTTCGTAGGTCTTTCGAAGTCGACCACTTGGCGATCTATGCCGGCGTTCAATTATTGGGGCGTAGAACGAAATTTCCTCTGCAAGGAGAATTCGCATTAGCTTCTTCTCTTGCCTCGCGCGTGTGTACACTGCCCACCAGGTAGACTCCGTCGCCTGCTCGCTCTCTAGGAGTGTGGAGGGAAATATGTCTGGCTCGCGCTTAAGAATCGGCACGCTGGTTCTCGATTGAAGGTTCGGAAATCACTGATGTTAGCAAGCACTGCAAGTTTTCCCTAGGCGGTTTAAGGCATCTAGCCTTAATGCGCGCGATTTTCCTTGACCGTTTCTTGACGAAAAGAAAAATAGACGCGTTATGTGCCGCCTCCTAGGTAGTCTTCGGCAGTAGCCAGATTTGCTCGGAAACACCCCGGATCACGACGTATGCAAGAAGGCTCTCCTCGATGATTCTCCAGCAGGTGGGGCGGCGTCTGCCAGAAATCGTTATGGCCCAGCCGGAGAGCGGTTCGCTTGGCTCTCTAACTGTTTAAAGAGTGGCGTTTCTCCAAGTTCTGCTCTGACCGCATCGAGCTGTTTCTTCAATGATGGAAGGTCTTTCATTTGCAGAAAGAGTTTGGCGAGGGCGAGGTGCAACTCTGGAGTGTGGTTGGTGTTGAGTTCCAACAGTCTTATAAGTGCAGGGATTTCGTCGGCTCCGATCGGTTCGGCGACACAAATGATTCCCAGCTGAGTGCAGGTGGCAGGATTAGATGCAATCGCTTGTTTAAGGTATCGATCGGATTCTGCAACACCGCGGAGAGAACCAGATATTGCAAGTAAAAGTAGTCTTTCCGGTTCCTCGCTAAGCAGAATTGACTCTGCGGCAAGTTTCGCCTGGTCATTTGCGTGAAGACGCGCCAAACGCCATATGACAGCAGGTGTAAGGCGATTCGCAGGATAAAGTGTCTTTGCCAATCGAAGGCCCTTGGCGCATTCGACTGACCAGTCTTTCGTCAAAACCAAATCGCTCAGAAAAAGCCGAAGGATGAAATCAGCCGATTCACTTCGGACTTGTAACTCTTCATTCTCATTGGCCACAGCCAGTCGTTGACTAAGCCAATTCTGGGCATCCCTCCAATTTCCCAATATCGCTTGAGCCCGCAACACCGACTCAAAGGAGTGATCTGGAGAATTGCTGGTGACTGCGCTCGCGAGTTTCTTAGCTGCTTCTACATCTGCAAAAGCGAGGAGCTCAAGTCGAACAGTCGTCGGAACCGAAATGGAGTGCTGATCCATTCTCGAAAGATCTTCAGAGGCTTGCCTCACGTAAGACGCCATGGGGCGGCCATCTTTCGCGCGAGGATGCCATGACTTAAGCAGAAGAAGTCGGACGAGCGCGTTGCCAAGCTCAATATCACTGGGAGTTTGTTCGAATAGGTGCTCCAGATTTTCAATTAGTTTGTTTGCTGGTTGGCTGTGGGTACTTAACGCTTCTTCCGCGACTAGCAAATTCGCTGAGCGACTAAACGGAGAATCGCGATGCGAGAAGGATTCGAGCAGTTTGTCACGCTTGCTGCGGAACGCAATAAGGTTCTCATCGAGAATCCTCTTGTCATTCTCAGACTCTGATTTGTGCTGGGCCAAGTTGCGGAGGTGGCGATGATAAAACTCTGCTTCTTGCCAAGTTGGATCCTCCTCTCGTAAGCTTTGGACGCGAGAATAGGCTATTGAAACCTCACTTCCCAACTCAATAAGTTCGCGTTCGGAAAGCGTGCTTGCTTCCGCGTGGTATCGCGCAAGCGACTCGTCTAGCCGTTGCTCGTAGTAGGCTGGCAGGCGCGATGGTAGAAAAATCGCCAGATAGAGTGCAATCAAAGTGGAGATGACGGCGGTTCCAATAGCCGGCAGACCACGAAACCACCACTTGGAGAGCAGGTCTGATTGCTCAGCTAGTACCGGCTTGGTCATTTTCCTTCGCTCAGAAGTTTGCGTTGCATGGCTGCCATGTTGCTGTCCCCAAGCGCCTCGTAAGCAGTTGCTAATGCAGGGCGAATGCGATCTCTAAGCTCCATTGCAGGAAGTGCTTGTTCGAGATCCGCGATTGCGTCTGTAAACTTCTCCATCTGCAAATAGATTTGTCCTCGGGTTTCACGCAAATAAGGGTGATTCGGGAGGTTCCGAATCGCAGCGTTGGAGAGTCGAAGGGCCCGCTCCAGGTCTGGATCTTCTTGCTGAATAATCGTGTAGGCCAAGTTGTTCAGAAGTCCAGGGAGATTGGGATTCTCTTTCGCCGCGATTTCCAGGTGGTAGGAAGCTTTAGCAACATTGCCATTGTTCAGTTCAATTGTTCCGTTGATGAAGTGCGATGCGCTAGAACCAACCCCGTTCGCCATGGATTTCTGAAGTTCTTGCAATTCTTGGTTTTCGTTCTCACCAACCTTAATGCAGATCTTAACTATGGCTTCAATCAGAGATCGATTGGTTGCATCGACGCTCATGGCTCGTCGCAATAGCTCGATGCTGGGGATCAAGCCATTTTCTTTCTTTCCAAGCTTGCCCGCATAAACGACCATGGCATCAACCATAGAACTCTCTAGTCGGTTACGAGATTCGGGTGGGCAGACCTCGAGTCCCGTTTCGATGATTTCAATGGCTTTCGGATCTTTGTCGACGTACAACAGGATCGAGGCCAGCTGAAGACGGAGCTCTGCATTTTGCGGGCGTTCGCTCAGCAGGCTGCGTATGCTTCGGATCAGGTAGTCGGCTCGTTTCCTGGCCAATTCATCCTCGCCAAGCAGTCTCTCAAGTTGGAAAGCTTGGTACTTTATGTTCAACGAAGAATCGGCAACGGGTGTTATCGCATCGTAAGCACCTCGTACATCGCCCATCGATTTTAGAAATTCTGCTTTTAGCCGGCGGGCCTTGGTGTTTGGACTCTCGTTTTCAATGGCCAGTGTAAGCCATTCAATAATTGCGATTTTCTCTTCGCGTGGAATATCCTGAAGCAGGCGTTTGCCGGCTTGCTCCTCAGCAAGCCACATTGCAGCCTTTGCAGAATCTTCCTCCAGAGCAAGATCAGTCATGTGGGTTATTGCTGTTTCAAGCTCGTTTGCGTTCGCGTGGATCAGAGCACGGTTGTAGCGATGTTCTGTGACTTCTGGGTAGATTCGAATTAACGCGTCGGCACCCAATGCTGCAGCGGCGTACTGGTCGCGATCAAGTGAACGTCTTACAAGCCGTTGGTATACCGCGGCGCGTCGTGCGCGGTCCATCTGTGAACCGGTCGCTATTAAGCCCATCAGCAATCCAATGAAGCATACGGCTGGAACGGCTAATATCATCGGTAGGAATGATCTAGATACTGCCCATCGCCATGAGAACTGAGCGAGCCAAGCGAGCCACCAGATCGGATTGAGCAGCAGCTTGGGCTTGGGCCAAAGCCGCACGATGTTCTGGCCACTGGCGGTTACCGCACGATACTCCCTTCCTTCAAATCGACTGACCTTTTGCCAGATGTCACCGATTTTCCATGAAGCCTCGTCGATACGTCTTCGGAACGCCAGGAAACGCAGCCAGCCGATGAGTTTTCTGCGAGGCCAAGTCCAAATCGATGGCTTGCGGAATTCCAGTTTGTCGTCGCGCCTCTTTTTCCGAGACTTCCTTTTCAAAACCATCCTAGCTCTCCTCGACTGATGCACTTCTCTGGTGAGCTTGTGAACTTTCGTCACCGTCGGGCGAAGAATCTGTCATACCACCTGAGATGAAATGACTACCGCCAATAAGCAGGCCCACCAAGCAAAGCGAAAAGATGAGTGCTTTCCTTGGCTGTTCTGGCACCGCAGTGACGGCAGGGTTCTCCATGCGATTCCAGATTTCGATCATTGGATTGGCATATTGGGAAGCCCCTGCATCATCGGGGACGGGCTCGAGTAGCGTTCGGACGCCGCGTTCAAGGGATAAGAACAACAGTACAGAAATCAGTGAACAGACTGGTAGGCATGCCTGTCCTGGCATTGCTGGAACCAGAGCCGGACATGTCAGCATCATGAATCTGAATGAGTACCAGCAGAATGTGGCGCTGGCCATGTTCGCAATGGTGGTTGACCAGCGACGACGACGCAAAACGCTGTAAACAATAGTAATGATAAAGGAGAGTCGCCAAGTAACCCAAGGAGACGAGAAGACCTCCACCGTTTTTCCAACGTACTCAAACTCGGTATGGTCCGCTAGGTGCGGCGTGCCAGTGGCGTATAGGATCATCTGGGAGGTACCGACGATGGAATCTGTCGTTAAATCGGCTAGCTTCCGTTCCAAACTTGCTGGCAACGCAATACATCCAGCAAACAGGAATCCAAGTTGCAGCATGGAATTGCCCGACTTGTCGGACTGATCTGCGAAGAAGGCGGTTACAGAAAGTAGAAAACCCCAACTTCCTAGCCAAGGCAGGCCCATCGCTCCTGCGATCAGCGAAATACTCAGCCCGGTGCACAGCAAAGGCGCGGACAGCGCTGAAAAGGAGAACCGCAGTTTGCGATCCCAATGGGTCGCGAATAGCCCGCAGGCAACAATGGCGACTACTGCCGATTCGAGAGTTGGTCCAGCTAGTACTGGCCACAAAAAAACGGCCTGACTGGCAAGGCAAATAGTCCAGAAAACAGATTTAAGCAGGTGGGGATTCATTTAAACTCTCACTGAATCCCAGTCTAGCTCGCTAGTGCCAGGAAGCTCTGATTCGGGTAAGGCGAAAGCCAATATTCCTGGCGGCGGTTGGAATGTGGGGCAGATTGCCCGAAAGTATCGGTGTTCTCGGTTATTCTGCACTATTTGAATGACAAAAAAAAACGGCAGCTGAAGAGCTGCCGTTTCGAGGTTTCATTTTGATTCGCGGTTGTTACGAACGTCGGCGTCGCATCACGCCTACACAACCGAGGGCTGCCAAGAAAAGTAACGAACTCGGCTCTGGAACCGCGAAAGCAGTACCGGCGTAACTGTGGATGATCGACGTGCTGAAATCGGTGTACTGGATGCTGGTGGAAGCACTGATTGGGTCCCCAGTAAAATCTTCGAATGGACCATCTGGGTAGTTCATCAGCTCGCTGAAGTTTGCTTGATTTACAAAGCTACCGTTACTGATCAAGTCACCAGTGAACGTCATGGAGAACTGACCATCAACTGCTCCGTTGAAACCGGTGGTAGAAAGGTTCAGTATGAATTGGACCAAGTCAGAAGCACCATTGTCATTGACAGTTGCGGTTCCGCTTATAGCCCACACATTCGCACCGCCGAGGTCGAAGTTAGGCTTGTGCTGCAGAAATCCGATAGAACCACCTTCGGAGAATCGAAACTCATCATCGAAGGCAGAAAACATGACAGGGGTGGCTGGCAATCCGTTTCCAAGGAAACCGGTTCCATTGCCGAGTGTTTCCGCGGTGAATTCGCCCATGAAGCCCACTGATGCAGCACTGGCAGACGCTGAAAGCAGCGTCACGAGAGCTAGGGAAAGAAATGTTCGAAACATGTGTTACTCCGAGGAAGAATGCTCAGTTGCTCACGAAGTATGACCCGCGGGACAACCCTTGTCAACAATCTTACCTGTTTTTCCAAAATTAACTTCTGGTGAACTTTTTACGCATTGTGAAGGGCGTTTGGGGGGTCGCTAACTCAGCCACCGGAAGGCTGCGGAAGTGATGAAACACAGGGAAGCCCCCCCGCAAATAACTAGATCTACTTTGCTCTTTTGAGTTGACTTCATTACCTCGCCAACGCATTCAGTTGAAACTGGAAAATCTACAATCTTATTAAAGACAGAATGTATGCTATCGGGTGGAACGTGATCGAATGGACTCCAAAGCCTGATACATGCTCGTTGTCCAAGGACCACAAGCCCAGAAATCAGCAGAAAACAGACGATGTTCATAGAAACCGCTATCGAGGCCGGTTTAAAAAGATTGCAAATCTCTTGGACAAAGAGAATGATCCCCACGGACCCGTATACCGTCGAAACAAACCAGCAAAAAGGTACGATTAGCGCAAATACAGTGATTCCGACTAACAGCTTTTGACGGCTGAGCACCAGAACGAAAGCTCCGATCCCAAGCAATTTATAGGGATCTGTGAAAAGTCGGATTAGCAAATGACCGGTTAGAAATCCGTTTTCAAACAGAATCTGATCTTCTTTAATCATGTTGGGAATCTGAGCTGATTCCAGTATTAAGCTGATTGACTGCAAGCAGCAGCCTTTGATGAAGGTTGCTAGGTCCCAGGTTGGCTGACTGGGCAAAAGGACCAGTGTGGCAGCCGGGAGGAGCCACGTAGCAACTCTTTCCCAACCTGCCTTGCTTAGGAGCATCAGCAAGCAATAGACCAAAAGAAGCAAGGCGACAAATGATAGCCAGAGATTTGGCAGAAGCGCACTAAAGAGACTAAGCACGCATGCTATGGCTAAAATGCCATGAAGCAGCGGGGCATTGGTTCCATGCCTTTCGCCCTTTCTTAACCCCAATACGACCAGCAGTACCGAAACCAGGGAGAGCACTATCAGAGTCGAAGCATGTGAATCAAGCGTTTGCAGAACCGACCCATTTTGATTCGGCCAAAGCGCCTGTAGATGGCGCCAGGTTGGCATGAGCAAACAAAGTAATCCGATGCTGCAGACCCAGAAGTAGGGGGCCTTCCACCATGGTTCGGAGTGTGAGCTTTCGTTTATCATTTATTCGTTGTCGATTCTTCGCTTTGCAGCGTCCCAAAGTTGGTTCCGGACTTCACGAAATCTTTGCTGCATATCTGCTTTGTCGGATTCGGTGAGTGAAATAGGGGTTCCCGCGAAAATTTGCAGCTGATACGCAGAAACTCCGAATAGGGTTCCGCGTACCGCCGGAGTTAGCCGGTTCTGCAATCTTTCTTTCAAAGACGACCAGCGATTCCACTCTTCAGGCGGATCTAAGAACCGGCCTGCACGGTTTACGAGGCTGAAGAGTAGGTAGCCTTTTTCGCCCTGACGCGAAAATGTGGCTTCTACTACTGGCCAGGAATCTGTCTCTCGCGAAAGGATTCCGCGGCTCTCGAGATTCCAGCCACCGCTTCGATAGCAGCGAGTTAGCTCGTGCCAGCCAGGAAACATTTGATCAAAGGATACGGCTGCGACACCGAAAGGCGCGTCAAACTGCCAACTATCACTCCGCTCGCCAAGGTCTGCGACGTCATGGTCGCGATTAATCTGTTGGTAGTCGACTCGTTCCCAGCCTCCAAGCGATTCCGGTCCATCTGCTACGAACAGGCTTACCGGCTCAAGGTTCCGGAAGAAGTCTACCGTTTGTTGGTTCTTCCCCCAAGATGCTTGAACATCCCAAAGCTGCAGCAAACTACAGCCTCCCACCAAAACGAGGCAAACAGCCTGAACAGACTTGAGAATGATCCCCGGTGGGGAAATAGACTTCAGGTTTCCGGGAAACTTGCTCGGCATCGCCGGTAGGAATCGCAACAGCCCCACAAGCAACTCATCGGTACTGAGCATGAGACCAACGGCCAGAACCATGGTGACATAACCCAACAATTCGTGAGGAAGCCCGCTTGCCAAGTCGATGCCAAAGTTGGTGTGCGCGATCGGAATCAGAGTAATTCTTATCGTGTTCATCAGCACGGCCCAAAAAGGGCTCGTCCCGAGTAAAAGCAGTGCGTGCAATGGACCGCGTTTTTGGAGTGCGACCAGAATCGCTCCGACGCTCAGTACTGCAAAGAAGGATTGGATTCCGCTGCAGGCTTCTGCAACTCCGAAACGACGCCCAGCAATTTCAAGGATCGTCCCCGGTTGGAAGTGAGTGTATCCTAACATGTCCAACAGAAGAGAGGAAAACTTTGCACTGACCAGCTGCAACTGCTGAATCAGTATGGTGTCTCCGGTGACGGTCGAAGAGTATGGTGGCTGCCAAATCAGCAGCATCGGAATAGCTAAGTAGCCAAGACTTCCGCCGCCCTCTTTGTCACGCTGGTGCCCAAGCCAACTTGCCAGCGAGATCACAAATCCAACGTAGGTTGCCCAAGGGGAAGCAAAGAGAGTACCGCTTATGCAGGCCAGTGCACCGAAGGGCAACAGCAGTCTCGTAAACCAACTCGGTGTCTTCAGGTTTCCGTCCCACCTTGTGTAGCCGAGGTAACCGACCACCAAAAGAATCAGCGGAAAAAACTGATAGTGCGACAGCTGCCAAAGGTTCTTGAAGTAGACCAGAACATAGGGCAGGCAACCGAGGGTCACTGCAAACGGGAGGGACGGTCGAATAATTGACTTATCCACTTCTACGCTGCGGGGGTGTTGTTCGTAGAGTAACGCTATCGGAAGGTCGCGAACGTCTTAGCCGCAGATGGCGAGTCCCATGTGTTCTCGCACGATTGGTGACTCCGGCTCAGGCAGCCCGGCGAACCAAGACTGATAGCCATTCCAGTTGGGCTTGAGAACAGCAATCGCTGTCGCAACCATAATTTTGATATCGGTCACCATGCCGCTATTGTTGGAATACCAGACTTCCAAGGCGCCTTTGTATGGCATGATGTCGTTCCGGTAGCAAGAACGCAGGTCACGGCCATCTTGTTCAGCGCGGCCGATGATGGCCTCTTCATCACGGAACACCAGCGAGCCAATGCCGGTGATGCCAGGTTTTACATTGATGATCTGCTCTTTGACATACTGAGGGTAGTCATCAAAGCCTTGCGGCATAAGAGGTCGCCAGCCAACAAGTGATAGCTTGCCGACAAAGACGTCCCAAAACTGTGGCACTTCGTTTAGCTTGGTTTTGCGAAGCACTTTGCCGACCGGTAAGACGCGTGGATCGTTCTTTAGTGTGATATCACCCGCACCGATGTTCGGCGCATTTTTGACCATGGTCACAAACTTTGTGACTTTGATAATCCTGCCTAGGAAACCTACTCGGTCTTGGAAATAGAAGGCTTCTTTCTCGCCCGTCAGCTTGAGCAGTAAAATAATGCAAGCCAGCGGGACCGATAGAATCAGCAGAATCGTGCCGGAGACAAAGATGTCGAGAAGGCGTTTGAGCATGAGTACGTTGGGTGATTGAATTCAGGGTACGATGACACGGAGCAACTCCGAGGATTGGGTTCCTGGACGCTACATACGGTTGTCTAAGTTCTTGCCCGTTTCTTTATGCGCGAAATTGCTGAGCAGCTTCTCGAAAGCATCTAGCAAATCTTGCTTCGTCCAGCTTTGCTGAGTTCGAAGTTTGTCGATTCGCGCTGAAAACTGCAGGAGCTGCTCAGGCGCTACGAAAGCTTCATTACGTACCACACCTAATTCGTGATAACGGTCCCAGTCAACTTCCTCTGCATCGGTATAGAACTCTTCAAAATCCTTCTCGCCGGTTGTATCGGTTTTGAAGAAAAAGCAGGGCCACTTCTTTTCAGACTTCAGTTCCAAGACTCGCGCCCGAGCTTCGGCCTCCGAGTCGCAAATGAATGGCTCGTAGCCTACTGAACCAAGGTATTTTTCGGCCATCGACGCGAAAGTGAGCAGATGCAGTTTGGCACTCAACTTCGGGAAATAGATCTCCCGATCGCCACCTTGCAGAATCGAAAATAGGCAAAGCAAAGCTCCTTCCTGATCACTCACAAAGTAACGGCGAATATCATTGGGTGCTGCGATGGGTTGATTCTTCAGGATGCGCTGCGTCCAAGCAAAAGGCAGCGAGCCATCCGAAAACGCAACATTCGCGAAGCGAGCTGTCGAGACAGCCGTCTTGCCATTATCGCCAAGCAGGAACATTTCCATGATGCGTTTTGAACCACCCATCATGTTGACAGGGTTGGCTGCTTTGTCCGTGGAGACACAGAAGAATTTCTTGGCGTCGATGTCGCTAGCGAAATCGAGAAGCTTCTTGGTCAGGAAAACGTTGACGTCCAAGAGACGCATCAAAGTGAATGGGTCCTTTTCACTTCGTACATGCTTCAAGGCAGAAAAGTTCAGTACATAATCGTAACCTGCTCCGCTGTCTTTGACATGTTTGGCGAAGGCATCGAATTCTCGGCCCAAGATATCAAAGCAATAGGCGTGAAAATCGCCCTCGGTGTAGCCCAATGACGAACGTAGGTCGCGTACGAGTTCCGCCAAGTTGTTTTCCGATGTATCAATAACATGCAATGCGAGAGGATTGCGTGCAAAAAGCTCGCGAACGACCGCTCTACCGATGGAGCCCGCGCCGCCGACAACCAAGAAACGATTACTCTTAATGTGCTCCGTTAGTTCTTTCTCGTGCTTCGCCAAATCCTCTTGAAAGAGGCTGCTGTCGCGGCCCATCAAGGGCAAAAGAAATTGTGTATCCATAGCTTATGGAGAGGTTCCGTTCGGTTAAGTGTGAGTTGGGCTTTGTTATCTCGGATTCGCAGGTGTGAACTCTCGAGCGGGAGTGCCCCGGAGAAACGTTCCTTGCCCTGCAGACTTGACTACTGTCGCACCCGCCGCGACAAAGCAATGTGTACCAAGTTCAATGTCTTGGACTATGTTTGCACCAGTTCCAACGTGACAGCCTAGGCCAAGAGTCACGTTACCAGAAGTTGTGACTCCCGGAGCTAGGTGGCAATACGATCCGATCTTTCCGTCGTGATCTACGCTCGAACCTGTGTTCAGGATCACATGCTCACCGATCGTACATCCTGGTTGAACAATTGTGCCAGCATGAATCTGTGCTGTGTCGGCAACATTGCAATTCGGGGCAACCCATGCGGTAGGGTGCCGGAATCCGGTGAAGCGATAACCTTTGTTCTCAAATCTTGCGACGCATTTCGGCCGTGCAGAATCGCTAGTGCTCGGCCAGACGGATCCGAGTCCAAGGAGCAAATCTACGGATTCCGGTGAGTAATGTTCCAACGCTTGTTCATCGGTCAGGATTGGGAAGTCGAAGACAGTGCCCTGCTGCTGCAGATCTGTAGCAGCGAGCACCTCACGACCGCTAGCCAATATCGCAGCAGCGCAGACTTTGCCATGACCACCGAAGCCGATGATTACGATAGGTTTCCTAGGTTGGACTGGAGAGTTCATGCGTTTAGCAGTTGCGTTCTCGTCTAGCCCTGCCAGCCAGGAGCGAGATCGGCTGAACTCGGAATATTGATCGCTCGCCGGTAGATTGCTTCCGTATGAGTCATTCCACTGCGTGGGCAATTTTCAAACATTGGAAGCGTATGCATGGGCTGCCACAACGGTCGGCACTGCAGCTGGTTTTCGTTAAGCAAAGTGAGGGTGGACTCACGCAAGTCAAAGTTGTCTTCGTCGAGCAAAATGCAGTTGAGCCAGCAATTTGATTGCCCCCAAGCTGGGTCCGTCAGCATTTCGACTCCAGCTACGGCCGCAAAGGCTTCTTGGTATCTAGCATGCAGCTTTCGTTTGGCCAACAGGATCTCTGGTAACTTTTCCAGCTGAGCGACGCCCATCGCGGCATTGATGTTTGGCATGCGGTAGTTCCATGCAACCGCGTCGTGGTGAAACTCCCAGCGATCAGGTTTCTTGGCCGTCGTCGTCAAGTGTTTGGCGTGATCGGCAAGTTCTTCGTCATCTGTCAGGATAGCGCCTCCGCCGCCTGTCGTCATGATCTTATTGCCGTTGAAGCTCACCGCCGCGAGCTTTCCATGACGGCCTGTGTGTTTGGATTTGTAATAGGAACCCAGTGATTCTGCAGCGTCTTCGACTAAGGGTATCTCATAATTGCCGCAGATGTTGACCAAAGCATCGAGGTCACAGGGTAGCCCGAAACAATGCATGGGACAAACGGCGGCAATTCGCTTGCCCGTTTCACGGTTGAAGCACCCTCCATCGCGAGTCTCTGCAATAGCAGACAAGCGTTCGCTGAGTACTTGGGGGCACATACCATGGTAAGCGGGATCAACATCAATAAAATGCGGTCTTGCGCCTAGGTGCATGGTTGCGTTCGCCGTGGCTACAAAGGTGAGCGATGGCATCCAGACTTCGTCGTCATGGCTCACACCCGCCAGGTGCAAACAGACTTCGAGTGCTGCGGTTCCATTGACCACTGCGACCGCTCGATTGGCCCCAGTGAACTTCGCTAGCTCTTCTTCGAATTGTGTCACGAATGCGCCGGCCGATGATACCCAGCCAGTGTCCATGCATTCCTTGACATAGTCCCAAGCAGCCGGCGGCAAATAGGGACGGTGCAGTAGAACGAAGTCCTCCTGCGGACCGATCGCCGACTGTAAGGCTTGGAGTATTTGAGTCTCTAGACGATTTGGTGACATAAAACGAGTTGTCGTAGGGAAAGGAATTAGATGTCGACTCGTTTGAGCGGTGTGGGGGTTCGTGGTGATGCAATGTGCTGAGCTGGTAGGTTTTGAGCCAGATAGCAGAGGGCATCGACTTGACAGTCTTCGCCAATGGTGATTCCTGCTGAGACAAAGGCGTTGCTACCAACCAGCGAACGCGCGCCAACTTGCACGTTGCCGCTTAGTTTCGCGCCTGGCAAGATGGCGCTGAGGTCTTCTACGATGGTGTCATGTCCGACAGTGCTTTGGATGTGAACGATGCAGTGATTTCCGACTTTGGCATTGGAGGAGACAACGCAGAGCGGGCCAAGGTACGTTCCCTCTCCTATCGAAGCGGATGGGGATACGACGGCTTGAGGATGAAAAATGGTAAATGCCTTCCAGCCTCTGGCTTCACAGGCGGCGATCATCCCTTGTTTCAGAGCAATGTTTGCCACACCGACTTGGAAGAATACTTCTTCAACTTCCGATTCTATCGCTGTGGCTTCGCTGTCGAATGACTCAGGTACAAAGTACAGCTTGTTAATCGAGGTGAATTCTGAGCCATGCCCCAGTTGGGCAGACTCCAAAACTTCAATAGCGGTGCGATCGCCGAGAATAATAAGTTTTCGATTGTTGCTCATTTGCCTAGATGGTGCCGGAGTCCACGACTAGAGTCTGGCCGGTAACGGATTGGCTGTCTGGGCTGAGGAGATGTTCTACCGTAGCAGCGACACTTTCCATTGAGGTAGCTTCTTTTAACGCCGTTCGTTTGTAAATCTTGCTCTTTTTCTCGGAGGCCAGTCCTGCGCTCATGTCGGATTCCATGAAGCCAGGGGCGACGCAGTTCGAGCGAATCTTCATGCGTCCCCACTCACGAGCGAGGTTCTTCGAAAAACCTTCCAATGCAGCTTTGGATGCTGCATACATCGACAGGCCTTTATAACCTGTGTGAGTGCAAATCGAAGAAATGTGAACGAGCGATCCTGGGGTTTTATGCAGCAACATATGCCTGATGCAATACTTGCTTAGCTGCATCGCAGCGAAAACGTTGGTCTGAAACATGGCCTCGAGTTGGGCTTGGTCGAGATTGCTCGCCAGGTCGTCGTAGGCTTTCGCTGCATTGTTCACCAGGCCCGAAATCCTGAGCTCAGTCGGGATATTGTTCTGAAGAGTTTCAGAGAGGGCTGCAGAACTGCCAAGATCTGCTGTCAAGTGCTTGAATGAACCTCGGTGCTTCTTCGCCAGTTTTGTTACCTCGTCTGGCTGACTGCGACTCAAACCAAGCACTGCTCCACCATTCTGCAGCAGCCGACGCGCAATGGTGAGGCCGAGTCCTCTCGAAACCCCGGTTACTATCGTCCAGTTCACAGTGGTTTGTTCGCTCATTTGCTTCAAGCCTCGCTGGCTTGTCGAGATGTTTTCCCCGCAGTCGTCGTGGCGATGCGATCCACAAATTGGATCAGTTGTGGAATCTCATGCCGAGCGAGTATGTCATTCAAATGTGTTCTTACCGAACGACTATTTAGAGTGCTATCCGGTAAAACAACTAAATCGCAGCAGACGATCTGTCCCGTTACGGAATTCGATTTGCCGTAGACCCGAGCCTCTCGAATACCAGCAATTTGCAGCAGCTTTTCTTCGATGCGTATCGGATCCACTTTTGCTCCACCTACGTTGATCCATTCGCTACGACGAGAAGAAAACTTGAAAGTCAGAGGGCTTCCTTTGAGCACTTTGACTAGATCGCCTGTGGGATAAAACTCGGATGTATTGGCATGCTGCAGCGAGGCGGCCAGCAGACTTGTGTGAATCTCAAGTTCGTCATTGACAACACGGATTTTCTCGCCAAGGGCAGGTGGGACTTCAAAGCAATTATCCTCCGCTATCAGCAGTGATCCGGCTTCTGACGATGCATAGATATTCCGAAATCGTGCGTTTGGAAATGTACTTCGCAGCTGCTCCAGCAATCGCCGAAGTACTCTTTCGCCGCCTAGGGTAAAGCTCGTTACACTTGCGTGCTGATGGATTCCATCACAAAGTAAGTTTGCAAATGTAGGTGTGGCGCTCAAGTGTGTAATGCTGCAGGAGTCAATCGATTTCCGAATCTCTTCAGTCGACATACCGAACAGGTTTACGAGTGTGTTCTGATTGCGAACTGCTTGCAAGATGACTTGAAGTGCAGCGAAGCTTGTCGGTGAATAGGTCAATCCCCAAACGTCGCTCGCATGTTTCTCGCCGGTACGCACTGCTTGCTCAAGTGACGGAGCTGTGTGCCAGATCAACTTGGGAGTGCCGGTAGTGCCGGAAGTAAAAATCCCGATCATTCCTTCCGAGCCCCGAGGCTTCGGTGCTGCAGAAGTTTGTACTGCTTTTTCAACTTCTGAATCTGCAATGGAGCGCGGAGCAAGTATTATTTTGTTCCCGTTCTCGAACGCTCCAAGAGTTCCGGCGACTATTGAAAACAGATCGTCTTCTCGAAGCAAACCGGGGCTCTTGTCGCGACGTGCATCGGCAAGTTGCTTGTACGAATACTCGCGATTCGAATCGAGTAAGAATAGCTTGTCGGACATCCTGCTTGAGCCGAGACTAGCCACCTAATTTGGCTTTGATTTCCCCAAGTGTACTGATGATGCCTTCCGCAAAGACGTCAACACCAAACTCGGCTTCAATACGAACCGTGAGGATGGCGAGTTCCAGCGAGTCAAACCCTAGGTCCTCGCGCAGCCGGCATTGAGCTTGCAAAGTTACCTTGAGGCTCTTGCCCTGCTCTTCGAGCACTTCGGCAACAATTTCTTCGAGGCTTCTATGACTCACTTGGTGACTTCTTCCAGCCCGAGAATCTTCATCATATGTCGATTGACAATTCGCACGTCGAAGCGGTCTTCAACCAACTTCCGACTGGCCGCTGCGAACTCTTCCCAGCGATCTTGATTTTCCAAAAACCATTTTAAGCGCTCTACCAGAGCTTGCGAATTCTTGGACTCGACGAGCCAACCGTTTATATCCTGGATTACAGTTTCCCGGCAGCCTGTGACGTCTGTTGTCAGGATCGGCCTACCAGTTGCCATCGCTTCCAAAACCGTGCGTGGCATTCCCTCGTGATACGAGGGAAGTACGTATACGTGGCAATTTGCCAGGAACGGCCGCACGTCGGCCGTCGCGCCTAAGTACTCGATGATGCCGTCGGAGTGCAATGCATTGATCTCTTCAATCGGAATTCCGTCAGGCGAAGGGTCAGGAGGGCCAACGAGTTGGAATCTTGCCTCGGGAAATTGCTGCTTCACGAGTCGTGCCGCTTCGGCGTATTCCCGAATGCCCTTTTCACCGAGGAGCCTTGCAATCAGCAAGAATGTTGGCGGTCCCTTGGGCAGTGGCTGCGTTTCGTAATCAAGAGTGTTGACTCCTGAGCCAGCCACTACATGACACTTTTCGATTGGGACGATTCCTCGTGCTACAAACAAATCTCGGTTGTCTGGATTTTGAAAAGTGACGCTTTCCGCAAGGCTCAAAGAATACTTGTACAGACTGGCCACAAGTCGGTTTAAGATCCGCCGCTTCCAGCTAGTGCCCTGAAATGCATAACCGAGTCCTGTGATCAGTGCATGGAACTTGCAATTCGATAGTCGTCTCGCGGCAATCCCACCCCAGATGATAGGCTTGATGGTGTAAGCAAGTATGAGGTTGGGCCGTATCTCACGGAAGGCTTTCTTGAGCGCCTTGAGTGTTTTTAAATCTGCTTTTGGGTTCATCGAGTTTCGAAGCACAGGGTAGGCGTGAAACTCGACGCCAAGTTCTTCTATCTCCGATTGCAGCTGAGCATCACATTCCGCAGTCATCACGGTGAGTTGCTCGGACTGGTCGACGAGAGCTCGAATCAGGTCGCCGCGAAAACCAACCACAGAGTTGGGGTAGGCACCAACTACTGCGATGCGATTGGAGGAATGCATCAATTAACAGTCCGGCGAATCAGTTCGCTGGCAGCCCCTGTCTTGGCGGAAGCTGCCGCGGTCGTTGTTGTACACTAAGTCGTTTCGTTTTGGCGAGTTGTATCGATTTTTTGCGAAGTTCCTCAAAGTCGCGTGTGGCAAATACTAGCGCGAAGAACACCCAAAACAGCGTGAAACGTAGTCCCATGTGCGTAGCACCATAGGCAAACATCGGCACTGCGTAGCAAAGTGAGATCGGTGAGGTACCCTTGAAGACACGATATACGAAGAGACAGAAGAGAAAACTACCTGGGATCCCGTAGCTGAAGAGAATGGTTCCAAAAGTTGAGTGCATTTCGTAACGACGTTTTGGGTCTCGATAAAACCGCTCCCAACCACCTTCGCCAGCGCCAACAATATTGTAGTGTGGATGCATCCAAATGCGATCGTATCCACGCCCAGCTAGGTTGTCATCCGAGTCAGTGCCGATACCCGAAACCCGATTGATAGCCCGCTCATAGAATTCTTGGCCAAAGTCAGTTTTAGTTACTATTAGCACTACCAATCCGATTGCAAACAACCCACCGACGAAGTGTTTGAAACGAACCGCACCAGTGTCTACGAGGTTAATAGCAATGAGAATTACGGAGGATACAAGCGCTGCCTTCGAATTAGAGATCGATGCAAAAAGACACGTTCCAACAAAAAAGGCTGCTTTTATCAACATTGATGTGGCTGTAAATCTCTCGATATATAGAAACATCGATAGAGCAATAAGAGAGAAATAGCCGAGTTGATTAGGGTTGTTGAAGAATAGCGTGCCGCGGACGCCACTTGAGGGAGCAACCGGCATCAACACTAGCTGGCAGAGTACGGAGCAAGTGATAGCGACGAGCGTACCACGCAAGAACAGAGCCATGTACCTGTGGTAGAATCGCATCGCCAGCCAAAAGGCCATTGCGTTGTAGACATAGAACATCGGGAAAATGAACAGGAGATAAGTGCGGCTACTAGGCGCTTCGATAAAGGGCATCCAGCATAGTGAGACTATGCATACGTATAATGCAAACAGACGAAGAGGGTCGATGACCGTTTGGATTCTCTTTGGCAAATTCTGTTTTTGCGAGGTGAGCTCATAAACGATGAGCGCAGCTAAGAGCCAGTCAGCAATTTGAGGCAAACCGCTCCGGAAGAAATAGAATGGAAACAAGACGATGAAGCCCATCCATGCCTTTAACGGCATCGGGTATTTCAGCCACTCAAACAGCATGCCCACTAGTCATTTCCTTTGCTATGAATGCTGCTGAGTTTCGACCACTTCCGATGTTGTCGGCGACATATTGACGCTGAGATTCCCCAAAATCTTCGCTGAGCCAAGATTTAAGCTGGGATCCGATATTCTCTAATTGAATTGGTAGTGCTGCCCCAGAGGAAACGTAGTCATGCACGTGACCATGATTGCCGATCGGAAGGACGGCTACCGGTCTTTCTACGGCGAGGGCCTCCAGCCCCACTGTGGAAGCCAAAATCACAACTCGTTCCACTGCCCGCAAATACAAGAATACGGATTGTTCACGGAAGAGTGAAATGTGTTCGGCACCACCGACTTGCTCAATGATTGCCTCAAAGGCATCAGAGTTTTCTCGCGGGTGCAACTTGACAAGCATCGCGCCGCCAGTCTCCTGCAAAACAGGAAGACTCTCAGCAAAAAATTTACGAACCAATTCGTGTTTTTCTTCGGTACTGCAGAACCCTAGGTCGTCGATCGGATTGGATGCAAATCCAATCAAAGGCTTGCGTAAGTTGAGCTTGCTCAAGAGTTCCTGAACTTCACTACTCTGGTCGACATGCAGGACTTCGTCGTAACGCGGATTTCCAGCTACGACGATCTCATCATTAGCGCCCGGTATTCGAGTTTGGAAATACTCTTGGCTCGATTTGCCCCAGGTAAAGAATCGCTTAACGCCACTCCGTCCATAGGCACTAACGCCTTCTTCATGTGGAGTTGGAAAACGAATGCCCTCCTGCAGTAGTCCCACCCACTTACCGCGTTTCAAGCAATACGGCACGATGAAGTTGAGCGGGAAGGATTGATCGTTGAGCACCAATAAGTGCGTGATGTCGCGGAGTTGAGGAAGAAGGCTGTGACGCAACCATATGTTCCAGGCAAGGGTCTGTACAAATCGCCGTTTTTTGGCTTGTCCATCGCCAAGCGATTCTTGGCCGGCGCTGCTGGCGAGACCAAGTTTGGTCAGGTCCGGTGACTTTCGGACCTCCAGGCCAAGCTCGCCGTACTCTTCGTCCTTATCACGCAGCCGCCGAAGTCCACTGTATGAAATCAAAACTGGCTCATGCCCAAGGGCCTTTAGTTCGCGCGCGACGGGCCCTGTCATCTGCCAGTGATGATTCGGATTCGTAATTAGAAGCCCAAAGCGACTCATGTTCTAGCCATTGCGCATGCTTGGTGAGATAATACTCCTCGCTAAGCGGCAGTCTCCCAGTCGAAGCGTTCAGCTATGTTGGTCAAGTCATTCACTACATATGCATCCTGTTTCGCCCAGTAGTCCTTCATTTCGTCGCTGAAAACACCAACGAAGTGAAGGCCGGTTTCCGCAGCGGCATCATAGTCAGTGGAAGCATCACCGAGCATGAGCATGCTATCCGACTTAAAACCATGTTCGGACTGAATATTTCGGATTATCTCTGTCTTTGACGTTGGCGTGCCAAAGACCCCTTGGAAAAAGCCCGTTAGGTCTCGCTCTTCCACGATGTGCCGAAGTTCTTCTTCTGGTGTGCCCGATGCCACGAAGGCCGGAATTTCGTTTTGCCTCAAGAACCTGAGAAACTCAAGCGAGCCCGGGATGTGGGTGGAGGCCAGAACGCGTTGCAGGACGAGACGGGAAAACCGACTCCCGAGTTCCTCAATCTCCGTTCTCGTTGCCAGCTTCCCGAGGAGATTTTCCGCAATCCAACGAAACTTCACAAAACGCGACACGCCTTGATTGGCCAGATGGTAAGCCTGGATTTCCGCTTGGTGTTCAGGGCAGTCGCTGTAGACTTCGACAAAGGCTTCTGTTTTGATTTTCGCGGAGTCTAAGATGACTCCATCGAAATCAAATACTACAGCTTGAATCTGTGGGAGCGTCATTATTTCTAGCCCAAGTTTGCCGCCTTAAGCTCTTAAGGCAGCTTGTAAAGCGTACTCGTCTTCGGGGACAATGCCTTGTAGGTCTTTACCCTTGAGGAATCGGATGGCTTCTTCCGTAGCTTCGATTTCCATGCGCGAGCGGCAGTCGACGGACATCGAGCCCATGTGACACGTCAGCAGGCAATTGGGGACATTGGTGAGTGGGCCGTTGTAGGGCTCTTTCTCAAACACGTCGATGGCCGCGCCACCAATCCAGCCCCCGGTCAATGCTCTGGCAAGTGCTGTTTCGTTGACGATTCCACCTCGCGAAGTGTTGACGATCAAGGCGTCTTCTTTCATGAGACGCAGCTCTTCTTCGTCAACCATGTTTCGAGTGTACTGGGTCAGCGGAACGTGGAAGCTGATCAAGTCGCATTGCTCGAAAACTTCACGAGCTGTGCACCACTCGAGTTTGAATTCGCGGTTGACTTGCAAGTCAGGCAGGATGTCGTGAGCCAAAACTCGGGGTGTTCCAAAAGCGCGAATCCGACGAAGTACACGCGTTCCGATACGCCCCAAGCCAATAATTCCAATGGTGACTTCGGCGATTCTGCGACCGAAGTGGCGATTCCAGCTACCTTGATGTAAATCAGCGTTCGCAATGTGGATCGAGCGAAGCAGCGACAGCATCAACCCCATCGTCAGTTCTGCGACCGCTGGAGCTGGTGCATCGGGAGTGTAGGAGACGGCAATTCCTTTTTCACGGGCGGCGAGCAGATCGACGCTATCCAAGCCGACTCCGACACGTGAAATGTGCTTGAGGCGTGGAGCTTGATCGAGCACATCACGGTTGATTTGTTCAGTGCCCGCGATGACCGCATCGTACTCGCCAATCATCGAGGCAAGCTCTTCGGCGGTTAACTTCTTGTTCAGCGGGTTTATTGTGAACTCGATGCCACTGGCATGCAGCATCTCAAGAGGCAGTTGATTTCGCTGCCCGAATGGCACCGTGGTAATGAGTACTTTACTCATCTTTCAAGCACTCCTTGACGTATTCCGGATTTTGCACCCACCACTCGCTGAAACCTATGTCGAGCATTGAGTGAACGTCACGCCCGGTAACCCACAGTCGATGCACAGGGGCTGATCGCTTGCCCATCCACCACCAAGGGTTTGGGCCATCCTCGCTCTGGACTGTACCTTTGCGAAATGCCCAGACGCCTTGGTCATAGAAGTAGGCTGGTTTGTAGGACTGACGTTCGGTTGATACTTTGCGAGGTCCGCCCCATGGCGAGAGCAATCCGTCGTCACCAATCTCCATAGCTCGAAGCGGATGATCATCCTGAGCTTCCCAAACGGTCATGCAGGAATCGAGTGATTTGTCTTCATCAAGGAGATGCAGGCATTTGTCGATGATGGGCCCGTCGATGTGAACGGTGTTCCCGAGCAAGAGCACGACGTTTTCCAAATGCTCAAAGTGCTCGTCCACCCACTCAACGGCATGTTTGATGACCACGCCGTGATTGACCGTATCACCACTCAACTCTTCTGGTCGAGGAATGATCTCAGCCCCAGCTGCCTTGGAGGCCTCCGCTATGCCTTCGCCGTCGGTCGAAACGAAGACCTTTTCGATTTTTTTAGCGGCATTGGCAGCATCGATCGGATACTGAACCAAGGGCTTGCCATTCACCTCGAAGATATTCTTGTTGATGATGGACTTGCTGCCAGCCCTGGCGGTTACAATTGCTACATTCATTGTTTTGCTTTTTCCAGTGTCCTGTATAGGAAATTGGCTTACTCGCCAGCGCCTGCTCGCTTTTCTGCGATTTGTCGGTCAATCTCTTTTCCGACCAAGTCACAATACTTCACGACGAAGTCGACTTCTTCAACCGGTGTCGGCGACTCCGCTTTGCCTTCGATGAACTCGTCGAATTGCAAAATGATACGAGTGTGAGGAGAGATACCTTTTTGTCGCTGCATCATGTAGCTCAGCCGATCGGGCACACCTTGAAGTAAGCGTTTGCCTGCTTCTAACCAGCTAAGCCCCAAACCTCGCTTGAATCTGGAATCACTCATCTGATCCACGAAAAGCATGTCAGCCAAAACGTCGATGTAGATTGTTCCGCCGGTGCCAATGAGTTCGATGTAACGGCGATTCAGCTTGCAGTTACTCGAGTAGTGATAGTTTGAGATACAAGTATCGTTTTGGAGCGTGAAACAGACTTCATCTGCCGGTGCGCCAGGTAAGGCGGCCGGGGTGTTCAATACGGAAACGTTCTTGAGCTCGGACCAGCCTGCAAAGTAGTGTGTCAAATACAGCTCGTGAGGCATCGTTTCGTACCAACGCCCACCTGGTAGCTTATGCGACCAGTGTTTGTCGCCGACCAGCATGCGGTCAGCGTCGGGGTGTGTCATGAAGTAGCGATTGATGCGAATCAGATTGCCGATTCGGCCCGAGTCCAAGAGCTTTTTCGCCTTTTGAACAGCCAGACCAAACTTCATGTTGTGCAGGACGGCGAGTCGAGAGGAGGAATTCTCGAGCTGCGCTTTCAGTTTCAGCCAAGAATCGGTATCGGTCACCAACGGCTTCTCGATGATCAGGTCTTTTCCAGCCTGGATGACCTTTTCAGCGATGTCATAGTGCGTGGCTGGCGGTGTACATACATCGAGGATATCACATTCGGCGATAATCTGATCGATGTCCGTGTAGACCTTCGAAACGCCAAACTTTTGAGCCTTCTTGTTGGCCATTTCCTCGCTAACATCGAACAAGCCAGTGACCTGTGAGTAGCGCGCCTTCTGCCAAGAACGCAAGTGGGTATTGGAAATGTGGCCGCAGCCAATAACTCCAACAGTCTTCATTATAAAGATTCCAGTTCAAACTGTCGCTCTGAACCAGGTTCCGGTTGAACGACTATAGGTGTGTCAGCGCCGAAGATCTTCGACGATTTCCAAATACGGATGGTCTGTCGCTAGTCGAGAAAGTTCACGTAGGTTTCGATTGCTTGTGCTGTTTCGAAACGCTTTACAGAGGTCGGCCCGTTGGCCCGGAATTGATTCTTCAATGCCGAGTCTTCGAGCAAGTTTAGGATTCGTTTAGAGAGTGAGGCTGGATCTCTTACAGGAATCAGAAAACCATTTTCCCCATCCTTGATGATCTCACTCGGACCGGTGGGACAGTCGGTGGCAATGCAGGGAGCGCCACAAGCGAGTGCTTGGATCAGCACTCCGGGCATGCCTTCAAAGTTTGATGAGAGCACGAACACGTCGCACGCGGACATAAACTTGTAGGGGTTCTTGTCGAAACCAGGGAAGGAGACCTTTGAGTCGATTCCCAAATCACAGGCTTGTTTCTTCAAATGATCCAGCTTAGGACCATCACCAAGTATGCAGAGGCGGGCATCTTGGTTGTCCAAAACTAGCTTGAAGGATTCCATCAACATGGTGAAGTTTTTTGCGTCCACCATTCGACCCGCTGCAAGGATTACGGGAATATGACTTTCAAAATGGGGGTGTTCGACAGACTGCTGTTTCGCCGTATGTAGTGCGTCGTCGATCAAGGGGTTGTGAACGACAACCGCTTTGTTCGGGGCTACGGAGAATTGATCCAAGATTTGTTTGCGAATTGCTTCCGAGACAGCAGTAACCCAGTCTGCCTTGCGGTAGAGCGTCTTTTTGAGTTTTGCAAGGAGGCGCTGTTTGATGCCATCTCCCCGATTAACAGTGTTTCTTTCCGATATGACAAAGGTTCCGGGAAGTCGGTAGAGCCATCTGACTAGGCAGGCCGGAATATTGGTTCCAGTGCTCGTCGAATAAATGACGTCGTACTCGCCTTTCTTGATTAGTTTTGCTAACGGACGAGTGGTAAACCAGAGGTTTCGAGCCCCCAAGCTGTGGACAGGGACGTCTTCCGGTACCTCGTCTAGAAAAACGCCACTCGTATGAAGCAAGGCGAGTTCCGGTTGATATGCATCGCGATCAATGTGTTTGAGTAGCTGGAGCGTGACGCGATCCGCCCCGCCTTGGCCCAGAGTCGGACGGACGAATAGTATTTTTTTCTTTGGCATAAATCAGCAACAGGCCAATGAGTCAGCTTTGAGCGGGCTTCCGTTTGAATTGGCTTTTCATCAAGCGGTAGGCTCGGTAAGTACTGGAAACAAGAAGATTACAGCGGGTTACGCGGCCCAATCTGAGAAAGCCGGCCAGCACTGTTTGAGAAAAGCGTAGCCTTGGGATGCGAGCCCGCAAAAGGTCCGTCCAGTCTAGAGCTGTCTTGAAATCGCCAAGCAGTATCTGTGTGAACTGTGCACCCAAGTAGGAACGAACAGCTTCCGGCGAGAAAGCGACCGCCTCGACTCCCAGCTCTTCTATTTGTCGCTTTTTCTCAAGGTAGAGTTCTTGATCTTTGGCAGCGGCCACTGCGCAGTCACGATAAACAAGCTGCTTCCATTTCGTCGCGGTACTTTGCGAAACGCCATCAGGCATGACGTATCGGTCGTAGAGTACATCTGGCAAACAGTGCAAGTCCCCGCGTTTGCAGAGTCGTGTATAGAGTTCCCAGTCTTGGCAGTACTTGAAGAACGTGTCGTAGCCACCAACCGCGGCGAAATCTGCGCTACGATAAAGAACAGATCCGTGAGTGAAAGGGACTGTCTTGGTCAGATCCAGTTTTCGATCGGATTTCGATTCTTTGCTTGATACGACAGCACCCGAGTGACCAGCGATCAGACGATGCGAGGTTCCAACTGCGACCGCTCTCAAATTGTTTTCCAGATACTCGATTTGCTTCCGGAATTTTTCTGGGTGTGCCTTGTCACCGGAGCCGTGGATCGCGATGTAGGTAGGGTTCAACTTGTCAATGTATTCCGATGTCCACTTTGAAAGCGACGCAGTGAACCCGAGGTTCTGTTGGTGTTTTACCACTAGTCGTTGGTCCTCTTCAAGCTCTTGGAGGCTCGCCGCCAAATTATCCGAAGATCCATCATCAACGACTATAAGTAGGCTGTTCGCCGGTAAGGCATCCAAAACCGATCGAACTGACTTCAGAGCTACTTCCGCTCTGTTGTAAAAAAATGTCAAGACAACTAGCGTAGGGCTAGTGGTCTCTTTTCTTTCGTCGAGATGTGCGGTCGAAATCATCGACAAACTATTTTCCCTTTGGACCAGAAGTCCTTATGAGCTGTGTAGACGCGCACCGAGAGCTTGAAACTTCTCTTCGAAACATGAGTATCCACGTTTGATCTGCCAAGCATCATGAATGTGCGTTGGTCCTTCGGCTATCAAAGCACTTAGAGCCAATGACGCACCGGCACGCAGGTCGAGGGCTCGTACTGCTGTGCCCTGCAGCTGTTTTCCACCGTAGATCCTAAGAACGTTATCTTGAACCGAGTAATCGAGCCCCATTTTTCCGAGCTCTTCCGCATATCCGTATCGGCCAGGAAATCTTAGGTCGATGAATCTCGATTCGCCATTCGCCGCTCCACCGTACGCGGCGAGAATTGGTTGCATGTCCGAGTTGATGCCGGGATATGGACCAGTGCTTAGTTCGAGTGGGTAACACTTTCCTCCACGAACGACAAGTGAACCGTCACCTGAGAAGAGTTTCGCTCCGCTCTCCCGCAAGTAGACCAAAGGGAGTTCAAGGTGTTCAAAAGGAAAGTCGTGGATTTCGATTTCCCCACCCGTCATCACCGCTGCGACGACCCAGGTCAGCGCCTCGACATTATCGGGAATGACGGTGTGTCGCGCCCCATCCAATTGGGAAGAACCATCGACTTCAATTCGCTCTTGCCCGAAAACACGAATTGACGCGCCCATCTCGCAGAGCAACTCGATTAGGTCTAGGATCTCGGGGCGAATGTGCGGGTTCCATATGCGAGACGTCCCTCGCGCGAGCGAAGAGAGAAGCAGTGCATTCTCCGTTGCACCGGTGGAGCGAACATCCAAGTGAATGTCTGCACCGACTAGACCATTTGGAGACTCAGCCGAAAGCGTCTTCCCGTCATCGTGAACGATTGCTCCCAGTGTCTCGAGCACTTTGACATGCAAGTCATAGGCACGACCACCTCCGGGCGTCCCGATCTGACAGCCGCCGGGATGTGGTACGCTTCCGCTGCCAGTGCGGGCTACTAGAGCCCCCAAAATTAGCAGAGTGTTTCGGATGGACCGTTTGTCCCAATGCAATTCCGAGGAGGGGGGCGAAGCCTCGGTAATGGTGATTTGCGTCCCTTCCACGGTGCAGCGTTTGCCGAGCATTTCCAGCATCTCAACATGTAGCTTGGCATCCAGCAGTTGACTCGGATAGTTGTTGAGAGTGATTTGATCTTCTGTCAGCAAGCTGGCCGCAAGTAGACGCAACGCCGAGTTTTTTGCCCCACTGACGGTAACTTCACCGTACAGCTTCGATGGGAAGATCGTAATGACGCCCGATGCTTCCGAGTGTACTTCTTCGCCGCGATTCATAGCAATGGTATTGGACATTTAGATTATCTAGCCGGTTGGAACTCGTGAGCAGGTCTCATTTCGCAGCGTTCGGTGACAAAACGGACTTCACTCTTTAGTTCACAGTCAAATTGGTTTTTGGCTGATTCTCGGATTTGACAGATCAACTCTAGGATATCGTTCGCAGTTGCCTGGCCCTCGTTGACTATAAAATTCGCATGCATTGGAGAGATGACAGCACCTCCAACTCTCTGACCCTTTAAGCCACATTTTTCAATGATAGCACCTGGTGGTCCCCAACGTTTATACATCGCTGGGTCACTCACAAATACCGACCCGCAGTTTGGCTTCTTCAAGGGGAACTTGCCGCGACGTTGCTTGAGTATTTGCAGCATGTCTTTCCGTATCCCTGCGGGATTACCGAACTCAAGTTGGAAGGAAGCCTCCGTGACAATCCAACCCTGTTCTTGAATCTTCGATTTGCGGTAAGCGAATTCACACTGTTCGCGGTTCAGTATGATCTCGTTGCCAGCTCGGTCAAGACAACGCGCTTCGATGAGTCGATCGCCGATTCCCTGCCTCATCGAGCCACCGTTCATGCATACCAGTCCGCCCAACGTTCCGGGTATTCCCACCGTATGCTCAATACCAGTGAGGCCGCTTCTTCCGACTCTCGAGGCAAATCCTGGTATCCAAATGCCGCCTTGGGCACGAACAATATTGCCATCGATATGCATGTCGCTCATACCATCCGCAACCTGAAGAATGACCCCCCGAACTCCTGCATCACAAAAAAGCAGATTTGACGTGTGACCGATGATCAGCCAATTGCTCTGCTGCTGTTCCAAAAAACGCAATAATTCAGATAGTTGCTTCGGAGAATCGACGGAGACCATAAAGTCGGCGCTACCGCCAACTCGCCAGCGACTAATACCGCCGAGAGGCACATCGGAGCGAACTGCGCCCGGTGCAAGACTTTCTAGTTTGTGTCTGAAGTCTTTCAAGAGGTTAGTTGTTTCTTGCTTTTTGCCCGTTTTTTCCTCGCGAACTGAACGAGCTTCTCCACGTCTTGGTTTCGCAATAGTAGCGGCATCCGAGCTACCAAACTGGCGAGACAAAGGAAGCTCGTAAGTACGGAAAAGAGAAGCGTGAATTCAAGGGAAAGCAATGGGAATGCAATCGTACAGAGTGCAGCCAAGCCGAGCACCAAAACGGCACTCAAGAGTCCTCGCCAGTGCCATGCCAAGATACCGCGCAGCGGAATGGAAAGTAAATTGCCCGCGACTTTGGCCATCAGGACGTAGTGAAGCGTTACCGCGAAGGCAACGCCAATCGCGATACCCTCTAGTCCAAATTTCGAACCAATGTATGCGCCTGTGCTGATGCCTATTAAGTACTCAAGTTGCATGATCGCTTGGACTTTTGTCTTTCCTAATGATCTGATCACTGTACCGTGAATTTTGTAGCCAAGTCTGAAATAGATAGCGAAGGAAAGAATCTGAAATGGGAGCAACATGTTGGCCCACTTTGGCCCAAGCAAGTATAAGACCCAGGGGGGAGCAATGCACGCAAGGACCACTGACCCAGGTAATGCCAGTGTGGCTACTGCTGTGACAATGTCCTCAAAGACTCTGCGCACTTTTGACCGATCTTGATTGATTGCGGTTAATGCGGGGAAAAGTACGCGGCTTCCAATGGATCCAAAGTTGTTTGCTGGCATTGCCGCTAGCTGGTAAGCGCGAGAATATACTCCCAGCTGGTCGAACCCCAGCTGACTGCCGACAATGACATTGTCTGCCTGGACTGCGACGCGGTTGATGATCGTGCCAAGTGATACACCTGAGCCAAATTCGAACAGCGGCTTCAGCTCATTCCAATACATTCTTCCGAATGACACACGTCGCTCTGACGAAAGTATCACAATGCACCGAACTACTTCGCTGGTAAGCTGAGCTATCGCCAATGACCAATAGCCGAATCCAAAAAATGCTAACGGTACTCCAATACAGCCTTGGGCAAGAAAGAAAATTGCAGTTTCGCGAACGGCTAGGATCTTGAATCGCAAATCGCGGCGAATTAGCCCCTCAGCCACATTGGAGACGCCACGAAAAACAAAGATCAACGATAGGAACGCGAGAACCGGTACTACTTCATCATTCTCAAAGAACCAACCACAGATCGGAGAAGCAGCTAGCACCATGCAAGCCAGTAACACACCTGTGATAAGTGAAAAGGTTCCAGCGGATGCGATGCTACGTTTGGTTAGCTGCGGCAGATAAATGATGGCTTGGGAGATGCCAAGATCCGACAGGATATTGGAGAATGAGATGATGATCGTCGAGGCGGCAATGACTCCAAAGTCCTTCGGGGCGAGTAAATTACCCAAAAGGAAAAAAAAGAATATCTTTAGGGAAGTCCGCAGGACATTCGAACTCGCCATCCAGAGCAGGCCAGAGGTAGTTTTCGCGCCGAGCTCTTTCGAATCCCTAGGAGCAACGACCTCATTGGCCTCTCCTGAATCTCCTTGGTCTAAAGTTGGCATTCTGCAGCGCGTGTCGCGAACCATTTGCAGGTCAATTCAATGCCCTCTGAGACCTTTACTCGCGGCTGGAACCCCAGCGAGTTTTTGATCTTGTCGATCGAAGCCTGAGAATGCAGGACATCGCCAGCTCTGAAGTCCTGGTGGACGGGCTCCTTGCCGGCATACCTCTCAGGGGTATCTGAGATAGCAACCAAGCCATCTCGGATCATTTGATATAGCTCTAGCAAGCTGGTGCGATCACCAACGGCCACGTTGTAAACGTTGGCTGCTTTGCAAGGTGTTACAGCTGCGAGAATGTTCGCTTGGACCACATTGTCGATGAAGCAGAAATCGCGACTCGTCGATCCGTCCCCGTTGATCAAGACGGTTTCTTCTGCCAGCATTGCCTGTATCCATTTGGGGATCACAGCCGCGTAGGCGCCGTTTGGATCTTGGCGTTTGCCAAAGACGTTGAAGTAGCGGAGGCCGACCGAATGGAATCCGTACGCTGTCGAGAAGACGTCCGCGTAGATTTCGTTAACCAACTTTGTCACCGCGTAGGGCGAAAGTGGTTTACCGATCTCGTCTTCGATCTTGGGCAAGCCCGGATGATCACCGTAGGTTGAGCTCGATGCAGCGTAGACAAAATTCTCGATCTCTGCATCTCGCGCAGCAACCAGCATGTTGAGGAAGCCATCCACGTTGCTTGCGTTGGATTCAACAGGATTCTCCATGGAGCGAGGAACAGATCCCAGAGCCGCCTGATGCAACACGAAGTCGCAGCCTGCAACGGCACTGTTGCAGGTGTCCAAACAGCGAATATCGCCCTGATGGAATTCCAATCGCCCCCACTGTTCCTCCGATACCAACGACTGCACATCATCCATGTTGTGCTGATGGCCAGTCGCGAAGTTATCCAAAGCGACCACGGATTGGTCAAGCTTCAGAAGACTTTCTACGAGATTGGAGCCGATGAAGCCTGCGGCCCCAGTGACCAACCATTTCTTGGGTTCTGCTTTCAGAGATGATTGAAGTGTTTCAAACTTACTCATGACAAATAGGCTTTGCTACTAACGGTAGATAAAACGAGGCGAAGCCTAGAGCCTGGCGTCGACTTTCTGGCAATCTAGCATGGATTTTACATCGTACAGAATGCAATCTGTTGTTCCGAGTCTGCGGATCTCTTCGACGCTCATTTCCTTAAATTGGTTGTGGGCCACGGCAACGATGATGGCATCGTAGGTGCCTGCTGACGGTTCAGCGATCGAGATGCCGTATTCTTCTTTGGCTTCGTCGTGATCCACCCAAGGATCATACACGTCGACTTGTGCGCCATAATCTTCAAATTCTTCCACCAGATCGACAACACGTGTGTTGCGAAGATCGGGGCAATTTTCCTTGAATGTCAGCCCAAGAATCAAGACGCGAGCGTTCTGGATGTGAACTCGCTTCTTTAGCATCAGTTTGACGACTTGCGAAACGACGTATTCACCCATGCCGTCGTTTATTCGCCGACCGGCAAGGATGACCTCCGGCAAGTAGCCAATCTCTTGTGCTTTATGAGTGAGATAGTAAGGGTCAACACCGATGCAATGACCACCGACAAGTCCAGGACGGAACGGCAGAAAGTTCCATTTCGTCCCGGCGGCTTCCAGCACTTGGAGTGTATCGATTCCAAGTTTGCCAAAGATAATTGCAAGCTCGTTCATTAGGGCGATATTTAGATCCCGCTGAGTGTTCTCGATTACCTTGGCCGCTTCGGCGACTCGGATGCAACTAGCTTTGTGAGTTCCCGCTTCAACGATGGAGCGGTACAACCCATCGACGTAGTCTGCGACTTCTGGTGTAGAGCCTGAAGTGACTTTAGTAATTGTGGTGAGACGGTGAAGCTTGTCGCCAGGGTTAATGCGTTCGGGACTGTAGCCGGCGAAAAAGTCCTCATTGAACTTCAGTCCGGAAACTTCCTCAATGATTGGAACACAGTCGTCTTCTGTCGCTCCTGGATAGACGGTTGACTCGTAGACAACAACGTCCCCCGCACTGATCACTCCACCAAGCATGCGGCTGGCAGCAATCAACGGCGAGAGATCCGGGCGTTTGTGTGAGTCGACTGGCGTCGGGACGGTAACGATGTAGACATCCGCCTGTCTTAGGTCCTCGACCCTTGAGGAGAAACTCAGCGACGTTGTCGCTTTAAGTTCATCTTCTTCAACTTCCAGTGTGCTGTCTTTGCCGGCGCTCAGTTCAGCGATTCTAGATTCATTTATATCGAAGCCGATCGTCTGGTACTTCTTTCCAAACTCAACGGCCAATGGAAGGCCAACGTAGCCGAGGCCGATTACGGCGATAGTGGGGGTTTCTTTGAGCATTCGTATTTCAGTACTCTGTTCAGATTCTGAATGCGCGTACTTCGTTCTCGTCGGTGACACGTGCACCGATTCGCTTTAAAATTTTGTATTTCGGGGAGGGAGCAGGTTGGGGACTCGTCATTGAATCGAGAGGGCAGGCGTGGGTTGCGGCAATTACCAATTCTAGTACCCGCCCGATGAACTGAAACCGAATTCGACCTCGGTCAGCGTTTGCCCAGCGGGTTCCGAGATATAATCGCACTAGTTCGCGTAACCGCTAAAGTCTGCCTCCGACGCGCCCATGATTTCATGTGCTCTTTCCAGTCTAGGTTGTGTTTGGAAAGGGACCAGAACTAATTCACAACTCTCCAGCAATGCTTCCTTCGGCTGTGATTTGCAATGTTCTTCATCACGTGATGCTTCGAACACGCAGTCTTTCGATTCTCGCATTGCAATACGGTTCGATTGTTATGTCTTTAAGCGAGATGCGAGACTCAAGTCCGCTAGCTTTAGCATTCCGCTTATTCAATAAAAAAGGCGTAGTCGAGAAACTACGCCTAAGTATTCGCTTTGGGTTAAGTCGTGGCTAAGAAGGCTTGCCTTCTTTGCTTGCCGTGGGCGAAGCTGTCGAGCTGGCGTCTTCGTCGTAGGAACCATAGTTGCCATAGCCGTAGCTGTAGCCGTACCCCAACCGGTAGTCGCTGCCATATTTGTAAGCGTAGCGATAATCGTTGTAGTCGTAGTTGTAGCCGTAGCCTGCCTCAGATGAGACGCCGTTAACGACGACGCCCAAGCATTGTGCTCCAACTGCGTCGAGAATACTTGTAGCTCGGATCGCGAGTGGTTTTACGTTGCGCCGCAATCGCATGGTCAGTACGACACCATCTACAACACCTGCTACTGCACTTGGATCCGACACGGCAAGGAGTGGCGGCGTATCGATGACGATGAAGTCAAACTTTTCACGCAGCAACTCGATTAGGTCGGTGAATCTTTGACTGCTGAGCAACTCGGCTGGATTATTCGGACGCTTTCCGCCCGGCATGACCGACAAGTTCGCGACTGGCCCCTGATGAATTGCATCGTCAATCTCTGCTTGACCAGCAATGACAGATGCCATCCCTACATTGCCGTCGATACCAAAGATGTTCGCAATTCGAGGCCTTCTGAAGTCAGCGTCAATCAGCAGGACGCGACGACCGGATTGTGCCATCGAAACGGCCAGGTTCGAAGACAGCGTAGATTTACCATCACCAGGGACTGGGCTGGTAACTTGGACAACTTTCAAGTTACGGCCGTACTGACTAAAGTACAAACCTGTTCGCACGGAGCGATAGGCTTCGCTAACGCGGCCCTTGCTGTGGTGAATCGAGCTTACAGAGCCATCGACGTCTGGAACGCTCTTCTTGACCTTGGAAATATCCATCACTGGGATGTGTCCAAGAACTGGAATGCCCAGGTCATTTGCGATTTCTTCTGGATTGCGATAGCTGCGGTCTGCAAGATCCATCAGCACAGCCAATCCTGATAGCAAGACGAATCCAACGGCCGCTCCACCCAGGACGTAGGGCAAGATGTAAGGTCCAGCAAATTGGCCACCGTTCTTTGGAAGGTTGAGTTCTTTCAGTGTACGCTGACCAGCTTGCGGGAGGAGTTCAATCGCGTTTAGTTTGTCTGTGTATCCATTGAGCATTGTCTGGATAGAATTCCGCTTGTCGTTGATAAGACGAGTGTTGTTAAGTAGCGAGCGGACGTTGAATGATTTCTCAACCAAGCTCTTTGCTGTGCGGTCAAATTCTTCGACTTGAACCTGAATCGAGGCGAGCTCTTCTGCCATAGCCATGCGTCGAATCTCAAGACGCTCGTCAACCGTGATTCCTTCAGGAGAGATTTGACTCTCCATGGCCTCTTGCATTAGACGCTGTGTTTCCTGTGCAATTTTGATTTCCTCTTGTCGAAGGCCGGCAATTTTTTCTTCCATTGATTTGATCTGCTCTCGCAGTCGGCCGACCGTTGGGTGTTGATCGCCGTATTGAGCAAGCCACTGTTTTTCTCTACTCTTCAGGTCAAACAGCTCATTGCGTTCAAGACGAGCAGACTCGGTGTTAAAGTTCTGCTTTAGCTCAGGCCTTGACGGTACAGAGTTAGCGCTCTGCTCCTCTTGTTGAATCGAGTAATAGTCGACAAGGCTCGCGTCATCGGAAGTAGAAAGCATCAGCAAGATTGTTTCGGCCGAACGTCCAGCTTTGACCGCGTTTTCAATGTGCTGGAGGGTGCTCGAGAGACGCTTTTGTCTCATTTGGATGTTTAGTAGTTCCTTGCTGACGATCGTGTAGTTTTCTGCATATGGATCGGTGGCTCCATCCGCCGTCCAGATGACTTCTGGATTCTGGACTTGAAGCTCCAGCATTTGCTTGTTGAGCTCTTGAAATTCTCTTTCCAATGACTGTTGACCTTCATTGACGACTTCATAGATTTTATTGCCTACGGACTGATATTCCTCCGAAAGATACTCTCCGTAACCATCGACGATTGCATTCACTACTGTGGCAGCCAGTTCAGGATCGGTGCTAACATACGAAATATGCAACATCGTAGTCTTCGCATCTTTAGCCGCAGGCTCGATCACTAAATCTCTGGTACCGGTCAGCTCGTCGACGATTGAGTCGACCGAGGCGCCTTGAAATGGGCCTTTTTCGGTTAATTGACCACTGGCGACCGCCTTCTCAAGCACCTTTTGGCTCCGAATAATCAACGATTCATCAGATCGATTATTCGCAGCTATCAGCTCATTTGGGTCGTAGTAGTCTCCGCGATTCGGAGCGGAGGGGATTGAATTGATGACTTGCACTAATGCCTCAGCCCGATACGTCTTGGACTGCTTGGTGAAATAAAGATATCCAAGTCCCGCTCCAATGATGGAACCGAGGACTGGCAACCACTTCCAGCGCCAAAGCACTTGAATGATGTCAAAGCCACTCGATGAACTCGCACTTGGATCGCCGGAAATGTTACCCAGGTTCGCCATGTTCATGCTATTGTCAGAAATTTGAGCCATCGGATGGATTTCAAAAAAGGGAATCTGGATTTCTGAGCCAAATTATAGGTTCTAGGTGGATCTAGTCACTAATCTGCAACCTTGCATTTCTTTTTGATTTTGGTTTGAGACGGGATTGTGCGGAATATATTGCCTGGCGAAACTCGGCAACCAATTCGACAGCTGTGACTTTTTCAGCGATAGCGTAAATCTAGAGGGACCAATAAACTCGGAAGTGGTTAACTCTGAGTGTCAGTGGGCACACGTGTGACAGTCTGAAGATCAAGAGGCCGAGTCTTTTTCTGCTTGGTCCGCGGCTTTGCGAATTGCCCTCTGTAGGTTCAGAAAGTCTTCGTTTCTTGGTGATCGACGCAATGCCCGCTCAATTTCTCGCATTGCCTCAGGAAGACGGTGTACACGCAAGAGAGCTTTGCTAGCCCTGAATCGCAGGCTTCGGTTCGTTGCATCAATCGAAGCCGCCTTTAGCAAGCAGTCGGCTGCGAACTCATAATCTTGCTGAGCTTCTGCAACCTTACTGCACTTCTGCCATTGCTGCGAGCTACTCGATTGCTCCATTGCCGTCTCCAAGTCGATCAATTGAAGCATTGCTTCAGCGTTTTTCGATGCTCCCTTTTGCTGCACGGAGAATGCAGCGTCGATTTGGATGAATGGCGAGTCGGGTAAGACCGACAGCAAATCCTCACCTGTTAGGACTAATGGGACGAGACGGATCGCTTTTTTTGCAAGGCTCGAATTGTTTCGCAAAGCCTTTTGCCAAAAGCGTTTTCCAAGTTCTTTTTCGCCAGACCAAAGCAGGTGGTTTCCGACGTCACACAACAGTTCCGGCTTGTGAGAAGCCGAAAGATAGAGCCTCGCGAGGTTTCGCCCCCTTTCGCTTTTAGAAAGAATATTCAAGTCGGCACGAAGCAAGCCCCAGCTAGCGCGCCAATCAAGCGGAGACTGCTCGATGGTTTTCGACATTGGTTCGGCAGTCTCGCGCAAGTACTCAAATGCCGCGGGGCCCGCATTTGCCAATTGGACAAGCGCGGGCACTGCAGCCTCGTGCTGCCGCATCAACGGCAAACAAACATCGGGACGAGACAGCGTCAGTCGCTGGGCTTCTTCAAACTCCTCTGGCCATGGTGCCGACTGAAAAACGTACTGCCCGAATCTTAGTTGCTCCTGTCGTGCGACTTCGAACGCGCTGTCATAGGTGATGGTGTTGTCTTGCTGACGCGCCAACTGCTCGGCTAAAACAAAGTCATGCATTGGCGCTATGCCTATGCACACGGCGGCTCCAATGAGTGAGATGGACAGCCATTTTTCCCAATCGGGAAGGACATACCATTTGGGCAAATCCTTGGCTTCATGCTCTAGCGTTCCAACCAACGCTGCGAATGGAACGAACAAACCAGGCAGAATCAGGCTGAAGTCGACCATGCTCTGAGCTGTGATGGCACATACCGGAAACAAGGCCGCAATATGCATGATACGTCGGTCTTTTGTTTGATGCATTTGGCAGTACAGGAAACCGAGCAAACCAGCAAATACAACTAGCGAGACGAGTCCAAAAGTCGTCATTGCTTCGACATACAAATTCTCGGCATGCATGAACCAGCCGGTGCGAAACGGAAAATCGCAGGTTAGCACAGCAAAGTGGAAAGTCCCATGTCCAGAGCCCGTTAGCCAAAATTCCGAATGCGAAAGAACGTTTTGCCACAAGTCGAACCGAACGTTTGAGAATTGGTGCAATTCTTCGTTGAGAGTTGACAGCCTTCGACCGGTGCTTGATCGCAAACCAATGGCACTTAGGGTCAAAATCGAGAGCAGTCCACAGCCGAGCAACGCCAGGCCAATTTTGCCCGAGCGAAAGTCACCGAGTAGCCTCACCGTCATGATGAGGCAAGCTAGTCCGCAGGCGAGTACGCCACCACGGCTTGTGGACGCAAGGACTGCGGTGAACAAAAGTACAATTGCCAGCAAGGAAATCACGCTGCGTACGTCCAACTCACTGACTAAAGTTTCAAGCCGCCTTCTAAAGCTCGCAATGATGTTCTGTGCTGGATAATGCACATCGAATTTCTTGGAGATCGAGGACTCCTTGCTCTGAATCCACCAGATAAGCAAAGCGAAGCAACTCCCGATTGCGATCGACAAAAATTGAGGTGCAGAGTTCCGGTTTACGAATGTGCTGAAATGCAGAGCTTCAACTCCCGGCATCGGTGGCGCAACGCCTAAGCTCTGCAAAATCCCGTAGACTCCGTTGGCGACGCCAGAAACGCTGAGAACAAGAAGCAGCCGAATCTGCCATTTCTTGCTGTTCATCAACATCACGCTCGACCATAGAATTGCCAATGCAGATGCGAGAACAGCTAGAGTGGCTTGGGTTTGTCTAGGGGCGATACTGATTGTCGAAGGGCTAGCAATCCGTTCGATAGTGGGCTCCGTGTCGAGCAGGGGACTAGAGATCGCTGAAAGCGGTAGCTCCTCGGCCAACGCGTCTATTTCGGCCTCAATTCTTGCATTCGGAGAAAGCCAGTTCCAAATGCTCGTCGGCAGCGGAAGCGTCTGGAATAGCCCAAACAAAATCAGAATCGTCAGGCCTCTATAGAGAACATTTCCCCGCCCCACTTTGGGAGCGAACAGAATAGCAAGAATCAAGATTAAGACAGCAGCAAGGGTGCACAGTATTTGGGCTCCCCAGGTCGCTGATCCGTAGTACCAGGGAGAAGCGGCAACCAAAGTCAGCAACAGTGTTCGTCCGACGTTTCTACCCAGCTCGATGGGAGCGGGAACTTGCTGCTCTGTCTGGGGCTTTTTTTTTCGCGGCCGAACGAACTCGGATCGCGCTGACTTTCCGGCGCCTACTTTACGTCGTTTTTCCGGCATCGGGCCTATGCTGACTAGGGACAATTGAGCGTGACTCTTATTCCGCAATGATAGCAACCAGTAGCAAAACGTGCACGGCAAATGACTCGACATCCACGTCGGCTTGTTTGTTTATCCGCAGAAACCGATTCACTGACACCGGAATGGCATTCGGAATCACTGAAAGGATGGGCATAAACGGCAGAATTTCTCAACTCCATACAGCTTACCGATCGATCTTAAGACCAACGTCTTGCTCTTCAAAGAGCAGTAGTGCTACCGCTCCGTCCGCTCAATTGGCGGTCGTTCGCGGAGCTGGAGCATGAAAGAAATCGAGGGGGAAATCGATGTTCATTGGATCCAAAGGCTCAGTTTCGATTTCTCCAGCAGGAGTGCCGCAGACACTTTGGCGGAAACGAAAACTCCTGGCTGGGATCTGCGCCGCCTTCATGTTGGTTTCTAGTTTCTCTGGTTGCAGTTCGTTGCAATCAGGGATTGGAAGCCTTAGCAGCGGTGGCTGGAACGACGCGGTCGTCAACCTTCGCAATCGTTCGTTTTCACTCAAGGCATGGCATCGCCGCAAGCATCATTTTTGCCGCGAACGCCACCTAGCTGATTTCTGTGCTGGTTTTCGAGCTGGCTACGAAGACGTGGCGAATGGCGGGGGCGAGTGTACTCCTGCTTTTCCACCACAGCATTATTGGAGCTGGCAGTTCCAATCGGCTGAGGGGCAAGCTCGAACCGCAGCGTGGTTCGCCGGCTACCCACACGGAGCTCGCGCTGCAGAAGAAGATGGTGTAGGCAGTTGGAATCAAATCGCTATGTCAGCCGGAATGCAGGCACAGTGCCAGCAGTGTGGAATCTTCGGTCACGAAGGTGCTGTCTATCCCATTCCTGATCCGAACAGCGGATTGCTCCCAGGGGCTGTCGTGGAAGGATATGAGATTCATGGTGCTGCTACCGATCTACAGCCGCTAACACCAGCTGTTGAGAGCGGAACCGCAGCGGAAATACTGGACCCAACCACACCGTAGGCTTCGGATGCTCCAACGCAAAAAATACTGCAATGCTTGCGGTCGCTAGGACTTCGAACAGCATCAGAAACAACGCTCGGAACAAAGAGACTTCGAACCATGAATTCACGGCAGATAAACATGGTTGCCACAACTTCAGAGAAGGCAATTGGTACGATGCATCGAAACGCACAGTTGTTTGGCATATGCCTACTGACGCTCTTCATGACAGGCTGTACCGCTCTAACACAGCCTATCAATGGGATTCCCGCCAGACGGCTGCCAAAGCAGTTCTTCGAAGAAGAGAAGAACAGCTTGATACCGATTGACATCACCCTCCTCGCCCAAGAAGCTCCACGGAACTACATTCTGGGGCCTGGTGACATTCTGGGTGTTGCCGTCGACCAAATCTTGCCTTTTGCGGAGCCTGGCACTGTGCCACCGCTACCGCCGGTTCAGTTTCCTGAGCAAGGTAGTGATCTCCCACCCTCAACCGGATTTCCAATCACAATTCTTGCCGACGGAACGATTTCACTTCCGTTGTTGGAGCCCATACGTGTTGCCGGCCTGACAGAGGATCAGGCTCGTGACCTAATCATTCAGAAGTACATCGATGGAAAGATTCTCCGAGAGGACGATACTCGCGTTCAAAGCGCAATTGTCACGGTCATCAAAAAGCGACAGGTTAGCGTAGTTGTACTCCGGCAGGACACAGCCAATCAGAATTCACAGATCGACCAACGGACACTTGGCGGTACTGGGCGTCTTGGTGTCGACTACAGCACTAACGGTCAGGTCGTCAAGCTCGACGCATTCAGGAACGATGTTCTCAACGCCCTTATGGTGACCGGTGGACTTCCAGGTGTCTCAGCCAAGAACGAGATCAAAATCTTGAGAAGCAACGCAGCTGACAAAGCCGCCAGGATGCGGTTCATGCAAGAGTACTCTCAAATGCTCTCGATGTACCAAGATCCCTGTAGCTGTCCTCCTCCAATGCCTGAGGATCCTACGATCCTACGAATCCCGCTGCGATTGCCGCCAGGGATGGTGCCAAATCTAAAGCCAAGCGACGTGATCCTGGAAGATGGCGATATCGTCCTGATCGAGACTCGTGACACAGAATTCTTCTTCACTGGTGGACAGCTTCCAGGTGGTCAATTCCCGATTCCAAGAGACTACGATCTGGATGTCCTTGGGGCGATGGCGTTAGCAGGCTATGGGACTTATAACCAAGCTCGAGGAGGTGGAGGTATCGCAGGACTAGGCGGTTCTGCTCAGATCATTCCCCCAGGACGTCTGTACGTCTTGCGCCGGACGCCCTGCAAGGGGCAGATAGCCATCGAAGTCGACTTGGTCAAAGCGATCAATGATCCGAGCCAAAGACCGATAGTGAAACCTGGGGATACCCTTATGCTGCAGTACAAGCCATGCGAAGAGGCTATTAACTTCGGCATAGGTACCTTCTTTACCTTCGGAATCCAACAACTATTCCGGGGAAACTAGTTCTTACGGTAGACCACGTAGGACAATGAGGGGTGCACTAGGCTGCACCCCGTAGACTAATAAAGGCTGGCATTTGCCAGCCTTTTTTCGTGTCTTACCAAAATTTGTTGCAAAATGAAGACAGATTGCGTTGCCATTATGCTACCTGCGTCCGATCGGGTGCTTGTAAAACACCCCCCATAGTGGCTCGAACCGATTTGTTATTTCGGATTAAGGAGTCTTTGGAGACGTGCATTTCTCTATAATCCGACTAACATGCATAGTCTCAGCCCTGATTCTCCACCCATGATTCTCGCACTCGAATTCGATTAGGGTTATGGACCAAGATGAGCCCTGAAGACCATGTAATTGGATCAAAGGGCTCCTCAAGGTAACCAAATACTATGTCATATTACTTCTTGGCAATTCTCGTAACCAGCTTTGTCTGCACGGTTGGGCTAACGCCATTCGTTCGTGCTATTGCTGTTCGTTTTGGCATCACGGATCAACCCGACAGGCGGCGAAAGCTCCATAAACGGATTGTGGCCAGGGCCGGTGGGTCTGCCGTTTTAGGCGCTGTTCTTCTGGTTTGTGGCCTCGGAGTGCTTTTCTTTCCTATAGAGCTATCTGAGATAGAGCCGGGACAGATTCAGGTTTTCGGAATGTTGCTCGCCGTCATGGTGGGGGTCTGGCTGCTTGGATTGGCTGATGACATTTGGACACTTCGCGGACGG
The DNA here is from genome assembly GCA_963691875.1 of Aureliella sp. Classification (GTDB taxonomy): domain Bacteria; phylum Planctomycetota; class Planctomycetia; order Pirellulales; family Pirellulaceae; genus Aureliella. The sequence goes on from OY829846.1 coordinate 6,222,418, forward strand.
CAAAAACTTCTCGGGCAGATTGTCCTTGGAGCCGCCTTAGTCTCCTCAGGCTTCCAGATTCAAAACGTATCCGTTTTTGGTGTCCCTGTCGCACTCGGTTTTCTCGCCGTACCAGTTTCATTGATTTGGCTACTCGCAACGACCAATGCCCTGAATCTGATCGATGGATCGGATGGATTGTGCTCTACGCTTGGTGCGATTATTTGCGGCTCGCTTGGAATCCTCGCATCGGTGAACGGGCATGTTGCAGAATCGGTAGTCGCATTTTCCATGTGCGGCGCTTTGCTTGGATTCTTGGTATTCAATTTCCCGCCTGCCACCATCTTTCTGGGCGACTCAGGAAGTTTGTTGATTGGAATGGTTACTGGAGCATTGGCAATTCGATGTTCGCTTGAAGGGGCAACCACAGTGGCAATGCTCGCTCCCGTTGCAATTCTATCGTTGCCGCTACTCGATTCGCTGATGGCCATCCTGCGTCGTAAGTTGACTGGTAGGTCGATCTATGCAACCGATCGAGCTCACATTCACCACTCGCTCAAAGGCAAAGGACTATCCGACAAGGGGCTTTTGTTGGTTGTTGCTTGCTTGGCACTTGTTACTGCGGCGGGCGCCCTAATTGGTGCGAAGTACAATCAGGAATGGTTGGCACTTGGTACAGTCGCGGCCGTGTTTGTACTGTTGATTGTCACAAAGGCCTTCGGATATTCCGAAATGGCATTGCTCGCTCGACGTGGATCTCACTTTGCAATGAGATTCATGCAAAGAGTTGAAAAGGATGTGGCTCAGCAGCGAGCTGTTCGACTGCAAGGTGACTTGGAATGGGAAACCATTTGGGAACGACTGGTTCAGTTTGCTGAAGAAGAGCAGCTGTCACGTTTGCATATGGATCTGAACGTACCTTGGCTGGAAGAAGGCTTCCACGGTGCTTGGCAGAAGAGCCGCATGCCAGACAAATCGGAACGCTGGACAGCCATGCTGCCTATTTTTGGCGACGGTCAGATTGCAGGGCGTATCGAAGTCATGGGGCTTGCGAAGTCCGAACAATCTCTCGAGCAGATGAATCGCTTGACCGCACTGATTGAAGATATCACCCCTCGTATCGCTCACATTTTATCCGTTGGCAAAAGGCCTCTGGAACGGGCGGTCGAAATCCCTACCCAGGCTGAAGAAGCTCGTCAAAGTGAATTTGCGGCAGAATTGCCTGTGGCCTAGTCTGATCCTCCATGCTTATTAGATGCTCTTTTCTTGTCTTGGCGTTATTGAGTTCGGTAGTGCCTTCCAAAGCCGACATCACCATCCGTGATTTCTCGGCAGCCTCGAACGATCGATTCACCAATGACCCGGCCTTCATCATGAAGGACTTTGACCTGAGTGGCGTTGGCTTAACCACCAGCGGCGGACGTTGGGCAACTGCTATCAGCCGCAATGTGTTGATCGGAGCCTTCCACTTTACACCCGGGGGGCAGATTGAGTTCTCAGCCGATAACAACCCCAATTCACAAATGGTTGCTCGCTCGATTGTTTCGGGGACACGCGTCGGGGATACAGATCTCCACCTCGCAGTGTTGAATGCTCCCCTACCCAACTCGATTGCTCATTACAGCTACGCTACGGAATCAATTTCTGGTGATCTACCTGGAGCCAACGCGCCGTTCCCATTGAATCCAGCAAGCATTTACCAAGGTATGAACGCTTACCTGTTCGGTCGTTCCCCTGTGGATCACTCAGGTTTTCCTCAGGACCAAGCCGTTGGTCGCAACTTGGTAACGGGCTACAGCGAGAATGTTCCTTTCAACGGGTCGGACAATGACTCGATTCTCTTTGAGTTCGACAATGAGGGTTCTTCGGATGCTCAAATGTTTGAGGCAAGATTCCAGGGCGGTGATTCGGGCGGACCTGCCTTTGTAGACATTGATGGAGAGCTTAGGCTGATCGGCACCAATTCCTTCATCTATGGTGACGGCGACTTTACGAATCCAGGAATCGGATCTGGCATTAACTACACTGGCAACCAAGCTGATTTCATTGGTAACTTTATTGCCGCCAACGCTGTACCAGAGCCCGGTTCATCACTCGTTCTTAACGCCTTGATCGCTATGCTGGCACGACGTCGTCAAAGACCCTAGGCAAACACCTCAGCTGCTACTGGGATTCGCCAGTATTTCTTAGCGAGGATTTCTAACCTGCCGCAAGCCACTTTTGCGACTAATTCGTTTCTGGTCAAACGAAACTCAGTTTTTCTCGGTTTCATTCTTCCTCGCTTTGAGAAACCCTTGGATTGGGTGCATTGTCGTGCGCATAGCTTTGTCGAGCTTTTGTTTATCGAGATCGGCGTGGCGCTTTTCCGTTTCGCTAGCGGCTTGCTTCTTTCTTTGTTCGTCATCCGTCTGATTCCACTGGTGAAATATGATTTGGAACTAGCCCTAAACGACTTCGATTCCGACAGGAGTTTCGATTGCTTCCAGATCCACCAAATCCTTCTGTAAGAACAAACTTAGAGTTTGGGGGACTGCGAGAGGAGTCTCAACGAAATGGTTCACGCCTAATGGCGGCTTACGGACTTGTCCGAAACAATCGTCAATTCGCTTTTGTCACTAATCGAGAAGATGGCCGCAATGTTGTTTCCTGCTGGTGCGTTGTTCGTCCAGCCAAGTGAATTCGGTTCTTTGAGATACAAGAGTCGGATTTGACACAGCTCTCCTTTTACTCACGCCAGCTTCCTGATCAGACGATTCAAGGCCACGGTTGAATCAACCTAAAACGCGTACTGATTGACGTCGTTAGGGTACTCGGAAACCATGAATTACAGCCCGAAGTCCTAGCAGCATCATTAGTGCTTGGTCCAAAGCCTTTCGCCCAGGATGGATTCAGATACGCTGGCTGTCCCTCCGAAGCGACCACATCGGTTCCTGAACGGGCACACATCACTAGGCAAAGTCGCAGCGAGCAAAAACAGCCCGGCAGACACCGGCGATTTTTATGAATTGGAACTCTGCAGTTCGGATTTTAATGGTCTGGACAGTAGTAAGCTCCCTGTATTGGAGACCTGAGATGCTCGTGTTCCTTCAAGCTTCTTTCGCGAAAAGCGCAAAATCTCCCACCTCACACAGGCAATATTCCTGCGGGCGAATTTGCGATAAACTTCTAGGGCGAGCTGGCCGATTGACAGTTGTTGACGCGGCGTCAATAATTGGGCTATGCAACTGCTTTCACGAAAACAACGCGAAATTCAGCAGCGCGAGTCGCAGATACTGAGCTTGGCTCGTCCGATTCTGGTATCGGAAGGCTATCAGTCCCTGAGTATGGATCGTCTCGCTACGCAAATGGAGTACGCCAAGGGCACGCTCTACAATCACTTTCCAAACAAGGAAGAGATTGTGGCAGCACTGGCGATTGAGTCGCTCGAGATGCGGCGGGAGATGTTTGAACGAGCGTCTGTGCTGGTTCAAGGATCACGCTTGCGAATGACGGCAATAGGATGTGCATGCGATGTTTACGCAAGTCAATGTGCAGCGCATTTTGCGGTTGAGCAGATGTTGCGGAACATGGTGATTTGGGAAAAATCATCGGCGAAACGCCAAAAAATCATTCAACAGTGTGAGCTTCGATGCATGGGTGTCGTGGCGGGGGTTGTGCGAGATGCAATCGCGGCTGGCGAACTAAAACTTCCCGCGAAGCTCTCGGCGGAAGAATTTGTCTTTGGATTCTGGTCGCTCACGTTTGGCAGCCACATTTTGATGGCGACCAGTCCTTCGCTACCCGACGTCGGGGTCCAAGACCCCGTGAGAAGCATTCGTTTTCACGGTTGGACGATGATGAATGGTTACGGGTGGAATCCATCGGTGAGCTTTGAGGAAACCGAAGCGGTTATGGAAGAGCTAGCACCCAAAATTCTCCAAGCAGGGTCTGAGGAATGCGAGTTGTGAGCGGATCGAACTCTTTTTTTGGCGATGTTTTGACATTGGGTCAAAAAATGACGCGGCGATCAGTCGCGTGGTGCATCTTGCTGCTGATCTTACTAGGCTCCTCCATGGCCTTCGTTTATAGCCGACCGGGGACACAGCCGGCTGGTGTGCCTGGAGCTGTGGATCCTGAGAAATCGCGGCTCTTGTCAGTCCGAACCTCTCAGCTAAATCAGTTTGTTCCAGAGAGTCTAAGCCTCGAGTACACAGGCGTTGTCCAAGCTCGCCGTCGAAGCTTGCTTGCGGCAAAGGAAATTGGACGTGTCGATGCAGTGCATTTTGATATTGGTGATCGTGTTGCTGCGGGCGATTTGTTAGTGGAACTCGACCAAGCTCAGGTTTCCGCTCAGCATCGCGCCGCCAAGGCCTCGTTAGATGCGGCCAAGGCTCGCTACGCGGAACTGCAGGCTGGACCACGAGAACAGGAGAAACAGCAAGCCCGTTCAGGAGTTTTGGAAGTCCAGTCCAATCTGAAGCTCGCCGAAGCAAACTGGAGTCGACTTCAGGAGCTGCATGCAACTCGTGCGGCTTCCAAGCAGGAATTGGACGAAGCAAACTTTCGCAAACTAGCCTTGGAAGCTCAGCTGGCTTCAGCCGAACAGCGGCTCGATCTGCTCGAAGATGGAACACGAGCCGAGCAACTACAAGCTCAGTCGGACTTGGTCACTAGTCTGGAAGCAACGGAAGAACAACTCCGCGTGCGACTCAACGAAAAATTCCTGCTTGCTCCATACGACTGTCATATCCAAGACCGAAGAGTGGACGAAGGAGATGTGGTTTCCCCTGGGCAAGTTCTTCTCGAAGTGGTCGAAGAGGGGCAGCTCGAAGTTCACGTCGGGCTGCCAAACGAGTATGCTGACGAGCTGATTTTGCAACGAATTTGCCGGGTCGGGACGATTTCACCGGCGGGAGAATTTCGGCCCATCGCAGTCGAATTGGAAAGAATCGCACCGGTTCTTGATACTGTGACCCGTACGCGACGCTGCGTGTTCCGCGTCGTTGTAGATGTCGAGCCGCAAGCTGACAGCCAAAGCACTACTCCGCCAGATCGCAAAGCCACTCTTGCTATTGGTGATTCTGTGCGAATCCGACTCGCTGACTTGGGGGCGAAGCCTTCCCAAGAGTTTCTTCCTTGGGTTTATAAAGATGCTTTGATCGCCGGCCCCCGTGGACTGTGGGGGGTTTTCGTAGCAGTGCCTGATGGCGAAAGATTTAAAGTGTATCAAAGACCGATCGAGGTCCTACGGGTCAAAGGTGAGTGGGCTCAGATTCGCGGCGATGTCGCGATGGGTGACGTGTATGTGACGACAGGAACTCACCGAATCGTCTCGGGGCAGCTAGTGGAATTGGAGGACTAGGCATGTCGGGCAGTCAACCAGCCGACTCGAATCACGTCACCGGAAGAGACAGTCCACTAATCCAGTTGGCGGTGAGATTTTACTCTGACCGCAGGTTGATCGTTCTGACAGTCGTGCTTGCTGCTGCGAGTGGTCTGAGTTCGCTTTTGATACTTCCTAGGATGGAAGATCCGCTACTGACGCAGCGAGCGGCAAACGTACTGACGATTTTTCCAGGGGCAGACGCTGAGAAGGTCGAAGCCCTTGTAACGGAAAAGATCGAGCAGCAATTGCTCGATAGTCCTGATCTAAAACGCATCCGATCTCAAAGCCGTGCAGGCTCTTCTTTTATCACGATCGAGTTGCGGGACGATATTTACGACACGGACCCGATCTGGTCGGACTTGCGAGGCAAGATTGAAGACTCGATCGCCGAGTTACCGGAAGGAGCGGGAAGGCCGATTTTCGACGAACTCGATATTGCAGCCTACGCGTGGATCGGAGCGATGGTTTGGGAACGTGAAAGCAAACCCGTGCCGGGCGTTGTTCGGCGACTCGCGCGAGATCTGAAGGACCAAATGCTCGCCCTGCCAGGCACAAAATCGGTGGATCTGTTCGGTGATCCCCAAGAAGAAATTTTGGTGGAAATAGATCCGAACCGGGCCGCCGCAGCGGGGCTTTCCGCAGGTGCCATCGCCCTTCAACTCGGGACTGCTGATGCGAAATCTTCGGCCGGGACGCTACGTGACAGGGATACTGAATTGGTTGTCGAGATCGGCAACGAGTTCAATTCGATGCAAGACGTCATGGATGCTCAATTGGCAACCAATCGTCCTGGCGAGACTTTGCAGGTCAGGGATGTGGCGGATGTTGTCCGAGCGACCGCGGATCCGCCTGACTCAAAAGTACTGGTAGACGGGAAGTTTGCCGTGGTCGTTAGCGTGATGCTTCGTCCCGAGTACCGAATCGACGAATGGGCCAAGTCGGCTCAAGCGGTAGTGGATGAGTATCGTGCTTCGCTCCCGCCTAATCTGAAGCTAGATGTGGTGATGGAACAAGAAGAGTATGTGTCCCAACGGATGGAGACTCTTGCTCGTAATCTGCTGCTAGGTGGCGCAGCTGTCGCGTTGATGACGTTTATCTTCATGGGCTGGCGCAGTGCGGTGCTGGTGACCGCAACTCTGCCGATCGCTTCGCTGATGGTCGTTGCTGGAATGCGAGCTTTGAGCATTCCGATTCACCAGATGTCAGTGACAGGCTTGATCATTGCTCTCGGACTGATGATCGACAATGCAATTATTGCCACGGATGAAATCCAACTTAGCCTTCGGAAAGGGCTTGGTCCGAAAGAGGCTGTGAAGGACTTGGTGGCTCGGCTGTTCGCTCCGCTACTCGCGTCAACGGTAACAACGGCACTTGCCTTCGCTCCAATTGCATTGATGGAAGGTCCCGCCGGAGAGTTTGTGGGAGCGATCGCCATCACGGTGATGTTGGCGATTTTCAGTTCTTTCTTTTTGGCGATGACGGTATTGCCGGCGGCGGCAGCTATTTTGCAAGCCAGCGTCTACTCGCGTGCTGCATCTGACGAAAGAAAGCCGCGTGGATTCTTCAAGACGATGATGCACGACGGGATTTCAATGGCTAGCGTAACACGGCTGTACCGTAGTCTGCTGACAGCTATGTTACGGCGACCAGTGAACGGAATTGCCTTAGGTTGTCTCTTGCCCCTTGCTGGATTCGTGAGCTCAATACAGTTGCAGGAGCAGTTCTTCCCACCCGCTGATCGTGATCAGTTCCATATCGAAGTCGAGCTGGCGCCGCAAGCAAGTTTGGAACAAACTGAAGAACTCGTGCGCAGAATTGACGAGAGTCTGGCAAGTGAAGCACGTATCAAAGGAACGAGTTGGTTTTTGGGGGAAAGCGCACCGCCCTTCTACTACAACGTCATCGCTCGTCGCAAGAATTCGCCCAATTACGGCCAAGCCATAGTGACGCTTGATAGCAATCGCGAGGCGTTGGGTATGATTCGGAAGCTGCAGCTACGGTTGGATAACGAATTTCCTGAGGCCAGAGTATTGGTTCGCCAACTGGAACAAGGACCTCCGTTCGACGCGCCGGTCGAGATCCGAGTGCTTGGGAGTGATATGGAGCAGCTAGCGGCGCTCGGTAACGAGCTGCGAATGCTGACCACCACACTTCCTGATGTATTGCATTCTCGCACCATGGCGGGAGAGAGCCGTCCGACGGCTTCGATCCAAGTCGATGCTGGAGTTTCCAAATGGGCTGGGCTTTCCGAAGTGGAAGTTGGACAGCAGTTGTTCGCGAGCTATGAAGGGCTTCTTGCAGGTTCGATCATTGAGCAGGTGGAGGAAGTGCCAGTTCGAGTGCGTTTGTCAGCCGGCAATCGAGCCACACTCGAAGATTTGAGGCAAACTCAGTTACTGGTCAGTCGAAATTCGAATGGGCTTGCGAATGCGAGTAGTTCTATTCAAGATTCCCCAGCATTAAGCAGTTTTGTTCCACTCGCGGAAATTGCAGATGTGAGCTACGCTCCTCAAAAAGCGGTTATCACGCGTTACAATGGAATCCGAAGCAACGAAGTGCAAACGTATATCACTGCCGGGACATTGCCCTCGAAAGTCCTGGGGCGTTTTAGCGAAGCGGTCGAGAAAACGGACTTTGAGGAACGGTTGCCCGCAGGCTATCGCATGGAGATCGGTGGCGAAGCCTCAGAACGCGACGCGGCTATCAGTCGTCTGATGGCGAATGTCAGCATCCTGGCGGTAGGAATGGTCGCTGCTTTAGTGCTTGCTCTTGCTTCCTTCCGCTTAGCTGCTCTCATCGGTGCCGTTGCGACACTCTCGATTGGCTTGGGTCTCGGAGCGTTGTGGTTGTTTGACTATCCCTTCGGATTCATGGCGATTGTTGGCACTATGGGACTAATTGGAATCGCAATCAACGATTCTATCGTGGTCGTCTCTGCCTTGAAGGAGAACCCCCGAGTTATGGCTGGGGATCTGGATGCGACAGTTGAAACAGTGATCGAAGTCACTCGTCACGTGCTGGCGACAACTGGAACCACGGTCTTCGGGTTCTTACCGTTGCTTCTTAGCGGAGGTGGTTTTTGGCCTCCGTTGGCGGTTGCTATTGGCATGGGCGTGGTGGGCGCCACGCTGATCTCTGTCACTCTTGTACCCTGTGTGTTTAAGCTTGTGCGATTTGGCGCGAGGAGCGAGGGAATAGAGAACGCCGGTGTGATGATCTGATATCCCCACATCCGTGGCTCGACTTGCTGGCATTGTACACATCGCCCTCCAACCTGCGTGCGCGATTCAGTCCCAATCTTTGGATGGACTTGAGGAGATAAACTCTTGCAGAGGGGAGAAGCTGCTGGGAGCCAAAACGGAATCGGAGTTGTGTAACCCAGGGGCGTGGACACCGTCCATGTTTCGAAACGGATGATCATGCAAATCTGTGGGGAGTTGATCTGAGTCCGGTAGACACAGAAACGCGACGTGGCCGTCTTCGTAAAGGATGTTGATACCACGGCCGTCATGTGCCAGGAACTGCTCACCTTGTTCTACAAAGTTTGGAGCATCGGCAAGAATCGCAAAGTTTGATCGTCCCTCGCATTTGGGAGCGACACGAACACCGGTTTCGTCAAGCACTCCAACGTTATACGCATAGTTGCCACCAAGGAAATGCTGCAGGTCGGCAAGTTCGGCTGGAGACAGCTCGCGAAGTTGTGCCAAGCTTGGAATGTTTTTACAGGCGACCGGCGTGTCGTAATTCACTGGACTAACGCTGGGACAATGCAGTTGGCGGATGTCAACCGAGTAGCCTCGATCGGTTAAGTGAACCGGGAAGATCCCAGCGAAAGAAGTGTATGGGTCGTCACCAACGTAGGGAAAACGACCGTTCGGGTCACTCATGCTAAAAGCGACTAGCTGATTACCGGTATCGGCCATATTGTGTGCGCATTGGTTTTTGCGTGCAACGAATCTAGCAGTGACTACTGCAGGCAGGATCATACAGCAGATCAGTGCCAGGCTTAGGCCGAGGACTAGAGAGTCGATACGGTTGTGGTGGTTACTGACCTCGTCAAAGCCTTCAGCTGGAACAGCTTGGCTCAGCTGCACGTTTTCCGCAGATTCAATACGCTCCAAAGTGTTGGAGACGAGGTCTGCCGGCGGCTCATACATGCCGCTCAGCGAATCGAGATGTCCAAGCACGCCGCGAAGCTGCTGAAGCCGGAATAAGAGTTCGGGATCCGAACTTAAGCAGGTTTCTAGCTCCAAACGGCGTTTAGGATCTGCATCTCCCAGCAGATACGCAATTAGCTCGTCATCCGAGAAGTTTGCTTGCATGGTCGGAGAAAAAAGGTGGGCAGAAGTGCTGGCAATTTGCAACGCTTAGTTAGCTTGCAGTACGCTGCCAAAGCGCGGAAAGTTTGCGAATTGCGGCATGAACTCGACTTTTTACAGTCCCAACAGGAACGTCGAGTATTTCAGCAGCTTCTTTGTACGGCAGTCCTTGAAGGTAAATCAATTCGAGTGCACTTCGACCTGGTTCCCCGATCTCAGTAACCGCAGCTCTCATCTGTTCTTGAAATTCTGCTGTAACCAACGGGTCTTCTTCTGATTGCCTGTGATCCGGAATTGCTGAAGCTTGCGTGGTACTCCGAGATTCCGATTGGTCCGAGGTGACATCCAGGCTTTGGTGCGAACGCCGTTTGTCTCGCCGCTGCATATCGATGGCTTGATTCGTCGCCACGCTGTATAGCCAAGGTCTAAACCGGCGCGTCAGGTCGAAGGACTCAGCTTTCTGATAAACCCTCACAAATGTAAGCTGAAACGCATCTTCAGCTCCGCTCTCACTACCTATGTATCGACGCAAGTAATTGTAAATCTCGACCTGGTAGCGACGCACCAAACATTCGAAACTCCCGCGGTCCTCATCGTTGACAAATCGAGCCAGCAGTTGTTCGTCGGTGAGTTGAGCAGTCTCTGTTTGCGATTCAGCTTGGGTGCCAAGCATGGTGGTGAACTCTCTGTAAGAGGGCGATCAGGCCCTTATTGTAACTCTAGCTAGACGAAAAGTACAATTGTCTTGCCGAGTAGGTTCCGGAAGGTTAGCGTGAGAACTTAGAAGCAGACCCTCGTCGGCCCGCTCGGGAGGCGAGTGTGTCGATACCCGCGTTGGACGGCGTAGGTTCAAACAATGATTGGCTGTGGAATAGTAGTTTTGGGTGGTGCTGGTTTGGGCGGCATTGATTCAGATCCCTACAGGCCTAGACTTTGCTTGATTTTTCCCGGTTGATTTGTCGTGATTCCGATGGCTCCCAGAGCCTGAAAATACTTCGCGTCCTGCGGATCGTCGACCGTCCAAACATGGAACTCTTTGATACCCTCTGAACGCAGACGTTCCATCAACTTGGCTGATACTACCTTGCGATCGCCCTTGGTGCCGAGCCCATCAGCGCCGCAGCTAGTGATGGTGCGAATAATCTGCTCGATCGTTGGGGAAACTCTTCCCGACTTGTGTTTGTAGCTGGTCAGCCAATGTGCCTTGATGTCGGGCATCAATTGTTTTGATTTCGCAACTGTATTGGCATCGAAGCTTATAATCAGAATCTGTTCGGCCGCTAGTGACTTGGCTGAGATAATCCGTTGGACATACGGTACGATTTCCGGACCCATTTTCAGTTCGATCACTAGTTTTTTACCCGCGGGCATTTGATCGATCACTTCTCCCAAAGTTGGGATTGATTCACCGCGAAACTTCTCGTTCTTCCACGCTCCGTACTCCAGTTTCCGAAGTTCAGCTAAGCTACTTTGAGTGATTGGGAGCGATTCGCCACCGGTGCGTTCAGTAGTTTTGTCGTGGATGCAGACGACTCGGTTGTCGCGCGTAAGATAGAAATCGCCTTCGATCCCATCGGCACCTTGTTGCCAAGCCTCGCGGAAGGCAGCGAGTGTGTTCTCGGGTGCGTCGGCCGAAGCGCCGCGGTGAGCTACGATCATCTGAGCAGATACTTCCTGCGCGAACGGAGTGGAAACTAGAAAACAAAGCAGAACGCTACTAGTAGACCTGGGGAATATCCTGCGGTGACCAGTGATATCATTTGTACTTCTATGGATTCTGGATGCGTGATCCACCACAATTCAACTCCTTGCTCTTGAATCTGTGCTTGCTGTTTGAGGTAACGATGAGAAATATATTCGTTGGACTAGTCGTTGGACTTGTGGTCCTGAGTGTCGCCGTAACCTTCTGGTGGCCAGCTCTTCTCTGGAGCTGGGTATTATTCGGGCCTATTGTGGCCATCGGTTTCTATGACTACTTTCAAGTCAAACATTCTATCCCTCGGAACTTTCCGGCTCTGGGGCGCATGCGTTACCTGATGGAATTGATCCGTCCTGAGATCTATCAATACTTTATCGAGAGTGACACCGAGGGCGTTCCTTTCGATCGAGATCAACGTTCGCTCATCTATCAGCGTGCGAAAAATGTTCGCGATACCGTTCCGTTTGGTACCAAGGAAGATGTTTACGAGATAGGCTATGAATGGGTCAATCATTCAATGGCCCCGCTCCAGCACCATCCTGATGATATGCGAATTTCGATTGGCGGAAGCGACTGCCGACAACCTTACTCGGCTAGTTTGCTAAATATTTCTGCGATGAGCTACGGTTCGCTGAGTGGAAACGCAGTGCTGGCCTTGAATGGTGGAGCTCTGATGGGCAACTTCGCACACAATACAGGCGAAGGGGGGATTAGTACCTACCACCTGGAAGGCGGAGGCGATTTGATTTGGCAGATTGGAACCGGATACTTTGGCTGCCGTGACGATAGCGGTAATTTCTGTGCAGACTTATACGCCAAGAATGCAGCGGAGGCCGCGGTCAAAATGATTGAACTAAAACTTTCGCAAGGAGCCAAGCCAGGTCATGGAGGAATCCTGCCGGGTGGAAAAGTAACGCCTGAAATTGCTCAGATCCGAAATGTTCCCGTCGGCAAGGATGTGCTCTCGCCGCCCGGCCATAGCTCCTTTTCAACCCCGATCGGTTTGTTGGAGTTTGTCGGCAAGTTGCGTGAACTCAGCGGTGGCAAGCCAATCGGATTCAAGTTGTGCGTCGGCAAGCGACGGGAGTTTCTCTCGGTTTGTAAGGCAATGTTGGAGACGGGTATCACCCCGGACTTCATTACAGTCGACGGAGGTGAAGGTGGAACGGGCGCTGCCCCGCTCGAATTCTCGAATCATCTTGGCGCTCCATTGTACGAAGGTCTAATCTTTGTCCACAACGCGTTGGTTGGATGTGGATTGCGGGATCGAGTGCGGATTATTGCTGCTGGCAAAGTGTCCTCTGGGTTCTCGATTCTGAAGCTAATCGCTCTGGGGGCGGACGCCTGCTACTCTGCTCGCAGTATGATGATGGCGCTTGGGTGTATTCAGGCGCTTAAGTGCAATAGCAATCACTGCCCCGTCGGAGTGGCGACGCAGGATAAACAACTCGAGGCAGGCTTGGTGCCCTCCGACAAAAAAGTTCGTGTGGCGAGTTACCATCGTGAGACGATCACCAGCTTTGCGGAAATCCTGGGAGCCATCGGCCTGGAGGACTCATCCAAGCTGCGCCCCTGGCATGTGATGCATCGCATCTCCTCGACCGAAACAAAACACTATGGGGAAATGTATCAGTATTTATCCGAAGGGGATTTGCTGGGCCAAGAAGTGCCAGAAAGCTATCGCAGAGCTTGGAAACTAGCGGAGTCTGGCAGCTTCGAGAGCGCGTGAGAGACGGAGACGGCGACATGCTGCTACACGAACAAGCTGTAAGTTAGCTTTCGAGCCTTAGGCTGCAATGTGACAGGGATTCGCCAAGCGGATCGAACTCGGTCCTCGCAGCCAGCCCAAGATGCAGGTGTTGCGTCCACCCTTCAGCGAACTCAAATCTTCCGCTCATCTGCCCGACCTCGGCATTCAGATCGCTCATCGTTTGCAAGTAAGAACTCATGCCCTGCGATTCGTCCAGCCAAGTGTTTTGGCTTGCATGGCACTCGAGCAGCTCTCGTTTCCGCGACATGAGATCGCTGGTGTCAATGAAGAGTTCGGGCGTGACAAGTTGGTTTGTTGGAGTGCGATTGCCGTGGGGCTGGGCATGGTAGACAGCGATGTCCTCTGAGAAAGTTTGCTCTTTGGGAGAACTCGTCCAGTTCGGCATGCCTCGCGAAAAAGCGGCGAAGACAGCTAGCCTTGCTGCATTCTGGTGATCTTCCATGTAATCTGACATCGCGTGAGTCAGTACAATTTGAGGTTTTACCTTGCGAACCACGGCTGAGACCTTAGCCATGGTCGGCTTGTCGTAGAAGATCTCCAGATCGTTGCAGATTGGCGGATGAAATTCGGCAGAAAGTAACTTGGCGGCAGCTTGAGCTTCCTGCAGGCGAATTGCTGCGCATTCTTCACCTGTCATCGTCTGCGTGCCGCAGCAGCCGTTGGCAATATTGAAGTAATGTGTGTTCCAACCAAGTTCGGTTAGCCAAAGCAGCGTGCCTGACATCGTGAATTCGATGTCGTCTGGGTGAGCCGCGATGGCTAGGACCGAAGGCGACATGCGGTGTTCCTAATTGAACATGAGCGACCAACGCCGCTCATTCGAGTTTGATACTGACTTCGTGAGTCAGCTTGGAAGTTTTTAAGCTCGTGTCTGACGCAACCCTCGCTCGCCAGTTGCCTACGAGAACAGGCAGCACGAAGCTCAAAGCAAATCTCTAACGTTGGACTCGAGCGGATCCGCCAGAAGCAACAGCTTCTACCTCAGGCAATTTGGCTTGGCTGACGTCACCCGTGAAGGTAGTCAGCAAACCGCCATGAGCCCAGCCGAGTCGCAAGGCTTGCTCCGGATCCTTGCCAGCAATCATTCCGTAGATCAAACCTGAAGCGAACCCATCGCCACCACCGATGCGGCAGACTACGTCCAACTGCATGGTTGGACTAATGTATCGCTGTCCGTCGTACCAAACCACTGCAGCCCACTCGTGACGGTTGGTCGATTTAACTTCACGCAAAGTCGTTGCAACAAGTTTGACGTTCGGGAACTTCTCGGTCACGCCTTCGATCATTGAGAAGAATGCGTCAGGATCGAGTTTTGATTTTTTCTCGACGTCTTGGCCCTCGATGCCAAGGCCTTTTTGCAAGTCTTCCTCATTGCCAACCAGGACATCACAGTGCGAAGCGATCTTGCGGCACATCTCTTGGCCTTTTTCTTCGCTGCCAATCGTCTTCCACAATTTGGCCCGGTAGTTCAAGTCGAAGGAAGTAATCGTTCCAGCTGCTTGAGCTGCCTGCATGCCTTCGACGATCAGCTCAGATGTCGTCGGCGACAAAGCCGCAAAAATGCCTCCAGAGTGGAACCACTTCACTCCACCGCCAAAGATCTTATCCCATTCAAAGTCACCGGGCTTCAGCATGGCGCCAGCTTCGTTGGCGCGATTGTAGAAGACGACCGGAGCACGAACACCGTGGCCTCGATCGGAGTAAACGGTTGCGATATTCGGCCCGCGGACACCATCATGTTCGAACCATTTGTAGTAAGGAGTGACACCCATTTCGCGAACGGCTCTCTGAACCATCTCACCGACACCGTAGTCAACCATGGCGGTGGCAACTGCCGTGTTCAGTCCAAAGCAAGAACTCAGGTTTGCGGCAACGTTGTATTCTCCGCCCGAAATGTGCACATCAAAGTTGTTTGATTTGCGGAATGGCGTCGGTCCGGGATCGAGGCGGTGTACCAAGGAGCCGAGCGAAAGGAAATCCAGTGGAGCATCTTGCTTAACGGAAAGTTGAGCCATTTTTGATTGCTTTCAGTTTTGGGTGTTCGTTTTGCTTGATGAAAGGCTTCGTTTTGCTTGGTGAAAGGCTTCGCTTTGCTTCGGTCTGAGGCGAAGCTAGTAAGACTTGGACAAGCTTGAAGCCTATGCCTATTGAAGCCTATGCCTATAGTCGCACTAAATTGTCACAGAGGAAAAGCCGCCATCGACGACGATGTTTTGTCCAGTCACAAAAGAGGCTGCCGCTGCTGAAGCAAGCCAAACTGCCACTCCACCAAGTTCGTCAGGTTTCCCGAAGCGAGCCATCGGTGTGTGACCGATGATTTGCGAACCACGCTCGGAAAGTGAGCCATCTTCGTTGTACAACAATGCTCGGTTCTGTTCTGCAGGGAAAAAGCCTGGGCTGATTGCGTTTACACGGACGCCTGTCGTAGCCCACTCGCGTGCAAGGAATTGCGTCAAGTTAATCACGGCTGCTTTTGCTGCAGAGTAGGCAACGACTCGTGAGAGCGGTATCATGCCCGACATCGAAGCGATGTTGATGATCGAGCCTTTGCCAGCCGACACCATGGATTCACCAAACACTTGGCTTGGTAGCAGCACTCCGCCGACCAAGTTCAGATCGAAGACTTGACGCCAGGCGTCTAAAGGTAGTTTGCAGTAGTCGGCGCCGGGTGGCAAAGTCGCGTCGGGGTGATTCCCGCCTGCGGCGTTAATCAAGACAGTCGTGGTGCCAAGTTGGCTGTGGATGCTATCACGAGCGGCAACGACAGAGTCTTTATCAAGTGCGTCTGCGGCTTGGAATATAGCAGATCCACCAGTGGCTTCGATCTCGGCGACTCTTTGGGCGCCGCGTTCCGGATTACGGCCGACAACAGCTACTTTTGCACCAGCTTCAGCCAGTGCGTCGGCCATCGCGCCGCCCAGACCACCGGTTCCGCCGATGACTACGGCGACTTCATCCGAGAGATTGAATAGTTTTGACATAAGGATTTTGGGGGGCCAAGGACTTAATTTCGGGAGTCTCTAAGCATCCACAGAATGCAGTGTTGTTCAAGGGGAGCATGAACTGCAATTCCCGCGAGGGGAATGCAGTCTTACGGGGCTGTTCAGCCAAGATGCCATCGCTAGGATTACAGCGTGTCGAAATACAGGTTGAATTCGGCTTTTCAAACCCAAACTGACGAGAAAGCTCATGTCAGCAGAAGAGAATTTTGCAAAACTTGGATTGGAACTACCCCCTGCTCCCAAGCCAATGGGGCTGTACAAGCCAGCGGTCATCTCTGGCAACCTGCTGTACCTCAGCGGTCACGGTCCGCTGAAGCCAGACGGCACTTTGATCGTAGGCCGCCTGGGAGCGGATTTGGATGTAGATGGTGGAGCAGCAGCCGCTCAGCAGACGGGTCTGGCGATGCTGGCGACGATGAAAGCTACTCTCGGAAGTCTGGATCGGATCAAGCGTGTTATCAAGCTCTTGGGCTTGGTGCAAAGTGCAGATGACTTTGGACTACAACCAGCAGTGATTAATGGCTGCAGTCAGCTCTTCTCCGACGTCTGGGGTGTAGAAAATGGTATCAGCGCGAGAAGCGCTATCGGCACCAATGCATTGCCTGGAGCGATCGCTGTCGAGATCGAAGGTATCTTTGAGTTCGAATAAAACGCACTGACTCTAGGGCCGCTTGGGTGGGACAGGGGCGTTTCCTCGGAGGTCTCGCAGAACCTGGTCCATCAATGGCACGCCAATGGATTGTTTTTCGATCTGGTTAATCAAATCGTTTATCGTGGGAGCGGTCCCTGCCGTTTTGCTCCCGAGTCGCAGTGGCGTTTTAACCGCTCCAGCGACTCGTGCTGGCTCGTTTGTTGCTTGTTCCATTTGCATGAGTCGTACATAGGTCTTGTAGACCTCAGGATACTTTTCCTTAAGCTGTTCTTTGGTTCGCACTGTGTAAACTTCTTCTTTCGCTCTCGGCTCCTTGCCCTTGATTCTCAAACGAATCACGCGAGGTGTATGGAAGATGCGAACAACACGATCTCCCTCGTCAAACGTATAGTTTTTGTCTGGGCTGAGAGGTTTCCGGGGCTGCGGCTGCACCTCCGTTCGGCGCAAGCGGATTTTGACCTGGTATCATCCCCGCTGGATTGCCAAATCCAAACTGCCCACGCGGCTCTAAGATGGGTCCGCTATTCCCGGTAGATTCTTGGTAGCTACTACGTTCTTGAGTTTCACCATTGATGACCGTTGCTACCGTTGCGCCGCCGTACGCGAAGCCTCTTATGCGATTTCCGTTGCCAGTCCGTTGGAAGCCATGCCCCCACGCATAACCATAAGCGAAACCGCCAGACGGAGTGTTGTAGCCATTGTTGCCCGGAGGCGGCCGTTTCATGTAGGAGTCGGAAGCACCACGATTGTTTGCCGTGAGAGGTAATCTGCTCTTTTGAGCAAAGACGTCTTGTTGGCAGGAGACGCTGATGCAAGCAATTGCAGTGTAGATCAACAGGGATTTCATCAACCTCATGCCGTCCTCCAAGGTGTAGCAAGACTTGGCAAATGCAAGAACGAGAGAAGCTACCGCTTTCGGCACGTCCGCTTACATTATGGGGGGGCATCATTCCGATCGCAAGAAAGAAGCGGCGTTCACAGGGATTCAGTTTTCGGCTGGGTATTTTGAGCGGTTCTTCACCATCTTCTTCTCAATCGCCTGGGCTAGATCTACATCCAACGCGTTGGCTAGCGAAAGTAGATAACAAGCGACGTCAGCCATTTCGTCCTTCACTTCTTGCAAGTCATATCCTTCACCTGCGACAACCTCATCCGACGTCAACCATTGGAAGTGTTCCAGCAATTCGCCGGTTTCAATCGCCAGCGACATGCTGAGGTTCTTAGCGTTGTGGAATCTTTCCCAGTTTCGTTCGGCTACAAAATCTCGCATCCACTCGCGAAGTTCATGGACGGTAGTCGTTTGGTCTGAGGGCGGATTGGTAAAACTCATGGACTGTTGTTTTCTTGAGTGTGAAAATGCTCGCAAGGGAGCGGATCGTACCCGCCAAGTACCGTAGCGGAAGTCGTCGGGTCTTTTGCGGCTTCGAATGAGCTCCATCCCAATGACGCTAGCCTTAATGCGTCTGATGCATCTGACCTATGCATGATGCTCACTCGCAAGAATGCTGATGATAGGTACACTATGCAGATCTGGTCAGTCCCCGCAGCATGAGATGAGACGAGAGGCTGCAGGCTAAAGCAAAAATAATTGCGACTCGAACTCGGTCGCACTTCGGAATTCAACGAACTTAATTTGTTTGGAGATCTCAATGAGCGTTCTAGTTACACATCCGGCTCCGGAATTCAAGGCTCAAGCAGTCATGGAAGACGGACAGTTCAAGGAAATCAGTCTCGGCGACTATAAAGGCAAGTACGTCCTGCTGTTCTTCTATCCCTTGGACTTCACCTTCGTATGCCCAACGGAAATTATCGCGTTCTCGGATCGTGCGTCAGAATTCAGTGACTTGGGCGTACAAATTGTCGGTGTCAGCGTCGATAGCCACTTCTCACACTTGGCATGGCGCAACACTCCACGTGATCAAGGCGGGTTGGGAAACATCGACTATCCGTTGGTTGCAGACTTGAGCAAGCAGATCGCTCGTGACTACGACGTTCTGACGGGTGACACGGTCGCGTTGCGTGGTTTGTTCTTGATCGACAAAGAAGGCGTTGTTCGTCACCAAGTCGTCAACGACTTGCCCTTAGGCCGAAGCGTCGACGAAGCACTTCGCATGGTTCAAGCGCTTCAGTACTTCGAGCAAAACGGCGAAGTTTGCCCAGCCAATTGGAAGGAAGGCAAACGAACGATCAAGCCAGACGTAGAAGACAGCAAGTCCTTCTTCTCAGCTGAGTACTCGTCGTAGTTTTCCGCCACCAGTGATAAGCTGTACAACAGAAAAATTTAAACGCCGGGAGTTATTGCTCCCGGCGTTTGTTTTTGGCCTCCGGTGCAAGTGATAGATGATTTTCCTGAAGTGAACTCCCTGTTTTCTGCTAGGCTGAGTCGCACTCTCATTTTCCTGCGCATGCAAAAAGTGATGGAAAATGTTTTTTTGTTCTCCATTTCTTTTGACGCTCTGGTTTCGCACGTAGATCTCAAAAAGCAGGAAACTTTCCATCTGACGGTCGGCGGTAAATACGCCAAGTACCTGGCTGAAGGAATTCGTCTACCGATTTGGGATCGCGATATTCGGAGAGCGGAGCTCCTGAGTGGAAAGCGAGGTTGTCAAACTTTCCTTCAAGAAGGACCACGCAAGTATTTCCAACGTCGATTTCATTAACAAATTGAACGAAGTCATTTGTTCAGTATGTCTGTCCGAGGAATTGTGTGAGGGGAATTGTTTGATAATCCGCCTAAGATCAAAGTGCTGATCAATGAATCTGAGTCTCGTTTGAGATTGCCCCATCCTAATCAGGTTTTAAAGAGATGCGGTTTGTCCCGATATATCGAACCGTATGATCTGCCATTAGCTGCAAAGGTTCGATAACGAAACGGACAGACTAGGAGTGTCGGTTCCTTCGCAGCTGAAGCTGGCTCTGGACGAAAAGAAGCCGAGACGCAAGGAGATGTGTGCGAGTTACGTTGCGGAAAAGTGGACTCAGGATTTCAATCTTGCTCGGACTCTGCAACGTGGGCGCGAGTACGAATTGCAAGTTGTATGCGACTCAGGCAGTGTGTTCGAGTCCGATCTGTGCTCCGCTACTTTTGTTTACTCGGCCCGATCGCGGAACGTCGGCGGAAGGAGAAGCGGCTTGCGTGGTCTGGCCCAATGAGCAGAGATGTGTTAGCCTCCAATTTGATAACGCGTAATGCCGAGCGAAACAGCTGATGCTAGGTTCCAGGAGGAGCAGCTAAAGCGGGGGCTCCAGCGAGGGTAAGTATTGATTGAAGTTCGTGGCAATCCATTCGAGCTCTTCTTTCGTTCGATTGCAAAAATAAGTGCGTGGGGACTTGCCTAGTGGTGGGCTAGAGGAGTCGAGGTGGACATCGAGGTTGTGCCGCCAGTGCAAATTGCCTTCAGCGTTCTTCTCGGGTTCAATGCTCACTTGTACTGCTACGATCTTGTCCAAGTGCCAGTGTGATTCCTGGCGACCTAGTAGATCTCGTTCAGAAAATCGCAAGCTACCGTTATTCTGACGGTCCCCGATTTAATTGCTTTGTTCTAACGGTAGAGCAGAATCGCAGTCGATAAAGCGGCAAACACAGCGACAATAAGCCAGCCGATAGCGGGATTGCCCTGCACTCTGCCGTTTAGCAGAGCTGGGACGATGCCGAAGAAGACGAAGAATTGCGCGGACATGAAACCAAAAACCACGGTCGGCAGAGGAGGCCCGGAGTCGAACGCGAAAAGCGGAGCGGCGCGATTCCGAGATCGAGTTGATTTTCCGTCTCTTCGCAAACAATGTTTCTGTCCAACGGCTGGGCGTTTCTAGCTCCAGTCGTTAAAGGATCAGCAACCGCATCATTAGAAAAATCTTTGGCTTGGAACTGCACACGTTGGTCAAATTTGGGTGAGGCAAAGAAGGAACTCTGCGACGGAACCTAGCTGAAGTGTAGTCTGGTCCGCGAGTTCAGTTTTAACAATCAGAGTCAACTAGCGAGCGCGAATCGTTGTGGATTCTTTTGTTGTTTGAGGTTGCTGCTGAGAATCTGAAAGACCTTGTGCTTCCACTTCCATCAGCTGTGGAATCTGCGGAACAAGAATGAACAGGTAGTTAATTTGCTCACCGGGACGCAGGTACTCGATCGTTGGGATCGCCACGGATCCGTCTTGCAGAAACTCGGCTTGAATAAGATTCCCCTCACTCGAGATGCTCTTAAATTGGACGCCTTGAGGAATCTTCAGACGCAGGTTGATCTGCCGATCGGGCGTAGCACGGTCGTTCTTGACTCCGAGGCTGTACCGAATTTCATTCCCAACGACTTCTGGATCATTGAAATCAGCCAGCGAAAGTAAGAGCTGGTTGGTTCTTGCTGCGTCACCAGGGTTGGGAACCACCCCAGGATTGACGGGGGCGTTGCGACGGCCGACTGCGACGTCGATCGCCTTTTGAGCCTGAGCATTCTCGGTCGAAGATGCCGAGACTTGGATTCGGGCGGCGGCGTTTTCCGCTATAGCTTCCAACTCCAGAAAGAGCTCTGCGTAGTAGTCGCCTGCATCCGGCGTCGGACGAGCTGGCAGAACTTGCGGTTGCCAGATTACCGTGCCATCACGGTTTACGGATGTGCGTTGTCTGTTTGCCGCATCGACCGCTTGTGCTTTAAAGGAAGGGCCAGCAGCAATGTTGACTTGAATGTCACTGAGTCCAGTCTCACCCGTGTTGCGAACGACAATGCGCGCGTTGCGTCCCATGCCGACCTCAACCGTTTCAGGGAACTCAATCGAGACATCTATAGCCGCTTGTTTCGACGCTGGCTGCAGGCCATTGATCGAGAGGCTTCGAGTTCCAAGTGCGATGTCTCCAGAGCGAACCCTCAAGTTGGCGGTTTGCTGACCAGTCTGCCTAACGTCAAAGGTAACGGCCACTTGCTCTGTCGCGCCAGGGGCCAAAGATGGGAGTGAGAGTTCGACACGATTGTCGTTCTTGTAGTGTTCAGGAAGTCCAGGTGAGGATTCGATGGCCAGCAAGAGGTTCGTTAGCGTCTGATTGCCGGTATTGGTGATGTCAATCTCACATTCGACCTCTTGACCAACCTCGGCCTCGGCAATTCCACCAGCTGGCGCGAAGCGAACGTCGAGTTGCGGCTGAATGATCTCAGTAGTCACGCGGCGCTGGCGTTGAGGCAGGTTCTGGCCCTGGGCTTCAAAAACGACGGATACGGTACTCGCCTGTTGCGCTTCAAGGACCACTGAAACGTCGAGTTGTTGATTGGCTCCAAGCACGCCTTGATCCCAGATGAGGACATCGGGCTGAATGGTGCTCGGCTGCGGCGTTGCTTGGATCAACTTGGTGCCGACAGGCTGACGCATGATCAATCTGACGTTCTCTGCCTGTAGGTCGCCGGGATTGCCAATCACGGCTGAGTAGGTGAGCTGTCCGCCGATACTGCCAGTTTTCGGCCCGAATGCCTCAAGATTGAGACCTGGAGAACTGAAGGTGACGGTGGTCTGCCCTGCTCCGACGATCAGCTGCGGAATTCCGTCAGATGGCTTGGGTGGGCGGATGACGCGAACCAAAACGGGACTGGTTCCGAAGGCATCTGGTTTAGCGCCGATTTGAACCGGAGCGATACCGTCGGAATTCACGACGACACGAGCCGTTGTGCCTTGGATCTGTGTCGTTCCATCGTTGGTCGGCAAGAATCTGGCGATTTGCGGATCGACGATCTCATATTCGACGATCCAACCAGCTGCAGGAACAAGGTTCTCTGATTTGTTGACTCGGGTTTGAAGAACGGCGGGGCGTTCTTTGGCTGTGATGATCGGAGCGGGAAACGTCCACTGAGCATCGATCCAATAGATCGTCGAAGTCAATCGCCTACGGTCCCAAATGTCACTGTCAGGAGCGAGGACCGTTACGCGGCTGATTCCTTCCGTGGGTGAAGAAATGCTGAGCCAGGTTTGTCCCTTGCCAAGTTTGATATCGTCATTGCAGTTGGGCGTGCCACGAGTGATCATTGTTCGCTTGGAGCTGGTTCGTCCACGAGCGAAATCCACGTCGAGCTTTTCGATCTTGGGATCATTGTGGAAGAAGCTTGAAAGTCGCCCCGGCTTGTCATCACCGACTTCGATGAATGTTCCTACGCTCTCGGGCGATAGCATCCATTCCAGCGGCTCTCGCTGAACGAAATAGCCATCGGGCCCGCAGATTCCGGCAAGCAAGACAACTTCGCCACCAACCGGAGCAACGACGCTCATTGGAGTTAGTTGCAATTCGCCTGCTTTTCCACGGGCATTCAAGCGTTCACAAAGTTTGAAGTTGACGCGATCACGATCGCCACCAAACAAGTTACAAACGCCTTTGTTGCTTGCGTCCAGGCAAGGTGGCGGAGTGGGCGGTTCCGTGAAAACTGGATTCGGAATGAGCCCTGGATTGCCAGGCGTGGAACGCAGGGGAGGAACATCAAGTCCGGTCGTGTTTGGAAGCGGGAGAAAGATGCTTTCACCGACGGGGTCTATCGCCGGCAGACGCAACCGCGCGCAGCCAGCAACTGCAAAGCTAAGAATGAATAGCAGAAAAGACAGCGACTTAATCGTCGACATAGACCACGCAGCTTTGGCAAGAGCATCGCGAAGTCTTTTCAGCCTTGATGGGCTACTGAACGTATTGTATCGAAACGCTTTCATCCCGAAGCGACCGTTTCCTCACTCTTTCCAAGAGCTAACATCTCATCGGACTGCATTTGAGTCAGATGCGACAACGGCGGGATATTAAAAATAGCTCCCGCAACTAATTCCTCGACGGAAGCGTAGCACGCTTCCAAGAAACAGGCGGAATGCTGCAAGCCCATTGAGGGCCGAAGGCCGAAAGAAGTGTTGCGAGGAGATGTCTCGCAAGAGTTAGTGAAACTTTGACGGACAGAGAAATAATGGGGCGTGCAGTGGGATTCGAAAGAATTCCTTCATGCACGCCGTTGTTCAACCTGGGAATTCTGGCGAATCCAGCTCGAAATGTGGCTGCTAACCGAGAGCAGCTTCGACCTTGCCAATCAGTTCCTTTTCATTATCGCTGACGCTGCCGAAGCCCAGAACGCCACCGTTGGCTTCAGCAACTTTGTGGACTTGTTCCATAATTTCTTTCTTGAGCGTCGCACGGTGTGCTTCACTAAGGCTTTCGCAAAGTGCCGCTGAATACTCGCACCAAGCCTCCAACAACTCTCTAGGCGGCTTCCGAGTCGTCCAAGAATTCAGCAGGGCCATCGCAGGTTCATCCGCAGAGATCCCTGACTTCTCTGCAGCCTTGGCGATCGAGTAACGCTCATTTTCTTCGACGCGATCGTCGGCCCAAGCAACAGCGACAAGTGGTACAAGGCGAAATGCGGCAAGGGTGTCGACAGTGACCTTTAGCTCGGCCATGGCACCCGCGAGCTCGCTGTCCTGGATGCCAGTCACTTGCATGATGTCGTTTGCGGTATCCGCTGTTTCTTTCTCATTGCGGAGATCGGCCAACAGCTGCTGATCCAAATCCTTGAAAAAGTGCTCTTCGAGGTTAAACCACTTTTGAGGCGAATTCTGGCTCATAAAAGCTCTTCGTCAGTGAGTCACCGCATCGCTGGTCGGCGATTCTCGGCTGCCTGAAAACAAAAACAAGTTGGGCAAAACGTACCAAACGGGCTACTCTCCGGCCGTCTTAGATGATAAGCCTTGTCCGAGCCACCGCAACAGGGCTCGGCTCATTCCGAGAATATAACGAAACGCAAAAGTCCGAACCGCAAAAGTCGAGTGCCGAAGAAAGGCGGTAGTCGTTAAACTGGGTGACTCGCGAAAATTGTATGAGAACCTACGAGGTGAATTATGGCGGTCGCAGAGGCCGATAACTCGGGTAATATGAATCAATCCAAAACACAGACGAAAGCACAACCGGTCTCAGGCACCCATATGCCTGCTTTCGTGTTTCAAACCGGCAAAGACCTAGCGAAGCACGCGGCACAAACCGTCGCTCGGCTCATCCGTGAACGCAGCGACGTAGGCCAAACCACGGTGCTCGGTCTGCCAACTGGAAGTACGCCAGCCGGAACGTATCGAGAACTCATTCGTCTGCATCAAGAAGAAGGCCTGGATTTTTCACAAGTTACCGTTTTCTGCCTCGGCGAATTCTACGGAATTCCACCTGAAGAGCCGCAGAGTCACCGCAAGTGGTTAGCATCACACTTGTGCGACTCGGTCAATCTCAAGCCAGAGAACATCCATTGCTTGGACGGACAGGTGAGCCAAGACGATGTGGAAATGCATTGCCGACGCTACGACGAAGCGCTTGCAGCCTCCGGAGGCTTCGATCTGGTGCTACTCGGCATTGGCCGCAACGGACACGTTAGTTTTAACGAGCCTTTTTCGATGCGGAAGAGTCGCACTCGACTGTGCACTCTGGATCCGATCACCCGTCAATCAATAGCCAATGACTTTTTCGGCGAGTCGAATGTGCCGTTGCACGCTTTGACTGTTGGGCTATCGCCGATCCTTAGTGCCAAGCATGTGGTGCTGATGGCTCTCGGTGAGCATAAAGCTGGAATTGTGCGTGAAACACTCGAAGGCTCGATCACAGATCGTGTTCCAGCCTCCTTCTTGCAAGAGCATGTCGATGCACGCGTGCTGCTGGACCTACCTGCTGCAGGTGCTCTGACGGGCGTCTCGATGCCTTGGCTGATCGAGAATATCGTTTGGACGGAACAACTGATCAAGCGAGCCGTGCTGTGGCTTTGTGAGCAAACAGGCAAGGCGTTGCTAAAGCTGGACGATGATGACTTCCGCCAGCACGATCTGCACCAACTACTCCGGAGTCATGGTCCCGCACAGAAGATTGCTCATGGCGTTTTCCGTTGGATGCAGGATACGATCGAGTACCATCCTGCTGGCAAGGAAAAGAAAGTCTGCTTGTGTTTTAGCCCTCACCCCGATGACGACGTCATCAGCATGGGCGGAACATTGATTCGTATGGTTGAAGACGGACATAATGTTCACATTGCTTACATGACAAGTGGCAACATCGCAGTATTTGATCACGATGCCTATCGAGTGGCTGATCTGGTTACCGAATACAATCGTTTGTTTGGCATCGATGACCAGAAATCACAGGAAGTTGAATACCAAGTGCGGCAGGGGCTTGCGAAGAAGGAGCCAGGGAAGCCTGACAGCGAAACGATCCTAAAGATCAAAGCACTTATTCGCTGGAGTGAAGCCCGGGCCGGCGCGATTTGCGTCGGTTGCCAGGAAGAGGATCTGCATTTTCTTGATCTGCCTTTCTATCGCACGGGCACTATCGCGAAGCGTCCGATGGGCGAAGAAGATACGCGAATCATTCGTGAGTTGCTTGAAAAGGTGAAGCCTGACCAGATCTATCTGGCCGGTGACCTGGCCGATCCACACGGAACCCACCGCGTCTGTGCCGAAGCCATTTTGCATGTGTTGCATGAGTTTCAAGCGGAAGGCAAGGCATTGCCTGAAGTGCTCTTCTATCGTGGAGCATGGCAGGAATACGCTTTGGACGAGATTGAGATCGCGGTACCCCTCAGTCCTAGTGACATTGCTCTCAAGCGTCAGGCCATTTTCATGCACGAGAGCCAAAAGGATGAAGCCTTGTTCCCCGGTTCAGATCCCCGCGAGTTCTGGCAACGAGCTGAAGATCGCAATACTGGAACGGCGGACAAGTATAACCAAATCGGCTTGCCCGAGTTCTTTGCTCTCGAGGCGTTTACACGCTGGACAGGTACGGAAATCTAAAGCCTGTAACCGCAGTCCTGGCTCCGTACTTCTTGTTGTTGGGCCCAGCTTTGGACGCTGAAGTGGAAGTTCAGGTTTTAGGGGTAGCGCATTAGCACCGGTCCTACGCGGCGTTCGTTGTTTTCGCGAGAGAGGTTTTCAAAACTAGAGAGCTGGAGAATCAGCTACAGCCCATTCTCCAACGCAGTACTCTCCGACGCATACCGGCGTTCATGGCTGGGCGTTAAACGATGGGGGCTATGCGGCTCGCTTTAGCTTGCGGGCTTTGCGATTCTCTAAACGACGGAGTGCCTTGTCTGGGACTTCGCGCCAGCGTCGATGTAACCACCAGTATTGTTCTGGAGCTAGCCGAATCATTTCTTCCATGCAGTCGTTGTACCACTCGGTCAGATCGTGCACGGACTTGAGATAGTCAGGTGGATTGGGAGCATCGATCAGCTTGGGATCCGCGACGCCAATCAACCCAAGTTCAAACTTAAGCGGTCGGTCAAGCCGTCGGGTGTAGTTGACGACCATTGGAGCACCGGAAGAAAGCACGAATAAGGCGAGTGCTTTGTGGCATGAGGTTGCGTGACCAAAGAATTCGACCCATACGCCTTTTCGGCCTGCATGCTGATCAGCCAGAATCGCGAGCGAGCCGCCGTCTTGCAACAACTCTTGCACCTGGACCGAGCTGCCTTCCTTGGGCAGCAGCTTTTGCCCTGCCCTGCCACGGAAGTCTTGAACGAATTCGTCGATGTAGGGGTTGTCGAGCGGGCGGGCAATAGTCGTGGTGGGAGTGCCAAGCAAGCCAACGGTGTAGCCGGCAACTTCAAAGTTTCCAAAGTGTCCTGTGACCAAAACGGTTGGACTCAAGTCGAGCATCGCAGTCAATACTTCTGACTTGCGGTGCATGTAGAAGTGGTTTTTGTAGTTATAACGATGGATCTTTCGAGGAGCATGTGCGATCTCGCAAACCATCAACATCAAGTGATGCCACATTCGTTGCCGAAGCAAAGATTTGTGTGCTTCGGAAATTGCCCCGTAGACTCGATGCAGATTCTCGTCTGTAATGCCCCGCCGGAGAGGAATCCAGTCGGCTAGAATTTTGGCTATCACGCGTGAAAAGCGATCACAGGTCTCAAGGCTAACGCACTGAATGACGCAGATCACACAGCGCAGGGCGAAATACCCGATCCAATCGAGCCATTTCCGTTTGCTTTCTGAGTTGTCCATCCTTGGAAGTCTGCCTTCGATGCCGGCAGAAGCACTTGGAGTCTTTGAAGGCGTCCCAAAAATCGGGTTAACTTTAGACTAACAATTGAATTGTGCCAAATTCCGCAAACGGTCGGTAGGCGAACCCGCTTCAATTTCGCTAGAATCTTACCTGCTCGACTCAAAAAAATGGCTAGGATTCGCAGGTGCAGTGGCAAGACTTATTGGGGCATGATCAGCAACAAGGCTGGTTTCGCAATGCGATGACCAATGGCAGGTTGGCGTCGAGCTTTCTTTTCGTGGGCCCTGAAGGCATCGGCAAACGTGCCTTTGCAAGACTGCTAGCAAAAAGTCTGCTCTGCCGATCGACAATGGCTAATGAGCTCACCTGTTGTGGAGTCTGCGAAGACTGTGTGCAAGTGGACGCGAGTACGCATCCCGACTTGGTCCAAGTTTTCAAACCGGCTGAAAAGGCTGTTATCCCCGTTGATTTGCTTATTGGCGAACGAGAAAAACGAATGCGCGAGGGCTTGTGCTACGACATAAGTTTGAAGCCCTTTGCGGGAAGACGCAAAGTCGCAATTCTGGACGATGCAGATTTTTTGAATGCTGAGGGGGCAAACTGTCTGCTGAAAACCTTGGAAGAGCCGCCTTCCGATTCGCTGTTTATTTTGATCGGAACGAGTCTCCAACGGCAGCTTCCTACGATACGTTCGCGATGCCAAGCTATCCTTTTTCGCCCGCTTTCGCAGTCGGATCTGGAGAGTTTACTTCCGCGATTGCCGATTCCAGGGAACGAAGATGACGCATGCTTGAGTCCCGAATCGGCCGCGGCCGTGGCTCCTCAGGCGGAAGGCAGTTTGACTAAGGCGTGGGTGATTGCCGATGAGGAATTGCAGCAATTCCGTGGGAAGCTGCATGGCTACTTGGGTGCGCAGCGGCTACCGATTGGGGAGCTTGCGAAGGAGTGGAGTAGTTTAGTCGATGCTGCCGGTAAAGAAAGCCGAGCCAAGCGAGATCGCATGAAGATTCTTTTCCAGTTGGCCGCCGACTTTTATCGCCGTGATTCGATCCAGGATGGTCAGATGGATAGCGAAATGGCGACTCGGTGCTGGAATCGCTGCCTTGAGGCGATTGAGCAAGTCGAACGAAACGCGAATCAAGCGAGCTTGATTGAGTCCCTGACAGCTGACTTGGCAGTGCTAAGTAGCCGGTAGCGAGTGTGCCCACCGGATCGAGCCGTGTCCACAAACTGGCGGTAGCAAATTTGCCGCAGACCAGTCAAACTGATGGGCTCAAGTCGTAGCCCCCGATTCCAGCCAATCCATTGTGGAGTTCCTTCGCATGTTCACACAGCCTGCGTTTCTTAACCGAGTCAATACTCCCTTGTTCGGCTTCCTGCTGCTCGTCATTACGGGCAACGCACTGGCCCAGGAAGAAACCAAGGGTGATGTTAAGTCGCTTCAACGTCCCAAGCCTGGCTCAGCAGAGAGCAAAGCCTCCCTCGCAAAACCGGGTGACGAAGACGCTGAAGAGGAAATCCAATCATCCAAGAAAGCGCAGAAAAAAGACGAAGGCTGGAAGCCGCTGCTGCCCAAGGACGGCCTCAAGGGCTGGGAGATCACGGACTTCGGCATCGAGGGCTCAAAAGTCACCAACGAGGATGGGCAACTACTGATCGAGCTTGGTGATCCGCTGAATGGAATCAACTACAAAGGCAAGGACTTCCCGACCGACAACTTTGAAATCTACCTGGAAGCAAATCGTCTGGAAGGAAACGACTTCCTCGTGGGACTGACCTTTCCGATCGCTAAGCAACATAGCTCGCTAATCGCTGGCGGTTGGGGCGGAACTTTGGTGGGGCTTTCGAGTGTGGATGATTTCGATGCGTCGGAGAATGCGACCACGACGTTTTTTGAATTCGAGAATAAAAAGTGGTATCGCTTCAAGCTTCGAGTTGATCAGGAATACGTTCGAGCTTGGATTGATGACGAAGAGATCTTTCGTCAGGAGCGTGAAGATCATGAGTTTTCGACACGTATTGAAGTCGAGTCGTCGAAACCACTTGGCTTCTGTGCATTCATGTCAAAGGTAGCCGTTCGCGAGTTTAAATGGCGCACGATTGGTCAGGAAAAATCGGATAACAAGCAGACCGAAAAGAAGTCTAAGAGTGGGACTGGACAAGCCGTGGAGCCTATTCAGTAGGAATGGCGTATCAGGATGATAGATCGATACGATGCATCGGATATTGGAGCAGAGGCTCCAGAACTGGCTGATTCAAGTGAACTGATTTTCTTGGATCAGAGCTACATGAAGCAAGCGCTTGGATTTGCCGTCCAGGCAATGGAAGAAGACGAAGTTCCGGTGGGAGCGATCATAACGCATGGCAACAAAGTGATCGGCGTCGGTTGGAACCAACGAGAATCGCTCAAGGATCCAACAGCTCATGCAGAGATGATTGCTATCACGCAGGCTGCGGCAGCCATCGAGGACTGGCGTCTCGAGCAATGTACTCTCTATGTGACGCTTGAGCCGTGTCCGATGTGTGCTGGGGCGATTCTGCAGTCGCGCGTGTCCCGAGTTGTTTATGGGGCCTCGGATCCCAAAGCCGGGGCCGTCGATTCTCTATTCCGCATGCTCGACGATCCGCGGCTCAATCACCGTTGCGATACGACCGCAGGTGTTATGGCCGAAGATTGCGGTGCTTTGTTGACCCACTTCTTTAGGCAAAAACGAGCCCAAGGTAAAAAGTAAACTCAATCGAGATTGAATAGTTGGAATGAACGCAGAAGAAACGCCGTTGATCGATCCCAGTATGCTGGTCCGAATCAAACTTCGGGCGCATAAGATTGATCGCCCTTTTTCGGATCGCCCCGAAGCTCTGCCCGATGAGGCAATCTTGCCTTGCATGAGTTCCGAGCTAGCCGGCGAGGAGAAGTTTGCTCAGGTGCGTTTAGCCGTAGGCCCGAACGCGGTATTTTTTCAAGCGGATGTGCAAGGCAAAGTGCAGATGCCTTGGTGCCGTGAGTCGCGGCTGGAAGATAGCGATGGCCTGCATTTGTGGATTGATACTCGAAACGCGAAGGAAATTCATCGTGCCACGAAGTATTGCCATCGCTACGGTTTTGCTCCGATGGGCAAAGGTCCCAAAGCCGACTTGCCTTTTGTTGGATGGGCTCCAATCAATCGAGCTCGGGAAAATCCTCCTCAGCCGCCTGAAGACCAAATGGCGATTAGGGCCCGTGCGACGGATGGTCGGTATCGCTTGGTCGCCGCCTTGCACTTCGATGCCCTGTTCGGACTCGACCTCCAAGATTTTCCGACTGTTGGATTCTATTTTGCGGTTATGGACCGTGAACTCGGCTGGCAGTCTATCGCTTTGCAGCCAGATTTGCCCGTGATGGACAATCCCAGCCTATGGGCGCAGTTGCAGTTGGCTTAGAAGAGCAGAATACGTTTTTACAGTCGGCTGTCGTTGTTCGATCCCATCTCATACTCATACTCGAAAAATATTTTGAGTGGAGGAAGAAGAAGGTCGTTGCGCTGAGTGCAATCGCTACTGCCAATAGCTAACAGCGAATACGAATGTGATCGAGGACTAGCCTGCTGAAAAAGTTGGGATTCAAGAGCACGATATTCCGCTGCGGGCAGATGACAGCCGGCTTTCTAAATTGGAAGATCTGCGGGAAGCCGTGCAAGCGCGTGGTGGGAAGCCGATGCACAGGACTGTTTTTCGAGGCGGTGAGGAAGTCGAT
Source organism: Aureliella sp. (assembly GCA_963691875.1). GTDB lineage: Bacteria > Planctomycetota > Planctomycetia > Pirellulales > Pirellulaceae > Aureliella. Next base: position 6,253,912 of record OY829846.1, read on the forward strand.
CCTGATGTCGTTGCTGAACGAGAGGATACGCAACTTCAGCTCACTTGGGGCCCAGGTACTCAGTTCAATCCGGAGTCCGATGGCGTGCGTTGATTCTTGAATCCAGGTTCAAATTCTATTCGCGCCGGGAACTATTTCGATCCACACATCTACCAGCAAAATGCGGAAACTTGGTCTTGCGTTCATCTCAATGACTACACCGCGCGATCTGCGGATTGGATCGAAGAGGAGCGTTTGCTGAATGACTGAAAAGACAGTGACGAACATGGCGTCAAAGATAAGAAAGAATAATAGCTTTCGTGCAGGAAAAGGCAAAACGCGAGTCATGATCTATCAGGCCGAGTTCGTTTTCACGCAGTCATCGCATGGGCGAATTACTTTCCAGTAGTAGAAGCTCTTTTGCCGGTCGCCTAAGCTTCTAAGTTGTCGTAGGTTCAAGAGCTGTGCGTCCACAGGCCGGGTGTTCTGAGCCGCTGTGGCCAAAGGGCAAGATGCTGGTGCCGCATTTAAAACTGCTGATAATAGCGGGCCGCCTTTGGAGGTGGCTCGCGACGTTGCCAATCGCTTTTCAATTGTTGTTTGCGCAGTTTTAAGGGGTCGTAGCCCCGCAGTCGCAGTATGAAACCTATCGGCAAGAACACGCCAAAGAAGGTAACACCTAGCAGCAAGTGTCCGACAACAAATGCAAGCGGGAATGTCAGGTATTGCCATCCGCGAATGATCGGAATCTGGCTACGCGGGATGAGGTAGTAGGTCAGTGCCGTGACAACAGCTGCTGAAAACAAAATGATTGACAGCTCTTTTCCCACATGCTGCAACAAGTAGCAAAGCAACAAGAAGAACGAAGCTAAAGATAGCCCGAACCATCTTTGCATGGAACGCGATGGCTGAGCTTTCAGATCGATGAGAGGCATCAGTCGGGCTCCAAGTTGGTGAGGTAGTCTTCGCTGGTGAGTTGCTTCTTAACTGGCTGTTCTTCACGCAAGAACACATGGTTGCCAATCACCAACGCATCCATGTGCGTGGCCATGAAACAACGATAAGCATCTTCCGCAGTCCGCACGATTGGTTCACCGCGTACATTGAAACTTGTGTTGATCAAGCAAGGGCAATGTGTCTCCGCCTGAAACGCTTTCAATAAAGCATGGAAACGCGGATGACGATCCTGGCCTACGGTTTGCACTCTCGCTGAGTAATCCAAGTGCGTGATGGCAGGCAGGTCGCTTCGGAGCTGTTTTACTCGCTCGATTCCACGTGGCACCGATTCATCGATGGGCAGTCGACGGCTCTCCTGCACATCATGCGTGAAAAGCATATAGGGATATGCGTCGCTCGGGGAGACTTCAAAGTACTCGTGAGCTTTCTCTTCCAGAATCGCCGGTGCAAAAGGACGAAATGACTCGCGGAATTTGATTTTGACATTCATGGTCGTCTGCATTTCGGGGCTTCGCGGATCGCCCAGAATGCTGCGACTTCCCAGGGCACGTGGCCCGAACTCCATCCTCTGCTGGACCCAGCCAACAACTTTTTCGCCGGCTAAGAGCTTGGCAACGGTAGGGAACAGTTGCTTGTCGTCGTAGTGTGCAGCGACAGCACCATCGGTAATCAGTGATTCTATTTCGGCGTCGCAGATCTCTGTGCCAAGTAGAGATCCAAACTGTGAATCGGGGCTGCGGACCGATCGTGGCTTCTCCAGTAGCTGGTGCCAAATTAGACTGGCAACACCAAGAGCTCCGCCAGCATCACCGGCGGCGGGTTGAACCCAGATGTTCTCAAAAGGTCCTTCACGTTTCAGCTTTCCATTGGCAACGCAGTTCAACGCCACTCCGCCAGCCATGCAAAGCGACTCGAGGCCTGTTTCGGCGTGGACATGCTGCGCCATCTTCAAGACAACTTCTTCTGTTACTTGCTGGATACTAGCTGCTATATCCATATCGACTTCACGTACCGGTGTGTCTGGCTCGCGTCGCGGCACGCCGAGTAGCCTCTGCATCTTTCTGCCGGTCATCCGCAGCGTGTGGCAGTAAGTGAAGTACTCCATGTTCAAGCGGTAGCTACCGTCATCATGAACCGTGATTAAGTCTTCTCGGATCGTATTGGTAAACTTAGGTTCGCCGTAGGGTGCTAGTCCCATCAGCTTGTACTCGCCCGAGTTGACTCGGAAGCCACAGAAGTAGGTAAAAGCGGAATACAGCAATCCTAGAGAGTGCGGAAAACGGATTTCGTTCCTTAGCTCAATTTTGTTGCCTCGCCCCACGCCCCAAGTTGTAGTGGCCCACTCGCCTACGCCATCAACGGTCAGAATCGCCGCATCTTCAAAAGGACTCGGGTAGAAGGCACTTGCCGCATGCGACTCATGGTGTTCGCAAAAGACCAGCTTCTTCCGATATTCGCGGCCTAGCTCTTGCCGTATCATTGTCGGCTGACGTAACTTGGTCTGCAGCCAAGTCGGAATCGCCTTGGCAAAGCTTAAGTATCCGCGTGGCGCATAGGCCAAATACGTTTCTAGTAAGCGATCGAATTTTTGCAAAGGTTTTTCATAGAAGCCGACAAAATCCAGATCAGCCACCGACGCGCCCGCTTGGTCCAAGCATGCCCGCATGGCTTTACGCGGAAAATCCGAATCGTGCTTCTTACGCGTAAAGCGTTCTTCGGATGCTGCCGCAACAACCTCACCATCGCGCAGCAAGACCGCTGCGGAGTCATGGTAAAAGGCTGAGATTCCAAGAATGAGTGTCAAGTGATCCGAAATCCAATTCAACAAGCCCACGAAAGTGAGCTTTCGATTCTAACTGGAAATCTGGACACGGCGAAAGATCAGGCGTTTTCCTCGAGCGGTCATTCTCGGGAGGGGCGACTTTTGCTGAATCCACTGAGCCACGATTCCGCCACGAGTTTGTGACCCTGCTCGCTCAAATGAATAGCGTCTCCGAGCGTCTCAGTATTTGCTTCGATCTCGTTGGCGCAATCGATCAGCAGCACATTTCGCTCCGAAGCTACTTCACGAACGCAGTTCGTCAGCCACTTGCCGATTTTCCGATTTGCTGCGACTTGCTCCGGCGAACTACCGAGATAGTCATCCAACTCCAGGCTAGCAGAGCCGGACGCCATTACCTGAGTTGCAAGAACTGGCCTAGCCCCTGCCGCCGTGATCGAGTCAAGCATTTTCTCTATTTCGTCACGAAATGCTTCGCCACCTCTTTCGGTGACTTGGTTCCTGGACGATGCGGGTGGAGCAAACTTCGGCGTGTCGGGTGGGAAAACGCGATAGCGAAGAAAGCCGTAAAGCACACTGTGGCTGAGCGCACGTTTGGTCATACTCGGCGCTGGCGGAGTGCGATCCAAGCTGTTCGGATTGTCGCTCAGAAGCAGCGGAATGTCATTCCAGCCCAGGTACAGCAATACGAAGTCGGGCTGAAGCGGGGCAATGTCGGCTTCGAAACGCAAGCGAGATTGCGTGAGGTTGTAACCAGGTACGCCAGCATTCCACACATCGACGGAGCCGAAATCGGAATTCGGGCTCTTCGACAGAAACCGGTTAAATTGATTCTCGAGCAGCCTGCAAGAGTCTTTACCTTCGCCCACCAGATAGCCAAAAACGCTGGAGCCGCCGAGCACCGCAATGCGCTGAGTAAGGTCATCCTTGGCAGTCGAGATTTCAGGACCGCGGAATCCACGCGAGTTGACCTGGACATCGTAGGTCGACGACTTGAGTCGCAAATTCGGGCGGAGCGTGTAGCCGGCCTGTTCATGCGGGACGAAGAAAACCAAACCCGTCGCGTAGCAGTTTGGCGTCCAGCCACGCAAAGCGACATAACAACGAAGTGCAATCTCAGATCCGACGAGCGCGATGCCTAGTCCGAGCATGAGTGCGAGAATCGCGAACAGTCTTCGCCGCTTTTTATTGTTGCGACTCGCGGCAGGCTTATTTCCTGTCGTATTTTCTGACGAACTTGAAGAGGATTGATTCAACTTGTGCGGATCCGATCCGACTTATCCGAACAATTCCAATTGCTCGACATCGCCGACTAACTTACGAGTATCCTGCACTCCTAGTCTCTGGCTGAGAATTGAAGCGTAGATAGTGCGAAAGTCGATATTGTACTTCAGGTCGCCATCTTCGAGGTCCGTCAAACTCGGTTGTTCTCCAACCAACGCTTTGGGAAAGTTGTCTCCTGCAAGGAAGACAGGTGCGGCAGCCCCGTGATCGGTTCCGAGGCTTGCGTTTTCCGTAACTCGGCGACCAAACTCGCTGAAGGTCAGCACTGAAACGCGCGACAAATGCCCGTGTTCGTCCAAGTCGGATATGAAGGCATGGAGGGCTTCGCTCCACTCGCGGAGCAGGCTCGCATGCGAATTTGGCTGTTGAGCGTGGGTGTCAAAGCCGTCGAGTTCGACATAGTAAATTCGTGTCGCCAGCTTGGCATCAAGCAACTGAGCTATGACCGACAACTTTTCTGCGAGCGCGGACTCCGGGTATTTCGTCTTACTCTTGTAGCTTGAACGAGCCGCGTTGACCCGTTCGCTCGCAGCGAGAGCTGAAGAAGTATTCGTCTGAACAAAATTTAACAGGTCATTTTCTTCCGCCGTAGAGCTTGCATTATCGCTGAGATTCTGAATTAACTCGGCGAGCTCATCGGCACGCGAATTCTTCAACCGAAATTCGTCAACACTGCTGACTGAAGGTACGCGCACGTTACTTGCGGCCAGCGCGAGAGGCTGCTTCTTGCCACCAAAGTGGATAGCAGGTAGGTCACCGCCGCTCTGTGATGCGGTTTCATCTAGGTAGCGTCCCAGCCAGCCTTGTTTGCGAGCTTGTCCTTTGTGCAAACAAGTGTGCCAGACATCCATCGATTCAAAGTGCGAGCGATTCGGACGCTCGTAGCCGACTCCGTGGATCACACTGCCCTGGCCGGCTTCTATCAGATCAGCCAAGCCGCGAAGCGAAGGGTGCAAGGCCAGCTTTTCGTCGAGTTCAATTGACTCGTTCTCTGGAATTGCCAGCTTGGGCCTTGCAGCGTAATAGGCGTCGTCGTGTACCGGAATGATCGTGTTCAAGCCGTCGTTTCCACCGCTTAGCTGGATCACCACTAAAACATTGTCCTGCGAATCGCCAGCAAGATTGCTGGCGAGTGCCGCTCGCTGCAAGGAAATCGGGACGGAAGCGCCCAAACCGAGTGCGAAACCCGTTCCCAATACGGAGCTGCGCAGGAATCTACGGCGCGAGTGACTTAGCTGCGTTCGGTTAGTATGCATTGGATTACCCAAGTTGGTATTCAGGCAAGGAAAAACTGGCTTGAAGCGTATTGCGCAATCGCTTGTTCCAATCGCCAGCTTCATCTAGCAACGCTTGCAATCTTTCGCGAGCGGCTTTGCCCAGTGGCACAGCGAAGGTGTTTTGGTCTATCCAATCTAGGATCTCTGTTTTGGCAACATCTTGCGACTCGAAGAAACCACTCAGACTGCCGCCAGCAAACTTCGACTTCTCGTCACTGAGAATCTGGTCCATCAGGTTTGCACGCCCAAGGAGTGTCGAGGAATTGATCCAAGTGCGACCGCCATCCCAGCCTTTGACATTTGGAGGGTAGAAAAGGCCCTGCCCGATGGAATTCAAACCCTTGGCGACCGTAAATGTATTGGTGGTAGCTTTTAGGCTTCGCATTGAACCGACGCAGAAGTCTGCCGGAGAACGAATCTTCCTCGCAATCGAATGCGCCGAGAAAAAGAAGTTGCTGCCGAGGATTCGTGATACGACGGGAGCAATCTCTAAGTTGCTATCTCTGAACAACTGCGTCAAAGGTGCGAGAAGTTTGTCGCTCAATTCTGGTTCGTCGCAAACAAGGTAGCGTACGAGTTTTCGGCAAATGAAAAACGCGGTGTCCTCGCGCTCAAGTACGATTTTGATGGCATCCTCACCGTCGAGCTTGCCTGACTTACCGAGTACTGTTTTTGCGTTCCGGTCCTGCTGGTAGCGATTCTTTCGGAATTTGTCGTTCTTGATTTCCCAGCCGGTAAAGCATCGTGCTAACTCTTGGACGTCTTGTTCTGAGTATTTTCCTTCGCCTAGGCAGAAAAGCTCCATCAGCTCGCGTGCAAAGTTTTCGTTTGGTGCAGTCTTGCGATTGGAGACCGAATCCAAGTAGATCAGCATGGCTGGATCTTGCGCAATGCCTTGTACGAGTTTGGCAAAAGAGCCCAGAGCGTTCTCTCGCAAAAGCTTGTTTTGTTGCCACATTAGCTTCGAGATTTGAACCTTGGCCGCGCTAGTCGCAAAGTGCCCGTGCCAAAAGAGAGTGCACTTTTCCAGCAGTGGGTTCCCTGTGTGCAGCAAACGATAGACCCAGGCGGCGGAAAGCGTCTCGGGCTCGCCTGATGCTAGGATCACACGTGCCAAGCTGTCTGCCTCGTCTTCGAAATTCTTGTCTGCCTCGCCTTGTTGCATCAATGAGCGGACCGCTGCAGACGGAGTCAAGCTTTGAATCGAAGCCACTTCATCGGGACTGCCACCAAACCCTGCTCTTCGCAGCAAATGCGCAGCCGTTCGCTTCGTCAGGCTGCCCTGCGTTTCGTAAGGCTCCCAGGCCCATTCAGGATCGATCTGCATCATTCCTTCTCGCATCATGGAGCCTTTTCTGCTGAAATGCCGGAATGCAGCTTGAGTGTTGTTCTCAGTTCCAGGCGGTCTGCGGCAACCAGAAGCTTCGTTTCGGCACCCTTGATGAAATTTAAAATTTGCATCAATAGCCCGATCTCTGCTTGAGCCTGTTCCCTGGAGTGCCCATTCTCCAGCATGTTCTGAGCAATGAGTTGATCTTGATTGTCGAGTAAAATGGCATGCAGGATTCCTGCATCGAGTGTTGCTGCCGTGTTGGCATTGGAGGCAGCTGTTTCTTGTTCAGCAGATGCGAGCTCTTCTGCCAACAATTTGGTTGAAGCAAGAACTAGTTTGTCTTCGGTAAAAACAATTGCAGGTGCAAAGTTGTAGTAGATGGGAGCTGCTTCCGCCTCTTCTCCTTCTAAGTCGCTCGCGTAGCTAACGCTGATGATTTCGTAGTTTTCTTTGCGTTGCCAGTCCATGTCGAATGGTGGGTTTCCTCCTTCCATCGCCCCGAAAATATTAATAAACCCAACTAGGCTTTGGAAAACGCGGCGAAACTCTTTGGTTGTTTTCTCCGGTGCAAGCATGTCAAATTTCAGTCCGAAGCTTGGGAGTTTGATCGCGGGCCGTGGCAGGAGATTGCCGAAGTCTTGTTGGGATGCAACGAGTTGAATATTCGGTCCGAGTGCCCCAAGGATGTCTTCACCGAAGTCCTTACCGGAAAAGAAAATCGCGAGCTGTGACTCGGCTTGTGCCATGCCTTCGGCTGCTTGCTCCGTCATCAGATCTGCGGCTCGCAGCCACATCTGGGATAAGTCGCGGTAGCTACTCAGTGCAAAAACTTGGTTTTCGGTCTTGGCGAGCCCAGGTGCTTGAGCGTCCCCGTTTTCACCAAAGAAGTATTCTCGATCTTCGCCCACCCAGGATCTGTCATGCGGCGTGGAAACCGACAACTGCAATTGCGATTGCTCGACTTGAAGGCTGGCCGCGATTGTGCCCGTCCGCTTTAACGTGCTCATCACGCCGCCGAAAAGCATCTCTGCGAGCGGGTTGTCGGTCTTTCCCGAGTAGAGGGCAACCGCTTCGCCTGATTCTCGAACAGTCGTCGCATCGATGTAGGACCAGACTAAGAAATTCTCTGGGCGAAGCTGCATTGCTTCTTTGAAATGTCCCGTATCGAGCAGAGACTTCTGTGCGAAGGTATCGCTGAGCGCGGAGGAACCGGCAGCGCGAAGCCTCACGATCTGCTCGATGAAAGGCCTTTTATTCGAGAGCACATACCAATCATCTAGGTCTGCGAGGAAACCGTCGTTTCGGATGGAGTAAACTTCAAAGCCATTTATTTCCTTCGTGCGAATCGGATCGGCAACGGATCCCTTCTTAGCGCCACTACGAATGAAAGGAAATAAGGTTCGACGAATCGTATCAAGGCTTTTGCCATTTTCTGCGTGAATTAGCAGAGCCACGGATTCATCCGTGGGTTCTGCAGCGAAGTAGATTCCGCCAGCAGACAAAGTCCCGACGATTTCCGGCCAGCGCTGGCCCATGCTGGCTTCAAGCAACGCAACACCACCACGGAAGGCCAAGTACTGAGGCGAGGCAAAAAGCTGTTGATAAGTGGGGAGTTCTTCCAACTCGTCGCGGATCGGGTGATCAAGAACCAGATCGACGGTATGCGAAAGGTCTTGAACCTCCGCAAATACAATCGTATTGCCTGGCAACATGGAGGCTGCCTGTTCGGCTCCTAAAGTTTGAGCATTTACTCGTGGAGCTTGTAAAGCTAGGAAAAAGGCAAATGAAGCGGCCAAATAAAGCCGTGAATATTGGGAAAGCATTCGCGGATTTAGCATCATCGGTGCTCGCTAAGGTGAACGGCAAAGAGGGGCTGTGAACGGCAAAGAGGGGCTGTGAACGGCAAAGAGGGGCTTATTGTAATGGATCGATCAACTCTCGAAGCGGTATACTTTAAGACTCGGATATGCTTCGGTGGTTACAAGAACATTGGGACTGCGTTCCCAATGGGCAACTTTACTCCAGCCCGCTAGCAAACTAAATTGTTTCTCTCCAACCGACCAATCTAGTTTGAAGACGATCCTTGTGAACACGCCTTTAAAGAATTTCTAGTCAATTGAGACCCCCAAATGAAAAAAAATATCACTCAAACGATGGCCGCAGTACTGCTTTGCGCCGCATTCGTGCCAGCTTTCGCTGCTGCTAATGAACCTGTCGTAGCAACCAGTACGCTGTCTCATCCGGAAAAGCTAAGCGGCTGGGAAATGCTCTTTGATGGCACCACTACAGAGAAATGGCGGAACTACAAGAAAGATGCTGTTTCGGATGGCTGGAAAGTCGAGGAAGGCGCTCTCGTCCGTTTCGGGAAAGGCGCTGGGAACATCATCACTAAAGAGAAATACAAATACTTCGAGCTCTCCTTGGAATATAAAATTTCCAAGGGCGGTAACAGTGGCATAATGTTCCACGTAACCGAGGAATTTAATCAGCCATACCAGAGCGGTCCTGAGATACAGGTGCAGGACAACATTGATGGGCATGATCCGCAGAAGGCAGGTTGGCTTTATCAGATGTACCAGCCACGTGGTGGATTGGACGCGACACGGCCGGTCGGCGAATGGAATCAAGTTTTCTTGCGCATCCACCCGCAGCAATGCGAAGTGTCGATGAATGGAAATTTGTATTACCGATTCAAGTTGGGTAGCAAAGACTGGAAAGCAAAAGTTGCCAATAGCAAGTTTGCTAAATGGGAAGGCTTCGGTGATGCTGGCGAAGGACACATTTGCTTGCAAGATCACGGCAATTTGGTCTCCTATCGTAACATCAAAGTGCGTCGGCTTAGCGATGAAGGATCGGCTCCACAGCCAATTACAGGCAAGCTTGGCATGAAAGGAGAACTAGCTTTTCCGAATCTGAAGTGGGATGGCTGGAACGCGATTGACGAAGCTGGCAAAGTTCGCCCGCTGCGAATCATGGAGTTGACTTTTGCCAAGGGCGACGGCAATCGTTTGTTCGCCGCAGCGCAGAATGGAGCTGTTTTTACCTTCGAAAACAGCCGCGATGTTGAAAAGGCCGACATGATTCTCGATCTGCGTGACACTGTTACTCAGTGGAATACTCGAGGCGCAAACGAAGAGGGGCTTCTCGGCTTGGCGATGCACCCAAGCTTCACCAAGAACGGGCAGTTCTTCGTCTATTACACCCACAAAGATGATCACCGAAGTGTCGTTTCTCGTTTTGTGATGAAGAACGGCAATGTTGATCGAGCGGCTGAAGAAGTGATTCTCGAAATGCCACAGCCGTTTCAGAATCATAATGGCGGCTCGATTGAGTTCGGTCCGGATGGCTATCTTTACATCGGCACCGGTGACGGCGGGTTCCGAAACGATCCTGAAATCAATGGGCAGAATTTGAGCAGCCTACTCGGCAAGATTTTGCGCATCGACGTCGATGGTGATAATGCTGGCAAGTACGGTGTTCCTGCCGACAACCCATTCGTTGGTGTCAAAGGTGCGCGTGGGGAAGTCTACGCGTTCGGACTTCGAAACCCGTGGCGTATTTCCTTTGATAAATCTAACGGTCGTTTGTGGGCAGGTGACGTCGGCCAAGAGCTCTGGGAAGAAGTCAATGTCATCAAGAAAGGTGGCAACTACGGCTGGAGCAGTCGCGAAGGTGATTTCGCGTTTGGCAACAAGGAGCAGCCCAACGTCGATGTTAGCCCAGTTGGTCCCGTTTGGGCCTATGATCACTTGGCAGGTAAGTCCATTACCGGCGGTCGTGTCTACAACAGTAACCGTATCGCGGCACTAAAAGGCAAGTACGTTTATGCCGACTATGTAACCGGATCAGTCTGGGCTTTGAGCTACGATCCTGCGACAGGTGAGGCGACGGCCAACGAACAAGTAATTGCAGGCGGTGTGCCGATCCTGGCCTTCGGTGAAGATCAAAACGGCGAGATCTACTACACCCTGGCCAACGCTAAAGAGCAGATCTTTCGCTTCACCAAGTGAGCTGTAGCAAGGCTCGCCCGGGTCTAGCTATCACATGAACGTTAATAAACGCCTGAGTTGTCCTCAGGCGTTTTTGCTTGTTTGCAATCGCCGGTCATGGCATTACTATAAAGTACAAGAGGCTTTGTTCTGATGGGCACGACGGAAGAACTGAATAAGAGTGAATCAGACAACAGCAAACTTCCCATCGGAATTGCTCTAGGGGTTTCGATCGGAACTGCAGTTGGTGTTTCGACCAGTAATATTGGCCTCTGGCTTCCGATCGGCGTGGCAATCGGAGCTAGCCTCGGTGTGGGGCTGAACACAGCGGCAAAGCAGGAAGGCTCGAATGAAGAATCTGGATCGAATGAGACTTCAATGTAGGTGCACAGTCATAAGTGTCCTTCAAGGAAAAAGTCCTTACAGAACCTGCGTTGGATACAGTTTTCCTTTTAGCGATTGCCATGTGAATAGAGATTATGGGTGAGTCACTACGGATAGAAGAGTTCTTGAAGTGCTCGTGGTTCGCTGTCGCCGGCGCGTCAAGCAACCGGGGGAAGTATGGGAACAAAGTCCTTCGCTCCTACTTGCAAGCAGGGTTGCAAGCTGTACCAATCAATCCACGAGCGGAAGAGATCGAAGGGCAGATTTGTTTTGCAAGTCTGACTGCGGCGATCGCGGCGTTTCCGGGGGCTACCCCAGGGCTATCGGTCGTTACGCCACCAAAGATCACTGAGTTAGTCATCGAAGAGGCAGTCACGCAAGGTGTTCAGCACATTTGGTTGCAACCTGGGGCAGAAAGTGGAAATGCGGTGAAGATCGCCGAGGATGCTGGCTTGCAGTTGATTTCTGGAGGCCCCTGTGTTCTGGTGCAACTAAGATTCCGGAATGACTAAAATTTAGTGGTGAACGAGGTTTTTGAGGGAAATGGTGGACCCACATAATAGGCAATAGGGCACTCATTCGGCGGTGCGCTGGATTCGGCGAGGCTGTTGGGCAATTTTGCTTGCGGCGGCGTTACTATGGAGTTCCCCTTATATGGAGCTATGCAATCTATGGATTGCCCAGAAGTTGGAAAACGATATTCAACTTGCCGGGTAGCAATCATGGCAAGCTAGCCAGGAACTGGTCTCGCCAAAGAGTCAAAATGTCTGGCCTCAGCTTGCGGCTTTGGCATCATCGAAAACCGTGATCGGGTAAACTGAAATGGTGGTTGGATGGAGAAGCTATGGTCCAACTCTTACCACGAAATATCTCCGTACGTGAATCCGTCGATCGGTGTTTTTGCAAGCGGCACGCAACCTAACGAAAATGGAAACGCGTTCCCATTCTGCTCGAAAGCGTAGTATTTAGGCGCGGACGATACATCACACGGGCGCTACGCCTGTGGCTCGGACCGCCTGAAACTTATCGCAGGCAGTTTCCCGCCCCGAAGGAAAAGCCCGAGTAGTTTGGCGAGTCATAGGACCTCGCCCATCCAATCATGTTTTCGTCTAAAATGGTGACCCCACAGAGGACAAGATGTAGCGTCCCTTGCTTACCACCTCTCATCTGCTGAATTTAAAATGACTACTTTCCAACTGCGCGGCCTGCTGGTCTGCGCCTGCCTCGTTTGGCCGACTCAGGTTTTTTCTGCAGAGCCAAGCAGCAAAGCGGCTCGACCGAATATTGTAATCGTGCTTGTCGATGACATGGGCTTTTCCGACATTGGCTGCTATGGCGGTGAAATAGAAACTCCTAACTTGGATCGGATGGCTGCTGGCGGATTGCGATTCACGCAGTTTTACAACGCGGGGCGATGCTGCCCGACACGGGCGAGCTTGATGACCGGGCTACACCCGCACCAAGTTGGCATTGGGCATATGACCGAGCCGCCAGAACGCAGACTGGGCTTTGACGGCGCCTACCAAGGACACCTGAACGACAACTGCACTACCATCGCAGAAGTCCTCAAAGCGGCCGATTACCACACTTTGATGGTTGGCAAATGGCATTTGGGCTATCACGAGCAAGCCGACTGGCCGACGAACCGTGGCTTTGACAAGTTTCTCGGGGGCATCTCGGGTGCATTCAACTACTTCAAGCCGGAAGGCTCGCGTGGTCTGACAAATGGTACTGAGCCTTATGAAGCAGGAGATGACTTTTACGCGACAGATACGTTCACGGATATCGCTTGCGATTACATCTCCAAGGCAACCAAGGCGGACGACAAACCCTTCTTTCTTTACCTAGCCTTCAATGCTCCGCATTGGCCGCTGAATACGAAGATGGCTGAGTTCAAGAAGTACAAAGGCAAGTACCGTGAAGGCTGGAATGCTTTGATGAACACGCGGCTAGCCAAGCAACAAGCCATGGGAATGTTTGCCGAAGACATTACTCCTGCTCCCCACGTTGGTCGAAGCTGGGATAAATTGTCCGATGAAAAAAAGGATGAAATGGATTCGATCCAAGCTGCTTACGCTGGATGCATTGATTCGATCGACCAAAACATGGGCAAGCTGACGGAGCACTTGAAGTCTCTCGGGAAATTGGACAACACCGTCATTTTCTTTTTGTCAGATAACGGAGCTTGCCAGGAAGGCGGCGACCTGGGGCAATTCAAAGAGGAATGGCTGGAGAACCCTCCGGCTGGCACAGCTGGGATTCGCCAAGGTCTCGCTTGGGCGAACGCTTCTAACACTCCTTTTCGCCTCTACAAGCACTTTGTGCATGAAGGCGGAGCTTGCACACCGATGATTGCTCATTGGCCGGCTGGCATTCCCAAGGCAAGCAACGGGCAATTCGTACGTCAGTTTGCTTATCTGCCAGACTTTATGGCGACTTGCGTAGAGCTTGCCGGAGCCCAGTACCCAAGCGATATTCCAGCCTGTGTGGGCAATTCCTTTGTAGCAAATCTATCTGGTAGAGATGCAGTGATTCATGATGCCCCCATCTACTGGGAGCACGAAGGCAACGCGGCCATGCGGTGGGGCGACTGGAAGTTGGTCAAAGAATGGAAGAAGCCCTGGGAGCTATACAACATCGCCAAGGACAGAACCGAAATGGAAAACCTTGTCGACTTCGAAGCAGCACAGTTCAAGAAGATGCTGGCGATGTGGGAGTCCTGGGCCAAGAAGCATGAAGTTGCCTACCCTGAACGATTCAACATGTACCAGCATTTGAACCAACTAAAGAAGGCCGAGAAGGAAAAAGAAAAGAAACGCAAACTTCAGCCAGTCGACGACAGCGATAAATAGAAACGCGGGATCAGCCTCCTGCTTGTCACCCTATCTCAACCACACTCCATCGAATTTATTCAATATGCGAATTCAACGACTCACCATCGCGTTCGGTCTGCTTATGCTCTGCAGCCAGTTTCTGCAAGCTGCAGATCGACCTAACATTATTTTTGTCTTCAGCGATGATCATGCTCCTCACGCTATCGGCGCCTACGATGGCTTGTACAAAGGAGTGAGCCCAACGCCGAATATTGACAAACTCGCCCGCCAAGGCATGCTGTTCCAAAATAGCTTTTGCACCAATAGTATTTGTGGCCCAAGTCGAGCCGTGATTCAGACAGGCAAGCACAGCCACAAGAACGGTTTCATGAACAATGGAAACCGCTTCAATCCAGATCAGCAGACGTTTCCAAAGCTGCTGCAAAAGGCGGGCTATCAAACGGCGATGTTCGGCAAGTGGCACTTGCAAAGCAATCCGCAAGGCTTTGATAAATGGGAAGTCTTGCCTGGCCAAGGCGAATACTACAACCCCCGCATGATCACTCCCAGCGGGCGTAAGGAGTATGAAGGGTATTGCACCGATATCGTGACAGATCTGGCTCTCGATTGGCTCAAGGAAGGTCGTGACCAAGACAAGCCATTCATGCTGATGTGTCAGCACAAGGCACCGCACCGTTGCTGGATGCCGCCGCTGCGCTACCTAGATCTTTACGATGATGTTGAGATTCCCGAGCCGAAGACGCTGTTTGATCGCTGGACTGATAATACCTTTGCAGCACGGAATCAGGAAATGGAGATAGATCGGCATATGCACATTGTGTTCGATCTCTTCATGGATCCGCCAGAAGGCTTTGATGCAGCAAAAGAAAAGGGAACGGACAAGTCGGCCTTTCGCAATATGCAGCGCATGACTCCTGAACAACTTGAGAAGTGGAATGCCGCTTACGGACCCAAGAATGAAGCACTTCGTAAGGCTGGCCTAGAGGGCAAGGACCTCGTGCGCTGGAAGTACCAGCGCTACATGAAGAATTACTTGCGTTGCGTGAAGTCGGTGGACGATAGCGTCGGACAGTTGATGAGCTACCTGGACGAAGCTGGTTTGGCCGACAATACGGTGGTCATCTACAGTTCGGATCAAGGTTTCTACTTGGGCGATCACGGCTGGTATGACAAGCGATGGATGTACGAAGAGTCGCTCAAAATGCCTTTCATCGCCAAGTGGCCTGGCGTCACCAAGCCCGGTTCAGTGAACACGGACATGATCCAGAACTTAGATTACGCCGAGACGTTTCTGGAAATGGCAGGAACTGCAATTCCTGACGACATGCAAGGCCGTTCTTTGGTCCCTTTGTTGAAGGGGAAAACACCGGCTGACTGGCGCAAGTCGCTCTACTACCATTACTACGAGTACCCGAGTGTTCACATGGTGCCGCGGCACAATGGCGTTCGTGGTGAGCGGTACAAGTTGATGCACTTTTATCAGTTCGATGAGTGGGAGTTCTACGATCTTGAAACAGATCCTGACGAGCTGCAGAATCAGTACAACAACGCAGATTATGCGGAGCAGATCGCGGCGATGAAAAAGGAGCTGACGCGACTCGAAGACCACTATCAGGACGACTCGGATAGGACTGAGAAGCCGGAAGAATGGCAGAAGCAGTATCGTGGAGCGGAGTAAGTCGGTATGCGTACCACTGTATCTCGTAAGCGAGTTCGTTCCGTTGGTTTGCTTCCAATACTGTTCTTTGCCTTACAATTTGGTCTGTCGCCGGATGCAATAGCCGTCGAACGGCCCAACATCGTGCTCGTCTTCATTGACGACATGGGCTGGGCGGACTTTTCGTGTTTTGGTAACAAGGAAGTGCAAACGGAGAATATTGACCGCTTGGCGTCAGAGGGAATTCGCTTCCAGCAGTTTTACGTCAACTCGCCGATTTGCTCGCCATCACGTGTAGCCATTTCGACAGGGCAGTATCCACAGCGTTGGCGAATCACGTCTTACTTGAACAACCGCAAAAGCAATATTTCTCGAGGCATGGCTCAGTGGTTGGACCCAACGGCTCCGATGCTAGCGCGTTTTCTGCACGACGCGGGGTATGCAACTGGGCACTTTGGCAAGTGGCATATGGGGGGCCAGCGAGATGTGGCCGACGCGCCGTTGATCACGGAGTATGGCTTTGACGAGTCGCTGACGAACTTCGAGGGTCTTGGCCCTCGCGTGCTGGCAATGAAAGATGCTTATGATGGTCAGCCGCCTAAGCCGCATGAACTTGGTTCTCACAACTTGGGACGCGGCAAGATCACGTATGAAGATCGTTCGCTGGTAACCCAATCCTTCACAACTGCGGCTCTGAATTTTGTGAAAGCCGCGGAGAGGGCAGGCAAGCCGTTCTATGTGAATCTTTGGCCGGACGACGTGCACTCGCCTTTCTTCCCGCCAAGGGCAAGACGAGGCGACAACACAAAGCGAAAGCTTTATCACGGTGTGCTGGACACAGCCGATGAGCAGATTGGAGTTTTGCTGAATTACATTCGTGAGAATTCGAAGCTGCGGGACAATACGCTGATTTTGATTTGCAGCGACAATGGGCCCGAGCAAGGTGCAGGTTCGGCAGGAGTTTTGAGGGGGCACAAGACTCACCTGTACGAAGGTGGGATTCGGTCGCCATTAGTCGTTTGGGGTCCTGGGCTAATGAAGTTCGATCATGACGAGATGGCGCCGGGGGTGGTGAATCGCAACTCAGTTCTTAGCGCGATTGATCTAGTGCCATCGCTATTGAAACTGGCAGCGGTTGAGACAGACGGAGTCGACTTTGATGGCAAGAACCTATTGCCAACACTATTGGGCAAAAAAACAACTTCACGTGTTGAGCCAATCTTCTTTCGGCGTCCACCAGATCGCGACCGCTTTTACGGCATTGATGACTGCCCGGATCTGGCAATACGGTCAGGCAAGTGGAAGCTGCTCTGCGAATACGATGGCAGCGACGCCGAACTCTACAACATCCTTGAAGATCCGAGCGAGTCGAAGAATCTCGCGGACAAACAAACTGAAATCGTTGTGAAGATGACTGAGGCCTTGCTTGCGTGGCATCAGTCGATGCCGCCGGATAACGGAGCGAATTGGGCCAAGCGTAGGAAGTAATTGTGCAGATTGGCAATTTAATGAAAAAGGCTGATGCGATGCGCACCAGCCTTTTTCGAATTCATTTTGCTTCATTGACAAGCAGGATGCTTTCCCACTGAAGATAAAGGCCTTTTATTCGCTTTAAGTCGTCGACGAATCATGAGCAAAGCGTCCAGTGAGCCCGCTACGATCGTCGAAGTTGGCTCTGGAATGCTGACCTTCAAGCGAGGGCCAAAGGCGGTTGGAGTTGTGAAGCCCGCTACACGTTCGTGAAGCTGTTGAAGGGGTTCGCAACCGCACGAATCGTGTTGGGTGTGTCTGGGCACTAGCACCGGGCTATCGTTCAGTCGGACTGGTTGCAAATGCGTTACCCGCGAAACTGAATGCATCTGTTGGAGCACAAGTCAAGAAGTCATTTACTTCCGTCCCTGGTGCTTTTGCAGGGTAAAAGTTGACCAAGATTGAAACCCTGAACTGCCTTCAGCTTGTATCTCACAGTCTGACGTTTTAAGAAATCTGAGCTACAATACTGGGCTCCTAAAACCATCTCCCTGCGCCTCTCCGAATCCGGAAACGATATGCGAAACCTCTCCGCTGTGAAAAAGCCTTACTCTAAAATACTTCGCTCCCACCTTCTTCTATATGCGCTGGCGATGCTTCTGCCGGCGTTAGGGGCTGAAGCCCGCGCTCAGCAGAGGCAACCGAACGTGGTTTTCATCCTGGCCGATGACCTGGGCTACCGAGAGCTCGGTTGTTTTGGGCAAAAGCTGATTCAGACGCCGAATATCGACAAGCTGGCGACACAAGGAATGCGGTTGACACAGCACTATTGCGGGAACGCTGTTTGTGCTCCTTCCCGATGTGTTTTGCTCACCGGCAAACATCCAGGAAATGCTTTTGTGCGCGACAATCGATCGACGCCGCCAGAAGGACAATGGCCTATACCAAATTCGGAAGTTACGATGTTAGAGGCATTCCAGCTTGCAGGCTACGTTACGGGCGCTTTTGGCAAGTGGGGATTGGGTGGACCAGACTCGAGTGGTCGGCCTTTGAATCAAGGTGTGAATCGCTTCTTCGGATACAACTGCCAAGCTCACGCACACAGCTACTATCCCTCATACCTTTGGGACAACGAGAAGCATTTTACGCTCGACAATGATCCTGAAGTCCCTGGCCATGCCGGACTTGATGGTGCCGATCCAGCAGATCCAGCGTCTTACAATAAATTCAAGGGACAGGATTATGCACCGGATCGCATTCACACCGAGGCATTGAACTTCATTCGCGAGAACAAGGACAAGCCCTTTTTCTTGTATTATCCCTCCGTCATCCCGCACGTCGCTTTGCATGTGCCAGACGAGGACTTGAAGCCGTATACAGATCTTGGTTGGAAGGATCAGCCTTTCACACGCGGCAAAGGCTACGGGTACACGCCTCATTACACACCACGAGCTGCCTACGCAGCCATGATCACGCGGCTGGATCGCTATGTGGGACGAGTGCTATCGCTGCTCGATGAACTTGGCATCGCCGATAATACGATTGTTGTCTTTTCGAGCGATAACGGAACGACACATCTCGGCCAGGAAGTCGACTACGAGTTTTTCAATAGCGTAGGTGAACTCCGCGGTTTGAAAGGATCCTTGTACGAAGGTGGCGTGCGTGTTCCTACAGTTGTACGCTGGCCTGGACGAGTCGCAGCTGGCTCGGAGAGTAAACGGGTTAGTGGCTTTGAAGACTGGATGCCCACACTGCTTGATATGGTAGGCAGTGTTGATGCATTTCCAGCTGGAATTGACGGAATCAGCATGAAGAAAACGCTGTTGGGCGAATCTCAGGCAGAACGTCCTTACCTCTATCGCGAGTTCGCCGGCTACGGCGGGCAGCAAACCATTCGCGTCGGCGATTGGAAGGCTGTGCGTCAGAAGATGACCAGTGGCAAGCTTAATACTGAACTCTACAACATCGCAGAGGACGTAGGCGAAGCCACCGATGTGGCTGCTGATCATCCTGAAGTCGTGCAGCGTCTTGAAACGATGATGAAGGAAGTGCGCACCCCATCGGAAGTTTTTCCATTAGTTCCCATCGATGCACCTGTGAAACAAAAGAACGTAGCGCCGCTCAAGAAGGCTTTTATCAGCGGCGAAGGCCCAGGCTGGCGCGCGTTGGGCAAGAATGACTTTACGAATGTCAACTGCGATGAAGACACTTGGCGCTGGGAACGAGGTGTCGCTTACTGCACGGGCCAACCGGTTGGTGTGATTCGCAGCAAGAAAACCATGAAGAACTTCGAGATGGTCTGTGAGTGGAAGCACAAACAGAAAGGCGGTAACTCAGGTGTTTTTGTTTGGGCCACCCAAGCATCGATTGATCGGCTCAGCGACGGTAAAGGAAGTTTGCCAGAAGGCATCGAAGTTCAGGTGTTGGACTTGGGCTATGCCGAGATCTATTTGACGGGCGGCAAGGATCGCAAAGCGGATTGGTTTACCTCTCACGGCGATGTATTTCCCGTTGGCGCCACGAAGATGAAGCCTTTCCCTCCAGTCGCCCCCAACGGTCGCCGAAGTTTCCCGAGCAAGAACCTGACCAACGACGTGAATCAGTGGAATCACTACTACATTCGCGCGGTCAATGGCGAAGTTCGTCTGTGGGTCAACGGAGAGGAAGTGTCTGGCGGAACGGAGTGCGCGCCGTCTGAGGGATATCTCTGCCTTGAGTCCGAAGGTGCTCCCGTCGAGTTTCGGAATCTCCGCATTCGTGAGCTTCCTTAGTCTCTAGGCTGCAAAGCGTAGCTCTCTACGTAGTGGGATTCGCTAGATTTCTTTCTACGCAGGGGCGGAATTCGCCACAAGTTTCGGTCAGTAGGCAGGTTCGTTTGAAGCCGCGCGGAGAGTCGCCAAGACGCAAGGGAATGGCTTCAGTTTCTCAAGTTGATCCGCCCATGGGTGCTTATGTCCGTTTTCCTGTAAACGGAGCGTCGCTGGTGCTGTTTCTTCCGGCAACTGACGACGAGGCTAACTCGTCTTTGTGGTTGTTCAGACGGAGAGAGAACTAGGAGTGATGAGATGCGTTTTAGGCCTTGGTAGATGATTCAGTGAATGTCTCTGTCGGGCTTCTGTTGGTGGCTTGCGCCTGGGCAAGCTCACGCCGTCCATGAGCGGCTGATCGACACAACTGAGCACTTGAAGAAGTCTAGCCTCGTGGCGGCCGTGGAAGTGAGAGAGGTGTAGAGGCGCGAAGTGCCAATAATTCTAGGCGACCTAAAGAATCCATCGGTCGTCTATGTTGCAACGGCGGAAGTAGTTCGAGTGATCAAAATAGATCACTTTCCAGCGCCCGCAAAACAAACAAGCTGCATCGTGGGCTCCTCCAAGCCTCGAAATACACCGTTTGGCGTCCGATCGCAGTGGTGCGCTCGTTATAGTGCCCCACACTTATCTTTCAAGCATTTGCTGCTCGGATGGCTTCGGTGGCTTGGTGTTGTTCGATCCCTTGCACCAGTTCGACGTGGCCAAGACGCGTGGGCAAAATGAACCGTAACTTGCCGTGTTCGACCTTCTTGTCGTGCTGCATGACTGCCCACATCTCTTCTGGATCGGCATCGCGGAATTGAGTCGGTAGTTGGAGTTGCTTGAGCAACGCAGCTTGACGTGCCACCAGTTCTGCATTGATGCGGCCCATGTGAGCGGCCATCGTTGCGGCCATGTGCATGCCAATGGCCACGCCTTCTCCGTGTAACAACTTGCCGTAGCCGCTGATGCTTTCGAGGGCGTGCCCAAAAGTATGCCCATAATTGAGCGTTGCCCTTCGGCCGCTGGTTTCTCGCTCGTCCTCTTCGACCACCATCGCCTTGGCACGGCAGGATTGCTCGATGATGTGCGAGACGGTTGTGGGATCTTTGGCGAGGACCGCTTCAACGTTTTGCTCTAGAAACTCAAATAGGTCTGGCAACAGGATCATTCCGTATTTGACGACTTCGGCCAAGCCGGAAACGTACTCACGCTGTGGCAATGTCGCCAAAGTGCTTGAGTCGATGACAACCAGAGTGGGTTGCCAGAACGCCCCGACGATATTTTTCGCTCCTGGTAAATTGATGCCTGTCTTACCTCCGACGCTCGAGTCCACTTGGCTGAGCAAGGTCGTGGGGACTTGGACTAGAGGAATACCGCGAGCGAAGGTGGCTGCCATGAATCCTGCTAAGTCACCGACGACACCGCCGCCGACTGCGATCACCGCCGAGCCGCGATCGGTATGTGCAGCTAGCATTTCCCCCCAAATCCTCCCCGCCTTTGCCACTGACTTACTTTGTTCTCCGCTCGCAATGCGGATCGGTGAAGCACGCCATTCGGCTCGGACAAGTTGTTCGAATATCTGGTTGGAGAACCCTTCGACATTCTCGTCGAACATCACGACGGCGTGGCGTGTTCGACCCATGACTTCGTTTAGAAAATTGCCAATGTGCTTCAAACAATCCTGGCCGATATGAATCTTGTAGCTGCGCTCTGCAAGGTTTACTTGGAGCTCGCGTTGGTCTGAAGTGGAGTCGGCGTTTGCCATTGCAGTTTTCTTATTTGGGTTTCAAATCATGCCTTCGCGAATTGTAACTTGTTGCCCGCCATCTCGAAGCGCAGGTTTTTCGCAGCAGCGAGGGATGCGTACTAATCATGATGAATCCAGCCGAGACCTACGAGTGCGTTCCTGAGAACCCAATTCACGCCTTCTTGATCCAAGTAGGCGTGTTGCTACAGATGCACGGAACTCCGTCGCATCGATTAGAGGCAGTTTTGGTGCAGCTGTCGGAATCACTTGGGGTACAAGGATTATTCTTATACACTCCTACCGCTCTGATTTGCTCCATTACCGACGAGTCGGGCGAAGCGACGTATGTGCGTCGAGTGAACTGTGGGCCGGTGGACGTCGACAAGTTGATTCGCTTCGACGAAGTGCTTGAGCGGCTGGAAGCGGAAGAACTGACAGTCTCACAGGCTAGCGATTTGATGGAGGAGATTGGTGAAAGTCCACCGCCTTTTCCTGCCTGGCTAACAGCAGTCGCAAGTGCGCTCTGCTGTGGCTTGGTCGCGATTTTCTTTCGCGGAAGTGGTTACGAAGCAATCGCTGCCGGTCTAGTGGGGCTGCTGATTGCACTGCTGGAGTGGGCAGAGAAAAAGTTACCTACTGGTCGCGGACTGCTCGAGCCCGTTGCCGGCTTGTGTGCTTCAATGGGGGCGCTTGGGCTTAGCTGCCTTGGCATGCCGATCGATGATCGAGTCGTGACTCTGGCTGCCTTGATTGTCTTACTGCCAGGCTTGACTCTGACAGTTGCGCTAACCGAATTGGCTGTTGGGCACCTGTCGGCGGGAGTTGCTCGTATCGCAGGTGCCATCGTTTCGTTGCTGACGATGAGTATTGGAGTCGGGCTGGGGTGGCGTGTGGCTGGCGCATGGCGCAACATTCCAGAGGTCAATCCTTGGAGTTTGCCAGAGTGGTCGATCTGGCCAGCGATCGCTATCGCTCCTCTGTTGTTTGCAATTGTTTTTCGTGCGAGTTGGCGACAATGGCTGGTCATCGAGCTCGTTACGATATGTGGCTTCACGGCGAGCTTGTTTGCGGGCAAGTATTGGGGGATGGAGACTGGCGCCTTTGCTGGAGCTCTTGCGGTTGGCATTGGCAGCAATTTGTACGCTCGGCTGCGGAATCGCCCTGCCCTGGTACCGCTGACGCCAGGCATTTTGGTGCTCGTTCCCGGATCGCTGGGCTATCGTTCGCTCACAGCATTTATCAATCATGAAACGCTGGCCGGGGTCGATGCCGCTTCGAGTATGCTGATTGTCGCAGCAGGCCTCGTCGGGGGCATCTTGAGTGCTAATATCTTCTTGCCACCCAAGCGGATTCTGTAGAAGCTGATGGCTAACCAGCACACGTGACGCGAGCCAGTGAGTCTGCCGTCGCCCTCAACATAATGTCTCGACTCTTCAGGCGACCACTGCAGACGCGTCGTGCTTGTATTCTTGCATGGAGAAGTCGCTGGAATCGTCGAGCAATTCGTGCGATAATCTGCCCCGACCCACCAACCCACCGAGGCGAACTCTTATGCGTAGATCCATTCTAGCTTGTTTGATGTTATCAGTTGTGCTTGGCGCCGAAGCCAAAGCAGCGGACCGTCCTAACATCCTCTTCATCTTCACTGATGATCACTGTCAGCAGGCTCTAAGCGCTTATGACGACAGCCGTATCATTACGCCCAATATGGATCGTATCGCCAAAGAGGGCATGCGTTTCGATCGTTGTTATGTGACGAACGGGATTTGTGGACCAAGTCGAGCTGTTATTCAGACTGGAAAGTACAGTCATTTGAATGGCTTCATCCGTAATGGCAACAAGTTTGATGGAACGCAACAAACGTTTCCAAAACTCTTGCAGCACGCAGGGTATCAAACTGCTGTGGTTGGCAAGTGGCATTTGGGCGAGCACATGGCGCCGCAGGGCTACGATTATTCGGAAGTTTTGATCGGACAGGGTCCCTACTACAATCCGCCCATGCTCAAGAACGGCGAAAAGACCAAGCATACGGGCTATACCACTGACATTATCACAGATCTGGCTTTGGATTGGCTCAAGGATGCTCGCGATGACTCTAAGCCATTCATGCTGATGTATCAACACAAGGCTCCGCACCGAAATTGGATGCCCGGCCCCAAGTATCTCAATTGGTTGGACGATGTAGAAGTTGCTGAGCCAGAAACTCTCTTCGATGACTACTCAGGTCGAACTTCGGCGGCATCTCAGCAGACCATGACTGTCAGCCGACATCTCAATGATCGCGACTTGAAGCTCTCTGGCTATGGCACCATGAACGAAGAGCAGAAAGCGAAGTGGAATGAGGCTTACGGCGCAAAGAACGAAGCATTCCGCAAGGCCAAGCCGAACATGAGCGAAAAAGAAATTATCAAGTGGAAATATCAGCGCTATGTCAAAGACTACTTGCGGTGTGTGAAGAGTGTTGATGATGGCATTGGTCGAGTACTCGACTATTTGGACGAAGCTGGCTTGGCGGACAACACGGTCGTGATCTACTCCTCCGATCAAGGTTGGTATCTTGGCGAGCACGGTTGGTTCGACAAACGCTGGATGTACGAAGAGTCATTGAAGACACCTTTGCTAGTACGTTGGCCAGGCAGGATCAAGCCAGGCAGCACGCAAGATGCGATAGTTTCAAATCTCGATTTTGCCGAGACGTTTCTGGACATTGCTGGAGTCCGAGTTCCGAGTGATATGCAAGGCCGCAGTATCGTCGACTTGTTCGATGGCACCACTCCAGGCGGCTGGCGCAAGAGTTTCTACTACCACTACTATGAGAATCCGGGGGCTCACAATGTCGCTCGGCACTACGGTGTGACGAATGGTCAGCACAAACTGATGCATCTCTATGCACTGGGTGGTGAGAGGCGAAATGACTGGGAGTTGTTTGATTTGGAGAAGGATCCAAACGAGCTAACCAGCGTTTGGGGGCATCCAGACTACAAGGATGTGCAGTCTATGCTGGAAAAAGAGCTCGCCAGTCTGCGCGAAGAATTTCAGGTTCCAGAAGACACGCAGATTGGTCGCCCACCAAAGAAAAAGCCAGCTCGCAAACCGCACGAGAAAGGCAAAGCCAAGTGAGCCGCAATTCTGTTTGGCGTCAATCCGTTCACAGATCTAAAACATAACAGCAAATCGCTTGTTAAGGTCTGCGGATGGAAAATCGTTTAACGCCCAGGTGCAGGCTCCGGCTGCTCTAGGGCAAAGTTCTGCGCGGCAGGAGGAATCACTGGCTTTCGCCGCGTGCTCGTATGGCCCGCAAGCATTTTGAAAAATGCGAATGCATGAGTCCTTTGGGGCATTCGTTGTCGGAATCCATATTCGTCGAATCCGTTGCCGATTTTTTCCTGATCTCCTAGAAGTCCCCACTCATGTTGTTTTCGCGTTCCGTTTTCTTTGTGTTGGCGACAGCCACGATCACCGCCCAGGCTGCTGAGAATTGGCCCAGCTTTCGGGGCGGCAGTGCCGATGCAAAGAGCCCTGATTCGCAGCTACCGTTGACTTGGGGCGAGAAGGAAAACCTCAAGTGGAAATGTCCGTTACCGGGAGCCGGTTCCTCTAGTCCTGTGGTCTGGGGTGGCAAGATCTTCGTGACCTGCTATTCGGGTATCGGTCGTGACGGCGGTAGCTTGAATGATCTGGTCCGCCATCTCCTTTGCATCGACCGAAACTCCGGCGAGGTGGTTTGGGAGAAGAAAGTTGCATCCAAGGCGAGCGAAGACAGCTACCGTGGTTACCTAACCGAGCACGGCTACGCCAGTAATTCTCCCGTGACAGACGGCAAGTTTGTCTATGTATTCTACGGTAAAAGTGGCGTGTATGCCTTTGATATGAACGGCCAGGAACAATGGAAAGTCGGCGTCGGTGCCGAGTCGAGTAATCGTCGCTGGGGCTCTGCGGCAAGTCTTCGACTGCATGACGATAAATTGATCGTGAATTCGGCCGAAGAAAGCGTTAGCGTACGAGCATTGAACAAGAAAACGGGCGAAGAGATTTGGAAGGCGGAGGGCGGTTATCTTGAGTTGTCTTACAACACTCCAACAATCGTGGAACAAGAGAACGAAGTCATTGTTGCGGTACCAGGCGAACTCTGGGGCTTGCACTTGGACACCGGAAAGCTGAAGTGGTATGCCGAAACCCGGCTGACCGGCAACGTTTCCCCCAGCCCTATCGTGAAGGATGATACGGTCTACATCTTCGGCGGTTATCAATCGAATGGCAGTCACGCTTTTCCGGTTGGCGGCAAAGATGATATGACCAGCAAGCAGAAGTGGTATTCGCGCAGCACTTCGTACGTTGCAACTCCCTTGCTGCACGATGGTCACTTTTATTGGATCGACGATCGAGGTATCGCAAACTGCACGCGTTCCAGCGATGGCCAGGAAGTTTACAAAGAACGTGTTCCCGGACTACGAAGCGGCGGACGACCTGTCTACGCCTCTCCGGTTCTAGCAGGCGACAGGATAATTATCGTCAGCCGTTACAGCGGCACCTTTGTGATTTCAGCTACGCCTAACTTCAAAGTCTTGGCCCAAAATACCTTCGAAGGGGATGATAGTGACGCCAGCGCCACGCCAGCCATCATCGGTAACGAGATGTACCTTCGAACTGGTAGTTTTCTGTATTGTATTGGCGACTAGGCTTCCCAAAGGCGCGTTTTGTGAGCCGCATCGCCGCAAGCATCGGGCCTTCCGCTTAGTGGTCGTTTCACTATGCCCGGACGCTCACGCGGTCGCGGCAAACTTAAGTTCCAAAGACGCCTAGATTCCTTGGTCCGACGGCTTCCACAACAGGTCGCGGTTCGCTCGCGTGGGCAGCAAACGCCAAGACTGAAGCAAAATCTCTCAAGCCAGATCCTGCGACTCCTCCTCTGTCAGCGTGTAGGAGCGCGAAACCTTCAAGACGGAGGAGCTATGCTGTTCCAGCCAGTTGGTGAATATCGCCTTGGAATCTTCCTCAAGCACTCAGTGTTTCCGGCTAAAGAGAGATTGCAATCGAGGCAATTCGCCGCTCTACGAGTAGAGGTGCCATCTTGCGCTGGGTGCTTACAGGAGAACTAAGCTCCGAGGGAAATTTTCAGAGTGCACATCGGCTCGTATACACAGTCAATGTGTTTTTGATTGTCCCACAAGGAATTCCGGGATGCATACCTGACGGGTCTATGAATAGCTCGTAGATCAAACGAGAATGAAGCTAACCATTCACCAATAGACTTTCTTCGTTTGAAACACCTAATAGGCGACTCATGACCAATTCGACTCGTTTGAACCGACGTTATTTCTTAGGGGCGACTTCTGCTGCAGCCGCTGCAGGAGTTTTTGCTGGCCCAAGTGCCAACTCGATCGCGCAAGCTTCTCCAAACGAGCGTCCCGTCTTCGCGACGATTGGACTGCGTAATCAAGGTTGGACGATCACCAACAAATCGACCAAGTTCGCGGACTTTGCTGCCTTCGCCGATGTGGACGAAAATGTCCTCGGCATGGTCAACGAAAAGTTGAAAAACAAGACCGGCAAAGCCGCTGACGGCTATGGGGACTATCGAAAAGTCTTGGAACGCAAAGACATCGATGCAGTCATGATTGCTGCTCCCGACCACTGGCATACGAAGATTTCGATCGAAGCCATGTTGGCCGGAAAGGATGTCTACTGCGAGAAGCCGCTCACGCTGACGATCGCCGAAGGCAAGCTGATCGAAGAAGTCGTTAAGAAAACAGGCCGCGTCTTCCAAGTTGGCACGATGCAACGCACCGAGAATAACCAACGTTTCTTAAAGGCGATCGCGATCATTCGCGCTGGACGGCTTGGTGACCTTCGCAAAGTGACTTGTGGAATCGGCGGTGCGACGGGGTCACCCGATATCCCCGCCATCGACGTGCCCAAGGGACTGAACTGGGACATGTGGCTGGGACCAGCTCCCAAGGTTCCTTATCGAGCATTGCCCGAAATGCGCAAGGGCTATGGTGGTGGAGTTCCGCTTTACACAAATTGTCACTATGCATGGCGAAACTGGTACGAGTACTCGGGCGGTCAAATGAACGATTGGGGTGCACACCACGTTGATATCGCCACTTGGGCATTGGGTGCCAGCGAGACGGGACCGAGCAGCATTACGCCTGTCAGCTATTCGCTGCCAGTTGACTACAAAGACGGCAACCCGACAGTGGATAACAAGTACAACTCGCCAACGAAGTTCGAGATCCAAGCGGATATGCCCGGTGGTATTCCGCTGATCATCAAGAGCGAGGGCGACAATGGTATTCTGTTCGAAGGCACCAAGGGACGCATCTTCGTGAACCGCGGACGTTTGTCTGGCAAGCCAGTCGAAGACCTAGAAAAGAATCCCTTACCGGAAGGCGCAGTGGAAGAAGTCTACGGCGGACCGGTCAGTGAAAATCACACGGCCAACTGGATCGCTGCAATGCAATCACGTGAGAATCCAATCTCTGATGTTTGGACACACAACCGCATGCTTGAGACTTGCCACTTGGCAAATATCGCAATCCGACTTGGCCGCAAGCTGAATTGGGATCCAGCGAAACGAGAGATCATTGGGGACGAAGAAGCCAACTCGTTCCTCTCTCGCGCGAGCCGCAAGGGCTATGAGATCGATATGTAATTTCGAATGGCTTGATCGAATCGCTCCTCGCATTACCGATGCGAGGAGCGAGTCGCCGGTTCTTCAGTTCGTAGCGGCACATCTATGCGGAACGGCTGCGATGTCCAGCCTCCATATTTGCGAAATGCCCGGCGACTTACGTCGCGAGGGCTCATGGCTTTGGCATTTCAGCCGAATGTCGTTAGCCACGGTTCTGGGACGTTTGATTCTGAGCAGTGAAAAACTCAGTTATCGTTTGACTCAGGTTCTTCTGAACTGGCTCTTCGCTTTGTCACGCACGGTGCAACCGGGGCAAACGTCCTGCAGCCAAGACGCCAAATCCGAGTTCGTAACAATCTATCCCGCTCCTGACACTCGCTAGACGGACAAATTCGCCGATCACAGTTGATGGTGTAACCTAGCGTTGGAAGATTGCGTTTCGTTCGCAACTAGAGACAGACTAGGCAACCTTCATTGTTCAGCCGCCGGGACATGGTCAGCGGCTGACAGTCGAGATCCCTTTTCGCGATCATTGATTGAAATTCGAAGAATCGGAAACCGCGTTAAACTGCTGATCCACTCCACCCTTGGTTTGAAATCGCATGGATTTGGGCATCGAGCTCGGTTGGTCAATCAAACAGGCAAGACGTTCAAGCCTTTGAATGCGAAATGAGGTCGCTCGTCAGGCATTAATCTTTTTTGCGATTCTGTTCGCTGCCTCCGACCTCGTCTTTGAGTCCATCCATTTTGCTAGCGACTGCTCCCTGAGGAGCTTTGGGCCACGGTGTTTCGCCAGTGGCCCATTCTTGTGGTTGTTTGGCTCGGACAGCATCTACTGCTTTGACTAGCCAAGCCGGTATATCTTGTTGTTCATTTTTTCCGTAAACGTATGGCAGTGGCGGATCCATCAGCAAGGGCTTGTCGCCCAGCGGCGGTCGCTCGTTGCCGATGGCGGTAACGCGAGCCTTCAGTTCTCGTGCCACATCGGGATGTTGCTTCGCGACATCCGTTTGCTCGGATGGATCCTCTTCGAGATTATACAAAGCGTCGCCCATGAGCTTGAATGCGCCGCTGCGAATGGTTGGAAGTCGAACACTGCCCGCGACATCGAAGACGATTTCTTTCCGCGGGCTTTCGGCGCCCTGGAACAACATCTCCGTCATATCGATCCCATCGATCGATTTTTCCTGTTCATGCTTTCCGCCAGCAAGTGAGATGAATGTCGGTAAGAAGTCAGCGATGAACATCAGGCCATCTTTCTGGGTGCCTGGCTTTGTGTGGCCGGGCCATCGAAGGATAGCTGGCTGACGAACGCCGCCTTCAAAAGTTGTATTCTTCGTTCCTCGAAACGGCTTGCTCATCGACTCTAGCACAGGTCCATTGTCGTTGGTGAAGACAAACAGTGTGTTTTCACGGAACCCGTTGTCATCGATCGCCTTGCTGATTCGCCCGACCGCCTTATCAAATCTTTCCAGCATCGCGTCGCGGATGGCTAGCGGATCGTTTACGTCGCCTTCGAAACCAGGCGGAGGATTCAGCGGCCCATGCACTGCATTGAATGCTACGTAGATGAAAAAGGGACGATCGTCGTTCTTTCTTGAGGCGATAACGCGTTCGGCTTCAGCAGCGATAAGATCAGTCGTATAGCCATCTTCCTTGACTGGTTTCTGATTTCGGTGCCAATCGTAGACAGCGAACCGAGCTGGGGCGTTATGGACGATCGTCTTTGTGTAGTAGTCGATTCCCCACGCGTAAAAGCCATATTGGTGCTTAAAGCCCTGTCCCATCGGTAGATGCTCGGGCAACCATTCTCCGAGATGCCATTTGCCCATCAAAGCAGTGAAGTAGCCGGCTTCTTGCAAAGCCTCTGCGACCGTGCGTTCGTTAGTATCCAAAGCATGAATCCGACGCGTGGGTTCACCACGTTCGTTGTGGGCTAAGTCCAGCCCCAGCTTGGCGAGGTAACTTGGCTTTCCAAAATCCTCCGACCGCCAATCACTCCAAGTTCGGAATGCGTAACGGCCAGTCAGAAAAGCTGCTCTTGTCGGGGCACAAACGCTGTGCGTGTAGAACTCATTCAGACGCATTCCTTCCGCCGCCAGTCGGTCCAGGTTGGGAGTCAATTCTGCCTTCCCACCGTTGAAACCCGGTTGATTCCATCCCATGTCGTCGGCTAGGACAAAAACGATGTTCGGGCGTTCCGCCTTGGCAACGCTCTTGCCCTGCTCGGTCGCAAAAACGCCGTACGAAAACAGCCTGCACACCAGGAATAGATTCAACAGACCTACAGAAAGCTTCATCGTTAGCTCACATTCCTTCAATTACCAGGGCTAGCGCAACGGGCGACTGCGACCGCTAAGTTACTCTACTCGGATACATCAAGATGATATGAATAGTCAGTCAACGCTCGACTATTCTATCTTGCATGATCTGGATGATTTGAGCTTCCGAGGTAAGTCGCGATGAAAAATACAAATCTATTTTCGCAGCATGGAGCCGGTTTGAGAGCATGATAATGATGGCAACTCCATGAGCGTGTTCAAGGTCGAATGCGGCATGGCAATTGAAAACTGCCAGCCGCGAGCATTCCGCGACTAGTAGTGGCATCATTCTGTTTCGTTTTGTGGCTAGCGTCCCCAGCGAAACATAGCCAAGATTTCGAGCACGAACGGGGGAGGATCAGGAAGAAATTCACCTTCGCCGTTTTCCCACGCTTCGATTACTTCATTTGTTGGACCGTGAAGACCGATCTCTTCAGCGAGCACTTGCTCAGCTGCAACCCAAAGCGGCGGACCTGCAGGACGTTCATCGGCAGCACCCCGCATCGCGATAACTCCTTCAGGCGGACTAAGCAGCTTATCGCCCTCGCCAGCTTCCCAAGCCGCTACGACTTAAACTGGGGGCCAAAAGGCCAATCATGTGGTCCATCTTGAGCTACGGCAAAGGTGGAACACGCGAGCAGGACTATGAGCGAATTTGCAAACAGTTTCATTTCAGAGTCCTCATCGTCGGTGGCAAGCCAAAGTTACTTGTGAGTTGAATTTAAAACTGCAGCGACTTATTTTTCAAGCAGATCAAACTCGGAGTGTATTACAGGCGACGAAGCCTGGCGGATTATCCTGCTTCTTCCGTGACGTTTTGAAATTACTGCAAGGAACTGGCGCGTTTGTTCGTCGATCAGACGCAAATGGCTAGTTAGCGGATTACTATCGGCGACCGGAGTGCAGCTGGCGTAACTTTGATCGGTGACGAAGCCCTTGAATCCGTCCTCGGGAAATCGAGTTGGCGGACTACGTTCCCACAGCATCCCGCCTGACTTCCGGTCAACGCAAACAAGATACCGGCGCAGGTTTTCGATCTCGCCAGGATTCTTAAGATCTTGTCCGAAGCCAGAAAACGTGGTCACAAAGAGTCGATCGCCAACAACAATCGGACTACTGACGCCCTTTCTCGGAAGTGGTGTCACCCACTTCAGATTCTCGTTGTCGCTCCGTCGCGTCGGCACATCGCCTGAGTAAATTCCAGCAGCATTGTGTCCTGGAAACTGTAGCCAATCTTCCCGCTGAGCGTTTGCTGGCAGAATCGTTAGACCAAGAAGAAAGCAACGAATCCACGTCTGACGCCAATTCAATCCGAGAAATGTGTACCTCACTCTTCCCTATTTCAGCTAGATGTTGGTTTAGTGGAGTTAGGCGCGGAATCGGTAACGAGTCATTAAGACCATTTTCGAAACTTCCTTGCATTTCGAGCTTGAGACTGGCATGGGTGAGGGAATTGGTTTCAGCCACCCATCCCGCATACTAATCCGCAATGGTGTAATAACAGCGCTTGAACTCTGTGGCCGGAGTTTGCATTTCTAGGCTACAATAGGTGGACGGTCTACAATGCAATGAGCCGTCGATCCCGCCGATGTCAACGCTATCCCGCCTGTTGACTTCACTCTTACCAAGTCACATCGCCGACATGCCTATGTTTCGGATAACCAGCGCAGTTGCCTTTCTACTGTTGTTGCCATCGCTTGTAAGAGCAGATGAGAAAAGCGATTTCTTTGAAAAGAAGATCCGTCCGGTTCTAGTGGAACACTGTTATCAATGTCATTCGCTGAGTGGGGATGAGGTCGGAGGTGGATTGCGACTGGATCACCGCGAAGCCATGCGACTTGGTGGCGACAGCGGTCCAGCGGTAGTCCCGAAGAAGCCTGCAAGGAGTTTGGTTCTCTCGGCGATTAAATATGAAGACTTCGAGATGCCACCCGACCGGAAACTTTCGGCTGAGGTGATTCACGACTTTGAAAAGTGGATTGTCGACGGAGCTTTTGATCCGCGCGAGGCTTCCGAGGGCGATAAATTGCACGCTGCCGAAACGCATAAAAGCGAAATCGACTTTGCCGCTCGGAAAGAGTTCTGGAGTTTCCAGCCGATTCAGCGGCATGAGTTGCCGGAACATGGATTCGCTGACTGGAGTCGCGGTCGCATCGATGACTTCGTGGCGGCCAAGATTCAAACATCAGGATTGCGTCCAAGCAAACAAGCAACTGCTTCACGATTGCTCCGCCGATTAAGTTTTGACTTGGTCGGCTTGCCTCCCGAGCAGAACGCGACGGAAGAGCTAGCGTCCATGGATGAAGAGAGCGTTTCTGAATACGCAGATGCCCTGCTCTCCTCCGATGCCTTTGGAGAGCATTGGGCGCGGATGTGGTTGGACTTGATGCGATTCGCCGACGATCAGGCCCACATTGTTGGCAACAATAGTTCACTCTTCTTTCCGAACGCGTATCGCTATCGCGATTGGGTGATTAAGGCGCTCAATGACGATGTAGCCTACGACGAGTTCATTCGCTTGCAACTTGCGGCAGATTTGGTGACACCCGAAGATGTTTCGGATGACTTGGCTCTCGGCTTTATAGGGCTTGGTCCGAAGTATTATCGACGCAATTCACCGGAGGTGAAGGCGGATGAGTGGGAGGATCGCGTAGATGTTCTTTCGCGAGGTCTTTTAGGTCTTACGGTGGCATGTGCGCGTTGCCATGATCACAAGTACGATCCGATTGGAACCGCAGACTACTACGCTTTGGCTGGTGTGTTTGCGAGCATCGAGATGTTCAATCGGCCATTGGATGATAAGAAGGAGAAGGACGGAAAAGGTCACGCCAAGAAGCCGCAAGATGCGATGCACATCGTGCGGGACAAGTCCCCGCAGGACTTGGCAATCATGATTCGTGGCGATGTGAAACGCCGCGGCGATGTCGTGCCCCGCGGCTTCTTGAAGGTGCTGGGTGAAGCAAATCCGGATTCCGGCGAGTTGCAGAGAGCGGAGTTCAAGTCTGGTAGCGGTCGACTTGAGCTGGCAGAGCAATTGACTTCACCGCAGAATCCACTGGTCGCAAGAGTTTTCGTGAATCGTGTTTGGGGCAAGTTAATCGGCGAGCCGCTGGTAGGGACGCCCAGTAATTTTGGTGCACTCGGTGAAACGCCAACTCATCCCGAGCTGCTAGATGACCTCTCAGCACGCTTTATGGAAAACGGTTGGTCACTGAAGTGGTTGTGTCGCGAGATTGTGATGAGCGCCACTTACCAGCAATCTAGCTTTGGTACCGAGGAAACCAAGGTAGAGCTATTGTCTCAATTGCCACCAGCACCATCAACGATCGAGCCCGACCCCAATAATCGCTTGCTTTCGCGAATGAATCGAAAGCAGATGTCAGTTGAGCAATGGAGGGATTCGCTACTTGCTCATGCCGGTTTGATCAATAAACAGTCCGGCAAAGAACACTTGGACGCTGGCAGCAAGGAGGCGGACAGAAGAACGGTTTACTGCGACGTGAGTCGCCTGAAGCTGAATCCAATGTTGGCTCTGTTTGATTTCCCTGATCCGAACGTGCACAGTGATGGTCGGGCGAAAACCATCACGCCGTCGCAAAAACTTTTTTTGATGAACAGTCCCTTCATGGTTAATGTAGCGGAGAAGTTAACGCAACGCATTGAGAAAGAGTCCGAAAAGAACACGGATTCAGCTGAGGTAAAAGTCAACAAGGCTTATCGTGTTATCTTTGCGCGGAAGCCGTCTTCTGAAGAACAAAGGCTGGCTGTTCAGTACTTGTCTGAGGCCGGAACGCAGCAATTGGTTCATGGGCTGCTGATGTCCAATGAGACTTATATCTTGGATTAGTGAAAAATGAGTTTTATCAATCGACGTCATATGTTGGCACGTGCTGGAGCTGGATTTGGCATGCTGCCACTGACCGGGCTCTTGGCGAAGGAAGCGTTGGCTGGTGCGGCGCAGTCTTCGGGCTTGCATTTTCCAGCCAAGGCAAAACGCTGCATTTTTCTATTCATGAATGGCGCGCCTTCGCACGTCGATACTTTTGATCCCAAGCCGGCGCTGGCTAAATACGAGGGGCAAGCTCCCGGGGAACAGCCGAAAGAACGGATCACTAAAACAAACGGCTACATGCCTTCGCCATTTCGTTTTCAGCAGCACGGCAAGAGTGGCGTGGTGATGAGCGAACTCTTGCCGAACTTGGCCAAGCACGCCGACGACTTGTGCGTGCTGCGCTCGATGCACACCGATACGGCAAATCACGAGCCAGGGTTGTTGATGATGCATAGTGGCAATCAACAGCCGACTCGGCCTTGCCTTGGCTCTTGGGCCTCCTACGGCCTTGGCACAGAAAACGAAAATCTACCCGCCTTTGTGTCGATCGCGCCAGGCATGCCAGTCGTTGGTCCGCAGCTTTGGTCCTCGGCTTTTTTGCCCGCCAATCATCAGGCACTTTCGGTCAACACCAAAGACATGCGATTGGATTCGTTGGTTGCACACTTGAAGCATCCGAGTCTTGCTCGCTCGCAACAACGCCAGCAGCTTGATTTTGTCCAGCAGCTCAACCGCATGCACGCCGTCGAGCGACATACGGATCCCGATTTGGAGGCTCACATTCAGTCGATGGAATTGGCCTTCAAGATGCAAGCAGAGGCGACCGAAGCATTTGATGTGTCGCATGAGCCGAAGTATGTCGCAGAGCGATATGGCAATAGTGTTTTTGCGAAGAGTTGTCTTTTGGGGAGAAGGCTGTTAGAGCGTGGTGTGCGATTTGTGCAAGTTTACTACGTAGACAAAGGTAAGCAGCCTTGGGACACCCATAAGGATAACAACGGCGGGCATCGTAGGCTTTGCGCTGACAGCGATCGAGCTTCGGCCGCGCTTATCAGTGACTTAAAAGAGCGGGGAATGCTCGAGGATACCTTGGTCATTTGGGGCGGCGAATTCGGCCGGACGCCTTACGCACAGACCGACAAGAAGGCCAAGTCGAAACCTGGTCGTGATCACCACGCGACCGGTTTCTCGATGTTTCTTGCCGGAGGCGGAGTGCGAGGCGGATTGATGCACGGCGCCACTGATGAGTTTGGGATGCATGCGATCGAAAATCGAATGCATGTGCATGATCTACACGCGACGATCCTCCATCTGATGGGAATCGACCACGAACGCCTGACCTATCGCTACAGTGGTCGCGATTTCCGATTGACGGATGTCTTTGGTCGCGTCGCGAATGAGATTATAGCGTAGGCGTCTCAATAATCTTATTTGGGAAAACGCATATTTCTTTGGAAAAAGTCTTGGGCAAACCGTATCTGGGGATGCGCAGGTCAATTCGTAGTTTCAAAGCGGAGAGAATCCCTCGCCGTCGCTAGGGCTCCGGACCTCCCCATAATTCCTCGAGTCCCCTCTTCGCGTGGGTCCGCTCGGAAAGGAAGGGAAAGTTGTTTTGCCAACGACTTGCCTAATATCAAACTATGCTTAGCCATGCTGGGAATTCGGCAGACCTATGCACCCAAGAGGTGTGACTTGTTAAAATGTAATCCGATTCAGGTGTGAGTGTGCGCTTTTTTGTCACTTCTTGTCCCGTGGTTTAAGCGCCAAGATCTTAGCGCCAATTGAAATTGGGATGAGTGCGACTCGTTTTCCGATGAGTCGTAGCAAAGGATACATCTCAAGGTGTGAAATGGCGAAAACGGAACCTCAGGAGCTTTTGTCTCCGCACTTGCTCGCGCGATTGGAACGCATGGAGCTGGTCAGTCGAAAAGTCTTTCGTGGTCGCATGAAAGGCGAGCGAAGGAGTAAGCGGAAGGGCCAGAGTGTCGAATTCGCTGACTTTCGCAACTACGTGCCAGGCGATGATCTGCGCTTTATCGATTGGAACCTTTACGCCAGACTCGACAAACTTTATCTGAAGCTGTTTTTAGAAGAAGAGGATTTGCACGTCTATTTCTTGGTGGATGCGAGTCCTTCCATGGATTTTGGCGAACCGAGCAAATTTTATACAGCGAAACAAGTGGCTGCTGCTTTGGGCTTCGTGGGAATGTGCCGAGGCGACCGGGTCAAGATCGAGTTCTTAGGGGCGGAGAATCAGTCGACTCCCGTATTGCGAGGTCGTTCGCAAATGTATCAGATGTTGGACTTTATGGATTCGATGCAGGCGAATCAGCTGTTCAACTTCACCGACTCGATCAAGCGTTTTTGTCTGAAAAATTCGGGGCGGGGCATCGTGGTGTTGCTAACTGACTTGATGGACAAGAACGGTTACGAGTCGGCGTTGCGATTGCTCGTCGGCCAGCAGATGGATGTTTTTGTTCTGCACATTC
Organism: Aureliella sp.; assembly: GCA_963691875.1. GTDB lineage: Bacteria > Planctomycetota > Planctomycetia > Pirellulales > Pirellulaceae > Aureliella. The sequence continues at coordinate 6,290,671 of OY829846.1, forward strand.
TCAGTCCAGAAGAAATGGAGCCAGATCTGAACGGCGATCTCAAGCTAGTGGACTGTGAGGACGAAGATGAAGCTGAGATTTCAGTAAGCAGTGCCGTGCTGAAACGCTACAAAGCGACTCTGGCGTCTTTTGTCGACCAAGCTCGAAAATTCTGTTCGCAGCGTGACATGACATATTTGCTCGCCAGAAGTGATCAGGGAGCTGACGTCTTGGTTGGGCAATACTTGCGTGAGCGAGGTTTGGTGCGATGAGTTTGATCAATATGCTAAGCCCTTGGCAGTGGATATTGATGGCCACTGTTCCACCGCTGATCATCATGCTTTACTTCCTGAAGCTCCGGCGCAATCCGGTGCAGGTTCCAAGCACCTATCTCTGGCAGCGCACCATTGAGGATTTGCATGTAAACAGTATCTGGCAACGGTTGCGTAAGAATCTCTTGCTGCTGCTACAGCTATTGGTGGTGCTGGCATTCATTTTGGCGTGTCTTCGGCCTGGATTCCGTGGAGAAGAAACGCTGGGTGCTCGGTCAATCTTCATGATTGACAACTCGTCCAGTATGCAGTCGCAGGACTTGGATCAATCGCGTTTGGCGGAAGCAAAAGAACGTGCGTTAGAAATGGTTGAAGCACTCGGCAAAAACGATGTGGCGATGATCATTGCTTTTTCCGATCGAGCGGATGTGCGGCAGGGGTTTACCAGTGACAAAGCCAGATTGCGTGACGCGATCAAATCGATACCTCCAACCAATCGAACTACGGATCTCAACGAGGCACTGCGGGCTGCGTCTGGTTTGGCGAATCCGGGAAGGACAAGTCAGGTAGGTGATCTCAATGATGTCCAAGTTGCTGAGGCAATGCCTGCAATGCTGTACATCATGAGTGACGGCGGCTTTTCTGCGCCGCAAATGGACTTGGGCAACTTGGCCGCGGAGTATATTCCGATCGGTGATGCTTTGCCGATCAATGTGGGGATCGTGGCATTTACGGCTGAGAGAAACACAGAGAAAGACGATCAGGTCGAGGCATTTGCGTTGGTGCAAAACTTCTGCGGGCAGGAAGTAACAGCAACGGCTTCGCTGACTCTGGACGGTGAACTCATTGATGCCAGCGAAGTTGAGATTGAGGCTTTTGCTACCACAGGAGTGAATTTTGAGATTCAAAATTTGGTCGAAGGGCAACTGCAACTTGAGCTTGAATATGCCGACGATTTTCCACTCGACAACGCGGCATTTGCTGGATTGGATCCGCCACGGGAACTAGAAGTCGTCCTGGTGACCAACGGAAATACGCCGCTCGAGGCTGCTCTCGCGACTGAGCAAGCGACGGCCCTTGCGAATGTTCGAATCATGGAGCCAGAATCGCTTGAGACAGAGAATGTTGTTGCACTGTCAGAAAGTGGCACCGTGGATCTATTTATCTACGACAATTGCGCTCCGAAGAAGATGCCTGAGGCGAATACTTTCTTTCTTGGTGCCTTACCACCGGTTTCTGTTTCAATCGAGGTGGAGGGCGAGGAGTCGGAGGGACCGTCGGCGGATGAGGAAGCTGTAGTGGAGAACACCCAAGCCAACGAATCTGAGGGAGGGCCCAATCTGCTTTGGAAGGCAGGCGAACTGACAGGTCCTCTGTTTGTTATCGATATTAATCGCTCGCACCCGATACTTCAGTATGTGGATATGGGGACAGTTCGAATCGTGGAAGGGCGAGCACTTGAGATGCCGTCTGGTGGTGTTGAACTCGTCCGGTCACAGGAAGGCGTACTCTTTGGCGTTGCACCGCGGGATGCCTACCAAGATGCGGTGCTTGGGATGAGATTCGCCACTCCTTCGGAAGATGGTGGTGTCATTCCCAATACCGACTGGCCCATCAAACGCAGCTTTCCGGTATTTGTTTTGAACGCTCTCGAGTATTTAGGGGGGGCAGTTTCTACATCGGGCTCAAAGTCGATTCGACCGGGGCAGCCTGGAGTACTGAATCTGGCGAGTCGTTTTGATGAAGTGGAAGTGGTCGATCCGCTTGGCAAATCTACAAAGCTAAACCGAGCGGGAGGTCCGCAGTTGATTCACACGCAAACCGATGAGCTAGGTTTCTATCGAGTCAAGCCGGTTGGTGATGATCGTACTCTGCAGATGTTCACGGTGAACTTGTTCAGTGATCGTGAGAGTGACATCGCGCCAGCGGAAGAAGTTCTGATCGGAGCCCAGAATGTAGGAGCTAGTAGCGATCAGAAGGACATTTCGCGGATTGAGTATTGGCGGTGGTTGTTGGCCCTTGCCTTGGTGTTGCTCGCCGTAGAGTGGTATCTCTATAACCGACGAATCTCCGTGTAATAGTGGGTTTCACGAGGCTTCATGATCTTGGACTCTCGCTGCCTTTTCGGATTCAATAATGCTGAGAGAGAGTTACTTCGCGAACAACAAGCTGAAATCCATTTCAGTGAAATCAGTTCATAAGCCGCAGAGTTCATGAAGGCTAAGAATGCTCCGAGCTGGCTGATTGAGGAGTTAACCCAAGCTTATACATGCCATCGCGTTCGAATTTGTCCCTTCGAATTTTCTGCGGTAGCAACGTTGGTGAAGAATAACACGGGCGAGCCATACGGGGTTGTCTGCGACGCCGGCTACTAAAATTCGGCGTATGGACCGAGCGGTGATCACTTCGCCGTCGAGCTAGCCTCAGGCAACATGTTTTCGTACATCAGGATGAGTTTTGGGAGTATTCTCCTGAGTCAGGAGTTGCGGAATCTCCTGATGTTCGCACTCGAATGATTGATCCCAGTCTCGAATTTCAAAGCTTCTGGGAGCGGGCATTGAAGCCGGATTTTCCACGTGATACTTACGAGGCAGAGGAGCTCTGGCCTCGATATGTCCAGGAATCTGGCTCAAGCGATTCGTGACGCTGATTTGCCAGCGTTTGCAAAATACGATGATAGAACAAGAAAAATAGCTGGCAGTCCGATAATTGGCGCGAGATTCGCTGTCGGTCGAAAGAAGGCCGTTTTGTAAAGCTCCCCTTTCCCAAAAGGGGAACTGTCTGCAAGAATGGCAGTTTGAACAAGGCGACTTGCGAAAAAACATAAATAATGACAGTTGCATTAGATCGAAGGAGATGCAGCCATGGCGCTTGATATCACAGAAGCGACCTTTCAGTCGGAAGTGCTGGAATCGGAAATGGACGTACTCGTTGATTTTTGGGCACCTTGGTGCGGTCCCTGCCGCCAGATTGCTCCCCTCATCGAGGAGCTTTCGACCGAGTACGAAGGTAAAGCCAAGGTTGCTAAGGTAAATGTTGACGATAGTCCTAACATTGCCACGCAATATGGAATCTCGAGTATTCCTACACTTTTGCTTTTCCGGAAAGGTGAAATTGTGGAGACCTTCCGAGGGCCGACGCCCAAGGCGAAGTTGGTTGCGGCCATGGGTGAAGTCTAATTCACCAAGCCAGCATTGAGAGTCAAACTGGGCAGTCCTCCGCGGGCTGCCCTTTTTTGTTCCTTGTCAGTATGTGTCGATTCGTACACTCTACAGAACATATGGAGATTGGCTTTTGCGAAAGCGGCGACAAACCTTGGTCAAATTTGCTTGTGAAAGTCGATTTCGCTAGACTAGCGAAACTGCGAGCTTGCCGAACGAGGGAATTGAGGCGCCCAAATTTGGAAGATGAGAACTTACCTAAGTTCGGGTATAGAACCCGTCACTCGCTAGCACCTTTTCTTTCCGGAACAGTGGCTAAGGAGGAACCGCAAATGCGAGTTTCAGTTCGTGCCCTATGGGCCTCAATCCAGACTTTGAGTTTGTTGGTGTTGTTGAGCTTCGGCTCGGTGTCTCTTGCGCAGAATGACGCTAACACAGGAACTTTCGGCGGGATGGGCTTCGGCTCTGGTCTCGGAGGAGGCTCAGGGGGGGATCCAGGTGCGGGACCGCGAGGAGGCGGTGGTGCACAGGCCGATTTCGATACCTTGATCAACTTGATCCAACAGACCATCGAACCCGATTCCTGGTTGCAAAACGGTGGGACGAATACAATCTTGCCTTACCCTTCCGGAGTCTATGTGGACCCGAAAGGCCACATGAAGCGGATTCGTGCATCTGAGCAGTTGCGTGATGAACTGTTTCGAAAGACTTCGGATCTAGCACATCCGTGGCGGATAGACAGCAAGCTGAGGACCGTCTCGCTTAAGAAGCTAGATCAGGCGCTACATTTTTCGTTACAAACGGGATTGTCTCCTACTGCCGAGCTGACCAAGTTGGCCGGACTGCAGAAAATCAGCTATGTCAAAATTGATGCAGAGAACGAAGACATCTTGATCGCGGGGCCGGCCGGTGATTCCGTTACTGGATTTGAGCTTCAAGATCTGGCCGTAGTGGCTGCATTAGTAAATCACAATACCAATCCACTTGGTTGTTCGATTGAACCCAGCAATCAAGGCTTGGTCAACGCTCACGAAATGCTCAAAGGAAAAGCTGTGCTGAAACAGTTGGCACGTAGCCCTCGGCAAATCGTAGAGCGAATGCAAGATGAGATTGGGCCACACAATGTCCACGTGTTTGGTATGAACTCTAACACGGGCACCGCCGTCGCGTTGATTGATGCCGACGAGCATATGAAGAAAGTAGGCTTCGGGACTGTGAAAACCAAGTTGGGGATCAATAGCTACTTCGATCACCTAGATCGCATGGGTGACAAGGTGCCCAGCCAGAGTTTGATTCGTTGGTGGTTTGCTTATGCCGATGAGCCGATCAAACTCAGTACCTCCGGGAATATCTTTCAACTTCCCGAGCAGTGTGTTGCGGTGTTGAGTGAGCAGCAGTGGGTGAATCGTCAAGGTCGTGCGCCGACTGGCGGCAATGATCCAGCCGCAGATGCTTTTGCGAAAGGCATGACGGCTAAGTTAGAAGGTCTTCGCAAGACGCATGTATCTTACTCGCGGTTGAGTGCCGTTTTTGAACTGAGTTTGGCATTGCAACTTGCCTGTGATCGAACCGGTCAACCTTCGCTGGAAGCTTGGCTGCCCAATCTGTGTTACATCGGCAAGCAGGCTCCCCCCGAAAATCCTCAGCCCAAGACCGTCGAAGGCTTAACGACTTGGCACAAATTGAAGACCGGAACAATCGTAGCTGTCGTGAGCGGCGGTGTCAAAGTGGACTCACGAAGCATCACTTCACAAGAGAATCTCGAGCCGTCCAAGTTCTTGGTTAGTTCTGTAGTGCCAGATCTGCCCAAAGAGCCTAGTGTGGCTCATGCCAAGTGGTGGTGGGACGGCGACAGATAACGAGTTGCCTAAACGGATAAAAGCACAGACGGCGTTCTCTCTTGAGAACGCCGTTTTCTCTAGGTGGTTGCGCCAAGATTTCACTCCACTGGTGTGCCAGAATTTTAACCTCATCCTTATTCGCCAGAATTTTTCAGACGCACTACCTGCCGAACTCCGATAGAGCGATCAGCGTGCCCGCCCAGTTGCCTCGGAAGCGAGTGGTCCGGTCGTCGATGTAGACCATCGCAGGAGGTTTGTGTTCTGCGACGTCGTCTACTTCTATGTTGTGCTTTGCAAGCCATTGTTTAATTGCAGCTCGACCCTCTGGCGTGGAACAGCAGGCGGAGTGAACGACAACGCGATATTCTTGCCGCGAACGCTGAACGGCTCATTGGGTGCCGTGGATCGGCGGATCTGGAATAGAATCAATACCATTCCAGCCTGTTCTGTGGGAATGAATGAGGCTATCAAAATCGAGGCTGATGGTTCTTCGCACAGATAAGATTCCCGCCGAATCGCAATTTGAAAGCCCAGCCAGACGAGTGCTCATGATGCGATCCATTGCATCATGTCCATCTAGCCAATCATCCTCTCGCCACCGCTCTTCACTGTACACCTTTGTGTAATGTTCGTGAGTGTGATGGCGACTTGCCAAGCGTAGCTAGTCACCGTAGCAATGCCATTCCGGTTTGACTGGAAAATTTCAGGAGCCTAGTCCAAGCCTCGTTGCAGAAAGTCGCTCGTCAGTCACTTTCCAAATCGATTCACACTGTGAGTGCACATCGGTTGGGCGAACGCGATCACCAAGTGAAATCCACCGCGACCGTTGGAATTCATCAAGAGTGGGGCAAGCCCCATCTCGCGTAATTGTTCATGCCAGAATCGAGCCGCGACAAAGTTCCCTTCCGAAGCGACCGATAGTTATTTCTCATCGTGCCAGTCGATATCGATGCCAAGCCATCGGGACGAGAGATCCGATGAATCGCTGTGCAACCCTAAGATGCCACTTGCGATTTACGTTTTGAAGTGTTTTTCCAGTGACGGCTCATTCAAGAAAACTTTACCACGTTCGTAACGGAACGGTGCCGTAATGGCATGGTTGGCAGATTGTTCACGGTAGCAATTATTGACGTAGCGGCCCCAGAAGTTGGTGCGATTGATCAAGCACCGCATTGTCCACTCAGCGAGCTCGGGAGCCCTTCGTCGCTATTCTCCCGCGATGTGTTAAAAAAATTCCATGGTTGGGCTAAGGCTCCCAAGCAGTCTTCAATCAACATTTCGACACAAGTTATACTAATCAGAGTACGGTTTTGCATTGAAGACTGAATTCGAGTGAGTTCATTGGGTCCTGAACGTCGAGTGGGGACTCTAAAGAGATGATGTGAAATTCCCCCGGCACAAAAATTTTGCCGCCAAATCGGCGATCCACAGAAGGTTGAGAAGATGGCGCAAGCATCGAAATCATCATTTGTCGATCTTTATACATTTCTCGGGCTCACGCCTGAAGCCGGTACAGCTGACATTCAGTCTGCGCTCAAGAAATGCGCTCAAGCGGCCAAGGCTGCGAAGGATCCCGCCGAAGCCAAACGGATTGCGAAGTTGTTTGAGCTGGGCAGAGCGAATTTGCTTGATGCCAAACGCAAACGGGCCTACGACAAAAAGTGGGAAGTCGAATGTGGTAAGGAACCTTTTGCAGAAGAAATGGACTGGGATTGGTCCATGTTGGAAGGAGTCTTGCCGGAAGGTGATCCAACCGCTGATTTCGATATGGCGGATTTTCTTGAGCACTCAGCGGATTTGCCTGAGGTGAATCCACAAGGTGACTATCTCAAGCTGCAATCACTGCTCACTGGTGGACCAATTACTGTGAAGGCAGTGGCTGAAACTGAAGAGGAAGGTTTCGGCGAGCCAGCTGTTCCGACTATACCGCCCGTTACCGGCTCCGCGCCACCGCCTCCACCAGCTACATACAAGAGTTCGTCGTCGCCAAAAAACAAATCATTGGCCAAGTCGATTCGCAAAAAACGCAACCAATCCACTTATCTAATGATTGCAGCAATGCTTGGTAGTGTGGGGGCGATTGTGGGGCTTCTCGCATTTTTGCTTCAATACAACAACGAAGATAAGCCAGCTGAAACTACTACCATCATTGTGACGAAGGCTGAGAGTCCTAGAGGCAAAACGAAGGGCGAAAACGAGGAGCCTGTGAAGCCTCGGCGAAGCGGTCTGCCTGAGGTCGGTGGAATGGGCAATGATCCAAACGAGGGTGGCAATACAAAGTCGCCAATGGGTGAAGGCAGCAACATGGGGCAAGAACCCAAGCCCGTGCAGTCTCAAGAGCCAAAACCTGACCCTGGAATGGAACCGATGACACCGGACCCTGAACCCGAGCCTGAACCCGAGCCGCCAGCTGTTGTGCTTACGGATACGGAAAAGGCGGATTGGAAGGACTGGATGCTCGACGTCCGCGAGTTCGCTGGCCAGCAAGAGTACGGTCAAGCGGAAACGGAACTTGTTAAGCTGGAAAAGGCTGCTAAGAGCAAGGCTCAGCAAGATCAGTTGATCCGCCTTAAGACCGCAGTGGACCTGGCAAAAACCTGCCAGCAGGCAATGCTTAACGCTATGTCAAAGCTTGGTCCTGGCTCGACATTTCAAGTGAAATCCAATGAGATTTCTTTTGTAGAAGGTAGTCCGCAACGACTGGTCGTGCGCATTGGCGGCGAGAACAAGCGATATCAGCTAACCGAGATTCCGATTGGTATCGTCGAAGGTCTTGTCGATTTAGAGTTGGATGTTGTTAACCAGCGAGCTCGGGCCGCAAGAGCTGCGTTCATCCTCTTTCACCCCAAGTCTAACGCTTTGACACTACCGCGTGCTCGCCGAATCTTGGAGGAGGCAGAGGGCGACGGATCTGTGCCCGCAGGAACTAGCCTAATCTTCGAAGATGATTACGAGCTGGAGTAGATGGCCCGTCGGAGCTCAAACCGTTCTGGTTGGTAGACCTGGGCGGTACTGGGATTCGCTCAGAATTCCTAAGCTCCGGGTGAGAGGCGAATTAGTCGTCTGCGAGCTTTACGAAAATTTGTCCGTCCACCATTTTGACTTCGTGGGAGGCTGTTGGCTCTGTGGCAGGCATAGTCAGGGCTTTGCCCGTTCGTACGTCGAATTTGGCGCCGTGACGTGGGCAGATGAGACAGAAGTCTTCGAGGGCGCCTTCGCCCAGTGGACCTCCATCGTGTGTGCACTCATCGTTTACGCAGTAGATTTTGTCTTGGACGCGAACCAAGATGACAAATCGATCATCAACCTCAAGGCAAAGCTTGTTGGACTCGGAGAAGTCGGAAAGCAGGGCAACAGAGATGAAGTCGCTCACGGTATTTTTCGGTTCGAGTGAGAGTTAGTTGAAAGCCGCTGAACGAGCATACCGAAAAGAATCATCTGGACCTTGGGTTCCGGCGTTTGTGGATCCTGGTTTAACTGTACTCGCGAACTTGGCGAGCGATGGAAAGTCCCAGAGCCTCGCGAACACTCTCGATCGTGATGCGGTCAAAGATCTGCTGGAAGAAGCCGGTGACGATCATGCGCACCGCTTCCTTTCGCGTGAATCCGCGACTCTGAGCATAAAAGATCAGTTCTTCGTCCACCTTGCCAGAAGTACTGCCGTGGGTGCAACGCACATCATCCGCAAGGATTTCTAGGCCAGGGATAGAATCTGCTCGCGACTGATCGCTCAGAAGCAAGTTGTCATTCCGCTGATAGCCGTCGGTTTTTTGGGCCCCTGGATCCACGGCAATCATGCCTCGCCAAACGGTGCGGGACTTGTCTTGTAAGGCTGACTTGTACAAGAAATCACTACGGCAATGGGCAGCGTGGTGGTGCTGGACGGTGTTGTACGTCAGCTGTTGTTTCTCTTGCGTGAACATCACGCCGTTCACTTGACTGTAAGCGCCTTCACCAACAAGCGAGACCTTTTGGCCGACTTGCGAGAAGCGACTGCCGAGGGCTGCGATCGTCCATTGCAATGTCGCATCGCGATCGACACTAGCCTGCTGATGAGCGAAGTGCCAAACCTTACGCCCCCAGTCTTGCAGATTGACGTATCGGAGGTGTCCGCCCGGTTTGACAATGATCTCCACTCCGCCAAGGTGCAAACCTGCGGCGTCCGCCGAGCTACTGTTGGACTCGTACAGGAAGGTTGCTTGAGCACCTTCCTCAACGATGATCAAGGTATGTCCCGTGTCGACACGCCCGTCTGTCATGCCGACTGCGACGTGGACAGGTTGGTCAAGGCAAACCCCCTTGGGGACATAGAGCAACTGTCCGCCCGACCAGGTCGCGGCGTGCAGGGCTGCGAAACGGTTTTGATCGGACGCGACCGTTTGATGCAAATTTGCTTGAACAAGCTCTGAGTGTTCCGATGACAGTCGACTCAAGTCGCCAAAAACAACGCCTTGAGCGGCCGCGGCCTCATTCAGATTTTCTTGAATCGTAACGCCATCGAGAATTTGCATGCTTCCCGCAAAGTCGACTCCTTCGGCGAGCCAGCACGGAATGCCAGCTGTGCCAAAGTCAGCTGAGGTCGAGGATGGCAGTTCGTAGCGTTCTAGTTTGAAGCCTCGCAAATCACTGCGCATCCAATCTTCTTCCTTGCGACTCGGCCATTCGCTGCTTTGGAAGTCTTGCCATGAAGTCTTGCGACTTTGTGTCAGCCATTGAGGCTCTTGCAGGTTTGCTTGAAACTGCTCGAACCCGGCGTCGTCGAATGGAAGGGAAAGGGTCTCGGAGTTAGGTGTTTCCGTAGCCGTCATCAGTGTTACTAAATGTGAAGTGGATTGGATTTGGCCCAACTTCCGTACAGTCGAGCAGTGCTTTGTCGGTAGGCTCTTACTAACCCACAGAGCCTTCCATTTGCAGTTGAATTAGCCGGTTCATTTCTACCGCGTACTCCATCGGCAGTTCTTTCACTAGCGGCTCGATGAAACCATTGACAATCATGGTGCTCGCTTCGGATTCACTTAGTCCGCGGCTCATCAGGTAAAACAACTGTTCTTCTCCGATGCGAGAAACGCTCGCCTCGTGGCCAATGCTCACGTCTTGGTCGAGAATCTCGATGTAGGGGTAAGTGTCTGACCGGCTCTCGGGATCGAGCAGCAGAGCGTCGCAGACAACATTGCACTTGCTATTCTTAGCGTCGTTTTCGACTCGCACCAACCCGCGGTAGCTACTGCGGCCACCGTTTTTGCTGATCGACTTGCTAATGATTTGGCCCGTCGTGTGAGGAGCAGCGTGTACCAGCTTGGCGCCTGCGTCTTGGTGCTGTCCCTTGCTCGCGAAAGCAATGGATAGGATCTCACCGCGAGCACCCGGTTCCATCATGTAGACGGCTGGGTACTTCATCGTCAGCTTGCTGCCCAGGTTCCCGTCGACCCATTCCATTGTCGCATCTTGGTAGGCCATCGCTCGCTTGGTTACCAAGTTGTAGATATTGTTGGCCCAGTTTTGGATAGTCGTGTAGCGACAGCGCGAACCACGCTTGCAGACCACTTCTACTACCGCCGAGTGCAGGCTTTCACTGCTGTACATCGGGGCAGTGCAGCCTTCTACGTAGTGGATCGAAGCACCTTCGTCGACGATGATGAGCGTCCGTTCGAATTGTCCCATGTTTTCCGCATTGATTCGGAAATAGGCCTGCAGCGGGAATTCGATCTTCACGCCTGGAGGGACGTAGATGAAGGAGCCACCAGACCAAACCGCCGAGTTCAAAGCGGCGAACTTGTTGTCGTCCGGTGGGATGATCGTACCGAAGTACTCTTTCATCAAGTCAGGATGTTCTTTGAGCGCGGAGTCTGTGTCTAAGAAGATCACACCCTGCTCGGCCAAGTCTTCCTTGAGCGAGCCGTAAACGACTTCGCTTTCGAACTGAGCCTTCACACCCGCCAAGAACTTTTTCTCAGCTTCAGGGATACCGAGCTTGTCAAAGGTGTCCTTGATTTCCTGGGGAACGTCGTCCCAGGATTTTTCCTTCGCGTTGGCAGGCTTCAGGTAGTAAAAGATATCTTGGAAATCGATATCGATGTTACCGCCCCACTTGGGCATCGGTCGTGAATTGAAGATGTCGAGCGACTTGAGACGAAAATCTCGCATCCAGTCTGGCTCTTCCTTCATTTCGGAGATCTGTCCTACGATCTCCCGGTCGAGGCCTTTCCGAGCCTTAAAAACCGCCTTGGTTTCAGTGCGAAAATCATACTTGTTGATTTCGCCGATTTCTTCTGTATTGGAAACGTCTGTTGACATGACCGATCTCTTCTTATGAATAGAGTGCAGGTGCACTTAAGTGATGTTTGCGATGCTGCGGGGTAGTCTCTTTAGACAGCAGCGGCTTCCGTTTCGTCGCTTAGCATTTCTTGGTTTGCACGCTCTGCATCGGGATAAGCTCCTCGGATGCGCTCGTAGCCTTGACCATGCAACTCTTGAGCAAGTTCTGCTCTGCCGGTTTCCACGATGCGTCCGCCGAGCATCACGTGTGTGAACTCGGGTGGGTTGTGTTCCAGCAGCTTGTCGTGGTGAGTAATGATCAACAAGCCCATCTTCTCGCGACCGATCTCAGCTATGCTTGCGCTTGCTAGTCGAACGGCATCGGCATCGAGACCGCTGTCAGTTTCGTCCAGGATCGCGAATTTAGGCTGAAGCATGGCGAGTTGAAGAATTTCAGCTCGCTTCATTTCTCCACCAGAGAAACCGTCGTTGACGTAGCGACGAGCGAACTCGGTGTCCATTTGCAGTTGGGACATCTTGTCCTTCAATTCCTTGCGGAACTCTCGCATCGAGATCAGCTCCTCGCCTTCTTTTCGGTCAGGCTGACGCACATTCGTGGTGGCGTGTCGCAAGAAGTCTGCCATCTTCACGCCAGGTACACTGACGGGACGTTGGAATGCCATGAAGATGCCAGCTCGAGCTCGACCATCGGCTTCCATCTCCAGCAAGTCTTCGCCGTCCAGCGAGATGCTTCCTTCGGTGACTTCGTAGCCAGGATGACCAGCAATGACTAGTCCGAGAGTACTCTTGCCGGAGCCATTCGGACCCATTAGTGCATGCGTCTCACCATGCTTCATTTCCAAGTTGACACCACGAAGGATTGGTTTGCCTTCGACGGATACATGCAAGTTTTCAATTTTGAGAACGTGCGTCATGAACGAGTTTTCCTCAGTTTGTTTTTCTCAGTTGAGAGATGATTCGGTGTATGGTGGTGTATCGGCTTCTATCGTCGGCCATCGGCTGTCTGACTGGATGGAGCATTGGAGGCAGGATTGTCGGCTATTGGTCTAAATTGACAGTGGTCGTGACCATCAAGCCTGCAGCAATCTAATTGTACCGATTGACCAAGTGCGTCACTGAGCATCTCCTGTTCCATCTCGCAGAGCTGGCGTCCGTCATCTTGCTGCGTAATTTCAGGATATGGGCAGCAATGCACCTCAAGCAGCGGTAAGGCTGCGGTTCCTCCCACGGTGGCTTCTACGTTGCGTCGGCTGAGTTCAACCGCAGTTGCGGCAAGCCGTCCCTGTAAATTCGTTTCAGCTTGGATGCTCTTCCTCAGGCCGTCTCCCATCCGTTTTGCGACTCGACGAAGCACTCGATTTCGTTGCTGAGGATTCGGTAGCCCCATTAGCTCCTGCCAAAGCGCGTTGGCAAGATCTGCGTAGCTGGCAGAAGTAAAACGCGAGCCCAGTTGCGTAAGGCAATAGCGGAATACCGGCCTACCTCGGCCTACGCTTTCTTTACTTCGAGCGATCAATTCCATTTCAATCAGCCGCTCCAATCGCTGGCGGATGGCTGTAGGAGTTACCGCAAGATGCTCAGTCAGTTCTTGGACAGTCAGACCGGTTGGGGATTTTTTTTTCTCAGCTGTATCCTGCGTTTGAGACATTCCGCTGCCCCCAAAACGCTTGAGCGTTTCTAACACGACCTGATCAACGGGCCGGATGTGGTCATTGGGGAGGGTGCTCATGTGGCTAGCTAGGGGTGGCTTGGGCTGTCTTAAAATGCAGAATCGCGCTCGCAAAGAAGCGTGTTCCACGATAGGGCCGCCGGTTGATTTTGACAACCCTCGTTGCGAAAAACCGGCATGTGAAATAGGCTTTCGAGCGTTGCAGTCTGGAAAAATGCGTAGTGTTTTCCGTGTTTCCGACTATACTAAGCGGAGCTTATCACGCTTCCTTCTCTTGTCTCTTGGAAAGACCCCATGCGTCTGCTGCTTCTGTTTGCGGGTTTAGCATCCGCGGCTTGTCTACCGGTCTTGGCACCAACCGAGGCCCATGCTCAAGTTTCGTCAGCGTTTCTCCGGCAGCTTGACTTGGAGACTGCGTGGAAAGGCCAAGTGCAGCTGCCGAAATTCGGGCGTGGATTGGTTTCGACTCACTTGTGGGTGAATCCGAAAGACGCCACACAGTACGCTGTCGTGAAGCTTCCTGAGCGAACGATCCGAATCGCGGCTGATACTCCCGACCGTAAGGGGCAGCCAATCGGACTAGAAGAAGCTAAGAAGCGTGCTGTGGAATATGCGACACGGCTGGCTGGAAAACCCGACGGGATCGCCGCAGAAGAAGTCACTGTGCCTCAAGTAAAATTGGTTGTTGCAACCTGCGATGGTCTGCTGCAGTGTCTCGATGCTGAGACAGGCAAGCTCCTCTGGTCGACGGCTTGTGGAACTAGTACCGCTCCTGCCTACGCCGCTGGCATTTCCGATGCGGGAGTTTCAATTGTCCATGGCGGTACGCTATACACCTGCAATTGGGATACCGGAAAGATCTTGCATAGCAAGCGTTTAGGAAATGCTTCATCAAAGTTCTTTGCAGCTTGCGCAAACACAGGTTTTGTCGCTGACGTTCGCGGACATATCGAAGCTTGCGGATTGAATTTCGCTTTCAAAAATCCATTTGGCTACATCCTAACCGGGCACGTAGTTGGCAAACCTGTCTCACTGGAGAACGGCTTGTACTGTGCTTTAGCGTCAGATGCAGGCTACGTGTACGTGTTCGCTGGTGGTGACCAGCCAAGCGAGTGGATTCGCTACGAATCCTCGTCTGCAATTTCAGGTTGCTTGGGCGCTGGTAACAATGCTTTCTATGCGGGCAATGAGAGTGGTGTCATCAGCAAGATCACCGTTGACGAGCGACTCGGACGCGTCATGTGGGAATTTCACTCCGGGCAGGCAACAAGCAGCGTTCCGCTAGTGATCGGAAACACGGTTTACGTGGCCTCAGAGGTCGGTAACGTGTCTGCGATCGATGACACCACCGGGTTTGCAAGATGGCAATCGAACGAATCCAATGTCAGTCAAATGATTGGCGAGAGTGGAAACCAAGTTTTGGGATTTACGGGTGCTGGAGAATTGGTTGCGATGGAAAAAGGTTCCGGACGACTACTCGGCACTGCCAATGTAGGTGCTCTGGCTCATGCAATTCAGAACCAAGTGACCGATCGGATCTATGTGGTCAATCAAATCGGGCAAGTCCAATGCATTCGCCCAACCGGCGAAGAATTCCCGAAGCTTGTGAAGCCTGTCAAAGTATCGGTCACGGAGAAAGGCACAGCTGGAATGGGTGCTACCCAACCAGATCCAAAAGCTACAAGCCCATTTGATCCTGCTGCTGGAGGAGCAACCGACCCGTTTGGTACAGGCAACGGCGGCGGGACTGATCCCTTTGGCGGTGCAGGTGGTTCTGATCCCTTTGGCGGTGCAGGTCGTTCTGATCCCTTCGGCGGCGATGCTGGTGGAGATCCATTTGGTGGAGGCGATGACGGTTCCATGGCTGACCCATTCGGTGGAGCTGGTGGCTCTGATCCATTCGGTGGTTCTGGAAACTAGCTGCCATCCGAGAAGAATCGAATAAAGAAACCCAGGTTGTGATACCTGGGTTTTTTGTTGGAGTCGCTCGTTCGCGATGGATAGCTGAATTGGATTGCCCGCTCGACTACTTCAGCCATTGATCCGTTGCGTTGATTGCACCCTCGAATTCCTGGGGCTCTATCTCCATTGTGGCTTGTGCCGTTAACATGCCTTGCATCCGTCCTTCGGTGACCTGTCCGTCCGCACCAGCCACAGCAAACATTGCTTGTAGCATCAGGAGCTTTTCTTCGTGTGTCCTGCGGTTTGCGGAAGTTGCCAAGAAACTGAGTACGGACAAGCGATGTTGTTGCACTTGCGAGCAAGCATTTCCCAGTTGATCTCGCGAGAGGGCTCGGTCGGTCATGTTCTCAAAAATACGTTGGGCAAGGTCGATTTCTCCTTCGGTTACATGCCCGTCTTCCACCATCATCAGCGCTATGACATTCAGGAGGTCATGCTCGAAAGTTGGCTCACTTGACTTGTGGGCTAAGTCCTCGCCGGACGGAGTATCGCTTGGCAGCATGTTATTTGCCAACACGATTGATTCAAACGCCTCTTGGCAGGACTGGCACTCTACGAATTCCTGAAGGCCGCCGATGGGAATGACAGGGATGAAATAAAGCGTAAGGAAGGGACGTGTGGCTTTGAGTCGAAATTTTTGGTTGGCATCGCAGTGTGGGCATTGAAAAACGCCTTTAAGTCGCGTGCTCGACCAGTTCATTGTGCCAATCAAAAGCATGTAAGATCAGTCCCGGAGAAAAGGGGGGCTATTCGCTACGCTTCACACGAGCTGCGCTGTGAAGATGATAGGTTAACTGACAATGGACTGTCTATTCTCCTTGTGTTTGCTTTGGTTTTGCTTTTCCAAGTCTAATTCCCGGTTGCGTTGCTATGAATTTGCCTGAGTCAACTTTCTCCGGCATTCCTGAGGTCGTCCGGAGCAAGTTCCTGCGGTATTACGGTGCGCGAGTTGTCTGGCGCGCGACCGGTGGTTTTTCTCAGTCTCGCGTGTTTCGCTGCGAAGCTGAAGAGCAAGATTATTGCCTGCGCAGCTGGCCGAAGCAAAGTTATGCGTTGGAACGATTGGAGCAAGTGCGTCGAGCGATTGGTCAAACGCATGCTGCTGGCCTGATCTGCCTTCCGAAATATTTTTCCGCGGCTGAAAGGGAGTTTTTCCTCGATGCAGGTGATTCCTACTGGGAGCTGGGCGAGTGGTTGCCGGGGAGGGCAGACTATCTTGAAAATCGATCCCCAGAAAAACTCAGCGCCGCCATGGACACTCTCGCAGCACTGCACCAAGTATGGAACGCTACTTCCGGCCAAGACTTCAGCCCAGCTTGGCGTCGGAGGATCACTGGACTTGAGGGAGCTGCGCAGCATCAACTTACGCAGAAGCTTCTCCGGGAATCACACAAGTGCACTGAGAGGTCGGCTGGATCTGGTGAGCTTGCTATGCTTGGAATGAAAACCGTGAATCTAATGAGGGAATACGCTTCATCTCTTTATTCGTTGCTGAATTCCGCACCGGCCCGTACCAACCTGCACTTCGTCCTTCGAGATATCTGGAGCGATCACGTTCTGTTCAGCGGCGATAGCGTTAGCGGTGTGATTGATTTTGGTGCAGCTGGCATCGACGAGCCCGCTACCGACTTGGCTCGCTTACTGGGTTCAATGGAGCCTGCTAATGCTGATCAATGGTGGCGGGGGCTCTGCGAGTACCGGAAGCACTCCCCTTCCCTGTGCCCTCATCGAGTCCTGATTCTGGATCAAGCCAGTTGCCTTTTATCTGCCATCCAGTGGGCGAAATGGTTGATCCTGGAGGGACGGGAATTTTCGGCGGATCGAAAGGTCATCACGGATCGTTGGGCAAGCTTCCTATTTCGACTTGAGACCTTTCCATGGGATGAACTGCGACGTGAGGTCGGGCCCGCTGATCTTTAGCTAGGGTAAAACTCCATTGCGGTCTGTAAAATCGCTGGGCATGATGTTGTTTTGCACTCCGAGAAGTGATCTCATCGCTCTAGTCAGCTCTGTCTCATACTTGGGAGAGACATTGGAAGCACGCTCGCTCACTTCGTAGCCGCCCTGAGGGTACGCGGTACGAGTTCCGATGTAACCGGTTCCATAATCTCCGTAGGCAGCCATCATCACAGGTTGGTCAGGCCGCATTTCTTGAGCTGCAAGCTGGTATTCCACGAAGAGTTCGCCAGGCATGAACAGAATATTTGCTGTTCCAACCTGCAAGCAATGAATGTCGATCCGTTCATTTGCTTTTGCTCGCTCAAGCAAAGCCAACTTCTTCGCAGTGTTCACGTGAATAGCTGGCTTTTGCGACTTGTCTTCCAGCACTTTTTTCAACTGTTCTTCTACCAAATGATCCCCAACTTGGATCGGGATGGCTTGAGTCTTCCAAGCGAGCGAAGTGGAAGAGATTGTTTCTTGTTCGTCCCAGCTTTGTTGCATCCCAACCGCAACTCGATCGGCGAGGACTTGGCGATTCTCTGTCGCCCCATCGTTGTACTTGCCTGCTCCGATATTTCCGCCAGCACCATTGAAATGCAGATGGAAAATCCCTGTTACTTCTTGCCGAGCGTCGCGTGCCATGCCAGGAAAGTCAGGATTGGCTATACCGGTTCGATAGTAACTTTGCGGATGCGTCGCATAGTAGCTCAGCACTGCCAGTGGTTTATTATTTCCGTCGCGAAAAATGAGGCTGCGTAGCCAGGGGTCGATTACACCTTCTGGCAGAGCTCGGATCTTAGGATCGCGACAAGCGGTGTACCGAGTGGTGTGGACTTTGCCTTCTGGACCAAGCATCCGGCGATTGGAGGCAACTTGTTCCACCTTCGCTCGACCGAAACTAACACTTGACACTTGAGTGGAATTGCTGAGTGCTGATTTTGCCGCTGCAGCACTCCGACGAATGCAATCTCGGATGTATTGCGTATCGTAATGCTGACGGTCCATATCGTAGCGAGCGAGTACTTCTGCAGCCGACAGATCACATCGCGGCGCGTCGTGTTGGTGGAGCGTATGAACCGCAACGCGCTGTGGGACGCTATTAACGGCGTCGGCGAGTGCCCTGCGAAATTCGTGTTGAGTCTTGTTGGCTGCTCCTAGCCAATCCACTGCCACAAGCACGATAGGTTGCTCTGATTTAGGGAGAAGAATAATACCTTTGGCCCAGAGCGGCTGGGATACTCCGCGAGTTGGATCATAGGCAAGTGGGCTTCCGACAGGTGGGGATACGTCAACTTGAAAAGTTGCGATAGAGAAGTCTGCGGATGCTGAAGGTCTGGAGATGACGCTCGTGATTAGCAAGGCGAAGGCAACGCTGAATTGCCAGAGCCGAAGAGTTGGGTGTGGCATTTTGATCAGTCGAAAAGGTGGGCTCGTTCGGAAATGAGCTACACATCTTACTCTTTTGCGTCAGCATCGTGAAAGAACGTCCAGTTCCTTCCGTTGGTGTGTTCGCGAGCCCAGCCGCTTACGAATCGATTTCCGTCCACGAAGTAGCGAAGCGGAAGGGACTGTCCCTTACTAATTCCGATCCGAGGGCCTTGGCGGATCTTCCATCGCCTTGAGCGAACTTCCGGTCTCGATTCTTCCAGCCATACAGTGGAGCCCTTATCCAACAGCTCTATCCCGTCCTGCGAGAGATCGACCTGCAGTGCCTGGCAAAGTCGGCCAGGTCCTTGCGTCAATCGAGTGAGCTGCTGAGTGGTTGGCGAGGCACGGGCAGATTCCGAAAAGCGCGATCGCCACATATTTTCGATGCCACACTCAGGCTCGACGGCGCGAATCAGGACCGCGGCCCCCTGCCCTTCCGGCTCCGTGACGATGTTCATGCAGTGACGTGTGTGAATCGTGTAGAAGTAGAGGTGTCCCTGTGGTCCGAACATCGAAGCATTGCGTCGCGTCGGGCCACAGCGACTGTGGCTGGCTGGGTCGCGGGCCGATAGGTAGGCTTCTACCTCAACGATCGTGCAACGTAACTCAGTTTGATCTTCCAAGCGTCGAACGAGAGTCTTGCCCAAGAGTTGGCGAGCTACTTGGCGAGTCGACTGTTGGTAGAAACTGCTGTCGAGAGTTCTGTTGGAGTTAGAAATCTTCGGATTTTCCTTTTTGTTTTCGGCTCACACGCTGGCGGAGGTGTGACAGTTTGATCTTCTTTGAAGCAAATTGCCGCTGCAGAGGTAACTATTGTGCACTCTAGGATCTGAACGCGGTCACCCGACGAAGTCCTCAACAGTGAGCACGCTGCATAGTTGGCTCTTTAGCCGAGCGTTGGCATCCACGAGCAGCTTCAGATCCTCTGCCACATTTGCCAACACGCGCGACGCATCCTCAACTGATTCGAGGTTTATGGTGATCATGAATGGCAAGTCCTTGGGATGCAAATCTCTGATCTTCAGTAGCTCTTCTTTCGAATAAGGCCTTATGGTTTCGTCGGAGGAAATATGCACGAAGAAGTTCTGAGGACATTCGCCATCGTCGTCATCCATCGAGAAAGAAGGGACGATACTGGGAGCTCCATGACAAAATCAGATGGGCTTGGGCAAAAGCCAAAACCGTCTTGGCGAAGTCCTACCAAGTGATCCCTTAGTTGGTGGTAGCGTTTATCGCTGCTCAAGTCTCTGAGCAACGTAAGCATTGTTAGTCCCTGGTCAGATACCGATTTACGTAGCTGCTCGGATCGTTGGATTATCCTGTTTCGCCAACCTTGTTTACCTCGAGCAAATCAAAGTGGCGCCCGATATAGCCTTCCGTCAATTCGGCAAGCTCAGTGGCATTCCGCAGGATCTGTCGGTTGGTGTCGAGGACTTTAACAAGCCGGTTGGCTCGAGATCTACCTGACAGGTTTTCCCGAGGCGCCTGTGCGAGCGCAAGGACCAACTCGGAAAGTGTTTGAAAAAGCAAGGTAAACATAGGCGGTTCCTAAACGGTAAACGGGATTCAGCTGGGTAATGCGCTTGATCAAAATTTCTTTTGGAAGCGACAAATCGTCCGGATAGGGCTTTTCGTGCAATTCCCATTTAGTGCCAATCTGTTGTGTCGATTGGAGAAGGGCAATTCTAAAGTGCTTCAATTCACCACACAAACTTTACGGTGGTTTGGGTGAAGTCAAATTGTGTGGCTGATAGATCGTCCAGATAATGAGTCTCGCAAATAAGTAGCAGGGACAATGCGTCACTTCAGAAAGAAGTTACACGTCGTTGTTCGCTAGAGTTGACTGCGGCTATGAAATCTGAAGTTGTTACTTTCTTGCCAGGCGGAAAAGCTTTGCGGGCCCCAGAACACAAGAATGATCGGTGAGCAGGGATGGAATTCGATACGGTGTTTCTGTCGCGCATTCAGTTTGCGTTGACCATCATGTTTCATTACTTGTTCCCACCTCTAACCATTGGGATGGGAATTGTCTTGGTGTACCTGGGGGCCATGTTCCTGTGGACGAAGGACAAGGCTTATCAGCAGGCGCAAAAGTTCTGGACCAAAGTCTTTGGGCTCAATTTTGCTATTGGAGTAGCTTCCGGTATCGTGATGGAGTTTCAATTCGGTACGAACTGGGCGACCTATTCGCGCTTTGTTGGTGACGTATTTGGTTCTGCACTTGCGGCAGAGGGCATTTTCGCCTTCTTTCTGGAGTCAGGATTTCTCGCCGTCTTGATTTTCGGATGGAATCGAGTTGGCCCAAAAATGCATTTCTTTTCGACATGCATGGTCGCGATGGGTAGCATCTTCTCGAGCGTCTGGATTGTGATTGCCAACTCCTGGCAGCAAACGCCGGCGGGCAGTCAGATTGTTCCGATGACTCGCCAAGTCCTGGATGAGAATGGACAGTTGCTGCGAGATGCGGCTGGAGATGTCGTAACCGAGCCTTGGTACATCGATGGTGTACCCGTGATGCGTGCTGAGGTGACGGACTTCTGGGCGATGGTGTTGAATCCGTCGACAGCACATCGATTGACACACGTGCTGCTCGGCTGCTTCGTGATGGGTTCCTTTTTCATTCTGAGCATTTGTGCCTGGTACATTCTGAAGGGGCGTCACGTTGACTTTGCCAAACGCAGCTTCGTCGGTGCTCTGATCCTGGCCACCATCAGTAGCTTCACGATTGCAGTCACGGGACACCGTCAGGCCCAGAATGTTTACCAACATCAACCTGCGAAGTTAGCGACCTTCGAAGGGCACTTTGACAGCGATGGGCCTGCGGACTTGACCTTGTTCGGGATCCCGGACGCCGAAAACGAGAAGGTTCACTACGAAGTCGCGATTCCTGGCGGACTTAGTTTCATGGTGCACGACGATCTCGCGTTTGAGGAGCCGGTGATTGGACTCGGCAAGATACGGCCAGAAGATCGGCCGCCGATCTGGATTCCTTTTCTTGCTTGGCGGATCATGGTGGGCGCGGGAACGTTTTTCATTGTGTTGACGATTGCCAGTTGTTGGTTTCTGTGGCGTGGAACGCTATTCGAAAAGCGTTGGCTCATGTGGACCTATGTGTTTAATGTGCTCTTGGCCGTCGCTGCTAACCAAGTTGGCTGGATTGCGGCCGAAGTCGGCAGGCAACCCTGGATTGTGCATCCGGCAGTGGTTCGCGATGCGGCTGGCGAGCCGATCCTCGATGACGACGGATTCATTCAGTACGAGAAGGTGGTGGTTGAAATGCCTGATGGCACTGAGATCAGTCGTCATGCTGGCTTGCGAACAGATGATGGTGTCAGTAAAGCTGTTGCTGCGGAGCATGTGGCTGCGTCGATCGTGATGTTTACATTCATCTATTTGCTCCTTGGTGCGGTTTGGTTGTTTGTCTTGAACCGCAAGATACAAGCTGGCCCAGAGCCGCCAGAGGACGGCTTTGCCAAGGCGAAAAAAGACAGTGGATTTCTAAAAGTCGCTGGTGATGCACCGCCGGAAAGTCGGTTGGCCGAAGCCGGATTGAGTCCTGTGGAGGCAGACCAATGATGCATCAAGCCCTACAGAGCGCGACGCAATGGCTGAGTCAGAATCTGCAGTGGATGCTGCCAGACCTAAGCCGTGAAACACTGGCTCTTATCTGGTTTCTGTTGCTCGCGGTTCTGCTGATTGGCTACGCGATCCTGGATGGCTTTGACTTGGGCGTTGGGATTCTGCATCCCTTCCTGACCAAGGATGATCACGAACGTCGACTTGTGATGAACAGTATTGGACCACTTTGGGATGGCAACGAAGTGTGGTTGGTTACCTTCGGTGGAGCCCTGTTTGCTGCGTTCCCGGAAGCCTACGCTACGGTATTCAGTGCTTTCTATTTGCCGTTTATGCTGCTTCTGTGCGCGCTCATTCTGCGGGCGGTCAGCTTGGAGTTTCGGAGTAAAGTCTACTCCGAGGTTTGGCGTCGCGTCTGGGACTGGCTGTTCTTTGCAGGCTCAGCGCTTGCGACAGTCCTGTTTGGAGTGGCAGTTGGTAACTTGTTGCAAGGAATTGCCCTCGACGAGCATTATGAATTCGTCGGGTCGCTAACGGATCTGGCCAACCCCTACGCCTTGGTCGTAGGAGTGTTGGCTGTCGCGGCATTTGCTATGCATGGCAGCATTTATTTGTATTTGAAGACAGAGGGCGATTTGCAGGAACGCATCAAGTTGGTAGTGTGGCGATCGTACTTTGTGTTTGCGGCACTTTATTTCGGTGTGACGATCTGGACCGCGTATATGGTGCCGCAGGCTGCCAATACCTTGAACGAATACCCTTATCTATGGGTTGTTCCCGCACTCAACGTGCTAGCCGTCTTGAATATTCCACGTGCGTTTGCTCTTGGGAGCGAGGGGTACGCCTTCTTCAGCAGTTCCTGCATGATTGCAGCATTTGTCTTCTTGTTCATGGTGGCTGTGTTTCCATTCTTGGTGCCGGCTAGTAACGATCCGTCGAACTCGCTATCGATCGTCAATGCGGCCAGCAGTCGGATAACACTTCGCATCATGCTGTTGATCGCGGGCCTCGGTATGCCCTGCGTTTTGACGTACACAGCAGTGATCTACTGGACCTTTCGCGGCAAAGTGAAGCTCGATGAAACGAGTTACTGAGTCAGCCTATCTGCTGCAACTGCTTTTTGAGGCGAAACCGTTTGCGTTGGTAGTTTGCTGACGATTTGCAAGTACAAACGGATTGGCTAGCGAATCGCTATCATTCGATGGGCCTTAGCCTGACCGCAGTTCCGTTCGACAATACTTCTGTTACAGCGTCGGAGAATTCGGTGGCATCATATCGCATTCCGATGATGGTATCAGCGCGCGGGTTCGCTGCGTGCAAGACCATTCGTTGAAACGAAGTGTCGCGAGCTTCGGCAAACGCTTCAATGTTTCCACTAAGCATCTGTTTTAAGCAGCCGCAATGCCCTGAGAGATGGTCGGTGCTCGAACGACGGTATCTCCCAAGACTCCGAGGCATTCGTAGATCTCGTGTCCAGTCACTTCATTGCCTGTTGTTGCGATAATACCCGCAGTTTTCACAATCGCTCCAAACTCTAAAAATGATCTGCCGGTTGTTCAAGTGAATGGCTCGCAACGGAGGGAATTGATACACAAGGGTCAAAGCAGAGACCCGTTGCGATCAGATTGCAGACGCCGCAACTTCGCTGCGCTTCGTCGTCGGCCTAAGGTCCTCGCCTATGCTAAATGCGCGCGGACTTTTTCTTCTGTGGGCTGCTGCACGACGCCTTTTTCTGTGACGAGGGCAGTGATGAGTTCAGCTGGTGTGACGTCAAAAGCTGGGTTGTAGACTGAGACGTCTGCCGGTGCGAGTGTCGTATCGTAAGGACTGACTACTTCAGATGCATTGCGTTGTTCAATAGGGATGTCTTTTCCGTCAACTAGATCCAAATCAAAAGTGCTGCTTGGTGCCGCGACGTAGAAAGGGATGCCGTGATGCTTGGCGTTTACGGCCAAAGAGTAGGTTCCGATCTTGTTGGCAGCGTCTCCGCGAGCTGTGATGCGGTCCGCTCCGACGATGATTGCATCGACCTTACGAGTTTGCATGACGTGCGCTGCCATCGAGTCGCAAATGACTGTCACCGGGATGTTACGCTGTTGAAGCTCCCAAGCCGTCAGTCGCGAACCTTGCCAGAGCGGCCGCGTTTCATCGGCGAAAACTTTTATCTGCTTGCCTTGATCCTGGCAGGTGAACATGACGCTGAGCGCAGTGCCGTATTCAGCGGTTGCCAATCCACCTGCGTTGCAGTGGGTGACTAGCGTAGAGTGATCTTTGATCAAGTCCGCGCCGTTTCGGCCGATGGCGTGACACATTTTGCGATCTTCATCGTGGATCGCACGGGCTTCCGCTAAGAGCTCAGCAGGCAGAGTTGCTTGATCTTGGTTTCCATCCAAGATCGCCTGCATTCGCTTCAAGGCCCAGAACAAGTTGACGGCGGTAGGCCGGCTGGTCGCAAGATATTTGGTGGCACTTTGAGCTGCTTCGCGATCTACTTCGCAACGCTGAGACACGACAACGCCATACGCCGCTGCGATACCGATGGCGGGAGCTCCACGAACGCGGAGCATCTTGATCGCTTCCCAAACTTTTTCGACGGTGTCGCATTCGATCAAACGCATCTCAGCTGGAAGAAGCGTTTGATCGAGCAATTGTAGCAAACCCGTCTCCTCGCCTTGCCAAGATACTGCTGCAGGAGCTGTGCTGGCTGGAGAAGATGGACTTGAAGCTGACATGGTCGATGATCCTGAAACGGTGAGCTTTTTCACGAGGGGACGCCGCCCCCGATTCAAATCACCGTGGGAGTAAGTTCAAGCGGGGCTGACGAATGGGAAGTCAAATGTATCCGCCACCGGCTTATTCGTCACCTTGCCTGCCAAGATATTTGCGGCAGTTTGCATCGGCTTGAGAGTTTGAACCGCGTTGTCCACGCCACTTTCAGCCAGTTGTAGGACCCAAGGGAGAGTCACGTTGCAAAGTGCAAAAGTGCTAGTTCGTCCAACGGCACCTGGCATGTTGGTCACGCAGTAGTGCAAGATATCGTCGACCATGTAGGTAGGTTCTTGGTGCGTGGTTGGACGACTTGTTTCGACACAGCCACCTTGGTCAATGGCGACGTCAATGATGACCGAGCCATGCTTCATGACTTTGAGGTCTTCACGGGTGACCAAGTGAGGAGCTTTGGCGCCAGGAATCAGCACCGCACCAATCACCAAGTCAGCGAGCTTCAGTTCTTCACGGATAGTATGTCTGTCACTGAAGAGAACGTTGACGTTGGCGGGCATAACATCGTCGAGGTAACGCAGGCGATCCATGTTGACGTCGAGAATCGCCACGTCTGCTTGGAATCCAGCCGCTATCTTGGCCGCGTTGGCACCGACGACGCCGCCGCCGATCACCGTGATGTGAGCTGGTGCAACGCCGGGGACTCCGCCGAGCAGAATACCGCGGCCTTGTTGAGGTCGCTCGAGATACTTGGCCCCCTCTTGAACGCTCATGCGTCCAGCGACTTCGCTCATCGGAGTCAGCAGCGAGAGGCGACCACGCTCATCTTCAAGCGTTTCGTAAGCCAAGCAGTTTGCACCGCTGTCGACCATGGCTTGGGTCAAGTCGCGGCTAGCGGCAAAGTGAAGGTACGTGAAAAGCGTTTGGCCCGAGCGAATGAGTGGAAACTCTTCTGGCTGAGGTTCTTTGACCTTTACAATTAGGTCCGCCGCAGCGTAGACGTCTGCAATCGAATCAACCAGTTCTGCACCGGCTTGGACATAGGCTTCGTCATCGAGTCCAGACCCTAGGCCACCGCCCTTTTCTACAATGACTTTGTGCCCGCGGCGGGTGAGCTCTTCAACGCCGACTGGCAACATCGCAATGCGGTATTCATCTTGTTTAACTTCGCCCGGTACACCAACAATCACGGTCGCTTCTTTCAAAAAACGAGTAGCCTAAAAGAAAAGAAGTGGTGGGGGCTGCCGGCAATTGTAGATAAAACTTGGCTCTTGGGCAGACCAACATTTCGCTTTTAAAAATAGTTTATCATGTCGGAAAACCTACGGTCGCAAAGGCAGAAGTTCACTTCCGCACACTGCCTCGCCTGCTCCTCTCTTTTGTTAAGACTGTTATGGCTAACCAGAATCCCTTTAAGCCAGCCGACTATCAATCTGCAAATGCAGCGGCCGTCAATGATCCTTATCGCCGGACTGCTGAAGGCGTTCGCGAGCCTCCGTCCGACCTACTTGGGAAACTGAAATACATCGGTCCAGGATTCATTCTCTCTGCCTCTATTGTCGGCTCGGGTGAATTGATTGCCACGACAATAGTGGGGGCCGAGGCAGGTTTCATTTTGATGTGGTTCATCATCTTTAGTTGCTTAGTCAAGGTCGCAGTGCAGCTTGAGTTCGGCAAGCATGCGATTAGCTCGGGCGAGTCTACGATGGCTTCCTTCAACGACTTGCCCGGCCCCCAGTTGGGCAAAGCAAACTGGTCTATCTGGACTTGGCTGTTGTTGATGGTCGCCAAAATGATGCAAGTGGGCGGCATCGTTGGCGGGGTCGTGGTTGCGTTGGCATACTTCTTTCCGGACGTCATCGATGGAGAAGGAAAGCTCACAGGCTGGGGCATCTCTGCAGGATATATGGTTGCCGCATCAGTCGCACTGCTGATCTTTCAAGGCTACTACCAGCTGATTGAAAAAGCCTCGTTGGTCATGATTGGTGCGTTTACGCTGTTCACCATGGCATCGTTGCTTGCTCTGCAGGGAACCGACTATGCAATCACGGCCAGCAATGTAGTGGCTGGCATTACGCCGACTTTACCCGACGCTGCACTTCTGATTGTCGCTATTGGAGCATTTGGAATCACCGGAGTTGGTGGCGACGAGATCATGGCCTACAACTACTGGCTGATTGAAAAAGGCTATGCTTCCTACACTGGTCCTCGAGATGAGAGCGAGGCTTGGGCCAATCGAGCCAAGGGCTGGATCAAGATCATGTATTGGGACGCCTTGCTGTCCATGCTCGCCTACACGGTAATGACGGTTATGTTTTATCTCTTAGGCGCTGCCGTGCTGAACCGCATGGGGGTTGTTCCGGAAGACAATCAGCTAATTTCTGTGCTTGGCAACATGTACACGGAGACACTTGGTCCTTGGGCTAGAACCGTGTTCGTCATCGGAGCCATCGTGGTCCTCTACTCGACATTGATGGCAGCTCTCGCAGCATGGTCGAGGATGTTCGCGGATGCGTTTGGACGAATCGGACTGTATGATTTCCAGGATACGGCATCGCGCAAGATGGCAATTGCTTCGCTGGCTTGGTTGATTCCTTTTGGATGGGCAACGCTGTATGCCTTCATTCAGCTGCCAGGCCAAATGGTCATTTTGGGCGGGCTCTCGACGGTCTTTATTCTGCTAATTGTCGTCTTCGCGAGTCTATACTTCCGATACCAGTGTTTGGACCCTCGGTTGCGATCCGGAGTGGCCTACGATGTGTGTCTTTGGATTAGTTCGATCGCTATTTTCTTAGTAGCGATATATTTGCTTTACGGGAAGGTTATCGTGCCGGTTTTTTTTCCTGAGTCGGGATCTTAACGGTAGAAACCACGCAGTGATCAATCTTGAGTTGACCTGCCTAACCATTCCAACCGCAGCTGGCACGTGTAAATCCCACACAGGTTATAGGCATTGCGGATTGCCAGCCGCTTCACCGCCAACAAGTTGCTGCTATACTTCCACGTGGCAGAATTGCCAGTCTTTTCAATACTCCGGATGTTGAAATATGAGTTCCGATCCGCACCTTGACCGCATTCTAACCGATTGGCCCTTTGAGCCAGACGCGCTCTGCGTTCGCCTGATAAAGGGAGCGGATGGTCGAGATGTGATTCAGTTGCGAGTCGACCTGGGAATTCTCCAATTGGAGACATCTGGGCGCCCTGACGGGATGAAGCCGGAGGGCCACGCGTCACTGTTAGATCTACTGCTTCGTCGTGAGGCGGAGGATCCTGACATGGAACTGGATGAGGCGACTTGCATCGAGATCGATCGAGAGTTCGTTCAATATTACCACCGCCGTGTGGCTTGGTTACGTTTGCAGCGTTTTGATCTCGCAGTTCATGATGCCGAGCATACATTGGCACTGATGGATTTCTGCCGCGAGCATTCGCCCTGCGAGGATTGGTCCTTTCAGCATGAGCAACATCGTGCCTTCGTTTTGTTCCATCGCAGTCAGGCTGCTGCACTCAGTGCAATTGAGCGGCAAGAGCCTGACATGGCTGTGGCGGCAATCGATTCTGGGCTGGAACAGATCGAAGAGAACTTTATTGACCTAGGTTGGCAGGATCAATTTGAATCCGATGAGTTGGTTGAGCGATTGGTGCACTTGCGAGAATCGCTGAAGAGTGATTTTCAAATCGAAAAAAGTTTGCAGCAGCAATTGGCAGAGGCCGTAGAGTTGGAACAATATGAGTTGGCTGCTAAACTTCGCGACGAAATGGCTCGTCAGGAAGAAAACGCCTAGCCACTTTCGTAGCGATTGCGAGTAGGCACTCTGTGAAGCTAAAGTAAGTTATTCCGCGTCGTCTAGATTCCTTGTTCACCGATGCACCGTAAGTTTCTCCGTTCCAAGATCCACAGAGCGACGATCACTCAGGCCGATGTGGACTATGAAGGCTCTCTAACCCTGCCGCCTAAGCTTATGCGAGCAGCAGACATTCTATCCCACGAAGCCGTCTGGGTATGGAATGTGACTAGCGGAACCCGTCTCGAGACTTACGCAATAGAAGGCGTTGAAGGAAGTCGAGACATCTGTGCAAATGGTGCAGCCGCTCATCAGATTCGCCCGGGCGACGTGGTTATCATCGCCACGTTTGCATATCAGACTGAGAGCGATACAGCCGAGTCTCCCGTGGAGCCCCGAGTTGTCTTTGTGGATGCAGAAAACGAGATGATTCGCACGGGGCACGAAGTTCCTGGGCCACGACGACGCGGCGTAAGTTCAGACTGCTAAACTTAGCTACTGGCCGCCAGATTTAGACCGCGATGCTCAACCACTCGATCTTCGAGTAACGTTGGAAGCCGGCTTTCTCGTAGACTCGCATCGCCGGTTCGTTCTGAAAATCCACTGCGGTGACGAGCATATTGCAGTTGTGCTGGAGTGCCTTTCGCCGAGCTTCCTGGACTAGTTGGCTCCCAATTCCGCGCTTGCGGCTTTGGGGGGTGAGTCCCATGTAAACCAATTCCATAGTTTCGTGCGGGTGAATCTGCATAAG
The DNA here is from genome assembly GCA_963691875.1 of Aureliella sp. Classification (GTDB taxonomy): domain Bacteria; phylum Planctomycetota; class Planctomycetia; order Pirellulales; family Pirellulaceae; genus Aureliella. Next base: position 6,320,033 of record OY829846.1, read on the forward strand.
CAGGCAGCCCATTGCCTCACCTGCAAGCTCCGCGACATACCAGTGTTCCAAGTGACGGAGAGATATGCCGTTGGAGAAATACTTGATCAGCATGTGATCACTCAAGCCATCCACGGGCGAATTTGTTGCAAGGTCGCGTGTCCCTTCAAAGGTCTTTCTAATCAGTCCTCCTAGTTTGGCCGTACTCAATTGGTGAGCCGGAAGCATTTTTAGCTGACGAGCCATCGGAGCCCCCGAATGTTCTTGAGTCTTCCCCACAATGTCTGGCGACTCCTTGAGAAGTATCTCGCAATCGGCCGAAGTTGAGGCGCCCTGGGTTTCGTGGCCAGAGATTGCGGCTAGATCTAATGGAAGGCAGATCTGCTGAACTGTGGCAAGGCTCCGGAATCCGATACCGAGGAAGAAACTGCGAAACTCATCTTCGCTAGGACACATGTATTCGATGCGATTCAGCGATGGAATCCGTCTTAGCACCGTCAAGACTTCTGCCATGAACTCTGGAGTTGGCCCATTGTCGAGTCCGCGAAGTCCGACGATTCTCGCTGAATCTCCCACGAGCCGACGCACATAAATCGCTTGGCGAGAGCTCGAATTCCAGTCTTGAAAGAAAACCCAAGCATCCTGGCCGAGAGCCAGGTCTTGCTGTTTTTCATGCAAAACGACCTGGAGCCCTTCGGCCCCGCGATCCGCGAAAATCCACTCAAGAATCTCAAGGTGTTGAATCGTGTCGGAGTGCGTTTGAAGCATAAACCTCTTATGCGTCAGGACTTAAGGCCGCCTGGTTGGATAGAGAAGCCGAGATGTGTTCTGGGGAATTCGGAGATCCGTCGTTAGAATAAGCGTCAAGATCTGTGTCCGGGTCAATAACGCGATGGTAATCTAGTCCTACAGGTACCAATCCGTGCGTAAGAGCGAAATAGCAATCAGTTGGTCGAGGAATTGACATGCAGGCCCATTGTTCAAGCATTCGTTTTAGTTTGGCGATCTTAGTGCTTTCTTGGGGGATGTGCCAAGCTAATCTTTGCAGCGGGCAGTCTTTTCTCGAGAAACTCGAGCAGGCAGTGAAAAATCAGCTGGAAAAGGAGCCGCAGCCAGCCGCTGCGCCTGCTAATCCGACGGTAACGCCGCCAAAGCCACTGGTGCCGCCGATCATGGCAGTTCCGCCCCAGCCCAATACTGGAAAGTCGCAACCATCCAAAGCCGCTCCAATTCCCAATAAACCTCAGGGATCGCCAACGAATTCGAGGCCCGTATTCTTGGGTTTGGAGGCGGAGGAGACTGTTGGCGGCGGGATCGGAGTACGTGTGGTCGAGGTAACTAGAAACTCTCCCGCGGCGAAGGCTGGCTTCAAAGTCGGTGATCGAATCGTTGCCGTAAATGGTTATGGAATCGCCAAGCTGGATGATATGGTGCAACAGATTGTAAAGGTGTCGCCTGGACAGACTGTTGATTTCTTGCTGACCCGAGCTGGGCGAAGCAAAAAAGTATCTGCACTTCTGATGGACGCGAACTTGGCTGAGCAGTCCACGGGGCCATCCCGAGAGCTCATTTCGAGCGGCCCGGCGTACCTTGGGATCAAAGCGAACGACCTCACAAACTCGTTTCGAAAGCAGTTCGGAATTGGTGTGTTTCGTGGCGCTGCAGTCGCACGAGTAACTCGAGGCTCTCCCGCAGCGAACGCTGGCATAACGGCGGGGGATGCCATCATCGAGGCGGGTGGTGTGCCTATTGACTCGGCTGACAAGCTGAAAGCATGGCTTTCGACGGTTCGCCCAGGCCAGCCAGTCGAGGTGGTTTTCTATCGCGGAACACTGGCCAACGCGGTTCAGATCATACTTGGCGTTGGTGAGGGGCAGGATGCAGGTGCTTCCTCTCGTCGCGTTATTCCTCCGGGCACAGTTCGGCCTGCAAATTCACCTCTTGAATTGTCTCCATCTGTAAAGCGCGATGTGCCCACGAGCTTGGCCAATGCCCATCTTCAGGCTTTGGTAGAAAAGTTGCAGATCGAGAATGATCTACTCAGGAAAGAGCTGCGTGAATCCAACAAGACGCTAGCAGATACGCAAGAAAAGCTAGACCAGATCATGCAGCTGCTCAAGAAACAGTAAACGCCCTATTCGATTGTCGGATCGCAAATGATAGGATGTGTAAGCGCGGCGGACCAAGTTTTCTTTTGTTCTGTTGCGTAGAAAGTGAAATCTGTTGAAGGATCGAAATAGCATTTTCGTGTCGTTTTTTGTGGAGTTGGAATTGTCCAATCTTTGCAAATCTGAGATCGTTCGCCACTTCTTTTGGAGGTGTGATAATTTGCGTTTGCTCGGGTTGTTGTTGTGGTTACTATTAACAGTTAACTCCCCGATTTCTGTGGCTCAAGAGGAAGAGCCAAGTGATCTACAGACTCAAAAGCTTCAAGAACAAGTTCTGCTGTTGAGTGATCCTCAGTATCGAGTTCGCGATATGGCCAAGTTTCGATTGCAGGAAAACGCCCGACGTAGCATTCGGGTGTTAGAGCGGGCTTTGTTGACTGCTGATCATCATTCTGGGCGGATCATGGTTGACTTGCTGACCCAGTTTGCGACGAGTGACAACTTGGCCGCTTCGTACGAAGCCAAGAAACTACTTGAAGCGACTGCAGGCCGTTTGTCCGCAGTCGGGCAGCTTGCTCGTCAGTCAGTCGAAGCGATTTCCGATCTGGAAGAACAACGCGCCGTCGAAGTACTGTTACACAACGATGCGATTTTGGGGCCAAGGAGATTTAGTCTCAATAGTATGAAGGATCGCCTGGATACAGAGGACGCACTCTTAATCAACTCGAATTTTGTAGGTGACGACGAATGCATCAAGCAGATTGCTTTGATCAAATCGATTGAGACCGTGTGCTTGGAAGGACCGAATATTGACCGTCGGCATTTGGAGGCAGTTGTCAAAATGAAGCGGCTCTCCAAGCTCAAGCTTAAGAACGTTAGATTGCAGGCTGAGGACCTGGAGTTGTTGACTGAACTGGATAAGCTAGAGCACCTCGGCTTGCTCTACATGGAGATTGATGACCGAGCGGTTGAAGTCCTGAAGGATCTACCTGTCACTACGTCAATGAAGATTCAGGGCACGAAAATCACGCGGCAAGGATTCGAAAAACTCCAAGCTGAGCTAGATGGCCCTCGGATGCAATTCGGTCGTGGTGGTTTTTTGGGTATCAGCTCCAACGGTGGACCTCAAGTCGGTGGAGTCGAGCCAGACTCGGCAGCAGAAAAAGCTGGAATTCGACCGAATGACTATTTGCAGTCGATTCAAGGGACCAAAGTGACGAGCTTTACTGAAATCCGAGCAGAGTTGTCCAAGTACCGGGCAGGTGACGAAATCTCAATCAAAGTCAGGCGATATACTGAAGAGCTTGATCTGTCGGTCGTCTTGCTGGAAGAAAAATAGACAGGATGTCTGACGGGACTCGAGACGCAGCTTGGTGGTGTTCGCTTCGATCCAAGTTGAAGAATTGGTACGATCAGTCGCACCGGGACTTACCGTGGCGCGAAACCCATGATCCTTATCGGATTTGGATCAGTGAGATCATGTTGCAGCAGACGCAAGTTGCAACCGTCATTGACTACTATCACCGCTTCTTAGATGCCTTCCCCGATGTGCAGGCACTTGCTTCGGCCGACGAGCAAGAGGTGCTCGCATTGTGGGCTGGTCTTGGCTACTACCGCCGCGCCCGACAAATGCACGCCGCGGCCGAAGGAATCGTCGAGGAACTGGGCGGACAGTTCCCGAGTACTTTGGAAGGAGTGCTGGATTTGCCTGGGGTAGGACGCTACACCGCAGGTGCGATTACTTCCTTTGCTTACGACTTGCCAAGTCCCATTCTCGAAGCTAACACCATCCGCCTTTTCAGTCGCTTGATCAAATTGGAAGAGGATGTCACGAAACGCGAATCTCAAACAAAGCTTTGGGAGTTTGCAGGTGAACTGGTAGCCGTCGAGAAACGGAGTCCTGGCAAGTTGAATCAAGCTGCTATGGAATTGGGGAGCCAGGTATGCGTTCCAAAATCACCAAGCTGCACGAGCTGTCCCGTTTCCAAAATCTGTCCGACCTTTCACGATGGCTTGCAGGATCGTATTCCTAAGCCCAAGGCAAAGAAGCAATACATCGATCAGAGTCATGTGCTCGTCGCTGTTCAGCGGAAGGGCAAGCTGCTGATGCGTCAAAACCAGAAGGGGGAATGGTGGGAAGGCCTGTGGGATTTTCCTCGCGCTGCCCTGCCCAAGTTTCTGAAGAACCAAAAGCAGATCAAAAGTCTGACTCCGATTCAGGAGGTACTGGAAGAGGAGTTGCGGAGTAGGTTCTCACTTAGTTTCGTATGCAATAGCTGGTTTCATTCGTTGAAGCATGCAGTGACCAAGTACAAGATTCAGCTGCATTGCTACACTGCGGAGCTTGACGATAAGCTGCCCTCTGGTGAAGACCATTGGAAATGGTTCAAGCCTAGTGAGGCGGCTGAGCTACCTTTGACGGCCAGCGCCAAACGTGTCCTGAAACAGTGGAATCGGCAAATGGATGCAAAGAAGTCGATGCTCTCTTGATTGGCAAGTAGTCGGGCACTGGCTCAGGCTGTCTTTCAGGTCGTTAGCAGTTCGTCGTGATCCATTCAGTTAGAACGATCAACCTTGCGTTTAACTGAAACTTGAGAATGTGTAGCTCCACGACCTGCTTCTTCGCAGAAAACGGCAGTTTGCGAAGGAAAAATTGCACGTTGAAGAGGTTCCTTATATGAACCACAGCGAAGATGGTACTTACATCTTCGTGCATCAATATGGTTGGCAGGACGATCCCCTAGAAGTTTTTTGTGTGAAGCCGATTTTCCAGGCTCACGAAGTGCTCTCTCGGGTGGATGCATGAAATATCGATATCTCTGACTCCCATGTCGAGTCGTGTAGCTTGCCATGGAGTATCGCCGAGTCGGGAACAGTTGCCATAGCACGGATGCGATTCTCGCCCCAGGTGGAATTCAGCTCAGCCCTTGCAAGGTCTTGAATCAGATGCTTTGGGCTGGCAAGGTTCAGAATAAGGAAGACTTGTCGCAAATATTTGAAAAACTGAAGATAGTGGATCGCAGCATCATGAAAGCGAGAGGTACATTCAGAATTTCGATAGTTGGCTCGAAGCCCTCGGTGTTTCAGAGGATGAGTACGAGTCGCATGTCACGGTGATGCAACAGGAATTCGCGAGTACAGGGCCGTAAATGACCACTGGTGAAATGAGCTTTGGGCACGTGCTCTGCCTTTCAGGGCCGCAGTGGGAATAGCCGAGACCGAAACTTTGACTTGTCCAGGCTTGCTGCATCTTTGATAGCAATACGAAGCCGGAAAGTCTGCCTGATCGTTAAAGTTTGCCAAACTTCTGGTGTCGCGATGTCCGATACGAGAGAAACACGCAAGTCGGTTTTGTACTTCTCAACGTGAAACTCTTTTGGCAAGAGAAACGGATTATGGCTAGTCGAGCTTGGATAGCGGTCGTCATCGCATGTATTGGTCTATCGACTGGCTGCACTCTTTGTCCTCCCGGCCCAACCGACAACTATGGAGCGCGAGGAAGCAAGTGGCAACGAGGCAATCTTACTTCGGGTCGCGTCGGTTCTAGCTTGAGTGATGCAGGAGAAGTCGAGGTTGGCGGTCGTTCTGTGAATCTGGAATCCATGGAAGGATTGGGGAATTCCATCCAGGAGGTCGAGTCGGAAACTGCGGAAATCATCGAGGATAGCCGCGAAGAGCTTAAAGCCATCGAGGACAGTACCACTTCTTTGATTGATCGCCAAGACGGAGCAATTGACCTGCGGTTCTAAGCTACCTGTTCCAGTCGCCAACTTGCTCAGAATCTCGCTTGGCTCAATCAAGCAACCGGGTGATGCTAAAATGGCGGCCGATGAGTTTGTTATACGAAGGTAGTTGCGATGAGTGATCTTGGTGTGTTGGCAAGTTTGCCTTATCGCCCTGTTTCTCCGAAGGGTTATCGACCCGAGATCGGTTTGATTGGCTGCGGCGGTATCACGGAGTACCACTTGATGGCTTATCGCGACGCGGGCTTTAAAGTCGTCGCGCTTTGCGATCTTCACCTGGATGTGGCGAAGAAAAGGCAACAAGAGTTCTTTCCGGATGCTCAAGTCGTTGAAGACTATCGTGACTTGTTAAAGCTTGATTCGATCGAAGTCGTCGATATAACCACGCATCCGCCAGAGCGACCACCAATTATTGAAGCGAGCTTACGAGCCGGCAAACACGTGCTCAGCCAAAAACCGTTCGTGCTTGACTTGGATGAAGGACAGCGATTGGTTGATCTCGCCGCCGAGCAAGATCGTTATCTGGCTGTCAATCAAAATGGCCGCTGGGCGCCGCACTTTAGCTTCGCCCGCTTGGTGGCGCAAGGTGGCCACATCGGGCAAGTGTTTGGTGCTCATATGGGCTGTCACTGGGACCACACATGGGTTGCAGGAACCGAGTTTGAGAACGTCAAGCATCTCGTCCTATATGACTATGCGATTCATTGGTTTGATATGCTGCGTTGCTTCTTGCCTGGTAAAGCCAAAAGAGTGTTTGCTTCCAATGAGCGCGTGCCCGGTCAGCAGCTGAAGCCGGATTTACTGGGGCAAGCGGCGATTGAATTTGAGGAAGGCCAAGCCACACTTGCCTTTGATGCGGCGGTTCCACATGGATCACACGAAAAGACATTCCTTTCCGGCACTGAAGGCGTTCTACACAGCTATGGTGCTGGCAACCAAGATCAAACTCTATTTGTCACCAATTCGCAGGGTACCTGGTCTCCCACACTCGAAGGTAAATGGTTCCCAGATGGTTTTCATGGCACGATGGGAGAGCTGCTGTGTGCGATCGAGGAAAAACGTCCTTCTGTAATCGACGCTCGTGACAACCTTGAGAGTTTGGCTCTATGTTTTGCAGCAATCCAGTCGGCTGAAACGGGACAGTCGGTTGTGCCGGGTTCCGTTCGGCAGTTGAAGGCATAAACTGTTGGGATTAGGCGGCCCGCCGAGCCGCGAATCTGCGAGTAGTAATTTTGGTTGAGGGTTTGATGGGTTCCCACTTTGGTGATCGATTAGCAAAGAGTTGCGCGGAAAAGGACTCTTTTGTTTGTGTTGGGTTAGACCCTCGTTGGGGAAGCTTGCCGGACAGCATTAGGCAGGGTGTTTCTCCTACGGACTTGCAGGCTGTTGCTGTGGCGACGCAATGCTATTGTCAGGAAGTCATTGATGCGGTCGCTGAATTTTCTCCAGTTGTAAAACCTCAGGCAGCATTTTTTGAGAATTTAGGGCCCCACGGAATGCAAGCTCTTTGGGGTATTGTGCAGCATGCTCGCAAAGCCGGCTTGATCGTGTTGTTGGACGGAAAACGCGGAGACATTGGGTCTACTGCACAAGGCTACGCGGAAGCCTATCTCGGTTACGAGTCTCCGTGGCAATGCGATGCTCTGACGGTGAATCCCTACTTGGGCGATGACACCCTTGCTCCCTTTCATCAGGCTGCGACGGATAACGGAGCGGGGGTTTTTGTGCTTGTGAAGACAAGTAACCCTGGAAGTGGCTTCTTGCAGGATCTGCAGTTTGGTGAGCCGGCCGATTCTAAAGCGATCTATGAACATGTTGCCGCGCATGTTGAATCGTTGGCAGCTAGTCATACGGGAGAATCTGGAATGGGCAGCATTGGTGCTGTGGTCGGAGCTACCTATCCCGAGCAGCTAGCCGAGCTGCGGGCTAAGATGCCCCATGCTTGGATACTCATTCCCGGCTTTGGAGCTCAAGGTGGCACGGTCGAAGACGTTAAACATGGATTTCGATTGATCGACGGGACTTCAACCGGAGCGATTGTGAATAGTTCTCGCGGCATCATCTTTGCTTACCAAAAAGATAACTCTGCAAGTGATTGGCAGACCGCGGTAGCTGCGGCTGCGAAAGAGATGCGGGATCAACTCAGGGCGATATAGTTCGATTCTGTTGGGTCTGGCAGGCGGATTTCATTGCAGGCACTTTCGTTAGCAAATATCATGGACCTCGGTCGCGTAGACTCCTTCAAACTTGAATGTGCTCTGTTGTTCGTCTGATGACACATCGACGGTCCAGCTGAGTGTGTTCCTACCAACTAAAATTCAACCCCATCTATCCGAGATATTACGAGGATCTGAAATGTCACTTAACCTTGGACGCCGAAGCTTTCTTCAAATTGGTGCAGCTGGAACTGCAACTGTTGCCATGAGCCAAATGGGCACGGCGCAAGAAGAAAAGAAGAAACGCAAGAAGCAACCCTTCCGGATCTCGCTCGCACAGTGGTCTTTGCACAAAGCAATATTTGGCGGCAAGTTAGACAACCTGGATTTCGCCAAAACCGCCAAAGAGGAATTTAAGATTAATGCGGTCGAGTACGTGAACCAGTTCTTCAAGGACAAAGCTGAGGACGAAAAGTATTTGGCGGAATTGAAGAAGCGTCATGACGGCTTGGGTGTAAAATGCCTGTTGATCATGATCGATGGCGAAGGTGCATTGGGCGACGCGGATGAAGCCAAACGCAAGCAAGCTGTCGAGAATCATCACAAGTGGGTTGCAGCCGCCAAGTTTTTGGGTTGCCACTCGATTCGGGTCAACGCGAAATCGACAAACAACTGGGAAGAGTCTCAGAAGTTGGCCGCAGATGGCTTGCGACAACTAAGTGAGTTCGCCAATGACCACAAGATCAACGTCATTGTTGAGAACCATGGGGGCCTAAGTTCCAATGGCAAATGGTTGTCTGAAACAATCGCGATGGTTGGGATGAAGAACTGTGGGACTTTACCTGACTTCGGTAACTTCCGAGTAAGCCAAGATGAGAACTACGACCGCTACAAGGGCGTGGAGGAGTTGATGCCACAAGCGAAGGCGGTTAGTGCCAAGAGTCACGACTTCGATGACAAGGGCAACGAGATTCATACTGATTATCGCAAGATGATGAAGATTGTTATGGATGCGGGCTACAAAGGCTTTGTGGGCATCGAGTATGAAGGCCGCAAGTTGGACGAGTATGCGGGAATCAAGGCAACCAAGAGACTGCTGATGACAGTCCGTCGCGAGATGCAGTCAGCCTAGGTAACTCGCCTAAGGCCTAGCTTGAACGACAGGCGGGAGGTGGTCATGGCCTCCCGCATTTTCATGCGCCGTCTAACGAACCTTGACAACTCGGTAAGTCTTTTGAAGGAAGGTTGCCAATTTGGGATCAGCAAATTCGAATCCGGCGTCGAGCAATCGCTTGGGGCGGGCTCGGCAGCTGCTAAGTAACAATGCGTCCGCCATTTCACCCATCAGAAGTCGCAAGGCGAATTTTGGTGCGGGCAAGACTGCCGGTCGCCTCATCGCTTTGGCTAAAGCTTCGGTAAATTCAGCGTTGGTAACACTTTCTGGCGCAACAAAATTGATGGCTCCGTGCAATTCCTTGCGATGCAACGACGCCAAGATGCCGCTCACGCAGTCATCGAGCGAGATCCAGGGCCAATACTGATTGCCGGACCCGAGTTTGCCGCCGAGGCACCATTGAAAAATCGGAAGCATACTCTGAAGTGCGGCTCCGCTGGCTGAGAGAATCATGCCAAAGCGAGGGTGCATCACTCTTAGACCACGATCTCTTAGTGGATCGCAAGCAGACTCCCAGGCCTTTGCGATCATGGCAAGATAGTCGTCGCCTAGTACAGCAGATTCGTCGAGCACTTCGTCTCCACGCGAGCCGTAGATCCCGGTGGCAGACGCAGATATGATCACAGGCGGCGGAGAAGCCAATGCGGCGATCTGCTCTGCTAGAATTTGAGTCGCGCAAACACGACTTTCGCGAATCTTTTGCTTCGCGGTTTTTGTCCAGCGACAGGCAATACTTTTTCCTGCCAAATGAACGACTGCGTCCAATCCACTCAGGCGTGATGGAGTTTTTAGGCCGTCGGCTGGTGACCAGCTGATGATCCTCTCCGTATCGGGCTGACTTCGACTAAGTTTAGTGACTTCGTAGCCGGCGGACTGAAGTGCAGAGCATACTGAGGAACCGACAAAACCGCTCGATCCACTCACCGCAATTTTCGGTTGACTCATTCAGGAAATGCTAGCTGTTCCAAGGAAGATCGATTCTCTCGAACAGCCTCAGCTCCGCAAAGCGAGTGGGTATTCGAGATAAAAACTGCGGCTCGTCCCTATCTTGCATCCATGCTGGACTAACGCTCAGAGAAGGTTGTTGCTGACCCGTTCTCCGAACAGTTCAGGCAAGGGGCTACGCGGCCGAGTCAGAGAGCTGAGGAGGATTTTCCTGAGCCATTAATTGCAACTTCTCGAGAGCACGTTTTTCCAGCTGTCGTACTCGTTCTTTTGATATGCTCAGACGATCGGCAAGACTTTGCAAGGTCTGAATACGTCGGTGGCTTCCAAGGGAAAACCGAGCTCGAATGATGAGACGTTCGCGTTTATCGAGGTTGTCGAGCAGCGAGCGAAGATGCCCGGTAAGCGTTTCCCAGCGGTGTTCGCTCATCGTCGCGTTAGTTTCTTCCTCCACAACATCCAGTCCCGATTCCGAAATGCTATTCGTTACTTTGAGTCGCTCGTCCTGACGCTCCATAACAAAACGGTAGGAGTTTCGGCGAACGACTTGCGTCGCGTAAGTGCTGAATCGGAAGCCGAGTTGATAATCGAATTTATCGACGGAACGAATGAGGGCCATTATGCCATCGCTTAGCAAGTCGTCGAAGCCACACTGAGGGTTTACGAACTTTTTCACGATCGATATTACGAGTCGAACGTTGGCTTTTACGATCAAGTCTCGATGCCAATTGGCAGCTCGGAGCAGTCCACGGACTCTCTCCATATTCCATTGGCTGATCGTTTCATCCTTGCATTTGTCCATGATGCGGGAAGCACGATAGCGGAGATAATTCACACGCTGGAAAAGCTTTCGCTCTTGGTCTGGGGCGAGCAATTTGGCCTCAGTCAGTCCAACCAAGTGTGAGGGCAGGTTCAGCTTTCTGGCGGACCGACTAGGAGTTTCGGGTTCGCATGCGTCAAGAAAGTCGTTTTCAAGAATGGAACTCTCTGCCGATCGCTGAGTAAATTCCTCGCTATAAATGTGGTTTTGGGCTTCTTCCCAGGCGTCGCGAAATTCGACCCTCGAAACGACAGCATCGTTGGAGACGGTGCTGAACTGGCAGAACTTCAAAAATCCGGCTTCAACACACTTGCGGCGGAAAGTTTGCTTGGGACTAGCGAGAGAAGGGATTGATTTCGGAGGTAGTGGTGCAATTACTGCGGTTGGCATCTTTAGCTCCTGGAAACGTTCAGGAAACGACCAAAACGGTCAAATCGTTCACTGGTTTTACCGGGGTATCGGGTGAGATGCAACGGCTTAATCAAAAAAAAGTTTGCTTTTTTGATGATTTCGCCCGACAAGACTCCTGTGCCCCTGTGCTCTTCGGTATACTTTTCAAACGCTCAAAGCGTTCATAAGTTTCTCGGAATGGACGATTTTCTTGGAAGAACATCTCACAACGCGACAAGTAGCCGAAGCTCTCAGCGTTTCAGAGTCCTCTGTCAAACGTTGGTGTGACAGTGGCGACATTCCCACAGAGAGAACGGTCGGTGGCCATCGGCGAATTCCGCTGGATACCTTCTTGGAGTTTCTCGAACGAACGAATCGGCGAGTCGTATCTTCGCTGCTTCCGCGACGTGCCCAGCATGTGGATGACACGGTTCCGACGAGTCGCCTTCAAACCGACCTGACGGTGGAACGATTCCAAACTTTGCTGGTTGAAGGCGATGAAAACTCGGCTCGCAAACTGTTGACTTCCGTCTATGCCGAGAACGAGTCATTTGCTTGGTTGGCGGATGCCTATATCGCGAAGTCCATGCACTTGATGGGTAATCTGTGGGACTGCGGTGATCTAGAAGTCTACCAGGAGCGGCGCGGTTGTGAAATCTGCTCGCGACTGATTTACGAGCTGGGACGGCTCGTCCCGGCTCCCGCAAGAAACGCTCCGCTAGCACTTGGGGGTGCACCTGAAGGCGACAATTACTCTTTGCCTTCGCAAGTAGTGCAGTTGGTATTTCGCGAGTCGGGGTGGCGAGCGATGAACCTGGGCAATAACTTGCCATTGAAAACGCTTTCGGCCGCCGCAAACGAGCACAAGCCACGGATGGTGTGGTTGAGCGCTTCGCATCTGAATGACACCGAGAAGTTTATAAGCGAATTTGCTCAGCTAAGTGATGCTTTACCTGACGATACCATGGTGGTAGTTGGTGGCCGCGCTTTGGGGGATGACGTTCGTCCACGGATGAAGTACACGGGCCACTGTGACAACATGCAGCAGTTAGCGGCTTTTGCTAGAGCTTTGCATGGAAAGAGACACTCTATCGAATCTTCGGAGAACTGATCATGCAGACCGCAGCCCACTGCTCGCGACGAACCCTGTTGAAAACCACGGGAACCGTAGCGGCAGGAGCTTGGCTTGCCAACTCCGCAGCTTCCGCGATAGCCAGCACTTCGGCAAATTCCAGCGTTCCTTGGCCCTCCTGGCGAGGCCCTAACCGCGATGGAGTCGTTCAAGGGGATTGGTCCTCGGATTTCTCTGGGTTGAAGAAACTGTGGAGCAATCAGTACAGCGATAGCTACAGCGGCCCGATTGTGGGGGGAGGCAAAGTCTTTACTACCGAGACAGTTGCCAAACGCGACGAGACGCTTATTGCACTGGATCAGCAAACCGGCGAGCAGGTTTGGAAGCAAGAATGGGCTGGGGCGATGGCAGTGCCCTTCTTCGCCAAAGCCAATGGTGATTGGATTCGCTCAACGCCAGCGACGGATGGCAAAACTGTTGTGGTAGGGGGAATGCGAGACGTTGTTGCGGCATTCGACGCTGAAACCGGCAATGAGACTTGGCGAATTGATTTCGTCAAGCAGCACGGGGCTACAATTCCTTCGTTTGGTTTAGTGTGCTCGCCCCTGATCGACGGTGAATATGTCTACATGCAAGCTGGTGGGGCGGTCAGAAAGATCAACTTGGCGGACGGGGAATTGGTGTGGGAGGCTATGGGTGACTCTGGGGGAATGTATGGCGGTGCCTTTTCCTCGCCAATCATTTCCGAGCTACATGGGGTCAGGCAGCTAGTAGTTCAGACTCGAAAGACACTCTGTGGTATCTCGCTTGAGTCTGGCGATGTTCTGTGGCAACAAGATATTCCCTCTTTCCGCGGGATGAACATTCTCACGCCTTCCGTCTGGAAAAACAGTGTCTTTACCAGCAGTTACGGCGGGAAGGCCTTCATGCTAAGCGTTGGCAAGAGCGGAGGCAATTGGTCTGTCGAGACAGCATGGAAGTCGAAGACTGAGGCGTACATGTCCTCGCCGGTGATTGTCGGTGATCACCTGTATGTGCATCTTCGCAGTAACCGAGTCTCCTGCGTCGACTTAGCGACCGGTGAAGAAACTTGGCGAACAACTCCATTCGGTAAGTACTGGAGTATGGTGACGAATGGAAAGAATATCTTGTCGCTAGATGAAGCAGGCGATCTCCGACTCATTGCGGCAAATCCAGAGAAGTACACGCTGCTTGATGAGAAGCGTGTCAGTGACGAACCGAGTTGGGCTCACTTGGCGGTTGCTGGTTCGCAAGTATTCATTCGCCGTCAACGCGGGCTGGATGCCTATACCTGGAGCTAGTTCAGGTTTCTCCGAGTCATTCTGCGGCCAACTTTGGTTGTTCAGCTGGGCTTGTGGAATTGGATTTTGGCCGAAAAAATACCTCGCGGATGATTATCTTCATCCGCGTTTTTATTTTCTGACCCTGACCTGCATTGGTTTTGGCTGGCAAGCAGTTGAAGGTTTGCGATGAATGATACGGATTGTAAATTGACTTTGGCCGAGGCTCAGCGAAGGGTCGATGAGTGGATCAAGTCGATCGGAGTGCGTTATTTCTCCGAACTAACAAATCTGGCGCAACTGGTTGAAGAAGTCGGTGAGCTAGCCCGTTTGATCTCAAGGACGTACGGGGAACAATCCTTCAAATCTGGCGAAAAGCAAAGTGCTCTTGCCGATGAGATGGCAGATGTGCTGTTCGTCCTGATATGTCTTGCAAACCAAACCGGAGTCGATTTAGAAACTGCATTTCACGCAAATATAGCCAAGAAAACAGCACGCGACAAAGAGCGTCACCAAAGCAATCCGAAATTGCGATCCTAGGTAGCTCATGGAAGCAAATAGCTCTTTTTTTCTATTTCGCAGGGATCTCAAATCAAAAATGAGAGTCAGGAAATGAGTTTGACAATCATGCGGCGGATTAAGTTTTGCGCTGGACATCGATTGTATCAACATGGCGGTAAGTGTGAGCATTTCCACGGCCATAATTATGTTGCGGATATTTTCGTCACCAGCGAAGAGGTTGACAGAGTTGGTCGAGTTCTCGACTTTGCTGATCTAAAAGCAAGAACGAAAGGCTGGATCGACGCGAATTGGGATCACAGCTTCTTGGTATTTGAGCGAGATCAGAATGCAATCGAAGCTCTTGAAAAAGTACAGCCATCGAAGCTCTTCAAGCTGCCGTACAATCCAACTGCTGAGAACATGGCAAAGTATTTGCTAGAAGTGATGTGTCCAAAAGTTTTGGAGGGAAGTGGCGCTCAAGCAGTATGCGTGCGAATATGGGAAACAGAGGAAGCCGACGCCGAAGCCAGTGTAGACTAGTTGCCTAAGGCGTTCCCCTTTTGTACCGCGTGAACGTGTGAAAGAAAACGCGAGCGTCTAGCCGGCGGCTCGAGGGAGGCAGTAACTTTCCTTGCTGACAATGAGGGCACTTTAACCCGCCGTTTCCAGAGCAAGTGTTGCCTCCTGTTCGTTCAGCGCAATTGAGCAATATCTTCTTGCTCGTGATAGGGTTTGTTCGAACAACGGTTGCTAAAGTCTCGGATACGATGCCGAGATTGCAGTTTGGGCAAGACACAAAGTCATTGTCCGAGCATTGCAGGTACCACGTTTCTCGAATATAGATGCAGCCTGAATCACGGGCCGAGTCGGCAACTTGGCTTAAAGGTGGACGAATTGGCTTCGTCACGCGGGCTCCATATTAAAAGGGGTACAACCGATCCACGAGTTCGTGGTTCTAGGTCTTAATTTTAGACCTTTGACAACTCGACTACTTCTAGCTCAGCGATCGGAACGTGAATGTCTATCCAGGGTCGCGAGCTTTCGATCTCGAAGAACTTACCTCCGCCACTTTGCGGTCCATCGTCGAATGCAATGCAAAAGGCAGTTCCGAGTCCGTTCATGACAGCCCCTCCAAGGTCACCACTTACACGAGGATGTCGATTCCGACATGTGCGTTGGCGCTGCTCACGTTTTGCTGTTTCTGCACCGTAACAACCCTCGTCTGCAAGTCTTTCTCAAGTAAGTCTGGGCGCGGCGGTAGCTCAGCAAACTGATCGCGTCGCCCACATGCGGACGTTCGTCACTAATCACGGCTGGTTTGACGCGCGGGGCAGGTGTCAGCAGTGCGACCATATAACCAGGAGTTTTACCGGAACATGCAGAAACATGCGTATACTCCGTAAATCGGCGTGATAGGCCGCCGGGCGATGGATAACGAGGTGTTGAACTTTAGACGCCGTTACGGCTCGCGTACATCCTCGTCGCTTGCACCGTCTTGAACTTGCCAGACTCTTTCGGTTCTGGTTCGCAAACGGGTACCATAGCGGGGCGTCCGGAGAATTTTGCGGAATCCGAAAATGGTGCTTGAAGAAACAACCATCGCTGGAGTAATCACAACTCCGCTGCCGATTCCCACCAGTTCCATCCCGGCGATCGGAGCATCGATACCATCGACTGTGGGCGAAGCAAAAGCATCGTCGGGGATATGGAATTTCAGTGAGTAGATCCAGCCTGGAGGTAAATTCGCTTGATCTCCCTGAAGCTCAGCAGTTGCCATGCTGGTGAGTAGACTTACGCGCTGCCCTCTGCCGAGCCTAGTTTTTCTCCGTCACTGACGTATTCTGATGATTGCAAAGCGTTGTGATGAACAACTTCACGTACCTGATTGGAAGCTTCAATAGCTTGGGAGGGGGATCTAGCTGCCGCATCACCATTGAGTAGTCGTAATTGAAAAGTTCCCATGTTGTTGTAGGCAGAACACAAGGTCATGCTATACCGTGTTCCGTCCTGCTTGCTTTGGTTGTCGATCCGCTTGGTCACTTGACTTAGGATCAATCTCGCGTTCTCTGGGATGTTCTTTCCAGCGGCCAGTCCGACTGCCGCCCAAAGGCCAGCGTAGGGGGAGAATGATTTGCTGCCAACGGCCAAAGGGTTGCTGGATGATACGCCAAAAAGGCTTTTAAGGTTTCGGCTTTAGTTGAAGGCGGTTCCTCGAACTCGATCAAGTGATTCCGGATCTTCGCAAATTCTTCTTGGTCTTCACGGTTCAACCAATCGACCTTTGCTTCTCGTTTCACATTCGCTGCTAGCTTGTTCCAAGGGATTGGAACGTCTTGAAATGTCGAGCTTGATTGCGGAATGCAGAAGCCTGCGCCATTTTGGTCAGCGATTAGCATGTCTGCGGCGGTATTACTCGGTTCGCCGTTTTCTGGCTTCCATTTTCGCGCTTGCTCGATAAGAGGTTATTGCGCAACGCCGATAGAAAACCTAGGGGAAATAGAGAGGCAGGCCGCTAGCAATGCAAAGATTCCCATAATCCACTTCTCCTTAAACTGGGGAAGGCCAGGTGCATTGACGGGCATGCGATTCTGAGTCAAACAGCAAGTAGGAGCGTGAGTTCTCTGTCCCTCAGATTCAAACGAAGTCCCCCGTTAACTATGCAGCGGTCGTTTCTCAAGCTGTCTGGCCGACCGGAAGACTTTTATATCCTTACTTTTGGGAGACAAATGATAGTGAACTCGGCGGAATGAATATAGAAGACCGAACAGCAGTGCGAACTCTGAAGTCAGAAAACCACGCTCTTCCTATTAGTTCTTCGTGCTTCAGCGTGATATTTTTGTCTTGAAAGCTGGAGTTCATGATTCAACAACACGAATACGCAACCGCAAAACGAACGCTTCGGGATGTGGTAGGGCACGAATCATTGGCTCTTCGCTAGTATGTGCCTGACGTCAAGAATCCCAGCAGTAGGAGCTGCAAGGCGGCGACCACGAAGGCCGCCGATACTGCCGCCGGTCTTTTCCAACTTCCCAGCATCTCGATGACAGATAGACAAAGGAAGTTGCCAGCAAACTTGGCTGAAACGAAACAGGCAACTTGATCGAGGCTACAAGTTGGCCCGCTATCCAGTCTCATCAACCAACGGCCGATTGGGTTCAATTCCAACATCGGAAGCGAGTCGATGTACTTAATTGTAAGGAAGATGTCATAGGCTGAAACAAAACCGATAATCAGCTTGAAGCTTAGCAGCGTGATGGGGCTCAGGTATAGCTTCGTTACATGTTGAAAAAAAGTGCGCGAGTTAGTTCGAAATTCAATTGGTGTTGTCGCAACGGACATTTCTGCTCTCCGGTCTTGGATATCGGGCACCACGTAGGGAGGTGCCAACCCTTGGGGGCAGAAAACTAAAGTTGCAAAGGGTGTGCCATATTACGTTAAGATTCGAATGGCCCTACTAGTGGAAGATTCGTTGCCGCTAGCTGAGTTTGCCGCGCAGCACTTGAACCACGTATTGGATTCATTGGGCCAGTCACGTGCTCTGGCTGCTGGCGGCTTGAGCACATTCAATTCGCAGCTGCCGAAAAACTTAGCAGCCAGAGAATCCTGGGGGCTAGTAACGTGAACCTACCAATTTCGCATTGCATCTTAATACGCATTGCATTCAGGACAGTAAGTCTGGCTGGAATGCCATGACTGGCGACTGCGTCTCTCGCGACTGAAAATGATCAGTCAAAGTCTTCGAAGGTGGAGGTCGAAAGCGCTGAAATAGGAACGTTGTATTGTTCCGCAAATGTCTTTGACTCCACCTGCGATTGAGGAAACGGGTTGTGGTAGTCTGCAGTATCGCCAAAACTGACGGCCATAGCACGAGCGGCTTCTACCGCAGCTCCGTTGGGATCAACCTTTGAAAGTTGCTTCACTGCTTCGCTAATCGCGATGCTGCCAATTTCTGGAGGAGCGTACAGGACCATCTCGCCGAATCGCCGTTCTTCGATGAGGCGAATTGCATGGGCCCCGTACTGGGTCGAGAGGCAACGATCGAAATAGGTGGGCTGCCCGCCTCGTTGTAAGTGTCCAAGGACAACGCAGCGCGTCTCAGTCGCCAGTCGCGCGGCAATCTCATCTGCTACGATCTGCCCAATGCCTCCCAGACGCGTCTGGCGATTCTTATTCTCTGGATCTAATGTGACCAGTCCTCCACCGGGCAGCTTTGCGCCTTCAGCTACAACCACTAAAGTGAACAATTTGCCCATTTGTTTACGCTGCAGGACTTTCGCGCAGACATTCTCAAAGTTCCAGTCAATCTCGGGAATGAGGATCACATCTCCGCCGCCAGCTAGGCCAGCATGTAAGGCGATCCATCCTGCGTGCCGTCCCATGACTTCCAAAACCATAACCCGTTCATGACTGGCGGCGGTTGTGTGAAGTCGATCGAGCGCGTTTGCAGCACAGGCAACAGCGCTATCGAAACCGAAAGTGAAAGCCGTGCATCCGAGGTCGTTGTCGATCGTCTTTGGGACACCCACACAGGGCACACCAGACTCGAAAAGTTGCTGAGCGATGCTGAGCGAGCCATCGCCGCCGATGCAAATCAATCCGTCGATTGCCAGCTCTTCGACGTTTTTCTGGACGAGCTGAATTAATTCTGGAGCGATCTTGCGGGATTCGTCATGCCCGACTTTGGCGGAGAATCGACCTTTGTTCGTTGAGCCCAGTATTGTGCCGCCTTGATCTAGAATGCTCGCGGTGTTCTCGAGTGTCAGTTCCATGACATCTGCATCGGCCAGACCTTCGTAACCCTTGCGAAATCCCACCACTTCGTAGCCCAGATAGATGGCCGACTTGGTCGCGGCTCGGATCACGGCATTTAATCCTGGGCAATCACCTCCACCGGTAAGTATGCCAATTCGACGTCGCTGATTTTGAGACACAAATGGGGCCTTGTTCAAACGGGATGAGGGGCAGAACGTAAAGTAAGAAGTCTATCGCAACTGGCATGTTTTTGCATTGGGCTCACTCGACTAGAGTGCACTCAGTCCGCGTGTTGAGTAGAATTACAGCGCGGCGACAAAACCGCTGGTCCCCGCTTTCGCGAGATCGACAAAACGCCAGACGGAAATTACTTGGTTCTGGCCGGTTCACCCTCAGGACATTTGATGCAAAAAGTAAATGAAAAACGAGCCGTCGAGCTTGTTACAAAGTTAATGGCTATTTCTGGCAAGAGCTGCGAGGAGTCGGAGGTTGCGGCTGTCGTCGAGTCCCAGCTGGAAGACATGGGGATTGCTGCTTCCTGTATCAGTCATGACAGTGCTCACAAGAAATCGCCAGCTGGCGGAGCGCTCGGCAACATGATTGTCAAGCTTCCTGGAAATCGCAAACGACCGCGTATTATGCTTTCGGCACATTTGGACACAGTCCCAATCTGTGTGGGATGTGAGCCCAAACGGCGCGGGCGGACGATCTATTCGGCAAATCCCGAAACAGGCCTCGGCGCCGATGATCGCGCTGGCGTTGCTTCTGTTCTGATCTCAGTGATGGAAGCGATGGAGTCGGGCTTATCCTTGCCGCCGATTACGATGTGTTTCTTTGTCCAAGAAGAAATTGGCCTGCACGGCAGTCGTTTTATGACGGTTTCAAAGTTGGGTAAACCCGCGATGGCCCTCAACTTTGACGGCGGTGATCCTTACAAGATGACGGTGGGGGCAACGGGCGGAGAACGCATGAAGATTCGGCTGACGGGACTGCCTGCACACGCGGGCTTAGCCCCAGAGGAAGGCGCCAGTGCGGTGCATGCGGCCGGAGTCGCTATTGGAAGCCTCGTTGAGAATAAGTGGCTGGGTGCCGTTCGCAAAAATGGCAAGAAGGGTTCGAGCAACATTGGCGTTATCAATGGAGGAGTCGCGACCAACGTAGTCGCAGGAGCCACCGAAGTGACGGCCGAAGCACGCAGCCATGATAGCTCCTGCCGAAGCGCGATCGCTGATGCAATTGAAAAGGCTTTCATGCAAGCAGCAAAGAAAACCAAGGCAAAGGATGGAACGCAGGTTCGTGCGGAAGTAGAACGCCGAGTGGACTACGATTCTTTCAGGCTGGATCCCAAATCTCCCGCTGTAGTATTGGCTAGCGAGGCGATCAAGGATCTCGGAGTGAAGCCAGCCAAAGCTATCTCGGATGGCGGGGTCGATGCGAATTGGTTGGTCAAGCACGGCATTCCGACCGTGACCGTTGGCTGCGGGCAAAGAGATGTCCATACAAATCAAGAAACGCTAGATATTGACGACTACATCGCGGCTTGTGAAATCGGGCGCTACATGATCCAAAATATAGGTTAGTACCGTGGAAGTCGACGACGAGTTGTGCATGTGCTTTCATGTCAGCTGGAGGAAGGTAATCAACTACATTCGAATCGAACGGGTACGTGTGCCGAGTCAACTGGCTGAATGTCAAGGCGCTGGGACCGGTTGTGGCTGGTGCCGTCACGCCATGCGGCGGCTTGTTTCCAAAATGCAGCAAGATGCACCTGCTCCAGATTCGATTCAGCAATGGCTCGATGAGACGTACCCGAATCGAAACGATTATGCCGCAGGGCGAAAAGAGCATATTGCTGCCGGTAACGGAAAGCCTCCTCAAGGCAGCTAAAGGCAAGCGATATTCGCGTCTTACTCGGTGTAGTGTTTTGTATATCCGAACTGGGGGAGTGGCAATCTTTCCTCACGCACTTCTGCCGGTCCGCTGTCTTACTGTTGCGTGGCGGTCACTAGTGTTTTGTGAAGAGCAAGTGGGTGCATCAGTTGGGTGGATATGCGTGGTTGTCAACCCAGAATTGGGGAAAGTCTTTTGATTTGCGAAAGTAGCTCAAAGTACTGTGAAAGTACTGTGAATTCGGATATGATTTAGAGAACTCAAGCAATCCTTCCTCAGGACTTACCACTATTCAGGCTTGGTGCATCCGAGAATCGCCGGAACGTTCTTAAATGCTCCTCGATCCCCCTCCTTTGAATACGTTTGCGCTTGACGACCAGGGAAGAAGCAGCAGGTTGTGCGTCCGCCAAAATCGATTTTGAAAACGCGCAGATTTGACTTTCTATTCTTCTTGTCTCTCATTCCCTATTCCTCAATCTAAGGAGCCTCAAGCATGGCTGGTCGCGCTGCTACTGCTGTGAAATCACGACCCAAGACAACCACCAAGGCTAAGGCAATAACCAAAGCAAAGTCGAGTGCGAAGGTTACTCGAAGCAAAGTCAAAGTCGCTGACGAGAAAGCTTCACTTGCCAGCAAGATCGTTAAAGCGGACACCAAAACTACCGAAGCAGAAGTCGCCAAACCAAAGACTCGGCGCAAAAGTAAAACTGAAACGCGAACACTTATCTATTGGGCTGTGTTCAACCCCAGTCTGAAACGCGTTGCAGTATTCGAATTTAATCAAAAGGGTGAAGCTGAGAAGCGAGCGGCCAAGCTTACTGAGTCTTCCGGAGAACAGCACTTCATCCAAAAGATTAAGGCAACCAAGCAGGTTTAGGTTGTCCTCTGGCTGACGACGGCGGCTGAATTTCTAGATCTTCTGGGGCAAAATCCTATTTGCCTCGGAGTAGGGCTAGGCTGGTTCTCTTACCGTGGCATAAATCTTTCTTTCTTTAATGTGCAACATTCTTAGGTGTCACAACCCGATTCGCGAGCGAAGGTCTGTTGTCTAGCCTCGCTTACCCTCAGCGTTGCGAAACGCTTAAAGAAGAAGCAGACTCACGGCGTACACGTGGCAAGCACTTCCGAGCATGACCATGATATGCCAAGCCGCATGTGAGTAGCGAATTCGGGAACTCATCTTTAGGAAGATGACGCCGACCGAATAGGAGAGTCCTCCGAATAACATCCACAGAAAGCACTGCCCAGGCGTAGTAGAAATCAACGGAATGGCCGGCAACCACCCGAGCGCAAGATAGGTGAGTGTAGCAACCGAGTTTATTCGATGTGAGGCGAGGACCTTCGAGTAAAACCCAAGACAAGCGAGAAGCCAAACTGTTGCAAGTAATACCGAGCGAAAAGTTTCAGAGCTGCCTTCCCATATAAAAGGCGAATAAGTTCCGACGATCAAAAAGTAGATCGTGCCCTGGTCCCAGGCCCGCATACGATTGCGTTTCTTTGGTTCATGGACGGCGTGGGAAAGCGTAGAAAAGGCGTAGACGACTGTCATGGATGTTGAAAAAAGCAGACAGCAAACGCGAAGCCCGATTTCTGATTCTTCTGTTGCTCGCCAGAAGTAAGCCCCCGCTAGCAGGCTCAATGCAATACCCAAACCATGAGTCGCAACGTTCGCGCGTTCGTCTTCAGAGCTCAAGTAGAGCACGTCTTCATTTTGACTTGGATCGGGGCTGTCTGCGGGCTTTACCAACGTGTAGCTCTTGTTCTAAACCAGAGAAGGAAGAGGTGTGAGGGCGCGATTATCGCTTCAGCTCTGTTTGCCGGCTAGGCGTCGCAGGGAGTCGCTGCCCAGTCTCGCTAAACTGCCTGGCTCACCAGTGTCTGCGTAGTCGATCAGGCTAGCTGTCGATTCCAGCCCAAATCCCCCTAGGGCTGTGGGCCGCGAATTTGCTACTCTTCGGAATAAGGCAAACTGCCCTGGATCTCAACTACTCAGCGTCACGGAAGATGCTCATGCAAAGTTTAGTTTTCAATCGTGGAATATATCTGTCTCTCGTGGTTGGTTTGTTTTTTCCATTCCAAGTAGTCGTGGGGCAGGGGCAAGTACCGGTTGGTGATCAGCCCGTAAATCGCGAGCCAGCTGGACAGCAAGTTCCCGTTGCAAACGTGGATCAGGCTGTGCAGCAAGGCATTGCTCAGGTGCCTCAGCAGCCTTTTCCAGCGATAACCGCGCAGGAACAGCAATTCTTGAATGGTGTCCTGACAGTTTGGGAGCAGCGATCAGCAGGTGTAGATCGCTACACGTGCAGTTTTCAGCGTTGGGAATATGACCCTGGTCGCTTTCAACACCCTTCGAACCCGGCAGCTTCCTTCTTCAGCGAAGCGACGGGAGAGATTCGCTATCTAAAACCAGATAAAGGTGTTTATCGCGTCGACGAAGTCAAGGTTCTGGCAAACGCCAACCCGATCGAGTACCGCGTTGACCCGAAGCGGCCCTTTGGAGAGTACTGGATTTGCGATGGCAATTGGGTCTACGATCGCGATCGTAACACTAAGACGGAGAAGCAGTTTGAGCTACCTCCGCAGCAACGCGGTGCTCTGATTGAGAACAGCCCATTGCCGTTTGTGTTCGGTGTAACGGCTGAAAAACTCAAGCAACGCTATTGGTTGCGAGTTATCCAAAGTAACAAAAAGACCGTCTGGATTGAAGCTTGGCCGAGACGAGCTGATGATGCTGGTAACTACTCGCGAGTTCAGGTGGTTCTATCGCGAACGGACATCTTGCCGGAAGCACTGATCGTATTCAAACCAAATTGGACTGCCCAGAAAGACCACAAAGAGATTTATCAGTTCTCCAATCGCAAGGAGAGCAAATCTGGCGGAGTGATGCAAAACTTCCAGGACTTTTTTGGCGGTCAATTCATCCCTGGCAAAGCACCTAATGGATTTAAGGTACAGCGTACTCCGTGGGTTCCTCCGCAGCAACGTGTTGCAATGCCGCCTGGCGGTGGCGTCCTAAAGCCTGGCGTCCCACGCTAAGGCTTTAGCGAGAGCTTGCGTTTAAGATAAGCATCCGGCTTGTAATCCGCGCAGCTTGTAAAATCCGGTTCTGTTCCGGCCAAGTGCGATTGGTTTTTTACGATTGGGGTGATTTGCGGCGCAGAACCTGTCCGGTTCTATACTGATGCTCTTGAACGCCCAAGAAGAGGAAAACCTGGCCGAGGCCTGCATTGTTACGTCGTAGCAAGTAGTCGTCTTAGCCAGAATTTCTATGCAAAATCGGGCAGTTTTGAAGTAGAGGGAGTTCTAGTGAATCCCACTACAGGCTACCAAGCGACGGCGACTTCCTTGGCCTCGTTGAGAATCTTTTCGTAGCTCAGATGCTCGACTTCTTGGCCGACGATCTCGATTTCGTAAAAGCCATTGTAGCCTTGTTCTTGAAGGACTGAAACGATTCTCTCAAGTGGTACGTGGCCTTGTCCGAGTTGACAACGATTCTGCTCGCCAAGTGGAGCGTGCTTTGAGTCACCCAGTTGGACCAAGCGAATGTGTGGCACTATGGTATCAAGCCACAGCATCGTGGTCTCGTCTTGTGCCAAGTGGTAACAGTCAAAGGTGATTCCCAAGTTTGGATTGTCGATCTCGGTGATCAGATCTAAACACTGAGGAATCGTATTGAGGAAAGACCAGTCGTAAGAGCAACCAATATGCGTCGGCTCGATGGCGAGCTGAACTCCGACCGCTTGGCTGGCCTCAGCCAAATCCTTTAGGGCTAAACGTAACAGCCGATTCGCATGGCCCTTGGTGTGTCCTGCTCTGCCACCGGACAGTACAGTGACGGTCTCTGCACCTATGTCAGCAGCGAGTTGAATCGTATCGAGGGCATCGTACATGCTCTCTTTGTAGCTGCGGCCATCACTTCCCGTGAAGCCGCCGACCCACTGCAAGGAAGATATCGCGAGATTGTGTTCGCTGATCAGCTCGACGCCCTTCTCTTCCCCGTACTCAGCGAACTTGGGCCGCCAAATTCCAATGGCCTCGAAACCCGCTGCGTGATAATGGAGTACATCTTCTTCGAAGGTCCATCGATAGGTGGACAATTCGCTAACGGATAGCCGCAACATCCTTGCTACCTGATTGAATATCTGCACGTAAACTCACTCGCAATCCAATCTCCCAGCTTGAGCAATTATTTGCATCTGATGGATGTTGAGATGAGTCGTCTGTGACGAATTAAAATGAGTTGGAGCGACGCATTGTGTAAGATTGGCCTCAGAGTGTAAAGCGCGATTAGAAACCAAATTTGCGAAACTATGATTTGCTAGCATCAAGTCGAATTGTTGCTCCATTTCTGAATCTGCATTTGACGAGACTCGTCACATACGAATTAGGACACACTCGCCCCGCCCGACATACATGTATTTGGAAAGTAGGTCTATAGTGATCGAATCAGTTCGGTCTCACCTGGGGCACGAATTGGTCGCACTCTAAAACAGGAAGAGTCGCTAAGGATTGGAAACGAGCAGAAAAATCTGTTAACGGCAATAGAAACCGGCGTCCAGTTTTCTACCCCGTGCAGTTCTCAGTTCAAGCCGACCCAATTCGGGTGAACGAGCGAAATAATCTTCATACCACTGGCTCAATTCAAGCATCCCGGGTGAAGCACTATGTGCTGTTAGTAGAACCCGGCCGTCTGGTGCAAGCACTTCCGCGCAAGCTTCTAGTAGCTCTGGGAGATCTTGCTCCAGATCCCATTTTTGACCTTTGGGGCCGTGCCCGTAGCTTGGCGGGTCGAGTGCAATGAGATCATGGCGATTGCCGCGTTTCGCTTCGCGCTGCATGAACTTGAGTGCATCTTCCACGATCCAGCGAATCGGCCGATCGTCCAACTTGCTTGTCGCAGCGTTGAGTCTGGCCCAGCGAACCGCTGGACTAGACGAGTCAACGTGGATAACAGAAGCGCCGCTGGCAGCAAGGGCAAGCGTGGTTCCGCCGGTGTAAGCAAACAGATTGATCGCAGAGACTGCTTGCTGCGTTTGCCGACGACGCACAACCCAATCACTCATCCATTGCCAGTTCTCCACTTGTTCTGGGAATAATCCTACATGTCCGAATGGTGTGAGTTTGAGTTCGAAAGTCACCGTCCCGCAGGAAACTTGCCAGGTTTCAGCCGGTGATCGCGAACGCAAAACTGGTTTCCCTCGATCGTCCAGTTTTAATTGGGCCTGACGCCACAAGTCCGGTTCCTGCTTCCGAAGATTGTCTGCAGCAGGGCAAACGCGATCGAAAACCCGGGGGCCGAATTTCTCGAGCTTTCGTCCAGCACCAAAATCGAGCAAGGCGTATTGGTCACGGGCCCAAGCGAATGGAACGACAGGAAGAGAATCGTGCGACATGTTTGGAAATGAATGCGTAGAACGGCAGGAGTAGATTCGCTAGCTTGCGCATTGCGCAGATGTCGATTCACTTTGCTGTCGTAGGTCGCTATGCGGACGGGCGAAAGTACTAATAATTGTCTTCGCCGCCGTAGAGCTGTTCTTCGAACTTGTCTGCTTGCCAAGCAATGGAGGTGACAGTCCTAGTGAGCTCGAGTGGGTCTGCAGTGTCGGCTAGCAGGTTGCCGCGAATTACAAGTAGCTCTGTGTCCTCTTGTTTTTGAACCGCAAAAGCGCCGTGAATAAGTTGAGCATTGAAGCGCAAGAGTGCTTGCGCGTGTCGAGGATCCATCGTTCCGCAAGAAGACCAGAAGCAAATGAGCTTGTTGCCTGCCTCGTCCTTCTGCGAAAAATCAACGTTCACGGTTTGCTTCCGCAATGTTCCGACGGGAACAGTGATTTGCCATATGTCACCGTCCTCTGTGAGCTTCCATTCTGAGGCTTGAGCGATCTGCTTCAAGCTATTCCGCGTGTCTTCTTTATCCGGGCCTGCGAGTTGTGAAAAATCAATTGCTCTGGCTCCTCCAGCAGCGTCTGCACCAGGTGCTGCGGCAATGGGAGCGGCGCCTGCGTGTGGTGTCGCCGCCGCCGCGGGAGCTGGGGATGCGGCTGTTTGTTGCATTGCTTGCTGTATCATCGAAGGCAGCATCATGCCAAAGCCTGCTCCCATGCCCATCGCTGCAGCGGATCCACCCTCACCGCCGCCTTCTCCAAGCTTACCCATACCGTTGGCTGCTTGGTACATCGTGTAGGATCGCAGATCGCCGATAGCGGCCATGCTACTGCGCGCATCAATTGCTTTTTGCACTTCCTCGGGTGGCGAGATGTTGTTGATCATGAAGTCGTTCAGCTCAAGACCGAGTTTCGCAAACTGTTCGCCGATCTTCATGCGTCCAGCGGCCGCGAGTTCATCGAACTTGGCGGCCATTTGAAGCAGGCCAATATTCATAGTGCCGATCAAATCGGTGAGCCCGGCAAGAAGGATATCGCGCAGGTAGGAGCTGATTTCAGTCGTGGTGACTTTGCCTTGAGTCCCGACGACCTCATTGATCAGAAGTGAGGCATCCGTCACACGAGACGAATACTTGCCAAAGCCACGTAAACGGACGATGCCAAAGTCAGGGTCCTTCAACGTGATTGGATTGCGAGTGCCCCAGCGTTGGTCGATGAATCGCTGCTTGCCGACAAAGTACACGCAGGCTTGAAAGGGAGATTTCTCCCATGGGATGGTCAGGATTTTGGTGAGAATCGGAATATTCGCTGTAGAAAGCGTGTGGCGTCCTGGACCAAAGCTGTCCATAGCGCGCCCATTTCGGAAGAAAACTGCCTCCTGATTCTGTTGCACAACGAGTTGCGCCCCAGCTTGGATTGCCGCAGTTCCCATCTCCGGCACTCGTGAGACGATCGCCTGCCCACTGTGATCAACAAAATCGATGACTTCTAATCGAAACATTCTTTGCGTTCCTAACTTCCGGCTTTGAGTATGGTGTTACGACGATCCAGCTGTTTATGTAGCTGCTGCAAGCCGTCGCGGAAATCTCCAGCTCTTTCAATGCTCCAGTCGTCGGCCAATTCGTCGAGTTGATCGACCAAGGAAACCAAACCGGCATCTAGTTCGGCAACTTCTGCCAGCACATCTGCATCTACTTTTCGATCATTGAACCAGCCGGCGTATCCTTCCACGGCCGAAGCGAGTCGCGACTGAGCAAGATCGAGTTTGTCGTGAAGCGGTTGAAGCTTTGCCGGCAACTCGATATCCCCGGCGGCGATGGCTTGTTTGCCAATATCATCGAGATTGTGCTTACAGTTGGTGATGCGACGCACCAAAAATTCGCGTGTAAGCCGATCGTCCCTCCGTCGGTCTTCTTGCTCTAAATAGCCACCATAGCCAGGAATAAACTCGGCAATTTTTCTTATGATCGAATCGTCGCTCAATGCATTTCTCCGTGTAAAAAATCCCGCCACAATGCCAAGGCATGATTTGCGTAGAGAGTTGTCAGTTCTGCGCGAAAAGACAAGTTACCAAAACTGTGCAGCTACGAAAGCATCACAGGGTCAAATCTTTCCATGCGACCTTGGGGTCGCCTGCATCTTGCGGTAACGAAAAATGTCCAGCCGCCCAAGCTTTAAAAAAAGCGGGAACACTTGGCAGCAGATCGGGATGCTTAAGGAGTTCTTCTCCCTCGAGCCAGAAATACTCCGCGACTTCCTGCGGATTCGGTTGTGGCTCCGACTCTGGATTGCGCTCAACCAGTACCCATTCGAGCAAAGTGCCCCATGCCGTCCGACTTTGCCATACATGCCGAACCGGAGTGGCCATGAGGTGAAGTTCTTCTTCAAGTTCGCGCACGATAGCTTGCTCGGGTGTTTCTCCACGTTCTATCGTGCCGCCTGCGAAGCACAGCAAGTTTGGTGCGCGCACGTGAGGACTACGTCGAATTACCAGAAACTTCTGGTCCTCGACAACGATTGCAACGGCGCCATGCCCAGGCTTGCGACCAGGTAGGTTATGCTTGGATTCGCTCAAAAAGCAGCTTTCTAAAGTGATATTCGATATGGAAGAGGCTGATCTTGGAGTCCCGCCAAGATGTTTTTCGCCGCTCGCTCGGCCATCGCATCACGTGTCGCTTGTGTGGCACTGCCAAGATGAGGGACGAGGAAGCAGTTGTCGAGTTGTAGCAAGCGGTCATCAGCCGGCAATGGCTCAGGTGTGCAGACGTCGAGCCCAGCGGCGTAGATGGAGCGGCTTAGTAGTGCTTCTGTCAGTGCGTCTTGGTCGATGATCTCGCCTCGGGCGGTATTGACCAGTACTGCTGTTTCTTTCATCAGGGTGAGCTCTGGTGCTCCAATTAGATGATGCGTTTCGTCGTTGAGTGGTACATGCAAGCTGACGAAATCGCTCTGCTCAAGCAGTTTTGGCAGTTCAACGTGTGTTGCCGACAGCTCCTTGTCCACCTCGGGCTTAGGCGAATGTGCGGTATAGAGTACTTGCATTCCCCAACCTAGGTGCATCCGTTTGGCAACAGCGGATCCGATCCTACCCATGCCAACGATACCCAGCTTCTTTGGCTCGCCGAAGCCCACCAGGTCCTTGCCGATCCATCCTAGCGGCTGCCAAGTTTTCCATTCGTTGTTTCGCACATCTTGGCTGGCGCGGCGAAAATTTCGGGCAGCGCAAAGAAGTAACGCAACGGCGATATCCGCTGTCGCGTCTGTCAAAACGTCAGGTGTGTTTCCCAACGCAATCCCGCGGCGTGTCAGCTCGGGTACATCCATGTTGTTGTAGCCAACTGCGAAGTTGCTGATCACTTTTAACTGTGGCCCAGCCGCCTCGCAGACTTCGCCGTCAATTCGATCGCTCAGCAGGCTTAGGATTCCGCTGCAGCCTCGGACGCCAGCAAGCAATTCTTCACGAGTAGGCGGCATCAATCCTTCGTGAACTCGAAGTTCACAGTGCTCTTCGAGCAGATGATGAGCGACAGCTGGAATGCGACGTGCAATAAAAACGGTAGGCTTCATAGGTCCCCTAACTACGAACCAGTTCGTGAAACGCTTTGTACAGTTGTTTCGTGATCGGCCCGACTTTGCCATCACCAATGGATCGCGTATCGACCTCGATTACCGGGATGACTTCGGCGGCACTTCCTGTCAGAAAACACTCTTCTGCCACATAGATGTCATAACGCGTGTATGGAATCTGATGCACCTGAATACTGGCCCTTTCCGCCAGTTCAATCACTGCATTGCGTGTGATGCCTTCTAAAATACCCGCGTCAATCGGCGGAGTGTAGAGTGCACCGCCGCGGACGACAAAGATGTTGTCGCCTGTGCACTCAGCGACTTCCCCCTTGTGGTTCAGCATCAATGCCTCGGCGCATCCCGCCTGAATGCCTTCGATCTTGGCCATGATGTTGTTGAGATAATTCAACGACTTGATTCGTGGACTGAGTGCTGCGGGGTGATTGCGAATGGTTGCAGCGGTGATTATCTTCAAGCCGTTATCGTACAGTTCTTGAGGGTAAAGCTTGATGTGATCCGTGATGATGATGATTTGAGGATCTTCAGTCTTGGCAGGATCAAGTCCTAGCTCCCCTGCCCCGCGTGTGACTAGTAAGCGAATGTAGGCGTCCACCAGGTTGTTCTTCTTGAGCGTATCGTTGACTGCTTGCTTGAGAGCCTCTTTTTCCATCGGGATTTCGAGCAGGATGGAACGCGCGGAATCATAGAGTCGATCAATGTGCTCGTCGTGCCGGAAAACCTTTCCGCTGTACGATCGCATCCCTTCGAAAACGCCGTCGCCGTAAAGCAATCCATGGTCGTACACGCTTACCTTGGCTTCGGCCTTGGGAAAGTACTGCCCGTTGATAAAAACTTCGATCGACATGGTTTGTCTTGGGTTTGGAGGAGAGTGAGTGGTACAGCGAGCAAAACGTGGAGTGGAATGTCCTGGGACTTGGCTGACAGACCAAGACACGATTTTACCCAACTCAGTTCAATGTGTTGCGTTCGGCGTCAGTTTAGCGGACCTCGAGTTGGGCGCCGACGCCATACGGATTATCAGGCGGATGGTGGACGCAACGAAAAACACCGAGCGTTGATTGCTCGGTGTTTTGATCGGTTTTTCGATTTAAGTTCGGCAAGCTGACCGATTGGGAATCGGCCAGCCTAACGAGCTAGACAACTTCGATTTGGCGCGGCTACCAAGGCGAACGCACGTTGTACAAGCCGAACTGTGTTGTGCTACTTGGCCAACGTGGTGTGGCGTAGAAAGGCGAACCACCACCAGGCACGGCTGGACCGCTGTATTGATGGTAAGTTGGCATCATCAGGTTCTGCGAAACGCCCCACGCGTAGGTTTGCTGCATGATGGCATTCGGCGGAACAACGACGGCCGTTGGTTGTCCGTATGGCAAGTAGTAGTGACTGCCGTGCCAAGAGGACGAGGAGGCGTGGTGGTTGGCCCAGGCGTTACCGCGACTTGCCAAGCCAAAGCCACGTCGTGGTTCCTTCGCTTCAGCACTTGTCGTGAAAACAACGCCAATGAGTAGTGCAGCCAGCAAAACGAGGTTCTTCATTTGTCTTTCCTGTCTGTGAATTGGGATGCAACTCAATTTGGCTTGCAGGCAATCCGTTGTAAGCCAATTCAAGTTGTGACGAACGAATCACTTCGCTTCGCCTAGCTGACGCTAGAGCTGCCATCCTGACGCGAAGGATGAATATTCAAGTTGTCTAAACCATATCCGCGACAAAGCTTCCAAAAAGCCTTGGGCACTTTGTTGTTCGTGGTGACGGTTTGGTCTAATCTTCTTCCAACCCAACCGACTAGCGGCGTGGCAAGAATCCACCGCGCAAGTTGCCGAACATGGTCTGAATAGGGGCAGTGGAGTAGTGAACTTTCGTTCGGTTCAGCCCACGACCATTGTCGTAGTAATTGTGGAATCGCGACGTGTGAGAGTATATGTAGTGGTGTGGGTATAGTGGCTGGTAGGTCATGTAAGTGTGACCTACCCAGGCTGGTACTGGCACAGGCGAAATGTACATCTGTGCGGTGGCTTGGTTGGCACCGTTAGAGTAGAAGTTGCTGTAAGTGATCGGCTCTTGTGCGTTAGCGGAACTCGCTAGGCTGCAGACTGCCAAGGCAACTGCCAGTGTTGTTTGGGTTGCAAAGCGCATCGGTCGATTCCTTCCCTGGTTGGATTTATTGCCCCCTCCGGGACTTGGAAAAGGAGCTGCCCTGAAGGCGTTTCATATTTCTTAGGGCGAGGGGCGAAACACGCATTGGTTGCGAAGTTGCGGACCCGTGGCCGGAGAGGCGGTACTTCCTCCAGGTGAGGGATCGGTGAGATGGGGCGGCGCATATAAGCCTGTTCTTATTCGCCCGCCCGAACTTGTTAATCGTCACAATGCGAAGCGTTTCCGCGTTATGGGAGCTAGTGACTTGGGTGAAAAATGCTGGTCTAAAAGTCCCTTCTTGACTGAATTCTCTAATGCGTAAAAGCTTACTTTTCTATATCCTTTTCGTAGCTTGATGGGGCGCAGTTTTCCTCGCAGGACTCAACTGTCAAGGCGATTTCTCGAACTGGCAAAGGGAATCGCCGCGAAGATTATACGGCCATCTCCAGAGGAGGAATAAAACTCTTGGAGAGTTGCTGTACGTTTGTCGACAGGTTTTCTGCACCACCATTTCAATCTAAGAAGATTCAGCTTGAGTTGCCGTTGCGCGGTGCGTGACAAGACATGAAGGAAGTTTGCTAATGGCCAAGAAAAGGCCAACCAAAAAGGCGGGAGGCACGGGCTCCGCAATGGGACGTCGCTCCTCCAAAAACTCCAAGTCGTCTGACCTATTTGAGTCGGCCGAGGAGGAGAAGCAGATCGAAGCGATCTCGTTGCGAACTGCCGCCCAGGACCGCTACTTGAACTACTCGCTCTCGGTCATCACGAGTCGAGCTCTGCCGGATGTGCGCGACGGATTGAAACCCGTCCAACGGCGGATCTTATACACGATGAACCAACAAGGGCTCTCGTCGACTTCGAAGCACCGCAAGTGTGCGACTGTGGTTGGTGATGTGATGGGTAAGTACCACCCGCACGGTGACTCGGCGATCTACGAAGCGCTCGTCCGAATGGCTCAGCCCTTCTCGCTGCGTTCGCCACTCATCGATGGCAGTGGCAACTTTGGATCGATCGATGGCGACAACCCAGCTGCCATGCGTTACACCGAGTGCCGTATGGCTCCATTGGCGGCGGAAGTCCTGCGTGACTTAGGAACGAAAATCGTTCCGCACAAGCCTAACTACGATGGCACGCTCAACGAGCCCGTCGTATTGCCGAGCCGCATTCCGAACTTGCTGGTCAATGGTGCGATGGGTATCGCGGTTGGAATGGCGACGAATATTCCGCCGCACAATCTGGGTGAAGTTTGCAAGGCGCTGATCAAGCTGCTTGAGAATCCCGAGATCAAGGAGTATCAGCTCGTAGCCAACGATGCGGTTCAGGGGCCAGATTTTCCGACCGGTGGCCAAGTCATCAACACCAAGGAAGAGTTGCGGGACATCTATCGCACGGGCCAAGGCACGATCAAGATGCGTGCGACCAGCAAGGTGGTGGCTGGCCAACGGGGTAGCAAGGTGCTTCAGATCACTTCGGTGCCTTACGGGGTTAATAAGTCAGCCCTGATTGAACGCATCGCGGAGATCGTGGTCAGCAGCAAGATGCCGTTAATCGAAGATGTGAAAGACTTATCGACTGAGGAAATTCGAATTGACTTACAGCTCAAGAAAGATGCAGAAGAGGCTAAAGTGCTTGCTTACCTATATAAGCACACACAGCTGCAAAGTAATTTCAACGTCAATTTGACCTGCTTGGTGCCAACTGAGAATCCCGAAGTCGGTCGTCCAGAACGTCTCGGACTCAAAGAAGTGCTTTGGCACTTCCTGCATTTCCGGCTCGATGTTGTCACCCGTCGCCTGGAGCATGAACTCGAAGGCTTGCTTCGCAGGATGCACATTCTGGAAGGCTTCGTGCTGATCTTTGACGCCTTGGATGAGATCATTCGTATCATCCGTCGTTCTGATGGCAAAGCCGATGCTGCCAAAAAGATCATGAAGCGTTTTCCAGCCGAAGACGGTGGGCTGGACGCCGAGCAAACTGATGCGATCCTGGAGTTGAAGCTTTATCGGCTGGCCAAGTTGGAGATCAATTTGGTGCAAGATGAGCTAAAAGAAAAGCGAAAACGAGCCCGTCAGATCAAGCGATTGCTGAAAGAAAGCACGGACGACACTGTCAACTCTGGACGCTGGAAGATCGTTCGCCAAGAGATCGACGACGTTGTCGTGAATTTTGGAAAGACCAAGGATGGTGCTCGACGTACCAAGATCTTGACCGTAGAAGAAGAGCCCGAATATTCGGCAGAAGATTTTATTGTTGCCGAAGAGTGCAATGTGCTCATCAGCAGCGATGGTTGGGTCAAGCGTCAAAAGCAGATCGCGGATCCTTCGAAGAGTCGAATGCGAGAGGGCGACAGTGTGCTGGCTTGTGTGGCCGGATCGACACGCGCAACGATCGCATTGTTTTCTTCTTATGGCGTATGCTACACAGCGCGCATGATCGACATACCTGCTTCGACAGGCTACGGAGAACCGGTGCAGAAGTTATTCAAGTTGAAGGATGGGGAGAAAATCGTTTCCGCGCTTTCGATGGATCCACGCTCGATTGGCAGTATCAAAGAAGATCCGAAGCAACCAGATCTTTGTCCAGAAGTCCACGGTTTTGCCGCGTCGAGCAACGGTTTCGCGCTACGTTTCGGCATGGAGCCTTTCGCTGAGCCCTCCACTCGAGCGGGTCGGCGTTATGCACGCGTTGCACCTGGGGCTGAGATCGTTGGCGTTTCCCCTATTGATGGAACGGAAACCATTTTGGCAATTTCGGCCGAGTGTCGCGCGGTGATTTGCCCGATCGAAGAAGTGAATTATCTCTCGGGCGCTGGCAAAGGCGTGACCTTGATCAAGCTCTCAAAGACCGACCGTCTGTTGGGCTTCAAGGCCTCAAGTGGTGATCGCGACTTGCTTGTCGTCGAAACGAATCGCGGCGCTCAGAAGACCATTTCAACGGCGAAATACAGAACGACTTCCCGAGGAGGTCGTGGCAACGAGATTCAGAAGAACGGCAAGATCTCGCGTATCGTGTGGCCGGCAACTCAAGCTCCCGAATCTCTCGAATCTCAAGATTAGTTTGCATCACGAATCTGAATTATGGCTACTGCATCAAAATACGGCGCTGACGAAATTGTTGCTCTGGAAGGACTGGAGCCCGTTCGCAAACGTCCAGGCATGTACATCGGTGGTGTTGGCTCGCAAGGGCTTCACCACTTAGTTTGGGAGATCTTGGATAACTCCGTCGACGAGGCGATGAACGGACATGCGAGCGAGATCGTGGTCACGCTTCATAAAGATGGCTCGACCTTGACTGTGTCTGACAACGGTCGTGGCATCCCGGTCGATAAGCACAGGAAGACGAAGAAGAGCGCCCTCGAAATGGTGCTGACCATTTTGCACGCCGGCGGAAAATTCGAAGGCAAGAATTACAAGACCTCAGGCGGTCTGCACGGTGTGGGCGCATCGGCCGTAAACGCTTTGTCGAAGAAGCTCACTGCAGTGGTGCGGCGCGATGGTGCGCAGTACCGCATGGAATTCTCGCAAGGTAAGCCGACGAGTGGGCTGCAGAAGGCCAAAGGCAGCTTTCGCGGCTCGGGCACAACCATCACCTTTACGCCGGACCCGACGATCTTTCCCAAGACGGTTTTCAATCCCGAAACGATTCGCCAAAGATTGGAAATCACCAGTTTCTTGCATCGCGGCGTTAAGGTGAATTATGTCGACGAGGTGAATGGCAAGAAAGATTCCTTCTTGCACAAAAATGGCATCGTCGACTACTTGGATCAAGTCATCACCTCGCGCTCCGCCAAAGCGATTCACGAAGCTCCGTTTACGGTGCAGAAGGACGCTGACGAGCGAATTGAAATCACGCTCAAATGGACCGAGTCGACTGACGAACACGTTCGTTCCTACGTCAACGGCATCCCAACCGCAGATGGCGGGACTCACGAAAACGGCTTTCGCGCTGGGATGGGAAAGGCACTAAGGAATTACCTCGATACGCACAATTTGGTGCCTCGGGGCGTGAAGATCGCACAGGAAGATATTCGTGAAGGAATAGTGGCGATTGTATCTGTCTTCGTTGGCGATCCCCAATTCCAAGGCCAGACCAAAGATAAACTCAATAATCCAGAGATTCAGCCAGTTGTCGACGCCGTCATGCGATCCGAGTTGGAGCAATGGTTGAACAGCAATCGCAGCGTGGCCGAGTCAATCGTCGCGCGGATTATTGCCGCAGCTAGAGCTCGGGCCGCGTCTCGAGCGGCCTCAGCTTCCGTGTCCCGAAAAACGGCAACGTCACGGGCAATGTTGCCTGGCAAGTTAACGGATTGCCTTTCGGCAGGCCGCGGGAATTCGGAGCTCTTTATCGTGGAAGGTGATTCGGCCGGTGGCACGGCCAAGCAAGGCCGAGATCGCAATCACCAAGCGATTCTTCCACTTCGTGGTAAAGTTCTGAATACTGAGAATGCGACGCTGAAGAAGGTGCTGGACAACAAAGAATTTCAGGATGTTGTTACGGCACTTGGGTGCGGCATCGGCAAGAACTTGGATGTTTCCAAAATACGCTACGATCGAATCATCTTGTTGGCGGATGCCGATTCCGATGGACATCATATTACGACACTACTGCTGACGTTTTTCTACAGGCATATGCCAGCCTTGATCGCGGATGGGCGTGTCTACATTGCCGTTCCTCCGCTGTATCGGATCGACGTTGGGAAAGAGACGTATTGGGCCGCTGACGAAGTGGATAGGGAGAGAATCTTGTCTGAGGCCGATGGGCGTGCGAAGCCTGAGATTACGCGCTTCAAGGGACTCGGTGAGATGATGCCCAAGGTGTTGTGGGAAACGACGCTGAATCCTGCGACACGACGTTTGCTACGAGTGGAAGTCGACGATCAACTCGAAACCGATCGTGTCGTATCTGACTTGATGGGTCGCGACGCCTCTGCCCGATTCCGTTTTATAATGGACCGAGCCGAAGATGCTCAAGAAATTGATGTGTAAGGGCTGTTGGCGATTCGAGATTAGCTTGATCGTACTCCATGGGCGTCAGTCCCGGCTCTAGTACTTGTGGCCGAGTCAGGACTGTGTTGGAGGTCTCTCGACCATCCCGCTCGGGATCGAAGCTTGAGTGCTTCAACCAAGTGCCCATGCGGGGACTGACTGCTGTTATGTCGTCCACTTCCTCAATCTCCCCTGTTTCCATCAAGTCCAGCATCGGCCGGGCGATTTTCTCCCTGACAAGCATCCCGACGTGCGCTTCATGGACATAAAACGCTGGCACACCCTCCGGCTCACAGGTTTCCAAAGGAACCGTTCCATCGCCTTGATTCTCGCTATTAAAGTAGCCAAAGCCTCCGTTGTCGCCGGTACGCAGGTCGGTGACCGGCTTGTGCCTTAGCCAGCAATCAGATAAAACTGTTCTTCCGGTTCAGCGACGCGTTAAAACGATTCCTTGGCGTCCACCAAGCGTGGTCCAGGAGGCCGGAAATACTTGGTCGACCATGTCTCTCGTTTGAATAGATTTAGCTCGTCGAAGTACTCTGGGCGGGAAGCATTCCGTAGACAGATGGAAAGCTGCTAAAAGTCGAATTCACCAATTAGATCGGCTCGGTTCCGTCAAAGCGCGAAACCATCAGCAGCGCGGAGTTGATGCCTTGATAAAGCAGGGTACGTAGTGAGCAGTCCTTCGCCTTGGCGAGCGAAGAGGGGTACTGCGAACCAAACACAGTTGCTTAGAGAATTAGCAAATTACTTCTGCGGTTCGCAGTAACGTTTCGCCCTCTAGCCGTCCAACATTCGTTGGGCAACCTGGCTTCGGCATCCCCTCGGCCCGGGCTCCAGCGCAATCGTTAGAACCTGCACATTAGGCGTGGAGGGGCGATATTGCGGCCTCGATGCTTACAAATCATCTGCACAGCTCGCTGCGGCGGACGACAACCTTAAGTGATCTTCGACACTTTCGAAGAAAGTGCACACCACACACTCGCAGTCCCAGAACTAGATTTTGTCGCAATGATTGGCCCATATTCCTGCCGAGCTCAAGACACGCTTCGAAGTTCGCTTACAGACCCCGTGGGCGATAGTTGGTTTGACAGTGAGGACTTGGGAGCATTCGCGGCAACGTCGCCTGAACTAGTGTTGCAGCCAGTTGAGAAAACCGTCGAGCGGAAAGTGCTGCTGCTCGAAGATGACCCAGTTCAACTTATGTTGCTTGAACAGCATCTAGAAGCGTTGGGGCTGAAGACTTATTCAGCCAGCACGATTGAGCAAGCCCGCAAGCGACTTTGCGAAACACGCTTCGAACTCGCTTTGTTTGACATTCAGTTGCCTGATGGCAGTGGATTAGAGCTCTGTGCTCAGATCGACGAGGATCCAGATCTAATGGGTTTACCAGTCATCGTGCTAAGCAGCCTCGAGCAAGAGCAGATTGTCAGAGAGACGCGGGCAGCGGGCGGTAGCTTTTTCATCAGTAAGCCCTATGACCCAAACGTGCTTCTAACGATCATTGAGCACATCCTTGGTGCCTCCCTCTAGGCGAACAACCGACTCACTCTGGGGCGTTTTCTTGTGTTTGTTTCCGCCGGACGGTAGGAAACCTCTTCTTCCGAATCTTCCTATGGGCGTAACAGTTCCTGGATGAAGTCAATAAAGTCCGGATGGCAACCGCGAATCCGAAACGAGCACTTGGCGAAACGCTCTAGCCATAGCGGTTCAAGTGGAATCAACGACAACGCACTAGTGACGAATGCCATCGCGGGTATGACAATCGATCTGATTGACGGATCCAGATATCGAAATGGAATTACTATCGACATCAGAATGCCAAACTGCAGCGCTCGCACCGAAAACCGACGCAGCATGAAAGAGCGAGTGATCCTTGCGTCCAGTGCGTAGGCGATGAAGCGTGAGACGCCCTGATGTTAGGCACAGCTGTCTTGGAAGCGAAAAGCAACCTGCCTTTTCGCAGCTTGAGTTGAGTACCAGCCGAGTTGGTGACAACATATCTGTAAGGGGAGTTTGTGCACGAGCTTGCGATAAGCAGTCTTGTTCAACTCCTAGGATCACGAGACCTCGATCTTCGTCCGGTGGAGCCGTTTCAGGTGGCTCGAATGGATTTGTATTCATCGGTTAGTTGGCAGTGAATGCGAAAGTTGTACGCGATGAATGAATTCGCGCAAAGAAAAGTCTGAACACAGGCTCATGCATCGGATGCATTACTCACATCGAAGTCTTTGCGAGCAATGCGCCACGGAACAAGCGAATGGAAAGAGGTCGAGAATAAAAACTCGATGAAAGGAACGTCGGTGCAACGAAGAGTGTGGAATGAGAGGAACTTAAGAACTTCTTCGGGGGACGAAATTTGTCCATCGCGGCTGGCAAAGCCTATGTACTGAAAGATCCACAGGCCTAGAACACTGCAGAATCCAATTGCCGTGCCCACAATCCAAATTCGACGCGAATGTAGCCGGGGACTTGCCCAGCGCGCGAGTGTGAAAGTCCCGCCGAGCAACACAAGCCACATACTATGTACCGAAAGGAGCGGAGCCAAACCGGCGAGACAGCCCCAAGGCCCACATATGACTGGCAAATAGCCCAAGTCCAACTTAGCGATCGACAATGCCGCGTAGAACAATCCGCCCCAAAGGCAAGCGATCATGAGAATGACTGCGAGGCGGTACATAGGGTGTGGATTAAAGATTGTTGAGGAATTGGAGTTAGTCGCGGCTATTGGTTATTCGATCAAATTGTTCTGCGAATAGCGTAGTAGATTCAGAACATTCTTCAAAATAAAGAGATGACTCAATAAGTTCCATTTCAATCAGTGAGGGTTCGCCTGATTCGAGTCGTACTACGTCGACGCGAGCGTAGAGAAGCGTTTGCTCTGGCGCATCAATTGTCTACTTACCCAGTTGGAGCATGGCGTCTGCCGGGGCGGTCGACTGAAAGCTGCCGCCGTGCTCCTCTTGCACGCGAAAGTCTCCTTTGGCGGGACGCTTGATGATCGCATGGCTGAAATGACCGCCAAGATAGAACAACGAATACTCACCCTCTTCTGAGATCGACTCGAGAAACGGCTGCAGCATCAGTTCTCGATTGCCGAGTACGTCTACGGCGTTGCTCCAGGAAGAAGCGTCGTCAGCTTGCAGCATAAAAGTATCGTCGGCGTTTGCGCCGATCAGTGGCTTGGCGACCAAACGAAACACGTCGGAAGATTCGAATCGCGATGAGATAGAATCCATTGCCAGGCCGTGGAGCCATTCTGTCGGCACGATAC
The DNA here is from genome assembly GCA_963691875.1 of Aureliella sp. Lineage (GTDB taxonomy): Bacteria > Planctomycetota > Planctomycetia > Pirellulales > Pirellulaceae > Aureliella. Next base: position 6,360,231 of record OY829846.1, read on the forward strand.
GGATACCTTTCGAATGCAAGTCTGGAAGATATCGTTTGTTCAGGTTCCAGCGACAAATCTTGAGTGGGTTGAAAACGCTGGATTCGCTTTCGATTTTCTCCAGCGTTTTCAATAAGGTCTGTGGGGATTTCTGGTAGTCCCAAGTGGAACGAATGATTACAGCATCGTACTTTCCCCAATCGACGTCGGCTCTGGTCCAAGGGACTTTATCGACCGACCAACCGTACGAAGCAAGCGGTTCTCAAAGCAAATGGTCGTAGCTGAAGAAGCCTTCGCGGTCCTCTAACGTGAGAAGAGCCCACGTGCGCATCATCGAGTCCCGTTCGGCAATGAGAGTACTTAACTTTTTCTCGCTTGCTCGACCGCCTTTTCAACTCGAGATAGCTGTGAGCCCACTTCGGACTGTTCTGTACTCGTCATCGATTCTTGCCTACCGAAACGCAAGCGATAATAGAGCGATGTTAAAAAGTCGACGGAACCATCCACAGATTGCCCCTTTTCTTCCAGTACTTCTTTCGCTGAATCCGTGAACTCGGCAGGTGTTGAGGACTGCGAACGCTGAATGCCAAGTCGGGTCAGTACCTTGAGACACTTGGAGTAGAACGGATGTTCCAGATCCATTTCGTTTTTGACAATACCGAGCCGCAAGGCCCAACGCGGCGCGATTTTCGGTAGGAACATAAAGGCTTGCCAGATCAGCAGTGCAATACAGCCGATAATCATCGTCAGAATTGCGATGGGCCAGGCAAACCCGAACTTGCTGAACAAGTTGCCTGATCGGAGGTTCTCGATGAAATCGCGAATCTGCCTGACCATCTCACTATACTGACTATCGGAATCGGAGACGGGATCGTAGATGCCAGAATCAGCTGCCAGGTTTTGGCCTTCTACCACGTACTCTTGCCACAGCTTCTCCGCAAAATCGATTGCCTGTCCATCCTGTTCCTTGATGGATAGTTCCCCATCGGGCGGAGGTGTGGGATCAAATCGAACCCAGTAGTGCTCGTCGTCCGTCAGCTGGTCACGATAAATCGAGTTGACCAATTGTTCTCGAGTGAAGTAAGCTTCTACCCAAGCGTGGGCGTCTTTCTGGCGTACGGTAAAGTAATTACCAAGTGTGTTGAACTCGCTGGGGCGGTAGCCAATTACCAGACGGCTTGGAATCCCACTTTGACGCAAGAGGCAGGCCATGGCAGTTGCAAAGTACTGGCAATGCCCAGCCCGCTGATTGATCATAAAGTCTTCGACTGGATCGAGGTCACTATCGGTGGGAGCCCTTAAATCAAGTGTGTAAGAAAATTCACCTGAGAATGCGAGGTAACGCTCAAATTCTCTTGCGATTCCAATCTTGCTATCTTGGTCGATCTTGGATCTGTCCAAGATCTCCTGTCGAAAGATGTCAGCCTGACGGAAGTCTCGGAAGTTAGCAAGCAGACGAATGATAGTACCGTCAGATGGCTGTAGTGCGGGCGTTGCGGCAGTTTGGCTACCATTTTGAAATCCGGCAGAAAGGACGTTGTAGCTGACTGCTTTTCCCTGGTCTTGATTCATCGAGTCAGGCTGCAAAAGCATCAGCCGCCGATCATAACTGAGATCCAGATCTTGCTTTTGCCTGGGCGCGAATATGGGGGGAACGGCAAACATTGCCCCCTTGAATTCGGGGCGTAGTTCGAACTGAACCTCTAGAGCATCACGCCCGTGGCTTCGCATCCGTTGAAGCTCTTTCTGTTCCGATTCGCGGGCAGCGTTAATTCTGCCAGGAGCGTATCGCTTCCCTCCTAACTTTGTTGGAGTTAGGGAATAGGTACTATACCATTCGCCCTTGCTCACTCGGGAACTACCCTGCCGAGAGTTGGATGATCGACCGTAGTAGTCGAATAAACCCGCACGCAAGTAGGGTGGGGTCTGGAGTTGGGCAGGCGAGCCGCTCTCGTTTTGAAACGTGACACGCATTACAGGTGCAGGGTTTTCCAGCATTTTGGCGACATTGCCAAATGTCATGCGTTCTGGCAGACCCAATGCCGACTGCACACCCATCGCCCCGCCATAGTTGTTGTTGCCCAGCCTTGGGACTAGGTAAAAGAACAGCGAGGCGAAAACGAGTGCTCCAACACCGATTGGAATGGACTGGAGGGATCGCCGCATCGTGCGACTACTCTGGACGTCCGTGCTGGCGTTAAAGTTGCTTGTGACAAGGGGGGCCTTCTTGTTCTCACCCAAGACGCTCTTCACCATTCTTTTAAAGAGGATCTCAGCGAGTCGTGGGTGTTGTACCTCGATACTAGGATCAATCTTCACCAAGGTCGAATAGCGGCTGAAAAGAAATAGTGCTGAGACCCAAAGAAGCATGATGGGGGCTAGCAACAGACCAAATAATATGTTGGTGTTAACCAGAGCGGCGACGATCATCTCAAGCAGCAAGAATATTGCCAGCTGTTCAAAAATCCGCAAGTTCTTTCGCTGCATGAACAACACTGCCTCTGGATAAATTAGCAAACCAGCAACAGCCATCAGGCGACCAGGCTCAGATTCATTAACGAATAGGAAATAGACGTACTGGCCAATGGCGGCGCCGGTGGCGAGCGTCATGGCTATCGCCGCAACAAAGCTCTTGAGCTCGAAGCGTTCTGTCAGGTCGACGAACACGAACGCTACCAAAGTGCAAAAGAAAATGAGCACAGGCAGCAGCAGGCTGCTCTCGCCAGCTCCGCTCGCAACGAGTAGTGATGCTAGCCACGCGATAACGGCAAAGTGCGCCGTAAGGAGCAAGCGAAGGTTTTTGATTTTTGTTAGGTCCATTGGAAATAGGGCTCCAATTCACCTGAGGACACGTCAATCCAGCGAACTCGCGTCATCGTAAGCAGTCTTTCGACCGAAGCATCTTCACACTCGTCTTGAAGCTTGGGAAGTATGTTTGCACGAGTGCTGACGACCAACAGCTGCGGGTGGGTCAAGATTGGTACACTCAATCCGCGCATGGTTCCCAAAAAATCGACATCTGTAACAGCATTCGCAACAGCCAAGTCTCGCAGTACGTTTTGCACCATCAATGAGCTGAGGATCGACGGGTAAGAAGAAGACTGATTCGCTGCGATTCCAATCGCAATCTTGTCTTGTCCAAGAGCAACGGTTCGAGCGGCAAGGGTCGCTATGAAGGAGATAGCCGCCTCTTGGTGCTCCTTGCTACTTTCTTCACTGGAGTCAAAAAGATCGAGAAGTACGGTGATTTGCTTCTGTTGTTGCTGCTCAAACTGACGCACCGAGAGTTTGTCGAGTCTAGCGGTCGTCCGCCAGTGAATCCAGCGTTTGGAGTCACCTGAGGCCCAGGGACGAAGTCCGAAAAACTCACCTTCTTGGTTGCCAGACTTGGACGAGGACTTAGCTCGGCCGAGTTGCTCCAAATGGAACAGGCTACTCACCTTCTGCGTCAATTCACCCTGTCGCGGGTGCACGATGATCGTGGAACTGTTGTCCAACGTACGCCAGCCCATACCCAGGCCTAGCGGGAAGCGAGTCTGAAGCACCGTTGGCCCCAACGTGTATTCACCGCGTTCATGAAACTGGAGACTGTAATTGCTCGACGCCATTCCCTTCGGTCGCACTGTATCAAATAAGGCAGTTCCGGTTTCTTGGACGCGTATGCTCTCCGGCTCTTTGCGTTGGATTTTGTCTTCGGACTGAACCAACCAAGCACTCAACCAAGCCTTCGGATTGGTCAACTTAATTTCGACCTCTGTTTCGCGCCCGGCTGTGGTACTGCGGGGGACTCGTCGACGTACAGTGAGTCCGACCAGGGTGCTAGTGTTGAATCGCCACTGGAGAATAAGTAACCCTATCATTGCTCCAGCCAACAGGATCAACAGACTGATCTCTCGGATGACCGCTCCAATGAAAATAAAGGCCAAAATCCCGGTGAAGTGGACTCCTTCACGAGTGAGCCGAAAGCGAACGTGCGCAAGGTTTCTCGCTCGAGCCCAACGCCGGTGAGCCTTTAGCTTCCGCCAAATCGAGCGAAATAGGCCGAGCGAGCCTTCTTCTGTCGAATCGACGCTAGCCATAAAGTTCCTACGCTGTGTGATTTAGAGTTGTCAAAGCATGGAGTTATCAAAGGCGCCAAGGGTGACCACAAGATCAGGGTTGACCTGTGCTGCTTTGAGTGCGCTAAGTTGGAACTACCACATTTGCGATAACGTCACGCACTACTTCTTCCGACACGGTTCTATCGGCTCCTGGAAGCAATCCACGCGGAACGATTCGGTGAGCTAGCACGGGAATGGCGGCCTTTTTGATATCGTCAGGTACGACATGGTCACGATCTTCGACGACTGCCAACGCTTGTGCCGCTCTGTAGTATGCCAACGCACCACGCGTACTCACGCCAACTTGTACGGCTTCACTCTCACGAGTGGCATGCACGATGTCGAGCAAGTACTTAACGAGAGAGTCGTCGACATGCACCGAACGCGTTGCTTCCTGGATCTGGCGAATTCTCTCGAGCGACAAGACCGGTTTGAGATTGTCTACCGGTTCGCCGACGCGATGCGACTTCAGTAAAGCAACTTCGTGTTCTACAGAGGGGTAGCCAACGCTGATGCGGAATAAGAAGCGGTCGAGTTGACTCTCAGGCAGCAAGTATGTGCCTTCGAACTCGAATGGGTTTTGAGTTGCGATCACCAATAATGGATCCGGCAAGCGGTGTGTCTCACCGTCAACCGAAACTTGTCCTTCTCCCATCGCCTCCAACAATGCGCTCTGCGTTCGCGGAGGTGCACGATTGATTTCGTCTGCTAAAACGACGTTCGCAAAGACTGGGCCCTCGCTAAAGGAAAATGTCCCATCACCGGAGTTGTAGACACTACTGCCCGTAATGTCGCTGGGCAGCAAGTCGGGGGTGAACTGTAGACGAGTGAACTTGCCATCGATGCTGCAAGCTAGCGCTTTTCCTATCAAGGTCTTGCCGACACCTGGTACATCTTCAAGCAGGATGTGCTCCGCGGCAAGAAGTGCCGCCACGACTTGCTTCACTACTTCCGTCTTTCCCAAAACCGCTAATTCAATATTTTCGCGAAGACGATGGAGGTCTTGATAGTCGTTTTCTGAAGGCATTCTGAATCAGAGCGAGAAGGAGCGAAACGGACGAGGACATAACGGACGAACGGAGACGAAAAGTAATCAGTCTACAAATTGCCGACGCTCCCCACGTTGCCTAGCTCATTGGACTGGTCAGATGACCAACTGTCGACCATTGGAATGAATTCAAAGGTGGCAATCGGGCGTTGCTCTAACGGTGCCTTTGTCCAACCTGACGAAGTCCAACTGAGCTTCAAGGAGCCTTGGTTATACACTCTAATTACGGCGCAAGGTATACGGCGTCGTTCTTAGGCCCATTCCATTTCTCGCGAATAGTCCGCAAGGCTACACAATGACGATTTCTGGTGACCAAAATACTGCTGGGGTATTCACGCCCGAATCTGGCTTGGCTGAGTCTGATAAGAAAGTTGCGGGGACGAATATCACGCCTTGGATTTACTTTTCCATCCTTGTCTTGTGCGTGATTGGCATTATCTCGGTGCAGTTGTTCTCCAACGACCACTCATTGACAAACATCCTTTCAGCCCTGCTTACGCTAGTTGGCTGGATGTTCTTGCTGCTTTGGCTTCGATCCGTCCAGCAAACGAGGGGAGTGGCCAGCATTCTGTTCTTTTCTTCGATCGTCGTAGTGATCGGGTTCTTCGTCGCGTTTAAGTGGGAACGCTTCAGCAGCGAAATGGTGCCGCAGTTTAGCTATCGCTTCGGGCCAGGTAAGGGCGAGCTGCCTACTGAGTCTGCGCCCGACGCAGAGCAAGCGGACAGTATCTTTGCTCCAGCAGAAACCGATTTCAGTCAGTTCTTAGGACCCGACAGAACCGGAGTGCTCACCACTCGAGTCGAATCCGATTGGGAGTCCAATCCACCGAGGATCCAGTGGAAGCAACCTATCGGAGAAGGCTGGTCTGGCTTTGCGGTACAAGGGGATGCTGCAATAACCATGGAACAGCGTGATGAGTCGGAATGGGTGACCGCTTACAACGTTGCCGATGGGACTTTGCTATGGAAATATGTCATCGATGCGAAGCACACAACAGTTCCGGGGGGGGCGGGCCCGAGAAGTACGCCGACGATCGCCAATTATCGCGTGTACGCGTGTTCGGCGGTTGGCAAGTTTGTTTGCCTAAACCTGACGGATGGCAGCGAAATCTGGTCTCAGGATCTCTCCGAATTGGGCTCGGCGGATCAAACAAGCTTTGAAGCGGAAGTCTCTTGGGGACGCTCTGGCTCGCCCCTGATCGTGAACGACAAAGTAGTCGTCCCCCTTGGCGGTAAGGGAACTGGAGGTGGTAACGAGGGGGCTGCTCAACCATTGATTGCTTTTAGTGCTGAAGATGGCAGCGAAGTCTGGCGAGCAGGCAAAGGTCAGATTACCTACTCTTCACCAGTCATGGCAACTGTGGCCGGAGTTTCACAAATCCTTTTTGTTTCCTGGGATAAAGTTGCTGGCTACAACTTCGACACTGGCGAGCAGCTCTGGGAGTCTGAGTGGCAAGGCGTCGGGAATGCAAATCCTGCCGTTGCGCATCCGGTTCAAGTGAGTGAAAATCAGTTGCTGCTGGGCAAGGCATATGGGCAAGGTTCGATGCTTTTGGAGATCAGCAACAACGATGGACAATGGTCCACGGAAGTGGTTTGGAAAAAGAGCTCGGTCATGAAGACCAAGTTTGCGACAGCGGTCATTCGCGACGGATACGCTTATGGTTTAAGCGATGGGATTCTGGAGTGCATCGACGTTTCGACAAGTCGCAAAAAGTGGAAAAGAGGACGTTACAAGCACGGGCAATTGCTTTTACTTGACGACAAGCTGCTCATTCTGACGGAAGAGGGCGAATTGGTGCTGGTCAAGGCCGAGCCTGAAAAGCATGAAGAACTGGCGAGTATGAAAGTCATTGACGGAATCTGTTGGAATACGATTTCCCTCTCTGGCAATCGCTTGTTAGTGCGGAGTTCCGACGAAGCAGCTTGTGTGCTTCTTCCTATGGAGTAGTTGAGAAGAAGTCAATGGAAAAGCCCGATCTCTTAGATATCCTGGTGGTGGCTCCGCATCCCGACGATGCTGAACTGGGCATGGGCGGAGCTATCTTAAAGATGCTCCAGCTTGGTTGGAAAGTTGGTATCTTGGATCTGACCGACGGCGAGCCCACTCCGAATGGTTCCCTTGAGATTCGTGCTGCAGAGACAGAAGCTGCCACGCGAATTCTTCAGGTCCCTTGGCGTGAGAACTTGGGGCTACGGAATCGCTTCTTAGAGCCAACACTCGAGGCCCGCGCTAGACTTGCGAATGTGTTTCGCCGAGTCCGGCCGCGTTGGATTTTCGCTCCGTACTGGGAAGACGCACATCCGGATCATGTCGCTGCAACGCAATTGGTGGAAGCTGCGCGTTTCTGGGCGAAGCTAAGCAAAAGTGATTTGGAAGGCGAGCGTTATCATCCCGAGCGAATTTTTTATTACTACTGCGTGCACCTAAAGCACGTTTCCCAGCCGGCTTTCGTGCTTGATATTTCAGAGCAGTGGTCTGCCAAAGCCAAGTCCATCGCGGCTTACGAAAGTCAGTTTACGACCGGACGTGAAGGGCTTGTGACTTCTTTCCACGATCGCGTTCGCGATGAAGCTGCTTATTGGGGGAAAATGATTGGGACGGAGTACGGCGAACCGTTTGCCTCTCGCGAGCCGATCGCATTGCGCGACCTGACGCGGCTGATGTGATTTTGAGCTTAGCTTCTGGCCGCGTTCTGTCCCTGCCCGGCGGTCCTTGACGAGCTTGCGGCTCGAACCGTGTCAAGGCGCTGCTACGCAGGAGAAGGATGAGTGAGTTGGATATCCACCGTTCTCTCTTTAGTCCTTTAACTTGCCTGCGGCCCAAAGAGTACCTCGTACGAGTGCTTGTTGGAATGTCTTGTCAGCAAAAGTTTCATTGCTGTGCCCATAGGTGGTTCCAAACACACGTGCCTTGCCGTAGGTGTTGACCCAGAAGCACGGATGCGAGCTGTCGTCCTTTTCGCTGCTGGACGTCGCCAAGGCCTTCGCTTGAGGCCAGATGGTTTCGATGATGTAGAGCTCATCGTTGGGAGTTACCCAGTTCTTAGGAAAGCCCTGCATGATTGGATGCTCCGGTGCAACGACTTTGACCGGGTATTCCGATTTGTGGTCGTGCTTCCGACTGGTGACTCCGAGGAATTTGCGCCAATCGTCGATCTTGGAAGCACGATAAGTGTGCATAGCACAGTGAATGACAACTGCGTTGGCGCCGTCATAGTGGGCTTGGGTGATCTTCTTGATGTACTCTTCGCTGGCGGTATTGGCGAAGCACTCATTGTGAATCACGACGTCGAAGCCTTTGGCCCAGTCAGGATCGTCGTACATTTCGATCTGAGCCTTGGTGCCTTTGCCACCTTCCATTACTACTTCCAAGTCGATGGCTACGTCGTGTGATTTGAAGGCAGCTTCGATCTGCTCTGTTTGATACTTATAGTCATGGCAGCATCCGCCGGTGACCAAAAGGATCTTCACTGGTGTATCAGCGAGTGCAGAGGAACAGACCGCGAAAATGGCTGGGACTAGGAGCAAAGAACGAAGCATGGAGAGGCCCGGGTGGGATTCGAAAAGATGTTGTTGAGGAAAAATTGCAAGAGTTTTTAATGGCTAGATCAGCTCTTTGAGTTGTTGCACGTAGCCTGGGATGGCTTTGAGCGGTTCTTCTTTACCTTCATACTCAAGTGCAACCCAACCACTATAGCCCGAGTCTTTGAGGATACGAATGATTCGCTCAAGGTCTGCTTCTTGTTTCTTGCCATTCAAAGTCACTTCTGTTTTGATTTGCGCGTTAATTGCGTACGGAGCGATCTGAGCGAGTTCGGCGTAGGGATCTTCCGAGCTGCGGAAATTTCCAGAGTCGAAGTTCACTCCAAATGCTGGCGAGTCGACAGCTTTCACAATAGTGAGCAGGTCATCGGCTAGTGCTGTGACGCCTCCGTGATTTTCAAGTGCCAACATCACGCCCTTCTTGGCCGCATAGCCACAGGCTTCTTCGCAGACTTGGGCGCATCGCTTCAAGGTGTCACGTAGTTTTTCTTGCCCATTACCTTTGCCCGCGAAGATTCGGATTGCAGGTGCACCGAGAAGTGCATAGTGGTCAACCCATTGTTTGGTGTGGGCGATATCGGTTTCAACTCTAGATCGCTCAAGGCTGCAGAAATCGTTGCGAATCGCGCCACCGGAAACCGAGACTCCACGCAAATGGCAATGTCGTTTTAGCTTTAGCAAATATTGCTTGGTGACTTTTTCGGGGAAGTAATAGCTGGTCAATTCTCCGCCCGGCAGACCTTGTTCGGAGCAAAAGTCTACAAAGCCAAATAAATCCATACTCTGCTCAGCATCCTCCTTTGCAGTTAGATACTTTCGCATTGAATAGGCAGCGAGGCTCAGTTTTAGCTTGCCAGGTGAGCTGCGAGGAAATGGATCAATTGCTTTGGCTATTGGAGAGCAGAAGCTGGAAAGGGTGAGAGTTGCCGAACCGCAGAGGAAAGAACGTCGTTGCATTGCGAAAAACCGAGTGGCTGAGAGGAGGTATTGTCAGGAAAGTTAGTCTAGAGCATTCTCCCAGCCACTTCCAGTTTGTGCTTGGCAAGTTGCAGGTCGATTTTCCGGACAGGGCATGCCAGGCTACATGATTTCTATTTACCGATCGACTGATAGAAGCCTGCAAGTTGACTGGTAAACATCGGAATGGACATTCCCGTTGCGCTGGAAAAGTCTCGTTGGCGTTGTGTCGCACTGTAGCTGCCAAGTCCACGTTGATTGAGGACAGCCATGATCCGCTGATACTCTTGCGGCCGCCGTTCCGTCAGGTAGAAAGTCATTGCCCATGAAAGTGCGTATGCGTTGAGGGCATCATTTTGAAACGGCTTGTCCGAGGCAATCAATTCCTCAATCGATCTTCGTAGCTTCGAATGATCTTGAAGGAGTGGTTGTAGTTGCGACCATTGCAAGCGATTGATTCGGTCGACTAGTTGTGTCCGGTCGAGCCCCAATTCGTACACAGCTGGAGATTCGAACAGAGTCGCGAGACCTTCGACGAACCAGAACGGATTCTGAAACAAACGCTCGTGAATACCGGTGTTGTAGGCAAGTTGGTGGACAGCCTCGTGCACAATGGTCGCTTCGGTTTCATTCCAATCAATTTGGCGACCACCTGAAATCTGAAACAAAATGCAGCGATTGGACCTAGGGAAATAGCTGCCAGCGGCTTGGGTGGGGAGGCGTTGCGTTTCACGCGAGGCATAGGCGGCGAAGCTGGCTCGGTCAGGAAAGATAATCACGACCAGAGGGAAGTCAACTCGCTGAAGCTGCCATCCTCGGACTTGAAAGTAGCGTTGGTAGCCGGAGAGCAGTTTGTTGAACCGGTCTTGCCAGCGACTGCTCTGCCCACGGGGGGTTGCGATGACGTAAGGTCCGGAAACAAATACTTGGAAGCCAGATCCTAGCTCTTGCAGGAGTTCTGCTCGGGCTTCGGCCAACCCGAGCGGGCAGTACGCCTGCTCAAGAACCTGATGTTTCCGGACATCGGTGGTATTAAAGAAGTGAAAGGCGCCCCAGTTGTCCATCAAAATTGCTTCCGACTGCCATTGGATCGGCATGCCGGAGATTTGTTTGTTGGGCAGAGCTACTCGCAGAATCTGCGGCGCTGAACCCTGCTGAGCAAGGGAGATTCCAGCTAGGAGGCATGTGCTGAGCAGGTTCACGGCGAGGATAGAGACGAGTCGCTGATTCATGGTGTCGCAGTCGATTTCATCGATGTTGTGCTTCGGCGTACAGAATTTACCCAGTCGTGTGAAGTCTAGGCTTAGAAGACTGGCGGGAAGCTGAACCGGCGCGGTACCATGTGAGTGTCATACTCGCTCTTCGAGAGAACGCCACTTTGTAACAGTTTTGCAGATTCCACAGGTGAACCATGAGTTGCAATTTTTACCTGCGAAAGACTTCGTATTCTCTGCTTTGTGGATTCGGCCTGCTAACGCTGTGCTCTTTCACGCCACCACTAGGCCGAAACGTGCACGGCCAAGAAGCAGAAGCCGCAGAAAAATCAGACGATGAAGAAACTGCGGGCAATGAAAAAAAAAGTGTAACCAAGGTCACGCGTGCGATGGCGCGCGAGTTGCTGCGGAGTCTGGAAGGTGACACGCTGGAACAGCGTGATGCTGCGGAAAAAGAGTTGATCGATTTGGGCCCGGCGGTTTTGCCCTTTTTGCCGCGAGTGGATGCTAGAACATCCGGTGAATTGAAGATTCGTTTGCAGCGGATTCGTGAGTCGTTCCAAAATTTAGAGTTGGAGAGCTTTTTCGAGGCTTCTCTCGTAACACTCAACGGAAGCATGAGCCTGGAAGAAGCTGTACGCGAGATTTCTGCACAAACGGACAATGAAATCGAGCTGCAAGGAGAGGATGCACTTCAAGGCATTGATGTAGCTACCGATTTTGAAGAGTTACCGTTCTGGGAGGCTGTTGATTCGCTTGTTTCGCAGGCAAAGTTGCGGGTGAACACTTTCGGGACTACCGATTCCGCCTTGGTCCTTGGGCCTGGAGGGGCATCTGCAGATGACAGGCCTCCGACTTACGCGACAGGGCCCTTTCGAGTTGAGCCGACTTTCTTGCAGGCGACTCGGCAATTCAATTCTGAGCTTGCAGGCCAGCTGCAAATTTCCCTGTTCTTTAGTTGGGAACCTCGAATGAAGCCGGTTTACTTGCAGATTCCGATGCAAAAAATTGCCTGCGAGACGGCTGGTGGTGAAGCGGTGAGCGCGGTGAACCCCGCAGCCACGCCTGAGATTCCATTGAACTTTGGAGGTTGCACAACACAGATTGACTTGCAAGTTGGCTTGCCAGATCGTAAGGAGACTGCGTTGAAGAAGCTGGCTGGCGAGCTTGTGATTGCCGTGCCCGGAGAAAGGCATGCTTACGAGTTCAAAAACTTCGCCAATGGGGCAAGGCAAATTCAGAAGTTTGGAGACGTTTCGGTGGTTCTTGAGGGAGCACGGCGAAATGGAAAAGTCTACGAAATGCGAGTCCGTATCGAATTTGGCGATGCGCAAGGTGCATTGGATTCCTTCCGCGGTTTCATTCTTTCCAACCAAGCGTACATGCTAGACAAGCAAGATAAGCGTTACGAGAACATAGGGCTGAATACCTATGGCGTTGGTAACAGTGCCGTCGGTATTGCCTACTTGTTTCAAGTAAATGGTGACCCGAAAGATTTCCGGTTCATTTACGAGTCACCTTCATCGGTAACCAAGCAGACTGTGAGCTTTGAGCTAGCAGATATCCCGTTGCCTTAGCTTTCTTACTCATTACTTGATGTGTGGCTTAGTTTGATGCACAAGTCTATGGCGTTTTACCTTCTCTTTTTCTCGTGTGCAGTGGCGAATAGTCAGGAGCAGCAGGCGGACGAGTCGCCAGTTTTGGCAATGATTGGGAGGGAGGCTATCACGCAAGCGGAAGTAGATTTTCATTTGTCGCGCCCCGCTGGTAGTCTCAGGCTCAGTCGAGCCGCGCTGGAGAATACTTTGCTGCTGATGGCTCAGCAACGCCAGGCTTTACAGACTCTAAGGAAGTCTGGCAAGGCGGCTGACAAAGCAGAGATTTATCGCTGGCTGGAAGAAAATTATGCGCCGGACGACAAGTCGGAAGGCGAATCGCTAACGGGTGAACAGATTCTAGCTTCTCTTGCAAAAGGCCGCGGGGTTTCACCGGCAATTGCTCGTGAGCAGATCGCTTTTCGTCTCTCGTGGAAGCGTTATCTCGGCATGCATTTGAACCGGAAAAACCTGGTTAGGCATTTCGGGAATCAAACGAAGCGATTTGATGGTACGGAGTTTCGAATACGCATGATTTCGCTTCCAGCACCGGCAGGAGTTTGTGCGGGTCGCGATAAAGCTGTGGCTCAGCTTGAACAAGACTTAGCTGTCGTCGCAGAAATCGATCTCAAGCAAGAACTGCCGAAGAAGTCATTGAGAGACGGCGTAGAAGTCATGCAATCCCGCTGGGTGCGTGGAATGGGCGACTTAGACAACCGCATTGTCGACGCCATGCTGAATCTAGAGGAAGGAAGCTGGAGTCCCATTTTCCATACCGCGACCGGCGTTCATGCGTTGCATCTCTTGGAAGTTAAAGAAGGCGACAAAGAGCTATCGCAGGTCGAAGATGTGGTACGAGTGCACATGTTGATCTTTTTACTCGAAGGCCTCGCTAAACAGAGTGCGAAAGAGTTGCCGTTGAAGCGGTTGGCCGTTGGAGGTTAGCGGGAGGTTTGTATGCGGGTTGTCCGAGGAAACGAGCGGGATTTCGAAGCAGCTTCACACGAAGATCCCAGTGATCCAGGCGTGCTTAAGAAGGTTCTGGCAAGCAAGGCTGATCTGAATCCCGGACGCATGCAGATGCTCAATTGGTCGCTATTGAAAGTTGGTAAATCATTTCGGCGGCACTATCACGAAGACATGCAGGAAGTCTTTGTAATCCTCGCGGGCCAAGCCAGAATGCACATCGAAGAAGCCGCTCACCCTGCCATTGATGTAGACCTTCGGGCGGGCGACGCAATTCTTATCGAGCCTCGTGAGATCCACGGGATGGAAAACACTGGAGACGAGGATGTTACCTACCTGGTGTTCGGCTTGTCTTTTGAGATGGACGGTCAAACCGTAGTGGTCGACTAGCTTTGGCGATGCGGACTGGTTGGTCGACTGCCTGCGAGCGGCGTACCAGAATATCGCGTTTTACGAGCACCAACGGGAAGTAACGGGCGCCTCGGATATGGCAAATGAACAGGTGCTTCAACTTGTAAATCCAGCGGCCCGTAGCAGTGATTGAATTCATCAATGAAGTCTTGCGTCTCGTCTTCCGGCAGGCAGATTGCACCTACCACTACGCGATCTTGCCTAATAGTGGCTCCTAAAGGATTTCGCTGATAGCTAGAAGTCATGGTCACGCCTAAGGATGAAACGGAAACGCCCCGCAAAGTCTAACAGTTTGTGGCAAAGCAACACAGGACGACTATCTGCAAAATGGAGAGAGGCATCCTTGAACACTTGAGTTCCCTCTCGTCATCTAGAGCCTTGGCAAGCGTTGCCGGTCATACATCGGGTGCCATCGAGGGAGTTGTTGCGGCGCTCATTGCAGCAAGTAGCCTGCTAAGTTTTTGCTCGCAAATCGCACTTCTTCGATTTTCACCACAGACTGCGCCGCGTACACCAACAGCTTCGACGGGCAGTCGTGAAAGCTCAATAACTTGTTTTTCCTTCAAACTTCCTGCAAGAAGCAAGTGGCAATCGGCATCGTCAGCGCGCTCAATCCAGCGTTGAATCAGCGATTGATCTGCGTGGTCGAGCAGGCTTTGACCATTTTTCTCAAAGGTGTCGACCAGTACGAAACGTTCGTGATGATTGCGTTGAGGCAGATTGCCTGCCAGCTCGATGACTTCCTCTGGTTCGGGCGCCGAACAACTTTGCCAGTCTGCGTAAATCACTGGGACGAGTCTGGCTGAGTTGCTTTGCTGAGGGGTTGAGATATCCCGGGCGAGTTGTGTGAGCTTTTCTTGCCAGACCTCGGATTCGCCCATTTCCGAGAGGCCGATTTTTAGAATCGGGAACAGCTCAGCGAGTCTCGTGGCAGATTCGGAATCCAATTCTACTAATTCGCCGAGCGCTACGCTTCGCGAAGCATGGTCGCCGAGCACTCTGATAACTGCATGGGCTGTTTCTAAGTCGGGGGCTCCCAGAGCTCCTCCGTCGGGCTCTTTTAAGTCGATCCAGTCTACGCCTAACCGCAGAGCTGTTTTCGCTTCTTCAGCGTCCCGCACGCTTACTAACAGTTTTGCTAATGCTGGGTTCTCGCAGTCCAAAATTTTGCCTTTAATCACATGCCTGGAGGAGCATAGAAAGTCGCCCTTACTTGTTAATCGGTGGCGCTGCGAGTTTAATGGAAACTCAGCTATTCTGGCAGTCGACATCTTGTTTGGATGAGTTTCCTTTGTCGTTTTTGCTGGCTCACTTGAATCTAGAATCGGTCGTACTCCGAGTTTCAGCCTTCGGCGGAGCAGATTTTGGAATATACGGAAGTCAATCAGGATGATCAGCTCGGCGAGATGATCGAAGTCATCGCCAAATCCAATTTGGTGGGCTTCGACACGGAGTTTGTGGCGGAGGACTGCTATCAACCCGACTTATGTTTGCTACAGTTATCGACTCGAGACCGAATTTTCATCTTCGACCCAAAGGCGTTTGATCAAGTTGACGACCTTTGGTCTTTGTTGACTGACGGCGGAAGAACGGTGATCGTTCATGCTGGTCGTGAAGAAACGCTGTTTGTCCAGCGTGCGACGGGCAAGTCGATGCCGAAAATGTTTGACGTTCAAGTCGCGGTTGGTTTTCTCGGCGGCGAGTACCCGGCCAGTTATGGCAAGCTGCTGCAGCGTTTCCTGAATATCAATGTCCCGAAGGGCGAGACTCGCACGGATTGGCGAAAACGACCACTCACGCGTGCCCAGTTGGATTACGCGGCATTGGACGTGCTGCATTTGCCTGAACTTTACGACATCTTGCGTGCTAGACTTGAGGAAACGGGACGCCTGGGTTGGCTCAACTACGAATTGACAGGCAGGCAGCAGGCTTTGGTGGAATTCACTCGTCAGGAATCTTGGTATCGGATTTCAGGTGTTCAGTCATTGCAGGGCCAGCAATTGGCGATTGTCCGTGAGCTATGGAAATGGCGCGAGGAACGAGCCCAAACGAAAAACATGCCAGCTCGTCGCGTGTTGCGAGATGACTTGATAGTCGAATTGGCAAAACGCGGATACTCCGACAAGAAGCAGATCTCGCAAATTCGAGGACTGCACCATAGTGGCTTTCAACGATTCTTGCCTGATATCGCGCAGTGCGTTCGAAATGGCGGCAAAACAGAAGTTCCTGAGACTCCATGGGGCGGACGCTTGAAGCGGCTGCGACCTCCTGCCCTGCTCCAGCAATTCCTGACGGCGGCAATGTCCTTTCTTTGCCGGAACAATGAGATTGCACCGGCAATTGTCGGGACCTCGGATGACGTTGGCCGACTCGCAAGTTATTGGCTTGCGGGACGTCAGCTCGACGAGGAGCATGATGACTATCCGAATTTGCTGCGTGGCTGGCGGAAAGATTTTGTTGGCGATCCATTGCATGAAATCTTTCTCGGCAAGCGAGCCTTGCGAGTGGCAGATCCGAGCAGCGATATGCCTCTGAGTCTCTGTGATGCGGAGCAGCTACAGGACTGAGGCTGAGTTCGACAATTGAGAAGGGTAGTGAGCGCCATACAGCTCACAATAATTGCGACGCAAGTAAGAAGATCCGTTTTTCTCACCTGAAGCGTCAGCGAGGCTGACGAACTGCTTTTCCTCGCTCACGCATCGGTTTGCGATTGGTAACGAAATCAAGAGAGCGAAGATGACTGGATTTGGAATCATTGGCTGTGGAATGATCGCAAACTTTCATGCGAAAGCCATTGCCGATATCGAAGGCGCGGAACTGGTTGCTTGCTTCGACCGTACGTCCGAGAAGGCTGAGGAGCTAAGTGCTAAATTCGGCGGGAAAGTCTACACCGACTTGGCAAAGATGCTCGCCCATCCTGGCTTGGACATCGTCACTATTTGCTCTCCGTCTGGAGCTCACATGGAGCCCTGTGTGGATGCGGCCAAGGCTGGCAAGCATGTGATCGTTGAGAAGCCTTTGGATGTAACCGTCGATCGTTGCGATCAAATGATCGCAGCATGTGATGCGGCAGGTGTGAAGTTGGCCACCATCTTTCCGTCACGCTTTCATCAGTCAAGCAAGTTGATGAAGCGAGCCGTTGAGTCTGGGCGATTCGGCAAGCTCGCACTTGGCGATGCCTACGTGAAGTGGTTCCGCACTCAAGAATACTACGACAGTGGCGCTTGGCGTGGTACTTGGGAGCTGGATGGCGGCGGAGCCTTGATGAATCAAGCGATCCACAGCGTCGATCTGCTGCTGTGGCTGATGGGACCAGCCGTGGAGGTTTCTGCTCACACCGCGACGCTTGCTCACGAGCGAATTGAAGTCGAAGATGTTTGCACCGCGACGGTAAAATTTGCCAGCGGGGCACTTGGAGTCATCGAGGCCACGACGGCTGGTTTCCCTGGATCGCTGAAAAAGATCGAACTCACCGGATCGACTGGTACTGCGATCCTGGAAGAAGAAGACATCATCAAATGGGAGTTCGTGGAGACGACTTCTGAGGATGAGCAACTTCGCAAAGAGATGCAAGGAAAGACGATGACTGGCGGCGGAGCCGCTGATCCTGCTGCCATAGGCCATCACGCTCATGCTGAACTGTTCCGCGATTTCCTGGTTGCAATTCAGGAAGATCGTCCCGCCGCGATAGATGGTGCTGAAGGCCGCAAGAGCGTCGAGCTGATTTTGGCGATCTACGAAAGCGCCAAGACAGGCCAAGCGGTGAAGATTGGAAGTTAAGCCTCAAAGCTTCACATTTATTGTCTCGTTCGACCTGTTTTGCTGATCGAACGCGCTGTCGTTACGTTGACTTTAGGTGTTCGCGTCAGTAGGCTCTTACCTCGACGATTGCCCACCAACCCCCTTCTCCTTTCCGTTCTGGAGTGACATCAATGAAGTTCTCTCGTTGGCTCGTACTAGGGTTACTGCTTGCTTCGCAGCTTGGTTGTCCCGTCAATGATAAAGATGCGGGCCTTGAAAATGGCACGGCAGTTGGTAGCGAATCAACTAGCCTCGCTCCGATCAAAGTCGTTGCTTTTGATGAACACGATGAGACACTTCAAGCGATAATTGACGGTGAGATGCACGGGACAGTTGTGCAGAATCCGTACATGTACGGTTATAAATCCGTCGAAGTGCTGAAGAAGCTTGCCGATGGCGGTGATTTGCCTGCAACAGAAGACGCATTCCTTGATTTGCCAGCTCGCCAGATACGTGGCGACAACGCGGCTGAGTTTTGGGAAGACAAGAAGAAGAAGCTAGCCACAGGCGAAGGCGAGGCGGCGTTCGATGGGAGTCGCAAGTCCGTGGCATATGTGACCAACGGCATCGATCCATTTTGGACAATTGCTGCCGCCGGAGCCAAGGCGGCAGGCAAAGAGTTGGATGTGAATGTGCTGCTGCGGTTTCCTCCCGATGGGGTTGGTGATCAAAAGAGTATGCTCGAATCCTTGCTTGTCCAAGATGACGTAACAGGTATCGCTGTCAGCCCGATCGATCCCAAAAACCAAGAAGAAATTTTGAATAAGATTGGGGAGGGCAAGCACTACGTCACACATGACTCGGATGCACCTGAAACCAACCGCCAGTTGTACATCGGAATGAACAATTACGATGCTGGCAGGATGGCGGGACAACTCGTCAAGGAAGCTATGCCAGAAGGTGGTAGCGTGATGATTTTTGTTGGACGACTTGGTCAGCTAAATGCTGAACAACGGCGCCAAGGGTTGATTGATGAACTGATGGATCGTCCTAAGGACGCGAACCGCCGAGATCCCAATGATAAAGTGATCGAGGGCGACAAGTACACCATTCTTGGAACCAAGCTGGACAACTTTGATAAGGCTAAAGCGAAGCAGAACGCGCAGGACACCATCTCGAAGTACCCTGAAGTAGGCTGCATGGTGGGATTATTTGCTTACAATCCGCCGCTCTGCTTAGATGCGATCCGCGCTGCAGGACGAGAAGTCAGGCCGACGGCTGAGTAAGCCAACTATCGATTTTTTGCATGAGTGATTCTTGGCTAATTGATGTTCGGGACGTCAGCAAGAAGTTTGCTGGCGTGCACGCTCTCCGCGGCGTCAGTTTGCAACTGAAGGCTGGCGAAGTCCTGGCGGTGGTTGGCGAAAACGGCGCGGGCAAATCTACTTTGATGAAGATCTTGGCCGGTGTCCAGCAACCGACCGAAGGTCAAGTCATGGTGGACGGCAAGTCTGTGACGATCGAGTCTTGCCGAAGTGCGATGAATTTGGGGATCACTCTAATTCACCAAGAATTGAACTTGGCGGACAACCTTGATGTGGGTGCCAACATCTTTCTCGGGCGTGAACCCACGAAGTTCGGGTTGATCGACAAAGCTAAAATCCATCGAGACGCAAAGCAGTATCTCGATATGGTCGGCTTGGAACTGTCTCCTGCAACACTGGTCAAAGATCTCTCCATTGGCAAACAACAGATGGTGGAGATTGCCAAAGCACTTTCGGCGGGGGCTCGAGTTCTCATCATGGACGAGCCAACCTCCAGCCTGTCCTCACGCGAGACCGAAAGGCTCTTCGAGTTGGTGAAGGGCCTGCGGAGAAAAGGTGTCAGTGTCATTTACATTTCCCATCGACTTGGAGAAGTCAAAGAGCTAGCTGATCGAGTTTGTGTTTTACGTGACGGCGAGAATGCTGGCGACCTAACGAAGCAAGAGATCAGCCATGACAATCTTGTGCGTTTAATGGTCGGGCGAAATCTTTCTCAGTTTTACGCACATGAGCCGCAAAAGCCTGGTGAGGTCGTTCTAGAAGTGCAAGATCTGGTGACTCCAGCTTGGCCTCACAAAAAATTGACCTTCTCAGTCAAAGCCGGGGAAATCGTTGGCGTTAGCGGGCTAGTGGGCGCCGGGCGAACGGAGATGCTCCAGGTATTGTTCGGGGTCGATCCAGCTGTTTCCGGCCGGATCGTGCTTGAAGGCGAGCAATTGAGCCTGAGTGGTCCGCAGGCCGCAATTCAATCTGGAATTGCTTTAGTGCCAGAAGATCGCAAACAGCATGGTTTGGTAGTGGATATGTCTGTCCGCGAAAACATTTCCCTCGCGGGGCTGAAACGAAATCAACACTTTGCGGGCTTCTTGAATAACCGTCGAGAGGGCGCGGATACCCGCGAAATGACGGAGAAAATGCGAATCAAGACTCCAAGCGGCGAGCAGATTGCTCGCTATTTGTCAGGTGGAAACCAGCAGAAGGTGGTGATAGGAAAGTGGCTAGCACTTGGGCCAAAGGTTTTGCTGCTTGATGAGCCGACTCGTGGGATCGACATTGGTGCGAAGCAAGAAATCTACCATTTGATGGAACAATTGGCCGAGGAAGGCGTTGCGATTCTCTTTGTTTCTAGCGAGATGGAAGAGATCCTCGGGATGAGTGACCGTGTGTTGGTGATGCACGAAGGGCGATTGGCAGGCGAGCTATCCAGGACGCAGCTGTCAGAAGAATCAATCATGAATTTAGCGACGGGAGGGACTTTGGCAGAATCTGCTTGAGTCCTCTTTGGGAAGGTTGATCGGTGGGTAAGTACAAGAAGATCTTTGGCATCCTTGGTCTACTCGTTGTGGTGACGAGCTTTACCGCTTTCATGGCGCCGGACTCCTTTCTCAAGTCGGCAAACATCGAAAACACGCTGCGATGGACTGCCTTGTTCGGCATTATCAGTGTTGGCGTTGCCTTTGTGATTATGACCGGAGGAATAGATCTTTCGATTGGTTCCGTTGTTTGCTTGGTCGGCTGCGTGTTAGCCATGTCTTTGGAAACAACGTACGTTCCAATAGGTAACTTAAAAGTCTCAGGCGTCGATGATAGCCAGCGCGCGCTCACAACCGATGGGGACGTTACAGGTTACCAGTCTGGAGATAGGCTCCGATTCTTAGATGAGTTCTATTTCGTGGAGTCAGCTTCGGATTCCAGTATCATCGTCACCAACGAAGTAGCAACCGCAGGTGAAGGCAGTGTGGTTCGGGTTTTCGATGCGCGGAACCTTACAGGCGAAAGTGATGAGGTAGTCCGACGCGGAATGACCAAAATGCGTCTTCGAACCCTGACGTTGGCGGGCGAGATAGCAGAAGTTTCAGCTGGAGATCGGATTACCATCATTCCTCAAGTTGGCTTGACGCAAGATTTCTTTATTCATTCAGTCGAGCGAAACGGAGATACCACAGATCTGCAGTTTTATGTACTAGAGAACAAGCGAGTACGAGAACCGGCCGGAGTGTCCATTGCATTGCGGTCTCAGCGTTTTCCGACTCCTGTGGCTATTCTACTTGCTCTTTTTGTCGCGCTTGGGATCGGCTTGGTTCATGGCTTATTAATTACCAAAGTCAAACTGCAACCCTTTGTCGTAACTCTTTGTGGACTTTTGATCTATCGAGGTGTTGCCCGTTATGCCACAGGGGATCAGGAGCAGGGTTTTGCAAGCGAGTATGCTGGACTGAAGCAATTCGCGAAGGGCGATTTTTTGCAGTTGCTCACTGGTCAAGAGTATGTATTTGACATCCCAATGCCATTTGTCTTCTTGGTCGGTCTGGGGGGCGTTGCAGCCATCTTTTTGAACAAAACCATCTTCGGGCGATACATTTTGGCCCTCGGACGCAACGAGGAGGCTGCTCTTTACAGTGGTATTCAGACTGAGAAGATGGTGATTGCGTCCTACATGATCTGTTCCTTGTGTGCCGGACTGGCAGCCATCCTTTTCGCGCTGGATCTCAATTCGATTCAGCCCTCCGGCCATGGGTCGTTTTACGAATTGTACGCGATTGCCGCCGCCGTTCTTGGCGGGTGCTCCTTGCGAGGCGGTGAAGGGTCGATTCTCGGAGTCGTTATTGCAGCTGCTGTGATGCGTGTTCTGAATAATGCGATTAACCTCATTGACGGTATTGATACGACCTTGGAATTTGCCATCATCGGAATGGTGATTTTGATGGGTGTGATCGTCGACGAAACGGTCCGGCGAGTTGCGGCGCGTCGCAACCTGGCAAATTCGTAGGTTTTTCTCGCCAGCCAAATACATGAAACCTGGCCTATCCATCTGCTAGTCTACGATCGCTTCCTCGGTCTTAGCATTAATGATCGTGCGTCTCCCACATTGATACGTGAGGGTGCTCGGCTATTGCTCGTGCGTGGGCTACTCGACAGTTTCTTGAGCCTACGGATAATTGGGCTTCGGCAGATGAGTGATTCATTCTGATCGCATAAGCCCCCGAAAACTGTCCTGAAAGAACTGTCATGGCCAAGAAGCAAATTTCTGATATCGATCCCGCTGGCAAAGTCGTTTTGATGCGAGTGGATTTCAACGTCCCTCAAGATGACGCTGGCAATATCACCGACGATCGACGTATCCGCATGGCTATTCCATCCATCGAATCTGTAGTGAATCGCGGCGGAAAGTTGGTCTTGATGAGTCACATGGGGCGGCCGAAAGGCGCAGGCCCCGAACCCAAATACACGTTGGCAGGAACCGCCAGACGACTCAGCGAATTGTTAAGCAAAAAAGTCGCTTTTGCGAGCGACACCGTCGGCGAAGACGCTCAGGCCAAGGTTGCTGCGTTATCGGATGGCGATGTCGTCGTTCTCGAGAACCTGCGTTTCAATGGTGGTGAGAAAAAGGGGGATGCTGAGTTCGCTGGCAAGCTGGCCGCCATGGCGGATGTCTATTGCAATAACGCCTTCGGGACTTGCCATCGCTCCGATGCATCGATGGTAGCCGTACCTGAAGCGATGGCAGGCAAGCCACGCGTTGTGGGTGCGTTGGTTGCCAAAGAGATTCAGTATTTGAGTGACACTATCTCCAGTCCAGCTCGTCCCTTCGTTGCGATTCTGGGCGGAGCAAAGGTAAGCGACAAGATCAACGTCATCAAGAACTTGCTCGGCATCTGCGACCATGTTCTGATCGGTGGTGCGATGGCCTACACTTTTTCTCTGGCAAAGGGTGGACAAGTCGGAAAGAGTCTAGTTGAGAAAGAGAAGGTGGAACTGGCCAAGGAGCTGGTCGCGTCCGGTGGTGAGAAGCTAGTCTTGCCTGTCGATACTCACTGTGGCGATGACTTCTCGGGCGATTGTAACAAGCAGGTCGTTTCGGCAGGTGAAATTCCAGACGGTTGGGAAGGGTTCGATGTTGGCCCAGCTACGGCTGAGAAGTATGGCGAGCTGTTGAAGGAAGCCAAGACGGTCGTTTGGAACGGACCGATGGGTGTGTTCGAAATGCCTCCTTTCGATGAAGGCACGAAACAGGTGGCTCAAGCCATTGCCGACAGCGATGCGACCAGCATCATTGGTGGTGGTGATTCGGCAGCTGCCGTAGAACAACTTGGGTTTGCCGATCAGGTCACTCATGTCAGCACTGGTGGTGGAGCAAGCCTGTCGATGTTGGAGGGCAATACGTTTGCTGCCGTCGAATTGCTGGACGACGCTTAGTGCTGACAGCACCTAGATCCGATTTGGGTCTACAAATCGTAGTTTTGTGACCCAATCGCTGGTATTTCGCTCCGCAGCCTTACCGAAAGCTGCCAGCATTTGTAAAATTTTGATTGGTCTACCCCAGACCAATCATTCGATACAGAACCGATAACCCTTGTATTCTGCAATCTCCGCTTGCAAAGTGCCAGGTTCTGTTCACAAATTACCTAGGTGTATCTAAATTAACAGGCTCTCGTTGAATGTCTCAGGACGCGATGCAGGCGCAACCCGCCAAGCAAGTAGAAGTCGTTAGTGGTATTACGGTTCGATTGGCAGGAGATTCAGGCGATGGCATGCAGTTGCTGGGAACTCAGTTGACCAACACCTCTGCTCTTTCTGGCAATGACGTCGCGACCTTTCCTGATTTCCCCGCTGAGATTCGGGCCCCGCGGGGAACACGCGCTGGAGTGAGCGGCTTCCAAGTGCAGTTTGCTTCGCATGAAGTCCATACACCAGGCGATATTTTAGATGCCTTGGTAGCCATGAACCCAGCTGCCCTGATAACTAATTACAACGACCTTCGCAAAGGTGGTTTGTTGGTTGTGGACGAGGACAGCTTCGCGGCAAAGGACTTGAAATTGGCGAATCTACAGACGGATCCTCTCGAGGAACCGTGGGTTGAAAACTATCGCCTCGTCAAAGTACCTATCACCAAGTTGACCCGGCAAGCCGTGGCTGACTTGGGATTGAGTGTGAAAGAGTCGGATCGTTGTCGTAATTTCTTTGCGATGGGTCTCGTCTACTGGCTCTACGGCCGTGATATGGACGCGACAATGCGTTTCATCGAGAATAAATTTGGCAAACTGCCTGCGGTGCGGCAAGCAAACGAGAATGCTTTGCGAGCCGGATGGGCCTTCGGCGAGACAACGGAACTCTTGGGGCAATCCTACAGAGTAGAGTCGGCGGATCTGCCGCCGGGGAAGTACCGCAATATCATGGGCAATCAGGCTCTGGCTTGGGGGCTGATGACTGCGGCGCAGCTTAGCAAGAAAGAAATGTTCTACGGCTCGTACCCAATCACGCCGGCTAGCGACATCTTGCACGAACTTTGCAAGTACAAGAACTATGGAGTCTGTACATTCCAGGCAGAAGACGAAATCGCTGCGGTCTGTGCGAGTATCGGTGCTTCGTTTAGCGGCTCGATGGCGGTCACAACGAGTAGCGGTCCTGGTATTGCGCTCAAGGCCGAGGCCATGGGGCTGGCCGTGATGATGGAACTGCCGATGATCGTCATCGATGTCCAGCGAGGCGGCCCATCGACGGGACTGCCGACCAAGACGGAGCAGTCTGACTTACTGCAATTGCTCTACGGTCGTAACGGAGATGCACCGGTGCCAGTCTTGGCGGCTTCCAGTCCGGGTGACTGTTTCTACACCGCGATTGAAGCTTGGCGGATCGCCACGCAGTTGATGATTCCAGTTGTGATTCTTTCCGACGGTTATATTGCGAATGGCTCCGAGCCTTGGTCAATTCCCGATGTCAGCAAGATGGGGCCAATCGAAATCAGCCATCCGCCTGCACTCGCTGAGGGCGAAGAGTTCCTGCCCTATGAGCGAGACGAAATGTTGGCTCGACCTTGGGCGATCCCAGGAACCCCCGGTCGCACGCACCGCATTGGTGGCTTGGAGAAACAAGACGGTACAGGCAACGTCAGCTATGATCCCGAGAACCACGAGAATATGACTCGGATTCGAGCTCAGAAGGTAGCCAATGTCGCGAAGATTATTCCTCAGCAGGAAGTGATGGGACCAGGAGAAGGTGACTTGTTGGTTCTTTCCTGGGGTGGTACGAAGGGGGCTTGTCATACTGCCGTGTCACGCGCTCAGAAGGCTGGGCGAAGTGTTGCTCATTGCCATTTGCGTCACATGAATCCGTTCCCCGCAAATCTTGGCGAAATCCTGGGCAAGTACAAGAAAGTACTGATCCCAGAGTTGAACACTGGGCAACTTCGTTTGCTGATCCGAGGCAAGTTCTTGGTCGACGCCATTGGATACAACAAAGTGCAAGGTAAGCCGTTCACGGTGACTGAACTGGTTGAGCAGATCGATCATCTTACTGATGGTGACGGCAAACTCTCTCGAACCGGCTAGATGTTGCTGAGCCGCATAGTTCGCCCCAGCAGAAACCTTTCTGATACATTTTTTCTTTTGAGCAATTGACAGAGTAGACCTATGAGTACGGATCTTCCGGTTCTAAAGGCTAATGACTTCGCTAGCGACCAAGACGTCCGTTGGTGCCCCGGTTGTGGCGACTACAGCATCTTGGCACAAATGAAGAAGATGCTGCCTGATCTTGGTTTGCCTTTGGAGCAAATCGTATTCGTGTCGGGCATTGGTTGCTCCAGCCGCTTTCCTTACTACATGAATACGTATGGGATGCATAGCATACATGGTCGTGCACCGGCATTTGCAACGGGGATTCGCGTATCGCGGCCCGACTTGAAGGTCTTTGTTATCACCGGTGACGGCGACTCGCTTAGCATTGGTGGCAATCACTTCATTCACCTACTCCGTCGAAACGTCGATGTAACTTTGGTACTGTTCAATAATCGCATATATGGTCTGACTAAGGGCCAGTATTCTCCGACGAGCCCAGAGGGCCAAAAGACGAAGAGTACGCCTATGGGGGCGGTGGATCATCCGCTGAATCCAATTAGTGTTGCTCTGGGCGCCGAGGCGACGTTTATCGCAAGAAGTGTGGATTCACAGGTGAAGCACCTAGCTGCCACTCTCTATCGAGCTGCTCAGCACAGGGGAACGTCAGTTGTCGAGGTTTACCAGAATTGCAATGTCTTCAACGACGGAGCTTGGGACTACGCCAAAGACAAATCTGTTCGAGATGACAACACGATCATGCTCGAGCACGGCAAGCCAATGATTTTCGGCAACGAACGTGACAAGGGGATTCGACTGAACGGCCTGAAGCCCGAAGTTGTTGATCTAAACAGTGGTGTTTCTCAAGATGACTTGCTGTTCCACGACGAACAATCTGATTCGACTCTAGTGCACATTCTCGCAAAGATGCGACAGCCCGAGTTTCCGGAGCCGATTGGCGTTTTCCGAGATGTCGAGAAAGACTTGTTCGAGGACGAGGTACGCGGGCAGATCACGACAGCTGTTGAAAAGAAGGGTGAAGGCGATCTGAACGCCTTGTTCAACAGCGGTGATACTTGGGAAGTCGCCTAGTTCGGGCAGCTATCGCGTCCGCATTCGTTTCTGAAATGTAGGCCGATATCGAGCAAAACGCTTTTAGGAGAAGCGTGGCCAGCAGTTTTGGGACGACGGGGAAACGAAACAGCGATCCTAGCATGTTCGTTTGTAAGGACCACGTGTGTTGCCTATGCCGCTCTTATTCGAAGAATTCCCTCAAGTACTGGCCGGTCTTCGAGGCGGCGTCGCGGCTTATTTCGCGAGGTGTACCGGTGGCAACGATTCGCCCACCCTGCTCTGCTGCTCCAGGTCCGAGATCGATGACGTGATCTGCGGCTGAGACCAAGTGCATGTTGTGTTCGATGACGATCAAGGAATGTCCGCCATCGAGTAGCACTTGGAAACATTTCAGTAGCTGCGAAATATCTTCGAAGTGCAATCCAGTCGTCGGCTCGTCAAGCAAGAAAAGGGTCCGTTTCTTGGACGCAGATGCAAGGAAGCCTGCGAGCTTCAGTCGCTGAGCTTCACCGGAACTTAACGTAGTGGCGGACTGTCCGAGTTGCAGATAGTCCAAGCCCACGTCTTGCAGTACTTTGAGCTTCTCTTGAACCTTGGGCGAGCCGCGAAAGAAGGAAATCGCTTCAGCGACACTCAGCGACAAGACGTCCGCAATAGACTGATCACGATATCGCACCGAGAGGATCTCTTTGCGATAACGAGTTCCGGAGCAATCAGGACAAGTCATCTCGACGTCGGCCAAGAATTGCATATCGATTTGCAGAATGCCGTCTCCGCTACACTGCGGGCAGCGTCCTAGGTCGCTATTGAAACTGAAGTGCCCTGGAGTGAAGTTCTTTAGCTTCGCTTCACTCGTCGCCGCAAAGGCTTTGCGGATTTCGTCAAAGGCCTTTACATAAGTGACCGGGTTGCTGCGCGGCGAGCGACTGACTGGGCCTTGGTCGACCAAGATACACTCGTCGATCTTGCGCGAGCCTTTGAGTGACTTGTAGGGCAAGGTCGTCAGCCTCTCGGTCTTGCAGCCTAAATGTGACTGAAGCGCCGGGAATAGAGTATCTTGAACCAAGCTGCTTTTTCCACTCCCACTGACACCTGTGATGGCACAAAGTACTCCGAGCGGGAAGTCGACGGAAACATCTCGCAGGTTATTGCCACAACAGCCAGTAATCGTAAGCGAGTGTTTTGAGTCACGTGTGCTGGCAGCAACCGCAACGTGTTTTTTCTTGTTGAGATAGTCGAGTGTCAGGCTGGGTATGCTCGCCTTTTTCCTGGCGGTAGTGGGGCCTTGGTAGACAATTTCGCCGCCAAGCGAACCAGCCGAAGGCCCGAGTTCAATCAGCTCGTCGGCTTTCTTTAGGAGTGCATCTTCATGTTCAACGATTACGACCGTGTTGCCACGCTCAGCAAGACTCCCAATTGCGTCGCTTAACCGATCCACATCTAGTGGGTGCAGTCCCACCGAGGGCTCGTCGAGCACATAAAGCATATTCACTAGGTTTGAGCCGAGTGCGGCTGTCAGTGCCGTTCGCTGTGCTTCACCTCCGCTAAGTGTTCGCATCGTTCGTGAGAGTTGCAAATAACCAAGGCCGACTGAGCAAAGGTATCCGAGCCTGGCTCGAACCTGTTCAAGTGGAGTTTTTGCAACGGTCGTGTCCCGTTCATTCCACTCGACGTTGTCCAATAACTCATCGAGTTCCTGAACCGAGAGATCGCACAGCTCAGCAATCGATCGTCCGCCAATCTTGTAGCTGAGCGCTTCAGGAGAGAGACGCTGGCCGCTGCACTGGTTGCAAGTGTTATAAGAACGCCATCGGGATAAGAAAACACGCACGTGCATCTTGTACTTCTTGCGTTCCAACCAGCGAAAAAAGCCTTGGATCCCGGAGTAGCCCAGATCCTCTTCGCCCTCCATGAGCAAAGAGGTCTGTCGCTTCGAGAGTTTCTTAAACGGTACGTCAACAGGTAGCTCTAACTCGGCGGCAATGTCCAGTAATTCGTCGAGATTGTGTTGGTAGGCGGGTGAATTCCAGGGAGCGACGGCACCTTCAGAAATACTTTTGGATTTATCCGGAACGATTAGGTCCCAGTCTAGGTCGATGGTATCACCAAAGCCTTCGCACTTGGTGCAAGCTCCCAGCGGGCTATTGAAACTGAACAGTCGTGCTTCGGGATCTGGAAAAGTGATATCGCAACTCAAGCATTTGCGTTGTCGATGAAACGACAGCCGATGCCACTCACGTCCATCAATCTCAAGGGTTGTGTATGGGGGTAAGGCAAGATCTATATTGTCCGGTTCCTGTTCCAAATAAAGTGTGACGCACCCTAGTCCATGATCGAAGGCTGTTTCCAGGCTTTCAGAAGTTCTGCCTGGAGCATCGCCGCCTTTGAGTCGATCGACGATGATGCTTGCTGACTTCGCGTTGGCTGCCGCAAGCGCGAGTTGGCCACGCTCGGCATCACCTAAGTTAAATGTATTGCCAGCAACAACGATTCTTACAAAACCTTGGTTCTGCAGATCGGCAAGAAGAGCAGATCGCTCGCCGGCATCTTCCCATTCAATTTCGAACCCGAGCATAAGTCTTTGCTTGGGCAGCTGCGAAATCAGCACTGCCACGGATTGTGGAGAGTGCGAATGGATGACTTGTCCGCAGCCGAAGCACGAGAGCCTGGCGACGTTGGCATACAGGACTCTCAGGTAGTCCAGGGTCTCGCTGGCCGTACCGACTGTGCTGCGATTGCCGCGTTGAACGCCTCCACGGGTGACGGCTAGAGCAGGTGGCAAGCCCTCGATGGAGTCGAACTCGGGTTTTTCAAGTCGTTCCAGGAATTGCCGGGTGTAGGCAGAGAAGCTTTCGATGTAGCGGCGTTGTCCCTCGGCATAGAGCGTGTCGAGGGCCAGAGAGGTTTTGCCGGAGCCACTGAGTCCGCAAAGTGCGATAATCTTGCCCCGCGCGATGTCCACGTTCACGTTCTTCAGGTTGTGAACGCGGACTCCTCTTGCGCGGATTGTGTCCATTCAGGAAACTCGTATCATGGGTGCGTCTGAGAAGCCCTCTTCGTCGGTAAGGCTCCGACCCTCCCGCAAGTGGGAGGGTGAGTTTGTGAGACTGGCTGGAGCAGTAAGCCTAGACTTCCTTGGAGTCGATCCAGCTCATCAACTTGCGGAGACGCAAGCCGACTTGTTCAATCTCGTGGTTGCGTTCGCGTCGACGCGTTGCCTTGAACGAAGCTGCCCCGGCGCGATTTTCCAAGATCCAATCGCGGGCGAACTCGCCGTTTTGAATTTCGGTAAGGATCTTCTTCATCTCGGCTTTCGTTTCAGCAGTGATGATCCGTGGGCCACTCGAGTAGTCACCGTACTCGGCGGTGTTGGAAACACTGTAACGCATGTAGTTCAGGCCGCCTTCGTAGAACAAGTCGACGATGAGCTTGAGTTCGTGCATACACTCGAAGTAGGCCATTTCAGGTTGGTAGCCTGCTTCAACTAGTGTCTCATATCCGGCTTTGACGAGAGCGCTGACACCACCGCACAAGACCACTTGTTCACCGAACAAATCGGTTTCCGTTTCTTCAGCGAAGCTCGTGTGAATCACGCCGCCCCGAGTCGCGCCGATCCCCTTGGCGTAGGCAAGGCCGATTTGGAAAGTGGTGTCGCTTGCATCTTCGTTTACCGCGATCAAGCCGGGGACTCCACCACCCTTGACGTATTCGCTGCGAACCAAATGCCCAGGGCCTTTCGGTGCAACCAAAAGTGCATCAACGCCCGCAGGTGGTTCGACTTGACCGAAGTGCAAGTTGAAGCCGTGCGAGCACATGAGGACGTTGCCTGGTGATAGGTTCGGCAAGATGCTTGCTTTGTAGACGTCGCCTTGTACTTCGTCCGGAAGTAAGATGTTGACAACATCAGCTGCCTTAACCGCCTCATCAACGGGCTTGGGCTCGAAATTGTGGCTAACAGCTAGGTCGTAGTTTGAGCTGCCTTCGCGTTGGCCGATGACCACGTTGCAGCCGCTGTCGCGTAGGTTCTGAGCTTGGGCGTGACCTTGTGAGCCATAGCCGAGAATAGCGATTGTCTTGTCCTTCAAGTGGGACAGGTCGGCATCGTTGTCGTAGTAGATTTTGGCGGTCATCATGATCCTTCTGGGGTTCAAATAGTTGTATTATTGGGCTGATTGACAGTCGACTGAAGTGTTGTGGGTTACTAACGATCGAGTTGAGCACCCTCGCCGCAGCGGACGAGGGCGATGCGACCGGTACGAACCAGCTCAGTGATTCCATAAGGACGCATGCGTTCTACGAAGGCTTCGATCTTGTTGGCACGACCAGAGATCTCGACCATCATTTCCTCCGGTCCAACATCTACGACTTTTCCCCGAAAGATTTCAACCAGTTCTCGAACTTCGCTACGCTCAGACCCACGTGAGGCACGAACGCGTAGCAGCATCAAATCTCGCTCGACAAAATCCTGTGAACTGATGTCTTCGACGTCGACAACGGTAACCAGTTTTTCGAGCTGCTTTCGAACTTGCTCCAGTACGTCATCGCCGCCCACGACCACAAAGGTCATTCTGGACAACTCAGGGTTTTCGGTCTCACCGACTGCCAGGGAGTCGATGTTGTACCCGCGTGAGGCGAGCATGCCGGAAATATGGGAGAGAACTCCCGGAACGTTCTGTACTAAGGCCGATAAGACGTGCCGCATTGGAAATTCCTTACCTGTTCTTGCGAAAAGGCGATTGGAGAAAGAGTGACTAACATTTTTTTCGAGGTATCGATCGCGTACTGCAGTGTCGATGACTTCGGTTGAGGGTCGCCATGAGAGGAAACTTGCTCAGCTTCTCTAGCTTCTCAAAACACGAGTTTCGAGGACATCATGACGCGGTCTCGGGGGCTCAACCAGATGCAAGTCTTTAGCCGAGCAATGATACAAGCCCTTCAGAAAACGCTCAAGGATGCCTGTCGTTGGGACTGCGGATCGTCCTGAAGTGCTACTCGCAGAATTGCATTGGGTGGAAGATGCGATTCCTTTCTATGGTCTCAGCGTGATGGGACTTACTGGCTTACGTAATGTGCTTGTCCTCGTGGCCTCGCTAAGTGCCTATATTTGGGGCAAGACATAAAAAAAGCCGCACCAGTTGGTGCGGCTTCGCTGAAGTTGGCTTTTTGTGAAGTGCTTAGTTCCACCACCAGCTCTTGCCGCTTGGCTGTGCCTTCTTGTGCACCACTTGCACGGCCGCATCAGTCTTGCTTTGCGTTCCGACGACCTTCCAAGGATTGATTTCCACTCCACCACTTGCGGAAATGGTCCAGCCAGCACGACCACGTACAAAGCTGCATTGAGGATCAATCGACTTTGGAGCTCGATAGGATGGAGTCTGCAAGTCGCCGTCGCTGTCGCGAAGCAACCCGAGGTCGCAACCTGCTACGTCTTCCAGGCCGTGGCCAGTGATTACGGTTGCGACGATGTTCAAGTCCATGACGTTTCGCAGATCGCCAAACGCGCTGTTCTTGGCACAAAGTTCGTCAAGCTTTTCGGTGAATAGGTCCGCCCACTTTTGGGCAGTCTTGTTTGCTTTGCCGGTCTGAGTTCGTTGTCCGTTAGCTTCGATGACTTCGTCTTCGGTCATCGCCTTAATACCATTGCCGCTCAGCTGCCAAGCAAGCTTGTTTTCGCTGTGCAGGATCGCATCGTAGTCGCAGGCCATCCACCAGCGAGGCTGAGTGGAGCTGGCTCCTGAGTTGCGGATCATTTCCATGTAGCTTGGCAAACCGAGCACTGGCGAGTTTTCGAGAGCCATGGCGATTCGCTTCATCTTATAATCAGCCGCAACCAAAGTGCTTGCCATGCGGGAGTCTTCTGGAACTGCATTCAGGCTAACAACTTGAGCCCCAAGAGCCTTCTTGATCATTGGCTCAGCTTGCTTTGGATTAAAGCCGTTGCCAGACATACGGCTGAGAAGCTGCTTGACGCGGAGTTCGCCTTCTGGCGTTGGGTCGATTGAGACAGTCATCGCTTCGGCTTGCATCTTCTTGGAAGCACGAAGAGCAGTGATCAAGTCTTCGAGTTGAATTACGGGGCGTCCGGTGCTCGCACCGACGACCGATGCATCTTCTCGCACAACCCAACCTTCTGCTGGACCAGCCAAGACAATGTCATTTCTCTCTGGATATACGAAGACATACTCGATGCGTTGCAGGCCTGCGAGGTAGAGCACTTCTTCGCTCAATTCCTTGCCTGCGTTCAACGCCTTGGCGATTTCCGCCTGGACACCTGCCAGAGAAATCATTCGCAGTTGCGTCTTTTGGGCCATGTCGCTGGATGGCTTTGCCACGGCATTTCTCATATCCTGCAACAAGCCGCTTTGTTCCAGCTGTGTCGCGGATCGTAGTGTTCCTTGAGCATCAATGCTTACACCGCCGACGACACCCCCTCGGCCGAAGAAATTACCGAATTGAGCGTGCGCGGGCAGACAGCACAGCATTCCGAAAATTAGGGCTGCTGATGCCAAAAAGTGTTTTGTTCGTACAGAATTTAGATACTGTCCCTTAATCATCTCAGACTCCAGAGAGATTTCTGTGTGGCTCGAGCGCGCTCCGCGCTCAAATAGCTAAGATTGAGGCTGGCAGGTTTCGAGAAAAGATAGCTCCAGAATACTTAGCAACGTACTTCAATGCAACAAACGACTGCTGCTTACCTCGTTATCGAACTCGGGAATCGCTGGACGGATGTCCTTAGGCTGCAACCCGAGCAAACCGTAGTGGTTGGCCGCTCATCCGAGTGCCAGATCGTGGTCAAAGACGAACGCGTAAGCCGTAAACATGCCAGTTTTTCCCCTCAAAATGGTGGCTGGCAAGTGGAAGACTTGGGATCCAGGAATGGAACTCAGGTCCAAAAACAGACCATCGAAGGCCCCAGAAGCCTTCAGGATGGGGAAATCATCGAAGTTGGCGGATGCCGGATGACTTTTTCCGTCGGTCTAGCAGACGGCTTTCCTAGTCAAAGACTACCTTCTGAATCGATCGGAAGCCAAAAAACTCAAGAAGTCAATCCGACAATCGTCAATCGCATTTCGAATTCACAGTGGAGTGGGGAGGGAATCGACGCCTCGAGCTTGGTTTCATCTTCCAGTCAGAGGACGGCTGGTCAGTGGGGATTCTTCTACCGTCTAATTTCTGACCTGGTCACTTCCTCGACGCCGCAAGCCGCCGCCCAGGCTGCTTTGGATCAACTGCTGGAAAGATTACAGCTTTCGTTCGGCGGCGTAGTGTCCGTTGCGCAAGAGGAAGGAAGCTCGCCTTCGCTAGCCGTTTTGGCCGCCAAGCAAGGAAGTGGCGGGACTTATCACCGAGTGAGCGATTTTCTGGTTGAGTCCGTTTTGCGAGATCGCCAGGCGGTACTAGCTCGAAATGTACAAGACGATTCCAAACTCTCCGTAGCTCGCGAATCGGGGCAGCGAGAGGTTGTCAGCATTATCTGTGCACCGGTACGTGTCGGAGAAGATCGCCAGGTTGAAGGGCTCCTTCATCTCTACACAGCTGGACCAGAAAGGATGCTTAGCGATGTGGATTTGGAAATAGCCGTCGGAGTTGCAGATAATCTCGGGATCGCTTTTTCGCGTTTGAAGGCCAATGAAGACCTAACGCGTTCTCTGGAAAGCAGTCGTCGTCGTGCGGATCAGCTCGAAGAGCAGTTGGACCAGTCGACGATCCTTGTTGGTGATAGCGAGGCACTGTTGCATGTGAAGCGGACAATCGAAAGAGCTGGACCGACCCATGCAACCGTTTTGGTGCGGGGCGAGAGCGGCGTCGGCAAGGAATTGGTTGCGCGCGGGATTCATAAAGCTTCGAAACGGAAGAACGGCCCGCTGGTTTGCATGAATTGTGCAGCGCTTGCGCCGACTTTGCTCGAGAGTGAACTCTTTGGGCACGAGAAAGGCGCCTTCACCGGTGCGACGGAAAGAAAAACCGGTAAGTTTGAATCGGCCGATGGTGGGACGCTATTCCTGGATGAAATCGGTGAGATGTCGCAGGAGTTGCAGGCCAAGTTCTTGCGTGTGCTCGAGGGCCAGCCCTTCGAGCGTCTCGGAGGCAATAAGTCGATTCAGACGGATGTGCGGGTCATCGCCGCGACTAATCGAGACTTAGAAGAAGCTGTCAAAGAAAAAGAATTTCGAGCGGATCTTTTTTTCCGGCTACGCGTGATCGAAGTCGACGTGCCACCGCTGCGGTATCGCAAGGACGACATTACGTTGCTCGCCAAGCACTTCATCGAACAACTTAAGCATCATGCGGGTCGACAACTGACGGGAATCGCGCCTGAAGCATTGGAGTTGCTGACTCGACATAGTTGGCCCGGCAATGTGCGTGAATTGCGAAATGTGATCGAGCGCGCAATCGTGCTAGGCGCTGGCTCATCGATCGAGCCGGCAGATTTGAGCCTGGTCAACTTGCTCGAGCCCGAGGAAAATCACGCCGCTTTGGGAACGGCTCCCTTCAGGCCAATTCCACTAGCGGAATTGGAACGCGAGCACATCTACGCAATGCTCGATCATGCCGGCGGGAATAAGACTAAGGCTTCACAGATGCTCGGCATCGAACGATCGACTCTGGATCGGAAGTTGAAACGATACGAAAAGGCAGACGCTGGCTAGGCGGGCCTCCCAGCAAATTCCATGGGCTGCAGCACGCACTACGTTCGCCCGCTCCGCTAGAATGGGACAGAACGGTAGGCGGGAATTCTCATTTGCCTTGCCGATTTCCTGCCTTTCGGAAGTTGTAGAGAGTCTGAAAATGCGAATTCCAATTTGCTTCTTGCTCGTGATCATGAGTCTTATTCCCTGCGATTTCGCGGTTGCACAGGAGGACAAGACAAAAACACAAGCGAAGCAACAAGAGCGGACCTATGTTCCGCCGGCTCGAAATACTTACATGGGCCGGCGCATCGCTCAAACGATGGGATATGGCGGAGCACCATGGCTGATTCGCGAGTCGCGAGAAGAGGAAGAGCGTCCGAGCGAGGTCATGAAGCAATTAGGGCTCAAGCCCGGTATGGTCGTTTGCGACATGGGCTGCGGCAATGGTTTTTATTCGCTCTTGATGGCGAAGGAAGTGGCACCCGAAGGCAAGGTGCTGGCCGTTGACATTCAACGCGAGATGCTGCGGCTCCTCCAGCTGCGTTGCATGGATCAGGGCATCAAGAATGTCGAGCCGGTGCTAAGCACCATTATTGATCCGAAGTTACCCAAGGACAGTGTTGACTTGCTTTTGATGGTCGATGTCTACCATGAATTCTCACATCCAAAACTGATGCTTAACAAAATCCGCGAGAGCCTCAAAGACGATGGCTTGGTGGCGTTACTTGAGTATCGAGAGGAAGATCGCAGCGTGCCGATCAAACCGTTGCACAAGATGAGCAAACGTCAGATTTTGAAGGAATATAAGGCCAACGGATTCAAGCTTGCCAAACAGTACGATCAACTTCCATGGCAGCACCTGATGTTTTTCCAACGTGATCCCGATTGGAAAGAGTCCACAATTAGCACCGCTGCAGACCGATAGTTGCTTGAGACAAAAGTATGTAGAGCAATCCAGTGGATCGGAGTGAGTCGATGGCTGCCTCGTGCTTGCTCATCGAAATAGTTCCATTGTGCTCAATTGTCCGCGGTTTAGCTAAGTCGTCTGCAAACACACCTTGAAATTCTACATTCCCTGTTCGGCATGATAGTGCGAACGCTTGCGGTTAGGCATTAAACGAAGAATGCAGGCTCACGCTTTTGCTCGTTACGCACGTACTTGTTCGTCTAGATATAAAACATGTCCGTGTTGGAACCAGCTCGTTCAAGCAACTCATTCAGGTTGACGGATTTTAGGGTCTTGCGTTCCTGTTGGCGAAGTTCTTCCCACACTGCATGGACGGCTGAAGCGTAAACTGAAGATTCTTCTTCTGTGGCGGAACTTCCGGAAGTGGGGCAGATCGAGTCGAAGATGTCAGCCAAAGAAATACTCTCAGGTGAATTTTCCAGCAAAAAGCCACCGTTGGCTCCACGAGTGCTGGTGACCAAATTCGACGAGCGGAGCTGCTGCAGGATCTGAGTCAAGAACTGACTTGGAATCCCATGTTCTTGTGCGATCGCCCTAGCCGATACCGGGTCTTTCGAAGAATAATTGGCAGCGAGGGCTAACATAGCCAATGTGGCGTAATGAACCTTAACAGGCAATTGCATAGCGAATCGTCAGCGCGAGAAACTTAAGTCGGGAAAGGCCGCTGGGATCGAAGCGAGTTTGGGCTTCGATTACAAATGGGCGGACGAGCTATCCGACGTGATAACATCGCAGCCACTACGACGAGATCTATCGCCACGCAAACCCTGGTTGAGAGGCAGAACGGATTCGCTAGTTATGGAGTCCGCATTCGGTCTTCGCGAAGCCACTCCAACGCCCTGCTCGCTCGTCTTCTCCAGGGAGGACACTTCGCGTGCATGGCTGGCAACCAATGCTCGGATAACCTTGGTCATGAAGTGGATTGTAAGGGATGTTCTCCTCATTGATTAAGCCCCAAACATCCTTCTTTGACCAATTTGCTAGCGGACTAACCTTTACCAAGCCGAATTTTTTGTCCCAGCCAACGATCGGAACTCCTGCTCGCGCCTCGCTTTGGTCCCGGCGAATGGCGCTGGCCCAAGCGTCATACCGTTCTGCCGCATCATATAGGGCACTCAGCTTGCGTTCGAAGCAGCAACGAGATGGATCTGTCTTGTAGACCGGACCGCCGTTGAGTTTCTCGTATTCCTCTACAGTGTTTGCGGGCTTCTTGAGCTCAACATCGATGCCGTACCGACGCTTCACCTCTTCCCGAAGCTCCAAGGTTTCGGCGAACTGATAACCGGTATCCAAGTTGAAGATCGGCGTCTCCGGCGCAACTTCCGCGAGCATGTGAATAATGGTCATTCCTTCGGGGCCAAAGGCAGTTGCCATCGAAAACTTGGGGGCATAGCGATCGACCGCCCAACCCAAAATCTCCTTCGGGCTAGCTTTTTCCAAGGAGTGACTCTCACGCTTCAGCTCGTTCAAGAATGACTCGCTTGGTTCCGCTACTCGCGCGGGCTGGGTAAGCTCCTCGGGCCGCAGAATACGTAGTTCCGGAGCCAAATTGGCTTCGCTTCCAATCTCGGAGCCGGCATTGCTAGCAATTGAGTCTGTGTTCCGTGCAGCCAAGGCCATCGACCTGCCCTTTTGAAAACTAGCCAGGGAGAGAATAGAA
The DNA here is from genome assembly GCA_963691875.1 of Aureliella sp. GTDB lineage: Bacteria > Planctomycetota > Planctomycetia > Pirellulales > Pirellulaceae > Aureliella. The sequence goes on from OY829846.1 coordinate 6,397,998, forward strand.
AATCCGTGTCGAAACGAATGAAAGTTTAGTATTGCGACTCTTTTAGTCAAGTATAGGATTCTAGGTTTATCATCGGCTTTTTCCGTACAGCTGCTTTAATCCTTCAAAGAAGCGGAAGCTTGGGGAGTCGGATCGGTACGAAATTGCTCGCTACTTTACCAGCTCCACTGGATACAGCCTCGCGACGAGCCGACTGGCAGGACCTGCAACCGTTTCATAACGGCAAGACATAAAGAGATGCATAGCTTTTCAACTTCCTGTAGCAGTGTCTGCTCTCGGATTTCTCGGCGAAGCCTTGGTGAAGCGAAAGCTGTATGCGTGAGACCAGAATACTTTTCTGGCAATCCAATTCCGCCTCTCGAGGAGAAGTTGGAAATCACACTTTGAAGGTAGAAAGTTCGTCGAGCGACTTCTTGTTGAGGCAGGGCACGGTGCAGTCTTCACTAGGAAATCCGACAACCAACAGCAGGAAAGCCCGCTCATTGCTGGGGCGACCAAGAATGCTATTTAAGAATTTCATGGGGCTGGGCGTGTGGGTGAGCGTCGCCAAACCGCTGTAGTTAAGGGCGGATATGAGCATGCCAGTTGCGATGCCGACCGATTCTGTCACGTAATAGTGCTTCCTCTTCTTCTGCTCGTCGTCCAGGCCAAAGGATTGGGCAAAAATCGCAATCAGCCAAGGAGCCACTTCAAGGAATGGCTTGTGTTCGTCCGTGCCGATTGGGGTCAGCACATCCAACCACTCTCCCGGTGCACGTCCGTTATAAAATTCGTGCTCTTCCTGCTCTGCTGCAACCCGTATTTGCTTTTTCGTTTCCGCATCCCCAATAGCTACAAAATGCCAAGGCTGTTGGTTGGCACCACTAGGTGCGGTTCCGCCGGATTGAATGCAGCTTTCAATCACGGCTCGAGGAACTGGGCGATCAGAGAAAAATCGCACTGAGCGACGGCGGCGGGCGATGCCTAGAAATCCATTCGCCCTCTCCACCATGTCACTGTCACTAATGTCATGTTGAAACTTAAGTGGTTCGTGTCCCTCTTCCATCTATTACTTTCCTCTTTTGGGGCGACCACTACCGTAGTTAAACGCCAACTCGCAGTCTGCTTCAAAGCGTGGGCCAAGCCGCCCACTTGGTCATCAATCTTACTTTGTCTTTAGGAGGCGAGCTATCCAAGCTTTTTGTGCGTGAAATGCCTGTCAAAAAAGCCCCGCTTGCGTGCAGAGTGGACGCCGGTTGGCTATCTTGGATGAAATCTTCAACCTTGGTTTCCTAAAGAATAGATGTTCGGGCGGCGGTAAATCTTCTCCGTTCAATCCACAGGATTGCTCGACCGTCGTTGATGGCGATAGCTGCCCCACCAGCTCGTCTCGGCTCAGAGTTGCCGGGTTAATAAGCTATTGCATGCCGCATTCTTTGGTCCCCGAGGCCAAGGTGTCCCGCCGATTAAAAGAATGGATTTTGTATGTTGAAACGCTCTTGGCCACTCTTGGACCTTTGCGAGACGATTCGCGTGAGTTCCGGTGGAGTCAAGTTCGTTTTGCTCACGTCCTTCGCTTTTCTCGCTCTTTGCTGCTCGACTCTTAGCGGTCAAGATTTCAATTCGGCTCGGGAAACGTTCAACAAGGGTGAATACGACAAGTGCATCGAACTGACACGCGAACAGGTCGACAAAGGAATATGGAACGATTTTTGGTCGCGTCAATTGATGCGTGCCTTGCTCGAACGTGGCAAGTACGAGGAGGCTCGGGACTGCTACCTTGAAGTTGCGAAGAAATTTTCAAGCAGCATCGATCTCCGGGTTCTTGGTGCCACCGCGCATCGCTACTGCGGAGAAACTCGGATCGGCAATGAGTTACTAGACGAGATTCCAACTCTCGTTACTAACGCACCATGGCGTTACAGCGACCGCGAGAATCTGCTCGCCGTCGGAAAGTACTTGCTCACTGAAGGAGAGGACGCGCGGTATATCCTGGAGTCTTGTTTCGATCGCATTTTGAAGACCGATCCTGCCTACGTAGACGCACATGTTGCGATTGCTGAGTTAGCGCTCAGTAAGGCAGACTATCAAGAGGCCGTGAAGTCTCTAGATCGTGCGTTGGAGTTGCGTCCAAACGATCCGCAGATTTCTTACTTGCTGGCGAGAGCTTGGGATGGATCAGATCGCGAGAGGTCGACTACCTATTTGAAAGCCGCTTTGGATCTCAATCCGAAGCACACTCCTAGCCTGCTCATGACTGCGACTCGCATGATTGATGGGGAACGCTACGATACGGCGGAACAGGTTTTAGAGGAAGTTCTCAAGATCAACGAGACTACGCCGGAAGCATGGGCGCTAAAGGCGGCGATCGCGCACTTGCGAGGCAAATATCAGCAAGAGGGTAAGTTTCGCAGCCGCGGGCTGGCTCGTTGGAATGCGAATCCGAAAGTCGATCATCTTGCCGGGAAAGTGCTTTCACGGCACTATCGTTTTGTAGAAGGTGTAGCGTATCAGCAGCGTGCACTAAAGCTAGATCCGGAATTCTTGCCAGCCAGATTCCAGCTCGCGCAGGACTTACTGCGCATCGGGCGAGATCCTGAGGGCTGGGAGATGGTTCAGCAAGTTGCGACGACAGACAAGTACAACGTTGTAGCCTTCAATTTGCGAAAACTTAGCGAGCGGCTGAATCGATTCACCACCATAGAGACGCCAGATTTCATTATTCGTATGGACGCAAAGGAAGCGAAAATTTATGGCTCACGGGTACTCGAATTGCTTCAGGAAGCCAAGGCGACCGTTTGCGAAAAGTATGACTTCGAGCTCAAGCAGCGAACTACGGTTGAGATTTTTCCTCAGCAAAGTGACTTTGCGATTCGCACATTTGGTCTGCCTGGCGGGGCTGGGTATCTAGGGGTGTGTTTCGGTAGTTTGATCACAGCCAATAGTCCCGCTTCGCAAGGGGAGAATCCCTCGAACTGGGAGAGTGTCTTGTGGCACGAGTTCTGTCACGTGGTCACACTTCAGAAAACGAACAATAGGATGCCGCGCTGGCTGAGTGAAGGCATTTCGGTGTACGAGGAAGTAGAATGCAATCCTACCTGGGGCGAACGGATGACCCCCCAATACCGGCAAATGTTAATGGGCGAAGATTTTGTTCCGCTATCAGAGCTGAGCAGTGCTTTCTTGAATCCGAAGAGCCCAATCCACCTGCAGTTTGCGTACTTCGAGTCGTCTTTGGCGGTGCGGTATTTGGTGGAGCGGCATGGCCTGCCTCTTCTTCTGAAGGCGCTAGAAGACCTCGGTATGGGGGTCAGTATCGAAGACGCGTTTTCTAGACGTTTCGGTGACGCAGATCGCCTGGATGCGGACTTCAAAGAGTATGTGGACGCACTCACGGCAGACTTTTATCCGGAGACTGATTTCTCCAGCAAAGATGTGCCGATGGAAGCTTCTTTTGAGGAGCTCCAGGGTTGGGTGGAGGACAATCCGAGAAGTTATCTAGGACTCTCTCTTTTGGTGCAAGCGTTGCTGACCAAGGGAGCTCTGGATGAAGCGCTGGCCGCGGCGGACAACTTAGACGGGCTCTATGCAGATGACACTTCTGACCGTGGAGCACTGCGGCTCAAAGCGAGAATTGCTGAGCAACTAGGTGATTCGAAGCAAGAGCAACTGTTGCTAGAAGATCTGATGCAACGGTCTTCCAACAACGTGCCGGTTTTATTGCGTTTGCTCGAGCTGTGTGCGGCGGCCGAAGATTGGGTTCCTTTGTATCAGCATTCGCTCAGTCTTCTTGCGGTGAACCCACTCCTCCCAGAAGGCCACGAAGGGCTCATTCTTGCGTCGAGAAAGCTTGGACGTCCTGATCAAGCGATTGTTTCACTTCGGGCTCTCCAAGAAATGGACCCGCTGGATCCCGCAGGGTTATATTACCAGTTGGCAGAAGCGCAGTTTGCTGCGAGTACTACCGAGCTCGACCTTACCGCTGATGCTCGACGCAACGCATTGTTCGCCCTTGAGCAGTCGCCGCGTTATCGCGAAGCCCAGAAGCTGCTACAACAACTTGTCACCATCCGAAACGCCGAAGCAAAACTTCCATCGAACCCTTTTGGGGAAGAGGTAAGTGAACCGGCGGAGGTTGGGACCAACCTGGCTGTGCCAGCGAAGTCAATGTTAGAAGTTAAGATGCCCGAGGTGGGTAAGCCCCCGAGTCCTAGTAGTGAAGCAAGGAGTCGATGATGCACACGCGATTTATACGAGTGACACTGTTGTGTTTGCTCCTGGCAAGCGTGGCTACTGGTCTCTTCGCAGTCCAACGCGTGCAATGGGGTGGAGGTAGCGGCAATGACTATGGCTCTGTTCGAATTGATCGAAGAGGCGTACCTGATTGGGAGATCGACGAGAACTTCAAGAAAGACACTTTCACCTTCGCGCGAGTCCAGTATAGCGATGGAGGCCGACGAGGGTATGGTGGTGGGGGTTACGGTGGTTTCGGCTACGGCCGCCGTGGTCGTGGTGGCTGGGGGAAGTGGCGCGTCGATTATCCTGACAGTGATCTCAATTTTTCGCTTCGACTTCAGCAGTTAACGTCTCTCAAGGTCAATCCTGATCCTGTTGTGGTCAGGTTGACGGATCCAGAAGTATTCGACTATCCCTTTCTGTACATGATTGAACCTGGGGATCTCCTGTTCAGTGAAGAAGAAGTCGTCGCGCTCAGGAAGTACCTGAACAATGGCGGCTTTATGATGGTCGACGATTTCTGGGGCGATGATGAGTACGCGAATTTTGAGCGCGAAATAAAACGTGTCTTTCCTGGCAAACCGATTGAAGAAGTTCCACTTGAACACGAAATATTTCAATGTGTCTATCCGCTTAAAGAACGCCCTCAAGTACCTGCCTTGAATACTTTCCTAAGCGGTTACACCTACGAATGGCGACGCAGTGGGAGTGAGGAAGTTCACTATCGTTCGATAAAGGATGAAGCTGGACGCATCATGGTGTTCATTTGCCATAACACAGATCTTGGCGATGGCTGGGAGCGTGAAGGTCAAAATCGCGAGTACTTTCAAGAGTTTGCAGTCAAAAAATCCTATCCGCTTGGAATCAACATCGTGACATATGCCATGACACATTGAACACGCGGCCAATCTTAACCTGAAGCGCCAGCGAGACGGCGGCGATGTCCCCATGGATCCTCGCATTACTTTTGGCGCCGCTGCTTCGGGTAGAGATGGGAAAAAGGCTAAAGAACCAAAGCATCACCAATAGGAACAGATAAACGTGAGTACTGAAATCAGCGACGAGCAGGAACAGCAAGTAGTGGAGAAGCTACGCGAGAGTCGCGATCGGATTGATCAAGAACTTTCCAAAACCATCGTCGGGCAGAAAGATGTCGTTCAGCAACTCTTAATAAGCCTTCTTGGCGGCGGTCACTGTTTGATTACAGGTGCACCAGGACTTGCCAAAACTCTTCTTGTTAGCAGCGTAGCTCAGATCTTTGACCTGAAGTTTCAGCGGATTCAGTTCACGCCGGACTTAATGCCGTCTGACATCACTGGTACGGAAATATTGGAGCAGCGAGAAGATGGTTCACGCTCGATGCAGTTTGTCCACGGCCCAGTGTTTGCCAATGTGATTCTGGCGGACGAGATCAACCGGACGCCGCCCAAAACACAGGCGTCACTACTCGAGGCAATGCAGGAACACCAAGTGACGGTCGCTGGGAAGCGGTATGTGCTCGAAGAACCTTTCTTTGTACTCGCAACTCAAAACCCGATCGAGATGGAAGGCACCTATCCGCTGCCGGAAGCACAGCTCGACCGATTCATGTTCAATGTTCTGATTGATTACTTACCGCACGAGGAAGAGCTCGATGTGGTGTTGCAAACGACGTCGAAGAAGCCAGAACGAATCGAGCAGCTGTTCAGTGGCGAAGATGTTGTGCAATTTCAAGAAATCGTGCGGCGCGTACCGGTGGCCCGAGATGTCGCGGATTTTGCAGTGCGACTTGTCGAGAGCTCGCGTCCGGGGCGCGAAGGTGCAACTGCATTTGTGAACGATTGGGTGAGTTGGGGAGCTGGGCTTCGGGCCGCTCAGACTTTGGTGCTTGGCGGTAAGGCGCGAGCTCTGCTTGAGGGAAGGTCACACGTCATCACCGACGATATCAAGGCTCTGGCGGCACCGACACTTCGCCATCGTGTCTTGCTGAATTACAAGGCGGAAGCCGAGGGCGTCACCGTGGAAGATTGTGTGGCGGAACTACTCAAGTCCGTTTCACAGGCATAGAACCCCGTCGTTGAGTAGCAACTCGAGTTTCGTTTTCCCGTATGAGTCTGGTAGCACTTGTCCAACGCACCCGCAGCAGATAGCCCTAAGCAACCTAGGTGGTTTATTGATCCTGCCGCATTAATGCAGATCAAGAATCTGACGCTGCGCGCCAAGACCGTGGTAGAGGGCTTCACGAGCGGTTTGCATCGGAGCCCATTACATGGTTTTTCGGTAGAGTTCGCACAGTATCGTCCTTACGTGCAAGGCGACGATCCTCGAGGCCTAGATTGGAAGTTGATGGCGAGAACGGATCGCTGCTATGTGAAGCAGTACGAGGATGAGACGAATCGTCGCTGCTACATCGCAATTGATCAGAGTCGCTCGATGGCATATGGAAGCGATGATTACTCGAAAGCCGAATACGCACGAACTTTAGCGGCCACCTTGGCCTATTACCTTAATGGACAACGTGATGCTGTTGGCATCATGACTTGTGGCAATGAGTCACCTGAGTTCTTGCCACCGAGGAATCGCACCGGACACTTGCAGCAGATCATGCGTTTACTTGACATGGAAAGCGCAGGAGTGGATTCTGACTTCGGCGAATCGCTTTCGCAGTTGGCAGGTCTCTCCAAACGTCGTGGGCTGGTGGTGCTAGTATCGGATCTGTTGACTGATCCTGAGACTTTATTTCAGCCGCTGGGGTATTTGCGCGGTCGAGGGCACGAGATTGTGCTGATTCGAGTGCTGGATCCAACTGAAGTAAAGTTTAGCCTCGAGCGTAGCGCGATGATCCAGGATATGGAAACCGGGAGAGAGATCTATGTTGATCCCGCTGCGGCGTCTGCCGAATACCAAAAGCGATTCGAAACTCATGAGCAGCAGTTGATCGACATCTGTCATCGTCGTGGTGCTCGCATGATGACTTTGGCCATCGACCAGCCGTTGGATATGGCACTGCTCGAGCTAATCAGCAATACTCGCACGCTGTCGGCTAGGGATAGCCGAGAACGCGGTCCAGGCGCGATGAGCAGGAAGGCGAGGAGCTAGACAATGGGACTACTCGCTCCTTTGTATGCCTTGGCCGCCCTGGCCGTTGCTGGGCCGATCATCTTTCATTTGATTCGCCGTCAACCGCAAGGGCAGCAACAGTTCAGTTCCTTGATGTTTTTACAACCCTCGCCGCCGACATTGACGCGTCGAAGTCGCGTGGACCAGTGGTTGTTATTGCTGCTTCGAGCTCTGGCGATCGCACTGATCGCTTTTGCCTTTGCACGTCCTTACGTGCGAGAGGAAAGCATACTGAACATCAATTTAGACGGTCGCAACTTAGTTCTGTTGTTGGATACCAGTGCCAGCATGAAGCGAGAAGATGTTTGGAAGAATGCTCAGGCGGAATTGAAAACAATCTTGGATGGTCTTTCTCCTGAAGATCGTGTGTCACTTTACACAATTGATCGCGGACTGAGTCCGGTTGTGCCATTGGAAAGTGATAGATTCAGTGATCCGTCCGCCACGCAATCCTCAGTGCGTCAAGCTTTATCTGACCTGGAACCAACTTGGTTTGCTTCGCAACTGGCCAAAGGATTGACAGCTACGGTCGACATGCTGAGTGCTGCCGAAATATCTGATGCCGTTTTCGCTGGCCGTTCGAGTGAGATTGTCCTCGTCACCGACTTGCAAGCAAAGGCTGGATTGGAAGCTCTGCAGGGGTATCCCTGGCCCGAGAAAATACAGTTGGATGTGCGACAGATTTTGCCGGCTGAACCAGGCAACGCTCGAGCCAATCTGATGCGAGATGAGGCGTCGGATGAGCCTGACGCACCGTATCGTGTTCGCATTGAAAATAATCCCGATTCTGAGAAGCAAACCCTTGAACTTGCTTGGGGCGATTCACGTGGGCCCATCGATGGGACTTATTCACGCGTACAAGTGCCCGCTGGACAAGTGCGCATTCTGCCGATGACTTCGCGTCCTTCCGGTGCGGATCGAATCAAGCTCCTAGGGGATGCGTGGCAGGATGACAACGATGTGTTTGTTGCAGATGTAGAGAAGATTCGCCAATCCATTGCTCTGCTCAGCCGCAAGGCGGACAGGCCCGAGAACGATGCTGGTTTTTTTCTTGAGAAGGCACCGCTGAGTACGGCTCTTGTCGATCGTGAAGTGACTCGCGTCGACATGTCTGAGCTTTCTGTCGTCCTCGGAGATGAAGCGACTCGCAGTGTCGTGTTAGAACCGATCCCAGGCATCGAAGCTCATGTTGATGCACTTCGCAAGTTTGCCGAAGGTGGTGGAACTGTTCTCTTGCTCTTGTCGCAATCTGAAGACGCGGCGGCAAATGGAATTGTTCAGATGCTTTTTGATGCACCTGGACTAGAAGTCGGTGAGGCCAAAGAGGAAGACTACTCTTTGATTGGTTGGCTCGATTACAGAAGCCCGGTTTTTGCTCCGTTCGCCGATCCTCGCTTTAATGATTTCAGCAAAATTCGATTTTGGAGTCATCGCAAGGTTACGGTGCCAGAAGAAACTAGAATCAAGACGGTCGCGAAGTTTGATGACTTGACTCCACTATTGCTGCGGCAGTCTGTTGGTGAAGGAAATATCTGGATGCTTTCAGCTGGTTGGCAGCCTAGTGGCAGTGGTTTGGCCTTGTCGAGCAAGTTTCTACCGATGTTGGTTGGTCTTTTGGATCCTGCCGGGAAACTCAAGCAGACGCAGACCACTTTCGAAGTTGGCGAATCGATTGCCTTGGACTCGCCAGACATCCGCATCCTTGATACTTCGGGCGAAGAGGTCGATGACGCGACGGTGAAGATCGGAACGCAAAACGTTCAGTTTTTCAAACCTGGTATGTTCACTTTGCAGTATGGCGATGTCGCTCAACAGATTGCGGTTCAAGTGTCTGCTGCGGAAGGTCAGTTGACCCCGCAAGACAAAGACGTATTCGAACAGTACGGCGTCGCGCTCGGAAAGCTGAAGACAGATACCCAGCGAAAAGATAGTGCGCGTCAGATGCAAATAGAAGAACTGGAAAAGAAACAGCGTATGTGGCAGTGGTTGATTGCCGCTGGCTTGGTCGTTCTTGCTGTCGAAACATTACTCGGCGGTTGGACTGCTCGGGCCAACGCCGCCCGCGCTGCAACTACATAGGAACAACAAGTATCCTAGCAATTGCAATCCGAAGCGTCAGCGAGGAGCTGGAAAAGCTTTTCCCTCGCTTGCGCCTCGAGCTGTAAACAACGGATACCGAATCAATCGTTACGTTCAAGACTTTCCCTTGGGACTTGATCATGGATAACAGACTACAACTTCGCCTACTGCAAGTCGCAAGACGCGTCCGTTCGTTGCACCTCGGTTGGACTTTGGCCACGATTTGGGCTACTGCTGCCTTGGTCGGTTGGTGGCTTGGCACCAACAAGCGAGAAGGACTTATTCAGAGTAACGCGTTGCATTGGTGGTGGCTCAGTTCGAGCGTTGCTCTAGCCTTAGTTGCTTTTGTCTGGCATTCCCGTCGTGGACGTGACTTAGGCCGTATCGCAGAGCGCGTTGAAGGACATTTTCCGGCTCTGAATCAGAGCCTCATTACGGCTGCCGGTATTCGCGCGGAAAACGGACGGTTTGGGTTCTTGCAGCGTAGTGTAATTGCAGAAGCTATCAAGCACGACGTGCGATACGGCTGGAACTCTATCGTGTCAGGAGTAGCGATCACCGCAGGTTGGTTTGCGAATGTTCCGGCCTTTCTTTGCATGACAATTGTTGGTTTCAGCTTGTGGAGTGTGCCACAAGGTGAGCCCCCTGCTCCGCCGGAATCTGAAGAGGTTGCGAGTATAAATCTCATTCCACCTGAGATTTCCCCCGGTAACACCGAAGTAGAACGGGGATCAAGTCTCTTTGTTACGGCGCGTTTCGAAGGTGCCTTGCCAGACGAAGTGTGGCTTTGGCACGAATCCGCAGAGGCAGACTCAGAAACAGAGCCTGTCCAGATTGCGATGAAGCAATCTCTCAAGGATCCGGTGTTCGCCGCTTATCTTAACGGCATCGATGATTCTCTAAATTATCGTGTCCAATATGCGGATACCGAAACGGAAGCCTACCGGATCGATGTATTCGAGTATCCAGCCTTGGTTCGATCTGACGCCAAGATTGAGTACCCCGGATACGCCGGCCAGGAGGAGAAGTCTGTCGTAGACACGCGCCGAGTCACGGTGCCCATGGGCAGTAAAGTAACTTGGCAATTGCATCTCAACAAACCCGTTGAAGTCGCCGAGTTGGTTGCCCAGGATGCAAGCTCTGGCTCGAGTCTCGAGCTCACGCCTTCCAAGCAAGATCCCAAATTGTTGACAGCCAGCGTTGTTCTGACCGAGACCACAATTTGGGATTTGAAGCTAGTCGACGCGGCTGGTCGCGATAACAATGCCGACATCTCGCTGCGCGCCAAAGTCCTTCCGAATCGTGAAACTAAGATCCAGCTCACAGCCGGCGGGGATTCGCAAGTTTCTCCGATCGAGGAGTTTGATATCGCCGCAAAACTGAAAGACGATTTCAAAGTCACTGCGGCGGGTGTGGGCTTTCAGTTTGCGGGTGGTGAGATTGTGGAACGTGAGTCTGAGCTGCAACCCGGCAAAGGCAAAGAGATGATCTTGAGCGAGATGATCGACTTCGAGTCGCTTGGTGCTGAGCCTCGTCAGCTTCTTTCGTATTACGTTTGGGCCGAGGACCGCGATACGGAAGGTGAGGCAAGGCGCACCGTAAGTGATATGTACTTTGCCGAAGTTCGCTATTTCGAGGAAATCTATCGCCAAGGCGAGCAGCAATCGCAGAGTCAGCAGCAACAGCAGCAACAACAACAAGGTCAACAGGGCCAGCAAGGCAACCAGCAGACGGAAGAGTTGCTGGAGCTTCAGAAGCAGATCGTGGTGGGAACATGGAATGTGCTGAAGACGGCGCGTAAGGATGACATGCCAGGTCGCGCTGGCCCTGACATCATGGTGCTGAGTGAGTCTCAGTCTCAGGCCATGCAATTGCTTTCTGAAAAGGCGCAAGAGGCTGGTGATGATCCTGAAGTTGCAAAGATTATCGATAGTACAAAACGATTCATGGATGAGGCAAAAGCCGCACTGACTGACGCTGCCACTTCTTTGGTAACAGCAGATTTGCAAAAGGCTTTGGGGCGAGAGCAAGCCGCGTACCAGGCGTTATTAGGGCTCCAGGCACGTGAGTTTGATATCTCTCGGCAACAGCAACAGCAGCAACAACAGGGCCAGTCGCGGCGTTCCCAAAATCGCCAGCGGCAGATCGATCAGCTAGAGCTGAAGAATCAAGAGAATCCCTACGAAACGGAACGGCAGGCTCAGGAACAACAACAGAATGATGCTCAGGAAGAGATGCGGCAGATCGTCAGTCGTTTGCGAGAGCTTGCGGCTCGACAAGAGGATATCAACGAGCAGTTGCGTGAACTCGAAGCGGCGTTGCAAGCTGCAGAAACTCCGGAAGACCGGGAGGAGTTGGAACAGCAGCTGGAACGACTCCGCGAGCAACAGCAGCAAATGCTAGAGGATGCGGACGAGCTGCAAGAGCGGATTGAGTCCAGCGAAAACGAGGAACTGCAGGAGACGCAGCAGCAGATGGAGGAAACTCGTGAGAATCTGCAGAAGACCAATGAGGCACTGCGGAACAATGATACTAGCCAAGCACTCGCCTCTGGTAACCGAGCAGAAGAGAACCTCAAAGAGCTGCAAGATGAAGTAAGGAGGCAAGCTGCGAATCAATTCGCAGAAACGGTACAGGGATTGAGAAATGATGCGACAGAGCTGGAAGAACGTCAGCAGGAAATCGTCCAAGAGCTAAATGAGGAAGCGAAAGAGCCAAACGCCGGACTGCGAGACGAGAACGAGAATGAAGTCGATCTAAAGGATCAGTTGGCGCGACAGCAAGAGCAACTTGGCGAGCTGCTGGATCAGATGGAACAGACGGTTATTGATGCCGAGGAAGCGGAGCCGTTGTTGGCTCAAAAGCTTTACGACAGTTATCGCCGAACCAAGCAGGAAAGAGCCGAAGAACGCTTGGAAGTGACAGAGCAACTACTCGATCGCAACCTGACACCCCAGGCACGCGAGTTGGCGGACCAGTCTGTCGAAGACCTGAGTAACCTCAAGCAAGAAATCGACGAGGCGGCTGAAGCGGTGCTTGGCAGTGAAATGGATGCACTTCGCCGAGCCGCAGACCAGCTAGATCAACTCAACCGCGAGTTGGACGCCGAGATCGCCGATGCAACAGGGCGTGGTCGTGAGGGTGAGGAGCCTCGTGAAGAACAATCGGGTGAGCCCCGCGAAGGGGAACCTGTACAGGGTGCGCCACGCGATGATCAGGAGGTTGAACCTAGTGAAGGTGAACCGCGTGAAGGACAGCCAGGTTCTGGACAAACTCGGGAAGGTGACCCAAAGGAGCCTCAAGAAGGACAATCTCGGGAAGGCAAACCGCAGCAGGGACAGCCAGGATCCGGTCAGCCCCGAGAAGGTGAGCCACAGGACGAGCAGCAAGGGCAGCCTCAAGAGGGCCAGTCCGGTTCCGGCGAGCCCAGGGCGGGTGAGCCCCAGGGGCAACAAGAACGGCAGCCACAACAAGGTCAGCCACAACAAGGTCAGCCACAACAAGGTCAGCCACAACAAGGTCAGCCACCAGGGCTCCGCGGGGCGCGAGAGCCGAATGGCCAGGAGCGAGCCAATTCGCAGGGCAGCCCTTTTCAAAGCGGTGCCAATCCTCGCCCGCTAACCGGAGAAGATTTCCAAGCTTGGTCGGATCGCTTGCGAGATGTCGAAGAGTTGATGACGGATTCGCAGTTGCGATGGGAAGCCACTCAGATTCGTCAAGCTGCTCGTGAGATTCGCAAAGACTATCGCAAGCACGCGGCAGATCCAAAATGGGCAGAAGTGGAAGATTTGATAGCTAAGCCGCTACGTGATCTACAACGGAAGGTTTCCCAAGAACTCCTTCGTCGAGCGGCTGAAAAAACAGAAATCGTTCCGATCGATCGTGATCCCGTTCCTAGCGAATTCAGCAAAAGTGTTCGCGAGTACTACGAGAATTTGGGGATCGGGCAGTAGTGAGTACCTCAGTTACAGCAATGGAGTCTTTTGTCTTTGGGGCTCGTGATTGGATTCTGATCGCAGTAATCCTTTCGGCGGCTACTGCCTCGCTGGCAATTTGGAGTTACGCAGCACGTAGTCAGCTATCTGGATTGCGCCTGCTGACGATGGGACTGAAGATCGCAGCGGTGGCCGCTCTGGCATTTTGCCTGCTAGAACCAATGCGCCGTGTTGAACGCCCGCGTCCAGGTGCGAACGTCATGGCAATCGTGGTCGACAATAGTCAGAGTATGACGATGCGTCCGCCAGGTGAAACGCTAAGTCGTGTCGATCGCATCCGCGCGCAACTCACACCTGAAGCGGCTTGGCAAGCTCGTCTTGCACAGGATTTTGATGTGAGGCGATACGCCTTTGAGGATCGCTTACACGCAGTTGAAGAGCTTTCCACGCTTAAGTTTGACGGCAAAAATTCGTCACTCTCGGGAGCGATTACAACTTTGCGAGAACGGTTCGCCGCGCGGCCTGTCGCGGGAATGGTGCTCTTTACTGACGGTCTCGCAACCGATGAAGTAAAGGCAATGTTCGAAAAGCCTACTGGGTTTCCGGTGTACCCAGTTGTTTATCGTCAAGATTCCCAATTGCAGGATATAACGATCTCATCTACCTCCGCTGCGATTTCAGATTTCGAGTTGGCCCCTGCTAGCGTCGAAGCGGTGGTTGAAGCAACTGGGCTGACCGGTGAAGGCATAGTGGTCCGCTTAATGGATAGCGAGGGCAAGACGCTTGAGAAGCAGAATGTCACAGCTGAGTCGAATAGCTTTGAGCAGAAAGTCCGTTTCCAGTTCCGCCCGCCGAATCCCGGCTTTCAAATGGTCCGCGTGCGAGCGATGTTGGCGAGCGAAGATAGCGAAGATTCGGAGAAAGAACCGGAGAGTAGTAAAGAAGTCACGACACTCAATAACTCGCGTCTAATTGTAATTGATCGCGGCGGGGGACCTTTTCGCATACTGTACGTTGCGGGTCGGCCAAATTGGGAGTTTAAGTTCGTACGCCGAGCTCTGGAAGAGGACCTGGAAATCGATTTGCAGGCTTTGATTCGCATTGCAAAGGAAGAGCCGAAGTTCAGCTTCCGCGACCAAGCCGTAGGCAGCAGCAATCCCTTGTTGGCGGGTTTCGAGGATGAAGATGAAGGTGCGGAGCAATACGACGAGCCGGTTTTGATGCGTGTCGGGGTTGAGGAAAACGAGCTCAAGGCAGGTTTTCCCAGCGGTGAAGAGGATCTATTTGCATACGACGCGATCATGCTGGACGATGTCGAGGCGGGGTTCTTCACGCAGCAACAAATGCTCTTGATGCGCCGCTTTGTTGCCGAGCGCGGTGGTGGTCTCATGATGCTCGGTGGGCAGGAGAATTTTCTTGGAGGTGGTTACAAGCAGACTCCGCTCGGTGACATTTTACCCGTTTATCTACGCGGACAAGAGAATACCTTTGCCAAGTCAGCTCCAGTGCGTTATCGCTTGACGCGTGAGGGCGGTCTGGAACCTTGGCTGCGGTTGCGCGCTAGCGAGGCGGACGAAAAGAAACGCGTCCGCGAGATGCCTGACTTTCTGACTTGGAACACGGTGGCGGATGCAAAACCAGGTGCTTCTGTGCTGGCCAATTTGGAGACCAGTAAAGGTGCAGCCCCCGGATTGGTGACGCAGCGATTTGGCAGGGGAAGGACGCTTGCGCTCTTGGTCGGAGACTTGTGGCGGTGGAGCATGCGTCGTGCGGAGAAAGACACCGACGATCTGGCTCAGAGTTGGCGACAGATCTCGCGCTGGTTGGTCAATGATTCTCCCAAGCGTCTGGCTGTGGATGTGGAAGCTCCGAAAGACGCCCTGTCAGCCTACCGACTCAATATCACGCTTTTGGATCCCGGTTTCTCACCGATGGATAACGCCACGATCAATTTAAAGGTGACGGAGCCGGACGGAGGCATTGTAATGGCTAGTGCCACGCCATCCGCCGATCGCCCCGGTGTTTACGAAGCAGAATACTGGTCGAAACTAGATGGTGGATATCGCTGCGTAGTGAACGCCATAGCTCCTGATGGGGAAGAGCTTGATCCTGTCACGACCGGTTGGACGGCTGAACCGAGTGCCACCGAGTTTGCTCGTATTCAACCAGACCGAGAGCTGCTGAAGCAACTTGCCGAAAAGTCGGGCGGCGAGTTGATCCCGTTTGGGGACTTGGAGCAGTTTGTGGAAACACTGCCGACAAAGAAAGTTCCTATTACTGAGTCGCGTATCGAGCCATTGTGGCATCGACCTTGGTTTGTGCTGCTTGCGATTGGTTGCCTCTGTTTGGAATGGGGCCTGCGACGATGGAAGGGCTTGCCATGATTCAACTCATTTCGAAACTGAAGTCTCACGCTGCCGCCTCCAATCCCAACCCCAAGCGTCAGCGAGGCATTTCTCTTACTTCTGAATTGTTCCGGCAGCGATCGTCGATGCAAGCCAGCGCCCGCGTTTGGGCGGTAAACGAGTCTTCTGTTTTCCGTGAGGTGCGCATCTTGAAGATGGCTGTTTGGGCACTCGTTTCTGTTTGCTTTTTCTACTCGGCTGCACAAGCTGTATGCCAGGCACCCAAAGAGACCCGTGAAACGCTGTTACTTGTCGTTGGTGCTCCAGGTGCGGCCGAGTTCGGAGAGGAGTTCCTAGAAGCTTCGGAGCAGTGGGAGAAATTGGCTGAGGTTCGCAAGTGGAAATTGGTGCGCATCGACCAAGCTAAATCTGACAAGACGGCTCGTGAGCAACTGAGGTCATCCATCGAGGAGAATGCCTCTGCGCCGCGATTATGGATTGTCATGCTGGGGCATGGCACTTTTTCGCGCAACATCGCGAAGTTTAACTTGGTGGGGCCGGATGTGGGTTCGAAGGAGCTGAAGAGTTGGCTGACTCCTGTTACTTCACAGATCGTGCTCATCAATTGTTCCTCGGCCTCGGCGCCGTTTGTTCCTGAGCTCGCTGATCCTAAACGCGTTGTCTTAACTGCAACCAAGAGTGGTTCTGAGTACAACTACGCTCGGTTTGGAAAGTACTTTGCCAAGGCCGCAAGCGATCTCAAGAACGACATTGACCACGACAAAGAAGTTTCGCTGCTCGAGGCTTTTCTGGCTGCTTCCGATGAAGTCGAACGTTTTTACCAGCAGGCTGGACGACTTTCAACGGAGCATGCTCTGCTGAACGACAACGGCGACAAAGCAGGTACGACGGCTGATTTCTATCGTGGAATTCGCCCCGCCAAGGAGAGTCTGGAAGGGAAAATCGACGGTGCTTTGGCTGCGAGGATCATTTTAATTTCCTCTCCAGAGGCGATTGAGTTTCCCAAGGAGATGGAAGCTCGACGGACAGCGATCGAATCGGAGATTGATAAGTTGCGCAGCCGTAAATCTTTCCTCGCCGAGAACGACTACCTGGATCAACTCGAGAAGCTAATGCTTCAGCTGGCTGAGCTCTATGACGAAGCGGAAGAGAAGTAGATTCTTGCCGTCGGTCGGCAGATGGGAATACTGAAAAGCCCTCACTTCCCCAGAGAGCTGATAAACGTTCATGCGGAACGAACTTCGCATTTCAGCGTCATTGGTATTCGCAACGGTTGTTGCACGAGAACAATCGAGCCTGCGATCCGACTGAATTAAACTAGTTGAAACGCGATTGGCCCCCACTTCTCCAACGCATTGCTCTCGTTCGGCGTTGTCCATGTGTTATACTTGAGTGATCTTACCATCCCGCCAATAGAGCTTCAGCCAGTCTTATGCTGAATCTTCCCGCCACGATTAGTCACCGAAGTTTGTTCGCCCTTGGTGCGTTCTGTGGAACGTGTTGCCTGCTTGCGAACATACAGGCTGCTGAGCCGAAGTTGAATCGTCCAGTGAGCTTTGAGTTGGATGTTCAACCCATTCTGACGAAAGCGGGGTGCAATGCCGGAGCCTGCCACGGAAAGCAGCGTGGACAGAACGGTTTCCAGCTCTCTTTGTTGGCCTACGATTCAGATTTTGACTTCGAGGCAATTACGCGTGCGGCCCGCGGGCGACGCGTATCCTACTCAGTCCCACAGAGCAGTCTGCTGCTCGAGAAAGCAATTGGTCTGAAACCGCATGGCGGTGGGAAACGTTTTGCAGAAGACTCTGAGGAGTACGCGACTCTATTGAGTTGGATTGAACAAGGGAGTCCACGCGTCGCGCCCGAAGAGCCGGAGCTGCTGGGGATCTCTTTGGCCAAGAATGATTTTTTGATTCGGACAGGTGAGAGTGCTCGGCTAACGGTCACGGCGCGATTCAGCGACGGCACGACGCGAGACGTAACAGGCGCTGCTAATTATTTGTCGAACGATGCACCCGTAGTGAAAGTCACCGAACGCGGAGAACTTCAGGCTGGTAAGTTGCCAGGAGAAACAGCGGTGATGGTGCGTTACATGAACCGCATCGAAGTCGCAAATGTGATCATTCCGCGTGCCGATGATATTCCTGCTGAGCGTTATCAGTCTCTTCCACGCAATAATTTTATAGACGACTTGGTCTATCAGAAGTTGGAAAAGGCCGGCATTTTGCCCTCCGAAGATGCCGGCGATGCGACTTTCCTGCGCCGCGCATACACGGATATCATTGGCCGTACTCCAACGGCGGAAGAGGCCCGCGCCTTTCTGGATACCGGGCATCTTCGCAAGCGTGAGCACCTGATCGACGATTTGCTCGAGCGTCCCGAGTACGTGGATCATTGGGCAAATCAATGGGCTGACCTTCTCCGACCGAATCCCTATCGAGTTGGCATCAAGGCCGTACTCAACTATGACAACTGGATTCGTCAGAAGTTTCGAGACAACGTTTCCTATGATCAATTTGCACGAGAGCTGATCACGGCTCAGGGAAGCACTTGGCGTAACGGAGCGGTGACACTTTATCGTGACCGGCGCAGTCCTGATGAGATGGCGACGCTGGTAAGTCAGTTGTTCTTGGGGATTCGACTCGAGTGTGCCAAGTGCCACCACCATCCGTTTGAGAAGTGGAGCCAGCGAGACTTTTATCAATTCGCTTCCTTCTTTGGAAATGTGCGGCACAAAGGAACTGGTTTGTCGCCGCCGATATCAGGCGGTGAAGAGACGGTGTATGTTGCTGCTGGTGGCCAAGTTCGGCATCCGAAATCTGATGAAGTTCTGACTCCAACTCCACTTTTCGGTAAGCTCGGCGGAGAGCTTGACACGGAAGACCCTCGGCAGGATCTCGTTTCCTGGATGTTGCAAAAAGACAATGGCTACTTTGCCAAAGTGCAAGTGAATCGTATTTGGGCTTCGATGATGGGGCGTGGGCTGGTCGAGCCGGTCGATGACTTACGGTCCACCAACCCGCCGACGAATCCTGAGCTGCTGGATGCCTTGGCGCAAGAGTTTGTCGACTCAGGCTTCGATCAGAAGCAATTGATCAAGACCATAGCTCTTTCCCGGGTCTACTCGTTGAGTTCCTTGCCAACTAAATCCAATACTATGGATCGGGTGAATTATGCAAGGCACTATAGACATCGCATGCGCGCAGAATCGTTGATGGACGCTGTTACTGAAATTACAGAGACGCCGGCGGATATGCGAGGTGTTCCGAAACAATCTCGTAGTAATCAAATTTGGACGCATCGCGTAAGCTCTATGTTCTTGGATACCTTTGGGCGTCCGGACGCAAACCAGGACCCGCCCTGTGAACGCACTTCGGAATCTTCCGTGGCTCAAGTCCTGCACATGATGAACTCACGCCAGATTGATTCTCGGGTGCGAAGTGATTCCTCTCGAGCGGCGAGGTTAGCGAAAAGTGAATTGAGTGCTGAGCAGATTGCCGAGGAACTCTACCTCTGTATTTTTTCTCGCTATCCAGATGAATCCGAAATGCAGCACGCAAAGAGCTTGTTTGAGACGGGCGGGATACCGCTCGAGGCGGACAAGCTGCGTCCGCAGATTGAGGACCTGATGTGGGCCATGATGAATGCTCCCGAATGTATCATTCAGAATTGAGGAACAGTGATGACTTTTTCACAGAGACGCAACTGTGAAGGCATGCTTCGCCGCGACAGCCTCAAGCTGGGGCTTGGCGGTTTGATTGCCGGAGGACTAGTTGGCTCGCTAAGAGCAGCCGCATCGGAGCAACAAAGTACCAAGCGAGAAGCCGATGCTTGCATCTTGATTTGGCTTGATGGTGGTCCCAGCCATTATGAAACTTTTGATCCTAAGCCGGAAGCTCCGGTTGATATTCGAGGTGACTTTCGAGCGATCTCGACGAAAACGCCAGGAATGCAGTTTTCGCAACTCATGACTGCCATGGCAGAGGAGTCGAATGAGTTGGCCGTGGTGCGTTCGATCAAGCACAACCAAGGTAATCACGGTGCAGGCAATCACTACATGATGACGGGGGCACCGCCTCGAATCCCAGTCGGCTGCGGCGCTTACGTAAGTTTTCACCCGAGTCTTGGTAGCGTCGTAGCAAAGGAAGTTGGTGCACCTCATGGCATACCTCCTTATTTTTCGATGCCGCGGATGTCGCGGAGCGGCGGACCTAACTTTCTAGGCGCTCAGTATGCACCCTTTGTCGTACCTGATAGTCCGACCAGCAGCAGTTTTCGAGTTCGTGATGTCACCATTCCTTCTGGGCTGACGGACGATCGCTTCGCGACGCGACAGCAGATCCGGCAGAACGTAGATCGCATGCTCCGCATCAACAACAAGGCAGCGGGCGACCCGACTCTGGCCGTTGACGAGTTCTTTCAACAGAGCTTGCAGATCATCTCCAGTCCTGAGGCACAGGCGGCTTTCAACATTCATGCGGAGCCTGGAGAGATTCGCACCATGTATGGCAGAAGCCCCTTTGGTCAGCGAGCTCTTTTGGCTCGGCGGTTGGTTGGAGCTGGAGTGCCATTCGTGACGCTCTACGATGGAGGATGGGACCACCACGAAAACTTGTTCGAGCGATTTAAGACTAAGGTCCCTCCAATCGACAAGGCCGTTGCGGCTTTGATCGCAGATCTTCGCGACAAAGGAATGTTGGAACGAACGCTGGTAGTCGTACTCGGTGAGTTTGGACGTACACCGAAGATCAATACACGAGGTGGACGCGATCACTGGTCGAATGCGATGAGTGTTGTGTTTGCTGGTGGTGGGACGCCAGGTGGGCAAGTCATCGGAGCGACGGATCGTCAAGGCTACTCGGCAGTGGAACGAGTGCTTTCGCCTGAGAACTTCGTTTCGACGATTTATTCGAAGCTTGGAATCGATCCCGCGCAGATCCTGCACACTCCCCAAGGTCGTCCGACGCACTTGGTTAGTGACAGTCAAGTCATTACAGAGTTGATGAGCTAGTGTCGCGATTTGTAGAAACGACTCGCTCGAACCAGCAGATTCGAGTCGCGAAGGAAGCGAGTGGAGATAGCTTTCTTCAGCGCTTGATCTACTGTTTATTCACAATTGCACTTTTCTGTTCACGCCCTGCCCTCGCCCAAGTCCGGCTCGAGCGAGTTTATCCACCTCTCGTTTCAGTCCTCAACACAGAACCGCAGTGGCTGCAAGCCGAAGGCAAGTTCCCAACTTGGCCGGTGGAGATTCATTGTGACCGAAGCGATGTCCAAGTCAGTTGTGGTGAGAAGAAGGGAGAGCTGAAAGTTCAGATGTCCAAGGATGCTCCGCAGGGCATTGCTTGGCTACGTCTGACCGATGCCAAATCCGCTTCGGACTTGGTCCCATTGCTGCTTGAGTGTGCGGAGGTAGCTTCGGAAACGGAGCCGAATGAGCGGCCTTCTGAATCTCAGGCTGTTGCGTCGAATGCCTCCGTTGGTGGCAGGTTAGCTAAGAGTGAGGATGTGGATGGCTTTGAGGTCTCGTTGAAAGCGGAAGTGCCGTTCGTGGTCAGCTTGATCGGCAATCAAATCCTAAAGAGTCCTATGGATGCGGTGCTGCAAATCTGTGATTCGAAAGGCAACGTCCTAGCACAGAACGACGATCAACGCGGAATTGATCCGCAGATTGTATTCATGCCGAAGAAAGACGGCGACTACTTAGTTCGCTTGTTTGCATTTCCTCAAACGCCCAATAGCACCATCGGTTTTTCTGGGGCAAAGAACTATTGCTATGTGTTACGTCTGAATACCAATGGGTTTTCCGATCATTTCTTACCAATTTTCGATCCTGGACTCGATAATCGTTCTGCAATATACGTGGTAGATGCGCACAGCGAGGATGTCAGGCGTGCAAGACAAGTAAAGTTGCAGGCGGCCACGAAAGTCAACCCGCAGATTGCTTACACTTCCGGCAGAATCGGTTGGCAATGGCTAGCTCCATTGAGTGCTGGTAGAGAATATATCGCGAACAGTGCGACTTGGAGGCTCCAGTCCGACCGACAGTCTATGGATCAGCCGCCTGTGATCCCGCCAGCCATTTTTTCCGGAACGATCTACGGTTCGAAAGAAGAAGATTTGTTCACAGTGCAGCTAGAGGCTGAAAAGAGCTATCGTATTGCCGCTAGAAGTCGCGAGTTTGGATTTGTGCTCGATAGCCGGATCGATATCTTGCACCTTGAGACAAAGGAAGTCTTGGCGAAAGGCAAAGATCTATCTCGCAATAACTACGATCAAAGTCTAACCTTCAAAGCAAAGCAAACCGGTTCTGTATCATTGCGCATTCGCGATGCGGTTCGAAGTGGAAGTTATCGACATAGCTATTCAGTTTTGGTTGAAAAGGTGGCGCCGCAATTGAAGCTCAATCTTGCGGCTCAGAGATACGCAGTCTCCAAGGGGAAGTCACTTGAGATCCCGGTGGGAATCGCCCGGTCGAATGGTTTCTCTGAATCGATTGAGGTTTCTGTTCGTGGCCTTCCTTCTGGAGTTATCGCCAAACCAGTGGAATCACAGGGCAAAGGAGACTCGTCGAAACTGGTTAAGTTGAAGCTGGAAGCGGCGGTTGACTGCGAAGACTTTCAAGGCTGGATTGAAGTTGTCGGTACGCTGAACGGACCTGGCGAAAACGCACCGGAAACTTACTCTGCAAGCTTTCCTCTTCGTCCTTCCGTTCCATTGAAACGCTGTTGGCTGACAGTGCACGCTCCTTGAGCTTGAGATGCTGTTGCCGCAGTGCCGACCGCAGGCTGGAAGCTTATGGCATCTGTCGGGTATGATACGCGGTGAAGTGAATCGTCTGCCCCCTTCGATTCGTTGCTTCATTTCCTCTGCCCCGAATCATGAATTCATCAAAGGGACGATTTCGTGTTTAGTCACTCACGCATCGCGCTATGTTCGCTGGCGATCTGTTGTATTGCCGGCTCTTCGATTCCACTTTCTGCACAGGATTCCAGAAAGATGACCAACCCGCTCTTACAAAGATGGACGGGCCCCCACGGCGGCGTACCTCCCTGGAATCTTGTCCGCCCGGAGGACTTTGTCCCTGCTTTCGAAGCCGCGATTGCTGAAAATAACAAAGAGATTGACCTGATCACCAGCAACGACGAAGTGGCAAACTTCGAGAATACGGTCGTCGCGCTGGAAAAGAGTGGTCAAACGCTTTATCGTATCAACGCGATCTTCGGTGTTCATACTTCGAACTTGTTGATCGGACCAATGCCTAACATCGAGAAGCAAGTGGTTCCGATGCTGACTGAGCATCAAGATTCGATCATCCAGAATGCGGATTTATTCGCACGCATAGAGACGGTTTACGAGAGCGAAGGGCTGAAATCGATGGGCATCGCCGAGCAACGCCTGGTCGATGACTTGTACAAACGCTTTGTGCGACAAGGTGCAAAACTGAGCGACGGAGACAAAGAACGACTTTCGAAGATCAACAAGCGACTGGCCAGTCTGTTTACTAACTTCGCGCAGAATGTTCTAGCTGATGAATCCGGGTGGATCACTTGGATAGAAAAACAAGAAGACCTTGCTGGATTGCCAGCCAGCGTGAAGGCCGCGATGGCTGCTGCTGCCAAGTCCAAGGGGCAAGAAGGAAAATGGGCGGTGACCAATACGCGGTCTTCCATGGATCCGTTTCTGACTTATGCCGACAATCGCGAACTGCGCAAGAAGGTTTGGACAAACTACTACAACCGGGGCGACAACGGCGATGAGCACGACAACAACGGCATCATCGCTGAGATTCTTAGGTTGCGCGCAGTCCGGGCCAAACTGCTAGGTTACGAGACGCACGCTCATTGGCGTTTGGAGCCACAGATGGCGAAGACACCTGAAAACGCGATGGATTTAATGATGAAGGTCTGGCCGAAGGCGGTCGCGCGTGTCAAAGAAGAAGTTGCCGACATGCAGAAAATTGCCGATGGATCTGACGCGGGCATCACGATCGAGCCTTGGGACTACCGCTACTACTCAGAGAAGGTTCGCAAGGCGAAGTACGATCTCGACTTCAACGAAGTCAAACCCTACATGCAAATGGAAAAACTTCGCGAAGGCATGATGTGGGCCGCAAGTGAAGTCTATGGATTCAAGTACAAGCAGATTTACGATATTCCCGTTTTTCATCCTGATGTTCGAGTTTGGGAAGTCATGGATTCCGAAGGCGAGCATGTCGGACTTTGGTACTTCGATCCTTATGCTCGTGACGGAAAACGCTCCGGAGCTTGGATGACTGACTATCGTCCGCAGTCCAACATAGACGAGCCGATTACAACGATTGTCAGTAACAATTCCAATTTTGTAAAAGGTGCTGAAGGCGAAGCGGTTCTGATTTCTTGGGACGATGCCGACACGATGTTCCACGAGTTTGGCCACGCACTGCATGGGCTTTGCTCGAAGGTGAAGTACCCTTCGCAGTCAGGTACATCGGTGGCGCGGGACTATGTTGAATTTCCCTCGCAGATAAACGAACACTGGTTGATGACGCCCGAGATTTTGAACAAGTACGCGGTGCATCATAAAACGGGCGAGCCCTTACCTAAGGACTTAATCGAGAAGATTGAGGCCACCGCGACTTTCAATCAGGGCTTCTCGACTGTGGAGTATTTGGCGAGTGCTCTGGTCGATATGAAATTACACTTGGCGGGCGATGTCGATATCGATCCTGACAAGTTCGAGCGCGAGGCTTTGGCTGAGCTGGGAATGCCAAAAGAAATTCCCATGCGACACCGCACGCCGCACTTCTTACACCTGTTCGCAGATGACGGTTACTCGGCTGGGTATTACAGCTACTTGTGGTCGGACGCATTGACCGCCGATGCGGCAGATGTGTTTGAAGAAGCTGGCTCTTACTATGACAAGGAAGTCGCCAAGAGCTTGCACGACAATATTTTCTCAGTTGGTAACACCATTGATCCGGCTGAAGGGTTCCGCAGGTTCCGCGGCCGCGACGTCGATACCTCGGCGCTGCTCCGCAAGCGAGGTTTTCCTGTCGACTAAATCTCTTTTCAAAAGATAGGTATTGAACCTGCGTCAGTAGACAGCGTCCAGCTCACGCATTTTCTTTTGCGCGGTCCTTGCCAGCATTCGATGGCTAGTGAGTTGTTGCGAGATTCGCTAACCAGGGTGCAAGATATCGGTGGGAGGATATTTCTTCGGTCTTCGTGGATGAAGGAGACGGGCCTCGTCTCGTTGTCGAGTTTCGGTTCCACAATCGCAGGCTGTCCCTGTTTTTCCATGGGGCGATACGATTCGCAACTGATACAGTTTTATGAGCTATTGCAGCTTGTATGTGCGAGGTGATCCTAGACTATCGCGAGGCAAAGATGGATGTAGAAAAATCCGTTAACGGAAGGGATTAATGAGTGGTTCGTCCCTACGAGTCTACCGCTGGCGATGCAGGTAAACGCTCTGAGCGGCAGATGAGCCTGAGGAAGCGATTCGCATTTCAGTAGCTCTAGCCTGGCAGTCTTTTTCGTTCGCCAATGGTTATGGCGCGGTGATACTATTCAATTTTAATCCGTCGCTATGTGTTTTTCTGAATTGGGTACTTAGCACGTTGGCCTTGCTATCCTGGAATTCGTTTCAGTCACTAATTTGGGTGTTGCTTGTTCGTCCCCATGTGTCGCTGACAAGGGATCCAAGTCGGCTTGACTTGGTGATTGATTCCGAAGGCGTGCACGAAGGGACGCTATGTAAGTGGCAGCACTACAGGTAGGAAGAGACTGAGTCTGTTTCGATCATGCGGTTGGGGGGGCCGCCAACGAATGTAGCTTTCGATTCTATCGTCGGGCTATCCATGCGATCGTAGTCGGCTTCTTCACGGAGTAGGTCAGTAAAGACTTCGTCGATTTCCTCGTTGGTGGATGGGCCAGCAGCACGGAGCATGAAGGGAGCTGGGCAAATCGAAGGAAAAGAAAGCGGGGAATCCAGATCTCAAATTTTGGACGTGGTTCGCAAGGCAAAGGGATTACCCTTGAAAATTGGGCTGGTCGCTGAAAAAGAGGAAGTCACAGTCGTCGCAAATGATTCGGTCGTTCGTTGCCTGGGGCTTGTGATTTCGAGAAGGCGAAACTAAAAAATGGCACTTGTTTGGCGAATGAGACATCGTGACATGCCGTCGACTAGCAGGCCATATGCTGCTGAGGTCATCGCTCACTAGCCTGAGAACATGCCACGGCGATATTGATTAGGAAGCTCGATTGTCTGCTCAACAGATCCTGCGTGATGTTTTTGGATTCGAGAGCTTTCGAGGCGATCAGGGCGCGATCATCGATCGAACTCTGGCAGGTAAGCATTCTTTGGTAATCATGCCGACTGGTGGCGGTAAATCACTGTGTTATCAGGTGCCTGCTTTAGTCTTGGCAGGCAAGATTTCTGTCGGGGCAGGCAAGAAACCTCTCTCGCTAATCCTGTCCCCTTTGATCGCACTGATGAAAGATCAAGTGGATGCTTTGTTATCCAAGGGTGTTGACGCCACATACATCAATTCTTCGCTCAGTGGCCAGGAACGTCGGCAACGCTACGAAGGTATTGCTTCCGGGAAGTACGATCTTATCTACGTCACGCCCGAGCGATTCCGTAAAACCGATTTCTGCGAAGTGCTATCCAAACGCGAGATTACTTTGCTGGCGGTCGACGAGGCGCATTGCATCAGCCAGTGGGGGCATGACTTCAGACCCGACTACACACGCGTTCGCGAGATCCGGGCGCAACTGGGGGATCCGACGACCATTGCGTTGACGGCTACGGCTACGAGTGACGTTCAGATGGATATCGTGCGGCAGCTCGGATTGATGGAAGAAGTTCACACTTTTCGTGCCGGTATCGAACGTCCGAATCTCAAGATCGATGTAACTGAAGTCTGGGGAGACGACGACAAGCTCAAGCAAATTCGCGGCGTTTTTGAACGCAATCCGGGCACAGGAATCATCTATTTCACGCTCATTAAGACCCTTTATCGCTTCAGCGACTACTTTCAGGATTTCCGTCTGCCTCACTTGGTCTATCACGGCGAGCTGCCTCGGTATATTCGCCGGCAGGTTCAAGAGCAGTTCATTCAGGAAGAGGACCATATCGTTCTGGCCACGAATGCTTTTGGCATGGGGATCGACAAATCAGATATCCGTTTTGTAGTGCATGCCGACTTGCCAGGATCGCTGGAGTCTTACTACCAAGAAATTGGACGAGCTGGGCGAGACGGCGAGCCTTCAGAGTGCTTGTTGTTGTACGATCAGAGTGACTTGGCAACGCAGATGGAATTTATGCAGTGGAGTAATCCAGACGCAGACTTCTACGCTCGCTTGCATGACTTCTTGATGCACGATCGCGAGTCCATCAATGCCTTTGGGTTGGAGTGGTTGCGAGAACGACTGCACGCAAAGCAGAAGCACGATCGACGACTGGAAACGGCCCTGGGCATGTTTGAACGCTACGGAGTCATTGTCGGCACGTTGAATCCCCTGCAGATCGATGAGGTGAATCCGCTGCCAGAAATGCTCACTGACTCGGCATCCATGGCGGAGAAGTTAGAACGGGATCAACGCAAGCTATTGAGTCTCGTCCAATTTGCCCGCACCGAAGATGATCGCCGTGAGTTTCTGCACGAGTACTTTCATTAGTCCGTTCGTCGGATAAGCATCTTGTGTGACTCTGACGCAGTACAAGCCTATGGGGCTCACAGGCAAAAGCCCGCAGCACTTTGCAGATAAAATAGAAGTGGGCCTAGTACTAATAATGCATTAGCGGAAATCATGATCAAGAGAAATATGGTTGGCAGTTTGTGTTTACTATTTACCTTGCCTATGCCGCTGTTGGCGACAGAGCCCGTTACGCCGCGAGTGGAAACGCGGATTGTAGAGGCGCTGGAGAGGTCGGTCCCATATCTTGAGAAAGATGGACGGGCGTGGTTCGAAGGCGAGAATATCTACCAAGAAAAGGGCTGTGTCTCATGCCACCAAGTTCCTTCCGGGGTGTGGAGTCTTGCACATTGTTACATCTCACTCAACTCAAGGTCACGTGATCCTGGCGATGAACTGCTGCGCGATGCCGCCGAGTTTGTTAGCGACCCGGAAATCGGGCGTCCAGCAACTTGGGCTCAGATTCTGATCGCAGCAAAGCTTGCAAAGCAAGCACCTGAGACGGAGGTTGGGCTTTTCGATCAAGCCAAGAAAAACTTCATGCCGGAGATTATTAAAGCTTAGCAAGAGGACGGAAGGTGCAGGCCCAAGGGCAGTTTCCATCGCAAAAGCGTCCGATCAAAGAGTCCGATGCGTTGGTGACGATGTGGGTGCTGGCGGCCCTTGAGGAGGATTCGCACAATCCGCAAGTGAATGATTCATTTGCGCGAGCCCACCGGTTCCTAAATGAATTTGAAGGCAAGTCCAATGAGTGGTTAGCGTGGCGGAGTATCACAGCCAACTTAGACGCAGATCGCCGTAAATTTGTGGAGCGGTTACTGAAGAATCAACATGAAGATGGAAGCTTGGGATGGTCCGGGAAACAACCTGGCAACGTGTACATAACTGGAGTTGCTCTTTTTGCACTTACGTCTGCCGAGTATGTTTCAAACGATCGCACTGATTCCAAGGAAATAGGGAAAGCAAGAAACGCTGCGGTTAACTACTTGCTTGAGAAGCAGCAGGAAGAAGGCTATTGGTTACAGAGTAGCAAGCCCATTACGAATAAGGCGAGTGAGAGCCACGACTATATTTATCAGTACTGGTCCACCGCCTGGGCTTCCTTGGGGCTTTCGCAAGCGTTGGTGAAAACGCGGGTAGTCGAGGAAGTGAAGGAGAGCTAGCGTTGATCGGTGTTTTCTGTCTCCGTCAGTGCGTCAGCCGTCATCGGAGAACCTCGTCCACTACGAAGAGCTGTGAGTTGTTTTCGCGGCGGCTTCTGCGAGTAGCTTCTTTTGATACTTGCTCTGCACAATGTCGACGACGACGAGCACGGCGATTACAAAGTAGAACGTACTCTTTGCCATGGGTTCGATGGGATAGCCAAAAAGGACTAGGTGAGCTTTGTGGCCGCCTTCGCTGACGAGCATCACACCGACAATGAACAAAATGAAGAGCCCGAGTACTTCGTACATTCGATTCTTTTTCAGGAATTCAGAAACGTTGTCGGCCATCACAATCATCAAAACGCCGCTAATGATGATGGCGGTCGCCATAACAATCATGTTGTTGGTCAACGCCATAGCGCTCAGGATTGAGTCGAAGGAAAAGACCAGATTCATGGCGACGATCCAGAACAGAGCTGAATTGAAGGATCGGGTGGCTTTCTTTTCTCCGTGCCCTAACTCATGCTGGGCGACCATGTGCATGATTTCTTTGATGGCGGTGTAGAGAATAAACCCACCACCGAGTAGTACAACAAGACTTTCGAGGTTCATCGCCAACGCAAAGTTGCCCGTGGCTTCGTATGCCGCATGTCCGACCTCAGCATGCTCGGCCGGAGACTCAGATGCCTCTGCCGTAACTTTCTGCAGTCCAAAGGTAAACCATGGATCTTCAAAGAGACTGATCATCCCTTTAACTAAAAATAACAATACGATTCGCAGTGCGATGGCCATGACAATGCCGATGCGACGCACGCGTGCTTGCTGGGATTCTTCAACGCGTTTGGACTCGATTGAGATGTAGAGCAGATTGTCGAAGCCCAAAACTGCTTGAAGCAAAATCAGCATCAATAGCGTAAAGAGGCTTTGAATCGTGAAGAGGCCTTCCAAGAATTCCATTTTAAACTCGCGGAATGATGCTCAGTGAGGAAAAGAACCAATCGCCGCGATATGAAAAGTTATTGCGACGACTGCCTGTAGCTTAGGGAGTATTGTTTCACATGACCACTCCCCTGGACTAAGTAGGTGATTGCAAATGGGGTACAATCGTCGGACTTTATTCGCCACAATCCCTTGCCCTCTCATTTCACAAACTGAATCATGCGAGCCCAGTTCTTTCTTCTCGTTGCGATCGCTCTAAGTAATGTTGCTTCGGCCGAGAGCCCGGCCTTTTCCAAGCAGCCCAATTTCGTTTTCATACTTGTGGACGACCTTGGCAAGATGGATCTGGGCTGTGAAGGAAGCACTTTCTACGAAACGCCCAATATCGATCGCTTGGCCGGGGCATCGATGCGATTCGAGAATGGCTATTCGGCGTGTCAGGTATGTAGTCCTTCTCGTGCAGCGATTCAAACAGGTAAGACTCCAGCTCGAGTTCAGATCACGGATTACATTAGTCCACAAGGACGCAATCAGCCTGAGCAATGGAAACGCAATACGAAACTGCTTCCGGCACACTTTAGACTGGAGCTCGCGCACGAAGAAGTCACGATTGCTGAAGCTTTAAAAGCGAATGGATATCACACTTTCTTTGCTGGCAAATGGCACCTGGGAAGCAAAGGTCATTGGCCAACCGATCAAGGTTATGACATCAACATTGGAGGGCACGAAGCTGGAACACCACCCGGCGGCTACTTCGCGCCGTATCGCAATCCAATACTCGATGGACCTGCCGGCGAGCATTTGCCTATTCGTCTAGGCAACGAAACAGCGAAATACATCGAGAGCCGTGTCGGTGAAGAAAAGCCGTTTTTTGCGATGTTGTGCTACTACTCGGTACACGGTCCGATTCAGACGACAGAATCGTTGTGGAAGAAGTACCAGACCAAGGCTGAGAAGATGGGATTGGCCGTTGAGCGAGAGCGTTTCCTATGGGATCGCACTCAAGAAGTCCGTCAGACGCAAGACAATCCGTTGTACGCCGGCATGATGGAAGCGCTGGACACCTCGGTCGGTGTCGTCTTAGATGCGATCGAGAAGTCGGGCCAAGCCGACAACACTGTCGTGATCTTTACTTCGGACAATGGAGGTGTTTCATCAGGTGACGGCTATGCCACCTCTGCACTGCCGATGCGAGGTGGAAAGGGACGACAGTGGGAAGGCGGAATCCGTCAACCCTACTACATTTATGTTCCAGGTGTGACAAAGGGCTCCAAAACGAAAGTCTTTGCGAATGGGACGGACTTTTTTCCGACCATTATGGAGTTGGCCGGAAGTGAGGTGCAAGCGGGCTTGGATGGGCGAAGCCTAGTACCGACTTTAGAAGGAGCGAGGCAGTCGTCTCGTCCCTTGTTCTGGCACTATCCGCACTATGGCAATCAAGGTGGTGAGCCCTCCGGAATCGTGCGTGAAGGTGAGTGGAAACTGATTCACTACTATGAAGACGGACGGAACGAGCTCTACAACCTGTCGTTGGATGTGGGAGAGCAGAGTGATGTTGCGAAAGAAAACCCGGCTCAAGTCACTAAGATGTCCGAGCAGCTCAAGCAGTGGCTGGAAAGCGTCGAGGCGAAGATGCCAACCAAGAATCCGAAGTTTAATGCAAAGGCATACTCGAAGTATGTTCAGGATTCTCGAACGAATCGTATGAAGAAACGCGAAAATCAGAACTGGCAGTTCCTGCAACCCGGTTTTGCCCCTGGTGGAGGCTGGTGGCAAGTTCGAGGGAAAGCAAAGTAGCAACCAAAGCAAAGTAGTACAATCGACCCCAATGGTCTGACTGCAATGCAGATCTCACTTTGGAGCCATGAGGTGATGCATTGAATTGGAGCAACCGATCAGCTTTGTTTCACGGTTTGCGCGGCGGAGTAGGCAAGCGGCATAGGGGGCCGGGCCGCATTGGAAACGACTGAGCCGGAGCAATTGGGCAATGGCCCCAGTTTGGACTAGCGGCCGCGTTTGCGTCCGATGCTGCTGGGGCGAATAGTTGTGCTGCGACTGGAGTTGATCTGCGGGGTGAGGCTACGCGCAGGAGATGTCGCAGGCTTTCCTAGACGTGACTTCAGGTTCATGGTCTGGCTTGAATTGATCGATGGAGTGAGTGTTCGACTCGAATTGATTTGTGGAGTCAAAGTCCTTGGTGCGGTCTTGATCGGACTGCCGATACGCGAGCGAATGGTAGAGCTGCTCTGACCTGGACTGAGGCGGCTACTAGTCCGAGATGTCGGTGCGGCACGGCGACTGGAAAGCGGTTTACCTGTGATAGGATCCCGAGTGGATGTACTGCGAATGCTGCTTGGTCCAGCGGGAGGTGCAAGGAAGCTGCGGCCGGTGCTTGGCAGGAAGGAACTCCTTTGATCCCTGCTCGTTGGGCTGGTTCCAGCTCCGATGGTGCTGCGGCTTCTCTGTTGATTTGCGGCTGGCGAGCTCTGAGGGCGAACCGATTCCAAGATGGATTGTTGCACTCGCCCAGACGGCAGTTCCTTTCGCATACTGTCGAATCCAGAAGTCGACGTTCGGCTGCCTGAAGGACGAACTCCCGTGGCCGAATTGCTTCGGGTCGACGGGCCCGTCTGGATGATCGTAGGTGAGCCAAAACGTACCGATGTGCCGGAACGCACGGCTGGCGCGATTCCTGGGACTGGAATGCCACCAGGCCCACGACGGATCGTTGGAATGATTCCGGGCCCTGCGAAGCTAGGTGGGGCCAAGCCTGCTCCGGGACCAGCGATGTTAATTTGGCCAAGAGGAGTAGGAATGCTGACGGCGACATTCGGCGTTGCCACACGCGGATTGATCACAACGCCCGGTGAGACTGCTACGCCTACAGTGCCCGTCTCGATTCTTCGACGGACAAGTGAGTCAAACGAAAAGCCAAGGTATGGTTGCGGTAGTGGACTTGCCAACAAGGCTGCCCCCGGAAGTGAAGTGACGGAGCGATTCTTCACAACGGCCGGTTGCTCCAGAATCAAATCGTTGTAGCGGGTCAGGCTACGAGTGAAGGAGATACCTTCTCGCGCATATTTCCATTGGTAATAGCTGAGCATCGTAGGAAGTCCCACTCCAGCTGGACTAGCGTACCATGGTTGGAACCCCAGTCCGAGAAAATCGTTACCGTAAAGATCACCGTAGTAGTAGCATGGATATCCGTTGCGAATGAATAGTTGCAATAGAAATGCGCTCGAGTTGCCAATGCGGTAGCGAGGGAAGAAGCGGAAGCTAGCAGCTTGGTAAAGACTTGGGGGCAAATAGACAGATGCGTAGGGAGTCCCACGCACGGTTGGCTCATAGTCCCAATAGCCAGAAACGTAGACATGCCCCCGTGGCGTCGCGACATAGCAAGAAGGTTGCCAGATCCAGTCTTGATATCGCGGTGTCCAATAGCCGTCCTGCCAAGCGTACTGATTGTCCTGGTAGTTCCATTGACCGGGCATCCAGAACGAGTTTTCATTCGGTGCTGGTAAAGTCGGATCGACTTCGAGTGGTGCTGGTGGTGGCGGTAAGAATGCTTGGCGTGCGATGCCCATGACACCCCAGTAACCGCATACCCATTGGTACTTCTCGCCAAATTTTTGCCAACTGCCTGAAACCCAGGTGCGTCCCGGTGGTACTTCCCGGAACATGCCACTGATCCATATGAAGTCCTTCCGGTCAGCCTCCCACATCCAGTAGCCTTCTACCCATTGCACATTGTTGCCTTCTGGGAGCTCAGCTGGACGTTCTTCTTGGATAGGAGGTGGTGGAGCTATATCGACGACCATCGATTTGGCGGATTGTTCGGTGGGAACTCCAAAGGCTTCGTGCACTGGCCCTTGGAGCAAGATCTCGTACTGGCCGGTTGGATCCAGAATCGACTCAAGCCTTCCTTCTTGCTTCTTCTCGCCTGGCGGTATGGGCACAGGAGGAACTTGGCTGGGAGTAGGTGCCCTAGCGGCGGAGTCTGGCTTAACCATCTCTTCTTGTGGAGGCGCATCGGCTAACTCGGCAGGGATCTTTTGCGTTGGTGCCTCTTCAAGTATCGAAATCGTTCCTTTACCTGTCGGTCGCTGAGGCTCAGCCTGGTTTGCCTCTGGCGCTGGTAACTCTTCAGGTTCAGAAATCTGAGCTGACGCTGGCGATGCACTGCAAGCGATTGCCAAGGCTGAGAAAAATGCGAGTGCTCGAAACCATGCAAGAAACATAGTCATCTTCATCACAACAGTGCTTTCTGTGAGACGTCAGTGTTGCCCAAAGAGATCCTTGCTCCTGCGAAGGATGCTCCGCAACGGAAATGTGCAATTCACGTTCCAGATCTTCCCGAAATCGAGTCGGCAAGGGAAGTCTTTCCGTGTACGTGATTTAAGGCAAGCCAGAGCAACAATTGCTACTCTGCGATCCGATCAAAATGACTGCCGACCCTATCAAGTTGACTTCCGCCGCGCTGCTCCTTTTCCAAGCTGCGTTGAATTTCTTCTACCTGCATGTAGTATTCGCGACGCTCCAGTTTTGAAGCCGCAGTTTCGTCGAGCAGCAAGGTGACATTTGCGTGGAGTTGCAATGCGCTAGCTGGAGCACTCGCGGTCACAGGGCCTTCCGCCAAAGCTTGGACCGCATCGGCTTTGCCGTCGCCGGTTGCCAGCAGGACGATTTTTCGAGCTTCTAGGATGGTCCCAATACCCATGGTGATCGATAGTTTGGGAACTTCGTCCAGCGACTCAAAGAAACGCGAATTGTCCCGACGCGTCTGTTCGGTCAGAGCTTTGAGCCGGGTTCTGCTGGCGAGAGAGGAACCTGGTTCGTTAAACGCGATATGGCCATCTGTGCCAATGCCGAGAATTTGCAGATCGATGCCTCCAAAATCGCGGATCATCGCTTCGTAGGCTTGGCAGGCCTGTTGGAGGTCAAGGGTATCGCCTTGGGGGAGATGGCATCGCCTGGAGTCAAAATCGGCTCGATCAAAAAGATGCTGATTCATGAAGCAGCGGTAGGACTCGGGATGTCCTTCCGGCAGGCCAACGTACTCATCGAGATTGAAGGTGGTGCAGGCGGAAAAGGACACAATGCCCGCCTCATAACGTCGCACGAGCTCTTGGTATGTTGCGACGGGGGTGCCTCCGGTGGCGAGTCCCAGGACGGGAGTTTCTTCGGTGGCTATGGTTTCACAGACAAGGTCTGCCGTACGCTGGCTCACGGCTTCGGGAGTTTCCAAAATGACTACACGCATCGACTTTCCACCAGTACTTTTTACCACTACATTCCACTTTCATTTGAAGCTTTCCGAGGCCGATTCGCAAGGTCGCAGCAGGATCAGAGCTTCTACTAATCGCCGCAAACTTTAGAATGCTCGCTCGTAGTCTTGGGTTCTCTTCCTTTTCGTATGCGTCCTCACATTTTCATCGCTTAGACAGTCATGGAACAATCGTTTGTAGCGTGGGCCAAGATGCGGTCCCATCGACTTCCTCAAGTCAAACTGGGAATTGGCGACGATGCGGCTCTCATGGATGTTGGCGGCGCGCAGGATCTTGTGGTGACAACCGACACGATGATGGAAGGTACGCACTTCCGGAGTGCTGAAGTGGAGCTCAGGCGAATCGGCCGGAAGCTCGTTCGCGTTAACTTGAGTGACTTGGCGGCCATGGCTGCGGAGCCTGAAGCCGTGTTCTTGTCGATGTGTATCCCAACCAGTGACGAGCGGGCTGCCGATTGGATCGCTTCGGAGATCTACGAGGGCGTTTGTGAGGTGTGTGAGCAGCACGAAGTTGCTTTAGCTGGTGGAGACACCAATTGCTGGGATGGACCGCTGGTGCTTAGTTTGACCGCAACAGGGCGAGTGTCCGACGGCCAAGTCTGGCGACGCGGCGGCGCTCAGGCTGAGGATCTGATCGTCGTTACAGGCCCGCTTGGCGGGAGCATTACCGGCAAGCAATTTGATTTCACGCCCAGATTTGATGTCGCCAAACAACTGCGAGGGCATGTTGGTGTTCATGCGGCGATGGACATCAGTGATGGTCTAAGCGTTGACCTGCTGCGGATGTGTGATGCTTCCAGCTGTGGTGGTATTCTCGAATTAGATAAGATTCCGATATCCGATGCCGCGAAGGATTTGGTGGAAACCAGCGGCAAGCAGCCGGTGGAGCATGCACTTGGCGATGGGGAAGATTTTGAGTTGTTGTTGGCCATCGCCCCCGAGTCCTTCGCCGAGGTTCAAGAGATATTGGGTGCGGAAAGTGCGATTGCGGTGGGTGAGTTCACCAGTCGCACAGGTCTCTGGATGCGTGAGGGATCGAGGATTTATCAGCTAACTCTAAGCGGTTATGTCCATGGGCGAGGCCATTTGCACGAGCGCGAGAAGTAAAGTCAGCCCCGTCGAACCACGCGAGATGGCGATTCCTAGAAATCATCAATGCTTAGTCCGACTCAACTCAGAATATCTCAAATGATCTGGCTGGCTTCATCGTAAGCGATCGTGTTGGGCTTGATGTTGCTTTTAGTCTTTTCAGTGCATTTTGGCGATGAATCGATGCTCGGCGCGGAAGAAAAGGCGATTGTCGAGCAGCTGCGTAGTATCGGGCTAAGTGTTGATGATCGCTCCACCTGAGCGTTTGGTTGCGATCAAGCCAAGATCGAAGTCCGGCTGGAAGTCGGCGAATCTCATGTGGTTTCGGTAGAATTGCGGTGCAATGATCCTGCCAGAGCAATTGCAATTTGCCGAGACTTTTCGGAGCTCCGGAAGCTCGTTGTCAATCACCGTGAGATGACACTGAAAGATGCGGAAAAACTCCCTGACCGCTACAGCAATTGACCTCCGTCGATCTGAAGTAACTGGCCGGTAGTCATCGTTGTTGCTGTGGCGAAGAAGATCACGCCGTCGGCGATCTCGTCAGGGGAAGACGCCTTAGGAATTGGGAGCTTCTCAGTCATCTTTTCCAAGTCCCAGTTGTTGTCTCCCTCGCGAATCCAACGCGAGTCGATTGGGCCAGGGAGAACAGCATTGACACGAACCTGAGGAGCGAGTGAAGCCGCGAAGGATTTGGTCATCGTGTTCAGCCCACCTTTGCTTGCCGCGTAGGCGATGCAGGAGCCCTTGCCGCAAAGCCCTGCGACGGAGCTGATATTGACCACTGCCCCACCCTGCCCCGCGGCGAGGAGTTCCGCGCTAGCCTTAATGCAGAAGTAGGGACCTTTCAGATTCACTGCAAGGATGCGGTCCCATTTTTCTTCTGTCATGCTTTCGAGATCTTTGGCCGGGATGAATTCTGTTGTCGCGGCGTTGTTGACCAGCACGTCCAATCGTTCCCAGCGATCGTTGACTGCCTGAAGCATTTCCTGAACCTGATCTTCCTGAGCAACATCGCACTTGGCCAAGAAAGCTTCAGTACCAAAGGCCTCGATCTCAGCCAAAGTCTCCTTAGCGTCAGTCTCGCTCCGCGAGAAGTTGATGCAAACTCGGTAGCCAAGCTTGGCAAAACGCAAAGCACAAGCTTTGCCAACACCGGTTGCTGCACCCGTGATTAAGGCGACTGGAGTGTCCGTTGACGCTGACATGAATCCCTTTCTTAGACCATCCAATGGGCTGGCGAGTAAACCTAGCGTCGGATCTTTCGATGGAATTGGAACGTCCGACCTATTTTTAGAGCGAAGTGATTGAAGCGAAAATGGCACGGCTTCGCCAGCCGATTTTGCTGCGTCAAAAAGTCGCGAATCGCCGTTTTCTCGGTAAATGAGAGAGAATTTTCAAGAATTTCGATTCTGCTGTCCGCCTCAAGGACTCGGCGGCAATCTGCTAGATGAGTAGGATGGGTTTAACATCTGCGGTATTTGTACTGGTTTGCCGCGAGACGATTTGGAGAGGTATCTGACGATCCGCTCCATGACTCCTTTTACCACGACGAACGACTCGCTGCGAAGTTTCTGAGCGAGCGATCCAAGATCAACTGCAGGAGAATGAGATGAGTAAGTTACGAAAAAGTTTAGTGGCAGGCGCGGTGATTCTGCTTGCAGGCATTGCTGCTTCGACCGAAGCGCAGGCCCAGGTGTTGATAGGGCCATCGATTGTTGGGCCACGTGTGGTGACCAGAGCAGTTGTTCCGGCTGTTCCAGTGGCTCCTGTGGTACGTCCATTGGTTGCGGCTCCCGTTGTACGAACCTACAGCAGTTACAGCGCCGGCTATGTGGCGCCGGCCAGTTCCGTACGTGTTTACAGCTCGTATCGCCCGGCAGTTGTCGCTGCTCCAGTGATTGCACCTGTTCCAGTTGTAACACCGGTTGTTCGTTCGTCGCCTGTGGTCGTTACGACGCGAGTTCGTCCGTCGTACGTACCCTTCCAACCCGTGCGGAACGCTATCCGCTGGAGTCGCTGGTAGACGACAGTCACAGCTGATTCAGAAATCCCTCTGAAACAAGCCAGCAGTTGTGGTTTCAGGGCTGCTGGCTTTTTTCATGCGCTGATGTATTCCAGATTCAAGGCTTGCGAAACTGAAACTAAGGTGGCTCTAGCGTCTAAGAAATGAGCTTTCGACAGTTTTGAGCTAGGGGCGTTTCGCAGGTGTTTGGAGCGAGGGCTTTGGAATCGATTAATGCGCAAGAATTTGAAAGCCATCTGCTACTATGGCAGGAGCCAATTGGGAGTTTTCCACATTGATCTTTCTGTTGCCACATGCTCCGAGCAGTGCCTTGCTACAACACGATGAGCTAGTAGCTGTTCCCGGGGACTCGATGAGCGCGAAGTAGGAAAAACAATCTGTTGCCGTTAATGACGACCAAGACCTTTAGATATCTCAATGGCTCGACGCGATGCCTGGTAGAGATGAGCAAGCTTCGAAGCGGCTGACGGATGTGCTGTATCGCCGACTTTACCGCTTGGCTTCGCAAGCGTCCGTAGTTCTGGGGCCCGCTCCATTGTTGAATCCAACTGCGATCGTCAACGAGTTCTTTATCTATCCTATCTTCGATAGTGTTTTCTAGGCTGAACACCTCTATGGATCTGGGAGACTGACCGACCCGATAACTGCGCTAGAAGCAGCAGATCGATCCGAGAATCTATCTTAGAGGAATTCAGTTTGGCACTATTCTACTGAGGCTTCGTATTAGTTGTACGGCTTGCTAACGGAACTCTACTTCCTGGTCGGGCAAAAGCAGGCGGCGGCCAGGCGATAGATGGCAGAGTGATTTGATCGAATTGTTCGTGAAGTATCATGGTGAGTCGCAGGTAGGCTTGGCTGAGGATTCGAGCGATTTAGACTGGCAGAAATGTGGTCACTCTGAGAAAGCGCTGTTGCTCGGGGTTGAGGCGTCGCAGATGGCGGAAGGTCAGTAATATGAGATGGCTTTGGAAAACTGCAGCTTGGCCTTCGAGCGACTATCGGGCTATGACGGGCCCTTCACCTTGGCGCCGACGTTGCATGCAAGGAGCTCCTCGCGCGAGTTGGAAGCGTTGATTGGACTGGCGGAGGAAGCGAGCCGATAGACTCGGCTTATCCTCGCCTAAACTTCGGGTTGAGATTAGAAAGGCGTCTTCAACAGAAAAGTAGGGTTACTTTTCTTTCTGGTCGAGGCTCTGTGCGCGAGCGCGGCGACGGTAATACTTCAGACCTGGTAAGAAGAAGCCGAGTCCCGCGACGAACCCAAAAATGATGTGAGCGAAATCCGGAAAGATGGCCATTAGCAGGCTGGTGCTGACCAGAGCGAACGCTTGGACGTAGAACTGACCGGATAAGATTCCGGCCTTGACGAAGAACACACTCGCACCGACAACGCCAAGGATCGGAGAAAGCTTGAGGGGCTCTAGGCCCATCAGCCATTCGAGCGGATCCAAGGCCGCAATCGCAAGTAGACTCGCTCCCCAAACGTGTGCGATCTGTCGCTCGACGAACGTCACTGGGCCCATTCGTCGGCGCAGAGCCCAGAATACGGCGGCCCAGGTTCCTAGGCCCAGCACCCATAGTCCGGAGTAGGTCAACCTGGAAGTCACACCCGCCCAAGCGAGTGCTTCGGTTGCAACACAGACAATAAATAGGACGGCGCTGTGCCACATCCACAGCAGGCCCCAGTTCTCTAGCACTGCTGCATGGTGCGTTTCGCGAAACCATCTTGCAGCGACTTGAGCCAGCGTTCCGCCTTGAGCGCGAATCGGCTCATTGCGAAGAAATCGTTCGAGTTCATCGGCTAAATCGTCTGCAGTCTCGTATCGCAGATCTGGTGGCTTTTGAATCGTCCTCTGAACGATCATCTCTAGATCGCGGTCGATGGTTGGCTCTAGCAAACGAGGCAGCGGTGGCTCGTGTTCCAAAATTTTGATTGCCAGTTGCATTGGAGATTCGGCAATGAATGGCGGGCGTCCGGTCAGTAAGTGGTAGAGTACTGCTCCGAGGCTGTAAATGTCGGAGGCAGGACCAACTAGGTTGCCATGTCCAGATGCTTGCTCGGGCGACATATAGCTCGGCGTACCAACCACCGCACCGGTGCGAGTCAAGCTGTCGCCTGAGTCGGCAAACTTGGCAAGGCCAAAGTCCATGATCCGTACTTGGTCTTGTTCGTCGAGCAGAATGTTGGACGGCTTGATGTCCCGGTGTAATACTCCATTCCGGTGAGCGAATCCGATGGCTCGGCAGACACAGATAAGAATCTCAACCGCTCTTCGCTGAGTAACCGGTCCGCTTTTCAGTTTCTGTGATAGAGTTTGGCCCGGAATGAACTGCATGCTGAAGAAGGGATGCCCCTGCCACTCCTGCACTTCGTAGACTGGGACGATTCCTGAGTGCTCAAGTCGGGCGTTGGCCTCTGCCTCAGCGAAGAAACGCTTTCGATTCTCCTCGCTCTCCGGTCGCTGGCCGCTGATCATCTTCACGGCGACTGTTCGCTTGAGGCTAGTTTGGTAGGCGCGATACACCACACCCATCCCGCCTTGACCGATCAGTTCTTCAAGGCGATAGTCGCCTATGACAAACGGTAGCGTCGAAATAGCTGGTTGTGGCCAGCTTCCATCTGACGGAAAACTGCTGCTCTTTGACGGAGTTTCACGAACTCCAGCGGCCACTGCATCGGTAATAACCAGCGTTCCCCAAATTTCGCGTAACTCTTCCGAGTACTCGGTGTGCTCCTTGCAGATCGACTCAAAATCCAGTTCTTCTCCAGCTTGGATGCGATCCGCTAACTCGGAAACCAGCAGTGCAAATTGCTCCTCATCCTCCAGGTTCTCTGGCTGAATATCGTTGGGCTCGTGCATATCGGCTGGGTAATTAGGTCTGCGAGTGATCGACGTTGTCGTCGAGAATCTGGCGAAGCTTTTTAAGTGCTCTCAAGTATCGCATGCTAGCCGCGGGTTCAGTGAGTTCCAAAACTTCGGCAATGTCCTGATTGCTCAATTGCTCGTAATGACGCATCAGAATGATTTCGCGGTCTCGGTCGGGCAGCAGTGAAATGGAATGCTGGATGTGCTGAGCGAGCTCCCGTTGCGTTGCAGCAGCAGCGGGTGTGAGCTCTGGATCGCAGAGTTGTGCGGCTAGCTCGACCGTCGACTGGTCAACTGATCCGGTGGCGACCAACGGTTGCTCGCGATCAATGCTGCGTTTGGCTGACACGCGGTGTCTCCGATGCGCGTCGATGATTCGATCCTTGGCAATCTGTCGAATCCAAAGGTGAAAGGCCATCACCGGATTTTGCAGGTAGTCTTGGAGCCGGCGATTCGCTTCGACCAAAACTTCCTGCACGATGTCGCTGACGTCTACTCGACGCTTTATCTTTTGGTCAAGTCGCATGCCAATCATGCGTCTGAGAGATTCCCGGTGGCGGTCCAGCAGGTTATCGACAGCAGCCGAGTCGCCTTCCTTTGCGCCAACTAGCAGCTCTTGAGTATGCTCACCGTCTGGCCAGATGGATTGATTCATTTCGTTTCCGATGTAGCAAGAGGCGATGGGATAACCGCGACACTCACATTGTAGCTGAGAGTGAATCCTTACGTAGAGAGAAGTCTACGAGCCCCAAGGATTCGAGGTATCACCGGGCCGTCAGTCCAGAAAACAATGGTAGGGTGTAGTGGTTTCAGGTGAATTCCGAAGGTAACGGAAGTCTGGTGC
The DNA here is from genome assembly GCA_963691875.1 of Aureliella sp. GTDB lineage: Bacteria > Planctomycetota > Planctomycetia > Pirellulales > Pirellulaceae > Aureliella. Next base: position 6,439,567 of record OY829846.1, read on the forward strand.
ATGCGACTACGGGGCAGCTTGGGCGACACAGGAATCCGAGGGGATCTCACCATGGGGCAACTCTGCAGCTAATCTCATTCTGGCTGAGAGAGGCTTTCAGGCTCATCAGCGTTCTCACCTTCAAGTTCCGATGGCTCCGCCGACGAGTTTGTGTCCAGTTGGAGGAGTGGTAGCAAGGTCTTTGCAGCATCCACGCCCCAGATTAGCGAGAACGCAAAGGAAGTGACGGAGGCAACCAGGACTAGGTTGACTGTCAAGCCGTTGAGAAATAGCAGAATCATACCAACGGCGAAGCCGATCAACGCGATGGTTCCTTTGACCACTACGTCGCGTGTGTTTCTTTCACGCGAGCTTTTGTGGATCGCTGTCCTAGCCGAGGAATTAGCCAGTTCTCGCATGGCGGCAAGATTCTGCATCTTCTCCGGAGCCAACACTCTTGGAGTGTAATTCTCTGGAGAGGGTTCCGGCGCAGAGGCAATTTCCTCCGAGTCGTCTTCGTATTGCAAGTCCTGTTTCAAAGCGGCAAGACTTGGTTCCTTCGGCCGAGAATCCTCTCGCGAGGCAAATGCTTTGGCGACGGGCTCACCTCGCATGCGCGCGAGCAGCTGCTTCATATAATCTTCGATGCTCTCGTCATCAGAATTTTCGAGACTGGGCGTTTCGGCGCTGGGCATGGTGCTGGAGGGGAGAGGCTCTTGCCCGGGCTCAGCGACAGTTACTTCTTCAGCCCCAAAATTTTCCGTCGAATCCGTCTCAACGGGGAATTCATTCCCGATTTCTGAACTAGAAGTCAGCTTCGATTTATATTCTTGTTCTTCGACGCTGGCACTGATGTGGTCTGTGTGGATATCAGCAGAGTCGGTGTTGATCGACTCAACTGAGTTTGTATCAACAGGTTCAAAGGCGGGTGGAGTCCAGCCCTCCTCGGTCGTCTGCGGAGACTCGAAACGCTCGATTCGATCAGTGACCTGTTCCGTGAAGCTCTCATCAGGACTGTCAGATGTCCACCAACTCGGTAGGACGCCTGATTCAGTCAACGGCTGTCCCGCAACTTGGGAGTCTTTCTCGGTGTCTGTAGCTGGCGTAAAGTTTTTCTCGGCTTCGAAACTATCGGTATCGAGGCGAGGAAGTCGGTCGGTGTACTCTATCGCCGAAGAAAATTCGTTTGAGCCAGTCTCGAACTGCGGGCTAGAATCCTGTTTATCTACACTGCCGTCAGAAGCCTGGTAGGAATCTGTTTCAGGTTCGTCGGTTTGAGATGCAATGTCTTCTGATCCCAAGCCGAAAAATACTTCGTCTCGTTCATCTGCCGCAATTTCTTTGAATGCATCATTGGTCTGGGCCGCTGGTTCATCTAGTTGGGAGTCTGACGCCAATTCAGATGGTGCGACATCCTCCACCCTGGACTCTGTCGTACTCGGGCTGTCCGCGAAAAAGTCTCTGTCTTGGATACTGTTTTCGTTGGTGTCTGAGCCAAGTCCAAAGGAGTCTTCTTCTTCGGTATCGCCGTCTTGCCACCATGAGCCGTCTTCGGATGCAGCGCCTTGGTTCGCAGTCTCAATTTCGATTGAGTTCGGTCCCGAATCAGCTTCAGGCTCTTGGAAGCTTGGTACACCGGCTTCCTCAACGGATTGTTCCGTCTCTGCTACATAATCTGCGGTAATGGCCGGATCAGAAGCAATCGCCTCAGGCTCTACGATCCCTTCGGAGCTCTCCCAGGTATCGCCACTGGTCGTTGCGAAGAAATCCAAGTCAGCCGCATCCATCATGTCCGTTTCGACGCCACTAGCACGGGAAAGGAATGATTCGCCGGTGAAGTCGGGATCTAGTTCTACTGACTTGCCAACCTCGCTTTCAGTCTGCTGGTAATCGAGAAGTGCAGAATCCGTTTCGACTGGTGCTTCGGCTGCACTTAGGGTGGGAGCGTTGAGCTCCTCGGCGGTGACGGTCTTATCATCTGGAGAGAATTCTTTTTCCGTGATTGGACCTTCGTATGATGACGGATAAAGTTCCTGCGACTCATCGAATTTAGGTGTGGCTTCGGGCGAAGTACTCGACCCGGTTTCGCCATCGAGCTGAGGAATGGCTGATTCCGCGACGGGGGCTGATTCGATTTCGTCTTCGCGCGGAGCGACCGAATCTCTTTCAACCCGATCCCTGATCGCACGCGAAGAGACAGGTTCTTGTCTCGGAAGCGCAGCTTCTGATTCCTGGGCAATCCGTTGCTCGGCTCCGTCTGTTCCAGCATTTGTTGCTAGTGGAAGCGACACGAGATCATTCAGGGTTTCACGTAGCCGTGTGAACTGCTCTTGAACACCCTGACGCCATTGAGTTTCAGACTCTGAAGTTGTTGTCGGAGACTCGAGACGCTCGAGAACTTCGCGAAAGCCTTCAGTGGTCTGCGTCGAGATCTCGTCAGTGCGTGAAACAAGTTGATCTGTCTTCTCGCTGAGATGTCCCGCTTCTTCAGCCAACAATTCGGTCTTATCACTGAGGGTACTGGTCTGTTCCTTCAGCTCTCCCGTCTGAGTTGAGAGTTGTTCTGTTGAGCTTGAGAGAGCATCTGTTTGCGCGGCAAGTTTCTCTGCCTTCACGAATAGGCTATTGGTCCGCGAGTTGATTTTATTCCAGTTCTCTTCATTACTGTCGCGTAGATCCTCGCGACCCTGCTCCGCTTGTTGCGAGAGAGCCTGAATACTGTTTTGAGTCCGATCAGAGAGTTGGCCGATGCTCTCTTCGGTTTGACGCGTAATTTCACGTAGGCTTTCGCCCGTTTGTTGTGCTAGTCCAGTGAGCGACTCTCTCAGAGTACCGACTTGATTGCAGATTTCATCTCGCCACTGGGTATCGTCTGCGCTGAAAGAAAAATGACGATTCTCAAACGCTTGGATCGACTTGGCGACTTTTTGCACTTGGTCACGCAATTCGTCAAAGGCTGCAAACTGCTCCGGAGCGGGAACTATTGCATCTTGGTTCTCTTCGTTTTGGACAATCCGCTCGATCGCCCCGAGCTGATTGGAGACGTCGATAAGCCGTTCCCCAAGAACCTCCAGCACTACAGATTGCTCAGAAGCAAATTCTTGTAGGCGGCTGCTAATGTTTTGGTCGCTTGCTTTCAGTAATTCATTCAAGTCGAGATGGACGTCATGCTCTTGTGTTTCAGAGGGCGAGACAGGAGTGCCTTCGTTGTATTGCCGAAGAAGCTCTCTCTGCTGTTCAGCTTGTGTTCGCAGCTCGGCGATGGGTTCGAGCACGTTCTGGATTTGGCACTCAAGTGGTTCTATCGCGGACTTTACTAGCTTTGCAACCCACTGCGAGCCCTCATTTGCCTCGGCGGATGAGGGCTCGGCAATGGTGTTTGGAGGACTCGGGGCAGCTTTCTTAGCATCCGCCGCTTGGCTTCGAGACTGCAGGGAAAACGGTCGCGCCAAAGTAAACTTCAGGCGTTGCTGCTCCTCGGGTGTCTGCTTTTGAGTTGAGGGGTTTCGCTCTAACTCGAATCGGTGTCCTGAAAGTTCGAAATTATTTTGAGATCCACTCAGCAAGACCTCTGTGACGGTGTTTCCGCCACGTGTGACTTGGGGAGCTAAAGCGCGGACGAAGGCCTGGCGCGCTCCGAAGACCAAAAGAGCGTGAAATGGCGCGATGCCAGGAAGAGTACAACGCAGCGCGCAGCTGGTTGAACTTCCCAGTGTACACTTGGTGTTCTTGACGAGCCATTGTTGAACAACTTGGCCCGCTTCGTTTCGCACGAGCAGGCGCGCAGTTGGTGCTGCAGTTTTGGTAGGAACAACTAGTGGAAAACTAGGTGAGGTCTGAGTAGCCGACGTCATGCCGATAAGACTCCATTCACGCTCGGGCGGCGAGCCGTTGCTAGCAATAAGTTGCTTGATGCGCAAGAGACGCGCGTAAAACGCCCCAAAATGTATTCATCCGGAACGCGTATCGGCTTGGCTGGCGATAGAATTGTGTTCATCCGATTTAAAGCAATTCACTGCCGCCAACTGTGAGCGCATGCTATCGGATGTGACGATTACAGCATCCGCGGACAAAAAGAAATACACGCAGGCTGATGATGCTGCGGCGACATCTAACCGTGTTGAAGATTCCGGTAAGGCAATTCCTCTCACCGTTTTATGGAATAGCAGTCTGTTAGGAAAACTAAGAAGCTTGTCCGTGAGCCTTGCCGAAGAACGGAGGTTGCCTTCGGAGCTGTCGCAATGGGTACAGTTTGGCGGGCAGGAGGTTCGCGACTTCTGGGATCGCCACCCGGAGCTTAGGAATACGGAGTGGGTAGAGTGCGACTACTCCGAAGTTGCAGCAGCGCTAGTTGGCTTGCAGTTGAGTCATCCTGCACGGCAAAAGACTTTCTTGGAATTGGGCTGCGGATTTGGTGTCGTTGCTGGAACGGCAAGTTTGCTGGGCTTCGAAGCCGTAGGAATAGAATCCGAGCGTTTCTTGGTTGAAGAGGCCATTCGAATTGCGGCCGTGTATGGCATAAAAAGCGCGGAGTTCTGGGAAGGTAACTTTTTGCCTACTGGCGCCGCGCAATTTGCGGAAGAAGAAGATCCACGCGTAGCCCTGAAGTCAGAAGCAGAATCCGCTTACGCCAAGTACGGTCGTGAAATTGCGGAGTTCGGGACAATCTTTGCCTATCCATGGCCTGGTGAAGAACACTTTCTGAAATCGGTGTTTCGACATTATGCGGCAGCAGGAGCTCGATTGGTACTTTACCGGGGCCCGTTTCAGATCGAGATTTACGAAAAGTTGCCTACTGAGAGTCGCTAGCGGTGGGAGTCACCAATTCGTTCCCAATGAATACTAGCTCTTTGGGGCCACCATTGACGTTGGATCGACCGTCAAGGAAACGCGTCCCCTCGGGCACACCAGCCGACTTGAGTTCAAACTCATCGGCTAGGATCGGCGCATTCGCCTGGAACTGGAAGTATTCGACGGTTAACTTGCGAGCCTCTTGAGTTTTAGTCCCGGTTGCATTGTCGGCATAGGTGACGACATTTGCATAGCGTTGGACAAAAGGAACTCCACCTGATTTTTCCCACCGTAAAAAGTAATCGCGAAAGGGCTGTGCTTCTCCAGTTCGGTAGCTACTGACTCGCCGCAGATCGTAATCACTTCCGTCGAGCAGCGTGAATTTCATGTGATAAGTGTTTTTTGTAAGAACGCCGCGAAGCCCGCCGCCGGCAAGACTTGTAAACTTCAGATTGCGTTCATCCATATTGGTGAACTGAAGCGCTTCCTTCCAAATGGTTATGGGGTCTTCAAATGGCATCCCCGCCGAACGCATGACGTTCATCTTCTTGAAGCCGAACAGGATGGTTCCGCGAACCTCTTTTTGATGGCTCTTCAGCAGTGGCAAAACGGTTTCAAGCGAGATGACTTTTTGACCATCGAACAAAATTGTCTGCTTGGCAACACGCGAGCGAACCCATTTCTGAAAATGGCCAGGTTGTTCGTCGCCATTTCGCAGGTTCTCCTGTAGCCTTTCGTTGTAAGCTAAATCGATGCGAAACTTTGGGCTCTCGTAGATGACTTGGAACTCCGCATCTATGATATGCATCGGTTCCAATTCGTTTGTCTTGCCCACCGTGTACTGCAGCCTCCCCGCCGCACGAGCCGACTTCAGCTGGTCGCCGACATGAGACCGACTATCCTTAAGCTGTTCGATCTGTTCCTTCACAGACAGCGCCTGTGCGACGCAAAAATGTCGCGAGCAAACAAGCACCACAAGACAGCATAGGACTGTTTGACACCGGAGTGGAAAGGCAGAGCGTTTTCGATTCGAAAGACTCAAGGGAAAGTAGACGAGGGCAATCGAGGAAGGCGAGGTGCTTGGCTGAGAAATGGAGCAGCCAAGTGGTTGAAGGGACTCTATTCTAGTCCAAATTGCTCTGCCTCGACCATGCTGCCTTGCGCGTTTGGCAAGTAGATTAGTTTTCAAACTTGGTCGACTTTTCGCCCTGAATAAGCAGCAAGCTGCGTTCGGCGTAGTAAAAGACGGCTAACGCGTCTGCACGCTCGGGCCAAACATGGCGAGGTCCGAAAATCTTACAATGCGGCCGCTTCTTTGAGCGGCCGGGAGCTAGTTTAGCGGTCAGACTATAGAAGAGTCTCAAGTAGCAGACGCAGCTTCCTGAGTTCGCCGCGTTGCTCGAAACTGGGGTCCGGTGAAACATGCACACTCAATGCATGGTTGTAGCCCACCGCACCGAGTTGACTGACGATCTTTGCATAATCGATCCCGCCCTGCCCGACTCGAACTTGCAGCTGATCCTTTTTGGAATCTCGCAAGTGGCAATGGAAAACGTACTCCATGATCTTGTCGAGTTTTTTGTTCGAATATGGGCCGCAGTAGTAATGACTAGGGTCTAGCGTGAGTCCAAGGCCTTTCACGTTGTCGCAAAGGACTTTTACCGTGTCGGGATCTTCGGTCAAGCGACCAATTTGGCTCTTCATAGCGACGCGGACACCTTCAGCTTCCGCGCAGTCGACCAAACGCTGGAGACGCTCGACTTCTTCGTTGAAGGGAGTACCAAGTTCGGCTGAGGGCACAGTCAATGTGACGACTTTGGTAGCCTTGCCAAGGCGACAGATTGCATCGAACTGTTCGAAGTATTCTTCGCCTTGTGCCTCGATGCGGACATCATAGCTGCAAACATCGAGACGGTGGCTGCGCACTGCGAGTTGGAAAGCATCTTGGAAGTTCGCATCAATCCTACTCGGGCTGAGGACCGTACCATCTTCACGCAGTACGATCTCGACGGTAGTGAATTCGAGATCGATAAGAGAGCTGACCACATCCGGCATGATTTGGTCGGGGATACAATCCGTCGATACGGCTACGTACACTGCTGAACTCCTCTCAGCGTCGAGAATTCTGGAAGCTAGACCAGTTGCTAATCATTGGGAAGGATAGGGGGCGAGAGCGTTCGAGGAAATCCCAAACTGCGCAAGTTCTCCTACATCGCGACTTTCTGGCACAGAAGACTGAATAAAGCTTCTCTACCAGCGTCAGATTAGGCAGGGTACGTAGTGTGGGGTCGAGGGGGAGTCTCTTGCTCCTCTGGCGCAGGGCGTCAAGCCCCGCTGCGATGAGAACGAGAACAACGTTGTTTAAGTGAGGAGAGTGCTACTAGACCAGGCCAGAAAGAACGCCGTCGCCGCAGAAGTCAGGATTTCCGTAGCTCTCAGCCGGATGCCCCATCGCTTCGCAGAAACTCATCAGCAATCGATTATGCGGTACACGCCCAAAGTCGTGAGCTTGGCCAGTCTTAAAGCCCAGCCCGCCGCCGACCAAGATGAACGGAATGTTGTCGCGCGTGTGAGAATTGCCTTTGCCAAGCTCGTTGGTCCAGACGATCGTAGTGTTGTCCAGCATCGAGCCTTCACCGCCGGGCTCAGGTGTGTCGGCCAAACGTTTGGCCAGGTAAGCAACTTGTTCGCAGTACCATGTATTGATGCGGATCAGCTTCTCGTATGCCTCTTCGTTCTTGTCTGGTTCATGAGACAAGGTATGGTGGCCTTCGTCAATTCCTAGCCAACGCATCCGAGGTTGCCCGACGCTGTTGGTGATTTGGAACGAGGCGATGCGGGCAAAGTCTGCTTTGAAGCTCTGCAGCATCATGTCCATCTGCATGCGAGCAATCATCGGGATGTTGTCGTTTTCCTGCTCGATGTTTGGCGGCAACTCAGGTGTGGCATGGCCCACGTCTTTATTTTCCGGCTCAACTGATTGTGCAGTCTTTACTTCTACGGCCAGCTGCTTTTCCAAGCCGCGAACCATCTCGACGTGTTCTTGCAGCAAGCCGCGATCTTCCTTACTCAGCTTCTTTTCGACTCGGCGGAAGTCTTCGGTCAAGTCATCGAGGACACTGGCGAGCAGTGCACGATTCTTGGTCTGACCATAGAGCTTGTCGAACATCTTGTAAGGATTGTCGATTGGGGCGACCGGCTGATTCGCTCCAGCATACGACATCCGCGTCCAAGTGTCGGCGCGATCTGGAACCATCACACCGAACTCAAGCGAGCCGAAACGGGTTTGTGTCGCCGCATCCGACTGAAGTTTGTTCTTCAAGTATTGGTCGACTGAGATTCCCATAGACCAACCCGCCGGCGTATCTGAACCGCCTTGGATGTCACCAGGGAACAACTCAATGCCAGTCAGCAAACAGCCGATCCCACGCATGTGTCCGTCGCCGTCACCACGGATCTGATTGCAAACGCCGTGAAGTGGCAGAACGTGAGACCGAACGCTCTCAAGTGGTTTCAGAATGCGTTTGAGTTCGAATTCCGGACCTTGAGTTTCTGGCCAAAAGTGCTTCGGGATAACACCGTTCGGACTGAAAACGAAGACCAATCGTTGCTTGCGCCGAGTTGCAGCGGCTTGGGCGAAGCTCGGAAGATTCATCAGGAACAGGGCGGCGGAGGAACTGACACCCAAGTCGCGCATGAACCGGCGACGGTCTAGAAGTGAACTCATCGTATTAGCTCTCTTTTTCGTTTTCCTATTTAATCAGTCTGACCGGTTCCGTCGAGATCACTGCGATTTCCACCAAGAGTTTCTTGATGTTGCAGTCCTGCTCACGAAACATTCTGGCCAGTTTATCTAGTGTATCGGCACCGTAGGCTGCGGGGGGTTGCTTTACAAAGTGCTGAAATGCACGTGAAACAAAGGCTCGCTGCGCATCATCGCTGTTTGCCAGATATTCTGCCAGTTCGATGGAATCGCTAAAGTTTATCTCACTTCCGGCCCGGTCGATATACGAGCCCGAAGTATCGATGACCTTGTCGCCCTCTTTATCACGGAATCGGCCCACCGCGTCGAAGTTCTCCAAGGTGAACCCCAGGCTGTTGATCTTCTGGTGGCAGACTTGGCAAGATACTGAACTAGTCTGCAAAGCTACTCTCTCGCGAGTGGTCAAATCGGGATGCAAATCGGGACTGAGTGGCGTGAATGCCTCGGCTGGTGGCCGCAGTGTGCGTCCCAGCAGAAATCGCATCACGAATACTCCACGGTGAATCGGGGATGTCGAGTCGTGATAAGCTAGACCACTCAACATGTAAGGATGATGTAATACGCCAAGAGGCTGTTCCGATTCGGCGGTGAGTTGCATCGACGTGCCGTCGTGGGCCGAGTCTTTCTCGTCGTTGACTTTCCATACGCCGCCAAAATACTCACCGATGCGTTGGTTAGTGAAGGACTTGCGGGACAAATAGAGTTGGCGATAGTCGCTCTTCTCTGACCACACGATGTCATCAAGAAACTTGTCCAAGGAGTGTCGAAGGTCGCTCACCAAGGCCTCGTCGTATCCAGGGAAGCTCTCCGCTTCTTTGCTGATGTCGCTAATGTGCTCCAAGTTCAGCCAGCTATGCAGGAATTGTCGCATCTTGGCCCGAACGCGATGATCTTCGACAAACTTCTCGGCATAGGACCGGATGGTTGCCTCCGAATTGAACTTGTCGCGTGCTGATTCCTTTCTCATCCATCCTTCGATCGGCAAGGAGTCGAAGAGCACAAGAGACAAGCGATTTGCGACTCGATGCGAAACGCTCTCCCCCACATCGGCAGTCGGATACAAGAATCCAGCTGACTTTAGCGAGACCAGGCAAACTCGTTTCACAGCCAAAGCATTGTCGGGCTCAGCGGCGAGCTGCCGTTGGATGAACAACTCACGTTGTTGATCCGTCAATTCCCGCCGCAACGCCACTTTGACAATTTCCTCTAGGAACTTTGCTAGCAACTTGCGTTTGTCCGGCTCCTTGCGATTACGTCGCTGGTAGTCCGGCCATAACTCCTCGTAAATGGTTCCAGCGAACTCCAGAGCAGCTGCTGTAGTGGATTCGTCCCAATCGCGGCTCACAGCAATCCCACGTTCGTAGCCGTAGCTGCGGTCATCGGGTGGCAAGTCGGTTTGCAAGGAGAAAGTTGGCGGATTCCAGCCGGCTAGCAAGTTTTCCTTTGGCACCACGACTTCGCGGCCGTTGGGCGGTACCCACTGGAATGAGAAATTGGCCGGGGGTAATTCTGTCTTCCGCTTTCGCTGTCGGAACTTGATGGAGAACGGATAGACTCGACCGCCCGTAAGCATCAATGATCGTCGGAACTCAGTCTTTTCACCGGATTGCACGTGATTATTGATGAACTCTCGATCGTCGGCACCAAAGTAGAACAAGAACGAACAGCTACTCTTCACCACGATTTCGTATCGTCCCGTTTCGCGAACCAATAGTCCACCGTCCCACAGGATCGAGAATTCCTCTGCCTTCACGCCTTCGACAGGTGCTTCACGGCCAAAGTCAAAATCTAAGACGGAATCGATTCTTTCGAGTTTTCGTTTCTTGCGGTCCCAATTGTCATCATCGAAGTACTGAGCTTTGACTCCAAACTTCAGTTCGCTTTCCGGCTTCGGAGCTGGCGTATCGTCAAAGCAAAGGAATAGGTCCGCCAAGCTTTGGCGCAATTGACTGCTCGTAAGACGCGCCATTTCGATTCGTGGCGGACGATTGCGAACTTGAGCCGCTTCGCTGTAAAACGCATAGTGCACGTAACTTGCTACCGCAAGAGCTTCTTCTGCCACGCATAATTCTGGTTCGCCTTCCGGCATCGTGTCCGAGATACGCTTGGCGAGTTGCCGAATGGAATCGTCACCTGCCAACACCGTCTCGTATACACCTTCAACTCCTTCGCCACGCTGACCATGGCAATCCACGCAAGAATCAGCATACAGCTGCCGACCGGCGACACGCAGCTCCGCTTCACTTTTTTTACCTGATGACGCATCTTGCGCGTACGTAGTTGGTGGGGCAGAGATTGCGGCAGCTGCCAGCAGGACGGTTAATTGAATACGCATGGTGCGCACTTCGAACGATCCTCGATGCTTCGACGAATGCTTGCCATCGGGCAAAGCGGGAAAGTTTTCATTTTGCCCAACAAGCGGGGCTGCTGAAACTTGGGAGGCGGGGCAGAAGGCGAATGTTGCTGCGTAACATCCTCCTTCTCACCCTCTCAGTATAGTCGTCCGCCCAGCAATCCGCCACGCGTCTTCTTGTAGTGGATTTCGCCAGAAATCCTGAGGTTAGTGGGCAAAGCGCTGGCCAACGGGGGATTCTGGCGAATCCCACTACGAGGAGTAATGTCTAGAGATTAAGTTGTTGGGTAAACCTTAGCTAAGCCTTGGCCTGTTCATTCAGGAATGGAGCCAGGTATGACACGACTCACATCTAGAACAGCGATGGCCAAGAAGAAAACGAAATCGACCTCCAAGCCGACTCTGGCTGAGTTGGCTGACAAGCAACAGTGCTACCAGCTCTCTGTTCAGTCTGCGTCGCACGAAATTGAGTTCTTTGAGCAGGCCTATCGAGAAGCCTATCGACGCAAGCCGTACGTGTTGCGAGAGGATTTTTGCGGCACTTTTTCGGTGTGCTGCGAATGGGTCAAATCTAAGAAGAAGCGAATTGCCCTGGGAGTCGACTTGTGTGGCGACACCATTCAGTGGGGACGCGACCACAATTTGCCGCCACTCGATGAAAATGAACAGAGTCGCATTACATTAGTCCAGGACGATGTTCGCACTCGGCATCGCACCAAAGCAGATGTTCTCGCTGCGCAAAATTTTTCGTTCTGGATCTTTAAGAAGCGCCAAGAAGTCGTCGAGTACTTCAAAACTGCCAGAGCGAACCTGAAAACCGAAGGCATCATGGTGCTGGATATGATGGGCGGACCAGGCTGTTACGAAGAACAAATAGATGAGCGTAAGATCGGAAAAGGCAAAAAGTCTTTCCATTACGAATGGGAGCAAGCCAGCTTTGATCCCGTCACGCGCGATGCGAGCTTCTACATTCACTTCAGTTTTCAAGACAACAGTCGACTCTTCCGTGCCTTCGAATACCACTGGCGATTCTGGACCATTCCTGAAGTTCGCGAAATGCTTGAGGAAGCCGGCTTCAGCGAAACTCGCGTCTACTGGGAAACCGAAGATGACTCGGGCGAATGGGAACGGGCTGAAACCGCCGAGTCCGCCAGTGTTTGGATTTGTTACATCGTGGGAGTGAAGTAGTTGGCTTCCCTAAACCAGTTGTGTTTTGTGATCCGTATTGCCGTGAGGCGACGGGTGATTGGCAAACCAGCAGAATGTGTATCGCAGCAATCTCGCATAAATGTACCGTTGTAAACAGAACAGCCGGGGAAGCGTTGATTTCCATTCGCGTTGACGGAACGCACTTCAAGCTGCAACCGCGAATCTGCATCGGGGCTCAGGACGAACGGTGTCCCATCAGCAGTTCCTATAAGCTTGCCGTTTGCGAAGACTCGAAAGCCTATTTCCCAGCTTCCGATGTCGGGATCGCCTGTGGGATTCCATTTTGCGCGTCGAACTCCACCGGAGACTTCCTGAACTAAGTTTGTTAACGCGTTGGGGGAGTTTTGTCCGCTGGTGAGCGAGCTCCGAGCATGAGCGATTTGATCTCGTCTGCGATGAGTTTGGCTGGCTTGCTTCTTCTCAATGTAACCATTTGGGCTATTGTTGATTTTCGTCCAGCTACATTCGCCGGAGGGAGATAGGTCTATCTTTCCGTCGATGTAGGCTTTGGAATCCCCGCCGCTCCGCGAATCGCATACAGCAACGCACATCGATCGTTGCTGTGGCGATCGGTCTTCTCCTCACCGCCGCGCAAGGCAAAGTGGTATTTGTAGCTGCGCCCGACTGTGTCGGGACTTTTCCAGCTCCTTGTGTCCCTGCCCGGTCATGACATTGCCGCACTTGGCATGGTGATAGTCACCGCAGCCGATTTCCCAAACGACGCAACAAAAAAAGGAGCCTTGCAATTCTCGATCACGAAACACCACATCTCGGTTCGCTACCTGTTCAGGCAGGACCATTCGTTGTACTCGCAGAGCGCGTCAGCACCGCCCCAGTTTGTCCTGTTGCGACCCTCGCCATCAATGAGGTTTCCGCCCGTGGCGACAACTTGAAGAAAGCTTTTCTAGACAAGATCTCTACCGTTTAGTTCACTGAACTTGCACAGGTCCGATTCAAGGAGTGCTGATAGGTTATGCAACGTTCCGATGACCACAATCGTGATGTTCCTAGGCTCAGCACTGGCAAGGATATCTCGATGCAGTGCAAAGCAGTCCAAGGCATCGTTTGACTCGTTAGGTGACGTGGATATGCTTTCGCGAGTACATGCGAGTAGCGGTCATCTGGGGGATCGATATGAGGGTGCCTCTTACGACCAGTCGTCGCCGTCGTGGTACTCAGAGTTATGTCTTAAAGCAAAGACCCGATTCTTCTTTCACAATCCGCCCCTCGGAGTGACGACTTCAATTTAAGATCAATCGTTGTTCGGGTCGGCGATGCTCATGTCGGGGTGCATCTGCCTCAGGAGATCAAGAACGCCATGTGGATCAAAGCGGTGCGAGGGCATGTTGATGAGTTCGTACGCCATGGTGTTACCCTGTGTTCAGGCAGGTAACTACTTTTGACTATGCCCGACCATATATGCAACCGCAACCTCCTGGAGGTTTTTTGCAGAGCATGCAGGGGTAAGTGTTTTAATTTAAGCAGTGCGGGATAACGAGTTGAGGCACCGGAAGTCGCCGGAGACGGAGGGTGCTGTCGGACCATTTCTAAGATTCCGCTCTGCCTGGATGGCCACTTTAGAGGAGTTGATGCAGTTCCATTGCACATGTATCCTGTTTGCGTCTCAGGAAAAACGAATTCTAAGTGTCTCCTAAATTATTCTTTGATCGCGATGATCGACCCATCGTCTGAACCTAGGCTAATGAAACGGATTACGATGACTCGCGATGAAAATCAGCCGCCTGAACCTGCGGTAACCGTACCAGTACTCGTTTTAAATGGCTTCTTGGGATCTGGGAAAACAACACTTCTGAAAAGTTTGCTCGTTCAGGCTAACAAGAAAGAGCTCTCTGTTGGCGTCGTCGTCAACGACATGAGTGAGCTGGACGTTGATGGGCTCATCATTGCCCAGACTGAGTTTTTCGAAAAGGACGACACGAATTTCCAGTCGATCCACTCCTGCATTCTCAGCAGCAAAAACGGAATCGAGAAGCTCCGAAACGCGGTTAAAGTCATCTTGAGCAACGGCTCCCCGGATCTGCTTATCATCGAGACCTCAGGTAGTTGTCATCCAATGCCGCTCATTGAGCTCTTCCGCGATAAGCCAGAGTGTAAGTTGACGGGAGTGCTAACCTTGGTCGACGCCGCGATGCTCGATCAGGATTATGCGTGTGGTCAACAGATTTTTCCAACGATGCAACGCAACCTGCAGGAGAACAAGCGTGACACAACCAATCTCTTGGTGGAGCAAATCATGTTTTGCAGCCATTTGCTTCTCTCCAAGGTTGACCGAATCGAGCCAAGCAAACTTGAGTTTATTGCCCAGGCTGTGCATGAGCTGAACCCCTTTGTCTCGATCGTCTCCGTGCCTTGGGGAAACTTGCCGATCGAAGATGTCCTTGCGATGCCCGAGTACGACTATCATCGCGTCGAACAATTGATTGAGGAGGTGAAACCCGCTTTTGAGGCGGAGAGTCAAGACGATCGCCCCTACAATTTGGCAACTCGAGTGCTCGAAGATGACCGGCCGTTTCATCCGCAGCGATTGTGGGACACCTGCAATCAGCATCTCGGCCAGCACATCTACCGCAGCAAAGGATTCTTTTATCTTGCTAGTCGTGACAACGTCTCGCTCCTTTGGAATCAAGCAGCAGCAGGCATCAGCCTTGAGCTAATTGGTTACTGGCGAGCGGGGATACTCGAAGATGAAGATCATGGCCTTGATGAGATAGAAGTCGAAGGACTCAAAGAGCGGATAGCCAAGGAGAGCGGCCGTTTCGGTGATCGTCGCTGCCATCTAACTGTCATCGGCGATGAAACTCAGGTCGATTGGTTTGCTGATTCTTTAAATCGTTGCTTCCTTACAGACGAAGAGATCGAGCAATGGCAGTCGGGCCGAGAATTCGAGGATCCTTGGCCAGACAGCTATGTCCAAAGAAAAGTCTAAGCGACGAATTTCTGGCTGACTTGGCCTAGGTTGCTTCTCTCAGACTGGCCAAAGGCGATATTGTCAGCAACGTAATCGCAAGCATGATTGTCCATAAGAAAGTGCGAACCCAGTTTGTGCGGACCAGTCGCCGAATAGTAGCTAGGTCGTAGCCAAAGCGATGTAAGCGGTCGTGGCACGGGACGCTCAGCTGGAAAGTGCTTAGCCAGAGTACAGCGATACAAACGCAGCCAAACAGGTCATGCCATCGTCCGAACGAGTACGCAGTGTAAAGGTAAATCCCACTTTGCCCGAACATTAGCGGCGCAACAAAGATCGAAATCAATCCTGTGTACTTGTTGTGCCACTTAATAAAGACCGACTCGCGAACATGCACGAAGGATGGGTAGATAATCAACTGAACTAGCCAAATCAACATGAACAACGCGATGTCGACGTAGCAGCGCAACGTATCGATTACCTCTGCGAGACTAAAGTTCACACTTAAATTTCCTTGGCAAAAAGAAACCGTTTGACGTAGTTTTCAGACTAGTTTTCGGCAACGGATAATAGACCATGTGGAAACTTCGCAACTGATAAGTTGAAAGCCCGAGACTTAGGTCCCCATTTACAAGATAGGGCCGGAGCAAGTGTGGAATTTATCCTTCTCCGAGTAGTGGGGGATTTCACACTCAAAGTTGCTCTACGCAGTCGCAGCAGTAAGTAGAATCCAGGAAAGCATCCTGACTATTAGGAAATGTCTGGAACTGGTTACTGGATTCGCGAGATTGTGAGATAATATGTTGACGGTCTCTCGCGTAAAGTTGATTCTGACCGCGACGGGATACCGCGATGGACCCCAACTCAGATCATTGGCCCTATGCAAACTCATTTCAATTCTGAATATCCGTCCTGTGAGCATCTTAGGGCGAAAGCCAAGTCCCGGATGCCTCATTTTGCCTACGATTATCTTGCGGCCGGCTGCTTCAGCGAAGTCAACTTGGAACGCAACACGAGTGACATTCGTAAGGTTCAGCTCAAGCCCTGGTACCTTCGCGACTTTGCTGGCGCGGATCCCTCAACCGAGCTGTTTGGCGAGACTTACGATGCTCCGTTTGGTGTCGCGCCTGTTGGCCTGCAAGGACTCATGTGGCCTAGGTCCTGCGAGTATCTTGCGCAGGCCGCCGTGGATCACAACATTCCATTCACTCTGTCGACCGTGACGACTGCGAGCATCGAAGAGATCGGTGAAATAACAGGCGGAAAATTTTGGTTTCAACTCTATCACCCAGCGGAACTAGAACTCCGCGATAAGTTGCTGGAACGAGCTTGGGAGGCAGGCTGTCGCACTCTGGTGATTCTGGCCGACACGCCTACTTTTGCCTATCGACCAAAAGAGATCCGCAACGGACTCTCGATTCCGCCGAGGATGAATGCGAGGAATATCATTCAGATGTTTCTGAGTCCGGCTTGGGCCATGGGGCAGCTATCCGCTGGTAAACCTGAGTTTCGGACGATGAAGCCCTACATTCCTAAGGGCCTCAATCTAAAGCACTTGGCGCAGTTCATGAACAAGACATTCTCGGGCAGACTGACAGCCGACAAGATCGGTCCGATTCGCGAAAAATGGAAAGGTAACTTGGTAGTCAAAGGCGTGGTCAATCCAGACGATGCTCGCTTGGCGATTGAACATGGCTTGGATGGGATGATTGTCTCCAACCATGGCGGCAGACAGCTAGATCGTGGTGAATCTACTATCGTGCCACTTCATCGTCTCGCGCCCGAGTTCAAAGGTAAGATCAAGATCATGATCGACGGCGGTTCTCACTCGGGAGCTGATCTCGCCGCCTGTCTGGCCTGTGGCGCTGACTTTACGTTCATGGGGCGAGCCCCGATGTTCGGAGTGTGTGCGTTGGGCAAGTACGGTGGGCATCACACCTTTGAGATGCTCAAGAAGCAGCTTCAGCAAGTTATGGAGCAACTTGGCTGTTCCAAGGTCAGTGACTTGCCACAGCATCTAATCGAACAGAGTTTGACTGGCTAGCTGGAGATTGCCAAGGCTAGGTAGTGGGCGAGGTCATGAGCCTCTCGGAATAGCCGACGTCGTGTTTGCATTTACTCTTGGTCTTGTTGGACTGTATGCGATTTGTTCTGGGAGCGGGGAATTTTGCTCCCGGGTTCCTGAGTTCGTCCACTACGTGAGGCAATTTCTCACACGCCAGCAATCGCCTATTGCACCGACTCGATTCGACCATCTGCGAGTCGAATGGTGGCGTCACATTGCTGCGAGATCTGCTCGTCGTGAGTAACCATTACAATCGTGAGTCCCGATTCTTCATTTAGTTCTCGTAGCAACTGCAAGATGGTTTCGCCCGTTTCGCGGTCTAAGTTTCCAGTTGGCTCGTCGGCCAGAAGTAATTCGGGGTCGGAGATCAAAGCACGAGCTATGGCTGCTCGTTGCATTTCGCCACCGGATAGCTCACGGGGCTTGTGATGCATACGATGACTTAAGCCTACGCGCTCTAGTAGTTCCGTTGCTCGGTGGCGCAAGGTGCTGCGATTGCGTAAGTAATGCCAATAGCCGTGCGAAATCATCGCTGGCATCAAAACGTTTTCGAAAGCGCTAATCTCTGGAAGCAAGTGGTAGAATTGGAAGATCATGCCCAGCTGATTGTTTCGGAAGCGATCACGCTTGCGGCGATGCATCGTGTCGATGCGTGCGCCCTCGAAGTAGATCTCACCCTCGTCTGGTGCGTCAAGTGTCCCAAGCAGATGCAATAAAGTGCTCTTGCCGGAGCCGCTTTGTCCGAGGATAGCGGTGATCTCGCCACGAGCGGCTTGGAAGTCGCAGCCTTTGAGAACGGGAACAATAAGGCTGTTCTTGCGATATGTCTTGTGAAGCTGTTTGGCTTCCAATACCACATCGCGGGCAATCTTCAGTGGCGGAGTTTCATTATTACTTTGATTGTTCGCGTGTCGCGAGAGCTCTTGCTGAATTTGAGCTCGCGGCGGCAGTCCAGAGTTTTCAACGGAGCCGACGGCTCGACGCGGTTTGTTCTGTGAGGAAACACTACTCATAACGCAAAGCCTCCACGGGGTGCATTCTGGCAGCTCGAATCGATGGTAGTACGCTCGCTAAAACGGCAATCGCGACGGCTCCCAAGATGACAAAGACCACCATGCCTGGGTGCACGATAGTTGGAATGGATTCGAAGTAATAGACGGTCGGATCGAAGACCTCTTGGCCAGTGATCGTCTCTAAGAGATCAGCGACCTTGTTGATGTTCGCAACAAATATCAGACCAGCGATGGCGCCGACACCAGCACCGAATGTGCCAAGCATCACTCCGTAGCCTAGGAAAATCGAAGCTACGCCGGTTCCACTCGCTCCAAGTGATTTGAGGATTCCGATATCCTTGGTCTTCTCCACGACGATCATGAAGAAAGTCGCCAAGATTCCAAAACCGGCGACCGCAATGATCAGGAACAATAAGATGTTTAAAATCGTGGTTTCCATTTGCACGGCAGCTAGCAAGGCTCCTTGCAAGTCGCGCCATGTGTTTACTTCAAGCATCAATCCGGCGAAGGTCGCTCGCAGTCGGTCGCGAACCGCGGCGAGGTCAGCATCATCTCGCAGCTTCAGTTGCACTGAGCTCACAGTGCCCTGCATGCCGCGATACTTTTGTAGGCGATCGAGCGGGACGAAAGCGAAGGTCGCGTCGTATTCGCTCATCTTGCTTTCGTAGAAGTCAACGACGGTGAATTTCTCGTTGATCGCTCGCGGTGTGGCTCCAGCAGAGGGGAACGTGACTTGGATGTCATCGCCAGGCTGCACATAATAGCCGTCGCGAATATTTCCGTCTAAGTCCCGGTAACGCGTCGAGCCGATGCTGATGCCCATAACGATTCCATCATGTTGCTCACGCTCGGCGTCGAAGACTTGGGCGACATCCGAGGGAAGTGAGGCGACATTTTGGTATGTCGGAAGGTTTGGCGAGCCAACTGGAGGTGGATTGCTGGTAGCTTGAGTGGCCAAGCCGGGAGCTTGCAAGTGTGTTGGAGCGTCTGGAAAAGCCAGGCCATGGCTAGGAGGCTCAGCGGAGTGAGTTGTATCATTGGTACGGGCATCGACCTGAGGTGCTTGCATCGCTGGTACCGCAGTTGCTGCGGCCATCTGAGCTCGTAACTGTTCGTTACGTCGCTGCTCCTCTTCAAGCTGACGATGCATGGCCTCCATCTGCTTCATCGCCTTTGCTTTCTGACGACGATGGATCCAACCGGACTCCGGAAATCCTTCTCGCTCTGGTGCATAGCCTGTTTCTTTAAGCAGGAAGCTGATCTTTTCTTGGTTCTCGGGATGGAGCAGGTACTTCGAAAAGTCACTTACATCGGCATAGGACCTTTCGTCGATTCCGATCAAATTGATCTGACGCGTCAGCGTTTCGCCCATCGAGTCAATCGTTACCATGGCCGGGACATGAACGACCGTGGTGATGCCTACTAAGTCATCCCCAGCTGCCTCACGAATCGCGGCTTCGATTTGTGGAGTGACAAAGAGTCCCTCGGCAGAATGGCTTTCGATGACCACATCCGACAGAATGCCGTGCATGCGATCTTGCATTTCTGTGGTAAAGCCATCCATGACGCTGTTGACGATGATCAGCGTCGCGACGCCAAGCATAACACTGACGACGGAGGCCAAGGCAATATATCGCGTTCTTAGATATCGCCAGCACAAAAGCCATCGATACATGCAGCAATCCTTTGCAGCGAATTTCATCCGGTGGACAATGGGCCGACAACTTCCCTATTGACGGCAATTGGGACAGCCGAGTCTAGCTACATTAAGCAGGCAGGTACACGGCAGTTGGGTTCTCAGCCCAAGAGTGCTAGCAAAATCCCACTACGAATGAAGATTGCTCTAGGCAAGGATGCCGTAGAAGATTCCAGCGATGCAGGCTGTCATAGCCGCTGCGATTGCGCCGCCGAACATGGCGCGAAGTCCCAGCTGCGCTAGCTGCTTCTTGTTCTTCTCACCAGCAAGCGGACCGATGCCGCCGAGCTGGATGCCGATGGCTCCGAAATTCGAGAAGCCGCAAAGCGCATAAGTCAGAATAGTTCGCGTCCGGTCGCTGATGCCTTCTCCGCCACCGTCTACTCGTACCGGCTGGCTGGACATCTCGATGTAAGCCAAGAATTCGTTGACGACCAGCTTCTTGCCTAGCAAATCACCGGCGACCAAGCAGTCCTGGCTCTCAATGCCCATTATCCAAGCCAATGGGAAAAACACCCAGCCGAATAGCATGCTAAGCGATAGCTCGATACCGACCCAACCGGCCGCAGTTTGCAGGCAAATATCAATGAACATGATCAGTGCGAGGAAGGCGATCAGCATAGCGCCAATGTTGATCGCCAGCTTCATCCCTTCACTGGCTCCGTTGGCAGCCGCTTCGATGACATTGCAGGCTTCTTGTTTCGTTTTTGCTTCCGCCTCGGCCAAGTCCGCAGGAGTCTCCGTTTCCGGCTGAAGAATTTTGGCGATGACCAAGGCAGCTGGGGCTGAGATCAAGGAAGCAGTAAGCAAGTGGCCCGCGCTCACACCCATGCTTGCAAAGATCGCCATCAAGCTACCACTGATCGTTGCGAAGCCACCGACCATCAACGCGTTGAGTTCACTGCGTGTCATGTGAGGGACGTAAGGCCGGACAACAAGCGGAGCTTCTGTATGTCCGACCAAAACGTTCGCTGCCGCTGCCATGCTTTCCGCTGCACTCGTGCGCAAAGTTTTTTCCATGACCCAGGCCATGATGCGGATGACACGCTGCATAAAGCCGACGTAGTACAGCACACTCATTAGCGCGGCAAAGAAGATTACGGTCGGCAGAACGCCGAATGCAAAGGTCGTCAGAATCGCTTTGGGGTGTGTGTCGTCCTCGCCTTGGGCGTGCGTGTCGAATACGAAGGAAGAGCCAGCATCAACGCTCTCTTGAATCAATCCGAAGAATGACTCGACAGCAGCAAAGACAATGCCGTTGCTAAACCTTGGCACAACGACCTCGTTCGTCCCCAAATTCCAAAAAGCCTCCGCGAATTGCTTCTCGGTAAAGTTGTCGTCTTTGTCCTCAAGTCGAGCAAATAATTTGGCAAAGCTTGGGGCTTCTGCGTCGTCATCTAGAGTCGGAATGTTGTCGAGGTATAATTCGTTTGCTCGAGCGGCCTTGAGCAAACTATCGAAACTGTCGTAGCTCTGTGAGAACTTCCAGTTCTGCGAGTTAAAGAAGACGCCTGCCAGAGCGAACTGAAGAATGATCCCAAACGCGACTAGTCGCCAGTCGATGCGATCTCGATGAGAGCTCATCAGCCAGGCAAGACTGAGGAGAAATAGCAGACCAAATACGCTGATGAAGTTGAGCATGAGTGGCCTGATTTTCGTGAGTTGGAATAGTTTGTTCGGCGACTCGTTTCACGAACCAAAGCAAACCGGCGCCTAGGACTTGGCTTTAAGCAGATGCTTCGGTTTGTGATTAGCCCACTTGCAATTGGGACTCAACGTGGCGGACGGCTTGTCGAGCACTCAGGCCGCGGCCGACTTCAATTTCTGAGTTCTCTTCCAGCCAAGTCTCGACGGTCTTCTCCGCGGATATCACTGTGCTGTGACGACGCTTGCCGAAGTACTGGCCGATTTCCTTGTAAGCGGAAGGAGTGTATTTGCGAGCCAGAAACATCGCAAGCATCCGAGGTTGGCTGACGCGGCGAATCTTGCTGGTGGATTGCAGACTGTCGGGTTCTAAACCAAACACATCGCAGACCACTTTTTCGATGTCTACAATGCGGACAATTGGCTTGGTAGCTTGGACCAAGTCGCCGATTGCAGCCCAGCAGCTTTGCTGATTGAGCGGACCATCGGAAAACGCGCAGGTGGCAGTTAGGCGATGGACAATGCCGCTGAGTACACGACCGTCGCCCGTCACGCGATCGGCGATCTCTTCGATTACGTCGGCAGGTACTTCCAGCCCAAGGCTTTCGATCTTACGTGTCAGAATCTGATGACGAATTTCTCGATCGAGCGGAAAAAGCGGAGCGGTCAGGCCGCCGCGAAGCCGCGTCACGAGTTCATTGCCAAGCCCTTCCAGCTCGTTCAGCGAGCAATTGGAAGTGAAGATGACTTGCTTCTTCAGACGTAAAAGATTGTCGAGTGTGTGTTTGACTTCCGCGATCGATGACTTTTTGCCCGCGAAGAATTGGAGGTCTTCCAAGATCAATACTTCGACGTCTCGGTACTTGCGACGGAACATCGGTAGTCCGCCGCCTCGCAGGCCGTCGGTAAAGTCATTCAAGAATTGTTCGCTGGTGAGATGGACGACGCGACGTAGGCGATGCAGGGTGCGCAGTCGCTCGGCCAAGGCACTCACCAACATGCTCTTTCCGACGCCACTTGATCCGTGCAACAAGATCGGGGTGATGTTGCCCGGCTCGCTAAGGATCATCTTCGCCGCGGCCCAAGCCACTTGGTTCGAATCGCCGGAAACAAACTCGTCCCACAAGATGGGTTCTTGCGGATCGTTCTTGGCCGCCATCTGCCGACTTGCCGCAGCCAACTTTTCCGAACGCCTGGATTGCGGAGAGGGGCTGTCCAGTTCATCCCCAAGATGGACACGAACTTGAGCAGAATGCTTTGCTTTGGTTGCTGCGGCTGGTTGAGGAGCATTGGCCGACTCCTGAGACACACGCATTAGAACTTCCGCCGGCTCGCCTAAGTAGGCCGAAAGAGCACTACCAAGATCGCGGCTGAGCATTTTCTGAGCGAATTGACAGCGAGAATCTTCTTCGAAAGAAAGTGTAAGGGTTGAGCCAGACAACGCCCAATTGGTGCAGGCAGGAATCCACAGCTCGATCCGCTCCGCGCCGATCCGTTCTACCAGGGCATCCCGCACCTGGTTTGCCAATTTCTGGCTATCCTGATTCACCTCTTGTGACATGCTCTCCACGCACTCCAAATGGTCATACATTGCGCGCTGCGAATTGAACAGATCAATCCAGCGGGCAAGCTAGTTCCTACATGACGCTCGTGGCATACCTTGCCACACTCTGATCCTTCGGGAGAATCCAACTTACCAAAACGGGTGACAGCGAAAGCTAGAAAAGAAGGGCCACTAATTTTCCTGCCGTCTGTGTGCGTCAACTGACTTTGACGTTCTCGCTTCATTGCGGCAACACGCCAACTCAACTTTTCGCACACGCGTGGATTTCTACCTCCCATTGGGGCTGCAGGGGCAGCTCTGCTGTCCACTGCGAGCGAAGATTGTAGGAGTGCTAGCATTGGTGTCAAACTCTTGAGCTTCGATTCACGGAAGAGCTAATTTTGGAGTCGAAGTTGGCCCCTGAAACGTCGGATCTAACTGGGGCTTCCAAGCCATCGGTATGGTAGCAAACTATCCGTTAACGCTCTGCCCGATTCCGTGGAAAATGTGTTAGCCGGTGGTGTCCTAAAGCAGCGCAGGTACCAATTCGATATCCTAAGCCCTTTGTTGGTAGTGGTTTAGAGATTCACACTTTACTCATCTAGGCTTTCTCCACCGCTACAACACCAGCCCTGCTATCATAAAACGACGGCCTTTTTCCCATCTTCCCAAATTCGACTCAACTTTGGCCATCCGCACGTGACCAACCTGCAGCACGTCCTCGATGAAATGGGTACTCCCCCAAACGACTTACTTTTGGACTGGGCATGGCAGCTCTACGATTGTTCCGTGGAGTTAGACGTCGACACTGACGATTCTGAAGCAAAGTCGAAAGCGGGCAGCAGCAGCGACGTTGCAGGGCGTCTGATCGTATCCACTCAAGGCGAGCTGGAACTTCAAGAGAAGCTATCTGCTATCCGAATACGGTACTTGGCATTCCAGTTTGCAGAAGGAATGAAGGCTGGTTCAAAACTTGAGTTAGGGCGTGGCGTAAAGGAAGAAGAGCCAAACGAGCTCTCCAGTAACGAGCTCAGGCAGCGTCTTGAACAGTTGACTTCCGCGTACTCGACATCCTCCCAATTATTCCCTTCGCGTAGAAGAGCAACATCTAAGCCTGCTTGCCCCAATGCGGTCAAGTTATTGTTTGTTGTAATCGCCTTTGCCTCGTGCCTGCTAGTCGCTTTTATTGCAACATATCCGGGCGACGAAGTGCCAAGTCATGACATCGCGCGCACCGACTCAAAAACCTCTTTGGGGCAGTACAGTCCGAGAAGTGAGAACGGTGCTGTCGCTCAAACGGAAGTGGAGTTGCTTGGCGATATCCCTCAGCACCCAACCGAAATCGAATTGGAGCCAGACCAGAAAGAAGAGTTGTTGGCTTCGAAGTTAGGGTTGGATAACTTGTTTTCGCCCGGGCAGGTGGAAGTGGAGAAAAATGCCAATAAGAGTCAAGCGGCTGTTAACTCGGCAAGCGTGCCAGATGGTGAACAGCCTGTTGAAGTGGCGAAAGTGGGGGTCGAGGAACAGCTGAAGCCCTATGCTCGCGAGGCGATGGAGGATGCGGCAAAGGTGGATGTGCTTGCTGAGCTCAAGGAGGTCGCGAAGGAAGCGGAGAGCGACGTACGTGAGATGGAGTTAGCGAAGGACTTGACCGATAGGGCAAAGGCTTCCGCCGCGGAGGCTGCCGCCACTGCAAAGCAGCTGGAGCCGTTCATTCTTCCGACCGTTCCAATGATGCAGGTTCAAAAGCTTTCGCCGCAATACAAAGAGCGTGCTCGCGAGCCGAACTGGAAATTGCGAGTCGCGACCACCGAAGGCTTCAAAGTGATGCCACCGGGCCCGCAAACCCTGGCGAAGCGTGAACCCGCAAGATGGACGATCCGGACCGACGAGGAATCTTCGGCAGAGACCGTCGTTTACCTTCAAGCAGAGCTAGTTGGTTCTCGTGGCCGCTCGATTCGTTGGCGGATTGGCGTTGGATCGAAGGACTTGCCGCAACTCGTTCTTCCGCTCGGGCAGCAGTATCTCGATCGTTTGCAGCTAAACTTGGCCGCCTTCCAAACTCGACTTCAGTTCGCCGTCGACCAGCTCAAAGCTGCCGGGCGAATGACTGGATTTCCATCTGACATTAGATCCGCCATGACAGCTCAGCGCCGAGGATTCGAAACACAGCTGGAGCTAGCGACCAAAATATTGGCTGTAGCGTCTGAAGCCAACCAATTTGAAGGTTGGCTGGACGGGCAGCTTGAAATCCATGCTGAGTTCATCGATGCCGCTGCTCAGGGTTCGCCTCCCTTGCTACAATTTGGCAGCTTGGAAGGACCCCAGTCGACGGATCAGCAAGATGAAGCCAAGGATGCCAAGCAGTGAGTTGAGTGCTGTGATTCATAACTCGAAGCCCAGTCTTATCGACTCGCTTACGCTTCGGGCTTTGTAATCATTTCCAACTCGGGGCCTCAGTCCATCCCAATTTCTCCGTCTCAACATCGAGCTCCTTTAAAATCTGTGTCAGCTGTCGGAATCTCCATCCAAGACGCGACATTCGCTTATTCGAATTCGCCGCCTGTTCTCAACGACTTGAATTTGGATATTGCGCCGGGAGAAGTCGTAGCGCTGCTTGGTGCCTCCGGATGCGGCAAGAGTACTTTGCTCAAGGCAGTCGCTAATCTCATAACCTTACAGTCGGGTGAAATTCTCTTCGATGGTGAGCAACCGACGCATAGGTCAGGTGATTTTTCCTTCGTGTTTCAAGACGCCAATCTATTGCCTTGGCGCACAGTTCGTCAGAATGTCGAACTGCCGACAGAGCTTGGGGCGGGAAGAGTAATAAGGGGCGAACGCGATTTAAGTAGCGGAACTGAGAGTTTAACGGCAAAATCGGAGGCCATTGAGTCTGTGCTGCATTCCGTTCAATTGCCCGAAGCTGCGTTTGAAAAATTTCCTCGCGAACTCTCGGGGGGAATGCGAATGCGGACGAGTATTGCGAGAGCATTGGTGACAGATCCCAGTATTCTGCTGTTGGATGAACCCTTCGCGGCGCTGGACGACCTTTTGCGGACGCGGCTGAATGAACTAGTTTTAGAACTCTGGTCGCAACGCAAGCGAACTATCGTGTTTGTGACGCACAATATTGCCGAAGCTGTTTTCTTAAGTCATCGTGTTGCAATTTTGGCACATGGGAAAATTGCTTGTTTGCTTGAGAATAAGCTCGCTTGGCCAAGAGAAAGTGAGCAGCGGGTTAGCCCGGAGTTCGCTGCAATTTACGCCTCGATCAGCCAAGCCCTGGCGGAGGCGCAAGAATCATGAGTCCTTCCTTGCGTTGGTTCATTAATACTATTCCTGTCGTTGCCGTTTTTCTGATGACGATCGGAATATGGCAAATAGTCGTGAGTGTCTATGAGATTCATCCGATCATATTGCCGAGTCCATTAGGAGTTTTTGAGACACTTTGGGAGGCTCGCGTCGAACTTGGAAAAGGATTCTTGGCCACGGGATTGGCGGCGGTTTTAGGTCTTGGAACCAGTTTGTCACTAGGTGTGCTGGTGGCGATCGGGTTCAGTCAAGCGCTGTGGATTAGACGAGCCTTCTATCCCTACGTGGTGTTTTTGCAGACTGTTCCAATTGTCGCAATCGCCCCTTTGTTGGTGATCTGGTCGGGCTACCAACTCAGGACGGTTGTCTTAGTGGCTGCCATCGTGTGTGCTTTTCCAATCGTCTCCAACATGACGACCGGGTTGATTTCGATTGACCAAAATTTACGTGATCTCTTCAGACTTTACGGCGCCACGCGCTGGCAGGAACTTCTGAAACTTAGGCTCCCCCATGCCTTGAGCCATCTAATACTGGGCTTGCGAATCAGCGCTGGACTGGCGGTCATCGGCGCGATCGTGGGTGAATTCTTCGTGGCGACGAATGCTACTGACTTCGCTGGACTTGGCACTTTGATGACCGGTTGGCAAAACCAGGCGAAGACGAGTGCTGTGATGGCAGCTATTCTTGTTAGTACACTACTTGGAATCGCCATGTTGACGAGCGTAAATTTGTTGGGCGGCGTATTGCTACGCAGGTGGACGCGAAACGCCGACTTTGAAAATGAATAGCCAGTACAATGGTAGTATTCTTCGTCGGAGTTAGCAGCCATTTGCCCTCACGCAAACTTCTACTTTCACAATGAATGATAGCGGGAATAGGATGAACCGAAGATTTTGGTCTTGGTTGTTGATCGGAGCTTGTTTGTTCACCACAACTGCCTGTGAGAATGACAAACAGTCAGCCGGCGGTGAAGGATCTCAAGAAGGTAGGCTGCAGAAGGTCACCTTGATGCTGAACTGGTTTCCAGAGGCCGAGCACGGTGGGTTCTACGCTGCCAAACTTCATGGCATCTACGAGAAGTATGGCTTGGATGTCACCATCGAGCCTGGTGGCCCGAATGCTCCAGTAGCTCAGGAATTGCTAACAGGGCGTGTGCAATTTGCGATTGGCAACGCGGATGACGTGCTCGTGTTCCGCGAGCAGGAAGTGCCTGTAGTGGCGTTGATGGCTCCAATTCAGGATACGCCGCGCTGCATCTTAGTGCATCCTGATTCTGGTGCAAAGACTCTCAGCGACTTGAAGGGCCTCACCCTTCAGGCCGGGAATGGACGACCTTACTTGGAATACATGAAAGCCAAGGGGCTCTTGGAAGGTGTCAAGGTTGTCCCTTATTCGGGCGTCCCCAACTTTGTTGCCAACAGAAACAGTGCGATGCAGGGTTACAACTTTAGCGAGCCACTGCTTGCCAGCCAGTCTGGCGTTGATGCGAAATTGCTGATGGTTTCTGAGATTGGCTTCAATCCGTATTCATCATGTTTGCTGGCAACGGAAGATTACATCGCCGAGAACCAGGATTTGGTGGCGCGCACCGTAGTTGCCAGTCGCGAAGGCTGGAAGAAGTACTTTGAGTCGCCAGACGAAACCAATGCTGCGATTCTCAAGGAGAACAAGCATGGGATGACGCCGGAAGCGTTGGAGTTTGGAGTTCGAGAACTGCGTCCGCTGTGCATTACGGATTCCGTTCCTGCAGATGAAGTTGGCATGATGACAGCCGAGCGATGGGGCACTCTTGTTGATCAATTCAGAGAGCTTGGGCTATTGGAAGAGTCGAAGGTGTCGGCTGCCGACGTTTTCACAACTGACTTCATTAATCGTACATCCGCGACGGACTAGGTTTTCTTCAACGCTCTGAGATTATGGCTCGTTCGCTCTTAGCACTCTGGACCACCCTTGCATTAGCGATTCTTGCGCTATGTGTGGTGGCTCAGTTTTGGATTCATCAGCGTGGAGCGATGGCCAAGCAGCGGGTAGAGGAAATCCTGATGGACCAGCTTGTGCCGGTAAGTCGTTCGATCTCGGACGTGATTGAAGCGTATTCCATTGAACTGCAAAATGAACTGGAAGACGTAGACCTCAACGATCTTGATCAGTGCGTGGAGTTGAAAAGGCTTTATCTGGCCGACGCGGTTATCGTAGTCGATGAGGAATCCCAGCTTTATTTTCCGGTCGAGCCATTGCGAGAGACACGCGACAAGCAGTCTTTGATTGATGAGGCAATGCAACTGCTCCGAGAGCAAGTTGCGATACCATCGAATTTTAGCAAAAACCCACAACTGACGAATAATACCGCGAGTCAGAGCGCTCAGAGTTTGAATTCGAATGTCGGTCGACAAACGCCGGCTAATGATTCAAATGGTGAGGAGTGGACGCAGCAAATGTCGGCAAACTCTGCACCGAGTTTTGAGAATTCGTCACAAGCAGGGCAGATTGCACAGCGGCGGGGGCCTGCACCACGCCGCTCAAAGATCTACTATGGTAATGCTCCACCGTTAATGGGGCAGTCTGCCGATTCAAACGCTGCCTCACAGGACTTGCCAGATCCGTTTCTGCCTTTTGAGCAAGCAGAGGCGCAGACAGAAGAGAAACAGTTGGCGATTCAGTCGGGAGGTTCTCAGCTTGAGCAGAATCAAGGCGAAAACTTCGATCCTCAGTTTCCCAATGGCCGGGCGGCAGGTGTACGTGTCGAGCCAGATTTTGGTTGGATCACTTGGTATCACCGGCGAGAAATGATTCTTGGTTTCTGGTGTAAACAAGTCGATGGGATGCGCGCTATCGTGGCGCTGCCTACTGCTAGGTGGAAGGCAGACATACTTGCCAAGCTTCCAGATCCCAAACTAGGCGACATTGGGGAGGGAAGTCCGCTCAAAAGAACTGGTACGCTCGCCGGTTCTGCGCGGCAACTTGTGGACGTGGAAGGCCAGCTGATTCATCACTGGGGCGGAGCCCCCAGGGAATTCTTGGACGATGCAAGGTCGCAGCCTCCAACAGCAGAGATTGCCGTGCAAGAGCCGCTCGAGGGATGGCGTTTGCGAGTCGTTGCAACCGAAGAGTTGATTCGCAGACTAGCGGGCGACAGTATGGTTGCGCCGATCTGGTCGGCGGTGGTCGGAGTCTCACTCGCACTCTGTTTGGGCGGTTGGCTTGTTACGATCAACGTGAATCGTCAGTTTCGATTGGCCGCCAGCCGTGTTTCATTTGTCAATCAAGTGTCGCACGAGCTGCGAACACCTTTGACGAACATCTGTATGTACGCTGACTTACTGGCCAATGATCTGTCTAAAAGTGAGACTTGGGCCGGCGTACGTGATAATGTGGATCCCAAGCTAGAGCGACTGGGTGTGATTCAAAGTGAGAGTCGACGTCTGAATCGCTTGATAGGTAACGTGTTAGAGTTCGCGCGGGTCGACAGCAAAAAACCTTTACAGACCGAGGTTAAGGTGCTCGACGATTTGGTGCGAGAAGTTCTAGCCACCTTTGCGCCGCGTTTCGAGGAGCTTGGATTTGAAGTGGAGTTTGTTCTACAGGCGGCCAAAGCCCGGCAGCTCGCTGCGGACGCGGTCGAACAGATCCTCGTCAATCTCATCAGCAACGCAGAAAAGTACGCGTTTGCGGGAAAATGGCTTCGAGTGACGACTTCGCTGACGGGTGATGATGCGGTGATTCTTATTGAAGATCGAGGCCCGGGTGTTCCAGATCGCATGACGCAGAAGATCTTTTCGCCTTTTGAGCGAATAAGTGATCGTTTGGAGGATCCAGCGGGAACCGGGATCGGGTTGAGTATCGTAAGGGAATTGGCCCGCAAGCATGGAGGTGACTGCAAACTGCTTCCCTCCCAAGAAGGTGCCTCGTTTCGTTGCACATTGCACGCCCCGGAAACCCACTAGGAGAACTGCTGGATGCACATGAAGGTCTTGGTGGCGGAAGACGATGCCGTCACGCGTCGCGGCTTGTCTGAAGTTTTGGAAGATGAAGGCTTTCAGACGATTCCGGCCGCCGATGGCATGCAAGCTTGGGATTTGTTCCAAAAGCACAACCCTGATTTCGTGTGCCTAGATTTGATGATGCCAGGCATCAGCGGTTTCGAAGTTTGTCGTAAGATCCGCCAAACTGGAAGTGATGTGCCCGTCGTTTTCATTACGGCCAAAGGTGAGGAGGTCGACAAGGTTGTCGGGCTGGAACTTGGGGCAGATGACTACATCGTGAAGCCATTTGGCGTCAAGGAAGTGGTAGCTCGTATTCGCGCTGTAGCAAGGCGTTGTTTAAAGGACTACGATCCGCAGAATGACGATGGCTTGCCAGGCGTTCCGTTTGATATGCTTGACTTGACCGTCAATCCAACTGAGTTGCGCGCTAAACGCGGTGAAAACGTCATGGACCTCAGTCTTCGCGAGGTCAAGATTTTGGTGCTGTTGTTTCGCTCCGCAGGGCAAGTCGTCGATCGGGCCGCGCTCATGCATTTTGCTTGGAATCAAGACTATCTGCCCAACAGTCGTACGCTGGATCAGCACATCTCGCAGCTTCGCAAGCGCATCGAAGCTAACCCAAAGCAACCCGAGATCATTCAGACGGTTCATGGAGTCGGCTACCGCTTCGATCCCTAGCAGGCGTTTTGCGAGACGAGACTCCGAACTTCTCTGCTCGGAATTCCTATCTGCGGCCTTGTGAATCTGCGAAATCCGAAATTCCTTTGGTTGGGAATAAAAGTTCCAACCTAGCTGTCTTCCTTTGGGAGACTATTTCAAGGCGACATATTATGCTGAGGCTAGGGGGTAGACATGCGGATAAAGAGGAATGATTGGCCGTTTGAGTTGAAAATGTGGTTCAGGTTAGCTTTCGTTTTCGCGTTTATCACTACCTGTTTTCCGACCGCCGGATGCGTCACGTCCCGGGAAGATTTGGTTGCATCAAAGGCTATAGAGTTCTCAGCGGCTGCTCTGCCGGAAACGATGTTTGCGGACGCTGAGCCCCCAAGCAATACCGAAGAGTACGACGCGATTAAGGAGAATCCATTTCAGTCGGTTCTCGAGTCACCTCTATCAACTTTCGCGCTCGATGTAGATACGGCCTCGTATGCAAACGTGCGTCGGCTTCTAAACCAAGGCAGGCTACCGCCACCTGGGGCAGTTCGTTTGGAAGAGTTAGTCAACTACTTTAGCTACGACTATCCCGAGCCAGCTGGAGACCACCCGCTTTCGGTCACAACAGAGTGTTCTACATGCCCTTGGCAGCCTGAACATCAATTGCTTCGCGTCGGTGTCGGGGCTAAGGATATTGAGTTTGAATCGCGTAGGGGCAGCAACGTAGTGTTTTTGCTCGATGTGTCTGGGTCTATGATGCGGCCAAACAAACTGCCGTTGGTCAAACAAGCGCTGAAGCTGCTGATTGAGAAGTTGAGCCCGGAGGACCGCGTGGCAATGGTGGTTTACGCAGGATCCTCAGGCTTGGTATTGGATTCCACGCGAATTGCCGAGGCTTCGACAATTCTCGAGGCGGTGGAAAGTCTTCAGGCAGGCGGTTCCACCAATGGCGGGCAAGGCATTGAGTTGGCTTATCGTGTCGCACAAGACCACTTTGTCGATGGTGGTATCAATCGCATTGTCATGTGTACGGACGGGGATTTCAATGTTGGGATTTCAGACCGTAGCAGTTTGGTGGATCTTATTGAGTCGAAAGCGAAAAGCGGAATTTACTTGACCGTTCTTGGATTTGGCGACGGTAACCTCAAGGACTCGACCATGGAGACTCTGGCTGACAAGGGTAACGGAAATTACGCCTACATCGACAGTGTGCTTGAAGCTCGCAAAGTGTTGGTGGAAGAAGTTGGCGGGACTCTGGTGACTGTTGCCAAGGATGTAAAGATCCAGCTGGATTTCAATCCGATGCACGTCCAAGCTTATCGGCTACTTGGCTACGAGAATCGCTTGTTGAACAATCGGGACTTTCGCGATGACAGCAAAGATGCAGGAGAAGTTGGTGCCGGACATCAGGTTACGGCGTTTTATGAATTGGTCCCGGCGGACGCAGCGAGTCGTACCCAACAGTCGGATGAACGTTCGTCCGAGTTTGTAACGGCGATCGCCGCGGTTGGAGCAAACGCGGCCACCAAGTTAACGGTGAATCTGCGTTACCAGGATCCAGATTCCTCTGAGGCCCATGAGTTTCAGGTGCGAGTATCTGATTGGAAAGGTTTAGACTCGCCCTCATCAGACTTTCAGTTTGCTACATCGGTCCTCGCCTATGGGATGATGCTCCGAGGAAGTGAGTATGTGGTGGGAGCGGATTGGGATTGGGTCCTTGAAACTGCCGAGCTCAATGTTGGAGAAGACCCGAGAGGGTTGCGGACAGAGTTTGTCGGTCTGGCCAAGACTGCGAGACGTCTTTTCTCGCCGGCTAGTTTGGCCTCTGAGTAATCGTTCTGACCGGTTTTTGACTTCTGCGCCATGCCTGACGCGTCAGCGGCTAATGGGGCGATAACACGCGAGAAATGTCTGTACCGGCTGGCCCGCGATGAAGCTATAATTGATCTCTAGCTCAATCGCCCTGCCCCGCCTGTCTTTCAGGTCTCATTGCCTCTCCGAATGATGATTCGCATGTCAAACTCGAATCCTTTGAAGATTCTTTGCACGCCTCTGGTGATAATTCTCTGTTCTGTTTCTGTATGCGCTCAGCAAACAAATGAGTACTCGGCGAAGCGATCCGATGAGAGCTATCCTGAGTACCACGGATCGACCAAGAACAATCCTGGGTATCTGGACGGCAACTCCTCCATCGTTGAGAAGTCTGACTACTACGGCTCTTATCCTGAAGCGAAACTGAAGCCAGTTTTTCGGCCGGAGTATTCAGAAAAAGGCAGCTATCGTCAGCCAAGATCCATTTTGCGAATGGGTGACAGTGACGAGGTTTTGATTGCTACGAAGTCCGGTGAACTCTTTCGGATGCGAAAAACTGCCCCGGAAGGAGAGGAACGTTTTGTTCGCGTCTTTACGAAGAAGAATGCCAAGTTTGGAGATATGTTGCAACTGGCAGATGATTCGATTGCTGTGTGCGACGAGGGTAATGACTCGGTTTGGATTCTGAAAAAGTCCACGTCTGGATGGATCGAAACAGCCAGAATCGATACTCCTGGCCTACCAAGTGACTTGTGTTGGGATCGTGAATCAAGTCGGCTGTTCGTGAGCGTCACTTGGGGGCAGCGTCTCTACGTTTGCCAGACGCTATCTCCGAAATTGACGACCTGGCAATTGGATACAGTCGATCTGCCAATGTGTGCCGGCGAGTTACTTTACCTCCCGAAGCACGATTCCGTTCTGGTCGTGGATGCCTTCGGGCGGGATTTTGCCGTCGTGTCGACCGAGGACTGGTTAGTCACGAAACATGCGCAGCTGTACGGACATAATATAAGTGAACTCGTTTTGACCGAAGATAAGGAGATGCTGTTCTTCCCGCATCAGCTACTAAACGAGTATGCCCGGTCGGTCACGACCAATATTACTTGGGGTGGGCTGATGAGTAATAACATTCGCTGGCTGCGGATCGATCGGTTGCTCACGGAAGATGGCATCGATATGTTCAAGAAAGCGAAATTCTATCCGCTCGGTACTCCGGGCAATGGAGCGGGCGATCCGTCGAGCATGGCAGTTTCTTCGGTGGGGCGTATTGCGGTTACTCTAGCGGGAACGAATCGAGTTGCCGTGCAGGAGAAGGGTCAGGTCTATTTCTGGCAAGCAGAAGTCGGATACCGTCCCATCGATTGCGTTTATTCGGCCGACGAAACCAAACTTTTCGTTCTCAATCAGTTCAGTGACACTGTCTCCGTTGTGGACCTGGAGACGCGAAAGGTCGAGAATTGGTCACTTGGCCCGCTTCGCTCACCGACAGAAGAAGAACGCGGCGAGCAGTTGTTTTTCAGCTCCCTGCTGGCTCATGATGCATGGATGAGTTGTCATAGTTGTCACAGCCAGGGACATACTAATGGGCAACTCAACGATAACTTTACGGACACGAGTTTTGGGACGCCCAAAAGAGTGATGAGTTTGCTTGGGCAGGCAAAGACCATGCCCTATGCTTGGGCTGGATCGATGGCATCGCTGGAAGATCAGGTGGCCCATTCGGTGGTTTCTACCATGGCTGGCAAGAAGATTCCAAAGAGCAGTGTTGAGGCGATTGCAGCTTACGTGCGGTCCTTGTCGAAGCCCCCAAGTCTGGCTGAGTCTCGTAGTCAGGACCAGTCTTCTGGAGCTGATGTGGCGGTACAATCGATACAACACGGCAAGCGAACTTTCCGCAAGCTTGGTTGTGCCGACTGTCATTCAGGCAAGCAGTTTACTTCTCCAGTCACTTATGACGTTGGTCTGTATGACGAAGAAAGCATGCGGGAATTTAATCCGCCAAGTTTAGTTGGTGTTAGTCAGCGCCAGAACGCTTTGTTGCACGATGGCAGAGCAAAGTCGATTCGAGACGTATTGGTGAAAGAAAAGCATCAGTTGAAGCAGCCGCTAAGCGACGCTGATTTGAATGCTCTCGTTGACTACTTGCAGTCGCTTTAGCGAGCCAAGCCCATCGCCCGTTCTGGTTGCTACTGCGCTTATTCTCTTTTCACGCTTTTCTAACTACGATTTGTTTCTCCTGCTACTCAGGACTTTCCCATGGACGAAGCTGACATTGCCAGCTACCGAGGATTGCATGATTTGCCTGTACTAGCTGGCTTGTGTTCGATGCAGGACGCAACTCAGTCAGAATGGAGTGTGGAAGAAAGTGTCGAGTGGCTGAAATACTTGCACTTCGTCGGGCGAAGTACGCTCGAGTCGATTGTCGCCAGGATTCCCTCACAGCCGATCTACGAACTCAAGATGCTCTTTAGTCATCATGCCTATCTGCTGGGCGAGCACGTGGATAGCCTGAGAAAACGTGTTGCGGAGATGCGGCAACCACCACTTGGCTTGGAGCAGCTACCGCATCCGAGTTTAAAAATACTTCGTGAAGAGATAGATGCGTGCCCTGCGGATACCGAATTCGTTTTGGCGATTTACGAAGTTATTGTTCCATCGCTGTTGGATTACTGTAGCGAGTTTGTGGAAAGGGCTCATCCGCTGGCCGATGCTCCGTCACGCCGAGTCGTCAAATGGATGATGCACGAGTTGGAAGAAGTTGGTGAGGTTGGCGAAGAAGTCGTTTCGAGCATTCGAAGCAAAGAACTAGATTTGGATCAGGTGCAAGGTCTTCAAGTCTGGCTTGATGGCTTGGTTCGCTGTTTACAGATTGCAGAGCCTTCAGATGCGGCAAGGCAGGCGGATGCGTCTGAAACGGAGAGGCCGGAATTGGAATTGCCTCCAATGCGATTCTCGAACGAAACGCCGGCGAAGTTTGATACGCGCCCACAGAGGGATGAACGATTTTGTGATCCATATAATGCTGGCGTCAATCCGGAGGCATTCCTGTACGACGAGCGTTTTTTGCCTCGCGATAAATCGCTCATGATGTATTACAAGCGATTGCGCGAAATTGATGTTCCGGAAATGATGGCCAGCATACTGGTTGAGCTGCGTTGTGAAGAGCCTTGGGAATTCTATTTCGAAATGCTGAGACAGCTGTGGGATGAAGCGCGGCATGCCATGATGGGAGAAGTTGGCTTCGTGTCCCTTGGGATCGATTGGACGCAGATTCCGATCAACTTCACATGGTCTTTGAATCTCAATTCCCAGTTGTCAGCTCATGAGCGACACGGCGTGCTGTTCTTTATTGAACAAGGGTTGATGCCAAAGACTGGCAAGCGTTTTGAGTGGGAGATTGGTAGAGAGAGTGGCGACGGCCTGTCAGCTCTTTTCCAAGATTTCGACTGGGCCGATGAAGTATTGCACGCCCAGATCGGACGCAGATGGTATGTCCCGAAGTTTGAATCGCTAAAAGCGGCGCTTGACTATGGTGATCGTTGCTGGAGCCAAGTCCTGAGCCATTTTGATGCCTACGCCAAAGAAGGTCTTACAAAGCATCGCAATTGGTGGCCAGAGATTTACTGCCGCGCTTGTGAACGCTGGGACGTTGAACCCGACGCCGCCGCACTGGAGTTCGACGTTAGCTATCAAGAAAAACGCGCCGATCTCCGCGACATCACTAAAGATTAGGCCCGGACTTGGTTGGGTAGCCCAATGAAATGGCACGTTCTCGGCATCTGAAATGCCTAGTTACGCTCTGAAATTGTTGATTTTCCAACCAGAAATGCCGCCTCACGCCTAGTCGAGCTTGGCGGCAATCGCTGTGCTAATTCGCCTTAGGTCTAGCAGTCCATTTGCGAAGAAACTCCATTGAGCCTCAGCAGAGGAATTTTGGCGAATCCCGCTAATCGTAATGGGAACAGCTATTATTCCTGGTCTACCGGGAGCATGGTCATGAAGCCAATCATCATTTCGTCCCAGCTCTGATCGCCCCAACGAACCGTTTTGTTTGGTGCGGGGTTCACAGGGTTGTCTTCCGAGTTATCGAAGACTGCCGTGCAAACAATCTCGGTCTTGCGGGGCAGTAATTTCGGCTCCGCCAGGATGTACTTTAGCTGCCAGTTGAAGTCGTACTTTGGTACCTCTAGAAGCGTTTCCTTTGTGCCGTCGGGATACTTCGCTTCGTAAGTAAATGCCTTGCCGCGAAGATGCATATGTGGTGTCATCGAAAGCAAGAGTTGATCACGGTAGATGCGGCGACTCGCCGAAACCTTGAAATTACTCTCATTCGGTGGAATCCTCAACGTTCTCGGTGGAGTTGCAACCACTTGTCCGTCGGCGAGTTTCGTGACATCTTCTTTGTCCAGGAAACAGACACCAGCGTAGCTGAGGTCGGTCTCGGGGGAACCATTGGGCGTGTAGTGCATTTCGAAGAGCAATCGCGACTTGGCGGGAATTTTGATTGCGACACCATCTTTGTAGTGAATCGGCAAACTGCCTGGCGCGTAGCCGACAAGCACTTTCTCGATGTCCAGCCGCCGCGCTCCAGGTGGAATGATGTAAACCAAGATGTGGTGGACAACCGCTCGGTTCTGCGGTCGCGCTTCAGCAGCGTAGATGTACTTATCTTCATCCCAAAGTGGCTCCGTCACGAATCGTTGATAGTCGACAACTCCATCGGCTGGAACATCAAATGGAACCTTGTTGGATCGCATCGGAATGGTTTGGTCTGGTTCGGGGATTCGCCAGCCGTCTACGAACTTCGGTGGTTCTGGCAAGTCCTTGGGGTCACCTTCAGGCATGCCGTTTGCGATCCAAGTCCGCAGAGTTGCTTTCTCTTGTTCACTCATTCTCGCGTCGTTTGCAAAATCTCCGTGGTCTGGCGAGGCGCCCCAAGGCGGCATGCGATTGTCGCCGATCACTTCAATAATAGTGTCCTCCCAGCCTAGTACATCGTCGTAGCTTTGTAGATTAAAAGGGCCAATCTCGCCTTCACGGTGGCAAGACACACATCGCGAATTCAAAATCTTGGCGACGTGTTTGGTGTAAGTGATCTCGCCTTTAGATTTGCTCTTCTTTACGCGACCAATGACGCAGCCGACAGCTTGGGTTTCCGTGTTTTCGATTTCTTTTCCGTCAAGCAAAGCTTGGATGGCGTCGGCCAATTCCTCTTTGCGAGACTCAGGTCGCGAAAAGCCTACGCCGTATTGATCATCGATCCGGCCGTGATAGCGCAAGTTGCGATCTTGGTCAAACACGAAGACTTCTGGCGTGCGAGTCGCTGCAACCGCATCGGCGAGCTTATTTCCAACATCTTTCAGCATCGTAAACTTGATACCGTATCTATGCACGTAGGCGCCCAATTCGGTCATGCTGTCTTGGGTGTTGGAGTTTACTCCGAGGATTGCGACACCCTTCTCTTTGAACTTTTCGTGCAAAGCTTGGAGACGAGGGCCGTAAAGCTTGGCCAACGGACACTCAGTTCCAAGAAAGGCTAGTACGACCACTTGCGAATCTTCGTAGTCCGCAAGGGCCACCGTCTTTCCGTAGTTGTTGTCCAACGCAAATTCTTGGAAAACTTCCGTGAATTGACCAGCCGTCAACAGCTGTGGCAGAAGGCAAAGGCAGAACAAGGAAAGTACAGTATTTCGAAGCATTGTTTCCTCTGGTTTCGAAAGCTTGGAACGAGTGGTCGCTAAAAATCTACTCCGAGAGTTTCAGCTAAAGCGGCCGAGAACGAAGAGTCCATCTAAACGGGCGTTTTCTTCACATGGCAGAATTCGCTTCTGGGTTTCCGGTACTTCTCGCCAGCATTAAGATGAAGAAAGTTATCGCGAAACGAGTTCCAGCCCTTTTCCTGCAGCGACTTTCACGCTTAAGCCGCAGCAAGGTTACCCAAGACCCGGAAAAAACACTTCGCGAAATCGAAATTCTTTGTCTTCCGAATGCTGAAATTGCCTCGGAATTGTCTGGGCTGGTTCGGCAATGATCGTACTTTGAGTTCGATCCGTTTCCAGCGGATGTCTTCGTCTCCGATGTGCATGATGTCGCGATTCGCACCGGTGACGAGAGCCAGCAATTGAAGTTGCTAAGCCGACTTGCGGAGTGACCAGTATGGAGCTGTTTCTCTATCGCGACAACAACTCATTGAGAGAAGAGATCAGCTTATTTGGGGAGGCGATACTTCGACGTAAAGAACTGTTTCTGAGCGTCATGGCAGAATTGCTTCGGCTCAACGGTGGGAGGTGGCACCACTTGCGCCATATTTAGAACTCCATTCCCACACTCTGGCCAGCGTAGCTACGAAACGCTTTTTCGCAAAACGAATCAACGACAATGATTACTTCATGAAAATATACACCGCATGCATTTGGCTCACGCTCATTTCGTTTTGCCATGCTGGCCCTCGCGACAGTGGATGATCGTCCAGCCTAACCCAATATCGTTTTGATCCTGGCTGATGATCTTGGCTGGCAGGATCTCAAGTGTAACGACATTGGTGAGTTGTCACCGATGAAATCGCCACTTGTTGCTACCGAAAATCTGATTGTGAAAGAAGTTCCCCTCGATGGCCAAAACTAGCAAGCCATCGTTGAACAGCAGATCTCCCAGTTACGGATTCGCGGCGGTAAACTGCATCTGATTGGCAAGCTCGCGCTGATTTGCAAAGTGGGCAGACCCTGGCCTGCCCACTCTTCACGTGAGCGGCTACCTGCTGCCGCTTCCGATCGTGCGAAGCAAGAATTCCTCGTACTTCCGCATGCGACCTATTCGTTTCACGTCACCACCCAAGCCATGGCCGCCGGTGGGATCGAGGAAAAGCTCGACATGCGTTTCCTTGCCAGCCTTCAGCAGCGCCCGGTAAACGGCAACTGTATCTTGGAAGAGCACGTTGAAGTCTTCCATGCCGTGAATCAACAAGAGTTGTCCTTGTAAGTTTTTGGCGAGCGGGAGCAATGAATACTTCTCTTGATCTGGTTTTCCCTTACGCGAGGGACCGACCGTTCCCGTTGTGTACCAAGAGTTGTAGTTCTCCCATTGCGTTGGCCCTGCCCCGGCAATGCCGACTTGGAATACTTCCGGTTCCGTATAGAGGCACATTTGCGTCTGAAAGCCTCCGAAGCTCCAGCCATAGATCGCGACCTTCTGGTCATCGATATTGAAGTTTTCCTTCATGAAAGAAACGCTGTCTACAAGGTCTTCCACCTGCGGTTTTCCGACTTGTTCGTAATTCGATTTTTCGAACAAACCTCCGTACCCGGACTGGCCGCGCGGATCGACGACAATCGTTATGTACCCATGCGTTTGAGCCATGTACATCTGGAAGAAGTAAGCATCTGAGCCGTAGCTTCCATCGTTCACACTATGGCGACTTCCGAGTGGCCCACCGTAGACATAGATCAGCAGTGGATGCTTCTTCGATTTCTTCCATTCCTTCGGCTTGAACATCATGCCGGCAATACTGTGCCCATGTCGGTTCTCGTATTCAAAGAATTCAGGTTTGATACTTGTAAGTTCTTTGGTCCGCTCGGGATGCGAATCAGTGATCTGGGAGACTCGTTGGCGTTCGTCCTGACCGATCAATTCCGTTAGCTTGCCATAGGTCACAAAGTTAGCGACCATACGTTGTCCACTGTTGCTGACAGCCACTCCCGAAAAAGTGCCATCCTGTTTGTTCAGTCTCTTCAGTTCACCAGATTCAAGATCTAAGTCGTAGACCATTCGTCGGGCTGCACTTTCTTTGGTTGACGTCACGAACAAGTGCTGGTGGTCGTCCGAGAAGCGGATGGGGTAGACTTCGAATCGCCCCGAGGTCAATTGCCGGACACTTTCATAGAGTGGGTCTAGCTGGTGAACGTGGCGAAAGCCGCTCTGTTCACTGATGAAGACGATGTGCCGGCTATCCCCTGCGAAGTCTGGAGCGACCATCGACGGAGTATTGGGGCCTCCGTAGTGTTGGAATTGGTAGACGGTCTTGGCGATGTGCTCAAAAGTGGCAGGGCTCTTGGTCCGCCCGCCGCCTGGGCCGCGTCTGCCGGGAGTTCCATCTTCCTTGTCTTTCTCTTTGGCCTCACTCATTTCCTTGCGGAAGTCACTCGCCCTCGTCGCTTCTGCCGCTTCCAAGCCTTTGGCAAGTTCTTCTTCTGTTGGCCACTTCGCGAGCTTGATCTGTACTTCGGAGTTCTCTTGATCAAAGAAGCAGAAGGTCACTTGTTCGTTGTCCAGCGACCAACGCGGCGTGCTGATGATATCGCGCGGCTCATCGATTGTTTCTTCGAAGATCTTCAACAAAGGTGCTTCTTCGGTGACGTCTGACTCTGGCTCGAACAAGTAAACTCGAACCGTTGAAGGAGCCACTTCATCGTCGGACACGGTGCGCGGGATTTTATCCGACTTGGCAAAGCGATCACGGTAGCGAATGACATCGACAGTACGTGCACCCGAGCGACTTCCGGTACGAGTCATGACGGCGATCCGTTTGCCATCGTGACTGAGCGTGTAACTACTCAGTGATTCGCTCGACGGCAGCATTGGACTGAGTTGCTGGACAAAGTGCTCTCCGAACTTAGTCTGGATGACCGTATCGTCGCGCCGCAACGTGTAGCCAGAACCATCTGGCAAGAAGTTGACTTGCGACTCGCGTTCGTCGGTCTTCGTAAATCGCGTCAGCTCTGGCTTTTCGACGTTCTCCAGATGATAGAGATCTCCTTCGGAAGTCAGCAGCAGCTCGTTTTTCGTCGGGTGCCAGCGAAAAGAAGAGATCCCCGAATACACAGGCGCATATTCATCTTCGGCGTCTTTTTCTCCAACCGTCAGATAAATTTCTCGATCTGCCTCTTCTTCATCCTGCTTGTTCCTCTTGCCTTTCTTCGCAGCTTGTTTGGCTTTGTTCCCCTTGTCGGCACCTGGTTCATCCGCGGCAGATTTCTTGTGCTTGGCGAGTCGATCTTGGATCACGATTCGCGCGGACCGTTGAAACTCAGACATCATTGCGATGTTGGTGATCCGTTGAGACTTACCGGATTTGAAGTCGTACACCCACAGATCGCTCCCATGCCTTCTCTCTTTGTAAGGACGGTACAAGTAGGCCGCGAAACGCCCGTCTTGCGAGAACTCCGCACCTCTCGCACTGGGACCGAACAAGCTCTTTTCTGGAAACAGCTCCTCCAGCTTGAGCTGACCCGTCGACTCTTTCGGTGCCTCCACCGCCAGCATCGAGGAACAGTGAAAAATAGCGACCGAAAAGATGGCCGAACTCAGTAACTTGGCAAATCGACTTTGGATCATGGAGTCTCAATCTAAGAATGGCGGATCGTGTGTGGCTACAGTGTAATTGCCGCATGAGGAGCCCGTAGCCCATTCTTAGAATGAGCGTAGTGAGCCCGTGGGCGAACGGTTCATTTTTGCTGGCTAGGTTGTTATCCTCAGTTGCAATTATTTTTGCCCGATAAACTCCAGTCCTTAGCGAGATCCTTAGTGCCCTCACAACACCACATCCGGAATCGCGTCCTGCGTCGGCAGTCTATGATTTTCTCGTTGTTTCTGGTCGTAGCAACAGCTGTGACGTCCTCTGCGCATGACGATCATGACAGCAAGGGAAGCTCAACAGGTCAGCCGGCAGTTGGCACGGCGTTAGTGTTGCCAGCGATTGAGGGACCGAAGCCTTGGTCAGAAAAGCCGGTTCTGTCGGATCCGAATCGGTTTTCTATTGCGATCATGACGGACCGAACAGGCGGCCACCGTCCTGGAATCTGGATGAAGGCGGTGGACCGAGTCAATTGGATGCGTCCGGATTTTGTAGTCTCGGTCGGCGACTTGATCGAAGGCTACACGAATGACGATGCTGAGATCGAGCGACAATGGAAGGAGTTCACGGGCTTTATCGATCAGATGAAAATGAAGTTCTTCTTTGTCGCGGGTAATCACGATGTGACGAATCCGAAGCTACACCAAGTTTGGCGTGACAAGTTCGGGCCTGAGTGGTACTCCTTCGACTACAAAGGCGTGCACTTTGTTTGCTTGTCGAGTGAAGATCCTTCGGCGCACATTGGCGATAAGCAACTGGATTGGCTCAAGAAGGACTTGGCTGCGAGTGTTGATGCCAGATGGACGCTTGTGTTCCTGCACAAGCCATTGTGGACTTACGCTGAGCGTGAGGTTTCTGCCGGGAATGAGGACCCAACAAATTGGAAACAGGTCGAAACGCAACTGGTGGATCGTCCTCATACGGTTTTCGCAGGCCACGTGCATCACTATGTGCAATATCAACGCAACGGGCAGCAATACTATTCCTTAGCTACGACAGGTGGCGGCTCGCGATTGCGCGGCGTCGAGTACGGCGAGTTCGATCATATTACTTGGTTGACAATGGAGAAGGATGGTCCGCATGTTGCGAACTTGCTGCTGGATGGCATTCAGCCAGCTGGGGTGGTGACGGAGGAATCCATTGCCGAGTACCGCAACTTTCTCGCCAAGGTTCGGATTGAAGTGAAGCCGATTCTGGTCAGTGGTGATGCTTTGCGATCAGGCGAGATTCAAGTCACGGTAACGAATGACTATGGTTCTGATGTCTCGATCGATGCGACGATATCGGGGCTCCCCTTGGTTGGACTCGACATGGAGTCGCAGACGATTGAATTGCCTGCGAAAGCGCGGCAGACAGTAGAGAAGATCATTCCTTTTTCGATGAGGGAAGAAGTCGATTTCGCGCGCTTCCGCATGACGACTCTAACGGCCAAAGTCCGTTCATTGGGGGACAAACCCTTGAAGGCGGAACGCACAACGCCAGTCATTGTGGATCACGAGTATCGGATCGATGCGTCGGAAGTAATCCTCGATGGTAAACTCGACGAGTGGGCCGATGCCGATTGGTGGTCCACGGATGAGACTCCAACTTTGACGGGAGAAGTAAAGAACTGGAATGGTCAAGCCGATGGCTCTTTCCAACTTGCTACTCGGTACGACGAGGAGAATATCTACTTTGCGGCCAAGATTCGAGATGAGAAGGTGCTTGCAGGTGATTCCCTTTCGGTCGCGATTGACCCTCGTCCGCTGCTTGCAAGGTTGGCTCGTAACCGTCTTGGCGGTGAAGCGATTTCAGTGAGAGTCGGTGCACCAAAGGATGCAATAGTCGCTGGTCTGGTCATTCAACCGATTGGCCGAGTCGCGAAAGAAGCATTCAAGGCAATGGGCTCGCAGACGAACGGCGGATATGAGCTTGAGTTCTCTGTGCCGATTCAAAACGTGCTCAGAGCTCAGGGCAAAGATTGGAACAACATGCAGGTTGGTGCTCGTCTTCGTGACGTCGATGAAAGTTCCGAACCGCCCGTTGAGATCCTCTGGCGTGCGTCCCCACGACCACTCGAAAATCGGTCCTTCGGTCATGTGATTCGGCATTGAGCCGAGATGTTTGCTTTCCGAAACAAAGATTCGGCGTTGATGATAGCGATCGATGGTCTGGCTGCTTCTCACGCTATAGGTGGTAGGATCGCTACAAAGTGCCTGGTGGTGGGAGCGTCAGCCTGGAAATGCTCTGCGGCGATGGGTGTTTGCAAGCTATAGCGACGATGCCGTATTACAAGCACGACGCGCAAGCGAGTGAGTTCTCGACGTCGATCTCCTGTACTCGCATAAACGTCATACTTGTATTTGTCACGGATGATGTAGGGACTTGCTGAGAAGCAAGCCAGCGGAGGACACAGATGCGTCGATCATCCTGGAAAGGATTCCTGTGTGGGGCTATCTCGCTCGCGGCTGGTGTCTCTGGTTGGGCACAAACGAGTCTTCCACAGAAAGATGACTTTCCGATCTTAAATGCGACTGGTCGTTATCTAGGTTACGGATGGAGTCGTTGGGGCTATCAAACGCAAGGCAACGGACAGTTGCGTTTGGTGCGATCGAATCATCCGGCTCAAAGATACTCAAGCAGCTTACTGAGCTATCCGTATCAGCCTGGTTACCAACCGCAAACGAGGCACCCATCTCAGCAACCAGCTACTGCGCTGTCGCCAAGTATTCAATTGTCACCCGCCCGCGATCCTGTAACTTCACCGCAGACGTTCCCAGAACATTTAGAAGCACCTACTCTGCAACTTCCGAATCGGGAAGAGGTGCCTGCGGGAGAATTGCTAATGTCTGAAGAACTGAGGCTCCAGGAGT
The DNA here is from genome assembly GCA_963691875.1 of Aureliella sp. GTDB lineage: Bacteria > Planctomycetota > Planctomycetia > Pirellulales > Pirellulaceae > Aureliella. Next base: position 6,484,511 of record OY829846.1, read on the forward strand.
CAGCACAGCAGCTTCGGACTTTTCTCAAGCCGCCGGCACCATTGCCAAAGGAAGATCCGGACATGTTGCTGGACTCAGGTGAAGGAAGTCTTGAAGACTCAAGCCCAAGCGACCTAGGCTCCCCGGCACCGTTGCCGCCGACGAGGGAACAGGAGTTGCCCGTTGTCGCTCCACGCATCTTGCCAGACGACTCGCAAGTGCCACGAGAACCACCAGCGGCAGAGCCAGCTCCGATCGAGCAGTCGCTTGAGCAACGGATCGAAGAGCAGCTTGGCCCGAATGTGCCAACGGAAGAAATGCTGTTTGAGGAGGAGGATGGCGGCTTGCAACTTTTGCCAGGCGAGGCGGATGAGCTGCTTCGGATGAATGATGCCTCGGTTCGTCATACTTCAGTGCCGAGCTTGCTGCCCGCACAACACCGAGCTAGGAAGGAGACGCAGAGCCTGCAGTGGGTGACTCGCAATGTTTCTCATGCTCGACATTCAGACAGGACTTCTTCCAGCAGTGCAAGTTACCGCTTTGGCCGCATTTTCGAGCGATCCCAGGTAATGAGACGTGAAGTTCAGCGGCGCTCTATCTACCTCAGGCCATAGAGTGCTCGAATTCACGTAGAAACCATCAGCTGGTCAACAAACGGCCCTATCCAGGGGCGAGATTGTATTGAGAATTAACGCCTCCCTAACTTATGCGAAAAATGCAGGTGATTTGCCTGCCAACTTACTCGACGAGCTCTTGGTTCAAGAGCCGCAATTGACAAACTAGGAGAAACATTTCGATGTTGCAAAAGAGTCTCGTTCTTCTTAAACCAGACTGTGTAGAACGACGATTGATGGGGCAAATTATTGCTCGCTTTGAGGCCAAGGGGCTGAACATTGTCGCGATGAAGATGTTGCGCGTTACGCCAGAATTGGCCAAGCAGCACTACGCCGAACACGTTGAAAAGCCGTTTTATCCAAGTCTAGAGAAGTTCATCACGTCTGCGCCAATTGTGGCGATGGCCATCGAAGGCTTGGATGTGATTCGCTTGATTCGTGACATGCTGGGTGCAACCAACGGACTTAACGCTGTTCCTGGCACGATTCGTGGCGATTTCTCGTCCTCGCGGCAAATGAACTTGGTGCACGCCTCTGATAGCCCAGAGTCTGCTGAGCGCGAGTTGTCATTGTACTTCGATGCTGCTGAGATCTGCGAGCACGAATTGTTGCTGACTCCATCGCTGCGAGCAGAAGACGAGTAAACGCGAACGGATGCGACGTCCATCGCTCAGGATTCGCACTACGAAGAAGAATACACCTCGGCCCGCAGCCAATGCGGGCCGTTGTCGTGTCTTGGTAGAGAATCTGCGGCTAAGTTCGATGGCGATGATGCGACTATGGGAATCCCTTGAGATGAGACGATGTAGAGAACCTGAGGTTTGCGCATGAGGATTCACCTTGGACACTTCCTGGATAGCGGTTCGCCGTACGTGCGCGTGGAAGCTCCTGCAAAACTGAATCTTTTCTTAGAAGTATTAGGTAAGCGGGATGATGGATTTCATCAGATCGAAACGCTGATGTGCCCCATCTCATTGTGCGACCATTTACTCGTGGAACTCGTTGATGAAAACGATGACATTACACTTGAGTTGGAACTGCCGGAAGCTGCGGTCTTCCGCAAAGTTTCAGACGGTGATTCGGATCCAGCTTGGAAAATTCCGAGTGGTGAAGAAAACTTGGTAGTGCGAGCTGCTCGTCGGCTTAGAGAGTTGTCTGGCTGCCGAGACGGGATACGAATACGGCTCGATAAGCAAATACCTGCATCGGCAGGAATGGCTGGAGGTAGTAGTGATGTCGCGGCGGCCTTGGTGGCTTGTTCTCATTTGTGGGGATGCTGGGATCGAGAACTGATTACTCAAATATGTGCGGAGCTAGGCAGCGATATCGCCTTTTTTCTGGGCGATGAGAATCAGATCGGGCTGGGATTGGCCCAAGGACGGGGGGAGGTTTGCGATCAACTTGCAATTAGACCGAATCTTCGCTTTTTAGTGTTACACCCGCCAGAGGGTTGTCCAACAGGAGAGATTTACAGGGAATACAAGAGTCAAGGAGAGCCGAGAGAGTTTCGGAAAATTGTCAGTGCTTGTGAAACTGGGCAAGTTCGAAAGATTGGCGCGGAACTCTTTAATGCTCTACAATTCCCCGCAAGCAGATATACATCGTGGATTGATCGACAACTCGATTTTCTACGGAGTAATGGATTTGAGTTCGTTTTGATGAGTGGGAGCGGCTCCAGTTGCTTTGGTATGTTCCTGAGCAAAGAAGCGCTGTCACCAGGTTCGGAGGAGGTCGAGGCGTTTTCGCAGGGCGCAAATGAATTGGGCATTGATCGCGTCTACGATGTAGAGGCGTGGTATGCACCATCGATTGAGCGTCAGCTTGTTCCTAACCAGAACGCGTCCAATGACTCGGCTTAGCCCGCGTCCTGGAGGCTGATGAGTCTACGAGTTGGCGATCGGCTTTTTGCTGGTCGTACATTCCATGATTTAGCACGGGAGCTACAACAGTGGATATCACCGAGGTGCGCATCAAGCTCATGGAAGAGTCGGAGGATCGACTCAGAGCATTTTGTTCGATCACATTCGATTCTTGCTTCGTCGTCCGTGATTTGAAAATTATCGAGGGAAGTCACGGTCCCTTTGTGGCGATGCCGAGTCGCAAATTAACACAGCGCTGTCATCGTTGTGGATGCAAGAATCACATTCGCAGCAAGTATTGCAACAATTGTGGTTCCAAGTATCGGAGTCATCGTCACGGCGACGACGATACACCGAACAAGCTGTACGCTGATGTCGCTCATCCAATCAATCAAGCTTGTCGCGACGCGATTCAAGAACACGTAGTCGGCGAGTACCGATTGGAGTTGGAGCGGGCAAAACAACCAGGGTATGCGTCCCGATACGATGATCCTTACGAGATCCTGGAAACGAGCCACAAGCCTGAGGCAGTTATTCCAAAACCGCATATGAATCGCCGGGATGGTGGCGGTGTTCGATCGGAAGAGCCATCAAGTCCGAAAGACTCTGCTCACAGCGATACTGAATAATTCACAAACGGCAGCGTTGGGCGTTCAGAGATTAACTCAAAAGTTAGAGACTGTGGCAATCATCAAAGAACGCCACTCTTCGTGCGTGTGAAAAGTGGCGTTTGTGATTTGTTTCGTATGATGGATGCTACTTGCCCTTCTTTGCGTTTTTTTGGGCTACCTTCTTCGAGATCTTCTTAGCGCTTGCAGCTTTTTTCGTGTTCTTTTTCCCAGCAGCCTGCTTAGTTGTTTTCTTGGCCGTCTTTTTCTTGCCGCCAAATGCTAGGTCCCAGCCGCTTGCATACTTTTCGTTAGAGCCAACTCGTGTAATCGTCATCAGAAAAACTCCTCTTCTGTTTTGCTTTGCGTCGGCAGTCTTAGCTTTGGCCGAGAATCGGCTCGGATAAAATTGTTCGATCGGAGATTCCGCGTGAAGCTGAGACTACAGACTGTCCTTAAGTGATATGTTTTGATCTTTAGGCGACCGGCAGGATAGCTTCTACCAAAGGGAAGTATAATCGCGCTAAGGAATACTAATTGAAAACGAACGGGTCGTGGCAGAGTCTGGCTCGCCTTTTGCCCTATAGTCGGCAGTTACCAATCTCTGTTTCTAATATGGCCGACGCACCTATTTGCTCTAAGCTCTCCATCGCGCTGATGACTTCCTTTCGAGGAACCATGACGCGAATCGAGCACCACTGGGGATCTTCCAGGCTGTTGACCGTTGGCGAATTGAAGCCAGGTGTAATCGCCTCAGCTTCCGCTAGCTTGGCTCGTGGAACATTGTATTCGAGCAAGGAGTAGTCGCGAGCAATTACAACGCCTTCAAGCCGTCGAACAATGCGATCAGCCATTTCTGTGTTCTGGCAGTTCTTGCTTTGAATCAAAACTGTCTCGTAGCTACCGATGTCGGTCAGGATTCGGAGACGATTTGCTGCGAGAGTGCTTCCGGTTTCCACCAAATCGACGATGGCATCGGCAACGCCAAGGGAGATCATGATCTCGACCGATCCCGAAAGCTCAACCAAGTGTGCTTGGGAGCTATGCTGGTTCAAGAAGTCTTTTGTTACTGCAGGAAAGCTGGTCGCGATACGCTTGCCGCCCAGCTGCGCGGGTTCCTGGATTTCTGAATCTTCCGGGACGCAGACGCTGAGGCGGCAACGACCGACTCCGAGCGGCATACGAACATCGACATCTCGTTGACTTTCCTCGACAAGATCGCTCCCGGTGATACCGAGATCGATAGCTCCTTCGGCACAGAGAGTCGGAATGTCATCGGTTCGTAAGAAGATGACGTCGACCGGGAGTTGCTTGACGAGTGCAAACAAGGTGCGTTCTTGTCGCCTAAAATGCAGTCCAGCTTGGTTTAGTAAGCTTGTCGCCAATTCGCTCAATCGCCCTTTGCTGGGGATTCCAATTCTCAAATTCCGGCTCTTGTCAGTCATTCTGTAATGCTTGCTCAGTCTACTTTTTCGCGGGTGGTCCCGTTTGGAAGTGTTACTTGTCTCGGCTAGCTTTTTCTTCAAGCCCCGAGACGCCGAATCGCCTGGCGAGTTCTGTTCTTAACTGATCGACACTGATGTTGCGTGAGCCCAGTAAGACCCACAAGTGGTAGATCAAATCGCAGGCTTCGTAGACAACATGGTCATTGTTTCCAGCGGCAGCCTGTTCAGCCGCTTCCACAACCTCGCCAGCTTCCTCCATGATCTTTGCCCCCATTTTCGGGACGCCGCCTTCTAGTAGCTCGGTCGTGTAGGAGCCTTCCGGCATCTCCTTCACGCGACCGTGGATCTGTGCCATCAGTTCATCAAGAGTATCGCTCATGAGAAGATCTTTTCTGGATGAAAATTGGGAGCTTGGTGCCCGCTTGCCAGTTTGACAAAACCGGTAATTCAAGGCAAAGGGACTTCACCGGCCGCGGGTTTCTTGTCATAAAATGAACGTCTAAGGCAGTGAAATAGCATCCTGCACCTTAGGATACTCACCTTTGTAAATTGCAACACCGCCAAATCTTCCTGTCACTCCAGGCTAATCAGAGTTTCACATCTGCTGACGAATGAAGTTCTGGTCGTTTTGTCTAACTGTTTCCAAGATTCTCGCTCTCGATGCGGCAGCCAAAGCCGCCAAATGTATGAACGACCCCGAAGTTTCCGCAACGCCAGAAGATGATCCTGAGCAAACTGTGGTTCCTCCTTCCTCTAACGCCGCGCAGCAAGAAGGCTTTGAGACTTGGATCCATCCGCCTCTACGGAATTGCTATTACCTGACGGGGGCGACTGGGAGTGGCAAAACACCCTTGGCGATCGAGCTTGCCAGACAGCTCGATGCGGAAATCATTTCTTTAGATTCCATGGCCATTTATCGTGGCATGGATATCGGCACTGCAAAGCCAGACGTGGAACAGCGCGCGGCGGTGCCGCACCACATGTTAGATATCTGCGAGCCTACGCAGTCTTACAGCGTTTCTAGTTACGTGGTCCGAGCTCACGAGGTTGCCGAGGAGATTCGTAGCCGTGGCAAACGTGTTTTGGTTTGTGGGGGAACGCCGCTTTATCTGAAGAGTTTAATTCGAGGATTGTTTCTAGGGCCTGAGGCAGATTGGGAATTTCGCAGCGCGATCGAAGCCGAGATCGAGAAGCACGGCGAAACGGCTCTTCGTCAGCGATTGGAACAGGTTGATCCGCTGTTGAGTCACAAGCTCCATCCAAACGATCATCGGCGAATCATCCGAGCCCTCGAGGTCGCCAAGCACACAGGGCGCCCGCTTTCGCATTGGCAAGAGCAGTTCGAAACTCCAGCGCGGCGAGAGGATTTCCCGATTGCTGTATTTTCCATCGATCGCGCCTGGCTTCATGAAAGAATCAACACACGTGTCGATCAAATGCTTGCTGACGGATTGCAGGCGGAAGTTGAAGGATTGCTGTCCAAGCATGGTGAACTCGGTCGAACGGCGGCTCAAGCTGTTGGCTATCGAGAGATTTTGGCGCACCTTTACGATGGCGTCAGCATGGATGAAACTGTCGAATCGATCAAAGCCCACACAAGGCAGTTTGCCAGACGGCAGGAAATCTGGTTCCGCGGACTCCAAGAACTGCAGCCCATTGAAGTACGGCCCGACAAAATGATAGAAGAACTGGTTGTCGAGGCACTTAAGATATTCGACGTGAAGTGATAGTGTTTTTCCTTCTCAACCAAAAGCGTTCTTCCCAAGCCGAAGCGCAAGCGAGGTACGAAATGTACCGCTTTCCTCGCCAAAGCATCGGCTTGAGATCATGTCTCAAGCAATTCGATCCTCTGCCGAGCCCCCAAAAGTGCATTTACCATCAAGCATCTGGTTTCTTGTCCTTGCGGTTGCAACGATTAGTTATTGCATCGTGCTTTGGCGACGTAGCGAGTACAGCGCGTGGGAGAACTGTTTGTACCTGCCTACGTTCTTGATGGGGCGTTTGCTTTGGCGAGTGCATTTCACGAACGAAGCTCCGCCGGAACTGCAGACTGGCGGTGTGCTTGTCGCCAACCATCGCAGCAGTGTCGACCCGTTCTTCGTTCAACTGGCAGCTCGGAGACGGGTCCATTGGTTGGTTGCCAAAGAGTACTGCAATCATTTCTTGTTCGGGCCAATTCTGCGTGCTTGCCAAGTCATTCCGACGAATCGGAGTGGTGTAGATACCGCTTCAACCAAGCAGGCAATTCGCATCACTCGTGAGGGGAGATTGGTCGGCATGTTTCCGGAAGGGCGACTCAACAAGACAACCGCACCACTGCTTTCGGTTCGAAGCGGTGCAGCCGTGGTAGCGACTCAGGCTTCAGTGCCGATCATTCCTTTGCTGATCGAGGGAAGTCCTTATCGCAGAACCGTGTGGAGTCCTGTTTTCATGCCGGCGAAGGTGCGGATTACTTTTGGCACTCCAATACCGACAGACGAGCTTTTTACAGATGCAGAGGCAGCAACCGAATCGGCGAACACTGGTAACGAGACCGAACGGCAGCTCGCGCCTTCCGATGCCGCTATCATGAAATGGGGCGAGCAGATCTGTGCGTTAGCTGGACAACCTGATTTTCCAGTCGAACTTGCTTCAGCACGCTCGCGACGAGGCAGGAAACAACGTCGCCCGCAAACATTCTCATAGCTCATTCATCAGTCGTAATGGGATTCACCAGAATTCCTTTCCATCATGCGATTCGTCAGAATGCCATTCCATGATTCCAGATCAGAGAGTGCCGATGCAATCCGAAGAAGAAATACTCTTTATTGGACTAACGCAAAAACTGCTGGACTGTATCGCGGCAGGCGATTGGGAAACGTACTGCGAACTGTGCGATCCAAGCCTAACCTGCTTTGAGCCCGAGGCCGCCGGCAGCCTGATCCACGGACTTGAGTTTCATCGCTTCTACTTCGACATCGCGAAGAAATCGACGGCGCCGGTGCAGACCACCATGGCGAACGCGCACGTCCGTATGATGAATGACGTGGCCGTGGTGAGCTATTTGCGAGTGATGCAGCAAGGCGATTCTCCTCCGCAGACTCGAGCTTTCGAAGAAACAAGGGTTTGGCAGAAGACGGACTCGGGCTGGATGCATATGCATTTTCATCGATCCGGCCCACAGACTTGGAATGTGTGAGCCGTATCGCATAACATGGTTTCTACTAGCCGCTGGCGTTTGCCTGAAGTGGCTCAAGCTCCGAGCCGCTGTGAGCTAGCTTACGAGCCATTTAGCTTGGCGATTGATTTCATCGAAATATCATCCGTGGGTATCTTCCCAGGCCTTTCCCAACGTCTAACATAGTGAAAAGTTGTCGGTCGAGGTGTTTCGACCGCCCCCTGAGACCACGGGCAACAGCTCGTTTCCCAAAGGAGAAATAGAATGTTCAGAGTTTTGAGTTTCGCTGCAGCTGCGATGATGCTGCTATCCAGCGTTGCTGTTGCAGAAGACGTGAAGAGCGGCCTAAATGAAGGTGATCGTATCGGAGCGTTCAACGTAGTGAAGTGCGCAGGTGCTGAAGACGACAAGGTTGCAGTTGGCAAAGAGCTTTGCTATCGCTGCAAAAATGGTTCTCGTCCACAGGTAATGGTCTTCACCCGTAGTACCGACGCAAAGCTGCAAAAGCTTGTTCAAGGCCTGGATAAGGCTATCGCTAAGAACGAAGACGCACAACTTCGCGCTTTCGTAAACGTTCTTGGTGACAGCAGCGACGCTGCAGAAGAAGAAGCTAAGAAGTTGGCGAAGTCCACGAAGGCTGAAAACATTCCTTTCGTTGTTCCCAACGAATTCGAAAACGGCCCAGACAACTACGGAATCAATCCAAAAGCTGAGTTGACCATTATCTTTGCTAACGAGAGCAAAGTTGTTGCAAACTATGCAGTAGGTTCCATCAAGGATATGAAGCTCAAGGACGTTATGGGCCACCTGAAGAAGATCATCAACTAGGTTCCCGTATGCTCAATTTGCGGGGACAGCATCCTTATAGTTTGACGTAAGAGCAGTAAAAACTCATAATCGCGTGCCGTTGTGATGGCACGCGATTTTTTGTGCCATGCTTCGTTTCTAATGAACGCATGCCGAGTGAACCATTGAGTCTTGCCTTTTTCTTTGAAAACAGAGTTCACCAGCTCAACCGTCTTTGCAACGAAGAGCCCGTGCGATTTCCTATTCCGCACGAATCAGCGCGTGGAAAGCTGCCACAGGAACTGCGAGATTTCTATGGGCTACTCGATGCTATTTTCCAGCAAGTTGCTGAAGCTAGCGAATTGAAGACTCACAAGTTGGTCGCTGACTTTGAGCGTAGCGTCGTCGAACTAAGGTTTTCCGCGAAGGCGGAAGTAAAGCAGGCGGCGGTCAATCTCATCAAAGCTATCTTCGCTGACGCTGAATATTTCTCTGGTATCAAGCCTCTGCCACAATACACCTCAGCTTTTGCTTACGAGTTGTTGTTTCCTAGTTGGTTGAATCTGCTTTCCGCAGTGATGTTGCCGCAAGCATCATCGCCGAAAACGAGACTAGAAGGCGCGAGACAAGGAACGCTGTTTGAGTTTCTCAGCACAGTGCATGCACTTGAGAGTAAGGGAGAAGATCAGCTCATCGGATTCCTGACTTTCATCGCGAGTCGATTCGATGCACCGATCTGTGAAGAGTTGCTTCAGCGACTATGTGAGCTTTTCAGTCGGGAAAGCTCTGAAGTCCTGGAGATCATGGATCGTATGCAAGCCTACTGCAAGGATGCTCGTCAATTTGCCAGACGGCTGCAAGATTTCTTGACCGTGCGACATTCGAGCTACAAGTGGCCCGCGACGAGCGAGCATCCGATTGCGTACAAGCGACCTTTGATTCGGGTTTTGCCAGATTCGATCCTGCGGCGTCTCAAGCTGATTGAAACCTCGCCCGACAAGGCGGCCTGGGATGAGTACTTCAAGATAATTCGTCGCCTGCGGTTTCTGATTCAGTCGGATCAGTTGCTCACAAAAGACTGCAACGCGATCCTTCAGCATCAACCTCAGCATGCGGCGACGATTTTGAGTCTTGTGGTGCGTGGACGCGATGAGCCCGAATTCTTGCCGCCAGAGGCTCAAAACGCTTTCTCATTCTTGTTGGCACAAGAGATCAATGCTGCTGAGAACAATATTTTGACAACGGAGAGTCTCCAGCGAGCTGCACATTTCGCCACTGACATGGCATCGCGCTTGGTCAATTTCAACGAAACCACAATTGCATTTTTTTGTCGCCAGTTCCTCAGTGATGCTGTCAACCGCAATATGTTGCTAGAAGCCTGCGTCTCACAGGACTTGCAGGTAAAGCTCGCTGACTTTGTGGTTTCAAAGCTGGAAAAGCTATCCGACGATGAGAAGTACTTGGAGTGGATGGCCTGCGTGTCCGTAATTTCTCCTGTGGAAGATGCGAGCAAGGCAAGGACGACGTTGCAGGCGATTACATCGGTTAGGGAGAACCGTTCGATCGGCAATAAGGAATTTAGCGACCTAGTGGGCGATATGCGGGCCAATTACCAGAAAGCCTTGGCTATCCTCGCCAATCCCATTTTATCGGCTGCTGGCAAGACACCACGAGTTGCATCGCTCTACATGACGCTCAATGAGATTGCTGAGACATTTGCTTCGACTGGTAAGACCGAGAACTTCAGCGTCGTTCGCGCAAAATATTCCCGTCGGTCGAATATGTAGTTCAGCTTTTGGATCGCCGGATCACTTTTGTAGAATTGTCAATGGCCAGCGTTCTCTCGAGTGAGGCGGCACGAGCGTTCTATGATCAGCCCTCCTGTGAAGAATGGAGGCATTAGTGTGTTGCTGTCGTAAGGGACTGAAAGAGCAACTTCGATAAACTCAGTGTTCTGGCTCAAGTTGCTGGGCGTCACAGTTACGGTAGTTCCTCGAATGTTGGAGATGCCGAGCACATTGTTAATAGCTGCCTCGACTTCGCTAGCAGTCGCACCTGGGACAATGCCTTCACGAGCGCCTTCAAATGCGGCGGCCTCCGCTACATCCCAAACCATGTTGGCGTGCCCCCATTTCTAGGGCACCGAACAGAATGATGAATAGCAAGGGAGCTGTCATGGCGAACTCGACCGCGCTTGCTCCGCGACGAGATTTTCGATGGTTTCGATTTATGATTTACTCCAAGAGCACGACGGCAAGAGAACGAGTGATTTCGCGAAAGGCCTGAGTAAGATCGTCAGATTCATCAGCGCGGATATGGAGTCCTCCGGTAGTTGACTGCGCGACGCATCAAATTTTGGTTCGCTTACCTGCTAAAAGTGATGGTGTGTACTTGCTGACCACGACTCACCGCCGTGGCTACAGTGCGGTCGGGTCTGGGGCCTCGGTTGTGATTTCCGTCTGTGATCACAATCACCGTCTTGGCAGCAAAGGCTCGCTGTAGCGGATCGTTCAAAAGCGAATCGCTCCCCATCACCAGTCCGGTGCCAACAGCAGTGAGACCTCTGGCTCTGAGTCCGTCCACCACATTCTGAACTGCGTCGAAATCGGGAGTGAGATTCACCATCTTGGATACATTGGACGAATACACTGCTAGGCTGACGCGAGTTGAAGGACTGCTCACGCGAATCTCAGCTAAGAACACGCGGACAGCCTTCTTCAAAGCAGTGAGTTTTGTACCACCTCTCGTACGTCTGTGTATGAATCCTGAGACATCCAAGACGAGAGCTACATCGCGGACGCTCGATGCGGAGATAGCTGTCTCGTTGGGAGCGAAGCTATCAGTTGAAAAGAGGCGTGAGAAGAACAGCCCGACCTCTCCATCACGCGCTGTCGCATCACGTCTACCGTTTACACCCATTGTCGTGAAGGGAGTTTGTCGAGCAATAAACTGGAACCGATTACTGTTCGGAGACGTCCTTACTGTGCCAACCTGAATGTCATCTGTAGCAAGAGTTAGTCCTTCCCCCGCAACTGTGTTTCGCTTGGCGACTGCCAAAGCTGCGTTGATGGCTGCATTCTGGTTTTGTGTGCGAGCAAGTGTTTCCGAGCTGCCGCATCCGTTGCAATACGTAGTTCTGCTCGAACCATATGCATGTAGGCTACATCGACACTGAAAACCGTGCCGACTAGGATGATAGCAAGTACCACCGCCACCAAAACTAGCATCGCTCCGCCGCGATCATCTCGAGCTAAGTTGTTCCGCAATCGCATTGATTTGCCGATTCCTAGCTGTCGCCATTTATTCTTCGTGCTGAGTTGCTGTAGCTGCGATGTCCAGGCCGTTAAACGGCCCAAGATTGGTGATGCTCTTCTGCTCACCGTCGACCGAGACTGTTACTGAAAAGACCTCGCCCTTTTCCGAGTCATCCAGTTCTTCACTGAACGTGATTCGGCCAAGTGTGATATTTCGACTTTTCAAAACGTCTTATGCAAGGGCTCTGGCGGATGCTGCGTTACCATTGGGCCTTGCTGCAGCTCTGGCTGCTTCGTAGGTCGATTGGACGACAGCCTGCCTCAGGAAAATTATGTTCGCGCCCTCGAGAGATGCGAAAACGAATAGTAATACGACTGGCAAGCAAATTGCCAATTCGACCACAGCTGCTGCCTGACGTTGGTGATTGGACCCTAGGCGTCTGTTCACTGCTCAATTTCCGAGAGATGAGTTCGAGGTCTCAGAACCTAGACGCAAGCGGGATCACGATCTGCTTCAGCTGCTGCTTCCCTCGCCGCTTGCGCTTTAGCAGCCTCGATGCTGGTCCGCATTTCATTGAATTCGTCGGCCACGTCCCCCCAGAAATCACCCTTGCGAAACTTGAGTTTGTCGACCTCTTCGCCACGAGTGATCTTTTGCATGCCATGGCGGAGACGAACCATCGGACCAGCGAACTTGTTGCTCAGCTTCAACGAGTCGTACACAAATGAAGGTACGATTGCGAGCATGACGAGCACAAAGAATGCATACTTCTGCCATACCGCAGCCAAGTGACCGCCAACCCCAAGAGCTGGGTCACCAACGAAGAACTCCATAGCAAAAAGGCACAGTATGCAGACGACAAAAAAAATGCACCAATGAGCAACGATTCTACGCGCCAGCGCACCCTGAACTTTCTTGTCAACGTATATCCTTCCGCGTCCCTCTGGCATGTCGCGTACTCCCCTTCGCTGTTTCTGAATCCGCGCAGACCGAAAGATGCGGCTACGCTTGTGACTAACCCGGCAATCTCTTCCCCGCTTGGTAAATGTAGGTTGGTTAAGCAGCATCCCCCAGAAATAGCCGAAGGTGAAGCATCCCTTTGCACCAATCGAACTTTGTGCTGGCGAGGAGTATCGGTTGTAGGGATTGAAAGGCGGTCGGCTATGAATCACCCTCAGGGATGCCTCGCCTGGAGCGGCCCCCGCCAAAAATAAAGAATTAGAGGGACTGAGAACTGGATGTGGAAGCGACTCGCAACCTACTTCGCCGGTGTTTGTAGCAAGGACTTCAGCATCTCTTCGTCGGCTGAGCCTTCGAGCCACTTCAGCCTTACGAGAAATGCGTCCATCTTTAGAACTGTATCTAAAAATGATTCCTGGCTTTTACGCTCATTGAAAAAGCCGTGAGGTTGTCCTTCGTAAATGAACAACTCTGAAGCCACACCAGCCGCCTTAAGGTCGGCGTCGAACTTCTCAGCCGTCGCAACAGGAACGAGCGAATCTTTTGAACCAAGAAAGACGATTGTCGGCGGGGCATCTTTTGAGATGTTATGTGCGGGAGAAATTTGGGGAAACCATTCTTTGACTCGCGAGTGCCCGTAGCCCTCTAGCCCGTTGTCATAGACTGGATTGAAAAGCAACAAAGCATTGGATTTAGAGCTAACTTCGGAGTTTACCTCGGATGCATCATCAAGCCCATCGCAGATGCCGGTCGTTGCGGCGACATGACCTCCAGCAGACCCTCCCCCAGCAGCGATCCGATCAGGATCAACGCCAAGGCGAGTCGCATTTTCACGAATCCAACGTACGGCAGATTTCCCGTCCGCCACACATGCATTGGGAGCCGTCTTCTGGCGCGACTTGACGCGGTAGTCAGCCACAAAAGCGACCATTCCGCGTGAGGCCAGATACTTCGAATGTTGCTCAAACTGGGTGACCTTACCGCCATTCCAGCCACCACCAAAGAAGAATACCACGGCAGGTCGTTTGTGTTGTTTGGGATCATGCCCCTCAGGATCAAACCGGTAAATCCACAAATCGTCTCCTGAGGCCTTCTTGTAGACCTCCGCCACAGCAGCCCCCTTGAAGTCATGCTTTTCCGTCTTGCAGAGACCTTGGCTGGCAAATAGCAGGACGATGGAGCAGAGGGTCGCATAGCGAGGCATGATTTTACTCATCATGGGAAATCACTGAATAAAGGGAGGATGGCGAGCGTACAACCGAAACCGACTTCGGGGAAGGAAAGGGCTCGATTATATCGCAAAACAAAAAGGTGGGGCGCTTTGCGTCGGCTCTCGTTGTAGGCCGGAACAAGGTTGCACGCGTTGCTCCACTGCTGGTCCCTTGCGCGCGATGGGTTACTTCGGCGAAACTTTGAGCAGAACAGTGCGGTGGTCAGAGGATATGGAGAGTTTGACGTGATAGTCGATGTAGTTCCAGCCGTTTGGGATGAGCACCCAATCGATAGTGCTTGGTGGTGCGTCAGCATGAAAGGTTAGCCGTTCACCACGCTGCGTTGCCTCCATCGGGTTTCGCTGAAGTTTTCCGGATGCGTGGAAGCCTTCTATTTTATTCTTGTTGTTTGCACCATTGGTAGATTCAGGAAAGCCATTTGCTATTGAAGGCAAGTTACCCGCCAAGAATATCGGAGTTTGTGCATCATCTAACAGTTTGATGGTCTACTCTGCACTTTGCACCCGCAGGGGCGCTGCCATGCGATAGGTGAGCGGTGATCGCTGCAATTGTTTGCGACGGTGTTTCGATTTGACAGAACACAGCCTTCTTCTTCCCTGCCAGAAGGTTCTCCCTTTCGGCAAAAGACGGCAAGTCCACGACTTTCGCGTCAGAAACCGGGTACTTGGAGAGTACAGCATTGCGAAACCGATATGTCCAGAAACGGAATCGAAAGTCGATGTTGGGTCGCTTGACGCGATATTCGCAGCCGTTTTTTTCGGCCAAGTATTGCGTCTGATTGACTCCGTAGCTCCAGGTTGTTTCGAAGTCGACTTCGTTTCGTACCACAATGTCTGCATGCAGCCTATTGAGCAATTCTGCATGATCGTCCAAAAGTTGCCCGCGATGCTCGGCGTTGCCGCCGTCCCGATTGGCGACCGTTAAGCCTCAGCCATGAGCGATGTTGTAGCCCAAGAGTTTTAGCTTCTGATCCTGTGATTCAACCATGTTCTGCAGACCAGCAGCAGCTGAAGAGGTTGAAACCTAGTGGGTCGTGACTTGCCGCCAACGACTCCAAAGATACGGCACGAAAACGACCAGTAGAATAAAAGATAGTATCGTAAACAAACGACGGCACCCGCGTGCTCGCTTCAGGGGCATTGTGTCATTGTCCTGAGATTCCTGATGCATCTAAACTATAACTTGGAAAAAGTAATCAAAAGGGTTGTTCGATGCATAGCTTAGAAGATCGCGTGAGAGACGAGGCTGGCTAAGTGTCGGTTGGCTTCTCGGTTTTTTCATTTAGGTCTTCGACTGCCAGGGAAGTGAGTTCTTCGGAGCCAAAGGATTGTTGAGCTGCGACGGGCAGGGCGCGTTTGTAGCCCGCAAGTGATCCCAATGCATCAATCATGGCAAGGAGAATGCACCCCAGAAGACACAAGAAGATCACTGCCCAAAGCCAAACGTAAAGCTTTTTGTCGGAAAGACTTTCACGAGGCACAAATGCCGTAGTCGAGATTAATATTCCGACGATACAAATCAATGAGTTATTCAGAAAACGAACTGTGCGCTGTACTCGTGACCATCGAAGGAGAACACGACTATCGCCCTCTGGAAGCTCTACATCACTTTGCCAGTTGGGCGGACGTAAGCGAAAGAGGGCAAGGCCACAACTGATTAGTGCGAGGCCTCCGATGAGACAAGCTAGGAACTGCAACACTTTGGGAACTCGTGGAAGCTATAAGAAACGAAGGTCAGGATTTTTGAGAGCACGTACAAGTCGACCATAGCGGAGGGACGAATGCAAACGTGTAGGCAACTAGAGGAGTAACGGGGGAGAATTGGTCTGGCTGATGCTGCGAAAAGACTTGCTTCCCGAAAAGTATTGCTACTTTGCCCAATCAGCACCAGGACAAAGGCGGTTGGCGAGTCTCTAGTCAGAAGTTGCTAGTGCAAGTTCGCTTTCACACAGTATTTCCTTACGCGAGTAAAATTTCCGTTGATTGATAGAGGCTCTTCTGCCTGTCGCCTTAGCCTTGAAGATTGCTCGGGGGATATCAGCCAGTTGGGTGGGAAGGTTGCCTCGCTAGGTAGCCGGCCGAGCTAAAATGCTTCGACGAGACCGAGACTCTCTTGACCTGAGATTATGGAACCATTTTACCTCGCAATTCTGCTTTACTTCTTGGCCCTCTGCTTGGCTTTTGTTGATCTGTTTATTCCCAGCGGCGGAGCACTGATCTACGTTTCCGGGCTGACGGCACTGGCTTCGGTGCTCTTCGGGTTTCAGGTGGGGCACAATGTCGGCATGGTTATGCTGGCTGTTGTTTTTCTCTCTGTGCCAGCGTTTGCGTTTTTGGCGGTCAGGATCTGGCCGCTTACACCGATCGGTCAAAGAGTTATATTGCCTGCAAAGGAGCGGAAGGAAGCGAAAGAGGAAGAGAATTTCGATGAGCAGTTGATTGGACAGATTGTGGAAACCGATTCTCCGTTGCTTCCTGCCGGTCAAATTAGAATCCTTGGCAAGTCGCGGAATGCAGTCGCTCGGAGCGGAGTCATTGAGGCAGGTCAAAACGCGGAAATCGTGGGCGTGAAAGATTTCAACTTGGTGGTCGCGGCAACAACACTTCCTGTGACATTGAGTTCTCGGAGTCCGATTGTCACCCCTATAGATGATTCGCCGAAAGCTCAAAGAGGCAAGGAATCGCTGGCGAAATCGAGCGAAGCTGATACGATCTCGGAGGCCGGTAATTTCTTGGATCTTCCAGCTGAAGAGTTGGGGCTCGATGATCTCGACTGAAGAAAGTCTCGTAAGTCTAAAAAAAGTCATGATGCAAAACGATTACGAGGGCTCGCGTGTAGAGCTTATCTCGTTCGTGTTAATGCAAGGAAAAGAACCTGCGGTCTTGCAAAGGCTTGCTTGCGATCATGATTGAAAAAGTCGCTGGAGGTTGGGAAATCCTTGCAGATATCTTGCTCCAGCCCAGAGAATGGCCAGGACTTGAGCAATGGTGGATTGGTTGGGCAATGCCGAAATGCGCGTCCCGTTTACATCCTTACGCAGATCAATGCCTGTGGAGCCGTCAAAGAGCTTTGGGCAACATGCTGCATTCTGAAAGGCGATGTAACGCTGTGATTTTATACGGTGGACTTGGAGCCATTCAGTGCAATCATGAAGGCGCCCAACCGATACGATCCGCCAGAAAAATCTATGCCTTCGGGATTGAGGATGTACCTCGGCTGGGATTTCAGGAGCTGGCAAAGATAGATCGATCTCAGATCCGAGAGCGATTACCAAGGTGGGAATTCCAGTGCTACGTCGCTGTAGGTTGTTTCCGGGCAAGTTGGTTTAAGCTTCGTTTACGTCTCAGGCATTTCCACAAGTGGCAAGGGCCGACCGGGTTCGGACATGACTTCATGAATCGTAGAATTTCGTAGAGCGTCTTCGACATGACTCAAAGCCCCGTCGAGTCTTGCGTGCATCGGACACAAGTTGGTGCCATGTGTTTTCAGCCCTAGTGGGCAGGACTCGATCCTCTTGAGCGGGTCTACTGCGTTAATGACTTCGAGAACAGAGAGCTGGTCGGCTGCTTGCGTTAGAACAAATCCACCGGCGACGCCACGTTTGGAAAGCAGAATGCCATGGCGGGTTAATTCTTGAAGCAACTTCGATAAGTAGCTTGGTGGCACCGCTGTCTCCTTCGCGACCACGGCGTTGCCTACTGGTCCATCCTCTGCATGGTTCGTCAAGCACAGGACGGCCCGCAGGGCGTATTCTTGGGTTTGTGAAAACAAGTTATTTCTTTGGTGAAAGTCTCAGGCGAGTGCTATGCCCCGAACCAGCGATATAGCGGGGTTCGCCAGAATTCCCCCATCGGCTCCACGATAGTACGCCATGCAGCCGAAGTGCGGGTGCTGTTTCCTAAAAGCATATCAATAGAAAAGCCATTGCGGAGATCGACGTCCGTAATTGCCGGTGCTAAACCGGATAAAGATATCCTTTATTAGTTTTCGGACCTGCAGAACTCTGAGGAACCCATGAAATGGCAAGAATAGGAAAGCTTGGGCTGATAATCGGGATCTGCTACGTCACGATTGCAGCATTCGTCTCGTTTTCGTTCGGCAAATCTCCCGACGAAAAAGCCAAAAAAATACCAGACAACTCACTCCCTAAAGACTCCTCGCCAGAAGATCGAGTCCGACGCGAAGTCCGATTGCTCGATACGCTCTACAAGGGTGGAATCGTTGCCATCACGACTCACTACGCCAATGATGAAGAGGCTATTTCGGCCGGCAGTGCATTCAAGCAACTCTTCAAAACCGCGGAAATCAACGGTTGGCACCAAGTGCGCTTGCTCGATGCAACCGACAATCCCTACAACGACGAGAATTCTCCTGCCGACAAATTTGAAAAAGCAGCCGTCAGGAAGTTGGTTGCGGGCGAAAGCTGGGTCGAGGAGATCGAAGTTCGGGATGGGGTGCAACACATGCGGGTCGTGACACCGATTCCTGTGGTCTTTGACAAATGCGTAATGTGCCATGACCACTACGAAGATGTGAAGGAAGGCCAAGCGATCGGCGCTCTTTCGTACACTCTGCCCATTGACGGCGCTTACGTGCCTGGCAAACGTAAAGAGCGGTCCAATCGAGAAGGCAGCGAGAGGTAATCTCTTCGTTGCGATTCTACCTAGTGAATCGCACTAACTTGAAACATGATGTCTTAG
The DNA here is from genome assembly GCA_963691875.1 of Aureliella sp. Classification (GTDB taxonomy): domain Bacteria; phylum Planctomycetota; class Planctomycetia; order Pirellulales; family Pirellulaceae; genus Aureliella. The sequence continues at coordinate 6,503,106 of OY829846.1, forward strand.
CCTCGTTGTGAAATGGGCCATGCGAGGCAACAATGGCCGTTCTCTTTGAAGATTCAACAGAGGACAATCATGCTCAAGACCACCTTGCTCCATCCCGAGATTTTGCGCGCCTGTGCAAGAGCGGGACATCACTCCAAGATTCTCATCGCTGACGGAAACTATCCGGCTGCATCCAAAATCGGTCCCAGAGCCGAACTGATCTCGCTCCAGCTAATGCCGGGTGTCCCAACCGTCGCGCAGGTCTTGCATGCGATTCTAAGCGAAGTTCCGATCGATGTCTTCAATACAATGGGAATCGACGAAAAAGATGAATACGCCTCTCAGGACGATCCGCCTGTTTGGCACGAGTATCGTCAGATCCTGAAAGATCATGGCTCCACCCGCGAGCTGCAGCCCATAAAAAAATGGGACTTCTACGATGCTGTTTCTTCCAATGATCATGTGCTAACCATCCAAACAGCCGATCAAGCACTCTGGGCCAACTTATTGCTTTCAGTCGGTGTTCGCACGCCGGAGTAGCACCGCGGATTCTTGCTAACTTCATGCAAAATTCAGTTAGATCAAAGTATTACACAGGTATTGAAATGGAACGTCGCAAGCTAGGCAACACGGATCTTGAGCTCCCAATCCTCAGTTTTGGAGCTAGTTCGCTGGGAGCCGAGTTTCGAGGAGTGACTTTGGATGAAGTGTTTGCATCGATTCGAGTTGCACTCGAACTCGGTTTGAATTTCATTGACACTTCGCCCTTCTACGGGCGTGGAATGAGCGAAGTCATGCTTGGTGTGGCGCTGAAGGACGTGCCGCGTGACGACTACCTCATGTGCACCAAGTTTGGGCGTTACGATGTAGATCACTTCGACTTTTCCGCCAAACGCGTCGCCGAAAGTATCGACGTTTCACTTCATCGACTCGGCTGTGGGCATCTCGACATCGTCCTCTGTCACGACATCGAGTTCGTGGATATTCAGCAAGTCATCGACGAGACGATTCCCGCCCTAAGGAAACAGCAGGAAGCAGGGAAGATTCGTTACATCGGAGTCAGTGGTTATCCCCAAAAGATATTCCACAAGGTACTGGAGCAAACCGATTTGGATTGCGTACTTAGCTACAACCAGTACACGCTCCAGAACACTCGATTTCTCGATGAGACAATTCCATTGCTTAAGGAGCGTGGGGTCGGAATTATGAATGCTGGACCTTTCAGCGCACGTCTGTTGACGAATTCCACACTTCCGCCTTGGTTTCGAGATCCGAAGGAAGTGCAGGATGCCGCTCGTCAAGCCGCCGAGCATTGTTCTGCCAAGGGAGTTGATATCGCTGAGTTGGCTCTGCAGTTTTCACTGAGTCATCCCGAAATTGCGACCACCGTTGCCGGGAGTGCCAATCCCGACAACATTCGCAAGTGGGTTGAGTGGGCCGAAAAGCCAGTTAACGAAGAATTGCTGACTGAGGTATTGCAAATCTTCGAGCCAGTGAAAAACGTCGGCCACAACGAAGGGCTCGACGAGAACAATTGAGTCTCGGGTGCGGGCTGCAACTTACCATCTTGGGATGAGTAGCGAGTCCTGCAGCGAAGAGAGTCCATCCGTGACTTCAGGGGAGCTGACCCGGGTTCGCGCCCCGTTTAACTGGACAGTTTGAATACCTAAAAGCAAGATTTGTTTCCGGGGGATCGGCCGTTAGAAGCTTACCGGCGTTTGCAGTCGCGGCAGATTTGGCGAAGTTTACCAGCCAGTTCTTCGGATAACGCGTTGGGCTCGAGACGCCATAGCCAGTTGCCCTCTGCTTCTCCCGGTCGATTCATGAGGCCTTCTTCTCCAAGCCCCAGAATGTCTTGCATCGGAGCCATGGCAAGGCGAGCTTTCGAGGCATAGACCATCGATAAAAGCTGCCAATGAACTCTTAAGTTCTGTGGCTGTAGTTCAAGCCACGGTTCCAGGAGTTGGCAGCGAGTTTTGTTTTTTGTTCCGGCTCGATACCAAGCCGCAATCGTACTGTTGTCATGAGTGCCCGTGTAAGCCACGCAGTTGGCCGGGTAAGCGTCTGGTCTGTGAAATTCGCCGTCCTCGCTGTCAAAGCCAAATTGCAAGACACGCATGCCTGGGAATTCAAGTGTATCTCTCAGTGCATGGACTTCGTCCGTGATCAAGCCGAGGTCCTCTGCAATAATTGCCAAATCCCCCAGCACTTTTCTTGCTGCTTGGAATGGCGCGGCACCTGGACCAGGTTCCCAAGATCCCGATACGGCCGTTTTCGCTTTCGCCGGCACTGCCCAATAGGATTCGAAGCCACGAAAATGATCGATGCGGACGAGGTCGAACAATTCAAAAGCGGCGCGAAGCCGTTGGACCCACCAAGAGTAATTTAGCGACTCCATTGCTTCCCAGTCATACAGCGGGTTGCCCCATAGCTGACCCGTCTTGCTGAAGTAGTCGGGGGGAACACCGGCAACTACTTTGGGTTTGCCACGCTTGTTAAGTAGAAAACTACTTTGATTCGCCCATACATCGGCGCTGCCATGGGCAACGAAAATCGGCATGTCTCCGAACAAATCGATGTTTCGGCTTGCCGCAGCTTCCTTCAGTGCACCCCACTGTTCGAAGAACAAGTACTGAACAAACTGCTCGAATTCAACTTGTCTATCTAGCTTCTCACGCCACTGCCCTAACGTGTTGGAATTGCGAGCAACGAGTTCACGCTCCCACTGCGACCAATCGTCCGACTGCGTTTCTTCTCGCAGTGCGGCATAGAGAGCAAAATCATCGAGCCACCACCTGTGATTGACGCAGAAGGACTCAAATTCGTCGATCAGAGAACAGCTCTGCTTCGCCAAGAACTGTTCGTAGGCCAAGCGAAGTGCGACGGGCTTGGTGCGGTGAGCCAAAGCGTAGTTGCACTGCCCAGGGGCGGTCTCCGACTTTTCTTCCAGCGCATCAATGGCTTTTTGGTGGATCTCACGCAGCTGGATTTCGTCCAGCAGATCACGCTGAACTAGGTCGTCCATGCTTATCAACAATGGGTTGCCAGCAAAGGCGGAATAGCATGAGTAAGGAGACTCGGCGTGTAGTGATGGTCCCAACGGCAAAACTTGCCAGACTCGCTGCCCTGCCCTTTCTAGAAAGTCCAAGAATTGATGGGCTGTAGGGCCGAGATCTCCGACACCAAAGTCGATTGCGCAATCACCGCGAGGTAAACTTGTGATGTGCAGGAGAACTCCAGCCGCTCTCTCATAGTGCATGGGAAGCGGTCCCTAAGTCCTGTTTGGCATCGATCCAGAAGACAGAATTACTCAATTGGGCTGACATTCCAAATTTCATTTGCGTATTGCCCAATGGTCCGATCGCTAGAAAAGTGGCCGCTCGTCGCCGAGTTGATGATACTCATCCGATTCCAGTTTTCTTCGTCCTTATAAGCTTCATTGACCTCGCGTTGCACGTCAATGAAACTGCGTAGGTCGGCAAGCGTCAGCCACTGGTCAGCTGGGTTTCGTAGTCCGCCAATAAGGATGTCGAAGACACCTGGTTCGCCGATGTTGAATGTGCCGCTCTCGAGCAATTCCATGACCCGTCGGATGTCAGGATCGCCCGCCACGATTTTGTCAGGTTGGTAATCCGAACGTGTCTTGGTCACTTCTTGAGCGTCGAGTCCGAAAAGGAAGAAATTCTCAGCGCCAGCCTTCTCGCGAATCTCAATGTTCGCTCCATCCAGAGTTCCAATCGTTAATGCACCGTTCATCATGAACTTCATGTTGCCCGTGCCGGAAGCTTCTTTGCCAGCAGTTGAGATCTGTTCGGAAAGTTCTGTCCCAGGGCAAATAATCTCCATCGCGGAGACGTTGTAGTTTGGCAGGAAGACAAGCTTGATCAGGTCGCCCACCGCTTCGTCATTGTTGATTATCTGAGCCACATTGTTGATCAGTTTGACGATGACTTTAGCCACATAATAGCCAGGCGCGGCCTTCCCGCCGATTAGAATCGCCCGAGGCACCATGCCTTCTTTGTCCCTGCGACGCACACGATCGTAAAGGTGTATTGCATGTAGGACGTTCAGCAATTGACGCTTGTACTCGTGAATACGTTTGACCTGGACGTCAAAGATGGCACTGGTGTTGAACTCGATGCCTGTCCGCTCCAGAACGAAGTCGGCAAGCCGTTTCTTGTTCGCCAATTTGACCTCGCTCCATCGTTGGCGGAACGAAGCATCGCCAGCAAAGGGCAGCAAGGCCTCGATTTGGCTAAGGTCTCTTTCCCAGCTATCTCCAATAGCTTCGTTCAATAAGTTGCGCAAGCCCGGGTTGCAATGGGAAAGCCATCGGCGTTGTGTAACCCCGTTGGTTTTGTTGTTGAACTTCTGAGGCCACATCTGGTTAAAGTTCGAGAACAGCCCAGCTTTAAGCAACTCGGTGTGTAGTTGCGCGACACCGTTGACTGAGAAGCTTCCCACGATCGCAAGGTATGCCATGCGAATGTGCGGATCGTGGCCTTCTTCAATGATGGCTAGTTCCGCTTGGATTTCTGGATTCTTTGGAAAAGCGAACTCGACTTCACGAAGGAATCGCCGATTGATCTCAACGATGATTTCTGTCAGCCGAGGTAGCAAGCGGCCGAAGAGGCTGACCGACCATCGCTCCAGCGCTTCCGGTAACAATGTGTGGTTCGTATAAGCCATGCAACGAGTTGTGACTTCCCATGCGTCTTCCCACTCCATCGCGTAATCATCCATAAGGATGCGCATCAGCTCTGGTACCGCGCAAGCTGGATGAGTGTCGTTCAGCTGGAAGCAATTCTTTTCGCCGAACTTTGATAAATCGCGTCCGTTCTTGTCAACCCACTTGGCGAGTACATCTTGCAGACTTGCGGAAACTAAAAAGTACTGCTGCTTCAGGCGTAGCTCTTTGCCGTTCTCACTGGCATCGTTCGGGTAGAGAACCATGGTGATCTGCTCAGCCATGGTTTTTGCCGCAACTGATTCTGCATATCCACCTGCGTTGAACTCGCCCAAGTCGAATTCGTTAGTGGCCATAGACTTCCAAAGTCGAAGTGTATTGACGGTTCCGTTCTTATGACCTGGGATCGGCATGTCATGAGGAATAGCCAAAACGTCTTGAGTGTCGACCCAGCGGCTGTGATGAACGCCGTCAGCATCGTAGTACAATTCCGAACGTCCGTAGAACTTCACGCGACGTACGTCTTCCGGTCTCTGGATTTCCCAGGGATTACCATCACGCAACCAGTGATCAGGATCTTCCACCTGTCGACCTGATTCGATTCTCTGGTGGAACATTCCGTACTCGTATCGTAGGCCATATCCGACGACAGGAAGACGCAAGTTGGCGCAGCTGTCGAGGAAACAGGCTGCGAGTCGACCAAGACCGCCGTTGCCAAGTCCAGCGTCGTGTTCTTGCTCGGCGAGTTCTTCGAGCTCCATGCCATACTGATGCAAGGCATTGCGTGTTTCCTCGTCGAGCCCAAGGTTCGCGACTGCATTGGTAAACGAGCGGCCGATAAGAAACTCGAGTGACAAGTAGTAAACTTGTCGTGACTGCGAATCTTCAATCCGCTTTTGGGTGGCTTTCCAGTTCGCAACCAGACGATCACGTACTGCGATGGCGGCAGCTCGGTATAAGTAGCCTTGAGTAGCTTGCTTGGCGACATGTCCGAGCGTGAAATTTAAATGACGAGTAATCTCTGTCTCAAGAGAACCGAGGCCGTTTTCAGTCATTTCAGGTGTAGCAATAGTCATATTCATGATAGGAACAGAAGCGGATTGATGATTTGACAAGCAGGAACTGACTATGAAGGAAGCTCTGTTCCCAGCTGGCTGATGGGCGTTTTCGTTGGCTGTGACAAGTCGAATAACGGGATAGGCTGTCTTATTTGGTCGTCATAACCAACCGGTATTCAGCGTGTTTTTGAAGGCTTTTATACGATTTCCGATGTTACCGATATACCGCCTGCGGCAAGTCCTGACGGCTAGAACTGCCAGTGCGGAATGTTCGCCCCTTGGGCCACTATTGCGTCACATCAACTTGCCTAAGGTTCGTCGTGAATTTGGGTAGAGTTGGCGTTCTGCGAGGGAATCATCCCCTGAAATGCCCATACGCATACTGTTCTGCCATTAGCCAACGCGTTATCCTGCCGAGCTAGATTTCACCTTTTGCCGTCAATTCCCCAAAAAAGAAAAAACAATGGATGCGATTGCTGCGATCAAGAATTCCTTAGCTACCGCTGAGATGGTCGGAATGGCTTACCTCGACGACCTCGGAAATGACGAGTTGATGATGCGGCCTCATCCGGAATGCAATCACTTGAATTGGCAGGTAGGCCACTTGATCGCCGCCGAGAATCAAATGATGTCGCAGATTGCCGACAGTATGCCCCCGTTGCCCGATGGCTTTGCCGATAAGTACGACAAGGAAACTGCTGCCAACAACGACGCCTCGGCATTCGCAAATAAAGAAGAGCTCATGGCGGCTTACAAGACCCAACGCGAAGGCACTATGGCGGTCTTGGCGCAGATGACGGCTGAGGAGCTCGACCAAGAAACTGGCGTCGATTTCGCACCCACAAAAGGTGCGCTGTTGATGATGCAAGGTGCTCATTGGCTGATGCACTGCGGCCAATGGGTCGCCGTTCGTCGTATGACCGGCAAGCCCGTAAAGATTTAGCCCAAACCGTAGTGGGATTCTGCAGAATTCCTTTTTTCTAACGACATGCGATTCGCGATAGGAATTCTGAGAAACCAATAACTGACTCGGGGATTCTGGCGAATCCCACCATGGTTGGTTTTCAGCGAATACCTACCTGCAGCCAGCCATCTTGGATTTCAAGATGGTTGAGTTCCAATTCAGGAGCCTGAGGCATCAATTGCTTCAGGTTCAGCTTTTCAAGAACGATTTCCTCTTTGAAAATAGGACGCATCTTAGAGCGAGCAGCGGATCGCAAGCTGGTGCGTGTAGTCGCACTGCGAACTGACGGTAGTTCGACCTCTAAGTCACCGTCGCGCCGAAGGAAGAGCCTGCCTTCCTCCAGCACTGGTCGATAAGCCACTTTGACGATCGCATTGCGAATCTCACGATCCGCGCCGTCTAGGCGACTAAATCTTAGGGTTAGCTTCGCTAAACCTTCTTCCAAATCCACGATCACTGGATTGTATCCCACCATGGAAATGGTGAAAGCTTCGTCGGGTTCCTTCATATCCTCAGGAACTTTGCCAAGGAATTGCTTGGCTAGACTCCGGAGATCCGAGTCGCGGATCGTTCGTTCCCCGAGGAAACTCTGGAGTGCGTTCATCAAGATCGACTGATGCAACTCGATGATCGCATCGGATTGTGCGGGTTTGTCGATCGGGCAAGCTTCGCTGGCTGCAAGTTGATATGCAGCAGCTTGCACAACGTTCCCACGGATTTGGTCGTTCGTTGACTGGAGTGCGATCGCGGGACGCGGAATGTTGAGCCGCTTGAGAACCGGATTGGACGGCGACTTCGAGTTGACGTCCGCAAGCTGTGCGTTGGCTTTGCCAATTTGCGTATCGACTTCAGTGTCATATTCGCTTCGAAGCCGTTTTTGCAGGCGCCGCTCAGAAATGGCATCTGCCACAGGCTTCTGTTGAGCTGCTTTCTTCTTGGCGATCTTGCGGACGAGTTTCAATTTGTGGGAGATCGAATTGATTTGCGTCGCCAACTTGGTGGTGATCTTCGCCGGCTCGCCAGAAACGCCTTCCATTGAGGCAACGATGAGTTTCGATAAGTGGACCGGGGAAGCGCTGCTGGTGCCAAGCACCACCCCGCGGTTGTAGCCGCGATTGAGAGTCGTCATCACCCCGTCCATTTTGACTTCGACTGAGACTGCGTTCTCGCACGTTTGTACATCTGCAGAGACATTGCCTTGCAGGCATGCTTGGCCGAGCACTCGCGTTCCCAGGATACATTCGTCGACTGGGGCAGGTCGAGCGATCGACCGACTAAAGACGCGATTTAAGAAAGCTTCATTGACGGAGATTTGCAGGTTCGATGCGGCAAAAGGACTACGTAGTGCCGTCAACAATTCTGGAGATTGATCGCACTGGTACAACAGATTGACAAGGCGACCTACATTCTGTGCGAGCTCTGCATCGCTCGGAGATTGCTCAAGCGAGGCAGCTAATTGGCTAATTTGTCGAGTCAGTCCAGTAATGGTACCTTGAGGATTGGTTCCATAACGCTTCGCCCTGCGGAACATGTTCACGGCTGATCGCAGCTCAATCACGACGGGGTGAGCAAGACCTAGAAAGTTCTGCTGCAAATTTTTCTCAAGTTCAGCAATTAGTGCCAAGTTTGGTTTCTCGGTCTTCAGCTGTTCGCGAATCGCTTCTAGCTTCAAGAATTTGGCCCAGTTGTCGCCGTTCTGCGTACCGATTTGAATGAAACTTTCTGTTGCAACCAGCGCAGCAGCCAGCCGTTCTCCAGCAATTTCTGGATTGGGTAAATCGCCTGCGTCGAGCTTCGCGGCCGCATCGGTCAATGTGGCTTTGAGATCCGTAAACCTAGCGGCGCGAGGTGACAGAAAAGTTGCCGAGCTATGGCGAGCCGCAGAGGGGGTAGTACTAGCCAGCAGGACTTTGGATTCCGTTAATGCAGATACCGCTGCGCCTGCATAACCAACTTGAGGACTTTTCGAGGAAGCTGAATGCTGCTGACCGTTCAACTTGCTGGAAAAAAATGGCAGGACGAAAATGGCGATAAGCCCGAGCAGATTGTTCAATTTGATTCGTCTAGAATAGGGGTGAGGAAATTCCATTTGACCGATCCCAGGAAATGAATGGCCTTGGCAAGGCGAAGATAACTCGGACGTCCTTGCCTCGCATCTGCCAAGTGGCAAAACCTGTCGAAAAATTACAATTAGCCAAGATAGGTAATATTCTATTTTCCTGAAAGAAAGACTCGACCTACTTCCCCGAAAATGGACCTATTCCAATTAGAAAACGCCCGAATCCGCAGAAATCATCTCCCAGAACCACGATTCCAGCGGCTGGTTTTTGCAAGCATTGGTTTGCTTTGTTGCCTTGGAAGCACCGCTTTCGTTCAGGTTGCTTACGGGCAGAAGACCAGAGTGGGGGCACGCCAATCTGTTCTCACAGACCAAGATTTTAGGAAGCCCCAGGAATTCTCTCCCTCAAAGCAACTAGAGAAGCTCGTCGCAGCCAGCTTTGCTAGTACTTGCCAGGGCTGGAGTTGCGACGAATTGTTACTTCAGGATGCTCAGAGGCAAAGAGTTGTTACGGAGTGCCGGGAGCTTTCATGTCGACCAGAGATGGCGGATTTGCCTGAGCTCGTAGGCTCGCATGGAAAAGCAATCAGCGAAGAAGTTTTTTGCCGAGCTCTTTTGCACGTCCGTAAACGCGGTGGCAAGCTGCCTCGTGCCACACGTCGAACGTCAACGAAATGGAAGGGAACCGAGAAAGAGCGGCTGAATGCAGCTGCCGGGATTGCTGCTCGGCGATTATTCGACGAAGTCGGTTTAGATACGGACTCGATCCTCGTTGATCCAGCTGCTCGCAAGATATTCGATTCGAGGGCCAAACGAATCGGCGGTGAGTATCCCGTCTACGATCTACGCAAAGCCGCTTTGAGACTCAGAAAGCAAGGTGAGTTGGAACCCGAGTTGTTGACTCGCGTCACGGATTGGAAACGTACCTTCTTGGATTTCAGTGTGGACAAAGTGGAGCAGCAATTCGATGAGATTCCCACCGATCCGGGAATCTATCTTTTCATCGACTCGGCAGGATATATATACATTGGACAAGCTACGAACTTGCGAACTTGTCTGAAAAAACACTTGAGTGGCTCCGACCGAAAGACATTAGCCAAGTATCTGGGCTCGACCAATCACGCGAATGTACTTCTTGAATTGCACGTGTTTCAGATGGATTCGCCTGGTCGCGAGTTGCGAGTACGCCGCGCTTATGAGTCCGAATTGATTCGCACTCGCCAGCCACGCCTGAATCAAGCTCCCTAGTAAAAGGATGTGCAATTGCTTGCGACGGAAGTGATCGCTCGAAAACGAGATGGTCAGGAGCTAAGCTCTGTTGAAATTCAGTGGATGGTCAGCGGCATGCTGGATGGGTCAGTTCATGATTATCAGATGTCAGCCTGGGCCATGGCTGTACTGTGTCGCGGCATGACTGAAACCGAAACGGCAACTCTCACGCGCTGTATGTTGGAAAGCGGTTCAAGCTTGAAGCGTAAGTCCAATCGCCCACGCGTCGACAAGCACTCGACAGGTGGACTAGGCGACAAAGTTTCTTTGATATTAGCTCCTCTGCTTGCTTGCTTCGACGTCGATGTACCGATGTTGAGTGGCCGTGGGCTTGGGATCACTGGCGGCACGCTCGACAAGCTCGAGTCTTTCCCTGGTTATCGCTGTGATCTTACAGAGAAGGAAATTGAAACTCAGCTGGAGGACATTGGCTGCGTTATCACCGGAACGACACCTGATATCGCGCCTGCGGATAAGCAGTTGTATGCTCTGCGAGATGTCACCGGCACAGTACCTTCGCCGCCGCTGATCACCTCGAGCATCCTATCGAAAAAGTTAGCAGAGTCGCTCGATGCTTTGGTGCTCGACGTAAAATTCGGCTCGGGCGGCTTCATGAAGACTTTGCCGAAAGCTCGGGAGCTCGCAGAGTTGATGATCAGTACCGCGCGAGAATTGGGACTCGGCGCCTCGGTGGTTCTCTCGGACATGAATCAACCGCTTGGGCGAATGGTTGGGAACGCTTGTGAAGTCAACGAGTGCTGGGACATACTGCAAGACGTTGGCCCGCAAGACTTACGCGAATTGACGCTGAAGCTCTGCGGTGAATTGCTAGTCGCGGTCGAGCGATTTCCTTCGCTGGGCGATGCCATCGCTGAAATGAAAAAATGTCTGGCCGACGGACGGGCCGCGCGGCGTTATCAGCAAATGATCGAATCTCAAAGCGGCGTCTTTGCCGAGCAATTGCCGGTTGCCAAGCCGTATATCGTGGCCCATTCTGCGGCTCCAGGGTGGATTGCAAATATCGATGGCGAAAAGCTGGGCCAGGCCGTCATTCAAATGGGCGGCGGGAGAACGGAAAAGGGCCAGCAGCTCAACCACTCTGTCGGCTTGGAAATGCTGGTGGAAGTTGGCGATGCGGTGGACTCTGACGCTCCGCTCGTGAATCTTTTCTGTGACGATGCATCTCAGTTAGAGGCTCTCAAGCAGCAGATTCGTTCCGCAATCACGATCAGCGAAGAACAGGTAGAACCCTTACGACTGATCGTCAAATGAGGAACTCGTTGCTCTGGCTGCCCGATCCTGAATCTTGAGGTGTTGACAGTCCAAACGATCGGCCGATAATCACGACTACCTTCCGGGGGATTAGCTCAGTTGGGAGAGCGATTGCATGGCATGCAATAGGTCATCGGTTCAAGTCCGTTATCCTCCACTGCCGTAAGACTCTGTAACGCAATGACTTGCGGCTTCTTTTGTGTATATGGCGACGGTTCTTTTGGCTTCTGTCCCCTAACCGTCCTCGTGCATGGACTGTTTTCGGCATGTCCTGCTCGATACAGCGGGCATATACCGTTACTCACCACAAAACGTTGCAGCACTGCTCGCTGCCAGAGCAGGCGTAGCCGATATCGTTCTCTGTCCTCGAACTGACGGGAACAAGATGCTGCTCGGAATCCAAGTCCCTTACTCGATCGCGATCTATCGCACTGAATTGCTCCGAAAGAGGGAGCTGCAGACGGGGTAATCTCCTAGAACGGAATCTCTTCTTCAGAAGAGGCGTTCACCAAGACACGCTCAGAGTGGTGCCACAGAATTCTTCCCTTACAGCAGAGTGATAATGCCGACGCAAAAGATCACCAAGAGAACCAGCGATACGGCGACTCCAGTACCTCGAGAGCATTCTTGCGACTGGGTTTCGTCGAAAAAGTCAAGGATCTGTTCAAGCGACATTCCGGAATCCTCCATGATGTAAGCAATTTGTTCGTGGCGGTGCATGCTCATGCCTCTAAATAACACCGTTTGGCAAATAAATTCCCTCACGGTTTCTGTGCTAGGGGTGCTGGCGTTTGTTCGCCGGTGGTGGCGTGTGTGCGCCAGGTCTCGTATCTGATACTGGATCTGCTAGAACCGAATCTCTTCTTCAGAAGGGGCTTTCATCACGACACGCTCAGAGAGGTTTTCGCTCTCTCCAAGCAGCCTTGTATTTATGATCGCATGAGATGAGGTGCCTTCGACATGATCAACGTCGCATCCCTCAGGAGCTTAACACCTGTTAGCGAACATCCAAACCAGTCGGTGAACAGCAACCTACTTTTGCTTGCCTCTTGAGCTGATCTTCAAAAAGAGGTAGTCCTAGCGATCGATCTGCTCCAGCTCAGTCCATCACTTCAGTCATGGGTGATACGAGATCACTCTTGCTTCATTAACCAGCACCGACAGCGTACCAGCGTTCATCCGATCAAGCACATCTAACCCTTCATTAGAGAGCGACTCGCCTAAGTGTGGTCATCTAATTGCACAATATACTTGCAGCCAGGCCGCCATTTCCAAACGCACTTCAAGCGCTTCAAACGACCCGTTCGCGGTGCTCTAGGTTGTTCGGTAACTCGCCATCGGTGACTGTTTGTTCATAAGTGCCCAGCGAACAGTTTTACTATCGACTTCAACGCCTCGACTAGATCGACTCCAGACCGAAGCAAACAAGCACCGCGCCTCGTCACACGGTCTGCTTCTAAATCAGACTCCCGAGCACCAGTATTCTCAGAAACACCTTCACAACGGTAAGTCTTCTATCTGTAGTGCGACTCAGAAATAAGCAAGCCGGCACCCGCGGCTGGACGTCACGCAAGTTCTGGCGAAAAGATTGCGGAATGTACAGCTGTCGATGCCGGGGTTGTATTGAGGAAGATTTTGCTTGCAGAAGCAGCCCATTTTGAGTTGATGTCTTCTTTGACCTATTAATTGAGGCTGACAATACATCGGATTCAAAAAAACTTCAAACCTTGTTTTTTTCACGGCCTGTTGTCCTCACGGGAACTGGCTGCGGAGCGGAAACGTCTTCAAGCTGCTGCTGGAAATTTTTCGCCAAGTATCCAAAGCCGAAGGCTGAGGATGCAGATATCGCGGCGTAAATCCATGGAAGGGATTCATAGCTCGCATCTTTCGGATTCACACCAACCAGCGTAAACAAGGCGGTTGCCATGATCAAAGTGAGAGATAGTCCGAGGCTGACGATGTAACGCGATTCTAGATTCATGCCTGAATCTCCCGGGAGTTGAGAGTAACGAAGAAGTATGCTTCCGACAAACCGCATTCGTTTTCGAACTGAAAACGAAACCTCTTCAAGGAGGCTGCGAGTCACTACAAAGAGCTTTCTGTGCCAGGGGACAAATGCCCTCTGGGACAACGAGTCAAACCTGTTGCGGGAAATCTCAGAGCCGATTTGCCTGTACAACTGCCCTGCTGAGCGAATGGCAAATCTCGTTTTCCAGGGTAGGTATTCAATGCCTGACATTCCAAGATGGTAGTGCTTTTCCGCCAGTTTCAAGATCTCTTCTACATGCTGTCTTGTTGCTTCCGCACTCAACGGCCGATTCGAGTTTGCAATCCAATCGTCAGGGATGTAGCAGCGTCCCATTTGCCAATCTTCGCCAACATCCCTCGCTATGTTCGTTAGCTGCATTGCGATTCCTAATGCCTTGGCGTGGGTGGATGCACGGACGTCTCTGGTGCCCAGGAGTCTACTCATCATTAGCCCAACGCTCCCGGCGGCCCGATAGCAATAGAGCAGGAGATCATCCTTGGTTCTAATTGGTGTTTTGGTTGCATCCATCTCCATGCCATCCAATAGATCATGGAGAAGGGATGACGGAATGTTGCACTGTTCTTTGACGTCAGCTAGCCAAACCGAGCAAGAGAGAATCGGTCGTTCTTCGCGCTCAATGCGATCAACGTCCTGTCGAAGAGCCGCCAGACGCATCCGTGCAATGTCGAGCGTCGGAGCTTTGTCGACAGAGTCATCACACCAGCGACACCAGGCATAGAGTCGAGTCACCTTTTGACGAGCAACCCTAGGCAAGAACAATGATGCTAAGAAAAACGAACGGCTGTGGACTGCTATTACTGCATTGGCGTTCTGAGGAATTTCCGATAGCGAAAAGTGCTGCTCCTTGAGCTTCATGCTACAACTCCCATGTCCTGAGCAACAATGCCGGCGGTCGCTTTGGCTGTGTTGATCACGCCTGGTACACCTGCACCAGGATGGGTACCTCCACCTACGATGTACAGCCCGGGAATTCGCGCGTCTCGATTATGTGGCCGGAAGAAGGCGCTCTGAGTCAGTTTCGGTGCAACAGAGAACGCCGAACCGTTGTACGCATTGAGCTCACTTTGGAACTCATTCGGAGTAAAGTGCCGCCGTGTGACGATAGAGTCACGAAGGCCCGGAAGATGATCTTCCAATGATTCGAGGATTGCGTCTCCGTATCTTGCAGCCTTGGATTCCCAATCAATTGCAGCCTGACCGAGGTGGGGCACTGGGCTTAACACATAGAAAGCCTCGCATCCCTCAGGAGCTAGCGACGGATCTGTGACAGTCGGCGCGTGCAGGTAAAGGCTGAAGTCCTTAGCGAGATGTTTCCCATGAAAGATGTCATCGAGCAGACCCTTAAATCTCGTGCCGAAAAGAATCGTGTGGTGCGCGAGGTCTTCATAGCGTTTGTTCGTTCCAAAGTACATCACGAATAGAGACATTGACCATTGCATCCTCTCCAATCGCCGCTTCGTTCGGCTCGCCTGCGGTGCTTTCGAATAGAGATTTGCGTAAGTGTGGTGGATGTCAGCGTTTGACACTACAACATCGAAAACCTCCTCGCGACCTTCAGAAGACTTCACGCGATGCTGGACGTTATGAGGGCTTCGACTGTTCTCGGAATCGACCAGATCAATTCCTTCCACTGCTGAGTCCAGTCGCAGTTCTCCGCCAAGCTCTTCAAAGAGACGAACCAGCGCTCCTACAAGTGCTCCAGTCCCACCTCGAGGAAAAAATACACCCCATTCCCGCTCAATCCAGTGTATCAGAGTATAGATTGAGCTAGTCTCGAAAGGGTTTCCCCCGACCAGTAACGGGTGAAAGGAAAACGCCTGACGAAGATACTCATTGGAAATGAATCGTGAGACGGTGTTATACACGCTGCGATGTGCACCGAGTTTTACAAGATCCGGTGCAACGCGGATCATGTCTGAAAAGCGAAGGAACGGTGTTGCACCGAGCTCTTTATAGCCTTTTTGAAAGACTTTTTTCGTGTAGTTAGCAAACCGTTCATATCCCGTCACGTCATTCGGATTGATGTGCCGAATTTGCTCTTTTATAGACCCTTCATCGCCGACGTAGTCGAATGTGGCTCCGTCTGCCCACTTCAACCTGTAAAACGGACTTACCGGCAGCAGGTCCACATAGTCTTTTAAATTTCGGTCGCTAAGTGCAAATAATTCTTCGATGCAGTGTGGTGCCGTTATAACTGTCGGCCCCGCATCAAAAGTAAAGCCAGCATCTCTATAGACGTAGGCCCGACCCCCCGGCTTGTCGCGAGCTTCAAAACAAACGGTTTGAATACCCATCGACTGGAGACGTATCGCGGCAGCCAGTCCGCCGAAGCCACTGCCGACGACGGCAGCCTTCAGTCCGGTCGGTAGTCGATCGGCCCAATCTTTGTGACCACTTGTAGATTGCGTTTCTTGCTCGAGCGTTTGATTACACATGATACTTCTCCAGGCGATTAAGAATTCGCTTGCTCTCTTTGCGTGCTTCTCCCTCACCTAACTGCTGACTTAAGTCATCAATCGCGTGCTTTAGTCTGGTGCGAACAGCTTTAGCTCCGAATAATCCAACGCACTCGTACAGCCGCGTGCCTATTGTCGCTATGTCGTCAGCGTTCTGAAGGCGAATGAGTTCTGCCGCATTACACAGCTTGGCCGCCCATGCCCACGGCCACGTTACTCTGAAGTTTGCAAGATCGCTGCTGGTTGTGTTCTCCACCGAGCAAGATCTCAATTCGGCCAAGTCGTTTTGCATCTGCAGGGCGATACCAAGTCGCATTCCAAATCGGTTCAGTGACCGTCGAAGTTCAGGAGCGGCCCCGGCCACGGCGGCACCCAGCCAGGCTGCTAGAGAAACAAGCCCCCCGGTCTTTAGCCTGCTGATAGCGAGCGTGATGGAGTGCATGTCGTTTCGCGCGACGGTTCTAACGTCTGCAGTCAAGTCAAGAGCTTGCCCCTCGTGACAGCCTCGCACGGTTCTCAATGTCCGTTTCATCACTAGTGACTGACGAAAGGTGCTGATTGGCAGTTCAGTCAGCTTTTCAAAAGCTGCAAAGTACATCCAATTCCCGGTATTAATCGCCAGCGGAGTTCCAACCATACGGTGTAGCGTTGGACGCCGACGTCGCGTTTCGGCGTCGTCTTGGATATCGTCCACGATCAATGAGCCTGCATGCAGCAGTTCAACGAAACACTGGAGTTGCGATGGTGCCTGACCACCGCAGTTACTCATCGCGTAAGCTAGCTCTACCAGGTCTGCCCTGATGCGTTTTCCTTCACGAAGTAGAAACTCGTTTACCGGCTTATGAAGTGCTCGATCCCAGTAAGATGCCGGCACCCTGTACCTGGTTGACTCATCAACAGAACGATAAATGCTGGCAATCATGTCCCGATCTCCACTGGTGACGACTTCAAAGATTTCTGGTCCTCCCTTATTCCGCGGAGGAACTTCAACGGGCTGAGTTTGGTAGGCGGAAAGCCGATGATCATCCGTAACGCATCCATGCCCGAAAAGTCATGCGAATAGAATCTAGCCAGCGTTTCCGGGGGGAGTGAACGATAAAGCCGACGAAAGATCTGCCATCTTGCCTCGGGCCTCACCAGCCGAAATAGAAGACGATTCAAGAATCTGGCAAATCGGAGTTGGAAATGGTTATCGGCCAGTAGTCGCTCAACGGAAATGCAAGCCTGTTCAGGCTCGACTGCCGCTACAGCTGTTGCGAATTTTACGGCTAGCGGAAAAGAATAGCCCGTTGCGGCGTGAAACCAACCACCTGCATAGCCACCCTTAACAACATTCGGACCCTTCTGCACCGGAGGTTCTGGCATCGCTCCCTGAAGAGGCATCGGAAGACAACCCCTTTCTAAACGCGCGACGTTCCACTTCGCCTGCGTATGGCGTTCGATGTAGCCTCTGAGCCGCTTTGCACTGGCGTCGTAGTCCAGATCAGGGGTATCTGAAAACCATGTATCTTCAACAAGCACTCGCCGTCTCGTGAAGGGTAAAACGTAGATGAAGTGGAAGCCGTCAGTTTGATCTACGCGAGCGTCCATAAGTGTCGGCGACGAGGTCGGCCAGTCGCTCTCTAGTTCAATCTCGGCACCATAAAATTTCTGGTAACCAAGCTTGCACCTTATAGAAGAAGGCTCTTTGTCGTTGCTCGTAGTATGCTGTCCTCGACAATCGATGACACAACGCGCGACAAAGTGGCTGCCGTCAGCGGTTTTAACCTCATTGAAGCGGGCACTCACGACTTCCGCGTTCAAGAGAAGTCGACTGCCCTCTTCAGCTAGGAGACTTTTCACCGCTCTGCCCAACAACTCAGATGTAGTTGACGAGTAGGGAAGACCGACTTTACTCTGAAAGCCTGGGAAACAGACTTGGTAGGAGCTCCAATCAACTGTTGGAAGTGAGGACAACCAGCCCTCGGCTTCGACCGGTATGTCACTTCTATGGAAAGACCAAGTGTGGTTGCCACCATATTTCTCGCCCCGCTCGATTACCAATATCTTCGCGCCTGGTTGCTCGTGCTTGATACTGAGGACGAGTAGGCCAGCCTGCAGTCCGCCACCAACCAGAACATAGTCAAACACGGTCTCGTTAGTTACTCGCACAGTGCTACTCCACCAGACGGTTGAATATTGATGGAACATGGTCCTGCAAACCGATAGCACGCGTGCAGAACAAGATGCGGGATGGCTATGGCACTGAGTCCTAGGAAGACCGTGCGTATCATGCTAGGTGTCAACGCCTCAGATTTATACCAGGTTGCGAAAGCAATCAAACCAATCAAAGCGGTCGTTATAGTGATGGGCGCTAGACGCCTGAGAAAGGCCCTCTTTGAATCGCCCTCCAAAGCTCTCAATTCCTTGAGTCCCCTCACGGAGTGCCATCCACAGAAGTAAACACCGAAGGAGATGAATGGATTTGTCGCAGCCGCTACTGTGGCGAAGCCAAACAGCCGAATAATCACGCCGAACCGTTTCGTCTCTGTCGAATTAAACCACGCGATCAAGTCTGTAATTGCCAGGGGTACCAAAGCCAACCCGGCTGCTTGGACGACGCTCACGATCGTTTCAGCCTGCTGAGCCGTACCACTCGGTATTACTTGAGATAGGATCATCTGCGTCTCATTGGGACGAAAGGTGGAGACAGCCACAATTATCATGCTGCCCCTCGCCATCGCAAAAACATGCCTAGTCAAAAATGACTTTATGGGTGCACCGTAATCTTCCTCTAAACCAAAGTGCCATGCGGCGAGCATGAAGAACGTTAGGCAGGTCAACTCGGGTATCAAGTACCAACCTACGACAATCAGAAGTCCGATTCCGACGTAACCTGTCAGAAAAGGTATCCACCATCGTTTCGAAAATCGCCTGAAGAGCCGTTTTCCGACAACCGGGTCCAAGCTGCCATGCGGCACGCCGATAACGGCTACGCCGGCGGTAAGAACGGCCGCGGACCAAAAGATCGAAGAGCCAAACCCAGCACATGACACAGCAGCAAGAGTTGCACAAAGGGCTGCGATGATCTGCGAATGCATGGGTTCAGCTCCGATGAAGGTCAGTGACCAGACAGGCTGTTAGGCGGCAGCTGGCGCTAGCGTGGGATCGGTTGTCGCTCCCTCCGACTCATCCGCCGAGCTCTTGGCTCTAGCAATGAAGTAGATCAGCACACCAAAACCCGCCTTGGCTGCCATGTCGGCAATGGCGTACCCAACCTGTAGAGCGACAATACCGCTCGCATCGACCGAACCTCCAGCCTTCGCCTCAAGTGCTGCTGGAGTTCCGCCAAGAGCGTAAGCTATTGGGTAAACCGCCCAAGTGATGAGCAATACCAAACGAGCAAGCTCGATCAGCTTGCGAGCTGCTTTCGGTTGCGTACTAAGTGAATTCGTGAGCTCGACCCACAAGACGTAGAGGATGTAGAAGAACGGTACAGATGACAGTCCCCCCCAAATCACTCTTGCGGTCCAACCCTCAGGATTTGCAATGACCTCACCCGGGTAGCCGAGGGCGATCATGGCCGCTGCTGCCACAACTAACTTCGTCAGCAACGAACGTGCTCGTCCTGCAGGCAAACGTAATACCGCGACTAATTCGACCATCAAAAGAGGAACGGTCAGAATCCAGTCAGCGTACCGATAGAAGTCGTTGAAAGCCGCCCCGGTTCCGCTATAGCCGTTCTCGCCTAGCGCATACGCATCCTGCCAGCTGTGCCTGATCATAAAATAGTGGTAGCAAGCGATTGCTACCACGATGCCCGACACCATCAAAGCCGGCCTGTAGGCCTCTTTGACTGTTGATCGGCCCATGAAGAAGAACAGTGCGGCCGCCCCCATAGTGGCGACAGTCATTGAGAAGATGTTGTCGACGATGTTGTATTGGAACACCGTCAAATCCGGCATTTGAGCCAGAAGTGGAAAGGCTTGAAGCATTGGTATGCCCTTTCGGATTTAAACCTTGAACTGGAATTTAGTGGGAGTTTCTTCTTCCAAAACCGCTATTTACAGTGATATCCGCCCCCGAAACTGTCAGTTAACTCGGTTGTTGACAGTTTTGGCAGTATGTGGTAGAATTTTGATAGTTTCGAGAGTTCCGAACGGTAGCTTGATGCGTTTACTATCAACAACAGAGTTCGCTGACGCGTTGGGTATTAGCGAGTCGACCGCCCGAAGGCTGGCTGACGCGGGTGATATCCGCATTCAAAAAACCAAAGGTGGGCACCGAAAAATTCCAGTGGCAGAGGCGGTGCGTTATGTCCGTGACTCAAAGATCAAGATCTTGAGACCAGATTTGCTTGGATTGGCTACGCGGGAAGAATCCTCTGGTTCTTCCTTCTCAGATCAGCTCTTGAAAGCCCTGCGTGAAGGGCACGCGGCGTCGGTTATCGGCTTGATGCAAACGATGTACGCAGAAGGTATCTCACTGGCAGAGATCTGTGACGGGCCAATTTGCTACGCCATGAACGCAATCGGCTCGACGTGGCCGCAAGACAAAAGAAGTATATTTGTCGAGCATCGAGCGACGCTACTGTGTGTGCGCGCGTTATGTCAGATTCGCGAGGCACTGTCCGAGTGTGAGGAGAATGCGTTCACAGCTATGGGAGCTGCCCCACAGGACGACCCTTATCTGCTCCCAAGCCTCATGGTTTCATTGGTACTGCATGAAGTCGGATTCGATGAGACGAATCTTGGTCCAAACACGCCAGTGGATGTACTGACCGATTCTGTCGAGGATGAGCACCCGAGCCTAGTCTGGCTAGCAATTACCAATCCGATTCGGAGTCGACGGCATCGCGAGGAAATTGAATATCTCGCAGACGTGATCCGATCGTATGGAGGAGTTTTCCTTGCGGGCGGACAGAGCGCTGAAACGCTCGACATACCCCACGTCACGCTATGTCGTTCGATGAGTGATTTGCGTTTGAGGTCGGTCGCGTTGCAGAGACGGAAAGCGTAGGCTTTACCCAAATGCAAGCCAAGCGACTAACCCACACATTACTAGCGTTGGAACGAGAAGCAGAAGGTAGATTCTGAACCGAGCGTTCGATTCTTGCTTCGGGGAACCTTCGGTATTGAGTACTCCGTCAAACTCAGCAAAAAAATACGTTTTAGTCAGACGGAAATACTTGTAAAGATATTGTCTATTGGCGAAATGATGAACAAAATAGTCGTTGTTTGGTCTTTCATCGGTGTGGATTTCTCCTCCGTCCAGTGGTCCACCTGAGAATGTCACCGTGTACTCTTCCTCAAAGCCATTAAAGCTAGAAGTGGATTGATTCTGGAAATCGTCAAAGCGCATATCACCAGTCCTCGGCCATGGATCCATACCGCCGCTTCTTGCAGATCGCTGCTTCCGGCCGTTGGTAGCAGCTACGTTGCTCTCCTAGCTGGTTGCACGCCCCAAGATTCTACGAACTCGTCCACTGCTGATGCGGGTCTGTTCACTAATTTCCTCGATGCTTAAACCGTCCAGCCAGCCCAGTTGCAATGCGGCGTCCAAGATATTGAGTGATTGCTGCGACCAATCACTTGGGCGTTCATGCGTTCGACCTTAAATCTGTTCGACGACGCCATCCCAAAGTCGACATCGAACCAAGAAGGCCTGTTGGGCCGAGTCCTCCACTAATGCCCACGTTGATACACTGTCACCCCGAATCGACTCGAACATATCGCGGGCCATCGGCCCATGTTCAGCCCCTTCAACTCTGAAGCGTCTGTCCAGATGGGAGAGAAACTCATTGAGGGCGCCATAAGCGATGGTAAAAACTGGCGAGTCTTGGCGAGTCTATTACACATCTACACATCTCAACTTGATCCAGAAGTGGCTTGACGGTCCAACTTGCAACTGCGAACCATGTGAGAGGTGGTGAACGAACAAACTTCGCTTACTCGTCGTCAAGCCAGCGGAGGCTGAAGATTGTACGCACGGCGCTCGATTCAACCTCGTTTTTACTGCCAAAATTCACTGTGGCTGTCGTGAGCCCTGGTGGAAAAGGACCAGCAGCCCCAGACGCAACCGTCAATCCATCAAACGCACCTGAATCCATCTCTCTGTCCGAGTCAAATCCTGTCAGAACCACACCGGTTTTACAAGGCGGACTGGCGGAATCTTTAGCCCGGTCGAAAATGGCAATCGGTCGAACGTTCGTCCTAATAGCGCCGTGTGGGTGTTCTTCACGCTGCCAGCTAAGTTCTCCTTTGCCGTCTTGGCTGAGTAGAACGATGAGCCGACCATCGATCTCGTTGCCGTCGATCTCGGGCCATTTCCTGCCAACAGAGACTGCGTTGCGTCCTCACCGATCGGAATGAGATCGACCGCCAGGAACCCACCATGAAACCTGTTTACAAATGCGTCATCGTACCCCATACCCCTAAACATCTTCTCAAGCTCTGGCTCTCTATTTACTGATCTTCCCCCCTTTTGCTGATCGACGGAGGAGTTCACTTAACGTCGCTCCGCATCACTGGTGGCACCAGCCGACTCGCCCCATTCGAACACACTGCTGCGTCCAACAGCCAGCGTGATTCCTACACCTAACACGAAGAAGACGATGGCGAGTACGACTTTGTCTCTCGGAATCCCGCTAGTTTTCAACAGAGAGAGAGTTGGTGGTTTGATAAGTATCGGGTAACTGGTTGGAACAACGGGTGTAGCAGATGGGCCAGCGTGACGTGGGGCCATCCGCGTCCCTGAAATGGATACCGCGTTGGAGAGCGATGCAACTTCGCTGACAAACAAGGTGCGGATGGCGAGGAAAAGGCATGTGATAAGGTAGCTGGCAAAGAAGTCGATCATGGCAAAATGTACAAGCAAGGAACTGGCAGGGCCAGCCAAACAATCAGCCTCAGCAGAAACGAATTTGGCAAGCGACTAGAACTTTTCGGCAGCTGCTGCGAACGGATGAGCTCCATTACCACGATATTCTTTGTAAGCCAGTCGTAAATCTGCTCCAAATTCGTGTTAATGGTCTGCTGATGGCCTGGTTTGCTTTCGTCAGGTGTTTGTTGGAACACGCGCGGAATCCCAAACAGAATCTGAGACTGCCAGCAGTCAGCAGAGCGAAGCTCCACGCTATTGCAGCAAATCCACAAATAAAGAGTACGATGACTGAGCCAAAAGAAGCAAGACTTGAGCGACGACGCAGACCCTGGCCAGATCGCGTTGGCTGGCTAGGTTGGAGTTCCTCGCGCTGGGCGCTATGGCCATATCTTGGCGAAAGTAGATTGTTGTTGCTTTTCGCCAGTGGTTGCAGTTGGTTCCGACTCAGAAGACATGCCACTCCTGCTTCAAGGAACAAATTTGTTTTGGGGAAATTTCAGCATAATCGGGATTCGCGAATTTTCGATACTTGCATCCGAGAGATCGCAACTGCGTCTGGTTGGGACTGCGCCACAAAAGAAAACAAGGTTGATCGCGAGTTGTTCTGCAGGAGCCGCCTTCGTTTGGCGCCCCTAAGCCCTCTTTTCGTTGGCCTCAACAGTGGAGCAGTTTGGATTCAGGCAGGATTAGGATCAAAGGAACCGCATGAAGTGGGAGTTCAAGACTGAGAAGTTTGATTCGAAATTCGGGTTTTTGGTCGGGACCACATTCGATTCCGAAAGTATGAATCGGACCCTGAATAAATTTGGCAAAGAGGGCTGGGAGCTGATGAGTGTTTCTTACGTGAACAAATTGAAGAGTGGCAGAAACACGTCGTTGCTATTTACAACGGCTGATGAACAGAGTGAGGCGCGGTCAAAAGAACCAAGCAAGCCGGCGCTTGCGGCTGGGAGTTAACGAGTTCAGGCAGAAAGATTGCGGACTGTACAGCTGTCGATGCCGGGATGAGATTGACGACGATTCGCTTGCAGACGCGTCGTTATTGTAGTGGAAACTGGTTGAAGTATGCCGATTCCGCGATGGGGGGGCAGCGGTTATATTATCGATCAGAAGCCCGATTCGGAGGCTTCCCCGCCATCGCACTCTTCTAAGAAAGCCGCAATGTCCATACGAAGATTAGCCCAAATTGGCTCCGTTTGTTTTCTAGCTTTTGCAACTAGCTGGATAGCGGGCTGTGGCGGTGACAAAGCCGGCAATGGCGAAGGTGGAGGGACTGGCGGCGGACGGCAATTCGTGACCATCGGAACCGCTCCTGACGGCGGCGCTTTTGCGCCGGTGGGCAACGCAATCACCAACGTCGTTGACACCAACAAAGGCGACTTGAACTGGACGGTTTCGGCTCAGGGTACGAAGGGCACGCAGGAAAACATTCGCAAGCTAGAAGCTGGTGAGCTTGAATTTGCGATGTCCAACGCCGGCATTGCATATTTTGCAACACGCGGAGAAGGAGCTTGGGAAAAAGAGTACGGTGTTCGCTCGGTTGCAACGTTGGCGCCCAATGTGGGCATTTTCGTCACTACCAAAGCCTCGGGCATCACGAAGATTGCAGACCTGAAGGACAAGTCGGTGGTTTTGGGGCCAGCGGGTGCTGGCTTTGATTACTTTTTGAAGCCTCTCCTTGAGGCTCATGGCCTGAGCTACGATGACATCACCGTACGGAACGGTAACTACTTTGAAGCGGGCGACATGTTGTCTGATGGCAAAGCGGATGCCGCATTCATGGGCGGTGCGATTCCTATTCCTGCAGTAGCGCAGTTATGCCAGAACCAAGATGTCGTTTTCATAACATTGGATACTGATGCACCAGATAAGCTAAGTAAGTATCCATTTTACTTCCCAGTTCCGGTTCCTGCAGATGCATACTCCGATCTGGAGGCAGATATGGTAGGACTCAACGTTGGCAACATGCAGTTGATCACGCATGAGAAAGTGAGCGAAGACGTCGTGTACAACTTTACCAAGATCATGTACGAAAACCGGGATGCGGTTGCAGAAAAGCATCCTGCGGGTAAGGCGTTGAATCCCAAGAATGCGGCCAAGCAAACCGGAGTTCCTTTTCACGCTGGTGCCATCAAATTCTACAAAGAAATCGGCATTTGGCCCGAGGGAGAAGAGACTCCGTAACTCGGGGCGTTTTCGTATTCCGCCTTTCTTTCGCATGCTTTAACGAGTGCAGCCCGGTTACGGCTCCATAGCTGGACGACGCTTGCTAAGCCACAGCTGAACTCGTCAGTCGAATTGCCCGTCGTGACTTTGGATTTTGTAGATGAGTGATTCACCCGCGCAGAGTCACAGTTTTGCCCGCCGCGTGATCATTGCTGTACTGTCGGTGTTACTGTGCATTTTTGTTCTCGTCGCGGTAAATTCAACCATTTTGAATCAGCAGCCCAATTTGGCCATGTTTGGCATGTTGGGCTTGGTGCTGGTTTTTCTCAGCCGCCCGATGGCCAAGCGATGGCCGGACGTCACGGCTCTCAAACTCTTTGATTGGGCTCTGGTCGTAGCAACAGTTTTATCGTTCGGATACATCTTTGTGCAAAGCGAGAAGCTGCTTGAGGCATTTTGGGTTGATGGTACTCTGCTAGGGGACAGAGCCGGAAGTGAGAAGACACTCGACTACGTCCTCGCTTTGACAGGGTTGGTTCTGGTCTTGGAGGCGACAAGGCGAGCCATTGGTTGGACGCTGCCAATCTTGTGCTTGTCTTTTATTGCTTACGCCTTTTATGGCCAAAGTATGCCAGATTGGGCGTTCCCGCATCGTGGAGCATCCTGGGAGCAGATCGTTCAGAAGACTTTTTTGCAGTCAGGCGGTGTCTTTGGCGTGGCGCTCAAAGTCATGTTCATGTACGTGTTCCTGTTTGTGCTGTTCGGTACGCTCCTGGAGCAAACGGGCGCAACGGGTTATGTCATACGCTTCGCACGACGAATGTTCCGCGGAAGCTCTGGTGGGCCCGCTAAAGTAGCTGTCGTCAGCAGCGGTCTGATGGGTTCGCTGTCAGGAAGTGCGGTTGCCAACACGGCCACCACAGGGACATTCACTATCCCGCTAATGAAAAGTTCCGGTTTCGATTCTGAAACCGCGGCAGGCGTAGAAGCAGCTGCAAGCAGTGGCGGTGCTTTGATGCCGCCGATCATGGGTGCTGGTGCCTACATGATGCTCGAGATGGTCCCCGATGTGACCTACATCAAGATTATTCAAGCGGCTTTGCTACCGGCGATCCTATATTACATCGCATTGCTACTGACCGTTCACTTTCATTCTAGGCGGATCGGAGCGACCGATGTGAGTTTGGATGAAGAGGCAGACGCGGAGAAAAAGCAGGCGTCGTCGCCTTGGCAAGGTGTGGTGTTCTTCGGCTCTTTCTTCGTCTTGATCGTGATGCTCGTTTCTGGCTTCACACCATTTCGATCGGTAAGTGTGAGTCTTGTTGGTATTCTCTTGATCAGTGCGTTCCATCCTGCAACACGGCTCGGGCCAATCAAGGTGTTTCGTGCTCTGGTCGGCGCGGCGACGAGTGGTGTAGCGTTGATAGTGGCGGCATCCTGTGTCGGAATTATTCTTGGGCTAGTTTCGTTGACTGGGCTAGGAGCTGCTTTACCTGCGACGATTCAAAGTTTTGCATCGGATAATGCGATTTTAGCATTGTTGATGCTGATGTTCTCAACCATCATGCTCGGGATGGGCCTGCCATCGGCAGTGTGTTACTTGTTGATGGCAATCCTTGTAGGCGAAGTACTGACCAAACTGGAAACACCTGCGCTCTCGGCCCATTTGTTCATTTTCTACTTTGGCATGATGTCGATGGTAACGCCACCGGTTGCATTGGCGGCCTATGCTGGTGCAGCCATCGCGAAAGCGCACGTGATCAAATCGGCCTTCGCTGCATTTCGTTTTGCGTTAGTCGGTTTTGCTCTGCCTTACGCTTTTGTCCTCCGACCTGAGCTCATTATGTTGACCGTGGAGGGTGAACCTGCAGGCATCGGCATGATTGCGGCGCACGTGGCGACGACTTTGGCGGCGATTATTGGCTTGTCCAGCGCGATCGCTGGTTATGCGTTTAAACCGCTGGTCGGTTGGCAGCGAGCCGTGATGTTGCCTGCCAGTCTCTGCATTTTTCTTACTCAGTGGCAAGGCATGCAGTTTATCGTTCACATGGCCGCCGTGGGCGTAGTAGTGGCTGTGCTTGGAGTTAATCTGCAGTCCAAGGATGCGGCCATCGTGAATTCAGCGACGAAGGAATAATCCGGCTGATTTCAGCCATAGAGCGTCAGCTCAAGTTCTATCGGAGCTGTTTTTCCGATACCGCTTGTGATTGGTCGACACTCAGCCCAGGTCAGAAGACAAGGGGTTTAGAAGGCTCACACAAAGACAGAAAGATGAAAAGGAACAGACAGAGAATCAAATAGCTTAGAAGTGCCGCGAGTCCCCGATCGTTTGAATTCCCGCGAAGTCTCGGCAACGTCGGGTGAGAGCGTATAGAATAATCGCTTTCCCCGACCTCTCTTACCTATAAGAAGCACTGCGATGCATCTAAAGTTATTCGGCCTCGGAAATCTTTCGTTGAGCCCACAATCGTTTTTGTACCTCGTAGCTATTTGTGCTTTTGCGGTGCATACCAGTATCACTACCGCAGCACAGCCGAACTTTGTGATCATCTTCGCGGATGACCAAGGCTATGGTGATTTGAGCTGCTTCGGCTCGAAGACGATTAAGACGCCAAACATTGATCGATTGGCTGAAGAAGGGCGAAAGTTCACGAGCTTCATGGTGGCCTCGCCGGTTTGCACGCCTTCTCGAGCGGCATTGATGACGGGTTGTTACCCTAAACGCGTTGGGATGCACCAGCACGTATTGTTTCCTGCGTCGACCAAGGGGCTGCATCCCGAAGAGCACACGATTGCGGACCATTTGAAAGCGCAGGGCTATGCGACCGCTTGCTTCGGTAAATGGCACTTGGGGCACTATCCAGAAGTCCTACCGACTGGAAATGGCTTTGATACTTACCTGGGCATCCCGTACTCGAATGATATGAATCACCCGGACAACAAGGGCAAGCCGAAGGGAGGTTGGCAAGGCATGGACGAGCTGTGGAAGGATCCCGAGTCAACGTTGACAAAATGGAAGACTCCTTTGTTCCAGGACGAAAAAATCGTTGAACTGCCGGTCGACCAACGCACCGTGACTCGTCGGTACACGCAAAAGGCAATTGACTTTATGAAGGAGCATAAAGACGGGCCATTCTTCGTTTACTTGCCTCACTCGATGCCGCACATCCCTTTGTACGTGCCAGACGACGTGCGAGATTCAAACCCGCTCAATGCCTACATCAATGTGATTGAACATATTGATTCCGAAGTCGGCCGACTGCTGGATACTTTGGATGAGTTGAAGCTGGCGGAAAACACCTATGTCATCTATACGACTGACAACGGTCCTTGGCTCCAGTTCAAACATCACGGTGGTTCTGCGGGCCCGCTTCGTGAAGGCAAGGGTACTACTTTTGAAGGTGGCCAACGCGTACCTTGCGTGATGCGTGGACCGGAAATTCCGGCTGGGACGATTTGTAATGAGTTGACTGGCACGATTGATGTCTTGCCAACGATCGCCGCGATCACTGGAAAAGCTTTGCCAGGTGACAAAAAGATTGACGGCCTTGATGTTTCCGGCTTGTGGACTGGTAATTCGAAGCAGTCGCTGCGAGACGAGTTCGTCTACTACACCTCGCAAGGAAACCTTGAGGGGCTGCGGCAAGGCGACTGGAAATTGTTAGTCAAGAAGCCGCGACAAAACAAAAGCAGGAAGACAAAAGCGAAGGCTCAGGTGATGTTGTTTGATTTGTCAAAGGATGTCGGCGAGCGAGACAACTTGGCAGTCGATAAACCGGACGTAGTCGCGAAGATGAGAAAGCGTATGGAAGAGCTCGATGTAGAGATCACCAAGAATGCTCGTCCCCCTTGGAAGAAGGCGAGCTAGCTTGGGCCGGGAAGGCAGCTGCGTAACAGTCAGCTTTGGGAACGAAAAAGCTGGCGAGGAAGTGATTCCTCGCTCGCTTTGTTTTTGAGCCAGAGTAAGGCGGTGCTTAAGGTTGGGGGGCTTTCCACGGCCGGGAGCCTTTGCCACTAGTGGACTTCGGCATGAGTCTTGTGGTCGTCACCTTTGGAATAGTCTTCGTGGCTTTCATGATGGTCACCCTCTGGTGCATGGGTGCTCACCAGTTGAGTCTTCCCGGAGTCAGAATCCTCCTTGGCTTCTAGTGACGCATTAGCATGTGGATAGTATTGCTCTTGAACGTAGAACGCTGCAGCACCACCGAGGTAGCCGATCAACGCCCACATGGATACGCGTTTGGCGTACCAAACGAAGTCGATCTTTTCTAAGCCCATGGCTGCAACGCCCGCTGCCGATCCAATGATCAGGCAGCTACCACCGGTGCCAGCACAGTAGGCCAAGAATAACCAGAAGATGTCGTCTTGTGGAAGTTCGTACATCTTGATGCCGGCGGCAACGAGGGGGACATTATCAACTACTCCAGATAGCAAGCCGATGGTAAGTGCCACGAGCTGCATGTTTGGAACGGTTTCGCTGAGCCAACCAGCTAGGTTTTGCAAGATGCCTGTCGCGTCGAGAGCTCCAACGGCGAGTAGGATACCCAAGAAGAACAAGATGCTAGCGGTGTCGATCTTCTTGAGTACCGTGATAACACTCGTGGATGACTTGGTTGCATGATCCAAGTCATTTTTGATGAACTCTGAGACAACCCAAATCACACTCAAGCTGAACATCATGCCCATGAATGGCGGCAGGTGCGTTACTGATTTGAAGATCGGCACAAAGATCAGACCAGCGAAGCCCAGCGCCAAGAACAAGTTTGAATGCCACGACTTCAGGTTCTTTTCGTCTCCTTCGTCCTTTTCTTCCGGACGATTGACTTCGCCTCGGAGCATGAAGGAGGCTACGAATAACGGTAGGACCATGCAGACGATACTTGGGATAAGCAGAGCCTTCATGACTTCGATGGTGGAGATCTTGCCACCGATCCACAGCATGGTCGTTGTGACGTCACCGATGACAGTCCACGCTCCGCCTGCATTGGCGGACACAACGATCATACCGCAGAAGAAGAGTCGTGTTTCGCGATCACCGATCAACTTCTTCATCAGCGAGACCATAACAATGGTGGTCGTCAAGTTATCAAGAACAGCTGACAGGAAGAACGTCAACGTACAAACGGTCCAAAGCAACATCACCTTGTTATTGGTGCGGATGCGATTTGTGATCAGTGAGAACCCTTCGTAGGCATCAACCAGTTCAACGATGGTCATCGCACCTAGCAAGAAGAACAAAATGTAAGCAATCTCGCCGATCAACGGCAAGAACTGACCTTCCAGAGCGAAGTGAAGTGCCGTTTGAGCTGGATCGCCATGGTCACCGTGTGCGCCCATCATGTGATGGAACCACTCAGGGATTCGCTCTGCGGGCAGAAAGGATTCAAGGCCCAGCACGTAAATGGCCCAGCAGCCAGCACCGATAAACAAGGCTGTCGCTGCTTTGTCGATCTTGAGCGGATGCTCCAAGGCGATGACTAGATAGCCAACGACAAACAGTAGAATTATTCCCGCCAATAGCATATTTGGTCCCTTAAATAAGCGAAGTTTTTTCGTTTGATGAATAGAGTTGATTTGAAAAGTTCTTAGCCGTGCGAGCGCGTTACACGCCGACGCTTGGATGCGCGGCGGCACCTGTAGGACGGTTGACTGGCAGAGTCCCAGCGGTTGTGACTTGATGTCCGAAGAATCCACGTTCTTGAATGACGTCTGCCACTTCTTGCGGCACATGGTTGACCCAGTCTGGATCACGCTGATTGATCATCTTGAGGACCTCTCGAGAGAAGGTACCCAAACAGTCGGGGTTATATGTATCAAGTTGTTCGATACAGCCGCGGTCGACCAAATAATCGTAGAGAAGGCGGATCTTGGATGGGATCTCTAGGTTCTCTACTGTGGTCAGTTTGCCTGTTGCACGGTTCGATAGCGGGTAGATATAAAGCTTGAGGTCGTTCTTGAACAAACGTCCAAAGGACTCCAATACTCCGCCGTCCAGGCCGGTGTAGTACTTCTCATCGAAAAGAGCACCAAGACTGCCGGCGCCCATCGTGATGCCGATCTTGTTCTTGGTGTAGCGAGAGAGATATGCTGCTAGTCGGTGGTACTCGAAGTAATCCGAGATCAGCACAGTTTGGCCACAGGCAGCCAGTGTTTCTGCACGAGCGATAAAGTCCTTCAGGTCGACGTCGCCATTGGAACACAGGTTCCTCATGTTGATTTCGCACAGCGACACGACTTGATCCTCTTCGACGTCTTCTTCTTGCTTGAATCGCTCCAAGGCAGCGTGCATGATGTCCAAATTGACGTTAGTCGCTGGCCGAAAGCTTCCACGCTCGACCAAAATTGGCTTCTTCCGAAGTACTTCGGAAGGCTGCAAAACATGCCCATCGGCAGAGAACATGGCGGCGTTGGAGAGCCCGAGCTGTACAAGTTTCAGACTCATGACACGGTTGTCGATGTGTCGGAAGGCGATACCATTGAACTCGATCATGTCGATTTCAATGCGACTGGTGCTCAAGTTGTCGAGCAACGATTCCATCAGTTGATCAGGCTCGTGATGTAAGAAGAACGCACCGTAGATCAGGTTGACTCCGACGATTCCGAGTGCTTCTTGCTGACCGGCGTTGTCAGTGTCTAGCATTCGAACGTGGATGATGATTTGGCTCTCTTCGTCGCGTGGGTACGCTTGGAAGCGGATACCCATCCAGCCATGGCAGTCATTCGTGCCTCGAAAGTTTCGCGCAGAAACGGTGTCAGCGAAAGCGAAGAACGTCGAGGTGTCGCCACGAGTTTCCTGAAGTCGCTCAATGTTTAGTGACTGTTCGTAGCGAAGCATGTCTTCTAAGCGACGTCGACTGACGTAGCGATCGGACTTCCCGTAAATGGAGTCACTGACTTTCATGTCATAGGCTGAGATGCTCTTCGCGATGGTGCCCGCAGCGCCACCTGTTCGGAAGAACCAGCGAACGACTTCTTGGCCAGCGCCGATCTCCGCGAAAGAGCCGTAGCGACGAGGATCAAGGTTTACGTCCAATGCCTTTTTGGCTGTGTTGGATCGATCGGTCTTCATTGAGTTTTCAAAAAGCGAATGAGTAATGGAGTTAAGCCGTAGGCGTTGCGAACTGTAAGTTTTTCTCTTTTAGGTCCAATAACAAGCACTGCAAAACCATGAGCATGTCCGATGAGGGAAGAAGTCCAACTAGCTTCTCTTCCTCATCAACGACTGTAAGGCAGGAGATCCTGCCTTCGAGCATGGAGCTGAGTGCTCCGTTTCTGGCCGTGCGATACGTGGCTTGTTGGTCATGACGTCAGTTACCGTTTGCCCTGGTTTGTGGGTTAAGTCTTTCTTGCTAACGACACCCACCAAGGTCCCATCTGGATGGGTGACCAGGAATCGGCGGAAGCCCTGCTCTTACACCATCTGAAGCGCAGTCTGTGCCAATGTGCCAGGAGGGAGATTCACCGACTCCGACGACATGTCTGTGCCAATGACAGACTGCCCAGCGACCATCTGGTCGAACTCTGCCTCGATCGCTCCGAATATTGCATTTCTCTTGGCAGTAACTTTGCGAAGCGCCATGGAAGGTTTTACGTCTGGAGTCAATTCATCATGACAATGCTTCAGTTCACGTCTTTTGGCACGTCTGCGAACCGTGACCATCGTCCATGCGCCCACCGGGGCTACGACGAGCAAAGGTAAGACACCCAGAAGAGTATTGGTCGAAAACGGAGTCTCCCACAGGGGAGTGGAATGCACCCCCGACGATGCAAGCTGATCCTTGCCACCGATGAAAAATTGGGTTGGCTGAGATTCGGGATCGCTTAACAGTGCTAATTTTTGAGCCACTCTGATCGCCAGTGGGGAAATAGTCAGGCATATGCAACCGAACAGCACACTACAGATGAGAGCCGTATGCAGAGCCCCCGCCACTGCTTTACTCGTTTCATTGCCCGTTTTGCAAAAGTGCATGTGCGTTTCGTCCTGATTCGATGAAATGTTCCGTCGGCAGCTTCGAAAGCTGCTACGCAAGATTAGGACACGGTGCTCAGTTTTCAGCTCCCCCGCCGCACAATTCGAAGTGTGTTCTACGCGATGAAGGTTCGTGCATCGTATTCCCTGCTGGCCGGACAGCCGCGTTTTTCACTGGGTTGCAAAAGAGACAGTAGATCCTGCAGTGCAAGTCCCAGAAGAGTCGTGAGCACACTGATACTTGCCACTGATCGCCAGGCAAGCATCTAGTCGACATTTCGAAATCAAGTGAACAACAAGGCGCTAGTCCTCGGTTCTTCTGGAGTCTTCGAGCCGAGAATGGCGACTAGCGCAATGCCGCTCAAAAAAAGTCGACAGTGCCTAGACCTACAACGCCTCGCAACGTTCTAGATCCATTGCGAAGAACATTTAGAAGATCACGCAGAGAATTACAGGTAATGAGTATGAGTCTTCGTAAATCTACCGCCACGATTCGTTAAGAGCCTGCCGCCCTAGTTCATCGTCTGAGGAGAACCCAAATGGGCTTCGAAAAAACGCAGGCGTTTCTGGCTAGCCCAGCGACTTTCGCCTGCGCCATGACCGCCGCCAGGAATGAGTACAAATTCAAAGTCCTTGTCAGCCTCAATCAGCTTTTTTACGACTTGAATAGTGCTTGCGGGATCTACGTTCTCGTCCTTCTCGCCCAGTGTCAGCATCAGCTTGCCTTGTAACAAGTGAGCGTTTTCCATATTGGAATTCTGGATGTAGCTTTCGTCGACGGGCCAGCCCATCCACTGTTCATTCCACCAGATCTTGTCCATTCGATTGTCGTGGCAGCCGCAGTCAGCGACACCGACTTTGTAGAAGTCACCGTGCCACAGTAGAGCTGCCATCGTATTCTGCCCACCAGCGGAGCCACCGAAGATGCCGACGCGTTTGATGTCCATTTGTGGATACTCCTCCGCAGCCGCCTTGAGCCAAGCGATGCGGTCGGGAAATCCAGCGTCTCGGAGATTCTTATAGCACAAGTCATGAAACGCTTTGGAACGCCACGCCGTGCCCATCCCGTCGATCTGTACTACGATGAACCCTGCATCAGCAACTGTGTGTTGGATCCGGTAACGCGAGCGGAAGCTCTTGGGGACATGGTGGTCATGTGGGCCAGCGTAGATGTTTTCGATGACCGGGTATTTCTTTCTTGGATCAAAGTCGCTCGGCCAGTGGATAATGCCCCAGATGTCCGTTTCGCCATCGCGTCCAGGTGCACGGAAACGAGTGGTTAATCTACGCTTGCCAAATCTCTTCTCCGTATCCTCGCTAGAGAGTTTTACTACTTTCTCTCCGGTTTTTGCGTCTCGCAGTTCGGTCACTGTCGCCATGTCGACTCGAGAGTAAGAGTCGAGCAAGAATTGACCATCGCGAATGAACTTGACTCGGTGCGTTCCGTCGCCGTCGGTTAGCTTTGTGAAGTTGCTACCGTCGAAGTTGACCCGGCAAAAGTGTTCGTGATAAGGATCTCGATCCGCGTACAAGCCCACTGCATAAAACCAGATCTGTTCCTTCTCACGATCGATTCGCTCGATACGCTTTACGTTCCATTCGCCTTCAGTCACCGCATTGACGACTGAGCCACTGCTGCGGTCGTAACGGTAGAGATGATTCCAGCCGCTGCGTTCACTAGCCCATAACCAATGGTCCTGCGTAAGTTGCTCGAACACCGATTTGCCTCGGTCAGAGTAGTGGATGAAAGTATTAGAAGTCTCGTCAATGATCGGGCGCACCTTTCCGGTGCTTGCCGTGACTTCGATAATGCGAAGAGCTTGGTGTCCGCGTTGGTTGTACTGAAGGTAACAGCGATCACCTTCCGGTGCCCAACCGAGAAAGCGAATTGAGAAAGGGTTGGAGAAGAGTTGGTGATCGACCTCGATCTCGGCTTGTTCTTCGATCGAGTAGAGCTTCAGACGCTTGATCGGTAGGTCGTCACCCGGCTTGGGATATTGGTAGCTGTGTAAGATTGGTTGTAGTTGGTTTCGCGGAGTGGATTCGACGTAGTAAACCGTGGGGGCATCACCAACCTTCTTGGTTTGAAAAGCTACTAAGTACTTGGAGTCTGGCGACCAGTGCATTTCTCCTTGGCTGTTCTTGGCGGCGGATTCGCTGTACCAACGAGTGCCCTCCCCCAGTTTTCGAAAACTCCAGTGCTTGTCGACTTTGTCAGAAAGCTTCACATCGTCGCTTTCATCAATCCTAGCATCAAGCCACAAGTGTTCGTCAGCTCGGATCTCTGCTCGCCATGAGCGATCGGGAGATGTCTGCCCCCGAGTGTGTTGCAACCAATTGCTTTTTTCGCGTTCTTGTTGCGACTTTTCCTCCCGCCCGACATTCCGCAGTAATTCCTCAGTGATTTCCATATGAGCTTTATCAGTTGCTTCGAAACATGCGAGTAGCTTCCCGTTTTCAGACTCGAGTCCCCAGACGTGGCCGATAAAGGTGTGTTGCTGACAAAATTCGCCGCTGTCTATCGTTTCATAACGCTGCCGTCTTGTTCTTTCGTTGATCCAGACTAGGTGTAGGGCGGCGTCCGTAAGATTCACGAGGGTGATGTTCGTCTCACCTCTACCGTCCCCACTACGTGCGGGCATAAAGAAGGGAGTCGCCGTTTCTTCGTTGAAAGGCTTCGCGGCAGGCACAATAGCTGGCTTGCTCTCTGGATCGTACAGGAAGTACTTTGAGTTGGCTTCGATGGTCAGAGCATTTTTAGCACCGGAAAAGTAGAGTGACTGAATAGCGACTTCAGAGACTTCGCAATTCAGACTTTCCGCCAGCAGCTCCTTTACTTCGATCTGAGCAGAGATCGCAGTCGTTGTTCGAGAGAGGACGTCGAAAAGCAGAAATTCAGACTCGTTCTCACGTAACTTTTGTTGAAACCAAAACTGAGATCCATCTGGTGACCAGTGCAGTTCCGGTGAGCTTTGAGCGTGTGTGATAGCTGTTGAGCAAAAGAGCAGTAGTAGAGCAGCTAGATGCGTAAGGAGAGTCTTTGTTGACATGTTGATGAAGGTGAGCGGCGCGCGGAGTCAGGATAGTTCAAACGAAGTTACCACTATACCAATGGCTCCGTCTCGACAGGACGTTTTCACAGGTTATAGTTCGCGGCATGTAGTTTTTTCTTTTGTGCGAGAGTTAACGCGTTGGTTGAGTCAGTGAAACGTAAGGTCTCGGTTCGAGACATCATCTGCTTGTTAGTCATCTTGGGCCTTTTGGGAGGGGTTGTTGCCATGAATCTCATGCAGAAAGAAGAAAAGGGTGTAGAAGACACCATCAGTCCCGACGAGGACTCGTTTCCTTCCGGTATGGCAAGCTGAGATCGTTTAAAAGCACCTAAAACCACAGAGGTTTTTCGCTGGATTCTGCGGAGCGGACTGCGTGCTGGAATCTGGTTTGCGCGTCGACAAATTGGGCCGCTCTCGCCATCTTGGAGTTTACGGTTTGTTCATGATCGACCGCAGCCAGAAGCTGGTCGCCTTCGACCTGCTGTCTATCTAGTCTGCATAAACCGCAAGGCTGATATTTGGCAATCAACATAACTGTCCATGTAGCCTGCATTTTCCAAATACTCCCGGGAGTTACACAGTTATTTTTTCAGTTTGGCTCAATTCGAACGGCGCACTCTTTAAATTTGGTTGGGACCTGCGAATAATCGTAACTTACGTCCCGAGCTAGATTGGTTCTGCCCTTGCCCCCAATGTTCCGCTCTCGGCCCCTCCACTTTCCTTACGATTCGATTATGGTTGAGACTTCGCAACGACTTTCCGCCTTCTGCCTGATTAACGATGCTCTGACCAGCGGCTTGGCTCGGCTATTTGGTCCTTCTCTAAGTCTTGCGATTGCCCTTTTGGTGGGGCTTACAGATTCAACGCTTGCTCAGGATGCGCCTCAGAAGCGGGTGTCGCAGAAGGTTGCAGTCCAGCCTGCCGTTCCAATTCGTTTAACCAAAGGCCAAACCTACGTCGCATTGGCCGGTGGATTGGAGCAGGTAGAGCGCGGAGTAGCGCCGAATACGCTACTTGAACTCAAGCTTTTGGAAAAACAGCAAGCGCGGGTTGCTTCGAAGATTGACGAAGTGACTGTCAATGTGCAGCAGAACTCGGCTCAGGGCAGCGGCGTAATCATTACGCCGGATGGCTACGTCTTGACTGCAGCTCACGTGGCTGGCGGAAAAGACCGTCAAGCAACGATTATTCTGAATGACGGTACACGGATTCGCGCCACGACGCTTGGCATGAATCGCAATAAAGATGCAGGGCTGTTGAAGATTGATCCTGGTCAACGCAAGGGGCCTTGGCCTTACGCTACGCTTGGAAAGAGCAGTGAGTTGAGTCAGGGCCAGTGGGTCATTGCAGCTGGACATCCTGGAGGTTGGGATTCCGGTCGTGGTTCGGTGGTTCGCGTTGGCCGCGTGCTGAAGATACAGAAGACGGCAGACAGTACTGGAAAACGCACTCCGCATACGCTGACCACCGATTGTGCTTTGATTGGAGGCGACAGTGGCGGACCTCTCTTTACACTGACAGGCGAGCTGATTGGAGTCCACTCTCGGATCGGAACCGACGTCGAAGAGAACATGCATGTGCCAATTGATGTTTTTGGTGATAGCTGGGAGCGGATGGCGATCAAGAAGGAGGTATGGGGCTCCCTTCCCGGCTTCCAGCCAGTGATTGGCGTTCGGGGACCTAGTGATACAAAACTTCCAATGATCGAAAGTGTTGTGGAAGGTGGCCCAGCTCACAGAGCTGGTATCGACAAAGGCGATCTTGTTGTAAGCGTCGATGGAAATAAAGTCTCAACTTTTCTGCAGCTTCAAATGGCCGTCGAAGCGAAGTCGCCAGGCGATACACTGTTGCTAAAAGTCCGTCGCGGAAACGAGTTTTACAACATCCCTGTTATCGTCGGTGTCAAAGACAACTGATCGGTAATCTGGCGGGGTAAATGTCCGCTTTCGCCTGCAAAAACGCTGGTCTCAATACCGCTATAAGCGTACTTTTGAATTGGCATTTCTTCTGACGAGTCGCGCAATTTCCGGCAGAAGACTGTGCGATTTGAGTACAATCGACGGAACGGGTTTACGAAAGGAGTGGGGCAAGGATGCTGCCACGATCCACATCTACCTTGTAGTTACGAAAGTGCATCGTGTGATTAGGTTATCGACTAGCTGTTTTTTTCTTGTCGTCTTCGGATTCTCATTCTCGCTCGGCATGAAATTGCTCGGACAAAACCATCTGCGCAGCACGGAATCTACTGAAGCTGATGAGACTGCTCCGGGCGGTAAGTTCGTCCAAGAGACAACTGATCCAACTGGCAAACGCCCCAGTTTTTGGGAACGCAAGCGTCCGACACTTTCTTATGTCAAACGTCAGAGTCCATTGGTACTTGGAAGTGCCGCAAAGGGACTTGGTGCGAGCTGGCAGTCGGTGGTTCGCATTACTCATGGTCGGCAACAGGTTGCACTTGGCACAGTAGTCGATCCGGACGGTTGGATTATCACGAAAGCAAGTCAGCTACCAGATCTGAAGTCGGTGACATGTGTGACTCATGATCTTCGCAAGTTTCCTGCCGAAGTCGTGAAGCTCGTTCCGAATCTGGACATAGCTTTGCTGCGAATTAAACAAGCCCAACTGACGCCAGCTGACTGGGCCAGTGCGATTCCGGAGCGCGGAAAATTTGTGGCGACCATGGACATGAAGGTCACGCCAAGTGGCCTCGGCGTGGTTAGCGCTGGAGTGCAAAGGATTCCGTATCAGAAATCGGTTCTAGGCGTCCTTCTTGTCAATGGAGAAAAGGGAGCTCGAGTAGATCATGTACTTGTTGGTTCCGGCGGCGAGCGAGCTGGGCTAAAGAAAAACGATACGATTTACGAAGTCGATGGTATTGCGGTGCAAACTCATATCGCTTTCAAACAAGCGATTCGTGATGCCCAAGGCGGAGACTATGTTGCTCTGAAGCTAAAACGTGGCGACAAGAAACTTGCTGTGAAAGCACAGCTGATGGATTTGGCTTCCGAATTGCTCTACGACACGGAAATGGAAGTTAACGGAGCTGTAAGTGCAAGGTCTTCTAACTTTGAACGCGTCCTTTCACATGATACTGCCATCCGGCCAAATCAATGTGGTGGCCCTCTAGTGAATCTCGACGGACAAGTGGTCGGAATCAATATTGCTCGGGCTGGTCGAGTGACCTCCTACGCCTTGCCCTACGACATCGTGCAGCCAGTCGTAAGCGACTTGATTCGCGACGCAAAGCTTGTATCGCACAATGCGGAAAAGAAGTCGACTTCAGAAAGCGCTGTGCGGTAGCTTGCGAGTTATCTCATAAGCAGCGCAGTTGTTTTTTCCTCGCTGACGCATAGGTTTACGTTGCTTTCGCCGCGGGGCGTGATCTAGTAGAGAACCATCGACAGCTTGCGTCGGTAGTCGCGGGTGAGCTCTGAGTCGTCACCAAGCACTTTGAAGGCGTCGAGCATCAGAAGTCGGGCTTGCTCTCCTGTGCCTTGGCGATCTTCCTGTACGAGCCG
The DNA here is from genome assembly GCA_963691875.1 of Aureliella sp. Lineage (GTDB taxonomy): Bacteria > Planctomycetota > Planctomycetia > Pirellulales > Pirellulaceae > Aureliella. The sequence continues at coordinate 6,542,467 of OY829846.1, forward strand.
TAGGCAGATCTCAAAGGCTTCTTCATAAGATTGCTGACCAGCCAAACCCTCTGACAGGGCGAATTGTGCACTCAGATCGTCTGGTGCTGAATCGGCGTGCCTGCGAAGTGCGTCGATATCAGCACTTGCTGCTTGTGAGAGATTCATCGACGCCGCAATCTGCTCACATTCGGGCTCAAGGAAACCACGTTTGGAAAGTTCATCTAGCATCGCATGAACCTCTTCCGACTTGTTCTGCTGATGAAGAGCTCGGAGCAAAAGGACTTTGGTGGATTCGTCACCATCGTTTGCAAGCATCTCGCGAAGCGATGCCTCAGCTTCAGCAGGAGCGGACTCGATTTTCTGCTCGATCTGTTGCAGATCAAGTTTGGTAAAACAACCTTGAATCCAAGATCGAATTGCATCCTCCGGCATTGCGCCTTGAAACGAGTCGATGACTTCGCCATCAAAAATGGCAAACACAGCTGGGATTCCGGAGACACCAAACTGCTGAGAGGCCTGGGCGTTTTGCTCCGTTTCAGCCTTCACTAACGTGACTTGGTCTGCAAACTCAGCAACGACTGATTCCAATACAGGAGCGAGCATCCGGCAAGGAGCGCACCAGTCGGCCCAAAAGTCCACAATGACGAGTCCTAGCTGCGAACGAACTGTCACATCCGTTTCAAAACCTGCATCATTGGTATTGATTACTTCGCTCATTGGCGTTTTCCTAGAAAGACTCGTTGAGAGGGCTTCACTGTAGCTATTTGAGCGAGCTTCACAAGTAGAGCCCTCGAGGGGTTACAATATGTTGGAAGTAATCAGCGACCCTGCCGTTCTCCTCGCCATCGAAACTCGCCGCGTCACGATGCACCTTACCTCTTGCATTTTGATTTTTCTCACTACCTGTATGGTGCTAGGTTCTCAAGGCAGTGCTCAAGAAGTTTCACAGCACGAGTCAGATGACAACTCACTGTTCAGTTCCGTAGCCGAGTTGCTTCAATCGAAGTGCCTGGGCTGCCACAATGCAGTAGACCCAAAGGGAGATTTCAGTCTGCAGAGTAAGTCTGCTGTCCTGGAAAGTGGCTACCTTGATTTCGATGCACCGGGCGAAAGTCATCTGTTGGCGGTGCTGACGACGGAGGACGGTTCGCAGCGGATGCCGAAAGATGGCTCTCCCTTGCGTCGGGAAGAAATCGACTTGCTTCGCAACTGGATCGAATCGGGCGCAGAATGGCCAGACGATACTGAATTGCGAGAGACCGTCATCGATGACTTCGATTGGTGGTCTTACAAACCTCTTCTCCCGATTGGCGTGCCCAAACAGATCTGGGGCCACAACGAGATTGATGCGTTCATTGCCGACAAGCATCGAGAGATGAAGCTAACCCCCGCAGTGCAGGCAGATCGGCGGACTTTGATTCGTCGTGTTACCTTCGACCTAACTGGCTTGCCGCCCACTCCGGCAGATGTCAAAGCTTTTGTAGCGGATCAGCGTCAGGAGGCGTACGCAGAATTGGTAGAACGCTTGCTTGCGTCGGATCACTATGGTGAACGCTGGGCGAGGCACTGGCTGGACGTCGTTAAGTATGCGGACACTTGCGGCTATGACAAGGATAAGCTTCGCAACAATGCTTGGCCCTATCGCGACTACGTTATTCGCTCTTTCAATGAGGACAAGCCGTATGCGAGATTTATTGAAGAGCAAATTGCAGGCGACGTGCTTTACCCAGGTGAGCCTGATGGCATCCTGGGACTCGGTTTTATCGCGGCTGGTCCCTGGGATTTTATAGGACATGTCGAAGTACCTGAATCCAAGTTGGATGGCAAAGTGGCTCGGAATCTCGATCGTGACGATATGGTTTCGAACGCGATAAACACTTTTTGCAGTTTGACGGTTCAGTGTGCTCGCTGTCATCACCACAAGTTTGATCCTATTACGCAGCAGGATTACTACGGATTACAGGCGATCTTCGCAGGTGTTGATAGGGCAGAGAGACCTTATGATCAGTCTCCCGAAGTTGAAGCCAAACGGCGTACACTAATTACGGACTTGGAGCACTCTCGTGAAGAGTTAAAGAGCGTGGAGCAGGAGATTGCTACGGCTGGGGGGACAGAACTAAAACGCCTGAAAGAACTCGTTGCAAACTTAGGGACCAAGCAGAAAATTCAAAAGAGTTCGGCTTTTGGCTATCACAGTCAAATGGCTGCGACCCCAGATGCCGTGAAGTGGATTGCAGTCAAATTATCGGCTCCTGGTGTTATTGAGCGAATTGTGGTTCGTCCCTGTCATGATAATTTCGCCGGTATCGGTGCAGGTTTCTGTTTTCCAGAACGTTTTCGTCTAGAGGTTTCGACTAATGGCGAGGATTGGGTAACGGTAGCCGAGGAATCGGCAGAAGACTTTGCCAATCCTGGACTTAGGGCTTACGAGGCGAAGTTTGCGCCCCGGAGGGCTCAGTGGATTCGTTTGACGGCAACAAAGCTTCGTGAACGACGGAACGACTATGCTTTGGCGATCGCTGAGCTACAGGTTTTCGCAGCAGTGGAGAAGGCCAGCCAAACTATAAAATCTGTGCCTTTGGAGATCGCAGAGGCAGAAGCCAAGGACTCTATTGAGGCGGCTCCGCGCTGGGGAAAGGCAAATGTTCACGATGGGCATTTTGCTAAGTCAGCTGATCCGCAAGCCTCAAAGGACTTTGTAAGCGCCAGTGAGGCATTGGAAACTCTTCTCAGTACGATAGAAACACCTGAGCGAACTCAGCGAAGTGTCAAACTTTCCGATCAAATAAAAGCGTTGGAAGCCCAGCTCGCAGAGCTTCCTGTTGGCAAGATGGTTTACGCAGCGGCGACACACTTCAAGCCTCAAGGGAATTTCAAGCCAATGGAGGGTAAGCTGCGTGGGGTCACGATTCTGCATCGCGGAAACGTTGACCAGCCTTTGGGAGCTGCGAAGCCCGGATTCCTTCGAATATCTGACTCTAGTACGCAGCCGAAGCTCGAGGCGCTGACTGAAGGCGAGCGACGCGCGGAGTTGGCCAGGTGGTTGAGCTCCAAGGAAAATCCGTTTGTTTGGCGTTCGATCGTGAATCGTATTTGGCTTTATCACTTCGGCCGCGGTCTTGTTGATACTCCGAATGACTTCGGACGCATGGGAGCCAAGCCCACGCATCCGGAATTGCTCGACTGGCTGGCGATTCGATTCCGTGATGGCGATCAATCGATCAAGAGCTTGCACCGTATGATTGTGATGAGCGCAACTTATCGGCAGTCTTCCGATTTCAATGACGAGAACGCGTCGATAGATTCCAGTAATCAGCACTATTGGCGGATGGATCGACGTCGGCTCTCTGCGGAAGAGATTCGCGATTCAATTTTGGCTGTTAGCGGTAGTCTAAAACTCGAGATGGGCGGTCCAGGTTTCTACCTTTTCAAGCTGGAGAAGACCACTCACTCGCCGCACTACGAATACCATAAATTTGATCCAGCTGAACGTTCGACGCATCGGCGAAGTATCTATCGATTTATTGTGCGTTCGCAGCCGGATCCTTGGATGACTACCCTGGATTGTGCCGACTCGTCGCAAAGTACACCAAAGCGGATTGAGACACTCACTTCGCTGCAGGCGCTTTCGCTGCTGAACAATCAATTCAACTTGGTTATGGCAGAGCGTTTTGCACAAAGTTTGCAGAGTCAGTTCGAATCCGACAATGATTGTGTTGCTGCGGCTTTTGAGCTGGTTTGTCAGCGACAGGCGACGAAGCCAGAGCTAAGAGTGCTGTGTAAATACGCGGCCGAGCATGGATTGTCGAACCTTTGTCGATATTTGTTCAACCTCAACGAGTTTGTATTTCTGGATTGATTTTTATCTCATCCTGAAGCATTGCAATGTCCCTTTCTAGACGAGAATTCCTAAATCATTCAGCTCAAGGTTTTGGCGCTGTCGCGTTGGCGTCGATGTTGCAGTCGGATTGTGTCGGCGACGAATTGAAACGTGGCGCGATGAGTGGGGTATTGCATCACCCCGCTCGGGCAAAAAGAGTGGTGCAGTTGTTCATGGGTGGCGCGGCGAGTCACATTGATCTCTGGGACCACAAGCCGGCGTTGGAGAAGCACCATGGCGAGGACTCGGACTTTGGCGAGCATGTAGAAGCTTTTCAAAACGGGCTCGGGCCTTGGATGAAGTCCCCTTTCTCTTTTGAGCACTACGGCGAATGTGGCAAGATGCTCAGTGATCCAGTTGCTCCACTTGGCGCATGTGTGGACGACATCGCTTTTGTACACAACATGGTGGGCAAGACCGGGGTGCATTCTCAAGCGACCTACCTGCAAGCGACCGGCTTTCAAAGGCCTGGCTTTCCTGGCATGGGTTCTTGGGTTGGATACGCTCTTGGCAGCATCAACGAGAACCTGCCGACTTTCGTCGTGTTGCCTGATCACCGTGGGTTCGCCAGTAACGGTCCTAAGAACTGGGGGGCAGCTTTTCTGCCTGCTAGTTCACAAGGAACGACCATTTTCCCGCAGCGTGCGAATCCGATTGAAGACTTGATGCCCAAGGCCGAATTTGCTACCCACGCGAGCGACGAAGCTGGTTTGGTTCTTTTGAAGCAACTTAATCAAGAGCATCAGATGAAGCGCCCGGATGACTCTCGCCTCGAAGCCCGGATTCGATCTTACGAGCTGGCAGCCAAGATGCAGTTGAGTGCTCCTGAAGCGTTGGACATTTCGAAAGAACCCGATCACATCATCAAGATGTACGGTCTGGATCGGGCTGGCGCGAAGTACCCAAGTGAAATCAACCCTCAGGAAGAGGTTGAGTATTTCGGGCGCAAGTGTCTGATCGCAAGGCGATTGCTTGAGCGAGGTGTGCGTTTCGTTCAAATTTGGTCTGGCAATGACAACAGTTTTCCTCGTCGTAATTGGGATTCACACGAAGACATCGAGCGTGATCATGGACCGCTTGCTCGAGGAATGGCTGTCGGTACAGCGGCACTCCTTAAGGATTTGAAGCAATCAGGATTGCTCGAAGATACGATCGTACTGTGGACTACCGAGTTCGGTCGGATGCCAAGTACTCAGGGATCGAAGGGACGCGACCACAATCCTTATGTGTTCACTAATTGGCTATGCGGCGGCGGGATTCGCCCAGGTGTCACCGTCGGCGAGTCAGACATGTGGGGCTACAAGCCGCTGGATCGTTCGAATCCAACGCAAGTGTATGATATTCATGCTACGATTTTGCATTTATTGGGAATTGATCACAAGCGCTTAACGGTTCGCCACAATGGAATTGATCGACGTTTAACGGATGTCCATGGCAACGTGATTCATTCGTTGCTCGCATAAGCTGTAGTGGGATTCGTCAGGATGCGCGAATTGCAGCCGACCTGGTTTTGAAGCCGCCGGCTTCACTTCTGTTGGTAATTCTGGCGAACCCTAGTGAAAAAACACTTCTGGCGAATCCCGCTTTGGAAAGAACTATGGAATCAGAACGCGAACAGCTTGTCGAGCACTTGGTTTACCTACTTCGAGGCGGCGGGGCGCATTTGGGTTTGGCGAATGCGGTCTCAGATTTTCCCTCTGAGCTTCGCGGTAAGACTGTGGACGGCTTAGAACACTCTGCCTGGCAATTGTTGGAACACATGCGCATCTGTCAGTGGGATATATTAGAGTTTTCCCGAGACCCAAGTCATGTTTCGCCTGATTGGCCGGAAGGATGTTGGCCCAAGACGCCAGAACCACCAAGTGAAACGGCTTGGGATGATTGCTTGGATTCCATCGGGCGGGATCTGAACGAGATGATCCAGCTCATTAGTAATCCGAACAATGACCTCTACCAACCTTTCGAGCATGGCGAAGGCCAGACGCTCTTACGCGAAGCGCTATTGATTGCGGATCACAACGCTTATCATCTCGGCCAGATCGTATATCTCAGGCATCTATTGGGATGCTGGAGCGCTTGAGTGGCGAAGTTATGAGTACAGCGGCATTAGCCGCTCAGCTGTGATACCCGAATTGCTGCTGAACCACAGGCAGGATGCCTATGCCAAATTTAGTACTGCAGTTCCCATCCTGATTAGATACAAGACCATGACGGAAGATGCCGCGGCCGGTCCGGAAATCCAAGTGCTCCTGGTAGAAACGGTCCGTCAGGTTCTCGATAACTCGGGTACATATCCAGGAATACGCTCGCTTGTAACCACGAACAGTCATCGTGAATAAGCCAGCTGTTTCGACTTCTTACAATGTGCGTGCGACTCGATCCTGTCGATCGGAGCCAAGAACCGAGTACTCAAGTCCCCTGTTTTGTTCTGGCGTTCCGTCATGTAGCAACAGGCCACCGTGAGACTCCAGCGGTGGAATCCCCGGCAGCGGCTCGATATGGTAGGATGCAAAGAGTTGTGCTGAGGCTGCGGGGCAGAATGATGCTGTCACTCTCTGAGGGAAATGGCGGGGCCCATGAGTTTCAGAGCCGTTTCCTGCTCATGCCCGAAAGAGACGAAATCGAGGACGTTTCCTCAGCAGGACTTTCCGCTACGATTACTCGAACGAACCAGTACCAGAAGGCTAGCTGGTGGAAATTGGATGAGCTAAATTGGTGGGCTTCCCGCCGTTATACAAAACTGCCTCATGGAGCCATGTAATGCCAAAACTCTTTTTCTACACGATTACCCTGCTCCTCGCTTGTCATTCGCCAAGTCTAATTGCAGATGATCACATCGGCGTCGGTGCAAAGCCAGTCAAAGGTGCCGAGGTTATACTTGATGGTTCGCGGAAGATGCTTGACGAAAAGTGGACTTATTGGAAAGGGCCGCGATTCGGAAGCGAGCTACCGATCAAATGGAAAGTTGTCGATGATCCGGTTGATAGCGGCACCGTTGTGATGAGCAACGATCCTGCTGCGGCTGGAGGTAAGTTCGGTGCGGCAGATATTGTCACCAAGAAAGAGTATCGCGACTTTCGGCTACATGTGGAATTTTGCATCGCCAAGAAGCGTGGCAATAGCGGCGTGTACTTGCAGAACCGCTACGAGATTCAGGTTCTGGATGGTGATAAGACCACGCATGGAATGGCTGCGGTGATCAATGAAAAGGCAGCGCCCTATGAGATCTACAATGGAACGGGCAAATGGAACTCTTACGATATTCAATTTCGTGCAGCGCGATTCAAAGACGGCAAACGCACTGAGAAAGCGATGGTCACGCTTTACTTCAATGGCAAGAAGGTGCACGAGAATGTGCCCATTACACGTGTCTGGGGCGGAAAGAATTCCGGCCTAGATGGTGACAATGACAAGCAAGGGAACGGGATTCAGGACACGCCTGGTGGGCTCAAGCTGCAAGACGAAGGCCATGACGTTCGCTACCGAAATATCTGGATCAAAGAAACGGACTTTGCCGAAGCGAACACCGATTTCTAAGTTCGGACGATTTCGGCCATCGATGCATTACGCTCGGCGGGATTGGTAGGCCACCGTTTCGCCAAGTTCGCTTTCCAGGACGATAGATGCGTCGGGGACCCCAGTTGTGCTATTTGGGGTGATGCCGCTCTCGATCATCGCGACACGCTCGCGGTGCTTCATGAATTCGGAGGCGATGTGCTTGAGAACACCTGCCAAAACCACCACGCTTAGGAAAACCCAGAAGCCGTTATTGGCCAAGGCTCGAATGATTTCGTACGCGATACTTTCCTGAATGACAGGAGCGGTCTGAGCAAGGAAATGCATAGTTTTTCCTGTGTTTCTTGACAAAACTGCCCGGAGGCAGGCGTGATATGGAGGCTATTCGTCCATGCTACGAATATCTTGGCCCCAATCTGCGATTTTCTTAGGCTTGGATGCGGACTTCTTCGCCGATAACTCGAGCTATAATATTCAGTTCGCGGCAAGATGCCGAGGCCCCCAACATTTTCCAGCCAGAGTTTGAATATGCCAGCTAAGAAGTCTCCTACCCTTTCACGCCGCCAAGCACTTGCCGCGGGCTCTGTCGCCAGCTTCGGTATCGTCACAGGAATGTCGCAGCGTGCCCACGGATTCCGCAGCGCGAATGCGAGGCCGCGAGTTGCAGTCGTCGGCTGCGGAAGTCGCTGGGACCAGCGTGCGACGATCGCCAAGAACACTTATGGGCTCGGCAAGGAGTTTCCTAAATTCTCAGATATCATCGCAGTTTGTGATGTCGATGCGCATCGCGTTGAGAAGGCAAAAGGGCTAGTCAAAGATTGGCTTAGGCAAGCTCCCGATGGCACAGGCGACTATCGCGAAGTAATCGATCGCAAGGATGTGGACGTTGTACATATTGTTACGCCCGATCATTGGCATGCGAAAGTTGCCATCGAAGCCATGCTGGCCGGCAAGGACGTGTATTGCGAAAAGCCAATGACTCTGACCATTGAAGAAGGTCAGCAAATCTGCGAAGTCGCCAAGCGGACGGGACGGATCATGCAGGTGGGGACTCAGCAACGCAGTTCCAAGAAGATGCTCACTGCCGTGGCCCTTGTTCATTCAGGGCGGCTCGGAAAACTCAAGAAAGTAGAATGCTCGATTGGTGGTGCACCATCGAGTCCGGAGTTGCCAACAGCGACTCCGCCAAAGCACTTTGATTGGGATCGCTGGCAAGGTCCCGCTGGGGCCACAGATTTCCTCTACAAAGCCGGCGCGCCAAACGAAGTGAAGGCTTGGTCGCGAACGCACTACGACTTCCGCTGGTGGTACGAGTATTCTGGTGGCAAGATGACTGACTGGGGCGCTCACCATGTCGACATCGCAACTTGGGGAGCTCAGAAGACGGAAACCGGCCCGGTCACGATTGATCCTGAGATGGTAGAACACCCAGTGGAATTCAAGGATGGTATGCCCGTTGTCGGCAATCGATACAACACGGCGAGCAAGTTTTACATCAAGTCCACTTTTGCCGATGGTTTGGAGCTGATCATTCGGCACGACAACGGCAACGGGATCTTGTTCGAAGGCACCAAGGGACGGATCTTTGTGAATCGCGGGCGTCTCACAGGCAAGCCGGTTGAGGATCTTACATCCAATCCCTTGCCCGCTGATGCCTTGAAAGAAGTTTATAAGAATCGCGAGTTGACCGATCACTTGACTAACTTCTTCACCGCAGTGCAGGAACGCAAGGATCCGATCTCGGACGTTTACAGTCACCATCGCGCGTTGACCAACTGCCACTTGGCATCTATCGCGGCACGACTGAATCGCAAGTTAACGTGGGATCCCCAGAAGGAGCAAATCGTTGGTGATGATCTCGCTCAATCCTTTGTTGCCCGTCCCAAACGCGCCGGCTACGAAATTGAGATGTAGTCCAAAGTAGTTCTGTTGTCTTCAATTGATACACCGATTGGTGCATTAGAGTAGGTCGATTGTCCCTGATTATGGCTGTCGAATATCGCGGTCGATGGGCATGGGGCTCTTGAGGTTCATAGGATGAACACAATCACGAAGGGTGCATGCCTGGTGTGAATGCCTTTGACAGCGCTGAAGAATCAAGATACCGGCATGGAAGCCCATGCCACTTTGGTCAATTGGGACAATGTGCCTGCTTTGGCAGGCTTGCTGCCAACCCGAAGGCGTAAAGCCTCTGGTGTGTTCGAACGTAAAGTACTCCGTCGCTGCAGGCTGGAGTTGAATAGCATCGCTCGCCCATGGAGTTGACTTGGAGGACCTTCGGCTTTCCGCCCAATGATAAAACGGAGATGGTGCCATCGCCGGAGGTGGAAAACAATTTTCCGTCGGCAATAATGGGCGAGGCGTAGTGAGTACCTTCGCCACGCGTTCGTACACGCGAGGTCACCTTTCCGCTCTCTAAATTCAAAACGCTCAGGACTCCACCGTTCTTGACGAAGTAGAGATAGCCACCATTTGCAATCGGCGACGGCACCTCGGGAATGTTTCGCGTGGCCAAGCTCTGCACTTCGTTGCCAGTCAAAAGGCCGTGGCTATCGACTGGGATCGAAAGAATGCCATGCGTTTTGTACGAGGAGCGAAAAGCTGCAAGTTCGCCTAGTTTCTTCGTCCATTCCGATCCATCGATCATTCCATTCTTGTCTTTATCCACGGAGCGAAATCTGACTTTGGCGCCGTTTTGAGGAGCTTCCGCGCCGTCTGGGCGATGGAAAATCCACATGAGTGGCAATTCATCTTCAGCAATCAAAGCGTCGCTGTCTTGATCATGCTTGGCGACGAGATCTTCGAAGGAAGGGAATTTGGGACGCAAAGATGGTTCGCCCATCTTGTTCCACGCGGCAACGACGACTTGATCGCCATGGAGCACCGGAGAGCTAGTCGCGGTGGTCGCGCACTTCGTTTCCCAAATCTGTTTTCCCGTCTCGATCTCGAAGGCTTGGACCGAGCGGGCCGAATGCACGATCAACTTGTTGCCTACTACGATTGGAACAGCGGTGCAAGCCAGTTCGAATTCGAAGGGCTCATTCTGCGGGACCTTCCATAGCTCTTCGCCACTTCGCTTATCCACGGCCAATAAGAAGTGATCGACCAGATTGCCGCGATACAAGATGACTTTGTTCTTGTGTATGATCGGCGAAGTCGCATTGCCGGCGTAAGACTTTGTTAGTGGCATGCGGATTTCCCACTGTTTGTTACCTTTGACATCAAAGCAGGCGAGTCCGTAGGATCCAAAGTAAGCAACGACAAGTTCGCCATCACAGGCAACCGTGCTGCTGGCTGGGTTAAAGGAAGGGTGCCCTTTTTCGAGTGTTTCTGGGTGCAAATCTTGCTGCCAAATCAAGTTGCCATCTTTTCGATCCAAACACAGGACGGATAACCTGTTGGGATCTCGGCTATAGGAAGTCAGGAAGATTCGAATGCCAACGATGACGGGCGAAGAGTGCCCCGCAGGCACTTCAACACTCCAGAGTTCGTTCTTGTCCGGGCCGAATTCAATCGGCAAGCTCCCTCCTTCGTCGGCGATCCCCGCCGCGTTGACTCCCCGAAACTGAGGCCAGTCGGCATGGAGTATCGAAGTGCGTAAAAAAGTAAAGATCGCTAATGCACAAAGAAAGGTAAAGAGGCGGGAGTGAGGCATGGAATCTCAATAACTGCAATGTGATAAATGGTAGGTGGTCAAAGCTCTTCGCGAGCCCAAAATACCAGATGATTCTGAAAGGGCTCGAGAATGTTCAGGTCGGTTGGTTTACCTTCGTATCGTGGGGCGGCGACCGACTGCTTTTCAAACCGGCTGGGTTTGTCGTTTAAGTGATCACAGAATGCTTCGATGCCAACCACCGGAATGCGAACTTCGCAGACTGGTGATTCCTGAGCCGCGTGGCCATTCAGATGCAACGTAACGCCTCCAAGTGAAACCTGCATGTAGAGTGGCGAACTAGGGGTGTCTTCGAAGCGATGTTCCCAGTCCACTTCAAAACCAAGGTAATCCAAGTAGAACTCGCTTGCGCAGGCTTCATCCAACATGCGAAGCACAGGGATGCAGGGGCCGATTTGGAAGGGGGGAAACGACAAGAGATTAACTACCAGTAAGTGACAATTTGGATGGAAGCTCACTGCTGATTACGGGTCCAATCGCTTAGGCTTGCCCCCTCCCAAAACTTCATGCAAGGCACGCGCGGGGAAAGAGCCACGACGACGAGTCTCGGGAGTCGCGCTACCACTTCCAGAAAATCAAACTCTCCCTCGCTTTGATCAGTAGGCCTTCTTTGAGGATGACAGGAGGTGCCCAAGTAGGTGAATCGGAGACTTGATAACTCTTTAGCTCTCGAAAGCCGCCACCGCTGGCTTCAATCAACTGAAGCTTACCGCCATCGAGCAGCACAGCGACTTGACCAGGCATGGAAAGTAGAGTCGCATTCTGTCCGCTGCGTGGTGTCCCTTCCCAAAGTATTTTACCTGAATCGGATTCTAGGCAGAACAAACGCCCTTTTCCATAGTGTGAGAAGCCATAAAGCAGTTCACCATTCATGACCGCGGAACTCATATCCAAAGCCACATCTTTCTGCAGCCACGTCTGCGTCGCATCCCACTTGCCGCTGGCAACTTGTAGGTCGATCCGACGTACGCCGCGATTTTCTCCCCCGACCAAGATGCAATTCTCATAGACAGAAGGAGTGGGCATGTTTTGCTGCGTGCCAATATGAGGCAAAGAGAAGAACCAAAGTCGCTCACCGGTTTCTGGAACAATGCCCGCCAACCCATTGTGATTCCATTCCACAATTTGCCGAACACCGTGAATGGTTACTAGTAGAGGTGAGGAGTAGGCTGCACCATCACTGCCTGAAGTCCACAATTCTTTTCCGGTTGTTGCGTCGAAACAAACGAGCATGCCTTCATCATCGCTGCCCAAGTGGACGACGACAGTTTTGTCGACGACAATTGGAGAAGTGCAAGCGCCCCAGTAAGGAGTCTTCGCTTTGCCGAATTTTTCACTGTAGTCTTGCCGCCAAATGAGTTCACCGTCCTCTACGCGCCAAGCTGAAAGCACGCCTGTAATACTAAGAGTGAACACGCGGCCGTCGGCGAGCGTTGGGCACGATTTGGGACCTTTGCCATGCCATTCGCCGCCGCCACCCATCTTGAATGGAACAGTGTGGTGACTCTTCCAAAGTTCTTGTCCGGAGGTGAGGTCGATGCACACGAGAATCTCCTCTTCGCCTTGCCGCGCGTGCTGGATAACACGATTGCCGGAAACAAGAGGCGAACCGTAGCCGGTACCGACTGGAAGCTCCCAAGCTCTGATCAGAGCGCTTGGCCACTCAGAAGGCGGCTCAAACTTGGCAACCCATCCGTCACGCTTTGCCCCCAACCAACCGGGCCAGACTCGCTCATCCGCGAGAGTCCACGAAGCGGCTGCAAGAAACAAGTAGAGAATCATGGCTGAGATAATGCGGTGCATCGGAGTGATCCTTGTTAGCAGCGGGAGATAGGATGGGAACCACTTTATATCGGATTTCTAGGCGAGCAAACAGCATCCATCGGAATCGGCAGCTAACGCCAGAGTTTCTGACGTGACATCAGCCAGATCATTAGCCAAGCGACTAGCCCGAGCGAAAGCGCCCCGATCACTCCTAGCAAGGTAGACGCCAGGTCAAATCCGGGAATGGCTCGATCGGAAGCGAGTACCGTCGGTACCGAGAAAACAGCACAAGTAGTCCCAAAAAGAATGGCGGCAGCTGGCGTAGCAAGACTAGCAAAGATTGTTGCCTTCAAGATGCGACCGACGATGAAGTCATCACCCCGAGTCGTCGCGATAAAGGTCCGGAAGACGACAGAGAAAAAGGTTGCACACGGAGTCAGTAGTACTGAAGCACCAGCCGCTCTCTCTAGTGAACCAAGTCTCCCACTCATCATCGACATTAGTATGAAACCTTCTGCCAAAGCGCCAGCAAGTACCATTGTCGTAAGGATAAATTGATCTGACCTCGGCAATGACTCGTGGTTACGTCGCGGCTTTGCCTGCGATCCATCCATCGCTGGTGGGCCAAAGGGATTCTCTTGTTCTTCGACGAAGGGCTCTGAGCTCATAAGGGAATCTGCAAGACGGAATAAGAGCGATCTAACCTTGGTTGAGGATCAGAATCACTATAACGCAATAGAGAGATAAAGAGGTACTAGATCTTTCACGCAAGTGGCCAGCAAGGCAGTCTACAAGCCAATTGTGCTAGCCGTCGATGTCCGCGCTGAAACTCTGGGAGGACCGACGGCTATTGCCAAAGCTGCAAATTGGAGTCGGAACCGTGAGGGTGAATGGGGATCCCAGATCTTGTATGCTAAGGTGAATATACTTCCGGCAATCTATGGCGAGACTTGCAGGGTGCGACTCAAGCGCCGAACTCACTTTCACAGACTTACTACGAGATGCTTAGATGCTATTGCGTGTTCAGACCGTTTTATTGCTGAGCGTTTGTTCCTTATCGACCGTTTGTCGAGCCGGTGATGGACCTCTAAAGGTCTTTTTGCTTGTTGGTCAGTCCAACATGCAGGGGCATGCCCATATCCGCACTTTGGAACACGTCGGCATGGACGACAAGACGAAGCCGATTCTTGAAGTAATTCAGGATACTGACGGCAATGCGAAAGTTCACGAAGAAGTCTACATCAGTTATTTGTCGGCTGGCGGGGTAAAACAAGGTCAGTTGACTACTGGTTTTGGTGCTAGTGAAGAAAAGATCGGGCCGGAGTTAAGTTTCGGAATATACATGCAAGAGATGCTGGCCGAGCCGATCCTGATCATCAAAACGGCCTGGGGCGGCAAGAGTATTCATACCGATTTTCGTCCGCCCAGTGCTGGCCCTTACGAATTTACTCAACAGCAACTTGCCGGATTCGAGAAACAGCGAAAGGATATGTCGGCAGTGCGAGCTGACAAAGAGAAGGCAACGGGCCATTATTACCGCTTGATGCTCGAACATATTCACGAAGTACTGGGTGATATCAAGACTGTTTACCCAGAGTACAACGAATCACTCGGCTATCAATTGGCAGGATTCGTGTGGTTTCAAGGCTGGAACGATATGGTGGATCGGGGAGTGTACCCTACACGTGATCAACCTGGCGGTTACGATGACTACAGCAAGGTTTTGACGCATTTCATTCGCGATGTGCGCAAAGACTTACAGGCTCCGAAACTGCCTTTTGTTATCGGTGTCATGGGAGCCGGAGGACCTGTCGCCAAGTATCTGCCTGGGCAAAAGCGTTACGCTGGAATTCACCAGAACTTTCGTGATGCCATGGCAGCTCCCGCAAAAATGAAGGAGTTTCAAGGTCGCGTCGCCGCTGTGCTGACCGAGAACTTTTGGGATCATGAGCTGATGTTGCTGCGTGGCCGAGATAACGATCTACGGCAGGCAATTCGAAAGCGGATCGCAGATGGAGAGCTCGAAAAGAAGCAGGAGCGTGCTACTTTCGAGGAAGAACGTCTCAAGGAGTTTACCGAACGCGAGTTGAAGGTCCTGAACACGGCAACTTCAAACGCCGAGTTTCACTATTTAGGTTGTGCTAAGATCCTTACGCAAATCGGCAAGGCATTCGCCGAAGCCAATTACGGAATGCTGAAAATTCAAAAGTAGGGTCGTCCCGTGTCGTCGATCGAATGCTGAATACATAAGCTTGTGTTGTGAAACTTTCTGGTTGCACAAGTTGGCTGAGGTCGTCAAGACTTTCAGCGAGCGGTGGTAATCTCCATTTCACCCAAGCGCGCAGATTCTTGTGCGAGGCGTGTAACCGCGCTAGACAAACAGCTGCAAAAGCAATTGAGTGAAAAGCTAAATGGCTTCCTCTAGTTCGCTGGAGAGGATCTTTTGCAGGGAGGAACAGGAGGAATCTCTGACGATTATGCCAGTTCTATGGGTTAGCTGTTTGGGCGAGGTAGAAAATCCCTGCTGCTTAAGATCTGAAGTTCTTACACAGTAAGAAGTATCCCCTGAGAAGCTATGTTTGTTCGGCGATATGTGCAGGAAGAACCGTTTCGGCTGAGCGAACAAGATGGACGAATTGACCAAGATTTTCGAATACCAAGGTGGGCGAGGCGACCAATTGCAATTGGTCGAGACATTCATTGCGATCGGACTCTCGGGGCTTTGCTCGATGTTCATCGCGCACGTGTATCGAGTGACGCACAAAGGAACCGGTTATAGCCAAAACTACACGCAGTCGCTTGTGCTGCTCTCACTGGTCACAACGTTGATTATGATCGTCATCGGTTCCAACATCGCTCGTGCTTTCTCGCTTGTCGGTGCCCTTTCAATCATCCGTTTTCGGAACGCTGTTAAAGAAACGCGAGATGTTGCGTTTATCTTCTTCGCGATGGCGATCGCCATGGCTTGTGGCACCCGGTTCTATAGCCTCGCAATGGTCGCCACGGTGATGAATAGTCTGGTCATCTTTGCCATGCACACGAGCAATTTTGCAAAGTCGAAAGCCGTTGCAGAACGCTTGATTCGCATTCAATTCCCGCTCGGACTGGAACCAGAGAAAGCAATCGAGGGCGTGTTCCCGCAACTCTTTGAGTCATGGAACATGGTTTCAATGGAAAGCGTCCGCCAAGGACTTTACAAGGAAGTCGTCTTTTCCGTGCAACCTTTGCGTAATGTTAGTGGCAGTGAAGTTCTCGACAACATTTCCAGGGTGAATGGCAATTTGAAAGTCGCCTATGATTTTTCAAGTCACTTAGAAGAACTATAAGGCAACTGGCTTCTGCCTCTCACATTTGGAAGTGGCACGATGAGTGCAAGGAAAGACTGGTTGGTGACTGCACGCGATGATAGTGGCATCCGCCGCTATCCGCTGAGCCGATTTCGGCTCTGTGTGGTGGCCATGTTCCTATTGGTTGCATCGTACGCCGCCAAACAGACGCATTTCGAGCATTATCTTGCGAGTGCCAAGCAGCAGGGGAAGCTATCGATAGTCGGAGTTGGAATCTATCGCGGGGGCGAGCAGCTTTGGACGGAGGCGAAGAACGCGGTGAGCGTTGAGCGGGCGTCCCAGCAGAGTAAGCTCAAGACGATTGAACTTGACGTGCCCAAGAATACTCTGCAACGCATGTTTGCCGCTCTACGAATTGGCAATCCAGATTTGGGGCATGAGGCTGGTGGCAACAAGCCGTATTTCAAGGCAATGATGCGGACCGAAGATGCCGGGCTACAACGCTGCAAAATTTGTCTTCGTGGCACGATGCCTTGGCATCATCATCCCGAAAAACCTTCTCTGCGAGTCAAGATCAAGAAGGAAGACCTGACGGGCGGTCCAAGATATTTGGAGCTCACGCGACCAGAAGATCCGCTGGCGATGAAGAACTGGCTAGCCTCTGAACTGGCGAGTTCGCTTGGGTTGCTGCACGAGCACAACCAGCATGTTCGAGTGTTCCTCAACGGCAAGTATTTTGGTGTTTATCTCTGTTCCATGCGGCAGACAGAGTTGCTGGCTTTGAAAAGCCAGCGGATGCCAGGCACGTTCTTCAAAGGCGACTTTGGTGGTGACCTTTGGGATTCGATAACACCTTGGAAGCTGTCAGGTGAGTGTGATCCAAGGGACGTCCAAGTTTTCAAGCGTTTTCTGACTTTGGTGGGCGAGAGCCCATCTGAACGACAACGCGCCGAACTACGCCAACTATTCGATTTTGAACGCTACGCTCAGTGGTCAGCCTTGATGATTGTTACGGGGAGCATGCACACGGATCGCAACCACAATCATTCCTATTTCTTCTGTCCGAATCTTGGCAAGCTAGAGCCGATTCCTTGGGATTGCAATTCGTTCGGAATGCACGCTGAACCGACTACTTCACCAGATGTTTGTTTGCATCCGTTAATGCTGGCCTTGATGCAAGATCAGAATTGGGTTCAAAGGCGAAACGAGTGGATTTGGCGACTTTTACAGGGCATCGGATCTGAGCCTAGCCTGCTTAAGACAATTGATCGGCACTATGCAAAGCTCTTGCCCGATCTGCAAGCTGACGATCAGCTGCAGCAAGTCGTTCTGACCCACGGCGGTTTTCAGGGTTTGCGCGTATCAGTGGCGAATCTTGACGATGAAAAAGCCAAGTTGAAAAAGTGGATTCACTTACGGACGGACTTCCTCAATGACTATTTGCAGAACTGTCGTTTCCAGGTGGCGACAGCCGGGGCGGACGACGCAACTTCAATTGTTCTTCAGGGACCGGTAGCATTACGAGTTCAGTCAACAGCCGGGCAACAGTGGCTGTTGAGTCCTGGTTTTGAGGGGGAACCAAATATGTCGCTGAGTCGACCATTCGAGGCTGACTTGCCAGCTCCGTATTGCGAGAGCGAAGCCAAAGGCTATCTGGTACCAGCGGAGGCGTCGGCTCTAAAGTACTTCAATGCCGTGACGGGAGTTGAGATAACCCCAGGTTCTATCCTTTCCATCACCGATCGGTCAAAAGTCCAATACTCCGAAATGACAAGTTTGGACGGAATCAAGAAGGAAAGACGTGTTCTGGGGCCTGGAACTTTCTGGCTGGAGGAAGATCTTATTGTTGGGAGCAATGAGGTGCTCGAGATCTCACCCGGAACGACAATAATGCTTGCACCTGACGTAGGTATCTACTGCGCAGGACAAGTGTTGGCCGAGGGGAGTAAGAAAGCGCCGATTCGGATCGTAGCCGCGCGAGAGAGCGAGTTACCTGAATCGGCTTGGGCGACCTTTGCAATTTTCGGACCAGGCACAGCGGGATCCAAGTTCTCCCATTGCCACATTAAAGACGGATCGACAGGATCTTTTCAACACCGGCGATTCAAAGGAATGTTTAGTGTCTACAACTGCCCTTCCGTCGTCATCGAAAAGTGCCACTTCGGGCGAAACTGGATTGGTGACGATGCCGTAAATCTCGCTCAGACGCAATTTGAAATACGGAACTGTCAGTGGCGAGACGCACGGGCAGACGGCTTGGACTGCGACATGGCGATCGGCATCATCAAGGATTCGCAGTGGATCGACAGCGGTAACGATGCTTTGGATTTGATGACGAGTCGTATCACCATTGAGAAATGCGTCATTTCTGGCTCTGGCGATAAGGGAATAAGTGTGGGCGAAGCATCGGAACTAAATGCCCAGAGCGTACTCATTGAATCTTGTTTGATCGGGACGGAGTTGAAGGACGATTCGGTAGCTGAATTTCAGGACTGTCGATTCTTGGAAAACGCGACTGGTGCGCACTCATATCAAAAGAAGTGGTTCTACCATCGCGCTGGAGAAGCCATTTTTCGCGACTGTCAGTTTGTAGGAAGCCAGGTCGTCGATGTACATCCAGAGAAGAGATCTCGGATGTTCCTACGCGGGACGAAGGTGAATTCATTCGCTGGTTCCATTGATCGCTTGGAATTGGAACAGGCTGAATTGCCCAGAGAAGTGAAAGGGAATTTTGACTACGAGCCTCTAACGCCAGCCTTCTCAACCGGAATGACGACGGGAGTCGATTCTTTTCTGAAGCCGTCGAGTTCAGGAGCGACGACGTCAATTGCACCGCAAAGCGGGACAGCAAACCAAGGAAGGGAATCGCTATGAGCGAAGGACGCTACGAATTGAAGTTCGTTGTCGATGCCAAGCAGCGCGCCGACTTCTTGGATGCTTGCCGCAGCGGGTTGATGCCTGATCCGCATGGTAAGGACGCGGTGTATCGTGTGTCGAGCGTCTACTTCGACACAAGTGACTTCGCAGCGTTTTGGGAAAAGATGGACGGCGAAGCGGTTCGTAGCAAATATCGACTTAGGTTCTACGGTCTCGCTGAGAATACGACCGTAGAGGCTGCCTTTATGGAGATCAAACATCGAATTCACAACACGGTCTACAAGCAACGGTTGCGTTTGACCAATGAAGGTGCGATGGATATTCTGCAGGATGCATCGGCATTGGCACGCATTGATCGGCTAATTGCGCGGAGCGCAGAGGGAACGGATTCAGCTGCAGTTTCACAAATTCAAGCTGCTGCTTTCTCGGGATTAGAAGCGAAGGCGACGATTACTTACCTGCGAGAAGCCTGGATGGGCAGCTTCGACGATCGTCTTCGCGTTACCTTTGATTCCGCCGGTCAGGCTTATTTGCCAGGTGAATTCGCCCGAGTCGGTGAGAATTCGGGCGAGAGTTTTCTCGATGCTGAGAAGACAATTCTTGAGGTCAAATTCAATCAGTCGATTCCTCGATGGATTCGTGACATTTTGGATCAGCAAAACCTAGTACTTCAGCGATTCAGTAAATACGCAGAAGGCGTTCGGATTCCGGCACAACAGTTTGCTGAGAGTCTGCGGCAACAGGCTGCACTCAGTCTTGGCGCAAGCGATCCAGAATCGAAGTTGTCGTTGAACACTGGCAATGACCAGCAATCAAAACCCTCGTCCAAGCCGATCTTCGTCCCTTGCCTTGGTGCTCTGCCTGGGCAAAACGCTCCCCGAGAAGTGTAGTGGACTTCCAGAAGTTCCGTTTGGAAGATTCTACGGGTGCGTGGTGAGGAGAAGGACTTCTGACGAATCCCACTACGGGAAGCGTGGAAGCAAGTTGCCATGGGAATCGAACTCAAGCGGGCTTGGAGGGCAAAGGATCTCGAGGCCTCTTTCACGAGCCTGGGAAAGAAATGCTTCACTACATTCAATTTCAGCGAGATGCAATGTGTCTTGAATCCACATCGCCGTAACTTCTTGTGGTGGGACATAACCAGATAGTTGACAGGCAGTCTTCAAAGCGGCGAAGTCGGATTCGAAATCGACAGGTAGCATGCCACCGGTAATGTGTCCGGCCGTGATGCAGTTCATTCGCGTGGCTTGTTGATTCATCGACTCGATCACTTGTCGGTGACATAGCTCTGATAACCCAATACCGCTCGCGTTGCCATGTGTGGCGTCGGTTAAGCCGCGTACGTAAATGTGATGGATGTCTGGCTTTTCACCTTCGATCGCCGCATGATCATTCTTCTTCCGGCCGATGACGTTGGTATCCATTCCGGTGCCTGAAATGTTCTTGCCGATTTGATCGATCACTAACAATTCTGATTTTTCAAAAGGCAGCTTAGGCATCCAGCATTTGACCGTCTCCAGAAACTCGGCTTCGCGCGATTCAATCTCTGTAGCTTCCGCAGCGAAGATAGCCCCGGTTTCTTCATAAGCATTCTCTAGAATTGCAAGGCCACCGACGATCGAGCATTTTGCGATGACTTCCTTGGCAACACTTCGCACAATCTGGTCAAAGGAGTAGTTGTGGATAACTTGATGGTAGACTTCTGCCCCCTTCTGCTTTCCAAGTCCGATCAACATCATCTTCATCAAACCGCTTTCAATCGCTCCCGCAAAACGCGTATGGGGTTTGATGCGATTGACGACGAGTACACGATCTGCTTCGAACGCAAAACGGTCGAAATAAACGGGAAAGCCTTCGGCGGCTTGGCAGACTTCGACAACCTCCATGCTACTGCGAATCGGACAGCCCATCGCAGTTTCAGTCACGCCAAGTGAAGCCAGTACCTGTGTCTGTCCGTCGGCTGTCGCACCGCCATGGCTACCCATGGCTGGCACGATAAAAGGGGCTGCTCCGCGCGCCTTTAAGACGTCGACGCAATGAAGTGTAACGGTATCGATGTTGGCAATGCCCCGGCTGCCAACCGTCACGGCAACGGAAAGTTCGGAGAGATTTTCTGGCAAAATACGTGCTAGCTCAGATTGAACGCGAGCGCCGACATCATCGAGGCGGGACCGCTCAAATTCTTGTCTCAGACGAAAGAACTTGGGAATCAGGTCAGAATTAAAACTGGACATTTATGAGAAGCCGAACGGAACGATAGAAGTTGGATGCTCCCCAGCATAGAGTTCAGCAAAAGATTCGCTAAGGTTGATTTTCGCCAGCATCTTCAGCTTTTTTCAGGAACTCTTCCAATTGAGCTACCATGAGCCGGTTGGAAGGCTGGAGGCGGACGGCTTTGCTTTGAGTCGCTAGTGCCTCGTCGAAACGTCCAGCGGAGAAGTAGCAACGTGCAAGCGTGTCAAGATAAGCTGGTTCTTCACCCGCTAGTGCTACCGCTCGCTCGGCTAGACTTACTGCGTCCTCAGTGTCTCGTTCGCACTTGCTTAGCAGCCAAGCCAAGGTGTTGCAGGTTGCAGCAAGGTGATCCGCTGTCACGTTACGACGCTCGCGGGAGTGTGCGTTGGTACGGTTTCGTTCAAATTTGGCGACTTCTTGACGCAAGTCTTCGCGCATGGATGTGAACTTTTCTTCGTAAGTAGTCCGGAACTGTTCTGATTCTGCGAGTTCCTTCATGGCAATGACGATGTCAGGGTTTGAATCGTTGTAACTTAGAGCCTTGAGGAAAGCTGCATTTGCCGCTGCGTATTGCTCGTTATCAAGTTGAGCCAACCCGTCGTAGTAATAGTAGGCGGTGAGTAGCTGGTCTTCACCAATACTTCGAAGTCGAAGTTGTCGCAGAACGCGTTCGCGAGGAGTTTCATTCGGGACTTCGAGCCGCTCGATTAGTGGTTGGAGAATGTCACGTGCTTCATCGTGTCGTCCGGCTTCCCAGTAGAAAGTGGATAAGGCATCTCGGATCTCAGCGTCAAGCGGCTCCAGTGCCTGATGCAGCGTATTGCTCTCTTCGTCAGTTGCGTTGTTTTGATCTTTCGAGTCGGGCGTGGGAATGAGATCTTGAAGGCCCCGTAGGTACTCACGCTCTGCCCAATCAAACAGAGTTCGATTGTAGAGATGCCACGCGCGGGTCTTTCGTGAACTGGCAATAATGTTTGCTCGATTCAGGCTATTCATCCGTCCAAGAACCTTCACGCCATCAGAGAACTGATTGATGCTGTCACTTGTGTTTAGAGCTAATTCTTCGGCTTTCTGCTTATCACCAATTTTGAGATAAGATTCGGCCAGCAAAAATCCCAGCTCAAAGTCATCTTTGAAATTCTGCTGATACTGCTTTGATAGCTCGATGACCAATTCTGGCATCTGCCAGTCATCCAGGAAAGCCAAAGTCATCTCTGATACTCGATGAGGAGATTCATTCAGGATTCGAATGCAGAGTTTGGCAATATTCAGAGCTGTTTCCCGGTTGCCGAAGCGTTCAACCCACTTTGCTGCACTCCCGTGCAGATCGAGAATCAGTTGTCGTTGGCGAGTGGCGAGACTTTGGTCACTGGGCATTGGAACGTCCAGTTCCACTTCGCAGATCCTCTTCCATGCGAGTGAGTCCGCTTGTTTTTGTTCTGCATCGACAAGTAGCTGTCGAAGCCAACCGGCGGCTTCTCTTCTGCTTGCTCCCAGCGCTTGATCAATGGAATGCATGAGAGTCGTTTCGAAGGCTTGTTTGCGACTCAATAGCTCAAGCAAATGAACTCCCGCTGCTTTGGAGAGCAAGTCTGTGCGTTCGTATCGAACCAAGCGACATAAAGCGAGAATGGAATCATTGCCGCCGTGCTCAGTCAGCAACTTGATTCTGGCAATTCTTTGATCGGACTCCAGACGATCGTAGTCCTTCAAGTAGTTTTGAACCTGGAAGGAATCTGAATCTAGATACCAGACCACCGTTTGACTGCGGATTAAATATCTCGCAGCGTTTGCAATTTCTATCGAGTACTCGGGACTGCGTGTTGCATTGAGCAATTGTTCGAAAGCAGAAAGTCCCATCTGCTGCAGACTCCACTCAGCTTCCTGTCGCTTTCGATAGCTGGGTTGTCCCAATTGTTCGATTAGCTCGGCAATTCGCTCGTCATTTGATACCACTTCCGCAAGGGATGTGGATTGCGATGAGGAAAGTCCGGAAGCTGATTCCTGCGTGAAGCCAAAGCAATCGGACGCCAGGCACAGGGAAAGCATTCCCAGCACGATGTATGGGACGGAGTGAGGTTTTCTTTTCGCGAGCTTCATCACGCGTTTTCCTTCAGGGAGAATGCCGAGTTTGCCTAGGTAGTTGCCCACTCTGACAGCTCCTTTCACTTTACCACAAGGCAGCTATCCTGCCCCATGCTGATCGCCGCTATTTATGGGCTAGCCATAATTTCAAGCTCATTGAATTTTGCCGAATCGCGTTAGCGACGGTTTTATCGCAAACAACCGTGGCTAACGCGATTCGGCTGAAATGCAGAGTTCGTCCAGCGTGAAACTTTGATCAGCCCAGGCAGCATTTTATGGCCTAGTCAGAATTGAACTTAGGATGAATGCCTCTCTGACTCGCTCACAAAGGGAGAGTGACGAAATTCGTGGTGGATTGTGCAGGTAAAAACTTCGAACTGCCCTGGCTTAAAAAATATTGGCCAAGCATTCTTTCTGTCTTGCCCGACTTTTTATCTCTAAAAACACAGCGTCTATCTCTAAAAACACAGCGTCTTGTCGCGGAGAGAAAGGCTACCACAGCAAGATTGAAACTGTGATTTGCAACGAGTTTACCGGTGATTCGACGCAAATCGTTAGTTTGCATCTGTTAGAGTATGCCTATCTGGCTTTTGTGTTCATCTGATTTCTTATTGAGTGTGTGATGAGTAGATCTCAAGGATTTTTCGGCGCGATTGAGAAAGTGAGCAGCGGAATTTACCCCAAGAATAGGGCAATTTAACTCGCAAGCTCTTCGGGGCCCTTACGCTCTTTGGGAATGATATGAGACGGAGACCGAAAAGGAGTATTTTCCAGAAGACCTGTCGGGTGCGGCATTCATCAATTTCGATTTGACGACACTAACCTAGGACCAGCCAGAACCGGCTGGCGTGCCACTTGCATGGGCAACTAGGTACGTTTTGTATCCGGCTCATAACCGGGGTTCACAATCGAAAGTCTCGGTGATGAGATCGGAAAACAAATTTATGCCCTGCCAGCGTTGAAGGAAATCAAAACGCACTACGGAGACCGCGATTTCGTTAGCAGACTCACCCCCAGGGCTTGTGTTTTCAGACTCTGTGTGCGCTGCAGAGAGTTGCCTCTGTTTATGTGAACAGTCTGAAATCAGACAGGGGTAACATCGGTCATGCAAGGTGACCTCTACGAAGAAGATTTTGGGGGCCCTTCCGCCCGGCTACCTCATAAAGCAATCTTGCAAGAAGCAGCGGTGTGGCTGGTAGCGGGCATGTTTTACGGGCAAAAGTCTCGTATTCGAATCGGATGGCTTCCCAAGCCATAGGCAGCGACTCTCTGGAGTCCGCAAAATTTTGGCTGGGAGGATGGCCCTGTTACTCGCGGAGCCACAACATTCTGGAGCCCTTGGCTTGATCAGTTTAGGGACACAGAGTTTGTACCAATTGGCTGGCTGAACTTGAAGACAATCGGAAACAAGCAAGCCGCAAACTTATGGGTACGAAATGAAACAGGCGACGTATTCTGTCAACTCGACTGGACGCGTAACGCCGGAGTCGAGGACGAGTACCTGGCGTCGATTTGCAACAACTCGGAAGATCAAGAGGTTCGAATCTAACGCTCGGCAACAAGATGCTACTCTCCCTCCTTCCGTATTTTTTGCCGAAGCATATCGACGCATCCTCATTGCTCACTTCAAGGTTGGATAACCTTCTCGCGTCGCACCAACAGCGGATCGCTGCATGCGATGTCTACCGTTCGGAAGGCGACCACCTGATCCTACACTTGCGGCTATAGATGGCAAAGTTCATTGAGGGGAGGGTGGAGCCCGGCACGCTGTGAACACTGGATTCGAAAGGAGTGCAGTACCGATGAGCGAGAAGCCGAAAGATCACAACACAGAAATCTTAGCTCGTGGCGCGTAAGCAAGGCCTCCAAGCTGACTTGAAGGCCTCGAAGTTTCGAGAAGCCGCCTGCTACAATGAAGTGCCCTGTGCAACGAGGAGAGTGCTAATTGTCGTCGAGCGCTTTTTCGATCAAGGCAACCAGTTCTCTGTCGTCAGGTGAAGTGCCGGAACCGAACCGAGCGATGACCTTGCCGTCTTTACCGACGAGGAACTTTTCGAAGTTCCACCGGACTGGGCCTTTGCCCTTCGGCTTCGCTTCCTGATCAGTCAAGTATTTGTACAGGTCGCACGCGTCGTCTTTGTTCACGTCCACCTTCTCAAACATTGCGAAGTCTACGCCATAATTTTTTTCGCAGAACGAAGCAATCTCCTTTGCAGTGCCTGGTTCCTGGCCACCAAACTGATTGCACGGGAAGCCGGCGACGATCAAGCCCTTTTCCTTGAACTTCCTGTGCAGGTCCTGCAATCCCGCGTACTGCGGTGTATATCCGCAGCGACTTGCAACGTTTACGACCAGCATGACTTTGCCTTTATACTTCGACAAGTCGACTTCTTTGCCTTCGAGTGAGTTCATTTTGAACGAGTAAGCCGTCACCTTGGCCTCCTTCTTGTCCTTTTCTGCAGCCACGCTGATTGTGCCAAAACTCAATCCGGCGATTGCAAAAGCAGCGCCGAGTACCAATAGATTACGCATTGATTTTCCTTTGGTTCGAATACGGGGAAGTCGATGGGGGCGACTCGCAGAACGGTTTGATGTTCAGTTAGCGCAGATCAAAACTCAGCCTGTGAGTCGACGATGATGCCGACGAAGTTTACATGGTTCGCCAGACGCGTGAGCGATAGGCTAGCGTGGCCAATATCAAACACTGATCGGCCCTGAACCATGTGGTCGGTCGCTCTCTAACACGCATGTCACTATACTGTGCCTTCAAGCCGAATTGGATCCGATGTGAGAAGAAGAGCCGACAGCTAGGGCTTTTGTAACATGCAAGACTTAAATCCAGTGGACAACTATCTGCATGGCAGCTGGGAAGCTCTGGGAAACGCTGCGCCGATGTTGGTTGCCCTGGCTCAGTTGGCCAGCGATAGCTGGGTGAAAAGGCCACAGTCGCTCGAGGTTGGTGAGTTGTCTGGGGCTGCTCGAGCGATTTTATTCGCTGCACGACAGCGAGCGATCGTGGAGATTAAGGCGGTCAACTCGGCTTTCGACGCCGCTTCGCGAATACTAGCCGTTTATGTCGAAATAGATGACGAGCGAACCATCGCTTTTCGTGATCCGGCGGATCCTGCAGTCACGATTGAGTTTCTCGAAGGCTTCCGAGAACTTTGTGCGGGTGGCTTGATGCTGCATCACATCCACCGCGATTTTTCGCTTTCAACTGCCGGCTTAGGTATTGCTCGGCAGGTCGAGCAAGCAGATGTGCAGGAGTTGTTGGACAAAGCCTCTGAGTTTGGCATCCACGACTAAGGAAGCTGAGAAATGCACAAACGAAAGTTCTTGGTCGCATTAGTCCTGGTTACCTCGGCATTGACCAGCATTATCGTCTATCAACGCTGGGGGTATGAGTCGCGACGCCAGCAAGCTGCGAATGAAGAAACTGGCTATGTCGCTCCCCCAGGAGGATCTGGAGACGCGCGTGGCAATGAGTCCGGGAACGGTAAGTCATCCTGGGCAGAAGTGTTGATTGTCGCGGAAAACCTGTTGGCTTCGATGCGAAGCGAGGTTCAGGACTATCAAGGCGTGCTGCTCGCTCGTGAACGCGTCGCAGGCAAACTCTCCGAGGAGTCGAGGATGCAGATCAAGGTCCGCAATCCATCCGAAGAGCACGGCCTTTCTGCCTATCTGAAATTTGAGAGTGCGGCTAGCAAGGGACGCGAAGTGATTTGGTCTGAGGATCATCCAGAAGGAATGCTGGTCGCCCATGAAGAAGGTCTGAAACGGATACTAGGTACCTTGGAGTTGGATCCTAACGGCATGCTTGCCATGGCAGGGCAGAAGTATCCGATAACGGACATTGGGTTGATTCGACTCGCAGAGAAATTGATTAAAAAAGGCGAGAAAGAATCCCAGAATCCGCAAGCTCAAGTGCGAATTATCGAAAACCAGATGGTCGGCGATCGAGTCTGTCGCATGTATCAAGTGACCAATCCACATAAGAGCGATGAATCCGAGTTTCATATTGCGCAAGTCTGCATTGATGTGGAGCGAAACCTTCCCTTGCGATTCGCGTCCTACCTGTGGCCGGAAGAACCAGGGCAAGCTCCGCCGTTAGAAGAAGAGTACACTTATTTACATCTGGAATTGAATCCAGGACTGACCGATCTCGATTTTGATCGAAAGAATCCCAAATACAATTTTCCCCTTCCCAAATAGGGCCATTGTCCTCAATCGCCCCAACAGTCCATTAGCACTCCTCGCGTTTGTTGCCGTAACAGCGCTTGGCTTCTTCGCTTATTAGCGGCCTGCGATTAGCGCGATAGACCGGCCTGGTCCCCAATATCACAAGTTTAAAGCCCAGTCTTAAGCGCCGAAGTAAAACCGAAAGCGACTCCATGCTAGATGCCGTTCAAGATCAACTTCATTCTGGCATAGATTCAGAGACCATCGCAGCCGGAAATGCGATCGCGCATCAGATTGCAGCTACAGACTGGCTTGGGCCACTGGCTCCAATCGCGCTGTCGCCGTTTTTCGGATTGGCGGCTCTTTCGGGGGCCGCGACCTACGGTCCCGAATGGTTACACGAGCGTACAGCATTGCTCAGTGCGGAAAGTCCACTTAGCAACCCAGTATTGTTTTGGTCCATGTTGATTCTGGCCATCATGACCAGTCTGCCTCGATTTACCAAAGTCAGCAAACCGCTCGCACTCATCGCTGATAGCCTCGAAACCTATTCTGCGATTGTCATTCTCATTGCCGTTCGTTTCGCAGGCATGATGCAGGATGGTGGGAGTGACGAAGCTAGTCTGCAGGCTCCCGTCACGCTTGCTGCGGGTGTTACCTTGCCCTTGGATATTCTGATGTCGATCTTTGTCGCCTTAAATATTCTGGTGATCAATCTGGTGAAGTTGTTTTTTGAGTTTCTGATTTGGCTTATGCCCTTCCCTACTGTGGATCTATTCCTGGAAGTCGCGAACAAAGTGTTGTGTGTGGGCTTGATGGCTTTGTACATGTACAGCCCCAAAATCGCGACCGTTCTCAACCTCTTGCTGTTGACAATCTGCGCATTTCTCTTTGGATGGTGCTATCGTCGGATTGCGTTTTATCGCGAAATCGTGTGTGGTCCGATCTTAGCCTGGTTGATTCCGAACTGGTTTGCACAACGGAACCCTAAATATCGGATGTTCACCGCCGAACCGCTGGGGAGTTTGCCGCGACTCTCGCTAGTCACCGTCAACGTCGGAGCCGATGGCACCGTCAGGCTACGCGGGCGTTGGCTATGGAAGAGTGCATCGGTCGAGATCGCTAATGCGAAGCTAACAAATGAGACTGGCTTGATTCAACAAAAGCTTCGCGTCGAAGGCAAAGATGAGTCCTGTTCGCTCATCCATCGTCGTTGGGTCAGCAATGACGACGCTTATGAACCCAGTGAACAGCCGGCGAGCCTGTCGCCCACGTAAGCCGTTTAACTGGGCATGAAGAAGTCTGCTGCCCGAGGACAGCGGACTCTGAAAAGCGAGTTGTGGTCTACCTGGGTAAACCTGTGGCTTACAGGTCTACCTGCCGAGTTTGCGGACGTCGCTGACGTCATAGGCCCTGAGGCCGTTGTCACGTAGATCGAATCCTTGCGGCGTACGATCGGGCTTCGAGGCGGCACTTACACGCTCGCTGACGAAATGCTTGCAGCCGTCGTTGGACTTCGTGCGGGGAATGAAAGTGCTGAAACGCAGCGAAAACCTGTTGCGGAACAATTCAAGGTGAAGATCTATCGCCGCCCAGTAGAGATCTTTTTAAACAATCTGCTGCAGTACATTCGACAGGCTCCTCATATTGTTCATATGAATTCTGCCAGCTGAGGACTTCTGGCGAATCCTCAAACGCTTGAGATTAGGTGACGCAGAGAACTTATCGCGAAAGGGTGATGTCGCTGCTCCCACGAGTGCTCAGAGCTCGCCAAACTCGGCCGTCGATTTCTTCAGCGATAAATTCAACGCCGCCATCGCAACGCAGCGCGTTGACTCCGCCCGGGTGCAAGCTTCGTGCAGCAAAACGCCCACTCTGCTGGCGGACATTCATGCAATCAGGGATATTAGCATTAGGAGTATGAAAGTGGTTGTATATGGTGTTGCCGTAGTTGCCCATGATCCACTTTTCGCCTCGAAAGTTATACCAGCTCCCATTGCTACGGTTTCCACAATTGGATGCGTTGGTGGGAATCGTACTGCCGATTTCCCAAATGGAGTGCTGCGGTCCTTCGTTCTGGTCTGGACCTTGGCCGCCTCCAATGAGTCGCTCGCTGAAAGCGATCGTGTTTGTCGATCCATCGGTGATGTCCCGAAAACGCACTTGAGAACCAGAGAAATAGATGCCGTCCGCTTCACGCAGGCTACCCAAGTCTTTCAGTCCGCTGCCTGCGCAGGCCGCGTAGTTAGTCGCTGCAAAATCGGAGCCAGGGACTCTGCCGCATCCGCTCGGGTCGCTAGGGCAAACGAAAATCGGCAAGATCGAATTCGCGGCAGCACGATTGCGTGATCCGTCCAAGACGGTCCCGCTGCCTAGAGTAAATGTGATCGGCGGCGAGCCGAAATCGATGAGGTTGAAAGCCAATCCTTCGCAGTATGGCAATAAGCGAGAGTGAGCCGAGAATACTTGCGGAAATGGAGCTCCGCGACCAGCTGGAAAGTAGCGATAGGCCGACTCGTGATTCTGCATCGCCAAACCGATTTGCTTGAGGTGATTTAAGCAAGTTATCCTTCGAGCCGCCTCGCGGGCTGATTGCACTGCGGGGAGCAGTAATGCAACCAGGATGCCAATAATGGCGATAACAACGAGTAGCTCGACGAGTGTGAAAGCTCGATGGTTTTTTCTTTTGCTAGTCAACTACAAGCCACTCCCGGTGAGCACGTAGACAGAGAATGTTGCCAACCAGTGCTCTCCTTCGTAGTGACCACTGAAAACGTACTCCATCCCCGCCTCAGAGTGTCTAGTGATCGAATCAATTAGTACTTTTCGTCGCGGATCTCCAGCAGGTAGTGCGCTGGCGATTCCAGCTTGAGCCCAGGCGCGATTAAAATTCAATCCAGCCAAGTGAACGAGCTTTCCGTCTGTTACATCGGAGACAGTGGTCGGTGTGACCAAACTCGCTGTGTTGCCCTTTTCGCCTTTCGCGAGTTCCGGTAAGAATTGGGCGAGCCACTTTGCGAATTTGGCAGGCGGCAGGACCCGCCGCATCAAATCGGCCTCATTCAAGCAAGTTGAGAAGAAGTCGTGACCTGAAGGCTCATATCGAGCGGGATAATCATAGTCCTTAAGGTATTTTTCGTTGGCGAATTTTACGATCTGTTTTCCAAGATCTTTGTCGCCTACAACTTGTGAATAGTCCAGCAACTGCCCAAGAGCGAAGCCAGTGTCGGCGTGCTGCCCGGTTCGAATCGGAAATGTCAAAAGCGGCAGGTAACCTTTGGCCAAATCGACCAAAGTGTCTTCCAATGGCTGCAGATTCTTGGACCAACGCTTTGCATCAGTATCGTCCCAGCTGTGAAGTTCAGCGGCGAGTCGCAGCGCCCAAGCCCAGCCATACATGCGTTCAAAGCTCTTGTTTTCTTTGGCATCGAAGTAGTCCGCCTCAGCTTGCAATTTTTCTTTCGTGAATTGGCTGTCCAGCAGTTGCCGGATCTTTTCTTCTGCAGAGTTTCCCGGATAAAGCTTGATCAAGCGGACGAGAAGCCAATGACCGTGAACCGATGAATGCCAATCGAAGCACCCGTAAAATACCGGATGCATTTCTTGCGGCGAGAGTACATCCGCCTCGGTGGCCATGATGTTCGATGGCTTGTTCGGAAACTCTTGATTAATTCCCTTGAGTGCGAGTTCCGCCAGCTGCACGACTTGCTCGTCCGAGAGGCTTTGGGCTCCCAGTAATTTAGTTTCTTGTGCTCGCAACCGACCGGTATTTTGCGTTGTGCTAAACAAAACAATGAAAAGGAGAGTGCCAATTCTGGTTAGCAAAGTCACGGAGCTGTTGGTCATGGTAAGAGTGAGTGTCAGTGAAGGTCTAAGAGAAGAGTAGTTTCCCTGCCCAAGCTTGTTCCAACTCGAGTAGTTTGCGCTTAGTTTCGATTCCGCCAACGCCTGAGTATCCGGTGAGTTTTCCAGAAGAACCAACGACTCGGTGACAAGGAATCAGGACGGGCCAACGATTCTTGGCCATCGCGCCGCCAACTGCTCTTGCAGCCCCAGGGCTTCCCAAGTTCGTAGCCATTTGGCCATAGGTTTGAGTTTGCCCGCATGGAATTGCGAAGCAGGTTTCTAGCGTCCGGCGATGAAAATCACTTATGCCTGTCCAGTCGAGGCGCCTGAGATCCCATTGCAGCTGGCCACTTTCAAAGTAGGCACAGATGCAATCTTCTAGCTCACCAGCGTGCTCCGTCGCTTGAGTTGGCTCCTCGTGCGGAGGCGGGCTTCGTAGGAACTCGAAAGAGTACAAACCCTGCGCTGACCACGATGCCAACAACGCTCCTACCGGACTATCAATGATCTGTTGGCAAAGGAACTTGGGAGACATCTATATTCTTTAAATTAGGGCCATCCAAACCCCAATCTTAGCAGATTGCGGGGCTGTCCAAATCTGAATCATGGTGGATGTGGCGGTAGATCAGATTTCCAGCGTGAAAACCTTGGCATTTCGGTCGAATCGGCGTTAGCAACGGATGTTGGCGAGAGAACCGTCGCAATCGGATAACGAGTAAATTCAGCTCGTTTAAAGTCCTGACCGGCCCTCTGGGCGATATGCCGGCAAATTCATTTCATTCGTTGAGCCGCCGGCGACTCTAACCTTTGACCACTGTTGTCTCATCGAGGCTTGTGCGAGCATCTGCGGGAGCGTCTACCAAAATTCGCTGGGTGTGAGAGATCCGAATCGCGAGAAGTCGGTACCCCAAGACCGAAACAGCGTCGGACTCAGCCTGTCACTTCATTTGGGCAATCTTCTGCAGCGGGAGGCACGGACCACCCAGCAACGGATAATCTACTTCTTTTCTCTCGATGGCAATGCATGAGGCTTGCCCGGTGCGGTGACCGTGTTCTGGGGCGCTGCCGCGTATGCCACGATAATTTCGGTATCTGGGTTCGGATCGCCGTTGGGATCCTTAACGGTGCCTGCGGCCATCGAGACTTTTGCAACTGGTTGGTGGGAGTCAATTCTTAGTTGGTGGAAATTATCGTTGTCGCCGATGTCGGCAATGGAGCTTGGCGTCATGGGAATCAGCTTTCCGTTCTCGTTAACGTGGACCACGTAGAACTTGAACAGATCCTTTTCTTCAACGCGTTTGTCGATAGGCCTGATACCTCCTTCCCACGCAACCTGAAGGACCTGCCCGCCGTCCGCAGGATTCTCCACCAACTTGCCCGTAAGCATCTGAGCGAAGAACATCTTTGGACCGTTGCCGAGAGGAATGATATTTTTCGTTGAGGCACCTTTAAGGTTCTTTGCTTCAGACGGGGCGGATGCTTCCGGATGTTTTTCCCTGGTGAGTAGATCGCCAACGATCTGCACTTCGATTGGAGGATTGGTCCCGTCATCTCCAAACTCACCCAGAAGCAATACGGTTCGATTTTCACCCTCTTCGTTGGCTGGCCTCAGCACCGCCCCGATGGGAGTGTGTCTTGTTCCTTGGCTGTCAATCACGACGAAGTCATCGGCATCAAGCGACTTTCCTTCTATCTCGTCTCGGAAATTGACTGGCATGCCGTCTCCTCTGAAAGCGCCCCGCGCAAGAAGGTTCGCTGCAAATGGCAGCGCATTGTCGAGACCAAAGAAAGCACAAACGATCGCCGGTTCGTCCCGCGAGACTGCTTGGGAACCAGTATCAGGTGCTGATGGAGTTGCATGCTCTTCGTCGTCCTTCGTGGATCCCGCTTGTCGCGACTGCCCAACCCATGCAAATACGAACAGGGAAGTTACACAAATGATCTTGATCATGCCAAACGCCAGTAGAGTCGTGCTTTTTCTTCAGGTGAATGAGTTCGTCGTGATCTGAACGACGAGTTGGTTCTTGATTCCCATAGCGCCGAGACCGGTGGAATACGGTAGCGTTCCCGAATATGTGAAGGGTAGGGTTAGCTTGCGTTTGTTCGCAACCCCGGCGACAGTTCCCCGCTGTTGTCGAGCGGATGCGTGTCTGGTGTGTCTGTGAATCTCAATGGATTTTTCCGTTGGTTAGAGTTCTGTCCGGGGAAACGCCCCGGCAGTTGATATGAACAAAGTCAGTCATCGATGTGACTCCACTTGAAAAAAGCCCTCGTCCCGCGGGACTTCTTCGCGAAAACGCGCGACGAATGTCCGAATGACACTGAAGTCGCCTACATGCATCGAAACTTCGATTTGTTGGGCCACGTCCGAATTGGGATCAATCCACACGACCACTCGCCTTGGCATCAATGGATCGTAGTTTCGACGGACTGCTTCGATTCGGTGCAGTCGTTCGAAGTCGCCGGGCAATATTGCATCATCGAGCCAACGCAGGTCGTAGTCTGTCGGTAATTCATCAAACAACTTGCTGAACTGAAATAGCCGGATAGCCACAAGATCGAACCACACGTCATGTGGAGGGGCTTCGTTGGATTCTTCGTCGCTTACCCAAGTCTGGCGGCCCCATCGAATCCAGTTTCGCAACGGATTGCCGGCAACTATGCAAGGTTCGACTCTGGTATTTTCAAAACTCAATAGAAACCGCTCGCTTGATTGCTTGTACAGCTTCGCGTACAGTTCTCGCCTTTCCTGAACTACTCCCTGCGTCGTGATGTTGACGTCAAAGACACGTGTGGCCGGTTGATTCAAAACTATCGCCGCGCGGGTAAGTGCCGCATGGGCCGACGGCGGGGCAAGTGAAACCCAGACGCCGCACATGACCAGCATGATTGCAGCAATAGCGAGAACGATGCGTAAGCGATACGATCGCGTGCCAGAGAATGACGTCTTATTGGTAGTTTGTCCTTTCGGCAAAGTCCGGCTGCGAGTGGTGCCTCCACGTTGGGGATACTTCGCCAACAACCGCTGGACTCGTTGTTCGCGTTCGCCTGGTTGTTCGTGCAGACTGACCAGCAACGAATCCACTACTGCATCGCGATCTAATGGCTTGTGCATTTGCTTTTCGTACCCCCCTCGCTTTTCACTCATCCCCCAGCTTCCCCCAATCGCTGCTCGATGCAGTCGGCTAATTGCTCGCGGATACGTTGCAGTCGTTTGCGAACCGCCTCGGCACTAATTCCGACACTCAAGGCTAACTCGTCAGCCGTTCGCTTGTCCGAATAGCGAGCCGTAACTAATTCACGCGACCGCAACGGCAACCGCGAAATGCAATGCGACAGCGCCGACAAGCGTTCCAGCCAGGTGTCCCCGCCTTGCGACTCTATCGCTTCGAACGTGCTCTGCGCGAGGTTTGCGGTAGATTCGTCGAACACCAGTCGATCATTGCTCTGTTTTCGCCAAGCGTTTCGAATCAGGTTCTTTGCAATGCCGCGCAACCAAGCTGACAGCGATTCGCCCGAATCATATTCATCAAACTTCCGCCATGCGGTGAGCATCGCTTCTTGGAATAAGTCTTCGGCGATTTGAGCATCACGGATGAAGGTTCGTATATACGCCATGAGTGCTCCCTCGTTCTCGCGAACGAAGACCTCGAACAGTCTGCGGTCGCGGTCGTGATGCTGATTCATGGACAAACGTCGTTTTTTTAAAAGGTTGGTTTTTAGCTAGGGAACTCTTGGCGACATTGCTGTGTCAAATAAGGATTGTGCCCAAAGTGCAGATTGTGACACGAAACGTCAGAAAAAAATGCTTTCGGTATTCGAGAGAGATTGCGCTCCAACTTTAGTTGGCTCTCAGATCAGCTGAAAATGACAGGATTTGCTGATTTCACGACAACGGTGAAATAGTTGTCCAGCGTCAAATCGCCTCGGAAGAAAATCACGAATTTTGGTCACAGATTGCCCGTTCTAGACAACTGGTTGATGTGGCGTTGAGTGGATCGCCACCCGTCGCTCGCACCGCAGCACGGACGTCTTTTCTCTCCACGCCAAGTCTCTAAGAGGTTCAACCTACGATGGGCAACACGAAATTCAATCCGGGGCGTTGTCGACGGCCCGAAGTTTGCAACCGTAGCAATCAGCGAAAGCTGGGGCTGCAAAGTCTCGAGAATCGTAATCTGCTTGCCGCCGATGTCGGCATTGAGATCTATGCAACCGACGTCAACGGTGATGGTGACGTCACGCCGGTCGATGTTTTGCAGGTCGTCAATGCATTACATACTCAGAAGGAAGGGAGAGTAGTTGAAGATATTGCGGCGGTCGATATCAATAAAGATGGTGTATTGTCCCCCCGTGATGCACTGGGCGTTATCAATCAAATGAATTCTGAAGGCAGGCTACGTCAGCAATCGGAGACGCCACTACGTGATCGTCTTGTCGAGCAATTGAGTGATCGCGATCCTACCAAAACGCTTGGCAGTGGGGCAATTCGTGAAATCGCCCAGCGTCTTGCGGAGAAACGTGGCGTGAGAGCAGTGACTGATGGTTTGAGGGAGCTTGTCAACGCTGCTCGTAACAATGGTGAAGTCACCGGGGAAGAAAGAGCTGAGATTCGTGAGCGAGTCAGCACCGAGTTGGCGGCACGAGGCCTCGATGGCAGCAATCTGAATTCCGAATGGCGGGATTGACTGCAAGAGCTTCGTGAGAAACGCCGCAAACAACTCGATACGGATTTTGATTCACAGCAACGCGAGCAATTGCGTGAGCGGTTCGCGGCTCGGCGTGCCATCACAGGTGCATTCGGACGATTTCTACGTGGGTAGACGAATGTGAGAGTGAGCACGACTTCAGCAGGTGTACTCCTGTTGAAGTTGCGTTTAGTCGTTGGGCGGCCGAAGACCAGGTGGTTTGGCATTGATGCAACTTGTTGACTAATCGTCATTGTCGGCAGTTGTTTGATTACGCTCGTATCTTCGTTTCGACCTGGGGGTGTGCTCGAACATGCTTTGTAAACTCGGGCCCAAGAAGACAAAGAGACACACTTGCACGGTGAGCCGCAAATTCATCTGCCGCTTTCCGAAAAAACTTTATCTTGCCGCTCTCGTTTCGTGTCTCACGACAGTTTTAATCAACGGACTTAGATGCCCCAAACCTTAATCTGTCTATTTTCAGGAGGAAAACTATGAAACCTCGCGTTGTGCTAACCGGTCTATTTTTGCTGCTCCCCGCCCTCGCCGACGCCACCGAACCGTCGAAAGTCACGTTTGCGGAACACATTGCGCCGATCGTGCATGCTAAGTGCACGATGTGCCATCGCGAAGGGCAGTCGGGGCCGTTCAAGTTATTGACCTTTGACGACGTGCGCGAGCGAGCGGCGACCATACAAGCCGTCGTTCACGACAACTACATGCCGCCTTGGAAGCCGGTGAACACGAATATTCAGTTCGCTAATGATCGTCGTTTGACGCCGCAAGAAAAATCGTTGCTAAATCGTTGGGTTGAAAGCGGAATGCTCGCCGGTGACTTGGCTTCCATCCAACCACCGATGT
This sequence comes from Aureliella sp., assembly GCA_963691875.1. GTDB lineage: Bacteria > Planctomycetota > Planctomycetia > Pirellulales > Pirellulaceae > Aureliella. The sequence continues at coordinate 6,579,337 of OY829846.1, forward strand.
ATCCGGACGGTTGGAGCTTGGGCAAGCCGGATCTTGTTGTGAAAATGAGAGACGCTTTCCGAGTTCCCGCTTCGGGTCCGGACGTCTATCGAGCGTTTGTGTTTCCACTGGACTTGACGGAGGACAAATGGATCAAGGGGATCGAGTTGCGTCCTTCGGCGCGCGGCGTCGTTCATCATGCGTTGTTTTTTCTCGACCAGTCGGGCAGTGCTCGCGCGCGAGACGGTCGCGATGGACAACCCGGAATAGGTGGGATGTCGTTCTTAGGTGCGGGCAGCGCTAGTCGTTCGCGCGGCGCTGGTCGTAGTTTCTCGTCGAGAGGTTTGGGAGGTTACGTTCCCGGCGCGATGCCGAATAAACTGCCTGGCGATTTGGCTCAATTGTTGCCCAAGGGCAGCGACATCGTCATGCAAACGCACTTTCATCCATCCGGTAAAGTCGAATGGGAACAAACCGAAATGGCGATTTACTTTGCCGACAAGCCACCTTCTCGTCAAATTGTCGACGTGCCCTTGCCACCGCTGTTCGGCCGTTTTTCGGGGCTCGACGTACCGGCGGGCGAGAGGAATTTCAAAATCTCGCAATCGATCACTTTGCCAGTCGACGTCGAAGCCATCAGCATCCGCGGCCACGCTCACTACATTTGCCGTGAAATGGAAATGACGGCGACATTGCCCGACGGCGAAACGATGACATTGATGAAAATTGACGATTGGGATCTCGACTGGCAAGACCGCTATCACTTGGCCACACCGCTTTCGCTGCCGGCCGGCACCAAGCTGTATGCGGAGATCATTTATGACAACTCGGCCGACAATCCAGAAAATCCCTACTCTCCGCCGCGGCGCATCAAATGGGGCCGCGAGTCTAACGATGAAATGGGTGCCGTCACCCTGCAAGTTGTCGCCAAGGACGAAACCGATCGTCCCGAACTACAACGGGCAGTGTCTAAGTCGTTGACAGAAGCCGTTCGCAAAAGCTTGCCCGATTCGCTCACCAATCGATTGCGCGGCCGCTTTAATGGCCAAGGCCGCAACAGCCCTTTGCTCAAACTTTTGGAAGAGCGAACTAGGAACGCCGCTGATGCCAATGGAGACGATGAGAGCGATGCTGATGAGTCGCAAACAGCGCGTCAACAATTGGAGGGACGCCGGCGATGATTCGTTTTTTGATAAAAAGCCTGACACTGGTGCTGCTTCTCACCGCTACGGTTGCGGCCGAGAAAACGGATGAAACGGCCAAGCAGTTTCGCGCATTGAGGCTGACTACCGTCAACGGCCAGTTGATCGCACCTTTTGCTGATTCTTCGACCAAAGCGGTCGCGCTGATTTTTGTTGCCCACGATTGCCCAGTCGCTAACGCATTCCAGCCATCACTGGCGGCATTTCACAAAACTTATGCCGAACAGGGCGTCGTTTGTGTTCAAGTGCATTGCTCTTCGTTGGTCACTGGCGACGCGGTTAAAAAGCATGTCGTCGATTTTGGCATTAAAATGCCAGTTGTTTTCGATCCCGAGCAAAAGCTAGGTCGATTAGCTGGTGCAAAGGTAACGCCCGAGGCCATTGTCATCGACCGCACAGGCACGGTTCGTTATCGCGGAGCGATTAACAATCTTTATGCGGGTTATGGTAAGAAGCGGCGAGTCGCGACTTTGCATTATTTGCAAGATGCGGTTGACGCGTTGCTTGCAGGTGAAACAGTGAAAACACCGAGGGCCAAGCCGGTGGGCTGCTTCATTCACTACGCAGAAAAGTAGCTTCCGTTCTCCTTCTTTGTCGCTCGCTGACGGTTGCCCGACAGTCAAGAGAACCGGGAGCGACTGTGTGAGCGGATCGCGGTTCGCAGCAAAGTTTGACCTAAGATATCGAGACCGAAGCGCGCTGCTACTTGTTGACCAACCCGTCGTTGGAAAATTTGACGTCAGTTGTCAATCTCTTAGGTTGGTGGAAGCTTATGGGGCTATCCCTCGATTATTTCGGCTTCGGTGGAGTTTTTCGATGCAAAGACGAGTCTCATTAGAAATGGCCTTATCGAATGTCTGTTGGGCTTCCTTGATCTGCGGACGAAAAGTTATTTGATCTGAGGACACCGAGAAGAGACCAGGCTCTTGCAAACCCAATAAGACACAGAGTTAGACACAGAGTTGAAGAATCGACTGCGAGACACACTTCGCATGAAAGCTCCATTGCTCATCGATCCAGAAAGATAAGCACGAAGCTTGTAGGATTCAGCAAACTTGTCGAGGATCGGCTCTCTTAGCGGTGCCGTGCTAAAATCGTTTGCACAGCACCTCACGCTTTCCAAACGTTCAGCCGGGGGAACTTGTCCCTCTGGCATGTCTGTGCATACGCCGAGTTTTATCTACGAGTTTCCAGAAACTAGAGATTATTCGCTGCCTGGGCGTTTGGGGCGTTCACCACCTGCTGGTGCTTCATCCCCGCCAGGGCGACCGCCATCTCCACCGGGGCGACCACCTTGGCCTGGGCGTCCGACTTGACGACCTCGCTCGGCTCGAGCTCTGACCATCTCGGTCACTTCATCCTTGGTAAGGAAACCATCCTCGTTCTTGTCCATGTTGGCCATGAATTGCTGCATGCGGCCTGGCATCTCGTCCTTGGAAAGCTTGCCATCATCGTTCTTGTCAAAGTCCATGATGCGATCGACCGTGTCTTCGACGTTGGGAGCACCGTCTCCACCAGGACGTCCGCCTTGCCCTGGAGGTCCACCCTGACCACCTTCGCCGGGGCGTCCGCCTTCTCCAGGTCGGCCAGGGCCACCAGGACCACCAGGACCGCCACGACCGAACTCAGGGACCAACTCGTCCATCGCCAGCTTACCGTCCTTGTTCTTGTCCAAGGATTGAAGAGCTTTTGTCGCGTTCTTTATTTCCTCCGAGGAAATCTCACCATTTCTGTCTGCATCTAAGGCAGCAAACAAAGGCAGTATTCGCAGCATCTGTTCTGGTCCGCCGCGACGACCACCTGGGCCGCCTTGTCCACGCCCACCGCCCGGGCCACCTGGCCCGCCGAACTCGCGACCGCCTGGTCCACCTCTCTGGCCTCCTTCTCCGCCCCGGCCACCTTCGCCACCAGGACCACGCCGCCCACCCCCAGGTGGCTGAGCTTGAACGACAGTTACGGAAACAAATAACAGAGCGGTGCAGGCTAAAATGGCTTTACTTCGCATGGAAGCGTCCTTTGTAGAGGCGAGTGGAAAGAGGAGTTGAAGAGTCATGGCTACTGTTTCGGATTACGAATGTCGAGCTTGTCCGTCGCAATGGTCCTAGCGGAGAATGTCACCTCGACAGAGGTTATTCCGCGGAATCGCCAAGTTTGGTGACTCAAATCACCAAGCATCTAAACACAAAACACGGGAAGAAGTTCCGAGAGAGGCGTGCTCACACTGCCAGAGATCGCATGGCCGGTGAGAGTTTCATGCCGGGCGAACTCCGTATTTCAGCCGCATTGGAGTTAGCCTCGGTTGTTAGCGGGAGGTCCGTTGCGTCACCGATTCGCCCAAGTTCAGCAAGGTTGAAACTCTGCTTTGCCCTGTTAGGGGGCTGGGTCCCAAGGTTCTGTTTCAAGCTTTGGGCTATAATCACGATTCATGAATTGCCATATTCCCCGCACATTCCCACCTCCAACATCTCCTAAGATCATGACTCATCGCAAGTATCTCTTGGCTACCGTTTCTGCACTTGTCTGTCTGTTTTCCGTGCCTACCCACGCAGACAACTGGCCACAATGGCGAGGAGTAGACGGTCGTGGCATCTCGAAAGAAAAGTCGATTCCCAAGGTTTGGTCGAAGTCGAAGAATGTTGCTTGGCGGACTCCGATGCCTGGGCAAGGTGGTGCGACGCCTGCGGTTTGGGGTGAGAGCATGTTCGTGACGAGCTCCAGAGGCAGCGATCTTATGCTGCTGTGCCTCAATAGCGCAAGCGGCAAAGTGCTGTGGGAGCAAAAGGTAGCATCTGGAAACAAGGACGCTCGTGCGGGCGAAGGGAATTCTGCTTCGCCATCGCCGTCTACAGATGGTAAGCACGTGTGGGTGTTTTTCTCCACAGGAATTCTGGCTTGCTATGATATCGACGGTGCCGAAGTCTGGAAGTTCGATGTAGGAGAGCGTTATGGGAAACTGGATATTCAGTTCGGGATGACTTCGACTCCAGTCCTTGATGGCGAGGCCCTCTACCTGCAGCTGATCCACGGCGCAATGCGACGCGACGATCTGACGCGAACAGGCAAGGTGATCAAGATTGATAAGAAAACTGGCCAAACTATTTGGGAGCATGATCGCGAGACAGATGTGATCTTCGAATGCAAGCACTCCTACGCTTCGCCGCTCATCTACGACGATGGCGATCAGAAGTTCTTAGTAGTTCACGGCGCAGATTGCACTACCGGCCACTCGTTGGATACCGGTAAGGAGCTGTGGCGCTTTGGCGGGCTCAACGGTCCAACCAATATTAACCGAGGACGAATGGATCCTACGTTTCGTTTTGTGGCATCTCCAGCAGCGACCAACGGTTACATCATTGTTCCGACTGCGAAGCGAGGGCCAACTGTTGCAGTGCCGGTCAATTCAAAGCTGAAGGGCGATGTGACAGGTAAGACAGGCACGACGCAGTGGATTCTGGAGAATACGCCCGACGTTTCGATCCCATTGATCGTTGATGGCTTAGTGTATTTGCTGCACAAGGATGGTAAACTCCAGTGCGTGGATTTGCAAAGTGGTGAAGAAGTTTACTATGAACGAACGCACACGACCCAGCATCGCTGCAGCCCACTCTACGCGGATGGGCATATCTACTTCTGTGGCAAAGATGGCGTGTGCACGGTAGTCGAGGCAGGTAAGGATTTTAAAATCGTGGCGACCAATGAGATGGGGGGCGAGCCCATTACCGCTTCGCCGATCGTCGCCAATGGTACGCTTTACATTCGGACCTTCGACGCGTTGTATGCCATCAAAAATTGATGGGGCGCTAAATGGTGCAGGTTCGGTTTGAGCAGCTAACCAAAGAACTCGGAGGCAACCACGTCATCGATGCGATCGATTTGACGTTGGATTCGGGGAATGTCATCGCGCTGCTGGGTGCCAATGGCGCTGGGAAAACCACTCTACTCCATCTTCTCGGTGGCCTTTATCAACCGACCGAGGGGCAGGTTCTTCTCGATGGTGAAGTGCTTCGGCGAAGTGACTTGGCCCAACGCAGAAGATTGCATTTCCTGCCAGACATTCCGACCCTGGCACCTTCGCAAACCCCCTTAGACTATATCGTTTTCGCTCTTGAGGCTTACGGTCAAAGTGGGCCTGAGAACGACGAACGAGTCTTGGACTTGCTGAGCGAGTTTGACTTGCTGGCGGTTTCCGATAGCCCCTCGCGAACGCTGTCACGAGGGCAAAAGTATAAGGCTAGTTTGATTGCGATGCTCGCGGTGGATCCGGATGTATGGATCCTCGATGAGCCGTTTACATCGGGAATGGATCCGCTTGGGTTGACTGCGATGCGGTCCCATCTTCTAAAGGCTCGAAATCGCGATCGACTCGTTGTTTATTCGACGCAGCTAGTTGAGATTGCTCAACAGACTTCTGATCGCGTCTGCGTGTTGTCTGGCAATAAGATTGCCGCTTTTGGTAGTGCGGCGACACTGGAGGAGTCAGCAGAGAATTCGGACGGCCTTAATCAACTTTTGCAACAGCTGCGTGGCGATGCCGAGATAGAGGCTTTTTCCTCGAGCGTTCGCAGTTCTGAAGAGGGTTCACCGAAACGGAAGTCGGAGTAGCTATGGGACGTCGTGCTACTCGAAAGCGATTAATGGGCAAGATACGTGAGCGTATCGCGCTCGATCCAGAACTCGTCGCTGAGCATGGTCGCAAACGATGGACGCGACGTTGGTTCTACCTTGGCCGAGCGGGCTTGACCTTTCTGGTTCTGTTTGGCGGATTCTTCATTTTCCTTGCGATCGCCTGCCTTGGTCTGATGATGAACGGGCTTGTAGATGTTGGACGTTGGGTGGGGGATGGCAAAAATTTTCGGCCGCCCATCGCACCGGTTTTGGCCGGTTGGTGCTTGCTGAGTGTTGCAGGCACTATCGGGGCAGCTTTGAGCATCCGGCAGCATCCGATTTCTGTGCGTTTTCGCCCCTGGGGAACTAGTCTCCCGATCCCTGATTGTCGACTGATTCGCCCGGTCGGGGGCATTCTGGCGACGATCGCTTCGGCCGCAGTAGTTTTGGCCATTGGTGCCTTTGTGTTTCCAGCATTCATGCTGGATTGGTCCGCGTGGATGGTCGGACGAGTCGCTCTGATGGTGTTGGCAACCATCCTGACTAGTTGGCTCTTGGCAGATTGGCTGGCCGCCTACTTACCCCCAACTCCGATGATTCAAGCCGTTGCGGTCGTCCTCCTTATCGTTAGTTGTGTGGTGCCTATTGGGTTTGCAGTCACCACGCGGGATGTACTCGAAGTTAGGCAGTTGCAGTCGTACGAAGCATTGTGGGTCTTGCCACCTGCTGGGTGGTACGTTGGTCTGGCTGGACTGTGGCCCGGGAACTGGCTTCGCGAGTATCTTTTTCCGACTATTGGGCTGGCGATTACGTTTCTGGCTTGGAGGCGGCTTGCACGTAGTCTGGAGTTGGAAGATGTGCAGCTCATAACGGGGCAGTATCAACCTGCCTTTCGACGCGGCTGGCTTCGCTCTTGGGCTCGTCCAAATAAAGACGGGGAGATGGCGGAAGCGGCCGACAGGCCAGAACGCCTGCGTGAACTTGTGGCTGAGCACCGTGAGGTCTTGCTTGGTAGTCACCAGCGATCGTTACTCGATCGGATTCTATGTCCATTTCGATTGACGGGTCGCCAGCTTGCGGTCCTCGGGTTACTCGGAATACGTTTTCCAAGGCGATCGAGATGGCAAGAGCTGATTGTAGGCTTCTGGCCCCTGCCCTTTTGCATCGCCATGCTCGCGCTCAACCAGTTTTATCCGCTGCGCGGCATGCCTCCCTTCTTGCGTGTCCCGCTCATCATGGTATTCGCACTTTCGTTGGCCAACTTTAGAGAGTTCTCAGCGGCCTATGCAAAAGGCAATTTGGCGATGGGCTTTGCGGCGAGCCGTTCCATATTTCCATATTCCATTCGTGAGATTTTCACCAGCTTGCTTGCCAATCGGTTACTGTTTGCCTATGGAGTTTTACCGGGTTGGGCCGTGTCGATTGGTATTTTGTTAATGACAGACATTCCTCTGGAGGTGATCTGGGGAACGCCGGTGATTCTAATGTGCGTCAATTTGTTGGCCCCGCTGTATTGCACTATTGTCTTCGTAAGCAGCAACTTGCGTTCGTGTTGGCAGACTTGGGTGCTGGTCCTTACACCATGGTCTTTGCTAACCATGGCGGCGTGGATTGTTTTACAGTTTAGTGTTGCAGGGAACATGCTGGCTCAGAGAGTCGATCTGGCGTTCGTGTACCTGGGCGTCGTGGCGGTATTGGTCTGCTCAGGAGCAGTGCTGTTCCTGTGGACCGTGCGAAAACTGCGAAGCGACGAAACGACCACTGCAATTTCGCAAACGCTGAGAAGGTTTTAACGCTGGTTACCCGGCTTCCGAGGCAAGAAATATCACGCTGCGGTGCAGCTCGCGGAGAACTAGGAACAAAGAGGCGGAGTATTCTTACTTCAGTATTCAAAATTTCTTGTTTGTAATTCGTTGCCTTGCACACAATATCGTTTTGAAAGAGGTGTAAGTCCGTCGCTTGAGTTTGGACCAACGGTTAATTGCGTCTATATCAAGTGCCAGGGCCAGTTGTTGGGAAGGACGGCGATGATGCTGAAGCAAACGAGGCCGATCCAACTGGTGAGGGCCAGTGTCGTCCACTCTTTAGCGGTACCAGATTTTTGAAAGGAGCGAACGCGATGCGGAACGAGCCAGACGATGCATCCAAGAATCATCCAAGTCAGTGCAAATACCTTGGGCATTGCTTGATCGATCAAACGGTCCTTGCGATCCAGACCGTTTTCGCGAAGCAACATGAGGCTGCTGACCATCAAGCAAAGGACAAATGCAGTCAAGCCGAAGCTGGCGATACCAGTCCATGAAACTCTTGGGCCATTTTGTGGACTCAGATTGAGCGGCGAGCTGAGAAATGTAAGTTCCAAGGCTGAGACCATGGCTATAGCCCAAAGTCCGGTACTAGCTATCGTGGCCATCGCGGCATAGACGCCTGCATCGCCGGTTAATCTCATTTCTCGCCAGTCTTGGGACAAGCCATAACAAGCTGCGAGCATGGCGACAAATAACATTCTCAATTCAATTGGGCTCGCGGATGCAACAGGAGTCGAGGATTGCTTGCCTCGCGATTCGGCTCTTTGCTTCCGTTTTTCCTTCTTGGTCAGAGCATTGGTACCTTGCTTCTGCTCCTCGTGAAGTTGTCTTGGACGGATGGAAGCCCATCGCCGTAGCACGATGACGAGGTGCAGAGCGGCAAAAAACGCAACGGTGTACCAGCTTGCTGCACTTGAGATTCCGGTCTCCTGCCAGCCTTCGAATGCGCTCGCTAGGGTTGAAAGGAACGAGAGAGCAATGATGCACTGCAAAGCCGACGCGCGTTGGTCGCAAACGCGAAGCATGCACGTGGCAAGGCAGAGTGCGAATGTGAACTTGGGGAGGAAGGCTGAAAAGCCAGCTTGCATCATTTCGCTGGATAGCATGAAGTCCTGCCTAAGATGAGTTATTTACGATCGGTCCCAAGACGCAATGTCCAAATTCTTGCGTGGATGCAAAGCCCCGCACATTGAGCGTAATGTTGCGGTTGTCTAAAGAAATTGAGGTGGGATTGAGGTGCAGCAGTTCTGCGTGGGTTTTAGGTTGGGAGCCATATTGTATGCTTGGCAAAAAGGAATTGGGCACCCCATTACACAAGCCGATCAGAGTTTTAAGTCACCCATGTGAATCAGTGATTGGTCTCACTCAGCGAAGCCCACTCCGGCGGCGGAGCTTGGAAGCAAACAGGTTTATCACTATCCGGATGTATTAGCTGCAGCTTACTTGAATGGAGCATCATGGTGCCGTTAGGCGATTCCCCATTGCCATAAAGCGGGTCACCCAGGATGCTGTGACCGAGTTGGTGCAGGTGGAGTCGGATTTGATGCGTTCGTCCCGTCTCAGGGCACGCCTCGATCAAGCTCGATCCATCATCAAACTTTCTCAGGAGGCGAAACACTGTTCTCGCTTCCTGTCCCGAGCTCTCGTCAATTTCTCTCTCGCCCTGCGGACCGACTGGATTGGCCGTAATCGGCAATTCACAGACTCGCTCATTCCACTCTGGATGACCAGCGACACGAGCCATGTAAGTTTTCTGGACACTCTGGCTGGCAAACTGTTGCTGGACGAGTTTTGCAGGACGGTACTTTCTGCAAAGTACGGTAACGCCAGTTGTAAGTGAATCCAAGCGATGAACCGCTCGTAGCTTTTCCTGTTTCGGGTAAGCCTGCGAGAGGATTGACACGAGCGTGTTGCGATTAAACCTGCCGCTTGGATGACAAGGCATCGGAGCGGGCTTATTGACGACGATGAGGCTCTCGTCTTCATGAAGCAACTCGATGTTCGTAGCGACTTCAGGTTCGACAGTTCCCTGCATGTTTTGGATAAAACGCTGTCCTTCCTTCACCCTGAGGTCAGCCACGGCAGGCTGCCCGTCTTCGAGCAGAATCTCACCTGCATTCAGCCACTGTTCCCATTGTTCACGTTGGATGCGCGGTTGCCAGTTGCATAGAAAGTCAATCATCGGCTTGCCGGCGAAACGTCTTGGAACATGGATTTCTCGAACATTTGTGTACGGCGTACTACCAGGTTGACTCGCAGCACAGTCGCGAATTCTTTGCTGCCGATCCTCAAAAGATTGTCGCTCCAATTCCTCTTGAGACTGGTAGCATTTAGGGCAATACTCACCGAACATGAACTTGCCCGAACTAACGTCATCGGCCGTTAGGACAGCTTGGCAGGCAAAGCACAAGAGGTTGCCGGTCGGGTTGAGTTCAGGATCGAGAGCCACGCGTCCATCGAAAACAAAACAGGAGCCTTCGTAGTGCTCCCCGCCACACTCTTCAAAGTATTTGAGTATGCCCCCGTCGAGTTGGTAGACTTCGCGGTAGCCTTCTTGCTCCATCAGCGGCCCCGCCTTCTCGCAGCGAATACCACCGGTGCAAAACATGACAATAGGCTCGTCTTTTGCTTCTTCAGGCAGGCTCTCGATCGCTTCCGGGAAATCTCGGAAGTGATCGAGTTCCAAATGCTCGGCCTGAGCGAAAGTACCTAGATCGACTTCATACTTATTGCGCGTGTCCAGCAATCGGAAGGAACGCCCTTCATCCAACCATTGCTTGAGTTCTTTGGCCGTCAACTTCGGAGAGGTGCGCTCACCAGGCTGCACGGACGCGATACCGCAAGGAATGATTTCTTTCTTGATACGAACCAGCATACGCCGAAATGGGACTTTTTCCGAGAAGCTTTCTTTGACCTCCAAGTCTGCAAACTCAGCCGTGGTTCGCAAATGAGCCAGAAGTGCGTGAACTTGCTCGGGTTCACCAGCCACGAACATGTTAATGCCTTCGGGGCTGAGCAGAATTGTTCCGCGCAGCCCTAATTCGAAGCAGAACTCTTTGAGCTTCTGGCGACGCTCTTCTAATTCTGTTTCCAGTTCGACGAACTTGTACGCGGCGACATTTAAGATTGGAGCCGTATACTTTTCGGCTGTCCGCTCCAGCGTTTCTGACATCATTCAACCTGCAAAACTGGCCAATCGCGTAACTCGACATGAAAGAGAGTCGTTACACCCGCTCGAGTTGGCGATGAAGGCTAGTATTGTTGCAGAAACACTGGCAAAACCCAGGCCAAAAATGCCTTGTTGCAAAGGGCAAGAGGAGGATGGACAGCCAAAAGGTTGAGATCGTAAAAGCTAGCTGCGAAGTTCGGATTTCAAGCTGTTTTAGTCGGTGTCATGCAACGGAAGTGCGCCAAGCAGAATCGTGCCAGCATCAGCACTGAACCAGTAATCGGAATTGCAATTAAGAGGCTCCAAGTCATGTTAGGGTTCGATGTTTGGAGACTGACCAGGCGGAAAGCAGACGCTCGAGATTGAGTTGGCTCGATTGCAGCGGAAAAGGGCGTCCAACGCAGTGCAGCAATCGAAAGACATGCAAGAAGTCATTCCGCAGGCCAGCGATGCAGAGAAGAGAATCTGATAATTCAGATGTAGTCGATGATCCCTTTGCTTCGAGCTAAGGCACTTACCAAAAGGCAGCTGGTCACCGCCAACGCATGAGTTTGGGGACAATCGAATGCTGCGATCCAGTCCATTACTACCTCGCTTGTTTGAATTCAAAGGTTGCTTGAAGCTTGGGTTTCAAAGTTGCGTTTGCTGCTTCAAGCTGTTTCTGAGTCTTTGTCTGGTTGGGACTTGGCTGAATCGAGCAAATTTTGGACTCCGCTCAGTTCCTCTGCGGACAGTCCGCGGTAATCCAGCAGCGTGCTCATGAGGGTTTCGGGAGAGCCGTCGCAGAATTGATCTAGGACTTCTACAATCTTCTTAGCGGCGGCGTCTCGTTTGGCGTGAACGGCGGAGTAGAGGTACATTCGGCCTTCGCTCCGGTGCCTGAGCCAGCCCTTTTCCTTCATGCGTTCGAGCAGCGTTCGAACGGTGTTCTTGGCGATTTTGCGGCCGCGTGATTCGAGAGCATCGCGAACTTGTGATGCAGAGACCTCGCCACCTTCCCAAACGATGTCCATGATGTTGCGTTGTGACAGGGAAAGGCTTGTTTCTTTTGCTTCGCCGGGCTTCATCGCTCTGTCAGCAAGTGTCCGTGGATTTAAACTTGGATTCAATGACTACGCGTTGTAGCCATAGCTCGCTGGAAGTATGGCTACAGCGTGTAGCTATGTCAAGTAGTTTCACTCATCTGATTTGCCACAATTCCTTCTTGGCGAACCTGCCGGAGCGTCATGTCATCTTGTTCGGAACACCGAGGCCTCGTCGGGAATGCGCGGGAGGATTGCAGGTTAGATCTGGGGAAAAATTCGGGCGAATCCCACGAAGGGGCCCCCGTAAAGGAGCTTCGAAATATAGTCGGGCACGGCAGTAAGCTGACGCTATTTACTATGCCAGCCCCGACAATTCCGCTAAGATGGAACGCTTATTGACGGTCCAGATTGGTTTGGTAACGCAAAATCAGTTCGTCATTGTTTCATCATTTTGCGCTTGCGGTGCGTTAATCGATGAACATGGACGGAGGCATTGATGACCCCACAAAAATCGAAGAAGAACGATCGGCGCCATAAACCGCATGTGATGTCGAAGCTGCGTTTGGAGATGCTTGAGGCACGGCGGCTGCTGGCGGGCCTACAGGTTTCTGTTTTCGCCGACCAAGACGCTTCACGCGACTTTAGCGAATCAGTCGACGCTGCCGCACCGAATCGCTTGGTTTACATTGACTTGAACGAAAATGGCAAGTTCGAGCCAGAGGAACCCCTCGCCATTTCTGATGCTGATGGCAACGCCTTTTTCGCTGACTTGGAAGAAGGCGATTATTCGTTGGGGATTTTGACGAATCCTGGTACGCAAAACCAGACGACTCCAACACGAGTAGCTCCTACCGGCGAGTCGATTTTCGCCGAGCCATCTAGCCATATCCTCATCGATTCAGAACTAGAGGATGTGTGGTCGGTTGATCCGCTCGGCATCGCGACGCGAATCGACGGGACTTTGGATGCAGTTGACCTGGGCGGCCGCGTCCTGAGTTCCATAAGCAAAGACGGTAATCTCCTCCTTCTGGTGCAGCCAAGTTCGGTGCATCCGCATGGTCTAGTGCGGTTTGATCCCGCCAGCGGTTCTGCCCAAAGTGTCTTTATTGAGAATCTAGATTTTAACGGCGAGTTGTCAGGAATCGTTCGAGGGCAAGACGCAATCTATGCAATCTCGGATTCGGATGACCGGCCCAGCATTCTTGAATTGCAACTCGCAGGTTTGCGGGCTAACACATCCGAGGTGGCTGATGGGAACTACACTGCCATTGCCAGTTCGCCCGGCTTGCAAGGCTTTGTGTCGGCAGAGAATCGAGGGGCTGGCAGTAGGTTGGCATTCCACACCGATGTTCAAAGTGCTTTGCATTTGGTCGATCTTGACGAGCAAGTCGTTGGACTTGAGGTGAGCGTGGCGGGTGACCGAGTTTTCGCCGTGACCGCTTCCGGGGGAGTTCGCGTCTTTGGGCTCAACGATCGTGGGCTTCAGCTTCAAGCAATTTTGGCGGACGCGACTGGTCCCGTTTATTTCAGTTCGGTCGACGGGCGGCTCGTGACTGGAAGTGGACGGTTTAGCGACGAGATTTTTGTCTGGGACGCGGATTCTTGGACTTTGGTTGGAACTAGTCGTATCGGCGTCGATACTGCGAATGTAGAGGGTATTCAGCTTGATCAATTTGGTGACCAAGCAATCATTGCATCGAGTGCTGGTGTTTTCTCCTTGCAATTGAGCATGCCTGGATCAGCTCGAGTGAATGTTGCTAGTGCTAAGCCAAATCGTGCTAGTTTTGGGATTCGTCCTACCGGAAAGAATCATGCTCCTGATGTCGCGAATGTACCGAGGCGAACTCTTGAGGAGGATGGTCGCGACTCATTGACCGCTGAGAATTCTGGAGTGACGGATGACGATGGTGATTTCCTTTGGTTTTCTCTACTTACGGCACCAGAGCACGGCAAGCTAGAGTATTCAAAGTCTGGGACATGGGATTATTCGCCCGATCCGGATTTTGCTGGGGAGGATCAAGCGACCTTGCTTGTCCATGATGGGATGGACGTAAGTGAACTGGTAGTGCAATGGGATGTTCAGCCCATCAATGACCCACCTATCGCCGTCCACATTCAGATGCCACCGATTGGAGAGCACCCGGCTCATGGCACTACTGTTGGCTTTTTCTCGGTCGAGGATCCTGATTTGGATCCACAGTACTTGGTGACCACTTCGGATGCTCGTTTCGCAATTAACGAAGGACAAATCGTATTTGTGGAGGGGGACTTGGACTATGAGTCCGAGCCGACAGTAGCCTTCAGTATTATTGCAACCGACCTCGAAAACTCGGAATATAAGCTGTCACGCGAAACGACGTTGACGCTGATCGACGTCGATGAATTGCCTTCTGGAATTGAGCTGTCAGTGAGTCAGGTAGTCGAGAATAGTCCTGGTGCTGAAGTGGGGGCGGTTCGCGCTACTGACCCAGATGAAGGTAGTGAGTATGAATTCTCTGTGTCGGATGAACGTTTCGAAATTGTGGACGACATCTTGCGTTTGGTCGACGGTCTAGACTTGGACTACGAGGAAGAGCCAGCGATCGAGCTGATTGTGTCGGCCAAGGAAGTCGATGGGCCGGGTGAAGCCACCGACACGTTCACTTTGCAGGTTGTAGATCAGAATGATGCACCCAGCGAAATCGTTCTGGCCGGATCTGATGTGCCGGCAGATTCTCCGGGCGCGGTAGTTGGCGAAGTTGACGTGGTTGATCAAGATGGCGACGTCTACGAAATCACGGTGGACGACAGCAAGTTTGAAGTTGTCGACGGCGTCCTGAAGTTGCGAGAAGACCAGCGAATTCCTGAAGGTGTTTTTGGCGTCGCACTTACCATTTCCGCGACCGCAAGAAATGGGGATAGTCTCGCCGCGCAGTTTTCACTCAGCGTTGGTCCGCCGGTTTCGCCACACCAGAATCCAGATAATCCAAACGATGTGAATTGTGACGGTGTTGTTACGCCGCTCGATGCATTCATTCTCATCAATGAGCTAAATAACGGCGGTGGGGGAGAATTGCCTGCAGCTCCAGATAGCGGTGATGGCGAACGACCTCATTTTCCTGATACGAACGGTGATCGCTATCTCACTCCGAGCGATGTATTGAACATTATCAACGACCTGAATAAATCGAGTAGTGGCGAGGGCGAGTTTTATGAGACGCCACAATTTGTTTATGGTCCGATGCCACTAGAGGACTTTGAGCAAAAGGAATCCAGGTCGGAGATTGATCTTGAGTTGGAACAGCTCCTCGATGAACTTGCTCGGCACCAGCGAAGGCACTGCGCGAATTAGTCTTTGCTAGCTTCTCGCTTCTCGCCTTTTCTAGCTTGATTGGTGTCACAGCTTTTAGTTATCAACCCTGTCGTGTGCGAATCCGCCTATTGCATCGAACAGCGTTTCCTAAAGGTGTCCATAAGCTATGTGTCGTCGATTGTCTCTTGTAACCGCGTTGATTTTGTCGTCTTTTAGCTTGCCAAGTGTTTGCATGGCTCAGGCCACTACCGCGTCGGCGACTTCAAAGCCTTCAAAGAAAGTTTATGTCGCGTTCTTCATGGCGAAGTGGAAAGCTCAGCACATACATGATGAGGCTGCCGCAAAGAAACATATTAATACGTTGGAGACATTGGGCTGTGAAGTAAAGACCGCTAAGCACGACGGGCACATTGATGTTTCGGCTCGGACGGTTTCGTGGAAAACGCTAGAGCTAGACTCTTCTGAGCAGGCTCAGCAGTGGGCAAACTGGCTGCAGAAGGTGGGTTTTGAGACACTACACGGGCGTAAGCCGGGCGAGCAGAAACGCGATTCGGGGGCCAAGCATGAATTGGTTCTATACCGTCTCAATAGCTGGCGTTCATTTCATATTCATGACCAGAAGAAGGAGATAGATCTGATTTGTCGGCTGCGTGGGCTGGGGTGTGAAGTTCAAACAGTTCGTCACGGCAACCACAACGATGTAAAAGCCCGCTGTCCAGATTGGATGGAGATTGAATTCGGCTCACATGAGGTGGCCCATGCCTGGCAGGAAGTACTAGGCGAGTTGGGGTTCGAGACGAAACATTCTCACTGAGCCACCTGAATATGAGTTACTTCTTGAGAGAGCAGCTGGGTAATTTGTTTTCTAGAGCCGGCATATCCCGACTTTGTGGATCAGGATCACTTTCAGTCAACCCAATTGGCCTTGTGACCCGATGGTACGTGGATAAACTTAGGAATTCTCAATCTAGGACAGTTGCGTAGCTGGGCGATAGACTTGCAGCTGTAGAATAAACTTGGGGCCGGTCATGCGGATGCGGCTTCCTAGTCCGAGGATGTAAATATGCCGAAAATGAAGACCCACAAATCGACCAAGAAGCGATTCCGCTTGACCGCAAAGGGCAAAGCGAAGCATCGCGGTGCGGGTACGAGCCACTTGGCAACCCGTATTTCGAGCAAGCGCCGCCGCAACTTGCGAGGTACTCGAGTCTTGGCTGATGCTCCCACGAAGATGATTCGTGAGTGCTTACGTCACAACAGCTACTAAGCTGTCAGTCGCGGGATGAATTCTTGCCGCAGCTGCGGCTTACACCAGGCAACCTGGGTTGAACTTCTGACTTAAGTGGCTCCCGCCCGCCGGACATGTCAGAGACCTGAGGTGCATACAGAAAGACGAAAAGATGAGGACCAGGAAGGGTGCCGCTAGGAGCCAAGCGAAGAAGCGTTTATTCAAAAGAGCAAAGGGTTTTCGCGGTGGACGCGGGAATCTGCTTCGCACAACCAAGGAAACTCTAGCGCGTGCCGGCGCGTATGCTTATCGTGACCGTCGAGTTAAGAAACGAGAGTTTCGTCGTCTTTGGATCGTTCGAATCAGTGCTGCATGCGAACAACATGGTCTGCGATACAGTCAGTTTATCAACGGACTAAAAAAGGCTGAGATTGGCTTGGACCGCAAGCAGCTATCGGAAATGGCCATCCATGATCCAGCCGCATTCCAAGCGGTTGTTGAGAAGGCGAAGGGAGCTTTGGGCGAAAGCTAAGTTGCTGGTTGGCAGGTGCTTTTTGAAAGCACCAGTGAATTGCAATATCGTTGCATGTTTTCTACGCCCGTGATTAGTCAGCACCGGATGCTTTTCGGTGCTGATCACCGTCTAGGCACGTGGTGATTGTTTCAGTTAGAGTGTGCCAAAACACTCTGCCTGAGTTCTTTTCATACTACGCTAGGCGGGCCAATCCAGAACCTATCCATTTTGTTTTGAGTGAGAGTAGATCTCATGGACTTGCAAGCCTTCCTGACCGCCTTGGATGACTTGACCAAGCAAGCCTCGGAGGACTTTGCAGCCGCTGGTGACAGTGCGGCTCTAGAGGCTGCTCGAGTTCAGTACTTGGGCGCTCGAAGCGGTCGTCTCAAAGATGTCCAGAAGCAAATGGGGGCATTGCCTAAGGAAGCGAAACGCGAAGGTGGGATGAGCTTCAATGCCTGTAAGACCAAAGTGCAAGCTGCCTTGGATGAGGCCACAGAGCGATTGGGCTCCGGGGGAGCGACGGTTTCTGACTCCGCCACTGACCCGACGCTTCCTGGAACCAAGCTCCATATAGGTCGCACGCATCCGATCACCCAGACGATCGAGCACCTCAAGGACATTATGGGGCGACTCGGCTTTTCTGTGGTTGAAGGCCCTGAAGTGGAAGACACTTGGCACAACTTCATCGCTCTCAATATTCCGGAAGATCATCCCGCTCGTGACCCCTTGGATAACTTCTATCTGACAGTCGCTGGGAAAGCGGTCGTCGATGCATCGGCTAGTGAAGCTCGATTACTTCGTAGTCAGACGAGCACCGTGCAGATTCGGGTTATGGAGAACACGCCTCCGCCCGTTCGCATCATTTCGCTGGGGCGCGTCTATCGTCCAGATCCGCCAGACGCAACTCACTTCCCGATGTTCCACCAGATGGAAGGATTGTGGATCGACACTTCGGTCAATATGGCTCAACTAAAAAGTGTTTTAAGGCTGTTTGCGACGAGTTATCTTGGCTCCGATGTTTCCATTCGCTTTCGGCCAAGCTTTTTCCCGTTTACGGAGCCGAGTGTCGAAGCAGACTTTTACTGGAATGGTTCATGGGTCGAGTTTGGCGGCGCTGGCATGGTCGATCCAAACGTGCTGAAAGCCGTTGGATACGATCCCGAAGAAGTCACTGGTTTCGCCTTCGGGCTGGGAGTGGAGCGTCTTTGCATGGGACGTCACAACGTGACCGATATTCGTGATCTGTATCGTAATGATCTCAGATTCTTGCATCAGTTCTAGCATCTGCGGTGACATCCCTCGCCTGAACCTTCTCCCTTCTCCCTTTTCCGTTTGATTTAGAGTAGATGCAATGCTTGTTTGCTGGGAATGGCTCAACGAGTACGTGGAAATCACCGAAACGCCTGACGATATGGCGCTCAAGTTTGCCATGTCGGGCTTGAATCACGAAGAGACCGCCCCAGTGGGCTCGGACACGGTGATTGATCTGGAAGTGACCAGCAATCGTGGCGACTGCTTGGGACATATCGGAGTCGCCCGAGAAGCATCAGTCTTACTGCGACAACCACTGAAGTTGCCAGCACCTTCTCCTGTAGAGAATACGTCGGCCGCTTCGGCAAGTATCAAAGTTAATAATCAGTTCACAGAAGGTTGCCCAGAGTATACGGCTCGGATTATTCGCGGCGTAAAGATCGGTCCTAGCCCTGATTGGCTAGTCCGGCGTTTGAAGTCCGTAGGTATCGAGCCGGTAAACAACGTTGTGGATATCACCAACTACGTACTCATGGAATGTGGCCAGCCACTGCACGCGTTCGACCTATCTCAGATTCGTGGCAACAAAATTATTGTCCGAGCTGCGGAAGACAAAGAACAGTTCGAGGCCATTGACCATAAGACTTACGAGCTCGACTCGCAGATGGTCGTCATCTCCGATGCCGAGCGAGCAGTCGCCTTGGGCGGTGTCATGGGCGGTGTGGAAAGCGAAATATCTGAAACCACAACAGATTTGCTGATCGAGGCAGCTCGGTTCACGCCACTCGCCGTTCGTCGCGCCGCGCGGAAGCTCAAGCTACACAGCCCTTCTTCATATCGTTTCGAACGGACGCCAGACCCAGCTGGTCTAGATTGGGCAAGTCGTCGTTGCTGCCAGTTGATTCTGGAATTGTGCGGTGGCGAGCTGGAACAAGGCGTTGTGTCGGATGGGGCGAAGGCTCAAGCTCCAGAGGGAATCACGTTCCGCTTGAATCAAGTTGAACGCGTCCTTGGCATAGAAATTTCCATGGAAGACAGCAGGCGAATTCTTAACGACCTCGGTTGTGGTGTCTCGGACGCCGGGGAAAGTGATCTGAGTGTGACACCTCCGAGTTGGCGAACAGATCTCACTCGTGAGTGCGACTTGATTGAGGAAGTCGCTCGCATGTACGGCTACGAAGAGATACCTGAGAACGTTGCTGTTCCGATCGGTGTAGCCGCTCCGCGTCCCAAGGATGTTGCGATGAGACGTGCTCGTCTGTCTTTGAGCGCGTTTGGAGTCGACGAGGCGATGACACCTAGCGTTGTTAGGCATGGGCAGGAAAAGCTTGGCAGCCTTTGGTCAACGGGTGAGCCACTGTCGGTTGACACTCCGCTGCTAAAAGGTGCGAAGTTGCTTCGGAGAAGTGTGTTCCCTAGTCTCTTGGACGCCCGCTACTTCAATCAAACGCAGTCGATTCGAAACGCTGAGTTGTTCGAAGTAGCTACCATTTACTTGCCAGGGCAAGATGGAGAGTTGCCATCTGAAAAATCGACGCTCGGTATTGTTACCGCGGGCGACTTACAACGCATCAAAGGTGTCGTCGAATCGATCCTTCAGGAAGTCGGAGCTATTGTTTGCACCTGGGAAGGTTTTGATCATGATTTGCTCGAAGCTGGGACAGGGCAGAAATTGAGCATCGATGGAAAGACTTTGGGCTATCTCGGCCTGGTTAGCAAATCTGCGCAGAATCACTTCTCACTAGACGCAGCGGTCGCGGCGGCAGAGTTAGATGTCATGCTTTTGACAGATCTCTTGGAGCCTGTACGACGTGCCAATCAGGTGAGTGCGTTTCCTGCGATGGAACGTGATCTCAACTTCGTGGTAGATGAAAGCGTTCGCTGGGCCAGTTTAGAAGACCTTTGTCTGCAACACGGCGGTGAGATTCTAGAAACTGTCAACTATCGTGAAACGTATCGCGACACCAAGAAAGATGGCAAAGGTAAGAAACGATTGCTCTTGACGCTGGTGTTCCGCAGTCTCGAACGCACGCTGACTGGCGAAGAAGTTGATAAGTCGGTCCAGGACATTGTGAATGCGGCCGGCAGCAGCCTAGAAGCCAAATTGCTTGCGTAGCTGGATGCGGCTGGCGATTAGCAGGTTTCGTTTGTCACTGGCTCTTTCAGTGAATTTACTCGATACAAGCTTGCACTTTCGCAGCGTTCTTGGCTGTAAGAAGAGGTTTGAGACAAAGCCATCTCGCGAGGCCCAATTGTAGGACACAGTAGTCCTACTCAAGGGCCCTTAGTCCCAGGGTTTAGGAAATGGAAATAAGTCCAGTTCGCCAAGGCCCAATTGCTCCACTTTGAGTCGTAGAGGGATATTGCTTCGGGCCGCTGTTGCATAAGTTCTCGGGGCCTTGCTAGGCTGGACTCGGTTTCTGCGTTTGTTTCTGTGAGTTTGGGCTTCTCCTGATTCGAATCATCTTCTTCTGGTATAGCTTCATGAAAAGTTGGCTTGTGATGCTGATCTCGGCAAATACTGTGATCTTGCGGGAAGTGAGAGAATCATTGCGGACGTTGTAATTGACCGATTTCCGGCTTCTCCTCAGCAACGAAAAATGCTACTGACGATCGTAATTCGAGCTCGCCAGCTAGCATTGAGACGTCAGAAACGTGATGCAACTGTCCTACAACCTACAATTGAATTTCAACCTCATAGCGGTCTGCTTTTGCACCTTGTTGGGATGGGGAGTTCTTTCAACGACTACGGGATGTAACTCGCTTCCGACTCGGGATCTTACTGAAGATGGAGCCCTGGCAAAAACGGTAGGATTCATCACGGCCGCCGATCCCGAAAAGGCGGGGCCATCACACGAGCGCAATTGGCGCCCTGACCTTGCGGTGCTGCCCTACGCGGAAATTTCGAGCGATCGAGTTCACCTCCATAACATCCGCGATTGCGAATACCGCGGCGAGGAAGACTATGATGTCCGACACTACGATCGCCAGATTTTGCTCGACGATGTCGTGAGTATTGACTTTATCGTGGTGCCATTCAAAGAAGCTCCGGCGATCGCTCATACCATGCTCAGCTTCGGCCTTCGCGATGGCGAACATATCGTCTTCTCAGTGGAAGCTCGTTTGGAGCAAGGCGAGAACTATTCGCTGATCCCAAGTGCGTCGGGACAGTACGAACTGATATGGGTTGTGGGTACGGAGCGAGATCTGATTCGCCTTCGCACGGACGTGCGTGATGTCGACGTGTACTTGTACCCCATCAAAGCAACTCCGGAACAGGCGCGTAAAGTGTTCGTTGCAGGAATTGAACGTATCAATGAGATTGCAGAACGCCCCGAGTACTACGATTTGTTAAAAAATAATTGCACAACCAACATTGTCGGTATGGTAAACAGCCTCAAGCCAGGCTACATTCCCTCGGATGTAAGAATTCTGCTGCCTGGTCATTCAGATCGGCTTGCATACGAACTTGGACTGCTCGCCGTGGATGGTCCTTTTGAGGTTGTTAAACAGGCGAGCAAAATTAACTTGGTCGCAAAGCTCAATTCCGACTCCGAAGACTTTTCCAGGGCGATCCGGCGTTATTGAACGGGAGCCGCAAAAGTCGCTTGTAAGGCTACGCACGGCGTGTCATTGGCTGATGGCAATGCATTGCATCAAGTGTTTCTCCAGCTCGATACGGAATGCTTTTATATCCTTGCCGCGAGTCTGAGTGAGCATGATTCCTATGCAATTGTGTTCGAAGTCTATCCAGCAATTGGTTCCGCTCGAACCTGTGTGCCCAATTCGCTTGATATTCCCGTCGGCATCGCGCTCACGCACAAAGAAACCGCAGTAAGCATTCTTGCCAATGTTCGTCGTTTGCATCATTGCTTGGATCGTTTCTGGCTTCAAGAACTGAGCTCCATCGAGCTTTCCTTGATCTCGGATCATCCTGAGCCAACGAGACATGTCGTGCACGGTTGAGATAATCGATCCGCCCGATGAGCTGTAGGTGTTTGGCTCTGGATAAGGCCGCTGTTTGTAGACGCGAAGTTTCTTGGTTTCGTTGCCGATGTAATAACGTGTCGGCATGTCGTAGGCCTTAGTTCGCTGATTGTCCCAATAGAAGGTGTCATTCATTCCGAGAGGCTGGCAAAGGGACTGAACTAGCAGATCGTTGCGAGTCTTGCCTGATGCGACTTCGGCGACACGAGCAGCGATGTCGGTACCAATTCCACTGTAGCCATAATTGGTTCCCGGAGCGGCTTTGAAGGGGTAATCGCTCGCATAACGATCGACTACAACCGAGAGCGGCTGATTTTTGGTCCAACCCGCGAACCAAGGTCTTCCTTGAGGATCATCATCGCGGCGTGTGCCCGAAGTGTGCGTGAGTAATTCTTTCAGCATGGGGGCTCGGGGGATGGTTTTTCCAGAAACTAATTTCGACTCGCCGAATTTTGGCAGATAAGTATCGATAGGCCGATTCATCTCTAGCTTGCCCTGCTCGACAAGTTTGAAGATGACCGTTCCTTGCATCGGCTTGGAGATGGATGCGATGACTCCAGGCGTGTTCATGGTGAAAGGCTTCTGCGAATTGACATCAGAGAAACCAAATCCGGTTTCAAAGAGTACTGTGTCACCTTTCATGAGCAGCACTGCACCTCCTGCTACTCTTTTCTGCTTCACGGAATCTTGCAAGAATTGCTCCACCTTAGAAAAGTCAATCTGGTTTTGAGCGAGCAAATTCTTCGAGAATCCGAATGCTAACGCGTAGACCAAAACACTTTTGGTCAGCCAGAGAAGCGAGGCTTGGTACGGTAAGGTTTTATTAGGGCGAGGGCGTTGGGTAGAGCTCATCGGATTGGGAAAGTCTTTAGGTAAATGAAAGAATTTTACGAGCAGTAACCGGAGTCTGGCGAGAGGCTTATATTTTCGTCCGTGAGCATGCGACCACATCCATGGATCGCTTTCGGCATTTGGCTTGCAACTATGCTGGCTAACGCTGTTATCTACTATTTTTAAACGGTTCCTCGTTACTTTCGCGGCTTTGGGCAATTTTCCTATTACTTCACGATTTTTGCTGGGGCATCGGTTGCCATGTGTATAGGCATGTATGCCCGGTACAATCTCGTGGTTTCGCCTTACTCTATCTCTGCGGCTGTCGATTAAAGCGTGCGAACAGAGCGGCGTAGAGAGTTGGCGAGAACTCTTGGTAGCGAGTTTTGATCTTCGGAATTGCTGGGACGGCGCGCCGCTTGTTAGCGGCCTACGATTGGCTATGGCAGTTTAGGACGTAGTTCGTTCCCAGCTTTATCGACAGGATAGACTGCTTCGTAAGCTTCGAGTGAGGCGATCATTTTCTCCATCATACGTCGGAGCTGGGCAGACTCTTTCGTCGCTAAGTTGGTCGACTCGAAAGGATCGTTGGCGAGATTGAATAGCTCGTAATTGCCGCCTTCGAATTGAATGAAGTTGCCAGTGGTCTTCTCTGATGGCAAGGCATGATAGATAACTTTCCAATTGCCATCGCGATAAGTCGTGAAGTAGTTGCTTCGATGCTTTCCGTGCGGATAGTGCATCAAGAATTGTTGAGGATGTGATTTGTCGTCTGCACCCTGCAGAATGTTGGTCATCGACTTGCCGTCAACAACGTGATCTGCGGGCGACTTGGCACCCGTTAACTCAACAATCGTCGGATAGAGATCCGTTACATTGGCGATTTGATCTACCAAAACGCCTTCAGGGATCTCGAGGGATTGTTGTAGCTTGTTACTGGCGTTCGGCTTGGCCCAAGCAGCGATGAATGGAACACGCATACCGCCTTCGTAATGAGCTCCTTTTTTGCCGCGAAGCGGAGCTGCACATGCTACGGTGTGTTGGTGTCCAAGAGGTGCATCGGATCCATTGTCGCCCAAGAAGAGCACTAGGGTGTCTTCTGCAACGCCAAGTTCTTCTAAGTGGTCGAGCATGTCCCCCAGCGACTTGTCCATGCCTTCAATCAAAGTTGCGAATGCTTGCGCATTCTTGGGCTTTCCTGTGTCCTTGTAGTTTTCCGCAAAACGCGGATCAGACTCGAAAGGTCCGTGAACTGCGTAGTGAGCGAAGTACATGTAGAACGGAGTCCCCTGCTCTACTGTCTCAGTAAGCTGCCTCTTGGCCTCGATGGTGAGTGCTTCGGACAGAAAGGTATCGCTACCGTGGTACTTCTCTAGGTGTGGTACAGCGTGGTGCTCCCGTTTAGTTCCCCAACCGAAATTTTTCTCGGCGTAGTAGCTGCCTGGTGCACCGAATGCTGCTCCGGCGACGTTAACGTCAAAACCAAGGTTTAGCGGTTCGGAACCTTCGTAGCCCTTGGGGCCAAAGTGTGCCTTGCCGATGTGGATTGTTTTGTAGCCAGCTTTGTTTAGGACTCCAGGCAGCGTCACATTGCCTTTCCTGAGACCTTCCCAATTCCACTCTGGGGCACCGAAAGTTCCTCGATTATTGTTGGAAGGGTTGATCCAATTCGTCGCTCGATGCCTTGCTGCATTCTGCCCCGTCATGATGGAAATGCGTGTCGGAGAACAAACGCTCATTGCATAAAACTGGTTGAAGCGAATGCCTTGCTTCGCCAAGCGTTCCATACTGGGCGTGCGGTAGTAGTCATTCAGTGGATAACGCTTGGGTGCGCCGGTTTGGTCCATCAAAAACGGCACCGAGGTATCCATGACACCCATGTCGTCGATTAGGAACACCAAGATGTTCGGCCGATCAGCAGCCAGTTGCACCGCTGGTACGAAGAAGGTGAGGATCAGAAGTGAAGCGAAAGCTTCTAAGGGGCGTTGCATGGTGGGCACTCCAGTCATTTGCGGCAATGGATTGGAGTCCCCATTGTACTCCTGAAGCGAGGCTTTTGTGTGGCTCGTCCAAATCGCGCTGAGCAAATCGGAAACAAGCGTGCGAAAAGGTGCAGGTTGAAATCGACGGCTGCGCGTATGCTGCTCATTGCAACTGGCGACTAGTGCCGAAGCGGCTCAAAGCTAGGAACGGTTCAAGCTAAGAACCAAATTCCCAATGCAAGTGCGACTAACACTGAGGCCATGGAATCACGTTGCGACCATCGATCGCTGCGGGCATTAAATCGAAGAAAGCCAAGCAGCATTCCAGTGGGACAACCGAACCGGCAATAGGCCATTGGTACAAATAAGGATGCAAGCAGACCGGCAACCGCAACAGCGATGGTAGCCCAGCCAGCAACGCGAAAGATCCAAGCATCAAATGGCTCAATATCAACGAGGCTAAATCCCCAATTCGTTATTGCTATCAACATGCACCAGCCAAGCAAAATAGCCGGGATTGCGCCGAGAACAGGCGTCAGGCGACGACCGATCTTGATACGCCACGGCAAGCGATTCTTGACCAATTGCTGAATTGCCCCATGGGGGCAAATATGGGAACAGTATAGATTGTGCTTCGAAAAGAGTGGCAGAACGAAGGCTGCTAGTGAAAGCATGAATAATCCCCCTGCCGTCTGCCAAGGAATTCCGCTGCGTGCCCATCCGGCAATCATGGCTTGGGAAATCATGTCGCCGTTGATGAGACCGAGGTAGACAATCAAACTTAACTGTAGGGTAAGACGCAAATACTTGTTTCCTCGTAGTCGCGTCAAGCCAACGATTAGGGCGAAAAAGATAATCGCTGCCGTACCTGCATCCCGCGTTGTCCAATTCAGCAGCGGCTGCGACTGTCGATCCGCGACTGCGGTTTCTTCTTTTACGAATTCTTTTGCCGTGAGAAAGATCCCGTCGGCGACCGCCATACTGGTCATCGTCGCGCCGGAAACGCCTTCGATCTGGGAATCCATTGAATCGACAGCAGCAAGTTCAATTAGCGTCTTGTTGAGAAATAACGAGGCGAAATACTCATCCTCGCGAATGTAGGAAACATAGGGTTCGTTGTCAAAAGAGTTAGCTAATGCCAAACTCTTGAGCTTCTGTTCCGCATCGAGCAAGAGCCATGTTTCACTTGGACCTTGGTAGCCCATCAGCTCTTCTGCGTATGGCGTACTGCGGATCAATTGACCGATTCGGGCGTTTGATGAATCCAAAAGCCAAAATCGTGAAGGTAGGTCATTGTCTTGTTCGATTTGAAAAATCTTCGGCTCTAGCTTTCGAAGGTCTGCGAGTTTCGGGAGTTCGGGGAAGCGTAAAGAAAGACTTGCCCCGTTGAGTCGCAAGGCAATGGCTTCACGAATTGCGATGCACGTTAATGTTGCACCCGAGACGCCGTCGACTTGAAGATCAGCCAGCTTTTCCCGTGCCTGGCCGATAAAGATCGGAAGAAACGCCTCGTCATCACGGATTGACTTTACATGGTCTCGTGTGTCTTCGCTCGCGAGGATATCAATGGCTCGCAGGATGTCATCGCCATCGAAGGCCAGAAGTAAGTTCGTGGAACCGGAGAATCCGATGACAGAATCGCTTGCTGGCGAAGTTTGAAGTGCAAACCCAATTTCCGATTGTGACGCGTCAAGTAGATTTTGGCTGCCGTCGGCGGCAACCTCGCTCTCGATAATCGCTATCTCGGGCCAGCTGTGTTCTCCGATCTGAGAAAGAGTTATGGGCTCACTCGGGGCAGATAATCTCGCCTCGCGGAGTTTTGCGTACTGCAGATGAATCAGCGAAAGAATGCTTGCTAGCATCATCCAACGTAGGAGGTGCAAGTTGATATGGCGATACCCAATACTGCGTCTGACAGCTGGCAATTGCGCAAGTTGAGGCAGTTCTAATCGTGCTACCTCGTTCTCAGTTATCTTTTCACCTCGAACAGCTGCACGGCATCAGCGTGTACATTTCCACCTGCATTTTTTGTGGAAAGTCTGACGGTGACGGTCTCGTTTTTCGCTAGGGTAAGGGTCCCGAGTGAAGTAAAGCCATCAGACTTCGCTAGTTTCTGCATATCGATTTCGACTCGCGATACCCTGTCGGAAGTGCTCACGTCAACCGGGACATGGTCGCCGCGGTTTGGATGGGGCAAGTGAGCGAGTCGAATTTCGTAGGTTCCTGCCGCTGGTGCGGTGAGCTTATAGCTGATCGTTGCTCCACTGTTGTTACCAGCGTAAGAGTAGCCCCAACCGATGTAGCCCTTTAGCCCGGTACCTTCGGTCCATTTGCCTGTCTTCTCTGCTTGTCGATCATCAATCACTAGACCACCGAGCTTGGCTGGGTTGATTCCAGTCATCGGACCATGCGAGCCAGCAAGTTCCATTGCGTCATCGGGAATAATGACCTTATCGTTGACGGTGGCACGGCGGGCTTTGCCGGGCAACTGCAAGAGCTTGTCCATGTCTGCCCAATACTTCGAATACACTTCTCGGGGTGAGCAATCTTTGGCAGTGCAGATGCTGGCAGCGCGTCCAACGACTTCGCCCATCATGCCACAAGTCTTCATGACACGTGTGGTGCCCAGAGCTTGGTGTGTCACACTGATGCAACGACCTGCCATGAAGAGGTTGTCGATGCTTCGAGAATAGAAGCATCGATAGGGCACCGGGTAGCCAAAGCCGCGATCTACACGTCGGTCGTGAACCGCTTTGGAGATAAACGGATTGTCTGGGAACTTCTTCGAGTATTGTTCCTTGGGATAGTGCAAGTCGATGGACCACGTACTAGGCACGCAACCATCAGGAAAAGCAACTTTTTCGACAATGTCGTCCTGAGTTAGCACGACGTCGCCCATGATTCGTCGAGATTCTCGCGGGCCACCAATATAGGCGATCCAAGTCAGGAAAGCCGTTCTGTGTTTCTCTGCTCCGTCCCGATTCTTCATGGCGTTAAATGCACCATAGACGGCTCGCAAATTCCAGTCGCGAATACGTTCCGCTTCTTTGATCGGATCCTTGTCAAACCCGCCTTCCCAGAACCATTGTCCGTGGTGATCTCTTGGATAGGGAAAATCTTTCATTTCCAAATCTAGAGCCCACGGCGTTTCAGGGTAGGTCGTCGCTTCATTTCCCTCGGCCCAAGCCCACATATTACTCATTCCCATGCGACCTTTCGGCTCCATCTCCCAGTCAGCTTCCGCCAAGTAGCCGATGGTGCCATGCCCTGTGCAGTCGCAATACAGCTTGCCAACAAACTTTCGTTCGGCGCCGGTGCGAGTATCAAAAGCGTAGACGCCGGTGATCTTCTTTTTCGCAGTGTCGACTTTAAAAGCATGGTGGTTCAGGAACAAGTCAATGTTGTCTTCAGCACGGACGACGCGTTCTTTCTTCCCGTCCTCGAATTCCTCGTAGGTACCTGGAGATTTGCTTGCGCTGTCCGCGATCTCAGCGATCATCTCGCCGACGCGAGGGTACTTGCCGCGACGGATCAAACCCATCGACCATACCCGAACTTCGCTGGAACCATTGCCGCCAAGAACCGGTCGATTTTGGATCAATGCCACTTTACAACCCATTCTGGCGGCAGAGAGGGCTGAGCCCATGCCAGCGTAGCCACCACCGATGACGACCAGGTCGTAGCCATCCTTGTTTTCTGCTTTGGCTGGCAAGTCCAGTTGCTTGCGACGCCAATCGCCAAGGATGTCCGATGAATTGGGAGGTGGAGTTTGGCCTTTGGTAAAATAGATTGCATCGCAGCGACCGTCGAAGCCAGTCAAATCGTGCAAGGCAAGCTCTATTTCCTTGTTCTTGATTTCAATAGAGCCGCCCGACTGCCAGGCCCATTCTGCGCCTTGGGTGCCAAAGGTTGTCTCGAGGGCTTTTCCATCCAAGAGCAGCTGGAATTTCCCGGGTGCACCTGGGGCTTTCCAGTGTGCAACCCAATCCTTGGTCCGAACGAAAACTTGGTAGGTTCCCGTTTCAGGGAATTCGACGGTAAGTGTCGCATCTTGTACTGGACGTCCCAAGCCATGAGCTAGCAAGTAGGGCGAGCCCATGACCTCGATAAACTGCGTGTCAAGCTTCCAGCCACCTTGCTGGTCGAAGCTCTCTGCTTCTACGAAGAGCTCCTGAGCCGCAATAGTTGTGCGCAGGCCAAAGGTCACGAGCCAAGCAAAAGCAAGAAAGGCGAGCGGCTTCTGGGAGAACGTGAGCTTGGTAGAGGGCATGCGATAGTCCAAATCCAAGTTTTTGAGGCGACGAGATACGAACGGATATTCTAACCTGAATATACTCAGGTTAGGAGCGCTTCAAATAGAGCCCAAGCGCTTACAATTGGACAACAAGATCCGCAAGGACGTCATTGTGGCTAGCTAGGCTGAAAATGCCCTGTTGCGTTGGAATGAAACTATCTTGGCCAGGCAAGCTACGATTATTCGCTGTTGTTGGTGATAGCTAGCGTACTGTATTTAGCAGTGGGCGATTCCGAAACTACTGCAAGAAGTTCAGGAGCCCGATAGAGTTGAGTCGGGCCGTGACGGCGTAGGTGTACTCCAGGAGCGCCTGCGAGTTCTGAAGTCGAAGCACCGCCTCAGGAATGTCTGTCGCGACAACTTCAGTCACTTCGATCTGACTTTGAGTTGACAGAATCCGGACATTGTCTCGAACGTCCTCAAGAGTCGATAAAGAGGCGGATTGTTTGCCTAATGCTGCAAAACCGACGTCTGATATAGCTTGTAATTCATCGAGTCGTCTTCCTAGTGCAGCAATTTGTTCCTCTGCGTTTAGGCCTCGATCATTGAGCAGGTCGTTCTTTAAATCATCGAGAATCTCAAAGACGCTGGACACTCCTCCAAATTCTAATTTCTCTGAACCGGCCTGAGCGATTCCAGAACTGTCTACGAACACGCGTTGGTTTGTGCTTGGGTCAGAGATGGCTTGCGAAGTGCTAAAATCGATCGCAACACTCGTAGCACCGCCATCGACGCTAAGGTTGCCCGATCCTTCAACATCGATAGTGCCGTTGAAACCAGCTGCAATTGCCGTTGTGTTCAGATGGATAACTTCTCCGAAGGGGCCACGTACTTGTAGGTTTGTGTCTGTGTTCGTAAACGCGAATGGTTCACCATCGTTCAGTCGAATGACCCCAGCGCTCCCGTCCCCTACGGTATCCTCAATTGAGATCGAATGAGTGCCGAGTTGGCCGATAACTGTATCGTTAGCGGTGTCCGTTCCTAAAGTTAGGCCAGAAGCGCCATGGAGCGTTGTAGTATCGTGTGAAACGATCAGTTCCGCTCGGCCCCGGAAACTGTCTGTACCAGCCCCGCTAATCGCACCTGTTGATCCGATAAACGACGTATCACTACGCGAGTTCAAAGTGAAAACGTCACGTCCGTCCAAGTAAGATTCTAGCTGTATCGTGCTAGAGATCTGTACTAAGCTGTTTGATGCACCGCCCCTGTAGTTGACATCGAGTGAGCGGCCTTCGATTGGGTTACTACCGAAAGTGAATGGTGCTCGAGAGGCTTCATCACCGCCAAACAAAAAGTTGCCCCCGAAGCTTGCGTTGGCAATGTTTTTGACTTGACTAAGGAGCCCATCAATCTCCAAGGCCATGATCTTACGTTCGCTGTCGCTTAGAGACTGAATGCCCTGCTGGGTGATGGATTGCGCACGTGACAACAGCGTTCCATATTGAGTCAGCTGATCCGAACCCGCTTGTATGATCGTCTGAGCATTGTTGATGGACGTTTCACTGGCTTCAAGCCGTGCGGCGGTCTCCCGGACTAGGCCAAGGCGGCGAAAGCCGACAACGTCATCTGACGCCCGCTGAATTCTTTCACCTGACGAGATTTGATGCTGATACCTCGCGATCTGCGCATTGTGTTGCTGTGAGAAGCGAACGGCAGTAGTGCTAAAAGCGAACGTCGATACACGAGTCAGCATTACATTACCTTAAAATGTTGACGAGTTCTTCGAAGATATTATCCATCGCCTGAATCACACGTGCAGCGGCCTCGTATGAGCGTTGGAAGTTCTGGAGGAACACGAGTTCTTCGTTCAAGTCGACACCAGAAACAGAATCTCGTTCTTGCTCGACCTGGGCTCGAACGTTAGCCAGCTGGGTGGATTCGCTTTTGCTCAATTGCACATCGAAGCCCACGGCGCTGGCAATATTCAACGAGAATTCGGAGATAGTCAAGTTGCTGATCGCACTTCGGCGGTCTTGGAGTTCCAATATCCGCACCAGGTTGGAGGTGTCGGATGAGTTACCTGAGTCACCGATGGCTAGCAAGTTTGGATCTTCCGCAATGTCTTCGCGAATTTGCAGTCCAGCAGCCCCGTTACCAGAAAATAGGGAGTTGAGTCTAATTCCGGCGAGAAACCCCGTTTCGTCGGGTGTGCCGGAGCGCGTGACGCGGAATTCATCGCCATCGACGACGGTTCCGCCGCTAAAGGAAAGCTGAATACCGTCACCAATTTCCAAAGGACTGTCGTTCTCATAACCGGCGCCAATATTGACCCGGGCAACCCGTGTTCCGTCCGGCTCAAACGCGCTGACGAAGAGATCCGAGGATACTCCAATTTCTCCGTTTCCTTCGATGCGAAACGTCAAGTTGTCGTTCTTTGATCCTTTGTATGCACCAGAAAGCGATGGCGATGCGGTGCCGGTATAAGTGATGAAGTCCGGAACTGTTGCAACGCCGCTGGTAAAGTCAAAAGTATTGTCACCGATACCGCGGACTTGGAGAGTGTTCTGACTGGGGTCAATAATGGCTGCGACACCAGGAAGTAGATTAATCCGATCCTCGATGTCTTGCAGGGAATCAACACTTGGATCCACCGCGATCTTGGAAACCGTACGCTGCCCGGTAGGGTCGATTACCGAAATGGTAAATTCCCCTGGAACAAGGTCGACGGCAGTTCCGGACTGAGACAAGGGGGCTGTTGTACTAGATAAAGTGCGGGTTGAGTTAAGTGCGGAAAAGCTTCCTCCCGCACCGACACCCCGAGCATGCACGTTGTCAAACGCATTGATGATGTCGTAGGCTAGCTTGTCAAGTTCGTTCAAGTAGTCGGGGATCGTCTTGTTGACTGTTTGAAGCATTCCCCCGGCTCGCCCGCCGATATTCGTCTGTTCTTTTCCTGAAAACAGAATGCTCTGGCTGCCATTAGGATTTCGGCGCGTCTCGATTTCAATCGATGTAGAGCTTAGTTGAATGTGAGAGTTCTGGATTCGAAATGAGGATTCGTCAAGTCCCATCGTACGGTTTAGACCGATGCTTGCGGCCAAATCGTTTACCACGACGTCACGTTGATCACGATCGTCAGGCACATCGACACCTTGCAACTCGGCTTGGCGAATTTTCCTATTTAGGTCGGTTAGCTGCGATAGCAACGAGTTGCCAAGGTTTGCCTCCTCCTTTAGTTCGAATTCGATCTGATGGCTCATCGCTGTCAGTCGTGTGTGAGAATCGCGAATAGTTGTTGCCAAGTCCTCGACAGCATTGACTGCCGATTGCCTGCGCATGGTCGAGTTGGGCTCGCTGGAAAGGAGTTGTAGCTCGCGAAATACCACCGACGCTTTGTCAGCGATCGAGTTGTCGGTCTGCGCAATGATGTTTTCAATTCGCCGGTTGTAGATCAAGGACTGGTCTACACTTGCTTGGTCGCTTATCGTCCGAGTCAAAGTGCCTTCGATTGCCAAGTCTCTGATCCTGGCAATCGACTTGATGGAAACTCCAGCGCCAGTTGGAGAAGGTGTGGACGTTCCATGGAGTGGCTGTTCGACAGTCTGAAGCCGAATCGAACGTCTATGAAAACCCTCGGTTCCCGCGTTGGCGATGTTGTGCGAGATGGCTTGGAGTGCACGTTGGTTAACGCGTAATGCCGATAATCCAATTGCGAACGACGTCATCTTCAGCAGCTCTTTCGAATCAGTTGACCTTGCGCTTGCTCCGGTGGCTGTCCATCCATGGTGTAACGCACCGATTGTTCACTCGTCTGAGTCAGGTCGGAGAGGTAGCGCTGACAGTAATCTACGGAATAGTAGAGGGCTATTTGATAGCCTCCCAATTCCGCATGTGCTTCCGTAACTCGTTGAAGTAGTTCTTTTTGGCGTTGGTGAAGTTGTTTTGCACGTAGCAAAGGTAGCTGTTCGAGGAATTGCCCAACTGTCCCGAATTCTTGGTCGGAATGCTGGTTAATTCGATCGAGTAGAACAGAACGCTTCGCGCTGATTTCTTCAGCCCTGCGTTCGATTGTTTCGGTCGTGAGTCCAACTGCGTGGATCACTCCTGCCGCTGCGTCGCGAATGTTGGCATCGTTTAAAGCGGCCTTTATTTGCTCGTTGAGCTCTGTCATCGTTTGCAACAGCAAGGCATCATGGAAGAGTTGCCGTTCCACGTCTTCAAGGAACTGTTCGATGTTTATTTCGTCCAATGGCATGTGAGGTCTCCTAGGGTGTTAAGCTGCGATCAGTTGGCTGCTGGGGCGCAAAGTCATCGGATTGAGAGCCTTTTGGCGCTCGCCATCTGCTGTTGTGGTGAGACGTATCGCCTTAAGGCGTCGGGCCTATCGCAAGTCAACGGACTGGCTATCATGGCCAATCCGCATAGGTGCGGACTTCGAAGCATCTGCTCAGCGACGGTCAGTCATTTGTAATCCTTCGAAATTCGATATTCCTTTTTTCATCCGATATTCGGATTGGCCATGGCGAGCTGACGCCTAACCCTGGGCCTTAAACAATTTTTCCGCCGCGGATTTGCATCTATCGCGGGATCATTAATTGGTTTGTGTGGCGGGCAGAACCGCCCCGTCGCTATGGCTCCGACCCTGCCGCAAGCGGGGTTTGTATCGCGCAGGAATATGATTAGCCCACAGCCAGACACTAAGAGTGAGAAGCTGACTAGCCACTCTTCGCGTTCTTCTCATACTGCTGCAGCAGCATGCGTCCGATTCCGAGTGGGCTGTCTTTGGCCAAGTGCTGGCCCATGAACATGTCAAAGAGTCCGCCGTAGGAGTCGCTGGACTCGCCGCCAAACATCCCACCTTCCTCCTGACTACTGCCGCGCATTTCTTTGAGCAACAAGGAAACGAAGACACTTTCGAATTCCTCAGCCACGTTTTCCATTTGTGCTCGCGACTTAATGTCTTCGACTCTATTCGCTGAGCTCATGTTTGCACCAGCACCCAAATTTTTTACGGCGCTTGGAGTGGGCAGAGGAAGTGAATTGTCTGGCTGTATTCCGTTTAGCATTCTTCGGACCTAGGTGCTTGGTAATTTGGTTTGCTCGAAGACTTACTCTCTGACGCGTCGTAATCGTGTTGGTTACTCGATGATCAATTCAGCTTGGATGGCACCTTGATTGCGCAATGAAGTCATGATGGTGATCAAGGAGTTTGGTGAAACGCCAAGTGCATTGAGTGCAGCGGCCAAATCACCAACGGTCAAGTTCCCTGCCCATGAGTTATACTGCCCGCCACTTTGGACAACGTCCAAATAGGTGCGAGGAAGTTTTACTGTTTCTCCGCGACTAAATGGTGCCGGCTGGGAGGCAATCGGGTTTTCGGTCGTGGAAATTACAATATTCTCACTGGCGAAAACCACGTTGGAAATCCTCACGCGGTGTCCCAAGACGATGGTACCAGTCTTTTGGTTGATCACGACTTTGGCATGCTGGTCAGGCGTGACTTGAATATTTCCAATGCCGGCAATGAAACCCGGAATATTATCGCGATAGGCTTGCGGGATAATTACCGAAACGGTGCTCTGATTCATGGCTCGGGCCATGTCGGGAAAGATGTTGTTGAGCGCGTTGGCTATCGCATTGGCGGTGCTGTAGGATCGGTTTCGCAGAATGAGCTCAAGCCGCCCTTCTTTTTCGATTCTTTCGCAAGGAATCTCACGTTCAACCGTCGCAGTGACAACACCCACTGTTGGATGATTTACGGTCACGCTTGCGCCTTGTCCGCTGGCAACGATACCGCTGACGACTACGGCACCGGAAGCTATGGCGTACACTTCTCCGTCGATTCCTCGCAAGGGAGTCTCAACTAAGACTCCTCCGCGTAGACTCAAGGCGTCGTCCGAGACCGACACTCTAACTTGGATCTCTTCTCCGCGTCTCGCATAAGGCGGGATCGCCCCTTCGACATGCACCGCGGAAAGGTTTTTGGTTTCCACTGTGCCAACATCGATACCTGCGCGTCGATAGTAGTTGGCAGCAATGATTCGTGTTTGCTCAGCACGACCGCCGGTGTTCAACAATCCAGTGACGAGGCCGATGCCGTCGACGCTGTTCTTCCGGTCACCTTGGACATAGGTGATGTCCATAATTCGCACTTGCATCGGACCCGGTGCGCTGATTGGAACGCCCGCGGCAGCGGGATTGGCTTGTGGCGCCGGTAACGTACCGAAGTTTACTCCGCCCGCAGGAACTGCTGGGGCGGGCAAGATGCCTGGAACAGCCGGTAGTGGAGGTTGCTGCGCGAGGACGGCGATTGCACCAAAGGTTTCTAGCAACAGGATAGCTGAAAGAGCGAAACCAAGTCGCTTCATGGATGAGCTTAGAATGGCCATAGTTTGTTGATCTTTCGGCTAAACCAGCCTTGCTTGCCATACGCCTGCTCAGGCCCCTTCGCTTCCAACTCGACTTTCATGTTCGCGATCAAATGCGAGGGAACCATGTTGTTGGGAAGCACGTCAAACTGACGTACTACGCCACTGAGTCGAAGCTTTCGTTGGTCACCCTGAATGCTAATGGTTCGATAGCCAGCAATGACCATATTTCCATTAGGCAGAACGTCTTGGATTTGCACCGAGAATCGATCGATCAAGGCCCGCTGACTACGGAATTCTGAGTCCCCTGAGAAGCTGCGAGCGCTATCTGTGGCATGTCCGAAAAGTGCGTCACCCGCGATAGCGCCAATATCGCCGCTCGCTCCGACGTTGAACCCGGCATTATTTGAAGAATTTCCAGCCTTGTCCATCGAACGCTCGTCACGATTCTCGACATCGGTACTTTCGTTGATAATCACGGTCAGCAAATCACCGCGGTGCCGCGCAGCGTAGTTGCGGAAACGGTCTACTCGGTTCGGTGAGCGGCGGTCAAACAAGCTCTGTCCCATCGCGCTGCTGCTTAGCCAAATTAGCATCAGGAGCGAGAGGATTCGATAGTGCGGGAACATATCTTGTCCTAGTGGTTAACGTTTAATCTGGGCCAAATTCTGGGTTACTAAGGTCGCGGCAAACTCCGCTTTCGACTTCATGTTCCGAAGTCGGATCCGTTCGCCGATGCGTCCAGATGAAAGGACCATTGCGTCCTTCATCCGCACCTCCGTATTGCCGATTAGGACAACAACATCGACGAGTGAATTAGGTCGAATCACAAACTCCTGCGGACTCGAGAGATCTTGAGTAGCAATGCTGGTGTTTTGTGGAATGCGTCTGCGCGTGACCTTGCCGATCACTTCGTTGAGGCTGAGCAAACTATCGTTATGATTGATTGGACGCTCGAGGGATTGCACCATTGACTCAGTGATTTTTGTACCTTGTGGAATAGGTGCCTTGGCGATTGCGACTGAGCGTGTGATAACGATCGAGGCATTCAAGTCGGCCCGAATCGCTTGCTGGATTCCCGTCGTGATGTCGACTGTGAGACGTTTTTGACCATGAGGTAGTTTGGTATCGAAAAGTGCCCGCAACTTGAAGTCGAGTTGCGGCAGCTTTCCAGCAAGTGTTGCAACCTGGGATTGTTGCAAACGGATGCTTACTTGATCTTGTCGCAATCCAAACTGGCGACACACCTCGTCTCGAATTTTGGATTCGAGAGTCGTGCGCAGTTTTTCATTGCTCTGCCGCATCACGAACACAGAATCTTTCCCGTTGATCGCGATGGGGTGTGAATAGCCAGCGAGTTGAACGCGCAACTTGACCTGAGTGGAGCTGATTTGAATCGGCGCTTTTTCACCAACGGAATCAAGATCGAGTTCGTTGATTTTCTTTCGCCAAGTTGGTGAGCCACCTTTGACTTGGGCGATGTCACCAATTCGCACAATGGAGTCAGTAATAACAACCGCTTCGTTCGAGATATTGATGGAGAGCTCTTGAGCGCGCGCGTCGTAAGCGACGGTCGTCGATAGGATCGACACAAGTACGGTGGCAACAGAAAGATGCAGCCATTTCGCCAAAGACTCGGTTGACATGGCTCTGCTACCTCACAAGGTCACTAGCGGAAGAGAGCATCTCATCACCGGCTCGGATAGCACGTGAGTTTATCTCGTATGCTCGTTGAGCCGTAATTAGTGAAACCAGTTCTGAGACGACTTCAACATTGGAGCCTTCGACGTAGGCTTGCCGAATTGTTCCAAACCCAGGTTGTCCCGGTTGTCCAAGGGTTTCCGCACCGGATGCGGTGGTGAGTTGATACAAGTTTCCACCCATATTCTGCAAACCGGCTGGGTTCGGAAAACGAGCGACTTGAATCGTTGGACCGACGGTCGAAACGCCGTTGATCTGATAACTGACTTCTCCAGTCGGCGCGATGGATACGTTGGTCGCGTCAAGCGGAATGGTGATTTGAGGATCCAACAAATATCCGTCTGCGTTGACGAGCTGTCCTTGCGCGTTCTTCGTGAAAGAGCCGTCTCGGGTGTAAGCGATGTTAGCACCTTGCGTGACACGGAAGAAACCGTCGCCTTCAATGGCCATGTTGGTATCGATACCGGTTTCGGTCGGAGTGCCTTGGGAGAAGATACCCGTTGTTCCGACGGCTCGAACACCACTGCCGATCTGGATACCGACAGGACGGAACTGTCCATTAGCTGCAGCCGAACCTGGCGCGACTTGAGTATCGTAGATCAAGTCCGCGAAGTTCATGTGCTTGCGTTTGAACCCAGATGTATTGACGTTCGCCAGGTTATTGGCGGTGTTGTCAATCAATAGCTCTTGAGCACGCATGCCGGTTGCGCTCGAATAGAATGCCTTCAGCATCAGATCCTCCTTGTTTTCAAGCTGTTCGCTACAAGCGTCTAACCATTAGCACGAGGTGGGATGACTCCCCGAGGCAGATGGCTGCGGTACCCTCTGCCAGTCTCATTGCCGAAGCGAAACGTTCATCACTAACAGCTAGTAGCTAATTGCTTGCTAGCCTTTAATATGTTCACCCAGAGCTTCTGAAATGGTCCGAGTCGCTCGCTCCAGTGCTTGGTGCTGACGACTGTTGATGATCAACGCGACCAATTCTGAAACGGGTTCGACATTCGATAGCTCGTGTTCGAACTGGCCTAATGTGACATTGCTTGGAACTTCAACGGCGGCTGGGCCACGGACAAATCCGATTTCACCATCAGACAACAGCTTCTGATTGTCCTCAAAGCTGACGATCTTAATCTTTCCGAGCTCGTTACCTTCGGCAGAAATCGTTCCATCCGATGCAACCGTCACAACCCTATCCGAGATATCACTATCTATCGTGATGGGGCCGTTTTCACCTTGAAGGGGAAAACCCTCAGCGTTGACGAGGTTCCCCGTCTCTGCGTCACGATAGATGCGACCGTCACGAGTTAGATACTCTTGGGTGTTCTTTTCGTAAGCAAAAAAGCCGTCGCCATGAATTGTGATATCAAGCGCACGATCGGTTTGAATCATGCGACCTTGTTTGAAGTCACGTGTTTCAAAGGCTACCTCGGGGCCGAGGTCGAGATTCAAATTCGCGAGATCCTTGTCGAATCGTTGAGCTACTCCAGCAACTTTCTTGCGATGTCCGCTACTGTTGGCGTGCATCAGGTTATCAGAAATGATCACTTGTTGCTGAGCGAGCACGTCCATCGCTGCTGCGCCACTGTATATACCGTTTATCACGGTTCACTCCTTTGTATTACCAGCCCCTCTGGCTAGGAGCCCTCCCTTGGGCTCACTGTTCTGTTCGGACTTTGCGGGTTCTATCGACGATGGTGATTTGGCCGATTACCAAAAAACTACCTTTGCGGCGGAGGCTGCGGACAGCACTGACGTGGGGGAGCACAATTTGTTGTTCGCTGTAGGCAAATAGAGCTGCGACAGATTGTGTATGAATAGCTTGCCCAGTAGCCCGTAACATTAACCAATGCCCAACTGCCGCGGGCAAACGTAGCCTAGCAATGGGTGTGCCAAGACGACAGCGTTGACGCTGGAAAGACAGAAAAGTGCACTATGCAGAGGTTCTGGCGGAACCACGCCATCGGGTGGTTTGTGTTGAAGACAGTGAAAAAGGGGGACGATACTCTCTGCGTGATTCCTAAAGATTGCCGGTCAGGGAAAGTATGCCTTCTCTGCCCAGCTTCACTTCCAATCTCGGGGGGAGACTGAATAGTGAGTGAGAACGGGGAAAAGAAAGAAGGCGAAGGGGAAGAGGCACCCAAGAAGTCTTCACTGGTTACCAACATTGCCGTTGGCACCGTTGCATTGGGGTTCGGTTTGGGGACAGGAGCAGCCGTCCCCATGATGATGTCGTCGGATGACACTAAAGAAGAGCAGATTGACGAACAGCCCGGAGAAATTGACGCATCCCACTTGGTTGCGATGGAGTTTCCAGAAGAAGATGGCGAGCTGGGGTTCGTCGAGTTTGACGAGATCATCGTCAATCTCCAAGATGAGCGGTACTCGCGTTTTTTGAATTGCAAATTCTCGCTGCAGGTTGATGCGGCGCAGTTGAGTGCCATCGAAGAGTTGGTAGCAAAAAAGAATGTGATGCTCAAGAATTGGATTATCGCGCACCTGCGAGACAAACAGCTGGATGCAATTAAGGGTATGGTTGGGCAGAACGCATTGCGCCGCGAGATTCACGCGAAGTTCAATGAGATCTTGTTCACCGATGGAATAGAGCGTGTTCAAGACGTCCTCTTCCAAGACTTGAAGGTGCAATGACAGAGAAGAACTACCGCGAATTTGACTTTCGTGAGATCGCTGAACTGGATGATGCGGCGATGGCTGTCCGTGATTGGGTGGCTAAGTCTGCATCTTTCTTCAACGACTTCTGGCGGGATTTGTCCGAATTCGGAGTTCAACTTTCGATTCCCCAGATGTCAACGCAAACCTATAAGGAGTCGATGCGGAACGTTTCGCGAAGCTACTACTCGTGCAACCTTAGCCTAGCAGATGGCGTGGTTGCTCAATGGTGGGCGTCAACCCCCCACTTGAAGGCCATTGTTTGGGAGATGTTGGGTATTCCTAGTCCTGAAGTTTCTGAGGAAGAGGAGCCCGAAGTAAAGTCAGAATCAGCAGATGTGGAAGCTGAGGCTGGTGAAGACGCACAAGAAGGTCAGAAGGAAGAAGACGAGAATTCAGAAGAGTTCGCTCAGGATGGTACACTAATACCGGGACTCTCGCCTGTTGAGCTTTCGCTTGCTCAGTTGTTGTTTGAGAACATTGCTAGCGCACTTACTGCGGGATGGATGGGAGCGGATATCCTTGAAGTCAAGGTAGGCCAGATTGAGCGAGATCCACAAAAGTCGAGGTCTTTCCGTTCCAAAGATCTGGTCGCGCGGACCGCTCTTCACTTAGAAGCTTCCTCAGCGAGCACTACTATACATTGGATTTCACCAAAACAAGGGTTAGCCGACTTATTGGAGACAGTCCAAGATCCTCGGAAGGCAGGATCAGGTGAACCGAAGAAACCTGATCCGAGTTTGGTAGGTCAAGCACAGTTTGAATTGGTTTCTATTTTAGGTCGCGCGAAACTTCCGATGCTGGAGGTGTC
The DNA here is from genome assembly GCA_963691875.1 of Aureliella sp. GTDB lineage: Bacteria > Planctomycetota > Planctomycetia > Pirellulales > Pirellulaceae > Aureliella. Next base: position 6,619,994 of record OY829846.1, read on the forward strand.
CCGCTTGCGAGTAGGACAAACCATTGCACTCGACCAACGAATTGACCAACCAATCCAAGTAGGTGTCGACGACAAGCTCTCGTACAACTGTTGGCCTGGCAGGCGAGGGAATACTCAGGCACTGGAAATTGAGAGTGCTGCCGGTCGGTAACGGAATATTGCAGCTAAAACCAAGGAAGATGAAAAGCAAATGACGGATTCGACTCCAACTGCTGATTCAACGCCTTCCTCAGCGGAAGATGCGAGCGAAGCTGCAGGAGCTCCCGAATTCGAGGAGCTTGCTTCGGCAGGTTCTGGCCAAAGTGGGGCAGGATTTCAACTCGATCGATTCGCTGGAGTGCAGGTTGTGCTCACCGCCGAACTCGGTCGTGCAACTTTGAGTTTGCAACAACTGATGGATCTCTCAGAAGGATCGGTGATTGATCTCAATAGGAATATTAGTGCACCGGTCGAACTCGTAGCTCAAGGCGTAGCCCTTGGCAACGGCGAGGTTGTTGTGCTGGAGGACCGGTTTGCAATCCGTATCAAAGAGCTCTATCAGAGTCCCAATTCGTAGGTAAGCAGGATGTGTCGCTTAACAGTTAGCTCCGTATTGATGACTGCATGCGCAGTCTTAGCTTTGCCATCCAGACTGTACGCTCAGGGCGGCTTTTCAACTGACGGCAGTGTGCTCACCAATCTCACTACGCCGCCGCAGGAGTCCGGTTTCGGTCGGAACTATTTGGACAATAAGTCTTCTCAAGCTTTGGCAACGCATTACGCACCGCGGCCGGACAAAGCGGCGATGCAATCAGGTACTCAAGCCTCGGCGATGGAGCCGGCAAGTACCTATTTGCCTCGGGCATATTCCAATCGCGATGCAATCGTCGCGCAGGAGACGTTTCCTGACGGTCGTATGAGCCAGCAGGAATTGTCGGATCGTCATCGAGCTTCCTTTCTCGAAAATGCTCAGCGAGCGCAGGCTGAAGGAGAAACAGGCAATTCGCTATGGGATCGAGTCACAAAGATTGCCCTGAACTTAGTAATTGTTCTCATGCTGGCGACCGGCGTCATGGTGGGGCTCAAGCACTATCACAAGCATAGCGGCTTTATGCCCAAGCAAAACGAAGAGGATGTACCGAAGTCCGAAGTGATCGAGGTGGTTCGTGTGGATCGGCAAACTAGCATTACGTTGCTACAAGTGCGCGGGCACCGGGTACTGGTGACCAAAGATACGACGGGCACCAAGGCTGTGAACGTTCTACCGATCAGCTTCAGTTCCTCCTTAGAGGATGTTGGAGAGAATGAGGTGGCACCATCTCAGACCGGGGAAACGGAACCAGTGGAAGAATCCATGTCAGACATCGATGAACGTTTGGTCAAGTTGTTTGTGAATCGCTCCAAGAAGGCCGCCTGAGTCAAAGGCTCCGAACGGTTTGAGGGCCTCGAGCGCTCAACGGACTCTGAGATCCGAGACCTCAAGCTAAACCAACTGTCGTTCAACCTAGCTTATAGAAATCTGCAATTAGCCGAAGGGCTCAAAGACCATCCCGACCGGCTCGTGAGCCCTCGGGCATGTCGACTCGAAAGGATTCGTGAGACTGCAATGGAACCGCTGGTAGAAACCGGTTTGCAGGAGAATGCTGACTTCTTCTCTCAGCTTGCTCCTCCCCTGCAAATGGCGCTCATCCTGGGTGCCTTGGGATTTGCTACCGCCGCAATCGTTTGCGTCACCTCTTTCACGCGAATCGTCATCGTGCTTTCCTTTGTTCGTCGAGCACTTTCGGCGCAAGAGATTCCTCCCAACCCGGTTTTGATTGGCCTAAGCTTTTTCTTGACCCTATTCGTTATGGGGCCCACGTTCGATGCGATCAATACAGAAGCGTTGCAACCACTGCTAGCAGCACAGAAGTCGGAAGAGTCGAAAGCTGATTTTGGCTACAGCCAGGCTTGGGAGGTCTGTGAACGGGAACTGAAAGTATTCATGTTGGCAAACACTCGCTTGGATGATTTGTCGTTGTTCTTTGAGATGTCCAACACGCCAGCACCCTACGAGGCAGAAGAAACGCCGCTTCGTATTTTGGTGCCAGCATTTGTGATAAGTGAGTTGAAGACCGCCTTCATTATGGGGTTCTGCATTTATATCCCCTTCTTGCTAATTGACTTAGTCGTGTCAACCATCCTGATGTCGCTCGGGATGATGATGATGCCACCTGTAGTCGTTTCCACGCCTTGCAAACTGTTGCTATTTGTGTTGGTCGACGGTTGGCGTCTAATATCCGAGTCTCTCGTCGCCAGCTTTGCTGCTGTAGGAGGCTAGAGTGGCTGAGGCAAAGAAAAAAAACACGGATAGCAACTTAGATTTCTTCAGCCGAAGTGAAGCTTGGCTGTCGGCTTCGTTTTTGCTTACCTTGGCAGTGCTGATCATTCCACTGCCAACATTCTTGCTGGATATGTTTCTAGCTTGCAATATTTCCGCCGCGATTGTGCTCCTACTGGTAACGCTAGGTGCGAAAAATCCGCTTGATGTATCAGTCTTCCCTTCCCTGCTCTTGCTCTTAACGCTGTTTCGGTTGTCGCTGAATGTGGCGACGACGCGTTTGATCCTGCTTAATGGCGATGCAGGCAAGATCGTACTGACGTTCGGAGACTTCGTTGTTGGCGGTAACTTGATTGTCGGTATCGTGATCTTCCTGATTCTGATCACGATTCAGTTCATCGTTATCACTAAGGGTGCGACTCGAATCTCGGAGGTAAACGCACGCTTCACTCTGGACGCGATGCCTGGAAAGCAAATGGCAATTGATGCCGAACTGAATGCAGGTGCGATTGACGAAGAAACGGCGAAGCAAAAACGTACTAATCTGACTCGAGAAGCAGAATTCTACGGGGCCATGGATGGTGCGAGTAAGTACGTTCGTGGAGACGCCATCGCGGGCTTGATCATCATGTTGGTCAATATCTTTGGAGGTGTTGTCCTGGGAGTTGGTGCTGGCCAGTCACTCGGCGAAGCGTTGCAGGTCTACTCGATTCTGACAATCGGAGACGGTCTTGTCTCACAGATACCTGCTCTCGTGATTGCGACCAGTGCAGGTATTCTGGTCACCAAGTCTACGAGCGAATCGAGCTTGGGAGACGAAATCCAGGATCAAGTGTCAGCTGGCTCAAAGTCCTTGTATATTGCTCCTTTGATTTTGATTGCGCTCGCGATGACGCCAGGCTTTCCGAAGATCCCGTTTATCTTGTTGGCCGGCGGGCTGCTGCTGTTTGTTCTGCGTTCGCAAGCGGATGATGAGGAAGAGGAAGAGTCAGCCGAAGCCGCAGCTGAGGCGGTAGCGGGTGCTGAGAATCAACAGTCGCCCGAAGAACGAAATATGAATACGTTCTTGCAAACGGAGCGTGTTGTGGTCGAAGTCGGCGCTGGACTCGTTACCTTGGTTTCTCCCTCAGGCGGCAACGGGATTGCTGACCGCGTATCCAAGTTGCGAGAAGATTTGGCGAACGAGCACGGCTTTTGGGTTCCGAAGGCCCGGATTCGAGATAATCTGGCGTTACCGGTTGATAGCTATCGTTTCATGGTATGCGGGCGAGAAGTTTCCTCGGGAAGTTTGCGTCCTAATCAACTACTCGCGATCAATCCGGGCGATCTCGAAGCTACGCTGCCAGGTGAGAACACACGTGATCCGGCATTTGATTTAGCTGCGACCTGGATCGACGAATCTGAGCGACGGCGGGCTGAGATCAAGGGCTTCACAGTGGTGGATGCTTCCACTGTTTTGATTACTCATCTCGGTGAAGTTCTGAAGTCGCATGCCCACGAGTTGCTGAGTCGCCAAGATCTGCAATTCATGTTGGACAAGTTGAAGGACATCGCGCCAACGACGGTCGAAGACATTCGCACCGACACCCTACGGCCTGCCACATTGCACCAAGTGCTAGTAAATCTCTTGCGAGAGGGCGTCCCGATCACATGCTTGGAGGCAATTGTTGAAGCGGCGGTAGAGTACGGTCCGAGCGTGAAGGATCCGGTGCTGCTTACGGAGAAAGTTCGCGGCAAGATTGGACACCACATCTGCGAGCGATTCCGGTTTGACCGAAACAGAGTACGCGTCATCATCCTTGAGCCGAGTCTGGAACATCGTCTGCGCCAAAGTGTCACTGAAGACACTTTGGCAATTAGGCCCGATGAGTTGGAACGCTTGGTGACTTCATTATTGCAGAAATGGGAAGCGGCAAAACTGCGCAACGAGCCCGCGGCGGTGCTCGTGGATTCGTCGATTCGCTATTGCTTGCACCGAACTATCACGCGCTCTCTGCCGCACCTAGGCATCATTGCCTACAACGAAATACCAAATGGACTGCTGATAGATTCGGCGGGAATGTTGACTTACGAAGAAGTGATTGGATCAGCCGGGCCTGAGTCTGCGCTCGACTTATCGATGCTTCAAAACAATTCCAAGTTGCAGGGAGAGTAGTTGAAGGATGTCGGCAAGTCGAGTAAGGGAACGCGAGAAACTGCCTTTCCCGTGGGGGCGTTATGCAGGGTTGCTAACGGCAACTTTGGTGATGTTTGTTGGGGCAGCGCTTGGAAACGAGCCGCTGACGATTCTCAAGCGATCCTTCTTTTCAGGAATATCAATCGCCTGCATCTTCGGATTCGGAATGGGCTTAATCCAGATCGTAGATTCAGAAAAGAGAAGGCCGCGTAGACAAAGCAGGGGTAAGAGTTAGTTGCTGCAGGAATCGATGGATTGTGTGGCGTGTTGGTGCTCGTATGGACGCAGGGAAGTACATGGATAATTCCTCGGTAGAAACCTACCGTCAGTATTCTTCAACCTCAAGAGATCAGTTGATCGAGGACAATGTGGACTATGTCGCACGAATTCTGTCTACCATGTCAGTGGTATACACTAACACCGACCTGCGAGAAACATTGAACTCAGCCGGGTTGATTGGGCTAATCGAAGCGGCAAATGCCTTCGATCCCAGCGAGGGAGTTGCCTTTCGTACTTTTGCCTATCCGCGAATTCGTGGTGCGATTATTGACGAGCTGCGGAAACAATCTCCGATTTCAAAGCGGGTATTTTCCAACTTGCGTTTGATCAAGCAGGCATGCGAGCTGCTGCAGTCGCCAACTCTGCCAGAAGACATTGCGGACTCGACAGGCTTGAGTCTCGATGCAGTGATGGAGGGCTTGGAGGCAATGCGTTTCATCAACCCGGCGGAATGGGATGAGTTCAAGCCAATTGATGCGAACTGGCATGATAGCGAAAGTCCTGATGACGTACTGGAACGCGAAGAGCGGAAACAAGTCTTGGCAGAGGCGATCGCCAGTTTGGCAGACAAGGAGCGGTTGGCGATCACTTTGTACTACTTAGAAGAAATGAATTTGGCGGAGATTGGAGCCACGCTCGACCTTTCTGTTTCTAGAGTGTCTCGCATTCTGTCGTCCGCAAAATTCCGGCTCAAGGAGGTCATGTCATGCAAGTTCACGTAGGCAAACCGATCGACCCGAACTCTGCGGCTCGACCTCGACAGATCGCAACGGCTTCACACTCAGCTGTTGGCAAGACAGCAAGATGTACTCCCGGTGCTGCCCCTGTTGTGCGTGTCGAACGGCGCGATGGAATCATCGTCGCTCTCAACATTTCCTGCGGTTGTGGTGAAACCATCACCCTTCAGTGTCAATACACAGAGGCAGAGGAGTAGTTATATGTATAAACAAGTAGTTGCGTCTGCAATTGTTTTTTCGCTTATTTGCTGCGGGATCTGTTCTGCTCAGACCAAAGAAGAGAGCTTCTTAGATAAGATTGGCAGCTCCCTAAAATCACCGTTTCAGAACGTGTTTTCCAAAGGAACTAAATCGAAGACCTATGATGGCACATGTGACGGTTCGGGCACCTGCACTCATTGCGGCCAATCTCGCATCGTGACACCACCACCGAGTTCTCAGAGCATGCCAGCCAGTCAACCAACTAGGGCGCCCCTACCCACTGTGACACGCAAGACGCTTCCCGCTCATCCTGCTGGTGCGACTCAGTTCGCGCAGGCGAACGTGAATGTTGCACAGGGATTGCCTGGTACTCGTTTCGCGTCGGCAACGGGCGAATCGCAGCTTCGCACCAGCTTGGTACCAGCCCAAGCGATTCAGGAACGGATAGCAGACAGAGGGGCAGAACTCAATATCACCGACGGCAACTCACCAAACTGGTCTGATTATGGTGGTACTCCGGCGAGGCCATCGCAGCCTAATGTACCCAATGCTCTTCCCCCAAATCCGACTCCCGAAGCCATGCACGCCGGTGATAGCTCAGTCGTTGGTGCAGATCTGACAACCGCAAAAGGCTTGGGGCCTGTGGAATCTGCCGTAGTTCAGGAGCCTCGCATCGGCGGCAGGCATCTGAAGCAAGGGCAAGTAACTGCAACGGAACATGCGTTGAGGTTGAGCCGAGAGTTAAAAGAGCTGCAAGCGAATTTGGAGTCGATGCGAAAGTACAATGAGCAACTCGAGAAGCGGTTCATGGAACGCATGGAGACCAGCCGTGAAATGGAGGCGGCGATCGCCAATGCAAAAAACGCGCTGACTGAGTCAGCGCAGGAAAATCAACGTCTACGTGGAGATCTCGCGAAGCTATCGCGCGAGCATACTTTGTACAAGCAAAAGGCCGCGCGGCTGCTGGAGCAAATCAAGTCGGAGCTAGACGATCAGCTAGTGCGACAAATCATGACGGAGAAGAAGCCATGAGTGCCAAGCGTAGGCTGAGCAATTTACATATCGATCTAAGCACAAAACGTATCAGGGCGTATGGGGCTTGCACATGTTTGGTCTGCGTGCTCTTACCCGCAATATCGCAAGCTCAAAACGCGACATCGGGTATTCGTGTGCGCATCTCTCGATTCGCAAAGCAGTTTCAGCCTCAGCGTGTTTTGGTCGTAACTAGATTGAACTCGCAAGATCGCCTCAAAGAACAAGACGTCTTCGTAAGGGCAACAATCGCGAATATCGAGTCTTGCATGCCGTTGAAGTGTTTCTCACTTGCCCAACGACTATGTTTGGACGAAATGCCACGAGTTTGCGGCTGCTTCGATGAAGAGTTCTTAGTGGAAATGCATCGCAAACATGCCATTGACGCGGTGCTTTATTGTGAAGTCGCCAAGTTAGATGCCTATGACTCGGCCAGCATGAGTGCACATCTACTACTCGTTGATGTGCGGGACTCCGTCGCCTTGATGGAAGCGGATATGAGCTATGACATGGATTGCAACTCTGTTCGAGAGTCGTATCGTCAGTATTTTACCGGCCCAGACGTGGATACTCAGCCCTACTATCATTCACCGAGTCGGTTTCTAGAGTTTTGTGCCCGTCAGCTTATTGCCGAAGTGGTCAAGCAATGGCCTGGAGCAAAATCTGAAGACAAGTAATAGACTCATATTTCTTTGATCACGTGTAGCTTACGCGAGCTGGCTCTCGGATTCACGACTTAGAGCCAGCTATCTTTTTTGTTGCCCGAGCTCCGGTGACATCTTCTCCTCGGCGAGTCTCTGAGGGCCGGCAGTTCGCTAGCTCGTGACTTTGGTTGCACGCCGATTCCTTTCGAGGCACCGGAGATTCTGCTGCAAAGTTACAGCGATTTATATATTTTTGGTCCGTGCTTTCATTGTGCACCGAGTTGTAATTTATTGCGTGCGGGTTGACCATCACACCCTATCCCCTTTCCGGGGGCTACCACCGAGTTTGAGTTCTGCGTCATCCACGCATTGCGGGAGCGACTAATTTCTTGCAACTGTCCTTGCAGTGAGTCTAGATAGTTACCAGCAGACACTTCTATGTAGATCCTGTCTCGTGAAGAAGACGCTTCATAGCCTAGGCGTGCATCGGAAGTGCTGTGGAAGTAGCAAACGCACGGATCGGATTTCAGCTGACCCTGTCATGTCAAAACTGGCGTTAATCACGCTTGGCGCCAGGAGCTCCGACAATCCGAGTCTACTCTTGATCTGTAACGCGTAGGTAATCGCGAACAACTGCGTAAGTTTTGCCAGCTTCTTCACTCGTTCGTAGTGCTTGCTTACTTCAGTGGCAATCTGGTCAACGGTGTTTGCCCGGCAATTGGAGTATGTGTGCTGTGGACGGTCTCGATGAAGTAATCAAGGAGTTTCTGGTTGAGAGCTACGAAAGCCTCGACCAGCTCGATAGCGACCTTGTTGCCCTGGAAGAGACTCCGGATGATCTGGATCGCTTGGCCGGCATTTTTAGAACCGTGCATACGATCAAAGGGACGTCTGGCATCATCGCGCTTGAGAAGCTTGAAAAGATTGCACACGTTGGTGAAAACTTACTCGTTCCGCTTCGCGATGGTGAATTGGACATGACAGCAGATATTGCGGACGGTCTGTTGGCGATGGTTGACAGCATTCGCGAGATTTTTCCCGTGCTTGGAGAGCAACGGAAATGAAGGCGAGACCGATTTCAGGGCACTTGTCCAGAAGCTCAAGGTCTTGCTTGAAAACAAAGGCTCTCTAGGCGATGGACTGACTACATCCGGTGATGCTGAAGCTGAGGTAGATGCAGACGCATCGCTTGGGTATGAAGTGACCGCGGGAGCAGCCGCGACTACTGATACAGAACAAACAGAGCGGCCTGAGAAAGCAGCCGAGGACTACACACATTGGCGATGGTAATTCGTGGGGATTTCGCTCGAATTGCAAATTGACGCATCGAGATACTCGCAACTGCCTTGTCGGAAGAGATGCTCGCGAAGTCATCTAGAGGCGAATACTCGCCGCTTGAAATTAACGGATGGTTGCACGCGGAAAACTTGTGCGTTTTTTGAAAGAAATGTTTCCGTTCGGCCTGCCAAGGAAGAGCTGCGAAGCATTATTAAGCAATGACGCCTCAACTTGACCCAGCCTTTCCTACAAATGAGAAAGTTCGAAATCGTGATGATTCGCAATATTCTGAGCTAATTTGATCAACCGACCAGGACTCAGATTCTAAAGAAGATTGGTCGGGCGTTACGAAGCGATGGTTTTCTATTCATTGGCTCTTCGGAGTCCTTGATCGGATTAGGACTTCCTCACCAAAGGCAGGAAATCAATGGCACAACTAGCTACCGACCAACCAACTAGTGAAAAAATGAAGATAACAGCCGACCAAGTCACACAAATGACGAACGACCTGTTTGACTCAATGCTGGGAATGCATATTTCCGGTGGAGACGTCAGCGAAGCTGCCCCGCCTCAAGATTGGATCCAATCCAAGGTTCAAATTCAAGGTGCTTGGAATGGAGAGTTGCGAGTGGTTGCATCGGGAGAGCTCTCCGCAGCAATCGCCAGGGCAATGTTTGGTTCAGAGGCAGAGAACCTTGTTGAACAAGAAAGCTGGATGCGCTGGGTGAAGTAGCAAATGTAATTGGAGGTAATGTGAAGGGGCATGTCGATCAAGACTGCGATCTTACGCTTCCAGAAATTGGAGAGCCCGAGCAGGTATCGGGGAACTCCCTTTGCCAGCAGTTTACCTGTGCAGAATCACTGCTTTACGTAGTGCTCGTCCAATAAAAATCATCACACCATCACTAACCTATGCTTTAGAGGGAAGACCATGAAGATATTAATCGTTGATGATAGCAAAGCTATGCGAATGATCGTTACCCGTACGTTGAAGCAAACGGGTATCGGAGACTACACAACTATCGAGGCCGCAAGCGGTGCTGAGGCTTTAACACTGATCGACAGCGAAAAGCCAGACTTGGTGCTTTCCGATTGGAACATGCCTGAAATGAAGGGGATCGAACTTCTTGAGAAGATTCGTGCATCTGGAAACGAAGTCCGCTTCGGATTCATTACTTCCGAAAGTAGTAACGAGACTCGCGAGCTGGCGACCTCTACCGGGGCTCAGTTTGTTATCACAAAGCCCTTCACGGCTGACACACTGGAAATGACCCTAGAACAACTTCTAGCCTAGAAAACCCTTTGCCACTCAAGCCCTTTTTGATACGAGATTGAGATGCCTGCGACTTTAATACCCGCTGACGACGTACAGCGTCTATTCAAAGACTTGTACGGACTTCCCGTAGCCGCTGTAGTATGTGAGGATTCATCGATTGAGATCTTCGGTGCTCTAGCCAACTATGTCGATAGTACTGATACCGTTAAAGGACGAATTCTGTGCGATATGTCTGCGGCGGCAATCCTCGGCGCCGCACTTGTGCAAATTCCTCCTGGTGCAGTCGAAGATGCTGTTGCCGAGAAGAAACTACCGGGAACACTGCGTGAAAACGTATCTGAAGTGTTCAATATTATCGTGAATATTTTCCCGGCTCACCTGACCGAGCGTTTGGTGCTGAAGGATGTGCAAACGGATGCAGCTGACGTTGATACTTCCAACGCAAGTGTCTTCACTTTGACCTTCCCACGCTACGGCGAAGGCAAGCTGTTCGTTTTCGCAGACTAAGTAAAACTACGTCATCGATTGGCTTTGGGAGAACCCTGCACGCGATGCGTGCGCGGGTTTCTTCGTGTTTGCTAGAAAGCTCAAGCAGAACATTGCAAAACGATGTGCAGTGGGGCGACAAGTAATATGTCACCTGCGGTCAATCAGGCTCCCCCACGCGGGTAGATTCGCCTGCCTATGCACCTTTGGCAAGTCGTCGCTGGGCAAGAAGTGTAGCTAAATAGGACAATAGTTGCTCCGGGCTGATTGGCTTCTGCAAGATCAGCGTCTGATCTGGTAGAGAATGTGCATTTTCAACCGGAGTACCGGAAAGCAAGGCGATTGGCAGGTGTGGCACATGGTGGAAAAGCCAATGCGCGAATTCGATACCGCTTTGACCGGGCAAAATCACGTCAGAAACGACGACGTCGAGGAAGTCTGTTGGCAGTCCGTCGATCATCACTTGGGCACATTCAACGGATACGACCGAAACGGTTTGAAATCCAGCCTGCTCAAGTGTCTGTTGCAATGTGGATCGGACGGCGGCCCGATCTTCGACAATTAAGACTCGCCCACGCTTTGGCTTCGACGCGTGCTCGGGATCCAGATCCGGGAACAAGCCAGCCGCTGCGGGCGAATTCAGCGAACGGGGGACTGTTGAGTCGGCGGGCAACAGCATCGTTGCCGTGGTTCCTTTTCGTAACTCAGAAGTGAGTTTGAATTCGCCACCAACACTCTCAACGAAAGACTGGACCTCAAAGAGTCCCAGTCCAGTGCCATCAGATCCCTTAGTTGTAAAGAATGGCTGTTGGACCCGACGAAGCATTTTCTCTGTCATCCCGACGCCATGATCCGCAACCGTAATTTGAAGCATACCTTCCTGTGCCGGGGCATCACGCAAGCCTATCGAGACCTTGCCCTTGGCGACGGTTGCATCGGAGGCATTGATAATCAAGTTAGCTAATGCTGTTGCAAAACGACCTTCGCAGGCGGTCAACGTAGTTCGATTGGCAGCAAGGTCGGTTTCGATGGAAACCTGCGGGCGAATGACTCGCTTGAGCCAGCCAACGGTGCGCTTGATAGAGGTAATTGCATCAAATTCGTGTTGTGTCTGCGGAAGATCGTGGCTGCCAGTTTGTGAGTGTGCCAAAGCCAGCATCGACTTGGAAAGATCTGCACCACTAATGGTTGCATCCAATGCCGATTGAAGGTGCTCATGAGCTCCCGAGCGTTTTGCCAGCTGGAGATGTCCCATGATGGCTTGGAGAATGTTGTTGAAGTCGTGACAAAATCCAGCAGACATCTTTGCCACAACGTCTAGCTGGTCATGCTGCTGAGCTTTGGCGGCCATGCCTCGCGCTTCAGTCACGTCAGAAAAGACGACGGCGACTCCGATGTTGGGTAAGAAATACCTGCGAACCTCGACGACACCACCGCCCGGCTTACATACATCCTCCACCTCTGGAGCCTCTCCGCAACGGATTTCTTTCAGACGCCTCGCAGCCAATTCGTGCGGGTTATCTTCACCGAGGACCCCGGACTCGACACAATACTCAAGGATTTCGGCAAGCGGCATTCCTTCCCTCAAGCGTTCACGTGGCACAAATCCAAGCTTGCAATAGCTTTCGTTCCAAGCGATCAGTCGGAATTGCTGATCGTAGATCGTCACTCCCTCCTGGATGGAAAGGAGAACGCTATCAGAAATCTTCATGTCTAAAGAGAGATCCGACATCAAGGTTCCTTCCTGTTTCTGCTGGGCACTATCGGCGGGAGAGTATGCTTGCCGGATGGGAACGCACCGCTAACGATATTGTGTAATATCGCATTGTGCTGAGGCTATCGTCAAGAAGGCGGCGACCATCCTTCCCAAATGTGCGGCTCAGCTAGTGAAATGGGATGCCTTCGAGTGCGCGATAGTACTAGTTGGAGCTGTGGCATCGCGCAATCAAAAAATAGGCAAGAAAACGATTAACCTCCGCAGTTTCAAAGCAATAGTCGGACGAGCTTGGGAAAAAACTTGAGGCTGCTGACGATTCATCAACGCGTATTTGCACGATGGGTGCGGCGATAAGTTCCTGGCGGGAGTCCCTTGAGTTTCTTAAAGAGACGATTCAGATACTCGCGGTATTCGAATCCGTAGCGATGAGCAATTTCCTCAATTGAGAAGTTTGTTTCTCGCAACAGTCGCTCCGCATTTGCTATGCGTTTCTTTGTGATCAATTCGTGTGGTGTGATTCCCAGTGAACTTTTGAATCGCACTTCTAGTACTCGTCGAGTGAGTCGTGTTTGGCTTACGACGTCGGATACTTGAATCCTCTCGCAAGCTCTGGATAAGGTGGAACGTGCGGCGAGTTCGACACGTCGGTCCTCCATCGCGATTGTGTCATTGGATTTGCGTTTTGCAAGACCAGAGGCGGTAGCAGTGTGCCACGTCGCGGAATGGCTTGGCCAGCCATAACTTTTTCAAGAAGCTCTGCGGCTACGTAGCCCGCTTGCTCCGCATCAGGTATCACGCTGGTCAACGGCGGCGAGGCGAGTTGACAGAGAAGTGGATGATCATCTGCTCCCAGAACAGGAATCGAATCCGTAATTTTTCGGCCGATCCTTACGCACAGATCGAGTATTCGTCTTGCGAGTGAGTCAAAGGCACCCATGATTCCACATGGTTCGGGAAGTTGAAGGAGCCAATCTTCAAGCAGCACTTGCTATTGAGCCCAGCTGATCTTGGTGCGATCTCCACGGATGTCAAGATTATCGAAATTCAGTCCAAGTTGTTTTACTGATTCCCCGCATCTCTTCTCGATCTCGCCCAGTTGAACCAAATCTCACCACAGAATGCCACGTAGTTGATTATCCTTGAAACAGAGTGCTCCAGAGCCATGAGTGAAATAGCACGTCGTCGGTCTCGAGCCATAGGATCTCAGGGATTTGCGGAGCGGCACTGACATCGATAACAGGCAACTGTGTGCTCTTTATCGCTCGTGCAATCTGTGCGTTCTCGATGCGTACGATGATTCCGTCACCGCTGTAGCTACGAATCCATTCTGGTGGTGTCGCACCACGCTGTTATTCAGATAAATCTAGACTCCAACGCTGGTACTTCTGCTGATAGCGAAGGATGCCGCGTAAGAGAACTCTAGCATATTCATTACTAGCCTTTATCAAGAGTGCGACAAATCTAAGAGTGCGACGGATTTCGGCGTAAACCTTTGGGAGGTGTAGGTGTGAATCAATTCGGCAATCGATTATGTTTGTAAAAACAAATAAGCTGCCTGTGCAAAATTGCAGCGCGTATCTGCCCTCAGCTTGCAAATAAAACGATAGAATACTTCGCGATCGGCTCGCATCCGCGCTTGCCAGAAACGTTTTCTCCGAGCCCGTCGCAAGACCAAATGAAGGTGAGATTGAAATCGAATGAAGCAGCAGAGAAGTCGTTGCTTGGTGAATAAGTGGACAGCGTGTTTGGCCTTTTGCGCTCTCCTTCCGAGTGATTCGTCGTGGGCTGCCGAGCTGAATCTTTTGTTTATTGGGGATCAAGGGCATCATCAGCCAGCCCGACGATTCCAGGAACTTGCTTCTCCGCTAGCTGAACGCGGAATTGAGTTGCAATACACAGAAGATATGGCAGACCTCAATCCGAAGACGCTGGCCAAATTCGATGGTCTCATCCTATATGCCAACATCGATCGCATTGAAGATGCTCAGGCGAAGGCTCTGCTCGACTATGTTGCAGGTGGAAAAGGCTTTGTCCCCCTGCACTGTGCAACGTATTGTTGGAGAAACAACCCTGATATCATCGGGTTGATGGGAGCCCAGTTCCAACGTCATGGCGCTCGCGTTTTCTCAACTCAGATTGCCAAAGTTGATCATCCTGTGGTGAATGGCTTCGGTGGTTTCACTAGCTGGGACGAAACCTATGTTCACCACCTACACAACGAGAAGAATCGTACGGTGCTTGAGTATCGTACCGAAGGCGCACAGGCGGAAGGTAAAAAACGGGAGCCTTGGACTTGGGTTCGTGCTCATGGAAATGGCCGAGTCTTCTACACGGCATGGGGACACGACGCACGAACGTTTACGAATCCAGGCTTCCATAACTTGGTCGAACGTGGGATTCGCTGGGTTTGTAAAGATGACGCGTCTTCCGTTCCAGCATTTGGCGAACCGAATCGGTTTGTTATTCCTGAACTCAATCCCGCCCGAGGAGACTTGGCGAAACTGGAGTATGTCGACGTTGGACCGAAAATTCCTAATTACCCGAAGAGTCGCCAATGGGGTGTGCAGGAAGATCCAAAGAACTTGATGCAGAAGCCTCTTTCGCCTGAAGAGTCGATGCAACACTTTGTAACTCCAAAGGGTATGCAAGTCGAACTCTATGCCGATGAGAGAAATTTTCAGGCCAAGCCGATTGCGATGAATTGGGATGAGCGGGGAAGACTGTGGGTTTGCGAAACGGTGGACTATCCCAATGAAGAAGGTGGGAATCGTGATCGCATCCGAATCTGCGAAGATACCGACCGGGACGGCGTGGCAGACAAGTTCACGGTTTTCGCCGAGGGGCTCAGCATTCCGGCAGCTATCGTGATCGCTCGTGGTGGAGCGATTGTGCAAAACGGTCGCAAGACCATCTTTCTAAGAGACACGGATGGTGATGACGTGGCTGACGAATCGACCACGTTGATAGAAGGTTGGGGACTCGGTGATACTCACGGTGGCGTGAGCAATTTTCGATATGGCTTGGATAACTGGATCTGGGCCATGCAAGGCTACAACAACAGTACTCCGAAGTACGACGGCAAGCAGGGGCAGTCTTTTCGTCAGGGGTTCTGGCGTTTCAAACTATCGAAGTCCAATCCACCCCAAGTGACCGACCTGGAATTTATCCGATCTAGCGACAATAACACTTGGGGACTGGGGATCAGTGAGGAGGGATTAGTTTTCGGTTCTACGGCGAATCGAAATCCTAGCATGTTTGTGACGATCCCGAATCGTTACTACGAAAGAGTTCGCGGCTGGGCACCTGCCACACTTCATAGCATTGCGGACAACCATCTTTTCGAGCCGATCACTGAAAACGTGCGTCAAGTGGACCAGCATGGTGGCTATACGGCAGCCGCAGGGCATGCGCTCTACACCGCCCGAGCCTTCCCCGAGCAATGGTGGAACAAGACTGCGTTCGTCTGCGGACCAACCGGGCACTTGGTGGGAACTTTTGTACTTCGCCGCGATGGAGCGAACTACAAATCGACGAGTCCAGTCAACTTGCTGGCAAGCTCCGACGAATGGAGCGCGCCGATCATGGCCGAGATTGGGCCGGATGGCGCGGTTTGGGTTATCGACTGGTACAACTTCATCGTCCAACACAATCCCACGCCGCATGGTTTCAAGACAGGGAAAGGTGCAGCCTACGAAAGTGATCTACGCGACAAGAAACACGGTCGCATCTACCGCGTCGTTGCAAATGAGAAAGGCCAAGTAAAGGTGCACAAGTTCAGCAACTTGTCCGAAGCCTCGAATCCACAGCTCGTCGCAGAGTTATCTCATCCATCTTTCAATTGGCGACTGCAGGCACAAAGACTGTTGGTCGAGCGAGAGGCTACCGATATAACAGCTGAACTTTGGAAGCTGCTTGACGACGAGTCTGTGGATGAAATTGGGCTAAACGTATCCGCGATTCACGCTTTACATACTTTGAAAGGCCTCGGTCAACTCGATTTGATAGAGCAAGTAGATCCAGCGGAAGGGACAATCAAAACACTGATTCAGGCACTGCAGCATCCTTCCGCAGGAGTAAGACGCAACGCATTGGCCGTGCTCCCGAGGAGCCCTGTTGGCTTGAGGTTGCTGCTGCAAAACAAACAGTTGTTTGAAGATGCGGATGTGCAAGTCAAACTACAAGCAATATTGTCCTTGTCCGACATGCCGGAATCGTCTGAAGCGGCGGAAACGGCAGTAGCCTTGGCTGTAAGTTCGACAGATCCAGTTTTGATCGACGCTCTCACGTCGGCAGCAGCGGCGCATGCAGTCGACTTCTTGAGCCAAACGCTTGCGGTGAAGGCCCCCTCCCCTGCGCTGCTTTCCATCTCTCCTCGTATCGCAGAGCACATCGCTCGACGTGGCCTCACGACTGATAAGCTCCAACGAGTAGTCTCTCGTGTTAGCACCGCGGACTCTGAGCTAGCTGCAGCAACGATCGACGGCCTCACGCGGGGGATACCCTCTACTTCTCATGTTGTATCGAACACGAAGCTGGATAAAGCATTGGTTCAGGCATTTCAATCGGCAGGCGGCCAGCTAAAAGGAAAGTTATTGCAGCTTACTGGTCGTGCCGGAATCGATTCGCTGGATGCGTTCTCCGCAGAGGTTGTCGAACGTCTCGTTTCTGCAATTGAAGATGAGTCAACGCTTGCTGCAGCGCGGGTAACAGCTGCTGTGGATCTGATCACGCTTCGACCACAAAGTGAAGAGGCGGTGGCTACGATTGTCGACCAACTCACACCGCAACTGCCTTTGGACGTAGCGAAAGGAATTCTCGACTCGCTGAATGCAAGCTCGTCCAAATCAGGCGGTGAGGTCGTGGTCGAGCGGCTTCCAAGTTTGACGCCCGCAATGCGGTCCCTGACGGTTGCCGTAGTTTTGACCAAACCAGCTTGGGTCGACTCTTTGCTGACGGCAGCGGAGAACAAGGATTTCGATCTGAGTGATCTGGCATTAGTACAGAAACAGAGTCTACAGTCTTTTCCAAATCGCAAGCTGCGAGAACGAGCGGCGAAGTTGTTGGCCGAAAGCGGTGGTTTGCCCGATGCTGACCGTGAAAAAGTGCTTCAGTCTTTGCTGCATCTAACTGAGAAATCCGGCAAGGTCGATGCAGGCAAAGCGGTATTCAAGAAGGTTTGTGCTGCTTGCCATCAACACGGTGAACTTGGCTTTGAGATCGGTCCCAATTTGACCGGCATGGCTGTACATCCGAAAGAAGAATTGCTGACGCACATCATCGATCCGTCGAGAAACGTCGAAGGCAACTTCCGACTCTATAAAGTGCTCACTATCGATGACAAAGTCATAAATGGCATGTTGGCTGGAGAGACTCGCACATCCGTAACGATCATCGACTCAGAAGCGAAGAAAACGACACTGCCGCGCGAGGATATTGTTAAACTCATCGCTTCCCGCAAGTCGGTGATGCCTGAAGGATTCGAAAAACAGATCACGGAACGCGAACTCGTCGATTTACTCGAGTTTCTGACCGACAAGGGCCCTTACCTCCCGCTACCCTTGGACAAAGTTGCAACAGCGATCAGTACGAAGGGATTGTTTGGTGGGGGTGACGCTGGTCCTGATCGGATGGTGTTCTCAGATTGGAAACCGAAAGTCTTCAAAGGTGTTCCCTTTGTCTTGACGAATCCCAATGGAAAAACCAGGCCTAACATGATTTTGTTGCATGGGCCGAACTCTGCCTCCTCGGCCAAGATGCCAAAGTCCGTGGAGTTGCCTTTCTCGGATGCAGCGAGCGCTATCCACTTGCTGAGCGGAGTTGGTGGCTGGAACTTTCCGTATGACAGTTCCAAGACGGTTTCCATGATTGTGCGACTAACCTACGACGACGGAACAGTTGAAGACCACGGATTGGTCAATGGCGTGCACTTTGCCGACTACATTCGCCGCTCCGATGTGCCGGGTAGCGAGTTTGCATTTGCTCTGGGCAATCAACAGGTTCGCTACTTACGTGTAGAACCCAAACGGCCTGAGGTGATTAAGAAGATCGCTTTGGTGAAAGGCGAAGACAACAGTGCACCGATGGTCATGGCGGTTACTGTCGAAAGGCGATCAGAGTAGCGGGAGCTAAATCACCAGCCTCGAGTTCCTGGTCCGCCTTTGAAAGGACCGACGACTTTCGAAGTGATCCAGCCGCCGTAGAAATCCCCTTCTTGCGGTGTTACGATTTCGTCGTCTACGTAGCAAGCTTGCACCTTGCTGGGATAAAAAGCAACGCATCTTTCTAAAAGTTCGAAGCCGGGATCGGGCCGAGGGTAAAACCAGCCAGCTCGCTCGACCACGGTGTCACCAACTCGCAGAGTGAAGTAGTTGGCTTTGCCCTTCCATTCACACCAACTCGTGTGGTCGGAAACGATGAGTTGCGATGAGATTAGTTCGGATACTGGCATGTAGTAGACTGGCGGATGACTTGTTTCAAGCACCCTACACGCAGCTTTAGTGTCGACGATGGTTTGGTCGGCGACTAAGACTCGAATCCTGGTCTCCGGCATTGCTTCGCAAAGAGGCGGTCGCGGGTAGTCCCAGACAGATTCCTGGTGTAGGCCAGGCTCAACTGGTTTGCGAAAAGGAGAATCTGACATGGTACGGTGGTGGCAGGAAGTTAGGGACAGATATCTTGGTGACTCTATGATTTAGTCAATCCCTTTGTCTTGGTCCGGTGTCATAGCCTATTGATTACGGTGGTTTCCGTTTAGTACTCGAGTAAAAGTCGTCTAGTGAAATTCTCAGCTGGTCGCATGATGGGTTATCTCACACTGGGATGCATCACGCTGGGATGCGCGGTCATGGGGCTCGGGAGCGGAGGTAAGTCTTTTTTTACTCCGATGTTCATTGTGTTCTTGGGCCCCTTTCTGGCAGCCTCGCTTTGGGCTGCCTTGGATCCGTGGGTGCCCTGCCCTAGATCGATGGACGAACAACTGCACGACCATAAGGGAATCCCCAGAACCTCATGGCTTACCGTTTCCTCAGCCATGATCATTGGACTTTTATTCGGTTTGTTAGGTGGTTTAGGAGCTTTCCTATTCGTCGACAACAACCTCACGATGGACTCTGGCGGCGCTTCCGCAAAAGAATTCATCAGAGGTTCTGGCGTGATTGCCTCGGCCGCCGTGGGCGGCATGGCTCGAGGAATCTGTTTGGCCTGTTTCCTGGAACTGCTGTGCGGCTACCGTATTGGAGCACGTTATAGAAGCTGGTTTGGACTTTGCTTCGGATCGATGCTGGCGCTACTAGCTTGGCCATTCACTGGAGATTTGCGAGGGACAAATGCGAGTTGGATATGCATGGCACTGCTTCTCTTGGGTTGGCTCGGCCTTTGCCTTACCAATCCTCCCGTAGTGGGAAACGCTAGCACTTTTCCTCGGCCCCGGAAAGTGTTCGCGAGACGTTCGCGATGCTGGGGCGCTCGAGCCTTTCTTGCAGGAGCCGCAATTGGTGTGGTGCTAGCTCGCATCCCGCTTTTCGAAAGACCGCTGCGTTTTTCAATACCAGACTAACATCTGTTCAACGCGATCATCTTTGCGACTCTATGCGCATCCCTGTTCGTCGTTCTCGGTGCCGAGGAAGCGGACGTAGCATCGAAGTCTTAGGAAACGCTGCCGAGCAGCTCCGTTGCCTTGGTAGTTTGCATCTGGACTGGTTGCTTCCGCAACAAGATCCACGATTTCGATTATGTAAGATCCGACGCCGAGAGTCGCGAATGTTGTTAGCCCAGTGAAGATGAACGCGCCATGTCCGGGGCGGTCGAAATCGGCGGCGACAGCACATGCCCCACAGAAGCAGGACAGGAACTTGTTTGGGGCATTCTATGCATCGCTCGTCTTTGGCAAATTCGAAGGTTGAATTGGGTTTTATAAGTTCAAAGCCTGTACACTTGCAGTTCCTACAAGTGAATTCTTCGTGTTCAGCTACATCCTCAACTGCGAATGGGTTCGTAATCAAAAGTGCCTTACTGCGTGGGAAAATGCTCTAGGCATTAGGCTCAACGCTGAGTTCCCTCGATTTCGACTCGCAGAACGCGTACATCCTCTAGGTCGTCGTCCCTTTCTCATTTCAGTTTCTTAACTTCGACATGGCCCAGAAGAAGCTTTGGTCGTGATCTAGCACCCGCGCCTCGCCTGACTCGTATACGAAAAGGATGTCGCCGATGTTGTCAAAAAAATACTGGCCGTGTGGAGAGTCACCGGAGTAGGTGGTGGAGAAGTCGCGAAGTCGGACCTTTGCAATTTTGGGATGGCACACAATCGGTGTGCGTTCCGATATGTCGCTGTCGTCAGGCAGCATCACAACACGTCCGGCTGGTGAGAACCCCGTGTATTCAAGGAGTCATTGGTAGATGGCCACGTTATCATCATCCCAGGCACCGCCTCGGTCTTTCAGGTCGAGATCAGGTGGAGACTCCAAGCAAGGTGCTGCTTTGCAAGAAAAGTCCTCGAAATAAGTTGTCCAAGACATCACTGTGACAAGGTCATAGGCACGCATAGTGCGATCAAGATGTACCGTCGCACGTGATTCTGCGAAGAACTTCCGAATCAATCGTCTCGTCTCGTTTCGTGGAGGTCATGAGTATTGCTGCCGACAGCGGCTTCTGCATTTGAGCTTAATCGCCAATGATGTGCCCGCAGTACTGGCTAATCTGGCTGAACTTACCTATTCAAGTTTTTTGCCTTCGGGCTGAATGTCAGCCGCAGTTGATCAATTGGTCGCAGTGAGCTTTCGGTAATGCGCCGAGAAGGCTGGGGATCTAAATTTACGGTAGCATTTCTCTTGAGGGCTGTTTGTAGAAACGAACTGCAAAACAAGGTTCCACTAGCCCAATGGTAGCCAGCGATAAAAGCTTGCTGTTCGTTGATGACAATGAGTTGAATCGCTATCCGCCCCAGGCTCTTCTCAGTGAGCTGATTACCGGTGTGTCTATTGCTGAGTCCGTTTTTGTGCGATACGGGAGATGCAGCGAAATGTTCCAGATATCATCATGATGGACATCTACATGCCTAAGATGGAGGGTATCTGGACGTCACGGCGTGTTCGGGAGTGAAACTTTGGTAAGCGACCCTATATTATCGCCGCATCTGGCCAGGTACATGAAGAGTTTCGGGGCTTGGCCGCCGAGGCGGACATGGACGAATTCCGTGAGAACCCCTGCACCATTAGCCAGTTGAGAGAGACGCTGGACGGCGAGAGGAGCGGGCCGATGTTTCTGAAATCCGATATGGATTGCCTTCCCGGAATGGTTGGAATTGCTAAACTCTTTTGATGCAAGTCTTGGAGGAGCGAACGAGACTTATTGGGCTGCGAAGATGAGTAAGATCGCGGTGTTCTCTACGCGAAGTAAACGAGTCAATTTATCTTGACCGATATTCAAGCTAACTACGACATTGTGATCATTGGCAGTGGTCACAACGGCCTTGTGGCGGCCAACTACCTTTCTCGTGCCGGCCATTCTGTCCTAGTTCTTGAAGGTAACAACGAGTTAGGAGGAGCGACACGTTCAAAGCAAGTCTTTTCGGGCCAGCCAGCTCGCCTATCTGTCTACTCTTATCTCGTTAGCCTGCTTCCGCAGAAAATCATCGATGATCTTGGCCTGAAGCTCAGTTTGAGATCACGGAAGACAGCCTCGTGGACTCCGAGTTTGGAGAACGGACAATATCGAGAGCTCCTGCTGCGAAATAATGATCCCGAGCAAAACCGTGCTGCTATCGAGGATTTGACGGGTAGCTCGCGAGACTATGACGGCTATGTGCAACTGCAGCAGTTGCAGGAACAACTTGCAGCCGCTGTTTGGCCAAGTTTCTTGGAGCCACTCCTCAGTCGTTCGGCTTTACGCGGTCATTTGGGGCATGCTGGAACTCAGGCTTGGCAAGCGTTCATTGAACAGCCGCTAGGCATGATTCTTGAGCAACTGATCGATCACGACTTGCTCCGCGGTGTTCTGTTGACTGACGCTCGGATTGGATTGCAGACTCACGCTCACGATGCCAGTCTTCTGCAAAATCGTTGTTTCCTGTACCACATTGTGGGCAATGGTACTGGCGAATGGCGCGTTCCAGTGGGTGGGATGCAGTCTTTGGTAGATCAGCTTATCGATGGCTGCCGGGCAACGGGACGGGTGAATTTGCTTGGCGGTGCACCGGCCCAGCGTCTATCGCTTGGCGAGAAGGTTCACAGCGTTGCGTTTCAGCATGAGGACAAAGAGTATGAAGTGGAAGCAAAGCATGTGTTGTGCAACGCGTCACGACAGGTCCTCGATGACTTGTTGGGGCGAGACAGCTCGTATGATCCAATTCTTGAGGGGACGGGATTCAAAATCAATATGTTGCTAAGGCGGCTTCCACGTCTCAAGGAATCCAAGCACAGCGCAGGCGAGGCTTTTGCCGGTACGGTGCATATCGACGAAGGTTATTCCCATATGCAAACATGCTTCGAACAAAGTGACTCAGGTGTGATGCCTGCAATGCCTCCGGGGGAGATTTATTGTCATACGTTGACGGACGATTCGATTCTGTCTGACGACCTCATCGCGCAGGGCTATCACACCATCACACTCTTCGGCCTCGATATGCCCTATAAACTTTTCGTGGACGATCCAGAGGATTCGCGGGAAGAAGCCGTGAGACGATACCTACGGGGGCTCAATCAATTCCTTGAGGAGCCGATCGAAGAATGTCTTGCTTTCGATGCTGACGGAAAGCCTTGTCTTGAGGCGATGAGTGCCTACGATCTGGAAACAAAACTACGGCTTCCAAGAGGAAATATCTTTCACGGTGATCTGAGTTGGCCCTTCGCAGAATCGGATGCGGCAGTTGGAACCTGGGGTGTGGAAACCGAGCATCGGCGTGTACTACTTTGCGGATCTGCCGCCGCCCGAGGAGGCGCGGTCAGCGGCGTGCCGGGCCACAACGCTGCAATGAAAGTGCTTGAGGCCAAGGGCTAGCTAGTACTCCAGAAACGACTGCTCTGCTGTGGTGTTGAGACGCAATTGGCTCACATCATCTGACGAATTCGCTGCCTTCACGAATACGGGACTGAAAGGACTTGCTCATTCAGTTTCCGAAATGGCTGGCGGATAAAGAACTCGCAATCAGCTAGCAATATTGAAGTGCTTTCCCTTCTCAGAGAGGCACTCTAGGTCCCACTGGTTGTCGCTCTGGAATACAATCGAAGGAATGGCTTCTTGCGATTCAAGAAGTTGATTCCGAAGATTTGCCCTCAAATTTCAGTCAGCTCATGTCAAGCCGCCTCGTACTGCTTGCTGTACTTTCGAACTTTGCTCTCACCATTGTCGCAGCAGATGAACCCAGCGGCGAGATAGCGGCAAGCGTTTCGTTTTTGGATAACAACTGTATAGACTGCCATGCAGCTGGTGCTCAAGAAGGTGGGCTCAATTTAGACGCGCTTCCGATTGCTCTGGACTCACCGATGCACTTTTCTGCCCGGGAACGCATCTTCGACCGTGTCAAAGTGGGGGAAATGCCGCCGGCTGATTACAAACAGCCCTCGGCCAAGTCTCGTAAAGACTTTCTCGACATGCTTGGCGGAGATTTAAGGAAAAGGCATGCAGCGCGGAAGGAGACGGTGCTGCGGCGATTGAATCGCCGTGAGTATCAGAACACGTTGAATGATGTCTTTGGCACAGCGCTTGACTTGGAATCTGACTTGCCACCCGACGCTCGGGCCGGAGACTTCTCCAACAACGGGGAGGCACTGGGGATCTCTTTGGTGCATATGGAGAAGTATTTGTCGGCCGCGGATTCGATCATCGAAGCTGCAATTGCAAAGACTGAGAAGCGGCCGCCCTGGCAAGTCGTGATGGCGAATTACGCAGAAACAAGCGAAGGGCAAAAGTTCATCGGGAAGTTTTGGGACAAGCTGGATGATGGAGCGGTGGTTTTTTATCAGCGTATGGGCTATCCCTCCGGCATGCTGCGCGGGACCGAGGTTAAGCCGCCTGGACGCTACAAGGTACGAGTGACTGGGTACGCCTATCGAAGCAGCGAACCAATCACATTGCGAATCGGCGGCACCAGCTTTTTGCGTGGTTCGGAAAAGTTGACACATGGCTATGCTTCGCTGCACCCGGGTAAATCACAAACGGTTGAACTGGAGTCTTACATTCCGAATAGGTACATGATCGAGTTGGAACCTTGGGGAATTGGGACCGGCTCTTACAATATCCGACGTGATGGTATTAAGGACTACAAAGGGCCCGGTCTAGCAATTCTTAAAGTGGAATTGGAGGGGCCGCTTCTCGAGCAGTATCCTTCGCGCGGCCACGACCTGTTGTTTGACGAATTCCAACGCGAGGTGGTGCCTCGTCGTAATAAGTGGTCTAAAGAAGATGTGTTCAGGTTATCCGCTGACAATCCTGTTTCTGCGGCTAGAGCGACCCTTCATCGCATCGCAAAAATAGTGTTTCGTCGGCCAGTCGACGTTAATGAGCTCGATCTATACGTCGAGCTCTTTCGGCAAGAGAAGGAGACCGGGGCTGAGCTTGAATCCGCTTTGAAGACGGCTGTGTCTGCATTACTCTGCTCTCCTGATTTTATATACTTGCGAGAAAACCCAGGCTGGCTTGATGATCACGCCTTAGCGACTCGGTTAAGCTATTTCCTCACGCGATCTTCTCCCGATGTGACTTTGCGTCAATCCGCTGACCAAGGTAAGTTGACCAGTGATCCTGCACAGCTTTTGGCCGAAACGAATCGATTGCTTATGAGTGAGCTAGGGGGGCGATTCGTTGAAGATTTCTGCGACGACTGGCTCAACTTGCGGGACATCGAATTCACGAATCCCGACCAAGCTCTGTTTCCCGAGTTTGATACTTATCTACAGTTTTCGATACTAGAGGAAACGCGTAGTTTTGTGCGTTACTTGATCAGCGAGAACATGCCTGTCGTCAATTTGGTGCAGTCTGAGTTCGCAATGCTCAACGACCGACTGGCCGAGCATTATGATTTGCCGCCGATTTCTGGGCCAGATCTTCGGCCAATCGAGTTGCCAGTAGATAGTATTCGCGGCGGCTTGCTTAGCCAGGGGGCGATCCTGAAAGTCTCCGCGAACGGGACGAATACTTCGCCCGTCGTGAGGGGTACCTTTGTGATGGATCGAATCCTGGGCCAGCCTCCGCAACCACCGCCGCCGGGGATTCCTGGCGTTGAGCCCGACATTCGGGGAGCAACGACCTTGAGAGACCTGTTGGCGAAACATCGAAACCAAGACGATTGCCGTGCTTGTCACGCAAAAATTGATCCGCCCGGATTCGCTTTGGAGTCCTTCAATCCAATTGGAGGCTTCCGAGAGCGTTTTCGCTCGCTCGGCGATGGCCATAAAGTGAACCTGGAAATTCAAGGGCGAAAAGTCAGATATTTATTGGGGCCGGCCGTGGACTCGAGCGGTAAATTACCCAACGGTTTGGAGTTTGCTGATTACAAACAATTTCGCAAACATTTGGCCGCAGAACCCCGGACTTTGGCTCGCAGTCTTGTTGAAAAATTGCTAACGTTCGGAACAGGGCGAGAAATGGGATTTTCCGACCGACAAACTATTGAGGATATCCTAGACAGGTGTGCTGGTGAGCAATATCGAGTGCGTGACCTGCTTGAGCAATCGATTCTCAGTGAAGCGTTTCGTCGTAAGTAGACATTCAACCTGACAAGAGTAAACGCATGAGCCGCAAAAGAAGATCAAAAGCGCTTAGTCGCAGAACTTTGTTACGTGGTTTGGGGGCTTCAACCGTTGCGCTTCCTCTACTTGAGTCGGTGAGCTGTCTCGGGCGGACTTCGGCAAGTGTCAGTGCGTCGCCTAAGAGAGCAGTTTTCATCTGCGCTAGCTTGGGGTTTCATGCCCAAAATCTGTTCCCGAAGGAGGCAGGCAGGCTTAAAGCCGAGACGCCGTACTTGCTGGAGCTGGCTGACCACTTTGATCAGTGTACGCTCCTGAGTGGGTTGTCGCATCCTGAACAGCAGGGGAACAACGGCCACGCATCTGGATTGACCTTTCTCACTTCGGCGCAGCGCCCCGGAATGGCTGGATTCAAGAACACGATCTCTCTGGACCAACGTATTGCTCAGCAAGTTGGGCTCGAGACTCGGTTTCCATATCTTGCCTTGTCTACGCGCAACGGTAGTTCTCTTTCTTGGACCGCAAGTGGAGTGAGTATTCCTGGCGAAAGCTCTCCAGCGAAGCTTTTCAAGCGTCTATTTGTGGCTGGTACCAAGGAAGAAATTCAAAAGGAGCTGAGTGATCTGCGTCGCGGTCGAAGTGTCCTCGATACCGTAGCAACCCGAGCAAAGCAGCTTCAGCCAAAGGTGAGTTCAAAAGATCGCGAGAAAGTCGAGCAATATCTTTCTTCGGTTCGAGAGTTGGAGCAGCGACTGCAAGAGAGTGAGGGGTGGTTGCAAAGAGAAAAACCAAAGGTTGAGGCAGAGATTCCTGAGGATATTGCGGACCGGGATAATGCGATTGAGCGTCAGCGTCTGCTGTATGATATGGTTGTGTTGGCGCTTCAGACAGACTCCACTCGAACCGTTACTCTGGAATTGGGCGGGCTGAATTCCGTCCCCAAAGTTCAAGGCGTTTCAAGTGACTGGCATAATCTCTCGCATCACGGAAAAGACCCTGAAAAAATCAGAGAGCTGCAATTAATCGAAGCAGCAGAGTTTGAGGTGTTCTCTGAGTTCTTGAGCAAGCTAAAAAGTGTTACTGAACCTGACGGTAGCCTTCTCGACAGCACAGCTGTTCTATTTGGCTCAAACTTAGGCAACGCGAGTTCTCATGATTGGCACAATCTGCCGATCGTAATGGCTGGCGGAGGTTATCGACATGGAAACTATGTTGTCCACGATGCCAAGAACAATACGCCATTGGCCAATCTTTTTGTATCCATGGGGCAGCACATGGGGCTGGAGTTAGAGCAATTTGGAAGCAGCACAGCGGCTGGCGTAAACGGGCTCATCAAGAGCTGATCGATTTGGAACTCTGGCGGATAGGTTGAGCTTGAAACGTTACATTCTAAGTGCCGCAAGTTTGTGGCTGGTTGTCGCTGTTCTAATAGCGAATTTGCCAGCGAATGACACGCGGCCCAACGTACTATTCATCTACCTCGATGACATGAACGATTGGATCTCGTTGCTGGATCCGTCGTCACCTATTAAGACGCCCAATTTAGAGCGACTTGCTCGGAAAGGGACGTTGTTCTCAAAAGCCTATTGCATGTCTGCGGCTTGCAATCCCTCTCGAGTCGCAACACTGACTGGGCTGCGACCGACCACCAGCGGAGTTTACGGCAACAAGACGGATTGGCGTGCTGCGCTTCCGAGTCGCAAAACGATCATGCAGCAGTTCCAAACCGCCGGTTATCAGGTGTTCGGAGCGGGCAAGATCTTTCATCACCACCTAAATAACGCTTTCCATGATGGCGCGTCTTTCGATGCGTTTCAGCCGATGCGAAAACAGTTGTATCCGCCGGAGAAGCTGAACGGTGCTTCGAAATATGGCTCTCGAAACACGGATTGGGGGAGCTGGCCGAATCGAGAGGAAGACAGTATCGATTTTGGAACCGCGAGTTACTGTATCGATTTTTTGAAGTCTGCTCAGCGACGTCGGCAAAAAGGGAAGGAAACAGGCGATTTAGTTGCCCCCTTTTTCTTGGCTTGTGGGATTTTCAAGCCTCACTCTCCCTTCTTTGCTCCGACCAAATACCAGAGCAATGGGGGGCTGGAGAAGATACCAATGCCACTCCGCAATTCCGCCGACTGGGATGATCTGCCCTCGGGTGCAGCGAATTTGCTTCAGAGTAAGAAGTGGTTCTGGGATGGCATGCAAAGACTGGATGATAGCCGTAGCGGTGCCTACCAAGAGTTTGTGGAAGCCTACGCTGCCTGCTGTCGGTTTGCCGATGCGCAAGTCGGAAGGGTTCTGAAATCGCTTGAAGACACCGAGGCAGCCAAGGACACTGTTGTGATCCTGCTCTCCGATCATGGGTTTCATTTAGGCGAGAAAGATCACATTGAGAAGTTCGCACTCTGGGAGAAGTCGAATCACATACCGCTGATTATCGTTGCACCCGGGGTAACGACGGCAGGAAGCATCTGCGATCAGCCGGTCGATTGTAGCGTGGTTTATCCAACACTGCTGGATTTGTGTGATCTGCCTGCTGATCCTAGTTGTGATGGCCGGTCGCTGCGCCCGCTACTGCAGTCGCCCGACAAAACTTGGAAGCTTCCTGCACTGATGACATATGGGCGTGGAAATCATGCGCTTAGAAATGGTCGTTGGCGTTATATACGCTACTCAGACGGTTCCGAAGAACTCTATGATCATAACACGGATCCAAACGAGTGGAGGAACCTAGCGAATTCTCGTCTCCGGGTGCATCAAGATGCCGTTGCAGAACTGCGCGAGTGGCTTCCTCGCGCGGAGGCTTTGGAGGCAAAGAACTTACACCCGAACAAAGCTCGTTGATCCTCCTGTTCTTGACGGAACGACGCCAGTCGGGTTGTGCAACCCGCTATAGAACACGATGTGAATGTCTCCGCTCAAGAAGGTTCTTGCGAGATTAACGCACAATGCTGCGCTCAGCCGCTGTTATTCCTTTCTTTGGCTACATGAGCGCAGGTAGCAACCTAGTGTCTGTTGAAACATTGTGAGTGGAATGGGCAGAAGCCGGTGCCCGAGACTACGTTCAAAAGAAAAGCGGCGAACGCCTTGTCGCTCATCTTGGTTCCAATTTTTTGACAGAGACTAGTCGTAGCAAAGCAACCTGCCCGTTGCGTGTTTCAAGCCAATTCGATCGTAGCCGGTACGGAAGTCAGTGGGACGCATTTGCAACGGAATGCGCTAGGAAACGTTATTCGATGATTCGGATAGGAAGCATTGTTCTGTGGCTGGGGTTGATTGTCACAGGTTTGAGTGGAATTAATCTCTATACCGCATCGCCTGGCCAAACCGATGAGACCGTACTTTCGTGGCTTACGGACAGCCATATTGATGCCGATAATGATGTGTCTAAACTGCTCGCTTTTACTTATCCTCTTTGCCCTTTTAGCCGCGTCACCTTACAAGAGCGTTCCCGACTTTTACCGCTGACGTCTCAATTTCAAACTACGTTTGTGGCCGTTTCTAATCAGGAAGCAAACTTAAGCTGGTACGGTGGGTTGCTCAATCATGCTGAACAACTCTCTTCGGTTCATGTCGATCAGCATCGACAACGAGCGAGCCGATTTGGAGTCTTTGCGTATGGCCATGTTTTGTTGTTTGGTGCCGAAGGCCAGTGCTTGTTCAGTGGAGGCTTGACCGTTGGACGAGGGGACGAAGGAGATGGTCCTAGCAAGCTGGCTTTGGGCGAAGCTTTGCTGGAGTGTGAGATTTCTGACCGGACGGTTAAGAACCACAGCGTGATTGAATGTTCTCTGCAGCGATCGGAGGAAGAAGGATGAGTCCAATCTCCATCCCAATTCAGCAGAGTTCCTCCAGTGCAGCAAATCGTGATGAGGAGATCGAACGTCGGACGGAGGAGTTGTTTGAACAATACAAGCAAGAGGTCTGCGTGCGAACCGACAGGCACTTTGCATACCTAATGGTTGCGCAATGGATACTTGGATTGTTGCTTGCCATCTTTGTGACGCCACAAACTTGGATCGGTGCTACGTCCTATATTTACATTCACGTTTGGTTCGCCACCGTACTCGGTGGGCTTGTTTCTGCGTTGCCGATCTACTTGGCCGTTTGTCATCCTGGAACTAAGTACACAAGGCAAAGTATTGCGATCGCACAAAGCATTTGGACGGCCTTGTTGATCCACCTTACGGGTGGCCGTATAGAAACACACTTTCACGCCTTCGGATCCATGGCGTTTCTGACCTTCTACCGTGATTGGCGGGTCATTGTCACCGCCAGTTTTGTTGTCGTCACCGACTATGTTGTTCGTGGAACTCTATGGCCGATGTCCGTCTATGGCGTTCCCAGCGACACGACATACCGATTTATCGAGCACACGGCTTGGCTGACTTGGATCGATTTTTTCTTGATCGCCAACTGCTTCAGCCATCGGCGCAAAGCCATCAATGGTTGCCGTCGACAAGCGATTCTGGAATGGACCAATGCGGATGTAGAACGTCAGGTTCAACAGCGGACGGAAGAGCTTGAGAAAGCGAACTCGGACTTGGAAAGCGAGTATGAGACGCGGGAAGAGCTGTATTCTGAACTTATGGCCGCTTCTCGAACGGCCGGCAAGGCAGAGGTAGCGACAGGTATTCTTCACAATGTCGGAAACGTACTCAACAGCTTGAATATTTCAGTTCAAACCCTCTCAGAATATGTCTACAAAAGTCCTGCAGACCAGTTGGTTCAAGCTTCGAACATAATTGCCCAACAGCATGATGTCGGGCGTTTCATCAACGAGGATGCCCGAGGGAAGCATTTTCCACAAATGCTCGAACAACTCTCGGAACGACTCTCCAAGGACAGGGATAACGAGCTGCAAGAACTACAATCCCTGGTTAGTAGCTTAGAACATGTGCGGGAAGTCATCAGCACTCAGCAGCTAGTTGCCAGAGACGGAAAAGAAATTCTGGAGACAACTCGAATTGAGCAGCTGGTTGCTGACGCAAGACGTATTACGGCTGTCGACACGATGGCGCACCTAATGGTGGTTCAGGAAAGTGAGCCGATTCCACCCTTGCTGACGGACAAGCATAAAGTGTTGCAGATCTTGATCAACTTGTTGAACAACGCTGAACAAGCGATTCGTCATTACAGAGGAAATGGCGTTTTGGCAATCAAGATTGTTCAAGATTCGGATGATGTACGCGTTCTTGTGCAAGACGATGGTGTGGGCATCAGTAAAGAAAATCTCACCAAAATCTTTGCTCACGGCTTTACAACTAAGAAAGAAGGGCACGGATTCGGGCTGCACAGTTGTGCTCTCGCTGCTCAAACCATGGGCGGGAGCCTTTCCGTAGCAAGCGAGGGAGAGGGCTTGGGTGCCACGTTCTCGCTGACCTTACCGTTAGAGCACAAAGACAATGAGACAACGATGGAGGCGTTCTTAAATGAATGAATCCGAGATTGCAAAAGAGCAAGCGGCGGTAGCTGCCCCCCAGAGGCGGATACTGATCATTGATGATAATCCTGATATTCATCGCGACTACCGGAAGATTCTGGTCGACAGTGAGCAACGCGTCTCACTTCCTGCCGTCAACGCATTTTTTTGGGCTGGATGCGCCGGCCGAAAAGCAGGTAGAACATGAATCGAAGATTGTTCTCGATTCTGCATACCAAGGGGAAGACGGTTTACGGAAGGTAGTTGCAGCCGTTGAGTGTGGAGAGCCTTACGCTCTGGCATTCGTTGATATGCGGATGCCCCCCGGCTGGGACGGGCTTCAAACGATCGAGGAGATGTGGAAAGTTGCACCGGAGATGCAGGTGGTCATTTGTACCGCTTTTTCCCCAAACACCTGGGATGAAATTGTGGATCGAGTCGGGAACAGTGACCGGCTTTTAATACTGAAGAAACCAGTCGATCAGATCGAAGTACGGCAGCTCGCCGCCGCACTGACGCAGCGATGGAGTAATGAACACCAGGCTCGCTTGAGGCAAGAAGACCTGGAACAGCTATTGCTTGAACGGACACAAGAGTTGCAGCATGTTTCATCCCATGACCAGCTTACACAACTGCCCAATCGCTCGCAGTTTCAGTTGGAACTGAACAGCGTTCTTCAGGACCCACAAAGGGATATGGTCGGGTGCGTGTGTATGTTGGACCTAGATCACTTCCAAAAGATTAACGATCAGTTCGGTCATTCGGTAGGAGACGAGTTACTTCGGTCGGCAGCGGCCAGGATGCTTTCCCAACTCGATGATTCCGCAACAGTCTATCGCCTGGGAGGTGATGAGTTCGCCGTACTTTGGTGCAGAGGTGCGGGCGAGGATCCAAGTTTCGTTGAGTTCTTGCCAGATAAGTTAACCCAATTGCATGCGTCACTACGCGCGCCGTACGACGTTGGAGGTCAGCAGTTGTTTTGTACCTCCAGTATCGGGGTCGCATTTATTCCAGAAGACGGAAAGAGTGCTGAAGATTTCTTGCATAAGGCCGATCTCGCGTTGTTTATGGCGAAGAAAGATGGTCGGGACCAAGTGCGCGAGTTCATTACGCGCCAAGAGCAAAGTGTATGTACTTTGCGAGAGTTGGTCGCTGACCTGGAAGAAGTGCTGAGCAAAGATGAGTTCTTGCTCCGCTATCAGCCGGTGGTCAACACGCAGACGATGCGAGTCGAATCTTTTGAAGCGTTGCTCCGGTGGAATCATCCCGTTCACGGAATTGTCGAACCGCTCGAATTCCTTTCCGCTGCGGAAAATCAAGGGCTTATCATCAACATTGGTGAATGGGTATTACAGCAGGCTTGTCGCGACGCTTCCGAGTGGCCAGCCGACGTCAGTCTTGCCGTTAACGTCTCGCCTATTCAGTTTCGCTCCAGCAATCTGGATTCCACTATTTTAAATGCAATTACGAAACACGGTATTTCGCCGGATCGACTCGAAATCGAATTTAAAGAAAACGCGCTGTTGAAGGATGAGAAAGACATCGAAAGCTGTTTAGAGGTCCTGCGAGAGCTGGGGGTTCGGATTGTTTTGGACGACTTCGGGACTGGGCAATCTTCGCTTTCGTACGTACGAAAACTTCGGTTTCACAAAGTAAAATTGGATCACGAAATTGTTGGGGAGGCGTTAAAGTCGGATGACGCTCAGCTGAT
Source organism: Aureliella sp. (assembly GCA_963691875.1). Lineage (GTDB taxonomy): Bacteria > Planctomycetota > Planctomycetia > Pirellulales > Pirellulaceae > Aureliella. The sequence continues at coordinate 6,652,928 of OY829846.1, forward strand.
CCTCAAGGCTGTAGCCGGGCTCGGACGCAGTATGGAGATCGAAACTACGGCCGAAGGCATCGAGACGGAAGAGCAATACGAGCTCGCACGATCCGCAGGATACACGCAAGCTCAAGGCTATCTGTTCAGCAAGGCCATGCCAATTCAAGAAGTCTTGGAGTTATTGAAAAATCCAAACGGAATTTCAGTACCCCATGACGAGCGGACATGAGCCGCAAAATCAGCCAAGTTCGCGCCCTTGATTTACGGTGAGCGGCCTCAAGACCGGCCGCCGGTTCTTCAGTCCGCAAACGCGCATTCAGACAGGATGGCCGACATACACGTATTGTCGAGACGCAAGCCCCCCAACGCTTCACGGCGATGCGGCTCGCTAAGCGACGGATTCCTCGCCACCGGTTCTTCATGCAATACGGCTTGGGTGCTTCACGATTTAGGTACAATTTAAGTCTTTCCAGACGCGATTGGAATCACAGCCGAAATTCGCTTGATTCTGCCTGAAAGCTTCTCGCCAAGCCATCCTTGCCTCAGTATCAGCTATGTCGAATTTGACCCGTCGATATTTTCAAATCGTTTTTTGTGCCCTTATCGCCAGCATTGGAATGACTTCTGGTAGCGAAGCGGCAGATCGGCCAAACGTGTTGTTCTTGGCTGTCGACGACATGAAGGACTGGGTGAATTGCTTGGGCGGCTACGAAGGAACGGTCAAGACACCGAATATAGATCGATTGGCATCGCAGGGAACGCTGTTTACCAACGCACACTGCGCATCACCCAAGTGTGCGCCCTCTCGTGCAGCAATCATGACAGGGCTTCGTCCTTCAACGACTGGCTTGTATGACAACGGACACTGGTGGCTGCCGAACCATCCTGAAATCCTGACACTGCCAGTTTACTTCAAATCCATAGGCTACAACGTGTTCGGAGCCGGCAAGATCTTTCATCACACGGCCGGTAACAATCCGCCGAACCAGTGGGATGACTTCCAGCGGCTACTGTTTCGGAATGATCCTTGGTTTCGCGGCAGTAAGAAGAATTACCCATGGTCAAGGGTAGAAGAGTTCCCACTAGAATTTCCCTTTAGCAAAGTCTCGGGGCTGGGCCACGAAAACGATTGGGGGTCGCTCGCAATCGAAGCTGAACAATACGATGATGCACTTACCGCCCAGTATGCAGTTGACTTTCTCGAAGGTCGAGGATTCGCCGGTAAGACGGTTGGGCGACCATTCTTCCTGGCGTGTGGGATTTTTCGGCCGCACCTGCCGTGGTACGTCCCGAAGGAGTTCTTCGAGCTTTACCCCATCGATGAGGTCGCGTTGCCTCAAGTACTCGAGGGAGACTTGGAAGACATTCCAGCTGCCGGAAAAGCCTTTGCCAAAGCAAGACAAGCCGACCTCGAGAGCATTCGCAAAGCGGGGCGATACCGTGATGCTGTGCAGGCGTACTTGGCGAGTATTAGTTATGCCGACTATCAGGTGGGGCGAGTGCTAAGCGCGCTAGATTTTAGTCCTTACGCGAATAACACGATTGTGGTTCTTTGGTCGGATCACGGTTGGCACCTCGGAGAAAAAGGGCACTGGCACAAAACAACGTTGTGGGAAGAGGCGACACGCGTGCCTTTCATTTGGCGAGTACCTGGTTTTGCACCGATGCAACATGATGAGTCAGTCAGTCTACTCGATATTTTTCCAACGCTGGTCGATCTGTGTGACGACGGAGCACCAGATCCAGGAAACTTTGAACTTCTGCCGTTGCAGAAAAAACAGCTGGGCGAACTGGATGGTGAAAGTTTGATACGACTGTTGCGCGATGCGAATTCCATCCGCGAGACACCTGCGGTCATCGAGTTTCGTCGGGGCAACGCCGCTATTCGTTCTCAACGTTATCGATACATTCGCTATGCAGACGGCTCTGAGGAGCTCTACGACCACAAAACTGATTCCTACGAGTGGAAGAATCTCGCCTCTAAGCCGCAACTACAGACAACGAAGAATAAACTTGCAGAGTGGCTTCCGATAAACTGGGCTCCTGATGCTGAAACCAAGAATGCATTCGAATTTGATCCTGAGTTGTTTCGATGGAAACACAAAGCCTCCGGCCGCACAGTCGATGGTAATGAGTAAGCATTTCAGAGACTGATGATTCCTAACGCGAGCGTCACTCTGGCACGCTTTGTTTTGGAATTTGCCAGAATTCCTGCCGCGTGTGATGCTGGCAGCACGAGAGCGAGGGAACTACGACTGAATACTGCACTTACGCTAACGTAGAAGGTTCGAAATGTGTTCAGCAGTATCGACTAGTAGTCGTTCTTTTCACATCTGCAATTCGGCTAAGGTGTGGTTTTGAGTTAGTATACGCTGTGCCACGACGACTGAGGGTCGGAAGGGCTCTCACTGGGCAGGATAGCCCGACTCTCCCAGAGGGAATGTAGCGTAACACTCGACGCTCCGAGATTCGGTGACTGGTGGCAATCTTTTTCTGCGAATCATGATGGAGATGACATAGTCGATGATCTACAGCTTGACCAGTTGGAGTGATAGCAGTGAAGAATCGGCTCAAACCTCGCTTTATGTCTTGCTTTCCGATGATGCCCCCCCCGATTACTCGGGTGCGGAATTTAGTTATTACAGCGGGTCCATGAAGTCAGAAAGTCCAAATGCTAGAGACATGGCGAAGTTAGAGAAGCTCGTGGATATTAGCCGAGAATTGATTGACCTCAGCGGTTCCTGAGCTTAGGTGCTTTTCGTACATTGTGGCTGTTCCGTCGTGGGATTCGCCAAAATTCGTTCTCTGGCGTCCTGCATCATATGCTCCGAGATTACATTCGTTCGACCTGTTTGCGGTTGGGGTTCAAACTTTGGGTTAGAATGAGTTTTACACAATCTCTTTCAGTGCACGCTCGCGCCCTTCACTCCTTCAACCTTATGGGGTCATCTTGAAATCGTTCGCATCGATTCTTGCTGTTTCGTTCGTCCTGAACAGTACTCTGAGTGTCTCGCTCGCTCATGATGATGAAAAGAAAAAGCCGGACCGTAGTCCGAAGAATGTTGGATCCGTTTTGGTCTTTGCGGGGACAGGCTGGTATCGACATCCGGAAACAGCAGCTGTAAGCGGGTGGCTCGCGAGGCTTTCGGACGAGCTGGAAATGCAGGTTGATGTCACAGAGAGTGCGAAAGATATTTCGAATCTGCTCGATCGTTATGATGTCCTCGTATTCAACAACTCGAATGAGCTAACCAAGCTCTTTGATGAGAAGCAACGTATCCAGATCCGCGATTGGTACCGCAAAGGCCATGGAATCGTAGCTTTGCATGCGGCGTTGGTGCATCAAACCGAGTGGGAGTGGTTTAGCAAGCTCGGCGGCTGCGACTTTAACAGCGATTCAGAGTTCCTCGACGCAAAGGTAGTTGTCGATCCAGAGATGAAAGAACATCCGACGGTTCGTGGGCACGGCATGACATTTCAATATAAGGCCGACTGGACGAATCACGATCGATCGGTGAGCGAGTTACCCGGTTTCAAAGTTCTTTTGCGTGTAGACGAGGCGACTTTTGAGCCTGTTCGTGATTATTTCAAGACACGCGGTGGTAAGGCGATGGGAGACGATCACCCAATCGCATGGCTGCACGAGAATGAAGGCGGGCGTTTCTTCTACACCGAATTGGGGCATGATGTGCGTTCGCTCGATACCAAGTTCGGACGCCAGCATATAGTCGAAGCTATCAAATGGGCTGCTGGCGATGGGAGATCGTGGCAATGAGTCAGCCAGAGTAATGTTGAATCTGGCTGGCAGGACTTCTTGCGGGTCCCACCGCAGAAATCTGGTACCGTATCCATCATGAGTGCTCGGCAATTGTAGACCTGATAAACTTCGGCAGCTTCCGGAAAAAAATGCGTATTGAGGAAACCCAGTGGGAATTTTGATGATGGATAAAGGCGGTCTAAGAATTCACAGTCGCGCGATTGTGATGTTCTTGTTGGGGGTTCTTCTGACTCAGACTAACTCTAATGCTGATTCTGCTCAAAGTGGAATGGCGGTTGGTAAGCATGAGGCGAAGCCCAATGTGGTTTTGATCTTGATCGACGATTTGGGTTGGCGGGATCTGGGGTGTATGGGGAGCGAGTACTATCAGACTCCGAATATTGATGCTCTTGCTGATCGAGGAGTACGGTATACGAATGGCTATGCGGCTTGCAATGTGTGTTCGCCGACACGTGCAGCAATTCTGACTGGCAAGTATCCGGCGCGATTGTTGCTGACGCAGTGGTTACCGTCGGGGCGTTGGAGTGCGAAGAAGAATCGAATGCGAGAAGGTCGTTACTTGTCGAACCTTCCTTTGGAAGAATTCACCATCGCCGAAGCACTGCGAGACGCGGGGTATCAGACCGCCTTTATGGGCAAGTGGCATTTGGGGACGGAGACTTATTACTATCCAGAGCATCAGGGCTTTGATGTCAATGTGGCGGGAAGAGACTATGGAGCGCCAGGCGACTATTTTTATCCGTTCGAAGGTAGTTGGACGATTCCAACGACGGGAAAGAAACTAGTGAAGGAATCTCCGCTGAGTGGTAAGCCTGGAGATTATCTACCAGATCGACTTGCGGAAGAAGCGGAGGCCTACGTTCGAAGGGCTTCCAGCGACGATGCACCATTTTTCCTGATGTTGAGCCACTACGCAGTGCATTCACCACTGCAAGGTAAGAAAGATGTTGTCGCAAAGTACGAGCAAATGCCAAAGAAAAAGCAGCAAGGCAAGCCTGCATATGCCGCGATGGTCGAGAGTATTGACGATAGTGTCGGACGCGTGATGACGACGCTCAAGGAACTCGGCATCGACGACAATACTTTGGTGGTCTTCACCAGCGACAATGGTGGCTTCGCCAAAGCGACGGACAATAGTCCATTGCGAGCAAACAAGGGATCGAATTACGAGGGCGGGCTTCGCGTGCCTTACATTTTCAGCTTTCCAAGTGAAATTCAAAGCGGAAGGACGTCAAGCACGCCAATTACCAGCATGGATATTTATCCCACCATTCTATCGGCGCTTGGCTTGCCTCCGCGGCCTCATCAGCATGTTGATGGTGTTGATCTGATGCCAGAGCTGAGTGGTGGCAAAGTGGCGGAGCGAGAGGCAATCTACTGGCACTATCCACACTACAACCAGCATCCGCAGAGTTTTCCGGCGAGCGTGGTGCGGTCAGGTGATTGGAAGTTAATGCAGCATCTTGAAACAGGCGAATACAGTTTATTTAACCTAGCGGAGGATCTCGGAGAGACGCGTGATCTGGCGGCCACGAACACTGCCAAGCGGGATGAACTGATTCAATTACTTGACCGTTGGCGCGTGGAAGTTGGGGCTGATTCGATGAAACCCAATCCGCGTTACGTGGGTGATCGATAGGCATGGAACGGCGTTTCCGATGCTTTTCTCGTATGTTAATTGTTGCGAAGTGTAGCGGCTGCTAGTCTGTTGGGTTCGGTTGTTAGTGGCGGAGCAGGATTCGTTTTTGTCGAGCGTCGACTCAATCCTGACTCACTTGCGCGGCATCCTTGTATAGCGCGCTCGCTGCGTGGAAGCCTGCTGCTGGGCTTTACGCGAAGCGTCGGCTCGGGAAAGTTGTAGGCGAGTTACATTGAACTCTACAGGAACGATCTTCATGATTTCTACTCGTTTCCTTCACTGTGTTGGGTTTGCGTTGATTCTTTTGCAATCCATTGCATTTGGGCAGCGGCAGGAATTGTCATCGGAGGCAAGCTCAGTAGTTCAGGTTGACACTGAGGATGCCATTGCGCCGAAAGCTGAAGTTGGCTTTGCAGGAAAATGGGATAGCACCTACGGAGTATTGACACTTGTTGAATCGGAATCTGGCAACTTCAATGGCACCTACGATGGTGGAAAGCTTTCGGGGAAAGTCGATGGTCGAAAACTAAGGTTCACCTATCAAGACCTTGCGGGCGCTGGCGAGGGCTGGTTTGAAGTGTCGAAAGATCGGCAGAGTTTTTCTGGCAAGTGGAGGGCAGATTCTGTTGAGCGATGGCAGCCTTGGATTGGATCTCGTATCGATGAAATGCCTTTTGATGGTCTATGGAAAACAACTTTCGGAAGCATGCGTTTGAGCAACGAAGGCGGTCGAGTCTCTGGCAGTTACTACTTCCGAGGAGCAGATTCGACGCTTCAAGGTGAAGTGGTAGGGCGAGAGTTGAAGTTTTCCTACGACGAGCCAGATCTAGGAACCAAGGGGCGAGGAGTCTTTAAACTTAGCGCTGACGGCCTGAGTTTCACCGGCCGTTGGCGGGAAGATGGTAAGCAGAGATGGAGTTCTTGGGCAGGAGAAATGATGCCGGCGCGGACGGACCAAACTTGGTTGATTGTCCTTGAAGCTCACTGGGAAGAACGCTTGCAGGAGCCTGAATATAACTTTGGCGAGATGCTGAAGAGTTACTTTAAGATGCCGGTAGCACGCAGTGTCAAGTTTCGTCATCGCTTCTTTCACGATCTCGAGGATCTTCAGCGTTTCGCTCGAGAGCTGAAGTATTTTGCGTCTCCCGTTGTGCTGGTGATTTCGACACATGGCACACCAAGTGGGGTTTCAGTGTTTGGTGACACCATCGATTCGCAGGAGTTGGCGGATTGTTTGTCGGGTGCCTCGAGTCTGAAGATGTTGCATCTCTCGGGTTGTGCGATGATGGCGAGTAGTTTTCCGAACCAACTACAGCGACAGTTGCGAGGAACTAACCCTGCGATCACCGGGTACAAGACTTATGTGGACTGGGACGCCAGTGCGCTTTCGGACTTTATCTTCTTGACATTGGTTTTGATTCGCGGACATGATCCTATTTCGGCAATTCAGCAAGCGATCAAGCAGGCGCCGTTCCTCGGTGAGGAACCTAAGAATGGGGATTTTAAGCCTCTGGGCTTGTCAGGAATTGCCCCGCGACCGTGACGCGCTAAAGCACTCTACCGGCCGACTCGAAATACCGGACGATTCACGGTGATTCGGCTCATTAAATCCACAGGAAACTTCGTCTGATCACATATCTCTGATCTGCACCACTATTCATCACCAGCGTATAGGCAAAGGTGACGCCGCCAAGGTAACATAGATCTCTTCGCGAATCGCTGTCGTCTTCACTTGGGATCTCAAAGTGCTGCGTAATGTTTTGTCCGTCACTTTCGTAAAGTGCGCACTGATCGTCAGCTTCAGTTCATCCTTTCTCGCAGCGCAGGATTGGCCTGAGGCCGCAGGTCCCAATCGGGATTTCTCTGGCGTGGGCAAAGCACCAAGCTACTTTTCCGCCGCTCAGCGAAAGAACATTTTGTGGCGAGCGAAACTGCCCAGCACTGGTCAAGGGACACCTATTGTGTCTCGTGGTCGAGTTTTTGTGGCAAGTCATGAGGCGATCAACGTTGATACGGAGATGGGAAAAGACATTCTTGGGCTGTGTTTTGACGGTCGAACTGGTAAGGAACTGTGGCGTAGAACAATTCCTGGAACCCGCGAGACGGATTTGTCCAGCTTGTTTAGCGACAATACGGCGGCCTCGCCAGTGGCAGACGGCGAACGCGTTTGCTTTGTGAATGTTGGTGGCGGGATTCGATGCTTTGATTTTTCCGGCAACGAACTTTGGAAGTATGATTGGGTCCCCTTTGGTCGTCATCACGCGAGACTTCATGAACCGATGCTGTTCGATGATAGCATCATCACGATGCAGTATCCGAAGAATGATTTGAAACCGGACCATACGACAAAGCGAGGGGCTAAGCCGCTAGGGCGTGACAAGAAGTATTGGACGCAGTTACAAGCATTCGATCTGGCCAACGGCGAGCGCAAGTGGGTGGCCAACGCTGGGACTTCGGTGCATCAGACTTCCGCTCTTCAGACGCGAGGCGGCAGAGCTGTCATCCTGACGGGGCGAGGTGGAGGTCACCAGCCGCCTGAGGAGCCTTTTGGTTTGTCATTGATCAACGCAAAAAATGGGGAGAAGATTTGGACAAAGGCAATCAGCAAGTTTCCTTCGGCTCAAAACTCAGTCATGAATCGCGATCGAGTCTTTGCACTGAGTCAACAGGAGCATTTTACCCTTGACCTAAAAACAGGAGACTTGCTGGAACGGATTCCTCTGCGAGAGAAAGTGACGCAGTGGAGCTATGGCGACGACAGCTGGGAGAAGAAGGAAAATGTGGCATTGCCGAAGGTGAAGCATGGTTACACGAAGAACAGCAACATTCTGATCGGCGACTACCATTATTTCCGCGCTGGCTCGGATTACAGCATTGGTCGAGTTCATATCGTGACCGGTGCAATCGAATACTTGCAAGTTCCCGTTCAAGTCGTTCGATCGCACGGCAAGCGAGAGGAACTTCGATGGGACAAATTCCAGCCAAACGATATGAAAAATGCTGACGGTTTTGTTGCTACACAAGACAAACGCAATGCAGGTAGTGGCTGGGGACATGTTTCCGCTGCGAGCCCAATTGTCATAGGGGACTTACTCTACATGCCAACGATGCTCGGTGTGGTGTACGTTGTTCGTTGGGATGACGAGCAGTTGACGCCAGAATCTCTGATTTCTGTGAGTGACCTTGGAACCGCATCGGAAACTTGGTCACTATCGAGTCTTTCCTATTCTGATGGCCGAATCTACGCGCGGACGCTGAAAGAATTAGTCTGCATTGGGGCCGAGGAATAACTTCTCAAAAGGAACATGGAATTGAAGCGAATCGTTTCCTGTTTATTCGTCGCCATTCTTATTGCGCAAGGATATGGAGCGGGGCACGCACAGTCTCAAGATAGTTGGAGACGCCCCAATGTATTGTTCATCGCGATGGACGATCTGAACGATTGGATTGGCTGCTTGGGTGGGCATCCTCAAACGATCACTCCCAACTTGGATCGTCTGGCGGCAAGTGGAATTCTGTTTACCAATGCTCATTGTCCGGCACCCGCTTGTAACCCTTGTCGTTCTGCAATTTTCACGGGCCGAGCTCCGAATAGCTCAGGCCTCTACGATAATCGGCAGCAGATGCGCGAAGTCATGCCAGAGGAGCTGATCATCCCCAAATACTTCAGTCAGCAGGGGTATTATTCAGCTGGTTCGGGAAAGTTGTTGCACTACTTTATAGACGCTGACTCTTGGGATGAGTATTTTCCGGAGGCTGCATCGGAGAACCCGTTTCCAAAAACGTACTATCCGCAGAAAAGACCGGTAAATTTATCGCGCGGAGGCCCATGGCAGTATGTTGAGACAGACTGGGCCGCTTTGGATGTGACAGAGGAGGAGTTTGGTGGAGATTGGTCGGTAAGCGAGTGGATCGGCGAGCAACTGAGCAAGGAGCACCGCAAGCCGTTCTTTCTAGGTTGCGGTTTTTATCGCCCGCATGAACCGTGGTTCGTACCGAAGAAGTACTTTGAACCCTTTCCACTCGGGGAGATTCGACTTCCTCCCGGATACTTGGAAGGCGATCTGGAAGATGTCCCGAAGGAAGGAGTTCGAGCCGCCAAGAATCGGTACTTTGAACACATTCAAAAAGAAGGTCAATGGCGGCAAGGCGTCCAAGGTTACTTAGCGTCGATTCATTTTGCGGACGCCATGTTGGGACGTGTTCTCGATGCGTTGGAGAACGGTCCCAATGCGGAGAATACCATCGTAGTGCTTTGGTCTGATCACGGATGGCAACTGGGGGAAAAAGAGCATTGGCAGAAGTATACGCCTTGGCGGGCCGTGACTCGGGTGCCACTCATGATAAAGATTCCCAAGGGGGTCTCAAAAGTTTTGTCTGATGGAACGCTGGCCGGGCAGATCTGTTCGCGGCCAGTGAATTTATTGAGTCTTTATCCCACATTGTTGGAGCTTTGCGGGCTCCCAGCCCGGAAGGAGCATGATGGGCCTTCCATGTTGCCCTTGCTCAAGAATCCGCGTTCGCCTGATTGGCAGCATCTGTCCGTCACGTACCTTTCGAAACCTGAGTCCTACGCAATCAGTGCGGAGACCCAGCGATACATTCACTATGCAGGTGGCGGCGAAGAGCTCTACGATATCGCGGCTGATCCTTTCGAGTGGAAGAACTTGGCGATTGCCCCGGAATTCGAAACCGTTTTGAAAAGGTTTCGGCAGGCCGCGCCGCAACAGTTTGCGGAACGCGTAGAACCGTCGGTGGAGTCTTTGGTGAAGCTCAAGTGGCAGCTACTTGGCGAAGAAGCAGCACCACGCTCGAAACCGGATGGTAGCCCTTTTCCGGTGTTCTTCACCAATCAATCCGAACGCAACATCGAACTGGTTTGGATGGACCGTAAAGGTGGAACAAAATCCTATGGCGAAATTTCTCCGATGCAACGTAAGCAGCAGCAGACGCGTCCTGGTGCGGTCTGGATGATTCGAGACAGTAAGACAAAAGAGTCGCTTGGCTATTTTCGAGTTGGTGATCGCACAGCGCAGGCCCTCATTCCTGGCGAGAGGGAATGAGAGCAGCTTTGATCGGATAAGAGCAGTGTGATTGCTTGGATCTAGCGTTCCTCTTGAACAAATAGAATTAGGCCAGTTCTGAAGAAATGACCTGCCAGGTCTTTTCGTTTGTTTCAGGCTCGAGAGGCACTGAGTTGAGATTCGAGCTGTACTAACTGCTCAAAGTCAGAAGTTTTTGATCTGTAGCCGTCATCTGCACCATGGCAGCCGACTGCTCTTCAACCGATTCGGCAACACTTGTAGCATTAGCAGGCACTTCGCTGAAGCCGTCCGCAATTTCTTACATGACATTAACTGTGCTAGTGATCTTTGCCTGGATTTTACCAATGCTTTCTTTAATCTCATCGGTGGCTGTTGCGGTTTCGGCGGCCAGCGTCCTAACCTCGTTCGCAACAACAGCGAATCCCTTGCTAGATTCGCCAGCTCGAGCGGCTTCGATCGTTGCGTTAAGAGCCAGAAGTCTGGTTAGTGAGCCGCCCCCATTTTTTGATAAGAGCCATGAAAAAAACAGGGTTTCATCAGGCCGATGAGGCCGAGACTTTATCCGTGAACAATTTCACTTGTGCTGTGAATGATGTAGCGATTGCGGCCAGACTCCTTTGCTTCGTACAAAGCTCGATCGGCTCGTTCAAAGACGTCATTCTGCGGGTGATCTTCACCGGCAATGTAGCAAGCACCGATGCTGACGGTGACATGGTTTCGTTCGCCGAGTTCTTGAATTTCCCTCGCCTCTATGGCAGAACGGAGTCGCTCGGCAACATGTTCGACGTCAGTTTGTCGGCAGTCGGTCAAAATCGCTGCGAACTCTTCGCCACCGTAGCGGTAGACTGTGCCATGTTTACGCAAAGTCGCGTGAAGCGTTTCAGCTACTTGGCGAAGAACGGCGTCTCCAACGGCATGCCCGAGGGTATCGTTGACTGATTTGAAGTGGTCCACGTCGATAACAACCAGCGACAGGCCCTTTCTTTTCCGCTGGTGATAGTCAAGTGCTGACCTTAGATGTATGTCGTAGGCGGTACGATTCTTCAAGCCAGTCAGGGAATCGTTCAGAACGCTGGATTTGAGTTCTTCTTTCTCTTCAGAAACTTTTTGGAGTTCCGTCTCAAGTCCCAAAGAGAGCTTGAACATCGCTTCTTTGGCGCGTTGTTCAAGTTCTTCGATTGAGATGCATGAATCAACACTCTCATCAACATCGAAGAGCGACTCATATTCGCGAAACTCTTTGCAGATGGCGTTGAAGGTATCGTGGAATTCTTCCTCTCCGCAGCCCAAGAATTCTTGGCATTCGTTTCTTACGAATTCCATCTGGGAGCAGTCTGGCTTAGCCGAAGTGACGAGTTCAGTTAGCAGCTCTGCGATGTATAGGCTCTTGCAATCGGAGTCACGGCCTTTGTAGTTTTCAAGATGCTCGACCATGTGCGAAGGGAAATTCCATTTTGCCAGCAACTTGGAGCCGATCTCGTAACGGTTCCCTTCAAAGAATTCTTGTTCCTTCGCCTCACGGCTCTGCGGATGCAACTCCTCGAGCGATGTGAGTTGATCTGGGTAGATGCAGCCGATGCCGATCGCACCCACGTTGCAGACTAAGCCAAGAAGGAAATCTTCATCTGCTTTTTCGCCTCGGTTTCCACCTAGACGTTTGTTGGCGATGGCGGTGACTAGGGAGTTCCGCCAGAACTTGCTGAAGTCAAACTGCTCTTCGTCGTCTTGTTCAACCAATGAAAAAGAAAGCGAAAGCAAGCGTAGTGATCGCAAGCCAAGCACTACAACTGCTTGCTGCACGCTAGAAATCGTTCGCTTGGCACCCATCATCGGAGAGTTGGTGTAATCGATTATCCTAGCTGACAGCTTGGGATCGGTTTCAACAACATGCTGAATATCTGCTAGGCAAGCGTCAGGACTATTCACCAAGTCCAAGAGCTTCATGGCAACCGCTGGCGGGCTGGGAATGTTGTCGTTGTTAACGATGGCGCGAATCTTATTCATCTCTTACCTCGGGGCAGTAGGCAGCCAAAGTGGAAGTCGCTTGGGCAGTGGGACGTCTGTTCCTTCGCTCGACCTTAATACTTACGACAGTTTTGTGACCCCATGCGGCGAGCCGCCGTTGAAAAGGGGGAACCCTCTTGCGTCTCTGCGCCGTTATTCAAAGACTTTACGCGTGCAACTGCATCAAGCAGTTGTTTGAGATGAAGCCTTTGATGCCGGTAGGCTCTAGCGGCCTATCAAGTGCCTGTGCGCGTTTGAATTCATGAAACCTTGTGACCTCTGGTTGAACATGCATAGCCCTTGTGATTTCGAGATTGCGCAAAAAACTACCAACGCAGTAGCGAAATGCGGCGAATCACGATGCGTTTGAAACGCAGTGAATGCTGATTGGGCATGGCACAATCATTAGGTAAGCAGTTGTGCGTAGGTTAATGAATGCGCATCCGCCGGCAGCATGTGCAACAGGTCGCGGGAAAGGGGCGGTAGAGCTCGAACGTTACTATGATATGAGGCAAGTAAATGCTCCGAGAGAAAACGTGTCGATGCCAATCTGGTCGAAAACACCTGCGGAAATATCTCCGAATTCTTGCAGTGAGATTGATTTTAGCGGTGTTTAGTATTGTTCCGTATTCAGTGGGAGGTTGCCGGCGTTTTCAAGAATCCGTGCCGGTGTGAAGCTCGAAGCGTCGCCCAAGCAAAATGCCTTGAAGGCTTCATTGCTAGATGCGTTCAACACGCATCAATAGCCCCGCCATTGACGTGGATTGGGTACTTCCTACGGTTCCCGGTCGCGGATGGGTATAAAACAACTCGCCTTTTCATTGACGAAGGACCGGCCATGAGGCAAATTTCCTGTAGGGTAATCTCTGCGTGTCGGTTTCACAGCAGAGACAACAACTCGGAAAAAGTTCCGATCCATGATTGCAACCTATTCCCTTCTTGATTTACGCGAAGTTTGGCCAGCATGATCAACCATTATCGAGAATGGATAAGAGTCACTTGGATGGATTCGACAGCTGAGTGGTTCGAATGTGTTTGGGAGAGTGAAGGTCACGCGGAATCAACCATCCAGAACTTTCTAGAGCACAATATGGATCAGGTCGCTAGCTTGCTAAGGCAAAACCATGCGCCCTCGAATTTAACTGCCTCGACTTTGACCGAACGGGGGATTCAGTCAGCTGATTCTCAGGTTGAAAAATTACAGGTACGTGGAGCGGGGCTGGCCGTAGAGCCAACGGAGCAAGAGATGTCAGAGACGCTTTCTGAACTATTGGCTTTGCAGGAGAGTCTGAATGCGTTGCTCGCCCAGCACGAGCAAGGTAAAGCAACAGAAGGAATGGAACAGGAGACCAAAGAGCTCTTGCGACGCAAAGCTGAAGAGAAAGAGACAGTTGGATAACCCCTTTCCTTCGTAGAAGTATTGTGAACCGCAAGGCGCGAGCCAGCCGTCTATGCAGGTGAATCGCATCGCCGTTAGGCTTCGGAGCATACTCGAGTAAACGGAATGGGGATCTCGGCCATTCCCCATAAATTCGCACCAGGACTAAATAGCCGATAGCTAGATCCCTTTCGCGCACTTGATTTCTGCCTTGTTCAACGGCGACGGGTACGAGAGGTAGTCGTCCCCAACACTGTCTCGAGTTCCCATCTAGATCTTCACCCGCGGAAGTAACGCACTCGCGAACTGAGAAAATGTCAGCTGGCTGACCAACCAAAAGCTATTTTTGAGTCGGTTGCGATCAGGTCTAGAAAGGCCGTCAGAGTAACGGGGGCGAGCGTTGGTTGATACAAAGTTAGCGATTGAAATCCCATCTTTCCCAACTGCAGTTGGGCAGTTGGTAACTGAAATCAACTCTGAAACTCCAGCGATCAACCGAGTCGTCCAGTTGGTTGAATGCGAGCCAAGTTTAGCAGCCAAGTTGCTTGCCAGCGCTAACAGTCCCATCTACGGTGCGCGCAGACAAATCCGCACCGTGCGTCACGCTGTGGTGATTCTCGGTTTCCGGGCTGTCTCAAGTATGGTTCTTTCCATTGCTGCAAGTGATCTCCTTTGCTCGGTAGATCCAAAACTTGCGGAATTTTCGTCACGTATTCTTTCAGCCTCATTGTCCACTGCTGTGGTTGGTCGGGTCTTGAGCACAAAATCCCAGTGGGTTGAGCCGGACGAGGCATTCTTGGTCGGCGTTATGCACGATATTGGGAAGCTTGTGCTGATGCAGTCGTTTAAGAACCTGGATGCAGAGGCCCTGCTCATGGCGAGTCCAGACGAAGAAATGGAATTATGCGGGCATAACCACTTGGAAGTTGGACGGTTGTGTATCGAACATTGGGGATTGGCTCCAAGTTTTGCGCAGGCGATTGCGAATCATCACTATGAGTTTGACGAGGTGTCTGAGAATCTGTCTCGCACTCTGGTGCTTTCTAAAACGCTCGCGCAGGTCTGGGATCTCGAAAAAGAAGTGAAGCCAGATGGGGCTGCCGAGATCGAAAAAGAAGTAGTGGAAAAGATGGAGATTGACATAGCGGATATGCGTGAAATATGTCGCGAGCAGTTTCAGGTTGTCAGAGATATTTGCATATAAGAATGCCCATGTTCAATAGCTTTCTGCGTACGTTTAGCATACTTGTCTTTTTCTTATTGTCCCTAGGCACTCTCGGTTTCATGATTATCGAGCAGTGGAGTTTTTTGGATTCTGTCTACATGACCGTGATAACCATGTCGACGGTCGGCTATGGCGAAGTAAATACCCTAACAACGAATGGGCGCATCTTTTCCTCTTGCCTGATAGTTGTCTCGGTGATGTTGATGGCTTGCTGGACATCAGGCATCACCAGTTTCATGGTCAGTGGAGAAATGAACGGAAGGTTTCTGAGGCAAAGGTATCGAAGAATGATTGAAGTCATGCAAGAACACATCATTGTTTTCGGCAACAGCACTGTATCACGCTCCATCGTTGATAGCCTAGCCGACTGTGGACGCGGGATTGTGATCGTGTCCGAGGCTGAAATCGACCCCATCTGGCTTTCTACCTTGGGGGATCGAGCTGCCGTTCTACAGGAGAGTCCGAAGTCCGAACTGGCACTGGCTGATGCCAATGCCTTTTCAGCCGCATACATCATTGCGGCAACCGAATCGGAGGTCGATAATTTGCTTATTACGATTTCGGCCAGTGCACTTCAGTGTCCAGCGAAGATAATCAGCTACGCAGAGAGTACTGATATGGCGAGTCGGATGCTAAAGGTTGGTTCTGACGAAGTCATCTGCCCTTCACTGCTTTGTGGCGACCGTGTCGCAGACTTTATCAGTCCAGCGGCAACCAAATCAGTAGCTTATCAAAAACCACGGCCAGTAGCCGCAACCTAGATTTTTGAAAACGACTTCAGATGCTCAGCTAACTAGGCGGCCTTGCCCTTCAACTTGCGAACGAAGCTGATGATCTCTGCAACTGCTTGGTAGAGGTTGAGCGGGATCGGTTGTCCGAGCTCGACGTGTTTATACAGATAACGAGCGACGGCTTTATTCTCAACGACTGGCACATCACTATCTTCTGCGAGTTCGATGATCTTGAGAGCCAGGAAGTCAGCACCTTTGGCGACTACCTTCGGTGCATCGTGTTTGTCTTCTTCATACTTGAGCGCGACGGCGAAGTGAGTGGGGTTCCTCACGACAACGGTTGAGTCAGGGATTTCCTGGAACATCCTTTGTTTGCGAGCTTCTTGCTGCAATCGTCTAATGCGAGCCCGAATCATCGGGTCACCTTCGGTTTCCTTGTTCTCCTGTTTGATTTCGTAAGGACTCATCCGCAAGTCTTGAATGTATTTCCATCTCTGAAAACCAAAATCTATTGCCCCCGCGATTAAAAGTACAACCGAACATGAGAGTGCCAATTGCATAAGCAGCGAGTTGAACTCGTAAAAGAATGCCATGAATGTCGGTGCGTCGGACCAATTTGTTTGCGGCAACTTATTCATCAGCACGACAACACAAACCGTGACAATACAGGCCGCCTTCACTAATGAGAGTCCGCCCTTCACCCAGTTCTTCATCGAGAAGATCTTCTTGAAGCCAGAAGCAGGATTCGTCTTATTCCAATCGATGTTGAGTGGCTTCGAACTCAGATTGAACTGTGTTTGCAGCAAGCCCGTTGCAATGGCAACTAGTGCCAACGGTCCTACTACGGCGAAGCAGGAGTACGCCATGTCCAAGGTGTCTTCTGTAAATGCACTGATGAGCATGTCTGGTGATTCCACCTGAGCTTCCATATTGGTGATCCGGGCTCGCAAGGTTTCGCCCACTGAATTCCAGAAAGATTCGCCCGCATACAAGCCTAACAGAGACGCAACCAGCATCATGATCCCAGCAACGAACTCAGCGCTGTAGCCAACCTGACCGTCCTGACGCGCCTTTTGAATGCGCTGGGGGGTTGGCTGTTCAGTCTTCTGATCTTGATCCTGTGAATTCTCTGCCATTTTAACCTACACAAAGACTCCAAGAATTCCTTCAATGTCTTCCTGAAAGCGATCCAGGTAACGCTGTGAAGCATAGATGAAGGCTGGGGCCATCCAAAGTAAACCGCATAGTCCAACGGCAATACGAAGCGGCATCCCAACTGTGAACAAGTTCAGGGATGGTGCTGCTCGGTTGAGATACGCCACCCAGACAGTCAGGCAGCCGAGTAAAACCATGATCGGTGCAATGATCAACAATCCATCTGCCGGAACTTGGCTAAGCCGTTGAACAATTCCTTCTACTGGAAGGTTGGTAAAGTCAATGTGGTTGAAGCCGTAGAAAGACTCGTGCACTACCAGCAAGAAGAAGTGATGGAGATCAGTTGCGAAGACAAGCAGAATTGTAAATGCTTCGAGAATCCCAGAAACAAGGGTCGAAGACTCTTGGCTGGCTGGATCGTTGATGGCAGCCATCGACAAGCCCATTTCATTGCCGATGTAAGCTCCAGCCACTCTCGCAGGCCAAAACATGAAACCCATAATGAAAGCCATCAGAAAACCGATGAAGGCCTCGCGCAGAATCAGCAGGAATCCATAGAGACTTGTCAGCTCTACGGCGTTGATGGGAGCAGTCAATCCTGCCTTGCATTCATACAGCCAGAATACCGTTAATGCACCAGAGATACCAACTTTTACCAAGTTGGGAAGTTGCCGTCGGCCAAAGAGTGGAAAGAAGGCGAAGAAGGCCGACACTCGTGTCAGTATCAAAACAAATAGAACGAGATCGTTGTTGGATATCATCCTACGATTTCTACCATGCGGGCAAATAGGTTGAGGGTGTACTGTCGCAGTACGTCTAAGTACCAGCTTGCCAACCACATCAGCAAGGCAACCACAGCAACAATCCGCGGAGCAAAAGTCAATGTTTGCTCTTGAATGCTCGTAACGGTTTGCCCGATGCTGATCACTAATCCGACAATAAGGCTGACGATGACCACCGGAGCGCAGAGTAGCAAAGTGATTCCGAAGAATTCCCGCGCGATCGCGACTACTTCAATTGTCTCCATGCTGTCTCCTCGTCGAGTTGGTTCGTTTTTTTGTTCAGGCCGAAGTTCACGGGTTTTGCTCACGACATATATTGAAACCTTAATTCGCCATGCACTATGGCTTCGAAACCTTGACAGCCTCAATGAGTTGGCTCACCAATTGTGGATCGCTCATTGCCGCGAGAATCTTCGACTTTTGGCGATCGGGCATTTTTTGGAGCAAGAGGGCGGAAAAGTCCATCTTGCCGTTGTTTGCAAATTCTCGCAGGTAACTCGCCGCTTGATTCGCCTCCAAGTTCTCGAACCAAGACTTCACATCGTTTACACGGCTCTCCAGCTCTTGAGAAACCGATTCCGAATCTGTTCCGGTGGCTTTCTCTAGCGTTGCAAGGTCTTGTTTCTTACGATTTAACTCGTCCATCATTCCTTTCAGCCGATCGGCCATCTCGGCGAGTGATGTTAGCTTTGCATCCAGGCTTTGGTTCAAAGCCTTAAGTTCTTCACGCTCGACTTCAAGATCCTCAAACAGCAGACCAACGCGTTCTTCGTCGGCTGCGAGCTGTTTCTTCTGTTCCTCAAGCCTGAGCTCTGTTCGGCGAATCGAATCGCTCATCTGAACGATAGCTTCAACGGATACGTTGTTCTTCGGCCTTAGAGCGACGGGGACTGGTGGCGGAGGCGGATCTTCAGCCCCGGACAAGCCTTCCAAGTTCTCTTCACCCTCAGACGATTCTTCTTCGGGCGCCTTGGTCATGCTGAAATACAGCGTCGTACCACCCGCAGCGACGGCATACAACACTCCGAAAAATATGATCTTTGATATTAAGGATTTCATCCGTGAATTCCGTCTACTCAGCTTGGTTGTCGTGTGGTTTGGCTAAACTCTGGCTCAAGAAGCGATCCGTTGCAACAAGATTCTCGAGGCCAGCTTCTTCGGCTTCAACTTGCTTGCGAAGCGCGTCTTCCAGCTTTTCCCAACCACGAATTTTCTTGCTTTGTTCTTGATATTCTTCCGCCAACTCTTGTTGTCGCACTTCCATCGTGGCGATGCGTTCATGCAATGCATTGACAAGTCTATGTGTGCTGCCCAGGTGCTCTAGGGTTGTTTGCCCGAGTGATTGTTGTCCAGAGGTCAATTGTCGAGTTGCGCGATTGACTTCTCGACACTCGTTTCTTAGCTGCGTGATCTGCTCAATGATCTGGCTCAAGTTGCCAAACAAGATCCTTACTTGACTTTCTTCGACTGCCTTGAGTCGTCGAATGGTTTTTAATCTTTTCTTTAGGGCAACCAAGCTCATGCAGCTACCTCGATTTGCCGCGCGAGTTCAGCAAAATCAGTTTGCGTCTGCGCATAGTTGCATGGATCGTTGAGTCCCTGGCGAAGCAGCTGTTGAACATGAGGGAAAATCCCCACGGCGCGATCGGTCGCCGGCGATGCTCCTTGCTTGTAAGCCCCGATTTGAATCAGGTCCTCAACTTCCTTGTATTTGCTCATTACCGCCCGAATCTTCATGGCATTCTGCTGTTGATCAGGATGCCCAATCTCATGGAATAACCTGCTCGCACTTTGCAGTATATCGATGGCTGGGAAGTGGCCTGAGTTGGCGAGATCACGACTCAGCACGATATGTCCGTCCAGGATGGAACGTGCTGAGTCCGCGACAGGGTCGTTCATGTCGTCGCCATCGACCAATACGGTCAGCAGGCCCGTGATGGAGCCCTTTTCGGATGTGCCAAGCTGTTCAAGAAGCTCCGCCATTTTCTGAAACACACTGGGGGTATAACCGCGAGATGTTGGCGGCTCACCGAGGAACAGGCCCAGTTCTCGCTGTGCGTATGCCATTCGCGTGAGGCTGTCGAGCATAAAGAGTACGTCGTTGCCGAGATTGCGGAACCAATTCGCCACTGCAATGGCTAGCTCGCAGACTCGAATACGTGCTAATGGAGGTTGGTCAGAAGTGGATACAAAAACAATTGATTTTTGTAAACCTTCTGGACCTAGACTCTGCTCAATGAAGGGACGGACCTCGCGGCCGCGTTCACCGACCATCACTACAACATTGATCTGTGACTCAGCATACTTGGTAATTTCTCCCAACAGTGTGCTCTTACCAACACCGCTGCCGGCGAACAAGCCCATGCGTTGTCCTCGACCGATCGTAAGCATGCCATCAATGGCGCGGATTCCGGTGCAGAAAGGCGTGTCAATTGTTGGGCGGCTCAACGGACCAGGTGTTTGTACGGCCAGTTCGATGCGTTCCTGAGGAATCACTGGCGGGCCACCATCAATCGGCTCACCCATTGCATTTAGCACGCGGCCCAGCAGGCCGATTCCGACGCCGACGGACATGCGGCTGCCTGTTGCAGTCACTTTATCTCCAGCGCGAAAATCGGTGTTCGAAGTGAAAGGCATCAAATGCACCAAGTCACGGTCGAAGCCAATGACTTCACACAGGATTTCGTTTCCACTAGCCGTATGGATCTTGACTAACTCTTTCAGTGATGCGTCCAATCGCGCGCAAAGCTGCCCACTCACGCTGGTGAGAACGCCAAATCGTTGAATCCAATCACTGCTTCGAACTTCGAGCAACAAACTACTCCTGTTTGGTGAGTTGGCTTTGAATGGTGTGCAACAGCTCATCTAGCCTTGCTTCGACACCGATCTGTCCGACACGGATTCGGCAGTCGCCAAGTGCAATCGTCGGATCGGAAACAAGCTGTACTTTGAATTGGAATTCGCCCTGCTCCAACCAGCCTTGCAGAGCCTCGATGCAGTCTGGATGTGAAAGCAGTTCACAGTCTTGTGCCGGAATACTTTCGAGCGCAAGTTCCGCAAACTTTTCGATACGCTGCTGTAAGAATTCGCTATCTTTCAAAATGGTGCGGGCAATATCGGTCGCCAGCATCGGAAGCTGTTGTTGCAAGCCGTTGTAGGATTGCTGAATTTGCTGGAGCTGTTGTTGGACGCTCTTTGCTAAGGCGCACAGCTGGAGTTTGGCTTGTGCAGCGGGGGTGAGTTCATCGCTGTACTCGACAACGACGTCTTCGCCGGTGAGCTGGCGAAGCGGCGCATGAAGCATCAGTTGGTAGCTGGGGATTGCAGGGACGTCTTCCAAGACAGGCATGTCTTCTTCTTCAGGTAGTGCATTATTCGATTGAGATCTTGCCGGCTTCGTCCGACTCCGCAATGACTTTCACGATTTGATCGCGGGCGGCTTGTACTTCGTCGTCCCTCAAGGCGGACTGCAAAGCCATTTCTTCTTGCAGCGTTTCCTTAGCTCGACGAGACATGTTGGAGAAGATCTTGTTCAGCAATTCCTCTTCGCAACCAAAAAGTGCCACAACGAGTGTCTGACTACTGCATTGTCCGAGCAGGAGCTGCAGATCGCGGTCTGGTAGTCTGAGCATATCGTCGAGACGGAACAAACGCTTCTTCACTAGCTCTGCTAAGTGTGGATCATCTTTCTGAAGAGCTTGGAACAGTGAAGTACGCACTGGCTTGGGGAAGGAGCGAAGTAGTTCTGCCAACTGCTCAGAGGACGTTTCCTCTGGGCCGCGTTCTTCGACCAGCAAGGCTTGGTCAAGAATTGTGTGCAAAACCAAGTCCTCCGCGCGAGCACGCGTTTTCATCGGTTTAGGCAGTTGCAGGATGACACCTGCCCGCTGTGTCTCTGGAAGGCACTCAATTGTTGATGCCGCGTGCTTTCGCCCGAGCTTCTTCATAACCAAGGCGATTACTGCGGGTTCTTCATTGCGCAAAGCGGCAGCAAGCTGGTACGGATGAAGTCGATTGAGATCAGCGATGATATTGCCACTAAGCTCCAGCTTCGCAAACTTAGGCCCAGCCTCAATTTCGCCCGCGTCGTAGGTTTCCTCGGGGGCCTTGTAGAGTTTCGGTCCTGTGTCTTCATCCAGAATGTTGATGTTCGCGCTGGCCATTGCCAGTTGGAAGGATTCTTCGAAGTCACCAACAACGAGGTCGATTTCGTCTTTGGTCGGCGGGAACTCATCAAAGTCACTGAGAGCTTGCTCCAGTTGCTGTAGTGCTTCTCCTTCTAGACTCTGCGCAGCCAATGCTTTCGCCTCATCACCCAGCAAGGTGATCAGCAGCGCCAGCCGCTCGTTTCGATTGAGTTGAGTCATGGATTCTCTCCGACGTTAGGCGGCTCTAGCCGCCCGATTTTGAGAATCATCTTCTTGCTCATTCTGCAGTGTTTGCAATTCACCAGACCATAGCCGGACGAGTCGTGTAAAGACCTCAGGGTTCTCCTCGATCATTTCAGATAGTTGCTGAACGCTGCCCAATCTTTCGACACGTGATGCACCTGTTTGCTCGGCTTGCTCAGGTGGTCGGATACGTCGTAAAAGCATCATGCCCATGGCGAATGCTAGGCCTGCGGCAATGATCAGTGCGACGTACTCCATGATCGTGATAATGTTTCCCCATTCGAAGGGAGCCGCGACAGGAACTTCAGCAGTCAGCTCGGGAAACGGGTGAAAGGCCAGTGAAATTGTGTCAGGAGTGAGGCCTGTGTCCCGAAAGCCCACCGCATTCTTGACAACGTCTTCGAGTTGTGTTTTTAGGGCGGCGGGAACGTTGCTCTGCTCGTCCTTAACGCCATCCGCGGCGTCATTGACGATAACGCTGACGGTCATGTAGTTTTTAGTTGGAGTCGAGTCCGACTCAGTTTCCTCAGTCTTGGGGACTAAGTAACTAGACTGAATATTTTCTGTTTTGCTGATGACATCGTCTTCTCCACCGCCTGCGCGCGTTTGCAAATTGGAGGCAACGCCAGCTGGTCCACCGGAAGTCCCAGAACCCTTCGTTGTTGTGGATTCCAGATTTTCCTCCGTCGCAACTTTGTTAGCGGCTTCGTATTTTGTGGTCGTGCGCGACCCCTTGCTGAAGCTCATGTCCAGGCTGACCATGACGCTCGCATTGCCTGGCCCAAGCAGTCGAGAGAGCTGAGCCATCGCCTTGTCTTCGAGCTTTCGCTCAGCGAAGGAAACGTATTCCACTTGAGTGCTGATCTCTTTTGCTTCACTGTCGGCAACGGTGTAGCTATGGCCGTTTTTGTCTGAGATTTGAACGGCTTCTGGTTGCAGACCTTCAACCGCAAAAGCAACTAAGTTCGCGATCGCTCCAGCTTGCTTATCCGTCAAGTAGTCATCAGTGCGAAGCGTGAGTAAAACACTTGCAGATGGTTTGCCACCGGTGCGAACAAAAGGCGAGCGTTTGGGGATGACCAAGTGAACGTCGGCACCCTCGATTGCGGACATCTTTTCAATGGAAGTAGCGAGCCGGGCTTCTTTCTGTTGCTGAGAAAGTTCACGGCGTTCTTCTGGGCTGATGAAGGCCCCCATCATCCCAGAGGCAGCTCCACCACCTTCAGCTGTGTCGACGCCGATGTTACGCGCCAGCAATCGTGCTTTGGCGAAATAGCGTTTGTCGACCATCAGATTGCCGCCAGCCCCTGAGAGCTGATAAGAGATTCCCTCTTTGTCTAAGGCATTGATGACCAAGTCCATTTTGTTGCCGTCTTGCTCGCTCAGAAGGATGACATAGCTCGGCTGAATCGACCAATACCCCACTCCAGCCACCGCAACTGCGCAGGTGCCCAGTAACACAAGCATGCCTATGCGCGCGGTTGGATTACTGCTGCTCCACAGAGCGAGCAGTGATTCGATGTAGGATCTAATGGTTTTCAAGGTCGTATCCGGTCACGAAAGAGTTACTTCTTGCTTGGCTTGGCATCAGGGCAAAGAGGTGCCGGCCCGCAAAGAGCAACGAAGAGATTTGTCCTCAGAGGACAAACTCACTAAACCTGCATTCTCATGATCTCGTTATAGGACTCCATCACTTGATTTCTGACTTCCATAAAGAAGTGAAACGACAGCTCTGATTTGACCATCTGTGAAACAACATGTTGAATGTTGTCACTTTTGCCCGACATGAAATCTTGGATGGCTTGGTCGGCGTTTTGTTGATCTTGGTTGATTGTCGAAACGAAACCTTTGAACAGTCCCGGCTCGACTTGGTTCTGAAGCGTCGGATCGCTTTCGCCGATCGTAAAGTTAGTAGCCTCAATTCCAATTGGCTTCATCATCTTGCTCCCTGCAACAAGTTCAGAGTCTGTTCAACCATTTCCTTAAATAGGCTCACAGCCTTGGCATTCGCTTCATAGGACCTGCTAGATGTGATCAGGTCCACCATCTCGTGGGGAATCTTGACGTTCGATAACCGGACCATACCTTGCGCGTCGGCGTGCGGGTGCCCGGGGTTGTAGACGACCGGAAACTCAGTGCTGTCCGGCTCGATGCCGACGGCCTTTACGCCCTGAAGACGCTCAGTTTCCGCCAGTCCTGACTCTTTGCTTAGCACGGACGAGAAAACGACGGCTTGCCTGCGGTACGGATCTCCGTTCTCCGTACGCGTTGTGCCGGCATTGGCGATATTGTTTGCCGTAATCTCCATGCGGAGACGTTCGGCGGACATCCCAGACCCACTGATATCAAGGGCAGAGAAAAATCCACTCATGGCAGCATCCTAAAATAAAACGGCGCGCTTATCCGCTAATCGACTTCCGCATCATCGCGACCTTTGAGGCTAGTAGATGCGAGAAGCTTTGATAAAGCATCGAGTTCTTTTTGATCTTCGAAATCTCTACAGCGAGGTCGACGTTATTACCGTCCACCCGCTCAGGTAATCCCTTGACTTCGGAAACTGGAATGTCTTCGAGCAACCCCGGAACCTTGGTTCCTTCTTGCTCAGCAAGCTCGATCAACATCTTCTCAAAGTCGATGTTTTTAGCCTTGTATCCAGCCGTGTTGGCATTGGCCAAGTTCTGACTGAGCACATTGTGCTGAACTTCACCAAGCTTAAGGGCTGAGTTGAGCATATCGATTTGTGAATATATTCCGGTCATAGCAACTTTATCGGAGCGACTTTTCCTGCTACTCCAGTATCGACTGACTTTTTGACGTTTAGGCGCCTAGGGGGTTTTCCCTCAACTGTGCGTACTTTGCTGGCTGGCAATGCAGTCTCTAACCTGAATTGCATGCGTGACCTAGGGTTGTTCGCTGGTTCTACAGGCAGGGCACTGGCATGAACCTGCAAGCTTGCGCATTGACTGCAACGGGGCTGTGTTGCACGCGTGCGATTTTCAGCAGGGACAGGATCACCTCGACAACAACTGGATAAGACAAGATGGATATAGCAACCATCCTTGGGCTCATAGGAGGCTTCGGCCTCATCTTTACTTCCATCGCGATGGGAGGTGGCGGTCTTGGACCGTTTATTGACGTGCCGTCTGGCATGATCGTCTTTGGTGGTGCAGCCGCAGCTTCCTTCATCAACTTCCCGATGGGAGCAGTGCTTGGCTCGTTCGGAGTCATCATGAAGTGCTTTCTGTTCAAGCTGCCGAATCCTATTGATACGGTCAAGCAATTTAAGTCCTTGGCGGAAGTCGTAAGGAAGGAGGGATTGCTGGCGCTAGAATCCAAGTTGGAAGAAGTGGATGACACGTTCATGAAGAGCGGCCTTGAATCGCTCATCGCCGGTACGTCGACCGAAGACACAGCATCCGTCTTGGAAAACGAGCTAGCATTCATCCTGCAGCGTCACGTGCTGGGTAAAAAAATCGTCGATTCAGCGGGTGCTGCCGCTCCTGCATTTGGGATGATCGGAACACTTATCGGTCTGGTACAGATGCTTCAGAACTTGAGTGACCCCAGCAAGATTGGAGGTGGTATGGCGACAGCGTTGTTGACCACGCTGTATGGAGCGATGGTTTCGAACGTTATCTGTATTCCACTAGCAGGAAAACTTGAGACGCGGAACAACGAAGAAAGCATGCTTCGCGAATTGATGGTTCGTGGCATTGTCCTGCTCGGTGAAGGAACTGCACCTCGAGCTCTTGAAGAACAATTGCTCACCTACTTGGCACCGAAGACACGGGCTGCGGCCGCAGACAAATAGGCGATAGGCATGGCTGAGGAAGAAGAAGACGGTGGAGATGACATTCCAGCTTGGTTCATGACGTACTCCGACGTCATCACGCTACTCATGACATTCTTCATCTTGCTCCTGACGTTCGCATCGACTGAGCCAGAGCAATACGAGCGAGTTCAGATGAGCATTATGGGTTCCGACTCGGCGACTGGTGTTGCGGGTCTCGAGCATACTAAGATGGACTTAGATTCATCCTTCAAACGATTTCGCCCTCGAGCAGCCAGAATTGCCATTCATGGTGCCGAGATGCCGCCCATGATGCAGGATGCTGCAACGGAACCGTCTGGAAACGGACTCATAGCACCTGATAAGAAGCAGGCCAAGATCGATGTGATGAAGGCCTACTCCACCAAGATTCCAATTCAAACCGTGAGTGTTGACGGGAAGACTCTTACGCAATGGGGCAAGGACTTTTCAGGTACCCTTTCCACGCAGCTACGTCGGCTTCCGGTGCACTGCGCAGTAGAATTTTCGTCTGATCTTGGCCGCGATGCAGGCTTGCTCTTTTTTGAGATTTTGACACAGCGGGAGGGTGTCCGTCCTGGTCAGGTTGCCTGTTCCTATACACCGGATGTGTCCTCTGACATGATGCGAATCACAATCGAACGATACGAGCAGAACGCCGATGGCAGATAAGAAAAAGAAGAAAGGGCCACCGCCGCCAAGTAAGCCAAGTAAGGCCTACTTGGTTTCATTCGGTGATACGATGACGGCCCTCCTTGCGTTCTTTATCGTTCTCAACTCGCTTGCGCAAGAGCAAACAGGTGCAGCCATGTATGCAGGTACAGGATCCTTCTCAACTGCCTTCAGTAAATCAGGTGCGGCAGGGAAGAACTTCGGAAATCGTTCCAAGTACGTCATGCAGATGGAGGAGCCCAAACCGATCTATGCGCTAAAAGAGAACCTCGACAAGAACGAAGATTCGAAGAAAATCGGTCCTGATGAGGGCCCGGAAAACGAACGGGTCGTTGACCGCGAAAGTGAGCAGTTTCAGATCTTTTTGGACAAGCTAAAAAACTCGATTGGCCTAAAACATACAGGAACTCGCAGCAATCAGACAGCAATCGACCTTTTTGAGCCCTTGCTGGAAAAGGACGGATCAATCTCCAAAGTTGCTCAAGAGGTTTTGCCAGCCGCCATGGTGAAACTCCACTCAAAGTCTAGCGTCGAAATCATCCTTTGGGCAAATATGCCAAGCCCAGTCGTGATGAAAACAAAACTGGACTATGCGAACAAAGTGCGCGCGGCCATCGAATCTAGCTTCTGGCTTAAGGACGAGAGCAAGCAGAGGCTGTTCATCCGAGTTAAGCCCTGGCTATTTACGGATGCCAAACGTCCTACCTTCTCGGTAGTCTATGCCGACTGGGAAAAAGCTAAGAGTGAGAATCTCTAGCTTCTTTCGCCGCTACCAATCGCCGGCATAATCCAGCGAGTGCTTTGCGGCGGCTTGCAAGCACTCGAAGAGTCGCTTCATGATCTGTCTCAAGTGCAATAGATCGTGCGACGCCCAGAAGCCGGCTTGCTGGAATCAGCCCTATACTAGGGTGCTGATAAGCTTGTTCCAAATTCGGTGTCTTAAGCGATCGAAGCCACTGGAGTCAATAACTTCGTTCGCAAAGAAATGCTCGCAGTGCCTGCCGGGGATCATCTTACTGGTAGTTTACCTCAATCGCTGCGGCAGGAGAGCGATTGGAGGCCAGGATTACTGAGGATCTTCCAATGTCATGCGAAGTCGCAGCCGATAGTCTTCCACCTTTTCATCTCGGAGATGGCAAAAGACTTCGAGCATCGACCAGCGTCTTCCGCTTGGTTTGTAACGCCAAGTTGATACATCAAGTTCCTCCAATCTAGAGGGAAATCTGGCTAACGGGGAAATCGAAAATTGGATGTCCATCGATTAGCTACAAGTGGTTGTGGTTGTTTCCTACCACAGCCTCGCCTGGCCACCAACGTTGCCAAAAAAGTGAACCCAGGTGAGAATTGTGTCTCACCCGGGAATTGAATTTGGCTGTCCAAGTTCTAGCTTGACATCACCTATCGGATGATGTTCGTCAACTCTTCCAACATTTCGTCGGCGACGGTAATCGTGCGAGCGTTGGCTGAAAAACCTCGCTGTGCAACGATTAGCTGCGTGAACTCTTGAGCTACATCCACATTTGAACTTTCAAGCTGTCCCCCAACAATGCTTCCCCTCCCGTTTGTGTTGCCCTCTCCAACCAGCGGAATTCCGGCCGCAATAGTTTGCTGAAATTGATTGTTGCCAATGGCGTTTAAAGCTCCGGCGTTTTGGAACCGTGCGATGGCTAACTGCGCTAGGGGAATGGTGCGTCCGTTCGTCGCTACACCACTCAGCTGTCCAGAGTCGGAAACGGATACGGAAACAATCGTTCCTGACGGGAATCCATCTGGCGACTGATTGACGGTGTATTCTGTTGCCAAGTGGCTCATGTTCCTAAAGTCGAGAATAATACTTTGGGGCGCAGATACTGAAGAAAGATTCAACTCGATGTCCGTGTCGCCTATTCCGGAATCTCCAGCCAATGCAAATGTACCATCTTCGTTGAAAGTAATATTGAACACGGAGTCATCAAGCAATACCCCTGAGGATGCTTGTATACTTGCAGTCCCATCCCATGAATTTGCAGAGATCTTCCGGAATTCGAAATTGACTCTGTGTGTCTGACCACGCACGTCAAACACTTCGAAAGAGGTTTCATAAGTTTCTCCGTCGCTGCCTGGCGAAGTTTCTGTCATCCCGTTTCCGGAAAAATTGGTTTGCCCAGTGTTTCCTGCGCTATCAGCAATTCCAATGGATATGAGAGAGTCGCCAGCACTGTCGGCTGTTACAGTAAGTGTTCCATCCGCCGCGAGACTGGCTGTTGCCCCGGTCATAGCTGTGTTGAGTGTGTTGACAAGGTCTGCCATAGTCGCACCGTCCGCATTGAAATTGGCGTTGAAGGTACTACCATCCGGATTGGCTCCGAACACTGTTACTTGGTCGCCGGAAACGTAGTCGACAGTATTCAATGTCAAATCGTTTAAGAGTGTAGTAAGAGTTGCCGCACCACTTCCAGTTTCAAATGGGGCGGTACTCGACACTATCTGAGTCAACGGAGGCTGAGCGGTCGACGGTAAGTTTCCTTGGAAATCTACGGCTGTCGTCTCCTGGCCCGCAACGGCTGCGCCGAGTGGGATTCTAATGGAGTCATCGCCGCTTATCTGGAAAGCCGCTCCATCTTCGGCCCCTTCGTCACCGAATCGCCGCACGTAATACCCCGTGGAAGGATCTATCAGACGGCCCTGTGGATCCAGGTTAAAAGAGCCATCACGAGTGTACAGGTTTTCGCCTGTTGGAGAGACGACAGTGAAGAATCCTTCTCCTTGCATCGCAAAATCAAAGATCTGACCGGTGGTTTCCAGTGGCCCTTGATTAAAACGCCTCGAGATTCGTGATATTTGGACCCCCGTACCAACAGACTGCGGGGCGGTCTCGCCCCCTCCGTTACGAAGATTCTGGTACATCTGATCGCTGAACGTCATGGCTTGAGACTTGAAACCAGTGGTGTTCATGTTTGCGAGATTGTTCGCTACTACATCTAACTTGCTTTGGTGGGTTCTCAGGCCAGAGATTCCGGTCATCAATGATCGTGTCATCGTTTTACCTAATTAGTGGAGTCTAGAGAACAAATAAACGCGCAAAGAAAAACAGAGGATTATTCTGCAACACCGAGAATCTGAGTGATAGGCACTCCAACTCCGTCTACCAAGGCGGTCAGTCCATCAGGGGACTTGAATACTTCGGAAACTCTACCGGAAGCGACGTTGCCCTCGCTCTGGTTAAAGACTATGTTCTTGCCTACGAGGTTTGCCCCATTAGTCAACTCTTGCAGGGACAATATATCGGAAAAGGAAGAATTCAGTCCTTCGATTCCCTCTAAAATGGAAAATTGAGTGAGGTCGTTTATGAGTCCTTCTTGATCGACTGGATCAATCGGGTCTTGATTCTGAAGCTGAATCGTGAGCAGTTGCAAGTAATCCACTGTCGCTGATTGAGCATTTAGTCCATTCACTTAGTTGATCCTATGCAAGTACATTCAATTGGCGAGAGTTCAAACTCGATTCCTCGACATCATCCTGTCGCTCTTCCAACAGATCGCTGTCGGCGTGTTGTGGACGAGACTCTGTTCTCTCGTCGCTGTGACCGCTTTCGTCTTGATGTGATACATCGACATGTACCTCGTCGAATCCGAAGTTAACGAGTGTATCTTTTAGGTCTTGCTGCTGCGTAATTAACAACTCAGTCGTCATACTTTCTGCCGCAATCATTTGAGCTGCCAAGCCATTTGCTGTTCTTTGCAGGGTTATGGAGACCCGCCCCAATTCTGCTGGCTCCAAGTTGACTTTTAGAGTTCCGTCCCTTTGTAGTGAAATATGCTCACGCAGCGGTTGACTAATCTGGTCGACAATTCCATGCCCCTGAGGCTCGCTGACTGACGTCTGGAAATTGGTGGCAATCGGATTACTAGTTTTTTCCGTGATAGTACTATTCTGAGTCAGACTTGCTGTTCCGAAGCTGGTCGCGGTGGCAGTTGATGAGTTTTGCTGTGTGACGTTAGAGCTGGCAGTGGGGTCGTTAGAGAGCTGTTGCTCTGGTAGAGAACGCTCGATCATAGTATTCGTAATTTTGTCAGGAGTTTGATTTCGCTGCGTCGTATCGGGGCGGGGCTGCGAATCTTGCTTGATGTTCATACCACTTATCAACCGCTCGTCAGCCGATATCGGGGCTCGTTCCGAGCCATTCGCGCCGTCGTCAGTGGACTCATCCATGAGATCATCTATGTCATGATTTTTTCTAGCGGAATCAATCGGCGGTCTGATATTCGTCAATTCTGAGTTTTCATTTGCTGAGCTGGGGGCCCTGGCTAAAGGGGTAGACCTGGCTATGCCATTATGGGTTTTCTCCTGCATCACCTTGTCCACTTGCAGCCCAGCGGGCGGCGATTCTTCCAATGTTTGGTGGTCCATCAGGACTGATTGGGAGTCGGCAGTTGCGGTAGGGCTCGCCGTATTAGAAACAGCATTTCTATGATGAATACTGGCGGAAGACGGTTCGTTCAAAAGCATGGTGGCGGATACGCTTTGAATTGGTGAACGCGCTGATGATGTTTGATCTTGCTCAATTTGTATTGCATTACGGCTTTCGACCATCGGCTGTGTCGACGGCAGCGGCGATTCGCGAGTTTGATCGGTTAGCGTCATCTTTGGCGATTCAGCCAATTTCAATGCATCTAGCACCGATGGTTCCGAAGTTGCATGAGATTCTTTTGCGATAGCCCGAGCCGTCGAGTTCGTTTCGACTAACAAGTAATTGGTATTCGCTTCAGGTGACGGCGATACAGGAATGTGCAGTTCGCCGGCGATCGCTTGGCTGATTCCTGCTGTTAACTGCGGATTCCAAGTTTCGGAAATCTCCAATTGAGTAGCGAGGATAACTTGAGGCATAGCTTCCACGCCCTCGTCATCCGCTGGTTTCAGATCCACAGAATCATAGCTGTCCAAATCGTTCGTAGTGTTCCGTAAAATACTTTTGAATGCAGGTGCAGAGGAATGCTCTTCCCTGTTGGGGTTACCGGTTGTATGCGTCGCGAATGCACTCGTGGGTATCAGGCCCGAAAGAAGTGACTGGCCTGGAAGTTGTTCATTCAGCATTTTTTCTTCCTTTGCATGAGTTGTCGAAGGCAACTCGTCCACTACCGCAACCTTGCTAACTCTTGCATCGTGACGTGTACAACATATCTGCAGGATATAGAGCGCTAATGACAACCTACGGAGTCGGACTTGGGCAGCTAGCTAGGCGTTATCGCGCCATTTGTCGAATTATTCGGATGGGTTTCGTGACTTGAAGAGATCTTCGGGCAAGGGCAGATACGGCAACCAGAGATTGCAAACCTCGTGCCAAAGAACCATCTCTTTCGGTGAAGCCAATTTCAGCGTGTCAGCCAATTCAACCGTTAGAGTCGAAGCAAAATCGGTTGCTTTTCACAACGGAATATGCAGCATTCGCACTTGAGCTGTAGAAGAACTTGCTCTTTAGGCTAGTAGAAAGTGCTGCTGAGTTTGAGCAAGCATTGACGGTCAGAGACCGCGACAATTGGGGAGTTGTGATCGATGCATGGAAACTGCTCCGCGTTTCGACGAGTTGTTTCAGCGTCGTGAACTATGACTAAGTGGCGAGTTTCCGCCAGCGAATCGCCGTTATTTTGACTAGCTGTCAATCCTTCAAATTCGGATGCCTTCGGGTTTTTAGTATTGATATAACAATCTTGCATTTCTGCTGCCTTTGCGAAGCACATAGCTGAAAGGTTCCGGTGCAGATTGGATACATCGGTGAATATGCCACGTAGTAAACACACCCTGCATCGACTTTTCTCTTTCATCACCTATCCACCGCGAATAATCGCTACAACTTTCCGCAATCAGTTAACGTTGAGATTTCAGGTTAGAGAATTTCGGCAAAATATAGCAAATCCGGACGACCACCTTTACTGTCGATTCAAGGGCGAACCCGTGCTCAGAAATTGGTGCTCTCTTATCTACCAAAGCTATGTTTGCTTCGTAGGACGCGACCGACTTTGGTCGAATAAGAGAATCCGGGCTGAGCAAGTTCGGGAGTCCGAGAATCACTGTAGCCGCCGAGAGTGGGATACCTCGGCAGATCCAAGAAATAAATCAAGGAGGGTCTTACGAGAAGGTAAATTGAATGAGTCTTGTAATTTCGAACAACGTGGGCGCACTCAACGCGCGAAACAATTTGGCAAAGTCAAGCAGTGCTTTGAACAAGTCAATCGAGCGATTGTCCTCTGGATTCAAGATCAACCGCGGGGCAGACGGCCCCGCCGCCTTGGTGATATCGGAGAAGCAGCGAGCTCAAATCGCTGGTCTCAGAACGGCAATCGATAATACATCGAAGGCTGTGTCTGTAGTGCAAACTGCGGAAGGCGCGCTGAACGAAATTAATAACATTTTGGTCAAGGTCCGTTCACTTGCCCTAGATTCCGCAAACGCTGGCGTTAATGATTCTGACGCGTTTGCTGCAAACCAGGCTGAGATCGACAACGCACTCTCAACCATCAATCGAATCGCTGTCAACACTCAGTTTGGCGATCGGCGTTTGCTGGACGGATCCGCTGGAATCACAGGGACGCCCTCAGATGCTGACGTTACCTTCCTTCGCGGGACAAGCGATACAAGTGCAGGAAGCTATGCCGTCGCCGTTACGACTGCTGCCGAGCGAGCCAATGTTTCTGCTGGTACATCGCAAACCGGAAACTTAGCCGCAGCGGAAACCCTGACCGTAAATGGAACCGCGATTCAACTGAATGCCGGTCTCGATCGTGCCGGGGTTATTTCGCGAATTAACGAATTCACAAGTGTTACCGGAGTCGTCGCTGAAGATAATTCTGGCACGACGCGCCTGCGTTCTGTGGAATTTGGATCCGCGGCAACTATCGATGTCGTTTCGGACACCGCTTCCGCAACGACTTCGTCTGGTATTGGTACAACAGCTCTCTCAGATACGGGTGTGAATATTGCTGGAACGATTGATGGAACAGCAGGTTCCGGATCGGGAAATGTTTTGACCTCCGTTTCGGGTGCTTCTCAAGGGGTCGCGGTTCGAATTGCAGAGAACGGTTCAAACGCGACGGAAACGGTAACCAGCACTCAAGGTACGGTTTCTGTTCAACGAAATGCGTTGGTATTCCAAATTGGTGCGAACCAGAACCAAACTGCTGACCTCGCAATCCAAAATGTTTCAGCCGATGGGCTCGGCTTGGGCGTGGCTGGTAGCCGATTCAATAGCTTGAATGAAATCGATATTACTTCCGCCGACAAGGCGCAAGAAGCCCTTGCCGTCATTGATCAAGCTGCAGACGAATTGTCCAGCATTCGTGGTGAGTTGGGAGCTTTTCAATCGAATACATTGGAGTCGATCGGCAGTAATCTGAGAACAACTCTTGAAAATACTGTGAAAGCCGAGTCCATTATTCGGGACACTGATTTCGCAGAAGAAATCTCGAAATTCACGCAGAATCAGGTTTTGGTCCAAGCTGGAACGTCCGTCCTTTCCAATGCCAATCAAACGACTCAATCGATTCTATCTTTGCTGCGATAAAATCCAGAGGAAATTGAAACTCAAAGAAAAGGGTGGTCAGAAACGGCCACCCTTTTTTTAGTTGGTGCGTCAGGCATGACGCTTAGTGTCTTGAAGGACGCTTAGTATTGGTAGGCGAAAGCGACCCAGGAAGTAACTTGTCGGGTGGAAGTCCCGATGGAGGCCTTTGATGACAGGAACTCCTAGCCGAACAGCAAGGGGGCTCGGGCGCTCCACAATCTGAAGGAAGCTGCAGGCAAACTCCCGGACCGAGGAATACGAATCGCATACGAGGCGTTGGCTTGCTGGGCGAGGGGGCTATTAAACTCGAAGCCCAATGTCATCCGGAGCGTGTTGTTTTATATGCGGCGGATATCAGGGAGGAAAGTGACGTGTCTTACCCTGAGCGGTCTGTAGTCTGTCCTTTGGACGAAGTCCGTCTGACTAGCCGTTTCAAGAGGAACTGTAATGGGTATGTAGAAGTCAGCCGAGGCCTTAGTAAACGAGTGCTTAGCCTGTCGATTGGCCGAACTAGTTTTAACCGCCGAGTGCAGCTGCGTTCGCGACGTGTAGTTGGCGCCGACATGACGGCAGAGAAGCCAGAGCCACGAACGAAGGTAGGCGGTGGAACCGCTAAGAGTTCCTCGTACGCGCGTCAATCACTTCCGGTACTCGATGATCACCCTGAGTAACCGAGGAGCTGCAGGGGGCGATGGCATGACCATCGACGAACGGTGGCCCTACTGCCAGCAATGGTCGCGTCACCGGGAAGAGTTTTTCCAGCGGAACGTATTATCCAGGCCCCGTGCAAAAGTTAGAAGCACCGACGCCAGGGAGCAATTGAAAACGCATGCTGGGCATTCCGACGGTTCTCGAGCGCCTGATTTAGCAAACTCTGTTCCAAGTACGCACCCCGCTATACGAACGACAGTTTACGGACTTCAACCTCGCGGTTCGGCCCGGTCGGATCGCCCATTGAGCTTTGGAGCAAACCAAAGAGGACATCGCATTGGGCCAGCGCTGGGACGTGAACATGGACCTGGAGAAGTTCTCCAAACATGTCGACTATGACGTCTTAATGAGCCGTCTTGCTAGACAGATCGACGACTCGCACATCCGGAAGCTGATCCGCTCGTACTTGCTAGCTGGCATCATGGAAGGCGGCGTAGTCAGTCAAAGCAGTGAGGGCACGCCGCAGGTTGAGGGCGACTGTGGGGCGGTGAAGCGACTCAAGAATCGCCTACGCGAGGAACTAAGTTGTACGATTCGTAGACAGACTACCACTCAATACACACTTGAAGAACAGTTAGATATCGAGCAGCTGTTCTGAGTAGAAGTAATACATCTTAGCCCTGTTCGTCTCGACGTCGCATCAGCCTGCGCTCGATCCTGAGGTAGCGACGGCGAGACAATACGCGTTAACGACCA
Source organism: Aureliella sp. (assembly GCA_963691875.1). Taxonomy (GTDB): domain Bacteria; phylum Planctomycetota; class Planctomycetia; order Pirellulales; family Pirellulaceae; genus Aureliella. Next base: position 6,688,462 of record OY829846.1, read on the forward strand.
TAGGATGAGTCTAGGCTGCTTTGGGGGCTCCCTCCAATTTACGGTACTTGCGCATCTTATTGGTGAGCGTTCGAGTTGAAACACCGAGATGCTCCGCTGCGATACGTTGACTGCCGTGTCGTTTGATTGTCGCCATGATCACCTGACGTTCAATTTCATCGAGATCTTTGTCTAGCCAGTTGTCCGGTATGACCGTGGAGCTTTCTTCAGGACCTTGAACCAGTTGCAGTGGCAGGCACTCGTCCAGAAAATTGATGCAGGATCCGGCAATTGTCGCTGACTTCGAGAGAATACAAGCTCTTTGCACAACATTCTTGAGTTCACGGACGTTGCCCGGCCAGCTGTGCTCGAGCAGACGGGAGGCGGCGCGTTCGTCGAAGCCTTCAAATTGCGTTTTAAAGTCGGTATTAAACTGCTTAAGAAAATGCTCCGCCAAAAATAGTATGTCTTCATTGCGATCACGCAGTGGTGGGATGTTCAACTGAACCACGCTAAGCCGATGTAAGAGGTCTAAGCGGAATTCGCCGATTCGCACGAGATCGCTGAGACTTCGATTCGTAGCGGCCACAATGCGCACGTCATGCCTGATAGTATCGCTGCTCCCTACTCGCTCAAACTCACCATTCTCAACGATGCGCAGCAACATCGCTTGCACAGATTGCGGGACTTCTCCAATCTCATCTAAAAGAAGTGTACCACCTTGACATTGTTCGAACCTGCCTTTTCGATCCGAACGAGCATCGGTAAACGCTCCTCTTTCATGCCCAAACAACTCACTTGCGACGAGGCTCTCAGCGAATGCAGCACAGTTGACACGCACCATGTGTTGTTCAGCACGCGGACTTGTTTGGTGGATCAATTCTGCAAACAGTTCTTTGCCGGTACCTGTCTCGCCATGAACGAGCACAGGGACCTTATACCGCGCGAACATCTCAGCTTGATCTATCAAGCTAAGCATCTGAGCATTTCGCGTAATAATCAAGTGCTGACACTCCTTATCGAACTGCATATGCTTCGCGCATCAACATGCCGCGAACATTCGTTCGCACGTGGGGAAACAGCTTTTTCATTGCCTTCTGAGACTCCGTTTCCAATTCGTTGAGCATCGGAATTACGTCCTGAATCACCTCTATCGTCTCATTGCTGAGCTGCTGAAGTGAGGAGCTTAGCTCAACTCGGTTTTCACGCATGGCCTCCCGCAGTGGCCGCAGAGAGTTTTCGGTCTGTTTGATCTTACGCAAGCGATGAGCGATTCGCTGCAAGCGTTCCGTAGTTTCCACTTTACTGGCTCGCATGTCATCGCGCAAGGTACAGTAGTCATCCAGCAATGTTTGCATTAGCTCTTCGACTTGATCAGTTGCTTCTGACATAGTTATTAACCTCTTGACTCAATGCTTCTGCTTGTCCGAGTACTTGAGAGACTCGTGCCTGGCGGCTTCGGCGTCGCTCGTAGTGATCCAACCACCATTTCACTTCTACGCTGTACCGAAGTTCCTTGGCATTGGACATTTCGCGTAGCTTTGCAACGGCCTGCTCAGCGTGTCCTAGGTGGTTGAGGCAAAGCGAAGTTAAAAACTTCGCCCATTCGATATCTGATTTGGACGCTTTTTCTTCTTCCAACGAGTTGCAAGCATGAATCGCAGCTTCATAGTTTCCAGTCTTGTAGAGGCTTTGCGCCATCCGGATGGGATCAACTGGTGCGTCGAGCATTCGTTTCATAGAGTCTTCTGGATTGCCACCCTGCGTTAAGACCGTTGGAGCGATATCGGTCAAGCTTCCGGTGCTCTCCATTGGGATCCGATGTGCGTTTGCGGCCGGAATCGGATTACCGATTGTCTCCATGCTGGTACTCATTGGGGAGCCGGTAGACGCGCCCATCGCGTTGGGAGGCTTCATTGAGCTAGCCGTACGCATGTTGTTCGCTTGCATTTGAGCTGAGTTGTTCGGAGCGGCGCCTATTGGCTGAGTTAGCTTTAGTTGTTGCAGTGCTTTGACTTGTCCCAAAACCGCTTCGAATGCTTGCAGTTCGACATCGAAATTCGGATCCGCGGTGGTTGATCCATGGCTGTTGCCTTGGTTTTTCCTGGCCGCACGTGAAGCATCGATGAGAGCATTCAATCCGGCCACGGCTTCAGAGGTGCTACTGCCGGTATTCGTTGGTTTGGCGACTGGCGGGATAAGTACAGTCTGGCCTTGCACCGGAGCGAGAGAACATACGGTCATCAACATTGGTAGAAGTAAACGCGTCTTCATCACTTCATCTTCCCTGAGATGGTTCTACAGCCACTACTGAATGGAGTTGGCGTTTGGCAATACGCCAGAAAAGCAAGTTGCAGCCGCAAAGTGCTTGCCCTGCTTTTGATACGCTTTTCCGAGTAGCGCGAGTGTCGTCTTGGTCTCTGCTTCGCTCAGCTCATACTGGATAATCCGGCGACAAATCAAAATGCAATTGTCCGCGCGATCTAGCTCTAAATCCAATTCGGCTTGCAACAGCAAGGCTTCGCGATAGTTATTGAGATTGTTCATCTCGCTCAACTTATCATCTGCTTTTTCGAGATTTCCCAAGTCTGTGTACAATCCTGCGAGTTCGAGGAGTACCAGATCATGCCAGAAGCTACTTTCAACACGTTGATGCGCTTCCTCCATGTAGTCTATGGCACGGGAAATCAGTCCAACCTCTCGGTAGGCTCGCGACAGAAGAATGTCATCCGCGTAGTCGCTCGCACCATCACCGGCGACGGCAACGAGAGAATTCACGAGGCGATTGGCCTCATCCCCCAGGCCAGCGCGGCGTCCGGTAATCGCCAGCCTTGAGTAACTTGCAAAGACGCTACCCATAGGTTCATCTTTGGTGCCTCGCAGAAGATAGGCGTGCTCAAACAGTGCTTGGTTCGCAGCGTATGGTTTATCTTGCAACAAGTAGGCTTTGGCGAGAACCAGCAAATTCTGAATTTGCCGACTCTTTTCATCGCCGAATCGCAAACCACGAGACGCCGCGACTACAGCCTTGTCAATCCTTCCGCCAGCCAGTTCAAGTTTCGCGACGCCGAGATAACAGCGGGATTTAACGTCCGGCTCGAGACTCTGGTCCAACGCATTATAGTAATTCTCGAGTGATTCCTCGTAGCTATTCTGTTTCTGAAGTAGCAGCGCAGTATTGTGAAAGAGTAGGGAACTTAGTTCACCGCTGGGCACCATTTTTCGCGCGGACTGATATTTGCTCAAAGCCGCTTCGAATTCACCGCTCATCAAGAGGTCGTTGCCGTCATGCATAAAGGCGATGCAACGCTGAAATTTGTTGTCTGCGTTGATTTGGACGTCTCGTAGGAGACGAGCCCGACGGCTGGTGAAGTACTTATGGCGCTGATCTACGGTGATCTCCTCCCGAGTGGTCACGTAGACATTAGCTCCTTCCTGTTCCCACGTCAGCCTGTGTGGAAACAGAACATGATCGAGCAAGTCAGCGGTTGAAATAATACGATTTTTCAAGCTGGTTTTACGGCCTGACAGGCGAGCTCTTGCTTTCTCACTCAGCTGAAACTTGAGTCCGGTTGTAGACTCAAGTTCTCGAATCAACTCGGTGATCAGCTTGGAGTTTATCTTCGCATCTACCACGATACCGGCGGCCACCAATCCAGGCTTCTGGACGAGCGAGATTTTGGCCGTTGGATTGAGAGAATCATCTTCGATCCTGGGCTGGTAGGTTGTCGTTTCAGAAAGTTGTTGGTCAGGGTTCGGTGTAGTTCGGAAGTAAACTGGCCAATTAAACGTATCGCGAGGTGTGGGGCGACGGTCTTCCAGCCGAATACTCTCTGCTAAAAGCAATGCTGCGGTGGAACGAATGATCGCCGGATAATTGTCATTGCCATACTTGAGAAGCATTTCACTTAACAAGCTGTTGGCGAGGTCGTGCTTGCCCTGTTTCATCCAAACGCGTGCTACACCCAGCAAGCTCCACAGCTGCGCCATGGATTCTGGTTCCGCATAGCGAACCGCTTCTCGAAAGTTTTCCCATCCCCGAGAAAGGTTGCCAGTCAGCTCGCTGGCAAGCCCCAGCCTCAGGTGTATCGCAACGCCTTTCTCTCCTTGCAAATACAGGTCAGAGAAGTAACGCATAGCGCCGTTGTAGTTTCCACCAAGTAATAGTCGGTCTCCTTCCTGAAGATTCTCAAGGACTGGACCTCCTCGAATTTCCAGCAGGTTTTCGCTGGCCTCTGTAGAGTTTTGATTTGGACTCTGGGGACCTCTGTCCGGCTGAGGGGCTGCACTGCCCGAAAGTGCGCCGGCATTTTCATCACCAAACCGCAGTGAGGGCTTTCCCTCAAGTCGGGATTGTGGCGTCGGTGCGCCCAGAGCAGCGGCGGGCGTTGGCAACGTCAGGAGCACCAACACAGCACTAGCTTTTATTCCTGTGCTCCCGGTTTTTCCCCAGTATTGCTTAGCCATATTTGCCTCGATGCGTCTAGCACACACGCAGTTGATATCGAGCGTTCAGGCCTTCCTGACCCTCAAAGTTGATTTCATCGGTACACCTTGTCGTCGTTATCACCTCTGCTCTTTAGACATTTTATTTCGGCAAATTTTGCCGAGCTTGGTCGACAACAGTTTTGGTTACTTCAAAGGAGATTGGGTTATGAGACTTGAAAGCACGCAGACAATTCGGCATCAGGAACATGTTGGCACAACAGCCAGCACTCAGCCAAAGTTGCGACGTGACTCATCGCCGGAACAAGGCTCGGCCTCAGTAGTAGACACGTACAAAGCGGCAGTGGATGCGAAGCTGGGCTTTATCCGCGAAGACTTAGTTGTTCAGGCTAAGCTCAAGATTCAAGCCGGAGACTACCTGAAGGAGCAGACCGCACTCGAAGTGGCGAGTGCGATTCTCCAGAAATAGCCACAATGTCGAGGACTGGATGTCATCGACGAGTCAATTTGGTTTTGTGTCAGGGAAGACGATCACTGCGAATTCATAGAAGGTTACTAGAATGAGTCTTGTAATTTCGAATAATGTGGGCGCCCTGAACGCTCGAAACAACCTTGCGCGGTCTAGCAGAGCGCTCAACAAATCGATCGAGCGACTCTCGTCGGGCTTCAAGGTGAACCGAGGGGCAGATGGACCAGCAGCCTTGGTTATTTCGGAGAAGCAGCGAGGACAGATTGCTGGTCTGAGAACAGCGATCGACAATACCGAGAAGGCGGTTGCAGTTGTGCAAACGGCGGAAGGCGCGTTGAATGAGATCAACAGCGTCTTGGTCAAGGTTCGATCTCTCGCCCTGGATTCGGCCAATGCTGGTGTCAACGACTCCGATGCATTCGCTGCGAACCAGGCTGAAATCGAGAATGCGTTGGAGACGATAAACCGAATCGCGGCCAACACTCAATTCGGTGATAAGCGATTGCTGAATGGAGATTCCGGGATCACAGGTACTCCGTCCGACGCAGATGTAACCTTCTTGCGTGGAACGAGTAAAACCAGTGCGGGTACCTACGCTGTGAGTGTAAGTACGGCCGCTGAGCGGGCTACCGTAACAGCCGGTTCGGCACAGTCTGGAAACCTCGCTGCGAGCGAAACTGTTACGATCAATGGCACTGCAATTCAACTGAACGCGGGTTTGGATCAAACAGGAGTCATTTCTCGAATCAACGAGTTCACCTCTATCACCGGAGTTGTTGCTGAAGACGATCCCGCTGCCGCCGGTCAGACTCGTCTCCGTTCAATCGAATTTGGATCAGCTGCAGAAATCTCGGTTGCCTCGGATACGGCTGCAGCGACAACATCTTCGGGTTTTGGATTGGCCACACTTACCGATATTGGCGTTGATGTCGCCGGTACGATTGATGGAACCGCAGGTTCAGGGGCAGGGAATGTTCTATCAGCCGTTTCCGGAGCATCGACCGGCCTCTCAGTTAGAATCGGTGCTGATGCCTCAGATCAAGTTCAGTCAGTAACGAGCGCACAGGGAACCGTTTCCGTTCAGCGAAACGCTTTGGTATTCCAGATTGGTGCAAACCGAAACCAAACTGCAGAAATCGCTATCCACAACGTATCCGCTGACGGGCTTGGCATCGCAGTTCCTGGTAGTCGATTCAACAGCTTGAACGAAATCGACATTACTTCGGCAGACAAGGCTCAAGAAGCCTTGGCAGTTATTGATGCGGCGAGCGACGAGCTGTCGAACATTCGAGGTGAGCTGGGTGCGTTCCAAGCGAATACGCTCGAGTCGATCGCAAGTAATCTGCGAGCCACTCTGGAAAACACGGTGAACGCAGAGTCTGTTATTCGTGACACCGACTTCGCTGAAGAAATTTCACGATTCACAAATAACCAGATTCTGGTTCAGGCTGGAACATCCGTTCTCTCGAACGCGAATCAAACGTCTCAGTCAATCTTGGCGCTTCTTAACTAAGCGAAAAGATTCGACGAACCTATTCAAGGGGCGGCTTCGCGTCGCCCCTTCTTTTCTATCGGAGGATAACCTCAGGAGTTACTGGCATGACGTTCTCAATCGATGGACTCGTATCCGGCTTTGATACGACAAGCGTAATCGAAAGTCTTCTTGGCTTTCAACAGAATCAAATCGATACACTGAATGTCCGAAAACAAGGTATCTTGACCGAGCAGAGTGCTGTCAAAGGTATAGAAGCTCAGATCCTTTCCTTGCAATCCTCACTGGCGACTTTGAGCCGCACTAGCAATTCGGTATTCAACTCCAAAGTTGCCTCTTCAAGCAACGAAGACGTCATTGCCGTTGCCGCAAGCGGTGGTGCCAATGCCGGCACCTATCGGTTGACCGTCAATGCACTCGCCTCAGCACATCAAATCGCGTCTCAAGGTTTTGAGTCTGCGTCTTCCACTATTGCTACTGGTACCATTTCCATCGGAACAGGAAATGGATCGCAGAAGACCATTACCATCGACGCAAGCAACAACAACTTGACCAGCCTTGCCGATGCAATCAATGAACAAGTCACTGACGTTAGCGCGGGCATTGTATTCGATCAAGCGAATGCACAATATCGGTTGCTGCTAACTTCGAACAAAACTGGCACCGACAATACGATAAACATTACCAACAACCTGGATGCAGGAACGGGTACGGTTCCGGACTTTAGCGGACCTGCTGTTCAAGAAGCTTCCAACGCGGAAGTTGCACTTGGTACAGGCCCAGGGGCAATCACTGCTGAATTCTCGTCGAATGAAATCGAGGGGCTACTCGAAGATGTCACGCTTAGCTTGAAAAGTGCTCAGCCAGGCACTTTAATCACGATCGACGTTACATCAGATCCCACCGTAGCAACGGAGTCGATTGAGAAGTTCGTCACCGACTTCAACTCATTAATGACTTTCATCGAGGATCAGACGCGATTCGTTCCTGAAACGGAACAAGCGAGTCCGCTGCTCGGTAATCGCTCCGTCTCCAATATCAAGAACCGTTTGCTAAACACCGTAACGAGCTCGGTTCCCAACGGAAAGTCGTTGAATCGGCTCGCGCAGATTGGCATCGACATCAACTTAAGCGGAAAGCTCGAGATTGATTCTGGCAAGCTGCAGAAAGCGCTCAGAGGCGAACTTGAGGGCGTCGATCCGAACGACATTCAATCACTCTTTGGCCTAACGGCGGATTCATCGAATGCTGGAATCCGGTTCCTCACCGGAGGTCCACGAACCAACGCAAACGGTAGTTCAGTCCAGGTTAACGTGACCCAAGCGGCTGAACGAGCACAAATCAATGCGACCAACGCACTCGCTTCCGACGCGCTTGTCATCGATGCTTCGAATAACGCATTGCAAGTTACAGTGAACGGCAAAGCCAGCGAGACGCTCACGCTGACGGCTGGCACTTACACACGAGTCGAGTTGGCCGATCACTTGCAGAGTGTCATCAACTCCTCAACCGAACTTGGCCAGAACGACGTCATTGTTTCTGTTGGCAACGATAATCGATTAAATATTATCTCCGAGAAGTACGGTGCGGCGTCGCAAGTTTCTAGCATATCAGGAAGTTCCTCAGCGACGATCGGTTTCACAGGAACCGAAAATGCAAGCGGCCAGGATGTTCTTGGCGAGTTCATCGTGAATGGCAAGGTTGAAGTCGCCAACGGAACAGGCCGCCTGTTGCTTGGCGATCCAGACAACGAAAACACGGCCGATTTGCAAGTAGAAGTCATTCTAACCGCAGCTGACATTGTTGCCGGCAATGAAGGCCAGCTGGATGTGTTCCGAGGCATCACCGGCCAGCTTTCGACTTTGGTCTCGGACTTTGTCAGTGTCGACAACGGACTGCTGAAGACGCTGGACCAGGACTTCGAAGCTCGCATTAAACTGATCGACGATCAGATAGTTCGTGTGCAAGAAACAACGGAATCCAAACGGGAAGATCTGATCCGAGAGTTTACAGCTCTTGAAAGCATTCTTAGTGAATTACAGAACCGTGGTGATTTCATTAGTAGCCAGCTCAACTCCATTCGTGGAGTTAGTGCTGGCGGAAACAGTAACAAGTAGCCTAGCTGGAGAACGGTAGCCCACAGTGCCGTTCCTATTTTACTGAGAAACAATGGATTTGAGGGTGAATGAAGTCATGAAGGAAGTTGCCTCACATTATCGCAAGCAGCAAGCGGTCACCAGTTGGACAAAGGTGGACATGCTGCTAGAACTCTACGACCACGCGATTTCAAACTTAGAAGTCTGCCAGACGACGCCCGAGGAGACGCGAGCGGAGGACGCGGTCTTCTCTCAGGCTTACCTTTCCGCACAGAAGGCGCTTTGGGGCCTGTTCAGTGGAATTGATGCTGAAGCAAATGAAGTCGCTTTTAACGTGCTGCGTCTGCTTCACTTCGTAGTCGTGAAGATTGAGGAAGCTGAATTTGATATCTCCATCAATATTCTCAAAGAACTTCGCAGTGCCTTCTCTACGGTGCAAGCAGAAGTTAATGAGTTGGAGTTAAGCGGTCAACTCGATATTAAATCTCATACGCTCGGTGTCCAAGTAACAGCTTAGTTCGATACTGTAGGAAGTTGTGTGGCACGGGCTAGCCTGTATTTCAGTGTTAGAGCTTGCACTATTGGCACGAGCTAGTCGTTATGTCAGTGGGGCATCCCACTGACAAGTAGTCGTCTTGGTCGCCGACGGAAAGGCGGTCTAGCTCGTGATTCAGGTAAGAGCTGTTTTAGCTGCCAACCCGAAAGGTCGTTGCCACGGCAGCGTGATCGGAGGGAAATACTGGGAATTGTCGGTCAGGGAAGTCGTGATGCCGCTCAATCACTCGGGACTCGGATGCGGTTAGACTGCCTTTCGAATAGATATAGTCGATCCGAGCATAAGGATCTTGATACTCTGGGCGTGGATGCTTAGCTGTTTTCACAAAGCCTTTGCCTGACTCGTAAACGTAATCTTTTCCAACCGCTGTCCACGTGTGACCGAGTGTTGTTTTCTTGATGTCGGGATTCGCGTGACGATAGCTGTCTGTGAAACCTACTTCCGCCATTGCCTTAGAAACCGCAATCGGGAGCACGCGTGAGTGGTTTAGTCCAGCTTGTTTAGTTTCGGTACTGTGGTCTAGGTGCGAAACACAGTTGAAATCACCCGCTGCGATAAGAGGAATCTTATCACTTGCCGCCAAATCTCGCTGGAATGTTGGGTGTGAGAGTAGCTGCCTCAGGTGCTCGTGACGATTCTCGTCACCTTGTGTGAATTCCTCGTCGGACACCGACTTGTTCTTGATTTCGACGATGTGCCGTCCACCGCTGGTGAGCCAGATGTCGTAGATGCGAACTTTCTGCCCACGCGGCAATGTTACCGTTGCTGCAATAAACGAAAATGGATTTAGGCCTTCTAGCAATTCAACATCCGACAAAGGATAGCGACTGAAGATGCACAGGTTCGCATCGGAAGCGGTCGTGTAAAAATGGAAATTTAGGGCTTGGGCGATGTCTGCCGCTGAACCATACGTTTCGATCATCGCAACCAAGTCCACACCGCTTTCACGAATGATTTCGATAGTTCGCTGACGAGCCGTTCTTTTGTCGACTGTGTAACGAGGATCCTGATTCAGTCGACCCCAGATATTCCACGTCATTACTCTGAGTTCTACGGGGGAAATGTGATGATTTCGTATCTGTGGGGTAACTATCGCTTCCGGTGGAGCATCTTTGCGGTCGAAGTAGCCAATTTTCTTCGGCGACTTGTCCCCCCACTCGCCCGCTTTGGGTGCAACTTCCATCGTAGCTTGCTCAGGATCGATCGTGACCGTCGTAAACAGTGGCTTAGTGTAGAACGCCATCCGCGTCTTGCCGCCAACCCAGTAATAGGAGGCCGAGTTGATGTGCAAGTAAGGCACGTCGCGTTCTAGGTACAGTGAGTCGACATGGCTATGGCCATTCAAGCAGGCGATGATCTTTGATTTGTAACCGCTCAGCAGTTCTTGAACTGCGGCAGCGTTGTCCACCGCGATCCGGCCTGCCAGTGGTTGGTGACTCAGGATCAGAACCGGTTTCGTGGATCGGCTCAGTTCCTGTTCTAACCAATTCAACTGCTGCTCACCGATGTAGGAAGGGTAGCCGCCTTTGTAACCCGTTGACCCCTTTTCATTACCGTCGAGCACTATGACATTCAGGCCTGCCAAATCTTTTGAGTAGTAGGCCGCATCGATTCCCCAAGCTTGAAAACAATCTTTACGCTTCAGCCCGTAGTCGAATTCGTGATTTCCGATCGCGTGAATTGTTGTATCGTGAGCCGCGTTGAACTTGTCTGCATAAGTCTGATGCTTCGCATTCGGGTATGCAAAATCACCAAGCTGCACCAAGGCGTCGCACTTCTGCGTCTCCATCGCCTTTAAAAACAAATCCAGGCGTTCATCCGCGTCGACAGCCAGCCCACCGTGCAAGTCGGTGATAAGGCCCAATTTGATCTTCTTGGCTTCGTTTCGCGATCTCGCCATAGCCAGAGAAGGTAGTAGTAAAGTGGAACCAGCAGCGATTTGCTTGAGTGCCGTTCTTCTTGTCGTGTTGTGCATAGTGAGCATCGTTTGGAGGAGAATCGCAAACCGCCTATTGTAGACATTTCGTTGCAGGCCGTTACGTGTGCCACTCTGTTACAGCTAAGCCGAAATCGGATCGCAATAGGCGAGTTTACGAGCCGGTCGCCATAAGGCGACAACCGGACAATCGGTATCCTGCAAAAGGGCGAGGTAGCTGGAGTCGTCGAACCTTGGGGGCGAGAGGCGTCATCGTTGCTTGTTCGCGCGAGTTACGCTTGTGTTGGCTTTGCCAACGGACTAGAAACCTCGTCCATTACGTGGATGCCGCAACAGCGCGGTGCTTGCTATCGGCCTACGATGTTTTTTTGCGCGCCGATGAGGGCACTGGCGTGGGAGGCAACTTGATGAGGGAGAGCGTGCCAGAGATTGTCTTGTTCGGCAACAAAGGCTAGGAAGTCGCGATAGATGGTGAGTCGATCAGCCGTGTCGAGATAATCGGGATGAGTTAACATCACCGCCATGCCTCGGCAGCGGCGGATGATCTTGAGTTTTTCACGCCAGATTCGGTCGGTGGTTTCGCCCAACGTGATGAAGAGCGTGTGGTCCTGCGGCATGGTGTACGGGAGTTCGATGAATTTGCCGCATCGTAGGGGCCAGAGGGATTGAATGCCACCCGGCATGGCCTGAAATGGATCGACGTCAAAGCATGAAGAATCGTAGGCTACGTTCAGATCTTGCATCCAAGCGAGATTGCGATGAACCATCGGCGAGCGAAACCCTTCGGCTTGCCAGTTTTCGCAAGCGGCATTCATTGCTGGCGAGCGACGATTGAAATGATTCTGCGAGAGGAAAGTCCGTCCATCGTGGTTGTAGCCGTGCACTCCGATCTCAAAGCCACGCTCTCGCAGGTCATTGAGCAACCCGGAATCGACGGTGTACTTGTGCGGCACAAAGTTCCAGGAGGAACGAAAGCCAAACTCCTGTTCGACAGCAGCCAGTTGTTCGACTAGCCCGACGCCGCGCTGCGTTTCGATGTCGTGAGTAAGTACAAAAGTGAACTCCTTGTTGTCGGGCCAGATCGAAACCGGTGAGGATTGCTGCTCGATGAGTTCCAGTAGTTTGGTCGGCAAATACCACTTTGGGGGCACTTCCGTCTTGCCGTTTCGTGCCTTCTGCAGCAGTTGTCGAACGCCGATCGGAAGAAAAGGGCGCAATCGATAGAAGATCCGAAAGACCTTGGATAGTTTGGCTTCGTCGAAGTCTCGTTTTAGCTGCTCCAATAAAAATTCGCCAAGGCTGCCGCCAAAGGGAGCTTGGGCATCGAAGCCATCGGCACCTCCGACGCGACATGTGGCGATGTCGTTCGATGCTAAAGCCGTATTAGTCTGAGCAAGTTCGTTTGTGGAAGCGCTGGACATATGACTGTTTCGGATCTTAGGGCGCGGAAGTCGTCAAGACTTTCGGTATCGGTCTTAACTGGACACTTTAACTCGATGAAAATCTCGGGAATACCATAACGACGAGCGAGCGAGTACGTTTCTTCGCACGTGACGCAGGTATTCACTCGCTTGCGCGTCGTTCTTGTTTAGCAGCCTAAAATCCTGAAGAGTTCCGCTACGCCGGAGTTCAGTTCCTCACCGTGAAATCACACTCCGCGCGATCTGGTAAGCAGACTCGGCGAGTTTCAACTTCAGTGGCGAAGGAATTCGGCGGTAGCGGCCGTAATCGACCAAGTCACCGCCAAACTTCTTTTTGAATTCGCGTGGTCCGTATTCTTCATCGGGCCAGCCGGCGCCGCCAAAATCGTAGTAATACGAGCCGTTCTCACTTGACCACTTGATCTCATCCCAAGTCAATAGATCAAAGGGTGACAAGCTGTTTTGCCGCAGCGATCCACCATACCAAGCAAAAAATCGATCACCGTAAACCAAGCTGATCCCGCCAGCGATCACATCCCCTTCGTGAACAGCTAACCGTACTTGCACGTTTTTAGGCAATTCATCCAGCGCGGTGTGAAACAGAGTCTCGTTTGCCAGAGGCACCTCGGAACGCGCATAACTCTCATAAACCATTCGATACATTTGATCGATGCCAGTGTGCGAATTGTCGAGCTCGATCGCGACCCCCCGTTTTTCAGTTCGTCGAATCTTATTGCGAGTCGACTTGCTGACGCGGCGAAAAAGGTTCTCGACGCTGTCCGATGTGTCGACCACGTAGTTCAAATAGTCTTTGTACTGATAACCGCAGTCTTGCAACACAGGTTTTTCATGCTGAGCTGCTGCAATGTTGCGAACTTCGGTGAACAGGCAGCTTCGCGCACGGCGGTCGTGTAACTGCGTCAAATATTCCAGAGCCGCCCTACCCTGCTCGGTCGGTTCGCAAATCGGTTCGGCATACCAGATACTGCGCGAGGAAATGTGGCTTCCGATGCCCGACAGCGTCGATACCTTGACGGCGGGAATGATGGCTTGAATCGAATGATCGTCGCCAACAGCAGCCATCGCTAGCACTTCGTGCTTCGGCGCAGTTGCGAAAGCACGAAGCATCCCGCAGGTGTGGAAGATTGTGCCTTGCGGATTAGACGCTACGTAGGCGTCCCAGCGCGGATCACGATCTTCGGGTGAAAGTATTTCAAAGCGAGTGCTCAAGTTTGCTTTACCTATTTTCGCACCCATTTGCCATCACGCCATACGTGACAAGTGCAATCACACTTCCACAATCCTACGTTGTGTAAGATCTGTTTGACGCGATGGGGGATGGCATCGAGCAGAATGCCCTTCAGGTCGTAGGTGAGGTTGCTCACGCTTATTGACTTGTCCATCGATTCGACATGGTGCCACCAACCGCGAGGAATGAAGAGCATCTGGCCTGCGTGCAGGATGATCTTCTGGTGCTTAACTCTGCTAAACAACGGAAACTTCGCCTCGTCCCAGTTGTGCAAGTCGACTTCGCTGAGCCTCGCTCCTTGGTCGAATTTCTTGCTGACGTACATATTGGGCGTGTCTTCGGGGGCCGCCAAGTGAACACATTTGCGACCGTGAACTTGAGCAAGGATATTATCGCCCCAGTCGATATGATATCCGGTGACGGTTCCAGCTGGTCCAAGCCAACCAACCGTGCTGTGTTTGATCTTGTGTTGATTCAATAGTGAAAAGTCCACATCATCACGCAGTTGTGGGAACTCGTCGAAGACTTTGAATACGGACAGATAAGCGCCGGCTGCTGACTCTGAATCTTGCTCAACGAGCTGTTGAATGTAGTCGCGGAAAGTCTGTTTGCGGAAGCCCGTTTCTCCCTGCATGATGTTTCCTTCCTCAATGTGAACCGTCGATTGGGAATTCAGGTCACGGAAGAACTCAAAGCTCCATTTGTTCATCGCAGGCCACGAGTCCATCATGCCAGTGATTACCAACGGCTGCTTGGGCTGGATGTAATTCTTCAGGAAACTATCGGCGTCGATGTGAGCGACAGTGTCCACATCGTGGGTGGGATTTGCTGGTTGAGATGTCTGGTTGTCTTGCGTTTCAATAGTCATTGTCATTTCATGTTCCATACAAAGTGGGTGTTCATCATGAAGTTGAGCAGTGTTATTTTGGGTTGCCTATGTGCCAGTTGGCTGCTTGGATTCTTTGGTTTCAGGCTGGGGTTCCGCTGGCAGCTTGTCATCGACTTTTCCCGACAGGTCATCGTAAAGTGCGACAAGTTGTTTCTTCTGGTGCTCCCAGGAAAGGAAGCGTTCGATGCGTGTTCGTCCTGATTGGCCCATTTCTTCACGCTTCGCCGGGTTGTCCAGCAGTTCATTCGTCAGGCGAGCAAGCTCAGCCGGCGAGTTATCTCGTGCATAAATAGCCGCGTCACCAGCGGTGATACGATTTTCGGTCGTGGAAAAAGAGACTGTTGGCTTTCGCACAGCCATGTACTCCATGGTTTTGATCGTCGTGCAGCTGTCGTTGTACGGATTGCTAGGGTCTGGAGTGATACAGATGTCGAACGAGGCGATGTAGCCGGGAACATCATTGAAAGGTACAAGTCCGGTGAAGTGGACATGGGAGCTCAAATCTAATTCTTCGGCGAGTTCTTCCAACGATGCTAAGGCTGGGCCCTTTCCGACGACCACACCGAGGAAGTCATCCCGGTGTTTCTTTATTTCGTGCAGCAAATGAATGAAATGGTCGACGCCATCCTGTGTTCCAATCATTCCGACGTAACCGAGCAGGAAAGGCTTTCTCGCTCGCAACTCTTTCCGGGGCTCGGTGTCAGCCATGAACATCTCATTGGGGCCGTTCCGAACCACGTAGCAGTCTTCAGCTTTCGCCCCGCCTCGTGACACTTGTAAACGCTGTTGTGTTTCATTGGTCGCAATCAGGCGATTGGCCCAGCGACAGGCGAAGCGTTCAAACCAACTTAATACCTCGCCAACCGTCTTCGAGCCCTCCCCATCGCGTTGAGCTTGATACAGTTCGGGCGAAAGATCGTGCATGTCGAGCACGTACTTCTTGCCAAGCATGCGGAAGAAGGCGCCTACTACTGAGTTCATGTCCGGTGGGGTGTGCAGGTGAATCGCGTCAAAGCCACGGCGGAGCAGCAAGTAGAATAGGAAAGTGAAGCCGATGAAGGCGCTGAAGGTAAATTCCGCGACGTAGTGGAACAGACCGCGCCCTTCCCAAGGCTGCGGGTAGCGATAGACTCGAACCCCTTCCACCATTGCATGACCGAGAGGGTGCTCGCCACGAGGACAAACTACAGTGACGTCATAGCCCGCTTCGACCAAGGCCGTCGCTTCAAGGTACACGCGTGTGTCCTCTGGAAACGTCTCGTTCTCCAGCAACATCACAATTCGATAGGGACGAGCTGTCATGAGAGCCCTCCTACCAAGCTACTTGCAGCCTCCGAATGATGAGCAGGTTTACTGTCGATGAACTGACGCATCCACATTTCCAGGCTCATTAAGCCCCAGATCTCGGTGGCATTGTCGGTGAATCCAGACTGATGTTGCTGCACCAATTTCTCGACGAACTTGGGATCGAACAGTCTGCGGTTGTTCAGTGATTCCGCTGACAGTGTGTCCAGCATGAGTTCCTTTGCCTCTTCATTCAACCAGCGATCGATTGGGATCGGGAAACCACGCTTGGGGCGCTGAATGATTTCGTCCGGCAGCAGTTTGGATGCACAGTGCTTAAGAAGGAACTTGCGAGTGCGTCCTCGGAGTTTCAAATTGGTGGGCAAACCTGCAGCGAATTCGACCAAGTGATGATCTAGCAGCGGCACTCGTGCTTCCAACGAGTTGGCCATGGTGAGTTTGTCACCGCGAAGCAGCAGATAGTCGGGCAGCCAGAGTTTTGTGTCTACGTACAGCATGCGGTCCAGCGATTTCGCGGCGTCACAGGTACTCAGCTGATCGCGAAATAGCTCAGCTGACCCCGCCCGCAGGTGATCGAGCTCCGGAGGTAGCAGATCAGCCTTGAGGTCATCGCTGAGCATCGGGAACCAGTTGGCGAAGCGCTGTGCTTCGTCGCGTATTGTAAGAGCACTGACTGCGATCTTTGGGCGCCGTAGACCTGGCAACTGGCGAACGCCAGCTCGGAGCCATGGGCCTACAAATTGAGGCATGGCAGACATCCAGGGCGCTATCCGTTCGAAACTGTAGCGCGCGTAGCCTGCAAACAGCTCGTCGCCGCCTTCGCCAGTGAGCACCATCTTCACTTGCTGACGAGCGAGTTTCGAGACCATGTGCGTTGCGACGGTAGCATGGTCAGCGATCGGCTGATCCATGTGAAAGAGCACTTTCTCAGCGTGCTCAATGAAGTCATTGCCATCGACGAGGATCTCGTGGTGGTCGCAGCCAAACTGCTCAGCGACTTCGCGTGCGTAAGGCAATTCGTCCTCACCGTCACTGTGATGAAAGCCGACAGAAAACGTCTTCACGGGCTCGCCGAGCATCTGACTCATAAGAGCCACGATCAGGCTTGAGTCCACGCCACCGCTCAGAAATGCACCAAAAGGTACATCGCTGCGAAGTCGCAAGCGAACGGACTCTTCCAGCAGGTGAGACAATTCTTCACCGTAGTCTTCCAAACTGCGACAGCGGTCAGACTTAGCAAAAGACATGTCCCAGTAAGGTTGGGTCTTTACGCGGCCATTTTCGATTGTCAGGCTGTGCCCTGGAAGCAACGAGTAGATGTCTTGGAAGAGCGTTAGGGGCGCGGGTACAAATTTGAGCGATAGGTAGTGACTCAGGGCATCATGACAAAGCGACGGACGGTAGGCCGGATGCTGAAGGATCGCTTTGATCTCGGAAGCGAAGATCAACTGCCCGTCGGCTTCGGTGTAGTAAAGAGGCTTGATGCCCAGGCGATCGCGAGCGATGAGGAGCTCACATTGCTCGTTGTCCCAGACCGCAAAGCCAAACATGCCTCGGAGATGATCGACACATTTCGGGCCGTAGTCTTCGAATAAGTGCACGATAACTTCGGTGTCGCTGTTTGTTCTAAAACGGTGGCCTTTGGATTCCAGCTGAGCGCGGAGTTCTTGGTAATTGTAAATCTCCCCGTTGAAGACAACACCATAGCGACCCGACTCATTGAAGATCGGTTGCTTACCGTCAGCCAAGTCAATAATGCTTAGGCGACGCATGCCCATCGCCAGTTGTCCGTCGACGAGTTTGCCTTCGTCATCAGGTCCGCGATGGAAGATCGATTCCAGCATGTCATCTAGCACGCGGGCCGACGCGACTGCCGAGTCTCTTAGTTGCAGGATACCAGCGATTCCACACATCAGACTGACTCCCCAGTAGAATGATGTGTAACGAGACGTTGGACGATCGACGCGGTGCTCTCGACATTCGACGAGTCGAAGTGTTCCACCGCCAGCTTTCGGTTTTCCACGCCCATCAGCTCGCGAAAAGCCTCGGACGCTTTGACTTGGCGAATAGCCTCGGCTAACGCGTCCGAGTCCTTTTCGTCGACAACAATTTGTTCCAATATGTCCGGGATTGCAACGTGTTTGGTCGAAATCACGGGCTTGCCGCAGGCCATGGCTTCCATGATCACCACTGGAAATCCTTCGCCGACGCCATAGTCGTCAAAGTGGCAAGGCAAGCAGAATACGTCACAGACGTGATACATCGCTCGTAATGCCGTTCCCGATTGTTTGTCGAAGAAGGCGATTTGATCATCGAGGTCGAACTCTCTGGCGAGGCCACGGACATCGACCGCATCATCTTCTGCGCCTTCACCTCCGACGACCCAGATTTCGATTGACGGATCGTTGAGCTTTTGGACCGCCTCGAACAAGTAGCGGTGGCCCTTGCGTTGGACAAAGAAGCCCACGATCAGAATGCGGAACTTCTCGGCTGGTCTGTAGTCCGCCATGTCGATTGAGCACTTGATGACTTCGATCGATTCGCTCGGGTAGTCGAAGTCGTCGGCAATTCGCTTGCGGTTGTAATCCGAGATGGTGATCAGTTGATCGCAAGCTGCGAGAGCCACCGGGAACAGCTTCGGATTCGGATTTTGGTAGATCTCGTAAGCATGAATCGTACACATCAGCGGCTTGTCGATTAGCAGCTTGGCGAAGTAACCGACAAAGAGCTTGCGATCGCCAAAAGTGCTGTAGATGACGTCGAGCGACTGCATCTGCTTACTGAAGAAAGCGGCGAATAGGAACTCTCTGACAGCCCCATACTGGATCGAATGCAGCAGGATACGCAGGTACTTTGCTGGAGTCCGCAAAAAGGCAAGCGGTTGGGCCAGAAGTATGGTGAAGATACTCCACCTGCAAACATTCCAGGAATCGCGCGCCGAGTAAAGTCCTGGGGCGTTTTTGGTGGGAAAGAGGTGGATTTCGGCACCGAGTCGCTCTAGGTGCGTGAGCTCGCGGTAGATGAATTGCTCCAAGCCGCGTTTCATCGACGCGACGACCCCGATGCGCAGAGTGCCAGCGAAATGCTGCGACTCGCGCTGGTTTTCTTGTTTCGGAAGTGGTGGAGTTTCTACTGTGGTCATGTTCAGGCCGCAGGAGTGTGTGGACTCAGGCATTTTTTGGATGCTAAATCGTGAACCCAGTGCCACGGTAGCTTTCAAATGAGGTCATCGAGATGATTTCAATGATCAGTTGGTCGGCTATTAACTGTTGTAGGCCGCTAACGAGCGTAGCGCTGTTACGGCCTAGGAAGGGGCACTCGGGGCAACGGGGCGTTGCTCTATCGATTCACTTCTTGCTACAGTTGCCTTTCGGTAAACCTCCGCCGTGGCAGCTGCGACAACCCGAGGTGAACATTCTTGGTCCAAACGCTGTTTTCCCGCTCGGCCCATCTCCTGCCGAACCTCGGAATCATTGAGCAACCGGATAATCGCATCGGCGAGTTGCTCAGGACTCCGTGGCTCGACTAGCAATCCCGTCTTCTCGTGCTCGATACACTCGGCCAAAGCACCAACTCGCGTCGCGATAACCGGGCGACTGTAGTTATATGCGATAGGAACTACGCCACTTTGTGTCGCTTCGTTGTAGGGAAGCACGACCAAGGCACTTTCCTTGAAGAACGCTTCCCGCTGCTGGTCAGAGATCCAGCTGTTGTGAATTAAGAAGCGGTCTGGGTTCACCATCATGTTTTCATATTTGGCGAAGTCTTCGCCTTCGCCGGCAATTATGATCTCAACTTCGGGGAGCTGTTCAGAGATCAGGGGTTCTGCAGCAATTAACTGGTCGAGGCCTTTGTAGTCCCAGATTCGTCCGAAGAAGAGCACGCGATTAGGATTTTCTTGGATAGCTTGAGCACCGCTAGTACCCATTGATCCCATCGCGACATGCGGGATCGAGTGAACTTGTTCGGAGCTGAACCCAAATAGTTCTTGGACTTTTTTTCCCAACGCATCACCATGTACGATGACTTGATCCGCCTGGCGGAAGCCGTAATCCATCCACCATTGCGGTGTCTTTTTCGACGCGACGTCGCCCGAGTGATGGCGTGGGTCATGGATTGTCATCACCAGCGGGTATTTGCGAACGAAACGGAGCACAGCATTGAACCATAGATGCCCTTGCTGGAAGTGCACGACGTCCGGTCGGAACTCATTCAGTTTTCGCAAGATTCCGCGAAGGGACTGAAACTGGCGAATCGGTTGGCGAAGTCGTGGTTTCTTAAATTCGTAGTTATCAACTTTCGAGTCAATTTCATAGCGTGGCGCATCGCCTTCGGGCTGAGGCATAACGAGCAAAACATCGTGCTCAGTGCTCAACTCATTGACGTGCAAGGAGCTGTACTCTTCGAAGTCGTAGCTGATCCACGCGATTCTCAAGACAGCATCGCCTCCAGCTTCTCACCTGAATCCGAAGTCGAGGAAGCAGCTTCGGCATGTGTACTGGCGGGGGCAAGCTCATGCAGGCGTAGCCAATCGATCGTGAGCTTCAAACCTAGGGCGAGATCGTACTTCGGTTCGTAGCCGACCAGGTCACGGAGTTTGGCGTCATCGTACACAGCCTTTCGCTGGTACAAATCGCCTAGTTCATCACTAGTTGGTGTGGAATCCAATTCGCCTTTGATGCGTTTCATAATCTTGCAAGCGAGGCCGCCACGCAAGTAGATCTCCATAATCTTGTCTTCATAGCGACCCAAGATCATGTCGGAAACACGGTCCACCACGCCCATGACATTGGTACGCAGACGCGATTTGCCTTGGGAAATGGTTTGCAGCGGAGGAAGTTCCAGCGCTTCGTTGAAATCTCGGAAGTACTGATTCCAAGTGACGCGATCCGGACCGTTCACATTGAACACTTCGCCGCGAGCTGCGTTTTTTTCTACGCAAGTTAACATAGCTTCGATCAAGTCGTCGACATAGATCAGGTTCGCTACGCCATCTCCGTCGCCTTCGAACAACCCCCAGTTGCCGCTTTGCAAACGCTTTGCGAGGTTCATTGACCATGAAGAACTGAAGGGTCCGTATATCAATGAAGGCCTAAGGATCGACGCACCGACACCTTGCGATACATAATCGTGACAGACGCGTTCCGCCTCGAGTTTTGCATCGCCGTACAGACGCCCTGTTGGCGCGATGGAAATCGATTCCAGAATATTGCCCGAAACATCGGGGCCATAGACTTCTGCACTACTCAAGAAGACAAACTTGCTGATCCCATGCTGTTTTGCCGCATCGAGTAAGTTACGAGTGCCGCCGACAATGGACTCACGATCATCCGTCTTCGCACAGTGAATGATCGCGTCGACGCCTTCCGTCGCGGCAAGTACCTGAGCGGGATCAGTTATGTCACAAAGTCGAATATCGACCGGATGTCGGGCAATTCGTGAGGCACGTGTCCAACTGCGAATCGTCGCGACGGGTGACATACGACCACTGAGTAAAAGTTTCTCAACGACTCGGCCGCCCAAGAATCCTGATGCACCGGTGACCAGAACGCGAGGCGTAGAATTCACCACGACGGGTTGCTCTCTTGTGGCATTCGCATTCCATGACATCGGATAGGGGTGTGCCAGCAGATAGGCTTCTTCAAGCAACCGGATGGTGCCAAGGACGTCTTTTCCTGCCGCGAGAGGCTCAGCCTTGCCGTCAATCGCATCTAGGAAATTCACCAACATGGGCTCGGCAAAGTCCGTGTATTCCAAATTTGCTTTGCCGCAGCGAATTTTTTGTTTCCGCCCGCCGTGGAACTCAACGATCAGCTTTGAAAAGTCCTCTGCGCCAGCTTCGATTCGACCTTTCGTTCCTTCGATCATAAAGCCATTCTTGAGTCGCCCGAGACGGCTGACCTTGATTTCGATATCGGCTTTTCGATGACGCAGCCGGACTGTTGCCATCGCTTCGGGGCCGCCAAAGGAATCGTTCTTGGATTCGACGAGTTCTGGCGTGTCGCTCAGCCAGAAGCAAACGCTGTCCAACAAATGCACGCCCGTATCAGACCAAGATCCCTTGGCATCGACCGAGAAATGATGTGCCGATGCAGCAGGCCAATCAAACTCGATGCCGTCGTGATAGGTGATCTGAAGAACATCTCCGAGTGTTCCATCAGCAATCAACTCTCGAAGCTTCTGATAGCTTGGGAAGAAACGTCGCGTTTGATTGACCGCGAGCAAAGTATTATTCGATTCCGCAATTTGAACAAGCTCTTCAGCTTCCTCCATGCTCTCGGTTAGCGGTTTTTCGGAGAGGACATGAATGCCTCGTTCTAATAACCACTTGCTGATCGGATGATGTAGCGCTGGTGGTGTGGCGACAATCGCAGCGTCGACCTTGCCTTCAAGCTCTGTGTAATCGCCGACGGTTCGCTGGATCTCGAACTTCTCAGCCAGTTGCTTGCGGCGAGTTTCGTTGGGCTCGACTAGGACAATAGAACTTGCGGTTCTCGGATTCGCCTTCAGCGCGGGCAGATGATACAACTCCGCGATGGCTCCGCAGCCTACCACGGCGATGCGTGTGGGATTGTCCATGGTTCTCGACAAAAACGTGGTTTGGAAGTATCGAATGTCTTGCAAGCGCATAGCACCCGTTAGGAAAAGTAGCACTGGGTAGACCCCGAGACAAACCAGAATGATAGCCGCGAGGTGATAATCACGCATGAAAAAAATGCAGCCTCCGAGCGCCGCAGCAGCAAGGAAAACACGCAAGGTTTCGCCCACGGTCTGTGCGATACCTCTCGAACTTGAAGTGAATCGCAGGTAGCAACATGTTGCGATAAAGCCACCAATGACGGTGCCGATTGCTGCACCCACCGCGCCGAATTGATGTGTGAGTAAAAAGGTTGTGATGGCGTTCACGGCCAAACTGATCGCTGCTACGTGCATCGAGCGATGTTGCTTGCCTTGGGCGAAGAGCACGTGACTCAGAAAAGGATTCAGGAACTCGAGCCATAGTACCAAAATGAGCACTTGTAGCACCGGAGCTGCATCCGCATACTCGCCGGGATAGAGCATTTCGATGAAACGCGATGGCAGGATCGCAACTCCTGCGATTGCGGCAAACGCCAAGACACTCATCACGCGAATTGTGTGGTAGTAGAGCTGCTCAAGGGCGGCACAAGACTGGCCAGCCAAACGCGACATGACAGGGAAGACTGCGGTGGTGTAGCTCTTGGCTACAACAGCTCCAAGGCGGACAAGCTTGAATGCCGCACTGTACAGACCTGTCGCCACTTCTCCAGAAATCCACGACAACAGAAGGATATCGAGGCTTGAATTGATCGTGGCCATCCAATTCTCTGCCGCAAACACGCGCCAGCGTTGGGCAAACCGAACGGTTCTCGTCAAACTAAAGCGGACTTGGAACTCGCCCAATCGCTGGAGGCCGATCCAATAACTTGCTATCAAGATGAGACGCGTGACGAGCACCACGAAAATAAGACTGTTGATACCATAGCCCATCCACAGAACGGCGAAGCTCAGTGCGATCTTCAAAGTGCTTTCGATTGCTGTGCCAAGCGTGACGAATTCGGCGCGCTCGCGTGCCACAAACACGGCTTCGAGCAGTACGCAGATTGCCGCTGGAATTACCGCTAACGAAGCGATTAGGATTGCGCTATTGGTATCGCTCGAGTAATTCGAGACAAAGGCAAGCAAAAACATGCACAATGGAGCGCCTAGGCAGAGAAGCGTGGTGAGCGCGATAGCGCTCGTCAGCAACTCGGGCAAATGCTTGGGCCAGCGTGCGATGTCGCGGGTAAGCAAAATACCAACTGCGGTGGCAACGAGGCTAAGAAAGAGCTCAAAGTAGTGAATGGCGATCGAGTACTTGCCAAAGCCTTCGACTCCCAGGTTGGCTGCACAGTAGAGCACGAATGCAAAACTGGCGACCATGCGTGTCATCGTACCGGTGAGCAACATGACTGCGTTCTTCGAAGTGCGGCGAGCGGTATCGCGGTTCATTGGGCGAACCTCCCGCTCTGCATGGCTGCGTTTTCGGGCTGTGATTGTCTTGTCAATTTGTAAGTCGCAGCCGCAAGTCCCAGAATTACCCAAAGCATTTGTACTTGAGTTCGCGAATTGAAAACGTCCACGAACATATGCAGCATGTGCCCAAGCAAAGCGGCCATCAAGGCAAGTCCGATAACTCCGAGGAGGCGGTCGCGACTACACCAAGCCATCCAGCCGTGTCTTAGTCCGTTGCTAAGAAGAGCTGCGAAGGCGACAAGGCCCAGCAATCCCGTTTCGACCCAAACCAACAAATACTTGCAGTGAATCGTGTAGTACCACTCGGAACGATATTTGGATTGGTCCGCATACTTCTGGCCAGCCAAATGACAGTTTCCTGCACCGTAGCCCCGAAGTGGATGGTCTTGAATCATCTCAAGCGCAATCTGCGTCAAGTGAACTCGAGCCGTGGCGGAGCCAGAGTCGCCTTTTATCACTCGATTTTGGATCACGCGGAAAAGCGGATAGATACTCAGGACGCCGAGCAGCATGGCCATGGGAATGGCCCATCTCGGCAGCCAGCCACGAACGAGCAGGCCGAATCCAAGAATACTGCTTCCGCAAACGGTGGTTAGAATTGCACCACGCGTCTGCGTCAGCAAAATTGCGAGCAGGCCGCAAGCGATGGTGAAGGCTGCTGTTAACCAGATCTTTTTTGCTTGACGACACATCACCAGAGAAGTAATGGGAAGCCATATGAGAGCCAAAGTACTCCCGGCAAGAACAGCTGACTGCATCGTGCCGGCTGGACGTCCATCGTCCCACACGCTTAGTAAGATCGGGCCGATATATCGCTCTTCGCCCGGTGACATGATGACTTGCGAGACGAAGATAATGACGCTCTGGAGCATCAAGGTTGCCGCCAAAGCCAAGACACAGAAGACGACATCGTTCCGCGTCCGAATTCGGTTTGCAATGTAGAAGAACAGTGCGTAAGCCTGAAACGTAAGGAATAAGTCGAACGCTGAAAGTATCGGCAGCTGCGCCGCCAAAGCGCTGATTGCAATGGTGATCAGGTACGCCAACATCGGGATGCCGATGATCGGCTTGTGGGGCGTTTGTTGATCTCGGGAGACTGAAGATTGTGCAAACCAACTCATGTAGAGGAACGCTAGGCAGACGGAGGTGATGGAGACGTTAAAGCCTCCAACCGCCCCCAGGTCTGCATCGCGCTCGTGGAACATGAAATACTTGTCTAGCTGAACCGGTATTTCCACCATGCCGCAAAGCAAAGCAGCTCGTTCCAGCATCGATAGACGCCGCGTCGCGAGGCTCTCGTTAGGGATCGATTCTGTAGATAGAGCCAGCGACATTTCCGTTAGTTGTTCTCACTTATCTGGTATTTACGCTCACGCACCGACGTAACGACGAATCCAGCGTGGCAAGTAATCGTTTTTTTTGTTTAGCACAACGCCGACGACTTCGGCATCGCCCGCGCTAAGTCGATGAAGCAAACGCTCTGCTTCTGCGAGCTCACTGCGTCCTGATTCGACAACGACGATGATGTGATCGAGGTGTTGGGCAAGCGAGACCGCCAAGTTGGGTTGGCTAGCGGACGGCAAGTCAATAACTACAAGATCGCTTTCTTGCTGGAACCGACGGAGCGTAGCAACGATATCGCGCGGGTCAGCATCCAAACGATTTTCCTCGTCGGGCGAACTACAAGAAATCAGCTCCAGCTCCGAAGCGGCAATGTGCTGAATACATTGCTTTTTCTCCGCATCGCCTTTGACAAGTTCTGCAAGTCCAGGAGCGCCGTTCAAATTGAAGTTCTTTGAGATGGAGCGGTTTTGTGCATCAGCGTCGATGAGAGTCGTTCTAAGTCCGCAGTCGTCGCTGCTCGCTACAGACAGCGCCGAAGCAAGTGTGCTAGCACCGCATCCGTTGTCAAGTCCGATCACGCCGAGACTTCGCCCCCGAGTCCTTGAAGCATTGTTGCGAGTGCGCGACAGCAGGATCTCAGAGATGATTTTGCGGCAATGAGCACGAAGCTCCTGGCTCTTCTTGCCTTCCAGCCACTTTTCACCAAGCCCATGGCGACCGAGACGGGGAATGGTCGAGACTACCGGAGTCTGTAGGTTGGATTCGATGTGGTCTGGAGTTCGAATCTGAGTCGTCCCGAACTCGCGAAGGAATGCAAGGCCGATGCCTCCAAACAGGCCGATCACCAAGAATCCTGCAGCAACAAGTTTCTTTTGAGGGCTGGCTGGGCGTTCGACGAGTGGCGGAGCTTGAAAGACTTTGACATTGGAGATGCGATCCTTTTGCAGCTCATCAATGACTCTTGCCTCTTCTTGTTTCTCCCTCAAGACAGCAAGACTTGTTTCTGCTCGACGAATGTCACGGTCCATCTTCGTGAGAATCTTTTCGTGAACGTGTAGCTTGTCCACGTTTTGCTGAGTTATTTTTCGTTGACTCTCTTTCTCTGTGATGATCGATTTCAGGCCAACGATTTTAGTTTGCAGCTTCTGAAGGTCTTCACGCATCCGTCTTTTGGCCGGATTGGGCGTGCGACTCTCGTTGACACGCTCGCTCTGAATCTTCGAGAGGATGGCTCTCGCCTCCGCAAGTTGACCTCGAGTTTGCTGAAGTAAGATATGGTCATCGGTATATTTCTCTGCCTGCTCTGTTTCAAGCACTTCGAGATCGAAAACCTTCTGGCGCATGCCGCTCCAAGTACTATCTGACTGGGCCTGCTTGGTCGCGATAATCTCGTCAGGCGTCTCGGCAATCTTCCCTTGTAGGTCGGCAATCTCTGCGGTGGCCTGCTCTAGTGCTCCGTTTGATAAGATCAAGTCACGGCCAATGGCCGCAAGCTCTTCGCGGAGCAGCGATTCGTTTGCGGGAATCGACACAATCTTGTGTATTGTCATGTAGACATTCTTCTTCTCGACAAGCGAATTGAGCTCTTCCTCGAGTTCAGCAGATTGCCCGTCAAAGAAAGCTTGTGATCCTTCTGTCCTGGAGATCTGAAGATGCTGGTCGAGAAAATTCTCCGTAAGTTGATGCGCTATCGCCTGTGCCATCTGAGGAGACCTCGATTCGGCGTGGATGGTAATGACGTTTGACATCTTCGGTGCGTAGATCTCGACACTTTTCTGGACGGTTCGAACCGCCATTTCATGGTCGCTGATTTCATCCCGAATGCCACTGGTGACCAACGCCTTATGCAGAATGTCGCTTGCACCCGTCTTCAACTTCTTCGCCGTTGACTTCAACCATCCTTCTTCGGATACAGCCTCCGAAGGAAGGTATCCGTCGATGATGGGGACGTCGCCGATCTTAGCAACGACTTGTTCGGCAATTTGTCGACTACTTAGCACCTCGAGCGCTGAGTTGATCTCCTCCTGCTGGGTTTTTTGCAGCATTACAGTTCGACTGGTTGTCGAGGCAGTTGGATCGAGCCCGACACTCTCTAGCCCTACCTTCAGCTTTAGCTTTGCCTCCGACTCGTAGACTCGCGGCCAAAGCAAAATGGCCAACCAGCCTGCGAATAACGAACAGGTTAGTACGATCATCACCGTCCATTTGTGAATGAAGGGAACCTCCAAATACTTTGCCAACGAAATCCTCGCGCCACCGCTGTTTGACTTCCATTCAGGACGCCAATTCGTTGTGGGTGCGCTCGGAACCGAGGGCTCTAGGTCCAAGTGTTTGTCTGGTAAAGGCGTGTCCAGTAAGCCTGTACCGGGTGAAGCGTCTTGTGATGATACTGGAGGTGTCATGACGTGCTCGCTCTCTGGAATCACACCACGGAGGCAGGTGCGAAGGATTGGACGGCTGCAGCAACACGCTCAACGTGCTGCTGAGTCATTTCTGGGTACATGGGTAAAGACAGGATTTCATTTGCGGTTGAGGTGCAAACTGGCAGCTCGAAGGGAATTGTGGCGCTGTCGCGGAACGGTTCGGCAGTGAACAGAGGTCGCGGGTAGTGGACTCCTGCGAAGATTTTCTGCTCGGCTAAATGCTGCATTAGGGAGTCACGTTCAGGATGTCGAATAACAAATAAGTGATACACATGCCGCATGTATTCATGCTCGTGTGGAAGCATCAGATCAGTATCGGAAAACGCATCTCGGTACCAGGCTGCGACTTGACGTCGCGATTCAGTCCAGTCTTCGATATGGTTCATCTTGGAGAGCAACACGCAGGCTTGCATGGTGTCGAGTCGACAGTTGAAACCCAGCAAGTCGTGACGATTCTTGACCCTCTGACCGTAGTTGCGAAGCAGCCGTAATTTCTCGGCGAGTTCAGGATCGTTGGTTACGGCTGCTCCACCATCGCCAAACGCTCCGAGATTCTTGCCAGGGTAGAAACTAAAGCACCCGATGTCACCGAAGGAGCCGCAGCGTTGGCCGTCGACTTCTGCGCCGTGAGCTTGGGCAGAATCTTCTACAATCTTCAGTCCGTGGCGGTCTGCGATCTGTTTGATTTCGCGCATTTGGGCAGGTTGACCGTACAGATGCACCGGAATGATGGCCTGGGTTCTTTCTGTGATTGCCTGCTCGATCAGGCTGACGTCGATATTGAAGTCTTCGGAATCGATGTCCACGAAAACAGCTTTGGCACCAGCGTACGCAATGGCGAATGCGGTGGCTGCGAAGGAGTTTCCAGCCGTGATAACTTCATCGCCCTCTCCGATATCGAGAGCCCGCAGAGCCATATGTAGAGCGTCAGTGCCATTGGCTAGACCAACACAGTGCTTCGTTCCGCAATATTCGGCGAACTGCTCCTCAAACTCACCCACTTCTCGGCCAAGGATGTAGCGCGCCGAGTCGATGACGTCTCCCATTCTTCGAAGCACATCTTCTTTAATCACGCGAGATTGGGTGGCCAAGTCGACCAATGGAATCGGTTGTAAATCAGAATCTTGATTCATGTTTACTCTTATTGAGAGTAGGCCTGGCGGCCACAAGACGGGAATACACAGCATCCGTGCTCACGCTTCCGTGCGATAAGAAAATTTAACGCAAACAGTCGTCGCTACTCGACGGCTGCTGAGACTTACGCTGAAACGTAGTGATCGGACAGCAACGCCGAACGCTGCTCGCCCGATTCGCCACAGTAGACGCAACGTGACTCACCGAAGTTCCCTTGCAGCTTCTGGCCGCAGGAACATACGTGAGCAACTGGGATCGCTGGATTGCCACGAACAAGAGCAAAAGGTGGTACATCTTTGGTAACCACACTGCCCGCCGCAACCATCGAAAATGCGCCAAGGGTAATCCCAGGGCAAATGGTTGCCGCAGCACCAATGCTGCAGCCTCGCTGGACAATCGTCTGTTGCAGCCAATTTTGTTTGGCTGCATAGCGCTCCACAGCCGCTGCCATACGAGGGCTCCGAGGAAGGCGATCGTTGGTAAAGGTCACACGGGGGCCGACGAAAACATCGTCCTCAATCGTGATTCCTTCCCAAATACAGACTTGATTCTTGAGCGTGACGTTGTTCCCCACGATCGCACCGCCCTCAACAAAGGCGTGGTCGCCAATGTTAACGCGTGATCCAATCTTTGCGCCGGACATAACGTGGGCGAAAGCCCAAACGTTCGTGCCTTCGCCAATGCAATCGGATTCAACAAGTGCGTTGGGGTGAATCATCGCTTAGCCAACCTCTTCGACTTTCTGGCGGACAGTCCACGGAGCACCACCGTGCTTCAAAGAATGGTCGGCTGCTTCGAGAACTTCGACTACCTGCAATCCGTTGCAACCGTCGGTCAGTGGCGTGTCCTTTTCACGGATGCAGCGAATGAACTCGCCACATTCAGCTTTCAGCGGTTCACGTTCTTGTACAAATGGACTGTAGCTGCCACCGTAGCGATAGGAGATTTGGAAATCTGCGAAGTCGCCACTTGTCGGAGTCGGACAATCGATCCCTTTGTCGAAGATCTTGATCTTCTCTTGTTCCAAGTCGTCGTAGACAGCCATCTTCTTGTCACCAACGATCGTGAACACACGTTCCTTTCGAGGATCCAACCAGCTGACGTGGACCATTCCCATGCGATTGCCCGGGAAGTTCATCGAAAGGTTGCAAACATCGTGAATGCCGGGGTGCAAGCGATCGAATCCACAGCAGGTGACGGTTTCAGGACTCTCGCCGAGCAGATAAAGCATCATCGAGATGTCATGGGGCGCAAGATCGTAGAGAGCGTTTACATCGCGACGGACAGGGCCAAGATTGAGCCTACGGCTAGAAATGTAGTTGATGTTGCCGAGTTCACCTGAAGAAACGATCTCTCGCAACTTCTGAACCGGCGACGAGTGCAAAAATACATGACCGACGAAGAGGTTTCGCTCACGCTGATTGGCGAGGTCGATCAACGATCGGCATTCGTCGCTGGTGCGAGCGAGCGGTTTCTCGACAAAGACATGCTTGTCGTACTCAAGAGCTTTGCGGGCAAGATCGTGGTGCGAGTCCGTCGGCGTCGAGAGAACTACCGCGTCGACGATATCGCGTTCTAGAAGCGCATCGAAGCTCTCGATCGGATAGACACTCGGGAAGCGATCTTTTATCCGAAGTAGCCGATCGTAGCTTTGGTCGCATATTGCCGTGACTTTGCAGTCATCGAGATCGGAAAAACAGCGAACGAGGTTCGGGCCCCAGTAACCGAGGCCCACTATTCCCACGCGAAGCATGATGTTCATCCAGGTGGAGGTAGTCTAAGTTGTAAATCAAGTTGGGACGTAGTGGCTATTCGTTGTCGCTAAGGAATACGACGGCAATCGTTCTCCAAAGGATTTTTAGATCTAGCCAAAGCGAACGTTTTTCTATGTATTGGATATCAAGTTCGACCATCTTCTTGAAGCTGAGTCGATTCTTGCCGCTGACCTGCCATAGCCCGCTCATTCCAGGTAACACTTCGAATCGTCGCAATTGCCAGATCGGATAGTCCGCGAGGTCGATGACTTCGGGACGAGGCCCAACGAGGCTCATGTTCCCAGTTAGGACGTTCAAGAGCTGCGGAAGTTCATCCAAAGAATGAGAACGTAAGAACTCTCCACCTAGGATCAGGCGGTTCTGGTAGTCTGGTTTTTCCGCTTGACTATCGCTGTTCGTTAGCGATTCGACATACTCGCGATGCTTCCGTTCGGCGTCTTCATCCTGGTGCATCGTCCGGAATTTGTAAATTGTAAAGTACTCCCCCCCCGCACCAGCGCGTGATTGAGTAAAAAGAACAGGGCCGCGGGAGACAAGTTTGATATAAAGTGCGATCGCAAAAAGAACTGGCGAAAGTGCAATCAGTATCGCGATCGAGCCAAGAAAATCGAGCGATCTTTTCCAAAATGGTGTACCGATGTAAGCCGGTACAACCGGGATCTGGGAACTTTCTTCAGTGATTAGAAGATCCAGGGCCGCCTCATCAACGACCGTTGGTCGTGACTTGGTGAACGGCACTGGTGGTCTTTTTGTTCTTTTTGTAAGAGTCGATGGATTCACCGATAGTGTGTCCCGACAAAGCAGTGATCGCCTCGAGTGCAATAAGAAGTTGCGTCGAGGGGGAGGATTGATGCGAGGCGGAAAAGAATACCAGTCGTGGTGTTTGCTCTTTTCTGGCCGCCAGAGTTCGAACCCCCTGAATAAGCTATGAATTACACGCTAATTGGGAAAGATCGAGATACAACGCTCCTAGGAACAAAATCGCGCAGCCTTTCGGTAAAACTTCCTGTTCTTCCGATTGCAGCATATTCGCTGGTAGGGCTTATTGTGGTGTTTCCTACCGTCGGCTGAGCTAAGAGGATTGCAGAGTCTCAGCCCAATTTCGGGACGGTAAAAATGACAGTCATTGCCCTTCGCTCTGCGGATGAGCCGTAAGGATGGAAAGTCGCGTGGCCGCTCTGCGGCTTTGACGATAGATGCTGGTGCGCCCGTATGTTCGTATCCGTCGACAGCGACGCGGGACTACTGCTCCTCAAGCACAGACCGACGAGCACGAGTACCCTTTCGCTTAGTACTAGCACCACTTCGCAGAGTACGATTACCGCTGCTGCCGGGCGGGCTTGGGAGTTGCCGGCTGCCGGCAAAGAGTCGTGCGTCTTACGAAACAGCTTATCGATTAAGAAATCCAAGGTGCCTTGGTATTTCAAATCACTTTGACGCTGGGTTCGGTTATTTAGGCGCATTTGAGCTCGAGTGTCTTCATCGATTTCTGCAGCTACTCGCCGAGGCAGTAATGGTGCACCCAAACGCTCTGGTCATTTTTCAATTGACCTCGGAATTCGAGCGACTGTAGCTCATGTAGACCGGAACTTTGTCGTCAGCTGTTAAGTGAGCGATTGAAAAAGCGTCGGACATCAAGCCCTGAACACGCTGGCTGTCCGAGGCCGACTCTTGCTTTGACTGCCAAGAGAGGATGCTTCGCCTCGTGCGGTCTGAGACTGAACATGCCAAACAACTCGCGATACGTCCTCAAGTCGGAAGTGGACTGTCCGGTCGAAGTTGCTGCCGTCATGATGCAGGTAGATTGCCTCGCAGTGAAATCTTCGCTTTCGAGGGCAGCCAAGGCGTCGTGGAAGGCCAACCAAAGTGAGATACCTGCGTCTGCGGAGCTACCAAAACAGCCAATGCGTTTCGGAGCGATATTCGATCTCTCGGAGTTGTGCCGAATGGTCTGCAGACCACGAGCATGATCTTGCACCATAATGGGATAAAGGCCGACGTCGGACAGTCGTTAGCTAATCGAAGCGAAGGCTATTTCGGGACGTTTGCCGATGGAAGTGTGAAATACGTCTGCGATCGCGATCCAACTATCGTAAGACCCATGGCGACAGCTAATAGGAAAGAGAGTTCGAACATCTCAGCGGATGGTCAGGTCTCTCAGGAGTCAGAAGCAAGACCCAGTTAGCTTCCTCGCCCGATGCACTTTGCTTTCGTGTGCTTGCACAAGTGCCAGCAAGGATTTGGCAAACATAAGTCTTCAGCTTGCCATTGTCACCAATTCAAGAATGACTCGCGATGCTAAGCTTTACCACAATCAGTCTGTTTCCACTTCTGGGGTTGCAGACCGGCGATTCGCCCAAAGCGGTCGACGAATCGAAATACGATTTTTGGATGCGAGCTGCAGTATCGGCAGAATTGCAAAGCGATGAAGCAAAGTGAGCCGATTCTTCCAGTTGGTTTCGCTAAGAAAGTTGGTCGACCCCTGCGAAGAAGGAAAATGACTCCTGACTTCGTCTCTTGCGGGGACTTGCAATTCTCATCCACTACGGAAGTCACGTAGCGTCTATGCCCGAACGGGATCTTCGTCGACCTTGGCAAAGAGCATGCGACCGGCTTGCGTCTGCAGCGTGCTGGTCACGACGACGTTGAGCGTTGCGTTGATGCGATGACGACCACCTTCAATGACCACCATTGTGCCGTCGTCCAAATAGCCAACGCCTTGCTCTGGTCCTTCACCAGCTTTCACGATGCGAACCTCGAAGGACTCGCCGGGTAAAAACTGAGGACGCAATGACGCGGCGACTTCGTTCAAGTTGATCACTTGAACATTGTGCACTTTCGCGACTTTGTTGAGATTGAAGTCACCGGTGATCAATTTGCCTTCGAGATGCTTAGCAAGAATCACTAGCTTCATATCGACTGGTTGACCGGCAAACTCAGGAAGCTCGCGATCGTAGATCTGAAAATCCATCGTCGGCTGAGTTCGCAGCTTGTTGAGGATATCCAAGCCTCGGCGCCCACGTGCTCGTCTTAGTCGATCATTGCTGTCTGCGATTGCTTGCAGCTCTGCCAAGACGAATCCTGGCATAACAAGCTGACTTTCAACAACATTCGTTTCGGTCAACTCGGCCAGTCGCCCGTCAATGATCGCGCTGGTGTCCAAAATGATGGGGCGAATTCCCTTCAAGTCACGAGCGAATTCAACGTACGGAATGACAAACCGAAAATCATCCTTGGTCTGCAAGAGAAGACTAGTACACATGTAGCAAAGTATTGCTGCAGTTAATAACTGTGCTGGCGGTGCATAGGGACTCTCAGGAATCAGCGGCGAAAGAGCGATCCACAAGACATAAGTTAGTAGGATCCCGACCAAGAGCCCGAAATAGATTGCAGAAATGACTTCGATTTGCTTGCGGGGCGTGAAGATATCTACTGCAATCACACCTACGGCCGCGAGGACGATGCCGAAAATGACTAAGTAGGGGGTGTAGGGTGGCCCTTCCCAGCCGACACGCAGCAGAAGAGTCGCGATGCCAGCGGCAACACAAATAAAGCAGACTCTCAGTATTAACAGAGCCATCTTTTCGACCCGAGAAAATTCTACCCACCAACAATCAGGCCCGTCCCTGCCCGCTGAAACTACTCAAAGGGGGGAATTTCCTGCACCGTACATAGTCTACACATTCTTTGGGAGTCTGGACCAGATTGGCCTGCCCCATTTCGCCGGAAATCGACGAATCCCGCAGGTTTCCTAGCCATCGGAGCCGTTGAAAGCCAATACGATCGGAAAGGTCCGCACATCCCGCAGCGAGATTAACAGGGTGTAAAACAAGCAGAGGGTGTAAAACAAGCAATGCCGTTAGACATTTAGGAGAGTCACTTGTGTGGCACCGGCCCCGCGGATGAAAGAAGTGCTTATCTGCCAGCAGTTGGGCAGACTCGAAAGCCTTTACTCTGGAAATGATCATCTAGAAACTGGGAAAACATTCTGGTGACGGATCGCAGCACCTGTGCACGATCTGAGCCGCCTGACAGGTCAGTGCCAAACATGGAGTGAGTTCCGAAATTTGGAAGAGGAGGCAAAGACCTGGACTCGAGCAAAGGAGAGGCCAGGCCCTCGACTGCCGCACGTCAACTCAGCGTTATTACTTGACGATCTTTGCAGCCGGACGGATACTGCTGCGTTTGCCCTCGACCTTGGATATCTCGGGAGAAATCTAGTGCCTGCAGCTTGTGTGATTGGTCTTCAGTGGGGAGACGAAGCCAAAGGAAAGCTCGTCGATCTGCTCGCCCCAGACCATGATTGCGTGGTCCGCTACCAAGGTGGCGCCAACGCTGGCCATACGGTCGTTAGCGGCGATGAAGTCTTCAAATTGCACCACGTGCCCAGCGGCATTCTGCACCCCGAAGTTCAGAATTTCATCACTCCCGGCGTCGTCATCGAACCCGAAACGATGATTGGCGAACTCAATGGCCTCGAAGGCCGAGGGGTCGATCCGCGTCGCAATTTGCAAATCAGCGAGCGTGCTCATTTGGTGATGCCCTGGCACTTGCTCGAGGACCGGGCTTTGAATGCACAAGCGGTCCAAGGCGAGAACATTGGGACCACGCTTCGCGGTATCGGGCCTTGCTACCGCGACAAAGTGGGACGCAACTTTGCCTTCCGCGTGATCGACTTGCTCGCTGACGACATGTCGCAGCGCATCCACGCGATTGTTGACGCCAAAATGAAGGTGCTCGAAGGCCTCGGAGGTCCAGAACTGGCTTCGCAACTGAACGCGGCTGAGATCACCAGCAAGTGCCAAGGCTGGGCAGAACAACTGCGGCCGTTGATCGGGGATACCACCAATACTTTGCTCGACAAACTGGACGCGGGTGAACGAATGTTGATGGAAGGCGCCCAAGGATCGCTGCTCGACATCGACCACGGCACCTACCCGTTCGTCACCAGCAGTAACTCCTCGGGCGTGGGGATTTGCTCAGGCTCGGGTATCCCAAGCAAGTGGATCGAACGAGTGATCGGCGTGGCGAAGGCTTACTCGACGCGAGTCGGCGGCGGGCCGTTTCCTACGGAACTTCACTGTGAAGTCGGCGATAACATTCGCAAGTGGGGGAACGAGTTTGGAACCACGACGGGCCGTCCCCGCCGGTGTGGTTGGTTCGATGCAGTAGCCGTTCGCTACACCGCTCGGCTCGGCGGAATCACCAGCCTGGCTCTGATGATGATGGATGTGCTGGCCAACTTGGATGAAATCAACATTTGCGTTGCGTACGAAATCGATGGCGAACGCATCGATCGCTTCCCCTGCGATGCATCTAGCCTTCGAAAGGCTAAGCCGATTTACGAAACTTGGGAAGGCTGGCGAGAGGATGTTACTGGAGCTCGGACGATGAGCGAACTGCCAGCGAAGGCACATAGCTATCTCGAGCGAGTTGCTGAGTTGATTGGCGTTCCAGTACACGTCGTGTCTGTCGGTCCAGATCGAGCGCAAACCATCTTTGCGGACCGAGAAGTTCTTGTTGCTCCGTGAGGCGGAAGGCGAGCCAGAATCTGGCAGTCCAAGTGCGTTGGCAGAAACTCTTCTGCTAGTCGCCTAAGCAAGATTTAGCGATAGAAACTCTGAGAGTCCCTTGATGAGTAGCCATGAAGCGAATTCAGAGGCCACGGAAACACCTGATGCCCTGTTGGCCGATGTGCCACAGGAACGTAGGCCCCGGCACATCGCGGTAATCATGGATGGCAATGGCCGCTGGGCTCAGCAGCAAGGCAAAGAACGCATCGAAGGCCATTTGAAGGGGGTCGAAACGGTACGTGATGTCATGAATGCCTGTAACGATTTTGGCATTCAAGTTCTGACGCTTTACTGTTTCAGCTCCGAAAACTGGAAGCGACCGCCTCAAGAGCTCGACTTCCTTATGACGCTGCTGACTAAGTATTTGATCGGTGAACGCGAAACGCTGGTTGAAAACAACTTGCGAGTCCGAGTTATCGGCCGTCGTGACGGTCTGCCAGTTGAAGTGCAAGAAGAGATAGAAGAGACTCTCAAGGCTTGTGAGCAATGCGACGGAATGACACTTTG
This sequence comes from Aureliella sp., assembly GCA_963691875.1. Taxonomy (GTDB): domain Bacteria; phylum Planctomycetota; class Planctomycetia; order Pirellulales; family Pirellulaceae; genus Aureliella. The sequence goes on from OY829846.1 coordinate 6,725,090, forward strand.
CTTGGCGATCAACTACGGCTCTCGCACAGAGATGGTCGATGCAATCCAGGGCATTGCTGAGCGGTGTCGTGATGGCGAGATCAAGGCTGATGAAATCGACGAGCAAATGGTTTCGCAAAGTTTGCAAACGCAAGGATTGCCCGATCCTGATCTTTTGATTCGTACCAGCGGCGAAATGCGAATCAGCAATTTCCTCCTTTGGCAAATTAGTTACGCCGAGATCTGGGTGACACTCACGCTCTGGCCTGAGTTCGGCAAAGAAAGCTTGGCCGACGCCATCCGCGATTTCTCCAATCGTAACCGTCGCTTCGGTGGATTGGACGCTGACGCGTAGGTCTAAATCGCAGCGGACTTTGTTAGGGCTTGCGGGTGCAACGCCTTGATATGTGGCGGTGGGCAGTTAGTGCTTGCCGATTAATATTGGTATGGAGCAGTTTAGCCAGCAGGTCGGCCTATGCCGGTGGGCTCGCGACATCGCCCACCCCGGAGAGCGGCTGACTAAAGAATGAACTGACTCATGTCCTCATCTTGGATGATCGAGTCGAGTCGTTGTTCGACGTAGGCCGCGTTGACGACGACTTTGCCACCGCCCATGTCCGCAGCTTCGAAATTCAACTCTTCGAGTAACTTTTCGAGCATCGTGTACAAGCGACGAGCACCGATGTTTTGGGTGGTCTGGTTTGTCTTGAAACCGTACTCTGCGATCCGCTCAATCGCATCTTCGGTGAATTGCAATTCGACACTCTCCGTTTCAAGTAACGCAGCGTATTGTTTGGTAAGAGAGTTCTTGGGCTCGGTGAGAATTCGCATGAAGTGCTCCTTGGTCAATTCACCCAATTCGACGCGAATTGGGAAGCGACCTTGTAGCTCAGGCATCAACTCACTGGGCTTACCGTGATGAAAAGCACCAGCAGCAATGAACAGAATGTGATCCGTTTTGATGTAACCATGCTTGGTTTGAATCGTGGTGCCTTCGACAATGGGCAGCAAGTCACGCTGTACGCCCTGCCGTGATACGTCAGCTGACTTGCCTTCAGTGGCGATGACTTTGTCGATCTCGTCGACGAAGATGATTCCTTTTTGCTCGGCGACTTCGATCGCTTGCGTTGAAATCTTGTCGTCGTCGATCAGCTTGTCCGCCTCTTGCTCGACGAGTACCTTGCGAGCTTGAGCGACGGACAGCACACGACGTTTGGTAGACTTGGGCAGCATCTTTTCAAACATGCCTTGGAGGTCCATGTCCATGTTCTCCATACCCATGCCACCCATCATCACCGGCACATTCTTTTGCTCTATGGTGAATTCGACTTGCTTGTCTTCCAGCACGCCCTCGGTGAGCATTTCTCGTAACGATTCTCGAGTTCGCTGCTTCCGGCCGCGATCTTCCTCGCGATCGCTTTCGGATAAGGTGTGATCGTCGGGCTCGGTCTTGCTACGAGTCAGCAAGTCAAGCAATCGTTCTTCGGCGCGTTCTTCGGCTTCTTCTTTCACACGCTCTTGTTCTTGGCTACGAATCAGGCTGATCGCATTCTCTACCAAGTCGCGGACCATGCTTTCCACGTCGCGGCCATAGTAACCTACTTCAGTGTATTTCGTCGCCTCGACTTTCACGAAAGGCGCGTTAGTGAGCTTGGCTAGGCGTCGCGCGATCTCGGTTTTACCGACACCCGTAGGACCAGCCATCAAGATGTTCTTAGGGGCGATCTCAGATTGCAAATCCTCGGGTAAGCGACTGCGACGCCAGCGGTTTCTCACTGCAATCGCGATGGCCCGTTTTGCATCATGCTGGCCGACGATGTACCGATCGAGCTCTTCGACGATTTCTCTCGGAGACAGGTCAACGCCGGATTTACGTGCGGGTGTGCTACTCGAGTTCATATCACTCATTCCGATACTTGGTTTTAAGCCTGCGCTTCGTTGGGAAGCTCTTCCACAATCAGGTTTCCGCCCGAGTAGATATCTAATTCGCCAGCGATCGTCAGACTTTCCGTCACGATCGCTTCAGCCGCCAGAGCGCTGTTTCTCGCGAGTGCTCGGGCCGATGCAATCGCGTAACTGCCGCCAGAGCCAATGCCAAGGATCCCGTCGCTGGGCTGAATGACGTCGCCGGTTCCACTCACTAGCAAGCTGTGCTTGGAGTCGACTGCAATCAACATGGCTTCTAGTCGCCGCAAAGCACGGTCGCTTCGCCATTCTTTGGCGAGTTCGGTTGCGGCCCGCGGCAAATTGGCAGGATAGTCCTTCAGCTTCTGCTCGAAGCGTTCCATCAGGGCAAACGCGTCGGCGACCGCTCCGGCGAAACCAACGATTACGTTTCCGCCGGACAACTTGCGGATTTTCGCCGCATCGGTCTTGATGATAGTCGACTGTAAGGTGACTTGTCCGTCACCTCCAATCGCTACTTTGTCACCATGACGCACCGAGAGAATCGTTGTTGCATGAAAGGTCATTGGGGAAACTCTCGTGTGTGGTGTCTCTAAATTCCTTGGCAAGAACTCGGTCCCGGGGACCAAGCTAAGTTTTCTACTTTAAGCGGAATGTGGCGACGACGGGATGGTGGTCACTCAAGTCTACTTCCTCGGGATCCATCTTCAGCCGTTCCCAGTGCTCATCACCGTCTTTGCGGCCTCGAATCACAGCTCGATCTAGGATCTCGACCTTTTCGAAACTCCAGTCCAAGCCAGGCTCATCCTTGACGATTGATTCGCTTGCCATAATGCGATCAAACTGACGAGGCAGGATCAAGTGAGTGGCTTGCCTAGGGTTTTTAAGTTGCGTGAGTAAGTCGAGCATCTGCGGCTTACCTTTCTCTCCCGCCAAAGCGGCTATGTCGGAGCGATTCTCTCCCGCAAAAGTCTCGGAATTGAAATCGCCAAGTACCAACACGTCGTGTTCATCCGCCAGGGGCTGTTCCATCCAAAGTCGGGAGAGTCGCGCCTGCTTGACGCGTTTCTCTTCAGCTTCGGCTCGAGCACGGTAGTGCACCGTCATCAAGGTCAACGGGCGTTTGACGTTGCTCCAACGAAACTCAGCAATAAGGTGCTTGGAAACGTTGTAGTATTCGCGACTGTCGTACATCGTCTTGGATTGTTCCTGCCGACGATAAGATATCAGTCCGTTTTTCATTAAGATTCCGACGTCCTGTTCTAAGAAGCTATCGGCTCCTTGGATGAATGCATAGCGATAGGCCACCCCGTGCTTGTCCTGTAAGACTTTGCGAATCGAGTTCAGCGTTTGGTCGCCCTCGATCTCTTGCAGCGCCACGATGTGTGGTGCGGCGTCAGCGATGACCTTGGCAACCCCGTTGACCTTGGTTTGCCAGAACTCCTTGCTTGGAGCCGCATTTTCTTTGGCCACGTTGGAGCGATTGTCACCTTGGTAATCGTCGTACATCCATTCGACATTCCAGGTCATTACAGATAACTGATTCGGTGCAGGATCATAAGGCTGAGCCGCCGCGGGCGTGGCGAATCCGAGCATCAAGGAGGTTGCTGCGGACAAGGATAAGACGATTGACTTCATAGGTGTTTATTTCGTAGTAGCGATGATTCGATGAAAGTGGAGTTTGACTTCGCGAGCCACCACACGTCTTAGGCCTTCGACTAAACAGCGCGGCTCGTTCTCTTCTTGACCTTGCTCGATGATGTCTTCCAACTTTGTGCCAGGAGAGACTGAGAAAGTCCGTTGATTGATAGTTTGATTGCCTGCGTCCAGTTCTGGAATGATGAAATGGCAAGTTGCTCCAAAGGTAAGCATGCGGCCAGCAAAGGCGTCATGATAAGGGCGAAAGCCGGGAAAGCCCGGCAGGAGACCATGGTGTAAGTTGATGATCCGGCCACCAGCGAATTTCCAGCACGTATCTGGCGGCAAGACACGCATATAGCGAGCAAGTACCACATAGTCGACTTCGTAGCGGTCCAGCAACTCGACCAACGCTTTGTCATCGGCTTGTCCCTGCGCGTCGCCGATGTTATGCCATGGTACGGCGAATTGTTCAGCAAGGTGAGCACACTTCTTCCGGTTGCCTATCATTACAGCGACTTCGGCATCGATGGAGCCGTCATGGATTGCCTCAAGGACCGCACGTGGTGTGGATTCCAGGTAAGTGGCGCAGAGTGCTACGCGCGCTTTGCGGGACTGAATTTCGGGCAGGTCTGGGGACCAAACTCGGACGGACAGTTTTTTCAGTCGTCCAATTTCCTGCAAAGCCGACTGAATGTACTCCCACTGACTCGAATCAACCCGGAGACGACACATCATTGCAAAGACTTCTGCTTCGTCGTGGTCGTACATTTGGATTTCAGAAATGCTCGCGCCGGCAGCGGTGACGAAGTGAATAATTGGATCCGCCAATCCCACTGTGTCGGCTCCAACGGCCGTCACCACGATCTCTGCTTTTTTCATAGTCCGATACTTATCAGCTTCCCGGCTCTGCCCAAATACGAAGGGACAATGAACCAAGAAATCCTCCCTCCGACGAACCCGTGCCGCACTACTTTCAGTGGGCTCATAAAGTCTAATGAGTCTGGTTAAAATGCATAACCGCCGGATACAAAATCAAAACCCGAAGCGAACTCGGGGAAGAACTGTTTTCGCTTCCTCGCCTACGCGTCGGGTTTGGGGAATTCCACTTGTGTTCGGCTTAAGAGCCAAAATCGAGGACTTCGTGACCAAACCTAGAATCAACCGAGAAAATTTGCCTGCGGGCGAAAGCCTGTGCGAGTATTGCCCTGCGAAATGTTGCCGCTACTTTGCCCTGCCGATCGACACGCCTGATACGGCACAGGACTTTGACTTCATGCGATGGTTTCTGCTGCATGGGCAAGCCAGCATTTTCGTCGATGAAGAGAGCTGGTATCTGATGGTTCACACCGTGTGTAAGCACCTTCAGTCTGACAATCGTTGCGGAATCTACGAAACTCGTCCTGAGATCTGCCGCGAGTACTCAACTGACAACTGCGAGTACGACGAAGATATGACTTACGACAAGTACTTTGAAACGCCGGAGCAGATTACCGAGTACGTTGAGGCGACGGTGCTGCAAGGTTCATTGCCTGACATTCGTAGTCCTGAACCTGCGATGCTGCCAGTTGTCACAGTCTAAGATTTAGTTTCCCAGCCAGTTTTCTCTTTTCATGATCGCAAAGCGTGTCTGAGACGCAAGCAAATAAAAAGTCCGACAAGAAGAAGTCGCCGAAGGCCACGTTGATTCAGCCGAGAACGCTCAAGGGCTTTCGTGACTTTCTACCCGAGACCATGATGCCTCGCGAGCGCATCATGGAGCAAGCTCGTCGAGTGTACCGACGTTATGGATTTAACCCCATCGATACACCGGTGCTCGAGTATTTGGAGATCCTGACTGGCAAGGGTAGCGAAGAGACCGATCGACAGCTCTACAATTTTCGCGATCACGGTGGTCGCGCGGTTGGCATGCGCTTCGACTTGACGGTGCCATTAGCTCGTTTTGCCGCGCAACACATCCCGAAACTGGGGACGCCCTTCAAACGCTATCACATCGCACCGGTTTGGCGTGGCGAAGCGCCTCAAGCTGGCCGCTATCGTGAGTTCATGCAATGCGATTTCGACACGATCGGTACTGAATCGGTCGTGGCGGATATCGAGACAGGGCTGGTGATCCACGAGTTGTTGCACGAGATTGGCATCGAGAATTTCACGATCCGTATCAACAATCGCCAAGTGCTCAGTGGATTGCTCGACAAGTTAGGTTTGTCTGACAAAGATGTTCCCGTGCTTCGATCGCTGGACAAGTTGGATAAGATCGGCGCCGATGCAGTGAGTACCGAGATGCAAACTGCAGCAGAGATAAGTGCCGAGCAAGCGGCTGAAGTACTCAAACTTGCCGCGATCACCGGCGGCTTGGATGACGTACTCAGCCAAGTTGATGCACTGGTTCAAGGAAATGAGCTAGGTGAAATGGGAGTCCAAAGACTTCGCGATCTTTGTGCCGCCATGAAAGCGGCCGGCGTATCAGAGCAACACTTTAAGTTGGATGTGGCCATTGCTCGTGGCTTGGACTACTACACCGGCATGATCTTCGAGACAACGCTTGGCGATCTTCCAAGCATTGGCAGTGTCTGCTCGGGCGGACGATATGACAACTTGGCAGGTCTTTACACCAAACAGCACCTGCCAGGAATCGGTGCTTCGTTGGGCCTCGATCGCTTGTTGGCTGCGATGGAGCAACTGGAGAAGATCGAAAGAGTTTCGACGCCAGCTGAAGTCTTCATTCCTTACTTCGACAAGGAAAGACTGCACGATTACTTGCAGCTTGCTGCAGTGGTACGTAAGGCCGGGTTTGGCGTCGAGGTTTATCCTGACCCGAAGAAGCTGGGGCAGCAGTTGAAGTATGCTGACTCGCGGGGCTTCCAAGTTGCATTGGTGGCTGGGAGCAACGAGTTGGATCAGGGTACTTGCTCTGTGAAGAACTTGGCCGAAAAGGCGAGCTCTGAGGTGCCATGGCGTGACGACCCTGCCCCTCTAGTTGAAGCGATCAGCGCCATCGTCCGTCGCTCGTCTTAGGCTAGGCCATGAACCCGGCACACCTGAAAGCTCCGCACAACTTAAGGACCGTTTGGGATTCGCCTTGCCGGTTTTCCACCTCCTTATCGCCAGAAAAGTCCCCAGACAACACCTTCGTCATTCAATTGGCCTACCAGAAAAGCTTCATTGACTCTCCATGCAACGGCGTTCGCCTGGATCTGTGTCGGCATGCGGTCGATCGTGCCTGACAAAGCGTTTTCCTACTTTGATGTAGCTGCAGGGTGTGTCCATGAATTTCCGCTTCGATATGAGACAGGCCGACGCCGTTTTGGAATTTACTTGCCTTATCTGAGTCAATCGGTGTATGGATGGGCGAGTACGGAGATACTAATCTTCTGATTGTTTTTACTGTTCAATGTGCACTCAGTTCCGGCGTGTTGGCAGACGCAATTCTGCTTGCCGGTGACGAAACATTCCACAAGGAGTCCATCCTTTAATACCTTGGGATTACGTTGACGGCGATGATTGTCAGACTAGTGCCATTCATCGGTTGGCTAGCGATTTCTGTATGGTTAGCTGGCATTATGGTCGCCGTTGAGAAGGAGTTCTTTGAGGCGATCATCCTTGCAATCGCCTGCATCGTAATTAATATCTTCCTGGGTTTTGTACTTGGCGCAGTAGTAGTTGCTTTCGGTTTGGGAGCTGCTGCAGTTAGCGGTGTAATCGTTCTTTGATTCTCTCCTTCATGCTATAGCGGGAAGATTTGCTAGGTTTTCTCCACTTTCAGTTGGCTCGCGGAGAAAACCTATCGTTAAACGCCGATTCCGCCAAGCCTAGCCTATCGCTGCAGCTTGGCGTTAATGAAATCGGCTGGGCGTTTAAATTAAATTCATCGCAAAACCTCCAGCCATCGCGTCCTACACCGCCTCGCCAGTGCCAAATAGTTAGGGAGAGAGCAGACGGGGCTAGCAATAAAACTGGTGCTAATTTGGGGGGACGAAGGGGGCCTCCTAGCCATTCAGCCTGCCAGTAAGGACTTTTGCACGGTAACAGAAAGTTGCGACTTACCTACCGGTCGGAACTTCTGTGGTACGCAATATGCTGACGAAGAGATCTGCAATAACGATAAGTGGTTAGAACCAGCGCGAATCAGACCGCAATGAGAATATCGAATGTCTAACAGGCGGGCGAATCTGGAAGTATCAAAGATGGCCTGCCTGCTTGGGCCTAAAGTCTTGAGGACTGTAGCTACAACAAACTCTTGATGACTGCAGATAAGTGAAGAATGCCTAGTTGCGGCGGCGGACCTTCTGCGGATCTTCACGCATCATTTGCGGACGATTGATCTTCAGATGCGGAGCGTCCTTTGCGTCATTCTCTGCAACCTCTTCCTGCGGAGAATCGCCATCAGGCTCGGAAATGCCTGGAATCACTTTGGGAGCCATTTCCTCTTCCAAAGCCGCCAAACGATACTCGCCATTGTTGTCGTCGCTGGCCACGTTGGACGAATCAGACGCCCCTGGATGTCCAGAGAGCTTCTTTGGCCTCATCGTGAATATACGACCTAATGGACTGGCAAGTAGAGCAGGTAGGAATATCAAGTCACCAACCAGTGCGGCACCAAGCAAGGCTAGCATGAGCGTGCCAAATCGCTGGGTTGGTGTGAAAGTACTTAGGGCGAATACACTCAGGCCGAGTCCAGCGATGATGGTCGTTTGAGTCATCGCAGGTGCGACGTGCTTGTAGGCGACAAAGATGGCATCACGTCGGTCCAAACCTCGTTTGAGTCCTTCGCGGAACCAAGTCAAAAAGTGAATGGTATCGTCAACGGCCACACCCATGGCGACACTTGCCGTCATCATGGTACCGATATCAACCAAGATGGCCTGGCCGAGCAACTGCTCGGACCAACCGATAAATCCGAAAATCATCACGACAGGGAACACATTGGGAATCATGGATAGAGCTCCTGATCCCATGCCACGGAAAAAATTGGCGGGATGCAGCGCCGAGGCAAAGCTGCGAGCTGGCGACAGTAAGCATGTCATGACGATTGCGATTAGCACAAAGGCCCAGGCTACACTTTCGATCAAGCTGATGAGCAATGTGCGTTGAGCTTTGTAAACAACTGGGACGACACCGGTGTAGACGACGTCCATAGTGCCAGCGAAAGTACTCTGTTCCACGTTCTGCGCAAGGACCGTTTCGGCAGCATGGCTATTTAGAGCGTCGGTCAGAAATGGCCGAGCGTCAATGATATTTGGATTTGCCGCCTTGATGAAGTCCATGTCGTAATTGTCGTGGTCATCGAACACGACGATGTATTTGAAGCGTTTTAGCGCTGCCGCCCACTCGTCCGAAATAGCTCGTTCAGGTCCAAATGGGGCTCGTTCGGGATTGTGCCAAATCGGCTTGGTAAATTCGCTTTGGAACGCACCATCTAAAGCGTTCGCGTAGGTCTCTTGTTCTAGGTCGACCTCGGCTGCGATCTCAGCCTCCTCATCGCTGGCAGTTGACTGCCCGCGACCTAAAAAGAGCACGAGGCCGGTTGGCTTTCCTGCGGTGGTGACTGCATCTGCCGCAACAATCTTATCGTAGACTTCCTTGCGAAGCCGATAAGCTGCCACAATCGGCTCGACCACAGCTCGTAGTTCGGAAACGAATTCACCGTAATCGACATCGTTCAAAGCACCCAGCCGCAAGCTAATTCGCCAGAGCTCGGCGTCCGCATTCGACTCATGTTCTTCAATCGACAAGTAGTCGGTCTCAAGCAGTCGGTCGAACTTTTGATATACAACACGATTGGCACCGGAGCGAGCGACACTGTTGCTTGGAATGGTCGGTAGTAAGGTTACCGGCGACATGCCTTGGCCGACGTAGTCTTTCCCTGCATAGCCAAACTCGTCTTGCAAGGCTTTTTCGATGCGTCCCACGACTTCAGCACGCTCGACCAAGCTAAGCTGTGTCTGCATCTTACGTGCTTCTTCGTCCGTAGCACCTTCAGGGATTTCAAGTGGCTGCAGCAAGGACTTGGGGAATCGAACGACGAGTTCCATCGGGACAAGGCGGCCGAAGTTCTGCTCAAGCCAACCATAGTCTTCGATGATCTGCGATTCGCCATCGAACAGCTTTAACAGTTGGACGCTGGTTTTGATTCGCATCAACCCCATGCCTAGCCCGACGAAGGCTATTAGGCAGGCAGCGTTGACGAACCAGTGTCGTTTGAGGATGAATGCTCCGACGGCTTCCCAAAAATTCAGGATACCCTGAGCCGACTTGCTGCCAGCGTCTTTGACCGCTTTGACTTTCGGCGGAAAGATCGTCAATGCACTTGGTAGGTAGATGTAAAGTAGCACGAGAGTCGCCATGACTCCCATCGCTGAGAAGATGCCGAATTTGCGAATCGGCAGAATGTTGCTGGAGCACAGTGAAAGCAAGCCGATGGCGGTGGTAAAGGCTGCCAGTGTGCAAGGCATCACCGCGTGAGTAATTGCCCGCTCGGGAGCACCTTTTTGTCCACCTTCGACAGTTGCGTCGCGATAGTAGTTCACAATGTGGATCGCGCCGGCCATGCCCAGGACGTAAACCAGCGATGGCATCGTAAGGAGTATGGCGTCTACAGAGGCGTTACTCCACCAGACCATGCCTAGGCTGGCCATGGCGCTGACACCCCCGACGAAGAAGACCATCATCATCAAACGGGTTGATCGCAGTAGTATCCAGGAGAGGACCAGGCCCAGAACAAGTGAGTAGCCGATGAGGCGAACGAGTGTAATTGTTCCTTCCTCATCAATGGCAACGTTGTCGACAGGCGGTCCACCGACGTGGATTGCAGGCTCGGCAACTTCTGGTGCAGCGGCCAGCATCGAGAATGGCGGCGGTGCCATATTGGGGATCGGCGGGGCAGAAATACCGCACTCCTCAGAGAGCTGAAAAACGCGGCCTTGAGTCTGCCCGAGCATACCCCGAGCGAGAACTTTGCCGAGGTTTTCTCGGGCAACTTCGGTGAGTGTCAGGATGACACAAGTCTGACGACTGGGTTCTACGACGTGGACATTGTCGAAAAAGGTGTACCAGATTTCAGACTGGTCCACCGGATCAAGCTTTTGCAATCCGAGGGCACTGTCGAGCTTACGTTCCTTGACGGCATCCTCAACCACAAAGTCCCATACATCCTGCCAGCCTTCTGGCAATTTCGATGCGTAGTCGTCGCCAAGAAGAGTTGCGAGACCTTTGTTCGTCCAATCAAAGTCTCGTGGCACAGGTGGTCCGAACATAGAACCTGTGAGCCGCGAGATTGCAAGTCTTTCGCCAGCTTTGGGATTGGTCGGTACATGCAGCGAACCGTTTTCGTCGGAAAGCTGCTTGACGAGATCTGGCCCTGTTTCGATCGACTTGAATAGTGGAGCCGTGAGCAGTCGTGGATTCTCCCAAAACGGATTGGGAGCTCCGTCGGTCCCAGCGTCGCCGAGCTTGGCGACGAACTGCCCTTCCAGTTCGAAGCTTCCGATGGCTCGAGTCAGTGCGCGGCCAGCGCCGCTGACCATGTTGGAATTGCCGTTCCAACGATAAAGGCGACCGTTTGGAGTGATGTAGAAATGGCGGCCACTTCCACTAACCAACCATTTCTCATTCAAACCACCCCAGTTGAAGTGGTAGTCTGCCCCGGCGAACAAGGCGTAGGTCTTGCCGACCTCACGAGCCTCGAAGTACTCGCTAGATCGATCCGCATCAGGGCCCGGTTCAAGCTCGCTCCGCAACTTGGAGACAAACATCTTGAGACGTTGGTCGCCTTCGTGACACCCCTCCCAGGTCGCAACAATGAATTGCTCACTGACAAATCGTTTGGCAAACCAAGCGAGTTCTTCCGTTTCACGAAAGTCAGAAGGCAACCAGTCTTTGACGTTGTTTTCGGTTTTTTGCAACGCCATCCTTGCACCTCGGAAGGCGAAGGGTACGAAGAAAAAGACCAACATCAAGAGCACCAGCGCATTGGGGACTCCCAACGCGGATTTCTTCGAATAGAAACCGTCTTTGGCGCTCATCAAAAAGTTCTTCTAGCCAATGGAAAGATGAAGTAAGGCAGAATTCGCCTTGGCGTTCGGAGAGACAAGTCGAGAAAACGGATCGTCCATCCTCGCAAAACTAGGCTATCGTTTTGCTAGTAATGGGTAAACTACTACTCTACGATGCTCTCTCAAGAATCATTCGTCAACTGAATGCGGTAACGATTAGTAAAGCTGTGCCGATACCTTCATTCTCGCGACTTCTAGCATTCCGAAAAACCACAGACTGCTAGCATTGAAGGAAGATCTACCACCATTCAGCATTCGATTCGACGAAAAATTTAGGCGGCTTATCCTGTTCAGGGCAGACGCTAATTATGTCGCTTAACTCCGGTTGATGTCGCTCAAACCCGGTTGCAACTAGTTAGCCGCTGCAATCAGCTTCACGAACTCTTCATTTGATTGGAAGCGCCCCAGTTGCTTGGTCAACTGCTCCATCGCTTCGACGGGGTGCATCGTGCTCAGTGTACGTCGCATCATCGTAACAGCATTTAGCGTTTCGGAGCTTAGCAGTAGCTCTTCACGCCGCGTACCAGACTGTTCAATGTCAATGGCAGGCCAAACACGACGGTCCGCCAAGCGACGGTCGAGGACCAATTCCATGTTGCCCGTGCCTTTGAACTCCTGAAATATCAAGTCGTCCATTCGACTTCCAGTTTCGATCAGGGCTGTGCCCACAATAGTGAGTGAGCCACCTTCCTGGAAGGCCCGAGCCGTGGCGAAGAGCTTCTTGGGAATGTCCATCGCTTTGATGTTCACACCGCCACTCATGACCGGGCCGCTATTGCCAACCCACTTGTTGAAGGCTCTGGCCAAACGCGTGATCGAATCCATGAGCAAGAAAACGTTTTTGCCCATTTCGGCGAGACGCTTGCAGCGATCGATGACCAGTTGGCTCAGACGCACGTGACTGTCCACGTCCATATCCAAGCTACTGGCGATCACTTCACCGTTGACAACGTTCCGGCGCATGTCTGTGACTTCTTCCGGACGCTCGTCTATTAAAAGCACCATCAAATGCACATCTGGATGATTCATCGCAATACCGCGACTGATGTGCTGCAGCATCACCGTCTTACCACTTCGTGGTGGAGCGACGATCAGCGATCTTTGGCCCATTCCTAGAGGAGCCAGCAAGTCGATGACGCGATTGGTGATCGGTTCAGGTCCAAGCTCCAAGTTTAACCAGTTTTCAGGGTTGATTGGAGTGAGGGCTTTGTCGTCGTCAAAGTTCTTGACTTCACAGTATTCCTCTGGCTTCATGCCGTCGACATCCAGGATCTCTCGAACTCGAGGGCCTTGCTGACGACGTGCTTGCTGCATCATGGCGGTGATAGAAACGCCTTGTCGCAATGAGAATTTTTCAATCATTGTGCCAGGCACAAATGGATCTGAGCGTTCTCTCGAGTAGTTATTGTCAGCACTGCGGAGGAATCCGTATCCGTTAGGGTGCATCTCGAGGATTCCGGTAAATTCCAGCAATGGAATTTCGCCGTTTTCGTCGACTTGCGGTTCTGGATAAGGCTCTTGGTTATTCTGTGATCCGGAGTGACGTCGACGTCGTGACCCGCCGCCTCGACGGCCGCCACCACCTCCGCCGCCACCGCGACCTTGAGAGTAACCGCCTCCACCACCAGAGCCCGAACCTGAGCCTCCGCCCGAACGTGACCTATACCGCTTTTTCTTAGGCATGCAGTAAATCCAAGACTAGTTGAGAGTTTGCTGGTCAGACCACTAGATCATCTAACTGGTAACCAGGACGCTAAGCAAACAACTCTCGAGATGATACGGAGATTGGACATTTGATTCCTCAGTCCAATCGAAACACGAGTCGCTCTATGTCGTAACTTGAGGCAAAAGCGTCAAGCAGGATTAGCCGACAAGAGAGTGAATCGAAAAACCTGTATTGCACCTTTCCTGTGGTGCCAGTTTCCTTACGAAACGGATTGTTCAAAACGCTCGATGAGCGTTAGTCCGATGACGCAGGCAGGGACACTTGCGCTGGACATCAATATCCAGTTCGCTCAAGAACGGGAGAATCCGTGAGTCGAACGAGATGGTTGAGGTTATTTTGAGTGGGAATCTTCGGTCGCTCTTTGCTCCGGCAAGCGGGCCGAAATCTGGTCGACCGCGGATAGAGTCAATAGCTCCAGCATGTTGAGGAGTGGGTAAACGGGAGGAACCCTGGCCCACCACCATCAATTGCAACCAATCCAAAAGGGAGGCACTCAACTGAATGGAGTGCCGATTCGTGAATCCTAACGACTGTCTAAAAGCCTGGTGACAGTCCATCACGGTTGGATCAGCCTCTTTGCGACGAAAGATTTCGCCGAAGAATCCTACGCATAATTTGATTGAGAATATTATCGTTACCTCCTACTCTGTCAAGGGAATCCAGCCTTTGCAAGCAACTTATTCGTGCATTTTTGCAGATTCCCGCAATCTTGCTTCGAGCGGTGAAGTTTTCCTAACCGAATTAAACCGAGGAAATCCGTCGCATTTTGCACAAGTCGATAGGAAGCATTCCGATGCAAGCCATGAAACGAAATAGTAGCTGCTACCTGTTCCTGTTCGTTTCCATACTGTCCCAGCTGGCGTTAACGCAACGAGCTTTGTCACAACAGGAACTGACGCAACAACAGAGCTTGCCGCAACAGCCCGTGGTTCAGAACGGCTCGATTGTGGCAGGATTTTCAGGTGGAACCGGTTTGAGCGCGAAGAAGGAGCAGATCCATTGGGCGCCGAATCTGGCCACGGCAATCAAGGCGGCTCAACGATTCAACGTTCCGGTCATGGTTCATCTTTACGGGGATTCCTGTTTGCGCTGCCGGATCGTCGAAGAACGTGTGTTGTCAAAGCCAGAGTTGATTCAAACTCTGAACCGTTTCTTTATTTGCGTGAAAATAAATGGCAGTCAGAATCCGCAAATCATGCAGCAGTTCGGAGCTCATAACTATCCGACGGAAGTCTTTCTGGCATCAGACGGTAGCACACTCTACCAAGACAATCCGCCAGATAACGTGAAAAGCTACGAACAGAGACTTACCAGCGTGGCATTTGCAAACCGCGATCGAAATGCCATGTTGGCTGCCCAAAATCCTGCAGCTAAGGGATTGATAGCTGCAAAATCAAAGAAGCAAAATGCAAGCTCGGTCACTTCGGGCCAAGCCGTTGGTAGCTTAGTAAGTCAAGCAAACAGCCGGCTCGTGGCAAACGAACCCACAGTAGAAAAATCTACTACTGATACCGGTAATGTAGTATTTTCGGCGGCAGCGTCTTCCATTCAAATGCAGGACGAAAATCGACCTAATCGAATTGGCCAATTAGCCCCAAGTCACGCGCCTGGGAGCGAGCATCAACTGGCTGCTGCCGTGGGGCCCATGGGAGGCCAAGCAGCCACGGCGAGTTGGAATCGGCCGCAGGCATCGACGAGCGACGCCCAGCAAGGAAAACGCGCGAAGATCTCTGCGAACACCGTTGTGCATCCAAGCGTGTCTCCGGGTGCGCG
The DNA here is from genome assembly GCA_963691875.1 of Aureliella sp. Lineage (GTDB taxonomy): Bacteria > Planctomycetota > Planctomycetia > Pirellulales > Pirellulaceae > Aureliella. The sequence continues at coordinate 6,740,165 of OY829846.1, forward strand.
AGTGATGCACAACGTTGCAACGACTTTCCAGCCTAATATGCTTGCTCGCACGGGTTCCCGCTTTGGAAGCACAACTGCTGCAGAAGGGCCACAGACAATTTCCAATCCATATGTAGGCTCAAATGCGAACGTTGCTTCTAAGCCTCGCGGAATACCCGCGATTACAGTTTCATCGACTCAGACGGTCATCAAACCGAATTCCGCGATAAAGTCCTCTAAAGCCGTAGTGAGTCAAACGCCAATCGCAGCGGAACCGGAAGCTCCTGCATTCTTGGATGGTTATTGCCCCGTCGCACTCTCTCAAGAAGGAAAGTGGACTGAGGGAAGCAGCGAATACCGAGTGAAGCACCGAGGACGAATCTACCACCTCAGTAGTCAGCAAGCGATGATGAGGTTTCTCGCCACTCCAGATACACTTAGCCCAGTGCTGTCCGGCTACGACCCACTGATCTTGTTGGAAGAGGGGCGATTGGTGGAGGGAAGCACGCAGCACGCCCTTCACATGAAAGAAACAGGGAGCTGCTTGCTGTTTTCGAGTGCTGAGACCAAACGTAAGTACTGGAATACTGAAGACGAATTCCAGCGTTATTCGAGAGCACTCGCAGCTTTGATCGAAAAAATAAAACGTATGAAGTAGATCAGGTTGCTGCCATAGCTATCGACTAGTGACTTTGGCACGCAGGTCTTTGAGCTTCAATTCGGGGACGCGTTTTTTTAACTCATTCAGAATTCGTTTCTTTTCGAAGTTAAATTCTTGGAGCACGGCACTGTTGTCAGCATGTACGGTGAGAACGCCCTGCGAGATCTTTCCGGGTCGAGTGATGGCGGCAATGCGGTCTCCTGCGCACTTCTTCCAGTTCTCGCTCAACGCATCCGCAAGCTCCGTTTGACCATAGCCGCGTTGGGTCATCAGTCGCCGCATTACAGTGCCGATCGTCTTGGCGTTGTAACGAGATGGTTGTTGTTTGATATTGCGCAATTCCCATTGCTCTTCTTCGGTCAAGTCTGAATCGGGTCTTGCCATTCGTTGAAGGCTCTGTTTCAAAAAATGTTTGCGTCCATTCATCGGGATTTTACGGATGCTGTTAATGAATCGAGGATTTACTGCGAAGATTTGATGAGGGATTTTACCTTCTTTTCAGCAACCCAAATTGGCAAACCTGCGGGCAAGCCGGGGCGATTCTTACCAAGAGCCGATAGGTAAGCATCACGCAAGATCTTGTTCTTTTCTGTCGCAGCGTTAATTTCTGCTTCCTTCGGATAGTTTGCGCGCAACTCAGCAGGTGCCCCGAGTTCAGCCAAAATTTTCTCCGCAATCAACCCGTGTGCGACCGCCCCAAAATGCACGCCGTCTTTGGAGAAGTTGAAGCTAGGATCGGTCTCTCGCAGCGTCTGTCTCGATTGCTGCAACATGCTACGAATGTCGATGACTGCAGACGCTCGGATCTTGTTGGTCAAACACCACTGAGTCTGTTCTTCGAGGACTCGGTCGTAGTCTGCGGCTGGAGCAAACCAAGCATATCGCCCGTTTTCCGATGGTCCGATTCGATCGCGTTTTTTTACTGGCTTCGGTTCGAAGATTGGAGGAGTGATACAAACGAGCTCTGCACCAGATTGATGCACCGCGGCAGCTAGCCGCATCATACCTCTCCGGTATGCTTGCATGTTTTCGGCAAGTAGAGGCTGATAGATTCCGTCGTTCATTCCGTAGCAAATGAAGACAACTCCTGGCTCAACTCTGGCAAGCAACTCGTCCAGACGTTCATGAACGCAAGGACGCTTGAAAGGATGATCCATCTCTGAAAGGCCTGAGGCAGTTTCGCTGGAGACGCCAAGGTTTAGCAACTTTGGGTGTTCCGGGGCTTTCATCCAAGCGTCTAAGATCGCTACGTATCCGCCCGAGTACGTGTTGGAATCACCCAAGAAGACCCACGGGGAACGCGCAGACAAACGCTTCCAAAGACCTTGGTTGGGTGGTTTAGGTGTTTGTACTTGCGAAGGCTGAGCAGAGGAAACTTGTGAGCAGAGAACTGAAATGGCGAAAAGCAGCCAGAAAGTGGCGCACAGCGAAGAGCGATAGAACTGTAGTGTGCTGCGTTCGGAGTCTCGTTGCACCGGGGTGGGGATTCGCATGTTGAAAAATCCTGGCGAGGGATGCAAAGGAAGATGCCACTTAGTTTACAGAATTTCTCTTTGTTGGCCTCGCGAGGACTCGATGTGCTTCAATGCTGTCGGGCTCGATGCGGCTGCATTCAAAGGGCCTACCAGCCCATCACCATGTTGCTTTCGATGACTTTTCTTGCTTTTTCGAGATCGCTACCTGTTTCTTGCATGTAGAGTCGGATTGCATGCAGCTTGTCACCAGAACTTTTTGAAAGGCATTCACGAGCGATGCTGCAGATGTCCATTTTGCTCGTCAGTCCCAATACTCCTTTAGAGATTACCCACGTGTCGCGAGGCCGCCGGGTCAGCCGAATTACATCATCTGTAGGGTAGGCATCCGCCACGACCTCACTTGCAGCCGCTTCGTCGTCGGCCCAAGTTATGATGATGTGCGAGGTTGTTTCGATTTCATACAGCGGCATGGCGAGCAACCTGTTCTAGCCAAATTCAGAAGGAGTCGTTTAAAATTTATCATAACGGATGAAGATTTGACGCCTATATCGATTGCCGTAGCTCCTCCGAGAAATTTAGAATCCGCTCCCGAATGTAAGAGGACCTGCAGTGACTGGCACTCTGCGGGAATTTGTTCGCGAAATTCGCTTCTGTATTACTTTTTATTGAGAGTTAGTTTGTGCCCCTGTCAAGCCGTAAGACAAGTTTTCTGATCATCCTGGGGTGTGTGATCATTGTTTGCCTTCCCTTGCTGGGGGGATTGAAACGCGAGATTGCGCGCTGGCATTTGGCTGCCGCTGCGAACGCAATTGAGTTTGGCAACGGCGACTACCAAGAAAGTTTGCAGAAGGCTGCTGAATCGGGAATCGATCTGAAGACGATGCACGATTTCTGGATGGTGCAGATTGATAAAAAGGCCGCAGATAATCCTTTCGACTTGCAGGTGGTATTGGACGAAGCGACCAAAAGAGGATTCGATGAATCGGCTCTGTCCCGGCGCGCACTCCAGCAGTGGTTTGAGGCTCAGAGGGCAGCCAAGCGTTCCCAAATCGCAGGTGAAGAGTCATTGCCTCGAATGCTAAGCAATATCGGCGAATTGCTTCAGTTGCGTTTGCAAGAGAGCAGCATGACTCCGGAGCAAAAGGATGATGTCGAGAATCGGAATCTGTTGGCTTACAACCGTGCGTTGGCTGGCGTCGAGCTAGACAAAGCCTTGAAGGACATCAATTTCGCATTGGACCATTATCCAAACATGTATCACTTTCTGGATACGCGGGCTTGGATCTACTATCGGCTGAACCAATTCGATAAGGCTTTGGAAGATGCCAACGCTTCATTGGAGAGTCTCGAACGTTACAAGGTGGAAGAGCCTGGTTTCTGGGAGTCTGTCGAGCGAGCGGTCTTCAATTGGGTAGCGAGTACGAGTTCAACTTCAGGCTCCGCTACGCAGGATGGTTCTGGCGCAAATAGCACTACAGGAGGAAGCGTGGCAGAAGGTTCCACTGAGGCGACAGACACTGTTAACAAGGAAAGTACTCCGGTGTCCGCTGTTGAGCAGGGGATCTTAAATGTCGAAGCTGTGCTGCGATCGCATCGGGCAATGATCCTTGAAGCATTGGGCAAAACCGACGACGCCCAAGTAGACTGGGACTGGCTGTCGGAACGCGATTTTCCTACCGACGGAAGTTTGCGGTAATGTTGCATTGCAGCTCGCCCCTCGAGATGGCTCTGCCACATTGCCGGCCCCTATCTATCCATTCTCGAATAAAGGTATCTAATGCATACCCGCAGAATTATCGCTTTCTGTTGCCTTTGTTTGGTTTTTTTTGCAACAGCTCTCCGCGGGCAGCGGTCCCAGGACTCCAAGGATGGCGGTCAACAAGTTGTCGAGAAGTACCGAGCAGCCGCGTCCAAGAACTGGGAGAAGGCGATTCAAGGGCTCGAGAAACTGGACAAGGAGGAGGAGTATTCCGAGAAAGCAATTCTCTTCACTGGCAGCTCAAGTATTCGTCGTTGGAACAGCATTGCGAAGGATATGGAGCCTTGGGAGCCAATTCGTAGAGGTTATGGCGGTGCACGCTTCTCCGACCTAGCGGTGTTTATCGATCGCATTGTTGCTGCGCATCAGGCGCAAGCTGTAGTTGTCTTTGTGGGTAATGACATCGCTGGTTCTGAAAAAGACAAGACGCCGGCAGAGGCTACTGAGCTCTACCGCTACATTGTCGAGCGTATTCGGAAGAAGCTTCCATCTGCTCCGATATTTTGCATCGGTGTCACGCCAACGAGTTCCCGATTCGACGTATGGCCCAGGGTTCAGATAATGAATAAGATGCTGCGTGAGTATTCGGAGTCGGATGACGGTCTTCACTACATTGATACTGCTCAGGCGTATCTAAACGAAAGTGGGAGGCCACGGGACGAGCTCTTCGTCAAGGATCTTCTCCACTTGAATGCAGATGGATATCAGCTTTGGTCTAAACTGATCAAAGCAGAGTTGAAGAAAGTGCTGAAAGACGAGAATTAGTCAAAAGCAACACTACGTCTTGGTGGAAGCGTTGTCATCTGGCGGCGAAACATCACCGGCGGCGCGCAGTTGTCTATCTCGTAGAGCGAGGCCAATGCCTTCGCCCGGGGCATACTCTACCACGATTAGCTTGGCTCCCTTGCGATCCGCTTCACGCAAGAATTCGTAAAACTCTCGAGCATATTCCTCGATATCTTGAAACTCGCGCGAGATCAGCCAATCTGCTTCTGGGGCAGCGTTGTTCCCGAGCGAACAGTAAGCTGCGGTTTTGTAGTTGAGTTCTGATTCGATATCCGACTGACCGGCAAAAAGCCGCACCGGTGCGTCGGGGCGATAGTGGGCGTGTCGGAGCCCAGGTGAGTTTGGAGCTGTTGGCTGTGATGACTCGATTTTGGGAGTTTGGGAGTCTAGCAGTCGGGCATGGGGAAAAAGCTCACGAATTTCGTCGATCGAGATGCCACCGCTTCTTAAAACGATCGGGACCGAACCGCAGCAGTCGACTACAGTGGATTCTAGGCCTATACGAGACGAATTGAGGCAGAAGACGGCGTCCACCTTGCCTGAAAGGTCTTCCCATACAGTTTGCCAGCGAGTCGCACTGGGACGTCCAGATAGATTTGCCGATGGCGCCGCAATCGGAAGCTGGCATTCAGCAAGAATGTGTCTTGCCACGGAGCACCCTGGAATTCGAATCGCGACCGTATTCAGGCCTCCAGTGACTTGCGGCAAAATCTCTTTCCGTTTTGGTAGCACCACAGAAATCGGTCCCGGCGCAAACCTTGCGAGCAACTCTTCGGCAACGGGCGTTAGCTGCTCGGCGGCGAGATGCCAGTCGGCTGCGTTAGCAAGGTGAACAATTAACGGGTTGTCTGCAGGACGCCCTTTCGCGATGAACAGCCGTTCTACTGCAGTCTGATTCGTGGCATCTGCTCCCAGACCGAAAACGGTTTCCGTCGGAAAGGCTACGATCCCACCCTGCGACAGAATATCGGAAGCGATTTCTGGGGAGGTGATTTTTCTCGTTGGGATCGCTCGTTCGTCCACAATCTACATCAAAAGGAGAATTGGGCTCGCCCCTGGGGTGGCGGCTTTTTAATGGAAATTCAGTACAATGGTGACCCGACAGGGAGCTTGTTTGATGAACTACCCGGACAGTGCGAAAAAACGTTGTGCGCCGGACAGCTGAACTCCGAATCGAATCTTCCGTCGGGCCTAAGTTGCTGAACCTAATTGTCAACCTGCTGATTGTTATTCGCCAGGCTCGATTTTTTTACCAAGAGCGTTTATTGGCAAGTCGGGAAAACGGAGTCCGAGGAATTTTCATGGCAAAGTCCATTCCAAAAGTGATTGGTTTGGTGGGCGGAATCGCCTCCGGAAAGTCCTCTGCCGCGGATGTGCTGGTTGAGTTAGGCGCAGTAAAGATCGATGCTGATGCGATTGGTCACGAACTCCTAACGCGGGCGACGGTGATTCGGCAAGTCTCGATTGCGTTGGGGCCGAAGATCGTTGACCAAGAAAGCAACCCGCCGGTGATTGATCGACAAAAACTTGCTGGAATGGTTTTCAGCACGGACCCTGCTGCGAAGCAGAACCTCAAGAAACTGGAAGCGATTCTTCATCCTCAGATACACGCTGAATCCATTCGGCGATTGAGGCGCTTGACCGAAAGCGAGGAGCCACCTTTGGCCGTAGTTCTAGATGCACCATTGCTGATTGAAGCGAACTGGGCTCCAACTTGTGATTGGATCCTGTACTTGGATGCCAGCTACGAATCGAGAGTTTCCCGTGCAAATAAACGCGGTTGGACCGAACAGCACTTTCGTGACCGTGAGTCTGCTCAGTACCCTTTGGAAGTCAAGAGAAAAGCCGCGACCCACGTGATTCCATCAGAGAATGAACAAGAAATGCGGGCTGAATTGAAGTCGCTGTGGGAACAGATTAGCTCCTCCAGTCAGACTTCGCCGGACCCCTCTTAGGCTGCAAGCGACTATTGCGAAGACATGGTTGTTCGCCGCACCGTTGACTCTTCGGTAGTGCTTCTCAGATGGTCTAAGTAAGAGGCCAGTTCCGAATCGTGCCTGCCTCAATGAGCGTGCCTCAATCTGCGGAAAAACGAAGAAATACTGCAATAAAACGCGTCAACGTTGGTCTTCTTCCTATAGCCGAGGCATTTCTGACCCGGATGACAATGGATCCTTTCTGCGGGGAACAAGGCATGAGTTCGAGAGTAGCGAGTCGTGTTTTCTTGAGCTGTCTGACTATAGTTTTTGGCACCGCCTTTTGCGTCTCTAACTGCTTTGCAACCATCTTTGGCGGCGAAGGCAACAAGCCGCTTCCGGATCCCGGTGGGCCAAAAGGTGCAGCAGAAGTGTTCAATTGGAAAACTCGCGTCGCGTTTTGGGAGGGACCTCCCTTTGGTGGTGGACAGTGGCACGCGGAGTCCAAAGGCAATGCTGAAGAAGTGAACAAAGTCTTGCAGGCTTTTGAAAAGATCGAAGCCAAGCAGAAACGTGTCGTGCTAAAAAACGGGATCGGCTACAGCTTTTGGCTCGATCCCAATCGTAATCGACGGCATGACAAGAAAATCAAGATCGATTGGGAATTTACTGTCTGGGTTCCTAAGAGTTGGGAGTCCCAAAAGACACTATCGGCCGATATGTCAGCCATTTCTGGAGAGCAGGGAGAAGAACCTGTGCCGGTTCTGACGATCTATACTTCTGTTTTCGACCGGGAAAAGCTTGAGCTGCCCAAAAGCTTGATTGTCGAGGACAAAACGCTGGCGGGGCATGGATTCTCGAGGAAGGACGGACGTGTCCTGCAAGGGCGAGTGGTAGACGCAATGTCTCAATAAACAATTGCAGCCAAGATTCGTTTTGAAGCGTTTTCCAGAAACCCGAATGGTGGCTACACCGATGAACAATCTGAAGAATTTAAGACCAGTACAAACGGGGAGTGGACGAAGCGATATGTGACAAGTAAGCGGAGTCGAATCATTGTCGATGCCGACGGATACGTGTCGAGAATCGCATCTTATATTCGTTACGATTCTCAACCTGGTTGGGTATTCCTAGGCAGCACGCTTTCTAAGTCCGCGAGTCTCGCCGGAAAAGTCGTCGATGAACGGGGAAAGCCGCTTGCTACAGTCCGCGCTCGCTTGCTTGTAGTCACTATGGATGATACCGGAGATTACAAGACTGCTTTGTCCGAAACCGAGACGAATGCCAAGGGGCTCTTTGAGTTCTCTGACGCACCGCAGGGGGAAGGGAAATTGACCGTTTTTAAGCCGGGTCTTAACGGCCCTCCGCTTGGACAGAAGGTCTCGATTCCAGCGACAGATCTGACGGTGAAAATGACCCAAGCTGTGGAGTTTATGGTGAAGGTGAATCTTCCCAACGGCAAAGCAGCAGAAAACGACGTCGTGAATGTCGAGCCAGTCGGCGGGAACAAGATCGGAACATGGGGAGGCAGTGCAACTCTCGACGAGAATAACAGCAACCATTTCAAGAATGTTCAGCCCGGAAGCTACAACGTAATCGTCCGCCCCAATCTAGGAGGTTTCAGGAGTGCTACCGAACTGGTCAAAGCCGAAGCCAAAGGCGGCGATTCGAAATCGGCAGAAGTGACATACAAGTAGGCAACCCAACGCCATCCTCGCTCTTAAAGCGGGGGCCCCGCGGATTTACGCGGCAGTCCTGTACTCCTGATAAGTCAGTTGTCATCTTCCAGCTCCACTTAAGTGCAAAGTGCTTGCTCCTCGTCTCTGAGTCCAACAGTTGCCGACAGATCTTCACCAGCCGAGCCGAAAACAAGTGCTCGATTTCTCACAAAGTTGGTGCTTGAACTTTCGATTACACCGACGTGACTTCAACACTGGAAGCCTGCCAATTTCAACGTAAATCCGGAAAGACGTTCGACGAATAGCTTTAACGCGGAAGTGAATCGAACAGGTTCGTCGAAAAGTATCGTGGTTCGGTCGCAGTCGGTCAGCCAGAAAGGAACCGGCTGAACAAGTGGTTGGCTAAGATGCCATCTTGTTGTAGTCCACTTCTCTGGCCGCAAGATCGCTTGTGCCCGGCAGTGAAACGGCGAATAGCCTACTACGGAAACCGGCGCCATCGGCAATGCCAACCTTGTAGTCGAGGAGTGGCTCGCCAGTCAGAGTCGCATTGTGATTTCCCTCTTCTAAGTGAAATACCCAGATGGAAACACGTGGCACCCCAGAATCCCTTTATTCTAAAAGGGCAATTACTTGTTCTCGTTGGAGCCGGTGTCGAGAACGGCCATGAAGGCTTTCTGAGGAATGTCGACAGAGCCTATCGACTTCATTCGCTTTTTGCCTTCTCGCTGCTTAGCCCACAGCTTGCGTTTTCGAGTAATGTCGCCGCCGTAGCACTTAGCGGTGACATTCTTACGCAACGCTGGTTTGGTTTCACGCGCGATAATGCGTGAACCAATTGCAGCCTGCACCGCAACTTCGAACATGTGGCGATCAATTTCTTCTTTGAGCTTCTTCACCACTGCGCGGCCACGTCGTTCAGCATCGCGCCTGTCACAAATCACACTCAGGGCATCAACTCGTTTTCCATTGACCAAAATGTCCATTCGCACCAAGTCGGCCTGTTCGTAGCCGATCAGTTCGTAGTCCATCGTGCCATAGCCGCGTGTAGCGCTCTTCAATTTGTCGTGCAAATCGTAGATCACTTCTGCTAGAGGTAGATCGTAAGTGATCATCGCGCGAGATTGTGTCAAATATTCCGTTCCACGCTGTATGCCACGGCGGTCTTGGCAGAGCCGCATGACCTGTCCGATTTGCTCGGTGGGTACGACAAAGTTGGTCCGAACGATTGGTTGTCTAAACGCCTCGATCTCGTGCGGATCGGGGACATCTTGCGGCTTGTGAATCTCCATTTCCTCGCCCTTCGAGTTGAGGACGTGGTAGGTCACGTTGGGCGCGGTCTGAACGAGATCCACATCGCATTCATCCTCCAGTCGCTGCTGGATGATTTCCATGTGAAGCAGTCCGAGGAAGCCGCAGCGGAAGCCAAATCCGAGGGCTTCACTTGTTTCCGCTCCAAACTCAAAGCTCGGATCATTGATGCTCAACTTCTCAAGTGCTTCGCGGAGTTCTTTGAAGTCCTGTCCGTCGCTTGGGTAAAGACCGCAGTAGACCATTCTCTTTGGCTCGAGATAGCCTTCCAAAGCTGTAGCAGCGTTTGCACCGGTTTCTACAATGGTGTCACCAATATGAACATCTTGAAGCGACTTGATGTTGCAAATCAAGTATCCGACTTGGCCGGCTTGCAGTTTTTCAGAAGCTCGGCGTTTGGGGACGAATTGTCCAATTTCAATTGCATCGTAGTTGGCCTCTGCTCGAGCAAAACACAGCTTTTGACCTTTCTCTACCGAGCCCGACATTAGCCGAGCGTAGGTGATGGCACCACGAAAATCGTCATAGTGCGAGTCAAATACCATGGCTTGCAGCGGACCATCTGGATCCCCCTTCGGTGGAGGAACCCGCTCGATGATGGCTGCGATGAGTTCTTCGATTCCGATACCGACTTTGGCGCTGCACTTGACGACCTCGGAACCATCGATTCCCAGTGAACCTTCCATTTCCTCAACAACTTCATCGACTCTTGCATAGGTTAGATCGATTTTGTTGATGACTGGAATGATCTGCAAATCGTGTTCTAGGGCCGCATAGGCGTTGGCTACTGTCTGGGCTTCCACACCCTGGAAAGCATCGACCAGCAGTAGCGCGCCTTCACAGCAGGAAAGGCTACGCGATACTTCGTATTGGAAGTCGACGTGGCCCGGTGTGTCGATCAGATTCAGTTCGTATTCTTCGCCTTTGTAGGTCGTTCGAAGCGTGACTGCTTTGGCTTTGATAGTGATTCCACGTGATCGCTCCAGCTCCATCCCGTCGAGCAGTTGTTCACGCATTTCGCGCGTCGCGACAGTCCCGGTTTGCTCCAACAAACGGTCGGCTAACGTGCTTTTGCCGTGGTCGATATGAGCAATGATACAAAAGTTTCGAATGTGAGAGATCGGAATCTCTTTAGGTGGCTTGTTCAGAACAAGTCTCCGTCGTCGCTGTCAAGTTGTTTGGCGATGCTGTGAAGCAGGCTATGCTTCGTCCGCTCTTCAAGTTAGCAATCGCGGTTCAAGCATCATGCTGATTGTGATAGTCACTATGTGCTATTCCGGCGGCGCCGATGTGCCCCGCCGCTCCGCCGAGAGTTGCAAAATCAATTTTGGTTCCAACCGACACGTTTGGGAATGTTCGTCGCTGGAATTCATCCGTAATACCTTTGAGAAACCGTTGGCCGATTTTGCAATCTCGACCGCCAAAGTCCATGGCACCGCCGAGTACGACAATTCCAGGATCGATTGCATGAATCGTGCTGGTAACGCCCACACCCAGATAGAATGCAGTTTCGTCGATGATCTCTAAGCTCAGGCCATCGCCCTCGAGCGCTGCTTCGTAAACAAGCTTGGAAGTAATCGCCTTGCCCGCATCCAGAATCGAACTCAGAGTCGACTTCTCTCCGGCCAAGATGCGTTCTGAAGTTCGGGCCGTAACAGCGCTGGCACTAGCATATGCCTCTAAGTGACCGCGCCCACCACCCCAGACGCACAGCCTTGCATCAGGTCGACTGTCCACAATAATGTGCCCAGTCTCGCTTCCGAAGCTATTCAGACCATTGATCAGCGTGCCGTGAACAATCAGTCCTCCGCCGACGCCAGTCCCGAGTGTGAACAATGCCATGCTGTTGTATTGCTGACCGGTGCCAACCCAAAACTCACCGTAAGCCGCCGCATTGGCATCGTTGACGAAGCTAACCTCTAGTCCGAGTGCTTGGGCCAATGAGTCCTTGATTTTCAAGTTATGCCAATTCGGCAAATTCACTGGGTTCAGCAGAAGCCCACGTTCTAGGCACATCGGACCTGGGGAACCCAAGCCGGCGCGAACGACGGACGTTCGGTCGCCGCCAATCGCGTCGACCAATCGCCAGCAAGTCTCACAAGTCCGCCGGATCGCCTGCTCAGGTCCATCTTCCTCATTCGTGGCAATCTGTTCGAAAGCTAGCGTTGCGCCCTGGTCGTCGAGCAAGCCAATTTTGATGTTGGTCCCGCCCACATCGACTCCGAAGAAGAGAGGCAACTCCGCCTCGTCTAGTGCTAGCAATGGGCTTTCGTAAGACATTTCTTGCCTGATCTACGGGGAACATGATTTGGCCAGAGAGCCAAACGGCTGTCAGTATAAGAGCATTGACGAATTTCGCCCAGCCGGAGGTTTCATCTGGCTTGACGTGGAAACGCGTTTTCCAATACACAGCAATCTTGAAGTCTCCACACCGGCGTCCGGAGGCGAAATTGATCGAGTTCTCAACTGCAAGGAATCGTGTCCGTGGCACGTCATCACCTTCCTTTTCGTCTCGTAGGCTGCTTCATGCTTAGCCTGGTGTTGAACTTGGCCTCGACTTCCAATCTTGGATTTCAAAGTGCAGCTGCGCAAGAAGCCAACTGGATTTGGAGCCCGGAGCATCCGAGAGGGCAGTCCCCAGCGGGCGCTTGCTATTTCCGCTGCACCATGCAGTTGTCTGAGGTAGAAAAGGCGACGGTAACCCTGACTGCAGACGACGAATATGAAATATTCGTGAATGGTCAGAAAGTCGGGCAGGGCAACTCGATCAACCAGCTAGAGCAGTACGATATTACCGGTTTGGTTGGTCGCGGACGCAATGTTATCGCAATTCAAGTCAAGAACTTGGCTGACGGTCCTGCTGCTCTCGCAGCCCGGGTTTTCGTCAAGCCCGTGAAAGGTGGTTGGCTCAGCTACTCCAGCAATAGAGCTTGGCGGACGTCAATCGATTCAAGCAAGGGCTGGCAGCGTGTGAGTTTCAACGACTCTCGATGGAAGCCCGCTCAAGTCTTCGGTCTGCTTGGTGAAACCGCTCCTTGGGATCGTCGCGAGGAATCGAATCCTCAGCGTATCTCCAGCAATCAGCGTTTTCGAATCAGTTCTGACTTCGCTGTCGATGAGATTCTGAGCGACGACGAGACTGGCTCACTGGTCAACATGGCGTTCAATGAGTTTGGCCACATTGTAGCTGCTCAAGAAATGGGGCCACTTCTTCTCATTTATGACTCGGATAAGGACGGTGTTGTCGACAAAGTTCGCGAGTACTGCGACTTGGTCAAGAATGTCCAAGGCATTTTGCCGCTTAACGGCGACGTGTTCGTCACCGGCGAAGGCCCAGAAGGTCCTGGGGTCTATAGGCTTATCGACGAGGATCGAAACGGTGCACTGGAGGAAGCTAAAAAAGTACTAGGTTTCAAAGGCGATTCCATCGAGCACGGAGCCCATGGGCTTACTCTCGGACCCGATGGCTTGGTTTACTGCGTGTTGGGAAATCACGTGCAGTACGACGGCGAGTTCTCTAATGACAGTCCGGTTAGACATCACTACGAAGGCGATTTGGTTCAGCCGAAATACGAAGATCCTGGTGGACACGCACGAGGGGTCAAGGCTCCTGGTGGTACTGTTATCCGCTTTGATATTGACGGTGATGAAGTGCAGTTAGTTGCCTCTGGGCTCCGAAATGTATTCGATCTTTCATTCCACCCCGATGGCCGTCTCTTTGTGCATGATAGTGACATGGAGTCTGATGAAGGGTCTGTCTGGTATCGTCCCACGACCTTGTTCGAGGTGGTAGACGGTGGAGAGTTTGGTTGGAGAAGTGGCTGGTCTAAATGGCCAAGCTACTTCTACGACCGACTGCCTAGTATGATGGAAACTGGTCGCGGCTCGCCGACTGGAAGTTGTGTTTATTCACACTTCATGTACCCAGTTCGCTATCACGATTGCCTGTTCTTGGCCGACTGGACCGCTGGCCAGATCATGTGCGTGCGATTTGAAGATGGCAAGGCAAATTCAGAGGTCTTCATCGAAGGGCAGCCACTAAACGTAACTGACTTAGCGGTCGGTCCAGATGGCTGGATGTACTTCTGCACCGGCGGGCGTGGAACTAAAGGCGGGATTTACCAAGTGCGCTGGCTGGGCAAGGTTCCGGATTCAGTAAAGGATTTGGGAGATGGAATTGCGAGAGCGATCAAGCAACCACAGCTTGATTCACCCTGGGCGCGGCAGAGTATAGCAACGCTGAAGCGTGAGCTCGGGGCGACCTGGGGAGACATGATTGCTGGAGTTGCCTTTAGTGATGAAAATTCAGCGAAGTTCCGGATGCGTGCTCTTGATTTAATGCAGCTGTTCGGTCCGGTTCCGACTGATGAACTACTTGTTGCGCTTTGCGAGGCTTCAAACGGGGCTGTTCGTGCTCGGGCAGCAACGATTTTGGGACGCGGTAGCGGATCTGCCAAGGCTGTCCGTAAGCTGGAGGGGTTGCTCGACGACGAGTCGCCCCAGGTGCAGCAAGCGGCAGCGACGGCAATGAAGAATTTAAAGAAGGCTCCTAATGCTGAGTCTCTGGTTCCTATGCTGGAGCAGATCGATCGTAAGACTGCTTGGATAGCACGCCAATTGTTGCAAACTATGCCAACTGACACTTGGAAGGAAGAGCTGTTGGTTGCTGAGGAGCAACGCGTTTGCTTGCAAGCCGGTCTTGCATTGATGACGATGGAGCCAACCGAAGAAAACGCGAAAGCTATTGTGGATCTGTCTACCGAAATGTTGGGAGGTTTTATCAGCGATCGAAACTTTGTAGATCTACTGCGTTTGCTGCAGGTGACTTTGCATCGATCGGGCTTGAATCCTGAACAACTTGTTGATCTTCGTGAAATGTTGGCAGCAGAATACCCGGTTGGAGAGCCAGTGCTCAATCGCGAGCTCTTTCGTCTTCTTACTTATTTGAATGCCGAAGAGGTTATTCCGCAAGCAATTGCTTACTTGCAGTCCGATGCAGCCATAGAAGAGCGATTGCACGTTGCGATGCACTTGCGTTTCTTCAAGCATGAGTGGACCTCGGCTGAAAGATTCGCCATTGTCCGGTTCTTCGAAGAATCGCAATTGATCAACACCGGTAGCAGTGTTCCGTTGTACGTGATGAATGTGACGCGTGATATCACCAAGGGGATGGGGCTCGAGGAGGCTAAGATATTCGTTGCACAGGGAGCAAAGTGGCCTAATGCTGCTTTGGTTTCACTTTACCATTACCCGTCGAAAATCTCAGAGTCGGACATGCAAGCTCTCATCAATCTCGATCAGGAGATTGACAAAGAGGGGTTTGAGGGCGAAGAGTACAAGCGTTTGCGTACGGGGATCGTCGCAATGCTGACTCAATTCGGAAGTACCGAAGCGATGGATTATCTGCGTCAGATCTGGATTCGTAGTCCAGAGCGACGGCAAGCTGTTGCGATGGGCCTTGCAACTCAGCCGAGTGATGAAAACTTTGACTACTTGGTACGCAGTTTGCCGGTTCTTGAAACATATGCGGTCACAGAAGTTCTGAAGACGCTACTCAAGATTCCTGCCGCAACAGATGACCCTCAAGCATTGAGGGATGTGATCTTACTTGGTTTGAAGATGGTTGAAGAGGGCCAAAGTCCAACGCCGGCAATCAAAGTCCTCGAGTATTGGACAGCTGAGACGTTGGAAGGCGACGAAGGCAACGCGATGACTGGCTGGCAAGAATGGTACGCAAGGAAATTCCCTGACTTACCTGCAGCTGAGCTGCCGACTTTGGAGCAGAGTTCGCCGTGGACCATTGAAACGCTTGAGGAGTATTTCGCTTCAAGCGATGGACGACATGGCGACTTAGAGAATGGCCGTGCGGTTTACGAAAAGGCATCATGTGCCAAGTGTCATAGTTTGAGTGGCGGAGGTACGGCTGTAGGACCAGATCTGACGACATTGGCGAGTCGCTTCACGCGTAAAGAAGTGTTGCAGTCCATTCTGTATCCTTCGCATATCATCAGCGATCAGTATCGCAGTCAGCAGGTTTTGACTGCGGAAGGGACTGTTTACTCGGGTATTGTAACGTCCAACGCCGATGGTAGTCTCAACGTTCGCGATTCTCAGCTTCAGACGCATGTGGTTGCAGAGCAAGACGTGGATCAGATCAAAGTTAGCAAGGCGTCGCTGATGCCAAGTGGCTTGATTGACGAACTTACAGCCGCTGAAATTCGCGACTTGATGACCTACATTGGCTACGGCCAAGTGCAGGAAGTGGCTGATCGCAGCAAGCGGCTTGATCGATAGAAACATCAATCAACGAATACAAAGCCTCGTGGGTTCCATTTGGGATTCGCGGGGCTTTTTTGTTTTTGCTTGCGCAATCTCGGGGTAATCAGTCGCAAGTTAGGCGAGGAGCATCAATACGAAGTATCCAGCGACCAGTACAAGTCCAAACAGGTTAATGATAAGGTTGCTGAAGCCCATCCAATAGCCGACTTGCACCAGAGAGAGATTTGTTGGATCGGCGACTCCATTGCTGATGTCTTTGATGGCACTGCGGCCTTGAATGACCGCAATCAGCGCGAAGATCCAGCCAATTGGAAGGCAGGTGAAAGTGCAGGCGAAAGAGACTAACCAGGCAAGGATGCCCATCGAGAGTACGAGTCCACTTGGGTCGGGCTTGCGGAATGAGGAGTTACTGTAGGCTGCGCCGTAACTTGCTGCAGCCGACTGCTGACTGCTTGCCGGATCAACTGCGAAGGGATTGTTGCTTTTGGGGCGAAAGACTTCGGCTGCCTGCCAAACTCCATTAGCACCTTGGCGAACCTGATAGTCTTGCCCGATGCGACCTTCTTCAAACCACTCAGTCAGCTTTTGACGATCGACAGGTCCGTACTCTGCGCCCTCGACAGTCCGCATCCAATACTCGTTTTCGTTGACCGTCACTGCGGGTGCTTCTTCGTAAGTGGTTGGCTGCTCGTGTGGTGCCTCTTTGGGATTAGGAACGGTGTAGATCTGTCCGCATGCAGGGCAACGTGCTTGACGACCTGCAAAATCATCTGCGACTGAAAGTCGTTGACCACAGCCGGAGCACGGACATTCGATAGCCATACCAAGTCCTCTTTTCTATGCCGGATCCGTTGTCGAAACACAAACCGACGCGTGAATTTTAAAGTTGCGTTTTCCGAAGCTAAAACGGGTTTGCACTAAGTTTCCATTGTTCAAATTCGACTTGCTCTCCTTGGGGAGAGTCGCGACGGGCACCCACGCTTCGTGGGTCGGCGAGCGGAGGGGAACTTGTCTAGCCCTCCCCGGCCGAGGCACCGACGCGTAGCGTTGGTCTTCGTCTGACCCTCCAGGAAGCGGAAGGGTAAATTTCAAAAACTCAATCTTAAGCTCGTGAGCGAAGAGTGTTCGTGCCTCGCTTGCGCGTCGCGTTATGAGTACAGGCGGCTCTAGACCTTCTTCGCCATTTCTGCGGCGTGTCGGTCTTGATGCAAGTAAATGAAGCTCTTGCCTAATCTTCCACCGTAATTACCGGCTGAAATCTTCACGAGTCCGGGCGCGTCACTGGCTGCCGCAATCGCTGCGTGCGTCGCCGTTGCTACTGAATCTAAGCTTCCGCCGTTGATGACGATCTCCATGATTGAATTCACACTATCCGGTACCAATGAATCGATGCCTTCTTTCCCTTTCAACGTCGGGCAATACTCAGCAAAGGTGCTTGCGATCAAGAAGCTGTAACTACTTCCTGCCTTGCTAGCGCTCGAGGCAATTCCGCCCGGAAAAGTCATGACGCTATCTTCGCAAGCGTCAACCGCTGCAGCTGCTTTTTCTGCCGCCGTGATTGCGTTGTCTTCCGTGTCAGACATGAACCACAGGTTACCACCCATCACACCGTTTCGGAAACCAAAGCGACGCGTCAAGTAGAACTCGCCGCCCATCGTCGGGATGACCCATCCCTTAGTGTCGTAACGCTCATCCCGAAATTGATGTCGATCACCGAAGAACGCGACTTTGCGCCCGAGCTTGAAATAACTCTCTGTATCCAGCCGATTGAAGCAGCGAGCTGTTGGGCAAGTCATCACGTTCTGGCCAATTCTCGCAAGTAAGACCCTCTCCAAGTGACTCTCACGATCTTTGCGAAACCGCGGAACATGGATCTGAACCACAGCACCAATCCGGCCATCCGGGGTTTCTTGCCCTGGCGACTTGCCATCCAGGATCTGCGATACGCCTGCCTCACTGTCACACATAATCGTGCTGCTCGCATGTCCAGTCGCAGCCTGGCAGCAGTAGTCAAGCCATTTTCGGTCACGTGCCGTAATCAAGAACTCGGCATAAATACTGCGAAATCCCTCGGCATATGTGTTTTCGACCAAGCTTGTCGAATGTTGGGACATTTTTTGTTCCTTGGGCGAATTAATTCCGGCCGGTTTCTCGTAACGGGAGCTAGGCATCGCAGCCGTCTGAATCGAGCGAATGAATGCCGCGAGCCTTGAACTGGCTGCGGCGTGGAGTTTCGGACGAAGTCGGTTGTGCTTTCGAGCGAATGAGCGGTGCACACCGGTGACGCAAACGCTACCGGCCCTTGCCGCTATAGGTGTCTAATTCGGTGACGACCTTATCCATATAGATGTCATGGGACTCGCAGGGAATCTCCGGGAACATCTGGCATTCGAATGCCAGTGCGATCAGTGGGCAATTGCTTCGAGCATGCTCGAGCAGCTTGTCATAGTAGCCTTTGCCATGACCCGTGCGACCGCCGGTTTTGTCAAAGGCAACACCTGGAACCATGATTAAGTCCAGGTCTTCGGGTTGCAAGCGTTTACTCTCTAACCCACGTAGCTCTGGCTTCGGCTCCAAGATCTTGTACATGCCGATGTCGAGTTCGTCCATTGACTCAAGATGGAATAGCTCTAGCTCTCCGTCGACACAGTAGGGAATCACGATCCGCTTGTCGCCTTGGATGGCTTCGGGCAGGGCGTGGCGGGTTCGTACTTCATCTCGTACGTCGACATAGAACATGACGCTTGAAGCTGCTGCATACTCAGGCAGTTCCATAAACCGCTTCACAATGACTTGGCTGACTTCGTCCTTGTTTTCTTGAGCTTTGCGATTGGCGTGCGCGGCAGTTCGGATTTCTTGTTTCTTGGTTGCTGTATCGGTCGTCATAACGGAATTGCGGTCTGGTTGGCGAGTTAGGTTGGGTGGCAAACACAGCTTTCGAACAAGGCAAAGCGGTACCTGATCGAATGGCTCTAGATGATATGAAAAGTGGCTTCCCTACCAGTCGCATTGCTGCGTTTTCCTCCTTGTGTCGTTATTTTAGCAAGCTGAGTGTTGTCAAACAGGTAGGTAGCAGTTGAGCTGCGCGATGCAAAAAATATTTGAGCTTGACGGTCTTTGCAAATCGAAAAATACCTGCGCATTCAATGGAAAATCATGCTCTGGCGATAAAAGATTACGTTGCGGCTATTCAGCCTCGACCGAAATTTCTAGGGCAACGTAGGGGCGGGAGCGTCGGGAGAAGTGGTGCTGCCAACTGGTGGGCGCACTAAGCGAATGGAAGAAGATCCACCGGCAGGAATCACGCTGCTAGAATTGCTAGTCCGCGACGAGTGCTCGTGACTGGCACTTCGGACAGAGCCCTCGCGTTCACCCGAAGACTCTGCTCGGGGTGCCCAAACGGTTCGTAGTCCACCTTCGGAAGAAACGAAAATTGTTTTCTCGCCGATGACTTGGCGTCCATCTGGAAAAGTGTAACGCGCGAAAACGATGACTCGGTCAGCTTCAGGGTCGGGCCCATTCCAAGGCATCGTCAAGTGAATGCCTTGATGCTTACCCGACAGCTGCAACTTCGACTTGACTTCGTTCGCAGAGTAATCGCGGCGGCTAATTCGGGCTGAGTTGCCTGTTCTGGCTGGGTCCAGCACGACGACACTTAGGTCAGCGGCAATGGGGACCACTTGTCCCGATTCATTCTTTGGCTGGAGCAACAGGTAAAGCCCGTCGTCGTCCAACTCGTCGTCGAAATTCGCAGCCCGGGATAAGCTGGAGTGGAAAGCGAGTTCCACGACTCGTGTGTCAGTCAATTCGGCAACCGCTGCACGCAAGCTTGCTCCGCCAAAGGCAGGTGTGAGCTCTATTAACGCCGCGTCAGAGTCTTCGCCTTCTTCTATCGTATTGCTTTGGGAAGCAAGTAGAGCGGGGATTTCTACCTGTCCAAGGTTCCGCTGCAATGCATCAGATCCGTTGTCAGCACGATTGCCCCTGGCCGGCAATGGTGGAGGCATTGCCTCGCCCGGATCGATTGTGGGTGGAGCAAGTGGTTCGGTACCAAAGTCGTTAGGTTCGGCATCTCCATTGGACCCTCGCGATGAGCTTGGCGGACTGGGCAAGTTTCCAGAGCTCATGCCGGGCTTGGGGGATTCGATGATGCTAGGCGGCTCCGAGGAGCTGTTTGCTGACTCGCTCTCCCCTGCCCCTTCGAGCTCCTCTGCTTCCGTGGGGGCATCCGGGCGTGGAGAGAAAAATCGCAGCGGATTCCTTGCGCTCGAACTGCCTTCGTCCGCATTTCGCAGTTGTGCGTTCTCAGCACGCAGCGAGCGCAGTTCCTGCTCTAGCATCCGATATTCGTAGTCGTATTTGTAGAGTTGGTCTTCGAGGTCGCGATTTCGGGCGTTGATATTTTCGACATACAACTCTGTATGCGCTCGACGCTGGCAGCCAGTGCTAGCAACAACAGTGACTATCAGGCAGCAGACGCACGCACTCATGCGAACGTTGAACGATTGCCGCTTCTGTTGTTGGGAAGGCTCAGAGAGATTCAACCAGCATTCTCCGCCGATGGCGAAATTTCTTAGATTCTTAGGGATCGGACTCAAGTTTTGAGAACTTAGAATCTAAGCTCGGGATACCGAATTTACTCGATTCGCGTCAAGGGAATAAATTGCTAGGCTTACAATGGTCCTGAGGCAGCAGCGAAATCCACTGGGGTATGCAACGCGTACATTCCCCGGGCTTTGGGTGAGCTGAGGTATCTCGATAAACTTCTCAGTTGCCTTAAAATGCTTGCATGAAATTTCGTGATCCGCAGATAACTGAAGAAGAAGTCCTATACGAGGACAATCACTTGCTGGTCCTCGATAAGCCTGCGGGGGTGGCAACCATGGGAGCTGTCGCCGAAGAAACCACTGCGGCGAAGCTCGCGGCAAAGTATCTCAAGCAGAAATACAACAAGCCGGGCAATGTCTTCATTGGAGTGGTCAGTCGTCTTGATAGCAGAGTTTCCGGAGTCTTGATCCTAGCCCGCACCAGCAAAGGAGCCTCGCGACTCTCGGAGCAAATCCGAGCACGAAAAGTGCGGAAGGAGTACTTGGCTTGGGTCGAGAATGCTGCAGAGCCATCGGACACTTGGCGCACAGCTTCTCATTGGCTTCGCAAGAATGACTCCCAGCACCGAATGGAAGTTGTTTCAAAGTCGTCGTCTGCTCAGCAAGCTGAACTGCGCTGGCGTTGTTTGGCACAGAATAAGAATTCGTCGCTCCTGGCAATCGAGTTGATTACAGGGAGAAAGCACCAGATCCGAGTTCAGCTTGCTGAACTTGGAATGCCGATTATCGGGGATGCAAAATATGGTGCTGAGCAAAAGATGGTAGCTTCTCGTTCTTCCTTTGGAGCGGCGATCGCCCTGCACTGCCGCCGCCAAGCCGTGAAGCATCCTACTCGGGATGAGGTACTCGAATTCAAAAGTGATCCGGAGCGTCACTGGCCACAGCTGCCTGAACAATGGAAGGAGCTCGTCAAGTGAGTTCTGTCTTTCACGGAATCGAGCGTATCGTCTCCGGTGGACAGACTGGAGTTGATCGTGCCGCGCTCGATACTGCCATTCAGTTGCAGATTCCACATGGCGGCTGGTGTCCTCAAGGAAGAAGAGCCGAAGATGGGCCGATTCCAGATCGCTATTTGCTGACGGAGATGGAGTCTGCGGGTTATGCGCAGCGAACGCGGCAAAACGTCATCGACTCTGACGGAACGCTGATCCTATATCGCGAGCGGCTGCAGGGTGGTACCCTGCTGACGCATCGCATCGCAAGAGAGGCTGGGCTGCCGATTTTTCGAGTTCGCCTAGATCGCTTATGGGATCCGGCCAAAGCCGTGGATTGGATCCAAGAAAACCAGATTCAGGTTCTCAACGTGGCTGGACCTCGGGCAAGCTCCCATCTGGACATTGCTACAGTTGCAGCCGAGGCGCTGCAGAGGATTCTCCGATACCAGTCGTTGCCTATCGAGCAGTGAGATTCGAGAGGTTATTCGTTGGCGGATGATTTTTTCTCGCCAAGGTAGACCGGGTACTTCCACTTGTGATCGCGTGCAATGGATTTCTTGGTCACCGATTGCACTTCCTGGGTGAGCTTTCGTAGTTTTTCTGGATCGAGCAGCGGGTCATTCGTCTCTTTACGCCAATTATTCAAACGGCTCTGCAGATCCTTCAGCACAATGGCGTAGGCCGGATCAGTTGCCAGGTTCTGAAACTCGAAGGGATCTGACTTAAGGTCATAGAGTTGAAAGCGTGGTGGCCGGCGCGTCAGTTCGTATGCCGCGCGAACGGTGGGCTCAGCGGATGCAATGACTTGGTACAAGTCGAGTGGCTTTTTCGATTTTCTACGTTCGTGGTCACCATGCAGCTTTCGAATCGTATTGACATAGTCAGGATGAACAATATCCGGCAAAAGACTTTCGATGAGTTTGTATCGCTGCCCACGAACACAGCGCTGTGGAAAAAAGTTTGGCGCTGCAGCATGCGTGTGATACTCCGCAAAGTAATGTTCTCGCCATTCAGCCCTACCCGATTGAAAGAGTGGTTGCAAAGCAACTCCCGGAAGGTTTGCGATCATTTCTGCATTAGTGGCCTCGAGTAACGTTGGAGCGAGGTCCAGAGTAGAAACAAGTTCCGCGCGGATTTGTGGAGCGATCTTTCCTGGCCAGCGAATCATCATCGGGATTCGCAAACCGCCTTCATAGCAAGTTCTCTTGCCACGGAGCATGTCTGCTCCGTGGTCGCCAATGTAGATGACAATCGTATTTTCGCTCTTGCCTGAATTCTCGAGGACATCGAGTAAGTCGCCAATGAGTGTGTCTAGCCGACTCATGCAGTTGTAATAATCTGCGACCATGGCGCGAAATTCGGCCGACTTGATGCCCATATATTCCATGATCTCGACGTCCTCGCCGGACTGTGGCTTCACGGGCAGACCGTCAACTTGTCGAATCCAAGGATCGTGGGCATCGGGGTAATTAACGCTCAAAAAAAATGGCTCATTGCTTTCCGTGATGAACTGCTTCGCGAACTTCGCGTAATCACTGATATCCTTGCGCGAGAAATTGGCCGATGGAATCTCATGGAAATCGAACGGAAATGCCTCGGCAGGGTTGATATGCAGCTTACCAATGATTCCTGTGCGGTAACCGACGGCTTTCAAACTGCGTGGCAAGTTCGGTGTGTCTTTGCGATACAGGCAGAATCCCCATGTGGCTAAGCCAAACTGGCCGTGTTGGTGAGGGTAAAGTCCAGTCAGGAAGCTCGCGCGAGATTGGCTGCAGCCAGCCTGAGGAACGTAAGCTCGCGAGAAAAGGATGCCTTCACTAGCCAGTTTGTCCAGACGCGGCGTCTTGGCAAACTTGTCTCCATAGCACCCAAGTTCGGGCCCGTTGTCCTCGGACACGATGAGCAGAATGTTCGGCTGCGATGTCTGGGCGGCCGATGAGAAGTCAGCGATTGTTGTGAAGACAATGAAACTGAGTACGAAAAACAGTCGCTGCACGAATACTGCCTGCATTTCTCTTCCTTTGATTGAACTAGTAGTTGAGTCGCTCTTTAAGCATCTTATCGAGCTGTTGGCTCATCCGAATCTGAGCAGTTTCGTAAAGTGGATCGCCAGCACGGTTAACTTCTTCTAACACGCATGTTTCTGTCGCAATAGGTGCGGCGGAGTAGTCATAGAATTCCTCGGCAACCGTATCGCGCGACTGCCATTCGATCCATCTTGTGTAGCGTTGCTCGCGGCTGCGAATCGAGTAGCCCATGATTTGAGGCTTCGTCGACTTCCAGGGGCGATTGAACTGGCTGAGCACGTAGTCGCGACCTGATGCAGTCGGGCGACGCACTAATTCTGCCATACTTTGGCCGGCCAGTTCCGCAGGGGCATCCACCCCAGCCAGCTCTGCTAAAGTTGGATAGATGTCTACTGATTCGACGAGTGCATTTGTTGGAATACCGGGCAGTGACATTCCTGGAGCGCGAATGATAAGGGGCACGTGAGTGTCGAGCTCAAAGTTGGTTCCTTTGCACCAACGCGAATGTTCGCCAAGTGAAAAACCATGGTCGCCCCACAGCACAACAATTGTATTTTCGTCGAGCCCAAGCTCCTTCAGTGTCTGAAGTACTCTGCCCACTTGAGCGTCGATGTAGCTCACGCAGGCGTAGTAGCCGTGACGCAGCTTGGCTGTCTCTCTCGCGTTGACCGCCTCGTCGGTTCGCACGCCCTTGTAACCGCCAAGTTCCCGATGAGTGTGCAAGGCGATTTCTGGTGAGGCCGCAATTCTCTTCAGCTGCGTTTCTGGTAGAAAGAATTCCGATTCTCTGTGTAGCTCCCAGTAATTCTTCGGTGCGTTGAAAGGCAAGTGAGGCTTGAAAAAGCCGACTGCGAGAAAGAAACTATCGCCACTTTTCTTCAACGATCGAAGCTTTCGGACGGCAAGTTCCGTGATTTTTCCGTCTGGATAAGAATCATCATCCACAACGGGTGCTTCCCAAGCCGCTTGCTTTGATCCTTTTCCCTGATTCTCCGGCGATAGATATTTTTTCCAGCTCGGCGCGTTCAGCGTTTCCGGTTCGGACCAAGAAATTGGATCGAGTTCCTTTTTGTTACCGCTGAAAACCTTGCCGAGTGCAATGCATCGAAATCCAGCTTGCTTGAATAGTTGCGGCAAGGTAACCAGGTCGGGATGGGTTTCGCGAAACCGATTCCGATTGTGCCACACGCTATTTTGATCGGGTAGGCGTCCCGTAAGCATAGACGTACGTGAAGGCCCGCAGACCGCTTGTTGCACGTAGGCGAAATTGAATTGTCTGGCCGCTGTTGCAAATGCATCGATGTTTGGCGTCTTGGCTAGTTTGTCTTCGTAGCAACCGAGTGCCGGACGAAGGTCGTCAATAGCGATGAACAAAACGTTGGGACGCGAAGTTGGCTCCGCGCCTGAGACGAAGGAGACAAGCACGGTGGAGAGTAGCCAAGCGGTAAGGAATCGCATTCTTGCCTCTGTTGTTTTTCAATTTCCGAGCCTATGCCAGAATCAGTCGCTCATTGCTGCTGGCAATTAAGAGTGACGCCCCAATGCTAAGTAGCCAAAGTCTAACAGACTTGGCGAAATGGGGTCCATGATGAGCTGCTGGAATGTATACGCTGGAATCTGGCAGTGAGTGCCAACGTTGACCAGCCGTACGCTCGTATGCATTCAGCTGAGGAGTAGTCCGATGGAGAGCAGTTTGGCGTAGTTGGTGATGATACTTCTGTTGTGTTTAGTAACTTCTCCAGTGTGTGTAGCTCCAGGGGAGACTTTGGAGCCCAAAATGAGCTGCCTGACGCACGTTGAACCAGTTGACGATGCGGAATGCCCAGTGCGAGAATGCGGATTCAAGCAACTGTGAACGTCAAGATGGCGACAACTAGGGTCGTTCCTGCAGAGAAGCTGCGAACGGAACAATGTGGGCATGTTGTAAAACGTGGCGATGAAGAAGTCGAGCAACCCTGCAAAATTCAGGTGCCTTACACCGAACAAGTGACTCAGACCTACACCGTCCAAGTAGCTAAAAACGAGACACATGAGCTGAAAATTTCCATGACGCAGTTGAACGCATGGCTGCTGGGCGGCATCGCTGTCGATGCGACAGACCTTCGAAAGTGGCTGGCACAGAAATCATTTTATTTCTTGCTGGCCAAGCCGTGGCCCAAGGGGGCGAAGCTGAGCGAAATGCAAAGTTCGGTTTGGCGACCTGAAAGTTTGGTACTGTACATTTCCCGTAAAAAGCAGCAGGTGCCAGAGCCAGGAGAGGCCACGGAGACTTGTGCAGTACCCGTTCCGTAAGTGACCGGAGCCAAACAGAGCGCTCCCAAGCTGTACCGGTTCTATCTGATTTCTTAAGGCGTTAAATCATGTTTCGAAGACTGACTCTAGTTCTACTTGCGGTTTATGCGATTACACTCACAGCTGAATTGCAAGCGGCGGAATCGGAGATGCCCAATATCGTCTTCATCTTTGCCGATGACTGGGGCTGGGGCGACTTGAGTTGTCATGGGCACCCGTATGTGAAAACGCCCAATATCGATCGGCTGGCTCGCGAAGGCACTGACTTTCACCGCTTCACGGTTGCGAGTGGCGTTTGTTCTCCAAGTCGCACGGCAGTAATGACTGGACACTTTCCCGCTCGTTACAACATCGACGGGCACTTTGCTTGGGTGCCGAGCAACGCGAAACGTAACATGCCCGACTGGCTCAGTCCCCAGGCGCCTTTGCTGCCGCGATTCTTGAAACAAGCTGGTTACTCGACGGCTCACTTCGGCAAATGGCATCTTGCCAACAATATGATTCCAGATTCGCCGCTGCCGAGCGAATACGGCTACGACGAGTATGGTGCATTCAATTGTGCCGGAGAGCAAATGCCAGTACATGAGGATTCGGAGCACGCAGTCGCCTTCATTGAAAAATGTCAGAAGCAGAACAAGCCTTTTTTTGTCAATCTCTGGATTCACGAACCCCATACGCCTTTTCACACTCAGCCGAAGTATAGGTGGCGTTTTCGCGATCTGGACGAGCCCGACAATATCTACGCTTCGGTGCTCTCGCATGCGGACGATCGTATCGGAGAAGTACTCGATACGCTGGATCGTCTGGAGCTAACGGAGAAGACATTGGTGATTTTCAGTTCCGACAACGGACCAGCACGCGTATCGCGACCGACAGAAATCGGCTTGATGCACGACACCGCTACTGGTGCAGGGTACAACATCGCCGCCTCAAAAGGAATCACCGGTAGACGGAAAGGCTATAAGTCCGCGTTATTCGAAGGCGGAATTGGCGTTCCCTTCATTGCTCGTTGGCCAGGAAAGATTGCAGCAGGAGTAACCGACGATCAGTCTCTCATTTCAGCCGTCGATCTGCTTCCAACTTTTTGCAAAATCGCTGGAGCGAAACTGCCTGAGGATTACCAGCCCGACGGAGTGAGCCAAGTAGAGACGCTCTTAGGAAAGCCCAAGGCATCGCGTGACAAACCACTATATTGGAAGATGCGATCTGCTTGGCCCATTCAGAAGACTCGGCCTTTCCATTGGGTCTCCTACGCGACTGTTCAGGACCATTGGAAACTGATGTCAAACGAGGATGGATCCTACTACGAGTTGTACGACATCGCTGCTGATCCATTGGAAAAGCGAGACCTCAAGGACGAGGATAGTAAAGTTGCCGAAACGCTCTTGGCCAGTATCGATAGTTGGAAGAAAACTCTACCTGAGAGGCCATCCGGAAATGTGTTTTCCAGATTGCGAACAGCCTATCCACCCAGTGAACTTGGGGCGATAGCGCTGAGCGGGCCTGAGCTATATAAGCACCTCAAGACGCATCCGTCTACCTCAATCCGCCATTTGTCGAAAAGCATTAACATGCGGCGGAATCCGAGCATTTCGTTAGATTCGGATTTCGTTACTGCGGTTGCCGGAAGTAGTTCCCAGGGTCGGCTCAAGCCAGGCGGCATTCGAGCTGCGCTCTATGGCTATTACAAGGAAGGGACGGTCGATCTTGGGATCTACGGCTTAGAAGCCACGTCGCCAGCCGCAGCAGACAAGAGGGAGAAAGAGATCCGTGCAATATGGGCCTTCAACGCCAAAGTCGATCGCGTTCGGATTCATCGGAAAGGATTGATTCTGGTCGTCATTTGGCATGACGGAGTGTCGGATGAGTGCTGGGCATCTGTCAATGAAAGTGTGGTGGTTGGCTTGGCTCAGATTCGAAGTCAGCTTCCTGCTGACAGCGGCAAGTAGGCAGAGTAACGTAAGGCGTCCGGAAAAATTACTTGCACGTCTTGCTTGGGCACTGCGGCTTGCCGCTACCCTGTTGTTCGCATTTGAATGTTCGTTGCAGGTAGGGCAAGGGTTCACCCTCTAGAACCGCTTTCAGATTGGTGTCCGAAGCACTTCAAGGATTTTATGTCGTAGATTCTCTCTGACGACAGTTCTTCAGACGGAAAGCGCCAATGTCCGCCCGAGCCCAATCGGCGACCCCAAATTTTGCGGTCCAGCACCAGCCACCACAGCATGTAATTGACCAAATCCAAAAGGGAGTTGGTCAAGTAAGAATGCTGCCGGAGGTTGCTATCAAGGCGCTCCAAACAGCGCGTGATCCAAATGTGAACTTCAAGCAGTTTGGTGGCATTGTAGAAAAGGATGTCGCGCTGACGACTCGCGTTCTTGCCATGGCCAACAGTTCACTTTTTGCCGCTGGTGGAAGCACAGCAAGCGTAGCTCAAGGCGTCTCGCGACTTGGTTTTCGCCAATGCAAGAACATTATCATCTCGACCTGCCTGGCGAGCACGATGAAATCGATTGTCGCACAAGAGCAAGTACTGCGTGAGACGCTCTGGAATCATAGCCTCACCACTGCGTCGACGGCGAAGCACTTGGCCGACAAATTAGACTTGGACTTCGGTGGTGAAGAGTTTACGGCAGGAATGATTCATGACTTCGGTCGCTTGCTGTTGGCTACTGCTTTTCCAAAGTCGGAGGGCTACCGAGATCGAATCTCCTTTGCCGAGCTTCCCAACCAGCGCGAACTGGAAATCGAAACCATCGGTTGCTGCCACTGCGCTGCAGGCGCTTGGTTTGGGATGGATCAGGGACTTCCGCAAGAGCTCCTTGCAGTTATCAAATATCATCACACCCCTGAGGATTCGGTGTACTGCCCGGAGTTGGTTGCTGTTGTTGCGTTGGCCGATGAACTAGCAGATCTCATACAGGCGGAAAAGACCGAGACATTCCGTCGGGACAAAAGCGTCGGTATAAAGGCACTTGAAAAATGCGGTGTCAATCAAGCGGGTGAACGGCTGGAGTCTTCTTTTCAATGGCTACTCGATTCCGTCGAAGTTTCAGTACAAGAGATGCTCGATCATTAACACTGTTGGACAGTCTTCAGCCTTTTTTCCACAGTTAGTCTGCCTCCCCAACAAAATTCTAAGACGGTGCGTCCTTTTACAGGACAGGCCGACTCTCCAGCAATTATTCTTCTGCATTCCAATGCCACGACAGTTTCTTTCGGAGTGCGCGTCCTTGTTCCGAATTAGCAATGTTGACAGTTTCATCTGGATCACTTTCGTGATCGTACAGTTCCACTGCGATAACTTCTTCCGTTTGGAAGTCACGCCACTGCGTAAAGCGATATCGTTCGGTACGCATCGAATAGCCCATAGCGTCAGGGGCCTTGCCTGCGGAAGGATAAGCAGGGCGTGGGTGCCAAGTGAACGCTGCTTGCTTCACCGTCGACTTTGGATCTTCTAGTACCCGTCGCAGGCTCTTGCCTTCTAGGTCGGTGGGCGGCGGCAAGTCGCAGAGATCGGCAAGCGTCGGATAGAGGTCTAGCAATTCGACTAGCGACCGACTCTGCTTCCCACCCTTGTGCCACGGAGTAGAGATGATCAGCGGAACACGCGCATCAAGTTCAAAATTGGAAGTCTTGGCCCACAAACTGTGTTCGCCCAAGTGGAATCCATGGTCGGACCAAAGCACCACAATCGTATTTTTGCTCAGTTCCAGGTCGTGCAGCTCATCCAAGACCCTTCCAATCATAGCGTCGACGAAACTGGTTGCTGCATAATATCCATGCCGAAGTACAAGCGTATCAGCAGGAGTCGGCCGGCTCTCGGGTCGATCTTTAAAACCTCGCAAAATCTCGCGCGAGTCGTGCATCGCAATATCGGGTACATCTTTCGGAGAATAAGGATTCTTCGGCGGCTCAATAGATTTAGGCTCATAAAGATTCCAGTACTTTGCTGGTGCATTAAATGGTGCATGCGGTTTCCAGAATCCGACGGCCAAGAAGAACGGCTTACGGCCTTGCTTTCGATCTCGCAGTGCTTCAATCGCCTTGCGGGCCACTCGGCCATCGAAATACGCTACATCTGGAACGTTGCGCTTTTCCGTTCGAGGCACGCCTGAAGTATCCTCGGGCAGAGGCTTGACGACTTGCGCGGTGTCGGAGCCATGTGAGGCATAGTGCATTTCCGCGGAGACACTCCAGGAAGGCGCATCGCCCTTAAACTCGTCCTGCCGCCAGTTATGAAATATTTTGCCGATGTTCTGCGTAAAGTAACCGTTCTGCTTGAAAAGTTGCGGCAAGGTGACGATGTCTGGCTGGCGCTCGCGGAAATGCGTGGGCAAGTCCCAGATGCCGAGAGTCTCCGGCCGCAGTCCGGTTAGGAGCGAAGCACGAGAAGGATTGCATACTGCTTGCTGGCAATACGCTCTCTGAAACAAAGTGCCACGTGAGGCCAGTGCATCGATGTTTGGCGACTTGACGATCGAACTGCCGTAGCATCCGAGTTCGGCCCGAAGGTCATCTACAGCGATAAAGAGAACGTTTGGTTTCTTGTCTCGCTTTGAAGCGGTTGGCATTTGTGATAGGGCATCTGCAGTCAGTCCGCATAACAAGAATAAAGCAACGGCGAAGAGTCTCTGCGAGAAAAAAGATCGGGGCATGCTACTATCCACGGGATCGGGCTCGGAAATGAAGGAGCTAAAACAAGGATTGGCCCTAAACTGCTCAGCCAACGATTCTATCGCGGATTCGCGCAGCTTATACTAGCATGCTCGGCTCTGGCTGGTGCATACCACGCGTTACGCAAGCCGAGCCACTGCACTTTTCTTCTCAAGGCAACACGATGGAACGGATTCTAATTTCTCTCCTCGCAATTTGGGGCGCGCAAAGCGTCGTAGCAGCGTGCTTTGCCGATTGGCCTCAGTATCGCGGCGAAATGCAGCGAACAGCCTACGTCGCGCAAGATATGGAGGGTATCAATTGGCAGCCGGCTTGGAGTTTAGCAACGAAAACCGCAGCTTCCCCGACTTGGCCCAAGCCTGCTCGCGGTAGCTTGTGGCAAAGCCTTGAACATATCGAGGCGCGAGTCAATCATGACAGGGGCGATCACCCGCTCATCGCTGCCGATCAACATGGGAAGCTGCATGTCTTGCTTGCACTTGGCGGAGGTGATCGCTTACTGTCAATCGATCCGGTGACGGGTAGAGTCGAGTGGCAGTTCTATGCAGATGCCCCGATCCGCTACGCACCGTGTACTGGCGATGGCAAACTTTGGTTCGGAAGCGACGACGGCAAAGTACGTGCCCTGGATATCGCAACGGGAAAAGTGCTTTGGGAGTATCGTATTGGTCCAGATTGGAAGTGGATTATTGGCAATGGTAGGCTTATCTCACCACATCCGATTCGCACCTCGTTGATGCTGGTTGGCGATCGCATCATGGCAACAGCTGGTCTATTCCCAAGCCAAGGCGTTTATGCTGTGGCACTTGAGAAAGATTCAGGCAAGCTCCTTTGGCGAACTCGTTTGCAGCAGTCTCCGCAAGGCTACAGTTTGTCGGCTGGCGACGAACGACTGATCTTGCCGTCAGGGCGATCGCAGCCCTTCATGCTTGATGTCGAAACTGGCGAAACTCTAGCGCAGCTTCCGTCTCCTGGCGGATCGTTTTGCATGGTAACTGAGCAGGGGTTCTTTGCGGGGCCGGGAAACTCTCCTAGGCTGAGTCTCTACTCTGGAAAAGTGCGTTCCTCGCTGTCCGCCCCACGCATGCTGCCTTTCCAAGGTAACTTGGTGGCGACTGCCGCGGGGCTGATTTGGAACGCCGACGTAAACCAGCTCACTTGTCGCAGCCTGACGGCCGATGGCACAACGGACGAACTCTGGACCTGCCAAGTGCGTGAGCCACAGGCGATGATCGCCTCGGGGCTCGGAGAACAGCTCCAAGTCTTCGTTGCAATGAGGGACGCGATCGAAATTATTGATGGCCGGCGCGGCGAAACATTTTCGACACTCTCCGTAAACGAGCTTCTAAACGCATCGGAGTCGATTCAAAGCTTAGCCGTATCTGCTGCCAAAAAAACACAACCCGCGGTACTGATCGCGGTCACCTCTGCGGGGAGGGTCATCAGTTGGATTGGCAAAAGTACTGCTTTGGGCCAACAGCATGACACCGAGTTTGTCTCGGTAGATAGCTTAGCGTCTAAGACATTACCCACAAATCGCCCGATTCGACTTGCAATCGATCGCTTTATAAACGAACTCAATGGAGATATCTCAACCAAGGCGAAGGGGTTTGGACTAATCCTTCGTAACAAGGGAGAATCTCACCAGTTGACGCCCAACATGTGGTATTCGATTACGAAGCGTCTGTTGGGCAAAACGGATTTGAAGCTGGTCGTTGTGTCGGATGACTTGGAAGTCATCCGAGAAGTGAGAACCACTTTTTCTGCGGAAGGAGCCTACGGCAGCAGAGTTTCAGCCATTTATTCCCAGGAGCCAAACGAGCTGCCTTTTGAAGAGAAAATCTTTAACGCTTGTTTTTTCGATTTTGGACACTCGGGCAACTTGGACCAAGAGAAGCTCTCACTTTGCTTAGCTGAAACCGGAGTGCTGGCCCCTCTCAGTCGCTCAGTGCATATGCCAACGGTGTCTGGACGAAGCCGGCTTCAGGCGGGGACTTGGTTGCACCAATACGGAAACACTAACAACACTTCTTCGACCACTGATTCTGCAGTTGGTGCTGCTTCGCGTTTCAAGTTGCGGTGGTTTGGCGGAGTCGGGCCGAGTCGCATGCCCGATAGACACTTGCGAGGCCCAGCTCCCTTGGCGGCTCGCAACACGATGATCATTCACGGCGACGGAGTACTCATCGGAGTCGACCCGGCCAACGGGACCGAACGCTGGCAGCTGCCGCTTCCTGAAAGAACAATGCGTTACGTCATGCCCTTCGACGGAGGATTCTCCTCGCTTTCGCCCGATGGTGAAACATTGTGGACGGTAGTCGGAAAGGAAGTTTGGCAGATCGCCGCGATAACAGGAAAAATCGAATGCAAAATTCCAGTTCCAGAAGACCACAGAGAGTTGCGCTGGGGATATATGGCAGAGTCAGGTGGAAGCCTATTTGCAACTCTGATGAAGGAAAACGCTCCGCGCCTTGAGTTGGAACGTAAGGAAGCTCGAGCCAGCTACACCGATCTGGACTATCGTTCCAGCCGCCCTTTGGTTTGCTCCCGTCTGCTCATCAGCATGTCGCTACGCGGAGACAGTCATTGGTGGTATCGTTCCGATGGTGTGATTCCTCATGGCAGCATTTCGGTGGATTCGAATTCCGATCGTATGGTCTTCGTGGAAGGATTGAGTGACGAGTGCGTTCAGCACAAAACGGATCGCATCACCGCCAAAGCTATAGCGGCGAAGGCCAGAGTGGTTTGTCTGAGTACAGCATCGGGCGAGACAAAATGGAGTAGCGATCTGGCATGGCCCCAAGCGGAAAATATCCTTTACACACAATTGACCGACAAGCACCTGGTGCTCGTTTCCTCTCGCAGTAGTTCCAGCAAAGCCGACTACTTTGTTCGAGTCCACGACGCCACGTCTGGCGAGGTGATTTGGGAAGATGAGCATACGCACGTGAGAAACGGACTTTATCACGGCGAGCAAATCCATCATCCGCTTCTGCTTAGAGCCACGGCTCCGATCGGTGGCGTCCCCGCTCAGCCAGAACGACTGGTTGTGGAACCGTTTATTTACGAACTCGCAACTGGCGAGCGTTTGCTACCGCCTGGCACTAAAGAGAGTTGGGCTTTGGTGCGTCCTGGGCATAGCTGCGGAACACTTTCCGGTACGGGTAACTGCATCTTTTTCCGCGCGAGTAACCCGACGGTTTTCAATCTGACCAAAGAATCTCAGAATGCATTTACTGCACTGTCGCCCAGTCGCCCGAGTTGCTGGATTAACATGATTCCGGCAACCGGCTTGCTCTTGATTCCAGAGGGTAGTGCCAGCTGTGTCTGCAGTTATTCCTTGCAGACATCCATGGCTTTTGCCCCGGTTGCACGGGAATTGAGCGATGAAGAGTTTTTTCTCGCTGACTATCCCAAACTCGCGGCAGAACCCCTCGCGGAACTACATGCTTGGGACCTACCAGCTGAACTCACGAAGGAAAAGCTTCCGCCGAAAGTCGGCGAATGGGCATTGCAGCCAGTGCTATCCTCGCCGGATGCGCCAGAATTAGCCGCAGGTTTCGATGGCCAGAGATGGTTCGAACAAGTGCGTCAGGAGGACAAGCTACTGCGTTTGCCGAAAACACTCACTGTCGCAGGTTGGGTCAAAGTGGGCGCTGGCAACGCGAATTGGTCGGGTATCCTGAGTGCCATTGAAGACAACGGCAACTACGAGCGTGGCATGCTATTGGGCCTCAAAGACGATCGCTTTGTGTTCGGCATCACCTCGACGGGCAAGCAGCGTTTGACGTACCTGACCGATTCGTCTCTCGCGTTGAAGGACAAGTGGATTCACTTAGCAGGCACCTACGATGGCTTGACTATGAATTTGTTTGTAGACGGCCGCCTTCGCGCCGTCAGCACCGCGCAGCGTGGTGCTGTATCTTGGGATCGCAATGCCACTTTCGCGCTGGGCGCCTACGTCGACCAGAACGAAAAGTACCCGTTCCACGGTCAGATTCATTCAATTTCGCTGTACCGAGGTGCCCTGCCAGCAGCCCGCATCCGCGAACTGGCAGAGCAGCGCCCTGCCTCTGAGTACTAGGAAAACTCGATCAATGGTCTTGCGATTCCGGTGGAATCGACTTCCCAGGGGATCCACAGCAGCACGCAAGTATGGACCTTTAAGTCGCCTTTGCGACAAGGCACTTCGAGCGGCTGGACGGTGAGGGATTCGAGTTGAAACCTCTCCTTGAGCTCCTGAATCTCCACTTCGCTCTCGTCTATCAACCGCTTTTTGTCCTGTTCTAGTTCGGCCAAAGTCTCTTTCGCGTGGACGACGTCGGTTCTTTGTTGCGCTGCACGACCGACACTGCGTCCTGCGGCAGCGCCGCGGGTAGAAATTTTGTTGCCCATCAAGAATGCCAGGCCAGTCTGGGCGAAGCTAAGAACTGATGACCATTTTTGCTGGTCGTATTGAGCCTTTTCGCGTTCTACGCGTTGTTTAGCACGCATCAGCTTGTCTTCCAAGGATTCGATCTTCTTGCGGTATTTCGTCCGCAGCTTTTCGATCTCTTGATCTCGCATTTCCCGAGCTAACTGTTGCCATCCGAGTCGAGCTGCGGCTTCATCCTGCCCCGGCTGACTGAAAACATCCAGTTCATCGCACTCGAACAAAGTCATCGGCATTCTGCGATAAAGATGATCGCGAAGATCTTTGCTCCAAGTTTTGAACTTCTTTTCATTCATCATCTCAGCAGGAAGATCCGCGAAGCCATAGCCTTCCTCTGGTTCGTCAAGCAACTCAAATCGTTCTGCTTCGATCAGCGTTGCTTTTCGCCAGATATCCTTCGCCAACTTGCGATCGACTTGGTAAAGCAGCGTTCGGTCAAACCACTCGTCTAGTCCTGCAGAACTGCGCACGTAGTGACAGCTGGCTTCCGCCCAAATGCCTGGGCGATAGAGTTGCTTAGCGCCTGGATCCGGGATTTTGATCGGAACTAGAAATCGTTCGGGGATATCACTCGGTACCACCGGACGCTGGTTTTTCTCGTCGGGTTCCTCTGCAACTGCAGCCTGCGGTGCAACGATAGGACTAGAAGCCGCGGTCTTTGTTTCGCTGGCAGCTTGCGAATTTTCTCGTTTCTCATCCATGAGTTGCTTGATCTGCGTACGACTTAGCGGGCCGCGAAGATACGACATCGCCCAGCGAGAGTGGAACAAGGTCGGCGCATCATCGTGAACGTTGTTCATTAGGAAGACTCGACTGCCAAGGCCTGCCAAGGTTTCTTCCATCGCGCCGCGATCGAAAGACACTCCGGTTTGTGCTGCGGCACCTTCCAAGCCTTCGAGCACGCGTTTCTTGTCCCGTTCCGTCTGTAACCGACCGAGGAACCAAGTACCGATATTGGAAAGCCCTCGGTAGTCAAGATCCACGGGGTTCTGCGTCGCAAGTGCGATTCCAAGCCCGAATGCCCGCGCTTGTTTTAGCAAGACCATCATCGGTGGCTTGCTCGGTGGTTTGGCTGTGGGTGGGAAGTAGCCGAACACTTCATCCATGTAGAACAACGCACGCAGAGAACTGGTACCTGGTTGTGAACGCATCCAGCCAAGCAGCTCGTTGAGCAACACCGTCACGAAGAACATTCGCTCTTCGTCATTTAAATGCCCAATCGACAGGATCGACAAACGTGGCTTGCCCGAATCGGTGTACATCAATCGCTGGATGTCTAGCGCCTCGCCTTCGAGCCAGCCAGCAAAAGAGGGGCTCGCTAGCAAGTTGTTCAGTCGCATCGAGAGCTTGAGGCGTTCGTCGGCTGGATAGAAATTATCCAAGTCGAATACGCCGACTTTTTTGATCGGAGGCGTTTGAATCGAGCGAATCAAGTCGGGCAGATCCAGGTTCTGACCTTTACGCCAACTTGCTTCGAAAATGTTAGACAGGAGTATGTGCTCTTTGCTACTCAGCGGATCAGCTTCGATGCCCATCAAGGTTAGTAGCCCAGATGCCGCGCCGGCGACACGCTCACGCATCACTTCAGAGTCTTCTAACACTTCGGCTGCTGGCGCGTTGAAGTTCTTCAGCACGGAAATCGGAATGCCTGCATTACTTCCAGGAGTGTAAATTGTCACATCTACGGCTTCATTGAAACGACTAATGCGTTCAGCCGTCTGATCCCAGTCAGCCAACCCCGCTTTCCATTTTGCTGCCGTCTCCTTTGCGAATTCGTCGATAGACAATCCCTTGCGTGAAGCTTCGCCTGGATCAATCCATCCCTTAAATTCACTTGCCGAGAGCTTCGGAAATGCAAGAAGCAGATTCCCGAGGTCACCTTTGGGGTCAACGCAGATCGCCGGAATGCCATCCAGCGCCGCTTCTTCAAGCAGGGATAAACACAGCCCGGTCTTGCCACTGCCAGTCATGCCGACACACATCGCATGTGTCGTCAAATCTTTTGCGTCGTAAAGGACCTTCTCTTCGAGGATCTTGTCCTTCGCAGCAAAGTCATATTTCTTTCCCAAGTAGAATGATGCGAGTTGCTCATAGTCGGGCAGCTTACTCATGGTGCTTCCTACTGGTTGATAAAGTCGTAGTGATGAGAGGCGATAAAGTGGCTTCTTTCGTCTTTCATCGGGTGCGAAGTCAAGCGGAGGTCAAAATTTTAGAGTCTGAGGCCGCCATTGCTCCTTAGCCTTTACAGCCGATCTCGCTGACTCCGTTTCACTGACGGTACAAGCCACCGCACACAGGCACTAGAATGGTAACGAATTATCTGGGCGAAGGTGAACCATGCGCTTTGTGTGGCAGATGCCGTGCCTAATCCCTTCGTGCACGAACATGGTGAGCCGAGTGAATCTCCTAACCTTCGTAAAAACCGCATTTCTCTTCTCCTATTTGCTGCTGGTGGCCAATAATGCCTCGGCCGAAAAACCTAAGAAGCTATCTACCAAACGCATTGCCAAAATTACTCAGGACGGCGATCGCTTCGCGGATCAAGGCAACTTTCTCAACGCACTCAAGAGGTACACGAAAGCTTACACGGGCGTTGTCAGCAATATTCGCGGCCAAGATTTTTCTGAGGTCGTGACGCCGAAGATGTACAACCGTGAGGATCTCGGCAAAGAAATGAAGGAGCAGTTCGACAAGGAGTACACCGAAGAAGAATTGCTGCTGATGGATTCATCCTTCCAAGCCCTCGGATTGACGCCACCAGATCTGCGGGCGAAAGACCTTATGACAGCGATGCTGACGGAGGAAGTCGCAGGATTCTATGATCCAGATAACAAACGCATGGTCATGATCGTTGACGACTCGGAGGGCGTGAAGGACCCGAACTGGCTCGGGCGGTTGCTTG
This sequence comes from Aureliella sp., assembly GCA_963691875.1. Classification (GTDB taxonomy): domain Bacteria; phylum Planctomycetota; class Planctomycetia; order Pirellulales; family Pirellulaceae; genus Aureliella. The sequence goes on from OY829846.1 coordinate 6,777,879, forward strand.
GAGCTCGCCCTACTTTCGACAAGGACGAGCAAAAGACGACGTTGGCACATGAGTTGACCCATGCCTTGCAAGATCAGCTCTACGATCTCAACGCGATGCAAAGTGGTATCGAAGACGACGATGACATGCTACTTGCCTTCTCCGCCTTGGTTGAAGGCGACGCAACGCTGCTGATGATGGTGGAATCAGGGGATGTATCGGTACAAGATATGGACGTCGAGGCAATGCGCGCCACGATGAATCTGATGACCTTTATGATGCCCTTTGCTGGCGGCAGCACTTATCGCAAGGCTCCACCGATCTTCCAAGAGACGCTGGGCTTTCCGTACTTGCAAGGAATGTTATTCGCGCTGAGCGTGGCGGGTAAAGACGGCTGGGAGTCGGTTCACGGCGCTTACCAGAGTCCACCGCTTTCTACGGAACAAATCCTTCACCCGAAAAAGTACTTCCCTGGAGCCGACTACGATGCTCCGCAAGTCGTCACCATTCCGAAGCTAGATCCTGCCGTTGGAGAACAGTGGGAGCACTTGGGCGGGAATTGCCTGGGCGAGTTGCAGACAACGGTTTGGCTGAAACGTGTGCGAGGTGGGGCCAGAGCAGCCGCGGGCTGGGACGGAGACCGCTACGAGATCTTTCGCCGCGAAGATGGCAAGCTCGCAGTAGCCATGGCTACCATCTGGGACTCAGGAAAGGACGCTGAGGAATTTGAGAAAGCTTATTCCGCAATGCGCGAGCTGAATCCTTTCGGTTCAGGCGCTGTTTTTGCTGAGGACGCCGAGCGGCTACTACTTCGCACCGGAGATCGTGTGATGCTAGTAGAAGGATTCTCAGAGAACGTCGGCAAGGCTGCCCTGGAGTTGCTCAAGAAATCAAAGTTTGAGGAAAAGTCTTTCCCGAATTCACAGCGGAATGATGGCAAGCCTGAGAGCAGTATCGACTTCTAGGACAACTCATACCACTTTGTAACGCGAAGATTATTACACATGCATCATCAATCGTTCATTCGGTCAACAATTCTGTACCTTTCACTTGCATGTATTTTTCAGAGCCACGCCTCCGCGCAAGACCAAGCTCCCAACAGTTTGAAGCATGACTCAGCCGCTAGTAAATCCGACTACGCGATTGTCGTTCGCTCGACGACGGCCAAAGATACTGACTGGGCGAAGGTCGTGAAGACGCTGCAGAAAAAACACGATGCAAAAATACTGACGTACGAGAAGTCAATCTCTGAAGTGACTGACGATCTCAAAGACATCTTCCCTCGCCACACCTGTTTCGTATCGCAGCACCAACAAGTCAATCCAACGTTCATCAAAGCAATCTATCGAGTGACGGCGGGCTTGGATGAGGATCATTATGTCGATACGTTTTGGGCGGTGCTTACTGGATTCGACGCGACGAATGCACTAGAAATCGCCGAGCATGCGCAGCCGCTCACGATCGGCAAAGTGGCTTCTGGTACAGAGTTCGCCACTGACATGGTGCGTGAAGGCCAATGGTACGACGAACTGATCAAAAACAAGCACGTGCGCAAAGACGCGGAAGGCGACGTCCAGGAGCTGAAGGGCCCAGATGACACCACGCAGGCTTTGGCCGACTTGCTGAACCAATATCGACCTGATTTGATGATCACTTCCGGCCATGCCACTCAGCGAAATTGGCAAATTGGATTCCGCTATCGCAACGGCTACTTCAAGTCGGCTCAAGGCCAGATGTTCGGACAAGACGTCCGCCGCAAGCAGATCGAAATCGACTCCCAAAATCCCAAAGTCTATTTGCCGATCGGGAATTGCTTGATGGGTGACATTGACGGAGCCGACGCAATGGCCCTGGCTTGGATGAACGATTGTGGCGTTCGTCAGATGTTGGGCTACATGGAACCTACTTGGTACGGCTACATGGGCTGGGGCGTGCTCGATTACTTTGTGGAACAACCCGGGCGTTACACGCTGACCGAAGCTTTCTTTGCCAACCATCACGCTTTGATGCATCGACTCGCTCAAGAGAACCTGAATTCGATGGACAAGCGAGGTCTAGAGTTCGACAAGAATGTAGTCGCGTACTACGGTGATCCTAAGTGGCAAGCCAAAATGGCCGCGCTGCCCTGCCGCTACGAGCAATCTTTGGAATCAGACGGAGATATCTACACTTTGCGAATCACACCCAAAGCAGGCGAAGCCTCGTTCCTGCCCGTAAACACCAATGGTGCTCAGCGTGGTTGGCGTCCCATAGTTCAGTTTTTGCCTGAGCGAATGGAGATGTTTGAACTGCTCGAAGGTGCTGAACTAAACCCGGTCATCGCTGACGATTTTGTGCTTGTTCCCAATCCTCGCAAGTGCGATCCAGAGAGAGAGTACGTCGTGAAGTTTCGTGCACGGAAGTTGTAGTTCACTCTTACTCTCCGTCAAGGAGAGTCGCGAGCAAAGCGTGCGGAGAGGTCTTGATGTTGGCCCGTCGCTTTGGAAATGTAGGCCGTCAGGAGCGCAGTGCAGTTGCGACGGAAAAGAATCTCTACCAGGGGGACGCGCAAGCGACTGAGTTCAAATTGCGCGCCTGCAATTTACCCTACACTAGCTGTGGCAGCTTTGCTCACGAACTCTTCACTTTTACGGAAGAGCACTGATATACCTCGCACCCCTCGGCCGTAACTCCTGACGAGTTCCGCTACCCGCGCAATGCTGCTGGGCGTTTGCTAGTCCTCTTCACCCTTCTCAGACTTCGCGGGCAGATGCGTCAAAGTCGCTGAGTTGTCCAACCGAGGATGACCAGCTCGCAAGCAATCGGCCGTGATACCCTTGCTATCGTTCATGCTATCCATTTTTTGTAGCATCAGGTGCAAGCCGTGGATCGCTGCATCGACATCGCCTGTGTGACCGGATTCAGAGATCGTGTGCATGTTTCGAATCGGCAAACCAATTGAGGCAGAGGCTGAGTCAATCGCCGCGAGCACTGCGGCCATGGCGTCAGTACCGGTATCTCGACCAGCCAGTTCATGCTGAATAGGAACACCGTTTTCGCCAGCAACTTCCGTGATCAACGCGTTTAGTTCAGCGCTGCAAACGGCGCCATGTGTCAAGGTAAAGCCCTTGCCCATCGACAACGACTCGTAACGCCGATCGCCAATGCCAGGTGCGGCGTCAAAGTCGTGAGCTACGTCGACAGCGATTGTCACGTCAGGACGAAACTGCTCGGCCAAGACTCGACTACCGAAGCGTCCAATCTCTTCGTGGGTCGCCATCGCTCCTAAGTAACGCACGTTCTTCAGTCCACCTGACGCTGCAACCAGCCGCGCAATCTCAGCCGTTACAAAGCAGCCAAGCCCATTATCCAAATAAGCTCCCGCGAAAGTGTTCGGTGCAAAGCCCGGTTCAATTGGACGATCGAACAGAATCGGGTCGCCAGGGCGGACGCCAAGAGCTTCGACTTGGCCGCGACGATTCTCGCCGTGCAAATGAAGCTCCAAGTAGATTTGCTCTGGCTTAATACCTTTGTCACCAGTGCGAACTTTGGGATCGGCAAAGTGGATCGCACCGATGGCTTCGATCGTCCCGCCCTTTAGGATTCGCCATTGATTTGGTTGATCGGGATCTTCAGTGAAGAGTTGGACTTTGTGCCCGAGCAAAGTAGTCGGCAGCATCGAGTCCGTGTTGACCCAGATTTTGCCGTCTTCACTCACACTGCGAACTTGCATGCGAATTTTGTCCGCGTGACCGATCACCATCACCGTAAAGGCATCGGTAGCTTCCGGTGCGGTGTCGAGTACGATTCCTGCATTGCCGCGAAACTTGTGAATCTTCCAATCTGGGAGCTGAACCGACTTTAGAAAGGGCTCCAGCACGCCGACTGTCATTGCGGCTTCCAAGCCAATCGGGCTAGGCGCGGCCAAGATGTCTCGCATCAGTGCAAAACGCTCCGCAGACATTTCTGTTTCCCAAGGTGCAGAGTCAGCCATCGTGTTCGATTCCTTCCAATTTGTGCTGTGGTTTAGTATTCGCAAGTCACCCTCCCGCTGGCTTGCAGGAGCGTCGGCCTATCCGGGCCGGGAAGGGCCGCTCCCCGTGGATTCCAATTGTAGGACCGCAGCTCAAATTTCACAGCAGTCTTAAACAGGTGGCATGCCTTGTTTCTGGAGGCAGACTACGAAACAAGCCCCATCTAACTCATCGCCTCGGTCAACTTAGCGATCAACTCGGTCCGTGCCGCACCGGCCGGAAGCGACTCGAGGCGGTCGGCCAACGTCAGCATGAACTCGGCGTAGGCTTGATTCCAATCACAGGCGAGTTCGGTTTGCTCGACTCGTTGAGCCACTCGACCTTTGGATTGAGCCGAACCCGCGACCAATTCAAACCGTTCATCAAACTGAGGAGCGTGAATTTTCTCGCGCGGAACTCCCTTCTCCGCAATCAAATTTGCTAGAATTGCTCGAGCGTCATCGTCACCGTGGTTCAGAAAAAGGCCGCCGACCACAGGAAGACGCTCTTCGATCCATTGCAGCAGCTCGCTTTGATCCGCGTGCGCCGAGTAGTTGCCAATGCTACGAATCGCCGCGCGAACCTGAAAGTGCCTGCCATGGATTCGCACTTGCTTTGCACCGCTGGAAATAATGTGCCCCAAAGTACCTGGTGATTGATAGCCTACAAACAACACAGTGCATTCTTGGCGATAGATATTATTCTTCAAATGATGCTTGATTCGACCAGCATTGCACATACCACTCGCCGAAATAATGATTGCGCCACGCTTTGTGCGATTCACATCTTTGCTCTCTTCCACTGACTCCACGATGTGGAATCGCTCGTGGCGGAATAACTGCTCTTCGTCAAGCTCGACATCTTCCATTGTGTTCGCGTATCGAATGAATACTTCAGTTGCTTTGAGAGCTAACGGCGAATCGAGATAGACATGAGCGTCGGGCAATAGTCCCTGTTCGAGTAGCACGCCGATGTCGTGAAGCAATTCTTGGCTGCGTTCGACTGCGAAGGACGGAATCACCACGTTGCCGCCACGAGCCAAACCTTCGGTCAATTCCTTTTGTAATGCCGCCCGGCGTTGCTCTAAGGTATAGTCATCGCGTTTCCGATCACCATAGGTGCTTTCACAAATGATGTAGTCAAATCCCTCTGGTGCATCGGGTTCCGGATGAAACGCCTTTTCTTCGGGGCCAAGGTCGCCCGAGAAGAGCATACGCATCGTATGCGGATCGCCTTCAGGAACAAATTTGATCTCGGCTGAAGCCGAGCCGAGTAGGTGCCCTGCGTTCCAAAGTCTAAATGAGATGCCGTCAATCGGTGTGGTCCATTGTTCATACTGGACCGGTTTTAGCTGCTGCAAAGTCTGTTGGGCATCTTCGATCGAGTAGGCCGGTTCAAACGATGGCAGGCCGCGACGTGCAAGATCGCGATTCTTCCTCTCCGCGTTGGACTCTTGGATATGAGCCGAATCAGGGAGCATGAACTCTAATAAATCAACAGTGGGCTGAGTACCGAAAATTGTGCCGCGAAAACCTGCTTTAACTAGCTTGGGTAGCAAGCCCGAATGATCAATGTGGGCGTGAGTCAGAATCAGAAACTTCGCTTTGGCTGAATCAAAAGGAAACTCTCCTTCGTTCAATTCCCGTGTTGTCTGGTTGCCTTGGAACAAGCCACAATCGACCAAGAAATCGCCATATTCTGTTTCGACGTAAGAGCACGATCCAGTAACCGTGCCCGCGGCACCACAAAAAGTAATCGAAGACATAACTGCCCTGGGAAACGTTTAGAATAGGAAAGCACGCGTTCACTGGTTGACGCAAAGTATATGCGATGTGGACAAGGTAAGTGTGCTCTGCTTCAGAATAATGGTTTCGGTCCCAGACGGTTCTCATGCTTGTACTATGCCCCGAGGAGTTAAATCAGAAAGCGTATCCCTAGAAGGATTCCCTAATTAGTTGTACGCTGATTGGACGAGGCGCTGGCTGCGGGAAATGATTATGCGAATTAGAGGTTCTGGCCTTGGCCGGGCTGTTTATTGAAAGGTAGACAAGCCCTGGAGGTCAAAAGAAGCTATGGTTGCGCGGCAGTTCATTGGAGGCATTTCATGGGGCAGGAAAATTTGGAGGCAAAGACGGTACTTGTTGCAGAAGACGACGGTTCGACCAGAAAGCTGTACAGGAGCTTTCTAGAGAAAGAAGGATTTTCGGTCATTGAAGCTGAAAACGGCAAAGAAGCTCTCGAAAAGATCTCAGGCCAGACTGACCTGGCAGTTTTGGATCTACAAATGCCGCAGATGGATGGACTCAGTTGCCTAAAACAAATTCAGAGCAGGTTCCCCGATTGCGGGCTCTTGATGATCTCCGGCAACGGCGACATTCCTGCGGCGGTGGACGCGATCAAATCCGGCGCTATCGATTTCGTACAGAAGCCGTGCGTCAGAGAGGACTTTGTCGCGCGAGTTGACAATGCCTTTCGAACTCAGCAACTAAAAGTTGAGAATGCTCGACTACGGCAGGCCGTAGAACAGCTATCTACAGGTTCGAGCATCATCATGAACTCTGAGATTTCCTCAGATCTGGCTAGGAAGATCGACAAAGTTTCCACCATTGATTCGACTGTCCTGTTAACTGGTGAAAGCGGAACAGGAAAGACGACCATTGCGAGGATGATTCACGACAGAAGCCAAAGAAGGGCTGCCCCGTTTGTAACGGTAAACTGCGCCGCTTTACCACGCGAGTTGATCGAGGCCGAACTTTTTGGGCACGTGCGTGGCGCTTTCACAGGCGCAACGCAAGATAGACCCGGGCGCGTGGAAGTAGCTAAAGGCGGAACGCTCTTTCTGGACGAGATTGGTGACCTGCCACTTGAGTTGCAGCCAAAGCTGCTGACCTTGATACAGGATCAGACATTCCAACGAGTGGGTAGCAATAAGACTCTGAATGCGAATTTGCGATTTATCAGTGCGACACATCAAGACCTCGAAGAAATGTGTAGCAGCAAAGCATTTAGGTCCGATCTTTTTTACCGATTGAATGTTCTCCCACTAGGTGTCCCAGCATTGCGAGAACGTAGCGATGATATTCGTGAGATGGCGGAAGCAATACTTTCCCGGATCGCCAAAAGACGCGATGAGGCTCCCGCAACGCTCACCCCGGAAAGCTTGGACGCTCTGACCAGTTATGGCTGGCCAGGGAACATCCGGGAACTGGAGAATGTGCTTGAGCGGGCCTCGGCATTTTTTGAGGGTTCCGAGATTGAATTGGAGGACCTCAGCTTACCTAGCACGCGGACACTGCCGGATAGTCGAGAATGTACCTCAAAGATTTCGATTACAGAGACACTGCTTGACCTGGAAAAACGCGCAGTGAAACAAGCGATTGAGGACCACAACGGGAATCGAGCTCGTGCGGCACGACAACTGGGGATAAGCGAAAAGGGCCTATACAACAAACTCCGTCGTTTTGGCTTCACAGAAAAAAAGAAATGATATGAACCACGGCGAGCAAGAAAACTTGTGGCGCAAGGCTCTCGTTGACACGGCACTGGACGCGGTAATCATCATGGACTGCGACGGCAAGATCCTCGACTTCAATGCGTCAGCCGAACAGGTATTTGGTTTTGAAAAGTCCGATACCTTAGGAAAAGATCTCGCCGAGCTGATCATTCCCGAGGCAATGCGTACCGCGCACGTTAGCAGACTAGCCGCATTAAGGGGTGGTGCATCTTCTAAAATACTCGGTAAGCGGCTAGAACTTCCTGCACTTCGAGCGAATGGCGAAGAGTTTCCCGCCGAACTAATTGTTGTTCAAGTCCCCGCCGATCCGCCTGTCTTCGTAGGTACAATTCGCGACGTAACAGACCGTGTGAGCACGGAAGTCGCCTTACGCGAAAGTGCCCTGCGTTTTCGCAATCTTGCTAACTCGGCCGCTCAGCTTATCTGGCTTTGTGATCATGACGGAAACGCTATCTGGTTCAATCACGCATGGACAGGTTTTGCCGGAATTGAGCAGGATGAGCTAGTTGCACACCCTAACGGTTGGATCGATCTAGTGCATCCAGAAGATCGATACCTTGTCAAAGATATCTCAGCAGAGGCAGAAATTGACCAGATTGTTTCTGTAGAAGTTCGTTTTCGAAATGCTGCAGGAGGCTACCGCTGGCACCTCTGCAATCGAGCAAGAACTCATGGGGCCCAGGATGGAGAAGCTTTCGTTTGGTCCGGAGTCGAAATCACATCGAGACGTGAGGTCGAGGAAGCGCTGCGTTTGACACAGATAGCGATGGACTTTGCCGCTGATGCAGTCTTTTGGGTCATGGAGGATGCTCGACTCGATTATGTCAATGAGCAAGCGTGCCAGATGCTCGGCTATACCCGAGAAGAGTTATTGCAACTAAGTGTTCCTGATTTTTATCCAGAAATCCCAGCCGGCGGTTGGGAATCACACTGGAATCGACTCCGAACCGAGAAGAACCTCCGATTTGAAACGACACATCGGAGAAAGGACGGAAGTGTATTTCCGGTCGAAATCTCCCTTAACTACGTCAACTATAAAGGCGTCGAACTGAATTGTGCTTTTGCGCGAGACATCTCCGAGCGCAATCGTGTCAAAGAGGTTCTGTCGAGGTCGATGAAAGAAGCACAGGACGCTAATCGTGCCAAGTCGGAGTTTCTAGCACTAGTTAGCCACGAGATGCGCACTCCGCTTACAAGCATCCTGGGATCACTAGATCTATGCATTCAGTCTCTTGACGCTCCTGAAACTGAGCAATTGCTAAAACTCTGTAGAAACTCAGGTAAACACCTGAAGTCGCTTATCGGGGATATTCTGGACTTCTCACAAATCCAAGCTGGCAAATTCTCCCTTCGGATAAAGCCCGTTGATCTAAACTCCACGTTCGAGGCAATCAAGACTAGTTTTGTACAAAAGGTCTCCCAAAAGGGGCTTGAGTTCCGGACTAGATCAACGTTCTTTTCCGCGCCGGTCGTTGCTGATGACCGACGGCTAACGCAAGTAGTAACGAACCTTCTAAGTAATGCAGTCAAGTTCACCGAGTCCGGGTTTATCGGTCTGATAATTGAAAAGTATGAAGAATGCAATGACTTCGTAGGAGTTCGCGTAATCGTCGAAGACACTGGTGTTGGGATTCCTGACGAACAGAGGGACCGGATATTCCAAAAATTCGAGCAGCTTGAAAGTGGTATTTCTAGATCTTATGGCGGCGTAGGCTTGGGCCTTTCGATTTGCCATCAACTCGTTGAGATGATGGGTGGGGAAATCTCAATCACCGACGGCTTCGAAGGGCAGACGAAATTCAAAGTAGAATTGAGATTAAAGAAAGCGGAATCGAGTGCAGATTTCTCTGCCGGAAAGGAGTCTTCGATTTCCCCTTCAAGCGGAAGGTCGAGACTCTCCGGTCAGGTCTTAGTTGTTGAGGATGACCCCGCGAGCCGAATAATTGTTCAAAGAATCATAGAGCGAATGGGCCCTCGCGTTGCATTGGCGAACAATGGAAGAAGAGCCATCGAGCTGATTGGGCAAAACCCCGACTACGATCTCGTGCTGATGGATGTTATGATGCCCGAAATGGACGGAGTTGCTACTTCAATGGCTCTCAGAGAATTAGGATTCGATGCGCCGATTACCGCTATGTCTGCCCATTCTCAGTTAGATGGGTTTGAACAATTCAATTCCCTTTTTGCCGAGTTTATCGAAAAGCCAATTGAAACAGACAAGCTGCGGACCGTCCTGGAGAGGTTCCTCCGCAGCGTTCCACCGCAAACCGAAACAGAAAATTTCCAGTTTGACCGAAATCTATTTATGTCTCAATGTGACTACGATCTGAATCTTGCAACGGAGATCGTTCAGTTATATCGCGCGTCGACTCTCGAGAGCTGGGAAGAAATCCAGCAACTTTGGGATATCCCCGCGAAATACGGTAGGCTTGGCGAATTAGTCCATAAGTTGAAAGGTGCATCTGAGAACATCGGGGCAATCTCTTTCGCCCAGACCTGTCGTTTGATCGAGGAGAAAATGAAGGGTAAGCTGCTTCTTGATCCCCAAACGCAAGAGGCTCTTGGTTTCCAGATTGAAAGAATACTGGAGCGGATTCAGCTTGCACTGCAGGAGTTGACTTCGCAGCGAACCCAAGAGTAGCCTTCTGGCGAGTCAGGAATATTGCCAAATAGACAGATTAGGAACGCGACTTATGGACTTGCGTTCGAGCCACCTGCATCGAAAGATGGCGCTCAGTGTGTCCCCAGCTAAATCATTGTAATTTCCACTTTGACTGTCCCAAGATGAACCTGCCAATATTGCTGAGCCCTAACCAGCTTATGAATGCCAGCTTCTTGGGGGGACGATGTATAACTTCTTCGGCGAGTGGCAGATGCCAGAGGATCTGGTAACTGATCACGCCATCGTAAATACCCTCGTATTCTGCTTCAATAAGATTCATTACGATCAGTTGACGGACGGCTCGGGACACCTCCATAGGTCTTGCCCCTACGACATGAATGTGCCGAGAGCTGAGTGGCGTGACTTCGTTCGGTACTAACGTCAAGACTTCTCGCTCGACTCTGCTCAATGCGGGAAGCAGTCTCACAATGTTCGCATCAGACATTTGTTCTCGAAGTTCGGGTTGCTGTTTCGACGTCGTGCCCGAGGGATTGATGCCCTTCCAGGATTGACGCTTGGCATTCATATCTTGATGGCTCGCCCATACTTCATTTTGAGAGAAGTTAAATGGCAGTTCGAGCCAGAGACGCTGCGAGATCTTACGCTGCAGCCCAAAGCAGAGCGTGGCAATCGGGAAAAGAATAGGTAGGTCAAGACGAAGACTTGCATCTCGAGTGTACTTGCGATCGAGAAATGTCTTGTGCTCTATACCTCGAATCTTAGAGTGAGATGAGAGCTTGACTTGTGCAAGCCCGCGCACGTCGGGTAGAGCCTTGAAGCGCTCGTTGTAGTACGGTGTCGTTAGCATGAGACTAAACACGATCTACCGCCGTTCGGGACACGGACGTACGAAAGCCATTCCGCTCGGAGCATATTAACCAGTTGCTGAAGCTCGTCGAGATAACTCCAACGCAGCAACTTGCCGATCGTTGTGTACCTTGAGTCTCCGTAGTGACTAAACCGTGCATCGGATGCAGCTTCTGCATCCTGAACGATAGTGCGGAACTTGTAAATAATGACTTCTTTGACATGCAGACGGAGTCGCTGCTGCAGATTGCCGGTCCTCGGGATGACAACTTTACGACGCAACAGATCAAAAGAAGCATCGGAGCGGAGATCACCAATGTTATGCCTGCAAGCACCCGCTCGATTTTGTAGCGGACCGAAGAATATTTGTATGGAGAATTATGCGTGTTGGAAGTAGCCATATGCTGACTCGGTAAGGTCGGCAACATCGATACCGGTAGGAAGTAACATGTCACTTAAAGATGATCGCTTTGAACCCGACGCCAGCTGAGTGCAGCGTATTCTGTGTAAGTTGCAATTCCACGCCTGTGCCGTGGTTTGTGCGAACAGAGGAGCTGGTTTTCAAGCAATCCAACATTAACCCTCGCTTTGCTATGAGCAGGTAGCATGCCAAACGGCAGTTCAGCTAGGAAGCCGTAGAAAATGCATGAATTGGCAGGAGCACTCAAGCATACTGCCCCTTCAGCTTCGTTGGCTGCAATCGGAACCTTGTTCCTGTGCGGAAATACTTTCAGCCTACTTGTTCATTTAGCAAAGGCGCTGTTTCAGAAAGAGTGCTCGTCGATTCTTGATTTCTGAATGGGTTTAGCCGCATAAGGTTGCGTCTTGGAGTGCTTTTCCGGTTTGCCGCGGGGTATACAGCTACAGTCGAAGGGGTATTCCTCCGCGAACCTAAACGTCTCCGCCACTCGATGCAGATCGACTGCGTCCGTTTTTACGAGAAAAAGTGAGACAAATCCATTGAACAGGTCATCCGGCAAATTGGCGTTCGCAATTCTGCTAGCGAATTGCATGCTTCCTGCCGTGGCAAGAGTTGGTTTTTGGTGGATGCGAACCAACCATCTCGCAAACCTAGGTGCTGTGGCAAACGAAGCCAAGCGGACCGGCGATTGGACCCCGGCAGAAACTAAACTTCGGTGCTTGCCGAGAATCCAACCAAGCCAAGGGCACGCATTCTGCAAGCGGACTCGCTTGTCGCGCTCGGTTAACAAAGGAGGTTGGGTTCAACTGAGTTGGAGACTGCTTGGCGGGGGCTACTGCTAGCCACCAAGCAACATCAGGATAGTGTGGGTCCCGTTCAGGGCATGCTGTGGCTGCTGAAGACACATCGAAAAGATCTGATAATTGTCGAAGTCAGAAAAATCTGAAGACTGCAGTCTGATTGTTTGGAATGTCCTCGGTTCGCTAGTGGATAAGCGAGAAACAAGGGAGAAGGCTCTGCACCTTCGCCTCTTAAATGCAGGAATCTTCCACGACCTTGAGAATTTTGAGAAACATCTAGATCAGGACGTGGAACGATTGCTCGAGCTGGAACCAAAGGGCGACGCAATACTACGCAGCGGTGCTGCAAGACTCACGTCGAGTACCGCGCTCAGGGATCTTAGGAAATTCGATAGCAAAATAGAGCGATTGGACGAAGACCTCACACTTCTGGATCCAATTGATGGTTTCGATGACGAAATAAAACTACGGTTCTCAGCACCGATTTATTGGTGGAAAAAAGAACTTGATTTCCTGCTTAGATCAACTTTCAACCTTAGCTTCTAGTCGTTCGGTTGCATTGGTTTACATTCGAGTCGCTGAAGTAGCTACTGCAACCAGGAAATGGGAGCCCGCGCTTGAAGCTCTTTCGGCCGTAAGAGGCACGGAGAACATGCAGGCACACAAAAAGCTCTTGCAATTTACTGATCTCCTCGCCGCGCAAGTTTATCTCTGACCAGGGAATCCGAATCGCAGTTACTGCAAGGCCCTTTTTTAGCTGGAAAAGTTGCGAGCCAAGGCGGCAGAGGTTTTGCCGCATTAGCAAATTTCCTGACCGGGCAGAGTCACGCGGCGCTGCGTCAGTGGGCCGAGTCTGAGTCCGAGGTCCGCAGCAGTGCAGAGTTGTGTAGTGTCTTCCTTCCGCTGTGCTGAACATGCACTCAGGACCTGCAGCAAGCCAGAAACTATGACACCCTAGCTACTTTGGGATCTCCCGGTACAGTGTGGCCGAAGTATTGGGCTCAGAATACATACGCTTCATGCGTTTCACAAATGAACAAATTACATCGCTGGTTTGATAGGCGAAGCACGCCGCGCTGGTTTTGATGACCTCGCGGTGGCGAGGGGATCCTGTAGGACTGATCGAGCGGCACATACATCATGCCTCAGATGACCACTGGCCGGAGGCATCGCAAAACGAGAAGACCTTACGGACAGCGGACTTCTGCCCAGTGACATTTTCTCCCTCTGGAAGTAGTTGTCGCTGGGATCCTTCTCCGCCAGGCTTAATTCCGTCTCTAGAATTTTACGCCGCTGCGCAGGGCCCAGGTTTTCCAAAGCTGGATCAGTTCTTGGCGTCGATCCGAGTCCTCGGTGAGGTCCCTTAGCTCGGTTGGGTCCTGAGAGAGATCGTAGACTTCCCAGTCTTTGGATGTGCCACGATTGACTAGCTTCCAGGAGCCTTGACTTGCTGCCCGGCTATTTTTGTGCTCGTAGAATACGGCGTCTGTTGCGGTGCGGTTTTGGTTGAGCAGGTCGATGCCTTCACAGTACCTGTACAGATCATTGGAGAGTCCAGCGGCAGCTTAGATCGTGGGAGCGAGATCCATGATGTGGATCGGGTCGTGACGCCAGTTATTCCGTGAGTTCGTTGCGGCAAGGTCTCTGGACTTTGAATCAGATGAAGGTGATACGACCAGTAACGGAGCTTTGATGCCGCCTTCATGGGTGTTGGCTTTGTGCATGCGATAAGGCGTGTTAGAAAGCGTCACCCAGCCTTTGCCGTAAGTTGTCTTTACTGGTGCATTGGGCCCGCCGACTTTTTCGATCGGTCCAGCTCCAAAGACTCCTCCCGAACTCGCCGCGATATTATCTGACAAAAACAGAATCAACGTGCTGGCACTTCGTCCAGAATCCTCCAGTGCATCCAGCAACCGTCCAACTCCACGGTCAAGCATTTCAACTTGAGCTGCATAAGTAGCCATGCGGAGATCAAGTGCTTCCTGCTGCGTCCTAGGAAGTGTCGCCCAGGCTGGTATATCATCCTCGCGGGGCGAAAGTTTGGTCTCGACTTGGTACATACCGAGCGATTGCTGCTTGGCTAAGCGGGCCTCGCGGAGCTTATCCCAACCGCTCATATAATTGCCTCGATACCTGGCAATAACTTCTTCATGTGCTTGTAGCGGGAAATGCGGCGAGTAAAAAGCAGTGTAGAGGAAAAGTGGTTTGTGCTCTGGCTGTGCTCGGATCCACTCTGATGCTCGTTCCGAAATGGCGGTCGTGTAGTAGAAGCCGTCGTCGAAGGATTTGATTTCGCGATCTTGGTCGAATAGCCAAGTAGGCGAAAAATAGTTCTTCGCATTTTCCATGGAACCGAAGAATCTGTCGAAGCCACGTTGGAAAGGCCAGCTGCCGTTGGGCCCGCTGGTGATAGTGGGAGACTGAGTCAAATGCCACTTGCCAACCATCGCCGTGCTGTAACCGGCTTCGCGAAGTAATTCTGGGATCAGCGGAGTCGTCGCTGAGATCTGGCCGGCATAAGCAGGCGTGCTGCCTTTGTAATTCATATCGCCAATGCCAACTTGATGCGAGTACATGCCGGTCAGCAGACTGGCTCGCGAAGGACAGCAGCGCGATGTGTTGGTGAAATCGGAGAAGCAAAGACCTCGGGCGGCGAGGCGGTCAATGTGCGGCGTTGGGATCTCGCTTCCATAGCAGCCAATGTCGCTGAAGCCAAAGTCGTCTGCCATCATCAGCAGGATGTTGGGTGGTTGTGATGTCGAGCCTTGCGCGGACGCAGCCTTGAGTGTTGATACACAGAGCAGTATGGCGAGGATGATTCGCATGTCTTGAAGTCTTGGTTCGTGTAGCAGACACGATTAACGGTTCAAAAATATACGTGCCGAATCGCCAACTCAACACCGATGAACCAGCATTAGGCGAGCCCAATCTGGCGTTGGCTGCGGTAGCAGAGCCGCTCGTTAACGGCCGATAAAATACGAGTGGGAGCGTCAGCACCTGAGGAGGCTACCGCAGAGTGTCTTTACGACTTGGGCTAAGGAGCTGGCATCAAAAACTTAGGCGAATAGCTCAACAATCGGATTGCCATGATCGGTCAGTGGTACGGGGCGTTCGCCGGCGTAAAGTTCTTGCGATGGATTTATACCAAGCGCACATGCAATCGTGGCGTGGAAATCAGGAATGGAGACTTGGCGACTTTCCATCTCTTTGGCGAGTTCATCGGTAAGTCCGATCGTGACTCCGTTTCGCAGTCCGCCGCCAGCTAGCACCATGCTGTAGGCGCCAGTCTGGTGATTTCTTCCGCCGCCACCATCCCAGCCAGCAGGACGCCCAAACTCGGTGGCGACGACAACCAGTGTCTTATCGAGCATTTTGTTTCGCTCGAGATCGATCACCAAGGTGGCGAGAGCTTGGTCGAGATCTTCAATCAGCAAATGTTGTTTCAACTGCCCTTGGCGGTGCGTGTCCCAACCCGATCCATTGACAAAGTTCAAGTTATGGGAGACTTCTACGAATCGCACACCCGACTGGCAGAGGCGTCTTGCGAGCAAACATCGTTGCCCAAACTCGTTTCCATAGTCGTTTCGCAGATCGGCCGATTCATTCTGTAGTGCGAACACTTTCTGGAATCCGGGGCCGGATAACCGCAGGGCCTCGTCAATGGCCAAGTTGTAATCTTGAATAGCCGGTTGATCCGACTTGCGTTCAATGTAACTTTTCTTTAATTCCTCAAGCAGCTTTTCACGGCGCTGCTGTCGCGAGTCGTCAATGCCCGCTGCGCGCGTAAAACTGCTGGGGCCAGACTCTGTGTCGGTCAAGTAAACGTAGCCCGCCTTAGGGCCAAGAAACCCGGGACCGCGAGAGATATTGGGATAACCAATCAGGATGTAACTTGGCACTTCAGGGTTGATTGGGCCACGAGCGTGTGAGACAAGCGATCCGATCGAAGGATAAGTAATTGTGCCAGTGGTCTTGCGGCCCGTGTGGACAAAGTTGGTCGCAGCACCGTGGTCTGGAACTCCGGTGTGGTTACAAGTTCTGATGATATTAAAGCGATCAAGCACTTTAGCGCATCGCGATAGGTGCTGGCAAATCTGCGTGCCAGGAATCGCCGTTTCGATGGCCGGATAAGCCGAACCTGGCTTGCGAGTCTTTGGATCGCCAAGCCGTTTCGGATCCCAGGTGTCCAGATGGCAAGCCCCCCCGCCGAGCCAAATGAAAATGCAGTGCTCTGCTTTTCCCAAGGGAATTGCTTCGTCCGCGCGAGTTGGGCCTAGGCCAGTCATTGTCAGTGCCGAAGCTGCGGCCGATTTTTGGATGAATGCTCGACGATGGTTCATGTATCTAAACCTGAGTGGTGAGCTAAGGGTAAAGGAGTGGGGCAGTCTGAATCAACGCAACGCGGAAGGTCAGAGCGGCGTGCGTTTACGCTCTTTCCGCACAAACGCTGGGCCACGAACGCAGGGCATTCGGCTTATGGACTGAAGCGGAATTCGGGTGAGTTGGTCAAACTCCAAAGTACATCTTCCAGCCTTTCACGCCAATCGGAAACCAGTCGCTGCGTTGGTAAGTCGCCTGCACGTACTTGCTGTTCGAGTTCCAGTTTGATTCGCGATGCTTCTTCTTCCAAATGATTGGACCATGAAACCATTCCACGGCGATCTCGAATCCGCTCCGTAATTTTCGCTTCGGTAATTCTGCGTTGCTCGAATCCAGCCGAAAGTAAATCCGTCACTAGCTGCCTCTCACGTTCTGTTGGATAACGCGTTAGCGCGTGTAAGTACAGTTCTTCAATCAACTGTTCTAGGGTCAGCTTCTTACCTACGGCAAGTTCGGTGAGCAAATGATCGTCAGAGAGTCGCGTTGTACGTCGAGCAAGCACACCGTTGGCAAACTCGGCAGGCTGTAATGCGGTCAAGTCATCCGGGCGTTGCGTGACAGGATTCTGTCTGGAGCCCCGCCAGCCGAATTGTTCGAGGAAAGTCACAAACGGCGCGGCAAAAGGCATTGCCAATCCAGGACGGTCGCGTTCGTTCGAGGTTGCCGTCAACATCCACGCCCGTCTCGGAATACCAAGATGTAGCGACAGATCTCGCGGCCTTGCCCCGTCGATATCAAATGTCATCTGACCCGCCTCGTAGGCTTTTCCCGAGACGACGAACAGAGAGTCAAGGAGTTGTTCAGCTGCCAACTTTCGTTGCATCGGTCCAATGAAGGTTTCTTCCTTCCTGGCATCGGGAGTCGCGGGTGTCGACTGGTAAATTTTCGAATTCAAAATCAAACGAGCAATGTGCTTCACGTCATATCCGCTCGCGATAAATTCGCTGGAAAGCCATTCTAGTAACTCTGGATTTCGGCGATCAGCTAGCTCCCAGTCGTCCACTGAGTTCACCAAGCCAACGCCCAAGTAACGCTTCCAAAGGCGATTCACAGCGACTTCAGCAAACCGCCTGTTGGTTGGGACAGTGATGAGCGCGGCTAGTTCTTCACGCGAATCACCTTTTCGACGGAGTACTCTGGAATCAAGCTCAGATGACGAAAGCTCTGGAAATGGCCATTTTGGCGCGACTTTGGAACCTGGCTTCAACGTGACCTGAACCGCCATCTCCTCCAGCTCCTCTGGCGGCAAATCGATCGAGCTAGTAAGCGGTACATCCTCAGGTGCACGCTTGAGCATGGCTGCGATGGAAAATAGATCTTCTTGTGCGATTTCGTGTGCCGGGGCATCGTGACAGCGAGCGCACTGCATTTGGACGCCTAGAAAGGCTTGTCCTAGCAGGTGCCCTTTGGCTGCCATTGGAACGTCGTTTGCAGATGCGACTCCAAAGCCAGCTGGCCCCCCTTCGTACTTACCACCTTCCATCATGATCAATTCCGTGACGAAGCGATCAAAAGGCTTGTTCCACAGGAAGGATTCGTGGATCCACCAGCGAAAAGGACCTGTGTTATTGAGCGTCGGATTGACGATATTTGGGTTCTCGGCAAGCACATCTTGCCAGTAACCAACCCAGTGGTCCGCCCAGCCCTCTCGTTGCAGGAGAAAGTTAATGGTCTCTGAGCGTCGTTTGTTCAGCGGCAAGTCTAAATACATCTCGATAAGCTCGCGATCTGGAATCGTCCCGACGATGTCCAAGCTCACGCGTCGAAGAAACTCGAGGTCAGGCAACGGCTCCAAATCGTTGTCAACGACAAAGTCGTCAACCTGCTTGGCCTGATCGTGCCCGGATGCCGCGATTTGATCTCTTGCCAATTCATGTCGCCAATTCCAATACTTGCCCTCTTCAACACTGGCCAGCAGTTGTCGTTCGCGATTGACTCGCTGCAAACGTTTGCGGTCCCATTCCAAGAACTTGGGCCAATCTTTTTCCGTCAAAGAAAATTTTGGTCCAAAACTCACGAGCTGAAAATCGCCGTCTTCGGACGCAATACTTAAACTGGCTTCACCCATGTAGCCACTACGTTTTCCCAAACCGATTTGGATTTCCAGTCGGACTTCGTGCTCCTTGCCATCTCCCGCTATTTCTACGACAGCTTGTCGGTCGCCTCGCTGGAGCGGACGAATGTTGGGTCCATGACTACGGTCTAGATCCCAGATTGGGCCATTGGCTTCTTGCGATATGGCGTAGGGCTTCGTCTCGGCCTGGAGTTCTCCGTCGACAAACAGCCGCGAGATCTCACGCGAGCGGAACAGCAAGCGATGCTTGCCGTCGGGAATGTGGATTTTCGCGTGAGCTTGCATGAGTAACTGAGTCGGGCGATCGACATTCACACCCCGATTGTCGTAGCGTTTGGGAAGCTGCGGAAAGGCGAACACTTCTTGCGTGAAGGATTCCGTGAGTTTCAAACGCCGAAAGCTCCAGCCATTGCTTGCACCCTTATTGAAGATCTGCACCAAAACTTCGTTCTGTGGTATCTCAACTTTGGCGAGCTGAGAAGAGGCGTATCGATATCTGGCCTTAAGACGCTCAGCCGGAATAACGCGCCGATGAATCGCGATCTCGTCGAGCCCGCCCGAAAGTGTGCTGCCTTTGTTGCCGCCCATAGCCGAGCCGATCCAAACTTCATCGTTGCTTATCATCGGTCCGCGTGTGGTGGCTCCGCCGACCTCCCAGACGCCTTGAGTGGATTGTCCATCGATGTATCCACGGATGCTCTTGGGATCACCGAAGACGTAGCTGACCGCTATATGGTGCCATCCGTCGCCAACAACCAAAGATTGCTTAGATTCCCAGCGGTGGTAGTTGTTGTTCTCGCCGACGCTGCGGAACATGAAAGAAAGTGCCGCTCCGCCACCTTTCTTGGACAGCCGCAAAGACCAGTTGTGATTTTCCTTCACTTGGCCCACCAAGTACGTTCTGCCTTTACCGATGATATAGCAGTATTGTCCTTGCATCTGAGTGGGCGAAACCCAGGCTTCGATCGTGATTGCGTCGCCTACGTCGAAATCAAAAACGCTGTTCTCACCTGGGTCGGGAAAGCGGATGTAACTCTTGCCATCAAGAATCAGCGCTTGATGACACTCCGGCATGAGAGGAAATTTGGGGGCAATCGCACCGGAATCAAAATTGGAACTTCCAACTTGGGTCGGCTCGAGCTTTGCTTCGGAGCCTACGAGCTTGGGAGCTAGTCGTTCTAGACTCGCCTCGAAGTCCCAGTATATCGCAGGCCTATCCGCAGCGATTGAATTTTTGAAAGAATCCTGAAAGGCCTGTGCTTCAACTCGACAAAGAAAAAAAAAGGACCAAAAAATCAAAAGAAACAAGTGAAAGCAACGAGACGATTGCATAGGACGTGAGCTGGAAAATGCAGTAGAGATGGCGTGGCGTTCTAGACCGGGAGGTTACAGTCTAGCAGCAATTTTCTATTTCGAACAAGAAAACTCCGTCCGGACGGCCGAGGCCAATCAGAGTAGGAAAACCAGGTCCGCTGTTCGTCTGCAAAATCGTCCATGTGCTTTCTGCGGAGCGAAAGGCTACCACTACTAAAACACTCACTTCTTCGCGGCCCTCTTCTCTTTGGATTTCTTTGAGTTGAGGTACTGTTGATCGGCTTCAGCCATGGTTTTGCCACGATACTTGCCCTGACGCAACAGAGCTTCAGCTTCAGATTTCACTGGATCGTCGCCCTGTGATTGGAGCCATTCGACTAGCTTGCCATGCAGCCGTTTGAAAACTTTCGCATGCTGGGGATCATCCGCCAAGTTGTTCAGCTGCATTGGATCTTGCTTGCAGTCAAAGAGTTCAAACTCTGGGCGATGCATGTATTTGAATACTAGCTTCTTTGCATTCGCATCTCCGGCCTCGGCCGCTTTCACCATCGACTGGAAAGCCTCTGATTTTGTGCAAGCGTTGGTGAAAGTGGTCTCATGGTGCGCGTTCCAGATCAAACGGTAGGTCCAACCTCGCACGGAGCGGCTGGCGTAGTAGTCGCTTCCGTTGATAACCCCACGGGTCGTCATTTCACCAAAGCTGTATGATTTGTGCGCGTCCGTTTCACCTCGTAGTACGCCAAGAAAACTCTTGCCATCCAGGTCGTCGCTCGGACTTCCGCCGGCAGCATCTAAGAAAGTCGGCAGCACGTCGGTGTACTCTACCATCGCATCCGTCTTTGTTCCCGGCTTCACCTTACCTGGCCAACGCACGAGCATGGCTGACTGCAAACCGTGGTCATAGCAAGTCCACTTGGCGAAGGGCAATGAGTTACCTTGTTCCGAAACTACCATCACTAGCGTGTTCTCCGCTTGACCATGCTGTTCCAGTAAGCTCAGAATGTCGCCAACCTGCTGGTCGTAGTAAGTTATTTCCGCCAAGTAACGACTGAAGTTTTCCCGAACGACCGGCGTGTCTGCGATATAAGATGGGAGCTGGATCTTCTCGGGTGGATAACGCGATGCGTCTCCTTTGTTCCACGGCGTATGAGGCTCGTTGGAACAGGCGAATAAGCAAAACGGTGTGCCAGAGTCTTTGCAATCTGCGAACAGTTTACCTACGGCTTTCATGTCAGGGTTATTGCCAACCTTTCCGCCGGCATTGCTGTACTCAAAGTCGAATACACTCCTGGGGCCAATATGCGTCTTGCCTGACAAGGCAACGCGGTAACCGAGCGGTTTCAGATATTGCACAATGCTCTTTGTCCCAGGTTCGACAAAAGTGTGATTGGGGTAAGCACCAGAGCGAACGGGATAAAGACCGGTGTAGATGTTATGCCGAGTCGGAGAACACATGGGCGCAGACTGAAAGCACTGCGAGAACTGCATGCCTTCACTCGCGAACCGATCGATATTCGGCGTGTGAGCTTGGCCTCCGTAACATCCGAGATCGCGAAACGTCAGATCGTCGGCGATGATAAATACGAAGTTGGGCTTGTCGCTGGTATCTGCGGCAAAAAGCAGACGTGAGCCGAATACCCATAAAGCTGTCAAGGAAAGGCAGACACGAAGCACCAATGAGGGAAGTGGCATGATATTCCTCTGAGAGGGATGAAGAGAATACTACATTCACTGTTCATTGTACCCTCGCCCCATCTCAGATTACTATCGCAGGCAGTGTCCGGATCGAGAAAGCTCAATATCGCGGCCAGGCGTATCGTTTAACGATTGGCCGTAAACTCCGTCTTGCCTTGGCTCCCGAAAAAAGTCGAACTATGCTCCCGTATTATTAAGCTCATCCACTACGAAGCGCGCGGCGAAAGGCTACCATAACTCGAAATGCCTGACGCATTCCGCTAGGCTGTTTCCGTAATTTGATTTGAACAAAAGGAGGCACCTCATGCCGCTTGTTAGCCAGCTAAACCGCCGTTCTTTTCAGCGAGGATGTTTGGGGGCTGCTGCGGGAACACTCGCAGCGTCCAATGCGTTTGCCATTGCAGCTGTGCAGCAGAAATTCGACTTCAACTATATGCTCGCTTCCTGCATGTACGGCTATCAGTATCTTGGCGAGATTTTGCCGGAGGTGGCTAAGGTCGGCGCCTCGGCTATTGACATTTGGCCCAAGGTACACGGCAATCAGCGAGAGCAGCTTGACGATCTCGGCGAGGAAAAATTCGCGGAGATGCTGGCAAAACATAATGCAAAACTCGGTTGCATTACTCAGTATAAACTCGGACCATTTGGGCTTCAGGAAGAAATGCGACTTGCAAGACGGTTGGGTTGCAGAACGATCGTAACGGGAGGAGCTGGCCCGAAAGACGCAAAGGGACCGCAGTTGAAAAAGGCAGTCGGCGACTTCATCGAGAAAATGAAACCACACTTGGAAGTCGCAGCCGAAACAGGGGTCACTATCGCCATTGAGAACCACGGGAACAATTTGATCAACACTCCTGATTCTCTGAAGTGGCTGATCGAACTACGTCCAACGAAAAACCTGGCGGTGGCGCTGGCGCCGTATCATCTCGAGCAAGACCCGGAGAAACTCGGCGAGCTGATTGAGGCTTTGGGCGATGGCATCGAAATGTTCTATGCCTGGCAGCACGGCAAGGGCTGCATGCAGAAGCTACCGAAGAAGCAAGAACTGCTTCAAATGCCCGGTCGTGGTGACATGGACTTTGCACCGATTGTGGCGGCGCTGAAGAAAATTCAGTACTCGCGATGGACCGAGATATTCATGCACCCGGTTCCTCGCGGCGTCCCGATTCTGGAAACCGCAGCACTGGTTACTGAAGAAATCAATCGAGCCCGCACTTACATGGACAAGCTTGCCGCTAGTTAGACTTGCGGCATTTTATTTTCTGTGCAACTGCATCAAGCCGCGAGACGCATCGCGTTCCTTTGCGTTGTACGTCTGCCTAAGCGAAGCTTTGCGGCGCTAGCCCTGTTAAGCCGCAGAACCTTGCGCTAACGCATCGAGTTGTTCGTTGCCGATGCGATCACAGAAGTCGCCGAAGGTCTCGCCATCATTGCGATGCGTCTTGAACGCAATGAATACTGGTTCCAGTGTATCGACAACCTCTTCCAGCGGAACGATCTCTTTGTAGATCTTGCCCAAACGCTTGCCAAGCAATTGTCCGCCGAGGTAGACGGTGTACTTGCCCTTTGTTTTTCCGACCAAACCGATGTCCGCATTGTAGGGGCGAGCGCAGCCGTTGGGGCAGCCCGTCATTCTTAGGGTAAACGCTTCCTTTTCCAATCCCAGCTTGGCTAAACTAGCTTCTAGTTCATCTATCAGACTGGGCAATACGCGTTCGCTCTCGGTGACAGCAAGACTGCAAGTCGGCAAAGCGACACAGGCCATCGACCACCGGCGAACGGTCGAGATATCCTCAGTCATTGGGATTCCGTGCTTGCGGATGATCGATTCCAAAGTCGATTTCTGCTCTTCTTCCAGGTCAGTGAACATGATGCTCTGGTGAGCCGTCAAGCAGACGCCCGGATTCAATTCAGCACAAATTTCACGCAAGGCGGTCTTCCATTGGCGAGTTTCATCGTCGTATAAGCGGCCATTCTCGACGTTGAGCCCGTAGAACCATTTTCCATCGCCTTGCTCGAACCAGCCCATGTGGTCATCGAAGCCGTATACATCGTCTTCTGTGCATTCCTCCAGCTTTTCGCCATAGTATGCTTCTACTTGCTCGCGGAACCACTCCAATCCTTTGTCGGCGATCAAGTACTTCATACGAGCTGTCTTGCGATCCGTGCGGCAGCCATGATCGCGTTGCACTTTGACAATCGCCTCAGCAATTCGGCAGCAATTCTCCGGCGTGACAAAAGCCATGCGTTTAGCAAGTGCTGGAAAAGTCTTCTTGGCGCTTGGCGTCGTGCCGAGACCACCACCAACAAGCACGTTGTATCCAATCACTTTGCCGTCACGAACGACAGCCAAGAATCCTAAATCGTTCGTGTAGATGTCGACACAGTTGTCTTCAGGCAGCGCGATGGCGATTTTGAACTTTCGCGGTAGGTAAGTCGGGCCGTAGATCGGTTCCTCTTCGCTGGAGGATAGCTTTGTTTTCTCACCGCTCTCCTCGTCACGAAGCCACAAGTCGTAGTAGGCACCACTTTGCGGCGCTAAATGATCTTTGAGGTCATTTGACAAACGACGGATTGCGTCATAGACCGGATTCTTGAAAGGTGCTGGGCAGCACATCACATTCCGGTTCACATCACCGCATGCGGCCAGCGTACTCAAATTTACCTTGTCGATCCGCTGCATTGTCTCGCGCAGATCTTTCTTGAGAATTCCGTGCAGCTGCAGCGTTTGCCTCGTCGTAATCTTCATCGTTGCGTTGCCAAGGTCGTCGCAGATGTCTAGATGGGCAAGCAACTGTTCGACAGTGATTCTGCCGCCCGGAATCCGCGTTCGCGTCATCATGCTGAAGGCCTTGGTCGATTTGCCATCGACCTTTTTCCCGCGCAGATCGCGATCGTCCTGTTGGTAAGTTCCGTGGAACTTCAGCAGCTGGGTATTGGGCTTGGCGAATTGATCCGAATCGTCGGAAAGATCGTCGGCGATCGTGCCCCGAAGCAAAGAGCTCTCTGCTTTGATTAGTTCTACCGGGGTCAGTTTCTTTTCGTCCGCCATGACGTGGTTGGCTCCGCAGGTTGCATGGTTCAGGAGGGATTACAGTGTTGCGTCGACTAGGCAGTTTGAGCCACCTATCCGGTCTCTATACTAAGCATTCTCGGTTTTGGAGGGTAGATCAGCTTTTTGCGGCTACCTTCGTGGCATCCTCCGAGACGCCATTCCACCGCGTAGAAAATCACGCCCGCTTCAAATTGCGTGGATCGGGTAGTTTCAGGCAATCTGGGCTTGGTAAGTGGCTTTGGGAGCTGGGGCTTCGGCAAATCCAAAGCAATCTTACATTTAGTTCCTTGAGGATCACCTAGTGAGCGTATATTCTTCATTTTTCTTTTCGCGGCGATGTGCTTTCCGCAGCGGGACCAGAAAAGACCTCATTCTAAGGAGAAGTTGTGTCGGACGCCCTTTATCTGGAAAACATTGAGCCCGGCCAGAGTTGGAAGAGCCCAGCTCGGACAGTCACTGAGTCCGACATCGTTGCCTTTGCCGGGATGACCGGCGACTTTGATCCGCTTCACGTCGACCACGAGTTTGCGGCCGAAACACCTTACGGCAAGCCTATCGCGCATGGCCTGCTGTGCATGTCCTTCATGGCTGGCTTGAGCAGTACTTGTCCACGCATGAAAACGTTGGCATTTGTTCGCATACAAAATTGGCATTTTCATAAGCCGGTCTTTGTTGGCGATACCATTCACGTCGTAACCGACGTCGAAAACATCACGCCTCGGGGGCGCCGTAGTGGTGAAGTCGTATGGTTCCGCAAAGTCGTCAACCAACGTGGCGAGGTTGTACAATCTGGGCAGTTGATCACATTGGTTTCAGCCAAAGAGTTCCTCCCACGTAGCAAAGCCGCGGTCTCGCCAGCCACTCAGTCGAAGCTTGAGAAGTTCCGAAAAGTCGGCGTCGAGGGCTAGATGCCGTTTGGAGTCGAGCTTTAGCCGATTCCAGTTCGCAATTGCCAATAAACAATAGCTAACCACCAACCGCTATCTTCGCTGCAGTCAAAGTGTTTCTGAGGAGCATTGCGATGGTCAGAGGGCCGATCCCTCCAGGCACGGGAGTAATGGCGGAAGCGACATCAAGCAACGCTTCGTAATCCACGTCGCCAACGAGACCCTCGTCGATTCGATTAATGCCTACGTCGATGACCACTGCTCCAGGCTTGATCATGTCTTGGGTTACAAGCTTCGGACGTCCGACAGCGGCAATCAAAACATCCGCATTGCGCGTGATGGCAGCTAAATCTTCACTGTGCGAATGGCAAACCGTCACCGTGGCGTTTGCAAACTTGGGGCCAAACCCCATATCGCGTTGCACCAACATGTTAGCCATCGGCTTACCGACAATATCGCTCCGTCCAACTACAACAACATGCCTGCCAGCGAGTTCGCAGCCATAGCGAGCCAGGATTTGCATCACGCCATGCGGCGTGCAAGGCAAGTACCGCGGGCGTCCTTGGACGAGTAAGCCGACGTTCTCTGGAGCGAAAGCGTCAACGTCCTTCAGTGGTGTCACAGCGTCGAGCACTCGTTGGGCATCAATCTGCTTCGGCAGTGGTAGTTGCACCAGGATACCGCTTACAGCAGCATCGTTATTCAGCTCATCCAGCAGCTTCAGGAGCTCCTCGGTGCTGGTAGTCTTTGGCAAGCGAATCAGTCGGCTACCCATCCCTACTTTTTCGCAGGCCCGTTCCTTGTTGCGCACGTAAACCTGACTAGCCGGGTCTTCTCCAACCAAAATCGCGGCCAGAACGGGCTGCGGATTTCCTTCTGCCAACCATTCGCTCACTTCCTGGGCAATTTCCCCACGAATCGTTGCCGCAGTTGCTTTGCCGTCCAAGACTGTCGCTGTCACGTTTTTCCTTTTAGAGATTGGATCTAGCAGTAATGCAGTTAGCTGCTGAAAGTCTCACCGACTTTCTCAACCCGATTGGCTGAACGCTAAGATGCCTTGCGAGCATCCTTAGCCTTTGCGATGGCTGCCGCTGCAATTTTCTGACATTCTTGGATATCTGCAATCGGGTCGTTCTTATTCTTTTCGTATTCCAGCGAAAGGGCTCCATCGGAAGGGAATTTTACGGCGATCAGGGCATCGATAACCGCCTCTACGTCCAGGTGTCCTTTCCCCAAAATGACGCCTTCAGCCTTGTCTTTCATTTCCGCAAAATCTTTAAGGTGGATTCCATACAGCCGACCTTGCAATAGTCGAATCACTTCCGTTGGGCGCTCGCCCGAACGGATGTAATGACCCAAATCCGCGCAAGCACCAATGCGTTCATCATGCCCTTCGATGGCTTTCAAAACATCGACCACTCGGTTGTAGCGATGGCGAGGGCCGTGATTGTGAATCGCAATCCGAATATCGAACTCCTCGACAAGTTCGTCTAACTGATCGAAAACGCCAGGTTCAGGATCCGCGGTGATATTCTTGACTCCGATGGCTTTCGCGAATTCGAAAAGTTTCTCGTTTGCCTTGGTGTCTTTCCCAAATCGGTTGACGCCGTGAGCTGACATGCTCAATCCCTGTTCGGCCACCAGACTCTTGATCTTGGCGATCTCATCCGCAGATGCGTTCGGTGACAACATCCCTTTGTAAAACTCGACCTGCTCAAACCCAACTGCCGCCGCATGTTTGAGCGCCATATCAGCAGAGAACGCTCGAAGTGAGAACATTTGAATGCCTAGCGTGAGCCTCAACTCGTCTTTGAGTCGCCGTGCAGCTTTTGCTGCGGTACTCTGCCGAGTACTCAGCATGCCTGCACCGATTGCACTTGCTAAGAGAACTTGTCGTCGGGAATATCGCACGTTTTCTTCTTTCAGAACGAGAGGAGGGGTGGAAGGGCACGTTGTGATACTTGCTTCTCGTCGATAGCAAATACGACTGCGCGGCACTAGCGTTCGATCGAGTATTGCTCCAGCTTGCGATAGAGTGTTGCCCGTGAGACGCCGAGTAATTTTGTCGACTCAATGATGTTATTGTTCGTTCTTTTCAGTGCTTCGCGAATCAAACGCTCTTCCCAGACATCGAGTCTTAGACTGTCGAGTTGATTTGTTCCCACGTCACGCAAAGATAAATCGCCGGGCTGGATTTCGTTGCCGTCCGCCAAGACAACAGCACTGTCAATAACATTGCGAAGCTGCCGAACGTTGCCGGGCCAATTATAAGAAAGCAACATATTCCGAGCCGCAGAGGAAAGTCGCAGGCTAGGTCGTCCATGCTCGTCGCGAAAATGCGATAGGAAATGAGCCATCAATGTTTCAATGTCGGTGCCGCGTTCCCGGAGCGGAGGCACTTGGAGTTCAAAGACGCTAAGCCGGTAGTACAAATCTTCGCGAAATTTTTTCTCACGCACGTATTCACGCAAGTCGCGATTGGTGGCCGCGATCACTCGCACATCGACGCTGACTTCTTTATTGTCGCCGACTGGCATGAAAGGATGCCCCTCCAGCACTCGGAGCAACCTGGCTTGTCCTTCCAGGTTCAATTCTCCAACTTCATCGAGAAACAAGGTGCCAGTATGGGCTTGCTGGAACCAGCCGACATGGTCTTTCTCAGCGCCAGTAAACGAGCCCTTCTTGTGTCCGAACAACTGGCTTTCCATCAACTCCTCAGGAATCGCAGCACAGTTGACGCACAGCAAAGGTCGGTCCGAACGAGGACTCAAACGGTGAATGGCTCGGGACACGAGCTCTTTTCCCACGCCACTTTCGCCTCGAACCAAAGCACAACCACTGGCCTTTGCGACACGACTGATACGGTCCTTCAGTCGCTTCATTCCGGTGCATTCACCTATCAGCTCCGAAAAGTCGCCGGTACGCTGGACGAGTCGTTCATGTTCGGCTGACAAACTCGCTTGGCTGCGGCTACTCTCCAAGGCCACCGCCAGCATGTTTCCTGCTGAGATTGCAAAATCGAAATGAACTTGCTCGAACTTCCCTTGCTCGCGATACAAGTGAATCGCACCGATGACGCTATCGTTGCTTACCAAGGGAACACAAATCGCATCGGCAAATTCGTTTTCACCACGATTCAGCTTGTCCTTAATCCAGACTGCTGTACCTTCACGACTAACTCTCTCGGTGAGGCGTTTGCTGAGTCTCAGCTGGTTTTCCATTTCCGCAGGAAGGATTTTCTGCGGCTTCAACTCACCTTGGTCGTCAATCCACAAAAATCCAACCGCCGTTGACTCCGTGCGAACCCGCAGCATCTCCAACCCACTTTGCGCTACCTCGTCAGGCAAGCTACAACGCATCAAAATAATACTAAGCTGGTAGAGATCCAGCATATCTTGGCTGCGTTTTTGAGTGTAGAGCTGGCTAAGTGAGTTGACTCCACTTGCCTCCAAAGAAATCGGAGCTTCCATCAGCAACTGATGAGTAGTTGGTTGCTGAGCTTCGTTGTCCGGAAGTTCAAAGAGAAGCTCTGTGGAGCCTATTTGAATGCGGTCACCTGACTTTAAGGCCATCGTTCTGGTGATCTTCTCGTCGTTGACCAGTGTACCATTGCGACTATCCGCATCAGAGGCAGTCCAATCACCTTCCTCGTAGCTGAGAATCACATGCGTGCGCGAACTTAGTGGGTCGCTTAAGCAGATCTGGCAGCCGTTTCCACGCCCGATTCGAGTCGGCTGCGAGGCGTCGAGTTCGTACTTTTTCTTAGAAGCTGAACCGCGAACAACGGTTGCGAAAGCTTTCATCTATTCGTCACTTGGAAGGATAAGTCAGTTGCCCAGGCAGTTTGGCCGGTCTCGTCTGTTGCTTTGCTTTAAGCGTGAATCAGTTCTCTACCACTGCCAACATCACGTGCAGCCGTGCCTTCTTGCATCACCTGAGCCACGTCCAAAAGTCACCATCTGGGAGCGAAACCATTCTCGGAAGTTTGGACAATGGAAAAAGGGCAATGGCTGGAGATCGATTTCGAAACATAGTATAGCGGTTAGGGTTACACTCGATGTGGTTTCGCAGGATCAGGCCGTAGCAGCCCCTAGAATAGTTGCTGCGAGAGCCATAAACTGGCAAAGTCTCCACTCTTCCCGGGGCGGTCGTTTTGCCGGAATAGCCAGAGTGAGTGTATGATGAGTTGGAAGAAAAGCGGCTAGTTCAGTTTGCTTTGTCATCAATCTATTTTATACGAAGCTAGATCCGATTTCTCGACCGAGAGAGCTGGTTTGCCTGACCACAAGCAGAAAGGACTGACGGCCGCGAAGAGCGACCCCGATGTGGAACTCATGTTGCGTGTGCGAGATGAGGATGACGCGATGAGTTTTAAAGCATTGATGGATAGCTACCAGCCGCGATTGTTGCGAGTTCTGCGGCACATCGTGGGTAGCGAAGGAACGGCTGAAGATTTGGTGCAGGACGTATTTCTCCGAGTTTGGCGGGCCCGCAAAAACTACGCTCCTCAAGCCAAATTCTCAACTTGGGTTTTCCATATCGCTCACAACGTGGCCAGTAACTCCCTGCGTGACAAGAAACGCAAGAAGGAGTATCAACTGTCGAACGAGAAGGATGACTCTGCCGAGCTCTCGTTAGACCAGATGGCGATGGCTTCGACTGGCGCCATGCCGGTTCGGAAGCTTGATAAGAAGGAACGGGCTGAAATGGTACGCGTCGCCGTGGAAGCACTCAATGATAGACAGCGCATGGCGTTGTTGCTGTGCAAGTTTGAGGGGCTGAGCTACCAAGAGATTGCGGACACGATGGAGCTGAGCGTTCAAGCTGTAAAGTCTTTGCTAAGCCGAGCTCGTGTCAATCTGAAGAATTTGCTGCAACCTTATGTTCAGTCTGGCGTACTGCCAAACTCGGAGGACGAGGATAGTGTCACGAGAACACCCGCTTCGAACCAGGAGCAAAACTCCTGATGAAAAAGCCAATTGACGACGAGACGCTAGTTTCCTTTTTGGACGGTGAGCTCACACGGACGGAGCGTGAATCGCTTGAGCAGCAGATAGCTGGCGACCAGCATCTTCAGCAACGTATACAGGGCCTGCAACAGACGTGGGAAATGCTGGTCGATCTTCCTCAGGAAACTCCCAATCCTGACCTGACTCGCTCTACCATCGAGTTGGTGACCTTAGAGCTCGAGCAGAATAGGCAAGGCTCCAGATCCAGCTTTCTTAAACTTAAACGTCCGCTCTTGATGTTTGCAGCTCTCTGTGTCGGAGCTGGATTGCTTGGGGCGGTTGCCAGTAGGTATGGCAATGCTTTTCGCAACAATTTGTTGGAAGAAAACCTCGCCTTCATCGCTGACTATGACTCGCTCAAGCAGATCGACGACAACGCCTGGATTGAGGAGTTGATGAAGATCGAAAACTTGAAGGTCGCATTTCCTGGGAAACGATTCGGCGAAGAGCTTGTGCCGCTGACAAATTCAGCGGAAAAACAAGCTTGGATTGAAAACCTTGAGCCCGTTGAGCAAGGATTGCTCAAAGAACAATTTGAGAGATTCGTAGCCGATCAAGATAAGTCCAAGTTGCTCGCGCTAGAGCTCATTGTTGATAGTGATCCTGAAAAACGTACCTCTGCTGTTGCCACTGTGCGTTCTTTCGCGGCGTTGTTGAATAATTTTTCAACTCATTTCCCAGACCTGCTGAACGCTGAGACGGATCTCGCCAAACGTCGCAAACAGATCGAGGCAATTGTCCTTCTACGGATGCGTGCAATCTACCCAACGCTAATGAGCGAGACGGATCGGATTGCGATTTTCGAGTGGGTTTTGACGAACTCGATTTCACCGACTAACCAAGAGGACCTGCTGAATCCAGATGTGATCGAAGATTGGCGATTGGAAGAACTCTTGAAAAGCATGTCGGAGGACTCAAACAAGTTGCTTCAAGTTGGTGCTGATGAGCAAAACCCGGTTACTGATGAGGATCGTTACACCATAGCGACGTGGGTGAAAGCAGTGCTGAATGCTGAGCCTGAGACTTCCCCCACCGATGAACTCCTGACCAAACTCGAAGCACTCGGGAAAGATCTGACGCAAATGAACGAGCTGCAACGAATCGAGCTACTTCCCGAGGAGCGAGCGAGGAAAGAACTCGAGCGACTCGTGGAAGAGGAAGCGAGCAAGTAGGTTGCACCGACAGTGGCCAAGAGCTTTGTGCTATCGAATTCAAAAGTGCTTCGCAGTCCGATCTTGGCTTGATAGACTGAGGAGCGTCACCATGAGGATTAGATCCAGTTTTAAATTGGTGAAGTAAAACGAACATGCGGCCTTGGGCTGAAACAAGAAAGGGCAGGCCCGCGGCTATCACCAGCCCACCGATTGGATCTCTGATCTGCACGGTAGTAGTCACAGATTCTTTTGCTTTGTAATGCTCCTAAGCTAAAACAGCTCCATGGTAAAGATTCCTAACCGGCTAGAAGATCTCTATCCCGCAACCGCTATTGAGAAAATCTTAGAAGCGATACAGCAGCCTGACATTTCCGGACGAGTTCGCGGGACGCTAAATAAAGTCGGCTTGGGGGACATGAACCCGCTCGAGCAAGTGCAACATGCCTGGCAGCAGGCAAGAAGCTGGCTGGATTCGATCGCCGGCGATGTAAACTGGGATAGTGACTCGCTGCTTATCAATGCAACCGGCAAGCTGTTCGGTAGCGATCTAGGCTCCGTTCCGGTCAGTTCTGCGATTGCTCAGGTATTCGTAAAGCATGCGACCCGATTCCATAATCCTGTTCTTCACGATCGGCAGGTCGAGAACACACTCCGACACGAGTTTCAGTCTACCGGTTGTTTTGCGGGATCGCTCAATGCTGCCCTGCGTCATCTCATTGGCAACCGTCAAGTTCTCATTGCCAAAACTGACCTGGTGCGTATTCCCGGCCTAGGCAACGTCGCCTCGATGCTGGCAGGCCTCCAAGTAACTGAAGTTGGACCTGCTAACGGTTGTAGCTCACAGGATTGGCAAACTGCATTGGGCAACTCGAATTACAGCGAGAGTTGTGTTTTACTTGTCTCGCCGAACACCTTGAGTCCGGCGGATGGACAGCAACAGAATGTGGCTGCGATCGAGGCTGCAAAGCAGACCTCTGTCCCTGTTTTCCAGCTTTCGGCGGACGTAGTCTTGCACGAAGCTCTTATCGAAAACTTGCATATGCCACGCTTGCGATGCGCCGAAGGCGTTACGGCTCTCGTCGCACCACTTCATCTGCTGCTAGCCGCACCAACGGGTGCTCTCGTGCTTGCAGAAGAAACAAGGATAGAGTCCCTTCGTACGGCGCTGCAGGAATCGGGAGATGCACTTGCGTGGCCCCAGGCGGCCGCCGCAATGGTTGCGCTCCAGCTGCCATCATTGCAGGATGACCTTGGCAGCGGATTCTTGCCTTTGATGCTAGTAAATTCGGAGAATTTGAAAGACCGAGCAGAGCGTATCGCAATCCAACTCAACGGTGTCGGTCCGGTGAAATCTGCTCAAGCGATCAGCCGAATGGCCAACCTTGGTGACGCACCCTGGAATCGGTACTCGCTGGAAAACTGGGCAGTCGAGTTGGCCTGTAGCTCGGCGGCGCAAAAGCTTGCTGACGAACTCAGCGTCGCGCGTTCCGATGAAGATGACGCCTTGCCTGCCATCAAGTGCATCGTCGAGGGCGATAAGATCATCCTGGACCTGCGTTTCGTTGATCCGCAGGACGACCATTTGCTCGTCACATCGATTCTCGGACCAATGCAAGCAGAAGAAGCGAGCTACTCAAACGGCCCCATTCACGGGGACCTGATGGACGAAGAGTAGATGCCTTCAGCTTGGCTCTGTTACTTGCACCAATTCTCAAGGCTCAGTTCGCCGCGAAGCAGTTTTGCGGCTCTTCCGGTAAGCTTCAAGTAATAGTCGCTCGGCAGACCCTCGTAGTTTGCGAATTCAGCTCCTGGACCAACAGGCGGGTTGTTCGTGCACTTAAATATTGCCGTACCTTCGTCAACTTCGTCAAACATGGCGACATAGAGCATTTCGCATCCGACCTGTTTCGCTGCACTTATTTGCGTTTTCAGGAATTCTCCTCGGTTTCTCGGAATAGAACGAGCTTCAGGTTCTTTTAAGTTGCGCCAGCTAAAGCCTGGAAAGACAACCGGGAGAAAGTCTAGCTTG
Source organism: Aureliella sp. (assembly GCA_963691875.1). GTDB lineage: Bacteria > Planctomycetota > Planctomycetia > Pirellulales > Pirellulaceae > Aureliella. The sequence goes on from OY829846.1 coordinate 6,811,651, forward strand.
CTTTCATGGCACCATGTTTGATCGGCACGCCAGGTCCTCTCCGCATGCTGTTTTGCCTGCTCTTCCGTGCGATAGCGACCGACACTCCATGGACTGATTACATCGGCTTGCTTCAGCAAATCATGTAATTCTGGAGCAGCCACTGCATCACGCTCGCCGGTTCTCCAGTAGGTGGGGACGCCGAGCATAATGGCATATCCTGATGCCTTCAGCTGTGAAATCAGGTCAGCACATTCCTCGAGTGAGTAAGCTCGATCATCAGCAAAACCGACACCCCAGACTGCAACGACAGGTCGGCTATCTAAATGTAGGTAGTTGGGATCTTCGGTGACTGTTGCGCGTAGCTTCTGCCAGTCGTCGAAAACTCGCTTCACTTCTCCTGCGCGGACACCACTCAAGTCGTACATCACTGCGTAATTACGGCCAAATCGCAAAGCCGACTCACGCACGTTCTGCAGAACCCGATCCTTGTTAGCCATCAACGACTTGTTGGAAAAGCCGTTTGCAAACCGCTGCAAGAATGCACCGTCAATGCCATAATCACGCATCCAACGGAAGTGAATTCCGACCGTTTCCGCGTCTGCGCTGCTGAAGACTTCCGCTGCGGATCCATCCGCCAAGCGAAACTCGGACGCATAACGCTGCTTCGACCCGTACTCCGACATCTCAGGCCACAAATCGACCGTGACGTTGCCGGGGCCCAATGTCCCTTTTCGTCCGCGAGCCCAGTGCTTCCACCCCAACCCGGCGCCGTCGCCTTCGCAGTTAAACCACCCTTGATAGCCGGTCATAACCGTATTTTTTAGCGTTGTCGCGTCTGCGTTTTTGCCGCGAGCATGCGTGATCACGAACTCGGTGATGAGCGGCGACCGAAACCACCCTTCCCACATGTTGTGGCCTTGGCCTGGAAATATATGGAGGTACATCTTGCCACCGGCGGCTCGATAGTTCTTGGCCAACGCAGCGGAGTTCTGATCGTTTGGTACGACTCGATCTTGATCACCGTGGATATGCAAAATCGGAACACGCTCTTTGGCTAAGGGTTCGATTCTTTGCACCGGGTTCAACCCCTCCAAATCCGACTCGAGTTCTGCCGTAGTTCTTTCGTAGGCACCGGCAGCTTTGGCCAAGCCAGGGTAGCTACGCAAGTCACAAACGGGATAAATCCCTGCCACAGCTGCCACCGACTTCGGGTGTTCGACAGCCCAGTTGTATAGCATCAGTCCACCACGACTTCGTGCCAACAAGACGGGTCGCGAAGAGAAGCCAAGCTGCTTGGTCAAGTGCTCAAAAAACTTTTGATATTGAGCGGTGCCATTGGGGCTTCCGAAGGATTCGCCGACATCGATTCCGGCGATCGCGATACCCTCTCGGTGGAAGAGATTGATCATCCAATGTTCTTCTTTGCCAGGTAAACGATTCGCGAAAGTTGGCGCGTACCAAACCCATGGCATTTTGCCTTCCACACGAGACGTTTCCGGCGGCAGCCAAACGAATGCCTTCTGCCCGCCAATTTCGAACTCTTCCCGCGGCCCCATTTCCTGAGCCTGTAGAGTAAGGCCTGTAACTGAGACCGCTGAAAGCAGCCTAAAGTACATGGAACTACTTGCCGAAATCCAGGCGGAGATTTTTGTACCGACGAGAATTCGAATACAGGCTTGATAGAGCACTTGGCAAATCCAGTTAGCGTCAACGGAACGATTCATGGGCCGACATTATAGATCGAAAACCGGTGTGTCGGCAGCCTTGCGCAGGACAGATTGGTGCACCGCTATCCCCCGCTTGCCATTCCGATTCTCTCATTTAGCGTGCTAGTGCATGCTATGCTTTGCCTTCACGGCACTTTGGGGTCATAACAGCCCTGGTAACAACAGGCGCTCAACTGCCATTTCTCTACGGCGGTGGTTCTTCAAGTGTTGGTTTTGTTCTCAATAACTCAGGAAAGCGTCTGTTGTCTCCGAAATCGCGGATTTTTAAGCTAGCTGTTAGCATCCTTTACGCTTCGTGCGCCTTTGGGCCTAGCTTCCAAGCCACAGCGGAACAGCCGAAGGCACTCAGCACGTTAATAGAGCAGCACTGCGCTTCCTGCCATGATTCTGACACCGAAACAGCACTGGACCTGGGCTCGCTTGACTACAAGCTTGAAAGGGTCGCAACCTTTGCAGCTTGGGAGAAAGTTTTCGATCGCGTCTCGCGTGGTGAGATGCCTCCAGAATCGGAGGAGCAGCCTGACGAAAACGAGAGATCTGTTTTCTTAAATCTTTTGCATGACGCTCTATTGAAGTCCAGCCAAATGCGCCAAGCCAAATATGGCCGCGCGGGACCACGGAGATTGACCAAGCTTGAGCTCGGCTACACTCTGCAGGACCTCCTCCAGATCAGTGGCAATGTAACCAGCGGAGTGCCGGAAGAGAGTGAGTCAGGATCCTTCGATACGGTCGGAGCAACACAACGTATTTCCGCATTGCACATGGAGAGCTTTTTAGGTGCTGCAGATGAAGCTCTTGCGCTCGCAATTCAGCTCGGCGGGAATCCGTACTCCTCGCACAAAACCACTTATGGTTGGCTAAAGGAGTGGCACGAAAAGCCACTGAACGACGGTGGAAGCATCACGCGTGAACATCCTGAGGACGAAGGCATCGTTTTGTTCCGAGATATCGACTACTTGACGATGTTCCACTTCAATTACAATCCTTACGGCGGCGTTCCAACAGAAGGCGTTTATCGACTCCAAGCCGAAGTCGCACCCTTTCAGTCACAAAAATCGCTAACAGTCAAGTGTATCGTCAAAGACCCAAGCGGTGGGGCTCGATTACTCAAAGCAATGGACCTGAAGCCTGGTAAGAAACAATCTCTGGAAATTGAAACCTATCTCAAATCTGGAGAAATTCCATACTTGACCTATGTGGATCCAAGTAAGGACGCCATCTTTTCAAAAGGCGGAGCGAGATACTACAAAGGCCCTGGACTTGCCATCCATTCGCAGACAGTCGAGGGGCCGCTCAATAAAACTTGGCCGCCAGCAAGTACAACCAATTTACTTAGGGGAATTGAGCTAAAACGACAAGGTGGTTTGCTTCGGCTCTTTGGCGGAAGCAAGCCATTTCAGACCAAGCTTACGCAGAGCACTGAGGAACACATCGATGAGATTGTAAGTCAGTTTGCTCGACGTGCCTTTCGTCGATCTCCCTCCCGCGATGAAATTCAACCATTCCTAGAACTCGCCAAACCGGCAATCGCGGATAAACGCCCTTTCCTAGAGGTAATGCAGATTCCATTGCGTTCGATGCTGGGGGCGCCCTCATTTCTCCTTTTCGATTCGGAGCCGGGAAAACTCGACGACTCCGCACTGGCTAGTCGCCTCTCGTATTTCCTTTGGCGAAGCATGCCGGACGCTGAACTTTTTGAGCTGGCAGACGCTGGCAAGTTGTCTGATCCGAAGACGCTTATAGCGCAAGTGGAACGGATGCTTGATGATGACAAATCCGATCGATTCGTAAAAGATTTTGTTGGGCAATGGCTAAGATTGTACAAGGTGAATGTCACGACTCCTGATGAAGGGCTTTATCCTGAGTTTGATGAACTGCTTTCTAGTTCCATCCCGCAAGAAACAGAACTTTTCTTTTCTGAGCTGGTACATGAAAATCTAAGTCTATGCAATCTAGTTGATTCCGATTTCACGATGTTGAATCGGCGACTTGCAGAACATTACGACATTGAAGGCGTCGAGGGCCAAGAGTTTCGACGAGTCGAACTGCCTGGCGGCTCACCAAGAGGTGGAGTGCTGACGCATGCAGCAATTTTGAAGACCACAGCAAACGGGACTAACACCTCACCTGTAGCGCGTGGCAACTTTGTGTTAGCCAACCTACTGGGGACACCTCCACCACCTCCGCCGCCCAATATTGGTTCGATCGAGCCAGACACTCGCGGTAGGACGACCATTCGTGAAATTTTGGCGGCTCATCGTGAAATGGAATCTTGTAACCAATGTCACCGTGAGATCGATCCGCCGGGTTTCGCATTAGAGTCCTTTAATCCAATCGGTGGCTTTCGAACGAACTATCGGATTTCAGGCGGCGAGTCTTCCTTCTTCGGATTCGTTTCGAAATTGCCACCTCGCAAAGGCCCAAGAGTCGATTCCACAGGAGTTACGGCAGATGGCCAGCACTTTGCCGACATTCAAGGTTACAAGAAACTGCTGCTAAGAAAGAAGGATCAGCTTGCCAGAAACTTTATATCACAACTGATTGTTTTTTCCACTGGTGCCGAAATTCAGTTTGCAGATCGACAAGAAATCGAGCGCATCCTAACGCAGCACCAGAGATCTGATTATTCCGTGCGCGACATCGTGCTCTCAGTTGTTCAGAGCAAGCTTTTCTTAAACCAGTAAAGAATTGAGTTGCGAAACGTTCCGCTTGCGCACGGGGCGTGATACGAATCATACACCGAATTTGGAAACCCAAATGAAGACTTCACTGAGTCGCCGCAGCGCGTTGAGAGCTGCCGGGATTACCGTCGCCCTGCCCTGGCTCGAGGCGATGAATCCAGCGTTTGGAGCCAGCTTGACGCCGCCGCAACGGAGTGTCTTTATCTGTACCGCACTCGGATTGCACCCGAAATCGCTTTGGCCCAAAACGAGGGGTAAAGACTATGAGGCGACTCCCTACCTCAAGCTACTCGAAGAGCATCGCGAGGACTTCACATTGTTCTCTGGGCTGCAACACGAAGATCAGACTGGTCGCCAGCCCCACGACAGTGAGATGACCTTCCTGACAGCGGCTCGTAAGCCAGGTATGGGAGGATTTAGAAATACGATCTCCATCGACCAGCTCGCTGCCAGCCAACTCGGAAATGTTACTCGCTTTCCATCCATCAACATGGGGACAATGAAGACGCAGAGCCAGTCCTACACTAGCGGCGGTGTTATGATTCCAGCCGCGACAAGCCCGAGCAAACTGTTCGCCGAACTATTCCTGAACGGAAGTTCCAAAGAACTGCAAGCACAGAAACGCAAGTGGGAAGACGGCAAGAGTATCCTGGATGAACTTGGGAGCCAAGCCAAGTCGCTTCGGCGAAAATCAAGTGTTTTGGATAACCACTTACTCGACGACTATTTTGACTCAATCCGGACAGCCGAGAAAAACATCACCGTTGCTCAGAGCTGGATGGACAAGCCCAAACCCGAAGTCGAAGCTTCACCGCCTCGTGACATTCCCAGCACTGCGGACATCATTGGCCGAGCTCAACTTTTGATTGATCTTGTGCCACTGATTAGCCAAACAGATTCGACTCGAGTCGTAACGATCATGATTCAAGACCACTATGTAGTGCCGTCCATTGAGGGCGTCAGTGGTAACCACCACAATCTGTCTCACCACGGACAGGATCCGAGCAAGATCGAGCAGCTTCAATTGATTGAATCCAAGATCGTTGAATGCTTCGGTAGCCTGATGGGGAAAATGAAGTCCAAGCAAGAAGCTGACGGCACACTCTTGGATAGAACTTCCATTCTGTTCGGCAGCAACCTTGGAAATGCGAATGCCCATCATGCGAATAACTTGCCAATCTTTCTCGCAGGCGGAGGTTTTCCGCACGGACAATACATCGCGAAAGAAAAAGGCACGCCGCTTTGTAATCTGTTTGTAACCATGCTCCAACGAATGGGAATCGAAGTTGATACTTTCTCACAAAGTACCGGTGCGCTCAGCTGGAGCTAGGCGATTGAAACGGCATTTCCTTGAGAGCAAATACAAACGCTAAGCGCAAATGAGTGATTTTTCAGTGCGGTGAATCCGGGATTGCCTTAAGTCTTGACATCCGTTTCACCGATGAGCCACTTCATTTTCGCGTGTAAATATATGCTGTGTCGGATTCAGACGCATCGACAAACTTTCCGCCGCGTTTCAATTGCAATCCTGAGAAACTATTCGCCCTAAGAAATCGCCAGCGACGTTCGCCGATTCCATTTCCGTTTGGCAAAATCTCGCTTGCTGTAGATTCAAGAGTCGTAAATTCAATGCTGGACTCCGTCCGATCCACGTCCGTGATCAGCCGAACGTGTGATCCGCCTTTGACCATTAAGTCACCAGCACTCAGATGAATGGGCGATCGCACACGCCGGAGCGTCGCCAAGAATGTAGTGTTCGCTTTGTTCACCACATCGAGCGGATCAATCGGATTGAGCATATTACAAGCTCGCGAAGCTAAGCCCGAGCAGTCGGTGCTGATGCCATACTTGGCTAGAAAGCCTCGCATGCCATCTGGCGTTTGGGATTTGATTAGACCTGCATCAAGTGCCGCTTGCAGAAAGCGTTGAATCTGTATCGGCTTCGCCTTGCCAACCGCCGCCTCCTCATTCGAAGAAAGAGTATTGCTTATCAGCCTTTGCACTGCAGGAGCCGAAGCGCGGTTCTCTTCCGCTCGCGTTTTTCGTTTCCCCGCGTTGATGTGATAAGGAGGACGCACCGCAACCAATTTTCCGTCCAGCGAAACGATGATGACCGAGAATTCGCTCGTAAACTTTGCCAGCTTCTTTTCTGCCGGTGAATCCGCATTGCCAAGTACTTCATGAATGCCATTCAGCCGCATCAAACGCAGTTCACTATGCTGCCCAGGGTCTATCCGGCCATCTGAAAATCCCAATTGAATGTTTTGAAATCGGGAAATCGCAGCGATCGTTTTCGTTCCAATTCTGCCATCGTCTGCAAGTGGTTTTTCCGGACCCCCTGAGAGATCAGAGACTTGATTCAACCATTTCTGAACAATACGGACGTCAACTGCGCGATTGACTCCACCCTTTCCAACCGATTGTTGGATCTGTCCTTTGGCGGAAGTGAACAGACTGAAGAAAAGCAAAACGCCTGCAATTCGCTTGGCTAAACGGCGGCTCATACCACATTTCTCACACAAGTTTCCAAAGGCACCAGTGAATCCATTATTGTAGCTTCGCTTCTGTGCCGGTGCGAAAGATCCCGAAACCCGGTGTCAGCTCAAAGGGAGGGCTTGAGAAACGTCCATAAGAGACAATGAGTGGAGTGTAGAGCGGAAGGGAACCCGCTGCGCCAGGACCAACATGGTGTTCAGTTCATGCGGGAACGGTCTCTGACGCAGCATGGTGACTCGATTGCTTGACCTGACAAGCACAGGCAAGTCTAGAAGTCCGAGCTGATGGCAGACATATCGATTTGTTGGGCGAGTGCCTTGCCCAGGGTATTGGCACCGCGACGGGCGCCGAACTGAGGCCATCCACTGACGTCCTTCAATTCCGGCATCATGTCGCACAACTGCTCGCACAGCATTTCTGCCATTCGCTCAACACGCGGGCTAGAGTTAGTCTCTCGAATGGCGACAGCGGTCTTCATTGCCTTCACCATCTTGGCACGCTGTTCGACAGGCTGCGAAAGTCCTTCGCGCTCGACGAGCAAATCCCCGATGGGCACATCCAGAGCCTGCTGAATCGCAGATAACTCGCTCAAGGTTAGATCGCGTACCGGATCTTCCAGCGACCGATAAGTCTTGGCGTCGATGCCCATTCGCCGAGCCATACTGCGAATGCTAACTCCTTGCTGTTCACGCACTTCAGCAATGCGATGGAAAGGTGCCGAGTGCTGACTTTCAATCGCGACGTGCTCTGGACTAGTCTCACTAGGCAACGGAAATTGATGAGCGGCCTGCTCAGGCGATGGAGCTTCGTCTTGAGCATCCGCAAAAGCTGGAACATTGACTTCAGGAGGGAAACCCAAATCTGCCAACTCGGATACGACTCCGAAACTTTGTTTCGATTTGGAAGCTTGTTCACCCGAAATGACGGGAGAAGCTAAAATTGTGTTGTCTCGAGGTGACTTTGGTTGCCGTGAATTCCTCCCAACAGCCGAAGTCAAGACTTCTTCCGGTTGCAGTGAGGGCTCATTGCAGCCAATACCTAGAATGCTGGAATAATCTCCATTATTCGTCATTGGGACGGATGACATGTCGTTTTCTCCGTGCGTCGAAATCTCTTTTCACCGCTGAAAGAGTTGATCGCGGACGCAGACGCAATCATCGGGGGCCTTGGAACGCCGCAGTGTCACAGAGTTCCCGGAAATTCAAGGAACCTCCTAACAATTCTGCATGCGATTGACTCTCCCGACCCGCGTTGTTTAGCTGTTGTTCGGGGGATGAAGTACCCAGCAAAAATCGAAATTCAAAAAGAATTCCTCGTTGGGCCAAGTCCCTGTGAAATACCACGTAGTAACGGCCTCATCCGAGACTGAATAAATGCAACTCACGCCAAAGTTATTATGAAATCCCGAGGAAAACACCTGCACAATCAAAACTCCGCTGCTTGCTCCTCCGCGTTGGAAGAGGGCTTGGAGGGAGCGGCGAGCTACTTTCGTCAAATCGTAGAAAAGTCGCACAATGCTGTGGTTATCTTCGATCCTGAGGCAAAAATTCACTTCTGGAATGCTGCCGCCACACTCATGTTTGGCCATGAGCCAGAATCAACCTTAGGGATCGACTTGATCGAACTCCTGATTCCGGCCCGCTACCAATTACAAGAGCGACAAATAATCGAGGAATACCAAGAATCCGGAGATTTTGCCGCATTTAGCGAGATGTGTGAAATTGAGCGTGTCAGGAAAGATGGATCTGAAATCTGGGTCGAAATATTCCTCAGCCCTTTGGAAGTCAATGGGCAGAGGTGGGGTTTCACAGTGATTAGGAACTCCGACGCTCGCAAGCAACGGGAAATGGAATTGACCCGGCAAGCCACCTCAGACAGCCTTACTGGTCTAGCCAATCGTCGCGAGTTTCAAAACAAGTTAGAAAACCACCTTGGTCAACCACTCTGTCTAGCAATTCTGGACATCGATCGATTTAAGGGCTGGAACGACATGTATGGGCATCCCGTTGGTGACCAAGCGATCCAGATTGTTTCCTCGGCCATGGAAGAGACATTTGCAGAAGCGATTTGCATCGGTCGGTTAGGCGGGGACGAATTTGGGATACTGCTTACCCTGGGACAGTACCCGGATTTAGTCACAGCCGAAGTCGCCGTTCATGAACGGTTCGAGACGCTACGCACAAGAATAAGCGATGCCGAATCCTTGCAACAGAGAATTACCATCAGCATCGGCATCGCCATTGCTGCCTCGAATTCTAGCCCCAGACAGCTTCTTTCAGCCGCCGATAAAATGCTTTATCAATGCAAAGAATCCGGCCGCGATCGAACTGCCCTTTGCGTTTCATAGCGATCTTCTTCTTTTTGTGGGATTCGCCAGAGTTCATTCGTTCCAGCGACCCCCGCCTTTATCTTCTCATAGATTCGCCGGAATTCCCTTCCTCTACGCTCCAGAGTACTTTTGCTTGCACGCTAATAGTCGGCAGAGCGAAGCGGTGGGAACTGGAATCTCCAATCAAGCTCGCTTATTTCTGCTAGATCTGTTTCGGGAGAATTCGTCAAGCTGCGACAATCTGTTTTCCTAAACTTGTATCGTCTGCTGTATGCGTCTCCCAATAGGCGGCCGATCCGGAAGAGCATCGATGCACTCAAGACTTACTCGGATAGCTTTTCGAATATCTTTGCTCTTGCGCTCGCAACCAAGTGCGTATTTCTCTGGCGACGGAAGTTCTCCAGAAAGGAATTCTAATGCAGGAATCTGAATCTATAGCTTCGGAAAAGTACTGCGGTCCACTAGAAATTGAAATCGACGAAATCCCTTCGGTGAAACTGCAGTCCATTGAGTTGCCATCGGACGCGAGCGCTTTCCGGAAGTTTGCTATTGGGACCAGAAAGCGGAAATTTATTCTAACGGAAGATTGGAAGATAAGCGTCAAGGGCATGGATACTTCAACGAGTCTCGATGGTGTGATCACCATTCCAGCCGAACGAAATGGTGAACAGATACGTTTTGATGGCGCTTCTGTGCCCTTTCCATGGCTAATTAGCTTCCTGAGTATCGGTTCGCTACGCCCCTTGGGCGTCATGCTGATACCTTCGATAGTTCATGACTACGCATTCATGTTCGGTGAGCTGTTGGTTTCCAAAACGAAAGACGAAGCTCCCGTGCGAGTCGAGGTCAAACGGCACGATGCAGACACACTTTTTTATCGAATGATCAAAACGTTCAATGGTGATCCCGTCACGGCGCGGCTAGCCTATGTTGCAGTGCGGCTAGGTTGGCTATTTGGCGTGAAGTACAATGGGTACGGACGCGGTGGAAAGCCCCCGATTATGATTATCGGCGTTGCTTCATTGGTTCTTGCCTCGCTGGGATTCGTCTTAATACCCAATTCCTATGTGCCCGGCCCAAAGAAACTTTCACCAAAGTGGCTGTCTGATCTCGTAAGTCAATTCTTCTCACCAGAAGCGGTCGCAGATTTTACTGGTCGCGTTGCAGGATTGGTGACATTCTCCGTCCTATTGTACGTTGGCATTTACTTGTTGTCTCTATTCTCATTATGGCGATTCATGCGAGAGAACGAGCGTGGGGAGTAAGAGGCGAGGTCATGAACGAACGGATCCGCAAACGAGAAGATACGGCACAGGCTAAGCGATCGTGTTAGACTGTGAGCAGGGATTGCCCTGCAATATTTGAAAATTCTGTGCCAGGCAAACATAGACTGCGGTAGGTTGAATATGAAACGCGTTTCCTTGCTGCTTGCAACTTTTCTCTTAATTGTTGGCAGCACGCTGACAACGGCAGCAGATCGCCCGAACGTGATCGTGATCATGAGTGACGATCAAGGGGGCGGGGACTATGGCTTCATGGGCAACGAAGTGATCCGTACGCCAGAGTTGGATAAAGTGCGAGCTGGTGGGGCTTTGCTCAGTCGTTTCTATGTGAGCCCAGTATGCGCTCCGACCCGAGCTTGCTTGATGACAGGCCGCTACAACTATCGAACGCGCTGCATCGACACCTACGTCGGCAGAGCCATGATGGATCCAGCCGAAGTAACCATTGCTGAGATTCTTGCAGACGCAGGTTACAAGACCGGCATTTACGGTAAGTGGCATTTGGGCGACAGTTATCCGATGCGTCCTACTGATCAAGGTTTTCACGATTCACTGGTGCACCGAGGTGGCGGAATCGGGCAACCTTCCGACCCGGTCGGCGCCGAAGGGAAATACACTAATCCAACCTTGCTAAAGAACGGCGTCGAAACTCCGATGCAAGGATACTGCACGGACATTTACTTCGATGCCGCGATGGATTTCATTTCTAAAGCGACTGAGGAGAAAGAAAACTTCTTCACCTACATTGCGACCAACGCTCCACACGGCCCTTTTCACGACGTACCTGAAGAACTCTACCAGGAGTATCTCAAGGCTGATTTCTCACCTATCTTGGTTAATAAGCTCAATCCCCAGCGGCTCAAGTCAGAAACCGACAAGCTGGCTCGAATTGCCGCGATGATCACCAATATTGACCAAAACGTCGGAAGTTTGATGCAAAAGCTGGTGTCCCTCGGCATCGCTGATAATACCATAGTCATCTACCTCAATGACAACGGCCCCAACACCATGCGTTACGTAGGTGACATGCGAGGTATGAAGTCACACGTGGACGATGGGGGTATCCGCTCGCCACTCTTGGTTCATTGGCCAGCCAATGTGAAATCTGGACACACCTCCAATGCATTGTGCGCCCATATCGATCTACTGCCTACAATTCTTGATGCTTGTAACATTGACGCTCCCAAAGACTTAAAGATCGATGGCAAGAGCGTCCTTAAGCTGTTGACTGATAACGAACCCAAATGGGGATCACGTCAAATCATTTTGCAGTCCCACCGTGGCAACGCGCCGCAAGAGTTCCATCATTTCGCATTGCACGAAGATAACTGGAAACTCGTACACCCGAGCGGTTTCGGGAAAGAGAATTTTCAAGGTGATGCCAAACTCGAACTCTACGATTTGGACAAAGACCCACGCCAGCAAAATAATCTTGCAAGCGAACGTCCCGAAGTATTCGATCGGCTCAGAGAGGATTACCTAGAATGGTTTAATGAGGTCAGCTCAGAACGACCTGACAACTACGATCCACCACGTATCGTCATAGGAACAGAACATGAGAAGCGGACGGTGCTCACTCGCCAAGATTGGCGTCACGCCAGCGGACAGCCTTGGGGTCGCGACTCCAATGGCTTCTGGCTGGTTGAGGCCCCCAGTCCAGGTTCCTACACAGTCGAGCTCATTTTCAAAGACGACCATCCGGCTGGAGAAGCCACGGTCATTGCCGGTGAAGCAAGATTGCAGATCGACGTTGCGGCCAACGAGGCGCGTGGGCACAGTGCGATGATGAAGTTCCCATCTGGCAGATTTGCGATCTCAGTCAACGTCGATTTTGGTGGCAAGATCCAAGGCCCGCATCAAGTGATTTTGATGGTCGATTGACTCGCTGAGCTGTCGACTGAGAGTGGCATAAGCTTCCAGCCAGTACAAGTCGAAGAGCGTACTTACTGAGAACTTGCCTTGCCTAAGCTTATGCCATCAGCGGCCGAGTCGTATGAGATCGGCGATCGACAAGCTGCCTCTCTATCCAATGAAATGAAGTTATGCGATCTGCCTCTCAAGAGCGACTTGCCCGTCTCTGTCTCGTCAATCTTCTGTTGTTGTTCAATGGCTTGCTGCCTCAATCTACTTCGGCCAACCAACCAAACGTCATCGTCATTTTGACTGACGACCAAGGCTGGGGCGACTTGAGTGTTAACGGCAACTCGAATCTAGCGACGCCGAACATCGACTCCTTGGCTCGTGATGGGGTTACGCTCGAGAACTTTTATGTCTGTCAAGTTTGCGCACCAACTCGCGCCGAATTCTTGACCGGACGCTACTATCCACGCACCGGAGTCAGTGGCGTGAGTCGCGGCGAAGGCCGGCTCAATCCTGACGAAACCACCATCGCCGACATCTTCCAAAAAAATGGCTATGCGACTGGATGTTTTGGCAAGTGGCACAATGGTACGCAATCGCCGTATCACCCGAATGATCGCGGCTTCGATGAATTCTATGGTTTTACCTCCGGGCACTGGGGACATTACCTCAGTCCGCCCTTAGATCACAACGGAAAGCGAGTGCGTGGCGAAGGCTTCATTGTCGATGACTTCACGAACCATGCGATCGAATTCATTGAGACAAACCAAGATGAGCCGTTTTTCTGCTATTTGCCACTCAACACACCACACTCGCCGATGATGGTGCCAGACCGCTTCTATAAGAAATTCGATGGTGCCAACTTAGCAAGGAAGCATCGTGAGCCGAAACGAGAAGACATCATGATGACTCGTGCGGCCTTGGCTCTTTGCGAAAACATCGACTATAACGTGGGACGAGTGCTGAAGAAACTCGAGGAGCTACAGCTGAGCGAGAACACAATTGTCGTTTACTTTTCCGACAACGGCCCAAATTCTTATCGTTGGAATGGCGGCATGAAAGGGCGCAAAGGCTTGCTCGACGAGGGTGGTTTGCGCTCGCCTTTTTTTATACGATGGCCAGCGCAGATCCCAGGCGGGAGGAAGATTGATAAAGTGCACGGAGCCGTCGATTTGCTACCCACTCTCACGCGACTCGCCGGTGCCTCCGCCGAAGGTTTACTGCCCAAGCCAATCGATGGTTACAACTTTAACGGAGCACTTCTAGGGCAAAAAGAAGTCCCCGAAACGCGGTATCTCTTTTCGATTAAGAACAAAAGCGTCAGTGTGCGGACTCAAGACTTTCGGCTCGCCTCAGACGGCAAGCTCTACAACATCTCCAAAGATCGTGGACAGCTTGTCGATGTGTCCGCTCTGCATCCCAAGCTGCTGGAACAACTTCAGTCGCAGGCTGCAGAGCATGCAGCCGAAATGCAAAGGCAATTCCAGCGTTTCGCCAGCAGGCCTTTCACCGTTGGTTACTCGACCAGCACGACCTTGCCGGCGCGAGATGGTGTTCCGCATGGTTCGATTCAACGCAGCTCCAAAGCACCGAACAACTCATTCTTCAAAAACTGGATGGATCCAGACGACAGCATCGCTTGGAATATCGACGTCGGCCATGCAGGCAACTATTCCGCCATAGTTTACTACACCTGTGCTGCCGGTAACGAAGGCTGCGTACTGCAAGTCGGCCTCGACGACGGCTGGTCTACTCAGAATAAAGTGATCAAAGTCTTTGATCCTCCGCTGTATGACAAATCTAAAGAACGCGTTGCCAAGTCGCACTACTTCGTAAAAGACTTTGAGCCTCTGAATCTTGGCACTCTAAGATTACCGAAAGGCAATGGTACCTTGCGATTGAAAGGCCTAAATCGCAAGGGAAACGGTTTCGTCGACGTACACTCCATCGAGCTTCGCAGATTGGACTGACTGCCTAAGTACATTTCGGTGCTGCTTCTCGCTGGGCATCCTTCTGCCTTGTTCTTCCTTCTTGTATTTCTTTCCGCTTGGAATCGCTTTATGTTTCGATGGATCAGTCCTGGTTTCATCCTGCTCTGCTTTCTACCCAATCACTACTTGCTTGCTGCAGAACCCAAGTCTCGCCCCAATGTCTTGTTCTTGGCGGTTGACGACATGAATGATTGGGTAGGCTGCATGGACGCATCCACCAAAGCCTTTACGCCAAACATGGATCGATTGGCAAGACGCGGCGTGCTATTCAACAACGCGCACACCGCCGGGGTCTTCTGCGCTCCGAGCCGCGCGGCGATCTTTAGCGGTCAGTACGCTAGCACAACGGGATGTTACCGGAGTGCCAATTACTTTGTGGATCACCCCGAAATCGAACCACTGCAATTGAGCTTTTCGAAGGCAGGCTACAAGACCTTCGGGGCAGGCAAGCTTTTCCATCATCCGGCGGGGGCCGTGGATCAGCGTGGCTGGAACGAGTTCTTTCTTCGCACCGATGAGCAGAGGCAGAACGGTTGGGGATTGGAATCCTGGAGTGAAGGAACTCCCTTCCCCACCCCTTTTCCCGCCAGCATCTATAACCGCGGCGAACAGATCACAGGCGGACTATTCCTCGAATGGGCTCCAATTCCCGACGAGCAAGAAGAGAAAATGGCTGATACGATGCGTGTCAATTGGGCCGTGGATAAGCTGAAAGAGAAACACGACGAGCCATTCTTTCTTGGCGTTGGTATCTACGCACCACATTTTCCGAACTACTGTCCGCAGAAGTATTTTGATCTCTATGATCCCAAGAATATCCAGGTGCCTCCTTACAAATCCGGCGATCTTGATGACTTGCCCGACAAAATCAAAAAAATGAAAACGGCACGCTCGCGGATTCACCAGAAGTTGGAAAAGCTCGACGCCGTACATGACGCGATACACGGCTACTTAGCTTGCATGAGCTACGCTGACGCAATGATGGGCCGAGTCCTCGACGCACTCGATGCCAGTCCTTACGCTGATAACACCATCGTCGTCCTCTGGAGCGATCACGGCTATCACCACGGCGAGAAAGGCGACTGGGGTAAGCACACGCTTTGGGAACGGACTTCCAACGTGCCTTTCATTTGGGCTGGTCCGGGCATAGCCAAAAAACAGCAAACGGATACCACCGTTAGTTTGATTGACATGTACCCGACTTTTGTCGAAATGTGCGACTTGCCCAAGCCCGCCCAGCGGCTGGAAGGAGAGTCCATTGCAGGCACTTTAGCAACTCCGACTGAGGCCAAAGATCGCAATGTTTTTCTACCGCATATGAACCCCGGCGAGTTCGCGATCATTAATCGGGATTGGAGATACATCCGCTACGGCGATGACGGCGAAGAACTCTACGATGTCCAGTCTGATCCCAATGAATGGAACAATTTGGCTTCTGCACCCGAACATGCGGCTCGAATTGCCCAGATGCAAAAGTCAGCTCCTGGAGTGTTTGCTCCGCCTGCACCCAACCGAAACGCTCGCAAGGACTTAGTCGTCGAGGACGGAGAGTTTCGTTGGGAGAAGGGAAAGGGAAATTATCAGCCGCCGCCAAAATACCTGCCTTACACCGATGTCCCTGCGAGGACGAATGACACAAAGCCTGCAACCTCCAAGCAAAGTGCGAGGGCAAAGAAAAACATTCTGTTCATAGTCTGCGATGACTTGAACACGCATGTTTCTCCGGCGGGCTATGAGCCAATACATACACCGGCTCTCGAAGGGCTTGCGTCCGATTCGATGACTTTTCGCAGAGCCTACTGCCAGTATCCGGTTTGCGGACCGTCCCGTGCATCTTTTCTGAACGGACTCTACCCTCAGTCCACTGGTGTTCTCAACAACACCGCAGACATTCGCCAGACGCGTCCAGGCACGATTTCGATACCTCAATTCTTTAAGCAAAACGGCTATTGGACTGGTTCTGTTGGCAAAGTATTTCACTCGCCGCGCCATGAGCATGGAAATGTCGCCTGGGATGAATTCCTGAGATTTAATAACGACGAGCTGGAGGTGGCTCGCATTGCCCGCGAGAAATTCGAAGCCGAGTTTGGCTCAGTGGAAAAAGCATCCAATCGAAAGAAGTGGAGAGATATCAAGAAGCAAGCTGTCGCCAAGCTCGACGCCCAAACACCGCCAGGCTACGGACGCAGCGGCTTGAACGATGAACAGCACAAGGACGGTAAGAATGCACGACAAGTTGAAAAATGGTTATCGGAAGGCACACATGGAGACAAGCCATTCTTCATTGCTTGTGGCATTCAAAAGCCGCATGTGCCATTTCTAGCTCCCGACAAATACTTTGATCTCTATCCGGCAGAGCAAATCCCATTCGCGCCGGACCGGCCGAAACTCTGGGACTCATTGCCCAAGACTGCGATTTCCAAACGCTACGAGTCGTTCGGATTTGAGCTCGGCAAGGAAAATCCAGTTCTTAGACGAGAATACATGCAGGCCTATCATGCCTGTATCTCCTTCATCGATGCTCAAATCGCAATCGTCTTAGATGCACTCAAGAGTTCCGGTCACTGGGAAGACACGATCATCGTATTCACTTCCGATCACGGATATCACCTCGGCGACCATTTCCTGTGGGGCAAAGTCACACTGTTCGACATTGGTAATCGCGTTCCCTTCATCGTTCGCGTTCCGGGCGTGACCAAGCCGGGAGCTGAGTCGCAGGCGATGGTAGAATTGATTGACATTTATCCTACACTCGCAGAGCTCGCAGGCTTGACACCGCCAGAGCACTTGCAGGGGCGGTCATTACGTCCGCTTTTGGGATATCCCGAACGTCTAGGCAAACGCAAGTTCGCTTACTCGGTTGTATCGCGCGGCCAAAAGCTCGGCTATGCACTAAGAAGCCAGCGTTGGCGTTATGCCAAATGGCCTGATGGCGAAGAACTCTACAATCTGGCCCTCGATCCGATGGAAAAGCAAAATCTTGCTTCACGACAGAATCAAGCGGAGCGTCTAGAGGAGTTCCGTGAGTTGTTGAATGAGAAGCAAGAATTGGCGGCGAGCGGCTTGCCCTAGAGCATTCAGTTCTGACTGCTAATCGAGCCGACGAATTCGAATCTCTTTGAAGTAAAACACACTCTTCGGATCATGAGCTTGTAGGGCAATCGCGCCTCCCACGGGAGAGAGCAATCGCTTAGCTCGTGACGTTTCGCGTTTCGGAGCATCTGGCTCGGTATAGTCGACGACTTTTTTACCGTCGATAAAAACTTGGATCCGTTTTCCTTCGCCGCGGAGTCGCGTTTCAAACCACTTCGTTTCGTCCACCGCCGACTCTTTCAAGTCAACAATGGCGTAGAGACTGCCAGTCTTTCGTTTCTCGCGTTTGGAACTGTTCAGCTGAAGTTCATAGCCTGTATTCAGGTATTTCTTTTTTCGGAGTTCGCGATCGGTGTGAAAGAAAATCCCAGAGTTGGAGTTGGGTTCTGAGCGAGAAACTACAACTAACTCAAAATTCTTGAAACTTACATCTTTGCCAGCTTCATTGACATAGAAGAGATGCGACATTCCTTGCTTGCCATGAGCCTTGAGCACACCGTCTTCGACCGAAAACGACTTAGGATGCATATTTGCTTGCCAGCCCAACAGGTCTTTACCGTTGAAGAGCTGGATCCAATCTTCAGGGGACTGGTCCTCCTGAGCAACGATTCGAAAATCTGCAAAAAACCAAAAGGCGATGGCGGCAATTATCGGTGAAAGCGTGCGGTGCACAGGATTGACTCTCAGAAGAAGGCTAATTGGTGTAACTAGCAATCATTGTACATCCTGCTGGCTCTTTCAAAGTCAGACGCACGGATGAACCCTGTATAGATCAGAGTATTCGCGATCCTCAGATCGCTGATGATGGCGACCTGTTGCGTCAGCGAGGAATTTGTTGCCGCGCCACGCTCAAGCGTCCGGTTGCCAGGTACGCCACGAACCTGCACTCTGCCGGCTTGTCTTTCGTGCATATGTTTCCATTTGCTAGGGCGAGAAAGATGATGACTTTGTATCGACAGATCCGAGCAGACTTTGACCGAGACAGTATCGTTGTCTATCAAGCGTATTCTGACGACATCGCATTACCAAAGGTTGAAGAAGGCAGATTTATCGAGCCGTTTTCGTGGCGTCGCACGACTTGGATCAAGCCTTTATCTCAATGTTTGATGGCGCATTGCGATTGGGGCGGGAAGAACGGGCAGAAGCGAATCCTGGCCATCCGCATCAAGCGAGAAGGCTGGAAGCGTGTTCTTTCGCTAGGAACGCACACGAGTTTCGATTCCGGGTTTACCAATACGAATCCAACTGGAAGAGTCAGTTTGAAATTGCAAAGGTGCATGTCCAATGGGATCCCGAGATAACGAGTCACGGAAAGAAGCTCGAGCATCGATCCATCCAAGTCGGGCTGAGCCGTCACATCATTCGCGAATTTACCGACGACTGGATTCTTGAGATTTCAAGCACCTCCCTACGAGCTCGCAAGATTTGGTCCTTGTACTACGCCGGGAATCTAAGGCGAGCAAAGGAGTTGCTTCCTAAGGAACGCATCTACTCCGTTACTGGCCAAGCTGCACAGAGACTTGGGCTAGTAGGCAGAACACCTGGAGAGAAAGGAACTGCACGATACCGCCACGCTGAAGTGCACAATGCGAACAAGCCTACTTTGGCGTGGCAAATTCACGTCATTTCGAACCGCATGTGGTCTGCCGACGTAGGCAGAATTACAGATGTACTTAAAATGCACAGCTGCTCGCCTTGCATCTTGCGGATTTGTGACTTCTCTGACGCCTTGAGGACTAGGTGTTTCCTGGTTTTTGCGGACTGCCGAAACCAGTTGGGCATAGCAGTCGGAGCATCAATTCTTCTATTCAACTAACGGAGTAGGTGATTTGCGCGCCAACCGACGCCAAATGCTAACTTACGGAGCGAGTCTTTCAGCTTCAATGACGCCTCTTACTGCACACTGCAGTCCGAATCCGGTATGTAAGGCCAATGCGTATTTGATCTCGCGTTGGGGCAAAGACGAGTTTTCGCTCGGAGCCTATTCCCATTTGGCACGAGGCGCGACAGCTGCCGACCGGGTTGCATTAGCCGCTCCTGTTGCAGACAAGCTGTATTTCGCTGGCGAAGCCTGCAATGCCGATCACCCTTCAACGGTTCACGGTGCCCTGCTATCCGGACGCGCCGCAGCGCGAGATCTCATCGCTGAGAATCATCGGCACGTCTGTATTGTTGGTGCCGGATTCTCAGGTCTTGGAGCGGCAAAGGATCTCGCGGAGGCCGGCGTCGAAGTCACGGTTCTGGAAGCGCGCAAGCGACTGGGCGGTCGAGTCAACACAATGGAAGACCTCGGAGTTCCGCTTGATCTGGGCGCTATCTGGATTCACGGTCCCAAAGGAAACCCACTAACCAAACTTGCAAACGAACTCGAAGCCAATCGAATGAAGACTGACTTTGAATCGGCGAAGATTCGTGGCGATGAAAGTTACAATTGGGACAACTTGCCTGAGTGGATGAAAGAGGTCGAAGTACGACAAGAATTCGCTGCCGATCCTGAAAACTTGTCACGCTACGCCTTTGTGGAGGGCGCCAACGTGCGCGGTGCCGATGTAATTCTGGATAAAGGCTACGCATCGCTGCTCCCGGCATTGGAAGGCGAATACACAACGCGTCTTGGAGAAGTGGTGAAACGAGTATCTTGGGATGACTCTGGAGCAAAAATCGAAACGGTGGCGGGTGAAGAAAACTACGACGCTGTTCTCGTGACGGTACCGCTGGGCGTTTTGAAAGCGAAGAGAATCGATTTTGTACCAGGCTTACCTAAGCGTAAATTAAGAGCCATAAAACGGCTCGGCATGGGCACTCTAGACAAGCTCTATCTACGATTCGACAAGGTGTTTTGGGACAAGAATAGCGAATGCTTGGCGTATGTGACGGAGCAGCCCAACGAGTTTCCGAGCTGGTTTAATCTCTATAAGTATACAGGCGAACCAATTTTGATGACCTTTGCTGGCGGTAGTGACGCAGAGCGACGCGCGGCTATGACCGATGAGCAGATCCTCTCCGGTGCGTATGCAGCTTTAGCTGCAATGTATCCCGCGTAGGATCGAAGAGCATAAGCTCCTATCTTGATAGAAATAGCGGATCCGGCTGTCCGAGCTTGTGAGTCTCAGCTGAACACTGGTCCATCCGCAATATCACTTTGCGAGAGCAAATGGTTTCGCATTTGCCCCCTGCGTTAGCTAAAAGGACTTAAAGACCATCAGGTTCGCAGGAAGCAACACTTTTGTTCGGAGAAAAATCCGAGTCGCTGACTCTTGGGTTTGCAGTTCCCGCGGCAGACTTCTCAATTGAAAACTCAAGCCCATCCAATCATTGATCTGCATTCCGCTTCACAAGTAGCGGACCGAGCCAAAGTAGAACGCACACGGTTGCTAGAACAGCCGCCATTGGTCGCGAAACAAAATCAAGCAGGCTGCCTGATGTAGTGATGCTCTGAATGAATCGGTGCTCGAGCGCCCCACCCATGATCAAGCCGAGGACGGCAGGACCAAGCGGGATCTTCAATCGCTCCAAGCCGAAACCTAGCACTCCCATCACGAGCATGACCCATACGTCGAAATAGCTGCCAGACATCGAATAACTACCAACGACACAAAACAAAACGATGAGCGGCAAGAGAAGGTTGCGCGGAATCCGGACTAAGGCCGTGCCTGCTCGGATTGCTACCAGTCCAAGCGGTAAGAGCATTAGGTTCGCCAAGACGAAAACGACGTAAAGAGAGAGCACTAACACGAGCTGCGAATTTTCTGGGCTTGCCTCGAAGATGGCCGGTCCCGGTGAGATGTTCTTGGTCAGCAGGACTCCTAATGCAATCGCCGTCACGCTGTCTCCGGGAATGCCGAACACCAAAGCTGGAATCCACGCCCCACCCAAAGCAGCATTGTTGGCTCCCGTCGCGTCGGCCAGCCCCTCCTCAGAGCCTTTCCCGTACTCGGTCGGTTGCTTCGAAAATCGCTTTGATGTCGCATAGGAAATCCAAGAAGCTATGTCTGCTCCGGCCCCAGGTAACATCCCAATCAGCGAACCGATGAAACTGCTGCGGACGGTACTCCATTTCCGACGCCACGACATCTGCATGACTTGCGCAATTCCCTGGTTTGGGTTTACCTGAGCATTGCCGTCGCTTGCAATCGAAGCAGTTGGAACATGGAGAATGTTCTTGAGCACTTCCGACAACCCAAATAAGCCGATCATAGCGGGAATGAAATGCACTCCCGTGATCAATTCATTCCATCCGAATGTCATGCGCGGTGTACTGAAATCCGTTGCCAATCCAACCGTCGAAAGCAATAAGCCAAGCAGCATCGCCATCATGCCGCGAAGACGCGAGTCGTTGGAAACGGTGACAGCACAACTCAGCCCTAGCACATATAACCAAAAATATTCGTAGCTCGTGAACTGAGTAGCCAAAGCCGCTAATTGCGGTGCGGCCAGGGCAAGAACAAGCGTTCCGAAGAGACCTCCGATGATGCTGAACCACAAACATGTCGCAAGGGCCGCCTTTGCCTTCCCTTTTTTTGTTAGAGCATAAGCATCATTCGCATAGGCAGCCGAGGCGGGCGTCCCTGGGATTCGGAGCAGAGTCGCTGGTAGGTCGCCTGCAAAAATACTGCAGGTCACGGTGGTGACAATCGCCGTGATGGCTTGCACATCAGACAGATAAGCTGTCAGAGGTACCATCAATGCTACAGCCATGGTCGCAGTCAAACCCGGAATTGATCCAACGGCCAACCCGTAGCAAGCCGCCGCAAGCGTCACCAGCAGGACTTCCAGCGAAGCGACGTTGCCAATCGCTTCCAGTAGCAAATTGTTTTCTTCGTCGCCCATGTGCTACCCCAGCCAACCTCCCGGAAGAGGAACGCGGAGCAACTGCCCGAACACGAAATATAATCCCGGGGCTACGACACATGTTACCGCTAAAGCTACCCACCATCGAGTCTTCATAGCGAGCAAAAGCGGGAGCAGAAGCACGCCCGAAGCGATCACGAAGCCAACCTGATCGGCCAAGCCAGCGTAGGCAGCGATCAGAAGCAGCGTCAGGGCGAACACTCCATAATTTGGCTTGATTAGCCGCAGTTCAGGCTGTTTTGCTTCCGTCTTGGATTCTGCCAGTCTTTGCCATGCCAAACCGAGGCCGACGATCGCCAGTATGCCTAGGATCAAACCCGGGTAAGTGTAAGGACTGAATCTATCTGCAGTTACTGCTTGCATCGCATCACTCTGCAGCAACTTGCCGAGCTTTTCGTCGTTTTCAGCAAGGAACTTCTTGAAGTTCTCCGGCGAACGCCAAGTTGCGTCGAACTTCTGTGCTTGCATAAAATTAGCAAAACTGCCTTCTTCATCAACTGGCCTACTCACGATTCTTTCTACGGCGGATGCTAATTGTTCAACCACTGGCTCGGGCGTTTCGATGGGAACTGCCAAGCCACGCCAGCCCCCCAAAGTCCAGCTGCTTCCTTGCTCGGCGAATGTTGGCACTTTCTCAAACCCCAAAGCAGGCTTCTCCGACATCACGCCCAATGCACGCACTTGGCCAGCTTCGATGAGTGCTCGAGCTTCCGGCAAGCTACAACAGACCATGTCTACACCGCCACTCAAGAGCTGCTGCAATGAAGGGCTCGAACCGGCGCTGGGCACCCAGATCACATCATCTGCCTCGAGTCCCGCATCAATAAGCCAGCCAGCTAGGGCCAAATGCCATGCCCCGCCCGATGCGGTTCCAGAAGCCGTCAGCCCACTGCGTTTCTCTCGAATCGCTTTCAGCACATCTGCCAGACTCTGCCAAGGAGAATCCTGGGCGACGAGTAATGCTGCATAATCTTCGTTGAGGGACAAGAGCGGCCTGCAATCCTGGTAGGTTAGCTCCGTCAGGCCCATCCAGTGCATCGTGTTGAGCTCAAAGGTCATCATGGTCAGCGTGTAACCATCGGGGCGCGCGGTCAGTCCTCGGTTGTGTCCAGTGACACCTTTTCCTCCAGTCGCATTGATCACACTGACCGGTACGCCGAGCTCCGCTTCGAGCTGGAAAGCCATTTGCCGCGAGACTCTATCCGTTCCTCCGCCAGCCGACCACGGGCAAATAATGGTGATTGGCCGCGAGGGGAATTTACTATTGCTCCCGCAGCCAGGAATCAGGCACAGAAGCAAAATGAGTGATGCTGCGGATCGTAGGCTCATTGCACTCAGCGACTTTCTGACTTGGCGTCTTGCCCATCGGCACCGTCTTCTCGATCTTCACCTTCACCACCGTCTTCTCCATCCTTGCCGTCGCGTTCATTCGGCTTGTTTGCCCCACGCTGCGCTTTCTTGCAATTGAAAACAAGCTCTCGCGTTTCGTCACCAGACTTAGTCTGGACTAAGATCTGCATCTCATTTCTAGAAATACGTTTAAAGACGAGGCCTTTAAAGCGAACTTCCTTGCGATTGGCCGAAACTAGAACAAACTCTTGCGATCGTCTTTCTCCTCCCAGCCCTTCAGCGATCCATCGAAGTGCTTCAATCTGAGAACGAGGCTGTCATCTTTAGCGACGATGGTAAGCAGCTCGTAGAAAGCAACTCTGCCTTCCCGCACGAGTTTGAACATGCCCATCATACTCGAACCGCTTGGCCGATTCCAAGTTTCCTCAAATTGACCGCCGAACGCCTCACCTGACCAAATGCCTGCGATCCATGCGCACTTTTTCAGTAGCTCCTCCGGCTTGTCCCCAGCTTCTTGGGCTTGAAGAACGGGTGCTAAGCTGAGAATAAACGTCAATGTGAGAAGGGTTGAAAAACTTCGCATTGAGGCGGCTCCGTTGTCATTGAAACCAGCAGTCTAGCACGCCGCGTACAAGATAAAAACAACTCCCAGGGTTAGTCGGAGTTCCAAGTTAACAGAACCTAGCCGTATCGTTAGCGCGACGGTCCACCGGCTAATAACCGTGGCTAACGAGACCGCAGCGGAAATTCAGAGTTCGGTGAGCGTCGAACAATAATAAGCCCCAACTTCAACCCAACAGGCTGATCGTGACGGACTCGACGCATTCAGACTTTTGGGTGAGCGCAGCCATATGGCGCAGTCTCCTGAATGCGCAATCTGAAGAAAGGCTTTTCCAATGGTGGAGGTCTTCTTTTCTTTTGGAGCAATCTAAGATCCAACAATTATCATGCGATTGACGAGTACGAGGCCAAGTTTTCCTGTGCGTCGATCGTAGCCTCAGCAGCTAATTGCGAACTGCTAGATGAATTCTGGGCGAATCCCATTAAGTCCATATCGCAAGAAATGCTGGCGAATCCAACTACCGAAGGTCAAGCAAGAATGGCAGGGACGACGTTGCCCTCGACGTCGGTCAAGCGATACTGGCGACCTTGGTAGCGGAAGGTTAGTCGCTCGTGATCAATCCCAAGCAAGTGTAGGATCGTAGCGTTAAGATCGTGAACGTGAACCGGATCTTCCGCAATGGTATAGCCGATATCATCCGTCTTTCCATAGGACATGCCGCCACGAATGCCGCCTCCGGCCATCCACATGCTAAATGCATCTTTGTGATGGTCTCGTCCCGCCTTCGCGCGGTCGCCTTGCCCGAAGGGTGTTCTGCCAAACTCGGCAGAGCAGACGATCAATGTCGAATCCAAGAGCCCACGCTGCTTCAAATCTTGAATAAGAGCAGCAATGGGGCGGTCAACCTGCTTCGCCTTATTGGCCACACCCTCGAAAACATTGCCGTGCGTGTCCCAGCCTTGATCAAACAACTGAACGAAACGCACACCGCGTTCCACCAATCGCCGGGCTAACAAGCAGTTGTTGGAGAATTTCGTTTTTCCTGGCGAGGTACCATACATTTCATGAATCGCTTTTGACTCATTGGAAATATCCATGAGCTCGGGCACGCTGGTCTGCATCCGATAAGCCAGTTCATATTGGCTGATACGCGTCGCAATTTCAGGATCGCCAATGTTGGCCAGCTGGCTGCGATTCAGTTTGTTGACTGCATCGATGATACGCCTTCGCGACTGTGAGCTTACACCATCGGGGTTGGACAAGAACAGGACTGGATCGCCCTGACTGCGAAACTCGACGCCTTGATAGACCGAAGGCAGAAAGCCGCTACTCCAGGCTGGGCTTCCAGCGCCAAGCACATTGCCCGTAATCATGACAACAAAGCCAGGTAGGTCTTGGTTCTCCGTTCCGAGTCCGTAGTTGAGCCATGAACCCAGACTGGGACGGCCAAAGCGACTGAAGCCAGTTAGCATGAACATCTGCGCTGGGCCATGATTGAACTCGTCTGTGTGCAAGGATTTGACCACGCAAATCTCGTCAGCCAAGCCTTGAAGATGCGGCAACAGATTGGAAAGTTCGAGTCCCGATTGCCCACAGCGACGAAACGCGTACTTGTTCTCCGTTGGCGTTCCTAAAAGCTTCGGCAAGTTGCGAACAAATGCAAACTTGCCTGATTCGAAGAGTTCTTTGGGGCAGTCTTCTCCGGAACGTTTTTGCAGTTCAGGCTTGAAGTCATACAAGTCCAAGTGCGAGGCCGCGCCCACGAGGTGAATGTAAATCACACTCTTTGCTTTGGGCGGAAAGTGAGTTGCAGTGAACTCTGCCGCGTTGGTCTGTGTTTCGCCATGTAGCATCTGCGAAAGCGCGAATGCTCCCATGCCAAAGCCGGTGCGTTGTAGCAGCGTTCGGCGAGCAAACGGCGTGAGTTCCGGGCTAGGCTGTTTGTCTTGCGTCATCAGTCGTGAGGCTCACTGGCTCATGGATTCGTCAAGATTCAGGATGGCACTGGCAACAGCGCTCCACGCTGCCAATTCACGCTGATCAGTGGTCATTAGTTTCATCGCGGCAAAGGGCAGCTTCGTCCTTTGCTTGATCTCTGCTTCGGTCAGTTTCGCTCGCTCTTCGCGAAGCAAGTCTCCGAGGATCTTTTGCTCGAAGCTGGTTGCCTCACGTGACACAGCAATCTGGAAGGCAAAGCCGAGCCGACTCGTATCATTGTCCGATTCCGCTTGCGAAAGAATGCGATCCGCAAAAGCCAATGCCATTTCCGCATAGGCCGGATCATTGAGCAACGTTAAGGCTTGCATCGGAGTGTTTGTCCGATCGCGATAAACCGTACAGCTGCCGCGATTCGGCGCGTCAAAGTTAATGAAACTCGGGTATGGGGCCGCTCGTTTGCAAACGACATATACGCCACGACGAAAACGATCCTCGGATTCGGCGGATTTCCAGGTCGGCTGGTTCCGGCCCACGCTGCGCCAGATCTTATCCGGTTGATAGGGCATTACAGGCGGCCCCGACATGCGGTCGCTCAATAAGCCGCTGATGGCCAGCGCGTTGTCTCGCAAGGCCTCGGCCGGCAATCGGAAACGCGGACCGCGAGCCAAGAGGCGATTGTCCGGATCGCTCTCGAAACTGGCTTGCGGCGCAGCCGCGTTCTGCTGAAAAGTTTTCGACAGAACGATCGTCTTGAGAACGTGTTTCCGTGACCAGCCCGATTCGATTAGTTCACAAGCTAACCAGTCAAGCAACGCTGGATGACTTGGAAACTCGGACTGTGTTCCAAAGTCTTCCGGGGTATTCACCAAGCCGATACCGAACAACTCGCCCCACCAGCGATTCACAGTCACTCGAGCCAGCAATGGATTGCCTCGAGAAGTCAGCCAGCGTGCGAGCTCAAGACGGTCGCCAGTTCGCTCGATATCTGGTGGCAATTCAAATAAATCTGGAACACCAGCTTGAACTGGATCGCCTGGAGACTCATAGTCACCACGTATCATTACGAAGGTATCACGATCTTCCTCTTGCTCGGTCATCACCAAAGTCGTGTTTGGCGATAGCTCATCGAGCTTCTTCTCAGTTGCCGCCAACTGCTTTTCGAGCCGCTTTAACTCGACGTTAGAGGCGTTAAACGCATCGCGTAGCTTTTTACCCTCCTTCTTGTTGCGTTTCCTCTTTTTAGCGAGCTTCACTAACTCGGGATCAAGCTGGAGCAAGCTTGCGTCAGTCTGCGACCATGAAACTTTGGGACGTCCAATCACCCGGCCTTGCCCGTAGTGCTGCTTCAGCGTGACGGATAGACGCATTTCCGGCGAGAACGAGACGGGCTCTGCAAGTGCAAAGGCACTCCAGTGAGGTTTGCCAAACTCGGGAGAAATCGCCCAGCCGGTTTTCATCTTGCCATCGATCGCTTTTGCTACTTCCCAATTCTTCTGTGAAAAATCAGCATGAGGCAAGGTAAGTTCGAGAACGCGTGTTTCGCCGCCTTGCTCAACCTGGACTTCGACTTCACTCAAGATGATATTGCGTCGGACAGGATCGCCCCGACCAGGGCCTTTGCCGGGAATCGAATCGTCAAGCAACGCATCGACACGGACGGCAGTGATTTCTCCGGTCAGCCCAGTGAACTCGAAGCGATAGTCAGCTTTGTCTGGTACTTTCCCAGTGAGGAGAACTGATGCGTCTTCCTGAATCTCAAACTTGCCATCGTCTGAAGAGTGAAATGCCGCGGGCAGGTCCGTATGCCATGTGACGGCTTCATTCTGGCTGCCTAGTCGTTTCAGCCAAGCCTGAAATTCCTCCTCAGTATCCAAACGCCACTTGGCGACCTGCTCCTCGAGATCGGTCTTCTCTGCGAGTAATTTCTCACGTGCAGTTTGCTGTTCCTCATTGAAAGGCAAATCCATCTTCGGACCGTAGAAGTCCCATGTCACTCCTGAAGTGTTCTTGACTTCCAATGGCGTGTTGTTGAAGTAAGCAAATATCCTGTAGTAGTCTTTCTGAGTGAATGGATCGTACTTGTGATCGTGGCACTGAGCGCATTCGAGCGTCGCACCCATGAAGACCGTCGCCGTAGTATTCACGCGATCGACAATCTGATTCACTCGATTCGCTTCAGGATCAACACCTGCTTCCACATTGCAGGTCGCCATTCGGTGAAAGCCGGTCGCGATTTTCTGACTGAGTGTTGCGTCTGGGAGCAGGTCACCCGCAAGCTGTTCGATCGTAAATTGGTCGAAGGGCATATCTGCGTTCATCGCCTCGATAACCCAATCACGGTACGCCCAGTTGTCTCGCAGCTGGTCCGCCTGGAAACCGTTGCTATCGGCGTAGCGGGCTAAGTCTAGCCAGGGAACTGCCCAGCGTTCACCGAATCGCTGCGAATCTAGCAGGCGATCTACTGCTTTTTCGAAGGCTTGCGGTGTTTCATCTTCCAGAAACCGATTCAAATCTTCGGGCGAAGGCGGAAGCCCGATCAGCGACAGATTGGTGCGACGCAACAATCGGGCGCGATCTACCTGGGGAGAAAGCTTCAGCCCTTGCGACTGCAACTTCTGCAACACAAAGAGATCGACTGGATTGAGTTCCACGTTGCTAACCCTTGGCGATTCGGGCAACTCAGGACGTTGAAGTCCCTCGTACGCCCAGTGCTTTCCTTCCTCCAATCCAACGGGCCAATCTGCGCCCGCAGCGATCCAGTCGGAAAGCAACTTTACCTCATCGGCTCGGAGCGCCTGTGCATCCAATGGCATCAGGTCGCCCAGGGATGCATCGGTAATGCGCTGGAGCAGCAAACTTGACTGCGGCTTTCCGGGAACGATCAGGTTCTCTTCCGAGTCGCCCCTGCCGAAGGCAGAGGAGCGTTGGTCGAGCCGAAATCCGCCTTCCTGACTTGACGAACCGTGACAGCGAGCGCAATGTTTGCGAAGCAGTGGCATCACATCGCTCGCGAAGTCAGGCGAGTCGGCGTAAGCGGTCGTCGCGGGTATCAAAAGCAGAAAAAGGAGGAGCGTGCGCATAAGGATCGCGGGTAGGAAGAAGTAGGTGGGGGACTCTATTGTAAAACGCTCTCGGCCGGAAGCACAGATGGAGGTCCAGGTGTTCTAGCAGAACAAGGTGTCGGCAAATGAGCCTCCATGAGTCGACGACTGTAGTTCGAGCGAAGTGCTATAACAGCTTATCCCCACTTCTCTCTCTATGGCTTCTTAGGAAAGCTTCAATGTGCCGGTGGAATCGCCAAAGCTGTCGGCGCGGATGCCGAACTGTTGCATCATCCACAAGTACAAGTTGCAAAGTGGCGTTTGCTTTTTGAACTCTAAATGCCGCCCAGTGCGGACCCTGCCTGCACCTTTGCCAGCCATCAGAATTGGCAAGTCATCGTGGTTATGGCGATCGCCGTCGCTAATTCCACTGCCATATAGCACCAGACAGTTGTCAAGCAGCGTTGATTCGCCTTCACGAATGCTGGATAGTCCGTCCAGGAAGTAAGCCAGCTGCTGTACGTAGTAGTGATTTATTTTAGAGATCTTGGATTGCTTGTCAGCACTCTTGCCATGGTGCGAAAGCTCGTGGTGTCCTTCGGGGGCACCGAGCTGCGGATGGGAACGGTTCGAGCCTTCATTGGCGAACATGAAGGAAGAGACTCGTGTGCTTTCGGTCTGCAATGCCAGCGTCATCATATCGAGCATTGCCTTGCAGTGTTCCCCCAAGTCCTTGGGGACACCAGCAGGGCGCTCGTAGTTGCCGACGTCGAGCTTCTCTGACATCACCAAGCGTTTCTCGATATCGCGCAGGGCATAGAGGTATTCGTCGAGTTTTCTTCTGTCTGCTGCGCCCAGGTCGCGATGGAGCTTCTGAGCGTCTTCGAGAGCGAAATCTAACACGCTCTTGCGTCGATTCTTTCGAACGCCTTGGGACTGATTGTCTTCTTGCGTATTGCCCGAAGCGAACAAACGATCAAAAACCGCCCCCGGATCCATCTCCTTAGCCAGTGGGCTCGTCGAGTTACGCCATGCGAGATTGGAGCTGTAGGCACAGCTGTACCCCGAATCGCAGCTGCCAGATTGTGAGCTGCCCTCAAGGCCCAACTCCAGAGATGCAAATCGCGACTTGTCCCCAACTTCTCGCGCGATAACTTGATCCACAGAGATACCATTGAGGATGTCGGCCCCGTTGGTTTTCTTTGGATGAGACCCCGTAAGGAACGCAGCAGCACTTCGAGCGTGATCTCCTCCTCCGTCGCCGTGCGCCCGAGCACCGTCTAGGGTGAGATTGGTGAGTAAGTTGAACTCAGACTTCAGATGCGAAATCGGCTCGAGTGTGGGCGTGATTTCGAAGTTAGAGCCAGTTTTGTTGGGCTTCCAATCTGGCATATGCATACCATTGGGCACATACAGAAACGCAATGCGAAGCGGAGGTCTATCGTTTGCTGCAGAGGCTGAGGGTAGCATCGCATCCAACATTGGAAGGCTGATTGCCGTACCAAGTCCACGAAGGATGGTTCGTCGATTAATCGTCGTTTTTCTCATCAAGGATTCTCTCTCTCGCCCTTCTTTTGAAAAGGGTCGCTTCGTACGATTCCAAATAACAAAGCACTGAATCGGTAGTTTTCGTTTTCTAGCCTAGCCACGATTTTGTCGACAGCGCATTTGTCGTAATACTCCAAGCCTCGGCCTAGGGCGTAAGTCATCATTTTTTCCGTCAAGCACTCTACAAAATCGCGTTTATGCCGTTCTAGCAAGAGTTTCTGCAACTGTTTGACGCCCCGCACCTGTGTCCCATCGGGCATCTCACCGGTCGCATCGATTCTATGGGTACCATCCTGAGTTCGATACTGACCGATCCCGTCGAAGTTCTCGAGAGCGAATCCAAGCGGATCCATTAGTTTGTGGCAATTCGCACATGCTGGATTGGAGCGATGCTGCTCCAGTCGTTCACGCAATGTGCCCGTTAACTCGCCTTTCTTCTCCTCCAGCTCTGGTACACCGGGCGGTGCTGGTGGCGGTGGTTTCGCGAGCAGATTCTCCAAAATCCACTTGCCCCGTTTTACGGGAGAGGTACGGGTCGGATTGCTTGTAACAGCTAGAACACTTGCTTGTGTCAGAATTCCGCCGCGATTAGTACCTTCCAGCGAGACGGGGCGGAATTGTTCTCCGCTGACTCCTTCGATACCATAGAATCCTGCAAGTTCTTCATTCAAGTAAGTAAACTTGGCGTCCAATAGATTCAAGACACTCATGTTTTTACGCATGACGCCGGCAAAGAAAAACATCGTCTCGTTGCGAGTCAGCTTGCTCATGCTTTCATTCCACTTCGGAAACGTTGCAGGATCCGGTTGAAAGTCATCGAGTTTTCTGAGGGTGAGCCACTGGCCTGCAAAGTTTCTCACGAACTCATTCGAACGCGGATCTTGGATCATGCGAGCAATTTGTTGCTCTATATTGCTCCCTTCGCTAAGCTTTCCGGATGCTGCGAGCTGAAAGAGCTGCGGATCTGGCATGGAAGACCAGAGGAAGTAAGAAAGCCGAGTCGCAAGTTCGAAGTCATCCAAATCGCGAAAGTCTCCTGTAGCAACGCCTGCTTGAGGCGGTTCGACGCGAAACAAGAACTTCGGCGAGATTAAAATTGCTTGCAGTGCAATTTGGATGCTTTCTTCAAAGGAGTCGCCTTCTTCCTGAATACTCAATGCAAGAGCCACCAATCGATCGAGGTCGTGATTGCTGACAGGCCTACGGAAAGCAAAACTTGCGATGCGGTTCAGTACCTCCTTGCTCGCGCGTTCTCGATCATCATCAGTCTCTGGATAGGTGAACAAGATGCGTTTGTGGTAAGAAGATAGTTGGCTGTCTGGCAAACGTTGGGGCGGTTTCTTCTTTCCTTCCAACTGCACATGGTGAATGCGCAAATTTCGATCGAGCTTGGGCTTGCCATTTCCTCCTGCTTGGTAGAAGTCGTTCAGGAATCGTACTCCGATCGTTCTGCTTCCTGCACGCAGTCGGAGTACCGTGCTGAAGTCTAGCGGCGACTCGTTGGGCACGCGGATTTTTTGGCGTTGAAGCTTCCCGTCGATTTCCACGCCCATCATGCAAGGCTCATTGCCTGCTTGGTCGCCATCGGCAGAAACCGTCAGGATGTACGGCCCCGCTTTGGGGATTTGAACTCGAAAGGATCCGGCACCTGCAGAGGTCAAAGTTAGTTCCCGATTTGCGTTCTTGGAGTTTGATTTTGACTCTAGCTGCCCGCCAGCGTAGCCCACAGTGAATACCTTCTCCCGCGGTGGGACTTGTATCAAAGTAGTACTGATCCGCTCTGCTTCGAGGTAATATTTCTCCATCAGCAATGGCGGCAGCGTAAGCACGTCGCCGATATTGTCAAAGCCGTAGCCGACGTCATCGCCAGCAAAAGCGGTTGCAGGTCGGTAGGATTTGAGACCGAATAGATCACGAATGGTATTGCTGTACTCGGACGCATTGAGTCGACGTAATGTGACTTTTCCGGGATTGGGTTCCAGTCCACATTCGAACTCGTCGATGACCGAACGAATCCAGTCGACTAAGTATTTGCGATCTTTGGCTGAGAGGTCGCTGGAGTCTGGTGGCGGCATTTCCTTGATCTGAATTTTCTGCGCAGCATGCTCCCAAACGTCGCGGCCCTTTAGGAAATCGATAGGTGCATCGTAGTGATCTAAGGTCAAGCCTGCGTCGGGTTCAGCACCTGAGTGACAATCCAAGCAATGCTCTCGCAGCAAGGGCAGGACGTACTGCTTCAGCTCTGCTTCGCGATCTTGAGCCAGCGCACCGATCGCCGGTGCAAAGACTAGAAACCGAAGCATAAGCATGACGACGGGGGACTGAAAAACAATGGGGAAACGAGACATTGGGTGCAGAGTGTCCACATGTTGTGAAACTGGAAAAGCTGAGTTTGATCGCGACACTCGATTATAGCCTCATGCGTGAAAGTCAACCTAATTGACCGGCCTTCAAGTAAGAATTCCTTGTTTCCGGTCGCCTCACCCACAATTTTTTACTAGGTCGTCTAAGAGGTCCTGGCACGTGACGAAACAGCTGCGCCAAAAGGACAGTTTTCAGCTTGACGGCGAACTCGACGTATAATTAGGGTGGACTTATCGAGGTGAAACTCGGAAGTGGAGGTTGCCCATGAAGATTGACGAATCCAATCCCTTGGACCGTTTTTTCACTGGTTTGAGCGAGTACGTTTTCCATACTCGACTCGGTGTCGTGGACACAGAACTGGTGAATTATGTGAGCGAGTTACTGATTCGCTTTACACGCGTCGATTCTCAAGCCAAGGTTCGCAAGGCTGATGGCAAGCCGGCGAAGGAAGTGACCAGTATGGTTGCAGAGGCGGAGAAACGCCTCGGCGATGCAAAGCGTGAAGTCCATCGTCACATCGGAGATTACACGCTTTTCTGGTCTGGACTCTATCCAGAAGCCTTGCGGCAGTTACAAAGTAAGGACAAGACGGATTTCTTCCTCAACTATTGTGCGCAAGGAAAGAAGGCTTATCTGATCGCCAGCAATATCCAGGCTAACAAGAAGTCGGCCTCGTGCGATTTGTTGCACCGGATGAGCGAGCACTTTGAGATGTGTGCCTACGGTTTGAGAGAGATTCGTCGCGAATGGGAACGACGCGAAGAAGACGGTACTGAAGAACCACCTTTGCTACTGTGAATTCGCAACGATTCGAACACTCACGCCGGCCATATTATCGCTGCGCTCGTTGAGGCCAACAGGTTGGGGAGCCCCGGCTTTGATGCCATTTCGCGACTTTCTTTGAGGCAGAATTGTGCCAATGCGGAAAAGTGGCATCTCGGCTTGAGTGTTCTTGTGCGGCACATGGGCGGGAAATCTGGCAAGCCGCTTTTGAAAAGACGCTCGTTTGTTTTTTGCTCGCAAACGAATCTGCTCAGTTCCGCCTAGTGCCCCTTCGTCCAGCAATGTTCGAAGTTCTGATCATGCGCCGATGTGCAGTAGTGTTAAGAAGACCCGAGTCTGGATTGTTCCTGGCTTGCGAAAACCGAGTTGCAGCAATTCCCGGCTGCCAATTTTGGAATGGCAAAATGATCGGAGCCAAAAGCGCGATGAGTGTGCGTGCTTGTTCGCTAGATTCAAGTACGGCTAATGTTAAGGCCGCAGCTGGTTGTGTGTTCCTGAACCAACGGATATTCGCTCGAAAAGGAAGCGTCCATGACGGTTTGCGGAGTCCTGTGCCAGACACTTTTGGTCGATAAGCGCTAGGGCCCTTTCGTCACGCTCGAAGAGTCGATATCGTTTCTCACCCAAGCGATATTTGCCATCGCAAGTTGCAGGAACGTGATTCCGGAATCACTTGGGTTTCAGTGCTCACCAATCTAGCGTTTCTGATTCGTTCGATTCGATCAAGGCCTGGAAACGGGAGTCGCAGAAGCGATCGGTCATTCCTGCAATATAGTGCGCCGCAGCAACTTCGATATTACTGTTATGTGCCCGGTCTAGAAATCGTACTGGTAACAACTGCGGCTGAGCAACGAGTTTTTCCCAAAGCTTGCGGATTCGAGTCGCTGCTTTCTGTCGCACTTGCATCAACTCTGGATGCCGGTACACATTTTCGAACAAGAATTGCCCAAGCTGCTCTTTCTCTGAAGTCACGACCGGCGACAAAGCGAGTTCGAGTTCCAACTGGCGTAGCGCGAGCTGGTCCATGCCACGGACGGAGCCAAGTTTCTCTATCGAACTCTCAACGAGATCGGCCACTTGGACGTCGATCAAACTGTGAACCAAGCTTTTGCGCTGTTGCTCGGACCCGTTCCCTTGCCGTTGCCCTTGATCCTGCCACGCCGTTGCTCGCCGGACCAAGTCAAGTCCTTGGAGTTGCTGAAACTCAAGTAGCCCTAGCGTCAGAGCATCGTCAACATCATGAGCGTTGTACGTGATGCTGTCCGCTAGATCGACGACTTGCACCTCAAGCAGCGGCGACCAGTGCTCGTGCGTGATCCGAAAGTCCTGACCAGCGAGCACTTCCCGAGTTAGATTCAGCCCGGGATAAAACGTGTATCGCGTCTCAAGCTCCTCGGCGAGCACCAGAGCAAATTGATTGTGCGAAAATCCACCATGATCACTTATACACTCTGCCAAAGCGTCCTCGCCACTGTGACCGAAGGGTGGGTGACCAATGTCATGCAGCAGGGCCAGAGCCTCAATCAGATCTTCATTAAGGCCCAGCGTGCGGCCAATCGTCCGCGCAACGGTAGCTACTTCTTGCGTGTGAGTAAGGCGTGTTCGGTGGTAGTCCCCTCGATCACCAGTGAAGACTTGCATCTTACCACTCAGTCTGCGGAAGGCCGAGCTGTGGAGCACACGATCGCGATCACGCTGAAATGGACTTCGATAAGCGTGTAAGCTTTCTTCGTAGCGGCGTCCTTCGGAATTGACAGCGAAGGTCGCGTAGCTCGACAGAAGCAGTTTCTCGCGCTGAGCCCATTGTGTTTCTTGAGGCACGAGACTGGTTTGCCTTGCGGCGAGAGTCTGCGCCGAAGCAGCATCTTGACCGGCATCGAAATTCATGAAATCCGCATCTTCCAAAGCTAGCACGAAAAAAAGGGCAACGATCGCTGATGATGTAGCCCGGATACCGCTTCGTCGCCTTAACCCAACGGTAAATGCTGGCATTGCGCGGGTGCATTCCGTTTATCGACTAAAAGTCCTTCCTTCCTGACATGGTTCTAGGACCAACAGCCGCAAAATCCACCTTTATAGCGATACGATAATTTACTTCTTGTTACTAACCAATGGCGACTTCGGTTCAGGCAATAGCATGCAAAAGCAATGGCGGCTCGTTCCGCAAGCCGAGCGAGTAGCCTCAGTTACCTGTTTCGTGTTGTTGCTCATCACGTTGCTCGCCTATTGGTTGACTTGGACAGAATCCTGGTTTCTATACTAGCTTTAATGCAATTCCCCGTTTGCTGCCGTCTGTCCGTGCACTCGCGTCCGTGAATGGTAGCTTGAGAAGGCAGCTCAGGAAAGCGAATTCGATGATGGGAGTAGGGCTCCGCCGAAGGAAGAACAGTCGGGTCGGTAGAGAACGGGCAAGGCACAGTTAAGGCTCGGAGCAGCGGTCCGGCGGGCAAGTCCTCGGATTAGCGTCAAGTGAAGATTAGTGTTCTGTGTTACTATCAGATGCAGGAACACTGAACCTTGCTAATCAAAACGGATAGGGGACTGTTGAATTCGGAGCTCTGCCAGCGTGAGGCAAGTATGAGCTTAAAGCGGTCGGGCTCTAGGTTCCCGAACCGCACTTCTAAGTTTCCTGGTTAGTGCGAATTAGTAAAATTAGTACTGTCCTCAGAGCAGATGATTAGCAACACTGATTCTCACCAAATCTACGGTGATTGAGACCTGCTAGAATTCAAGGGGCTACTGGCGTGAAGCAGGGATGAGATTGAGCTCTAGGACTTTCTCTCCTCGCTGCACTTTGCAGGAAGTCTCTTGGCCGATCTTGAGGGCTTCGATAGCGTAGGTGTAGTCGTAAATATTCTCAATTTTCTTCCCAGCCAGTTCGACGATGATGTCACCAGGTTTGATGCCCGCTTTCTGAGCGGGTGCGCCCTTGGTGACGCCGCCGAGCAAGACACCTTTGATGTCTTCTTTGGCGTAATCAGGCACAGTTCCAAGATACGCGGTCAAGTTGGCTCGCATTTCGGGCTGCGTCTCTTGCTCCTTGTATTGTGGCGGCTCTTCCGCCTGTACGAGATCTCTTGCGATCAAGGCCATGAGTCGGGAGATTTGGCTGGCTCCTTCGTAGTTGATCAGCTCTGGGACATCGCGTGGCGTATGGTACTCGTCGTGCGAACCGGTGAAGGCAGACAAAATAGGCACACCTTTCAGATAGAAAGTGCTTGCGTCGGTTGGCAGGTTGCAGTCGTCTTGCAAGGTGAGAGACAGTCGAACTACGGCATTGCGACGTTCGATGGCACCTTTCCATACATCAGACGAGGCGATGCCTTGTAGCACGAGCTTTTCTCTTAGGCGACCGACCATGTCCAAGTTGATACAGGAAGTCACAGCGGGATAAAGCGGCATCGCACCCGAGTGGATGCCCGCATGCGGATCGGCGCTAGGATCTGGTTCCTGCTCTTCGTCTTCCTCACCTCCTAGATCCGAACGGCCGAACAGGGCGAAAATGCGTGAGGGGTAGAGTTTGTAGAATTCTTCGGCAAAGGCGGCTGAGCCTCGGAGTCCAAGTTCCTCGCCACTCCAAGCCGCAAACAGAATATCCCGCTTGCTATTGAGCGTGCCTGATTGTTTTTGGTCGGCCAGGTACTGCGCCATTTCCAACATGCAAGCGACACCGGAAGCGTTATCGTCAGCGCCTCGGTGCATTCCTCCGATCTCATCGTCTTTGGCGAGCGAGCCGCCGCCCTGCCCCGTGCCCAAGTGATCGATGTGAGCTCCCACAACAAGCATTTGCTCTGCGGGCCGATCACCGGCAGGCAGAATGGCCACCACATTTCGACCACGGCTCTTCACGGGTTCTATGTCGACTTCAGCGGCGAGTGTGACGCCCTCGAGCAGAAAGCCCATCTGTGGTTCGCCCGAGTCGTATAGGGATTGGATCTCCTTCAGACTCTTGCCCGATTTCTTTGCCAACTGCTGGCCGACATTGTCATCGATGCTGATGACGGCCAAGCTGGAGCCACTCAGCGAGCCGTCCATTCGCAAAGGAACAAGACGTGAACGCAGCGGGCTATTCGGGCCGCTGACGAAGATGATTCCTCTAGCGCCCCGATCGCGAGCGACCATCGACTTGTAACGTTCGCCGCTGAAACGTGCCAAGTGCTGACGTCGTTCTGGTGCGATGTCTTGGGGCATTTGCCTGAAGCAAAGCACCCATTTGTCTTTCACATCGAGATGGACATAGCTGTCGTACTCGTCCTGGTTCTCACCCTCTGGAGCCACGATTCCGTAGCCAGCACAAACGACTTCAGAGGCTTCAACTGGTCCTTCTTTGGAGAAGAATAGTGGACGCCATTGTTTGTTGACTTCGAAGGACTCGTCACCCAAAGTCAGCGCGTTGGCTTCACCGAGTTCCACGTCGGAGACGAACTCGAAGTTGTGAAAGAAGGTGCCGTCTTGTCCAGCAGGAAATAGCCCGAGACTCTCTAAGTAGGCGGCCACATAGGCAGTGGCTTTCAATTCCCCTTCGGTGCCCGTAAGTCGTCCGCCAAGTTCGGGGCGACAGAGGTAGTCAACGTGTCGGCCTACATCTGCAGCTGAAAAACCAGGAGCCGTATTGTTCGCCGAATTTGCTGCTTCTACCAATTCAGTAGCTGGTTCGCCCAGCCCGAGCAGTTCGCGTGCTGCTGCATCATTCCACTTGCATTCGAAGATCTGTGAATTTTTGGTCCCGCTGTTACTCGTCCAGAACAGATTCTTGCCATCAGGTGTGAAGACCGGAAGGCCGTCGAAGTCGGCGCGATAGGTCGCACGGACCGGATCTTTCTTTCCTTCTGCGTCCACCAAATACAGCTCGAAGTTCGAGAAGCCGTGTCGATTAGTCGTGAAGATCAAGTAGTCGCCGCTGGGGTGAAAGTACGGAGCCCAGCTCATGGTTTGTAGATTAGTGATGGCCTTCTGCTCGGTGCCATCGACGTTCATGGTCATGATCTCGGCCGTTGCACCGTTCTCAGCAAAGCGTCGCCAGCAAATCTTCTTCCCGTCCGGCGAAAAGAATGGTCCACCGTCGTAACCAAGTTTGTCCGTCAGTTGACGCAGTTCCGTGCCATCACTGCGCATGATGTAAAGTTCCATCGCCGAGGCAGGATCTAGCTCGAACAGCTCCTTCTCTTTCTCCGTCATCTCGACTTCGTAGGCTTTGCGATTGGACGCAAAACAAATCCACTCGCCATCCGGTGAGTAAGACCCTTCTGCATCATAGCCAACTTCGGTGCTTAGACGTGTGTAATCGCCGGTTTCGGAATCGAACTCGACCAAGTCGTACGTTTCGTCATAATCCCAGCTATAGCGTCGCTCTTTGCCAGAAGCGCGGAAATCCAACTCGGCCTGCATCTTCTTTGCCGCTTCGGGATCGTACTGAGTTGAGGCGAAAAGAACTTTTTTGCCGTCTGGGTGAATCCAAGCACATGTTGTCTTTCCGTTGCCAGGCGAGACTCGGTGGACGTCGCCATTTTCGCGATCCATCAAGTAAATCTGGTAGAAGGGATTGCCAGGCTCGCGTTCGCTTTGGAATACCATTTGCGAGCCGTCTGCCGAAAAATATCCCTCTCCTGATCGCTTGCCTTCGAAGGTGACTTGGCGGACATCCTGCATGAGTTCCGCTTGTTTCGCTGCCGCAGCGGCAGGATCCGAATTCAGAAGATCTTCATCTCCCGTTTGTGCGCAAGCCTGAGGCAAACCGAATGCGGCTGCTGAGATAAAAACTGCCACGGCACGTCGGCAGATAGCTTGTAGGGCAAGCATTTCGCATTCCTTTAAAGAACGGATGAGGACTCCCTTTATAATATCGAGAGATCAACATTTTGTGAGTCCCATCTAGGCTCC
The DNA here is from genome assembly GCA_963691875.1 of Aureliella sp. Lineage (GTDB taxonomy): Bacteria > Planctomycetota > Planctomycetia > Pirellulales > Pirellulaceae > Aureliella. Next base: position 6,851,410 of record OY829846.1, read on the forward strand.
TCCCTTGAGGAAAGCTCCAACCGCCTCATTCTATGGTTGGATTGCCGGATTGTGCGGTTCCGGCCTTCGCGTGAAGTTAGTGGATGAGGTTCCGAGTCTGGAATATTGCTCCGCACGCAATCGCCCGAACATAGGCCTCGCGTACAGACGCCGAGCCGCAAAGTGCTTGCGACCATTTCACCTGCCTGCAGCGTAGCCCTTTGGCACACGGATTTTACGAAGAAGCCGTTGTAGTGTGATAGAGTATCACGAAGGACGCGAAGAGCACGACCTCTGTCACTCTTTTCCCTCGTGCTCTTCGGGTGCTTCATGGTGGTTTGTCTCGTGAGCATGGGCTCAAGTGTTTGATGGTGAGACGTGAGGGGTAGCGCTGCGCAAGTAGGATGTGTATACGGAAGATTCCACATGAATGCGGGACTACGAACTGAAGAACCGGCGTCTAGCGATGAAGCCGCCGATTAGAACCGGTAGCTAACTCCCGCAATGGATTACGAGAGACTAGCGTGCGGCTTCGAGTTCTTGGCCGATGGCGAAGATTTCTTCAGCGTCGAAGGAGGCGTCGTTTTGTTCGAAGAGTTTCTGGATGGCACGGCGGTGGATTTTCATCTTGAGCCCACCGACTCCGATGGCACCGTAGTCAACTCTCTCCCCACGCTGCACGGCCTTCTCGGTGGCACCGATGCCGCCAAGTCCCGCTGGAGGAACTGCGTTCAAGTCGATTGCAACTCTCAAGTTGGTTGCAGAGCAGAGCTTTTCTTCCGACAGAAGTTCGTAACCTGCGGCACCGCAGCCAAAGACAACATTGGCTTCCGGGAGAACGGAGTCGATCGCGTCCGAGCCGATTGCGTGAATTCGTGTATCGCTTGAGTCTTCGGCGGCTCCTCCGACTTGCTCGAGGATCCCCTCCTTGGCGGAATCAGCCCGTGAGACATCGCGTGAGGTGAGGTAAACCTTAGCGCCGTTTCGCAGCAGGAGTCGCGCGACACGACCGCCAACGGGGCCGGTCCCGCCTAGCACAAGTGCATTTGTTTGATCAGGGGGGATGTGGCGGTTTGCACAAAGAACCGCTGCGGCTGCCGTCGTGTTTGAACCGTTGCCGTCGAACATCGTCGACACGCGGATGGGACCGAAGAAGGTCTTCGCTATTTCTTTTCCGATTGCCTCGCCAAGCATGACATTGGAGCCACCGATGAAGATGGCTGTATTCCTTAGATCCGCTGGGCTCCGGGTGAACATGGCGCCGTGGACAAGTCCCTGAACTTTGCTCGCTTCAATGTTGGCGTACTGAAGCAACTGATCGACGCCAGCATCGACAGCGACAACCGCATCAAAGGAGCTGGCGTGTGAATCGGAGTCCAGTTGAATCAAAATTTTGGGAGTGGGCATTGCATTTGGTTCGGAGGAAATCGACGCTGCTAAAGCAGGGGAGCCGTAAGGTACTAAGGTCTGTTGGGTGTTCGCTTTGCCGCCTCGGGTCGGGATTGGCCAACGCTAAGAAAAAAGGCCGCAGCAGAGTTGCTACGGCCTTGATTCTTGGCAGCCGGCGGACTTTTTCGACGGCAACTTGGAGGGGAAGACCTAGAATCCCTTGAATGGGTGAGCCGCGGTTTCCTTTTGAGCAACCATCTCTGCCGCAGAAGGCTTGCCTTGCATCGCGTTGGCAATCGCGTCCTTGGTTGCTTCGTAGTTGTACTCGTAGATCTTTGCGTCGCTCTCAGCCGCTGGGTGGATGAAAACGCCGCAAACGATGACGAGGTCTTCTGCTTGATCCGCAGGAATGACGCCAGCTTCGACTTGGTCTGCGACGGCTTTGGCTACGGCAGCTTGTGCGGGGCCAAACATCTGAACCGCTTGCTTCATGCCTTTGATCGTGACCTTGGTGATCATCACAGTTGACGGCTTGACGGCAACGTTAGGGGCCAGGACGGCGAGCAAATTGGTGTGTCCAGCACTTTGAGTTGCCAAGGCGTTTGCAAAGGCGGTTCCGACTGGTCCATCTTTGCTACCGATCATCAAATCGATGTGTGCAATCTCATTGCCATCGCCTACCAGCGACTCTCCGATCATAAGTGACATTTCAAATTCCTTGACAAGGCGTTTCGTGAATGAATTCTCGGTACGGCGAAAATTCGAATAGGTTCCCCACCCCCACATTGGTAGGTGGGCGCTCTGAGCCTGAGTGAGTTCCCAATCAGGGGAATTGGGCTCTTTAAGGTCTTAATCGAAGAAGAGAGAAGTTACCAGACAAGGCATGCAATGCAAGCAGGCAATGGTTGGCCGAAGCTTCCATTGATTGTTAATCAGGCCTCACAACCAGAAAAATTGCCGGATTTGCTCCATTTGCTGGGAACGAATTTGCTTGGAATAGCCCGCTAGATCGACTACTATTACTAACAGTTCTCGTCTTAGTTGCGGGATCCATACCAATTTGATGGAACCTGAACGCCGTTTTGCGCTCGAAATGAGGCACCGTTCGCAAGCTCGGTCTACTATTGAGATTGAGAGAATACCGGAACAGGGTTTGTGAGAGAGTATTGAGGAATACCATGAAACGCAAAGTCGATTACCTGCTAACTCTGGCAATTCTTGCCCTCGGTGCCCCCGTTATCGCGGCGGAGACCGACTCGGAAGCCAAGAAGGCCAAAGCAGATGACGTACAGTCGGTCGAACTCTTCAAAGCTATCGATGATGGCTTAGTGGATGTCGAATTCGTCCCCAAGGATGCGACTCAAGCTACCGTCGTTTTTAAAAACAAGACCGACAAGCCACTTGATTTGAACCTTCCAGCAGCTTTTGGCGCGCTTGATCAACGTGCTGTCCTTGGCCAGTTTGGTGGCATGGGTGGCATGGGTGGCATGGGTGGTATGGGCGGTGGCATGGGTGGTATGGGCGGCGGCATGGGCGGCATGGGAGGCGGCGGCATGGGCATGGGAGGCGGTGGCCAAGGTATGGGTGGCGGCTTTGGTGGCGGCATGGGCGGCGGCATGGGTGGCATGGGCGGCGGCATGGGCGGCATGGGCGGCGGCATGGGTGGCATGGGCGGTGGCATGGGAGGAATGTTTCGTGTTGAGCCTGATAAGACCCGTCGTGTTAAGGTCCAGACTATGTGCCTGGAGCACGGCAAGCCTGATCCAAACCCACGAATGAAGTACAAGATCGTTCCGATCGCCAAGGTCAACAAAGATCCTCGCGTCAGCCAACTTTGCTCATTGCTTGCCAATGGTAAGGTTCCTCAGAACACCGCACAGGCAGCCGCATGGCACATTGCCAATGGCCTGTCCTGGCAAGAGCTAGCGCACAAGAATCGAGTCGAATCGAAGTACACCGGCAATGTTCGATTCTTCAACCAATTCGAACTGAAGAACGCTTTCCGCGTCTCTAGCATGATTCAAGCAGAGTACGAAAAGTATGTCAGCACGAAAGCTGATTCTGCGCGAAGCGAAGATTACACCGAAGAAGAAGTTTCGGAAGAAGCGGTAGCCACTGAAAGCTAAGCTTTCGGTTATAGCCGAATGGATTCAATTTGCGAAAGGGTCAGCGATTGCTGGCCCTTTTTCGTTTCTTGAGGAAGTGCTTTGCGACTCTCGATTCGCGACATTGGCGCGCTAGGCTCGCCAAACTGTGAATCGCCATGCTCCGGGGGGTTCCACTCTTCGTGCTGTCCGACAAACTATATGGCTTATCCTCATCCCGCGCTGCTTCAGATTCATTGAAGAAACACTCACGTGCATGCTAGACGCCAGAAACTCGGGCCGTTCCTTCTCAAGCAGCTATGCTTGCTGGCGTTTATGGTGTCCTGCTCCATTTCTTTGAGCCAAAGTAACAGACAAAAGCAGGCCAACGTTGAGATAGACAGTAGACTTCCGACTTACCGGCCTGCAGCTGGGCTTCGTTCCCAAAAGATGAAGGCAATTGGGTCAGAGACAATGGGGCGAATGATGTCTCATTGGGCGGAAGAGTTTCAGGCGATTTATCCGGTTGTGCAGATTGAGGTAGATGCGAAGGGATCTAGCAATGCTTTTCCCGCCTTGATTGCCGGCCAAGCGACTCTTGGGATGATGAGCCGGGTGCCGAAGAAGGCAGAAATCGCCGAATTCAAGAAACGCTTCGGCTACGCTCCTACCATTTTACCGGCAGCAATCGATATGGTGACGGTTTGGGTTCACAAGGACAATCCGATTGAAGGTCTGTCGCTTTCGGACTTGGACGCAATCTTTTCGAATACTCGCAAGCGTGGCTCGGCACAGCGAATTCACTACTGGAAGGACTTTATTGAGAACGACAACTTCGCTCGTCGGCCAATCGTGTGTTTCGGACGCAACGCAGCTTCAGGCACCTATGGGTACTTTAAAGACGTTGTGCTTTCACGTGGTGATTACGGTCCTTGGGTCAATGAGTTAGGCGGCTCTTCGTTGGTGACGCAGTCGGTGGGCAGTTTTCCTGGAGCAATTGGTTACAGCGGTATCGGTTTTAGCAATGGTTCCACTAAGTCGTTAAAGCTTTCTAGTCGCCAGGGCGGCAAGTTAGTTTTTCCGTCGCCTGAAAACGCTCTCAATGGTTCGCATCCTTTGTCAAGATTTCTTTTCCTGGTTGTGAATTCCGATCCTCTGCAAGAGATTGATCCGGTTGTTCGTGAGTTCTTGAAGTTCGTAAGCAGTCGCCAGGGGCAACTGCAAGTTGCTCGTGATGGCAATGTGCCACTCGACGCGAAACGTACAGAGTTTTTTGGCAGACTTCTAAATCGTTAAGGTCGCAGCGTGGCGGAACCCAATCAAGATCATCCTGACGAACCTGAGATATCAGGGGTTCGGACTCGTCTGAGGGTCAAGTTGAGCGATACGGCGATGAGTTTGCTCATCGCCGTTAGCGGTGTCAGCACGATTATCGCACTGTTGTTAGTGGTGATGGTGTTAGTCGCGACTGCGTTGCCGATGCTCCAGCCGCCTCGAATTGGTGATTGGGAGGCCGCGGAAACGCCCGAATACTGGCAGGTTGGTGTTGAAGGGAACAGCCTGCTCATGTGGGGCCTCAAAAAAGATGGTCAGGTTGAGATTCGGCCACTCGCATCACCTACTCGGCTTCTGGCGCAGATTGAGGCACCTGATTTTACTGCTCCACCGACATGTTTATCTCTGTCGGAGGATCAGAGGACTTTGGCTCTTGGGTGTGCTGATGGGACTGTGTTGACGGCAAGGATTCAGTTTTCCGATGAGCTTATAGCCGCACAGGAAGCGTCTCCTGGGATGAAACGCGATGAGGCAGGAATGGAGATCGACGGAGCTCAGGTCTTCCGGCAATTTGATCGTCGAAGCATCCAGAAAATCTGGCTAGAGTCTTGGCAATGGTCGAAGCCAAGGAAAGTCTCGCAAGGCGCAATCTGCTCCATTGACTTGCAGAGTCGACAAGGAAATGAGTTAAGTTTTGGAGCAAGCCAGAATCAGGTCTTGGCGGTAGCTGAAATCGCGCCGGCGACATTTGAGCTTAGCTATATAGAGTTTTCTGAGGAAGATTCCTTTACGCTGGTTTCTTCTGAATCGACCTCCATTTCGACTCCCTTACGAGGCCGCAGTCTCGAAGGCTATTTTGTAAGTTGCTGCCTTCAGTCGGAGGCTACGCAAGCAATTGTGGCGTGGCAGAATGGGACGCTAGATCGTTTTTCCATCTCAGAAGGTCGCATTAGTTATCAGGAATCGCAGACGTGCAGGGCCGAACTCGAATGTATGGAGCCTGTAGCCGGCAGGCAATCCTTCTTGTGCGGGACGAATGACGGACGTTTACTCGGCTGGACGATTGCTCGTCCCGGGATTGCCCAAGAGGCTGCAGCGAGCGATTCTGACGGATTCGTTTTGACACTTCATCACAATATCGCTCTCGGCGATTCAAAGATTACTGAGATCACCAGCAGCCTCAGTAGCAGGATGATTGCAGCATGTGATGATCAGCGGAGTGTCTCACTGGTCTTTCTGACAGCCGATCAACCGCTGGAAAAGGTTCGTTTTCCTGGCAGCTCAAGTAACTCGCAAAATGCGATTACGTTTGGCAGCAACAATGATCGTATGTTTGCGTTTACTGGTAGCCAGCTATGGAGCTGCGAAGTGGATCTTGGGCACCCGGAGGCATCTGTCCGCTCTTTTCTATCACGTATTTGGTATGAGGGACATGAACGGCCCAAGTACATTTGGCAGTCGTCTTCTGGAAGCGAGTATTCTGAAACCAAACTTAGCCTAATTCCACTTGTTTTTGGAACGGTGAAGGCGGCGCTGTGGGCGATGCTATTTAGTGTTCCCTTGGCCATCGCTACAGCGATCTACACCAGTGAATTCATGGCGAAACAGAGTCGGGCACGTATCCGTCCTTTGCTCGAACTTTTAGCAAGCCTACCCGGAGTGGTGATCGGCTACCTGTTTGCAATGGCGTTAGCGCCCGTTCTTCATGAGCACCTTGCGGCACTGATTGCAGGTGTGCTTCTACTCCCATTCGCCTACTCTGCACTTGGGAAGATCATTGAAGCCCCAGTGATGCAGACACGGTTTTTGCGACTGCGGGAATCCGAATCGGGCCGACTGTTTTGTTTACTTGCTTGTCTCCCAGTCGTCGTTATCCTGGCCACTTGGTGCGGACAGTTCCTCGAAGCTCAGTTTTTTGGGGGCGATCTGCCAGATTGGATAGCCAGTCAAGATGGTTTACCCGCTGGAGGCTGGTTTCTTGTCCTCCTTCCCTTGTTGTCGCTACTGACCGTTTCGATAACGCACATGCAATCGATACGTGCGCTGCTTCCTTCCCACTTTTGGACGGGACTGACAGGTGTGGCCGTGATGCTATTTCTTGGGGCTGCAGTATACGGTGCGACCTGGCTTGGCTCGTGGGGTTTTTCGAAATTGGGCTGGGATCTGCGAGAAAGCTTGTTTAACAGCTACCAAGAAAACAACTCGCTTTTAGTTGGTCTGGCTCTCGGATTATGTGTGACTCCATTGATCTATACGGTCGCGGAAGATGCCTTGCAGGCGGTCCCGGCGAGTTTGCGATACGCCTCACTTGCGTGCGGGGCATCGCGGTGGCAAACAACGGTTCGAGTTGTTTTACCCGCTGGCTTGGCCGGGCTGGTTAGTGCGATCATGCTTGGATTTGCGCGAGCGATCGGAGAAACGATGATCGTACTCATGGTCGTAGGCAACGCGCCGCTCATGGAATGGAATCCCTTTGCAGGGCTAAGAGCTCTGACTGCGACGTTGTTAACGGAACTGCCCGAAGCGACCAAGGGAAGTACGCACTACCGGACCCTGTTTCTGGCGGCATTGATGCTTTTTATCGTTACATTGGTTGTCAATACGTTGGCAGAGTTCATTAGGGTAAGATCGCGAAGAAAGCTTGGCAGCCTATGAACTCCAAAGTTGCGATCATGCGAGACGACGCTCGCATTTGGATGGTAGGCGGCTTTCTCGCCTTGTGCCTTGGGATGATGCTGGTAACAGTACTTTTCATCGTTTGGCGCGGTGCAAGCGCATTCTGGCCAAGAGCGATTGAAGTGATCATCCTTGGCCCAGCAGATGATTCTCCCAGACTACTGGTGGGACAACAACTTTCTCGGGACGAACGATCTGTGCGAATTCAAACCTCAGATCCTGGATTCGGCACGAGTCGATCGCAGTCTGTTGGTTTTGCGCAATGGAACGCATCGGTGCATGTCCGGTCAGACTGGATTCAACGAGTTGAGACAAGACAATCAGGGGCTTTATTTGGGGTTCCGCTATACATTGCGACTTTGAATCGATCCGGCTCTAACGATGTATCTACAGTAGTTCGAAAGGTCTTTGTCGAAACTGCTCGTCGATGCAGAGTTACTACAGATCGGGAACTTCAGTCAGGCACTGGGAACCAATTAGAGTTGATTGCCGACACGCTCACGGATTGCGCAAGACCGGCTGTAAGACGTGAAAGAGTTGGTTCGAAAGGCGATTTGAGTAAGTTTCTTCGAGGTTCAGAGCAGTTCCGAGACAGCGCGGCAAGCAGACGGAATTTGCTCGCCAAAGCCGATGAGCAGATTGCGAATTGCCTGGAGGACTTGGCACCTGGCTTCGCTAAGGAGTGGTTGTTGCTAGCTCAGGAACAAGTGATTGTGACTCGATATCTTGGTGCAATCGACGAAGCGTTTGAGTTTGCTTGTGGACTTCACTCATGGTCGGAAGAGGAGCTTGAGACGCTAAGGCAACAGTTTTCTAATTATCAGGATGAGTTAGAAAAAGAGCTGATTGCGCGGAAGGCACGGTTGGATAAGCTCAATAAGCAGTGGATACCAATTGGGGGCGATGCGGCCTTTGCGAAAGAGGCGCAGGAAGCTTGTCTCGCGAGTGTGTCTCAACGGCATCTGTTTGAGTTGGAGTTGAGCTGGGCAGAGTCACTGCTTTCTGCACAAAAATTGGAGTTCGCAGGTACCACCGGGAGTGAAGCCTTGGATTTGCCTGTTGGCGCAATTGCAAGATTAAATGCAATCAAGCGGGAGACAAAGCTATCCAGTGAAGAAACGGATTTGGTTCGCAGCCTTTGGGGAAAGGACCATTTGGGTGGTACCGATGCACGTATTTCCTCAGAACAAATCACCGCAGGAGTGCAGTTGCTGCGACTTGACTCGGAAAGAAAATCTCAGGTTGCAATGCTCGTATCAGGCAGAGGGGACTTTATTTTTCCATTGCAAATGGAGAGTGTTCCGCTCAGTGATGTCGAGGCGATTCTCGCCGTAAATAGGATGAGCGTTTGGGAGATGACGCAGGTTTATGCTTGCCGATGGGCGGAGTTTCTTTCAGCTGCTCCCAGAGCGGCGGGTACGGCAGGCGGTATCTTCCCTGCAATTTGGGGGACCGTCGTGCTAACACTCATCATGACTTTGGCCGTGATTCCGCTTGGGGTTGTCGCCGCACTCTACTTACGCGAATACATCACTGCGAGTCCTCTAGTATCGCTGGTGCGTATTTCAATTCATAACTTAGCAGGCGTACCGTCGATCGTGTACGGCGTTTTTGGCATTGCATTCTTTTGTTATACTCTTGGCGCGTTCCTTGATGGTGGACCAGCTAATGCGGGAATTCAAGTTCTGCCAAGTCCGGTCTGGTTTGTCGGATTGGGAATCGTGGCTTCATGTAGCTGCATCGCGTTTTTCTGCTCGCTTAGGATTGGACGTGGGCAAGCAGGCACGTGGCTTTGGCTGTCAAGACTGGCGTTGCTGTTGTGGACCCTCAGCTTAGCTGGATTCTGCTTTCTACTTCTAAAGAGTCCATTCTTTGAGGGGTTCTATCGTGACTCGCTGCCTATCCCCACTTTCGGAAAAGGCGGTATACTTTGGGCCTCGCTAACACTTGCGTTGCTGACTCTACCGATTGTCATCGTTTCCACTGAAGAATCGTTAGCGATGGTGCCCGATTCGCTGCGAGTTGGTTCCTTCGCCTGTGGGGCTAGCAAGTGGCAAACGATTTGGAACATCGTCTTGCCTTATGCTCGCTCGGGTATCGTAACCGGCGGTCTACTAGCAGCCGCTCGCGCGGTAGGGCAGGTTGCTCCGCTGATGTTACTCGGAGCCCTACCGGCGGTGGTCGATCTACCACTTGATTCGCAATTCCCATTCTTGCATCCGTCACGCAGTTTTATGCACCTGGGTAATCAAGTGTATAGTCTCAGTCAACGAAGTTCGGACACCGAGGCGACCCAGCCAATGGTTTACGCTTCGATTTTGTTACTGGTGTTAGCGGTTGCCAGTTTGCACCTTACAGCTAACCTAGTTCGGGCGCGATTTCGTGCCCGTTTTGCGCAGTACTAGTTCGCAAGATTCATCTTTCCTCTCCCCTGCTATGTCTCAAGATCCTTCTCCAAATCGATTGGAAGCAGCGGCTGGCGGAAAGGGCGTGGACGCAGTTATCCACGAACGAGTTTTAAATGCAGAGCCTTGCATTGAAATTCAGACATTCAGTTTATGGTACGGTAAGAAGCAAGCACTACATGAAATCACAATGCCGGTTCCGCGCGGGCAGGTCACGGCACTAGTCGGTCCCAGTGGTTGCGGCAAGACGACTTTGCTGCGCAGTGTGAATCGCATGACGGACTTCATGGATGGACTCACTATTAGAGGGAGTATTCTTTTTGAAGGCAGCTCCATTTACGAGCCAAAGGTTGATCCGGTAGAGTTGCGGCGTCGCATGGGAATGGTTTTTCAGGATCCTAATCCCTTTCCGATGAGCGTTTTTGAAAATGTAGTTTATCCGCTCAAAGTTGCTGGGATACAGAAACGCTCGACGCTCAATAAGGTTTGCGAGCAAAGCTTGCGGCGAGCTGCACTTTGGGAGGAGGTGCGCGAACGTCTCACTGAAAGTGGACTGAAACTTTCTGGCGGTCAGCAGCAAAGGTTGTGCATTGCTCGTGCGATTGCAACTGAGCCGAGTTTGCTTCTGTTCGATGAGCCCTGCTCTGCTTTGGACCCGCTCGCAACCAGGAAAATCGAGGACTTGGTCGGCGAATTGCGAGGGAAGTACACGATCTTGGTCGTAACTCATAACATGCAGCAAGCTGCTCGGATCAGCGATAACACTGCATTCATCTATCTCGGGAGGCTGATTGAATATGGCCCTACGAGTCAGATCTTCACCAAACCCTTTCTACAAGAAACCGAAGATTACGTCACGGGGCGTTTCGGATAAGACACAAGGAACAAACTTTCATGATTGAACGCGTTCTCGAACCTGAGTTGATGGACGACCCGGATGAGTCCCAGGCATATGACGATATGGACCACGGCGAGGTGAACCGTGTCTTTGTGCAGGATTTGCTGGCCACCGGCGAGCCAGGAGAGCGCGTCTTGGATCTGGGAACGGGGACTGCGCGTATCCCAATCGAGCTTTGCCAGCAACACGAACAATGCAATGTGCTTGCTAGCGATGCAGCAGTGAGCATGCTTGAGATTGCGAAGCTGAATATAGCGATTGCTGGATTCGAACATCGTATCGAGTTGCAGCTTATTGATTCGAAGCAGTTGCTATTCGATGACGAGGAAGTAGACACGGTGATTTCGAACAGTTTGATTCACCATGTGCCTGAGCCAATGACAGTTGTTGCTGAGATCGCACGCGTATTACGTCCTGGTGGAAAGGTCTTTCTGCGTGACCTCATGCGACCCGAATCGCTTGAAGAAGTAGAACATCTCGTTCTAACGTACGCTGGCGAGGAAACTGAGGAGAGTCAGCAGCTCTTTCGTCAGTCTTTGATTGCTGCGTTGACAGTGCAAGAAATGCAAGAGTTGGTGGAACAAGTCGGCTTTTCGCGAGATTCTGTTCAAGCGACCAGTGATCGCCACTGGACCTGGGCAGCAGAAAAAAGACAATTGTAGAGAAGTTCGATCTGTCGTTTGCAGCTCGCCGAATTCTTTCATCGACCACATTCTCGTCGCCCGCGTGAGCATTCTATGCAGCAGTATTTGGAACTAATGAAGCTGGTCCTAGAGCAAGGTCACGAGAAATCGGATCGGACCGGCACGGGGACACGAAGTCTGTTTGGGTATCAAATGCGATTTGATCTGTCTCAAGGATTTCCACTGCTGACGACGAAGAAGTTGCATCTGAGAAGTATCTTGGTCGAGTTGCTGTGGTTCTTGCGCGGCGATACGAACATCGAGTTCCTGAAAAAGCATAAGGTCTCGATATGGGATGAGTGGGCGGACGAGGCCGGCAATCTGGGGCCAGTTTACGGCAAGCAGTGGCGAAGCTGGGAATCTGCCAAAGGGGCTGAGATCGACCAGGTTTTGCAAGTTGAGAAGCAGATTCGCGAGACGCCCGATTCTCGCCGCATGGTTGTCAGTGCCTGGAACGTTGGGCAGATCGAGCAAATGGCACTGCCGCCCTGTCACTTATTATTTCAGTTCTACGTGGCCGATGGCAAGTTGAGTTGTCAACTTTACCAACGAAGTGCTGATCTCTTTCTGGGCGTGCCATTTAACATTGCATCATATGCTTTGCTCACCATGATGATGGCACGGTCGACTGGTTTGGAGCCAGGCGATTTTGTGCACACCCTTGGCGATGTGCATCTCTATAACAATCACTTGGAACAAGCGGAATTGCAGCTCACACGTAAGCCAAAGAGTCTCCCGAGCATCAATATCACGGGCGAAAGAAGTTCAATTGTTAACTTTGAGTACGAAGATTTTTGCCTCGTGGACTATGATCCCGAGCCGCACATATCTGCTCCAGTTGCTGTTTGACGAATAGGGCAATGCAAAAATCTTACTCCCTGGAAACTGGCTGGACCTTGGTCGTTGCGATTGCTCAGAACGGAGTGATAGGACGCGATGGCGACTTGCCTTGGCGTCTGAGTTCTGACCTAAAGCGCTTCAAACAAATCACGATGGGCCATTGTTTGTTGATGGGACGCAAGACTTACGAGTCGATTGGACGCCCGTTGCCGGGCCGGCAGACGATCGTGCTTTCCCGATCCGATTTCGATTCAGGAAAGGCCGATGTAAAGGTTTGCTCTGAACTCGGGCAAGTTGGCGCCTGCGTTGAGTCAGGCCGCAGTGTAATGGTCGTTGGTGGTTCGCAGATTTACCGAGCCTCAATGGATTGGTGCAATACGATCTTGCTGACTCGCGTATTGGTGGATGTGGATGGCGACACGGTCTTTCCTGAGGTGGATTGGAGCGACTGGTCGTTAGAGTCTGAAGAAGAGCTGCCAGCAGGCGACAAGGATGAATATCCGACGGCCTTTCAGATTTGGAATCGAGTCAGGAGTCGGGCGTGACCGACTTGTTTGTTGCTCCTCCACACACCGATCGGCCAGTTCGTGCCCGACTCGCTCCATCGCCAACCGGAGCACTTCATCTGGGAAACGCTCGCTCTTTTCTCCTTGCTTGGCTCTCCGCTCGTCAGCAAGGCGGCGAGATTTACTTGCGAATTGAGGACATTGATTCGCCGCGTGTGAAGCCGGAGTCGGTTCATCAGACAATTGAGGACCTTAGTTGGCTCGGGTTGGATTGGGATCAGTCTGATCTTCAGACGGACGAGGAGCCAATTCTTCAAAGTGGTCGCATGCCGCGATTTCTAGAAGTCTTGGAGGAACTGATTCAGGCCGAGCGGCTATACGTTTGCAAGTGTTCAAGAAAAGATGTCGCCGAGGCAGCGAGTGCTCCGCACGACACTGCCCTGCCCGCCTTGGAAGGAGATGTCTATCCGGGGACTTGCCGTGACGCGTGCCTCAAGCCGGAGCTATTGGATAAGTTCGCTTGGCGTTGGAAATTTGCTGACGCGAAAATGCAATGGACGGATCGCTTGCGTGGCCTTCAACAGGCCAATCCTGCACGGCAGCTCGGGGACTACGTGATTGCCAAGTTACAGAATGGAGTTTTGGTGCCGGCCTACCAACTCGCCGTGGTGGTGGATGACTACGATCAAGGGATAACTGAAGTCGTGCGTGGCGACGATCTGATCTTTAGCACTTATCGGCAACTCACCATCCTAAGGCACCTTAATTGGGCGCCGCCAGATTACATTCATGTGCCTTTGGTGATCGGGCCAGATAGTCGCCGTCTAGCTAAGCGTCATGGCGACACAAGGCTCGCGTTCTTTCGTGAGGCTGGAATTCGTGCCGAATCGATCGTCGGCTACTTGGCTCATTCGATTGGATTGATTGATCAGCGAGCAGATGTCACGGCCCAAGAACTTGTCGGCGAACTGGATTGGGAGAAGATCTCGACCGAACCAACTGTGTTTGAATTTGAAAGAGAGTATCCGGGACTCAACTGATTTCAGGCATCGAAACTGCGGCTCGTAGGGCTCGTCTTGGTCCTAAGAATCTATACCGTGTTCCACGGGGAGGCTCAGTGCTGCCAAGTACAGGGTGATTCCGATTATCTGATCAAACCATGCTCTTGAAACATCTAGTGCTATTTAAACTGCAATCCTTGGTCGTTGATCTCAAAATTGAGGATATTACTGTCGGCATAGCTGCCACGGTGTTTGGAGATGTAAAGGCCTCGTTTCATTTGTCCGTCCATGAGCTGCCTGCCAAGTAGCAAGACGGTGTTGGCTCCTGCGACGAGGTCGCCATCGGAAAGCGGCTCGGTCATCAACTGCTCCAGCATCGACTGTTTCGTCGTTACCAAAACCATCGCCGCAGATTCCTGGTGATCGAATACATGCTTCTGAACTTGCTCTTGGTTCGCCATGAAATTCTCGCGGAAGACCTCTCGGGCGAGCCAATCGTGCTCCTTTCGCAGCATGCGATGGTAAATCATCTCAAGTAGGTCTAGTTGTAGTGATTCGCTGGCGTCATCTTGCGGCTCGATACCGTCGATTATGAAACGGCGTGTTCCGTGGACGAGGTGGCTGTAGACGAAGCGAAACAGATTTGGCATTCGTCGATTTAGTTCCGACTGCCAAGCGTGCCACTGGTCTATATCCATTTGGCTTCGTAAAACGCGACGACCACAGTAGCCGAGAAATGGCAAGATGTCTTGAGGCTTGACATCGGCGAATGGTTCGTACTGTTTTTCGCTGCCCGGGTCGGCGAGGCTGAGCGACTTGCCAAACATGCGTTCGTAATATGCTGGATGATTTTGCGAATCGCCCCGGCTAGAGAGATCTATGACCGTGCCGTAATGATCGCCTTGCTCGGATGCACTAGCATGGAAGAAATGCATGCCGAATTGCGTTTTGCCAACGCCCGTTGCACCAACCACCATCGTGAGCGTTCCTGGCAGCAGACCGCCACCGAGCGCTTCGTCTAAACGAGCAATGCCCGTCGAAAGCCGTCTGTCGTTATGATTCTTCATCCTGCGATCATTCTCAAGCTAGGGGTAGGAGGTGAGTCGCAAAGATGATGTCTCAGGGGGTGGGCGTCAAGTCCTTGCCGCAAACAATTTGTTTAAAGCCTAGCCGCAGGCGCCGGCTTGCTTTGGGAAACTAGATTTGTTTTGGAACAACAAAATTAATCGAAGTCGATTGATAACAATCGGTCGTGTGCGAGGTGAAGATCCCGCATAAATTCGGAAGTACGAGCAAGAGAGCGAAAAAGCAAAGGGCAGCGTTAAAGCTGCCCTTTGATGCGAAATTCTAAGCACAAAGTTTGAACTACCCAGCCTGAGCCAGATTTAGCTTCTTAAAGGCTTCTACATAGTCACGCGAGATGTTGAGGATCTCTTTGTTGTAGTAGTCGAGCTTAAACACTTCCTTCTTTGGCATTTGAGAACCGAGTGCTTGTTCCTGCTCTTCACGCTGAGCATCCATGTCCGCCCGACGCTTCAGGAATACTTCGCGGTTCAGCGAAACTTCGTTCGCGTCTTTTTGCGTTTCGAACAGCTCTATTCGCTTCAGCAGACGGTCGAATCCGTCGGACTCCTTTACGCGAACCAAGCTCTTTTCGCGTAGGGTCGCGAGCATGGAGCTATCGACCATCTTGTAATCGATATGGTCGGCACCACGAACTTGGTCGTTTGGCAAAGCATAATCTAAGTCGGACTCCGTGTTGTCCAGGCTGGCTGTGATGGCTGGCAAGATGATGTCCGACATGACACCTTGGCGTTGTGTGCTCTTGCCATCGGGCAGGTAGAACTGCTGAATCGTCAGCTTGAGTGCTCCCATTCCGTCCAAGCCGTTGAAGACTTGCTGTCCGATATCGATCAAGCTTTGCACAGTGCCTTTACCGTGGGTCGAAGGGTCGCCGACGATCAGGCCACGACGATAGTCTTGTATCGCACCGGCGAGGATCTCGCTAGCACTGGCACTCTCGCGGCTAGTCATGACAACCAAAGGGCCGCCCCAAAGGACGCCAGAGTTTTCGTCGTCGTACTGACGAACTTGCCCGTTTAGCTCTTTGATTTGAACTACTGGGCCCTTATCTATGAAGAGACCTGTCAGATTTATCGCTTCGGTCAAGCTTCCGCCGCCGTTACGGCTCAAGTCGAGCAATACGGCGTCAACGCTTTCTTCTTTAAAGTCACGCAAGATCTGGCTGACATCCCGAGTTGTGCTGCGAAAGTCTTGTTTGTTCGAGCGAGCAGCTTCCATATCCATGTAGAAGCTTGGCAGGTCGATGTAGCCAACCCGGAAGACATCGCCATCTTCTTGCTTGCCAAATTCGACGACTTCACTTCTCGCCGCACTATCTTCCAAAGAAATCTTAGCCCGAACAATTTCGTACACTTGCATCTCGCCACCGTTTGCTGGCAGCACACCGAGTCTAACGACAGTTCCAGCCTTACCGCGAATCTGCTTTACTACGTCATCCAATTTCATGTCGATCACGTCGACCATCGAGCCTTGGCTGTCCTGGCCGACTGAAACAATCTTATCGCCAGGCTTTAGGCGACCGTCTTTATCTGCGGCTCCACCCGGGACGATGCTTGTCAGCTTGGTGTAGCCGTCTTCTTCGGTGAGTTGAGCACCAATTCCGTCGAGGTTCAGACTCATGACGATGCGGAAGTTTTCGAGCGTTCCTGGTGACATGTATGAAGTGTGCGGGTCGAAGCTGCTGGTGATAGAGGTCAAATAAATCTGCAGCAATTCGTCAGCGTCCGTTTGGTGCCAACGACGCTTTACGTTGCGGTAACGACGATGAAGGCGTTCACGAGGATCTTCGTTGGGATCACCGTTGAGAATCTTTTGCGTCTCGGTTCTCTCTTTGCCTTCGGCTGAATCCTTTTCGGCCCGGATCTTATCACTTTCCAGAACCAGAAGGCTGTACTTGATCTGCTGGCGGATTCGGTTCTTTGCTTCGGCCTCATCAGCCGGGAAGTCGATTGTGTCGCGATCTACGACCATGGACTCATCAATGGAGAAGTCATGTTTTTCATCGATAGCTTCTTGAGCCATTGCGACACGTTCATCGACGCGATTCAGAAAGACCTTGAAGACTTTCTGAGCAAACTTCATATCGCCCGTTTTCGCATCGTCATCCATCCTCTGTTGAGCTGCCGAGAATTCCTCGATGTCCGTTTTCAAGAAGTACAACTTGAGCGGATCAAGCGACTTCAGAAGTCGGTCAAATGCTCGCGTTGAGATTTCATCATCGAGAGGATGTCGCGAAAAATGCTGGCGATCCATCAAGCTGGAAATTGTTCGCACGATCATGCGGTCCATAGGACGACTTGAAGTCATATCCTCAACACGCGGGTTCTCGCGATCGTTTTGAGCTTCCGCTTGACGTGAGAGAACGGCACAGAGAGCCGAACCGATCACGGTCAGACAGAATAACTCTGATATCCATTTGTGATGCTTGGCCATAATTATTTCCGTTTCTTGCTACGGTCAGCGGAGAGGATTCGGGACGCTAACTTGGAATGATATTGCTGTCATAGTTACTATAGCGTGAAACCCACAACGAGCTGCTGTGGCTCGAATGCAGGCATCACATCTGGCCAAAAGTCTTCAGGCCTGCCGCGAAAGTGATTTTGACCAAGTCGGTATAGGAAATTCCCAGCCGGCATAGGCAATGGTAGTCCCAACGACAACAGCTTTGTTGCCTGTGCGGAAGAATTGTTGCGTATCAGAAGTTTCTTGCGATCCGTTAAAGGGAGTTAATCTACCCTAACGCCGTTCACCTTTCACGCTTCTTCCGCGGGCCACGTTCAGTTCCATCGGCATCGAACCCTGAAGCGTACCCCGTGATTCGCATTATTTCGCGTTCTTCGCGATATCTGCTAGCGTTTGGGCGAGTTTGTGGTCGTCTGCCAATACTCCGGGCATGACCCAAAGCTGTTCCGGGGAGTGCTTCTGAAGCCGCTCAACCCGCGCTTGCAAGTCGGCACTGAGTAAGCCTTCGAATATAAGGTGTGGTTGCACAACTTTGATCGGCTCTGGCCTACCCGCGAGCTCTTTAATCCCTTCGTCGACGTTGGGTGACTGCCCGTGAATAAATGCCGTTTTTGCCCAATTTACCTTGGTTAATTTACAGCGGCGGTCCGTGAATCGCAGCATCGCCTCGGTGGCGTCAGAGGAATTGCTCCCTCGGCCGATCATCAGCAAAGCAACCCGAGAGCAGAATGCTTCCGAGCAGTTGTTCTCGCAGCCGCTGCAGCAGAATCTTGGCTCTTCACGCCGTAGCCATTCAGAAGCACTCTGATTGCAAACAGCCTCGCGGAACCTCAATGCGGACAGGCTGAGGATCGGTCCGCTGCTCAGAAAGGCGCCCGTTTGGTGCAAGAAACAAACGTCGTGGGCTGTACAGGCCAATTGGACTTGCTCGGGAATGTCCTGCAAAGCGTGTCCAGCTTCGAAAAGAAGTACAGGCACCGTGACCAGATTCTTGATTCCTCGAGTGGCCAGTCGCTGAATTGCAGTGGTGATGTCGGGATCAGCGAGTTCGAGAAAGGCCA
This sequence comes from Aureliella sp., assembly GCA_963691875.1. Taxonomy (GTDB): domain Bacteria; phylum Planctomycetota; class Planctomycetia; order Pirellulales; family Pirellulaceae; genus Aureliella. The sequence goes on from OY829846.1 coordinate 6,869,753, forward strand.
TCTCGGACGCGCTAGGAGCCATCTCCCGAGCAAACTGCTCAAAAACTTGGCGAAACTGCTGCTGCCCCTTTGCTCGACGCGTTCCGTGCCCGACGAGAAGGTAGCCAGTTTGCGGATCTGGTTCGGGGGCTAATGGCAGATTCTTTTCCACTACGGTCGGCTCCCAATTGACGATTTCCGGGTGCAGCATTACACTCGCCGACATTCTAGCGGGGAATCCAAGTTCCTCCATTGCCAGCCAAGACACGAGCCCAAGGCTCGTATTAGTCTCCGCTGCCGGCAACCGCATATTCCCGGGCACGAAAGTTAGTCTGCCCTTTGCAAGGACCTGATAGGTCCATACACACAAAGCCACCTTTCAGAGGGGTGAACGCAATGTCCAACAAGATGATTTACTATTTCGGCAAGACTCGCACCGACGGAACGGGAGTCAGCAAGGAGATTCTCGGCGGAAAAGGTTCTAACCTGGCCGAAATGACCTCGATTGGTTTGCCAGTCCCACCCGGCTTTACCATCACCACTGAATGCTGCGATGCTTACTACACATCTGGCAGCCAGCTACCCGCGGGCTTGATGGATGAAGTAGTGGCAAACGTTGCGACACTTGAGACCGAACTAGGCAAGACTTTTGGCGACGACACCAATCCTTTGCTCGTTTCAGTTCGCTCTGGTGCTGCAGTTTCGATGCCTGGGATGATGAACACCATCTTGAACTTGGGCCTAAATGACGTCTCAACTGCTGGCCTCGCTAACGCGACTAGCAACGAGCGTTTCGCCTACGACGCTTACCGCCGATTGATCAACATGTTCGGTGACGTCGTCATGGGTGTTGAGCATGAACATTTCGAAGAAGCGTTCGATGCGATCAAAAGCGAGTATTCGGTCGCAGAAGATACCGATGTTCCTGCTGATGGTCTGAAGAAGCTTTGCGAGTCTTACAAAGCCGTTTATAAAAAGCACACGGGCGAAGACTTTCCACAGAGTCCTCTCGAGCAACTTGAGAAGGCTATTGAAGCGGTTTTCAAGAGCTGGATGACCAACAAGGCCGTCAAATACCGCGAGATCGAAGGCATCCGTGGGCTACTTGGGACCGCAGTGAACTGCCAATCGATGGTTTATGGCAACATGGGCGACGACTCCGGAACGGGTGTTGCCTTCACTCGGAACCCGAATACTGGCGAGAACAAGTTCTTCGGCGAGTTTTTGATCAACGCTCAAGGCGAAGACGTTGTTGCTGGTATCCGTACTCCGCAACCTACAGAGCAAATGAGCGATTGGAACGCGGAAGTCTTCAACCAGCTGATGGAAATCAAACACACGCTGGAAAACCATTACAAAGAGATGCAGGATATAGAGTTCACCATTGAAAAGGGAACTTTGTTTATGCTTCAAACTCGTAGCGGCAAGCGAACCGGTATGGCCGCAGTTCGCATCGCATGTGAGCTAGTCAGTGAAGGCCTGATCGATGAGCAGGAAGCGGTACTTCGAGTTCCAGCTGGCGATTTAACTCAACTGTTGCTGCCGAGCTTTTCCGCTTCCGCATGGGACGGTGCCGAAAAGATTGCCAAGGGATTGCCTGCTTCTCCAGGCGCTGCAGTTGGAACACTGGCTTTCACCGCAGAAGACGCCAAGGAGCGGGCCGATAAGGGCGAAAAGGTTATCTTGGTTCGTAAAGAAACCAGCCCCGAAGATGTTGACGGTATGCACGCTGCGGCTGGCATCTTGACCAGCACTGGTGGTATGACCAGTCACGCAGCTGTTGTCGCTCGTGGTTGGGGACGTTGTTGTGTCGCTGGTGCTAGCGAAGTAAAGATTGATTTGGCCAGCAAGACTGCTGAAATCAGTGGCAAGACTTACGGCGAAGGCGACGTACTCAGTATCAACGGAACCAGTGGTGAGGTCGCTGCTGGATCGATCGAAACTCAACCTGCTCGTCTTGGTGGTGACTTCGGAAAGTTGATGGAGTGGGCAGACAAGTACCGCACTTTGAAGGTTCGCACCAATGCGGACTCCCCAGAAGACAGTCAGCGTGCTCGCGAGTTTGGTGCTCAAGGTATCGGGCTTTGCCGAACGGAGCACATGTTCTTCGGCGGCGATCGTACTTTGGCGATTCGTGAAATGATCTTGGCCAAGGACGAGGAGGCGCGTCGCGCGGCTCTGGCCAAGTTACTTCCGTTCCAACGCGAAGACTTCTCCGGTATCTTCACCGCGATGAATGGCCTGCCCGTTACCATTCGTCTGCTAGATCCACCGTTGCACGAGTTTGTTCCTCACGACGAGAAGGGACAGCAAGAACTCGCTGCTGAAGTTGGTGTTGATGCTGCGGAAATCGCGTCCCGTGTCGAATCGTTGCACGAATTCAACCCAATGCTTGGCCACCGTGGTTGCCGACTGAGCATCACTTATCCAGAAATTCTGGAGATGCAAGTTACTGCGATCGTTGAGGCGGCAATCGAATGCACCGCCAAGGGTGTGGACGCAAAGCCTGAGATCATGATTCCATTAGTTGGCACCGAAGCTGAGCTCAAGACTCTTCGCGAGAAGACTGAGGAAACGATTGCTAAGGTCAAAGCCGATAAGGGCGTTGAAGGCGATTTGGACATTCTGATCGGCACCATGATTGAAGTACCTCGTGCCGCTCTGACTGCTGACGAAGTGGCTCAACAAGCTGATTTCTTCAGCTTCGGTACCAACGACCTGACTCAAATGACATTTGGTTACAGCCGAGACGACGTCAACTCGTTCTTGCCCGACTATCTATCTCAAGAAATCTTGTTGGTCGATCCTTTCCAATCGCTCGACGCGACTGGTGTAGGCCAGTTGGTAGACATGGCCGTTAAGAAGGGCCGAGGCGTTAAGGGCGACATCAAGCTTGGCATATGCGGAGAGCACGGTGGCGACCCAGCTTCAATTAGCTTTTGCCATGCGGTTGGCTTGGACTACGTTAGTTGCTCGCCATTCCGTGTGCCAATCGCACGACTGGCTGCTGCACAAGCCGCTTTGAGGAGCTAATGCTTTGCTGACCAGAGGACTTTGAACGACAAGAGCCAGCTCATTTGAGCTGGCTCTTTTGGATTTCCGGGGTGTATCAGTTGCCTAATTGCTCAGCGAACGTCCGGTGCGTTGACGCCGTTCTCTGCGGCCGTAAAGGACTCGCTGGTGATGTCTTCTAATCGCCCTCGCAGTCCTCGGCTCAGGCTGGAAAGCTCTGTGTCATTGCGTTGTATTTGCTGCATCCCACTATTCAATGCGATTTCCACGGCTTCGCGAAGTTTGACTATTTGCCCAGCGAATTCTTCCCGCAGCTTGGCGTCTTGGACGGAGTTGCTTTCGCTAAACTTGTGATTAATCCGCTCTTGAACGGCTTCCGCCAGCCATTGCGGAGCCTCACCTTCTAATGTCAGAACCGGTGTTCGCCAGTTTCCGCTAAGTCGAACGCCGTAGGCAAAATCCTGCCTCCCCGCCTTCTGCAAAGCGTAGTCGAACACTTCGGAGAAGAGTTTTTGTTGACCAAATCTAGTCGCTCTAAGTTCCATCAGCCCTGAAAGGCTGTCCTCTGGTTGTTCCTGTATCACGACGCGAGTGGCAAAGTCTTGTCTAACAAGCATGTCTTGGGCATAGGGCAAGCGATTTTTGCCGGGCCCACGATCACTTGGGGAGGTTTGATCCAGCTCTCGTGACAGCACAACTAGCTCCAAGTTGCTGTGCAGGCGGTCACGTGCCACGTCGACGTGAACTGCAATCCAATTTTCAGGTGATGCAAATGTGTAGTCCCAAGTGGAATCCATCTGGAATGCTGCGTCTTCATGAAAGCCGGCGAACATGTCCATGCGGAAGCGTTCGCGTGCGTCACCGTGTGCAAAAATGCCCTCGGCCCGTATGTTCTCGGCCTTCAGGAACTGTCCGTCGTCTTCGACGAGCTTTATCGTTTGCCCTGAGTTTTCGTTTGATACGTTGGGCAAACTCTTTGCCATAAATTGAGTCACCCGCACCTTATCGCTGATGTCTTGCCATTGCTGTTGGGCAATCTGCAGCAAGAGTGCCTTCGCAATCTGAAGCCCTCTCTTCTCGCGCTCCATGCCTTTCAGCGATTGCTTCCGACTCGCCAGAGACTGTTGGCTGAGGGCTAGTGAGAGTTCATCGCAGCGCCGATGAACTTCGTCACTTGTGTTCGAGAATTCACGGATGATTTTCTGATGCTTCACAAACAAAGCCTCAATGCGGCCAAGCTTTTCCCGCAGTTCGTCTTCGTGACGCAGAGGATTGTCCGCATATAGTTCGTTGTTGACAATACTCTGGACTTCTCGTTGGATCTCTTGACTGCGTCCGCTCCACTCTTGAATCTGTTCGTGCACTGATTTGATTACGCTCCCAGAAGCTAGGAGGCTGGTGAAGTGCTCTTGCAATGCCACCCAGTCAACAGAACGCGTGTTTTGTGCAAGCTCGGTTTGCCATAAGTCGTCGGGTTGCTCAAGGCTGTTGCCTTCGTCGCTAAAGAACAGAACTACGTTTTCCATCGAACCCGCAGGAATTACCAATTTTCCATCGAGCAGGGGCTCTGGCTCAACCGCTAACCAAGCGCGATCGGCGCGTAGTCCAAAGGCCTGTTTGTTGTGATACTCGGACCAAAGGAAGCCTTCCATCTCGACGACTGAATCTCGGATATGAAGATGCACCGAGGCAACTCTCATATTGGGATCGATCTGTCGTACCAGTAATTGGTCGATCCATGAGCGAACCGGTCGGACAAAAAATGCTATTCCCGAAAGGATCAGGACCAGGAAGGCCCAATCGAATCTTCGTTTGCTAAGTAGCATCCGTTTTTAGACCCTATTCTTGATTTCCTTCAAGTGATGCAGCAGATAGCGAAGTGCATCCTCGTGCTTGGCGACATCCTCTAGGGTCAATGGCTCACTAGTAGCGCTTTCCATTTTCGAGCCCTGATCGATTCTCTGGTGCATCCCGGAGTTCGCTTCGCGTTCACTCGGAGAGTCTTTGCTCGTAGCAGAATCCGCTGCGAGATCTGGATTCAAAGGGATTCGCATGGAAGTGTGACCTTGGTCAAACATTCTCATAGGCTGAGCCTGACTCTCGGTGGAAGTGTCTACTTTATTATCTTGTAATGTTGTTAACATTTCATCGACCAGCGAAGCCAGCTCGGCTGCCCGCTTCGCTACGCTGAGTGAGTCGGGTTGATCAGACTTGGTGAGCTCATCCATTCTCCGCAGCTTGGCGGATTCTTCTTCAGCCGGAGAGTCGGCGCCGTGCAGAGGAGGCGCATCCTCGATGCCCTCCAACGCAGAAGCCATTTCGCTCCGCAGTAGCTCCGCTTCTTCCGCGATACTCAGTGTCTCGTCTTCCACTGCTTGAAGTGAGTTCAGCTGAAGTGACTCGCCGGGGATTTTCAGCTTAGCTACGGTTGTCTCCAGAGGTGACAATGACAGCGTGGGGTTGAGTTCGATCGGCCCGAGTTGGCTTTGCTCATATCCTGTCACCTCGTTCATGTCAGAGAAATCTGACCATGCGAGATAAGGAACCGAGTCCTCGGTACGTTCCTGTGGCAGCTCCAAGTCCGCCTTTTGCGTTTCTTTTGCTCCGGCGGATGCTATGCGGTCCTTGTTGGCCATTTCCGAACTGGTTTCGGACTGAGCATCTAGAGCTGCGTTCAACGAATCCAGTAGTCGGTCTGCCTCGTCCGCAGCCGCTTTCTCTGGCCTTGAGAATGAGATACGCGGTTTCAAGACTTGCTCATGTGCCTTTTCTGCACGTAGCCAATCGTTCTGTTCTACAAAATCATAGTGATCTCGTGCGATTCTTATTAACCTTGCCACCAAAAAAGCTGTTGGAAAGAGCTGCATCAGGCCAAGTACCAGCCCGCCGTGCACCACCGTGTTGTTCAATCGAAGCAATGCGAAGCCAGGGAACTGGTAGCCCCAATACATCGCTTGCAGCGTCGTCTTCTGAGTAAGTGAAATGCTCCCGAGTTCACCAAGTGTCGGTTCGATTGTCCAGAGCAAGCCAGCCGCCAAAAGTGAGGTGGCAAGTGTCGCGGCAAAATGCACTGGGAGTAAAAAAGCAACTCCAATCAATAGGACGCCTAGCGGGCTGTACGTCAGCAGAAGTCCAGCCATCACACCCAGGCTCGCGCCCACGCCCACTTGCCATGGGCCGCGCCGACTCGAAGTCGCCTGGATCGGATGGTAAACCGCTGCTCCCAATGAGCCCAACATAAAACAGCTCCGATAATCATTAGATTCCTGTCCAGCCAGACTCGGTGGCAGAAAACCTCTGAGCACTAAATGGATGGCCGAAGGACCAGGCTCCGGCTTATCATCTCTAATCGTTCGTGACTCGGCTTATGCTTAAGAAAAATGACCGCACGATCCATAATGTCGCCATGAACCGGCAACTCAGCCTGATAGATATTGCCGCTGTAGAGCGCCTAGATAACCAAGAAACTGCAGGATTTGGATTTGGCAGCATTTCTTCACAAACATCCCTTTTCTAAATCTAGCCGTGACCAAAGGTGTCAGGCTAGTTTCGCTAAAATGGGGGCGTCGCCGCATGGACGAGCCCACGAAGGTTTCAGGTAACGCCCCCACCCGAATCTCGTTGGAGATTTTAGGTGCGATGGCATTACAAGCGATAATTGGAGCGAAATTTTGGCAGGAACTCGGAAGCTAGCTGAGGGCAGCGCCTCGGCAGCCCACAAGTTGGAGCGTGTTTTCTTGGGATGGAACCGGCCCGTTTTGGAGTCGGCGGTGGAGAGACTGCGCGAGCGCTTCCAGCAGGGTGACAATTGGGACCTGCGCGAAATGCGCATCGTGCTCCCCAGTGCTTTGGCAGCTCGCCGATTGCAGGAACTATTGGCCCACCAGGCTCAAGAACTTGGGTTGGTTCTCTATCCTCCCAAGATTCACACAATTGGCCAGCTTCCCGAACGACTTTACCGAGCCAAGCTTCCCTTTGCCTCTGAATTCGTCCAGCACTTGGCGTGGATGCAGGCATTACAAGACACGGACGCGGAACAATTGCAGCATCTCATTCCGGTCCCACCGCCGTTAGGCGCTACTGGGCAGTGGCTGGAACTGTCGAAGACACTCGCTCAACTGCACCGCGAGCTCGCCAGTGAGAAGATGAGCTTTTCAGACGTCGTGGAGCGTTTGCCTGAGCGACATGTCGAAGTTGCCCGGTGGCAGTGTTTGTCCGCCGTTCAAACTCGTTATTTGGAAGTGCTCGACAGCCTCGGTCTGTGGGATGTTCAGAGTGCTCGACTTTCTGCGTTAGAGCATAAGGAGCCCCAGACTTATCTTTTTGCGCGCCGCCAACAGGTCATTGCCATTGGCTGCGTCGACTTAAATGAAGTGCAGAAGGGATTTTTGTCGGCCATCGCAGCCCAAGTCGAAATTTGGGTTGCGGCTCCGGATGATCAGCAGCGTAGTTTTGATGAATACGGCTGTTTACAGCAGGAGGTGTGGCAGGATCAGGTTCTGCCGATTGCTGCTGACTCCATACTGGTTGGAAACAGCCCGCAGGACCAAACTGAGCTTGCGGCTGGTTGCTTGGCCGAGTTGGCCGAAGATTATGATCGTAGCCATATCACTTTAGGTTTGCCCGACACCGCTTTGCTTCCTGAACTTCGTCATCGGCTTGACCTGTGTGATGTCGCCACTCGATACGGTCCTGGCGAAACGCTCGCGCGAACTGAGCCCATGGGACTTTTGTCCCTGATTGGGAAGTTTGTTGAGAATCGTAGCTATTCCAACTTTTCTACGTTGCTCCGGCATCCTGCAGTAAACAACTTGTTGAGCCGTCAAGCTAAGCACTTGCCTGAGGATTGGCTTGCTCAACTCGACGCTTATCACCATGGTTGTTTGCCGAGACAGATTAGTAAGTTTGTTGATCCCAAGGCTCCAGGTTCGCAGGTTTACAAAATACTTGTAAAGACAATTGACAAGTGGCTGGGCAAACTGCCCAAGGAGTCGCAGCCCGTTTCAAAGCTCGTCCAGCCCTTGCTCCAAGTTCTGCGAGCTGCGTATGATCGAATCTTCTGCAACTTGGAGGAGGCTGATGAAGCGAATTTTTATTCCGCCGCGGAAGTCATAGCAAATTCAATCATTGAGCTGCGCGATGTTCCGAAACGGCTTCAGCCCGAACTGACCATTGCAGAACTGATTGATTGGCTCGTCCCTAGTCTTGGAGCTCGTCGCGTTGCCGAAGCACCGGATCCGAACAGCGTCGAAATTCTCGGTTGGCTCGACTTGGCATTGGACGATGCACCTGCGTTGGTCGTTGCAGGCGTGCATGATGGTGTTGTACCAGAAAGTGTCAATGCTGATCCGTTCTTGCCAAACAACCTACGCAAACAGTTACAACTCGCTGACAATGAACGAAGACTTGCTCGCGACATCTACGCAGCACGAGTGCTGCTAGAGTCACGCAAGAGTGTCCGCTTCATTGCTGGAAAGATGAATGCAGCAGGTGATCCGCTGACGCCGAGTCGCTTGTTGCTCGCTTGCGAATTGCGTGAATTACCGGCCCGCGTGCTGCATCTGTCGGGTGAAGAGCATGCGGATGTCTTGTCGCCGGTCGCCGAACGTTGGCAGTCCTCCACTCTAAGCAAGCCACAGCTCGAGATACCGCCACCGGACATTTCCTTACGTCCCGAGCACCTAACGGTCACCGCCTTCCGTGACTATTTGGTTTGCCCCTACCGCTATTACTTGCGACACGTCCTTCGTCTCAAGGGCATCGACGACTCGCTGTCGGAAATGCAGGCTTCGCAATTTGGCGTGCTGATTCACGATGCTTTGGACAAGCTCGTGGGGCCAATGGGTAGCTGTACAGATCCAGAGCAAATTTGTGAATTCTTACTTTGCCACCTGGAGGAAGATGTCGACCGCAAGTTTGGTGATTCGCCTGCAGCACCGTTGTTGATTCAAATTGAACAAGCTCGAATGCGGCTAGAGGCGTTTGCGTACAAGCAAGCGGAACGAGCCCAGGAGGGGTGGCAGATCCGCTGGACGGAACAAGGCGTCGAGGAAAAGGACGACTTGCGAATCGGTAAGAACGATGAGTTTCGTTTGGTGGGGCGAATTGACCGAATCGATTACCATCCTGATTCGAAGCAGTGGGCGATCTGGGATTACAAAACCAGCGAAACTGCAAAAGATCCGGTCAAGGTGCATTGGAGCGACACAAAGGGATGGCAGGACTTGCAGCTTCCTCTGTATCGTCACTTGGCAAAGCGGATGGACGTCCAAGGTGAGCCAATACTTGGCTATATCGTGTTGCCCAAGCAAGCCAGCCAAACGCGTTTCTATGTTGCGGACTTTACTCCGGAACAACTGCGTGATGCTGATGTTAAAGCAGATGAAATCGTTAGTCGCATTGCTGCTGGTGAGTACTGGCCCGAAGAATGGGAAGCACCTGTCTTCGATGACTACGCTCGGATATGTCAAACAAACATTCGTCAGATCACTTCGCAGCAACCTCAGCGAAAGCAAAATCGATTCTCAGAATCCGGAGCTGGGACGGTCTCGCCGGAATGTGTCCAAGAAGCGAAGATCCTGAACTTGCAACCGGTGATCAGTGACCCAGAATTAAAGCCGGTGCTCATCCGTGCGTCGGCGGGCACAGGCAAGACTTTTCAGCTTTCGAATCGACTGCTGCAAATCATCCTTTCAGGCCAGAGTGTCGATACGGTGCTCGCCAGTACTTTTACGCGTAAGGCGGCCGGTGAAATCCTTCAGCGAGTGATGGAGCGATTGGCGAAGGCGTGTCTGCGCGAAAGTGCGCGGAGCGAACTTGAGAAGCACGTCGAGGGCGTTGATGCTTCGCAGGCAAGTTGTTTAGCGGCACTTCGACGGGTGACGCAACAAGTCCACCGTTTCCGAATTAGCACGTTAGACAGTTTTTTCTCTTCTGTTGCTCGGGTGTTTAGTTTTGAAATGGGTTTGCCCAATGGCTGGGAGCCGATGGATCCCGTGCAGGAGCGAACTTATCAATTGCAAGCGGTCAGCAACCTTCTGGAGAAGGAAGATAAGCAGACGCTGATCAACTTGGTTCGGATGCTGGCGAAGGGTGAGTCGAGTCGACGGGTTGCGGATGAGATTTTACAGACCGTGCGATCTGGCTTTTCGGTCTATCGAGTCGCGGATAAGCCGGTTTGGGATCAATTGCCATTGATGCCGCCTGTGTCGGAGGCCGCCGTCGAGTCCGCTTTGCAGACCTTGGAAAACTGCCGTTTCGGGCACAAGAGTATTGATCAACAGCTCGAGAAGTTTCACTTGGCCGCTCGTACGGGCGACTGGGAAGATGTATTGGCACACAAGCTGGTCGAATTAGCTGAAGAACGCGAGCCCACGTATTACCGCAAGACGCTTCCAGCTGATTTGATGCTTGCGGTGCAACAGATTGCTGATCGAGCCGCCAGTGAATTGCTGCCCATTCGCAAGACGCAGACGCTTGCAAGCTATGAAGTTCTAGATAAGTACAACACCCACTACCAAGACATTCTCCGCAAGTATCGCTTGTTGGCCTTCGCGGATGTGACTTATCACCTTTCGCAATGGAGTTCCAAGGGGCTCGCCACGCAGTCGGATCTCGTTGAGCGTTTGGAGTTCAGGTTGGACTGTGGTATTCGGCACTTACTGCTCGATGAGTTTCAAGATACTTCAGCCGAGCAATGGCGAATCCTGGAACCCATCGCTAAGCCGCTCGCTGTTTCGCGTGGTGCACAAAGCGAACAGTCTGTTCTGTGCGTCGGTGACGCCAAGCAAGCGATCTATGGTTGGCGCGGCGGTGTTGCGGAAGTTTTCGATGCAGTCAGGGGGGCCCTGCCGTCGATCGATCAGAGAAAGCTAAGTCAGAGTTTTCGCTCTAGCTATGAAGTCATCCAGTCTGTCAACGAAGTATTTAGAAATCTTTCTCTGCACGACAACTACGCCAATTGCGAAGTGGCGGCAGGTAAGTGGTCCAAGGCATTTCCAAAACACGCGACGGCACGCAGTGATTTGAAAGGCTTTGTGCAGCTCCAAAATGGTCCGCAGATGGGCGGAGCCACTTTCGATGAGATTCGTTCGACCTATATGCTTGCGGCCGCACAGAAAATTTCAGAGATCACTGAGCAGTCGAGTGGTTCGGTGGGTGTTTTGCTACGAACTAACGCCTCAGTTGCCCAGATGATTGCGACTCTGCGTGATTTGGGCATATCGGCGAGTCAAGATGGTGGGAATCCACTCACGGACTCCGTCGCAGTGGAGTTGATTCTTTCCTTGGTGCATCTTGCAGACCACCCGGGCGACCAAATATGCCACTACCATATCGACCGATCTCCCCTAGCCGATTATCTGACCGTCGATACCGCTGACGCGGTCAAGCTATCGAATTGGTTTCGTACTCAGGTGTATCGGTTGGGACTTGGGCGAGCCGTTCGCCGCATTGCGGACTTGTTAGCCGCACACGTTTCTTGGTGGGATCAATATCGCCTTGAACAGCTGTTGCAAATGGCTCACGAGTACGAGTCGGGTTTTTCCGGGAGACTGAGCGATTTTGAGCAAGCAGTTGAGACGAAGCAAGTTTCGCTGCCGACTGAGGCTCAAGTGAAGGTGATGACGATTCACCGCAGTAAGGGGCTTGAGTTCGACGCGGTCTTCTTGCCTGATCTCAGCTGTGCGTTGTATGACGGAAGTTCCGCTTTTGTTTTGCGCGGCCATGATCCATGTCAGCCGCCGACTGGTGTAGTCCGGTATATGAACTCGGCGCTCCAGCGTTTTCTTCCACAAGACTGGCAGCAAGCCTTTGAGCAAAACAAAGAACGCCAAGTCGTCGAGTCACTCTGTTTGCTATATGTAGCCATGACGCGAGCTCGTCGAGCTCTCTACATGTACTCACGACCACGAAGCAAGCAGTCGCGGCAAGACTTCGCCGGGATTCTTCAGGCTACTCTGGTGCAACCAGGTCGTCAGGCTTGCAACGCTGACGAAGTGCTATACCAACGCGGGGACAAAGATTGGTTTTCCGCCTTGCCGGCTATCAAGGAAGAAACGGAGGCTGTTGAAGCAAGAGTCATCTCGCTGAGAAGTGATCCGGAGCTGGCAGAAAAGCGTAGCTTGAAAGTGACGGCGCCGAGTTACGAAAGTCATCAGAACGAACCGGTCTCAATTGGCGACTTGTTCGCCTTGAGTCAGTCGCATGGTGCTGTCTATGGCAGGATCCTCCATGCCTTGCTGGAAAACGTGCATTGGGTCGAGGAGTTTTCGTTTGATCGGGAAACAATGCAGGGGGCTGTGCAGAGCAGGCTCAGCGCAGAAGACCTCCAATTGGTTTCGCTGGATCAAGTGTTGGATGAGTTTGAAGAGATTCTGCAGCTTGGTAGCACTCGCGCAGCTCTTTCTAAATTACGCTATGGGGCGAAGCATTTCGGCAGGATTCCAGACCGGGTTGAAATTAGCAATGAATTGAGCATAAGCCAACTGATCGATGGTGAGCTTATTTCTGGGCAGATCGATCGCCTTGCGGTGCTGTACAAGGATGATAAACCCTACGCGGCTGAGATATTTGATTACAAGACAGAGCACTTTGAGTCTGAGATGACTTTGCTCTGGCTGGATGACCGGGTGGAGCAGCATCGCCCGCAGATGCAAGCTTATGCTGCTGCCGTCGGCAAGATGTTGGGCTTGGAGACAAGCCGCGTGCAGTCTTACTTGTTGATGCTCAGTACAGATGATTTGGTTCGGGTTGAAACCGCAGTTCCTTCACCAGACTTCGATTCCAGTTCAAGCAGAAAGGGTGAGCATGTGAAGTAGTATAGGCACGACGCGCGAGCAATTGTTTCCGGTCTTAGTTTCGGTCACTCAGTCTTGTGCGCGTCGCGTGTGCGCGTCGCGTTTGTAAGACTCGCTTTCCCTTTTGAAGATTATCTCAAGCGATATCGTTTTTCTATGACCAAGCGTTTCATTCACGTGGCGGACGTTCATTTGGACAGTCCGCTTGCCAAAGTTCACCGACTGGACGCCAAAATCGGGGAGCAGATGCGAGAAGCGTCTCGTCGTAGCTTCGGGTCTGTCGTTGATCTAGCGCTCGAGCGCGAAGTCGACGCAGTGGTGATTGCTGGTGATTTGTTCGATGGTCCGATCAAGGATGCGAGTGCGGCACTCTGGGTAGAAGGGCAGTTCAAACGCTTAACGCGAAGCAACATTCCTGTGGCATTGATCCTCGGCAATCACGATGCCATCAGTGCTTCGCAGAAGGTGACGCAATGGCCCGATGGCGTTCACGAGTTTGGGACGAGTTCCGCAAGCACTACAGTATTCGAGGAAGCTGGTTTGGCGGTCCATGGTCAAAGTTTTGGTTCGAGGGTGCAAGAGTCTGACTTGGCGGCAAAATATCCGGCTGCTCTCTCCGGCATGTTCAATGTGGGCCTGCTCCACACTTCGTTGTCCAGCCCTGGCTCCCATGATCCTTATGCTCCGACCACAATCTCTGTCCTCGACGCGGCTGGATATGACTATTGGGCGTTAGGCCATATTCACTTGCGTTCGGAACAGTCGCAGAGTGAGTCGTGTTATGTAGGCTACTCCGGGAATACGCAGGGACGCAGCGTTCGTGAAACGGGGGCTAAGGGCTGCCAAGTAGTTGAGTACTCCGATGACGGCTTGAGGCACATCGAGTTCGTTGCGACTGATTGTTTTCGCTGGGAGTGCTTGTCCTTAAATATTTCAAATGCTGAGCGCCTGGGGGATATCGAGGATTTGCTAGTACAGCAGATGGGTACATTACATCAACGTGCAGATGGTCGGCAGCTCGCGGTGCGGATTGAATTGGAAGGGACGACAGCACTGCATGACTCGTTAACTCGGCTTGGTGCGATCGATAACCTGTCGGAGCAACTTGGTGATTTCTTGCGTGCGAGTGGCGACTTTTGGTTGGAGGCGGTCCGTCTGCGTTCGATGCCGGTTCCACAGGCAAAGCACCAAGACTTGGTAACGTCGCTTGACTATCTTTCTCGCATTGCTGAGTCGAGCAAAAAAGAAGGTTTGCTACGAGGAGAACTAGAGAGTTCGTTGGAAGAACTACTCAAGAAGGCGCGTGGTGAGCTGTCGGAGTATGGCTGGGCGATTGAATTTGAACCGGAGTCGGAATCTACCGATGCGGTTCGATTGGATCAGCTGCTCGCCCAAGCCGAGAATATGCTAGTTTCTCGTTTGCTTGGAGAAGCCGAAGCATGAGAATTGAAAATATCACACTTGAGAACTTTGGCGTTTTTAGACATCGTAGCTTTGAGTTGCGATCTGCTCCTCTGGTGGTGCTTTATGGAGCGAATGAAGCTGGCAAGACGACCGCGCTGAACGGAATCCGCCAGGCGTTGTTTGGCTTCAAACCGTCCAACAACAAGTATTTGACTGGGCAAACGATGCAGGCCTCAGTCGACTTGACCTTGCAAGACGGAAGTGAGCTTACTTTCCAACGCACTAAGGGACGCAAGGATCAGATCGATGCTCAGCTGCAAGGCGTTGCGATTGATGACTCGCGTTTTGACGAAGTTTACACCAGTCTGAACTTGGAAAGCTACCAGAACCTATTTGGGTTTTCGCAGGAGGAACTCCGGGCTGGTCAAGCCGCTCTGCAAGATGCCAAACTATCTGAAGCATTAGCGGGCGGAAGTTTTGGGGGCATTCATGTGCTCGAAAATTTGCGCAGTGAGCTCTCCCAGTCGCTTGCTGACCTCTATAAGTCGCGTGGTAAGAATACGCCGATCAATCAGAAGCTCAAAGAGATTCAAGAATGCAAGCAGGAATTGCATGCGTTTAAAACTTCGGCAACTGAGATCAGAGACCTTCGAAAGCAGCTCAAGCAAGCGATCGAACAAAACGATCTCTTGCGCAACAAGGCAACCGACTTGCTGGCTTTGCGACAGCGTGCGGAGCGTTTGCAGAAGGCTTTACCCAGTTTTGAGCAGTTTGAAGTGGTTCGGCAAGAGTTGTCTGAAATCGATATTCCCGCGGGCCTCGATTCAACGTTTGTCACGCAGTGGGGAGACTATGCTGAGCAAAGGAAGACGCTGCACCAACGAATTCAACAGCTTAAGGACGTTCTTCAGAAACTGAATCACGAACTCAAGCGACTTGGCGGAAACAGTGAGTTGCTCGACTCTGAGGATCTCATTGAATCTCTGGGACATCAAGCCGAGAATATCTCGGCTTTACGCGAAGAACTGTGGGGGCTGACAAAGCAATGCCAGGTTGGCGAGACCAGGCTGAAGAATCTACTCGCCGAGATTGAGTTGGTCGAATTGCCAGAATCAAAAGAGGGTCTGCAAGTTAGTTTGCCGCAAAAGCGCCGATTGCAGGAGCTTGCAAGAGGCTATCGTTCGAACCGCGATGAAGTTTTGCAACTGCAGGGACAATTGAAAGCGATCGGAGAAGTCGGGTCAGAAATTGAATCAGATTTGCCAGAGATCGATGAACTGAACCTGTTAAGGGCGAGTTTGCAGCAACTCCAGCAGTTGGAAACGCAGGCTCAGCACCGCTTCGAAGCATTGCAGAAGGCGATGGATGATCCTGAGTTTTTGAAACTTGCGCGAAGACTGGCCGAGCAGCTCGTCGCTGGCGGACAGCTGCAGATGCAATGGCAGTTGCCAAAGCCGAAGCGAGTGGATGCTCTTGCGGCAGAGTTTGTGGAACTGGATCAACTTGCACGGCAACTGGAATTGGATTCAGACAAGTTGGCCGCCGAGCAAGAGCAGCTGGAAGCGGCTTCCAGTCAGAGCAACTCCAAGCAACATGAAGAGTCTGAGGCGTTGCTTCGGCAGCTTTCGGTTTTTTCTGAGCAAAGAGTTGGGGTCATCAATCAGTGGATGGATGAGCTTTCGCAGCCTCTGATCGCCGCAAGTATTTCTCCCGAGCAGCAGATTCGACGCCTGCAGGAGTTGGAGCGAATCGGTCAGGCAGCGGATCAAGCCCGTGACGATATGATTGAGGTTGCGGAAGCCTTGGCGCAGGTTCGGCAAAATCAAAAGCGTCTGGAAGAAATCCGGGAACGCGAAGGTGAGCTGCAGATCCAGCGAGTGGATCTTATGGAACGCAGGCAGCAGCTGCATGAGAACTGGGCAAACGCGTTAGAGAGTTTGCCTCTCCAAGAAATAGCACCTGACGCATTTCAAGACTGGATGACGGAGTTTGAGAGTTGGCGTAGGGAGCAGGAGCGGCAGCAGGGACTACGCAAGGAATTGCACCGTCTGCGGGGCCAGATTCGACAAATTCGCGAACAACTTGTCGATGATTGGCCCGCAGCTTTATCAGCGAATGAGTCAGCCGAGCAGCTGTGCGAGCAGTTGCAAGAGTGGTCGGAGAGACTGCGCAGTCACCAGCAGGAGTCAAAGCGACAGGCGGACTCGGCCAGAAAACAGAAGGAATTGGATGCGCGTCTGAAGGGTTTAGAGGCTGAGCAGTCCAAGCTGACTTTGGAATTCTCAGCTTGGTTGCAATCGACTCCTGTTACTTTCGACTGGCCGCCTAGCGACTGCGAGCAGTTGCTCTCTGTTCTTGAAGGGATTCATGCGGAGTCGCAGAAGCTATTGGGAGTGAGGCAGGAAATCGACTCAGGAAATGCGAAGCTCGAAAGATTCGAGAATGAAGTGGCAGCTTTGAGGAGTCATCTTGAGGAGCTTGGTGTGAGCAAAGCGGCCGACTCGTATGGTCGTGAACCAGAAGTGTGGATGCTAAGCCTACTTCGGGCGTTGAGGGAGATTCGTGAAGAGAGAGCGAGGCGAATTCAGCTTGCGTCAGATATTGAGCATCAGACCCAAATGCTCGGTGAGTCGGAAGAGCAAAGAGAATCGCTGGACAAGAAACTGGCGGCATTTTGCTTAACCGCGGGTTCAGGTTCGCCATCCGAAACGCAATCATTGTTGGAACGTATTCATCGTGCTGAACAGCTGCGTGACCGACTAGGAAAGCACAAAGCCGCCTTGATGGCTCACTGCGGCAAAGCCGACTTTGATGAATTCTGTTTGCAGTTGGCAGACAATCATCCCGCACAAGTCGAGATGCAGCTCAAGGAGAATCACAAGCAGCTTTCGTTGGTCGATGGGCAAAGAGAGGAACAGCAGACGACGATTGGGCAATTGCAAGAGCGGCTTGAGGTTCTGGCGCAAAGTTCGCGGTACCAGTCGGGCTTGCACAAGTTGCAAACTCTGCGTGGTGAACTGGCCGAGCTAAGTGAGCAATGGGTGGTCACTAAACTCGCACAGGAAATGTTGAGCCGGTCTATTGATTTGTTCGCAACAGAGAATGAACCAAGCCTGCTTCGTAAGGCGCATATGTTTCTTGCGACTCTGACGGGCGGAAGGTATGTCACCGTTGAGCACGAGCCAGGGAATAAGGAAAAGTTCTTTGTGCGCAACGCCGAAGGGGAAGCTTTCCAGCCTGACCGACTGAGTACAGGTACTCGAGAGCAGCTTTACCTTGCGATTCGAATGGCATTCATTTCGGAATATTGCCAATGCCACGAAGCGTTGCCGGTTGTTATGGATGACTGCTTCGTCAACTTCGATGATAACCGCACGGAACGTGCCTTGGAGGCGGTGGCGAGTTGGGACGAAGGAGTGCAGACGATTATCTTGAGTTGTCATCGCCGCTTGCCAGAGATCGTGGCGCGGATTGCTCCGGACACTCCGATCCTGATGCTAGAGCAAGACGAAACGATTGCGGCTTCTGAATTCGCAATGATAGCTTCTTAGATAGACTGAGTGAGATTGCCTCACTTTGCGACGTTGACTCATTGTGCCGTTGCAAATTGCGGCGGCTGCCTGGCGTCGATGCCCAAGGCCTTAGGAATTTGCAAAACCTGAAAGGCGTAGTTGTGGCATTGAATTTCGCCAGAAATCCAGCAGCTCAGGATTTTTGGCGAATCCCACTACGATTTAGGTAAGTTGCTAATCATCGCTCGGAATATCACTTGGCATGGGACTTGCATCAACCGAGTTCATCTTCTTCTCTGCCAAGTTATTCACACGCCGATCAATCTGTCTCCGGTTGGTCGAGCTCACTGAACCGTGCCCTAGACTCGTGGTGTTGGTTCGTATGCATGTTCTATGCAAATTACTTTGGAGACAACCTATGCGACTTTCTTTCAGTTCTTCTTTGCTGTTGATTGTGGGCGCTGTCAACTCATTAACCTTTGCTCAAGAAGCTTCTAAACAAGCTGACGCATCAAAAAGTGTTGAGTTATTTGATGCCATCGAAAAGGCACTTGTCGAAGTTCGATTTATTGCCAACGGAGCTGACAAGGCCAATGTGATCATTGAAAATAAGACAGACGAGCACATTGATTTAATTTTGCCAAATGCCTTCGGTGCACGGCATGTGTTAGGGCAATTCGGGCAGGGGGGAAACTTCGGAGGATTTCCTGGAGGCGGCCAAGGCCAAGGATTTGCTGGCGGTGGCGGCGCGGGGATGAGCGGTGGGCAGAACGTCGGTGGCGGATTCGGCGGAGGTAGGAACTTTGGTGGCGGCGGCAACTTCGGCGGCGGGAATTTTGGTGGCGGGAATTTTGGTGGCGGGAATTTTGGTGGCGGAGGTAACTTCGGTGGAGCCAATGGTGGTTTCTTCCGAGTGCCGCCGGATAAGAAACGCAAGCTTGCCGTTCAGACCGTATGTCTGCAACACGGAAAGCCTGATCCAATGCCACTCATGGAGTACGAGATCGTGCCGCTCGCAGCTGTCGAAGCGTCTCCAGAGATCTACAAGCTTTGCTCAGATCTCGGCTCAAAGAAAATCAGCCAGACAACTGCCCAAGCTGCTGCTTGGAACATGGCAAATGACCTCAATTGGAGTAAGCTCGCCAGTCTTAATACTCGTGAGTCACGCTACTTGGGAAACCAGCGACGTTTCAGCTCCAAGACGCTTCAGTCAGCGATGAACTACGTCAAGATGATCGAAACAGAGCGAAAAGAACTGAGCGTAGCAGAGTATCGGTACGAGTGATTTTCCTCATCGAATGCTCCGCCTTTGGCGGCACAGCCTATTGGGTTGTGGATAAAATCACCGAAGCTGCGGCCTGAGTTGCACCGATTTACCGTCGCTCAGGTCGCAGAATTGATGCACAGGTAAACGCCCCATTGCGGCTTACAAATTGTAGGCCTTCGAATTGCGGTTGATCCGTAATGAGGACGTCCAGTCCAGGGGCGTTTCGAGTAGAATGTAGGAAGTTTTTCTCGTTTCTCATCTACTTTGTTTTGTTGCTCCTGCGACAAATGCCGCTCCCGTTATGAGTGAAGATCCATCAGATTCTCCCTCTGATTCATCCCTGTTAATTTCTTCCGAGCCTCGTCCTGAAATTAATTTTGAGAGCTTGCGTAGCGCGTTGACTCCAGTGAACTTGATGTTCGATGGACGGCTGTACAGAGATGTCAAGGGATTGATTACGCATATCAATCACGCCTCGAAACGCATCGCAAAAGAGAAGCCCGATTACCAAGGTGCGCTGACTGAGATAACTTTGCTTGAAGCTGCTTTCAATGCAGCTTTTTCGCAGTGGGAAAACCACCTGACTAGCGAAATACAACGGCTGAAAAACTCCGTGGAGACATCTGGCCAGACCTCGCTTGGGGCAACGAAGCAAATCGGCAAATACGAGGCGGAACTCAACCGCGGGCGAGCTTCCACACGTTCGATGCCGACGAAAACCAGTCAAGTCCGCAACCAGTTGATCTCAGCTTGTGGGAATGCGGGCGTCTCAGATGGCTCAGCGAATGCCTATACGCCGAAATCGCGACTGTCCTCTACCGACAAGAAGTTGCCAGCGGTTTTCAAGAACTCGGTGCCACAGATTTTGCGACGGGCTAAGAAGCTCGACGGCGGTGAAGGTTTCGCCAAACTGGCTTTGCGGTACCTGAAGAATTTCTCAAAGCCATTGGAAGCCCTACAAGAAGACGGGCCATTGCAGCGCGGAGTGCTCTACTACTTCCGAAAGCCATTCGAGATCGAAGCGGAACTGACTTCTGTCGAAAGGCAGATGACGCAGTTCGTACTGATTTGCGGGATGAACGAGAAAGGGGATTGCTACGAATTTCGCTCCCTGTTTCCGGAACTGGACAGAAGTCTTGAGGTTCCTGTCCCCAGGTTTGAATCGCTGCAAGTCGAACTGTTCGAGGCATTAGATCAAAAGAAGATCTTGCTGAAGTTGCTGGACGCCCAGTTCAAAGAAGATGATTTTGCCGATACATTCGATCGTTACTATCGGATTCGGCAAAAGGCATACGATGATCAGCGTGAGGCAAAGTTCAATCCGCGGCAGCAAAAGATCCATGACTACATGACTAATTTGGTTTTCGAGTTCTTGGGGATCTCACACGATCACCCTGGCTTGGAGATCTTGTTTGTCAGCGAAATCAACAATCAGTTGCAGAGTCGATGATTTCGCATGGTTGATACTCCCTGCCCTACGACGTTGGCGCTGCAAACGTTGGGTGTTGGGCGATCGACATTCTCATTTCTTTGAGATTCGAATAAATCAGAGATTGCCCGACACAAACTTGATTCATCGGAATACCAGCCACGCTCGCTGTATGTGTCCTCTGAACCAGAGGACCCGATTAATTGCAGCCTTTCAGCCAGGGACTCTACGTCGAGACGGACATTCTTAGTCATCATGTATTCGAGTTCAAACTGCCGACCTTCGCAGTCGGAATTTAGAGAATCCGTGGTCCGAATGTCGTAGATGATTTCAGGACTGAGATTGTCTCTTCGTGCGTCGATGGATAGCATGAACGCTTCTTTAATCGCTACCTTGCGATCTTCCCTGCTGCCGCTCAAAATTACCTGCCTGTTGATGGTGCTCCCATGCGGGGCAATCGTTTCGAAACTTGCAGTTTCAGCTGGTTTTGACCTGCGGCCCGCCAGCGAAAAGCCGAAATTAGAAAAACGAAAAGATACGAGAATGGCTTCAGCTGTATGGTACCTTAAGCGAGAGGTGGACCGTCGTCGTTCGTGCCTTTGTAAACGAACGTGAAGGGAATGTTGTCGTATACTTCGCCATAAGGCTTCTCAATGGCTCAAGGAATCGATGGGAAAGACCTCTGGCCAAGTCCACTGCGGATGGTGATCGAGTGAATAGGATTGTTACTCGTGATTTCTTAAAGACTGCTGGTGGTTTTTACTTTGCGGTGCTTAGCGAACGAAAGCAGGATGGACGTTATCCTGCAATGCTGCGCTACGTCCGCGATACTGATGGCTGGAGGAAACCGAGTTGGCAAAATTCTTTGGAGCTACTTCGAACGGAGAGTCCAGAAATACTGTTTCACTCGCCATGTTGGGATGTTGAACTTCCTGGAATTCCGGCTGATGTCATTGAAGATCACTTCTCGGGACTCGAACGTGCTGAGCAATTGGTTCAAGCGGAAACGGAAGACCAAGTCTCGCTGACCGCGCAGCGAGTATTGCGGAAACTCGTTGAGAAAGGCGTCGTCGTAGGGACCCTCGGTGTCAGTGGTTCACTTCTCATCGGCGCACATACGGATTCATCCGACGTCGATCTCTGGACAAATAGTATTGAGAGTTTCCAGCTGTTTCGAAGCTATGCGCAATTACACCAAGAGCGGCAGCCTGCGTCTGAGGAACATTGGAGATTTGCCTATGAGCGCCGTGGCTGCAGTTTAAGTGTTGAAGAGTATCTTTGGTACGAGAAGCGTAAGTTCAATAAGTTTTGGTTGGACGGACTCAAAATTGATTTGAGCCTGAATCGTCCTGCTGAGGAACATATCTGGGAGCCCGGGAGAAAACTTAAGGAATTGGAGTTCGAGGCTGTTGTGGTGGATGACTCTCGTGGCTTTGATTTTCCTGCCGTGTGGAGAATTGACAGTGAGCATGGAGACCTCCTGATCTGTTGGACGGCGACCTACACCGGAAACGCCTTTGCTGGCGAATCTATACGAATTCGCGGAGTGCTTGAAGAAACGCAGTCTGGCGAACGCAGAATTGTGGTCGGAAGTTCGCGAGAAGCGCCGAACGAGTTTGTTAAGTTGGCGAGGCATTAGTCTCTTACAAGCGAGTCTATTCCTTACATGCGTCAACGGGTCGCACTAGTGGGCATGCGACAAAGGCAAAAGTAATTGGAATCTTATCCGTACGGAAATTCGTAGTTTAGGATGTGTAGGGGAGCTGTTTCCAAACCAGGAGAATCGACTGCGGCGTCAACTAAGTTTTTGTACGGGTGACGAAGGGTTCAGGAGATCGAGCGTTCGCGGCGAGATGGGTACGAGAAGACCAAAAACTGGAATCTCTCGCAAATCTGCGAGCATTTGACAGCAACGATGCGAGGTGGGATGGACGGTTTCGGTTTCCGCCTGCCTTGGGTTCTGCGAGCCACCTTAGTGGAGTGGGGGGCGCTATTCGTTACGGCGTCGGAAGTTGTTTTCCGGGACTCCAACCTTGCCGGTTCTGAAACCTAGGGTTTTGGCTCAGACGGATGAAGATCAAGTGATCGACGAGTGCATTGCTGAAACGCGCCGCGCGATGGCTTTCGAGGGATCGCTCGAGAACTATGCTTTGCTCGATAATCTGACAGTCCAGGATCGGCGGCAATTCATGTGGCTTGATGCTAGTCATCATCTGAGCTTCCTAACGCCAACGGGAAAACCTTAGTTTGTTGGCCAAGTCAGTGTTGTTTTTCGGGTGTGGGTAGTACTAATCTGACTCGAAAACTCAAGAATCGTCATGACGCTATTTCATGTTGTGTTTCGGTCTTTGGGGGAGGTCGAGTTACCACGCGATACCTGATGCGATCACCATTTCGATTCGAGTGACGCATTAAGGCTTGTCGGTGTGTACACTGCCACTCAAAATAGTCGTGAAGGATCATTTTCTAGGCAACTCTTTTTTGCCTTGCAGAATTACACTCTTGGCCCCATCAGCCTTCACCATTCCTTTGAAGCTTATCGAATTGCAAATTTCTTGTGCGGATTCAAAGACGCGATAATCACATAATCCTCCATACGGCCAAAAATAAGATGCAGGCATCTGTAATAATGTCGTGCGTCGTAGGCGAGAACTATGCCAGCTAGATCAGAAATTTACTTGGACGAAAATGCTACCACACGAGTGCTTCCGCTGGCGGCGCAGGAAGCTCAGTCGGTGATGGAAGAAATGTACGGCAACCCGAGTAGCTCGCACATCACGGGGCTGCGGGCTCGGCAAATTTTGGAGTCGGCGCGTTCGGTGGCTCGAGAGGTGCTTGGAGCGCCGAATGGCAAGATTGTCTTCACGAGCGGTGCGACCGAGGCAATTCAAACTGGGATTTTCTCGGCATTGTGCGCAATCAAGCAGCAAGTGCGAGAAATGCCCGAAGGCGAACGAGGGCTATTGCTTTACGGAGCGACCGAGCACAAAGCCGTACCGCAGGCCCTTCAGCACTGGAATTCACTCCTGGAAGTAGGCTGCGATGTGGTTGCCATTCCGGTTGACTCGAACGGCCAGCTCGATCTGGATTTCCTTAGTGAGAAGATTGGATCGGCGCATATGTTGTGCACGATGGCGGTAAACAATGAAACCGGTGCCATCCACGATCTCACCTCCATCGAATCCATTGTCCAGTCGGCGGATCGTCCGGTGGCGTGGCTTGCCGATTGTGTTCAGGCTATCGGCAAGCTGCAGTTGGACCTTTCACAGGCTTCGATCGATTACGCAACTTTTAGCGGGCACAAGATTTATGCGCCAAAGGGCATCGGAGTCTTGTACGTTCGAGAGGGAGCTCCTTTCACTCCGTTGATAGCTGGCGGAGGACAGGAAGGTGGAGCACGCGGTGGTACTGAGAACTTGCCAGGCGTAGCGGCTATTGCGGCGGTACTGCGAGCTCTGCTTGACGAGACCTCACATGCGTTTCGCAGCAGCGAGGTTCTAGGCGAGTATCGTGGGCGACTAATCAGCAGCCTTGAGCAAGCATTTCCTGACATTGAGTACAACACGCCGTTTGACCATTCTGTTCCGACAACAATCAACTTCGCCATTCCAGGGCTTGGAAGTAAGGAATTGCTCGATTTGTTTGATGCGGCTGGGATTCGCGTTAGCTCCGGTTCAGCTTGTGGCTCCGCCGTTCAGGGCTCGTATGTTCTTGAGGCAATGGGGCTACCCAAATGGCGCAGTGACGGAGCGATTCGCCTTTCCTTCGGGCCGAGTATCACGGCGGCGGACGTCGAGTCGGCTTGTCTGCGAATCGAAGAAGCGGGTGTTGCTCTCACGCGTTCGTGCTTGGCGAAGACGGGGATCGACCAAGGTGTCGATACCCGGCAAATGGATGGCCTTGTCCAGCTAAAGAGCGGCTCAGATTGTTCTTGGATTCTGAGCTCCGCCGAGAGCGGTTTTTGCGTCGTGGTTGAGCCGTTTGAGGCGATGTTAGATCGCATCGAAATGCTGGTGTCTTGCCAAGGACTGAAGGTCGTTGGTGTCTTGGACTCCCATCAGCATGTGGATCATGAGTCTCCTCGAGAGGAGCTCGTGCAGCGGCTCTCTGACCGTGGGCTGTATGAGCCCAAGGCGACAGATATTCTTGGTTGGCCAGTCCGAGTCGAAGGGCGATTGAAGCTGGGAGACGAGAGCCAAGCCGAGTTTATTTCCGTGTCCGACGGTCTTCAGATCGCATACACCGAACTGCCAGGACACACATCCGACGGACACGCTTTCCTGGTTGGCGCTGCGAAGGATGGCGTTTTGCATCCCGGTGATGTGCGATATGCCTTTACTGGTGATACGTTACTGATTGGTGGCATTGGCAGGACGGACTTCGAGTCTAGTTGTCCCGAGTCGATGCTTCGCTCGCTGCGAAAGCTACCCAGCATTATTTCACCACAGTCGGTTATTTGCCCGACACACGATTACAACCTGGGCTTCGTTACAACGCTTGCGAGTGAGCGCAAGCACAACTGTTTGTTGTCTCAAATTCTCGATTCAGAGTTTCCTACTGTCGCGGATTATCTTTCCATCAAAGCCAAAGTAGATTCTGAAATCGACGATGAGAAGAACTGCGAGTTAGTGTGCGGGTTGATTCAAAACTATGAAGACGACCAGAATTCCTTCAACGTCGCTCCCGAAGAATTGAATGCCTTTTTCAAGGAGCATCGCAACTCGCTGATCGTGGATGTGCGGGAAGCTCACGAGTTTCATTTTGCTGAAGATTGGAGTGCTTTTGACTTGGATACTCCACCTCGCAATGTTCCGTTAACGCGACTCGGTGATTTCCTCGCCTCGCTACTTCAGCAAGAACAGACTGAGCAGGAGTTGATCTTTGTCTGTCGCAGTGGCAATCGAAGTGGTAAGGCGGCTCAGGTCTTGCGGCGTCTCGGGATTCAAGCAGCCTGGCACATTGTCGGTGGGATTGCTCTGGGTACACAGCCCAGCCAAGCCTTCTTGGATGCCGAAGAGTTTGAATACGCGATCTAAGTGCGGGTGGAATAGCTGTCGAAGCTCAATGCCTATTGGTCATGGCTACTACTTCCGGCTCAGTTTGATACATCTCAGGGCAACCTGCCACTTGAGCTGTTCGGATTTAGATTGGGCCTTTACCGTTTGCAATGACATTTGCTGATGGTCCAAGCAAACTTCGCAGCTGAGCGCGACATTTTCTCTTTGACACTCATGCCCGCCAGGGCGACGGTAATCAGCTTCGCTTTCCCTGACTTGAATTAAGTGCGGAGCCTTCAAGTTGAAGCAAGCACCTAATCTCGAAATGGACACGATGAGACCGAGAAACCTAGACAGGTTTTCCAGGTGTTCCGAGGCCTTAGCGGCTGCTCTTCCATTCTGTATTGCCTCTACGTCGTGGACTCGCTGCTGGCTGGCGCGTTTGCCCTTGTGTTGGAAGCAAAGATGTGTGGGGCTGTGAGATCGGCTGGCGTTGTCGTGTTGCAGCTACCGGGGCTTGAGGCGGAAGTACTAGTCCTCCGGGCTCAGATAACCCAAGCTTTGTTGACCGTCGATTCGAAGTTGCTGGCTGGACCGCTGTGTTACTATTACTTGGCTCCTCGAAACTCGCCCAATGAATCTTCTTTGACTGACCTGCGAGACGAATTGAGGCTGGGTGGACAACTGGCAAGGGACGTGAAGCAGTCATGTCCTCAGCGCGAAGAAGTCCCGGGTTCCAACGTCTTTGAACGTCGAAGTTGCTCGGAACTGGAATTGGCGACATCTCGGGTTCTTGGTTCTGTGCAGGTCCAGTGCTAGGGAGAGTCAATTCTGGAACCGATACTTTGGGGAAGCTGGTTTCGGTGGAGCTTGCACCTGACTCCGAATCTCTCGGAGCCTGTTGAATCCCTCGCAATTCTGGCCGCAAAGAGCTTTGAGTTCCATCTCGCGACGGCAAAGATGGTGGCACGTCACCAGATTCGTCACGCGGAGGAAACACGGTGCTGCCCGTTGCTTCGGTTGGCGGTGTCGTGATCTGCCCGTAAGTGGGAGCAGGCGTAATGGTGCTCCCTGCCTGGGGGGCTACGAGTCCAGGCACGGTTGCAGGCGGAATATAAGTACTCGGCGCAACGCCGTTGTTACTTCCGGGTGAATAGGGCATGGGGGCTTGGGCCGCAGAAGGTATAACATATCCATACGCCGGAGGAGCTGCATGCATTGGAGTCGTTGTGGCCAAGGCAATACCGCCACTTGGCAACGTGTAAGTCGGCTGGGCGGCAGGCAATGGTGTAATGCGTGGAATCAGGCTTTGAGTGGCCAGTGGCCGGGTACCGAGAAGCGGTGTTCTACGTGTTTGGTACTCGTATGAGGTGCACGGTGCCATCACGACGATTTGGGCACCGGTATTGGGATCTGTGGTCAGCAACGGTCGGTAGTAGGTGACTGGAGCAGGTTCGGAACGAGTGCGGAAACGCGGCACAAGAGAAGTTGTGTTTGGCAGCGTGGTCGCCGCAATACCGCTATTGGGCTGAGCAGTGTAGGCAGCTCCAGCCTGTCCGATCGCGGGCAATTGTGAACCGTAGTGTGCACCATAATTCGTCGTGTAGCGTGGCTGGGAGTTATAGTTTGGTATTGCATAGCCGCCGTAAGGAGTATAGCCCGCCGCGTAGGTGCTTCCGAGCGGAAGGGGTTGCCCGACTGGATAGGCTGCTGGTTGCTGTCGGCGTCCGAAGAGCCAATCGATCAGTGGGCCTGCCTGAGCTGTCATCGGAGGAAACCCGCAGCAGAGCAGCAAGCCGATCAAAATTGGCTTGAAGTAAAAGTTGGGTTTCATAGCTTTCTCCACAGGAGTGCAAGGATTACAAGTTTCCACACTATGTTTGATGCCAGCGCCCCACCCTCCGTCAACAAGTGGAACTACTTGCTTGAGCAATTGCGAGAATTTTCTATGCAGGTTGGCGAGGCAGATTCCGGCTATAGCGATTGTTCGGGCGCGGATAACCAGTTTTGGAGGCTCGAGCGCGAGTGTGGTCGATTCGCTTTGCTCAGCTATGGAATGATAGGTTTTGCAGCGCTGAAAGCAAGCTTGACCGCCGCCAGGAAGATGCGGAACGAAATTGTTTAGGAGTCGCCTATTGCACTAACAAATCATGCAATGCTAATAGATTTACTTTCCGCAGATGCTGAAGGAATGTTGGTCCTGTCGGCTTCAATGCTAGCGAAGTTGTCCTCGAACGCCACGATATGGACACCGAGGCGATTCGCGAGCTCGAGAGTCGTTTGCCGCTCAACAAGGATGGTTCGACCAGCTTCCACGATAATAGAAGTGCCCCCTGCCCTGCTCATCCGTTCGACCGTTCTGGGACCGACGGTTGGAACATCGAAACGCATGTCCTGATTCGGCTTTGCCACTTTGATCAGGGTAAATCCGCCGCGAGGGCAAAGCTTGGCCGTGCGATCAATCAATGCATCGGTGCCTTCAATGGCTTCCACGCCTAACACGACTTGATCCTTTACCGTAATGCTTTGCCCGACATCTAGGCCCCCCATCTGCCGCGCGATTTTCCAACCGAATTCCGCATCGAGCCGGGCGGATCGTCTGACACGCCCTTGGGTCAAGTCGCCTGTATCACAGAGTAATTGTGGAGTGACTTCCGTGATGGGCAAAACTGGCATGCCTTGTCTTTCGTATTCACCAACGATTGCGTTGAGAACTGTATCGTCTCTTGCATCTTTCTGTTTTGTCACGAAGCTAGCTCCAAGAACCCTCAGGCAAGTCCAGTCAGGTAGATATCTGATCCAGCCTCGGCCGCCGAAGAGTACTTTGTCTTTGAAGATTTTGCCCGCTAACAATACGTTACCGACTCCATGAGAGCGCAAGAATCGAAAGTGCTGACCGAACTTGAGTAAGCCAAGTTCGCGATAGCCCGTAGCGAAGTCCGCAAGTTTGGGCGTTGCAAGATCTTGCAGTCCAACAACGTAGAGCTCGCGGCCTTGTTGATGCAGTCGCTGTGCGATCTCCATCGGAAAGCTACCCCAGCCGGCAATCAGTCCGATGGGCTCTTTCAGGGGTTCCAGAGGGTACGTTTGTAGCACAGGGTCAGGCTGCTTTGTTCTCTGCATTCTCTAGATCCTTACCAAGCAGAGCAGCGATTTGACTTTCCAGTGCTTCCGTTTTGGCCCGGAGCTCTTTGAGTTCTTGGTTGGTTTCCTCGAGTCGCCCGACCAAGATAACTTCCTTCAGTTTTGCCTGGCGACGAATTGCAGGGCTACCAAAGTAGATTTTCTTCCCGTCCAGATTGCTCGTGACGCCACTCTGGGCACCAATAACTGCTTGGTCGCCGATGTGTACGTGGTCAGTCACACCGGCTTGCCCTGCCATCACAACATAGTCTCCTGTGCTAGTTGATCCTGCGATTCCGACTTGAGCGCAGAGCAAATTGTGTTTGCCGATGTGACAGTTGTGGCCAATCTGAACTAAGTTGTCCAACTTGGTACCTTCGCCGATTACAGTCGGGCCATACGCACCTCGGTCTACACAGCTGTTTGCACCGATTTCGACATCATCGTGAATCTCGACCCAGCCAAGTTGTGACGATTTGATGTGTTTGCCATCTTTTTGCGAATAGCCGAAGCCGTCGCTGCCAAGCACGACTTGGGAATGCAGAATGACACGGTCGTGAATGCGAGTTTGTGGGTAGAGCACACAGCCCGGATAGATTTCGCAATCGTCGCCGATTTCACACTGCGCCATGATGTGAACGCCTGGATGAATGACGCAGTTTGGGCCAATTGTGACTTCGTCGCCGATTTCTGCACCGGGGCCAACTGTAGTGTTGACTCCGAGTTTAGCGCTGGCTGCAATTCTTGCTTCGCTGGAGATGATCTGGTGTGCGAGCGTAACGCAGGGCGGTCGGAAGTGCAGCACGATGGTTCGAAACGCCTCGTGCAAGTCTGAGACTTGGATTTGCGGTCGGCTGGTCTCAAGGACTTCCGTGACAACTGCTGCTGCGGCGGCGGAGGATTCGAATCGCTCCAAGTTCTTCTTGGAATCGATCAAGGTGATTGAACTGCCGTTGCAGTCTTGGATTGGTAGAGCCTGATGGATTTCGGTAGAAGGTTCACCAATCAATTTTCCGCCAACCAACTCGGCTAGCTCTTGCAGGGTCGCCATGCTCACTTCCTTGTGACGCGAGATTTGGGGCCTTCATGCCCGAAGAGAACACAACCTATTGCATAACATTTTTGCCGAAACGCGCCAACGCGGATGTTGGCAACATGCGGGCAAGCTCTGTTGCTAGCCGGTGACTGATCTCACGTAGATCGTGATGCCAAGGGCACCCATCGCGGTCGCGTTCAGCATGAAGTGAACGATGATGCAGGGCCAAATGGACTGCGTCGCGCGGTATAGCAGCCCGAGGAAGATACCCATCACGATCAGCGGAATAAAGCTCAGTCCATAACCCCAGTGGGCCAAACCAAATAGAGTCCCCGCCACGATGGATGGCCAGATGGGAGGCTTTGCATCGTCGAGAATCTCGGCCTGGAGCGGGGCAACCGAGGCTGGCTCGTAGGGATTGTTGGGAACCGAATTGGAGGCAGTTGTAGCCCCGGTAACTTTCACTGCATTTTCCGTTGGATTTTGGGGAGCCTCGTCCGACCATCCGACCTTGCCCAAAATCGCTTCAATGGGGTGGATGAACGGAATCGACTGCAGCCAGCCTTGCAGCAAGACTCTAAAGAAGAATTCCTCGGCAAAAGGTGCGACAATGACCGCGGCGAATACCGCGAGCAAATAGTTGCCTCCGGATCCATCGCTCTCCATGGCTTCGAACAGCGGGTGTTCGTACTGGACATCACTGGCGACAGTGACTGCAATGTTGATTATGAACAGCAAAGGCAGAAAGGCTAATCCGCCTAACACTCCCACCAAAATGTTCCGCGGTAATCCGCGCAAGCTCCAACCTAGCACCGCCGGTGATTTGGCGAATCGAATGCAAATCCAAATTGTCAGCATCAGTACGGTTAGCAGGTACGCCGAACCTGCGATTGCCTGGAAGGAAAGTGGAATTGTCTCTCCCGCCGCTTGTTGAGCCGCAGCGGTATTCCTATCAAGTCCAAGGGCAGGAGCGACTGTCACCATCAGCAAGAATTGCGTGGCGAACAAGCAACAAGCCGTTAGAACTAACTCGGAGAGGCCCCAAGGTCGGGGCTGCCATGTTTGGGTAGGCAAAATTTTCTTGCCCCGAGCGAGCATGAAAGTGAGCCAGATCCAGGTTCCGATGGCGCCAAGTCCGCCGCAGATCAAGACTCCCACCATGATGACGAGGCAGAACGCCAAACCAGGGTTTGCCTGCAGTAATTCTGGCGTTATCTCAACGTTGGGATCCATTTACTTTTTACTTTATGCGGCTCATCTTCATCGCTTGGGTGACGTAATCGGCGCCGGAGGCCACCGTAATGATAACCGCTGCCCACATCAAAATTATGGTGGACCAGAGATAAAAAGCAGAGGAAGCGTTATCCAAAAGCAAAAGGCTCGCCACTACCGCTGCACATTGCACAACCATCTTCCATTTGCCGAGCCAGCGGGCGGAAAAGTCGCCACCACTGCCCTCTATCATTGCACGGAGGCTGGTTACTAGGAATTCACGTCCTATGATCAAAGTCACCATCCATGGCAAGACCCGACTGCCTTCCACTCCCGCCAAGGCAACCAGTGCGGCGGTGATGATGATTTTGTCAACAAAGGGGTCAAGGATCCTGCCAAGCTTGGTGACTTGGTTGAACTTGCGGGCCCACCAGCCATCCAGAAAGTCTGTCGATGCAGCGATCAGAAATGTAATCATCGCCGGGATGTATAGTTCTAGCTCGATCAGAATTCCTACACCGAATGCCATCACAAGACGTATGCTTGACAGAGCATTAGGCACATTCAAGATGGCGTCGGGATTGTTTGGGACTGTCGCTGCTACTTGGCTCATGGAATTGTACTTCAATTGAACGCTTTGCTTGCGAGAACGAGAAGGGATTACATCGGAGCACCGATTGCGGCCGCAATCAAATCGTAATCTTTGTGACCGACGATCTCGACCGGAACAATGTCTCCGGGTTTTAAGATTTGTTTTGGCTGGCCAGTGACAAACACTGCGGCATCCACATCGGGTGCATCGGCATGACACCGGGCAAGCCAAGCATTGTTTTCGGCTTGGACCGGCTTGTCTACGATTACCTCGAGAGCATTTCCAACTTGGTCTTTGCACCAGTCGAATGCAAGACGCTGCTGTACTTCCATCAATGCGCTACGCCGCTGTTCCTTGACTTCGTCGCTCAGGTGGTTTGGCAGGCGAGCCGCTGGGGTATCGGGTTCCAGAGAGTAGGTGAAGACTCCAAGTCGTTCGAATCGAAACTTTTCGACAAACTCAATCATGTGCTCGAAGTGTTCTTCGGTCTCGCCGGGAAAACCAGTGATGAAAGTGGTGCGAAGTACGAGGTCATCAATCCGGTCTCGTAGCTTTCCAACAATCTCATGAGTGCCAGCCGCGGTGACGCGTCGCGACATGCGTTTGAGCATTTCATCGTGAGTGTGCTGAAGTGGCATGTCGATGTAGGGCAAGATCTTGTCTGACTCAGCGATAGTTTCAATCAAAGGATCATCAATGTACATCGGATAAAAGTACATCAAGCGGATCCAGTCAATGCCGTCAACTTGCTCCAGCTTTAGCAAGAGCTCCGTCAGTCGGCTCTCACCATAAATGTCACTTCCGTAATACGTTGTGTCTTGGGCAACGACAATCAACTCGCGAACGCCAGATTCAGCGAGTTCACGGGCTTCTTTGATGACTTCATCCATCGGCTTGCTTGCGTGCTTGCCACGCATCTTAGGGATCGCACAAAAAGTGCACAGTCGATCACAGCCTTCAGAGATTTTGAGATAGGCAAAGTGTTTGGGAGTGATGCGGAGGCGATTCGTATCGTCCAAAGCCCGAATGGGAGCGGGACGAAAAACCGTGCGTTGCTCTTCAAGTCCATCGACTAATTGCGAGGCCATGCGAGTGATGTCGTCGCGTCCGAAAACGCCCACCATCGAGTCGATATCGGGGCGTTTCTCAAGCAACTCTTCTCGCTCGCGTTCCGCAAGGCAGCCAGAGACGATCACGCCACGAATCTTTCCTTGTGCTTTCAAGTCGAGCATCTGGTCGATGGCTTCCATCGATTCCTTGCGAGCGTTGTCTATGAAACCGCAAGTGTTGATGACGACAAAGTCTGAGTCCTCAGGTTGCTCGACAAGGTGGAACCCTTCTTCGTGCAGCAAGCCAAGCATCCTTTCACTGTCCACTAAGTTCTTGGGGCAACCCAGGCTGATAAAGGAATAGCTGCCTTTTACTTCTCCCTTGGGCGGTTCAACGGAGGTAGGCTGGGTAGCGGTTGCTTCAACAATTGGGAGTGGGATCGAAGGCATCTTGGGATACTGGAAAGGTCAACGGATTGCAGCGAAAACGGCTGATTGAAAACGCTGGAGGGCGATTATACCTCCAAGCCTGGATTCCGCATGCCGAAATCTGAATGGCAAGCGGCCTCAGGCTGATCGTGATAAGCCGCAATTCTTACAACTGGCTAAGGGAATAGAGGTGCCGAATGCAACAGTTTTACGCGAGACTAGTGAGATTCTCGCTTTTCCTGCATTTCCTTACTGGCCCACCGCAGAGCGCGTTGCTCGTCATCAGTGAGTCCGCCGAAGCCATCTCGGTGAACTTTTCGTAGTAAGTCATCCACATCGAATTCGGAATCCGCTTCCGATTGCTCTTGCTCGCCTTGAATTGGGTCAAGCGTTTTATCTTGAACTACCGTGTCACCGGCGATCAAATCGACCGGATCAAATTCTGGTTCGTCGGGTTCGAGACCAAGGTGTGGTGCCGGCGTACTTTGCTCTCGAGGGACTCCAGCATGAATGTACTCGCGAGGTGGCGTGGGGACGTACTGAGCCTCCAATTCTTCGGCGCGTGAACGCTCCCAGCGGCTGGCAACAAACAGGTAGACCGCCGCGGCTAGCAAAGCATACCAAACATCAAGCGGTGAATTCCAAAACATGCTGATGCTGAGTGTAGTCAGCCCGACGCCAGCCAAGGCTGCAGCTAAGTGGGAATTGAGTGCACCAATGCCCCGAAATACATAAGGCTCCAAAGCAGTTCGGCTACGCCAGCTGAGGGCTG
The DNA here is from genome assembly GCA_963691875.1 of Aureliella sp. GTDB lineage: Bacteria > Planctomycetota > Planctomycetia > Pirellulales > Pirellulaceae > Aureliella. Next base: position 6,903,363 of record OY829846.1, read on the forward strand.
AGAAAATGAGAGCCCTTAAGTCGAAAGGTACTGTGGGCAAAAGATGCAGCACGAACAAAAACAGGTTGACCCAGAAAATCTGAGTTGCCCAAGCTACGCTGTGCCAGCCACCTTGAAAGTCTAGAAGCTCGCCGATTGTGATTTCGCTTGAGCTAGTCGGCATGGCCGCGGCGTTGACAACCAATGCAACCGACATCAAACCAAGCGAGGCAAGTTGTCCTGAAGCGGCATAGGCCAGGATGGTTCGAGGAGGAAGGTATTCGTAGTCAGTCTGAATATTTCCAGTCGGGCAAAGTGTTATATCAAAGTCGTGGCAGAAGTCGCCAATCGCCAACTGTTGAGCCGCCAATCGGACGATCAAAGAGCCCAACCAGATAAGCGGTAAGGTTACGGCAACGGCACGAAACTCGGAGTAACTCGGGGTGAAGCTGATGATCAGCGTTCCGATGCTCAGAACGAAGAGTGTGAGCGTTAATGAGACGTGAATCTCAGAGCGCCCAACTGCCCAGCCGCGTTGGAATCCACTGCGCGATGAGCGTCGAAGAAGGCGAGCTGACAAGTTTTTCAAGAATCTGTTCAAGTTCACAATCCGTGGCGAAGATTCTATCTTGTGCAGATTCGCCAAATCAGGCAACCTTTTTGCTGCCTCGCGGGCCTACGGCATCCCTTAGGATAATTATCCTACTGGTTATGAGCATGATATGGACGCTGACCATTTGTTTCCTTTATCCCGAATTACAAAACAGAAATAAGTCTTTTCTGCCTGAGGCCATTTCGTGAGCAACAGAACGCGTCCAAACCCTGAAAATTCAACGGTTTTTATGTCCGTTGGTGAGCCCAGCGGCGATCTCCATGCATCTCGGCTGATTCAGAACATGTCCGCCAAGGGAGTTAAATTTCGCGGCCTTGGCGGGCCGAGAATGGCCGAAGCTGGTTGCGAGTTGGACTACATCTTGACTGACTTGGCGGTCGTTGGCTTTGTCGAAGTCATTCCAAAACTGCGGGAATTTTTCCGGGTCGCAGACCGCGCAAGTGAGATTTTTGCCAGTCAACGGCCTGAAGCTGTGCTCTTGGTGGATTTTCCAGGATTCAACTGGCATATTGCCAAGCGAGCGAAAAAGGCAGGAATCCCGGTCTACTATTACTTGCCGCCTCAGTTGTGGGCATGGGGAGCGTGGCGCGTCAAAAAGATGCGGCGATTCGTAGATCACACCCTTTGCAATTTGCCCTTCGAACAACAGTGGTTTGCGGATCGTGGTTTATCGGCGAAGTACGTGGGACACCCCTTCTTCGATGATCTATCCAGCGAGAAACTGGATTCTGAGTTTCTCATTCAGCACCATAACAATGGTGATTCGCGATTGAAGAAAACGGTCGCAGTTCTGCCCGGCTCGCGAACACGCGAGGTGGAAAACATTTGGCCCATGCAGCTTGAGATTATTCGGCTGCTGAGCCAGCAACACTCAGGTACGAAGTTCATGGTGGCATGTTTACGTGAGGAGCACCGAATGCGTTGCCAGTCTCTCCTCTCGGAACAAGATTGCTCGCTGCCTGTCGAGTTCTGTGTTGGCAAAACCAGTGAAGTGATCGAGCTGGCTGACTGTGCGTTGATGAAGTCCGGATCTGTGAGCCTTGAGATGATGGCTCGCGGAACACCTGCCGTCGTGCTGTATCACGTTAGTCGCACGCTATATACCATTGCCAAACGCTTGACGAACTTAACAAGCATTACTTTGCCGAATCTCATCGCCGAGCAAACGATCATGCCGGAATTCTTGGCCGTTGGTTCGAGTCGTCAGAAGGCGATCGATAGTTGTACTAAAGCGATGGGACGATTGCTTAGCGATCCAGCTGAGCACTCAAAACAAAAGCATGCACTGCGCGAACTTACTCAGCAATATGGACAGCCCGGAGCAACGGACCGAGCGGCTGAGTATATTCTCCGAACCCTGCACGCCGATTCAACGAACACCGCTGAAGTCTCAAGCGAAGCTGCTTAATTTCCTGTTTCGGACTCTCTTACCCGCTCAAGCCACAGTGTATGGCGATGTCTTCGGCTGAGGAAAGATAGCCGACGTAAAACGGACCGAACTCGGCGTACTTCGCGCTGGCCTCATCAAAACGCATCTTGTACACGATATCTTTCAGGTAGTCTGGACAGCGGGCCCAAAGCGTGACGCCCCATTCCCAGTCATCCATACCGAGTGATACGGTGATGACTTGTGTTGCCCGACCGGCAAAAGCCATTCCACTCTGTGCGTGTTCGGCCATCATTGAGTTGCGCGCAGAAAAGGGAGTGGTGAACCAATTCGCCCCAACGTTCCGACTCTTGTTCATTGGGTAAAAGCACATCGATGGCCAGTCGGGAAGCGTTGGCGTTAATCGCTGCTCGTTCATGATGGGCAAGCGTTTTTCGTAAGCCGCGACCTTCGCAGCATAGGCGGGCGAATCTGGATCCTCTCCGCCTGCTTTTAGCCGCTGGGCATACTGTTCGGGCGAAGGGACGTATTCTGAGATTTCCGTCAGCGAGACAAATGAGTAGGTCGGGCGAATGGCAGGTCCGAGGCTACTTTGAAGCAGCTTCTGGTGGACCCCGTCGATCTTCAAGGGGTCGGGATCAAATAAGATCAGACCAAAATCTGCTTTGTGACCACTGATGATGAAGCTCTGCATCTGAGTTGGCGCGCCTTCCGCGCCGGAGTCCAGTGCTGTGGCCATTTCTTGCAGGCCTTGTTCACGCTGTTCGTGCGACAGTCGGCTCAACTCGGCACGATCGATATGATAAAAAAGGTGCGAACAGTGCCAGCCGTTCGCAGGTTGGATGGAAGGTTCTGGCAAATCCATTTGAGGTCGGCCGTGAGCCATGGGAGCGTCTCGGAAAAAAGGTAGTTGGCAAAGCTATCATCCAGCATCTTAATGAATTCGGAGAAAACTTGTAGGCAGTACCGCTTAGCCCTCGGCGTATGGGTTGGGCGGAACGACCTTCTTGCCGGTCATTTGGCACAGGAGATCGACGAAACAACGCGATTCTTTTTCCTGACTACCCGAAAAGTTAGTGACATACTCGTCCCAATACATCCAGTCGGGGAACGGCCCGTTGTTGGTGAAAGTTCCATCGCCGATAAAGTTGAACAAAGTAAACTCGCGATTGCATCGAAGTTTGATCCCGACAGTGAACCAGTCAAAACTGTCGTGAGAGAATGAAACCCATGAGGTGTCATTCCAGTCCTCATAGCCGTAGGTTATCGCTTCCAATTCCTTGAAATGGTAGTTGCGTTTGCGTTTGAACAGCCAAAAGTATCTTGAGGCAACGGTTAAAGTGCGATGTTTCGGGTCGATCGTCACCCGTTTGAAGAATGCACCTAAGAAAAGGATGCGGATGCGCAGGGCGGTGATTGCAATGATGCAAACACCTTCTTTTCGGATTCGAGGACAAATTCCAAGGATACGCATAGCAGCAGGGCCGGGGAAAGCGGGCCAGGTTTAAAATCCGACGTCTGAGTTGCAAGCTGCAACAAGAGCACTCTTGACCCAGCAGAAGATCGATTTGTTGACGGGGAAAGGCTAGTCTTGTTTGCCAGAGGTTTGCAAGCAAATGGGGGGGCTGATTTCAGGGGTGCTGATTTTACTGTGGTCCTGGTCTCGGACTCGGCTTTCTGTCGACTGCACTGCGTAATTCACCTGGAAAAACGCAAGATCAAGAGCAGACAAGCGATCTCGAGGCTCCAGAGAACGATGAATCCAAGCGACTTCCATTTGACCCAAGCTTACAGCTCATAGATTATCAGGTCGACTCCCGCAGTCTGAGGTCCCGTGCTGATCGCAAACCGACCCATGAATTGAATAGCGGCTACAAAGGCGAGGGACACCAGACTCCAAGTCAAAAGAACCGCCACCGTTTCGGACTCGGATGAAGTTGCGAGGATTCAGACGAACTGAGAGCTGCCGAGATCCTTAGGTGGGCAATAAGGATTTTCCTTGGAGTTACTCATGCGTTGGCTGTGCGGGTGCTCGATAGCCTCGGGAATAGTACTAAACCTTACTTAATTTGAAGATTGTTAGTCCTTTCCGGCTGGATTGGGCTGCGAAACCCACCAGGACAAGCTCGACATGGCTCTTTGTGGGGCTCATACTATTAGGTCCTATGCTGTCTCCGCAAATATTGACTTTTTTGATTGGTTTCAGTGGCAAGGTTGCCTACCGAACCTTTCGCGGGCGGCTGAGGATCATTCGATCTGGAACAGAGGAACAACAAAATGTCTCGAAGTGTGGCGCGTCTACCAGTCGTCTTGTCTGGCATAGTCTGTGTGTCTTCCCTCGCTTTCTTTTCAGGCTGCGGCGGTGGTGAGGAAGAGGTTGCTCAGGCACCCGCTACCTCCACGCCGGCACCTACCGCGAAGCCCAAGCAACAAGAGCCACAGGCTGAACCTGAGCAGGAAGGCGGCTACGGCAGCGAGAGTTATGGTAGTGAAGGCCAAGGTTCTAATTCCGGTGGTGGCGGATACGGTGGTGCCGGCGACGGACCTCCTGGACAAGAAAATTATGGTGGCGGCGGATACAGTGGTGAAGGTGACGGACCTCCGGGACAAGAAAACTATGGTGGCGGAGGTTATGCAGGCGCTGGTGCAGGCATGACCAGTGGAGATGGTCCCGGCGGATATCCCGGAGGAAATTTCGGTGATCAAGGGGCCATGTATCCTGGCGAAGGTCAAGGTGGCGGCGGCTATGCGAGTGGCGAAGAAGGCTACGAAGGCATGGGCAGTGCTGGTATGGGGGGCTACGGCTCAGAAATGGGCGGAGCCGGCTATGGCAGTGGCGGCGGCTACGGAGGTGAGTTCGCTGGACCCGGTATGGGAATGGGCGGCATGGGCATGGGCGGACCAGGAATGGGAAGCGGAATGGCCAATCGTCCAAATCGACGGAGTGCATCGTCTCCTGAAGAGGAGGCAGCGAAGACATATTTGGATCAAGCGAAAAGCGCCTTCGCCGCAGGTAAAGAACGTCGAGCTTTTGATTTAATGTATGCACATGCCCTGACTTCCAGCGATGCAGATGCTCAGAAAGTGTTCGAAAAGATGCGTTGGTTCGGTCTAGGGCGTCGTCCTACGACTACCTTGCGAGTCGCGGTCGGTGTCACACTCAATGACGAGAAGATTGGTGATGTGAAGGCCATCGGTTCTTCCCAGTTTGGCGGAGGAGGCGGCGGAATGGGAATGGGGGGCTTCGGCGGCCCAGGTGGCCGTGGCGGACAAGGAAGTGGTGGTGCAGCTGGTGGAGCGAATGCGAGTAATCGCACTTTCAATTCGCTCACCGGAGAATTTGGAGAGGCTTTCGTCGCTGCTTTTGAAAGCCGCTGGAAGAATGGTGATCTAGGAACCATGTTCAACTCTGTTGTGGCGAAGGCTCCTGCTACTCCTCGTGGAGGCGTCGGTATGGGCATGGGCGGCATGGGCATGGGCGGCATGGGCATGGGCATGGGCTCGGGCGGCATGGGCATGGGAGGACCCGGTGGCGGATACGGCGGTGGTGGATACTCTGGCGAAGGCGCTGGAGGTGAAGTTGGTGGCATGGCTGGAGCAGGCCCGGGGGCCGGAATGGGCGCTCCTGGTGGCGGCTACGGATCAGACGGCGGCTATGGTGGCGAATTCAGTGGACCTGGTGCACCTGGAGGACAGAGTGGCCGTGGCAACGGTGGGGGCGGGAGTTCCTACGGTGGAGGCAGTTATGGCGGCGGCGGCTATGGTGGCGGTAGCGAAAGCAAAGCAATGCTTGCTACCCTGCGTCCAAACATCCGAGCCGGTCAGAACATCACGGCTGGCATGGTCTTCATCGGATCCGCTAAGCGAACGGAGCTGCTGAAGCGAGCGGCGAATCAAAACGCTGATCTGGTGTTTGTCTTTGACGTTGTCGCGACCTCGAATCGCAATGGCATCGTCACCAACAAAACGAGGATTCGTTGCGTCGACTTAGAAGGCAAGCCACTGTTTGCGGCTTCGCCAACTCTAACGAATACCGCGGTGGAAAAGAATCGTCAGCGTGGAGCTGACGAAGATGGTTTGCAGAATGCGGTGGATCGAATTTTCGCCGGTTTCGATGCGAGCGTTCAGTTGACATCGATGCCCAGCAACATTTTGCCTGAGCATGCGATTGGCCACATCAACAAAATGTTTGGCAAGCAAGAAGCACTTGATGAGGACAAAGAGAGTTCGATGGATCTGGCAATCATGTTTGAAGCTAAGATGTTCCATTCTCTTGGTATTCTTGACGATAGTCAGCTTTCCATGATCTACCAGATCGTGCTTCAAGGAAACGAAGGGGTTTCACTTGCTCAGGGAACCGAGGACGATCGTAGGCTAGTGATCGACGAGGTGCTCGAAAGAGGCTAAAGACCATCAGCAGCCTAATTGGATAGATCAAATGACTACAACAGGGTTCGACTTCGGCCGAGCCCTGTTTCTGTTCAAGGTTTCGAGAAACTGATTTTTAAGTTCGCGTGATCGCAATGGTTGCGGGGTCGTAAAACCGAGCATCCCATTCCCAGTCTGGTAATGCTTGTGTCACATCAAAGCTTTTATCCGTCTCGCACACAATCTGACTACCTGCAGGGCAGCTCTCCATCAGTAGCGACAAGCCATTGGTCAGCTTTTCGCTCTCTGCCGTCCACAGACGATAGGGTGGACAAACGAAAACAATCCAGGGCTTGCTCCAATCACAATCTGGGAGTGCCCGTGCTAAGTCAGTCGCCGAAAAGTTCTTGAGCCATCGCAGTGTATCGACGTTTTGCACCCGAATGCGATCCTTTAGCCCCAACTCCTCGAGGTTGTCGACAATTATATTGACGGCTTTATGCATGAATTCCAGAATGATTGCCGCTTGAGAGCCACGGCTTACTGCTTCCAAGGCCAAAACTCCTGTTCCGCCGAACAGGTCCAATGTGCAAGTGTCCGCCAATTTACCGCCGAGCAAGCTGAAAACAGCTTCACGCGTTCTTTCCTTCATCGGGCGCGTTGCAGGATCGCCGTGGTAGGTAACTTTGCGGCCGCGGAATTCTCCTGAGACTATCCGTAGCTTCGTGGATGCATGTTTCGGCGGCGTTGGCCGACGACTTCCTTTGCTGCGTTGGGAAGATCGCTTCGGAGATTTTGCCATGGAGTCTTTGCCTGATCGGTTCACATTAGGCGACCGGCAGAAGAGCTTCTACCAATGGAAAGTGTTTCGCGCAGGGAATTATTGCGTGAAAACGAACTTGGACTGGCAAGTTCTTACTCGTCTTCCGCCTTCGGATTTGCGATTTGATCCGGCAGCAAGGATCAGGTCAACCCTCTGTTGCGACGCCGTCGCATAGACCTGACTCCGTTTGCTGCGGAAGAGCGATGTCAATCCGCTCGATTTTTTCCATCAGGGCCATGCCACAGGTGAACAGCCAAAAGACAACTCTAAAGAAAATTGTCTGTCCCCGATAAGCGCGATTCTCAGCGGTTGCTGGAGCTATTGCCTTGGTAAATGAGAGAACTGAGTTCCCCCATCGGCCTCAGCTTGGAGCGAGTTCAGCTGAGTGAGGGGTGTTCGATGCGCCTGTTGAGCCTGATGGTACTCCTCTTTCGCGAAGACCATTCTTGCTGTTCCGCCGGATAACGCTGCGAGACGCGATTTTAGCCGAATCATAAGCTTTTTCGTCGACTCGCTCATGAGCTTGGATACCTCGGATTACGGCTCAACCTTGGCTTTGCTCGCCCTAGCCTCAGCCTCAATCTCGTGCGGCATCTCCCCCAAGCCGCTCGAGTTGAGAGTAAGCAGAAATTTGCGGATCAGGGTTCTTGAGCAGATTAAGTCCTGGGCTTCCTCGTTCCTTGGGGGATTTCCAGGCGTTTGTATTCCATATTCAGTTTCCAGATACGAATCCCATCGTTGAGCCATTGCTGTAGCTCTCGGTGATCTTTGATCGCCCTAATCCGAATGTGCGAGCAAGTACTTCTTGGTGATCTCATGCAAATTCTCGCGGCGTATTCTGCGTCCGCATCCTCATCGGAAATTAACATCATCTTGCTTCTGGAACCGGTTTGGGCTTGGAGTCGTTTTCGTAATTCAGCCTCGCTCGTAGCCGGATTGCTAAGACTGGGGGCCGCTCGCAATTCTCCGATCTCCATGACCTGATCCAGCACAGATCTATGACGGATGAGATTTCGTTGTTGAGCCGCGAGAGCGTGTTCACTCTTGGAGTCATTCTGCGAAAAGTCAGAGCTAGCCTCCTTGGAGAAGTGCGCTGCAACATAGACTGGTCGGTTGAGCCACGGAGGCAGAGAGAAGCTGGCCAGTGCTCGAATCACACAAAGTGCTATCGCCCACCACCAACTCCAGCACAATGCCTTCCAGAGAGTCGAGGAGCGGAAGTAGTTGATCGGGGGATTGGGGCGTTCGCTCATGGTGCTGCACCCGTTGGGATAACTAGAATCCGATCTGATCTAGTTATTCTGTGGGGGTGTCGCAGGTTGTTTTAAGGAAGCAAAGCCAGGATGGCGAGCTTCTACAGGGGCTAATGTTAGCAAAGTCGTTCCTTTCGTTGCCCGACCAAGGGCGGACGAACCTTCTCGCCCTTTTGCACTTTTGGGTAGCAGAATCGCTTCGCTAAGATAAAGTCTTCATACCTCTGCTCCCTCGTCAGACGCCGAAAACTACTCAGAAACTGAGAATCGAACTCACTCAACTTTCTCGGCGTATGTTTCGAACTCATCAAATCGAATTTTCCCATACCAACTTTTGTCAGATGAACCGAAAACTCCATCCCTTTTTGCTCATTGCTTTGCCTTTCTTCATGCTTGTGGCGGGCCTTCAAAATTTCGCGTACGCTCAGCCGTCACGCACTCCTCTGAAGATCGACCCGAAGACCGACGAGTTTAAGGCGGCAGTAGATGACTTTAGAGAAGTGATGAAAGAGATGCAGTCGATCGCCACGCACTACAACACGGCGAAGAAGGGGCAGGTCCAGAAATGGAAGGACAAATGGAACGAGATGTATCCGACTGTGGTCCAGAAATTTCACAAAATGTTGCAGGCGGGTTCCAAGGAGTATGCTGCGGACCCGGAGAATAGCTTGGTCATTGCAAGCTGGCTGTTCAAAATCGCTAGTCAAGAAACAGAGGAAGATCGATATGAGGGGCTATTGCCAATTCTGGAAACGCTCGCCAAGGATAAGCCAGAGTTCGTTGAAGCGCAGCGATTATTGGGGGTCACAAGTTTCGCATTATCAGAATACGAACGTGGGCGAAAAGCGATAGATTTCCTAGCAAACGGCGATCAGTATCCACAGTTGAAAATTTACTCGGAGAATTTTGACCGATTGATCGAGGAGCGCGATCGTGAAATGCAGGCTCGCAAGCAAGACGCTGAAGGAAAGCCGCTGCCCAAGGTGTTAATTCGTACGAACAAGGGTGACATCGAAGTTGAGTTGTTCGAAAACCATGCGCCTGAAACGGTAGCTAATTTCATCTCGTTAGTCGAACAAGGCTTTTTCGATCACAAGGGGCTCTCAGGTGTGAAGCACTTCGCCGTTTTTGGAGGGGTGGAAGAGATGTCTGACGCACCGCCTTATACAATCTACAGCGAGAGAGACGAAGAAGGAGCTCGTGCCTTTCTGAGAGGCACTATGGGAATGACACTTACAAACCCCGAAAGCCCGGACTCCGCCTACGGTCAATTTTTCTTTACACTGTTGCCTAATCAGGAATTGCAAAGAATGCACACCGCCTTTGGGCGGGTGACCAAGGGGATTGAGATCATGGCCGCCCTGCAAAAGATTGATCCCAGGGAGGAGGAGAAGGAAGAAAAGAAGAAGGATCAGCCTGACGAAATCTTGGAAATGGTTGTGTTGAGTAAAAGAGATCATCCTTACATTCCAAACAAAGTCAAGTAAGAGGATCGATGTTCGATGCAATCTAGTGTGCGACATATGCGAGTAAATAGAATTCGTGCGGCTACAATCGTTTTGCTACTAGTATGTGCTGGATGCGTTGGAAAACCTGAAAACGAAGTTGTCATCTACTCCGCCGCAGATCGCGAGTATGCGAAGCCGATTTTGGCTGGCTTCCAAGGGAAGCATGACAATGTCGAAGTACGGCCTGTTTTCGATGTGGAGTCCACGAAGACAATTGGCTTGGTTTCAAAACTTGAAGCTGAAGCAGATCGCACTCGCTGCGACGTTTTCTGGAACAATGAAATCATGCACACTCTTCGGTTGGAGGAAGAGGGATTGCTGCAGCCGATCCGATGGGCAATCCCGTCAACTTGGCCGGAAGAGATGCGAGCCGCCGATGGCAGTTGGTTGGGAATCGCCGCAAGAGCAAGAATCCTGATAGTCAATAGAGAGCTCATGCCCAATCAGGAGGAATGGCCTAATTCGGTAAATGATTTAATTGCAGAAAAATGGAAAGGCAAGTGCGCGGTTGCTTCGCCATTGTTTGGCACTACAGCAACCCACTTTGCGCTGTTGGACACCACTTTGGGCAAAGAGAAGGCAGCGGAATATTTCACGAAGATCAAAGAAAATGCAGTGGTCTTCTCAGGTAATAAACAGGTTGCACAAGCTGTTTCATCAGGACAATGCCTTTTTGGGCTGACAGACACTGATGATGCATTGATAGAAATCGACTCGGGGTTGCCGGTCGAAATTGTCTTCCCAGACCAAGGCGTAGGACAAAGCGGGGCAATTCGCATTCCCAATACTGTTGCTGTGATGAAAAATGCGCCGCATCCCAAGTCTGCAACTTTGCTAGCCAACTATCTCGTGTCTGAGGATATCGAGGGGCGACTTGCTATGGGAGCCAGTGGGCAGTTTCCAATCCGCCCTGGTCACAAGCAAATGTCGCGGGCACTGAAGGGCAGGCAACCAAGATGGATGAAAGCTGATTTCAAGGCCGCAGCGCAAAGATGGCCATCTTTAGCCAAGGAGCTGCGGGCACTTTTCCGAGGCAATTGAGCTTTACGAAAAAGAAGTCAGGCAGCCGCTTCGAATATCTTAGGGAAGCTCTAGAATAACGCGTACGGTGACTCGGCGATTGTGAGTCTCGTCTTTCCCTGTTGTGTCGTGTAGAGTTGCGACGCCGAAAAATAAGGATCATATGATGTATCGGTACGCGCAGGCTTATTTTGCTTTCACCGTGGCCACTTCTATTTTGAACGCAGGTTCGCAATCGTCTGCACAAAATCTCCCAGCTTCTACTGCTGGCATTTTCGCAAAGACAGCTGCAGTGGATGGTCAGCCCTTTGGCGTGTTTGTCACAGAATTACCGCTTCCAGCAAACTTGATCGCGAAAGATGAAAGTGGAGGCCCTAGAGTTCTCGTGACGGAAGCGAACGGCCGTGTTTTCTACCCTGTTGTGACAGTCAGAAAAGAACAGGTCGTTCCGAAACTTGCCGATCGTCCTCGTCGCATTGGACGACCGGGTGGGCTTCTCGACCGAGTGCGCGGCTCTTTGCAGGAAAAAGGCAAGGCCCGAGAGGTTCCAGTTGCCGTGACCATCACTGGCTTGTATCGCGGCAAAGGAGCACTTCGGATTTCACTTCAAGGTGACGTCGAACAAACGCTCGAGATTGAAGCAAGCCAAAACGCTGACCGGGCAGAGTTGCTGACGCTCTGGTGGCAAAACTATGTTGAAAACGCCAGGAGACAGATTGCTGGCAAGGACTTTCCGGCCCTCGTCCACAAGTATCTGACAAGCATGCTTGCTGGGCGACTTAATTTGCCACCAGTCGATCTGGATGCTACCGAAGAAGATCAAGAGCAAGCAGGTAAACCGCTCGAGACGCTGGCATTGCTGGCGGCCATCGAACCACTTCGTGAAGATATTCTAGAAGACGTTCTAAACGGGCGTATCGGCGGCGAGAAAGCTAATATGCCCCTTCCTGCTGCGCCTGCTTGGCAGCCTGCCCAGGCCGGGCTTGCTCCCGGTGCGGAACCTGAGATTGAGTCCTTGGCCTCCCGTGTTCCGCCCGAGTGCTTCTACTTGCGTTTCGGATCATTTGCGAACTTTGTTTGGTTTCAAGATATCGCACAGCGCTACGGCGGAGACTTTGCCCAGGCGGTCTTGCTTCGTGGTTTTAAATACGAGGCAACGGCCAAGCTGGAACGCATGCTAGCAGCAAAGATGACGGCTATGGCAAAGATGTTTGGCGGCAACTTTGTTGGCGATCTGGCCTTGGTTGGCAGCGACCTCTACATGAAGGAAGGCGCTGGTATCGGGATGATTCTCTATGCCAAGTCGCCGCAAATTTTGAAGCAGACGATTGAAGCTGAGCGTCGTGCAGTGGCCAAACGCAACAAAGACGCTAACTTCGAAGAGTTATCTATCGCTGGTAAGAAGGTCGTCCTGCTCAGTACCCCTGACAACAGAATTCGATCTTTCTTCGTCGCCGATGGCAATTATGTGTGTGTCACGACCAGTTTGAACATTGCGACTCGATTTCTTGAGGTCGGACAGGGGGCTCCATCACTTGCCCAGTCGCCGCACTTTCGTTGGGCAAGAAGCTGGATGCCTGATGCAAATGACTACAGCGTATTCGCATACTTTTCGCCTGAGTTTTTTCAGCGTCTGGTCAGCCCTCAATTTCAAATTGAACTGAACCGACGTCTTCAAGCGATTGCGCATCTCGAAACTGCAGAACTTGCGACTCAGGCGGGCATTGCAGAAGGTTTGCCGCAACAGGATCTTAAAAGCCTGCAAGCCAGCGGACTACTTCCAACCGGTTTTAATCGAAGAGCGGATGGTTCACAGACATTGCGATTCAATGACACCTGGATCGACTCAGCCCGTGGGGCGCGTGGCTGTTTTGCACCGATTGCGGACGTTCCTGTTGAGCAAGTAACGCGACAGGAAGCTGTGGGCTACCAAGCGACGGCTGAATTTTATCAAGAGCAATGGAAGCAGATGGATCCGATGATGTTTGGCGTGCGCCGCTTCGCCGCTGACGATGGAACAAATCGTGAGCGGGTAACATTGGAGGGCTACATTGCTCCCTTTCGACCGAAAAAATACGGCTGGGTTGCAGAAATGTTAGCTCCGCCGCAAAAGATTGAAATTCAGCAGCCCGCGGACGACGTGGCTTCGCTAATGCTGCAGATGAGCGGCACGAACGGACTCTTGGCGTCGGGCGGAGACGACTACATGATGTTTGCGGGAGTGAAAGATTCACGCCCACCAAACCTGAACTCGGATCTCGGGATCTTGAAAACGTTTTTTACGCTCAAGGAAATTCCAGCATACTTAGGAGCTTGGCCCAAGCCTGACTTGATCGAACAGTTGCCGCTAGGGCTTGGAATTAGTTTGGCTCAGCCAGATTTTCAGGGGTTTTCAAGGATGCTTGGTGGGCTTTGGCGTTGGCAAGACAATGCCTTTAGTTTGCTTTCTTTTGATCGAACTATGTTGGAAAGCATCGTTCCGCAGCTTGAAGTTCGTCCCGCGCAGGATGCGGCTCAGGTTCGACTGCAGGTACGAGAAATTCAGGGGACGCAGCTAGCAGATTGGTTCAACGATATTTGGTATCAACGCGCCTGGAAGTCGTCGAGGGGAAACTCACAGTTACTCGACGTGGTGCACCAACAGTTGAAGGTGTCTGCTGTTGATTGCATGGACGTCACCCAGCGTTTGCTCGACGTGCAGTTGCAGTGTCCTTTGGGTGGCAAGTACGAACTTGTGCAGAAAGGAAAGTCTGGGTGGTGGGAGAGTGACGCTTGGCGGAACGCTAGGTTCTTGCAGGATGGGCAGGTGCAGAAGCCCGCGGAATACGATGCTCCGTGGATTGATTGGTATCGCGGTGGGCGAATCCATTTGACTCAGGGTAAAAACAGTTTGGCTGTTGTTGGTGAGTTGGATTTAGAATTGATGCCACTTCCGATCCAAGCTAGCGATGTGGTTCCATTGCCATCGCTAGATTTCGATGTCTTTAGTCTTCCAGCCAAAATTTTCGGTGGTGCAGCAAACGAAAGGCCTGAAACTCGACGGAAAAGCTTCTAGTAATCAGATCTGGGGCTTTGACTGAACCGAAGCGGACTAAAATGGAGACGACTGTGCGTCATTAACCGCGACAGGCTCATTAGTTCTTTTGCACGCTAGGAACAGCTTGAGAAATAAAGTCACTCGTTGTGCACTGACTTCAAGAGTGCAGGCTGGATTCTCCCTAGTCGAACTTTTGGTGGTTCTGGCCATCATCGGAATATTGGTGGCCTTGCTGCTGCCTGCGGTGCAAAGCGCTCGTGAGGCTGCACGCCGTACAAGCTGCGTGAACAATTTGAAGCAGCTCGGGCTAGCGATTCATAACTACTCCGCAGCCCATCGTCGTATACCACCTGCATTTTGCGTCAATCGTTGGCAGGTGTCGTCGGAGCTCGGAGAATCTTGGTCGACGCACGCAAGGCTCTTACCTTTTCTGGAGCAGCGTTCTGCATTCCAGCGGATCAAGCTGGACGTTGATTGGCACTTTCAAGTTGACTCGGGAATTACCTATCATCAATTTCCGGCATTCCTTTGTCCTGCTGAACCGAAGCAGCAGATCAGACTAAAAAAAGGGAAGCCATACGTTGCACCGGTTTCCTACGGGTTTGTAGCTGGGACGTGGAGGATTTTTGATCCTGTGACGCGAAGCGCCGGGGATGGCGCGTTTATAGTCAACAGCAAACTAGGAGACAGAGATTTCACGGATGGCTTATCTAATTCGTTGGCCATTGCCGAAGTCAAAACTTACCAGCCTTACCTGAGGAATACGGGCGTCGAAAATATGGCAGCGCCATCTCGAATCGATGCTTTCCGTGACCATTCCGGCGAGTTCAAGACGACTGGACACACCGTATGGCCCGATGGCAGGATTCATCACGCGGGTGTTACGGTGACGTACACGCCCAATCAGACGATCCCTTTTGTTTTCGAAAATCAATTTTATGATATTGACTATTCGACTCAGCAGGAGGGGAATTCAAACTCGGTAGCGACCTTGGCCGCCGTAACTTCGCGGAGCCATCATGCAGGGTTGGTGAACGTTTGTATGATGGATGGATCGGTGCGAAGTTTGAATGACAATATCGATCTACGAACTTACCGCGCTCTTGGAACCCGCGGTGGGAACGAGCTTGTACAGTTGCCATAGGACAGGGAGGTAGGCAGGTGGCGAAGAATTGGAATTGGTGGTCTCGAAAACTCCACCGCTGGGGAGCAATTCTCACTCTGCTTCCGATGCTTCTGGTGATCGTTTCCGGATTGCTACTGCAAGTCAAGAAGCAAGTCACTTGGGTGCAGCCGAAAACAGTTTCCGGTTCAGTGAGAGGTGAAGCGCCCGTCGTCGACTGGCGATCGATTTTGGATGCAGCATCTGGGGTCAAGGAAGCAGAGATCAGCAGTTGGGATGACGTGGATCGTCTCGATGTTCGCCCCGGAAAGGGTGTGGTAAAGGTACAGAGCAAGAACAGTTGGGAAGTTCAAGTGGACCTCAGGAATGCGGAAGTGTTGACATTCAACTACCGGCGTTCCGATTGGATCGAAAGCTTGCACGATGGCAGCTACTTTTCCGATTACGCGAAACTGTGGGTTTTCCTACCTAACGGTTTGATCCTTCTAGGGCTCTGGGGCACAGGTTTGTGGCTATGGTATTTGCCGTTTTTACGGCGAAAAAAGAAGGCGAAATAGCCGTACTGGAGCTTGTCCACTCCCCTTCAGGCTATTGCATGTAATCCCAGACTACGGACAAACAGTGCATTTCACAGTTTAGCACCCTTCTTTGCGAATTTGGGGGATTGCAAATTTTCGTGGCGACGCGCGCTCCTCTAGGTGTGCTCCTTGTCGTGATTCTTGTTATGTCGGGGCGCAATGGGCCCAGTCGCCAAGAAGAGACGAAGCGAGTTCTCATGATGATGGGTCTGCAGTACCACAAATGCTGTGATGAGTTAGGGCAACCTCCGATCGGAATTAGTTTCTTGGGTATGGGGATCCGCGTGGTGCTCTGTTTTGTTTTGGCGATGGAGAGCTGGGCATGCTTGATTGGGCTTCGATTGTGCTTGTCGACGGAACTGAAGTGAGCAATGACTTTCCTAATCGCGAGATCTCGATTTTGAGAGATCGCAAAGATGTTCCTGAGCAGGCAGGCTGTGTGGTTTTCGCTGATGGTGGTGCAGAGCTTGGCATTGCAGAAAAATTTGCAGATCGCATGACGGCGTCGAATACTCAGGATTCTGAGTAGCCGCATGTCAGCAAAGGGAGTTTAACACGCCAGCTCGCACTTATTCTTTGCGTGCTGCCGGATTTGACTGAGTCAGCCCTTGCAGTGGAGTTGCTTTGTCTATGTTCCAGTCCAATGAATCTGAGTTCGGCAGGCCTAGCCCAGCGGTCAACAAAGTCAGGAAGTTGCGGCACAGCCCTTGGCATCAATGGTTGATGAGAATGGCTGAAACCAAGTGCAAACGCATGTTTTGTCGTTGGTGCAAGAGAAAGGGTCAGCTGAGTAGTTAAGAGCGCGATCGAGTCGGGACCATTGTCAGGCCATTCTTGCAGCAATGGGCCAATTAGGAACTTGCGTTAAATCAAGGCTTGCTTCTCTCGGCAGTTTTGCTGACCATAGCGAGAACTACCGCGGCATGATTGCGGTTGACCTCTCTCGCACCGCCATGGGAGCAGCTTCACTGCCAGGGACTTTGGGGCGGAGTGAACTAGGTCAATTCATCCAGAGTTATTAGAGCAACTTTTCGCGTAAGCCTTTTGCCAACTCGGCAGCCTTAGTCGAGTCGTTGTCTAAAACGTTGATGTGGCCCATCTTACGCCCTTCGCGAGCTTGGGCTTTTCCGTAAAGATGCAAGTGAGCGTTCGGACTTTGCAGGATTGGACGCCAGTCGGGTTCTCCGATGGTCCAAACATCACCGAGCAAGTTTACCATGGCGGCAGGACGAATCTGTTCGGGTGCGAGCAGTGGCAAATTACAGACCGCGCGTACGTGCTGATCAAACTGCGTAATTTGAAAAGCATCCATCGTCACGTGCCCTGAGTTATGGGGTCGCGGGGCGAGCTCATTTATCAACAGTCGCCCGTCCTTAGCAACAAAGAACTCTACGCAGAACAATCCGACGACATCAAACTTCTCAGCGACACCACTACAGATCTCACGGGCTTCGATCTCCAAACCACGGAACTGTGGACTCGTGGGGCATCGAGTCACAAACAGAATGTGATTCTCGTGATCGTTTTCGAACAGTGGGAAACACTGGATGTCACCACGAGCATTTCTCGCGGCGATCATCGAAACTTCCGCCTCGAAATCAATCCATTGCTCGGCAATGATTTCTTTACTTCCCAGCTTTGGCCACACTTCGGAAAGCTGTTCTGCAGAGCGAACGATCGCTTGTCCTTTGCCGTCATAACCGCTCGTTGCCGTTTTCAACACCAGCGGCCAACCAAACTCAGCCGCCGCTTGAAGGACTTCTTCCTCTGAACGCACGGGGAGGAACGGCGTCGTTGGAAAGCCGGCTTCAGAAAGCGATCCCTTTTCTCGGATTCGATTCTGGCAGAGCTCTAGGAACTCGGCTCGTGGACGAGCTGGGATATTGGCAGCCGCACGTCGCACTAGATCTGCGTCGACGTTCTCGAATTCCAGTGTGATAACATCGCAACGCTGCACCATCGCGTCCAATGTCGCTGCGACGTCAGCTTCATCCTTCGGTAAAAAGTGCTGGTCGGCAGCCTGTGCTGCTGGACATCCTGCCTGCGTTTCATAAACCGCAACGTGATAGCCCATTTGCTGCGCGGCGTGTGCGAACATGCGTCCCAGTTGCCCGCCGCCAAGCATGCCAATCCAAGATCCAGGCGGCAAGTAGTCTTCAGTGTTGCTTTCAGATGATTGGGGGGCAGTCATGAGATTCGATTGAGTCTAAAGAACGTTGTCATCCATCACTTTGGCCGTCTGAGCTTGCGTCCACTCGCGAAGTCGCTCACGCAAAGTTGAATCCTGGTTGGCCAGGATTCTAGTGGCCAGCAAGCCAGCGTTCTTGGCTCCTGCCGTTCCAATGGCCAAAGTCGCCACGGGAATTCCGCCTGGCATTTGTACAATCGACAATAGCGAGTCCAAGCCATTAAGGGCTTTGCTTTGTACAGGGACACCGAGCACAGGCAAGATCGTGCTAGAAGCCACCATGCCTGGCAAGTGTGCCGCACCGCCTGCTCCGGCAATGATGCACTTGAGTCCACGGCTTTCGGCTGACTCTGCGTATTCCACCATCCACTGCGGTGTCCGGTGCGCCGAGACCACGCGCGATTCGTAAGCAACCTGTAGCTCGTCCAGGATCATCGTCGCTTGCTGCATTGTCTCCCAATCGGAGCGGCTGCCCATGATGACGCCAACTTGGACTTGTTGTTGTGACATTGGGAGTTTCCATGTGGACAATGGGTATGGACAATAGTCGCATAGCGACCAGCAGTAGGCTACGTCTTGCTTTGGTCTCTAACCTGCCTCGGTGATGTGCCTAAGCTATTGACGAGTTCCTTCTGTCAGGTAGCCGCTCCAGTAATCTAGTCTTGTTCACCTTCAACTTGCTCTCCACCTTTTGCCTGAGGTCGTAGAAGCGGGAACAAAATGATGTCTCGGATACTTCGTGAGTTGGTCAGCAACATCACGAGTCGGTCTATTCCGATGCCGAGTCCGCCTGCTGGTGGCATGCCGTTGCGGAGGGCCATAACGAAATCATCGTCCATCTTGGCCATCGAGTCCTCGTCGGCCTGTCCTTCGAGCTGACTGCGGAACAGCTCCTCTTGTAATTGTGGATCATTTAGTTCCGTGTAAGCGTTGGCGAGTTCCATTCCGTGAATAAATAGCTCAAAACGCTCAGCTACCCCAGGATTGGATCGCTTCCGTTTTGTCAGTGGGCAAATGCTGGCTGGATAGTCGATCACGAAAATCGGCCCGACCAGCGAATCTTCGACTTTCTCCTCGAAGACTTCGCTCTTCACCACATCTGGGTGCTTGTCCTCGGTCTTGATGCCAATCTTGCCAGCGAATTCGATGATCGCATCTGCGTCTGCTGGATCTAAGCCTGTTGCCTCCGCGAACAAGTCATCATAGGTCCGGCGCTTGAAGGGCGGAGTGAAGTCAATCGGAAGCCCGTTCCATTCAACTTGGTAACCCTGCCCGGTCGCCGTGAGCGCATCCAGGATGATTTGCTCGGTCAGATCCATCATGACTTCATAATTGCCAAAAGCTTCATAAGCCTCCATCATTGTGAACTCTGGATTGTGTCGAACGGAAATGCCTTCGTTGCGATATACACGTCCCAGTTCGTAGACTCGCTCCATCCCGCCTACCAACAATCGCTTCAGGTGCAACTCGAGAGCAATGCGCATCACGAGCGGCATATCGAGGGTATTGTGGTGTGTATTGAAGGGCCTCGCTGCCGCTCCGCCTGCAACGGTATGCAAAGTCGGGCCTTCAATTTCGCAGTAACCGCGACTGGCCAAGGTTTGACGCACAGACTGGACGATCTTGGTCCGAGCCAAGAAAGTATCCATTACACCTTCGTTGTAAGTCAGGTCCAAGTAGCGTTGTCGTTGCTTGACTTCGGTATCTTGCAGACCGGCATGCTTCTCAGGTGGTGGTTCCAACGTCTTAGACATCATGTGCAGGTTCGCGGCAAATACCGTCAGCTCGGCCGTGTTTGTTCGGCCCAATCGGCCCTCGACCGCGATCCAATCGCCTAAATCAAAGTGCTTGGTCAGCTCAAAGTTTTCTTCGCCGACCTGTGCTTTGCCGATCATGATCTGAATGTCGCCGGTCCAGTCACGGAGCGTGATGAACTTGATCTTGCCTTGGCCACGCAACAGAATGATGCGTCCGGCGACGCGGACTTCTGGACCAATCTCCTCGCCCGCTCCCTGCTCCGCCTTCCAATCGCGATACGGAGGTCGTTGTTCTTCGCTCAGATTGTCGAAGTCAGGCAATTCGACGAGCTTTCCGTCTTCGAGTTTGAATTTGACCTCGCCACTCAGTTTTCGAACGTCCGCATTCCATTGGCGGTTCGGAAAGTGATTGCCCCAAGGATCGATTCCCATTTCCTCGATCTTCTGGAGCTTGGCGAGTCGCGATTCGTGAAGTTCAGACATGGATACTTTGAATTGGGTGGTCTCGTGATCGACTTAATTACTGTTTGGGATACCGGCGCCGCAGCTTTTTTCTGGACTGCTGTAGAGCGAGCCGTCGGCTGTTTGCCTGAGCCACATTTGATTCGAGGCAATAAGGCCAGGGCTATAGCTCTTCCTGTAGCTGTGCTCTGCCGCGATGTCGCATAAATGCGGAACTCTGAACTAAAAGCAGTTGCTGCGATAGCCAAACATCCGATTTTAGCCTTGATGGTTCAAATCGACGAGGGGCGAACCAAAGAGTGGGGTTTAAGCAGAAAAAGTGCTTGTCAACAATGTCGTGGGCGGTTCAGCTAGCGCTTGCTCCCAAAACGCTGCTCATTTTGCTTTCATCGGCGGCGGAGTAACCATGACGGCCACGTAAGGCGTCGGCCAGTCGATTTCGAGCGGCTTGCCTTTTTTGCCGCCAAAAACTTGTATGGGGGCAACGGCTCTGCTCCCGGGTTCATCATCCAGCTTGACTCTTGAATCGCATCCGCCTGGGAACCAACCGCTGACATTGACTCGCATACGGCCATCCTTGCGCTTTGGAATGTCTGCACCGACAGGACAAAAGGAGTGGCCATTTATACTCCCGCTCCAAACGTCATTGTCTACGATGTCATCCGCCAGTAATCCGTCACAAACGGGTACCCAGTCGGAGACGGCAAAATACGAGGGCACTTTTAGTTTCTTTAGCCGTTTCTTGATCCAAGATTCGATACCTGGTCCATCCTGCTTCGGAATCGCATCTGTAACCGGGACGATTAGTTTTAACAAACACTTGATTGAACTTCGCACGCTGGCTTGCCGCTGACTCAGAAGTCTGTGCGGGTAGGTCAGCAGCGAATACGATGGCCACACCAAATATCAACAGTCGCACGACAATGGAATCAGTCATCTGACCGCTCATTGAGTTGGAAGTTGCGAAGAATCCTAGAAACACCGATTGGGGCAGAAGTTCAACAGGCCTAAACAGTTCCTGGAGTTTGCCAAAAAGTCGTGTAGCAAGATTCAAAAAAAGATTGTCCGCGATTTTCCCAGTGGCTCGGACCGCAACCGTTCATTCCACGAGATACCAACTCATTCCTTCGGCAGGCACTTCCACTTGGAGCTTGACGCTGTAGTCTCGCTCAACTTTGAGCACTTGCTGTTTGCCCGTACCATCCGTGACTCTGGCCTCGTCTGTCAAACCTGTATAGTAAAGGCTAATCGACAGCTCTCGTGATAATTCTTGTTTTCCTGGATTGAACACCACAAGCATCCCTTTGTGTTCACCCGTCGGATTCACGTGGAGCATCCAATCGAGGCTCTTCCCATCCGCTCTGCGCCCGTGAATAAGATCGCTTTCGAGCACCTCGCGATATTTCTTGAACCATACCACACGTTGTTTGACTGCTAGTTTGGTCCGCTCTGTGTCGAATAGTCGTGGCCCGCGATAGCAAGCTTGAACACCTAACGCCAAATTGCAGTCGATCATACGCGAGTAGTGATCGAGGTGCTCATCCAGAGGTTCGACTGTCGCTGCCTCTCCGCCGCCGTGATATTGAGCAAGCGGAACAAACATCCAACCCATACTTGGCGTCTTCTGCCATGTGCCATCAAATATGTTTTGTCGAGTGTGAATGACTTGTTGGGCTCGAGGCAGTGACCAATTGACTTCGCGATAGCCCATGCCTGTTTTGTTGGCACCTGATAGGAAGTAGTAGTCGGGCACATTCAAATAAACACCACGAGAGCGGCACCACTTGTAGTAGTCCGTTATGATCCGCCACTGTGCCCAGCGAGAATCTTCTTCACCTTTTTGCAAAGGCGGCCGGGCTGTCACGTCGACATCGCCAGGATAGGATCCATCATGCTCGAGCAGATCGAATCCCGTTGTCCTATAGAAGTTCTCGAGTCTCGCGAAGTAGGCTTGGCCCCATTGGCTGGTTAATGCCGGGCACTGTCCATGCGTCGGACGCTGTCCTTCTGGCGAGACGATCATATTGCCTGCAGGCGCGAGGCGACTGGAGAGCAAGGAGTACGATCCGATTTCGATTCCTTTTGAGTGCGCGTAGTCGGCAATTGCCTTCCAAGTCTGAAGGTACGAGTCGGAATCGTTGTCCATATTGAAGCCACTGCCAAAGGACAAGATGATCATCTCAAATCCAACTTCTGCAGCCTGATCAATGGCAGCTTTCACTTGCACAGGATTCGAATTCAGCAGATGATGCATCAGCGGATTCTCGGTAATCCATGGCGCGATCGTGCGATACATCCGACGCAGCGAAAGACCGCGTCGCTCGCGTTCCGACGAATCGTAAGCTAACTCGAATGCTCGAAAGCTCACGAAGGTTTTTCCAGGGGCAATCGTTTGAGCTGGCCCGTAGGTTGGCTCAACAGCCAAGAGGCAAGGAGTCTTCTTCAGGTAGTTTACTTGGGTTGCGTACTGCGGATCCGAACGCCAGTGAACGACGTTGCGATTCGCGTTGCGATAAGTCATTCCACCGAAAGCAAAGTCCGTTTCGACGTGCAATTGCTCAGGACGAGGCAAGGGAATGGAGTCACGGGCCTCCACCAAACTTGAATGTTCCACTACAGCCAACCACTCTGATGTAAAGCTGTCGACGGTGATTTCGTGCGAAGTGTTGTTTTGAACAGTAATCCATTTCGAAAGTGCAGGCACTCCGTCGTACATCTCGTAGTGCACACTGACGGTGATGTTTTCCTTGGCATGTCCGATAGCTTCGATATCTGCCTTCTTCGGCCCATAAGCTCCTACTTCAAGAATCCGGCAGCGTCCCAATTCTCCGGGGTACCGTGGATCGTCGCTTGCCCCACCGCTTCGGTCCATCTTGCCGACTCGGAGTCCAATGGGCCGCTCGTTTTTCTGTAGGTCCACTTCAAACAACGGTTGAAACGAAGCTCTTTCGGAAGTGCCTTCTGAGACGTACCACAGGAGCTTACGGCCCCGCATGACAGCACGAATTCGATATGCCTTAGAGGGGTCGAGACCTCCATCCGATGCGGCGAACTGCGTAACGCTCGCAAGCCGTTCCGATCCATTGTCACGCAATTCGAAATGTCCGTGGTCTCCCCGGTCGCCGCTGCGAAGTGAGACGCGGACGACTCGGTCCTTGAAGACCAGGGCCACTCCAGGTCCCCAACTCACACCTTGGTCGGTACCTGGATCTATCAGAGCTTCGAGGGCTTCTGTATTCTTAGGAAGCTCTCGCTCGGCGAAACAATGGTGACTCGCCAGGGTATAGATCTCTCCAGCCTTCCCTTCATTCTCAAAACTCGTCCGCGGATGCCGTTCTGAGTGAGTGATATTCCAACGGGCGTCCAGAGTTTGGAAATCATCCTTCCATAGCTGCTCGCGTGTCTCTGATAATAGCAACGGAGAGGACCTCGTTGGCATCCCGTAGTCCATTCGAAGGTACGCGCCCTTTGGCGGCCAATTCACATCTCGAGCATGATGGCGTTCTCGTTTCCAAGCGAACCTCTCTTGCGGCTTGCCAACGTGAAAACCAACGAACTGCATTGCGTTCTCGTCGCTTTCCATTTCCTCTAGCCATTCCGGGCGCAAATAAGCGTAGTTTGGCTGGCCGGTCAGGCCGCCAACATCGAGTCGTCGTCCATCTATCGTGACCGTCGCTTCCGGCTTCACTCCACGCAGCAACGATTCCCCCGTAACGAGGTTGTCGAATCCAACTGTCGCCCCGTGCGGCGATGTTCGAAACGTACGGCGTAAGAGCCCATTATCAAGAGCAATTTCCCCTGCAATCTCCGTTCGATACACTCCAGCTTTGAATTCGGTTGGATCCAGCAACCAATCGAGCTGTCTTCCTGTTCTTGGTCTAAGTTCATCTAGTACATCGAATTGTGCTGAGGCCGAGGCCGGAGTCAATAGAAAGAACAGCGTCTTTATGATGCGGCGAACTGTGCAGGAAAAATGGTCTTCTATATTATGCATGCTTCGCTAGTAATGCAGATTGCGCTCAGGGCCTCGAGCTGAAGTTATCCGTCGTTTTACGAGAATAACAATACGCACAGATGTTCTGGCGTATTGTAGCCGGAAGTGGTGCTTTACTAAAGAAGCAGAGTGAATATGCAGTCGGCCAGGCATTAATTTGTGTTTGCTCCTGATATTTGAAGAAACGGCCACGAGGTTTGCAATTGCGTTTTGAGATGCAAAGTAATGTTCCGGTTAGGCAAGTGAACCCTGGGTTTGTTTCTGGGACGTTTGCAATGAGATGTTGAAATTGCCGTTACTGATGTCAGTGAAAAGGCTGGGCTTGCTGGCAAAAGGCGATCGGTGATCCAAAGTCGGAAATCGTAGCATCGAACTTCGCGAAGAATCTCTGATTCGTTGACGACTCCAGCCGTTCCGATGTCAAAGAATTCATTCGAGGTGAAGGGACGATGAGGCCTTAGACTGCCAGCTTCGTCAACGACGCCGGAGATGATTATTGGATCGAATGTATCAGTCATATTCTAACGCACCGGTGTATCGGTCACATTGAAACAGACACGAAACTCGTGCGCAGGCGTAGTGTTCGCCAGCCCTATTCCGGAGCCGCACTGAGTGATGGAGGTTGAATCTCGATTCGCCGTCAGGACGATCAGTTCGGCGGACGATTCAGTCACGCTATCAGTTATGCTGATGTCGACCCTCGCATTGGCCGCACGAGTGAAAAGACGATCCGATGCGGTCACCTCAGTTATGTGGCCATCTGCGTAAGCAAAACTGCCTGTGGATTCGATCTTATTTTTGCTGCTATTGCGCGAGTCTACTGTGCCGTTTGCACCAAAACAGTGGCTGGTAGGAGTCTGAACGGCAGTGCTCCATGTCGCGAGGCAGTTGCAGTTAATACGAACACTCCTAGGCTGCATGAACTACAAGAGGTTCATGTCGAGCCAGGCCGAAAAAAAATGGCCCCACACAGCTAGAATTCGTCCTAGCGAAAGTTGGAACAGGAATACGGAAAAAACTGCCTCGAATGGAACAAACAGCAGGAGAGGTGGGAGGCTGATCGGTCAACTAAGGACCAGCAGCACATAGATGAGTGCAATCGCGATCTGAATTAGGGCAAAGGGCAGAGCTGTTTTGACAAAACCACCAAAGGACAGGGGTAACTTGTATTTGTGAATGATGGTTACTGCAACCAATGTTGAAGCGGAACCAATGGGAGTAATGTTACCGCCCAAGTTGGCACCGAACACGACGGACCACCAGAGTGGTGAATCTTGAGGAGTCCCTAATCCACCCAAAATCTTTGCCAGCATGGCGGCTAGCGGGATATTATCTGTGACCGAGCTGAAAGCGGCTGATGCAACAAGAATTAGTCCTGTTCCAGCCATATCCCCAAGCCCGATGACTTTTTCCAATGCGACTCCAATGGCATCCAAAACCGCGGCATGCTCCATGACATTGATGACAACAAATAACGCCATGAAGAATCCTATCAAATCCCAGTCTAGTGCTTTGTAAAACTGATCGGCCGTCGATTTGTAGCGCAGTAGCATGATGGCTGCGAAGGCTAGCGCTACGAATCCCATCTCAAGCTTGCTGATGTAAGGCAGCTGACTGGTGGTTGCAATTGTAATGATGAAGGCTACCAACATGGCAGCACCGAACCAGAAGAACCCACGGCTTTCAATGCCATCGTTCTCATCGAAACTAGAAACTAACTTCGCGGCGTCTTCTTTTTCTTCCTTTGTCTGCAAACCCTTGATGCCATAAATCCAGGAGCCCATCGCTATCGTGACGATCGTTGCGACGACCACATAGGGCGCCGCACACTGAAAGAATTTGGCAAAACTAATACCTGCTTCGGTTCCAACGATGATGTTGGGAACAGAGCTGATCAATGTCAGCAGACCACCGATGTTGGTCAGCAGTCCCTCGACCAGCAAGAATCCAAGCAGTAGGTTCGATCGATTGAGCTTGTCCAGCGAGACCGCCGTTAATGAACCCACGATGATCATGGCAGTGACATTGTTGAGCACCGCCGAGAAGACGACGGTCATCAGCCCGTAAGCTGCTAGCAATTTGAGTGGATCACCTCCGGTGGCTTTGGTAACTTTGATTGCGATCCAAGTGAACAAACCGGACTTGGAAGTTATGTCCACAAACAAACTCGAACCCAGGATGATAGCAATTACGCCCCAGTCTATCGCCGGTATGTAGACAGGCATTGAGATCTCGTGCCCGCCTAAGTGCGTCTCTTCACCATGAACCCCTTCGGCATGTTCTTCCCCACTAGCTTCCTCATCAGTCGATTCCTCTGAACCCCCAGTCCCATCCTTGGCAACATGCTCGACTTCAACACCGTGGCTACCAACGACCACTTCGCCAAAAGGCAAGATCTCGAAAACAGTCCCAAGCAGCAAGCAGATCACTGCAAAGCCGCCAGCGATCACCGACTTCTTGGCGTGGATCTTTTCTTCGAGTGCCAAGCAAGTGATCAGTCCCACGAGAAGCAGCGCAAAAATTGCCGTCACTCCAGCCGAAACAGCTTCTGAGCTAGCTATCAACCAAGGCAGCGAATTCGTAAAGTCAACGAAATGCATCATCGTCGCAGTATCCATCCCTGTGAGTTTCTGATCGTCCACGAAATCTAAAGCATCAGAATTGGTGTGTCTCGCATTTCCACGCAGAGCGGGTATGCAAGTCCGTGCATCGCAAGTTGGTCTTCCTGTTTGGTGTTCAACACCAGCAAGTCTACATCGTGCTGTTCCAGCAAGTACTTGTAGTCGACCAAATTGTGACCAAAGGTAACGACTTCTTCGATTTGCAGCGGCAATTCGGCTTCCTTCAGAACTTTGGCACAACTGCCGATGTAATCCTTGGGCTCTTGAAGTAGTTGTTCGATGATCGCTTCCCGCGCGGTGTCGGTGTCGATCGATGGAATCTTGCTGATCACATCAAGGTATCGGTCGAAGACGGTTTGGTCTTCCACGTGCGTCAAAAGCAGCCTGCCATCCGGGCTAGTCAACCTAGCGGCGTAACTAACCAAATGGTGGTCGCCGGTCAGGTGATCTGCGATCGCCATCACTGTCTTCGTGTTGGTTGGAATTGCCGCCTGACGATGCGGGCTTGGCAGGACTAATACGGGGATATCCGTGGCTTGTGAGAGAACATCCAAGTACACGCCGAGGCTGTAAGGATAGTCTGTCGCAGGAGCGTGTAGATTTCGGAAAGTGCAAATGAGGTCCGGTTCAATCTCTGCCGCTCGTTTGACGACCTCGTCCACCGAGCGATGCTCTTGGCCATTGAGCGTGTGCCAGGTGATTTCCTTCCGGAGCAAAGTAGTATCCAGGAAATCGATCACTTGATCGAGAAAGTGCTGCGTCTGTTCCGCATCACCGTCGGCGATAATCAGCATCGTATCGAGGTCCACCTCTTGCAGCTCAAATTGAGCTTTTGACGCTTTCTTGAAAATACTTTCAAACTGATCAATGTTCGTCATGCTAATCCCTGCTGCATGCGATAGAGAGTCGAGCCACGCAGAGCAGCTCCGCAGCCGAATATGATACCGCAGAACGGCGTACAAGAAGAGTGTAGGGGAACTGAGTGACTAACGGATTGAAACTGTCGCAATCACTTTCGAGTTTTCTTTTCTATCGCGGTCCCTCCCCCATGCAGCTGACGGGGGCGTTGCCAGGACTCGTAACCTCGTCCAATACCAGCGTTCAAGCAACTACGGAATCAGCCTACAAAATGTGATGAAGAAAAAACAGCGCTGTGATATACGGCGCTGCCTTAAATTGTCTGTTGCGGTCGCTACGCGAAGAAATTATTCAGAAATGCAGTACAAATGCTTGTTGCTTCGCAAGTAGATCTTGCCTCCATCGATGGCGGGTGTGGCACCGAAGCTCTCGGATTCCATGGTGACTTGGTTACTTGACAAGAGATTCATCTCGTCACCTGCAGCAAATACATGCATTGTGCCACTTCCGGTTAGATAGTAGATCTTGCCATCAGCGGCTACTGGTGAAGGATAATCCAGGCTTCGTCCGCCAAATCCGCCTCGGCCTCCGCGTCCTCCACCACGACTGCCGAAGCCACCGCGACTACCTTGAGAGCCGCTGGAACCGCCCGTCGCGGCTGGTAGTCTGCCCCGAAAAACTTCCTCGCCGCTTGTCGCATCCAAACAGCTCATCATACCACTGGCAAAGTGGTAGAGTTTGCCTTGGTAGAGCACTGGACTCGCAAAGCCGCCTTGTTCGCGGCCTTTCCATTTCACTGCATCCTTGGAGATATCATCCTTTCCGCCCGCCTTCACGGCTATGCTGCCACCCCCGCCACGTCGCCCTTCAATAGCGTAGATCATGTCCTTGTTGACGACCAAGCTCGTGTTGAAGGAATCGGACTCGACGCCTTCGCAGTACCAAGCGAGCTTGCCGTTCTGAGGATTTAGTGCCCAAATTTCATAAGGAGCGCCAATGACGACTTCGAGGCGATCGTTACTTTGAACGATGGCTGGCGTGCCCCAAACATCACCAAAGTAGTCCGAGTCAGCTTTCCAGAGCTCTTCACCGGTTGCCTTGTCCAGTCCGATGATCGCCCGCGATTCTGGTCCCGCAGTTACGATCAAAACGTTCTCATGCAGGATGGGGCTTGAAGCAGATCCCCATCGCTTGGGATCTGAATCCGTACCGACTGACTTCGACCACTTCTTGTTGCCATCGAGATCGTAGGCAATGACTCCCATCTTGCCGAAGAAGCAATACACATGCTCGCCGTCGGAGGTCGGCGTGTGTGAAGCATAACCGTGCGCCGGAACACCCATGCCTGAAAACTGATCTTCACGCACTTGATTGGGGATGTCTTTTTGCCAAAGCTTTTTACCACTCTTGGCGTCAATACAAACGAGATGTCGCGCCAGATCGTCTATCTCTCCGATATCGTCGGGCAGGCCGTAGCCGGAATAGCAAGTCACGAAAACCTTGTCACCAACCACAATTGGAGAGGAAACTCCAGCACCTGGCAGTTCTGTTTTCCAACTCAGATTCTTCGATTCACTCCACTCCATTGGCGCCGAGCCTTCCGCAACTCCTGAACCATTGGGGCCTCTGAATCGATTCCAGTCAGCTTGCGTCGACTGGCAGGCGATAGTCAGTATTGAGACCGCGGCGAACGGGAGAGCGTGGACGAACTGCATTGGAAAACTCCGTGAATCATCAAACGAAAGGGTTGTCTTTGAAATAGAAAAGTCGGTCTTTGCGGCACCTTGAGCTTATCACCTATAAAACGCTTCCTCACCACAATGAAGCGAATTCACTGTACAGGTTCGCAACCGGAACAAGACCGATCAACTTCTTAGGGGGCGGCCGCAAGGAGTTGAAGACAGGAATTGCCAGATGAGATAACCCCACATTTGGGCAATGGTTCCTCCATAAAATACGATTGTTCAAACAATCGCTTGGAGCATTAATTGCACGACAGAAGTGCGGTAGGAGAGTCACCAAGGCAAGTTTTCGGCTGAGCAATTTCACGTGTCTGGCTTGGCTTCAGCAACCTAAGGTAGACTGATCGAGACCTTAGAGTCCGAGGCTTTGTTCATAAGCTCTGCTCAGATTATTTAGGTCGTCACCACTGATTTCCTGCCAAGCTTGATCGGTATTCGACATTGCTTGTTCGGCAGTGACATCCCCACGCAGAAAGGCAAGAAGTTCCTTTGCTAAGGCGGCTCGATAATCGAGGGCGCGTGGCAAACTCGGCTCGAACGGCAAAGTATCGCTATCCAATGCGGCTCGTGATGCGTCACGAGCTTTCCAGGTCAGCAGTTCAACGTCGGGTTGTTCGGCTTCGATACCTATCACTAAAGGGGCCACGACACCACGAGTTTGGCCATCCTGCAGCCACTTTAGCACTGCTAGCGAATGCGAGGTTTGCTGGCAAGTCGAAGAGAGGGCAGCGATCAATCCACCGCCGGTATTCCAGCCGATCAAGTTGGCATGTTCAACCTCCAAGATCGCACCTTCCTTCACCGACGTAGCCTCGTCAGAGAGCTCAGTCGGGCAAGCGATTCCAAGGACCGAAGTCTGGTTCGTCGCAGACCATATCCATGCATCGGAATGGCTAGAGAGGAACGCCGCTCGTCCGCCAGGCTGTTCGGCAAGCCGCTGTAAGACTTCGCAGGCTCGCAGAAACTCCGGGGCCTTCAAACGCGACTTCATCTTGAACACTTCGAAGAGCAAGCCGTATGTCGGGTTTTTTTCGACGAGTGTTCCGAGAACGAAGAGATATCGATCCACCAATGCATTGTGATCGACGTCTGCCGGCCAGTTACCAGCAGATCCGGTCTCCAACTTCCCTAGCAGCGAATCCCAATTCAAGGGTGTGCTCATCTGCTCGGCGAGCTTGTTACTCGCAATGGCAACTGGGATCGAGCAGCCTAGAGAGGCACCGTATATCTTGCGAGCGAATTGAACCTGGGTTCGCTCTGCTGCTAACGCAGGCAGGGTTTCGTTACCCTCGTCATCTTTGGTTGCATTTTCTGGTATGTGCTGAATGGCACCCTTAGCGATGAGATCGCCTATCAATCGAGCGGGAAAAACCAGGACGTCGGCTTCGGGGTTCTCTTTGCCGAGCAAGTCTTGAGGTTGAACTTGCTTGATCTCGATTGGTTGTTCTGATCCAGCTTGCCATTGTCGCTGAATGATAGGTATATCTGAAACCGGACTCGCTATCCAAACTCGAATCGGAAACTCACTCACCTCCAGAGTCGGATCTTTCTTCTCGACAACTTCCGGTTGCTTGCAGCCAAGCAAGCTGCTGGCTCCAGTCAGGAGGACACACAATTGTATGTATCGAAGATTTTTCATTGTTATTCGCAAACGAGTAATTGCACGGCCGTAGCAGAAGGACCAAAAACGCTGAGTCAACTTCGCTTTTCAGAAAGTGAGAAAGTCGAATTTCCGCTAAATCCAGTGGAAGTACGTTTTCTTGGCCGATTGGGATCGCATCTCTACAGAAGTTGGCACAAGTTGACTGTTTCCCACTGCGTTAGGTGGTTCCGGGAGATGGGTGAGCGGCTCTTTGACAACGCTTCTACGCTAGGAATTGCGTTTAAATCGCAGTATAGTGTGCTACTTAGAAATTCGAACAGAGGACTCGCGCGACTATCTCTCGAACTTAAAAGGCAAAGTTGCGTTCCTTATTGCTTGGTTTCCAACCCAAACTCCCGCCTTACTTATCCCCTAACGTCTTTTCCAACTTTTCTTTATTGCCCCAATTGAACCCTCTTCGACCCATTCGAGGGTTCCTACTCTTAAGGTTTGATTTTCATGGGATACACGATCGGCGTTGATATTGGTACTTCTGGAACCAAGAGCCTGCTCATAGATCCTGATGGCAACATTTTAGCAGAAGCTTCTGCTAGCTACGATGTCCTGATGCCGAAGCCGATGTGGACCGAACAAGATCCCGAAGATTGGTGGAACGCGACGGTCAAGACGATTCGAGCTGTGGTCAAAAAGGCAAAAGCAAAGCCAGCGGAAGTCAAGGCGATTGGACTATCCGGACAGATGCATGGCTCGGTTTTTCTGGACAAGTCTGGGAAGGTGATTCGTCCGGCTTTGCTTTGGAATGATCAACGTACTGTTGCGGAGTGCGAGGAAATTACCGAGCGAGCTGGCGGCCGTGAACAGCTAATTCGCATGGTTGCCAATCCTGCGCTGACTGGTTTCACTGCGCCAAAAATTCTATGGCTGCGAAACAAAGAGCCCAAGCGATTTGCGAGACTCACAAATGTGCTGCTCCCCAAGGATGAGATTCGGCGCAGGCTCACCGGAGAGCTTGCAACCGATGTCAGTGACGCCAGTGGCATGTTGTTGCTGGATGTCCGAAAACGCAAATGGTCGAAGGAGTTACTTTCCAAGCTGGAGCTTGATCCGGACTTGCTCGGCACTGTGTACGAGTCGGATGAAATTACAGGAAAACTGCGGCCAGAGATTGCGGAAAAGCTCGGTCTAACGGCGGACTGTGTTGTCGTCGGTGGTGCTGGGGACTGTGCTGCGGGGGCCGTCGGTAATGGCATTGTAAAGAAGGGAATTCTCACTGCTTCGCTTGGTACCTCTGGCGTGATGTTTGTTCATTCAGATGAACCGCAGATTGACAAGCAGGGGCGATTGCACACGTTTTGTCACGCCGTGAACGGAAAGTGGCATATGATGGGAGTCACGCTATCGGCGGCAGGATCGCTGCAGTGGTTTGTGGAAAATGTATGCGTCGAACTCGCTACGCGACGTGGAGCAGATCCTTACCAAACAATCATATCCGAGGCGTTGAAAGCTCCGCCCGGTAGTGAAGGCTGCTTGTTCGCCCCATACTTGGCCGGGGAAAGGACGCCTCATGCTGACGCGAATGCTCGAGCTTGTTTCATCGGATTGACGAACGCGCACAACCGCGGACATCTTGGGAGAGCCGTGATGGAAGGTGTCGCGATGAGCTTGAGGGAGAGCTTGGAAGTCATTAAGGGCCTGAAAGTGCCTGTTCGCGAAATGCGACTCAGCGGTGGAGGGGCGAAGAGCAATCTTTGGAAGCAGATTTTTGCTGATGTGATGGATCAAGCAGCATGTACTATCAATGCGGAACAAGGTCCTGCCTTTGGAGTTGCCTTGCTGGCGGGCGTAGGCTGTGGGCAGTTCAAGAATATCGAGGAGGCTTGCAAGGCGACGATCGAAGTCGTTAAGAAAACGCCTCCGAAGCGGCCTGCGGTCAAAGCGTACAACAAGTTGTTTCCTGTATACCAATCGCTTTACCACTCGCTCAAAGATACCTACGACGCAATCGCCGAACTCTAAGTGAGTCATCTAGCGATCCTTTGATTCCTATTCGGATTTTAGCACCCAATGGCATCGTTCTTCGTCATTCGCGGAAAGGACAATGGGCAGCACTTCGCAATTCGAGGCTCCAATGCCTCGTTGGGGCGGGACGCCACGAATCAGATTCAGTTGCGTGATAATGAAGTATCGCGTAAGCATGCTAGAATCATTCGAACTGGCGATGTGAATTACGAGCTCGTCGATAACAGGAGCAGCAATGGTACGTTCGTTAATGGAAGACGCGTCACCAGTCATCCGCTCCGCAGCGGCGACCGTGTACAGCTTGGACGTACGCTTCTGATTTTCACCGGCGGCCCAGAGCTGCAGTCTACTTACTCCATTGACGCCGTGGAGATCGTCTCTGATGCGGTTGAAAACGACCTGTCGCAGATTCGTAGCAGTATTCATGGCGGTTCTGCTTTGGGGCTATCTGGCCATGGCGATGTTTCACTGTCGGACATGGAGCTTAATCCTTCCGGCAAGGCCCTTCAGGAGAGTGAAGATGCTAGTTCTGAGAGCGTCGAATCGGAGTCGAGAACGGGCAGCGATTGGAAGCCATCGATTTCAGGCAGCGACTTGGAAGTTGTCTATCAAGTTGGTCTTGCGATCCACCGAACCGTTGATCTCGGGGAACTCCTAAACCACGTGCTTGAGCTGATCTTTGAGAGCATCGCCTGTGATCGCGGGTGCATTCTGATGCTCGACGATAATTCGGGTGACATTCGTCCCATCGCGACGCTCGATCGCAAGCAACTGGAGATACGGCAAACCTCGGGAAACTCCCAAAGACCGGCGTTGAAACCGCTACGCATTAGCCAAACAATTTTGGAGCACGTTCGGGAATCGCAAGAGGGGGTTTTGACCTGCAATGCTCAGGACGATGTGCGTTGGGAAGACGCCGAAAGTGTGACGGAACTTGGGATTCACGAAGCGATCTGTGTTCCGATGCTTGGCCGGTACGGTTTGGTTGGAGCGATCTATGTGGACACTTCTGTTTCTCCAGGGATCTTCGCGGAACGCGATGCGAAGAATACCTTCGAACCTCAGCAATTGAAGCTGATGATGGCCATTGCCGGGCAGGCAGCTTTAGCAATCGAAGATACTCAGTTCTATCGCGCCATGGTTCAGGCGGAACGCTTGGCGGTCATGGGGCAAACGATTGCCAACCTCTCCCATCACGTCAAGAACATTCTTCAAGGCGTAAGCGGTGGAAACTACTTGATTGAAGCAGGCCTTGAGAAAGAAGACTTTGATGTTGTTCGGAAAGGCTGGAAGACGGTCCAGCGAAATCAAGCTCGGATTTCGCACCTCGTGATGGACATGCTGAGCTTCAGCAAAGAGCGTGAACCGAACATGGAAGCTGGCGACGTTCGAGAAATCGTTGACGAAGTTTGTAACCTGATGGAGTCGCGTGCTGTCGACGCGAAAGTAGATTTGACTTGGAACCGTCCCAAGCATGAAGTCAGAGCTTCTTTCGAATCAGAAGGCATTCACCGTTCTCTGTTAAACGTCCTTACTAATGCCATAGATGCCTGTACCGAAGTCGAAAAGGGCCAGATTGAGATCGAAGTTGAAGTAAAAGGCTCCATGGTGCATATTACTGTCATGGACAACGGGCCTGGTATCGCCGAGGAAGATCAACCGCTGGTCTTTGTACCGTTTGAGTCCACCAAAGGTGCGGGAGGCACAGGACTTGGGTTGCCCGTTTCGCAAAAAATCCTTCGCGAACATGGCGGCGACTTGACCTTTCAGACGCAGGTTGGTCGTGGCACCGCATTCGTGCTTTTCTGGCCTGTGCTTATCGAGTCGGATGGCCCGGTGACGTTAATAGAGTGAGCGAGAGTCATTGAGATTCTCGAATCAAAATTCGAGCACCATCTCGTCTTTGGCGACCAGCATTTGCAGCTCTTTGGTGTGGCGATCATCCAATTCAATTGGTGTTTTCAGGATCTCCGCGAGTGGATTGATGTGAATCAGCGCGGTCTTGCGGGCTCTCGTCTTTTCCACAATCTCCGTCACCGCCGATAGCCAACTATGTCCGGTCTTCTCTGCCAATTTCCGATGCTGGTCCCCGAAGTAGCATTCGTGGAGCAACAAGTCGGCATCAGCTATTGTGGGCATGTGCTCCGCTTCGGGACGAGAAACGGTGTCTGTGACATACGCCAGCTTCTTTCCGTCGATGTTCAATACAAATCCAATTGATTTACCTGGATGCTCTAGCGGGAACCATTCCAAGGAGGCCTTGTCGAGAGTCATTTTGCCAAGTGATGAAGCTAGCTCAACGAAATCCATAATGGGCGGAACCGGGAACAAGAGCTCGTGATAGAGATGCTCCTTTACCGCGGCGATTTTTGCACTTTCTCCGATGACGGTGACATGCTCTAACTCCGTGACCGCCATCACATCGACTAAGAAAGTCAAGCCAACGATGTGATCCAAGTGGGCGTGCGAAAGCAAAATCGTCAGCGATTTCTTGGGCTCAGCTAGCAAACATTGCACGAGTCGGAAGAGACCTGTGCCGGCATCCAGGACCAGATCTATTTCAGGCAGGTAGTAGCACGCTGTGTGTCGCGATGGACTTGGGTGAAATCCGGTTGTGCCTAGGCAGTGGAGTTTCATGACTCAAGATCTGTTCGTAGTCGCGACGGAATGCCGATACTGGCTGTTCACAAACGGCTGGCGCCGGGCCGCCTCTATTCTATCCGATGCGAATGCTGCTGTGGTCTGCCGATCTTTGTCTGCCTTGGTGAGCAACTAGTTTCCGTTCGGCGGTCGCGAACCGCCGAACAGACCTGGAATGCCGATCCCCTGCCCTTGCAAAATCTGTTGGCCGATTCCGCGCAGTCCGGTTGGCGATTGTGCAGGTGCTTGAGGGCCGTTTGGACCGGGACCTCGCAAGATCTCTCCGATTGTTCCGCCACTCTCTCCAATCAGCTTTTCGATTCCCTTGTTAATTCCTTGTTGAATCGCTCCAGACGCAGCGTTCTGAAATGTCGCCTGCCCAAGTTGTGCGATGGCACTGGAATCAATCTGTGGATTGCTAATGGTGCCAACGATCGGAAATTGAAGTGACTGACCACGTAGGCCAGCAAGCCACGGACTCTTCTCGATCCAGTCATCAGGGATCGGCATTACAGTCAGTATTTGCATTGGTCCTGCAACGTGTACCGTCCCCTGGGTTGTCACCGTCGCGTCACCAATTCGCGCGGCAATATTGCGGTGCGTGATTTGGCCTTCCACCATTTGAAAGTCGATTTCCTGCGGCTGAATGTCCATCCAGATTTTCTGGGTGCCGGAGACGGTTTGAGCCAACTCGCGCTTTCGAATTGCTTCGACATCACGTACGAGCTGAATTACACCAGCCGACAGAACGCCTGGACCGACCGTTGCATTATGAACCTTGAGTTTCCCAGCGACCGTTTGCTTCGCGGGTTCAAAAGGCATGAACTTCGCTTGACTCAGTTCCAGGCTCAACCGCCCGTCGACGCTCGTTGCCTCGGCCAAAATCGGCGCGACGTACTTGAGCCAACATTTGCACATCTCTTCGGTGATCTCAACATTGTCCAGCACCGTCATAGGCTTTTGGTGCAAAACCCAGTTCTTCGCTGCAAGATCTCCCGTCAAATCCCAACGCAGCGTTCCGCCACTGACCGGAATTTCGGTCGCCGAGCTAAATTCGCCATTCTCTAGTTTTAAGGGCACGTTGGCTGCTCCAACGGAGATTCCAGCTACACGAGCTTGTTCCCAGCCAATTTGCGTTGTCGCTGAAACTCCCGCGAAACTTGAAGTTGCGTCGGGAACACTTGTCCACGAAATTGATACTGGTGAGGTGTGCTGGCCAGCCATGAGCAGCTGACCGCCCGTGTAAGGGACTAACTTGGTACTCAACTGCCCCGCGTCGTAAACCGCCGTTCCATTGAGACTAGCTTGAGAAATCTCACCCGCCGAATACGTTGATTTTCCTTGGTAGTTGAGCCACGGAGTCTGGAGAGTAACTTGGCTAAGCTGCAGTTGATTTTCTTCGGCTTTCCAAGTGCCTTGAAGTTGCGTCGCAAATTTGGATTCTTGCCATAGCAAGGTCGGCGCTGATGCGAGAGAGTCCGACGACTGAA
The DNA here is from genome assembly GCA_963691875.1 of Aureliella sp. GTDB lineage: Bacteria > Planctomycetota > Planctomycetia > Pirellulales > Pirellulaceae > Aureliella. The sequence continues at coordinate 6,940,426 of OY829846.1, forward strand.
TCTGCACATCCTTGCCGTCGAGTCTTAGGTTGAGCCCTGCGGCGAGCGAGTTCACTTGCCAGGCAAGCTCGCCTTCGCACAGTCCAGTTGCCGTTATTGGTGCACTTGTAACTTTGGTATCTGCGGCCGTGAACATACTGCTACCGCCTGAATTGGTGTTGTTGAGCAAGCGTCCGAGATCAACAATGAACTTCGCCCGGCCAAGCCTGCTATCACCATTGGTGCCAGCTTGATCCTGCGCGATCAGGGAAACCGATGAACTGGTCAGTTCCAGCGAATCGACGATGGTCCGCGTCAGATTACTACTATCGAATCTGCCTCGGAAATTGCCGACCACGCGAGGTTCCGCAAAACTGAGTTGTGTGGTGATGACTTGGATGGGTTGTCCACTCCAGTTGGCACTCAAGATCTCTACGTGCTCTAGGTCGAGTCGGCCGCTGGCGGCGAGTTGTAGTTTGCCATTGAGGTCGACGCCGGTGGGTTCGGCGAGCCAAATGGTGCCGCGACGATTGCATTTTTCGAGGTCCACGTGTGCGTCGACCGAGAATGCAGCAGGAGATGGTGTTTGACCAAAATTCTTTGCATCGCTGAGCCACAAGGGTTGTTGCAGCGTCACGACGAGCCGCTCTGCAGCAGACTGCAGTCGGGCGTCTGCGTGTTCCATCCTGGCCAACGAGCCATTGATAATCTTGATGTCAGTCGCAAAGCTGCCCTGCCAAGCCTGCTCTTCTAGTAGCTTCCCCATCGCCGTACCCAAACGGATTTCCGAGCTCTGTAAACTGCCGCTTGCTCCGAGAATCTCGGTGGATGAGTTTAACTTCCAGTTTGCACCGAGCGTCACTTGACCTTGCATCGTTTCGATTGGAAGCTCAACAAACTGGCTGAGCTTTCGTTCAAGCAATGATAGGTCCAGACGTGCGTCGAGTCGTCCTGACTCAAGGCTTCCGTTCGCTTTGATGTTGGCAAAGTCAGCAACGATTGATGCATCTAGACGTAAACCAGCTGGACTCATCTCGGCAGCCAATCCCACTTTGAGAGGCTCTGACCAAGTGAGATGCTGTTTCCCGGCGATAGCCTGCAAGCCTTCAATGTTAAGTTCGACTTGTGCTGCCGGGGCGTTGGTGGGCGAGGGACCGTGGAGAACTTTGAATCGAACCGTACCCGAAGTCAGTTGAGTCTGATCTCGAACAGGAATTAATGACTCAGCAGCGGCGATTAGTTTCGGCAGGTCAACTGAGCCTTTTGTGTTTAGCTCAAATCCTTGCACTAGCGGCGTTTCGAGGGACGGAATGATGATAGGCCATGGCACTTTCGCTTGAGCGTTGACTTGGGCAAAGTCACAGCGAAGAGATGAATCCTGCAGAACGAGGAAGTTATCCTTCATAGTGCAATTAGCGTTGCCGTTGAGTTCATTCATCCTGGCAGGTTTTTCGCCGACCCAGTCGGGTGCATCCAAGAGCATATTCTCGGCTTGGAGTTCTGTTAAAGAAATCTGCCAATCTTCCGCGCTGGCAGCCCTTCCCGCGAGCACGCCTGAGACGTTTCCTTGCAGTTTCTCGATTGGCAAGAGTGCCAGACGTTGTTTGAGTACCTGCCAGAGTTCCAGAGGAAGGTCTTGCATCTTGGCACGCAGTTCGAATTCTGGTTTCGCTGAGTCAGCGACTTGCTGTACCTGAGCCGCAATCCAGCCTTGGTGATGCTGATTGCCACCAGTTTGTCCGGCAAATTGCAGCTGCAGATCGACCGGGCCGATGATCTGCTTCTCCTCGGGCAACGCGACCTGCGCCTTGGGAATGCTCATCGTCCATTGATCGATCCCATGTTGAGCAATCGAAATTTTTGAATTTCGGATTTCGATATTGCCGGAATACGAGACAGTTTGTTCCACGCTTGGCTCAGGCTCGGAATCTTCAGTCTCTGTGGGGGATAGAAAGTTAGCTAGGTTCCGTTCTAAGTTGCTTGATTCCTCATCTAGATCCAATTGGACTTCGAGTTGGTCCAACAGGATGTGTCCCAAATCGCTTTGATTGAGTCCCCAGCTGAGGAGTCCCTTTTGCGTTGCAAGTTGTTTGGCAGCCAGAAGAGTGATTCCGTCGGCATCGAGGAGCCGCAAACCGTTGATTTGAACCGGGCTCAGCCAGCCAGCCTTCACTGATTCCACTTCGACCTGAAGTGGATCTAGGGCGACAAGGTTTTTGAGGCAGAAGTCCACTGCTGTCTTGGTGGTGAGCAAAGTCGGCAGGAAAAAGATAGCAATTGCCAAGCCGAGTGTGAGCGTGAGAGCACGTCTCGCCCACCGTCCTTTAAGACGCGTTGCGGGGTCAGATTGGGAATTTTCAGCCTGTTCTAGCTTGGGCATCAACTCACTCCATTGCGTTGATGATCAATTTATTTCGTGCTCCGCATCTCGAGGAGCTAATTCATCACTCGAGAAGCGCACAAAGCGTCGGTTGGATTCTTGCAGTTTTTAATTAGCCAAGGCTAGAGCGAATTGGAAAAGCGCAATCATGTCCTGAGCTGAAAGTGCGTGACGCTTCGGATCGGGAATTTAAATCATTGCACTAGGGAAACTGCGGCTTTCGGTGCTCGCTGAATGCTTTTAATCCTTCGGTGGCGGCTTCAGTAGTTAGGCTTGTTGCCATGGCGGCGCCGCCGCTGGCGAATAGAGTCGATAAGTTTTCCCCGACCATCTCGTTGAGAACTCGTTTGGTTAGCTGGATCGCCTCAGCGGCACTCTCGCTCATTTCGTCCACCCAAGTGCTCGCTCGTACCCAGACTTGTTCAGGCTCGACCACGTGATGAACAAGATTCAAGCCTTTTAGTTCAGCCGCGCCGAGTTGCTGGCCGCCAATCATCATGCGAGCCGCCGTTGAAGCGCCGCCGCGGAATTGGAGCAATGGAGCCACCAATCCGCTTACCAAACCCAGTTTCGTCGCAGGCACTGCAAATTCCGCACGATGACTGGCGACGACGAGATCGCACGCAAGGACCAGACCGAATCCGGTGCCCAATGCAGCCCCGTCGACAGCTGCGATAATCGGCTTGGGGCTCTGCAATATTTGTTCCAGCAAGCTCTGGGCTGCCTGGGCAAGATGGAACCATTCCTGCATCGCTTCCTCGCTTTCAGCGCTCTCCTTCAGTTCTTTCATGTCCAGGCCTGAGCAAAAGTGTGCACCTGCACCAGCGATGACAATGCCTCTCACCTTGCGTTCCTGGCGTAGGTCGTCCAGTGCTTCCTTCAACTGCTCGATCAAGTTACGACTGAGTGCGTTACAACGCTGCGTATTCTCAAGTGTGATGGTGCCAGTTGACTGATGAATTCTGACTGAAAGCATGCTATTACTTTGTTTTTGAAAACGATGCAACAAGGGACGAATTGTGGCACCTTGCAATTCCCAATGGAAGTAGAGGTTTCCAGTCCCAGCTTCAGATACCTCGATGGGGTGGTGAAACGCTGCTTTCTCGGCATCTTCAGGCTTCGGATTCCTTTGCGAGAATGCTTACTTTTGTCCGATTGGAGTTTCCGTGCCAAACAATATCAGTCTTCGTTGACGGAGCAAATGAAGTTGACCGTTGTATGCTTCACGACGAACATCGGAGCACGTGCTGTTGCACAAGAGAGTGCAAGCGTTGATTTCAACAAGCAGTTGATCGCAACTGTTGGTCTCGATGAGCACGGTCGCGAGAATGCTGCGCTTGTTGAAAAGTGATCTGAGATCGAAGATGCATCACACCGCTAAAAACGAATGATTGCTCCAGAGGTGAATGGGGCACCGATCAACTTGAGCACATTCTGTGTTTCTAGCAATGGCACGAGCTTTGCAGCATGCAGCAGAAAACAAATGACTTTAGTTCCAACCTCTTCTGGGAGCTACCAACTAAAAGAAACTGGACCAGCCATCCTGTTTGCTGGAAATGGATCCTCAAAGCAAGACGGTGAACCGGTGGGATTTGGAGTGCTTGCAGCCCACGCAGCACGATCTGGTAGGCAGCGAGTTATACCACCGTAGGGGCCCCTTAATGCTTGAGATGATCCTAAGGTTCGGAGCGGTCAAGTACAAGCTGTACTAAGATCGATTGGCCTTCCCGGATGACGTTGAGCTGAACTGTTTGACCGGGCAGCTTGCTATCAACATATTCCAGCAGTTCGTCTGCCGTCTTGATTGTTTTGCCATCGACTCCAACGATTAGATCAGCGGTCGAGGTTTCCAGTACACTCATCGCGTACTGAAACTGACCTTGCGTGTAATTTTTGGTCACGATTTGGAAGCCTCGCAGGCCAGCTTTTTCGGCTGGTCCGCCTGGTACGAGATCCACTACCAGCACGCCTTTGGCATTCTCATAGACACGATTAATTCCAATGATCGGGTGTACTGCTTTCCCGTGCTCGATCAGTTGAGGCGTAATACGCCCGATGGTGGATACTGGGATCGCAAAGCCGACTCCTGCGCTATCGCCGTCACTGCTCATGATGGCGGTGTTCATGCCAATCAATCTTCCACGCGTGTCGAAAAGTGGACCTCCCGAGTTACCTTGATTGATCGAAGCATCGATTTGAATCAATGAAAACATCGTGCGCCGTGTACGAGAGGGAATTTGTCGGTTGAGGCATGAGATCATACCGACGGACATGCTTCGCTCTAGACCGAATGGATTGCCGATCGCATAAATTCGTTGCCCGACTCGCAGCTTGGCCGAGTCACCCCACTCGACGGGCACTAACTCCTTGGGTGACGCGTTGATTTTCAAAATGGCAATGTCGGTGGCCGGATCCTGGCCGACGACTTCCGCCGGGTAGCTTCGGCCGTTATACAGTCCCACATTGATTTCGCGAGCGCCGTCAATGACGTGATGATTGGTCAGAATCAGGCCATCTTGATTGAGGATCGATCCGCTACCTCCTCCTTGCCGCTTTCGAACTTGGAGGAAGGAATCCATTGCCACCGATGTTGTCGAAATGTGCACGACTGAGCGGTTGCACTTGTCATAAACAAGGATGTTGACGCGCTCTTCGGGCAGCAAGCCGTCCGGACCGAGCTCAGCCAGCGGATCGGCTCCAGGCATTAGTAAGAAAGGTCGCTGCGTTTGCTCGGAGCCAACCAAGTTGCCGGGAATTTGCCTGACGCCCTGGGCCAGCAGTGTGGGATCTAGCGTGCAGCAGAACAAAAATGCATGCAAACTCCCTAGTTTCCTGAGGTAAGAAAGCTCCCCAATCCCAGTCATGTCGTCCTCCGTTACGAACTGTTCTGATCACATCTTAGGAAAAAACTGGCTCACTCCCAAGCTGAGTTTGAGCCATGTTTTGCTTTTCCGAGCCAGTTTGACGGGCATTGCAAAAACTCAACAAGGCAAATTGAATCAGCCTTGCTGAGTTAGATTTCCAGGCTTGCCCGGATCAGTTCGCGAATATCGTCGCTGTTGTTCCATGCCCATGATCTATCCAGAGGTCACCGAGGCTCTCACCGGGATCAAAACACGAATAGAAGCCTGCTTTGAAGGTGTGCAGCTCGTCGCCTGTGAGAAAGTCTCTAACGCAAAACTCAGCAAAATACCGTTCGTCAAAGAAGGCCCAGTATCGACCGGACATTAGGATTTTATTGGATCAATAGAACAAGTCCTCGTCCGAATAGTGGAAGCGGTGGCTGCCCGATTTGACCCAGCCAACCGTCTCTCAAACGGCAGTGCTTAGGTGTTTCGCTTCGATACGAACCCAGCGATTCACCTACTGCAAGTAGCCGTTAAATTCTACTGGATCACTCTTGCTACCTACGAACTCCAGATTCCCTGGGTTGGTCGTGCAGCCAGTTGAGAACAAGCGAGTCACAGAAACTAACACCGGTGCAGCAAGGCGCTGTTAAAACTCGTCTTCTCATCTCCACACTTTTCGAACTCCATTGTGGAAATCAACTCTGTTTTGCCCATGAAGACCACTTCGATGCTCCGATGATTGAGAATCAAGAATGGTTTGTCTTGTGCATTGCCGCTTCGAAAATCAGATCGCTGCAACAGTTAACAAGTGGAAAGTTCAAAACGAATTCTTCGGGTGAGATGCCTGTGGCAACGACTGCAGGTACAAGGTGTCGCATCGAATGCTCAAGCAGTAGGAATTAAAATAAGGAGTAAGAAGTCCTTGCGACAAAACACCGGACGAAGTAGCCCGCAAGGCTGAGGACTAGAGAAACAACCAAGGCGAGGCGGCAAGTACGCGAAAGAGACGGCTTGCCGACTCTCTTTTAGACGGTAACGGGATTCTCGATGAAAGCTTCGAATCGTCTTGCATCATGGGGATACTGGACCCATACAACTCCTAGTGCGAGCCCTGGTTTCGCGCCCAAGACGAAGTGTGAAATGATCTCCTCTCGCGAAAAGTGACCGTCCATGACCAAACCAAGGGAAGGCAATTGGCATTGGGCGGCACAAACAAGGAATATGAGAACGGGGGCAATGTGCGAGAGATTTCCTAGCATCCCCAGGCAAACGAAGTAGGATCCAACAACAGTCTTCACAAGGAGAAAATCATTTAAGAAGAGAAAAAAGGCAACGTGAACAGTGTGACCGCGGTGAGTAATCGCCTTAACGAAGATGCTATCGAATTTGCCATCGCTCACCGACCAACGCTTGCAAGAGCAGAACTCGTTGCGGAGGCTATTTAACGTGCCTATTGAACCAATTCAGTGTTTCAGTGACCGCACTGGCCATGTCCCTTTCCAGGCCATGCCCTGATTTTTCGTAGACAATGTAGTTGTTCTTGACGCCGACTTCATCCATTTTTTCGTGAATCCAGTGACCTTGCTCCGGTGGCACGAGCGTATCTTTGCCACCGGAGATGATCAAGCATGGTGCATCGTCTTGGGTGACAAAGTAAAGAGGCGAGACGGCTTCGGCTTCTTTCTTTGAAATGTTCAGTCCCGGGAACTGGCGGTATTGTATGTCCAAATTGGGCGTACTCCAGATGTAACCAGTCAAATCGCTCGGCGGAACCAAAGCTACGCCGGCGGCGATACGAGAACTAGTTTGTGAGACGGAAGATTGTGATTGGCTGTCGCCGTCATCGCCGGTCGTTGCCAACATCAAAGTCAGGTGACCACCTGCGCTCATTCCAAACACTCCGATGTGTTCGGGATCAATGCCGTAATCTTTCGCGTCGTGACGAATTGTTCGAATGGCCAGTCGCAAATCTTCGATAGCCTCCTTGATGGAGTACTTAGGACTGCTCCCGTGGCGGATAGCGAAGCATTTGTAGCCCGCGTTCAAGAATGGATTCAACAGGAACTTCGTTTGTTCCGGTGGAGCATACTTGGAGAACCAGCCGCCGCTGACAATGAAAACTACTGCCGAACCATTCGGCTTAACGCTTGGTTCGAAATAATCGAAAGTCATCGCAAGGCCATCTTTGTGACCATAGATGACCTCACGCGTGCTGGGCTTCCTCGTGTCCTGCGCTTGAACGCTGGAAAACATGCTCGGGGTGAAAACGAGACTAAGTATGACTGTTTTGAGAGCAAATTGTTGCATCGTTTGTTCTTTTTAAAGACAAAGGCTTCGAAGTCCGCAACATTACTGCGTTCCTTATCGGCCTACATGGTCAGCTGTCGTAATACAGATTGAATTCGTGCGGGTGAGGCCGTGAGTTGATTTGGTTGAGTTCGTATTCGCGTTTGAAGCGGATCCAGTTAACGAGTACGTCTTCGGTAAACACATCGCCACGAAGTAGGAAGTCGCTGTCTTGTTCCAGTGCTTCCAGAGCGGCATCCAGCGTGGCTGGAGTCTGACGAACTTCTGCGAGTAACTCCGGCGGAAGGTCATACAAGTCCTTCTCCATCGGATCGCCAGGATGCAACTTGTTCTGGATACCATCAATGGCTGCCATCAGAATAGCGGCAAAAGCAAGATACGGATTGCAGCTCGGGTCTGGACAACGGAACTCAACCCTTTTTGCCTTCGGACTGGGGCTTGCCATCGGGATTCGACACGCTGCCGAGCGATTGCGCTGAGAATACGCCAAGTTGACGGGGGCTTCAAAACCAGGGATGAGTCGTTTGTAGGAGTTCGTCGTTGGATTCGTCAACGCCAGCAGTGCCGGCGCATGCTTCAGGACTCCGCCGATTGCATGGAGTCCAATATCACTCAATCCCGCATAGCCTCCGCCAGCAAACAGTGGATCGCCTGATTTCCACAAAGAGAAGTGCACGTGCATGCCACTGCCGTTGTCGCCAATGATCGGCTTCGGCATAAAAGTCGCAGTTTTTCCATTCCTCCTAGCGACATTTTTGACGACGTATTTGAACGTCAGCAACTTGTCGGCGATCTCCACCAGGCTTCCGAAACGGATGTCAATCTCTGCTTGGCCCCCCGATGCAACTTCATGATGATGGCATTCTACTTCAATGCCACAGTCGATTAGCTGTTGCATCATTTCGTTTCGTAGGCCAAAAGTCTGATCCAGCGGCGGCGTTGGAAAATAGCCTTCCTTGTGACGGATTTTGTGACCTAAGTTCGGCGAGCCTTGGAAGTCCGGTCTGCCGCGATTCCACTCTCCCTCTACTGAGTCGACTTGATAAAATCCTGAGTTCGCAGTTTGGTCAAACTGCACTTGGTCGAAGATAAAGAACTCCGCCTCTGGTCCAAAGAAGGCCGTATCTGCGATTCCCGTACTTGCTAAGTAGTTTTCTGCGCGGCGAGCAATATTGCGAGGATCGCGAATGTACTCTTCACGGGTGATTGGATCTTGCACGGTACAAGTCAAAGCAAGCGTGCAGACGTTTTCGCAGAAGGGGTCAATCCACGCCGAAAGCGGAATTGGAATAAGCAGCATGTCCGATTCGTCGATCGACTGCCAGCAACGAATACTGGAACCGTCAAATCCAAAGCCATCTTCGAATGCTGCTTCGGTGAGTTGCGAAATCGGCACCGTTGTATGATGCTGCCTGCCGAGAAAGTCGGTGAATCTCAGGTCGACGGCGCGAACATCTCGCTCGCGACAAAGAACTAAGACTTCTTGAGGCGACTCAGTTTTCTTGCGAAGTTCCATCCGTACCTGTTCCTGTTTTTGTGATTCGAATTCTGTCGCTGTAATTCGTGCTGTGAGGTAAAGGTTTGTGCTGCGGATCAGCAGCCCCAACAAGCGAGAAGCTTGTGCTACTTTGGGCAGTCGATGGGCGACTAGTGCTCGCCTGCTTTGCCAAATTGTTCATGCGCACGCTGACCGAACTGCTGGGCTGCACGATTTATGCTCTGACGCGTTTCCTCACTGCTCTTTCCAAAACTCGATCGAGCGGCTGCGATTACGGTTTCGCACTCGTTGACATCCATTTGAATCGAAGCTTCTAGCAGCCGTGACTCGTCCTCGGGTGGAATTGCGATGAAACCGTGCTTGTCAGCATGAATCAATTGTCCAGGTTTGACCAGAGTCCCGAATGCCTTGAGTTCGCAGCCCCAGCGGACGGGGGTGCTGTGTGCATGGCCGACGCAAAGTCGCCGCGCCAAAGCTTTGAAGCCCGCATTGGTCATCTCGTCCACGTCCCGAATTGCCCCGTCGACGATGGCTCCGACGCAACCGAGTGAGCGGTGCACATTTGCGTTGACCTCACCCCAAAAAGAACCAATCACTGCAGGCTTGTCCAAGTCCTGTACAACGACGATTTTGGGGCCAGGCTGCTGAGCGACGTAGTCTCTGTATTCGGACCAAGCAGCGGGATTGCTGGTCTTGTGTTTCTGCTTACTGGGCTCGATCACTAGAGTCACCGCGTAGCCGACCATGGAGCCCATTTGCGGCATGAAGTCACTGGTTTCTTCCAGATTCGTAACGGGAGCTGCTGCATCAAGTCCAGTGATTTGCTCCCAACCGTTGTAAATTGTCGGTGTGTTCCAACGCTTGAGCTGAAGCAAAACGCTGTGAGGTAATCTGGTTGAAATGCTCTCGGACATCTAAAATTGCCGATCTCTTGCGAAAGAATTGGGCGGTTTACTGGATCGTTGATTTAGAGATTATAGCTATGGCTTCGAGTTGGGAAATCGTTGATGGCACGGCAAGATTCGCTTGGTCGGAGACCCATAGTGCCGAATTGACGCCGACTAAGCCGCATTTGCCACTGCGGATTTCGGCGGCAGACTCTGAGCCTTGGCTGGTGTTTTCTGTAGAGGCAAAGGGCGGCCATGGCCTGGCTGTCGAAGAGAGTTATGCGCGAAATCAGGACTTGATAACCCGCTTCGCTCAGTCGGACAAGGATACATTTGGATTCCAGTTGGATCATCGAGCTCTGCCCGGCACCCAACCCGAGGTGATCGTGAGCCTGGAGCTTTGGTTAAGCGTGCAAACTGCACATCTTGATTCGGAGCCCATAATTCAGGTCACCTGTGAAGGCCCTGAGTCGCAGGCTACGTGGCAACAACTCACGCACGAAGAGCTTGCTTCTGATTCGCGTGCGCCTTCTGCCTCTGCCGGACCGGCAGCCTTGGTTAGTCAGGCTCAGGGGCAGACCGGTGTTTGGTTTATCGAGGACACGGATCAGTGCCACGCTGCGGTTCTACCATCAAGTAAAGACACCGCCTTAGGCGTTGAGATGTTTGGGCATTTCATGGAGAAGGGTGTCATTCGAAGGGCGAGGATGCAATTCCATTTGGTGTCGGAAGTAGCATCTGCGAGCCTAATTAAGTCTCTCTACAAGGAGTTTTGCGACAGCCCACTTCCACTGACCGCTTAATAACTTAGTTTTCCTTCGCTTCGTCGAAAGCACCGGCGTACATTCGGTGGTGCGAAGGCAAAGAGCGAAAGGCTGCAATGGCCGTATTGGATCTAGGATTACCCTGCCGCCTGAAACCCGCATTCCTCTCGATGGCCCCCAAAAAGCTTATTCTTGGGTGATACGGTCATCTGCAAAACCTGTTGGGAAGAACATGTCCAATCTATCCAGACGAGACATTCTGCAAGCAAGTGGCGTCACGTTGGCTGCACCAAGCCTGATGATGCTCTTTGGATGCACGAAGTCAAAGAAGAATGCTCCCGAAAATGAAACTCCGACAACCGAGGGCGACGGCGAGTCGGACAAGAATGAATCTAAAGAAGAACCGGCAGAGGCAAAGGCAATGAAAGTTGAATACCTTGAGATAGTAACACCAGAAGCTGACGCTTTAGTAGAGCAGTACTCTAAGGCTCATGGAGTCGAGTTCAGTGAACCCATCGCCGGATTTGGAAACGCTAGGACCGCCAAGTTTGAGGGAGGTGGGATGTTGCGAATACGGGGTCCGATGCGTGACAATGAAATTCCAGTCGTTCGCCCTTATTTGTTGACTGAAGACATTCAAGCTTCTGTGGACGCTGCCGTTGCGGCAGGTGCAGATTTGGCCATGCCGCCGATGCACATACCCGACTATGGCAAATTCGCGATCGTCGTCCAAGGCGGAATTGACTGCGGCTTCTGGCAGAATTAGTTTCGATCAAACCTTCATCTGTAGTCGAATTCGCCAAAATTCCTTTCCGACTGGCCTTTCTCGGATTCAGTGGCAAGTTAGGTGACTTGCTCTTAAATCTCTGGGAAGAAGTATTACGTGGAGCCGCCGAAACGCGGAGAGGAAGTAAGGTTTGGCTGCAATGATTCGCTAAGTAGCTGGAATCTTCGACTTTGCTCTGTACTCAATGTCAATTTGAGGCGGTGTCGGTATTCGCCATAATCTCGTAACGTGGAAATCCGAGCGTTTGGAAGAGGAAGTCTGGCGAATCCCACCACAAGCTCAAGTAGTCAGCTTCTTGTAGCGGAATTTGCGGACTTCGTCGTCAGCGATTCCAAGGCGCTCGCGGCGTTGGTGCTCGTAGGTCTCAAAGTTACCTTCGCACCAGTGAACATGTCCATCGCCTTCGAATGCAAGGATATGCGTCGCCAAACGATCGAGGAACCAGCGGTCGTGGGAGATCACGACAACACAGCCTGCATAATTTTGAATCGCTTCCTCAAGGGCTCGTAGTGTGTCGACGTCCAGGTCGTTTGTCGGCTCGTCAAGTAGCAGAACGTTCGAGCCGCGGCGCAAGAGCTTGGCCAGGTGCACTCGATTGCGCTCACCACCTGATAGGTTGCCGACTTTCTTCTCTTGGTCAGGGCCTTTAAAGTTAAAGCGTGAAACGTAGCCGCGAGCGTTGATCTTTCGCTTGCCCATTTCGAGGATTTCGTGACCGCCGCTGATTTCCTCGTATACAGTTTTGTCGGCTTCAAGTGCATCGCGATTCTGGTCGACGTAGCCGAGCTCTACCGTGTCGCCTACACGTAGAGTGCCTTCATCGGGCCTTTCTTCACCAACAAACATCTTGAACAGAGTAGTCTTACCGGCACCGTTGGGGCCGATGACTCCGACGATACCGCCGGCAGGAAGCGAAAAACTCAAATCGTCAATCAAGACTCGATCGCCAAACCCCTTGGTGACATTCTTTGCTTCGATCACTAGCTCGCCCAAATGCCGTCCGTTTGGGATTTGGATTTCGAGTTCATCTGGGCGTTCTTCGTATTCTTGTGCTGCCATTTTTTCGTAAGCTGCGATACGGGCCTTACTTTTCGCCTGACGAGCTTTCGGGCTGGATCGAATCCATTCGAGTTCTTTTGCCAAGGTCTTCTGACGGCTGACTTGCTGTCTAGCTTCGCGAGCCAAGCGTTCTTGCTTTTGCTCAAGCCAAGAAGAATAGTTGCCCTCGAAAGGATGCCCTTCGCCACGATCCAGTTCTAGAATCCACTTCGCCACGTTGTCTAAGAAGTAGCGATCGTGCGTGACGGCAACGACAGTGCCGGGGTAGTGATCCAAATGCTGCTCCAGCCAATGGATCGAATCGGCGTCCAAGTGGTTGGTGGGCTCGTCGAGTAGTAGTAAGTCAGGTTGTTCGATCAAGAGCTTGCAGAGTGCAACTCGCCGTCTTTCACCACCGGAAAGCTTGCTGACGTCCGCATTCCCGGGCGGCAAGTTCATCACGGTCATGGCGACTTCAACTTGCCGGTCAAGTTCCCACAGGTTGTTCGTGTCGATCTCGTTCTGCAAACGCTCCATCTCATCGTAGAGCTTCTGCAGTTTGGCTTCGTCGGTGACTTCGCCGAGTTGCATCGAGATTTCGTTGTAACGATCGAGCACAGCACGGCGAATGGCAACGGCTTCTTCGACATTGCCTTGAACGTCCTTCTCCGGATTTAGCTGCGGTTCTTGTGGTAGGTAGCCAGCCGTGAAGCCTTGGGTAAGTCGAGCCGCGCCGTCGAACTCTTTATCGACGCCAGCCATGATGCGAAGAAGCGTACTTTTACCGGCGCCATTCATGCCTAACACGCCGATTTTCGCACCGGGATAAAACGACAGCCAAACGTCGTTCAGGATCTCTTTCTGCCCATGTTTCTTAGTGAGCGATTCCATTTGGAAGATATATTGGCGTCCCATGCATCCGGCCTCATAAGAGCTCGTGTTCGTTGGCAATGACTCAATTTCAGCATGAATTTACTGATGCCCCATGCCGCTACAAGGCCAAAGTCTTCTTGCACATCTCCGGTAGCAAAGGTCGTCAAGACCTGCGGACTGATCAAGCTTGTACAGAGACTGATTCCAGTCGTCTTAAGGACGAATCCGAGTTTCAATTTGTGAGCCGCAACGCTAGCCGCCGGCAAGCAATTTCTTGGTTCGGCCCGACGCTAGTCTGTATGGCTCACTTCACCAATGCCTTGCTTAGCAGCTTACTACCTTTGATTGGCGACGTTGGATCAAATACAATCATGCTTGTTATGGCGGCAGAGCTTCGTCCCGCTGTTACTCCCCCACTCAGGATTTACCCCAAGACTTTAAGGAATTCAGCATGTCTTGTTATTTCGTTTCACGAAAAGCTTCTAAGCCCTTTGGAAGTTCGCCGGCTGGGGCGATTCTCGCTGCGTGTGGACTACTCACGGTGCTCGTTCTGCCCCTCAGCGTTTGTGCTCAGGAAGCCGAAGAGATCAAGCCAGATGGACCATGGATTTCCGACGTCGCTTGGGATGGAAATGATCATGTAGTTGGGACCAATTCACAGGGACTTTTGCTTCGTCCCGCAAAACTTGTGCGAGCCGGTACTACAGCTTTGGGTGAGCTAGACACAATTGGTGAATCCGAAACCTCTTTGTGGAGTGTGCTCTCCGTTGGCGATGGACAATGGTTGGCGTCAGACTACAAAGGCGGACTGCATTTGATCGGCAATGGAAGCGGCAAGATCGAAGCGGAAACTCGTTGGGTGCGAGCACTCTGTGCGACTCCTGAGGCCGGCAAAGTGTTGGCTGGGACGGAAGACGGCAAAGTGCTTTTGCTATCCATAACCGAGAAGAAAGAGCTTTCCCGCGTCGATGCTCACAAGGCAGCTGTGTTCGCAATTGCTTTCAATGCGGCTGGCGACCAAGTGGCTACAGCTGGAGGCGACGGTGTTATCAAAGTTCATTCTTGGCCTGAGCTGAAGCCGCTTGCCGAGATGAGTCGAGGCTCGGAGGCAATCTGGAGCTTGAGTTTCGTCGATGGCGATTCCAAGATAGTGAGTGGCGGGGCCGACCGTCGTTTGCAACTATGGGATGTCGCCACGGCGTCTTCAGTCTGCACGATTACTCGAACGAGGGATTGGATTACGGATTTATTTCTTTTACCCGATAGTAAAGTCGTTTGTGCGACCTGCATGGATGGCAAGATCGTCGTTGCGGACTACGGAGCGATGACCAAAGTAGCTGAGGCGGAGGTTGCCGAAAGTGCTATTTGGTCAGCAGCGCTTAACGGCAAGAAGATTGCTTTGGGAACGCGTAAAAATGGTATGCAGATCGCAGAAGTTGGAGACTGGATCGCTGAAGCCCAAGCCGTCACCAAAGAAGTTGCCAAGGTGCGTCCTCCAGCTCCTAAACGCTAGTTTGCAACCTAGAGAGCGTGCAGCAAGCTACTCAATACAGTTGCTCGGGATAAGCTGGTGCATCGGGATGGAACTGCGATGCACGAAAAGCTTAAGCTCGACACGCCCCGCTCTACCCATGGCGGACCGACATGCACTCTTGATTGCTCCGAACGAATAAGGACGGATCACATAGAAGGTCGCGTCAGCCTTTACGGCGGTGATCGGGAGTCGATAGGCGGGAGTCGATAGGCCAAACCCGTTACGACTTAGTTGATCAGCTTTGGGCCTTCTTGATCGATGGCGTATTCAAGATTGAAGGTGGTGCAAAAGAATGGAGCAAGATGTTCCCCGACAAGTCTCTAAGGCTGGTGTTGCGTCGCAGGGGTACGAAGAACCTGGAGTTCTTTATCGAAGACGAACCTACCTACGAAATCACTTATCGAGTGTTTCGAGGCGAGGTCGGGCGTGCTGGGGCCGTTTTCTCAGAGCAGCTGTGTAAGCTGATGCTAGCTGCCGCAGAGCTCCGGCCAGAATCCGCTGAAAAACGTAGGTCAATCGCATTAGGTTAGTTTTGAGCCAGATATGCCGCTGTAACAGCCTTGGAGATTAGGCGTTTTCTTAGGTACATTTGCGATAGATCAGTCGCTTTCTCAGGAGCAATAGGGCCGCCAAAGCGTCAGAATCAGAGGAAATGCCTCTTTTCAGGTCGCATTGGTGGAGCCAGCGGCCTCAAAACCTCGATTTTCAAGTGTGAACTTGCTATCTTAGTAACAGGCCGTACTCCTACCGAACCACCCGTTAGAGGAGCTAATGGGCGGTGCGGACAAAGCAGTTTGAATTTGGGACACGGTACACTCGAGGAAGTTTGATGCTGAAACGCCCTAGCGAAAGCTCGTTGCCAGAATCTGAGATGGAATCCGTGACCGCCCGGGTAGTTGACGTCGATGAAGCGCCTGAAGCGGGACCGGCGTCCGAAGAACGATCCGAACTCGAGGAAGAGCATCTTGATGACGAG
Source organism: Aureliella sp. (assembly GCA_963691875.1). Taxonomy (GTDB): domain Bacteria; phylum Planctomycetota; class Planctomycetia; order Pirellulales; family Pirellulaceae; genus Aureliella. Next base: position 6,956,298 of record OY829846.1, read on the forward strand.
GACGACGAGGATTGGGAAGAAGAGTCTGGCTGGTTTGACGGCGACTCCCAGGCTTTCGCTGTAAGCATTCTGTTCCATGTCGTGTTGGTTGTTGCTTTGGCTGTGCTGCCGTCTTTCGCAATGCAGACTGCTGAGAAGCTTGTTTTCAAGTCTGTTCCTCCGACGGAAATCGAAGAAGAAGTCACCTTATTCGACCAAGTGGCTTACTCAGAAGAGCCTTCTCTCGAGATCGGCGCCAATAGTGCTTTGTCAAACTCCCAAGCGCTTAGCATGGCGCCCATCGTTGCTGACATCTCAGAAATTCCATCGCCATCGGAATATGAACCTCAGCTAAATCCAACCGTCGAGCTGAACAATCAGGTGCAGCAAGCTGTCGGTTTGGTGAATAACGAAACCATCGTTAAAGGTATGACTGGCGTTGGCACCACCGGTACCGACGGCGCGGTTGACCGCATTACGTACGAAATCCTCCAGTCAATGGAAGAGCGTCCGACTTTGGTCGTCTGGTTCTTCGATCAATCGGGAAGTCTTCTCAAGCGTCGCAAAGAGATCCGAGATCGCTTCGATCGCATCTACGAAGAGGTTGGTATTGTGGAAGCAACCGTCGAAGAAAAGACTGGCAAGAAGATCTCTGAGGAGCCTTTGCTGACCAGCGTCTTTGCGTTTGGAGAAGGCGTCAATTTGCTGACTCCAAAGCCGACGGCTGATTTGACGGAAATCAAAGACGCGATCGATTCAATTGAAATGGATTCTAGCGGCACCGAACGAGTCTTCTCTGCGATCTACAAAGGTACCGAAAAGTTCAAGAAGTACCGTAGCGGTTCGACCGGTGTTGGCCCCAAGCGAAATGTGATGTTCATCGCCGTCACCGACGAGCGTGGTGATGACGTGATTGGTCTGGATGCGACCATTAGGGAATGCCGCAAGTTTGCGATTCCCGTTTACGTACTCGGTGTGCCCTCGCCATTCGGACGTGAGTTCAGCTACGTCAAATACGTCGATCCTGATCCGAAATTTGACCAGTCACCTCAGTGGGCTCAGGTCGACCAAGGTCCCGAATCAATCATGACCGAACGCGTAAAGCTTGGCTTCCGTGAGGACTTCTATAACGAGCCAGTCGTTGATTCTGGTTTTGGTCCCTTTGCTCTGTCTCGACTTTCCTACGAGACCGGCGGGATCTACTTCACAATTCACCCGAATCGCAAGATTGGGCAGCGAGTTCGACGTAACGAGATCGATGCTTTTGCCTCTCGGCTCGAGTATTTCTTCGACCCCGAAACAATGGTCAAGTATCGTCCTGACTACGTTTCAAAAGACGAGTACATGAAGCGCATCTCGGATAGTCCGCTTCGTCAGATCCTAGTTCGTGCCGCACAGATGCCTCGGACAGAGATCCTTGAAAGTCCTGCCCAAAACTTCGTCAAGCGAAGCGAAGCTGCTTTCTCCACGGAGCTAACCGAAGCTCAAAAGAAGGCAGCCCGTGTCCAGCCTCAACTCACAGTACTCGCCGAGATGCTCAAGTTGGGGCGTGAACACGTCGATAAGGAAGGCTCGCCACGATGGTTGGCGGGTTTCGAACTCGCCTTAGGAACAGTCTTGGCTCACAAAGTTCGAGCAGAGTCCTACAACCTGATGCTCGCCAAAGCAAAACGTGGAATGAAGTTCGAGACGGAAAAGAACAATACTTGGCGTCTGGAGCCTGACCAGGAGATCTCGGTTGGTAGTAAGGTTGCCAAGGATGGATTGCTTGCGACCGAGCTGTTGGAGAACGTCGCAGAAGCTCACAAGGGCACGCCATGGGGCTTGCTTGCGATGCGAGAGCTACAGAATCCGGTTGGTTGGAAGTGGGTGGAAGACTACACCGACCTTGCACCACCGGCTCGTAACATGGCTGGTAATAACAACAATAATCCCCCTCCTGTTCCACGTCCCGGCACGGACGAACAAGCTCGAATGCTCAAGAAGCCACCACCAAAGCGTCCCATTCCAAAGCTGTAGTTAGACTGCCAGCATCGATCTGGCCGGAAATATTTTAGCTCCAGTATTTTTGACCACCGACTCTAGGTCTGGGGGTCAGTTCGGCGTCAGTTGGCAGCGATGAGCCTCCAGTGCTTTTCCCTGCCTGCTACTAAGTCTTCGGAAGCGGTCGGATGATCGCGGAAAGCTCAGAACTCTCAACTATTGCATCGAACCTTGTGGCTTTGCATTGCAAAGTGCGCGTGGTGAATGTTTAGTATACACCAGTGATTGTTGTGGTTGCGGCGCTTTGTGGTGCAAAGAGTCGCGTTCCAGCGCTGTTTTCCCCCACTGAGGTTCCATGCAAAATCAGCTTGAAAATTTGTTGACTCTATGTGTTCGAGTAATTTTTTCCTTTCTCGTTTTGCTCCTGGGCTCGCAGGCCGTTACTGCCCAAGAATCAGCGAAAGTCAGCTCCGCACAACCGGAGCCGACATGGTTGGCTGAAGGGTTCACGGATCTGCCTAAGGACTTCTCCACAGACCAGATTCCACTTTTTCGAGGTCTGCAGGCAGCGCGGGGAACTTGGTCGATGGCAGCGGAATTGCAGGCTGAACAGGAGTCGATTTCGGTGAAAGGCTCTTTGCTAGTTGAAGGAAATCCTAGAGCCGGAATGATTCCGATGTGGTACTTCACTTGGCAGGAGGATGGCTCTGACAAAGTTACAAGCTACGTTTTGATGGCTGGCCCCAGTAAGAGTCGTTTCGAGCTTAGGCTAGTTCGTATTGGCCCCGCTCTTCGCAAGACGAAAGATAAAGCCTCGATACCACGCGTCTTTTTCGAAGGAACTTGGAATCAAGAGCAAAATGTTATTTCTTGGGTTGAAAAAGACTCCCCAGCTTTACCAAGCAATGCTTCGGTGCAGGCGGCAGACGTGAGTCAACAGAAAAATGAATCCTTTGAGATGATAGTTGAGGCTGACGGGAGGGTCCTTTTCCGAAATGCGAAGAACTTTCAGAACGACATTCTTGTCAGAGCTGAGGCGCTAAAGAAAACAGCAGGAGCTCCCAAGCGGCCGACGGTATTGGCTGGAAAGCACAGCTTTAAGACACTTGCTGAAATCGATGATCCGCGAATTGAGCCCTGGATACCGCCGCAAGCAACAGAAATTTCCCTTGTATGCGATCGCGGAGGGCATCTCGCACGGTACAAGATTCGGCGGGAGCATTTCGTAAAGTTTGTTGAGTTACTCTGGGATAAACCAAAAGACTCTGCTCATAAGCGCAGCGAAATGTCAGGTGAGGGAGAGCCAGTCAGTTCAGAAGAGGTTGCCAAGCGATTCATGAGAGCAGGCTGGGAGCCACTCGATAATGCCACAGCCTATTATGGTCCTTCAGAGTCGAATGGTGCGATCACGACCTACTATTTTGATCGTGAAGCTGGGGTTGCCTACCACGACCGCGGCTACTGGTAGGTTATTGTGAGGCTTAGTGAGATTGAGCCAACTCAACGGAAAACTTAGGAGCTTGAGGTTTCGACAAGGACTCGTTTTGCTTCCTTGTCGGTGAGTTCGTTCTCGGGCTCAAAGCAGCCGCTGCTAAGTGTTGCGAGCGCCTTGTGACCTTCTGAGACGCTGGCAAGAGAGGATATGATTCCAATTTCTTTTTCACCGTTGAGTAATGTTGTGCCGGACTCTATATCGCCTGACACTAACATTGAGCAGGTAGAGCTTCCGCTGAAGTTGGCCACGAGCATCTAAACGAGCAATCGTTTCTTGCCCCGGGTACTAACCCTTTGTAGAGCTTATATCGAGGAAGTCGCAGCCGAGCATCTGAGGAATCGTTCCTGATTTCTCGGCCTCGGAGCGGTCAGAGTGACTGACTCGTAGGGATCCGGCTGAGCCAAAGAGGGGCTGGGAATTCGCCGATTAGCAGTTTACACGACACTTGCCAGAGTGCTGTTTCCTGAGTGGTTAAGTTGGCTCAACTGGTGCGAATCTGCCCTCGATCTCAGGTCATTTGATACAGGCTAAAGCGAACGCACCGGAAGCCGCTTGGTATTTCAAAGAGCAGCCTTTGGGGAAACACTGAATTTAAGTCTTTGCACGTTGCGTAGTTCGGTGCATTACAGTGGAAATTGCTTGGGCGGACCATGAGTTTACTGTTTGGTTACCCTCTCACGATTTGTTTTCGTCGCGAATTGACTATACACAGGCGGACGCGCGGTACATGATATTCACAAGCAAAGTGGTTGTTAAACTCGCTCCGGATCACATAGTGGGTTGGTAGAGTAGCGTTCCGGTGGATCGCTTAAGTTCGATAACTGCAATCTCGTATTTGACTTGGCTTTCAACGAAGGAATACTCTTCATCGGCCATTCGGTCTTGAGAATCGAAGAGTGCATCCAAGGATTGCAGTGTTCCTCCACTCTCACTCGTGACCTCTTTCCATAGAGTCTCAGCGAATAGGGTTTCTTGTCTCGCCTGCATCATGGAATTATAGGCACTGGTCATTTCAGAATAATAGGCTTTGACATCGTTCACTGCCTGCTCAGTCTCCACCAAGCCCGTTTCTACTACAACTTCGAAGTCTTTAAAGGCTTTTGTCAGCAGCAGCTCGCTTCGTTTCTTGACAGATTTGGCCCGGCGATTCCCGATGGGGATCTCGTAAACAAAGCCCGCTCCAACACCTGGTCCATGATAATACATGTCAGCGAAGGAAGAACGATCTCTCTGAAGCCCTGCGGTATACATGTAAAAGTCGAGGTCAAATCGTGGCAGTAAGTCGTTCTTTGAAACTTCCAATTCAATGCTCGTGCGATGGATTTGCTTCATGGCACTACAAATATCTTGACGTTTGGTTAAAGCTGTTTGAAATGACTCCTGCAGGGTCAGTGGCAAAGCGTCGTTATTCGGAAGATCCAATGGAAGCAGCTCCGTATCCAAACTGATCAAATTTTCCAGTTCGGGACTGTTAACGAGTAGTCTCAATCTAGACTGAGCATTGCGTATAGCTCCAGCCAACTGTGGTATGTCGGCCCGCCGCTTAGCCACTACCGAGCGAGTTCGCATGAGCTGCGCTTTCGTAGCGTCGACATCCTGTCTCGACTCAACAATCTTCAGAATTTCGCTGCCTGTTTCCAACGCCTTCATTTTTTGAATTAGGCTCGCGCGTGCAAGGTACAGGCTCCAGTAGGCTTCATGGACGCTGACGATATGCCTTTCGATACCGCTTATAGCATCACTGTGGCTGATATCCCGATTCAGCCTCGCGATAACAATCCTACTTTGGTTCACCGCTTTACCATTTCCTCTCAAGAGTGGTTTATTCACATTGAGCTCAAATCGAGCGGTGTTAGCCGGGTTGGGGTTGAGGAACGGTTGATTGTTGGATAGCGTGTCAAATTGCTGATAAAACTCAACGCTGCCCCCGGAACGCATCGCACGCTTTAATCCACCTTTGCCGTTCAGCTGGTCTCCTTTTAGACGACTTGGATTTTGGGGGAAGACGGGAAGTCCTCCACCGAGGACATTGTTGTTAAAAACCCAAGGCTCGTTTATGTGGTCGTATGTGCCTTCGACGAACGCGTTCCAGTCGAACTCGGCATCTTCTTCAACGATTCTTGTTTCTCGTACCGAAGGATCGATTTGTAGTGATGCGATCTGTGGGGCGTGTTGCATCGAAGAGAGCACCAGAGATTCCACGTTCACTGGAAGTCCACCTCGACCTTCACCCAGAAATGGTTGCGTTACAGCGGCGTGCCACCAAGCGCTGTAATTGGTCGCGGGGCCTGCTTGTTCTGTAAACATTCCTGGGTTGGAAAGGCCTGACTGGTTCGAGGTTCGGGCTTGATATTCTCCTAGAAGCGTTCCCTCGTCGATCGATGGATATCCCTCCCGCGGATGCCATATTTTCCTGAGAATTGAAACAAGCGTGCGATTGTGCGCTTTGGAGTTGGTTTCGTCTGACGGTTGGAATATTTGGCCCGCATGCATCGGCGGTACATTGGGAGGCATTACACTTATATTGCCCGTGTGAGGTGCTGCAGACGGAATACTATCAATTCCCTCAGGCGTTGCAGTGTGGGGGGGAGGCAACATCTCTAGCGAATGCTCTTGGATACTGCGTGTATTAGGAGGAGCGTTTGCAGGCTCCGGCGTAGTCGTCTTGAAGGATAGTCCGTTGTAATCTGGCGCTGCGGTCGGCGCACGTTTTTGAAACGCGTTGGCAGGAGTGTCAGTCGGTTGTGATAGGACGTCACTAGGGGACTGTGATGTGAGTTGCAGACTTGGAGCCACCGGCGATTGTCTGTAAGTCCTGGAGTCGGCTGCTGGGGAATTACGAGGTATTTGCTCTAAACCTGCGGAGCTAGACATGTTTGGATCGCGTCTTCGGTCGGAATCAAGTTCTGCATTTTCCCGATAACCGACCAATGCCTGTCCTGCATTCTCACGATTTGAGTTAACCGCAAAAGCTCCCTGTACTCGTGTTCTCCCGGCGATGCGCTGGTCGGGTGCTACGTTGCCAGAAGCGTTGCTGTCGTTGGATTTCGTCGCTTCGCGGACAATCTGTTCAACAAGAGAGTCTTTTACCTGATTGAGCAGGAGGCCATTTTTCGCAATCAACTTCGTCTGGCGAGCCGACTCGGTTGGTACCCGATTTACCTGATCCTGTAGGGACTGTGTGAAGTCATCAACGGCATCCATGAAACGACCGTGCTCAGGCGATCTCTCGTGGGACTGAATTGACTTCCTGAGTGTGTGTCCAAAAATAGATAGAACAACGTCGGAGTTCCAACCCCGCGTTTGTGCTTCCTTTACGATCGTTGGTAGGACTTGTTCTGTGAAGACATCTAGAGATCGACTTATTGAGATTCGGTCGGCTTCAGTCATCAGCCATGCTGAGACGATTTCTTCAGCTGGAGCTGTTGTAGATTGCGCGCGTGCGTTAGGTTTTGGGTACGCGCCTAACGCTAGCAACACAACCGTAATGGAAAAAATGGCTTTGGGCATGGTGCTTCAGACTGTAAGAATAAGAATGGAAATTTCTTAATCATCCGCAACGATCTAGAAGCTCGTGCGTTTCTTCCAGATGGGTTGGGGGACCCCTTCAATTTGCACATCGGCGTGTTTGGCTCCTGATTTGACGATTCCACCGAGTCCGCGTTGGCGTTTTGTACGCGGGGCGTGTTTCCCGCAGGTGGTTCCCGTCGGGTAACGCAGAAATAAGGGGACGGTTTCTGCCTTAACATCGTTCGGCGGGTTATGTGAGCATTTGCCCTCTCTTCGATCCTTGCATAGGGTGGGCATCTATCATCGAGGCTTGAGATCGCGGCCTCTGTTGCAAAGTAGAGCTTTGGGCAGCTCGCGGCTTTCTCGGTCAATCATTCCTCTTCCTGTCGGTTCTTGTCGAGCCAGGCTCAGTAGACGAAATGGAGTCCTTCGATGTGATAGAAAGCGAGCTGCCACTAGCATCGGTGCTGAGTTTCCGTCTGGGAATGTTGCCTTCGCACTAATTTTGACGTTGTGTGTTTGCGTACATGTTCCATGTGGTCGTTGGAAGAAAATTTGAATCACCGGTTCTGACTCCACGACGACGATTCGACTGGCTAACTTGGATAACTTCATGCAGTGAAGTTTCTCAACGACATCTTCAGCTTTCCAGATTGCTGCGGCGTGATTCTCGTGAGAGTGAATCACTATGAGTATCACGGATGGATCTTTGGACAATCGCATCGGAGCGTCGTTTGAGACGTTGTGATCCCCAGGGCGACATAATGACTCCATGGAGTCTTAGGAAAGAACTTTGGCAACGCTTAACAAGTTCTAAGCTTTGTCCGAGACAAGCGACTTCAAGCGTTCAGGCTCTAGACTCCTTGGCGATTCCCCAAAATATGGTCTTTGTAGTAGAGAAGTTCTATCAGCAGGATTGGGGCAGAGAAGCCTTGGGGCTGACAAAGAAACGAAAACGACGTAGCAGCGAGCATATTGTACAAAGCTTAAACGAACGTGGCTGAATCACGGCCGGTGCTATTTGGCCCGTGATTTCCCTAGTCTACCGTCACTATAGGTGTAACCCATGCATTACAGCTCGAGTACTAGTGTTCTCGAACCGTAACGTCGGTGATGCTTCTGGAAGACACTCCAAACCATAGGGTGCATCTATTCGTCCCCAAGCTTCCGAACGCTCTGCAAGTTCGGCCTCTGGTAGTAAACACCACGACTACCACCCAGAAGTTCGGGCAGATCCTTCACCGTAAATCCTTTTTCTCACAGACGGTCAAAACTGCAATTTTCGCTTACTCCTTTTGGCTAGAGAAGCCAAGGTTTTTTGGGATATTCCATTTACGCCGTGTGCGATGCAACGCGTTGCAACGTTTACGGACCTGGTTGTCAAGCATGTCAGCCTCTGGTCCGCTCTCGGCCAGGAGTTCAGCTTCCCAGCGAAATAGCAGATTCGTAGTGTCGACGCTCAGATTCTAGCGACCGAGGGGCTAAAGGGCTGTCCCGCATCATTTGAACAGCCTCCCGTTTGAATTGCTTAGGAAACGTCCTGCAGGGGCAACTCTTTGGTGGCTCGCCGTTTCTCTTAGCCGTCTTTGTCCCTCGTTTATGAAAGGATTTCAGGCCTTCTATTGTAGGTGTTACCGCGTCACTGAAACCTGGACCATCTCACTCTATCACTCTGTTGTTTGGGAAATTCATCGCCACGCCAACACATGTTTTCTTTTTGCAACACGTATTGAGGTCAGCGACATCGCCTCAAAAGAACATCGATCGTCGTAAGTCGTTGATAGCAGGTAACTAACGTTCCGTGCATGTAGTCCGACTTGTTTTTGGCACGGTTAATGCCAGTGGGAAGGTCATCTCGGTTGAGTTGGCATCCGCTATCAGAGCGAGCGTTCCACGTCCAAATGATACCAGCTCGCGGTACAACGCAGCGTTCAGCCCACTTATATAACACTTTGGTCCAACGAAGAAACAGAATGAACAACGACACGTCTGAACAGTTCGTTTTCGCTAGCTACTGGAAGGTCGAGGCAACCGACAGGAATATGCCTGAACTCATAGCTGCCGAGACGAATTCATTTCTGAGAATTCAAAACTCGATGAGGACTTTTCGCGATGAGCTTACTTGATCTTCTATTTCTGCTTAGTGCTGTCTTGGTTGGCGTGATCTCGTTCACACGCGAGCTGAGTTCAGCCAATCCGGCGGAATTCACTGCCTCGAAAGCATCCCCTCAACCTCAAAGTTGGGACGTCAACCTTACTAAACGCGTTGTCCATAAGGCACACGCTAAAAATCGCGTCCAAAAAACGCATCACAACTTAACCCTCAATCGGTAATCACAAGTTCGGGCAAATCAACTCATAGACTCGATGTTCGGAAGGACACACTACTATGCATTCTTACTTTTTTCTTTGTCAAATGGGGCAGCCACAGCTACAGACGGCTATATCCTTCCTTATCGGTCTTGCATTCCTTGCAAGCATCCTTGTGGTGGGAAGCATCTGGGTGCTGAAACGGTCTCCATCAGTCGTTTCAATCATGTTGTACGGGCTCGCGTTCCTTTTGTTATGCCTCCCAATGCTGGGACTGGCTACACAGACCCAGGAACGGACACGAAAGTTTAAGGCCGTCGCGATTCCGTTTGAAATCACAGCGGTGCGTGCTATCGAAGGCACAAAATCAGTGTCTATTGCGCCCCTTGGTGACATTAACGAAGGAGACATATTGCTCGAAGCATCTTCTCCACTGATGGATGCTCAGCTTGAAAACCTCAGGTCTCAGAAATGCAAATTGGAATTCGACAGACGGTTGGTTGTGGAAAATCTACTTCTGCCAGGGCAAGAACAGCTTTTTGATTTCCAGAGATCTGAAGAAGAGGAGCTCGAAGAGCAGTACGAGCAGCGCCAACGTCGATACCGTGCTGATATTCAGTCGCTAGAGCGATTGCGTCTTCCAATATTGCGAGAAATATCTCGCTTAACGGTTGAACTTAAACACGCAAACGAGGATGCCGATCAGTTCAATTCTCTACTTTCAAGAGGGTTAGCCAGCCCTGCGGAATATAAACGAAAAGAAAAAGCCTTGGAGAAGATTTCGGTCGAAATGTCATCCTACCAAGCACAATTGAAGGCAATCGACAAAGAAGTCACAGCCATCGAATCTAATCTTTCATTCACAAAGACTGCGTCTGTTTTGGATGACGATACCTCCACGGTTGCAAACAACGAAAGCAAGATGCACTTCATTGCGAAGCCAAGTGAGAATGCAAGACAACGTATGGCAGAGGATCTCAAGGCCACGCGGCTTGAACAAATTGACCTGCAACTGAAGGCCGTCGAACTCGAGGTTGACTCGGTGAGGAGTAAGCAGGGCTTCGTCGCTCCACATGATGGCGTAGTCGTATGGAAGCATCCTTCGCCAGATTCGACACTTCCTGGCACACCACTTGTTGCAATGAGTCGACCTGGTCGGTCAGGCGTGCTGCTTAAGGTCAATGTGGACGATCTTGAAAACCTTCAGATCGACACGAATTCCGAGATATCGATCGAAATAATTGATCGGGGATATCCCACGAAAGAATCGCGTTTCCAGGCAAAATGCATTGCTCACAATTGTGATTCTCAGCATACACATTCTGGGATATGTGAATTGCTGGTAATCTCCCCGCTACCCGCAACGCTCTTTCAGCGTCTGTTGAATTCCGATGTTGTACCGCTGGAAGTGGTTTTTAAGGGTAATGCAGATACAAAGTCACAAACGCTATGGCAGAATCTCGTTGAGAAAGTGGACTTCACGGGCCATTACTACGAACAGGCACCAACAGCCTCTGAGTGATGATCTCATCAGGAGTCAGGGAGGACTTCGATGCCTTGATAAATCGACGCTCAGCCTGCTGTTGGTTCGATTCGCGAGCAATTCGCAGAATTTAATCCTCGTCTTAGCCTCACCTCCTATCAACTGTCTTCTCAACTCATTTTGACAATTAGAGCTCACAAAAATGAATGCTGAACATACTGAACAATCCAATAGACAACCTGCTTTCTTGCTGGTCGCAACCGTACTCGTGATTTCGGGCATCGTAATCGCCAAAGGTGCGCTTACGTTACTCAAAGATGCAAACGCCGTGGAAAGTGTCGGATCGAGTCCGGTCTTCATACTTCTTACCATCGCTGCGGCATTCAGTCTTATTTTGATCGCCATCCGCTGGATCCTTCACTTGGTCCTGTTGATTGTCCCCAGTCGAGCGGCGCCGAAATCCGACTCAGATCTATTCGTGTCCGCGGTAATTCCGGCGTACAACGAAGAGCAGGGTATCGAGAAAACTATTAGGTCTCTTGCCCTTCAGGACTACAAGAAGATAGAAATTGTTGTCGTGGATGATGGTTCCAAAGATGAAACGTTGAAGATTGCACAAGATGTTGCGTCTGAAGTTAATGATGTCGACGGCGGTATCCGCGTTCGAGTGCTCACTCAAGAGAACGGTGGTAAGTCTTCTGCCTTGAACCACGGGATCAGAGAAGCGTTAGGTGAAATTTTGCTGACAGTAGACGCTGACAGCGAGTTGGCCACGGATGCGGTCTCTAAAGCAATACGTTGGTTTGCAGATCCAAAGGTCGACGGTGTTGCAGGACAAGTTAAGGTAAGTAACCGGAATACCGCTTTAACACGCCTACAAAATCTTGAATACTTGATTGGTAATACTGTTTATCGACGTGCTCAGAGCCTATTTCGAAGCGTCCTCTTGGTGCCTGGCCCTATCGCCATGTTCCGCATCGCTTCTCTCACGGATATGGTGGATGACGATAGTAGATCAAGCGTCTTCCTAAATGACACATTCGCGGAAGACTTCGAGGTGACGATGGCGATGTTGTGCAAGGGCAAGAGGATTGTTTACGATCCCGAAGCAGTCGCATACACAATTGCACCCAACAGTTTGTCGACATTAGTCTCTCAACGGTACCGGTGGATTAGAGGCAACATGCAAGTCTGTAGGAAGTTTTTAAAAGCGATCAAATCTGAAGATTGTCCGGGCAGCATGAGAACTTTGTTCTGGATGTCGCCAACATTTCTTTTCGAGCTCACTCTTCTACCGTTGATCGTGCTGTTCTCGATCTCAGGGCTGTTAACTGCATCCTTTGCCGGATATCGTATGCCATCTCTTGAATGGCTAGTGGTCTTGCCCATGTTAACGTTTTGTATCGGTGCAATTTCAGTACACGTTCAGAAAGACAAGCTAAGTTCTTTGATAGTGGTTCCGCTCTATGACGTCCTTTACGGTACTCTCTTGACGGTAGTTTGGGTTATAGCAGCTATCGATGAACTTCGAAACACAAAGATGTCTTGGTGAACGAGTCTTTCACTCACCGAGATGTCATGATTTATCTAGCAAATCTGCTTCTCCAGGGGCCATTTGATGCGATACACTCGAAAGCTATCTAAATCGAAATTGATTGCTCTGGTGCTCATTTCTTTTGTGGGTATCGGTGGCCGAACCTGGAACGCGGACAGTTGCACATTTGCAGAGACCGAATATTTAGCGATTGATGACTCGACTTCGCAATCGAGCGAAAATGATCGGATTGTTCTCGGATATTACCGGGCGTGGGATCGGACGACACTCAACTCGATTCCATGGAAGTCACTGACACATGTCAGTCACGCTTTCGTCAACATTAGCGATGATGGTTCTCTGTTGTGGGAAGCTCGAATCCCGAGTGAGCGGCTTGGTCACATCGCTCATCAGCATAACGTCAAAGTCCTTCTCGCCATTGGCGGTGCAAGCTCTGGTGATAGATTGTTTCAGATCGCGAAGTCGGCAATGAAACGTCGAACATTTCTAGCATCCGCAATCAGGACCGTTAAAGAGTTTGGATACGATGGGATTGACCTTGACTGGGAGTTTCCATCCAGAGAAACATCCGGGGTGTTTCATACACTTCTGGCGGAGCTGAGAGCTGCTCTGACCGCTAACCAAGATGCTGAGCGTCCCTTACTTTTGACCGCCGCGATTCCAGCGTCTGACTGGCATGGGAAATGGATCAACGCAAAAGTGCTGGCAGAGCATTGTGATCTGATTCAGATCATGTCGTATGACTTCACCGGGGCATGGTCGAACAATGCTTTACACCATTCTGCTGCTAGTGCCCCTGATCGTGATCTTGAAGCTGGCGGTTACTCTGTAGAGCACTCACTGAACTACTGGATAAAACAGCGGGGATTGCCAGCGAGAAAGTGTCTGGTGGGATTGCCACTTTATGGTCGTTTGTTCAAAGCGGAGAAAGTGGGTGGCGCCGTAAAGAAAGAACCACAATCTGCGAATAAGCCGCTGACAATGCAGAACCGCGAAATACGCAAATTACTCGATGCCGGCTGGATGCGAGTCACTGCTTCGGATCCTTGGTTACAGTCACCAGACAAGCACATGCTAATTGCATTCGACGATCCTACCTCTGTGAAAGCAAAATGTTTGTTGGCGGATAAGTTTGGTTGTCGCGGCGCTTTTTTCTGGGCGCTGGGGGACGAAAAACCAGGCAAGGAGAGTTTGCTTCAGGTGGCATTCGAGACATTGAGAGGACCCCAAGTGCTACAAGCAACGCCTCAGTGACAACAAGGGGTTAGTCTAAACCCGCTAGTTTGTCTCTGCCGTACGACCCGAAGAATCGATGAATCGATGAATCGTCGGTGTTTCTTTGTGATCACTGAGCGGATGGGCGGGCTCAAATTATCCCCTCCTATGCCGCATTCAAAATGCGTTGGTCCCTTTCAGCTTCGGCAAGCGTCTCCCTGAGTCTCACTTTCACATGGTGCAACTCGTGAAGATGTGCGACCTCATCGGATTTCAGTGGCAAAGATATTTCTTCCAAAAAACTCATGGAACGCAAATGCTTTAAAGGTATATCTTGGATCGAATCAGAGCTAGTAGCGCAAGCGAACGCGACAGGTTGCCGCTATAAAAGACGGTCTTGAAGTGCTCCCAATCCTTAGGCACATGCTTATGAAGGAATGGGTTGACTATACAAACCTAGCCCTGGGAATCCATCGGCTGGCGAATTGCGAGGGTGGCTGTTACCAACATTGGATGCTGGTGTGTCAGCTTGCTGTTGTCGTCCCTGCAAAGCGGCACCGTATCTTGGTGCCACGCAAACAGTGAAGCTCAGATACAGCTGACGGAACTGCGATTTTGTCGTCACCGCCCGGTTAGGAATCAACCTTCGCAACGGTGAGCAGAGCTGTGTCGCACGACAGCTGCGTACCGGGTTCGAAGGATCCTCGACGCAGAATTGTGAGTGCGTATCGACCTTCCGAGGTGCTGGCAACAGAGGAAACGACTCCAGCCTCTTTTTCGCCGTTGAGCAATGTTGTTCCTGACTCAACATCGCCTGACACTACCTTGAGCAGACAGAGCTTCTGCTGGAGTTGGCCACGAGCATCTAGACGAGCAATCGTTTCTTGGCCCAGGTAGCAACCCTTTGTGAAGCTAATGGCGAGGGAGTCTCGGTCAAGAACCTGAGGAATCGTCTTTTCAGTGATTTCGCGGCCTTGAAGCGGCCAAAAGTGCCTGACTCGTAGGGCTTCGAATTGTTCCGCGCTGCCCAGTTCCGCTTCACCAACTGCGTATCTTCCGCCGAGTTGATCAATAGCTGCGGATTCGTCTTCTCGGGGTATTGCGAGTAAATCGTAATCGCCGAGTGGCATTGGTAAACGCAAACCTCCTTTCGGAAGCTTGGCTGGCACGTCGGCTTCGTGAACCACGAGCAAACTGCGTTGTGCCGTGATGTCCGAAACGGTAGCATCTTCACGAATGATGTAGCGATCGATGTGCTCGCAAATCAGGCTCGGACTCGGGTGCTGACCTAGAAGCAGAATTCGATCCGCCAACTTGCACACAATGGTGTGAGCGACCGTCCAGCCCCTCACGTTCGTAATGAAGGCTTCCATAGACCCAAACTGCCGCAAGTTAGGAAGATCGTTTGTGGAAAGGTTATTCACCACGGTCATTGCGTCCGCACCGACCACCTCTATGGCATATCCAGAGGGGAGTTTGAAGTATGTGCTTGGTTCTGTCTTCATATCAGCTTCCAATGAAAAAAGAGCCAGTCACCCTAAATTAGGCGACTGACCCTTGCGATTGTCTTGTGTTGGCAAGTTTTCGACTAGGGCTATGCAGAAGCAAGTAGAGCCCGTTTGCTGAGCGGCAAGTTTTGCAGCTGAACGTTGTCGCTGGCCGAGTTATTGGTCGTATCCGCCTCGCCCTCAGCCGCTGTCACGGAGGCTGTATTGGTGATCGTACCAGGCGTCGTTCCAACCACGGTCGTGTTTAAGGTCACGGTCTGCGATTGCCCAGGCGTCAGCGTGCCGATGTCCACGGTTACCGTCCCATTCGTGTTTGTCACTGTCCCTGCTGTGCTGGTCCCGCTCACAAACGACAGTTCCGTCGGCAACACGTCAGTCAGCACGACATTGGTTGCGGTCGAAGGCCCATTGTTGGTGACGACCAACTCGTAGGTTACTGTTCCGCCTGTGTTCACACTCGTCATATTGTCGAGCTTCGTAAGAACGAGATCGACGCTCTGGTTGATGGTGGTTGGTTCCGTCGCAGAATTGTCGGCAGTGTTTAACTCGGGCTCATCCGCCGTTACGCTTGCCGTGTTGCTCAGCGAGCCAGTGGTTGCTGGATCGATGTTGACAACGACAGTGACCGCTGCGGATGCACCAGAAGCCAGCGTACCCAGGTTGCCTGAAACCGTACCGGCGTTGTTAGCGACGGTGCCTTGGCTTGGTGTCGCGCTGACAAAGGTCACACCTGCGGGTAGGGCGTCGGTGAACTGAACGTTATTGGCCGTCGAAGGACCGTTATTGGTTACGGTCATGGTGTAAGTTAGTGCGTCGCCAGCAATGGCGGGATCTGCACTGTCCACTTTAGTGATGGCCAAGTCAACGGCTGGGTTGATCGTAGTATCAGCAGTTGCCGTATTGTTCGCTGTGTTCGTTTCGAATGCATTCTCATTCGAAGTCACAATTGCCGTGTTGGTGATCGAATCTGGTGCGTCGTTGTCGACGGTTACCGTAACCGTCACGGTCGAGCTAGCACCTGCGGCCAAGGCTCCGAGAGCGACGCTGAAGTCTTGGCTACCAACCGCTGGCCCTGATACGGTTCCACCAGTTGCGCTGACGAAGGTCACGTTTGCCGGAAGTGTGTCGTTGATGACGACGCCATTGGCTTGGCTGAAGCCATTATTCGTGACGACTAGTGTGTAGACTTGGTTGTTACCGCGATCAATTGGATCCGTCGTGTCGACTTTGGTGATAGCAAGATCGATCGACGGATTGACGGTCGTTGGCTCATCGGCTTGAACAGTAGTTGCTTCATCAGCAGTCGCGTTCACCGTATTGGTGACTGTCGTTCCAGCGAAGTTTTGATCGACGGTGGATTGAACGATGATCGTTGCTGATGCACCAACGGTCAGTGTCGGAATATTAACGGAGAAAGAGTTAGCCGATGGTGTAACAGTTCCGATTGTTGTCGTTGGAGTGCCGTTCATGGTAAGTCCAGCCGGTAATGTATCGGTAAACAATACATTTGTGGCCGTCGATGGACCAGTGTTGGTAACGACGATCGTATGAGTTAGATTGTCGCCGACTACCACAGGATCAGGGCTGTCAGTCTTCGTCACAGTCAATGTTGCAGCCCTGGTTAGAGCTACGTCTACGGAAGCAGAGTTATTGGCCGCATCAGATTCTTGCTGATCACCTGTTGCGCTTGCGGTATTTGTCACTACAGCTGCAGCGGCTGCGTCGGCAGGATACTCGACTTCAATGGTGATTGTGTCTGAGGCACCAGCAGCTAGAGTTGCGTATGTTACTGTGATTTCACCGCTGCTTGGGCCAGCTGTGTTGACCGTTCCGCCCAGTGTGCTAGTCGTGCTGATAATGTTGAGCGCGGTTGGCGTGAAGTCTGGAAGATTGTCCGTGAGTACAACGTTGGTTGCATCGATCGCACCATTGTTTGTCAAGGTGACGGTGTATGTCAGCCTGTCACCGGCGATCACGGACGTCGCCCCGCCCTGCACTACTTTCGTTACGGACAGGTCGATCTCGGGCACAAAGCCAAAATCTAGGGCGAGGTTTGTATTGTTGTCCGCGTCCCCATCGTTGGTCGGTTCGGTGGTGGAGGCTAGCGTGATAACTTGGCTGGCGATACCGAAACCGGCGACTACCGCACCATTGTCATCATCGTTGGCATCGTCGTCCGGATCTGGAGCCGGATCATTACCAGTACTGGTCACAAAGTCTTCCAGTACGGCTGATGCAGCGAAGTTTGCATCCGGGATCAGAACAATGTAGTCGCCTGGCAGCAGACTAGACGTTCCACCGAAGGAATAGTCACCAGCAGCTCCCGTTGTTGTCGTCGCGACTAGCGTGTCGGCCGCGTCTAAGCCGCCACTACCATCGTCTTGGTATAGCTCGACGGTTACGCCTCCGAGACCGGTCTCGCCTGTGTCAAAGGTTCCATTGTTGTTCGTATCTTGGAATACCAGATCACCGATTGTCATCGGAGCCAAGTTGGCGAAGTCGGCGGTCGTAGTGGATAGCCCAACGATTCCGATCAAATCGATCGAAATGTCATCCGCCGCAGCCATATTGGCATGAATCCGAATCGCACTGACGTTGGTAAAGTCAGCAGCTCCCGTCGCGCCCGCCATTTGCGTGAAGTCGGCGAAGTCAAAGTCCAAAGTTGCTGTGGCTCCACCGCCCACGGTCGCAGGAATCGCCAATGTTCGCGAGGACGCTGTCACGTCGTTGCCAGAGTAGATTTCAACCGTCAGTAGGCTGCCGCCTTGAGATCCAACATTGAAGCGGAATGCTCGACCCTGACTGTCCGTCAAGTCGATGCCGCCTAGCCCGTGCGCGTTGGTCGTCGCACTTCCGTCTGCACCATCGTACGTGATGAAGACATCACCCGTCGTGGTGACTCCAGCATCGATCAGGACCGTACCCGCTGGGTCGACATTGAAGCTAAGTGTGCTGCCGCTACCAACGTCATTTACAACAGAAACGTCTCTTTCGCCCCCAATGATCTCCGATGGAACACCGGCACCCGCTGTTTGCTGGTCATTTTCTGTCGCACCGGCAGCAGCGACCAAGGGGTCTGGAGCTGTGACCGTTTCAAAACGGTCAATTGGGGTTCCGGCTATGCCCGTGTCGTTAGACACGGTTACTACCTGCGTTGTGACGTTTGTGCGTTGCAGCAAGCCGGCTACAGCCGTTTGCTGGACAATATATTGCCCATCTGTCAGGTCTTCGAAGAGGTACGTACCGCCAGCGCCTGTCGATTGAGTTCCGACCGTCGTATCACCCGCGTCGATTAGTCCGTCATTGTTGACGTCTCTCACCAGTGTGACTGTGACGGCAGCAAGGTTCGTGTCATCACCAGTCAGGCCATCGTCGGTGACATCGGAGAACACGGTACCGCCAACTGCACCGAATGCTAGCAGTCGCCGCTCTTCCATGCCTTCTATGCGAAGCTGACGGCGGAAGCTGCTGCGGCGCTCCGCTGGCGATAGTTTTTTCTTGCGTCCTCTGCTAAGGCCCAATAGCCCCATCATGCGAGACATCAATGATGACATAGCTTGCTCCTACCCAGTTGCTTCCTGCACAGTGCCTTCGTGTACTTTCGTCCTGCAACAAAAAAAGCTCGACGTTCCCTGCCGGGAAGGCCGAGCTTTTGTTCTTACAAATCGATTTGGTTTGCACGAACCGAATTGATGGTGCAACCGCTACATCTTACCAGCGGAAGTCTGCACCGAAACTCAGACCCTGTACTAGGTAATCGGTTTCCACAAAGTCAAACTGCGGTCTTAGTGGACCAGCAAACGGGGTTACTTCCGGAGCAAGCAGGTTGGGATTGAGGTCTAGATCGATTTGATCGCCTGGGCGAACTACGTTGCCCCAGTAAATTGCCGAGTACCCGATCGTGCCCCTCAGACGCTGGGTGAGTTGGTAACCCAGGGTCAAGCCGAATTCAGGAATCATCGTGAACGCGTCGCGATCAAAAGTTCCGGAGTTTGTTCGTTGAGCCAAGAAACCGTTGTCGAAGTTGCTAGTGGCACCATTGTCGACGATGGTGGAGTTGCCACCTATGGTCACGGTTTGGTGTACGTTTCCAACTGCGACTCGCATAAGGGCTTCTAGCGACCACCATCCGCGGCGACCCTGCCAGATGAAGCCAAGCTCGGTGCCGTTGAATTGGTTTCGTGTCTCAAAACGATCGGTGATGTCGAAGCTACCAGGTTGTGTGGTAGTCAGCATTTGAAGTTGCTCGCGAATCCTTATCGACTCGTCTAGCTCCCAGAAGCGGTAGCCGATGGTTGCGTCCAAACGTGAAGACCACGGAACGGTCTTGCAGGCTAGGTTTGAAAAACAGCAACCCTCTGAGCTGCACAGTTGCCGGCGGAACCGGAATGCAGCACCATCAAACTCGGAAGTTACGTCGACTCCGACCGAGCCAGAGACAACAGCCGGAAATGCTACCAACTCCGAATCTTGTGCTGCCGTCAGAGCGTTGAAGAATGGGCGAGCGATGATTGGATCGCTGGTGGATTGTTGGAAAAAGGACTCAGTTTCTTCACCGAGGCCGGTGTATTCACCTTCGATGCCCCAGCATGGGAAAGAAGACAACCACCAGCCGAAACGAATGCGGAAACCGCCTCGTTCGCCATCCAGAATATCTTCATCTGCGCCGTAGAGAATGGAAGTCCCAGTTTGGCCTAGAACACCAGCTTGTGCTCGAGCAGTGCCGGCAGGGCTGGTCGTAACCAAGGCTGGAACTCGCATGCCCGATGGATGCCAGGAAAGGTATTCTGTCTGAACCCAACCATGTGAAGGGAAGCAGATGCAGAAACCGCGAGGAGTCGCACAGGTGCCGCAGTAGGCACCGATTTCCGTCCCGCAGGAACCGCCGCAATCGCTTCCACAGCTGTCGCATCCGGAGTCAACGATCCCTTCGTGTACTACGCCTTCGTGGATCACTTCGCCCTCTACGACTTGAGCGTAACTAGCTTTGGAGATGTGCTTGTCTTTGTTGCTGGCCACTCGAACGGGTGCGGAAGCTTTCGCCGTTCGCACACGAGAGCCTGTCGTCTTCCTGCGTTCCTGTGCGTCAGCACTAGCCGCCATCACTAGGATGCAAATCAACGCGATTGGGGCAATAAAGTTCTTCACGGCTTCCGTGCCTTCCTTAGCAAAATTCGCCCTTGAGGGCTTCCTAACCTTCGCTCAGCAGGGAACACCACGGATTGGCAATTCACTGCGACCTCATTCCATTCAGAGGAATCACTTGAGGTATCGTCCTAGAGCTGGCCATAAATTTAGCCCAATCCATAAATTTAATTTGACCGGAAGAGTCACCGCAATCGGTATATCTTATCACCTGCGTGTAACTCTTATCCTACAAACGAGTTAGGGCGAATGCCTCAAGCCTGAGCAATTTGCAACTGTTTTCGCGCCTCATATTTAGGGCTTTCATGCCAATAGCAATGTGATATCACTTAGTTATCAGGATGAACGCGGCCGAGGCCGCACGAGCTTTGAAAGGTGCTGAAATGAGTCATGAGAAAACCATTAGTCCTTCCTCCGGCTGGCCGCCACTGATGCTCGGCCTAGCAGGACTAATTGTGGGGGTATTGTGCATCGTCTACGGTGCGGCGACTTCAAACCTACCGGTGATTATAGCTGGGCCATTTCTTAAGCTGGTTAGCATTCTGACACTCTGTGGATTGATGGCGATTGCTCCCAACCAGGCCAGGGTTTTGCTGCTATTTGGAGCATACAAAGGCAGCGTGACCGAGTCGGGGTTCTTCTGGGTTAACCCGTTTTACTCGAAGAAGAAGATCTCGCTGCGAGTTCGGAACTTTGAGACTGGCTCAATGACCACGCCTGAGAAGAAGGATGCGGCAGGACAAGTTGTTTCGCATAAGACGAGAAGTCCGGGGCGTCCTTCCAAAGTGAACGATCGCGATGGGAATCCGATCGAGATCTCAGCCGTTGTGGTTTGGAAAGTGGTCGATACGGCGGAAGCGATGTTCGAAGTCGATGACTACGAGAACTTTGTGGAAGTTCAGAGTGAAGCTGCGTTGCGGAATCTTGCGTCTCGGCATCCTTATGATAGCGACGAGAGTGCGATATCCCTTCGTGGGAGTACACAAGAAGTGTCTGACCAACTGAAGGGCGATATCCAGGCTCGCTTGGAGAAAGCCGGTGTTGAAGTCATTGAAGCTCGCATTAGTCACCTGGCTTATGCGAGCGAAATCGCCGCGGCGATGCTTCAGCGTCAACAGGCTCAAGCTGTAGTCGCTGCTCGAACTAAGATCGTAGAAGGAGCCGTCGGCATGGTGGAAATGGCATTAGATCAGCTTGCGAAAGACGAAATCGTCGAGCTGGACGATGAACGCCGAGCTGCGATGGTCTCCAACTTGCTCGTGGTTCTGTGTAGTGACCGCCATACCCAGCCAGTGGTGAACACCGGGTCGCTCTACTAACGATCGTCAGTTGGCATCATGCGGATGCTGTATAGAAGTTCGCCAATCTTCTGCGGAGGAGTGGCGGAGATCGTACCGCCGCTGCGATTGTGAATCAAGTTACTGGCATGCTGGTAAAGCTGATTCTCAAGCTGCAAAGCTAACACAAGCCTTTGTAAGAATTTGGCACTTGCTCATGGCGAAACGAGACTCATTTCTAATTCGCATTGATCCCAAGATTCTGGCTGCGATTCGCAGTTGGGCGGAGGACGAAATGCGCAGTGCCAACGGCCATGTCGAATACTTGCTTCGCCAGGCATTGCAGCAAGCAGGTCGTTTGCCATCGAAGGAGGCAGAGCCTCCGGTAAGCGACCAAGGGGATGGTGGTGCGTCACCGTCTTCGAGTGGGACATAGCCACGATACTCTCAATTCAAGATGAGCGTTCCTGAAGTGAATGCACTCAGTCGGAGGGCTCTCGAATCTCTCTTGCTGTCCACAGAACCCACTGAGAAAGTTGCTTCAAGCCTGAAATAGCTACCTGATTTTTGAGTTCAGCGGCGGACCTGATTGGACTCGATGGATTGGCGCAGGTATGAAAACCAAAAGCGACCACAAATTCCTTGGAAAAATGTCATGTTCGGATTTGGTTCTAGAAAAGAGATCCGAGACGCACTTCCTGTAATGCGGCGAATTGTCGATTTAACGATACCCAACAAGCCTGTCCCAGACGAGATAAGGATCGACCGGCGTTTCAATCGTTCACTCCCTTGTGTTTTGACTCCTCTCGTGAAGTCGACACCTGAACTCTCCGACTGCCTCATGGGGATTACCCAGGACATAAGTGATCGGGGAATCAGTGTCATAACGATGGAAACGCTGTCCTTTGAAGAGTACGCGATAAGCGTCTGGCCAACGGAGCTTGAAGAACCGGTACATTCGAGTTGTCTATTGGCCAATTCGAGGCGCTTCGCACACGGTTTTTGGTCTACCGGATTTGCAATCTATCAGCTCTTGAACCAAGCAAGTCTGCGCAACAGCAAGGCTCTAAAGGCGGTTTCCATGCAGGCTCTCCGCGCCGACCAGGGAGCTGAGGTTGCCGCTACGCCCTAAAAGCCATCTTCATGTAACACGAAAAGAGCCCAGGCATTATGCCTGGGCTCTTTCTGTTTTCGGCTAGCTAAGCTTAAGACCTGACCTCTAAGCCATCGTACGATCTTCTTTTTAGTAGTTGAAGATCAGACCAAGGTCGATGCCTTGTGCCCACATGCCTTGAGTCACGATGCCGTTGTGCACAGGGCGGTTTACACCACCGGCTGGGTCGATGACTCGGTCCATCTGGTCGCCAGCAAGAGCAACAGAGGACCAGTACATTAAGCTGTAGCCAACAGTCGCTTGAACATTCTCGTTCAAGTTTGCACCCAGCTTGACTCCTAATTCCGAGATGAAGCTGAAGTTGTCGACAGAAGCCATCGGACCAATATTTGAGGCTCGAGCAAAGGTGCCTCCAGCAGTTGTGACTGCTGTGCCCGCTGGAGGTGTAGTGGTCGTCGAGCCAAAGATGTCTCCGGTGCTGCGAGTGTTACCCATGCTTACCTTTGCAAGACTACTTAAGGTCAAGCCCTTGCGAGTCACGTTGCTGAGCACGCCGAGGTGACCTCCGTGGAACTGATTAGCAGTCGAGAACTGGTCGAGGATATCGAACAC
Source organism: Aureliella sp. (assembly GCA_963691875.1). GTDB lineage: Bacteria > Planctomycetota > Planctomycetia > Pirellulales > Pirellulaceae > Aureliella. The sequence goes on from OY829846.1 coordinate 6,979,484, forward strand.
AGTACCGTCGGGAATCAGGTTACCGGTGAACAAGTCGGTCGATTGGGAGCGAACACTGATCGAGCTTTTCAGATGATTGAAGGTGTAACCCGTGATGAAGTCAAAGCGGCGGTTCGATCCACGAGCGATCAAGTAGCGTGCTGAGCCTTCCAGACCGATCAGATCCAAGTCGGAGCGAGCCCAAACTGTACCGGACGAAACGGGTTGGAATAGGAGGTTGGTGAAGGCGGCAAGGTACGCGTCTTCATCTAGTACACCAGGATTTGCGTTGAAGAATGGAATACCAATCGAAGTCGTACCATCGCTGGTCGCGTTGAATTCTTCAGCTTCGATGAATCCATAGCCTCGAGCGGAGATACCGATCTTCTGATCGCAATCTAGCCACTTACCGATCTCCGTTCGGAAACCCGGGATAAGGCCGTTTTCAATTCCATCCGGGCCACCGAAAGCGGTGGTGACATTTGCACCGTTGTATACAGGCAAGACACCTTGAGCAGAGGTCGTTACCAACGGTGGTGCTGGTTGATTCTCGGTGAACCACAGAAGCAGTTCTGTGCTCATCCACACATCACTGTTCTTGATACGGCCCAATATTCCGAGGCCATCGCAGCCATCATCACAGCTCGATGTATCGCAGGCTTTGCCGTCAGAAGCGTGACTGGCAGCTATCGCAGTCGGAGCCAAGATCCCCATGTCCACCGCGTGGGCATGGCCTGGTCCATCGGAGATAAGGCGGTGGCCCGTGGTCGCGCCTGAATCCGAGATGCTTCGCTTGCTTTTCAACGAGACTTGGGGACTCGCTGAGTGAGGCCGCGCGTTGCCAGCATTGGTCGCGTACGGTTGAGCCGTTGTGTCGCCAATACTGCGTGTGCGAACGTTAGGGGAGTCGCCGATACTTCTTGAAGATGGCAATGTGGTGTCTTGGGCGGCTGCATGACTAAATGTCAAACCGCACAACGATAATGATAGGAGCAATCTTTGTAGCTTCATTTTCTTTCTCGCTAGACGAAACGAGCGTCAGGGTCGTTATTCGTAGATCGTCACGCACTCCTCGTACTTCGAGCAAAAAAAGCACTACCGTTAGACTCGCCGCAGATTACGCAATTTGACAAGCCGATATAGCCCTCGATGCGAGTTCTGTTTCCGATCACAGAGCCCCTTATTTCTGGACTGTGGCGGATCAGAGGTCGGGTAAAATGTCGAACGAATGCATTAGGTGCCCCACCGATTCACTAAACGAATACCTCTCTCAACCGAAGCAAAGATGAGCAATCCTGAGGAATCCAATTCGCCGCAAACTGGACTGAGCGTTGCTGATTCCGCAGAAGCTAACCCTGAAGTAGGAGTGCAGACGGTTGCTGGACGCGAAATTAGCGACGCGATTCCGGCAAACAGCGGCAAGCTCCCGAGTCGTCCCCGCATCTCATCGGGCTGGCGCGTACCGGGTGTTAATGCTGCCAAAATTAACGGCTGGGTGACTTCACTTCAGCAAGTGGCAAGCTTGGAGGCGAGGACCCGTGAGTTTTCGCTCAGTGCCTTGCGTAAAGAAAGCCTTTCTTTACGCTATCGAGCTATGAGCGGCGAGCCGCTGCGTAAGTTGCTACCCGAGGCCTTCGCGCTCGTACGTGAAGCCGGTCGACGAGCACTGCACATGCGCCACTTCGATGTGCAGATCGTTGGTGGAGCTGCTCTGTTCGATGGCTGTATCGCCGAGATGCAGACCGGCGAAGGCAAAACACTCACCGCGACACTGCCGCTTTATCTTCATTCGCTTTCCGGCCATGGAGCCCATCTCGCCACGGTCAATGACTACCTTGCGGAACGGGACGCGGAATGGATGCGTCCGATCTATGAATTGCTTGGAGTCTCTGTCGGAGTTGTGCTGACGGACCATAGCTCTGAAGATCGACGCAAGGCTTATGCTAGCGAAGTTACCTACGGTACAGCAAAAGAATTCGGTTTCGACTTCCTGCGAGATCGCTTGCTTCTTCGTGCCCAAGGAAGAATCCAGAGCGACTTCCTCGGCGAAGGCAGTTCGGAGCGTTGGTCAGGAAAAGGCGACCAACCCGTACAACGCTCCATGCACTTTGTGCTCGTCGATGAGGCAGACTCGATCCTCATCGACGAGGCCCGAACGCCACTCATCATAGGGTCACTTGGCGACGAAACCCGCGACACTGTGATTGCAACATTTCAATGGGCCGCCGAGCATTCTCCTGTCTTCGAACAGGAAGAGCACTTCACAATTGACGAAGATAGTCGCAAGATTGAACTGACCGCACGCGGGCGTTCCCTGGTTCGTAGCTTGCCGCGGGAAGATCTAATGCGACTCGTCTCGCTTGTCGACCTTTATGACTTTATTGAACGAGGAATCAAGGTTCACCGCGACTTCCATCTGGATAGGCAGTACGTCGTACGTGACGAGGAGATTGTGATCGTCGATGAATTCACCGGACGACTCGCCGAAGGCCGCAAGTGGCGTGACGGAATTCACCAAGCGATCGAAGCCAAAGAGAAGATTGAAGTCAGTGTGCCAACCGGACAGGCGGCTCGCATCACGGTTCAGGATCTTTTCAAACGCTACAAGCACATTGCAGGCATGACGGGTACGGCATCGACCAGTGCTCCAGAACTGCACAAGATCTACAAGACTCCCGTAGTGATGGTCCCCACCAACAGGCCACCTCGTCGAAAGGGATTACCTGACCAAGTCTACGGAACGATGCTGCAGAAATTTGAAGCGATTGTTTCGGAAGTCAAAGGTTACCACGAGAAAGGCCAGCCCGTTCTGATTGGCACGCGCTCGATCGACAAGTCAATGATTCTCGCCAAGATGCTCAGTGAAGCTGGCGTCGAGTGTGAAGTCCTGAATGCCAACGAGGTAGAACGCGAAGCCGAGATCGTGGCGGAAGCCGGAAAGAAAGGCCGCGTGACAGTAGCGACCAATATGGCTGGTCGTGGTACGGACGTGAAACTCGAGGACAACGTCTGCGAAATAGGCGGCATGCATGTTATATGCACCGAGTTGCACGATGCGGCCAGAATCGACCGACAGCTCATTGGTCGTTGCGGTCGTCAAGGTGATCCAGGGACTTATCGCCAGTACTTGTCGCTAGACGACGATATCTTGAAAACCGGTTATGGGCTTGATCGCGCCGATACTTTGGCCAAGACGGGCGAGAGTAAACCTGGCCCGTTCCACTCCATGGCTGCCATGTTCCGCAAGGCACAACGTAAAGTGGAAAGGAAGCACTTCCGTGATCGGATGGTCTTGATGCATCACGAGAAAGAACGCACCAAGATGCAGCTTGAGATCGGGCAAGATCCTTATCTCGACACTGCTGAGTAGATCTGCAATCGTGCGACTTGGCATCTTTCGATAGGTCTTAGCGGTCTAGCGGTTTTGCGGCCTTCTTGATCCTAAGAAACGGCTTGAAGAGCTTTTCCCATATTTAGAGTGATTCCACAGGTTACCGATTCTTCTTGGTTGCTGGAATCGCCTTTATACCGCTTGCTGGGCATTCCCGGTTGGCACGCATCACGAAAGAATCCTCGAAAAGGGAGTGATGCTACTACTGTGCGGCGGCAGTGATCTGGCTCGCCTCTTCGGCTCATCATTCTGTGCTGGCTCGCACAGTACGGCAATCAGACAGCATGTATGGTTCAGATTCCGCTCGATACCTTACCTTTGGGACCACCTGTTCTTGCGGTTGCTGGGAACGCGATTTATGCAATTTCCTGAGTTGCTAGCGGGTGGCGGGCACTTATTCTTCTGACGATTGCCAGCGACGCACCGCTCGCGAGTCCATTATGGCCACTGCTGAATTCCATTGACTCAGAATTCTTCTGTAAGATGCTTGGCATAGAGCTCAATCCCGGAATCTTTTTTGATTTGGAGAGCAAGGAGACACTCAAGCGAGATCCAACATCCGTTTTACTCGTCGTTCTTTTCCTCAGCCGCCTCTTGCTTCTCGCGGACAGCTTTCTCGATGGACTCGATCGCTTGGCTCAAATATTTGCGTCGCGAGGATGCGTTGCGAGAATCGTTCGAGTCTTTTAATTCCTCGCGTAGTCGAGGGATGACTTCTTCAGCGTCGGCGCCCATCTTTCCGATTAGGTAAACAGCGTAGAACTGTTTTCTTCGGTTTTCAGCAGCTACGGCATCGATAAGCATCGGTAACGCTGTTGCTGGGGCCGCGTCAATTTCTCGCAAGGCGGCGGTGGCAAAACTCTCGTCCTCCTCATTGTCAATCAAGTTAAACAGTTGGGGTACGGCGGCTACGGCGGCATTGCCTAATTCGCTGAGAGTCTGAGCCGTCTTTTGTCGCACATTCCAGGAATCATCCTCCAGCGAGTCTTTCAGGCGGTCAGTCAGTTGTCTTTCGTCGTTCTCCGCTGCTGCCAATGCGTCGATGCAAAGCATCCGAGTTCGCTCTTCAGGGTGCTTGAGCAAATTCGCAAGGCTGGGAATCATTTGCTTCGCTCGTGCCCCAAACTTGGGAATCGATTCCAAGCTGCTGTTCAACAGTTCTGTGTCATCCCCCAAGTTTTGCTGCACCGCTATGGCGGTTTTCTCATTCAAGATTTCTAAGGCGACCATGCACTGCGTTGCCGCGATTTGTACGCTTGACTCGGAATCTTTAAGCCTCCTCAGGATTGTGCTCTCCACCTCTTGGTCATTCTCGCCAAGCTCTGCAAGACACTTCAGTGCGGCGAGTCGAACTTCTGCTTCTTGGTCTTCGCAAGTTGCAATGATCTCATTTTTTAGTCGTTTCGCTCGAGGCTCTTCTTGGGCAAGAGATCTCAGAGCCGCTGTTCTAACGGCAATAGCTTTGCTGTAAAGAGCATTCTTGAGCATCCGTTCTTTCGACTTCGCCGCAACGGGAAAAGCCCATAAGTTTTCCGTCGCAGATGCTTGTACTGCTAGCGGCGCGGAGTCAAAAGTATCTCCTAGCAGTGACTCCCAGTTTTCTAGTTCCAGCTCTGTCTGTTGCTCTTCTGCTGCTTCCATAATCTGCGACAATGCGACAAAGGAAGCGGAGCGAACTTCTATTGACCCTGCTGCAGCATTAGCGCGAATCTGAGCTGCCAGTTCCTTGTCCACGATTCGCGCATCACCCAAGGCTTTGGTGGCAGCAGCTTGTAGCTTTGGTAACTCGCTGCGCAGGCCATCAATCAATACCGGCTTGGCAGAATTTCCCGCCAAGACAAATGTGGATGCGACGATAGGTTCGAGGTCGGGGCGTTTCTGGAGGGACTGCATTAAGCTACGCATTGCCTCTGGCCCCATGGCGACCACAACAGCAGCTGTCTTCTGCACATCGAAGTTACGTGCTACTGCGAGGTCCGTCATTGGCTGCAATTCGGCGGCTGCGGCAGGACCAAAACTGCTTAAAGTTTCCAGCAAGCCGTTTTGCAATAGAGGATTCTCCGTTTCCGTTAGCTCCCCGACGATGCGCTTGGCAAAAGCAGCGTTCTGCCAGCCATACTTTCTAATCAAAGCCCGAGCCGCCAACCGCAGCGATTCATCCTGATCGGTTATGCATTTTAATAGAATGTCTTGTCGAGATACTGTCGGCTGCTTCGAACCAAGAACAGCGATGACCGCCGTCTCTCGGACCCGTGGATCCGAATCGTTGACTAGACTGATCAATCTCTCTATTGCCTCTGCGGGCAAGTCCGACTGCTTCTTCAAAGCTCGAGCCCCCGTTCGACGTACTACCGCCAAAGGGTGCTCGGTAAGTTTCAGAAACATTGCCAATTGCTTCTCGGCAGGCAGGGTGTTGGTCAACGCATCGGCAGCGTGGCTCTGAACATTTTCGCTTCCGTCCTGCAAAGCGGCGGTCAGCAATTCGTTTGCAGCAGCTGCGTCCTGCCCCATTTGCAAGAAGGCTTTGGCGAGGTCCACCTTTGTGTCCGAGTTGGCTTCTTTCCACAGCTTGCGCATCGGTTCTATTGCGGGCTTTCCGATGTTGCCGAGTGCAATGGCAGCTCGGTAACGCGGCTGGTCACTCCGGTCCTTCATTGCTTCCAGCAACTCCGGCAACGCAACCTCCGCGGCTTTACCTGCTCGTCCCAGACCCATCAACGCTTGGAATTGCAGTTGCTCGTCGCGATCGTTAGCTAGCTCTGCGAAGCCGCGTAAAACTTCTTCGGAAGTGTCTCTGCGGCGTACGAGTTCGTAAACTGCATCGCGTCGGGCGTTTAAGTCTGAGTCCTTGAGTTGTTTCACCAACGATTCGCTCGACTCTTCTTCGATTTGAGCCAATGCAGGAGAAACAATCAGGCATGCTAAGAGTAGATGGGAAAGAATCCGCATCAGGCTTTGTCCAGCTGAGATGATTTGCCAATTAGGAGAGGTTGGAAAGGCTACCCGTGCTGTCGCCAACATAAGGTGCCTTGACGTTCATGCGTTCTAACATGGACATGAACAAGTTACACATCGGGGTTTCGTAGTCGTATCGCACATGCCGACCCGTTTCGAGGGTTCCTGCCCCACCACCAGCAAGGAGAACTGGCAAGTTCTCATTGTTGTGCCGATTTCCATCACTGATACCACTGCCGTAGACGATCATCGAGTTATCTAGCAGAGTAAATTCGCCTTCTTGAATCGACTGCATGCGTTGTAGCAGGTAGCTGAGTTGCTGGACGTGGAAGTGATTGATGCGACTGATCTTCTCCAGCTTTTCCGGATCATCACGGTGGTGAGACAGACTGTGGTGACCTTCGGGAACACCGATGTCTCGATAGTTTTTGTTGTCGCCAGCATTGGCAAACATCATGGTCGAGATGCGCGTTGAATCGGTCTGGAATGCCAGCACCATCATGTCGCACATCAAGCGCAAGTGATCTTTGTATTCTTTGGGGATGCCGGCTGGGGGCGCGTAGTTCACATCGTGTGTCAGCTCTAGGTCGTCCGTCCCGGCGTTCATCCGTCGTTCGATTTCACGAACGCCCGTTAGGTACTCGTCGAGCTTGCGATTGTCGTTGCGGCCGAGTTTCTTCTGAAGACGTTTTGCGTCATCCGAAATGAAGTCCAAGACGCTTTGCTGCATGGCCTCGCGCTGAGCACGATTTTGATCCGCCTCTTTCTTGCTGCCACCGGCAAAAAGCCGCTCGAAGACAAGTTTCGGATTCACTTCCTTGCCAACTGGAGTAGCCGAGCCTGACCAGGAAATATTTGAAGAGTAGGCGCAGCTATAACCTGAGTCACAATTGCCGGCCTGACGCCCCGCGTCGGTGCCGAGCTCCAGTGATGAAAAACGGGTTAAGTGACCCACTTCCTTGGCTGCAACTTGGTCGACGGATACGCCAGAGCGAATATCTTTGCCATTTGTCTTGCGAGGCTGAGCACCGGTAAGGAAGACGGAAGCACTTCGAGCGTGATCGCCCGCACCGTCGCCATTGGCACGGCCCTTGTCGTGGGTTAGTCCGGAAAGAACCATCAAGTTCTTGCGAACTGGAGCCAGGGGCTGGAGAATCCGTGGCAAGTCGAATCCATAGCCCTCGGTCTTCGGCGTCCAATTCGGCATGTGAACACCGTTAGGCACGAAGATGTACGCCATTCGATTCACAGGTGTTTGAGTTGCTGCCTTGGCAACAGTTGTCGTTGCTTCCAGCCACGGCAAAGCCAACGAGACACCCAAGCCTCGCAATAGTGTTCTTCGACTAATTGATGGATGACTCATTTTCTTTCTCCAATACACTCAGCTACACCAACGCGTTCGGTAGCGTCCCTGAACTTCTTAGTCTGCCTGCTCTTGTAAACGAAATGGATCGCTTGTGACAATCGACTTGATCAGCGACTGAAAGCTGTAATTGTCCGATTCAAGTCGTCCAAGAATCCCGTTTATCGTACACCGATCGTACACGCCGAGCCCTCGGCCCAATGCGTAAGTCAGCATTTTTCGACTCATGCAGCGACAAAACGCCGCTTTCTTATCCTCGGCCAGCAAATTGACCAACTCCACGGGCCCTTGGAACTTCCGTCCGCCCGGCAAAATACCTGACGGATCAATGGAATTACGACCGTCTTGATCGCGCCATTTTCCGATAGCGTCAAAGTTCTCCAAACCAAAACCCAGCGCGTCCATCTTGGTGTGGCAGACGGCGCAGTTCGGATTGGCGCGATGCTGCTCCAGCTGTTGTCGCAGCGTCCCCAGCGTTTCACCCGATTCATCCAGTTCTGGAACATCGGGCGGCGGCGGAGGCGGCGGCTCACCGAGAAGGTTGTCTAATACCCACTTCCCGCGTTTGACTGGTGAGGTTCGAGTTGGGTTGGATGTGATGAGTAACACACTCGCGTGCATCAAGATTCCGCTGCGGCTGCCTCCCAATGCTACTTTGCGAAAGTAGTTTCCTTGAACGCCTTCGACCCCGTAGAATCCAGCTAGGTCTTCGTTCAAAAAACTGTAGTTTGCATTGAGCATTTCCAGGACACTACGGTTTTCCTTCAGCAAGTGCGAGAAGAGTTCTTCCGTCTCACGCCGCATCGCGCTACGAATCCGCTCGTTGAAGTCGGGAAAGCTATTCGGGTCTGGTGATAGGTTCTCGAGATCGCGAAGCTGTAACCACTGTCCGGCGAAGTTCTTCACTAAAGCTTCAGACTTGGGATCTGCGAGCATCCGGTCTACTTGCTCTTCCAAACCTTCCGCGGTGCCCAGCTTGCCAGTCTTTGCGACCTCAAAAAGCTCCTCATCTGGCATGGTCGACCAGAGGAAATACGAAAGACGCGAAGCCAATTCAAAGTCATCCAACTTGCGAACACCGTCCTCAAACTTGCGGTTATCGTCGGACTCAACGCGATAGATGAATTGAGGTGAAGAGAGCACAGCGGTGATCAGAGTCTTGCGAATCTCGTCGGGAGTAAACCCTTTCGAGTAAGTAGCTCGCATCAACTCGAAGATTCGATTCTTGTCGTGACTTGAAAGTGGTCTGCGGTAGGCTCGGAAGGCAAGCCGTTCCGCGTTCTCTCTCGCTGCTGTGACAACTTGTGCGAGGTCTTTAGGGTCATCCGCCTTTATAGAGAAGAGAAGTTCCGTTGCTTTCTTATTTGCAATTACTTGTTCGGCCACTTCGGTGGCGGCCGCAATGTACTTTTCCATCAAGATTGGCGGTAGCGTCAGGACGTCACCGATGTTGTCAAAGCCGTCACCAACGTCATCAGATGGGAAATCCTTAGCCAGGTTGAGATCCAGTCCGGTAAGGTCGCGAATCGTATTGTCATACTCGACGCGATTCAGTTTTCTGATCGTCACACGTCCAGGGCGACTCACTTCGCCACAATCGAACTTTTCGAGCTCGCCGTCAATCCAGTCCAGCAGAGCCACTCTTTCCTTGGCCTTAAGTTCGTCGTAATCCGCTGGGGGCATTTGTTGCTCGCGCAGAACCAGCAGCATCTTCTCAACGGTTTCAACTCGACGATCCAGTGGTTTATTTTGCTCAAAGAAATCCACCACAATACCGCCTTCGGCTTCGTCGCCCGTGTGGCAGTCATAGCAATAGTTGCGAAGCGTTTCTAAGGCGCTATCGCGGGATTTCTCTTGCGCAGGCAAAACAACGCACGCTGCGATCCAAGTAAAGCAACTCAGCGATGCTTGGAGAAAAAGTGGAAAACGGATCACACTATTCCTATCGGTTCGAGGTGGCTGTTCCTGATGCCCAGCTACAAAAGCCGAATAAGGGCGCTCGATGATACAAAGCCCGTATTCAGTCCAAGGTGGGAACCGTCTCAAATGGTTTCGATTCACCCATTTCGAGTCTGGTATGGACGTTAGCAATTTATCCAGGAGTTCTGGTTGCCGCAGTCAACTAATTCTAGTCTCTCGGCCAACTCGTGTCAGCCTGAGCCTGACGAGGTGAGAAGGCTAGTCGGGAATTCAAGCTACCTGCATTCAGCCGAAACGCGGTAACGGTTCTCTCGTTAATGACCGCGGTTAGCGTTAAAACAGCTGAAATGCAAAGATTTTCGCCCTTTCCGAGCTAAGCTAGGAATTCTGGGAGAGTCTGCCACTGCCCGCTCTAGACGCCCTTCGAGGCTTGATGCCATGCATCGGTTAAGGCTTACAAGATAAAGATGTTATTCCCCCATGGAGCGAATGGCCCTCGAAATTCCCAGAGGCCCACTGCATGACCCTTGACGACGCCGTGAGCACCAGGGATCTCTGCGACAGCTGCCAGTACCGCGACCAGTCTGAGGCTATGACCAAAGGCCGAGTCTATTGTGGGTAGCGTAGGCAATGGGGTACTTGCCGGGTACGAACGGAAGGCGTTGCTCTCGGTTGCCGCGTGATTGCGTGCTCCGGTGCAAGACTAGATTTTGTGGGTTTCTGTTCTGCCGTATTTCGCAAAGCAGCACATATACGTGCTCTTAAGAAGCTGACGACTGCGATCCACGAAATGATCTCCAAATCCAGTGTCATTTTGCGGCCATTGGATACTTGGTTCGTTCGGATTGCGAGTTTCCGGTTCGGATTCTGCAATACACAAATCAGGTTGCACAGAACAGAGTTGAACATGAGTATTAATGCAACAGAGGGCAAGATTTGATTCACGCCTGCAATGCCAGGTTTCTTACCCAATATTGTCAGCAGAACGAGCGATTTATTGGTGATCGACATGAACCACGCCAGAGTTTTGCTACGATCGTCGAGCCAGTCCACAATATGTTTCGCGCTGTCTTCATTGAATTCGCCTTTAGGAGCAAACAGCGTCCACAGGAGAGCCTTTGAAAGATCCTTCGATTTCTTCGGCCACTACGGATTCGGACCTTTGTCACATAACTCCTGGCATCCGCGGGCCGGGAGTGGACTTGCAAGCAAACCAGTGTGCGATTTCCGAGTCCGATGCGGGAGTTGGTTCTGCGGCGAGCACCGTTTACGGAGAGCTATCTGATTTGTATGAAACAGAATCCTTCAAGTCGCCGTTGCACCGGTCTTTACTCAGTCGCCCGGTACTGATCGCTACCAAAACATAGGATCTATTGAAACTGAATCCAAGGAACGCAAGCCCCAGCACGAAGCTAACACTGCTACCGAAGTTTCTCGCCACGTCAATTACCACAACAGTGGCAAGGACGATATTGACAAATGGGATTAGGAGTAGAAGTATCCACCAGATCGGCCTTAAGGCAGCCAATCACAGCAAGTGACTGGTATCTGAAAAGTCGACGATAAAGGTGTTCTCGCGATGGAAATGAATGATGATTGCGTCATGATAGCGCAAGTGCTGTTCAAGGACGGAAAACTCGACTTCTACATGATTGGTGATACCGAGGGACAACCGCCTCTAGAGTTCGCAAAAAAACGGTAGGCAATTTGGGTACGATGACGAGCTCGTACGAGTCATCTGGAAAGCACTGACTACGCTGTCGAAAAGATCCGTGTTGACGAACCACAGAGTTTTCTGCCAATCCTTCGAGGACGAGTCTTTTTTCCATATAATTGGATGCGACCGACGCAATCTTCCGACTCGTGAACAATCATGACCGACCGCCAATTTCCAAGACTAGCTCCGCTGTATCTCATCGGCATTGTTCTGACACTGCTTGGTTGCCTCTCGATTGCTGCACCGAGTGTTGCCGGAACCTGGGTCATAGGGATGCTGGGCGTGGTTCTGCTAATCGCCGGGATCACTCAGTTGATCACATTCTGGTGGGCTGAACGTCGATTGCAAAAAATCTCACCTCTGATCATCGGATTGGTTTCCGTTGTATCTGGTGTTGGACTTCTGACCGAGCCATGGATCGGATCAAAGATGGTCATCCTGGTGATGTCGGTATTCTTGACGATCAGCGGTATTTGGAAAATCATCATTGCGTTCAGTTATCGACCGGCCAAAGGTTGGCTGATACTGCTTGTCAGTGGTGGCATTGCCTGCCTTCTTGGCTACTGGTTGTACACACGCACCCCGGAGGAAGCACTTGACATCATCGGCATTCTGGCTGGCATTGATTTCTTTTTGACCGGCATATCCATGCTTGCTGTTGCGATTACTGTCCGTCAATTGACGGCTATCTTGGAAGACAGAGTCAAACAGACCACGGCTACGTCGACCGTGGATGAAGCGCTCGACAATTGAGATTTCGCGGATGTTGCGCAACAAGACACTTGGGCCTGCTGTAAGGGATTTTGGCCAACACTGGCCTCAATTGCTCCTGACCATTGGCGTTTACAACGTCATCGCGCTCGTATTGCTTACACCCTTACTCGCACTTTTGTCCCAGGTACTACTTCGGCTTTCCGGAAAGCCGGTGCTTGCGGATCAGGACATTCTTTTCTTCCTTCTTCAACCTGCTGGCTGGATTTGTGCGGTCACTCTGGGCGCATTGTGGCTATGCATCATTGTGTTGGGGCAAGCCGCTCTGCTTGGGATTCTCGCTACGTCGCGCTGTTCCAACGACTCTGATTCCGATAAGGCCACCAAACTCGGCACGGTATCAGCGATCCAATTTGCGATGTCAAAGACATGGCACGTCACTCAGATCACAGCAGGAGTGATCATCCGTGTGGGGCTCTGGCAACACCTTTCCTCACAATCGCAGGGATTACCTACTTTCTTCTATTGAGTGAATTCGACATCAATTTTTATCTGCAGGCTAAACCTCCCAAGTTCATCGTTGCTGTTGGGATCGGTTTGGCTCTTTTCATAACACTCATCATTCTGCTATTGAGATTCCTGGCCGGTTGGCTTTTCGCATTACCAATCGTGCTTTTCGAGAATATACCCGTAGCAAAAGCGCTCCGAGAAAGTTCTCGGCGGACGCACGGTTCGAGGTCACAAATCGTCAAAGCTGTCAGCATCTGGCTGGGCACTGGATTGGGGCTATCCGCCATCACGACATCCCTGCTGCTGTTGTTCGGTCGCCTCATCATTCCCAATGCTGCCAGTTCACTTGGATTACTGGTCATCTCACTCGGAATCTTTGTGCTGGTCTGGACGGTCGTCCATATCCTGATACAGATGACCATCAGTGGATTATTTGCATCGTTATGGTGGACTCTTTACCGGGAATTCGGATGTGATGACAAGATTGCTGCGTTTGGAGTGAACAAAGCAACGACTTTACGCACTCGCGATGACAAGTTTCGCATTACTGGCACGCGACTGATTGTCGGTTCAATGCTGGGCTTGGTAACTGCAGCCTGCCTCGGAATCTGGACACTGAACATTGTTCGGCTCGATGATGATGTTGACATCATCGCCCATCGAGGGGCATCAGCGGATGCTCCCGAGAATACTTTGGCCGCCATGAATCAGGCCATCGAATATTCCACCGACTGGGTTGAAATAGATGTCCAGCAGGCGGGTGATGGTGAGGTTGTTGTTTTCCATGACAGTGACTTCATGAAGCTAGCCAATAACGATCTCAAAATCTGGGATGCAACCATGTCCGACCTGGAAACCATTGATATCGGCAGCCACAAAGATCCGATTTTCAAAATGGAACGCGTTCCAACGTTGTCTCAACTACTCACCACATGCAAGGGCAAGGCCAGAGTCGTCATTGAACTTAAATACTATGGCCATGATGATGATCTGGAGCAGCAAGTTTTGAACATTGTCAATGCACATGACATGTCATTTGATGCAATGTACATGTCTTTGAACCTGAATGCTGTTGGTAAGATGAAGAAACTGGCACCTGATTGTCGTGCCGGTTTGCTGATGTCGGTGATAGGAGGGAGCATAGACAATACAAAAGCCGATTTTCTGGCGGTCAATGCGATGTTCATCGATCGTGCATTCGTCCGACGTGCACATGCATCTGGAAAAGATGTATATGTCTGGACGGTCAATGATGCCGTCACAATGTCACGGATGATTAGTATTGGGGCGGATGGAATCATCACAGACAAACCTGATTTGGCCCGCCGCGTCTTGACAGAACGTGCGAAAATGAATCCAGCAGAACGCTTACTACTGGAACTTTCCGAAACTTTCGGAATCAAGCCTGTCGTCTCGGAACAATAGCAACAAAACCAACCGGAACATTGGGTGGCTGCTGACGAAGTTCGGGAATTGTGGTGAAGCCCAATGCGAAAAAACGAGAAGGCATTGCTGCCTTCCCGTCAAGCTTTGGAGCGGTCAAGCTTTTTCGATTGACCTATTTCGCTGTCGAAACGTATTTGACAGAGCCGGAAGGCAGATTGGCAGCGACTGCTTCGACATAATAGAGGTCTGGCTGGCTTAGGCGGCGTTTGGGCACAGTGGTCGTTCTTCCGTTTGCTTTCAGCAGCCGAACATGATCTTTGAAGATGACCAGCAGGCGGCCTTCAATCTCAAACTTACCAGTGTTGTCCTTCCAAGTGCGATTGGCGGCTTCGTCGAAGAGCCCGTCAATAAATTCAACGTTCTCCGGTTCTCCTTGGGTTTTGTTGGGCGTTACTGGGCGAGATGTAGGTTTGCCAAATAGCTCTTGAGCCGTTGGAGCTGACTCTCGAGTTCCGACGGCTTCAGGCGTAGAAATTCTGGGTGCCTTCGGGAAAATGTCGTCCAAGCGGACAGGCTGACTATCCGCCGAAGGACTTCCAAAAATGTGCTGCGAGGAGGAGTCTCGTGTGGTTGATATGGGAGTGCCGAACAAGTCCTCTGCACTTGGAACCGACTTGTCACTAGTCTCTGGCTTCTTCTCCTCAGGCTCCGGACCGCCGAATATATCTTCCGCAGTCGGCGTGTCTGCTGGAGGCTGTCCGAACAGATCATCTTCAACTGGAGTATCGGTTGGATTACCAAACAGATTATCAGCCGATGTCGCTGGGGCAGCAGCTGGAGGATCTCCAAACAGGTCGTCCGCCGTTGGGGCTGGATCAGTGGCCGGAGTCTTAGCTGGTGGATCGCCGAACAAGTCAAGGGCTGGATCTGCGGCTGGAGCTGGGGCCGTTGCTGGTGGGTCGCCGAATAGATCATTTGCTGGTTTGGTTTCCGCCGGTGGAGGATCGGTTGGCGGATCACCAAAGAGATCATCAAGCGGTGGAGTGACCTCTTCTGGTTCTGGAGCTGGTTCTGGTTCTGGAGCTGGTTCTGGAGCTGGTTCTGGAGCTGGTTCTGGAGCTGGTTCTGGAGCTGGTTCTGGAGCTGGTTCTGGTTCTGTTTCTGGAGCTGTTTCTGGAGCTGGTTGAACAGGGGGTTCTGATTCAGGTTTTGGCTCCGCCGCAGGTTCGGCCTCAGTCGGCATCTCGTCGCAGGCGACAGGAGAACACTCACAAGGATAGACCAGTTCGCAGCAAACAACTGGGCAGTAATCCTGAGCCTTGCATTTCTTAAAAAATCCTCTCAATCCCTTGTGGGCCAAAGCAGGATTGATAGTCAAGATGACAGCTAGAGTGGTGACAACTGAACATCGAGTCCAGTAGTGAAAACGTTTCGACATTTCCAAGCTTCCCAGTGAATCGCAGCGAGAGAATGAGAGTCAGCCAAAGTTCTTCAGCCCGATAAATTATGCTAGTCACACAGTTCGGGCAACTATTCGACGCGATTGAGTCGAATTGAATTGGTGGTCTCGGAAAGCTAGTAAGCCCCCCCGGCAGAAGCGGTACTGTGGGTTTTTCCGACTGCAATAGCTAGTGCTGAAAATTGAAGGTCTAGTCAGAAGCAGCCACTACGCGATAGCGAAACGAGTTGTACTTTTTAGCCTACTATTGAGTCGGCCAGTCCCGGCCAGTACGAAATCGGAGAAATGTTCTGAGATGCCATAGAAGAATCCACGCGACAAGGCAATTTGCCTTCACGTTGTATCTCCAGTTCGTGTTCTATTATCGTACGCTCATGCTCAGGATAATCTTCAAGTACATCGCAATAGATTCGCTCCGCTTTGGCATATTGAAGCTCTTGACGAAGCTGAATGCCTTCGTTCACGCGTTCGTGTATTCTCACGAAGCCTTCCCGTTCAGCAATGGTTTTTGTGAATCGTTGGTCGCCACGAAAGCTGCTAGATCTTCAGGAATGCAAGCCCGCGCCCCGTTGGTAAACGAAACTAAGCTGCTCAGCACCGCATATTGACAATCTTACTGCGTTGTTTGGGCGTAAGCCACTAAATGAACGCAACCGATAAGCCAATCGCTACTTGGCAAATCCGTTTCGCGTCAGCCAAGCTTGGCAAAGTTCGGGCCACTGATTTGCACCGGGCACCTTCGCACCAAGTCCGATCCCGTGTCGGCCCTTGGGAAAGATATGTAATTCGGCTGGAACTCCTTTTTGCACCAAAGCGGAGTAGAAAACTAGGCCATTCTCCGCGGGCACGACTTTGTCCTCGGCTGTGTGCCAAACAAAGCAAGGCGGCGTATCTTTCTTGACTTGCCTTTCGTTCGACAGGGACTCTACAAGTTCCTTGCTGGCATCGCTTCCAAGCAGATTTCGCTGGCTACCCTTGTGCGTGTAAGGTTGGTCAAATGCGACAACGGCGTAGCAAACGACTCCAAAATCTGGACGGCAGCTCTGCGAGTCGATTGGGTCCTCGGAGGATTCTTGCCCGGCATCAAAATGAGTTAACACCGTGGTTGTTAGGTGCCCGCCGGCCGAGAAGCCCATGACACCAACTCGGCTTGGATCCACTCCCCAGTCGCTCGCATGGTTCCTTGTCAGGCGAATTGCTCGTTGCGCGTCGAGCATCGGACAAGGATGGCCGTAGCCTTTGCCGCGATGACGATAGTTGACGATCACGCCTGCCATCCCCATCGAATTCGCCCACTGTGCAATCTCGTGACCTTCATGCCCCATGGCTAATCCGCCATAACCGCCGCCAGGATAAATCACGATCGCCCCGCAGGGTTTCTCGGATTTTTCAGGCAAGTAAACGATGGCGGTTGGAATATCTTTTTTCTCCTGGCCAGCCTGCTCAGGCGCATCACCTTGCCACAGACGCAGCTCGACTGGCTTTCGGTCTTCTTCAGGTTCTTGCAACGCTAGAGCAGCTGAACTGTTCGCAAAAGCACAAAGAATGCTTAGTTTGGTGAGAGCCAACGGTTGAAACGCGAATTGCTTTGGAATCGAAATCATCAGGAAAACCACAAGGCAAATTGGAATTGAGGGGACTGTAAGCTGGACTGTCGGACAGCAATGGGATATCGCTATCTGAGCAGTAGGAAAAGATGCAAGCCAGTCGGCTAAAACACCATTGTAATAGACTTTGCTACACACATACGCAGCGGCTCTATCTTCATCTTTCTCGCGGGGCAGTCTTTCAAGTTGGAAGATTCGCGTTCATTGCGGCATTGGGTAGCGTAATCGGTATCGTTGTCGGATGATTCGTCTTCGGTTCGGCAAACTTTGTCGTTAAGAGCGAGTTCCTGCGGAGTTCTGCAGTAGACATCAGTAAGTCCTTGGGGGCTACTTGGCATCATCACGGCGGTCAGACAGTTGAAGAATCCATTTTGGACGGAAGACGAATCTGCCCCTGCCGATCTCAAGAATTTTAAGTGCCAATGCCAATGCTGAAACACTTTTGGGCACGACAGGTTTTGGAAGTCTAGCAGAAGCAATCGCTGGCTTCGCACTTTCGATGTTCCTAACCGTGATTCTCGGCAGTGTCACGACCAGCCCCTTTGTTCGGGATTCTTGGACGCCGAAGTTTGGATCGAACCAGCGTCACTTGGAGCAAAAAAGGCAGCGTGAGCGTGTTCAAGGAACTGGAAGAAACGGAGCGATCATGAGCATGAAGATCTCTCATCTGCTACTTTGACCGACCGTTGGGGCAAGTGTCGCAGCGATAACTATCCTTGGTGAAGGCTACGGTAAGTACCTGAGATTCTATCCCGTGTCGCAGAACTCGCACCTAGTGATTTCAATCGCCTTGCCATCGCAATCACAACCCGAAGCATGAGAGAGTTGCCTCTGTTTTCAGATTTGCCCTGCCATGTCGGCCGCATCATTTCTGGTTAACATGAACTATTCCCCGGAGCACATGTGCTCATTGGGCTGGTTGATAGGTAAGAATCCGAACTGAGCGACATTGGGCCGTGAAAACTCGTGCGTTCGATTCGCATACAATGCAATTTTCAAATACGCGGCGACTCCCTTTGGGCCGCACCTCTCGAAATCCAACCTTTTGACAAGGAACCGCCGTGAATCGCATTCGTCAAAAAGGCTTCCTCATTCTTGTGGGCGTCTTGCTGACGTCCGCCAATGCGCAATCGCAAGAACTCAGTCGCCTTCAGTACAACAATCCTCGTTTGGTTGTCGATCTCGGAGTCGGCTTGTGGGCTTGGCCGATGCCTATAGATTGGGACGACGACGGCGACTTAGATTTGATCGTGTCGTGTCCGGACAAGCCGTATTCTGGCACTTACTTCTTTGAGAACAAACAAGGAGAAAAAGCCAAGCTACCTATTTTTCAGCCGGGAGTTCGAGTCGGTGCTGGAAGGAAGAATCTGCAAGTCTCCTACGTGAATGGAGTGCCAAGAGTGCTCGATTCCAATCGAGAGTTCATCGGGTTTCTTGGCAAGTCCTTCGATCAGGCAGAAGTCAAAAGCATTCACCCGAAGTCGAAGATCTTTAAGACATTGGGTAATCAGCGTTTTAACGTATGGAGCTACGTTGACTACGACGGAGACGGGCGCACGGATGTCATGGTCGGACTGGATGATTGGGGCTACTACGGTTGGGATGACGGGTTCGATGCTCGCGGGAATTGGAAGCGAGGTCCGCTGCACGGGTTGGTTTTTCTATTGTTGAACGAAGGCACGGAAGAGTCTCCTCGTTATAGCGAGCCGCAACAGCTGGAGGCCGACGGCAAGCCAATCAACGTTTATGGCAATCCCATGCCCAACATGGCAGACTTCGATGGCGACGGCGATCTGGACCTGATCTGCGGGGAGTTTCTTGATGGACTCACCTATTTTGAAAATCGAGGCACGCGAAACAATCCGATTTTTCGCTCTCGCGGCTATTTGAGACGCGCGGGTGAAAAGATCCGTATGCATGTGCAAATGATTACGCCGACCGCCATCGACTGGGACAATGACGGCGATGTGGACCTGATCGTTGGCGATGAAGATGGCCGAGTTGCCCTGGTAGAAAACCAGGGGACGGTTAAGGGCGCCCCGACGTTTTCGAAGCCTCAGTATTTTTCCCAATTTGCTCGCGACCTTAAGTTTGGCGCCCTGGTGACGCCGGTAGCCGTTGACTGGGATTCCGATGGCGACGAGGACTTGATGTGTGGCAACACTTCCGGCAACATCGCTTGGTTTGAAAACATGAGTTCCGAAGAGGAACTGAAAGCCGGCAAAGATCCGATTTGGTCGGCTCCACAGTTGATCGAAGTGGACGGAAAGCCTTTCCGTATCCTGGCCGGAGAAAACGGTTCGATCCAGGGACCAGCCGAGGAGAAATGGGGCTACACGAGTTTGAGCGTAGCAGACTGGGATAACGACGGATTGCTCGACATCGTTATCAATTCCATCTGGGGACGTGTCGAGTGGCTTCGCAATGTTGGGGATAAAAGAAACGCCAAGCTTGAAGCTCCTAAACCGGTAAGAGTCGATTGGAAGGATGATATCCCCAAACCAAGTTGGACATGGTGGGAGCCAAATCAGGACGAATTGGCGACACAGTGGCGAACTACACCAGCGGTCATAGATTGGAACGCCGATGGACTACAAGACTTGGTGATGCTCGATCATGAAGGCTACTTAAGCTTGTTTGAGCGCGAGGTTCGTGAGGACGGACTCTGGCTTATGCCGGGCAAGCGAATCTTCAGAGGAAAGTCCTACGATAGCCGCCAACGCGAAAAACCAGGCGAAGGCTTCCTTCGCTTAAATACAGGAAGTAACGGCGGGAGCGGGCGTCGCAAATTCTGTTTCGTCGATTGGGACCATGACGGAGCTCGAGACCTGTTGGTAAACTCAGTGAATGCCCACTGGCTGAGGGCCAAAACCGATGGACCTGGGGCATTCGAGTATGAAGACCAGGGGCAAGTTTCGCCCAGGATTTTGGCGGGCCACACGACAAGTCCGACTACAGTAGACTGGGACGGTGACGGCTGGCGGGATCTCGTGCTGGGAGCCGAAGACGGTCGACTCTATTTTCTCAAGAATCCTCATTCTCAAGACAAAAGGTAATCTGCGTTGAAATCGTTGATCCACTTATTGCGTTGCACCACGCTCGCATTCCTCACGCTGCTTCCAGGTGCTCAAGCTCAGGATGCCGCGCCTGGCGACAAGCCGGTCATCAAGGACGGCGAAGCTCAGATTGTCGAAGGTTTCAAAAATCCCAAAGACTGGATTCGTCACGACCTGTTCGTCGAAACAGAATTTGACTCTGACGGTGATGGCAAAATGGACCGTGTCCACGTTTCAGTATGCCGACAAAAGCAAACGGATGAAGGACTCAAAGTTCCAGTTGTCTACGGCACGAGCCCTTACTTTGCTGGTACGAGCCCCGCCGGACGCGAGTACTTCTGGAACGCGAAGCATGAAATCGGAGACGAGCCACCAGAACGACTGATTCCCGATCACTTTGATGCACGCAATCGCCGCCCGCTGATTTCGAACGCGCACGTTAACACTTGGGTTCCACGCGGTTACGCCGTTGTTCATTCCTCGTCGCCCGGCACGGGGCTCTCGCAAGGTTGTCCGACGGTTGGCGGCGACAACGAGTCTTTGGCACCCAAGGCGGTCGTCGACTGGCTTTGTGGTCGAGCCAAGGGGTATACCGAAGTCGATAACGACGAAACCGTCGAAGCGACTTGGTGCACCGGCAAAATTGGTATGACAGGCACTTCTTACGAGGGAACTCTACCGCTGGCATGTGCCACGACTGGAGTGGATGGCCTCGAAGCCATCATTCCTGTGGCGCCAAACACCTCTTACTACCACTACTATCGATCCAACGGCTTGGTCCGTCACCCTGGTGGTTATATGGGGGAAGACATCGATGTGTTGTACGATTTCATCCAAAGTGGCAATCCTGACCGCCGCGAGTGGTGTGACTGCGAAATTCGTGACAAGGAAATGGCAGACAACATGGATCGCGTCACCGGAGACTACAACGACTTTTGGGCTGGCCGCGATTACTTGAATGACATGGCCCCTCTTAAGGCGGCTGTGCTGATGGCGCATGCCTTCAATGACTGGAACGTCGTACCCGAACACAGCGTCCGCATTCTCGAAGCCGTCAAAGCCAAGGGAGTGCCTTACCAGTCCTTCTTCCACCAAGGCGGACATGGCGGACCTCCACCTGTCAAGCAAATGAATCGCTGGTTCACTCGCTATCTCTTTGAAGACGAGAATGGGGTCGAGAAAGATCCTAAAGCCTGGGTTGTGCGGGAAGGCGATAAGCAGTCGGAGCCCACGCCGTATGCGGATTATCCGAATCCAGAAGCCGCCCCGGTAACGCTTTATCTTGGTGGTGGTGGACAACAACAAGGTGCATTGTCGCTGAAGCAGAACCGCGCGAAGATTCAGGAAAAGATCGTCGACAACTACTCCTTCAGCGGTGCGATGTTGGCTCAAGCCGAAGACACGGATCACCGTTTGTTGTTCGTGACCCCGGAACTCCAAGAGCCGTTGCATCTTTCAGGCTACTCGAAGATCAAGATCCGTTTGGCCTCGAACAAAACAGCCGCTAACTTATCTGTCTGGCTGGTTTCCTTACCCTGGACGACCGGCAATCGATTCCGCCAGCCCAAGATCACCGACAACTTGATTACTCGTGGCTGGGCGGATCCGCAGAACACCAAGTCAAATCGCGAGAGTCAACCGCTCAAGCCCGGTGAGTTCGTCGACTTGAGCTTTGATCTTCAGCCCGATGACCAGATCATTGCGAAGGGACAGAAGATTGGTTTGATGATCTTTTCGTCGGATCGCGAATTCACGCTCCAGCCGAAACCAGGGACAGAGCTGACTGTCGATCTTGCAGGCACACAATTGAGCTTGCCTGTTGTAGGCGGCAAAAAAGCCTACAAGCAAGCGACAAGCAAGTAAGCTCAAGTCAGCGAAAAGATCTCTAAAGAGTGCGAGCGAAGCTCGCACTCTTTTTTTTTGTGCAGAAGCGGAAAAGAACCAGATGTCGAAAGTAAGTTCGTGGTGCGGAATCAAAGCGCAAGGGCATCAGGTGGCGACCCGTCCTAGGTTTGCAAGACGCAACTGTTTTTGCCTGTTTTCTTAAGCCAAATCGCTGCGAGGCACTGGACGGTTCGGAAACGAACGAAATGCGAATCGCGGTTGTTCCGTATCTATGCAGGAAGACGAGTTGAAGAACCGGCGGCTAGCGGCCGAAACCGCTCACCGAACCCAAAGAATCTCACTTTGCACTCCGTTGAGTAAGGCGGGTTAGGGGGAAGATTCCGTTGCGGTGGATGGTTTTTTGTCTCTCCGACGAAAGCAATCTCCCGAAAGCGGTGATACTAGCCCTCGCTGTTTTGGTCGGTCATAGATGACCAGTCTCTCCATGAAGTATGCTGGTGCGTTGGCGGCGCGAGATCGACCAAGATCAAAACCATGATCTAATCTGCGTTAGGTTATCCCAGGTTTGACACCTTAACGAGTTTGACTTAGTTTAAAGCGAACACTGACGACGACCATGCGTTTTGTCAGTCTCAAATCTGTGACAGAAAGAACAATGAGCACAACTACTTCTACCTCGATTTTCATTACGATTATCGACCGCCATCAGGGCGGGACGAGGTAAGAGTGATTGTCACGATAAAACTTTGAAATTCACTCCCCTGCAGTCCCAGCTGTAGGGGTTTTTTTATGGGTTTTCTCAGGCAAATGACCGATTGGACTAGTGGCAGCCCCCCGAAGTCACCGCGTTCATGCGCACGCCGGATCCCCAACATCCTTGGAACAAAACAATGGCTCGCAGAATCTCCATCTACGACACGACTCTCCGCGATGGCACACAGGGCGAAGGTGTCAGTTTCTCGCTGCAAGACAAACTGAACATCTGTCGACGCTTGGCGGAGCTCGGCGTCGACTACATTGAAGGCGGTTACCCGCTCTCTAATGAAAAAGACGTCGCCTTCTTTGAAAAGGTCCGCGATCTGGAACTGGGCGAAACGAAGGTCTGCGCGTTTGGTATGACTCGCCGCAGACGCATCCAGGCAGCCGATGACCCTGGCATGATAGCGATGCGGGACGCGCTAACACCTGTTTGTACGATTGTTGGGAAAAGCTGGGATTTCCACGTCACCGACGTTCTCGGAGCTGCACTTGATGAGAATCTGGAAATGATCGCCGACAGTGTGGAGTTTCTCGCGCAATCCAGCGAGATCATCTACGACGCTGAGCATTTTTTCGATGGCTACAAAGCGAATCCGCAGTACGCCATTAAGAGCTTACTTTCTGCTGCACAGGCTGGCGCAGGCTGGTTGGTACTTTGCGACACAAACGGTGGGACTTTGCCCGAAGAGATCCGTGCGATTGTTGGCAAAGTGCTTGAAGCTACTCAGGATAGCAAAGTTCGAATAGGCATCCATTGTCACAACGACGGCGACCTAGCCACGGCAAATTCCTTGGCAGCTGTGCAAGCGGGCTGTGATCAAGTTCAAGGGACCATCAACGGAATCGGCGAACGTTGCGGCAATGCAGATTTACTTGCGGTTGCATCGAACTTACAGGTCAAGCTGTCCGGCTTCGAGGTTCTGGGCTCGGATTCAATTCAGCACTTCACCGAGCTATCGAGATACGTCTACGAGACAGCCAACCTTCAGTTGCGCAATAATCAGCCCTTTGTAGGGCAAAGCGCTTTCGCACACAAAGGCGGGATGCACGTACACGCCGTAAACAAAGCAGCTCATACTTATGAGCATATGAATCCCGAGCTAGTCGGAAATGAGCGGCGTATCTTGGTCAGCGAGCTATCGGGACGCTCAAACATCATTGCCTTAACTACCAAGCATAACTTGGAAAACGATCGCAGCTTGATGGATGCGATACTGGCAGAAGTCGTCAAGCAGGAGAATCAAGGATATCAATACGAAGCAGCTGAAGCCTCCTTCGATCTTTTGGTCAAGAAATGTGCGGGCACGTTTCAGCCACACTTTGATACCGTGAAGTATCGTGTTGAATCCGGTGCTGGAGAGACGGTCGGAGAGTCAGCGTTTGCCGAAGCAACCGTGAAAGTTTCCGTCAGCGATCAAGAGTACTTTGAAGCCGCAGAGGGGCATGGCCCTGTCAACGCACTGGACTACGCCCTGCGAAAATGCCTGTGCGGTGTGTTTCCGACACTCGATGAAATGCACTTGGTAGACTTTAAAGTACGGGTGGTCAACGGCGAAGCAGGAACAGCAGCTCGCATTCGAGTCAACATCGAAAGCGCCGACAAGCAGCACCACTGGCGAACGATCGGTGTCAGCGAAAACATCATGGAAGCCAGTTGGCTAGCCTTGGTCGATGCGGTGGAATACAAGCTGCACTTGGCCGAAGATGCTCTTAGCACGAAAGAGAAGGCTACGATAGCTGGTCGCGTTTGACTTCATCGTCGCTATCTCTTAATTTCGGTCTTCCACACACGGTTTTGGGATTTTAGATTTTCGTGTTATTGAAGGTCTCAGCGAGCGGAACTCGGTTCCTTCCCTTGCTTGCGATTGCTTCGGGGAAGTGCCCGCAAAGGCCCGGCCTGAAGGCTCAGGAGTTGCTCTACTATCTCATCTCGCGATGCTAAGAGTTTTACCAAGGTTTGCCTGAGGTTCCTGTAGTCTCCGTTGTCCGTTTGATTCGTCCTTGCACGCAGATCGTCTATCCGGTTCTGGAGTTCCGTTTACCGTCCCAATAACGTGTGGATCGCGCGACATCGGTCTAACTGCCATGTGCCCGTCATACGTCGTGATCGCTGGAACCAGCCACATCATCACGCTATTCGTGGCTTCGTCCCAAGAGTCGCCTTGGTCCATTGCTGCTTCTCTCCAAGATGGAAACCTCGATCGCTGATCAACATCATAATGGTGTTTTTACGATGATGACCTGCATCCACCGCCCAGACTTGGCAGCGGCTCTTCCAAGGCAAGGACCTTACCGGCTGGCATAATCAGCCAGGCGGTAGTTGGACTGTGGAAGACGGGATCATCGTTGGAAAAAGTGCCAAGTCAAAACCACGACACGGATTGCTTGTAAACGACCGCGGGTACCAGAGCTTTGTCTTGCGTGTGAAGTTCCGCGTGCTTGGAGGCAACTCAGGTTTTTACTTTCGCGCCGAAGAAACCAAAACCTACGTCGCGGGCCGAGGCTTTCAGGCAGAAGTCGACCGAACCAGCGCCACCGGAGGACTCTATAAAACCGCCATGTGAGTCTGGGGAAAGAAGCCTGAGGCCGAGCGAGTCGAAATGGCCGTCCAGCATGGCGATTGGAAGCATATGGTTGTGACTGCCATCTGCGATAACATCACGGTTTCCTTGCATGGCAGAACCGTCACTGAGCTTCTCGGCGACAAAGCCTGTCTCAAGAATGTCCACAGCGCGCTATAGCTTCACGGCGGCATGGACATGTACGTTGAGTTCGAGGAGCTCGCCATCCTCGAACTGAAGTAACTAACTCCATGGTGACGTTTCGTTTGACGCTCAACCGAAGGCGTCGGCTGGCCCAAGCCGTTCCAAAGTCGCTTCTCAGACTTTCTCCATGAATGCCGTCCTACGGCCCATTCCAACCCTGAGAATTACTGAGTTTGGGAATCTGACGCTAAACCTACCACGGGCGATTTGCCGAAGAGAAGCATCTACGCAGGGGAACAAGGTCTGGGAATCCAGCGTCTTCCCTTTGGACAGAGCCGATTCGTCTGTCATTGCGGATGAATCCAGTCCTAAAGAACTGGACTTTGACTCAGATTGGTAGTCTGGCCAAACGAGCTTCAGAAAGTCCCATAAAGGCACTGGGCTAAGTCCCTGAGCCTCGTTAAACTATTTTTTTCCATTCGGCGGAGTAGCTCAGCTGGTTAGAGCAGCGGAATCATAATCCGCGTGTCGGGGGTTCGAGTCCCTCCTCCGCTATTAGTTTTTGGGACGTGTTGGGAAACCCAGAGAAAATAAGGGTCTTTTCCCTTGGGTTCATAGCGTCTGTCTCACGATTTCCCCTGCTTTCCTGCAATGACTGTTGCGGATCTTGTTGCGGATTTTCTGACGCAGTTATCGGGGATCTTCTCTTCGACTGTAGAGCTTTCGCGAAGTGATTATCCGTGAGCTGAAGGTAGTGCCTCGCCGCTACCGCTTCCGAGTTGCCGATCCATTTGCAAACAACGTGAATAGGGAAGTCCTGAGCCAATTCGGTCTCCCGTGTCGATCGGAGATTCTGGAAGAGCTTGGGCCAGCCCCGGTGCAAGCTTGCTAACGGCTTGGCCTCGACGTTAATCGGAACGAGACTCACACTGGCGGTCGGTTTTTGCTCTGGCTCCAATCAGAACGCCAGGGTTCCATGCGAGGCAAAAAAGGTCATCGCCTCGACTGCCTCTTTCTTCCATAAGTCATCGCCATCAGGCCGAGGGAACCAAATATGGCAAGCGAACCGGGCTCTGGCACAGTGGCAGGAGAGGAACGACTTGCGACTCGAAAACCGTTGCCGACGTCGAACTCGACCGCCGGGTCGCCGTCGATCCGGACCGACGACGACAAGCCGTTCGAGTTTTGATACCAGTTGCCCCCGCGGATACCGCGCCCCAAAGAACCTGAACTATTGGTCAGGTCAATGCTTGTTTCCTCCCATTCAAGCACATTGCCCCCAAACCCATTATCCCAAACGGACTCAGCCCGCCTGCCAGAGTGATGTCCGCCGGACCTTGCGCATAGGCTTGGTCGAACACCGCTGTGTTGTCAGCCGTGTCACTGGACACTGCTATGGGGGGCGTGTCACTACCGTCCGGAAAGTCGTAATAGGAGTTGTCGTTTGGATCGAAGTACGCCGCCTTGTACCACTCGTCCATACTCGGAAGCCAGTATTGTGCGTCCCTGTGACGGTAAAGATTCTCACCGCCCAGTTGCCAAGCCTCGGCGGAAGTCCACAAAGCGATATTATCGTTCACTCCGGCTGTGGTGAAGTTGTACGCCGCATGAAAACCTTGACTTGTATTCAGCCAGTTCACAAATCGAGCCGCTTCGTTCCATGACACAGCTGTCGCTGGCTTGTTGGTGCCTCGTGTGGATATCGTAATTGTCAGCGATTGTGAGGCATTGAACTTTTCGATCATGTCCTCGCTGACTTCATACTTGCCCATCTGGTAGTCGTAGGCAACCGCACCCGCAGGGTTGGGTAATCCGGTGGTATCCGCGGCATTACCCGCGTTACCGATGGTAACGAATTCCATATTGAAAGTGCTGGCGCTACTACCAAAAGTTATCGTTCCTCCATAGGACCGCGAACTGCTTACTAGGTTGAGACAAACTATGGTGACGACAATTGGAGCAATTTTTCTTGAGAACATAATAGTGGTGTTTTCAAAACACACGGATACACCTGGGTTGAAGTCGAGTCGCTTTTGGGTCGGTGCATCATCATTGCCTGATGCATTGATAGATAGACCTTTACTGGAATTGCCGAAATTTTCACGCATCATCAGCGTATAGACACGCTAATCCCGATGCTTCAAAGCAAGCAAAATTGATCAACCAGTAATTCTTACCGCTGAAACCGACCAGTCCCCGTGGCCTGAGCTGACAGGTTGTCCGCTGCGCTGTAGACCGCTCAAGCCTGCCTCTATCAAGAATTACCACCCTCGGTGAGCCAACTAGGGCGTTGCGAGTTTCATTAGGATTTGCGAAAGCAAATAACGACGTGGGCTTGCAAACCGATGAGTCATTATGAATGAAGGCTAATCTCGGGAACTCAACTTAAAGCGTTATGAGCACTCCGGTCCAAGAGTTTGTTGAACCACAACTCGTTTACGAATATCCCTTCAATTCTGGACGTGTACAAAGTACGCGCGGATGTCTAACCACGCTTTTGCAGTCTACGCAGCTCGAGCTACGCAGTTACCTACTTTCTGCTTACCGTTTTCGACTGAGCGAATAGCCAGTTTACAAATTTAGTATCCTGGTACGCCCGGTCCCAGCAGTAGTGACCAACCCCGGCATACTCCGTGTATTTGGGATTCCCGTTGGCTTCCTTCAAAGCTTTGACGATTTGACGTGAAGCTTGCACGGGAACAACTTTATCGGCATCCCCATGGAAAAGCCAAAGTGGCAGATCGGCGAGCTTTTTTGCCCTCTCCGCCGCCGATGAATCAAGCGTGTAACCACCGCAGATCGGAGCAGCTGCTGCGAAACGTGTTGGGCGTTCGAACAGGGAAAACCATGTGCAGTCTCCTCCAAACGACAAGCCAGTCACGTATTCCCGATTCGTGTCGATGGAAAACTCCTTTTCGAGGTTGTCTAAAATTCCATGAATGGTTCGGATTTGAAGCTGCATTCCGTCAATTTTTCCTTGACCGTCTTTACCACGTTCTTGTTTCGCAAATTCCTCTTTACCTGGGAATTGTGGTGCAACAATCAAGCAGGGATGCTTGGCCTGAAATTCAGGACGAATCCAGTCTCGGATACAGGCCCCTTCCAGCTGACTTCGATTGTCACTTCCTGCTCCTCCGCCACCATGATGAAACAATACGACTGGATACATTTTCTTCTCGTCATAATTTGGTGGCACGAACAGTCGGTAGTTCATTCTGTTACCCTCAGAACTGGTGAAAGTTCGTGCCGCGTAGGCGTCCAGTACTGACACCCTAGATTTTAAGGATTTTGCTTTTGAGTTATCGAGTGGTTTTCCGGTGACCTTGCCTTTCGCGTCAAAGACTGAGAAAGATCCAATAATGTATTCGTCCTGGATTTTGCCTTCAAAGTTGATCGAGAAATCCTTCTTGTCGCCGTAGTAAAAACTGAAAGCCAAAGCCTTTCCGTCGATTTTTAAATTGCGAAGCGACGCGGTCCAGCCTTCATCGGTGTCTTTGATTATTCCGCTCAAGTCTTGACTGATGGTGAGGATGTGATTTGCATTTTTTTCCCCCTTGCCCCAATCAACAGCTAGTTCCCATGAGCCGACCGCCGGGCTCGGTCCCGTATTTTTGGATCGCTCAGAATCTTGTGCAAATAAATCGCCGCAATTAACGAGCAAGGAGGCCAAATAGACTGATCCAGTGAAGATGATTCGTCGCATTTCAATTCCTATTTGTGAATGCCTTAAATTTCATCGGGAAGCGTGATAAAGTCAGCAATGACCGAGCTCGAAAACGCAATCGCCAATCGTTTTAGGACTCTCAATTCGTACGCAGATGATCACAAGGCTGCGCAGCTGCAATCGATTTCTCGCATTCTAGCCAATTAGCTCATGCAGATGCGGCGCGAAGGCACAATAGCGACGCGACGAACGCCTAAACAGCAATTCAAGGAAGTAGTGCAACACAACAGAAAAAAACATTTTTCCTGTGTTGAGTAAGACCGATGTTATGCCATTGTGCACGCGACACGATAGGTCGCTGATCACTCGCCTCGCAGAATTTAACCACCCCCCTCTATGTCTTCGCCCGACGAAGGTCCTTGCCGTACTGGAGCAGCTTCTCGCGACTGCGGTCTGATAGTTCACCCCATAGGGAAGTCAGCTCTCCGAACCGGGAATCTGCAAGAAGTGTTGCGTATATTGTTGCGTCTCCGATCTCGCCTTCGTTTTCCCTTACTCTCGGGGACTTTTCGAGTCCCTCCTCCGCTATTTGGGCATTTTCCAAAATGCCCACAACTTCTGCAAATCCAACGTTTTCCCGCAGGTCTAAGGGCTTGCGGGTTTTCTTTTGCGAGTCACCGCGACTTGAAGCGGGCGTTTGCGTCTAGGGTTGTTCCTAGTTTCGGCTACCGCCGCGAATTGGTCGTCGGTCACCCTCAAGAAGCGCTGGCGTGAACAGGTTGGAGTTCCCAAGCCCGCAGTACCAAAAACCACGCGATTTACCCTTCAATTGGCGTGAGCGATGCGGCTGTCTCCGCCGGGCAGGAGTTCGCTACCAGACGAGTTGCATGCGGCACTCTAGGCCGAAAACTTGGTTCGGCAAGCTTGTTTGACTCAATCCCCATTTCTGACACTTTGCTCTCACAAATTCTGGCAGCAGCCACATCTCGCGACTCTGTTTCACGTACCTTTAAGTTGGAAAGTTTCCTCACTTCGAACTTCTTGTTCGGATTGGAGTTGCCGCGCTGGGACGCCACCAACTGCCCGAATCGCAGAATCGATTGACGCACAGTCTTAGCTGCAAAGGACTCATTTTGTTTGGCGAACTGTTGCTAATTCGGCCATGCCAATTCAGGCTGGATGTCAATCCTCCGAGGATATGTCATCTTCTGCCTGTACGAAACTGAAGTTGTTCGCCTGATATCTCTTTTCTCCTGGGCGGGTATACTACGTGCTACGCCGTTCCCGCAGACCTCTGAACGTCGCTATGCCACGCCTGCGACCTACTAATATTTTTACTTAACACCCTGCTGTTCACGCCTAGCGACCAGTACACGATCTCCTACCAGCGAATTCTGACTAGCTCACAGCATCTCGCCCTTTTCTAAAAGGCTTTCATTCGTTTTGTGCTGCACTCGCATCGGCAGCCCCGCTTTATCTCACGTCGGCTCGCGGTGTTCACCGGAAAGGAAGGCGTGGATCGATAACTGCTTTTCGAGCGAGAGCGTGAAGGCGTTGTAGAACCGTTGCGTTTTGCGTCGCGTGGAATCAAGAAGATGCTGTTCTGCGGCTGGCCCCGTCGGCTCAGAAATTGAGACTCTGATCGATGTGTAAAGCGGCTACTGAGAGGCTCTTGGGTGAGCCTTGAGATAAACTTCGCGAAGATTCGCGGTGGATAGATGCGTGTAGATTTGAGTAGTGACCAAACTCTTGTGCCCGAGTAGCTCTTGAACGCTTCGGATGTCCGCGCCGCGATCGAGCAGGTGAGTGGCAAAGCTATGGCGCAGCGTATGCGGTGAGGTGCGTGTGTCGAGTCCGGTTTCCAGAATGTATTTCTCTAGCATTCGACCAACACTGCGTGTTGTTAGACGATTGCCAAATCGATTCACAAACACGGGTGCTTCACGCCCTTGCGACTCTTTGGCCGAGAGTGTCCTTTGACTTTGATACTTCCGAAGTGCGTCGATAGCGTACTTTCCGAGCGGCGCGAGTCGTTCCTTGCGTCCCTTTCCGCGCACCCGAGCGATACAGTCTTGAAAATCGAGATCGCCATCGTTGAGTCCGACGACTTCGCTGACACGCAGGCCAGCGGAATACATCGTTTCGAGTATAGCTCGGTCACGCAGGCCAAGTGAGCTGGTCTTGTTGGGAGCCAAGAGGAGTTTGCCGATTTCATCACCGCTCAAGAAGTGAGGCAGCTTGCGAGCACCACGTGGATTTCGAAGTGGCTTGGCAGGATTTGAATCGCACATTTGCTGACGCTGCGCGAAACGGTAAAAACTACGCAACGATGCTAGCTTTCGGGCAATGCTGCTTTGAGCGTAACCGGCGTCGTGAATAGCGGAAGCGTAACCTCGGAGATCGCGCGGCGTGATGTCGGCTGGTTTTACAGAAGAGCCAAGTTCGTCAACGAGGTAATCGGCTAGGTCGATCAGGTCTTCTCGGTAAGATTTGACGGTCAGCTCCGATGCATTTTTTTCAATGCTGAGATACTTTAGGAACTGAGCGACTTCCGAGTGCATTGGCTGGGGCGGTCGACGAGAATGGGGCTAAATGATGTCTTCTTCGTGACGAAACGAAATGCGTGGATTCGCTGGAGGAGCGGGGCTAATGAATTCTTCTTGGGACTCGGGAGTGCCGTTCTCCAGCTCGTAAGCCATGTCACGAATCTTTTTGCTCATGACGGCGGCATCGTACCAAGTGAAGCTTAACTCGGAGTCTGCAGCGTAGCGACCGAGTGTGCGAAGGGTCTCAACGCGGTTCCCATCGTCATACAGGAAGACGTAGCGTTCCTCGCCTTTCACCATCGCTAGCACATTGACCTCTTTTTCCACCTTACTCTCCCGCCCTCATCCTTGCATAATCAAAATGCTACCAATCCAAAGCTGAGCCACCGTGCATTTGGATTGGTAGCGTTGACGAACAGCTAACGAATCCCAGTTCCGTCAGCATTAGGTTTTTGACTGCACTATCGAGTCGGTGCGAAAGGGGCCTCTCCCAAAGCAGCGCTTTCGCAAGCGTGATAGTTGCTAGTCTTTCGTAACCCTAGGCATCCTGCTCTGACAGCTTGCATCCATGCCCACGACGATCTAACGGGGACTATCGGATGAAACCGCAGTCAAAATGATCTAGCTTCACTAGTGAAAATCCCGCAATTCCGCAATTTCCCAACGCTGCAAGAAGAGGGGGAAGAACGTTTGATCAACAAAAAAGCTGCAAAAATGGAGTTGCATCGCTCTGATTTGCAATGCGTTGCAACGCCAAACTTTCTTTGTGCATATCTTGACAACTTCGGCACGATCCCTACATCTTCCGATTGCTGAAAGGACTGCATTGCAAACGCTTAGAAGCTTTGACGGTGGTAGCAGCAGTGTCGGAACAAAAGGCCTAGCGGGTAGAGTCGGTGTAGCTTACCGTGCTTGCAGAGTTAGAACCATTCAATGCGTTGAGGTGCTAAGCTCAAGGCATTGCCTTCGGAAAGCAATTACGGAATAACCGAATCGATCGTTACCAAATACCAAAGCGAAGGTCTATTGGCTCGGCGGAGATGTTTGCTGTTCACCCCACAACTGGCTAAGCAGCTTTGCCATCTCAGGATCGTGTCTCTGTAGCTCTCGACGATTGAAGGGAAAGAAATCGTTTCTACCGAATAAGGCCTCGCTAGTCTCCGCGAAGTACTCCTTGTGATTGCTGATCGCGTAGGCCTTCTCAATGCTATTTTTTCGATGCGGCCCAAACCACCGCTCTACCTTTTCATAAGAGCCGGCCGCTTTGGCCGATTCGTAAACCGCGATGACTTCCTTGTTATCAAAACCGATCACCTGATCATGGTATGCATGTGCCAGTTCGTGAAGTGCAAGCATTGGCATTCGAATACACTCGCGTTCAAATATGTCGACATTGCTAAACTCGACACACTTGGCAAGCTCCGGGATGCGATTGTTTCGTTTCAGCCACCCACCGTTGGGATGATACTCGGCACCAGGCCGGCTGTTCGGATACTTAGGAGAAATCCAGAGTGGCACACGCTGCAGTTTTTCAACCGCGGTTTGCGGTACGACTTTACGAATCGTTGCAAGTTGACTGCCAAGTAGTTTCAGAGCGTTCTCAGTCTTCTCCGCCTTGTTTTCGAGCAAGTCCTGGTGAACATGCACTGTCCAGCCTTGTAGGTCTTGCGGCTTGTAGTCTGGATGACCAAGTTTCCTTTCCATAGAGCTCGATGAAGGACTATTGCTTGGAGCCATTGCAGCAGGGGACTGGAAAATGGCCAGCAGCAGTATGGGAGAGATTGTGGCAGGAAGCATCGTGCGAGAGCTCTTCGAAAAATGAAAATGAAATAGGGCTTTGGTGAGGGAGAAACAGGAAACGCATTACGCCAGGATGGGATCAATCACATGACCATGCACGTCAGTGATGCGTCGATCGAGTCCGTTGTGGTACCAAGTCAATTGCTTGTGATCAAATCCAAGAATGTGTAGCACCGTGGCGTAGAAATCCCAAACCGTCGTGTGATCAACCTCTGCCCGTCTCCCGAAATCGTCGGTGGCACCGTGGGAAACTCCGGGTTTCACTCCCGCCCCCATCATCCAGCAAGTGTAGCCGTCAGGATTGTGATCGCGACCATTGGTTCCAGATTGATGCATGGGCATGCGGCCAAACTCGGTGGTCCAAAGCACTAGGGTATCTTCCAGTAGGCCAGTGCGTTTGAGGTCACTGAGCAGGGCTGCCGTTGGTTGGTCGAAGATTGGCAAGTGACGTTCGTAATCAGCCTTGAGTGTTTTGTGGGCGTCCCAGTTGAGCAGTCCGTCCACACCCGATGCGCGAGATGCACAATATAGGCTCACGTATCGAACACCTCTTTCGAGCATCCGTCGTGCGAGCAAACAATTCTTACCATAGGCGGCTTTGAGTTCATTGGCGTCCGAAGTAGCGTAAAGCTCGTGAGTCTCTTTCGTTTCCTGGTTCAAGTCCGACACTTCTGGAGCACTGAGCTGCATGCGTCCAGCCAATTCATAAGCTGCCACGCGTGCTTGCAAGTCTGTATCTTGCGGATGTTGGGCGGCGAAGCGACGATTGAACTGATCGAGCACCCTGCGCGACGCCGCTTCCTCAGCTTCGGAAATTCCAGCCGGTCTCGCCAAGTTGCGAATCGGCTGCTGAGCACTCATCACGATTGCTTGGTGCTTGGCCGGCAGAAAACCGTTGGACCAATTTGCCTTACCGTTCGGTGGCTCGCCACGAATATCCGGCATCGCCACAAAAGCTGGGAGATTTTCGTTTTCGGAACCAAGTGCAAAACTGGTCCATGCACCTGCGCTGGGGAAACCTTCTGTCACGTGCCCAGTATTCATAAACAAGCAACCCGGACCGTGCGTGTTGCTCTTGCTATGCATGGCGTGACAAAAAGCGATGTCGTCGACGTGCTTTGCCATATGCGGCATCATGCTGGAAATGCGTTTGCCCGATTCGCCGCAGGGTACGAAGTCCCAAGGACTACGCATTAAGTTTCCGTTCTTGCCTTGGAAGGAAACCATGTTCTCTTCGCCCGGCAAGGGTTTACCGTGCAGTTTATCGAGTATGGGCTTGTGTTCCCACAAATCCATATGCGAAGCTGCGCCGGGACAGAAGATTTGCAGAACACGTTTGGCTTTGGGAGCGTGATGCGTTCTTTCCGTGGTCTGTCCGCCCTCTTCGGCGAATAAATCAGATAGTCCAAGGGCCGGCAGTCCACCGGCGGCGATAGCCAGACCAAGCGTGCTGCGGTGGAGGAAGTTTCGACGAGTCGACATGATGGCGTAGACTGAGTTGCATGAAGTACGAGGCGGTCATCTTCATTTTACTTCATTTTCTCAACAAAGTGGTTTTCGCCGGAATTCCTGTCTCGGAAGGTAAGAGTTTCAATTTGTGAGCCGACGAAGCTAGCCGCGGGCCTGCGGCTAGCTTCGTTAGGACCCACGCTCGCGCGTTCTGCTTACCAAAATACCTTGAACAAGGGCTTGCGCAGAGGTGCTGAATCTCACTACGAAATTTCGTAAATTTCAACCTTATGCGTTCCGTACATGTCGTCTTCCGCGACAACTCGCTTCTGCTCTTCAATCGGTTGATCGACCACTTCAATCCTCACGTCCACGCCACCGATCTGAAAAACCTCACCGACCGTCAAAGCTGCCTGTCTTACGCGTTGGTCGCGTACGTAGATTCCGTTCGTTGAACCGAGATCCTGAACGCTCACTGCGCCATAAGCATTAGTCGTTAACCGACAGTGTTGACGACTAACAGAAGCGTCGTTGATGCGGATGTCACAGTCTTCGCCACGACCAACAGTACACGGCAAATCCAAATTCCACTGATCGTGTACTTGGCCAGTTCCGTTACCAAATAGCATCATCTTGTAATGCATCGCAATAACCCTCGCAAAAAGAAAAGAGATGAGCATCGAGATGTCCCAGGGAAAAGTTGGCTCGGACACCGCGCGATCGTTATAGCTGCGTTTGGATTATATCGAACCGGCGTGCGAGAGGCAACAAAGTGGAGGAGGGCAGCAGTAGACCTCGCTAGAAGTAAGGCTGCTGCTTTCGATCCGAGAACAATTCGGGAGGGGAAGAGGTTTCGGACGCAGCGTTTTATGCTGGAAGTATGGCGAGTTCCCGTGTGGGGACTTGGAGAAGTGGTTCCGGCGAATCCCACTATCGGAGCATGGTGAGGGGTGTAGCGAGACTGGCGGAGAACAGGATAAGCAAACCTAGGCAGCCAGACTTGGATTGGGAGAACCGCTCGGGATGTTTCTGCCTGAGCTCGTCAGTCAACTGCTCGATAAACTGCTTTGCCTCAGCCAATCCGATATTGCGTGCCTCTTTATAGATCTTCAGAGCTAAGATCTTCTGCCCCGAATAGATCGCATCCAGAATTTGGTTCGTTTCTTCGTCCGGCAGATCCTCAATCGTCTCATTGTTTTCGCTCATTCTACATTCTCGGTTAGGAAAGTGGGCGATTCAATCGTGTGCCGGCGAGAACTGAACCTAGCTTGTCACATAAGTGTCCAGTTGGCAATTCGAACCGTGTTAGCTTTCACGTTTGCTTTACGAGTTTTTTTCAATCAAGGAGATTGGGAGCAAGAACATGACTGCGCTGGCCCAAGCAAAAATTTCACAGCAGCCGAAGCGATTCGGACCATCTCTGGAGCGTCCAGTGTTGGTGCTCAACCGTAATTGGCAGCCAATCAATGTCGCGACGGTTGCGCGGGCATTGATACACCTGTGGAACGACAGCGCGAAGATCGTTGAGCCACGTGACTACCAGCTGTACGATTGGGGCGATTGGGCCGCGATGTCACCAACGCGCGACGAGCCATTCGTGCAAGCTGTGTCGCAACGCATTCGCGTACCAGAGGTGATGACGCTGACGCAGTTTGATCGCTTGCCAAATCAATCGGTTACTTTCAGTCGTCGAAACGTATTCAAGCGGGATAAGTACACTTGCCAATACTGTGGTACGCAACCCGGTACATCGGATTTGACTATCGACCACGTTTTGCCTCGCGCTCAAGGTGGACAGTCAAGCTGGAAGAATTGTGTACTTGCGTGCTTCCAGTGCAACTCGCGGAAGGCTGACCGCACGCCAGCTCAGGCTGACATGCGTTTGCTGAATCCGCCAGTGCGTCCAAACTGGAAGCCGGTCTACGCCGGACGTGCTAACCGCATGGAAAGCTGGTCGAAGTTTATCAGCGACGCATACTAGCAAGTAGAGTTGGAGCCTTAACGCCCTTCTCTACATGGGATAACGACTAAAGAGCGAGCAGGTACCTGTTCGCTCTTTTTCTATGGCACGAACAAAGGCATTGTTGGTCTGTCCCGAAATTCTCGCTGGGAAAAAAGCGAGCTCCGAGTCTCGAGTTGCCCTTATTGGCAAAACCACAAAGATCACGCCAGAGAGAATTAAGAGGCCGCAGACTGTGTAATGCCCAACAGCAAGAGCAAAAAATGCCTGCGAAAAAAGAGAATTCTAGGAAGTAGCGCAAAAGCTCAAGATTGCCGATAGGTATCTTTGGACCTGATTTGTTGGGTTTCGATGTGTAGGTGGGCACCGGAGTAGCAAAGGGGGCATTCCATGGTTGCGGTCGATTGGGCGGGCGTGGATCCTGGAGTTCGCTCTCTGCCGCTCCGGTCAACGCTAAGCACTGTCACTGGCGAGTTTGCTGGTGGAAAAGCGGAATTTTGCTCCGGTGTTCGCAATCGAGCATGTCTGCGTCGAGCCAGAGAACTGCTGCTCGGCGATCCGGTCTGAAATCTCCTCGGCCTGTGACACCTGGCAGAATCCAAAGACTACTGGACCCCAGCTGCTCTGCCCTACCCCAACGAGACCTACGCGAGCAGCAAGTTCTGCTGCGTCTTCGATAGCCGGTGAGCTGTAGCGGCCGCCTTGGATGCCATCAAACATGCTACCTGCGATGGCAGTGTATTGTTCTAAAAGTTGTGCAAACTCCTGCAGTTCACAGTTCTCGTGCAAGCGAAAGAATATCCGATGCGCGATGCGACGCATAAGTTCACGCTCTGGTGTCGGATGCTCGGCGATCTCTGCCAGCATGTTTGCTTCGTATTCGCCGTGAACTGTATGCGAGTCGTTGGGGGTCAAAAGAAGGACTCGCCAGTTGTAGGGCAAAGAAGTTGCCTGAGTATCGACAACGCGTGTTCGAGTTGGATCAGCCGCTGCGCCCGCCGGGTAGCCTTCATCCAAGATCAAGCCACCTCGCAGAAATCCGCTTAACCCAATTCCGGATCTTCGACCGCGCCCGGAAGCGTGTGCAAGCCATTGCTCGGAAGGAATGCGGCTCGCCATGGGCAGCTCTTTCGAGTTGAGTGACTGCGAACCGACGCGAACGAATTGTTCAGCTAGCTCCATGCCTGCTGCAACCGTGCAGCCCAGCTGAGTGCCGGCTCCAAGCCCATGGTGAAGCGGCAAGCTGCTGCGGATCGCGATTTTTCTTGCGGCGTTGCGAAGGCCAAGTACCTCCACTCGTCGATCTAGGATCGATCGGACTCGCTGTTCGACTTCCTCGTTCGGCTCCTTTAGGTCTTCTTCAATTTCTAGTTCAGGATGAATAGAAGATTGGGACTCCAGTTCAGCACTCAATTGAAATGATAGCTCAAAGCCCGGCGATTCTAGCATGAGCCCCAAGCCAGCATAGCAGCCTGGCGCATCGGTGCACAGCTCCATCAGTCCGAAATGGAGTCGGCAGCCGCTGCGAATATGAAGGATTGTTTCTTGTACGCTATCGGGATTCAGTTTGGGACTCCCAGTTGTAATTCGCCAGATTCTCTCGCAACATCTCCCAAGCAAGTTTTTCGTCTGGACCAGCAGTTTTAGTTATAGCCGACTGAAGCCCTTCGAATTCGGCAGTGACGTACTCTCTGTCCAGCAAATGAAACCGCGTCGAGAGAATCGCCGCTTCAAGCACTGCGTGTTTGGCACGATTCCAGCCCCAAAAAGGCCTAAGCTGACCTTGGTTCACGACTTTCGCTCGAGCTTCGGAACGCGGTTGCGATGTATCCCAGTGATCAATCCGCAGCTGATACCAATGACAGGCGGACTTTAGGATCCAACCTTTGGCATTTGAGTCCGGGTTGCCAAGTGGTGAGAACTCGAGCGCGGGCTTCTTACCAAGAACGAGCTGAGTGACCAACAACGCGTCGTCGGTCACGTGGAAAATGCAGTGATTATGTCGTTGCAAATTCTCAAATGTCCTTGATGTCTGAAAAGGACGAAGTAGCCAATCTTCAAGCCTTTCATCGACCATAGGCCCCATCATCGCGCAGTGCGGTTGTTCTTGGCCGTCCAGCGACAGCATGATGCCTTCGATGATCAAGCTACCACCTTGTTGCGAATCGAGTCCATGAATTGGAAGTACTTTTCGAGCGCCTGGTAACGCTCGACGTCCCGAAAGGGATCGTGCATTCTTTCAGGCAGGATTTCAAGCTTACAGGCAGCAGTTGAAAGCCTTGCAAAATCGATGGAGGCCTCGCAGCAGGTCTTGGTGTCGGCAGTGCCATGAATTAACAACATTGGAGTTTTTAGTTGATCAGCGTGTTTGAGCGTCCAGCGCCCTGAGTCGAGCAAAGCGGCGCCAAGACGAAGGGAAAGACTGGAATGAAAAATATCGTCGTCTGCAAGTGCTTGCTGTTCTTTCGGGTCGCTCATCAGTTTGGCGGGATCGGTGCCAGAGCTAATGGTCATGTTGGGTGCCACACGCAACAGCATTCTCAAAACAAATTCGAAAATTGGATGCGGCGGCCGCACAGCTTT
This sequence comes from Aureliella sp., assembly GCA_963691875.1. Lineage (GTDB taxonomy): Bacteria > Planctomycetota > Planctomycetia > Pirellulales > Pirellulaceae > Aureliella. The sequence continues at coordinate 7,018,849 of OY829846.1, forward strand.
GATCATCGGGCTAGAACAGATCACAGCATTGGGCTGAAGCTCAGTGCGACGCAATGCATAGTTCAAAACGAGGTTCCCACCCATGCTGTGCCCAAACAGAATGCATGGCTTGTCGTCGCCGATCCATTTCAGCATCGCTGCAATGTCGTCCAGCATGGAATCGTAGGAAGTGATACATCCACGTTTCTCAGGGCTTTGGCCGTGACCTTGCTGGTCAAAAGCGATGACTCGGTACCCCGCGGTGGCAAAGTCGTGTGCCAAGCTGTGGTAACGCCCGCCGTGTTCTCCTAGACCGTGGACGATCAAGATCGTGGAGTGGTAGTTGGGCTGACCGCCCCAAATGTGCAGATACTTCCGACCAACACTCGGAATTTCCTCCCAGAGTTTTCGGCAGGAGAACTCATTTTGTGGCTGGCGGGAGTCCATTGCATTTTCTCCATTAGATGGCCGAACGAAGGATTCCTTCGAGGTGCTCGAGCGTTGGAGTTCGAGGGTTGATGTCCATCAGACGCTTGATTTGAAAGGCCTTTTGGGCGACTGCTGGAATGTCAGCTTCGCTCATCCCGAGTTCGCCAAGGTTGGTCCGTATGCCGATAGCTTTTTGGAGTCGGCGAATGAGTGCAACCGACTGTTCAGCCAACTCGGCTGAATCGAGACCCGGATCTGCACCTAGCATGACCGCGATCTGCGCGAATGCTTCTTGGCGTATTTGTAAATTGTATTCCATCACGTGCGGCAGCAGCAAACCGTTGCCTTCTCCATGTCCGCAATGCGTCAGCGCCCCAATCGGATACTCCAAGGCATGAACAATTCCAACGCCACTGTTAGAAAAAGCCATGCCTGCCAAAGTCGCAGCTAGGGCAAGTTCATCACGGAGCTGGTTAGTGGGGTTGTCACAGCAAGGCGCGAGTGAACGGCCGATTCGCTCAATCGCATCTCGAGCAAGTAGCTGCGTTAGAGAAAAACTGCCTTCGTATGCCCGGGCCTGCGGGTCGACACCTTCCATCTCGGAGAAATCGCGATTCGTATAGGCCTCGATTGCGTGTACCAAGGCATCGATCCCGCTTTCCGCTGTCACGCGCCGTGGGCAAGAGTCGGTCAAGGCTGGATCAACAATGGCCATTGCTGGACGCAGCCAATTCGATAGCGTACTCACTTTGATTGCTGCATCGCTATCTGTCAGCACGGCGGAGTGCGACACTTCACTGCCGGTGCCCGCTGTGGTGGGCAGAGCGAACAGCGGCAAGACTGGTCCTGGAATCACATCGAATCCGAAATAGTCCTTGGGCTCGCCCCCGTGTTTCAAGACGTTGGCTGCGATCTTCGCCACGTCTATGTTGCTGCCTCCACCAAGTCCAACGACGCAGTCGACATGTTCCTCTCGCCCGACTGCGATCGCTGCTTCGGCCACTTGGAGGTTTGGCTCAGGTTCACCGTCGGAAAACAGCACGGGTGAGTCGAGCGTTCCGATCAAGTCTATGACGATTTCTAGCGAGCAGATGGTTGAGTCGGAAACGACAAGTGGGCGACTCAGCGAACGACGCTTTAGTTCCTGAGATAGCTGTAGGCGAGAGCCGCGCCCGAATTTGAGAGCGGCGGCTGTTGCAAATTGCCAGGTGGTATTCACAAGAAATCAGTATTGGACGGGGAGTACAAAAAAGTGAATGTTCGGCGGTCCATTTCCCAACCGTAAGCGTGAGCGAGGCTGCCTCGCTCACGCTTACGGTTGCGATCCATGGAAGATTGAATGCAGTGGGTAGTTTGAAGAACTCAAGAGAATCTCATTCTAGGCCTTCAAGGCGAAAACCAGAATGGCGGCAACTTTAAACTTCGCCACCTTCACGCTTCTGCCAGTAGAGTAGCAAAGCACTCAGCGTTTTAGAGTCTTGAAGCTCTCCAGCGGCAATCTTTTCGCGAACCTCAGACTCGCTGAATATCTCTTGTTCGATCAGTTCCCCCACCTCGAGCGCCGGGTTGCCAGCCGTTAAATCGCGAGCAAGAAAGGCATGCATCTTTTCGTTTAGAATACCTGGTGACATGAAGAACTCACCGAGGCTGATGATGCTCCCACAGGAATATCCTGTTTCTTCGCGGAGTTCACGTTCCGCCGTGACGATGGGTGGCTCAGGCGGTTCGAGGGTCCCAGCAGGAAGCTCAAGGAGATTGACGTCGATCGCCATTCGATAGTTGCGAATGAGGCAGATTCGTCCATCTTCAAATACTGGTAGAATGACCACAGCGCCGGGATGTTGAATGACCTCCCGACTATGCTCCTCGCCGTCATTCAGCAGGATAGTGCGACGCTCGATTTCGAATCGCTCTGCTTTCCAGAGCGATTCGCGGCGATGGATATGACTCGACATTGGATTGTTCAAGGCAGTAGGCTCGAAACAAAGCGATGAGCCACTAGCCTGCCATGCGTCTCGTGGCGGTGGACTCGTCCACCAACTCTTCGACGCTCGCTCGATAGCGATACTGCATCAAGTATGCGTCTTCCGTAGTGTCATCGTAGAAATCTCGTAGCACTGAGATGGCTCGGAAACCAAGCGACTTGAAAAACAGCTGGGCATCCAAGTTGGTTTCGCGCACTTCCAGCATAATTCTACTTCGTCGTTCGGCAGAAAGCTTGCCGACCAACTTCTCGATCATGGAGTTGCCGACGCATTCTCGGCGGCAGTTGGGTGCCACAGCGAAGTTCAGCAAGTGAAGCCGATTCTTGTGCAACTCGTAGATCATAAAACCCACGACTTCGTCATCGCGTTCGGCTACCATGCCGATGCAGTTGCGCTGACGCAAGCAGCGAATGAACTCTTCCTCAGACCATGGAAATTCAAAGCTCGCTTTTTCAATTTCAAGCACCGAATGCATGTCCCTGCGGATCATCCAGCGAATGTGGACACAGGACGGGCTTTTTTCGGCCGTCGTCATTGGGTTCCCTCCGAAGTGTGTCGAGCCCGATTCCTTATTCGGTTTTTGCTCGCAAGAACGAGCATGGAACGGGTGTCTCATTCGAGTAATTCGAATAGGTCGTGGATAGTATCAGAACCAGCATGCGTCGCCAATATCGATACAGATCGGCTCCATTTTTTTGGAGCATGGATTTTGTTTGAACGCTTGTTGGTCTACAAACCTTGAATTCGCAAGACAAAGAGCGCTGTCAATCCAATCACACCATCGCTGTTTTGTTATCGAGTCGAAGAGCGTGGAAGCCTAAACGAATTCTAACGCTCGTGGAAAATCATTTAACGGTTTCATCGCAGATGATCTGTCGCGAGCAAGCGTATCCATTTTCGTGAATTTTAAGTTTCTTGGTCTGAATAGAAATAAAAACAGCCGTTTCAATGGAAACGGCTGTTTGCTAGCAATGGCTTTGTTGCGATCCTATTCAAGGATCATATCGTCTACCGTGTGGTTGGATGGAATCATCGGCAAGACGTGCTCTTGATAGGGTACATGGACGTTCAGCAAGAACGGACCGTCGTAGTCGATCATCTCTTGCATTGCTGCACGCAGGTCCGCCTTCTCGAAGACCTCGGCTCCGCCGCACCCGTAGCCCTTGGCAATCGATACGAAGTCAGGATAGTGCTTGTCCACGGCAGCGTGCTTCTCGGTGACACCAATACCGCTGGCTTCTTCGTGGTCGATTGGGCCTAGGTAAGTATGGGCCCGATTGCTACCCATGAATCGATCTTCCCACTGGACAACCATTCCCAGGTGCTGATTGTTGAGCAGCAAAATTTTGACCGGCAGTTTCTCGCAGTGCAGCGTGGCAAGTTCCTGAATGTTCATCTGGAAGCTGCCATCGCCATCGATATCGACCACTAATGCGTCTGGATGAGCCGCTTGAACGCCCATCGCCGCTGGAAGGCCGAAACCCATTGTGCCAAGTCCCGAAGAACTGAGCCAATGACGTGGCTCGCGGAACTTGTAAAACTGAGCCGCCCACATTTGGTGCTGTCCAACGCCAACTGAGATATAAGTGTCTCGGTCTCGAGTCAGGTCCGACAGTTCCGCTATTGCATGCTGCTGCAGGATGCCTTCAAAGTCCTTGTCGTAAGAGAAGGGATGCTTGACCTTCAAATCTTGGCAGTGCTGTACCCATTCTGAGATGTCTTCTGGAGCTTCGACAATCTTGTTGAGTTCATCCAGGGCATACTTTACGTCGGAGCATACCGGGATGTGAGCGACTTTGTTTTTGTTAATCTCAGAGGCATCAATGTCAACGTGAATGATCTTCGCATTCTTCGCAAACTCGGCCAGTTTGCCGGTGACTCGGTCGTCAAAGCGAACGCCTAAGGCGATCAATAGATCGCAATCGCGCACAGCGTAGTTGGCGTAAGCCGAGCCGTGCATGCCTAACATGTCTAGGCTCAGAGGATCTTCGTTCGGATAAAGCCCTAGTCCCATTACCGTCATTGTGGTCGGAATGCCAGTCTTCGAAATTAGCTCTCGCAGTTCTTGATGGCCTTCGGAAGCGATGACGCCACCGCCGCAGTAAATGATTGGGCGGCGGGCATGTTTGATCGCCGCTGCGATCTGCAGGATCTGTTCGGGGTGCGCCTCGGGCGTTTCGATCCGATATCCGGGAAGGTTCATCGGAATATCCCAGTCGACGGCAAAGCTGTCCATTTGCACGTCTTTGGGCATGTCGACGAGAACAGGGCCGGGACGACCGGTTGTGGCGACGTGGAACGCTTCTTTCATCACCCGTGCGACGTCTTCAACGCGAGTGACCAAGTAGTGCTGTTTGGTGATGCTTCGGCATACTTCGACAATCGGAGTTTCCTGGAACGCATCACTACCCATCACAGGTGTGGGGACTTGGCCTGTAATCGCGATCAGAGGAATGCTATCCAGTTTCGCGTCAGCGATCGAGGTTACCAAGTTGGTCGCTCCGGGACCACTAGTGGCCATTGCAACAGCTGGCTTGCCGGTGCTGCGTGCGATACCCTGAGCCGCAAAGGCGCCGCCTTGTTCGTGACGCGGCAGAATGGTGCGGATCTTGTTCCCGTACTTTGTCAGGGACTGGTGCATTGGCATGCTGCAACCGCCTGGGTAGGCAAACACGACTTCCACACCTTGATCCACAAGCGATTTGACCAGAATGTCAGCCCCTGTCATCACTTCAGTAGATTGGGTGGTTTCGGCAGACGCCATCGTCATGTACTCCTTGAGAATTGCAGATTGGTGAATCATCCTCTTCGACCGAACACGCACTTGGTCTTCGACTGTGATCAGGATTCGCTGCTGGGTTTAGGGGTTCGCACGCGAATGCGAGGAATGTTCCGTAAAACAGGATCTAACTCGTACAATCAGAATCCGAAAAATATCCGAATGTGCTAGTTCTAAAACCCTGTTCTCCGTACGCAATTCGCCTCCGCTTCGTATCTAAGAATAAAAGATGGCTTCTGGATTCACAACGCATTTTGCTACTTTGAACGCGGAATCGACCTCAGGTTCGGCAGAGCAGAATGGTGCCCGCAAGAAAGAAAACAACATGATTAGAGAGTGGATAGGCATTGGTTTGGGTGGAATGGCAGGGGCCGTGGCGCGGCACGGATTGACACAGCTGTTTTCTCTGATTGGCCCTGCATGGTTGCCGATTGCCACGTTAACTGTAAACGTTGGCGGTTGCTTTGCCATCGGTGCCCTGGCTCAATGGTCGCTACAGCAGGAATTACCCAAAGAATGGTGGGTGGTTGGACTACGAGTAGGCCTTCTCGGCGGCCTCACAACCTTCAGTACCTTCGGGCTCGATATTGTCAGATTGTGGAATGAAAACCAACGTTCTGCTTCCACCGGACTGCTTCTTGGACACCTAGTCTTGGGGGTAACGGCGGTCGCCGCCGGACTCATGGTTGCGAAGCAGCCGGCAGAGTAGGACATGAAATCCAATTCGAGTGGGTATCAGGCCTGGTGCAGGAATCGCCCGAATTCCTCTGTCGAGTGAGGGGAATCCTTGCTTCGAGAATTGCTGGTTGAGTGCAGACTCTCGGTCAAACTTTCTGAACGTTTCCAACTTAGCAATCTGTTAACGCATAAAGTCATCAACGGCTGTCGACACTTCCTCAAACGGCTCTCGTCCAGACGGCTCGTCTGACATTCCATACACTTACCTGTCTTGCGATGTGTACACTTTCGCAACAGCTGCAGCTGTCATCTTTCCAAGTGTCAATTGGCCTTCGGTGTTGAAGTGAATGCCATCGGGATTGCAGGGCAGCCTTCCATGATGCACCGCGGTTACACGGTCGATTTCTCGAGCCGCTTGGTTGTGAGCCATCAGTACAGGTTTCATGTAGGGATAGCGACTGTTCTGGCTTTTCTCCATTTGAGCCAACTCTTTTTCTGCTAAGTACGTCAACGCGAATACCGGTAGTTTAGGCTTATCGATATCACTGCGAACATCGGAAATAAGCTGCTTGAAGACGCCGTAGTACTCATAGGAAAGATCAGCTGCCTTGCCATCCGCGCCGCCTTGCTTCCAAACAAAGCCGCAGAACTCGGCGTTGGTGAGCTTCTTGGCTTCCACGATAGCGTTGAGCATGTCTTTGTAGAGTGGGCCTTTCTTCCCGTCGGCGGTTCGATTCGCCTGCGCGAGAGACCAGTCCTTTTCAAAGCCACGAATGCCCGTGCCACCCACCGCGACTTTAATGATCCCAATCGTGTCTTTGGGCCAAAGCTTGGCGAGTTCGTGCGAGAGTGAAACCTCAGGTCCAAACCGTTGTCTTGGTACTAGGTATTCCCAGCGTCCATTGGCCCAGATTCGAATGCGATCGTGCTCTTGGTTATAAGGTACTTTCAGCTCTGAAGCAGCTCCGGCTCCGACCATATTCGACTGGCCCATCAAGACGAATAAGCGAAACTTACCGTTCTTTGGAACTTCAGCCGCTCCGCCGCCCAGGGTGTTGGAATGTTGGAAGCCTCGCGTGTTCCACTTATTCTTTGACGCGGCGGTAGACCTGTTGCCAGGCTTTCTCTTTGCCCTATTCACGGCCATCTTCAGCAGCGATCGCTTTTCTTCGTCCGAAAGTACACCGTCGCCATCCTTGTCTGCTTGTGGATGTCGTTTGATGGCTTGTTTACTAACAGCTGCTTCTTCTCCATCCGAGAGCACCCCGTCCTTGTCCGTGTCGGCTTGCGGAAATAGCTCCAGAATCTGGCGTTTGATGGCGTCGTCCGCAGACGCAATGGAGAATTGGCAGAGTAGCAAGGCGATGTATATCGGAACTCTCATGTGACTGTCTTTCAAATGGACCGCTGCTTGGCTGACGAGCTATTGTCTTGAGTTCTGGCGGATGAAATCTTGCGCCTCTTGGATCGTAAGAACCTCATCGCCATTTGCATCAAGACGCTCAAACAGCTCCAAGTACTGTTGAGGTACTTCCGATTTGGTGAGCCTTCCATCGCGGTTTCTGTCGAGCGCCTTAATTCCTCCCAAGATTCCTCGCGTATTGCTAATGCTGCGTCCGGTACGATTTCTCGACCGCAAGCCAGCAACACGTTCCCCAGGCTTCGCCCCAGGTATCGTGTATTCGACGTACCCAAGGTGCATCTCGTCCTCTGTCTGCTGGCCCCAATCGACATTGATATTGGGATTTGGGTTAGCTGGATTGTTTTTGCTGTTGTCATACCAAGCAGTGAAGCGAATGGTGTCTCCCCGTTGCAGGGTTCTCGGTTCAGCCAATCGGTAGCGAAGCTGCCAATTAAAATCGTAGCGTGGGATATCAAGCAGCTTCTCGGTCCCACCAACGCTCTCAAGCTCATACAACGCCGCCTTTCCTCGCAGGTGCATATGCGGCAAGAACGCAAGCACCTCGATGTCAGAGGGCAGTGTTACCGACGCCTCCTCGGGATGGTTTGAAGCGTGTGCAGGAATATCAATTTTCGGGTTTGCGATCCCCACGACCTTCACCTCATGCTTGGGCGGTTCTTTGCAGTAGATGATGCCAATCCGAGTGATGTCTTCGGTGGCAATGCCATTTGGCGTGTAATGCATTTGGAATCGCAGCTTGGCACCCTTTGGCAAGCGACGTCCATAGCCTGCTGGGCACACTAAAGTGCTATTGCCGGGAACGTACGCTCCCCAATAGCCATCACGCTCGTCGAACTCGCCGTCGCCAGCTTTGACCGATACGATAACATGATGTACCACATCTAACTTGCCAGGTCGGACCTCGATGGCTTGGACCCATTTGTCTTCTTCGAGGTTTGTCTCAACTGTGATGTTTTGGTAAGGCATGGTACCTGTTGCTTTGACAGGCACTGGTTGTGGAAAAGCGAATTCGCGATCAGGCTTTCCAATCAGCCAACCACCGGGAAAGAACTTCGGAAGGGGAGCGTCGGTGGCGTCTCCTTCTGGGGCTCCCGATTCAATCCAAGCGAACAAATCCTCCTTTTCTTGGTCTGAAAGAGAGCGATCGTTTGCCCAGTGAAGAATATCAGGTCCGTCATCAACGGCTCGCTCATGTGGCTCAGCAAACCAAGGCGGCATGACTTTGCGCCGGACCACGCTACGAATCATGCTTGCATAGTCTTTGACTTGCGTGTAGGTCTCCAAGGCAATCGGTGCTATGCCGTCATCACGATGGCATTCAATACAGTTTGCTTGGATGATCCGAGAGATACGATTGTGATAAGTAACCGACGTCTCTACTTGGGCTGGCTGATCGTAGAACAGTTCGCAACCAGGAGAAGTGGTAGCTTGCACGTCGGGAGTTTCGTTTCGGAGGACTGATCCTAGTGCGTCCGAAAGAAAGCTGGTCCTTGGGGCATCCAGCGAATACGCAAATCCATATTGATCATCGACTGCTCCTCGATAAACAAGAGTTCGAGCCTGATCCATTACGAAGACTTCAGTGGTCGTCTTGGCTTTGAGAATAGCCGGCAGCAGTTTTTTTACGTCTTGGACATATGGCCCCGTGAAGCCGTGTCGATCGATCGCTTCGCGTATCTCGCCAAGCTTCTCGGACTCATTTGGGTTAATCAAAATGAAAGCGACATTCTCGTCGCGGTAACGGCGTTCAAGATCGGCTAGCGTGGGAGCGTACTTCAGGCATAGCGGGCATCCGGTTCCCGTCATCGCAAACACAACTGCCTTGTAGTTGGCAAAGTCACTGAGCTGATGTCGTGTACCTGAAATGTCGGTGAATGTCAGATCGGGGATTTGTCTGCCAACGCCATTTGCACTTGGTTTGATCGGACGTGCCCCCTCACGAACGGAATCCGATTCCGCTAGTGGCTCAGACGAAGCAGTGCTTTCCTTTAGAGAAGACGGTTGAGGTGAGCCTTTGAGCTTGTTCAGTAACGCTTCCTGTTCTGCAGCGGAAAGTCTTCCATTGCCGTCCGAGTCGGCCTCAGGATACCGTTTCAGCGCAATTCGTCGCACTGCAGCTAGCTCGGCTTTGGAAAGTCTGCCATCTCCATTGGCGTCAGCCTGAGGATAGGCTTCCAGTATTCTTCTCGCGAGTTGATCGTTCGAGTTGGCATTTGTCGACGCATAGGTGAACGCAATTAGGCCACAAATCGAAGCAAGTGCAATAACTTTTTTCATGACAGATCTCTATTCTCGTCTCTGAACTGCTGGTCAAAGGTCATCCGTTTGGCCGCAACAACCAAGTAAAGCTTCGCTGAGAAGCAGACAACCTTTCGCCGAAAACGTCTAGTTCCCGATGCGGCGTGCTGCTCTGTCAGGTGCGTGCTCAGCATAGCTGTACCAGCTATTTGAAAGAATCGGTGTCTCTCTCAACTCGAAAACCCCCAGCCGACCGCTGGGCATGCTGAGTCTAATCTGCTGCACCACTCCAGCTTCGGCCTCCGACCAGAGGTCAATAGACATCGGCCTGTTTCTTGTTCTACCTAGTTGCGTGGCCCGAATGTGGTGCAGCGTCGAATCTTTGGAGTCCAATAACTCAACGGCGTATCGACTGTCGATCAACGCAAGTAGGGATTCTAGCTTCAGCAAAAGCGGTTCTTCGGGCGAAGTGGCAATCTCCAGCAAGCGTCGGTCGGGGATCTTGCGTTGCAGCTCAGGTGCAAGCGAGCGAAAGTCTCGCGTCACCCGTACAGGGCCTTCCTTCCAGGTCAACCAGTATTCGTCCCCGTCGCTGCCCATGATGTATCGCTTGTCCAACGGCTGAACCACAAACCGGCCTCCTCCTCTTACCGTGATGTCGAGCTCTCGCGACGGAACTTGCGCCTCGGCATTCGCGTTTGAAATGGTGAGCCGATACGTTCGATCCACCATCTCCGCAGCCGCCTTCTGAGCCTGCTGAATAACCGTACTGGCACTCACCGACGTTGGGGAAAAAATCCAAGTCGAAAAAGCCAACAGAACCACAGCGGCAGAAGCGATCAAAGAGGCGAGCCGTGCATGATTCCTCCGAGTACGCGAAACGCGCTGGTCATCCAGGTTCAATCGCTCGGCCATCAACTCGGTTAAGGCATCGACACCGGCGGTATCCTTCGGCTCTCGCAAAAATCCATCTCGCCCGAGTGAATGTAAGCGTCCCTCCAGACGCATAAAGGAGAGGAACCTTTGCTTTGCGTCCAGGGAGTCCTTCAGCAAAGCGACGAGTTCGTGCTCTTCAACTTCGTTCAAGGATCCATCGAAATATCCGATGATCAAGTCATCAATTTGTTTCGACTCCATCGTCACATCCCCTCCGCCACACGAATCCGTTTTTCGACACAGTTTTGAAGTGACTTTCTGATTCGGCTCAATGCTCGTTGTATCGCAGCGGGCGTCGAGCCCATCTTGGCCGAAATGTCGTCAAAGGAAAAGCTGCTTTCATAACGCAACGCGAGCATCTCGCGCTTCTCCTCCGATAGACCTTCCAGGCACAATTTCAATGCCTTGCCTTCTAACTCAACGATGGAATCTTGAGAGTCGTCTTCGACAAAGACCGCGCATACGGCCTCTAGCAGTTCGGGTGCCATGGGGCGCCCAAGCTTGGAGGAATTCTCGCGAGTACGTATCGCATGCAGTGCTTGGCGACGGACTACTTCTTTCGCCCAGCTTCGAAAACTGCGAATCTCCTCCTCCGACTGCTGAGCCTGCTCCATTACTACCACTGCCGCATTCTGGTAGACCTCCTCGGCCAATTCGGCATCTCGCGTGATCGCGTATAGATAGCCCATAAACTCACTTCGCAGCTTCAAATACTGTTGAATTAGCGGCAATTCATCCATGTCACACCCTCTCCTCAGTTACACGTACGCGATCAGTTCATTGCAGACATGAATTTGTCCATGATTTGCCGAATTATCAAACTCAATTCGGTAGCTCGGATCTAGTAGAGAGGATCAAAAGGAGAAAGCTACTCTTTGCTCGACAACATGATCTCGACTCTGAGCAGATCTTTGTCTGGAACAGGGCCGATGGAGATGGTGGACTTGCGTCCGTCTTTGGAGAAGTGGTGATTGTGCCGTGAGGCGGTTTGCTGGAGGCGACTACGGCCCAGCCTTGTTCGGCCATTCCTTCCTGGAAACTCTTCACCAATGCGTCCGCGTCGTATGCAGCACAGAGAAGCGTGAGATTCACCTTGCCGCTTGATTCACTGAGCCAAGCGTCGATTGGATTCGCGGCGACGTATACGTCTTTGGGGAAATCCCCCGGTATCAAGGTGACTTTTGCTTTTGCGTTTCCGCTAGCCTCGGAGGTTATTGTTTGGTTTCGCATCGGTTACTGCTCCAGCCTGTGTCTCGTCGCCTTGCGAGCTGCTAACTGATCCGGTCTGTTGGCTTGCTGGTGCCACCTCGGCATCGGTTGAAAAGCCAGTGAAGGTGGCAAGCAAAGTGACGAGAGCCAATTGCGATGTGAGAGAGCTGTTTCCGTAACTACTTCGAGAAACGAAATCGAGAGAAGAAGATACTACAAGTGTAGAGTGTCTTCCTATGTTCGTCGGCGTGTTGTAGGCAATCGCTATTCACCCCACTCCCAAGTCAACCTAGCAACAGGCAACTTCGCGACCGACATCAGGCGGTTCGAAGGGGGGTAAAAGTTGAAGGCTCGGTGGTTCTTCAGAACGCAGTCGAGCGATAGAAGCCAATATATTGGTGTAGCTTCTAGCCTGTGTAGACGTCACGACAGCCTAGAAACCCATGCCAATTTGTTTCACCTTGTTGCTTTAGCTCGCTTGGGGGTACCTGGGATTTCGTCGTCGGCAATATTGACATCTTTTAATTGTTGCTGGAGTTCCTGGTCGAGCCAGCGAACGGCATCCGCGTACTCAGGTGCTCCGCAAACATTGTGCCGTTGATCAGGATCGTTCTGACGGTCGAATAGTTCGGGTGGGTAGTCACCGCCAAGTCTCAGATAAGTATAGCGATCTGACCGAACGCCAACGTGCGACGGGGCGCCCCAATAGGTGTAGAGCTGCGTCTTGCGCCAATCCGCAACTGCTGCACCGTGGAGAAGCGGCACCATACTCCGGCCCTGCATTGCTTCGGGCGGCTCGATGCCAGCTAAGCGAAGAAGCGTGGGGGCGATGTCGACGTTCATGCACAGGTCGTCGTTGGTGGAGCAAGCTTTAATCTTTCGGGGATAGCGAATGAGAAAAGGCATGCGCATTGAAGTCTCAAGAATCAAACGCTTGTCGTAAAAGCCGTGTTGCCCGAGCCAATAGCCTTGATCGGATGTGTAAATCACGATCGTGTTCTCGGCTAATCCTTCGGCATCGAGGTAGTCGAGGACTCGCTTTAGATTGTCGTCGTTACCTTGTGCACAACGAATGTACTTATGCATCATGTGTTGGTACGCGACTCGGATCTTGTCCCGGTCATCATTCGCATCGTGCTGCCACATGGCGTCGGGGGCTTCGTCCTTCAGGTGACGTTCGTAGTAGTTGGTCGCGGGATCTTTTTTGCCGCCGGGCTTGCCGGAGTGCAGCATGTGGAACTTGGTGCCACCTAGAAACAAGCGTTTCAAGTTCGAGTTGGTGTTGAGGACGTCTTCGTAAAGAGTTGGTGGCTCAGCGATGGTGACGTCGGCCAGCAGGCTGTCGTAGCGCTCCGCATGACCGTAGTCGTGATGGGGTGCTTTGAACTGAAGGCTTAACAAAAAGGGTTTGCTGCGATCGCGTTCCTTGAGCCACTCCATCGCGATGTCGGTGTAAACGTCCGTCGAATAGCCTTTCCGCTTGACCTGTTCCCCTTCGGTGCCACTAAATGTTGGGTTGAAGTAGCTCCCCTGCCCCTTCACCGTCATGTGCTTTTCGTAGCCCTTGGGCTTGCTCTCGAGGTGCCATTTGCCGACGAGCCAAGTCTGGTAGCCTGCCTGCTGCAAGCTGACGGGGTACTGCGGCGAGTCATCTTTGATTGCACCGCCAAGCCCTTTGACACCATTGGTGTGACTGTATTGGCCGGTCAGGATCGAGGCGCGGCTGGGTGAGCAGATGGAATTGCCACACACAAAGTTGTCGAAACGCATTCCTTCCTTGGCCAAGCGATCAATGTTTGGCGTTCGAGCATGACTCCTCAAGTACGAACCGTAAGCCGATATTGCTTCGAAAGCATGATCGTCTGCCAAGACTACCACTATGTTTGGACGGACCTCCTGAGCGCTGGCTTGCATCAATGGAGCGATGATGGGAACCAGAAATACGAGGAAACGAATGCAAAAGGTACCCATGGCAAAATGCTCTTGCTGGAGTGTGCTTTCAGAAATTTTTCGTAGGACGTTCGCGCGTGCGGCTATTGGCTCTTCCATTTGATAATCTGGACATCCAAGCTGTCAAATTGCAATAGTGCTTCAACGTCCTCGTTGCACGAATCAGTTCGTTCTGCGAACGGGAAGAACGTGATTTGTAAGTTGCCATTGTGTTCGGGCCTAGTCGTGATTCGTTCTACGAAGTTGTTGCTGTTGGTTTTCTTCAGATTGATCAACTTTGTATTGCCGCAAGTCTGAAAAACCAACGATGCTCTAGCTCCCTTGTCCGTGTCCACGTATCCGCGGATGTCTTGCGTCACGCTCTAGCGTGACTTGTTATTCCACTTTGAGTGCAATGGAAAGAGTTGCGACACGAGTAGACATTAGGTTAACGTTGGTTGCTGCTTCAAGATTGCGGAAGATGGTTGTTTAAGCTTGTGAGCCATCCGGAAAGTTTTGTGCGATTTGCCCGGTAGGACCCAGATCTGCAAAACCTTGGAACTTCAGACTCGCTTTGGACTTTTTCGACTTCGCCATCTTTTCTCCTGTGCCTGTTATTTTTTTGCGTTGACCTCATCGAGTAACAACTCGCGGCTGGGGCTCTTGCCCGACTAACTGCCCGATTTTAGCTGAGTGGAACGTGGGATGCTTTTGGTGAGACTCATTGCAAAATGTTCGAAAGCGGCGAAAGTGCAACGGCTAGGGCAAGTGAATTCTCGAGGAATTTTTGGCGAAAGAAGAAACCGGAAATTATGGCGAATAACACTAAGGTTTGAGGAGTGGGCAAGGGAATGAAGGGATACGAAAAAAGAGCTGCCGTTAACGGCAGCTCTTCGTGTTCGTTGGGTGTTCGGAGATTTACGCGCTAGCCAGCTATGTTGCCGATTTCGATGCGAGTGTACTGCTGACGGTGGCCGTTGCGACGCTTGTAGTTCTTACGCCGACGGAACTTCTCGACGAAAATCTTGTCGCCTTTCTCAGTGCTGATGACTTTAGCCGTTACTTTGGCGCCTTCAATCGCCGGAGCACCCAGTTTTAGACCTTCATCGCCACCGATCGCGAGGACTTGCTCGAATTCGATCGTATCGCCCGACTTGGCTTCTTTTCGCAGGTCAATGTCGATCTTCTGTCCTATTTCGACTTTGTACTGACGTCCACCATCAACAATAATCGCGTACATTTTTTTTTGTGACTTAGATGGGATCCTAGAGGCGAAAAAGCTGTCTTTCCAGTCGCGGACCTTTTCCTTGGTCGACGCACGTCCGGCAGCTGAAAAACTTAGGCTCGAGATTTTAGGCGACCTTGCGGAGGCCGTCGAGGCCTAATTTTGCTGGGTTTTCACTCGTTTCGCCACTTTAGCGGCGGTACGAAAACTCAAGTGCATACCTGCCCAATCTCCAGGCAGCCTGCCAGCAGATTAGTCGTTTTTCGACAAGCTCGAGCAGCAGCATCAGTCAAATCTCAACTATGTGGTGGCTTTTTTCCTTGGAATCGCAGCATTTGAGATTCGTTTGGCTAAAGAGTAGGTGTTTTGGCATGTGGATTGCTTCAAGCTCATACATCACAAATCTCGGCTTTTCAGCTGAGTCGTGAAACAACCAAGTCAGAAAAGTGCCTTATTTCCTGCTCGCCCCCGAGTTGGTTCAAAAAGGCGACCTGATTCACGTCAAACATAGACAACTTTCACCTCCCACCTGCCCATGATTGAGAGCCTTGGCCCAGGTGCCTGAGAAGGAGCTTTATCCGCGGAATAAGAATCAAACTGTACAGAAATGCGAAATAGGGTGCTGGCTGGCGTGTCGGTCCGAAGTTAGAGAGGAGCTTCGGACATGACGCAAATGCTTAGCACCCTTTTTCGTTTTCCGGGGGAGGCGAAGTTCGCAAGGCAATTTCCCCTCCAGACTGAATGGGCCAACCCCCAGAACGCTACGGATTCTTCCGATACCAATTCTTAAGCGCAAAGAGCACGCTTGAGAGTTTGCGATGAGATCTGTCTGCACCTTGACCATTTCAATGGATCTCCTACAACAAGTGCCCTGCAAGTAACCGTTGACTTATCTGCCTCGATCCCGAGAAATGCTGGTGTCCGAGAATCCGAAAATCAAGCGCGCTTTGATCAGCTGTAGTGACAAACTGGGCCTTGTTGACTTTGCAGCGGGGCTGCAAGCCTGCGGAGTGCAGATCTTGTCGACCGGTGGGACGCGGCGGCATCTGCTGGACCACGGACTCGAATGCATAGATGTATCCGAATATACAGGCTTTCCTGAGATGATGGACGGCCGAGTCAAGACTTTGCATCCGAAAGTCTTTGGTGGTATCCTTGGACGACGCGACAATGTGTCTGATCTTCGCTCGATGCAGGAAGAGGATATCAGTGTGATCGATTTGGTTGTGGTGAATCTCTACCCCTTCGAAGCTACGATCGCTCGGCCCGATGTTACACCAGAAGAAGCGATTGAGCAGATCGACATTGGTGGCCCAAGCTTGATTCGCGCTGCGGCAAAGAATCATCAATGGACAGCCGTTGTAACGAGTCCGGAACAGTACAGTTCTATTCTTTCCGCAGTTCAGGAAGATGGTTGCACATCGCTTGCCCTTCGTCGCAAGTTGGCTTCTGAAGCGTTCTCGATGACTTGCAGCTACGATCAAGCGATCTCAAATTACTTCCAAGCCCAAACCACCACAGAGCATCTGCCTTCTAAGCTAACGTTGACATTAGAACGCAAAAATCAATTGCGTTACGGCGAGAATCCACATCAAAAGGCCGCTGTTTATCGCTTAGCGAAGAACACGGAGGCCGGCGTGGTGAATGCTCGGCATTTGCACGGCAAAGAGCTCTCGTACAACAACATTTTGGATCTAGATAGCGCACTAGGTATTGCGCGCAGCTTCGCCCAGCCGGCCGTCTCCGTGATTAAGCACAACAATCCTTGCGGCGCGGCCACTAACGAAGATTTGTCCACCGCAGCCCGCAACGCACTCGACGGCGATCCTGTCAGCGCTTTCGGCAGTGTGCTCGGATTCAATCGAACGATTGATTCAGAGACTGCAGAAGTTGTCTGTGAGCCAGGGCGGTTCATCGAAGCTATCATTGCTCCTGACTTCGAGGCTGGTGCAGTCGGCGTTTTGACCACCAAGCCGAAATGGCGAGACAACGTGCGGCTGATGCAGGTCGGCCAACTCCAAAATCAGAAGAACACACCGATGGCGGTTCGTTTCGTGGCTGGCGGGGCGTTAATCCAGGAAAGTGATAGCTTGCCATCATTCCACAGTCAGTGGGAGACCGTGACCGACGTGCCAGTTGATGAGGATCTTTGGGAAGATATTGATTTCGCATGGGAAATGGTGCGGCACGTTAAAAGTAACGCGATTGTGCTTGCTCGGGACACTTCGCTAGTCGGCGTGGGTGCCGGCCAAATGAGCCGCGTCGACAGCGTTGAGATCTCGATTCGCAAGGCGGGTGAACGATGCGAAGGTAGTGTGCTCGCCTCAGATGCGTTTTTCCCGTTTCCCGATTCGATTCAAGCTGCAGCAGATGCCGGAGTTGTTGCCATCATACAGCCCGGCGGTTCGCGTCGGGACAACGAAGTGATCGATGCTTGTAACGATTTTGGAATACCGATGGTCTTTACCGGTGCCAGGCACTTCAAGCACTAAACTTGAAGCAGCAAAAATGAGCCGCGCGGTTCCTGCGACTTCGTGATGCCCGATACGGGTAATTCCGACGGCGTTATCTGTTGTTCAAGGTGGGAGATTGCTGAGGTATTTTCTAAATATTGCAGCTTCTTTCGATCGCGTCCTTATGCGCATCCCATAATCTGATACCTTGACTTTCCACTTCAAACCTCGGCAGGTGACTCAGCCAAGCGGGCTGTTCTACGATCTGCAATTCACTTCCATTAAGATTCGACTGCATCGAATCATTGCCAGGAAATCAACATGTCGGAGATTTTGGCGGAGATCGTCCAATCTAAGAAGAAGGAAGTGGAAGAGGCAATTCGTCAGCGACCTCTGCGAGACCTGATGAGTCAAGCCGACGACGCGCCGCCGGCGAAGGATTTCGCTGCAGCGTTGAAGCAAGGAGAGGGAATTCAATTGATCGCCGAAGTGAAGAAGGCTAGTCCTTCCAAAGGCGTGATTCGCGCAGACTTCGATCCGGTCTCCATCGCCAAGCAGTACGGAGCTTCCGGTGCGGCATGCATCAGCGTGCTAACCGACGAAAAGTACTTTCAGGGTTCTTTGAATTACTTGGTGGCAATTCGCGAAGCGGTCGAAGTGCCGTTGTTGCGGAAAGACTTCATAATCCACCCGTACCAGGTCTTCGAGTCGCGTGTTGCTGGTGCTGATGCCGTACTGCTGATCGCAGAGTGCTTGAATCGCCAAGAGCTCCGTGGGCTCACGCAGCTCATTCGTGAGCTTGGAATGCAGGCATTAATTGAGTTGTACGACAAACGCAACTTGGAAAACGTTCTCAACACCGGTACCGAGTTGATCGGCATCAACAATCGTGATCTAAATACATTCGAGGTCGATCTCGAGCACACGACGCGGTTACGAAAAGATGTTCCGCCTGGAAAGATTGTTGTCGGAGAGAGTGGTATCCACACTCGAGCTGATGCATTGATGCTGCAAGAGCATGGTGTGCAAGCCATGTTAGTCGGTGAATCTCTTATGAGACACAAAGATGTCTCAGCCGCTACCGCCGCCTTGTTGGGCAGAGCTTAGGCCTGAAGCACCTTAGGTGATCGGCAGTTCAAGATCTGTTTTTAGGCCGTAACGAGCGAAAAGCTGTTACGGCATTGAACACAAGCACGACCCGGCAGCGAGTGAGTTCTATCAGGGCCTTGAGTCTAAAGGCATTTGCTACAGGCAGATGGAAAAAGGCGGGCAGATGGAAAAAGCGGCGGCTAACGCTAGACCTGCACAGCTCGAGCAGTGCTAGGTTCTCGTAAACACAAGTACGGCTTTTGCTTCGAGCGTAGTCAACCGGCGCCTTCGGCCGGGCGCTGAACGACTTCCCTCTGAACGCAGCAGAGGGAATTCCGGCGAACCCACTACGAAGTGCTCAACTCTTGAAGCGTTCTTGCAATGACTGGACCGTGTAGTCCTCATGTCGAAGAGCTTCCATGGCTTTGACGGCCTCGATGGCGGCGTCCAATGTGGTGATGCATGGTGCGCCATTCTCTACTGCTGCCGCTCGAATGCGACCTTCGTCCGTCCTCGCTCCCTTGCCGTTGGGCGTGTTAAAGATGAGCGATACATCTTCGTTCTTGAGGTAGTCAATCAAGTTTGGTGAGCCTTGAGCGATCTTTTTCACCGTTGTCACGGGAATGCCAGCTTCTTCGATGCAAGTTGCTGTACCTGGGGTAGCAATCAATGGGTAACCAAGTTCATGTAGCTTACGAGCCATGCCTGGGATCGCATGCTTGTGCCGTGAATTGACGCTGATAAAGATGTTGCCTTCTCTCGGAAGGAGGACACCCGCAGCGAGTTGGCTCTTGGCAAAAGCCATGTCGAAACGTTCGCTGATCCCCATGACTTCGCCCGTACTCCGCATCTCGGGCCCAAGCACGATGTCGACTCCAGGGAACTTGCGGAACGGGAACACACTTTCCTTAATCGAAACGTGTCGAGGCACCGGTTCGGAATCGATGCCAAGTTCAGAGAGCTTCTTTCCGGTCATTACTTTGGCCGCCAGACTCGCAACTGGAACGCCCGTTGCCTTGGCGACGAAAGGTACCGTACGGCTGGCTCGTGGATTGACTTCGATGACATAAACGTTCTGCTTGTCATCCTCTGACTTGACCGCGAACTGCACGTTCATCAAGCCGACAACCTTAAGTTGCCTGGCCATCGCGATCGTCGCTTCTTTGATTTCCGCGATGACTTCGGTTGGTAAGCTGTGCGGGGGAATCACGCAAGCGGAATCACCGGAATGGACGCCAGCTTCTTCGATGTGTTCCATTACTCCCATGACCACCACCTCTTCGCCATCGCAGAGTGCGTCCACGTCGACTTCAGTGGCGTCTTCCAGGAATCGGTCGATCAGAACCGGTTGTCCTTCGGCGACAATAAAAGCTTCTGCAACAAACCGCTCGAACTGGGCGTTGTCGTAGCAGATCTCCATGGCTCGACCGCCAAGAACGAAGCTTGGACGTACGAGAGCGGGGAAGCCGACTTTCTTGGCTTCGCTGCGAGCCTGGGGCATTGTTCGAGCGATCGCGTTGGCCGGTTGCTTCAGGCCAAGGTCTTGTAGTAGCTTCTGGAACTTCTCGCGATCCTCTGCCTCTTCGATCGTATCAACGGTGGTGCCGATGATTGGAACACCGGCAGTCGCTAAGCCTCGTGCCAGGTTGAGTGGTGTTTGTCCGCCGAATTGAACAATGACCCCATCGGGCTGGATTCGATCACAGATGTTGAGGACGTCTTCGGTGGTCAATGGCTCGAAGAACAGAATGTCGCTCGTGTCATAGTCTGTACTAACCGTCTCCGGATTGCTATTGACCATCACCGATTCGATTTCCAAATCGTTCAGTGCAAAGCTGGCGTGACAGCAGCAGTAGTCGAACTCAATTCCCTGGCCGATACGATTGGGGCCACCACCAAGGATGATGATCCGCTTTTTGTCCGACTTCTCAGGTACCTCATCTTCTTGTTCGTAGGTGCTGTAATAGTAGGGAGTGTAAGCTTCGAATTCTGCCGCACAGGTGTCAACGGCTTTGAAGGTTGCCACGACGCCCAGCGACTTGCGGTAGTCGCGGACAGCGATCTCATTGCTGCCGAGTAACTTAGCGAGCTGCCGATCCGAAAAGCCATTTTGCTTGGTCAGCCTCATCAAGTCTGCATCGACTTTATCTAGCTCGCCGATGGCAGCGAGGTGCTCTTCCGTCTCGACGATCTGTTTGAGATGATCCAAAAACCAGGGGTCGATCTTGGTTTCTTCGAAAATGTCTTCCTGGCTCAAGCCTGCTTTCATGGCGTAGCGAAGGTACCAGATGCGATCTGGGTTGGGACGCGCGAGCTTGCTGCGAATATCATCTTCGTCAGGCTGCAGATCCGTGCCCCACAGATCCTTGCTGTCGCAGCCAAAACCAAACGCGCCAACTTCAAGCCCACGAAGTGCCTTTTGGAAGGACTCCTTAAAGGTCCGACCGATCGCCATCGTTTCGCCAACACTCTTCATCTGAGTCATCAGGGTGTTGCTGGCTTCAGGGAATTTCTCGAAAGCAAATCGCGGGATTTTGGTAACGACGTAGTCGATCGTGGGCTCGAAACAGGCCTTCGTCTTGCGGGTGATGTCGTTGGGTAATTCCCAAAGTCGATAACCCACGGCGAGTTTTGCCGCAATCTTCGCGATCGGGAAGCCCGTTGCCTTACTGGCTAAAGCGCTCGAACGGCTTACACGCGGATTCATTTCAATCACGATCATCCGCCCGGTGTCAGGATGAATCGCAAACTGGATGTTCGATCCACCCGTTTCCACACCGATTTCACGAATGACGGCCAGCGAAGCGTCGCGCATTCGCTGATATTCTTTGTCCGTCAGTGTCTGAGCAGGAGCGACGGTGATTGAGTCGCCCGTATGAACGCCCATCGGATCGAAATTTTCGATGGAGCAGATGATGACAACGTTGTCATCCATGTCTCGCATAACTTCCATCTCGTACTCTTTCCAGCCGATGATGGATTCTTCGATCAACACTTCCGTAACCGGCGATTGCACCAAGCCATTGCGCACCAGTGACTCATAGTCGTCGCGGTTGTAGGCGATGGCAGAGCCACTGCCACCAAGAGTAAAACTCGGACGAACGACACAAGGTAAACCAATGTCATCGAGAGCAGCCTTTGCTTCTTCGGTCGTGTGGACGACTTCGCCTCTACATACGTCCAGGCCGATCTTTTCCATCGCGACCTTGAATTGATCACGCTCCTCCGCCTTGGCAATGACTTCAGGGATCGCGCCAATCATCTCGACCGAGTTTTTTTCGAGCACTCCGTTCTTCGCCAGGTCCATGGCGACGTTGAGACCCGTTTGGCCGCCGAGTGTGGGGAGCAGCGCGTCGGGCTTTTCCTTCTCTATCACCTTAGCCACAACTTCCCAGGAGAGTGGCTCGATATAAGTCTGATCCGCCGTTTCCGGATCAGTCATGATGGTTGCAGGATTGCTATTTACGAGAACTACCTCGTAGCCTTCTTCGCGAAGAGCCTTGCAAGCTTGCGTTCCAGAGTAGTCGAACTCGCATGCCTGGCCGATGACGATCGGGCCAGAGCCGATGAGCATAATCTTCTTGATATCTGTTCGACGAGGCACTTGATTAATGACTCCAAAAGAGCTAATAAGCGATCATTGGCTTCTACTCTTTGGCGACATTTGTGTCGTCCAGCATCGAGATTAGGAGAGTCTGCGCCTCCGAGTAAAATTTCCCAAAACTATCACGATTTTTGTCGATTTGCCAAGGGGACGGACCTGCTTGAGATCGAAAGATCGGGCAATTTCTACCGGGGGGAGTTATTCCTGGTCCAAGTTCTCGCAGTAGGTCTTCACCGAGTCCATATCTGCCTCGACGCCCTTTCGGACCATCCCCAGAATCATGGGGACCGTCATCCTCGCCATCATGTTCTGCGGTTCGACCAGCATCACCATTTTTATTTCAACCGAGCCCTGGGCTTCACTGACTGTGAAAGTCGTGTCCCACTTAGTGCCTCCGGCGATATAAACCAAACGAACACCCTCATTCTCGGCGAATTCAGTGACCTCCAGTTCGACCGTGTGTTCTTTGCCATTCATCACGCGCGTTTCGTTGAAACGCGTTCCAATTCCGTGCTGTTGTTCGGATAAGAACTCGATGTTGGTGATGTGTGGAACCGCTTTATGAAAGTTTCGGACGTCGGAGATTGTCTCGAAAGCGGTCGCTAAGGGAGCCGAGGTTGTCCTAGTCGTTTCTATTGTCTTCATCTCGCAACTTTCTTTTTCTCATAAAGTTCGCGATAGAGTTGCGAGTAGCGATTGACCATCTTCGCAAGCGAAAAGTCTTCTTGGATTCTGTGCTTCGCGTTATCGCCGAGTTCGAGTCGAGTTGACTCGTTTTGTAGGAGCACTAGTGTTTGCCGGCTGAGTGTTTCGACATCACCAAGCGGATAGAGAATGCCTGTTCGCTCATTTTCGATGAGATCACGATTGCCAGGAATGTCACTTGCCAGCACAGGAACTCCAGTTGCCATGGCTTCCAGGATCGTATTGCTTTGACCCTCGTAAAGGCTGCCATTCCAGAGGACGTCAAAGCATTGCATCAGCTCGGCGGCATCGCTGCGATGTCCCAGGAATTTGACGATGTGCTGGCCGTCGATCTGATCTCGGAACTTCTGCAGTTGCTCACGCTCCGGGCCATCACCCACGATGACGAACCAAGCGTCTCCATTTACTGCACGAATTAGTTCAGCTGCCCAGATCAGATCCTGATATCCCTTCTGCTTCCACAAACGCCCGACCGCGCCGATGATGTGCTTACGCGGTTCTAACTTGAGACGCTCGAAAAAATCATCTCTTGCAAGCCGTCTGTCAGCACCTGATTCTTTGACGACTGCATTGGGAATAACAGTGAAGCGATCCGATGGAATGCCTTGCTTTTGATAGAAATCAACTACTGCATTGGTATTCGTTGTCATGCGCTCCGTAGACTTGAGCAAGTGACGATCGATGCGTTGGTGCCACCACTGCTTCCATGGATCTACGCAGCGTTCCCCTGCAATGATGACTGGTACTCCAACACTCTTGGCAGCTTGTCGACCGTAGGAGTTTGCGGCAAACAGCCAAGTGTGAACGACGTCAGGCTTTATTTCACGAAGCTTGCGTTTCAGCCGTCGGTATGCTCCGACGTCGAGCTTGCCGCGTTTTTCGATGAAGTGCAGGTTGACGCCGCTTGCACGCAATTCATCTTCGAGCACTCCGCTATGAGTTAGTACCACGACATGTGATTCAAACTCGTCGGAATTCAAATACCGCGCGAGCAAAGACATCTGCTTTTCCGCACCACCCTGAACCAAGGTGGGAATGATTTGGCAGACGCGTAGTTTCATCAATTCAAGAGTGAGTTCAAAGGTTTGCTGAGGCTTGGAGCAAACATCGTACGCGACACCGCCAGTATTCGCCAATTGGGACGCAGTCCTCAAAGTAACTTTTGGGCAATTCGCTCAACCGTATCCGGTTCGGAGTAGGCGGATTGCAGCAAAGAATCCTGTAGCTGAATGCACGCTTGTTCCAAGGCGGTTGAGTCTTTCTGGAAATTCTGGACTGCATCACGCAGGCTCGGAACGCTTCCCGCCTGGAAATCAAATGCTGGACTACGCTTCGATAAGTTACTAGTCACTTTGGCAGACTTCGGTAGAAGCATTGGAATGCGGCTCTTCGCACACACGCTTGCCCACCAACTCAGTCCAGCATTCTCACCTGGGAGCAAACAGAGGTCGACTGCCTGCAATAGCTCAGTCACATCCGTGAAGACGCCAGGCAGCGAAACGGCATAGTGGATCGATTGATCTTTCAAATATCGATAGATACGTTTTCGTTCTCGTCCTTCGCCCAAAATCCACAAGCGAAGCTGTGAATTGGATTTTAAGAGCGGCCCGAGAGCGCGAAGTGCAAAATCAATCTGCCATGCCGGACGAAGTTCTCCGGGGATCAGAACGAACTGATCTTTCTGACGCAGGAAAAGATCCTGGGAAATTTCGGATAGCAGCAGCCTAGCGTTTCGCCGAGCTCCAATGCTTCTGTCGATCAGAGAAACGCTTCGATCGACAATCCGTTGGCTATTGATCTCCGTAATGGAAATCGCTGCAAGGGCCTGTTGGCTGGCTGCATTCGGCACCAAGACTTCACCGACCTTTTGCAAAACAATCTGATTTGCCGGAGAAACTCGGGCGGCCATATTCGATTCGGAGGATTCCTCTACTTGTTGGTTTACGTCAAAACGCATCCAAGTCCATGTTTTTTCAGGATGGACATCTTTGAGCAAGTATTCGTGTGTTCGATGCCAAGGCGAGTCAAAGTAGACTGCTTGAAAGCGATGCGTATTGGTGTTAAGCCAGTGTCGCAATTCATTGCCGCGAGATCGCCTCAGGATTCCAACAGACCTTTCCGTCGGTACTCTCACGACGCGAATTCGATCAAGCATGATTTCAGCTGGCCAGGTTTTATGCTTGGCTTCTGTCACAACCGTGACGCGAATTCCGAGCTTGGAGAGCCTCTGGCAGAATTCAAGGAGCCGGTGAGTAGAATCAGTTGCTTGCGGGAAAAAGCTGCTGGTGACTAGCAACAATTCAGGCGCTCGCGAATGGATGGTCGCATCCGTGGAACTCGGCGAATTCGCAAAGGTTTCCGCCATGTGTTATTCCGAGTGCGATAGTGTCGCCGGCGCAGCAATGTTGCGAGACTGTATGAACCGATGTCGACAATGGTCAGCAGCTTAAGAGGGAGGACTCTGCGGAGCGCTACCACAGCTTAGCCGACTGGCTGAGAGATCTCGTGCTCCTCAAGCATCGCCAGAAATGGCAAATTTCGATACAAGTCTTGGAAATCAAGGCCGTATCCGACAACGAATTCATCTGGAATATGGAAGGCGACGAAATCCGGTTCGAGCTCAACTTCTTGACGGCCCTTTTTGTGCAGCAAGACAGCACTACGAAGACTGCTCGGGTTCATCTTGTCGAGCCCCTCGAGGACTGCCTTTAGGGTCTTGCCAGTATCGAAGATATCGTCCAAAACCAAAACGTCCCGACTTTGGATATCCAGCATCATGTCATCCTTCAGCACAAGGTCTCCCGATGAAGTACCACCGCGATAGCTGCTCGCCTGAATAAGACTGACTCGAATTGGCATGTTGAGCTGACGGATGAGATCAGCCAGCAAAACCAAGCTGCCCGTCATGACGGCAACGATGGTTACAGGGCGATCCCCGTAGTAGCTGGCGATTTCCATCGCCAGCTCCTCTACACCTTGCTGCAATTCTGTTTCGGAAAGTAGCGTTTTCACTGCCCACAGGCCTTGTTCAATGAGACTCCTGGCGGGCTTTCAACTGCCCGCTCTGAGTCATCAATGTACAGCTTGCAGACGAAATTGGCGAGTCAAAGTGGAGTGCTTTATCCATGCTGCAGGTGCAGCCCCTAGGGCTTTTTCTGCGTTGGACGATGAAGCTGCCCTGAGAATTCTCGGTAGTCGTTGCCGTAGTAATCCCAGTTGGACTGCATGAGATCGCTCTCATTGCTCTCATCGCGACCACTGAAAAGCGAAAAGGGAAATTTCTTTCTCTTTACCTCTTCCTGAGCCGTACCATATCGTGCTGAGGCAACAGCGAATCGCTGTTCCTCAGAAGCTTTCGCAGTGACCTCTTTCGCCGGGTTGCTAACAGGCTCGTGCTGTCCCGCAGGCTGCTTCGATGGCGACCTGAATCCCACTGGAGATATACGAGTGCGCCTTCCCTGTGGCTGTGATCGCTCTGCGATACTTGGTTTAAGTACAGGATTGACGACGGGGCTTTCGATTGGCTTGTCTCCTGCCGACTGATATTCACCAGGTACTTGATTCAGCGGTACGACATTAACGGGATCGCCGAGCTGAATTCTGTCAGGAAGCAGTTCTTGCCCAGGTTCCAAACCGTACTCAACGATTGCTTGCGAAACACCGCCGCCGACGGTATCCAAAGTCAATGGGCCTGGATCGATCCAGAGTCCTTCGGAGTCGATTTGCATCGTACCGAGGTCGCGATCAAGTACGCGTCGAGTGGACTCAAATGTCGCGAACAAACCGATCAGTTGATTTTGCGTGCCAAGGAAGTCTTGGAGACCTTGAACTGTGTCCCGTGCCGCCGTCGGACCAGACGACTGCCCAAGCGTTTCATTGATCTGTCGGATGTCTTCATTGATGCTAATCTGCAGAGCAGCATTTTGCACCGCGAAGCGCTGAATCTCGAAGGCAAGCTGTGTCTGGCGAACGGAACGCAAAGTCGATCGCATGGCAGTCCAAATACCATCTTCATACTGATAATAGCCACGACGTGCTTGTTGGTATTGGATCAGCACTTGTCGATAGTTATTTCGCTCTTGCACTCGCGTGATCGGTGCGTCCCAAGTTATTCCGGCACTTAGCGTGCCAGTAGAACTATGCAAAGCAAAGGGATTGTCGCCAACATTGGCCACGTTGCCGGTGAGCGAGAAGTTTAAAACGCTCTCGAGGTTGTCTGCTACAAGTTCGATGCTTCGCCAAGCGTCCACCAGAGCGGCACGGCGAATCAACCAATCGCGACGATTTCGCCGAGCGATCTCAACGGCGTCGCGTGGCGTCAGATCGATGTCCGGTAGCGTTACCGATTCAGTGCGAGCACGAGCTTGCACAAGCTGCACTGCGAGAATGTTTTCGGCAATTGAGGCGATCAGGTCTTGGGAGCCCAAGATCAATTCTTCGCTCAAGAAACGGAATCGCTCTCGTCCGTTGGGGAAATCACCAAGAGACTGGCTGGTGGTTTCGATGCGCTTCAGCATCTCGTCGAACGCTGCTTCTTGCTTCTGAATCTTCTCGACTATCTCATCCAACTCGAGTCCGAGTTCCTGCGGCAATTCCTCAAGGCCAATTCCATCGAGAAAAGTGGTGTTGAATTGCCCAAGTGGCAAGAGGCTGCAGACCAGGTCCTTCTCGGTTTCTGCGATCTCCTTCAATCGTGTTAGTTGCCCTCGACGAAGTGGTATGCTTTCCTTCAAAACGCTGATGTCGTTGCGAACCTTGACGATGTCGGTATCTATCACCGTTTGTAGAATCTGCTTGACTGGCGCTAGCTCTTGTCGCAGGTCCGTGAGGGCTTCTGCGACTGAATCATCCGCTCCGATCGAACGGAAAGATTCTCCGAGGGCCTCGTCACGTTCGGAGGTCGTCAGCTCGAGCAAGTTGGAATTTTCAGCGCCTACTGCCGCTCGATAGGCAGACATCTCGGTTCTTCTATCGCGAAGCTCT
This sequence comes from Aureliella sp., assembly GCA_963691875.1. Classification (GTDB taxonomy): domain Bacteria; phylum Planctomycetota; class Planctomycetia; order Pirellulales; family Pirellulaceae; genus Aureliella. The sequence goes on from OY829846.1 coordinate 7,046,493, forward strand.
TGGGAAATGAGCTTAAACTTGTCTAGCAGGTCGCCTTCGATTTCGATGCAGAGATAGGGCGGCAAGCCAAGTGTTCTTTTAAAACCATCCAGCGTCGCCTGATAAGAAGACTGCTGTTGCAGCAAGTTCGCTTGCTGTTGGTAGATGTTCTGCTTGGCTTGTGCAACTTGGAGCTGTTGCGACGGTATCGCAGTCTGTGTTGCAGGCATTGTAAGCAACAATTCGCGATAGCTATCCTCGTACTGCAAATAGATGTCCTGCAATCGAACAATGTTCTCTTGCGTGTTAGCAATGTTCAATTGGTCTTGAAGGATACCGATGTAGCCATTCGCATTTTGGACAGCTCCACCGCCGAATCCGCCGCCACCAGCGTTATTGAAGACACTACCCAAGGCATCGAATCCACCTAGACCCGCTCCACCGAATGCACCTCCACGTCGACTAGGCGATGTATCTGGTCCTACGCCTGTTGCAATTTGCGTGTAGAAACCGCGGCGATATCGCTCGAAGGCGCGGACGTTGGTCAGCAGAGCTCTTTCCGCCAGTGTCAGCCTTTCCAGCACGACATCGCGACCGCCTCCGGCGAGAAGTGGTTGCAAGAATGTGAAGCTGAGTAGCGATGGTGCGGTGAAACTATCGGGGCCGGCAATTTGCCAAGTCAGAGAATTCGCAAAGTTGGCGACGAGCGAGCCACCTGCGGTGTACAACTTTTGCATTCTTGTACTACTGCTACCAATGCTGACATTCGTACGACCAAAGGGACTGCCTGCAGCGACCGGACCTGTTCTGGAAGCACTTGTGCCCGTGCCTGAAAAGAATTGCGAGTCCAATCGAAAGCGTTCAATACTCACGTCAAGCGCCGACAGATACATCGTTTCCAGGTTTTGCTGGTATCCCGTGGAGTGAAGCAGGGCGATTCGCACTGCATCATCTAGATCCAGCACTAGCACACCCCTTTCATCGAGAGGCAGGTACTGCCACCATTCCGGATTCTCGACGATGTTCGTGCGGCCATTGGCCTCCCATAGAGGATAGCCTTTTTTGTGATCCACCTTGGTCATGAACCTGTTGGCTTGTGGATCGTCCTCGGGCATGGGCGGACGGTCTGGATTGAAGGGATCGAACATCCTGCTTCGAGGATCGACCTCAATTCGTATCACACTCGCGCCGTTCTCGCAGCTCTGGGCGCGTTTCTCGTCCAGCAAGTGATAGGCTTCGGTGTCCGTCTTGCAGCGATATTGCTGTCTCGTGCAGCCGCCAAGCCCCAGCATGCCGAACGTTACGGCTGACAGCCCGAGTCCCTGAAGGGACTTTCTCAGGACTCGTATCAGCCCTGTTCTCTTGCGGTTCTTGCTTGTGGAGGAAGAAAACTGAGACTTTGCAGGCATTGCAGAATTCCTTGACCGTGCCGATTAGCCGTCTTAGAGAAGGTAAAATCAACTGCAAGTGAAGATCCAGTGATGGCGCTTCGCTACTTATTCTGCTTTGTTCGGATTATGAGTTTTCTCAGCTTGATATCACATCCTCAGGCCGCACTATTTATCCCATTTGCCGCGAAGGCCCTAATTATTCAGCGTTTGCCATAGAAAACCCCTCTCGAGGGTAGTTGGTACGAGAGTTTCGGCTCAAAGACAATTGAAAACGTTACAACTAGGGGAAATGAGCAAGTAGTATTAAGTCTTAGCGAGATGCAATACTGGGCGAGAGGTCTATCTCCGCGACTTTGCACCGCTGGCTTGTCTCCTCGTTGCCAAAGGAAATGAAGCTGCCATGGGTGGTATCATTATTCTGCTTTTACTTCTCGTTTCTCTAATCGCCTTCATTTACTTCGTGGTAGTGACGGCCAAAGGATGGGGAGCGTTGCATGTCACCATGCTTTGCTTCTTGTTCATTGAATGCTGGTGCTTCCTTTTCTTTGCGGCTGGCGTGCATTCCAACCGCGTGAAATCGCTAGCGAACCTGGATAAGCAGGAGAAACGTGCCGAGAACGCCGCAAAAGCGACCAAAGATCTCCTTTGGGGAGCAAATTTTCAGGCCGACATCAACAACCTGGAAGCCGTCGTCGTGGCTCAGAACGAATTGCTGCGCATCGCTGGCGATCGTGGTCGCGTCTGGCGTGGTGTCGAATTCATTACGGCGAAGGCTGGAGCCTTCGATTTGGAACTGACCTCTGGCCCTGCACCGGCCGTCGATGATCTGAATGGCGCAACGCCAGCTCCTGCTGCTGCAGCACCACCATCCAGCTTGAGTCTGCCTGTTGGATTGATCGTTTACGCGTTCGGCGAAGAAGTTGAGCAAGACACAGGTCTGAGAAAGCCGAGATTCTATTTTGGTGAGCAAACGGTAACCAAGAGTCAAGATGGTGCTGTGACTCTCCAGCCGACTATTCCGCTCACGCCACTTCAGCAACAAGGAACGCGAAACCCAGCTGTAACGAGTTGGACGTTGTACGAATCCTTGCCTCTGGACAACCACCGCGCATTCAGTGCTGCCGGCTCAAAGGAAACTGAGGATCAGATCTTCGGACGGATGGATGAGCCAACAATTTCTGCTTTGTTTGCCTCCGTCCCCGAAACCGACAATCGTCAGGCTAATGTGATTGCTTCCTTCTTGCACGATGGCCAGCCAGCTACTGACGATGATCCTGAGGATGCGATTTGGCTCCAGCTCAGTATGTCAAAGAAGAAGGAATTTAATGTGGATGGATCCGCCGCCAATATTCAGAATGGCAGCTTCCATGATTCGTTAGGTCGGGCGATCGATGCCCGCCTCCACATCGAAGACACGCAAGAAAAGAAAGGCATGGTTTCGATCGGGCCAGACATCAAGGACGAGTTGATTATCTTCAAAAGATCAACAGCGACAGATGAAATGATCAACGGCAGCGAAGCTGAACTTATGCAAAGGATTTATGTGCGTCCTCTCATCGACTTCGAGCAGGCCTTTGCAGCTCACGACGTTCGCATGAAGGATGTCGACGAGCGAATCAAGAAGTACAAGCGTGAAACGGAACGACTGACGCAATCAACAAGTGATATTCAAAACATCATTTCGTCTGAGCAGTTGGTTTACGGACAGCTGGAAGAAGATCTTGCTGGGTATCGCCGTGAGGTGACTGTTTTGGATGAGCGAGCGAAGGTATCTGAGGAAGCCGTTGCAAACTTGGAGCAAGAGCTCAGCACCCTCTTCAACCTAATCCAAAGCAGCCAGCCCTAGGCGGCCGGCAGAAGAATTTTTGCCGATCGAAAGTGTTTTCAGGTAAGTGAATATTCCTTAACGACGACCTTGGGTGTTCAGAGTCTGACTCGCCTTCCGTCATAGTCTCGGCTCTATTGTCATTATCTGCCGCGTGCGGCCGGCTCTTCTGTCTATAATTCCGCATTCATTCGGATGGCCGCGATCAAAATCTTATTTATTCGCGAAAAGCCCGACGACTTACGGCTCGCTCCGGCCTCGCCGATCACAACCCGAAGCGTCAGGGAGCATCTGCGTCAGCGAAGACCAGCCCTGGGGCGACTCAGGCCTTGATTAGTCATTCGGCGCTTCGATCTTATCTAGCCTTCTCTCGTGTCGGCCAGCCTCGAATTCAGTTGTTAGCCAAACGCGCAGAAGTTCATCTATCGGTCGTTCGCCGATGAGATCTCCTGGCAAGCACAAGACGTTGACGTTGTTGTGTCGACGGCAAATTTCGGCCATCACCTCGTCGTAGCAGTTGGCAGCCCGAATTCCTGGAAACTTGTTGGCGGCAATGGCCATTCCAATTCCGGTACCGCATATCAATATGCCACGCTCACTTTTTCCTGCAGTGATTTGCTCGCAAACCTGCATTGCATAGTCGGGATAGTCAACGCTCGATTCATCGTGCGCGCCGACGTCCAGAACTTGATGCCCCCATTCTTGTAGTGTCGCCACGATCCTAGCCTTAACTCGCACGCCGCGGTGGTCACTTCCAATTGCTAGTTGCATAACTCTTTTCTATCTGAAATGTCTCAGCAGCCTTAATCCACTGATCTGGTGCAGGGGACTGCTTGCCGAGCGAAAGATTGCGACCTTGTTAAGTTGCTAAACTGCCCATTGGGAAAACCAGTTCTCATCTAACTTGGATACCCAGCTTTCTAGAAAGCCTTCGATTTGAGTAGCGCAGTCTTCGTAAACTTCTTCTGGTCCGCCAAACGGATCGGACACATCATCAGTCGAGCCGCTTACCAAGTAAACACGGTCTTCTAGTCCAGGCATTTGTTGCAGGATTGCGGCTCGATGGTGTCGCGTCATGGTGAGCACCAAGTCAGCTTGTTGCAGCGACTGACCTGTGACAGCTTGGCTCTGATGATTTCGCAGTGATAGCCCCCGTTTCTGCATTGCAACTTGAGCTTCGACCGACGCTGGACCGCCAGGGTAGGCACTCAGTCCGGCTGAGGCGATGTGGAATCGAGGCTGCTGCTCGTCGGCGAATTGAGGGAAACGCTTCTTAAGAAGATCTCGCAAGAGCACTTCAGCCATCGGACTCCGACAAGTATTTCCAGTACAGACAACTAGAATCGCAAGTTGAAACATCCTGTTGAGCCGCTCAGGTTCGATTACGCCCTTTTCCATCAGGCGACACTGGCACTCGGACACTTGAACGCATGTCGCCAAGCCGCCAAAGTGGGTAGGCCCATCATCGATCAGAAGCTTGCAAGTATCTCCTAAGAGCTCTTCTACCTGCTCAGGACAAATCAACGGTTTATTCTCGACAGCACAATCGGCGATCAGCAATGGTCCGCGAGTCAGCCGCTGTGGTTCTGACAAAGCAGGATGGGAAGTCACTCGCTGTCGCAGGAAACTTTCGCTTCCTTTGTCTTCGAGTAGAAGACGCTGAGCAACTTCTGGTAGCTGATTTGCCAGGCTGACATCCCGTTCCGCATGCTCGCTGACGCCTGTGTTGCTGATCGGCAAAGACAGTACCAATGGGCCCGGCCAAGCTCGGTAAACGGCTCGGCTAGCGATCTTCGACATGTTCGGTGAGTAATCGAAAGCTTCCTGAGCAGAACGGAGAACCAGCGTAGGCGTGGCCAGAATTCCTTGGTCGACCAGGAGTGCTACACGTTCCAACGCTTCGGCGTTCAAAGCGCTCACCGCAACTTGATACGTGGTTTCAGTGGGAATCGCAATCAACTGCCCCTCCACCAAGCCTTGCACGATCAAATGCACAAGATCTCGTTGATCGACGCTGTTCTTCCAACCGAGAGTTTTGACCATTTGCCAGAGCGACTAAATTCAGAGAAGGCGAAGAAAAGTGAGGAGAAACCTTAGGGAACGGATCTTGTTACCCGCGGAAATCGGAGTCTGGTTGGTGTGCCAACGACGCCAGACGCGGGCCTGCATTTTCCTGGCTCAGCCTGAAGCTTGTGCGTTCGGCTACATTCACCAACTGAAATTCTGATCTGTTCAGCTCGTGTTCTAGCACTCGCTGCCCACGAGAGCGATAGGCACTATAATGGTTTGGGACCATTTTTGACAGATAGGCCTTGTGATGTCAGCGACCGATCCAACTTCGAAAAGCGGTTTGCAGAATAGCTCGCGCAGAGATTTTCTCATGCGCGGGGCCTGCTTGACGGCCCTTGGCTGTTCCGGCGTGGCCATGCCAGGCTGTGTTCAGTTTTCCGACTCCAAATATTTGCCTGATCGAGTTTGGGGACGAAGTGGTTTGTCTGACGGGATGATGAAAAAACCCCGTGCGATGGTCATGAGCCCGAAAGATGAGCTCTACATTGTCGACAAGAGTGGGCGCATCCATGTTTTTGACCCAAACGCGGCGGACCTTGGCAAAGCACTGAACAACAAGCCTCCCAGAGGTGCTTTTCTTCGGTCATGGAATACGCCGTTGATCAAGCAAGGCAAACCCACCGGCTTGGGATGGAGCAATGAAAATCAGCTGATGGTTGCCGACACGCACTACTATCGCGTCCTGTTCTACGATCCAGACGGTGCTCGGGACGAGACGAAAGTGATCGGAGGAGAGTTCGGTGACGCGGCAGGACAATTCCACTTTGTAACTGATGTCGTTCAAGACCAGCGCGGGCACTACTTTGTAGGACAATACGGGCAGATTGATCGGATTCAGGAGTTTGACCCGGACCGCAACTTCATCCGCATGTGGGGGGCTCAGGGAGCTGGTCCCAGTGAGTTTTCTCGCCCCCAAGCTTTGCGTATCGACGAAGAAGGTCTTTTGTGGGTTGCAGATGCGTGCAACCATCGTATCCAAGTTTTCGATGTGAGAAGCAAGGCCCCCGAGCCCAACCTAGTCAAGATGTGGGGCAAGCCCGGAAATGAAGTTGGCGCTCTCAAGACTCCTTATGGGATGGACTTTGACCAAGACGGAACGCTGCTGATTGCCGAGTTTGGAAATCACCGAGTACAACGCTTTTCGCGCGAGGGTGAAGTGCTCGAATGTTGGGGCGGTCCTGGAGTAGCCACGGGGCAATACCAAGATCCTTGGGCGCTGGCGTTGGATTCGAAGAGAAATATCCATGTCCTCGATACAGGGAATTGCCGCGTGCAGCGTTATCGGCCAAACTCGACGTATCGATTACCAAAAGAGAAATCGCAAATTAGTTAACAAAGGCAAAGCTTTGTTGATTCAGATTAGCGTCACATCGCTAGCCGCCGGTTCTTCAGTTCATGGTCCCGCATTGGAATGGACTCGACTGATTCCGATTATCGCAAAGCGTCAGACGCCTCCCTGCAACGCCACGAAAAGGATTCTTGCCTCAAGATGAAGTTACTACTCGCTATCGTGCAGCCAACGAAGCTGAATGCAGTTCGCGAAGCACTGGAACGCATTGGAGTTCGCCGGCTGACAGTCTGCGATGCTCAGGGCTACGGACGCCAGCGAGGGCAGACCGCGACCTATCGCGGGATCGAATACAAAGTCAACATGTTACGCAAACTGGCCTTGGAGATTTGGGTGGATGACGATGTGCTTGAAGAGGCAATTGAAGTCATCCTTTCGGCATCGCGAACCGGCTCCGAGGGAAACATTGGAGATGGTAAGATCTTCGTGCTTCCAACGGAACAAGCTTTAACGACCGAGGGAGTGGTCGGCCCCAGTGCTCTCTAGCGAAAAATTGATCGTGACTGAATCTGCTTCCATTCTTTTGATAACCAAAGACCTTTTTTTTCTTCCAGTCCTGCGTTCGGCCGCAGAGACCTTTGGGCTCAAAGTCCAGAACTCTTCGAAGGTCAACTGGGAACCGGCCGAAGATCAGCCTGCCCCTATCGGCTGTGTCCTAGACCTTGGTGCAATATCTCTCGTCGATCTGCCAGGCATCGCCGAGCACTTGGACGGAATGCTCCAGAAGCCGCAGAGACTTGCATTTGGCTCTCACGTCCACGCCGTGCGTTTAGAGCGAGCTGCCGAAGCTGGCTTCTCTCCCGTGTTGACCAAGAGCCAGATTCAAAGTCAACTTCCCCGCGTCTTGCAGCAATGGTCTGAAGCAGACGCTTAGCAGCAAAGTTCATGTTCAGTTAACGCACGCCGTTTTCGTCAGGAATACCTTTTGAACGAAAAAAGAAACGCGTGCAATTTCGAAAACGGGCTTTGAAAGTAAAGCGACGTGTTCAGGATCTAATAATGCCGATCGCTCCAGAGCAGAATAGATTCGAACATAACTTTGGCACCTGGACTGGGAATGAGCTCATTTTGCCTCTCAGCTCACCAGCTCAGATCCAGAAGTTCAACGAAAACTTTCCATTGTAAAGAGGTGGGTATGAGACCGTTTGGGGCATATCGATCGTGCGCTTCGGACGACCAATCGCTACGAACAAATAAAAGCATTCACTGACGACCGCTCTCGTCCCGAGCCTTGACGTTCGTTTTTGCGTTGTCCGAAGAACTCAAAGATTCTCATGCTTGCATGGATCTCCTCACGCTCCCAGCTATTTGTATCGTCAAGAAACGTCGCAAAGAACTTGATGAACTTTTAGGGCGACCTACTCGGAGATATTAGGTATCAGAGGACAAGTGTTCGCGTCGGAGGTGCGAGGTTGTTTCTTAATACTTGGGTCGAGTGAGTGGAAGAGTATGAGGTCACTTATGAAGATCCATTCGGTCGCCTTTATGAGCAGATAGACTGCAGGCAGCAGTGCCACACTTAGGAGCAAAAGGATGAGGACAATAATTTGACTCGTCTTTTTGGGGGTGGGTAGTTTATCGCGAAATCGCTTGTCGAGTCATACTACATCACGGCGGCTGGGCAAGCTCACAGACGGATTATGAACGCAATAGGCAATGCAATTGAATCTGTGAGAGAGGCCTTTCAGGGGCTTTCCATTTAGTTCCCAACTGGCTAGCCTGATCGGATAGGAAAAATGCAAATTGCAAAGGTCGACGGCATTTCTGAAGTGGGGCCGAATTCTCCAGATTTGGCTCGTTGACAAAAAAATGAAGGTGAAATAGATGAAACTGAAATCGATCCGTGGGTGCCTGCTGCTCTCTTGTATTGTGGCAAGTTCATTCGCAGACGACCTTGGCCAGTTGGCCAAGGAATCGGACTCAGCTCAAGCTTCCGCACTCGCTCGTAAATTACAAGACGATTCGAGCATAGACCTGCTATCGGTGCTGCAGCAGATGAAGAATAGCACTGAGGTCAACAAAAATTGGCTGCTGTCCGTCGCCCAAACCGTGGCCGATCGCGATCCTAAAGCGTCCAAGGCAATACTTGAGCAGTTCCTACCTCGACTAAGTGAAGATACCGCGGCTCGCTATTGGGCGTTTGTTCATGTGACCCGCGGTGACACCGAGAAACGCGAAGCACTGCTCGAATCGATGCTTGCCGATCCTTGTCTCGAACTGCGTTACGAGGCAGTAGCATTGGGGATGAAGAGAATCGAAAAGGCTAAAGGTCTTTCTGACGCGCAACGTGTTTCGCGTTACGAAGAAATGCTGGCAGCATCTCGATTGCCTTCGCAGATTCAAGAGATTGCTAAGCAGCTTAAAGAGCTTGGCAAGGAAGTGGATCTTCTAAAACATTTTGGATTCGTTCCCGAATGGTCAACCGTCGGCCCGTTCAATAACGTCGAGAAAGTCGGGTTTGCGCAAGCGTACGCACCGGAAGAACTCTACCTTGCCGGTAAGCTCGATGTATCGGCCGGCTATGAAGGTAAGACAGGTGAGGTAAAGTGGACTTCAGTGTCGACGGAAGAGCAAGATGGTACTGTCGATTTGGCCGAAACCTTCAATAAAGAGAAAGGTGCCGTTGCTTACGTGCTTGGCCAGTTCGTCAGCGAAGAAGATCTAGACTGCCAGTTGCGTCTTGGTAGCCCCAATGCGTCCAAAGTCTGGGTTAACGGTCAGCAAGTGATGGCATGGGAGATCTACCATGCTGGTGGTCAGATTGATCAGTACGTTGCGCCGGTGAGTCTCAGGGAAGGCAGTAACTCGATTCTCATCAAGTCTTGTCAGAACGAGCAGGAGCAGTCATGGGCACAAGACTGGACTTTCCAACTGCGATTTACCGACGACTCAGGCTACGCCATTCAGCCTGCTAGCAAGTAAGTTTGCTGAGTAACCTTGCCATCCGAAACCACTCTCCCTCCTGGATCAGTCATGAATAAGCGTTCTATCTCCTCTGTTTCGTTGAGCTTACTGTTGCTCAGCTCTACCTTGGCCCAAGCCGATTGGCCAGGTTTTCTTGGCCCAGGCGGAAATCCTGTTTCCTCGCAAAGTGTGCCGACGAGTTTTCAGGTTAAAACCAAGGATGCAAACGCCAAGAATATCGCGTGGCGACGCGAGTTGGATGGCCGGGCCGTTTGTGGACCGATTATCGTGGGCGAAACGATTATCACCACAAGTAGCTCGGCAATGGAAGGCCGTTGGATGAACGTGACAGCACTGAACGCAAACAGCGGAAAGATTCTTTGGCGGCGTAGCACCAAGTGTACCGGCCGTCCTTTCTGCCATCCGACAAGTGCCAATGCCGCACCGACGCCTTGCACTGACGGCGAACGAGTATTTGTTTTCTTTAGTTCCAACGACGTCGTCTGCTACGATCTTGAAGGCAACTTGCAATGGTACAAGAGTCTTGTCGACCAGCATCCATTAGCCGGCAATGACACGGGAATGGCAGCGTCGCCAACAGTAGTCGATGGGGTTCTTGTAGTCTCGGTTGAATGTCAGGCTGATTCTTTCACTGCTGGATTGAATTGCGAAACGGGCAAGACACTTTGGGAAGTCTCGCGTCCCGCGTCAGCGAATTGGTCTACTCCTCGAGCCATCACTGATGGGACTGGCAGCGCAGTCGTTTTGCAAGGCCGGACTTTGATTGGTCTCGAAGCCAAGACCGGTAAGCAGGTTTGGGAGATCGAAGAGAGTTGCTCAACTGTCGCGACCTGCGTCTACAAAGATAAGCAGCTGTTCGTACCAGCCGGTGGTTTGAAGGTCTACGCTTTTGACAGTGTGCTCAAGCAACCCAAACTCGCATGGAAGTCGACTCGCGTTAGCCCCAGTTCAGCTTCCATGTTGCTGACGGACTACGGAGTGATCGGACTGAACCGATCGGTTCTCGCTTGCTGCGACGCTCAAGGAGATCGCCTATGGAATGCTCGACTGGAGGATGCGGGACAGTTTTGGGCTACGCCGGTGATTGCTGGCGATCATCTCTACGCTTTCGACTCGAGTGGAAAGTGCTTTATCGTGAAGGTTGGAGCCGAAGGAGCTGAAGTTGTCGGTACGCCTGATTTGGGTGCAGAGGTTCTTGGCTCACCTGCAGTCGAGAGCAAATCACTCTACGTTAGATCTGTCGACGCACTCTGGAAGATCAGCACCAATTAAGCGTTTCAATACGTGGTTTAACTTGAAGATGATTCCCATAACGGCTGAATTGAGAGGCCGCCAACGGTATGGAATTCGACCAGCTCCGATACTTTGTTCAGGTTGCTGAGCATCAAAACTTCACACGGGCCGCCGAAGAACTCGGCGTATCGCAGTCTTCTCTGAGTCGCTCTATTCAACGACTTGAAGATGAACTGGGAATGCCCGTTTTTGTGAGGCGAACCAAGGCACTGGAGCTTACTGACGCTGGACTTCTGTTACTTTCGCGCGCCAAAAATGTTCTGTCGATTGTTGAGGATACCAAAGCTGAAATCTGTGACGACGGAGTCTCGGGGCGCATTCGGGTAGGCGCAATTCCAACCATTGCTCCCTACTTCTTGCCCGAGTTTTTGCGTGACTTCTCGTCGGAGTTTCCGCAAGCCAGCGTGGTGATTCATGAAGAAACAACAGCCCGGCTCCTGAAAGCTTGTTCGCAGGGTGAGGTGGATGTTGCCATCATGGCCGCACCCATCGACGTTAAGTACTTGCAAGTGGAAGAGCTGTTTGAAGAAGAGCTCTTTCTCGTTTTGCCGCCGAATCACAATTTGGTGGAGCAGAAAGACATCACACTGGAGGATGTTGGCTCGTACTCATTCGTAATGCTCGATGAGGCGCATTGCCTTTCTGGCAATATCTTGACGTTTTGCCGTCGCAATAAATTTCAGCCTTCGGTCATTGGAAAGACGAACCAGATATCGATGGTCCAGGAGCTCGTCTCCCTGGATCACGGAATCTCGATTTTACCGAAGATGGCACACGACTTAGACATCTCTGAGCGACGTGTTTATCGCTCATTTCACGGCGAAAAACCTATGCGTCAGCTTGTCATGGTCTGGGATCCCTACCGATTTCAGCCCAAGATGCTCGAGACTTTCCGAAATCGATTGAAAGACTTCGTCGCGAAAATGTAGCGAAGGTAGTCGGTACATATGCAAAAGCGACACGCTTGCGTCACTTGCCTCAATCGTGAAGCAATCCGGTACCTGAGAGAAATTTGCGCATTAGAGAACGCCGGCAAAATGGCATTTCATGAAAGAAGGTGTAGTCGTGGCGGTGAGCCCGGCTTGGTTCAATCTGCTACAAACACGGGCTCGACTCTGTATAACAGACTACTTCTTGCGGTGGCGGATCTTGGCTCGCATACGACGCTTCTTGCGACCTACTTTGCGTCTACCTTTACCACTCTTCTTAACACCCACTAAATTCATCCTTCAGGAATGAGACGTCCTAGATTGCTGAAAAACCGCATTTTTCTGCCGGGATCTTATCCATCGGCGAAACGAAGCGACAAATTTTAGCAGAAACTTCGCAAGTCGCGAAGTGGATTTGGCAACGTATAAGGGCAATGTTTCTGTCTTCCCACGCCGGAACAAATTTAGGCCATTTGAACGCCTCCTGATCGAGGGCAGGCCGATTTCACGGCAATTTCGCGTGCCTATTCATTTCATGTCTCACCTTGCTCGGTGCCGTAATTCCACAGAAATCGCTTGTAGACAGCGAGCCGCAGAGTCGCCGGGGGGACGAATTAGCGCAGCGTCGGAGAGGCGAAGAGACACTGCGGGAATTCCTGATGCGCCTTCTTTGCCGCGGTTCCGAATTCAATCTCTCGGAGATGGTCACTTCCGAGAGACTGGCCGATCAAACTACCTCCGAGGAAGCTGCCGGGAATCGTTTGGGACATTGTCCCTGAACCTTTATTCCCGGTTGCTTTTCGTTCCTAGAAAACCCCAGTGCATTTGAAGCTAATTCGCTTGAGATGGTAAACGGAATACCCGTTTTCGGCCTCCGACTCGAAGGGAGTAGGTCACGCAGCGTCAGAGACAAAGGTTTCGATCCTCGCCATTAGCAATGGCGATGTGCATTGGGCCGTAGGAAGACTTGATGATTCCGCGAGTGAGCGTTTTTTTGCCTCTCATTTTTTGCCTCCCATAGACGTGAGAGCTTTGGATTCTCTTTGAGGACCTCGTCGCACCCGTCCATTCAACGCTTCAACAACTTCTTGTCCCCGCCAAAGCAAGCAAAAAGATCTTCTCGCGCTTGATTGTCAAATCTCTGGACATATTTAGTCGCGGAATCTCGTTTATCGACCTGTGTCATTGGCGAATAGGCAACCTTCGGCTGAGATTCTCGTGCGAAGGAGGCAGAGCACATTAAGGTGGTTGCCACAATGCCGCGGGTCGCGATCCCGAGTGGAGCAGACTGGACTGAATTTTCCATGAACAGAATAACCCACAAGACAAATTGACTATGATGCGAGACTTGCGGCTTTCGTTTGGCTGATTGCAACAGATTTTGGATGGATGGTCTCGAATTCCTCTCGAAAACAATTTTTCTTCCAGGCAACCGTATCTTGGATCTGATCAACGTGTGGAATCAAACATGGTAAATTTTCGTCTGCTCCACTCAGATTCTCCCAGGCAGAATTGCAATGACGCATAAGGTCGCTTCAGTGTTCGGTGGCTTTCCGATAAGAACGCAAGTACTAGTTTGGTTCTTTGTCTTGACATCGCTTTACGTTCTGAATGCGGAGCAGCCGAACATCGTCATCATCTACACCGACGACCACGCGCAGCATGCGGTTAGTGCTTATGGCTCCCAGATCAATTCGACGCCAAATATTGATGCATTGGCTCGAGAAGGGATGCGGTTCACGCAGAGCTTTGTCGGGAACTCGATCTGCGGTCCTTGTCGGGCGACGCTATTGACGGGGCTCCACTCTCATGCAGACGGTCAGACGAGCAACCGTGCCAAGTTCCGCGATGAGCTGCCGACTTTCGCCAAGTCTTTGCAAGCCGCTGGCTACGCTACTGCAGTCTTTGGGAAGTGGCACATTTCGACTAAGCCAAATGGATTTGACTATTGGGCGATAAAGAAAGGCAGCTCTTTCAATGCGAGTTTTGAGACAAGCACCGGTGTCGAGACGAGCGTTGGTCATTGCACAGACACGATTACCCAACGGTCGCTGGATTGGATCGAGGAAAAGAAAAATGGCCCCTTCATGGTTTGGATTTCTCATTCGGCTACCCACCGAACCTGGGAACCACCGATTCGTCATTTGAACAAGTATACGAACCAAACAATACCTGAGCCCGGCGATTTATTCGACAAATACAGCGGAAAGAACTCGGGCGCAAAGACGGCACAAATGCGAGTGTCCCGTGATCTCTTTCCTGCTTACGACCTTAAGCTTCCAGTAACAGGTGAAGGCATCTTGGACCGAGCCGCCAGTTCGCAGTTGGCTAAGATGACGCCAGAGCAACGATCTGCATGGGACCAGGCATTTGGACCGCGTAACGCAGAATTTGCGAAACTAAAACTTGAGGGCGATGACCTTACTCGCTGGAACTACCAACGTTACATAAAAAACTATTTGCGCAGCGTCGCCGGCTTGGATGACAGTGTAGGCAAAGTTCGAGAGTTTCTCAAAGAGAATGCACTCGACCAGAACACTATTGTGGTCTACACCTCGGATCAAGGGTTTTTCCTTAGAGATCACGGCTGGTATGACAAACGCTGGATGTATGAAGAATCATTGCGTACTCCGCTTATCGTACATTGGCCTGGGGTGACCGAGCCAACTAGCACCTGTGAGGCGCTCGTCCAGAACGTTGATATGGCTCCGACTTTCATGGATATGGCGGGGTTGGATGCTCCTGCTTCCATGCATGGAAAGTCACTCGTGCCCTTTCTGCGTGGGCAACTCCCTGACAATTGGCGAGATGCTATCTACTACCACTATCAGATGGTGGAACCGGCGAATCGTACTGCACACCGAGTTGCAAGGCACTTCGGAATTCGAACACGCAGGCACAAGCTAATCTGTTTCTACGACTTGAAGACGTGGGAGCTCTACGATCTTGAAATCGATCCCGACGAGTCGCTGAATCTTTACAACGAGCCGAGCTATGCCTCTATCAAGGCTCGCTTGGGCAAACAGCTAGATGATCTGCGATCCAAGTACGGTGACAGAATGTAAAGTGCGCTTTGAAGTTACGCGTTGCTTTCCCGCCTCCCCTTCCTACCCAAAGCTAGCCATGTTCCTCTCAAAAAGTCGTTTGCTCTCTTGCTCCCTGATGATTCAGGTGATTTGTTCTGCGGCTACGTCAGCCCAGCCGATAGTGCGATCGCAGCCTGAGAAATTAAAGATCATTACACACAACGTTTGGTATGGCTTCACGAAAAAAGCCAAGCCTCGTTATGACAACTGGAAACGCTGGATGAAAACGCAGGCACCCGATGTGGTGTCGCTACAGGAATTGAATACTTACACGGAGGAGAAACTTCGAGCAGATGCAGAATCTTGGGGGCATCCGTATTCAGTGCTGTTGAAGGAGGAAGGATTCCCGACCGGAATCACATCGAAGTTTCCCATCACTGATGTAAAACGGCTTCGCAAGGGATTTCACCATGGTTTGTTGCGATGTCGCATTCAGGGCATCTGGTTCTACGTCGTTCATTTTCATCCCTCCAATTTTCAGTGGCGGATAGATGAGGCTTCGTTGCTGAAACAAGATGTGGAGTCACTTCCCGAAGAGAATCCGCGCGTGGTGTTAGCCGGAGATTTTAACGGTTTTGCGCCGAATGACAGGTATCACTATGACGCGAGTCCAAAACTCGTTCCTTTTTTCAAGAGCCTTGACGCGAGGAATTCGCGAGCTCGGAATCTGAACGATGGAAGAATTGACTATGGAGGCATCCAGGCAATTCTTGACCAAGGCTACACCGATCTGGTTGCTGCACGCAGATCCCCAGAGCTTCCATACGTTGGCACGTTCCCTGGTGCACTGGTAAACGAGCAAGACCATGGGACGGATCGCCGTTTGGACTACATCTTTGTCTCGCCGGCTTTAAGTGAGCAGGTGGAAGCAGTTGCGATTTTGCGCGATCCTTGTACGGAGATGCTTTCTGACCATATTCCGGTGAGCGCGACGATCCGCCTGAAGGAACCTACTGATCGGGAATCTGTGTTCGCATCCAAGCCGAAAATGCTGCAAGAAACTGGGGCTGGGGAAGGCCCGGCATGGCATCCCAAGCTCGGCTTGCTGACTAGTGGTGACGGCAATATCAATCAGCGAACTCCAGATGGCGAGCAGATCGTTTGGTTTGCTGAGGCAGGTTCGAATGGCTTGCGGTTTGATGACCAAGGTGATCTCGTCATCTGTCAATCGGCCAAACGACGTCTTGTCCGACGGTCCGATGACGGTTTGCTGCAGGTACTGGCAGACAAGTATCAGAATAAGAAATTCAATACACCGAACGACCTTGTCATTGATGCGAAAGGACGCATCTACTTCACCGACCCACGCTACGGCAATCGTTCCTCGATCGAGATGGTCGATGAATCGGGGCGCGAAGTCGAGGGAGTTTATCGAGTTGATCCCGACGGCACTGTCACTCGCGTAATCACCCACGAAGTCGACCGCCCGAACGGAATTGCAATCACGACAGACAATCGATTTCTGTTCGTCGCGGATAATAATAACAACAACCGAGGTGGCGCACGCAAGCTATGGCGATTCAACTTGAATCTTGATGGAACGATTGATCCTGCAACGCAACGACTCATTTACGATTGGGGCTCTACTCGAGGCCCAGATGGAATGAAGTTTGATACAGTCGGAAGACTCTATGTCGCCGCGGGATTAAACCGTCCTCATCCACCGCACGAAACGGCAGACCCACCCACTGCAGGAATCTACGTGTTTTCTCCTAAAGGCGAGTTGCTGGAATTTGTCGGTATCCCTCGTGACGAGACTACAAATTGCGCCTTTGGCGGCCCTGATGGAAAAACACTTTTCGTGACGGCCGGAGGCACGCTCTGGAGCATGCGAACGAAGACTCCAGGACAGGTGTTCTAATGTCTACAGGGCTAAGACTGACAATTAATCGTAGCATCAATGTGTTTCGTAAATGACCGACCAAGCGTATGTCAGCTCGCATTTTGAAGTTTGCTCTTCGTTGGCATCATGGCACTGCTCTATTTCGAGTACGATGCGCAGATCGCCGAGTTTGGATTGGACGGAAGCGTTTGTTCTTTATCTATCCCAGGCTTTTTATGAGGAAAGCATGTCCAAGCGACAGTCCTCTGACATCTGGTACGTTCATCGGGTGGATCCTGGTTGGAGCGTGTAGATCAATCTGGGGCAACAGTCAGTACTCCAATTGCCAAGCGTTTGCGACCTCTATTTCTCGTGACCAAAAGACTTTGTTCTTCAGCAGTGGCGATGTCATTCATTGGGTGAGTACCTCAGTGATAGAAGAACTCCGGCCCTAACTCTCGGACCTTCATTGGCCTTCAATCGGAGATGATCCATGCTCAGGTATCGCCAGACAAGAAGCAGAATTAGGGCACTTGCGCTGCTCGTTTGGACTCTTATCATTCCAGTGGCCGATAGTCCGAGTTCATTTGGGCAGGATGCTGATTCGAAGGCAGAGAGCCTCTACAGCAAATCGGATGTGATGATTCCGATGCGCGATGAAATTAAACTATACACAGAACTATACACACCGAAGAACCTAAAGGGGGACTCTCCGGTCATTCTGATTCGCACTCCCTACGGAGTTGAGGATTCAAACGGCGGCTTCACGAGGTATTTTCACTCTTCGCTTCGGGAGCTACGCCACGATGGATATATCTTCGCCGTTCAAGATGCACGCGGGCGACATCGGTCCGAAGGAAAATTTGAATGGAATCGTCCCATCCGACATCGTAAGACGCCCGAAGCCATTGACGCAAGTACGGATGCTTATGACACGATCGATTGGTTGGTCGAGAACACGCCCAACAATGGGCATGTGGGAATGCTTGGGATCTCGTATCCAGGATGGTACGTGACGATGGCATTGATCGACTCGCATCCTGCCCTCAAAGCGGCGAGTCCACAAGCTTCGCCTTCAGACTATTTCATCGGCGATGACTTCTTTCATTTCGGTGCGTTTCGGTTGAGCCCAAGTGCCGAACTGCCATACTTGTTTGACTTTGATCCACGTAATAATTCTCGTTTTCCATACGACCAAGTCGATGTCTATGAGTTCTTTCTCGACCTTGGTCCTTTGGCCAATATGAACCGCAAGTACCTACATGACAGGTCTCCCACCTGGAATCACTTCATGCAGCATGATACCTATGACGAATATTGGAAAGAAGGCGGAACGCTTCAGCACCTGACCGAATTAGACGTCCCAACGTTGAATGTCGTTGGCTGGTGGGACGCCGAGAACTTGGGCGGAGCACTCGATATCTATGATCAATTCGAAGCCACTGACGACGCCCAAAATAGCTGGCTAGTGGTTGGGCCTTGGGCACATGGTCAATGGGCATTCGGCCCGAATGAATATTTAGGGCCCTATGAGTTTGGAAGTGATCAGACACTGCACTACCAGCGGAATATAGAAGCTCCATTCTTCAAGTCGTTGTTGTGGGATAACAAGAAATGCAAGCTACCTGAGGCGACACTATTTCAGACCGGCTCGAACACTTGGAAGACCTACGATAGCTGGCCACCGAAAAATGCAACTCTGCAGCGGTGGTATCTAAAAACCAGCGGTGACCTTTCTAAGGATGAACCCGGTGAACAAGCTAATGGGATTGGCTATCGCGAGTTCATTTCCGATCCAGACAACCCAGTACCCTACACTCGGCGGCCGATCATGGGGTTCTGGCGAGGTCTATCTGGTAGTGAAGATCCACGATTTGGTCGGGCGGGCAAATTCTGGAAAGTCGAAGACCAACGTTTTGTTGATGGCAGACCCGACGTGCTGAGTTTTGTTAGTGAACCGCTGGAGGCCAACCTGGAGATTGCAGGACGTATCGAAGCTTGCTTGCAGGCTTCCACAAGTGGTACAGACTGCGATTGGGTGGTCAAGTTGATCGATGTCTATCCAGAAAAATATCCCGACAAGCCTGAGATGGGCGGATATCAACTGATGATTGCAGACGACGTCTTGAGGTCCAAGTTTCGAGATGGCTTTAGAAAGCCCGTTCCGATGAAGCCTAATGTGCCGGAAGCGATCAAGATTGATTTGCGAACTCGCAATCACCTCTTTCGCAAAGGGCACCGCATAATGGTGCAAGTGCAAAGTAGCTGGTTTCCGCTGATTGACCGAAATCCGCAGAAGTTCACGCGGATCCCGGAAGCTGCCCACGAAGATTTCCGACCTGCAACTCAACGGATCTATTGCGAACCCAATCGGAAGTCCTATATCGAATTACCATTGTCGGAAACCAACTGAGTCGAAAAGACAACTTTGGGAGGAACGCGACAAAGCTGGGCATCGTGTTTACCCACCGACGTCAGCACAATCTTGCCCGCGATTAATTCGACCAACTTGGCTTCCACTTCAAATTTACCTGTGGAGTCTACCCACTTGCGGAAGCAGGAATTGAGATACGCAGGCGTTGCAACAACTGATGCACCGGTAATGGCAACGCTAAACATCACCATCATAGCGACGTAGCGCTCCAGTCGAACCAAATTCCAAGCTGGAATTCTTGCTTACTCACCCACAGATAGGACGCGAGGAACGAGTTAGTAACCACGGAAGTACAGCCGCCCCCCTCTTTGGGAGCTATTTCCCGGCACTATCATTTTCTGCACGGCAATGCAAACTTAGCAAATGAACGCGAGTGTGCTGCGGCCTGCTTTTCTTGTGACTGCCCAAGAAAACCAATCCGTTTTCAGTCGGTTAGACAGACCCAACCCGGAACGCTCTCTGGCGAGCAGCATCGCAAAAAAGAGACTTTTGGGAAATTCCTGACATAAAACGGTAAATCTACGCACAGGCGGAATAACAAAGTGCCATGTCACTTAGGAGCAATATGAATCGACGTAATGACGTTACGCACTCGTCTTCTGCGAGGGAGCGGCAGTATACGGATTTCGTAGTTCTGATAGCCCAGCACGACCAATCGCTTAGAAGGTTCGTCCGAACGATCATGCCTTCTCGTGACGGCGTTGATGATGTCGTTCAAGAAACGGCGCTTGAGTGTTGGAACAAGTACTCTGAGTTCGAGCCTGCCGACAAAGAAAGCACTTCGAAAGAGTTTCTTCGATGGGCCTGCGTGATCGCTCGGTTCAAGGCGCTTAGTTGGCAGCGAGATGCTGGGAGGAGTCGCCTTGTGTTTCGAGAAAGGGTCATTGAGCTCCTGGCTGAAAACTCGATGGATTCTCTTGAGCATTGCCGGGAGGAGCAGGAAGCTCTCGCATCCTGCCTCAAGAAACTCTCTGGCGAACAGCAAAGATTGGTTCTCAGCGTGCACGCCCCTGGTGAGTCGATCGCGAGAATCGCAAAGGAGACGGGAGTGAAGGCCAGAAGCCTCTATAGTGAGGTGAATACGCTCCGCACTCTATTATTCGAATGTGTGCGTAGGCAGCTTTCTGAGGAGGCCATCAATGGATAGCAGCGTTCGCAGACTGATCTACCAGGCGGTCGATGAAACGATCACAGAGGCAGAATTCCATCGCCTGCAAGAAGCGATCGAGAGAAGCCCAGAGGTGCGAGCCGAGTACCTACGAGCAATAAGGCTCTGCAACACACTTAGTGAGATGACGGAGGAATCTGAATCGAATGAAGGCATTCATGAATCGATAGAGACGCCGAACCATCAGCAGTTTACGTATCCTGTTTCACGCACCCTGAGTTGGTCACTGTTGGCCCTTGCCGCAACGATACTCCTAGTTGTGTCAAGCGTAGCTTATTGGCTGGGAAGACAAGGAAATACTCAAGTCGCGAGTAACAAAGAGGAATCTCTTGCTCCCGAATTTCAGATTGCTGGTCATGCAACACTTCGTTACGCGGTAGACGTCGTCTGGCCGTCAGACTCTCTCGCTCGGCGTGAGGGCGACGTGTTGTCCAACGGTCCCTTTGCGTTCGATAAAGGCGTTGCTGAGATCGACTTTTTCTGCGGAGCAACACTGATTGTCGAAGGACCAGCCAATCTAGATATCGAAAGTGATTGGTCAGTGCGTGTCGCTCGGGGCCGGATTCGCGCCACCGTTCCTCCTGCCGCGCGTGGTTTCATTGTAAGAGTCGCAGAATCCGAGATTATTGACCTGGGGACCGAGTTTGCCGTCGAGGTAGGATCCGACAACGCACAAGTCGAAGTCATCGACGGCGAAGTGGAACTCCGCGGCGGTGAATTGAACGGCAGGCACTTGCTCACCGGCGATGTTGGGACTCTAAAAGGTACAGGCGAGCCGGCCAATCTCTCTACCAGAGTCAGTACAAGAAAAGACGTCGCGTCGCGCCAGAGAGCAGCTGAAAAAGAGCAATTTGAGACTTGGATGTTAAGTGTGCGTAAATTAAAAACCGACAAACGACTGATCGCATACTATCCGATTTGTGTCTCCCAGGTCGGACGAAAGGTTGTCAATGTTGCAAGCGACATTGGCGTTTCTGAGGGTTTGCTAGTCGGGCCGGTGGACCATGCACTTGGTAGGTTCGGCGCGACGTCACAGGGCCTCAGATTCGATCGTCCAGGAGCTCGTGTTCGAACGCGAATTGACGGCGAATTCTCGGCCTTCACTTTCGCTTGCTGGGTTCGGGTTGATAGTCTTGAGCATCGATACAACGCCTTGTTCATGGCGGATAGCTATGAGACAGGTGAGCCACATTGGCAGATCCGAGACGACGGCCGGTTGATGTTTTCCGTCATGGTTGACGACACGCAAGAAGTAAAGCACTTCAATGAGCGAGACCAGAAGGTCGTACTAGACGCAGGGCTACACCGAGTGTATTACACGGAGCCGATTTGGGATGTTTCGAAAAGCGGCCAATGGTTTCACTTGGTTGCGGTCTATGATCCAGCCAAGCGACTTGTTACCCAGTACGTGAACGGAAATCGTGTAGCGAGCGAGCGGATTGTCGACAAGTTCTACATCTCTTCATTGAAGATCGGCGCCGCTGAAATTGGCAACTGGGGCCAGCCTTTCCGTGACTCAGCTTGGTTCGCTGTCCGGAACCTGAATGGAACAATAGATGAAATGGCTATATTCAATGCTGCGTTGGACGCACAAGAAGTCAATGAGCTCTACCAGCAAGGCAAGCCACTTGGATACTAATTCCTACCCGAGCCGTCAGCGAGTTCCTTCACCGGCTCCTATGAAGTATTGCTGGTACCTTGTTTGCTTCCTGCATGTTTGGGTTTCATCAGCGATCCTTTTAGCGGCTGGCCCTAGCAAAGGTTCTGATGCGTTACGTCCCGACATTCCGAAATACAGACCGATATCGCAGGAGCTTGCACGCACTCTGAAGTATGCTCACTTGGCTTCTAATAGCTATTTCGATGCACAAATTGGCTTGCTACTCAAGACTCAGGATGATCTGGACCTACGAGAAAATACCATCATCGTTTTCTGGGGAGACCATGTATGGCACCTCGGTGACATAGGACTGTGGGGCAAGGCAACTAAGTACGTAACCTCGACACGTGTTCCGCTGACTGTTTATGTTCCTCAAATGAAGGTGCAAGGTGCGACGACCAACGGCATTGTTGAGCTAGTGGACATTTTCCAATCCTTGTGCTTCGTGTGCGCGGTAAGCCAATATTTGCTGGATCACAGTTTCGCCCCGCTATTGAACAAATCTGAACGAAGTTGGAAGCATGCTGCCTTCAGTCAGTACCAGAACTGGGCATTGCGAGCATGGGGTGTCAATCCGCTCTTTAAGGGGACGCCTGAGACTTGTCTTGGGCCATCAATCAAGGATGTCGAGCAGAGGATCATGGACCAGCAGGGTGAAAGCTGGAATCGAGAACTGTTCGAGAAGCACGTGATAGGATATACCGTGCGCACGGATCGGTTTCTCCTGTGAGTTTGGCAGAATTAGCGCAATCCTGAGGCAGAACCAATATTTGTGGAGTTGTTTGACCACGCGTCGGATCCGCAAGAAACTAAGAACATCTGGATAAGAAGCCAAAGATTGTTGCCCGGTTGCCCGATCAAATGAACGCTGGTTTGCAGTCGGCCTTGATAGAGGAAAAGTAGATGTTGGTAGGAATTGAAACGAAATCAATAGGCACCGCCTTTTGCTTTGCTTTGTTTTCTTGCACTGCATTGCAATTTGCAATTGCTCAAAGAGTAGATTTCGAGCGTGACATTGTGCCGATTCTTGAAGAACGATGTTGGTACTGTCATGGAGCCGATGAGAAGGAGTCGGATCTTAGGCTGGATCTTCGCGCGTACATGTTAAAGGGAGGAAACTCGGGGCTAGCGGCAGTAGTTCCGGGCAAGCCCGATAAGAGCTATTTGATTGAGGCAGTCAAACACGTCTCCGAAGAAATCGCGATGCCGCCAGACGAGGAGAAGATTCCGGCGCAAGAAATTGAACTGCTAGAAAGATGGATTGAACAAGGCGCTGTCTGGCCTGGCCAAATGGACGCAAAGCTTGAAGAGACGGTGGATCACTGGTCCTTTCAACCCATTGTTCGTCCTGCGGTTCCGGTAATCCCGACCCCTGGGGTGAGTGAGAATCCTGGCATCGAAGGAGGCAATCGCAAACCCAATCAAATAGACGCTTTTGTTTTGGAACTTCTTAACAAAGAAGGACTTGGCTATTCTGCACCCGCCCATCCTCTCTCGCTGATAAAGCGAGTTTCCATCGTCCTGACTGGACTACCACCGACGACAGCAGAGAACGAGGTGTTTCTTAAGTCTTTCGCGAGTGATCCAGAGAAGGCGTATTCTGAATTGGTGGACCGGCTCCTGGACTCACCACATTTTGGCGAGCGATGGGCACAGCATTGGCTAGATGTCATTCGTTGGGCGGAGACCAATGGCAGCGAAAGCAATATGTACCGCAAGAACGCATGGATGTATCGAGATTACGTCGTTAGTGCTTTCAACGAAGACAAACCCTACGATCAATTTATTCGAGAGCAACTTGCTGGCGATACGATTGGAGCAGGCGACGCAACCGGCTTCCTCGTCGCAGGGCCTCATGTGCCGGCCGGAACCGTAGGTTTCGAGCCGACGGCTATTCGGCAAGCGAGAGCAGATCGGATGGACGAGATTTTGCAAACGGTGGGGGCGTCGATGATGGGCGTTACGATTGGCTGCGCTCGATGTCATAACCACAAGTTTGATCCTATCTCGATTACCGACTATTACTCGCTGTCTGCAGTGTTTCAGGATACTGAATTTGGTGGACGTCTACCTGAGCTAGCCGAAGATCACCCTCGTGTGGTACGAGAACAAGAGATGTTGCAAGAGCTGAGGCAGCTTCGGGGACAAATGAAGAAGCAAGGCTGGGCTTGGATTGAAGACTGGCGGGGCTACCAGGAGATCCGATTCCCCAATAAGACCACCGGTGCCTTGCGTATTGCGTTCACCAACGGCTGGGTGATGGCAGATGAGTTGGAGATCTTTGAAACGTCGGGGAAGAGACGAAATATTGCGTTAGAACGTTTTGGTACTACGTTGCTTGAGAATCAAGCGACGTTGCAAGAAGGAAAACCGGCATCGAAGTTGACCAACGGCGTGTTCGGCACCAAGCAGTGGATCGGCAAGTCCCCGAAGGGAAGCAAAGAGCGTCCCTGGCTCGAGTTTCAGTTTGCTGAGACAGTCGAAGTTGACACAGTGCGAATCAGCACCAATCGTGCTGACTTCCTCGAGACTGATTATCTCGAGGGTATGAACAAAATCTCATATGGTGAGTTCAAAATTTCCTTGCTCGCAAGTGATGGTGAATGGAAACAATTCAGTGCCACTGCATCGATCAAACAACGCACGAAGGACGATGAGAAGCGAAAGGAACTGCAGGGTAAGATCCAAGAAATCATCGACAGGATTCTCGTCCAAGGTCGACAGCCCGCCTTTGTAGGGCGGTTCATTGAACCGGTAGAGACATTTGTTTTGGCTCGCGGCAGCCCTGAGAGTCCTCGTGACCAGGTCGCGCCCGCCGCCCCGAAACTGCTTGACGGAAAGCTAGATCTTGCTTCAGACGCTTCTGGGCCTGAGCGTCGTCGCGCCTTGGCAGAATGGCTCTGCGATCCTTCCAACCCTTTGACAGCCCGCGTCATGGCCAATCGATTATGGCATCACACCTTTGGTTCTGGCATTGTCGCCACTCCAAGCGACTTTGGAGAAGCAGGGGCGAAGCCCACACATCCCAAATTGCTCGATTGGCTGGCGAGTGAGTTCGCCTCACCAACGATAGATTCTGGAAAGCCTTTCGCAATGAAACGCATCATTCGGATGCTGGTCATGTCGCAAGCCTTTAAACAATCTAGCCGCATCGAGTCGGAGGCCGAGCAGGAATCGGCTCCGGAAGAGTTGTTGTGGAGGTTCCCGCCTCGGCGGATGGAAGCCGAAGTGATTCGCGATTCGATCCTGCAGGCATCCGGCAGTTTAGACACTACGATCGGTGGCCCAAGCTATCGCATCCACAACATCAAGAAACGCTATTCGCAATGGGAAGTGGTGAACAACCACGACGAGAAAACATGGAGAAGGATGCTCTACCAGGAACGCATGCGACGCGTTGACGATCGTATCTTCACTGCCTTTGATTTTCCTGATTGTGGGCAGATTCGTCCAAAGCGACCGATATCGACAACCCCGCTTCAAGCATTGAACTTGATGAACAGCGACTTTGTGTTGGAACAATCACTTCGCATCGCAGATCGGGCGACGAATGACTCTGGGGGTGACTTGGCGAAAGCGATAGATCGCTGCTTCGCATTGCTGCTTGGGCGTTCCCCTGGCAAGGACGAGCACCGAGCTTGTCTCCAGTTAGCCAAGTCAGAGAGTCTCACCTATGTTTGCCGAGCTTTGATCAACTCCAACGAGTTCGCGTTCTTACCCTGAGAGGAGCACTATCAGCAACAAGAGGAAGGGCGGTCGCTCGCGCTTGAGATTTGGGCCTCGCTAATGCTTCGGGTTGAGATTGGGAGCTCGCTCACGCTTCGGGTTATGATTTGAAAATACCTGAGAAGAACTGAGTACTAACACTATGAACGACGCAGAACATATTTCATTTCAAGGTCGCAGCCTACTGAACCGGCGTGGTTTCTTGGGAACGGCTGGCTTGTCGGCGGCGGGACTTGGCTTGGCGAGCTTACTAGAGGCGGAAGGTCTGTTGGCAGATGAACCAGGTGCCGGCGATGGTTCCATTCGTCCCAAAATCGATCCCAACAATCCTTACGCCCCACGACAATCGCACTTTGAGGTGCCCGCGAAGCAAGTGCTTGTCGTCTATCTGCCCGGTGCGGTGAGTCACGTTGATACTTTTGACTACAAACCGGCTTTGAAAAAGTTACACGATAAGAAGCCGCCTGGAATTCCGGCTGTGACATTCGAGGGGCCAACCGGCAATATTGCAAAGCCGTTCTGGGACTTCAAGCCGCGGGGGGAAACGGGAAAAATGGTTTCCGACTT
Source organism: Aureliella sp. (assembly GCA_963691875.1). Taxonomy (GTDB): domain Bacteria; phylum Planctomycetota; class Planctomycetia; order Pirellulales; family Pirellulaceae; genus Aureliella. The sequence continues at coordinate 7,072,716 of OY829846.1, forward strand.
ACTCCCAAATCTTGCTCAACAAGTTGACGACTTTTGTTTCTTCCACGCACTCTCCACTGACACGAGCGCTCACCCTCAAGGCGAGAACTTCATGAACACGGGCTTCACGATGGAGGGCTTTCCGTCGTTCGGTTCATGGGTCACCTACGCACTTGGCACAGAGAATCAGGAACTGCCAGCCTTCGTTGCAATCAATGATCCTCGCGGTCTCGCACGCAGCGGCAAGAATAACTTTGGCAACGGCTTCCTTCCTGCCGCTTTCCAAGGAACGGACTTCAGCGCCAGGAATCCTCCAAACAATTTGAGACGTCCTGGATCGGTGACATCTGCGGCAGATCGTGGTACGGTCGAGCTGTTACAGAAACTAAATGCAAAGCACCTCGAGAAATATCCAGGCGATGCAAACTTGGCTGGACGGATAGCCAGTTACGAACTGGCGGGGCGCATGCAAACCTCTGTACCTGAAATTATGGATTTAGCGGGCGAAACGGTTGCGACCCTGAAGGCCTATGGTGTGGAAGGCGGAAGTGAGTTGCGGCGCGAGTATGCCAAGAATTGCATTTTGGCTCGACGCTTGATCGAAAAAGGTGTTCGAGTCGTTCAGTTGTTTAACGGCAGTGATCCGTCTGGCGGCAACGGAGTCACCAACTGGGATTCGCACTCCAACATCTTGAGAACCCATGCGATGCAAGCTGAGATCATGGATCAGCCAACTGCAGCCTTGATTGCGGACATGAAGCAGCGTGGATTACTTGAACATACACTTGTGGTCTGGGCAACTGAGTTCGGCCGTATGCCGTTTCTGCAAGCCAACGGGACAGGACGGGATCACAATCCCGATGCCTTCACATGCTTCCTCACCGGCGCGGGCGTTCGTCCCGGGTTTAGCTACGGAGAAAGTGATGAGTTCGGGTTCAAAGCTGCTGTCGACAAGACAACCGTTTACGATTTCAACGCGACTATTCTGCACCTAATGGGACTCGACCACGAGCGTCTAACGTTTTATCACAATGGCTTGGAGAGGCGTCTAACAAACGTGCATGGCCATGTTGTACGAGATGTTTTAACTTCTAGCTCGTAAGTTCAACGTTGCGTTTCCAGGGCACGCGTAAATTGTTTCCGGCCATCTCAGCAGAGATTGACATTTGCACTCGGCTTTTTCTGCCAAGATCTTCTTAGAGAACCCACCAGTCAGACATTCCTTCACAGACTCATCATCGCGCAAGTTCGAGTCCCAGGGTGCTGTCGACGACGTTATGATTACAACATGGTGATTCGGACCGCGGATGCGATTCCTTTCCTCGCCGTCGCTGAAGGTATGCTGCTCGGACTTGCAACTACAGAAGGGGCGTTAGCAGCCGCTGAAGACAAGATACAGAATATCAAAACACAGAAAAGAACGACAGGAATCGTCATTCTCTACGCACCGTAAAAAAAGACCTTCAACCGACGAGTAAGTAAAGCAACTCCCAAATCAACGCCTTTGTTCGACACGTTGGATATCCAGTTTTAGGCTGTCCAGCAGTGGTTCGTACTTGCGTTTCCAGTGTGCAAGCTGCTCCGCAGTAAGCACTTCCTTGAACTTCGCGACATAAGGCGAATTTTCCACATTTTTCGGTGGTCCAAAGGAGCGAGAAATTCGCATCTGATTCTCTAACTTCAAATACTTTGCCAAGAAGTCTCCGAGTGTTTCATCGATAAGCGGCCGCATTTCGTCTCTTTGTTTTTCAGAAAGAAAAAGCCCCAACTCGACTTTGGCCAAGAAGCTATCCACGGCAGCCTTGCGAATGAACTCCTCCCGCTTTGCAGTCGATTGTTCGTATTTTTCTCGTTGCTCGTCAGAAACAACTGTCTTGAGAATCGATGTCCAAAGGTTCTGCTTGATCACACTACTTGCATCCTGCGTCTGCAAGTAAAACGCTAAATTCTTGGTTGCGGGCTGTTGTGCCTCGGGATCGGCTCCCGCCATCTGCTGATAACGCTCTAGCGTGCCAATATGTTTCTTGCGCTCACTCGCCACAAACTTGAGTGTTGCTCCTTTCGCGGCAAGCCTCAGCTTCTCCAACTGTTTGTCGCTCAACTTGCAGTGTTTGGCGTAATCACCGGCGAGTTGCCCCAGATAGAAGTTCGAAGAGGCCTTGAGGTCATCCATCAGTTTCTCAAACTGCTCAGAACCATCGTTATTGGGATCGATACGAATCAAGGCGTACGACTGAGCAATCGAAGTTGAAGTGAAAATGACCACGACGGACACAAAGGCTAGCAGACCGACAATCGGCGTCCGGATGATTTGGTGCATTTTCAGTCTCAGTTATGGTAAGGGAACGGGTGATGTCACCGAGCGAAATATCGAATTGCGAACTAGGGATGGAGTTTTGCTTTTTCAAGCTCCGATAGATTGGGCTTCACCGCCTCTCCAGTTTCATGGCTAACTGGATATTGGGCTTGCTGAGCATCAAGTTGTTGGACCATGGTTCGAGCTAGCTTCAACGCAATACTCGGTTCTGCATCACAAGCATTCTTTCTCTCGAATGGATCTTCGACAAGATTATAGAGCTCCCACTTCTCCGTCGCATAGCTGTAGATGATCTTCCAATCATTCTCACGATAGGTTGAAAAGAGAGTATTGCGATGTTGATGAGGGAAGTGCACCAGGAATTCTTGAGGACGGCACGTTCCTTCTTGGCCTGTAAAGTACGGGCTGACATCGAATCCGTCGATCACAGTTTCCTTGGGAATCGCAGCACCGGAAACGGCAAGTAAAGTTGGCATCATGTCCGCGCAGGTCACCAATCTGTGGTCGGCTGACGCGCTGGGAATCGGGAACGCTAGCTGCAGCGGATGTTCGTCGTTCCGCTTCGCCCACGAAACAATAAGTGGTACACGCACACCTCCTTCGAAACGAGAGCCCTTCTTATCGCGAAACGGCCCGGCCGAAGACCAGGCACTGCCGTTGTCGGAGAAGAAAATCACCAACGTTTTTTCGGCAACTCCTAGCTCCTCTAGCTTTTGCAACATGTCACCGAGCGACTTGTCCATTCCTTCGACAAGCGTCGCGAATGCCAGGCCTTGCCCTTCAAGCGTCGGGTAATTGTTGACAAAACGGCTATCGGGATACTGCCAGGGAGCGTGGACCGCATAGTGACTCATGTAGGCGAAGAAAGGTTGCTTTGATTGAACTGCGGATTCGATCGTTCGGTTCATCTCGCGAGTGATAGCCTCACTCAAGAACACTTCGGTGCCGTGATACTTCTCCAGTCCAGGGACATCCCAAACGTGCTTGCCGGTGCGATGATTGGCCGAATAGTTGTACTTGCCCCAATAACTACCCGGTCCACCTCCACCGAAGCCTGCGATGTTCACATCAAAGCCCAGGTTTTCCGGATCGCCGGCAAGAGTATCGTCGGGCCCGAAATGTGCCTTACCGGCAAACAATGTGCGATAACCAGCCTCCCTCATTGATTCAGGCAGCAACGGCAAAGAAAAATCGATGCCCGCGATGTTCCAGTCAGGCGGGCTTCTTAGATTGCCCTTCTTGACCAGTCCAGTGTCAATCGACGATTCCTTTGGATGTGTCCAAGTCGTGACTCTATGTCGCGGCGCCGACTGGCCCGTCATGAGACTAATTCGAGTCGGAGAGCAGACAGAATACGAATATGCATTGGTAAACAGTCTGCCGTTGGCAGCGAGCCTCTCCATATTTGGGGTTCGATAGAGATCGTTGAGCGGAATTCGTTGCGGCTTTCCATTTCGATACAGGAATGGTACCGAGGTATCGCCGACCCCCATATCGTCGACTAGAAAGAATAGGATGTTTGGTCTCTGCTCGGCTACGATTGGTACATTCGCGTTAATGGAAAAGACCAGCAGTTGAAACAGCAAAACAATCGATTTCATGGCGTAGTTTCTAACATTCAACTCAAAGACCCTCTAATCTCGTGTGGCACAGGGCTGCCCATGTTTTGATTTTTAGCTGCTTGCCGGTCGCATCTGCAGACGTGTTGCAGGTTACCATGCTGATTCTAAGCTAAGATCGGCCGAAGCACGTGGCCATGGACGTCGGTGAGTCGGCGACTGACGCCATTGTGCGTGAACGTAAGTCGCGTATGATCAAGCCCTAGGAGGTGCAGAATGGTGGCGTTCAGGTCGTGTATGGAACAAACTTCGTCGACTGCCTTAAAACCAAGTTCATCGGTTTTGCCGTAGCTCATTCCCGGCTTGATCCCGGCTCCTCCTAGCCAAGCTGTGAAGCCTTGGGGGTTATGGTCACGCCCCTTTGCCCCTTTCTGGAACATGGGCATGCGTCCGAACTCGGTGCACCATACTACGAGCGTGTCGGCCAGTAATCCTCGCTGTTTGAGATCGCGGAACAAGGCCGCGGCGGGTTGATCCATAATCTCACCGTGCATATCGTACTGTTCGCGCAGCTTGGAATGCCCATCCCAGTTCAAGGCGCCGCCACTGGCATAGGCTCCGTTGAAAAGCTGTACGAAGCGGACTCCATTCTCGATCAGCCTTCGTGCAAGGATTGCATTGCGGGCAAAGGCAGCTTTGTTCTTGTTCGTTGAATCCGCACCATACATGCGAATTGTGTGTTCCGACTCGGTCGAAAGGTCGCTAATTTTCGGAACGGACAGTTGCATTCGAGCGGCCAGTTCATAACTCGCAATGCGCGCGGACAGATTACTGTCGCCGGGATTGCGTCTTAGATGTTCATTGTTCAAGACGGAAAGTAGCGACCGCGCAGCTCGATCCTTTTCGGCCCCGATATCGCTTGGCGGACTGAGGTGGCTGATCGGCTTCGTGCTACTGAACGGTGTTCCTTGGAAAACAGCCGGTAAAAAACCCGACCCCCAATTGTTGACGCTTGCCTGAGGCACGCCCCTCGGATCTGGAATTGCAACGAATGCTGGTAGATCCTGGTTCTCGGTCCCAAGTGCGTATGATGCCCATGCTCCAATACTTGGGAAGCCATCGAGCACAAAACCGGTCGACAAGAAATTCTCCGCTGGCCCGTGGGTATTCGACTTGTTCGTAAGCGAATGTACGAAAGCGATGTCATCTACGATTCCACCAAGATGTGGAATCATGTTGGAGATCATTTTTCCGCACTCGCCTCGCGGTCGGAACTTGTATTGCGGGCGGGCAAGATTTCCTGAAGGACCTTGAAAGGTGACGGCCGGTCCGCCTTCTAACGCTTGCCCGTCTCGCTTGATCAACTCAGGTTTGTAGTCGTAGGTTTCAAGCTGACTGCACGCGCCAGCACAGAAGATTACCAATACATTCTTCGCTTTTGGGGCAAAATGACTCGCTCGCGGAGCATGCGGGCGCTGGGGATCAAATACTATCTGCTCGTCGGCCAACAGATTTTCATGATGCAACAAACTGCTCAGTGCGACTCCAGCCAATCCTAACGCAGACTGCCCCAGCAAATCACGTCTCTGTAGGATCTCTCTTCCAGGTTGGGAAAGCGCTTCGCTCATGGCAGGTACAGAAACTCATTGCTATTGAAAAGCGCCCGGCAAAGCGTTGTTAGCCCGTGTTCCTCAACCACTTGCAGAGCTGCGGCAAGCTCAATCCTGGAAGGGAGACGACCGAAGGCTACGACAAAAGCGCGTTGGATGGGATATTCTTTATTCGACACGGCCTTGTCGATTACTCTCGCTCGGGAGGTTTCTCTAGGAAACGAGCGGAGGGGCTGCACCCCAGCTTCTCGTGCTCGAGCCGATTTCTCTAATCTCCGCGCGAACGCATCCGCCTGCTCCAATACAAAAGGACTGTTAAATAGGCTCAGCGCCTGAATGGCTGTTGTCGACTGACTGCGTTTGGGCGAAGGCAGTCCTGCATCGGGACAATCAAAGGAGCCGAAAATCGGCACGGGCTCCATGCGGATCTTGTGAGAGTAAATCATGCGACGAAGCTGTTTTCCCGAAAACTTTTCTACGGGAGGAAAGCCAGAGAGCCCACCACGCGACCGGAAGAAATCGAAACCAGGTCCTCCCTTTTCCAAGCTCAACTGACCACTTACCTGCAGTATGCAGTCACGTATCGCTTCTGCTTCCAAGCGGCGCGATGGAAAACGCCACAGCAAACGATTTTCCGAGTCTAAGCTCGCGCCGCTTTCTGCCACTTCTGGACTCACCGAGGACGCTTGCTGATAAGTACGCGAAAGGAGGATCAAACGGTGCATGTGTTTTACCGACCAGCCGCTGGCGATAAATTCTGCAGCAAGCCAGTCCAATAGCTCAGGATGACTTGCGCTCGCACCATTCAATCCGAAATCACTCGGCGTTTCGACAAGCCCAGTTCCAAAGTGATACTGCCAAATGCGATTTACCATCACGCGAGCTGTTAAGGGATTGTTGGGTGAAGCGAGCCATGATGACAATGCAGTTCGACGCTCAAGATCCGAAGCGTTCATTGGTAAACTTAATTGGCCGATTCGAGATAAGACCGCTGGGCGAAGTCGATCTGTTGGCTGTTCCGGATCTCCACGATTGAGAAGGAATGTTTCCTGCGGTTCTCCAAAGCGACCAGCGAATATCTTCCTTGGTATGCGAAGTTGCTGCACTTGATCTTCAAAGCTTTCTATCTCCCTTGCGAGTTTTCGAAGTTGAGCCTTGCTGGTCCCTTGGTTGTGACGAAGTAGAGCAGTCGTCACATCATGTGGCGTACCAAGCGGCTCTCTGTCGCCCGAGCCAGCGGCGAGAGTCCAGGTTTTGCCGTCAAGCGATGTTTCGATGCGATACTCGATCGGCAAACGATCTTTGAATCGCCCGAGTCTGTCGCGTCCCCATTCAATGCGATCTATGTTCTCGACTTTGGCGAACTCAAGTTGTACCCAGCCTTTGCCCAAATCATTCGAAATCCAGCTGTAACTGTTTCCGAATCGGCCGTCGTTAATGTGCTTTAACTGGTGTTTGCCTTGCGTCGAATAGTTTCCAGAAGAACTCGGCTTCGCTCCGTTAGATACCAATGCGACGTTTCCGCGTTCCGGATCCGTCGAGAAGACTTGGAGCTCGTCGATGCAAGGCTCGTGCTCGTTAGCGTTTACCGTCGCCAACGAAGTGAATCGAAGGAACTTCGCTTGGGTAGGAGCGAAGCGTTCGATGTTGTGGTCAAAGCCAACAGGTTTGCGAAGTCTTGGTAAAGTGGACTGAGTTGCAGTGCCCTGCTCTTCTCTTACAGGTTGTTCCTGGAAAACGAGCACATCTGCCGTAATGCCGGTCTTCGTTTCGCCGCAACGAAGAACGATTCGTGACTCCTTGCGCAGCTGGTGAATTCC